>DEOB01000010.1:413790-684447 GCA_002359895.1 Stenotrophomonas sp. UBA2629
GGAGAGGGGCTTCAAAACTGCGGTTGCAAGCGTCGCTTCAACTTGCATTGAACATAGCCCGTCTCCGCTCGCGGGAGAGGGGCTTCAAAACTGCGGTTGCAAGCGACGCTTCAATTGCATTGAACATAGCCCCTCTCCCCTTGCGGGAGAGGGGTTGGGGAGAGGGGGCTTTACGCAAATAAAAAAAGCCGCGATTCCAAGCAGGATTCGCGGCTTTTTGTATTCCTGAACAGCCTCGCGTCAATGACGTGCTGTTACCTCAGTGGCAGCGCCCCATGTCGGCAGCGTTACCACCGCAGTGAATCAATCTTCGAAGTCGTTTTCCGAGCCGGATGCGGCTTCCGCTGCAGCGGCCGGGCGCGGGGTGCGCTTGCCGGACTTGCTCAGCACTTCGACGTAGAACTGGGTGTTGCCACCGGCGACCAGTGCATCAATCGCGCGGAACAGCTCGTCATAGGCCACCGGCTTGGCCGAGGCTTCGTCCACGCCAAGCTTGCTGTCGAAGCCCCAGACATCGGCGCCGGCCGGCAGGGCCTTGCCACGCTCACGCTTGGTGTACTTGCGGATGTCGTGTTTGCTGGCTTCCAGCAGGCGGTCGGGGTGCTTGCCTTCAAGGTCGAGGCGGTAGGTCTTTTTCACGGGAATCTCGTTGATGTGCCGGCCAGAACGGTCGGCGGAAAAGGAATGGCGCAATTATCGGTGCAAACGGCTGAGTCGTGGCTCAATCGCGCTTTGCGACCAGCAGCCAGTTGTTGAAGGGGGTGTTGCCGTACAGCGGTGTGGCGGTGACGGAGAGCCCGCATTGCTGCAGATAAGCGCAGATGACGTCCAGATCCAGGTAATGGCGCGGCTGCGAGCGCATCCAGCCGATCAGGTTGGCCGCCCGGTCGCCAATGCGCGAAACGCGGCTGCGCCGGCTGCCATCGGCCACCGTCATGCGGATCACCAGCCGGTCGCCATGCCCCAGCATTGCCGCAGTATGCCGCAGCAGGGTGCGTTGGCCCTCGGCTGTCAGATACTGCAGCACATCAAGCACAGCGACGCTGCCTTGATGGCTGGGGAGCGTGGTGGCCAGGTCCACGGCGTTGAAATGAACGCCCGGCAAGGCGGCACCGGCCGCAGCGATGCTGGCCCGGCGGAGTTTGGCGGCGTCGTTGTCCACGCCCAGGTAGGTCATGCGTTGGCCGTCCTGGCGCAGCGCGTGGGCCAGCAGGCCCAGGCCGCAACCCAGGTCGAGCACGGGGCCTTGGCTGCCTCGCAGGGCTGCGAGCACGCCGGGATACAGCGGATCGCTGCGCAGCTTCATCAGGGCGTAGCAGTAGTCGCCCCAATTCTTCCAAGGCCGGGCAGGGGCAAAGGCAGTGGCGATGGCGCGGGCATCATCGGCGGTCATGGCCTGATGAGGAGCGCTCTGGGTAGTCACGCCGGCGTTTGAGCCTTGAGCAGCGCGGCGGCCACCGGCAGCGCCTGTTGCATCCAACGCTGGTACATCAGCGCCGAGGGGTGCAGGCCGTCTTCGACCAGCATCGCCGGGTTGGCGCCGTCGTCCCGGCTGGTGGCGGTGATGTCGACAAAGGCCACGTTGTAATCACCGCAGCAGGCGCTGGCGGCGGCGTTGAAGTCGTCGATCTCACGGGCAACCTGGGCGGCATCGCGGCCATTGGCCTGGGCGTAAGGCGTGAAGCCCCAGTCCGGTGTGGACAGCACCAGCACCCGTGCCGGGTTTTCACCAGCAAGGGCAATCGCGCGCTGCAGCAGCTGTTCGAACTGCTGCCGGTACTCGGCCAGCGGCCGGCCCCGGTATTGGTTGTTGACGCCGATCAGCAGGCTGACCAACGCGAACGGCCCCTGCGGTGCGGCTTCGTCGATGGCAGCGGCCAGTTCGTCAGTGGTCCAGCCGGTGGTGGCGATGACCTGAGGGTCTTCCAGGCTGATGCCTTCCGCGCGCAGGGCGGCTGCCAGTTGATACGGCCAGGTGCCCGGCGCAGGCACACCTTCACCGATGGTGTAGGAGTCGCCCAGTGCGAGGTAGCGCAACGATGTGTCGCTGGAATTCATGGTCATCGTGTGATCAGGCCCGGCGCGACTTCAGCGGAACGACCTTGGTCACCGCCTCGGCACGGCGCGCCAGTAGTTTGTCGATGCGGCTGAACACATCACGCATCACGCTGGCCTCCGGCAGCAGGGTCACGCGGAAGTGGTTGCGGTAGGGCACGTTGAAGCTGGACCCGGGCACCACCAGCACGCCTTCTTCTTCCATCAACTGCAGGGCGAAATTGTGGTCGTCAAAGCCCTGTGCCGCCGGCCCTACCACGGCCGGGAAGGCATACAGCGCACCGGACGGCGCCACCAGCGACAGGTGCTCACTGGCCTCACAGGCCTCGATGACCGCGCGGCGGGTTTCGTACAGCCGGCCACCGGGCGAGCACAGCGCGCTGATGGTGTCCGCGCCGCTCACGGCCGCTTCGATGGCGTACTGGCCGGGCACGTTGGCGCACAGGCGCAGCGCGCTGAGCAGATCCAGCGCGGCGCGGAACTCGCCGAGGCGCTCGCCGGCACCGGACAGCAGCATCCAGCCCACACGCCAGCCGCAGGCACGGTGCACCTTGCTCAGGCCGCTGAAGGTCAGGCACGGGTGGTCACCGGCCAGTGGCGCGACCGGCTGGAACTGCGCATCGTCGTAAAGAATCTGGTCGTAGATTTCGTCCACCAGCAGCAACAGGTTGTGCTTGCGGGCGACGGCCACGATTTTTTCCAGCAGCTCGCGCGGGTAGCTGGCGCCGGCCGGGTTGTTGGGGTTGATCAGCACGATGGCGCGGGTGCGCGAGGACACCAGCGTTTCCATCTCCACCGGGTCGGGCAGGAAGCCGTTTTCCGGGCGGCAGCGGTAATACACCGGGCGGCCGTCGTTGAGGATGGTGGCCGCCGACCACAGCGGGTAATCGGGCGAGGGCACCAGCACTTCATCGCCGGGGTTGAGCAGCGCCCGCAGCGACAGATCAATCAGCTCGGACACGCCATTACCCAGAAACACGCGGTCGGCCACGGCATCGGGCGCGCCGCGACGGGCATACGCATTGGCGATGGCTTCACGCGCCACCGGCAGGCCCTGCTGGTGGGT
Source organism: Stenotrophomonas sp. UBA2629 (assembly GCA_002359895.1). GTDB lineage: Bacteria > Pseudomonadota > Gammaproteobacteria > Xanthomonadales > Xanthomonadaceae > Stenotrophomonas. Next base: position 416,912 of record DEOB01000010.1, read on the forward strand.
GTAGGGATCGGTACGGCCCATGTCGTCGGCGATGGCGCGCTGCAGGTGTTCCGGGGCGCGGAAACCAAAGGCGCCGGGATTACCGATGTTGAGCTTGATCAGCGTGCGCCCCTGCGCCTCCAGCTCCCGCGCTCGTCGGGCCAGTTCACCACGGATTTCGTAGCGGACTTCGGACAGACGTTCACGGATGGCGAGCGGTTTGGCGGGGGTTGACATTTCGGCAGTACTGTCAAAGGCATGGAAGCCGCATGGTAGCTGAATTGTTGCGCTGCGGGGCGAAGGTTCCATTGCCAACCAAAAGGGCTGGCGAGGGGCCTTTGCGGGCACTTCCCACATCGCGCTGTGCCAGTACTCGCCACCGGGCCCGGTAGAATTGCCGGATGAGAGATTCCATCGATTTCGAGCAGCTCCGCTTTATTGGCTGGCCTTGGTCTGGCGCCCCCGAGGAGCCGAGCTGGCAGGCGGCCTTTGCCGCCCATCCACAGGCACGGCCGGCGCGGGTGATCGAACAGCACCGCTCCGGCTACGTGGTGGCCGATGCGCCCGAGGCCAGCCTGAAGACCGAATCGCCCCCGGAATGGCAGCGCCCGCGCTTCCCCAGCCATGAGCGCGCGGCGGTGGGCGATTGGGTGTTGCTGGAGGGCATTCGCATTGTTGCGCTGTTGCCGCGGCGCACCTCGATCAAGCGCGGCGCGGCCGGTGAGCATTACCACCAGCAGGTGATTGCCGCGAACATCGACACGGTGTTCATCGTCTGCGGGCTGGATTCGGACTTCAACCCACGCCGCATCGAGCGCTATCTGTTGTTGGTGGGCGGCGGCGGTGCGGCGCCGGTAGTGGTGCTGACCAAGGCTGACCAGACCGAATACAGCGAAGATGCGCTGGCGGTGCTGGAAGAGTTGGCCGCGCAGGACATCCCGCTGCTGGCGATCAATGGCAAAGACCCGGCCAGCGTGGCGGCACTGATGCCGTGGCTGCAGCCCGGCCACACCATCGTGCTGGTGGGCTCGTCGGGTGCCGGCAAATCCACGCTCACCAACACGCTGTTGGGCGAGGAACGGATGAAGACCAACACGGTGCGCGTGAACGATTCGCGCGGCCGCCACACCACCACGTACCGCGCGCTGATGTCGCTGCCGACCGGCGCGTGTCTGATCGATACGCCCGGCATGCGCGAGCTGAAGCCAACCGGCGAGGAAACCCTGGCCGAAGGCGGCTTTGCCGACATCGAAGCGCTGACCCAGCTGTGCCGGTTCCGCAACTGCGCGCACGACCAAGAGCCGGGCTGCGCGGTGCAGGAAGCCATCGAGAACGGCGACATCGAAGAAAGCCGCCTGCAGAACTACCTCAAGCTGCGCGAGGAAGTGGCCACGGCTGCGGCCAAACTTGCCCAGCGCCAAGCCGAGCAGGCTACCGAGCGCAAAAGCACCGGTCGCGGCGCGCAATGGCGGCCGATCGGGAAGGGCAAGCGGCGTTGATGCAAACCCGCGCGTCAGAAGCGACGGGACAGGTAACAGCATTGCCGGCACTATTCGGTGCGCCATGAACAAATCTTCTTTGGGGATCACCGCAAGCGGAGTTCGCCCGCAGCGAGGGTGTTATGGCGCAGCCGGTAAAGGCCTTCAAAAGGGCAAAGTACAAGCAACAGCGGTCAGCGCCATCGCGATGAAAAGCAGCCGTAGCAGCCAACGGAAAACCTGCTCATCGTTGTTGGCCGCTGGGGTGATGATCTCGATGATGTCGTCGGCTAGATTTTCATCAACGTCCTCTGTCATGCCATCGCAGGCATCATCGGCAGAAGGCGACGTGGCAGGCGGGTCAATACGAGGTTTTTCGGGCGCTTGACGGGGAGTGGGTGAGCACACGGTCGCAGGCGGCTAGGTCATTTCATTCAGTGAAAGCCGAAGCCTGGCTCTGGCGCGGCTGAGGTGGCTTTTTATCGTGCCAACTGCAAGCCCTGTCACCCTTGCGATGTCGGCGATGGGCATCTCCTCAAAGTAATGCTTCTGCAGCATCTCACGCTCCACAGCACCCAGACGCGCAATGGCGGCACGCAGCACTTGGACTACCTGGTTCTGAATCAGAGGCCCGGCAAGATCCTGCGGCAGCACCTGTTCGTCGAGCAGGGTTTGAAGGGTGCTGTCGGGCATGGGAATGGCCCTGTGCTTTCGTAGATGTCTGTACGCGGTTGAATGCGCCACATGGGCAATCCACGTGGCCAATGACGAATCGAAGCGGAATGTATGCAGGTGCCGGTAAACCTGCAGATAGCATTCCTGATTCAGGTCGCGTACGTCCTCCGGATCAGGCACCAACCGAGCAATCACGGTGGCGCTTAATCGCTGATACTTCTGCACCAACGTCTTGAAGGCGTCATTGGAGCCGAGGATGACACGGCGTACCAGTATGTAGTCTTCGCCTTCAGTGACTGACCGGGACATGGCCACGCTGCCGCCGGACCCGGCTGTGGGTTCAACCGGCGAGGAAACGGCACGGCAGGAGTACTCGCTGGAGGCTTCAAGCTCTGCAAGCAGAAAAACCTGTGGATTCACAGGCTGGGCTTGCCGGGCCGCATATGGATTTCTGTTCATGACCGTCCCTGGTCGAACCTGTTCGTCAGCGGAAAATGCGGATTGCCGACGCATATGGATGCCGGTGGCGTACCAGCAGCTCTGCGGCGACGGATGAAGGTGCATGACTTGCAGCGACCGCCGATGCACGTGGCATGAAATCAATCAACGGTGGGCGCGTGATCATTGGCTGCCAATCCATTTGCTCACTCCCATGCGGTTGCTTTCCAGAAGCTTATGGGCCCTTTGCGGTATGCAGGAAAGCGAAAAAATCTCTGGCCATCTGCGGCACTGTTCAAGGTGTGTCCAGTTGCCTGGCGTGAGGCGTTGCGCATGTGCAGTGAGGGTTGTTTCCATCTTCCACAAGCCTTTGCTGGAGGGTGCATCGTAGGGTTGCAACTGCATCGTGGTTTACCGTGATTACCGCGCGGGTGAGGTGGAAGCAGAACCGGCCGGGTTCTGGTGGCAGCGGATGATTCACCGCGCATGGCGCGCAGCGATGACGTAGTAGGCCAGTTGAGCAACCGCAATCGACCCGACCAGCACAGCCAACGCCTCCGGCCCGAAATCGTCTATCTGCTTGCGGTGCAGGGTGTACAGCCCGATTGCGGCGTTGAGAAGCGTCAGGCCCCAACGAAGCGAAGACATTCTGCTGCGGCGCTGGTCGGCTTTCACCAATGACGTGATTACTTCTTCTGATATGTGCGGTGCAAAGAGTTTGCTTCGTGCGCGCGCATCGGCGACGGCCTGGATGGCATACGCAAAGCAGATGGCTAGCGTGATGGGGATAAGCTCTTGCATGGCGGCCTCGCGTTGCGGTGGGGTGAAGTTGATGAAGGGTTTATCCAAGAGAGCCGTCGTCCACGCGAAAGGTTGCAGAGCGCCGTTGAGAATTTTGAGTGGTGCTGGCAGCTGCGCATGCGGACTGCGACAAACGCTTCCACAATCCGCCAATGCGGCGCAGACTCGGTCGCCGGGTGTCGTGTGCTCAAGCTCTTGATGAAGTCATTATTTGAGACAGGACAGAAAAGTCAGGGTCCTGTTCACGCGAACGAACCTGGGCAGTCCCACTTGCGCCATCGGAGGTGGCATGGACAACGCAACCCTTCATCCGGATTCCGCCATCGCGCATCACGCTGCACTTGACGCACGGATGGTGGCGGCGGTGCGCGGCATCCGTCTGCTGACGTTGACCAGCTGGCCTGCATCGGAACAGGCGCCGTTTCTGCAGAGTGTGGCGCGTGGCAACCCGCTGTTGCCGCAGGTGGAATACGCCAAGCAGGATTTCAGCGACGCGCGACGTGAGCTTGCCGCCATCGGCAGCGCGGTTGATGAAACGCATCCGCTGGGCGCTTACCTGCGCGATTCCGTACGCAGCTGGGATTTGGCCGCGCAGTTGCTGGAAGCGCTGGGAACGCAGGCGGTGGACCATTGCTCCAGCCAGTTGTTTGGTGTGCCCGAGCAGCCGATGCCTGGCAACGGGCCAACCACACGCGAAGCGGCGCGGCATTTCATCCAGATTGCACAGGAGCTGGACCACGAACTGCTGGCACCGGAAGAAACCGTGCCGGTATCGGCCACCGCGCTGCAGTTGCAGCTGCAGTCCGATCTTGATGACTTCTTCGACGGCCGCGTGATCACCGTGGAGCTGGATGCTGGCCTGATCGCCAAGGCCGCTGCCGGTGCCACCCGCATCCGTCTGCGCACCAGTGCGTGCTTCAGCGCCTACGACCGCGCGCAGTTGTTCCACCATGAAGCATTGGTGCATTCGCTCACTGCGCTCAATGGCCGTGATCAGGTGATGCTGCCGAGTATGGGCCTGTCGTCACCGCGTATCACCGCAACGCAGGAAGGCCTGGCGACGTTTGCCGAGCAGATCACCGGCAGCATCGACATCCAGCGGCTCAAGCGCATCAGCCTGCGGATTGAGGCCATTGCGATGGCACGCGAAGGGGCCGACTTCATCCAGGTGTTCACCTATTTCCGCGATGCGGGGCAAACCGCAGAGGAGAGTTTTTCCTCAGCGCAGCGGGTGTTCCGTGGCGTGCCGACGAGCGGCGGGGCGGCGTTCACCAAGGACACCGTTTATCTGCGTGGCATGGTGTCGGTGCATACGTTCTTCCGGCAGATGCTGCGCGAGGACAAGCTGAAAACCTGCCGTTGGCTGTTTGCCGGCAAGATGACCCTGCACGACGCGCAGGCGCTGGCGCCGCTGTTTGAATCCGGCGTGCTGGCGCCGCCGCGCTGGTTGCCGCATTGGCTCAACCGCGCCAATGGGCTGGCCGGTGCATTGGCGTTTTCGTTGTTCGCCAACCGCATCCGCATGGACCAGATTGGCGAGACCTGAGCTGAGGCTCAGGCGTCGCCGAGCAGTTGTGCGACGGCGCGTTCGCCGCTGCCCATGGCCAGTGTCCAGCCGAGCATGCCGTGGCCGATGTTGCAGCCCAGCCCCTCGCCCAGAGTGCGGATGATGGGCGAGGAGAACGGCGTGACCGGGCGCAGGCCGGCCCAACTGCTCTGGATGTGGTCGTAGTCCGCGGCCTCCGGCAACGATGCCCGCGCCATCGCCACCAATTGCGCCAAGCGCGCAGGTTCGGGTGCGGGGTTCCAGTCGTTGAGATCGGCCAGGCCGGCCACGCGGATGCTGTTGCCCAGCCGGCAGAACACCAGCTTGCGCTTGGTGTCGGTAAGGCTGACCTGCGGCGCGTTGGCACCGCAGGGTGCGGTGAACGAATAGCCCTTGATCGCCATCAACGGCATGCGGATGCGCAGCGGGCGCAACAGCGCGGCACTGTCGATACCGGCACAGACCAACACCTGCGGCGCCTGCACGCGGCGACCATCGCCAGCCTGCAGTTGCCAGTGGCCGTTCCTGCGCTGCAGCGACTGGGTGTGGAAATCGAAATCCGCCTGTACGCCGTATTGGCTTTGCAGTACGGCCAGCAGGCCCTGACTGAAGCGGTACGGATCGCCGGCTTCCTCGTCGGGCGAATACACCGCCCCGGCCAACCAGGGCGCACCGGCCAGTGCCGGCTCGATGGCGATGGCTTCGGCCGCATCCACCAAGCGTTGTTGCACCCCGGAAGTGCGCTTGAGCGCGATCATCGATGCGGCGCCCTGCATGCCTTCTGCCGAGGGGTACAGATGCAGTTTGCCGGAGACGACGTGGTCGAAATCGATGGGGTGCTGCTGCAGCAGCGCCTGCATGGCCTGGCGTGATTCCAGTGCCAGTTCCAGCGTGGCAAGGGTATTGCGATGCAGCCCGCCGGTGCTGGCCTGGCGCAGGAACGCCAAGCCCCAGCGCACGAAACCGGGGTCGGCCGACCAGCGGGTGCGGAAGGGCCCATTACGGCCGAAGACCATTTCCGGCAACTGTCCCCAAGTAGCCGGGCCGGCCATCGCATCGGTATAGGCGTAGCTGAGCTGGGCACCGTTGGCGAAGGAGGTGCCCAGCGCCGGGCCGGCATTGCGGTCAACCAACAGCACCGAGCGGCCGCGTCGTGCGGCCGCATAGGCGCTGGCCAAACCCACCACGCCGGCGCCGATGATGATCAGATCGTGGCCGGTCGGTGCGGGGACAGCGGTGGATGTCATGAAGGAAGCAGGTGGCAGCGGAAGGTGGCCGCCATTGTGGCGCCGCCCCGCGCGTTTGGCACGGGTGCGGCGCACAGATACCGCCTCAGTGCGGCCAGAAGTTGAGGAAGCCGGTGATGATCAGCGCATTGATGAAGTCAATGAAGAACGCGCCCACCAGCGGCGCCACCAGGAAGGCGCGCGGTGCCGGGCCATACCGCTGGACCAACCGGCGCATCACCGCCATGGCGTTGGCCGTGGTGCCCAGCATGAAGCCGATGAAGCCGCCGCCCATGACCGCAGCATCGTAGTCCCGGCCCATCAACAGGTAGATCGGCACCGCGAACAGCGCCACCACGGCCACCTGGATGATCAGGTTGACCAGCAGCGGGATGCCCATGCCGGCCAGCTCCCACAGTTTGAGGTCCATCAGCGCGATGGCCAGGAACAGGGCAAGGCAGATGTTGCCGACCAGGTCGGTGGTGGGCACCGACAGCTTGATCCAGCCGGTGTAGTCGTCCACGTTACGGATCAACGCGCCCACCAGCATTGCGCCGATATAGACCGGCAGGGTCAGGCCGATGCTCTCAAAGCCCTTGCCCACCCACACGCCCAGCCACATGGCCATCAGCAGCACCACGATGCTCTTGAGGGCGTCGAACTCGCGTGCCGATTCGCTGGGGTAGCGCACCACGATGGCTTCTTCGGCGGCCAGCTGTGCATCGCTGACCTTCTGGCTGGGGTGGCGCACCTTGAAGCGCTGCATCAGTACGGTGATCACCGGGCCGCCGACCAGGCCGCCGCAGATGATGCCGGCCATCGCTGCGGTCACCGCCAGGCTCTCCGCACCGGCCAAGCCGGCTTTTTCGAACAATGGCGCGAAGGCCAGGCCGGTGGCCGGACCGCCAGTCAGCGTGGCCGAGCCGGCCAGCACGCCGAACATGGGGTTGAGCCCGAACAGTTTGGCGACACTGATGCCGATCAGGTTCTGCAGCACCGCAAACAGGGCGGCAATCAGCAGGAACACCATCACCTGCCTGCCGCTGACACGCAGCAGGCGCACGCTGGCGTTGATGCCCAGCGTGGTGAAAAAGGCCACCATCAAGGGCGTCTTGAGCGTGGTGTCCATCTCGAACAGGGTGACCTGCTGGCTGTGCGCCCACCAGACGGCCAAGGCAACCAGCAGCCCGCCGATCACCGGCTCGGGCAGGTTGTAACGGCGGAAGAGCGGAATGGCGCGGCACAGCGCGTAGCCAGCGAACAGGGTCAGGCCGGCGAAGGCCACCGTCTGCACGGCATCGAGTTGGATCATGGAGCGGGTACCTCAACCAGCGGGGACACGGACTTTGTCCGGCTCGGGAAACAATATCAATAGCAGTTAGAGGGCATTGCGGAGGTATTTCCGCCATCCCATCGCTGCACGTCCTGCGGGCGGGTGAAGCTGAATACGTGTTGGTGCGCGCATACCTGTCGCTGGTGCGCAGCAGGAATGCGCTTCTGGGGCGGCTGTTTCGGCTGGCCACAGCGGTAATACAGGTCTCCTTCGCTGGGGCGGATGGCTGTACGCAAGCGCGCACATGCAAAAGGCCGGCGTTGCTGACACCGGCCTTTCATATCTGCGAAGGAGGCCGCCTGGGCGACCCCGTAGTGGCTCAGTCGCGCGGCGGGCGCTTGTAGGCCACGCAGTCCACTTCCACCTTGCAGTCCACCACCATGCGGCTTTCCACGCAGGCGCGGGCCGGCGGATGTTCGCCGAAGTAATGCTTGAACACACCGTTGAAGGCATAGAAGTCGCGTGCGTCGTCCAGCCAAACGCCGCAGCGCACCACGTGCTCGGGGCCGTAACCGGCCTCGGCCAGGATCTCCAGCACATTGCCGATGACCACATGCGACTGCTCGGTGACGGTGCCGGCGACCAGCTCGCCGTTGCGCATCGGCACCTGGCCGGACACATACAACCAGCCATCGGCCTGCACCGCGCGGGAGAAGGGCATGTGCTGTTTGCCCTGGCCGACGCCGCCTTCGGCGCCATAGCGTTTGATATCGCTCATGGAATTCCTCGTTCTGTGTTGCAGTCAGTGATTCAGTGCGCGGGTGCGGCTTGCGGGGTGATGAAGCGGCCCGGATGCGCGGTGACCTGCAGCCCGTCGTAGGCAAGTTGGCCGTTCACCCACACCGCTTCGATGCCTTCGGCTGCGCGGATGGGGTCGTGGAAGCTGGCGGTGTCGCGCACCCGGGCCGGGTCGAACAACACCAGGTCGGCGCACCAGCCGGCGCGGATGAAGCCGCGTGCGCCCAAGCTGAAGCGCGACGCCGGCAGGCCGGTCATCTTGTGTACGGCGGTGTGTAGCGGGAACAACTGTTCATCGCGTGCGTAATGGCCCAGCACGCGCGGGAACGTGCCCCACAGGCGCGGATGCGGGCGTGGGTCGCGTGGCAGGCCGTCGGAGCCGATCATCGTCAGCGGGTGGCTGAGGATGCGGCGCACGTCGGCTTCGTCCATGCAGTGGTACACCGCACCGGCCGGCTGCAGGCGGATGGCCGCGTCCATCAGCGGCAACTGCCAGTCCGCGGCGATATCGGCCAGCAGGCGGCCGCCCTGTGCGGGCTCGGATTCGGACCAGGTAATCAGGATGTCGTAGGCATCGGTGACCTGTTTCAGATCCAGCGTCGAGGCGCTGGCCGCATAGGGATAGCAGTCGCAGGCCACGTCCTGATGAGTGGCTGTGGATTGCAGATAGCTCAATACCTCGCGGCTGCGGCCCCAGTTTTCGATGCCGGCGCATTTGAGATGCGATACGCGCACGCTGGCCTGCGGCGTGCGCGCGGCATCGAAGGCTTCTTCCATCGCGCCAAGCACGTCGGCAAATTCGTCGCGCAGATGCGTGGCATACAGACCGCCACGCGGCAGTTCCCGTGCAAGGTCGGCCACTTCGGACGAGGCGGCGCTGAAGGCGGATGCATAGGCCAGGCCGCTGCTCAGGCCAAGCGCACCTTGGGCCAGGCTGTCACGCAGCTGCGCTCGCATGGCGCTGATTTCATCTGCGGTGGCAGTGCGGTCCAGCCGGTCCATGTGGTTCTGCCGCAGGGCGGTGTGGCCGACCAACGCTGCCACGTTGACTGCCGGTTGCGCGCGCTGCACCGCCTCGCGGTAGCTGGCGAAATCGGGATAGCGGAAGTCAGCCGCATCGCCGAGCAGGTTCATCGGGTCTGGCACCGCGTTGCGGATACGCACCGGGCTGGCGCTGATGCCGCAGTTGCCGACCACCACGGTGGTCACTCCCTGCGACAGCTTGCTGACCATGTCCGGGCTGCGGATCACCTCCAGGTCGTCATGCGTATGCACGTCGATGAAGCCCGGAGCCAGGGCCAGCCCGTGGGCGTCGATGATGCGCGTGGCATCACCGTCGCACTGGCCTACGGCAACAATGCGGCCGTCGCGCAGGGCGACATCGCCGTGAGTGCCGGGTTGGTCGCTGCCATCAAGAATCAACGCACCGCTGATCAGAACGTCATACATGGATCAATCACCCAACGGCAGGCGTGAATCGCCACCACGGTGGCGGTCCAGCGCCAGCTTGATGCGGCGCAGATGCTCGTGGTTGGCACCGGCGCTGTTGAGCGCGGTGGTGGTGGACAGTACGTCGATGGCCAGCATCATCGCGTAGCGCGACGCCGAAGGCTTAAACACGAAATCGGTCTCCTCGATCTGGATCGGCAGCAGCCAATCGCTGCGCTCGGCCAAGGCGGTGTTGGCTTGAGTGATGGCGCCCACCGGCGCGCCGTAGGTGCGTGCGATATCCACCGCCGAGACAATTTCCGGGGTGATGCCGCTCACCGACAACGCCAGCACCAGATCTTCCGGGCCGAGGGTGGCGGCGATGATCTTCATCATCAGCGCATCGCTGCAGGCCGACACCGGCCGGCCAAACCGCACCAGGCGGCTCTGCAGCTCCTGTGCGAACACGGTGGAGCAGCCGCCCAGGCCAAAGATGTGGATCATGCGCGCGCTGCACACCGCATCGGCCAGCGCCTGCACCACGTCTTCTTTCAGATTGGCGATGTTGTGGCGCAGGCTTTCCTGGATGTCATCGCATATCTGCGCATACAGCGCGGAAACCGGCGGGGCGTTCTGTTGTTCCAGAAAACGCTTGCCCACGGTGCTGGCCGAGGCCAAACGCGCGCGCAGTTCGCGTACATGTTCGCAGCCCAAGGCCTTGGCGAAGCGCGAAATGGCAGCGGCACTCACCTGGGCGCGTTCGGCCAACTCGCTCACTCCGTACTGCGCGGCGGCATCCACGTCGGCAAGAATGGCCGAGGCGATGCGTGCTTCCACCGGGCTGAACTCGTGCAGCCGTTGCCGCAGCTCGTAGACGATATCGAAGGTGTTTTGGGACATGGTTCAGATCACCATGGAGAGTGCCATCACCAGTGCCAAGGCGATGACGGAGATGAGGGTTTCAAGCACGGTCCAGGTTTTGAAGGTCTGGGCCACGCTCATGTTGAAGTATTCCTTCACCAGCCAGAAACCGCCGTCGTTCACGTGGGACAGCACCACCGAGCCGGCGCCGGTGGCCAGCACCAGCAGTTCGGGGTGGGCATAGCCCATGGCGGCGGCAATCGGCGCAACGATGCCCGAGGCGGTGGTCATGGCGACGGTGGCCGAGCCGGTGGCCACGCGCATCAATGCGGCCATGGTCCAACCCATCAGCAAGGGGGACAGTTCAAAACGCTGCGACAGGCCAATGATCTCGCTGGCCACGCCGGTATGCACCAGGATGCCGTTGAGCCCGCCACCGGCGCCCACCAGCAGGGTGATCGCGGCGGTGGGTGCGAGGCATTCCTGCGAGAACTTGAGAATGTGCTCGCGGGTGAAACCACGCATCAGGCCCAGCGTGACAAAGCTCATCAAGGTGGCCAGCAACAGTGCAACCACCGAGTGGCCAATGAAGCGCAGGCCGTGGTTCAACGATGAGCCCGGTGTGGCGATCTGGTCGGCCCAGCCGCCCAGCAGCATCAAAAACACCGGCAACAACAGCGTGGCGATGGTGATGCCGAAGCCGGGTAACTGGTCGTCGGGAATGCGGCTGTGGCCGTCGTCAAGCAATGCCGCTTCCATCGGGTTGTGGGCCGGTAGCTGTACCCGTGGCGCGACGAACTTGGCGAACACCGGGCCAGCCAACGCAGCGGTGGGCAGGCCGACAATCAACGCATAGAAAACCGTGCGGCCGACATCGGCGCCGTAGGCGCTAACCGCCAACATCGCTGCCGGGTGCGGCGGCACCAGCCCGTGCACCACCGACAGCCCGGCCACCATCGGCAGGCCAACTAGCAACAGGGGTACACCGGTGCGACGCGCGACGTTGAGCGCGATGGGAATCAGCAGCACGAAGCCGACTTCAAAAAAGATCGGCAGGCCGATACAGAAGGCCACCAGCATCATCGCCCAGTGCACGTTCTTGGGCCCGAAGCGCGCAATCATGGTGCGCGCGATGCGCTCGGCACCGCCAGATTCGGCCATCATCTTGCCGAGCATGGTGCCCAGCGCGACGATCAACGCGATGTGGCCCAGCGTTTTGCCCACGCCTTGTTCGTAGGCCGGCAGAATCTCCGGCGCGGGCATGCCGGCCAGCAGCGCCAGGCCCACCGATACCAGCGTGACGCTGATGAAAGGGTTCAGCCGGAAGCGGGCAATCAATACGATCAACGCCAAGATGGACAGCGCGGCGTAGATCAACAGCAGGTTTCCGTCGGTCATGCGTACAGGCCCCGGGTGTCGGCGGTCAGAACTGCGTGGAAACGGCACCGACGACGCGCTGCGCGTCATCGACCACCAACAGGTGGCGCCACTTGTCGAAGGTCAGGCAAGGGTGGGAAATGTCGAAACACAGCAGGTCGCCGACACGCAGGTCATCGCCCTGGCGGACGTCGAGAAAGGCGTGCTGGTCCATCATCGCGCTGATCTGCCAGTGCGCCGGCGCATCGGCAGGCGCGGCATTGCCGGGGCGGTGGTGCAGTGCCGGTACCGGGAAGCCGGCATCGAAGGCTGCATCCCGTTTGCCCAGCGCGATGATTGCTTTGCCCGGTTCCGGCAGTGATTGCACATATGCCCACAGGCGCAGCGCCGGGCGCAGGCTCTCGCCCATGTCACGTGCAACCGGATTGCTGGCGTGGATACGCGTGGCGGCCTGCCGATAGATGCCCACGTCATGCGTCAGGTAGCAACCCGGCCGCAGCACGATCTGGGCATCGGCGTCACCGGCCAGTGCCGAGAATTCCTCGGCCACCACATCAAACCAGGCCGAACCGGCGCCGGTGAGAATGGCCGGCAGCTGTGCAAAGCCACCCGCTGCGTGAATCGTCCGCCATTGCGCCAGGCTGCGCTGCAGCACCGCGCGCACGCCGGCTTCGTCCTTGGCGACACCCTCATAAACTTCCACGCCGACCAGCGCGACGGCATCCGGCCAGCGGGCGATCTCTTCCAGCACCGCGTTGGCCTGGGCGTCATCGCGCACGCCGGTACGGCCACCGGCGGCGCCGATCTCCAGCAGCAGCTTGATCTGCTGCCCGCGCGCGCGGAAGTACTGGCCCAGCGCGGCGACGTTGTCGGCGCTGTCCACCACGCAGGCAAACCAGAAGCCGGCATCGCGTGCCTGCAGGTCGGCAATCAAGGCGAAGTTGCCCTTGCCGACCAGCTGATTGGCCAGCAGCACGCGGCGCACGCCGTGTTCGTAGGCGGCAACGGTCTGCGGCGCGGTGGCCAAGGTGATGCCCCACGCGCCGGCGTCCAGCTGCATCTGGAACAACGCCGGGCTCATGGTGGTTTTGCCGTGCGGCGCCAATTGGCAACCATAGGCCTCGGTGAAGCGGCGCATCCAGGCCAGGTTGTGGCGCAGCGCGGGCTCGCTCAGGACCGCAATGGGCAGGCTGACCTGCTCATCCAGAATGCAATCCCCGCGCGCGGCCAGTGTTGCCGGCGTCCAACGGCCTCCGCTGGGCAGGCCTTTGCCGGCCAGTAATGTTGTTGATTGAAAGTAATTTTCCTGCACGAATCACTTCCTGTAATTGGGCCGACAGAAACTGTTGGGGGCCATTGTGTAGCACAGGAAGGTCTATGTGAAAATTATTTTCTCATTGTGTGAGGCCGCCCGGCAGGTTGCCGGGCGGGCAGCAGGCTAAAAACTGAGCTGAACCCGGCCGGCGAGTACGCCGGTGCGGTCGAGTGTGCGCCCGCCGGGCTTATCCAGGCGACGGCTGTCGGTCCAGTCCAGCATCACCCGGACGTATTGCGGAGCGTACCAGTTGACGCCGACGGTCCACGCCTCGGCCGCGCCTTCGAGCCGGTCCTGCGGCCATTGGCGGCCGCGGATGTGATCGTATTGGAGTTCCAGCTCCCACGCGCCACTGCGGCGCGTGGGCTTGACTGGGCCCAGGCTGCCGTTTTTGAGGTCGTAGCTGGGCGATTCACCCGTGAGTACCCAACTGCCCAGCACATAGCCGGCGCGGACCTCGCCGCGCTGTTGTCCATCGTCGTAGCGGATGTCGCCATGTTCGGCCTGCCAGGAAAAGGGGCCGTGCACGCCAGCCAGTTCCACCGCGAGTTTGGTTACCGACACATCGCGGCCGTGGTGGAAGTCGATCAAGGCGAGCCTACTGTTGTCAGCGAAGTAGCCGGCCGTGCGTGGCTGTACCCGTAGCGGGGCGGCGCCACGGCTGCCGGGGTGATCGTATTCTTCCCGCGCGGCGGTCATGCCCGCGTGCAGTACGTCACCAGGGCGGTAGCGGGGCGCATAGCCGATGCGACTGCCTGCGGCACGGCCCTTGTGTTTCCACGCGTCGATGCTCTCCAGGCTGTACGCGCTTGCCCCCCAAAACATGCCGTCGCGGTGGCCGGTGGCGCCGACACCCAGCCGATAACCGGGCGGCAGTGTCTGCATCAACCAGCTGCGCTCGATCGTCGGTGCGTGGTTGGTGCTGATTCTTTCATCCAGGTTGGAGATGGGCTGGGACTGCCCCAGCAGGATCGTTGTGTCGCCGATGCTGCGGCTTACATAAGCGTCGTGGGCGACCGGCCGGTGCCCGGCGAAGTTGGCTTCAAATTTGTAGTCGACAACGTGGAACTTACCGAACACGGCCAACCATGCTGCCCGCAGGTCATCGCCATCGCGCTCGGGCGCACCGCGCGCGTCGTTGTCGAAGTAAGCAAATTCGTAATGTAGGCGGCCGCTCGCCTTGAGCGTGACGTCACTGTCGGCATGGGCGAGGGATGATGCCAGCAGTGTCAGCAACAGCAGGGGCGTGCGCGTGGGGTGCGAGCGATGCATGTCATGTCCGTATGTGCGAAGTGGCGCGACGTTAGTGAGTCGCTCCGCCTGCATCCCATTGACCTTTGGTACTAAGCCGTTGGTACGTTTTTTCAGCGGGTGTTGGCGCGCCTTTGCAGCGACTGCGTTTGCGGCCGCCTCGCGGCTGTTTCGGGTGAGTGCGCTGGCTCCCGGTTCGCCAAAGTGCATGGCATTGCGCCAATGATGCGCGTCCGCATTGATGTGGGTTTGAGATGAAGAAGGTGCGCTTGCAGTGGATATGCGCGGCGGTTCAATGCACCGCGTCGCAGAAGCGAGTGACGCATACCGCAGATGCCGCTGCCCGCTCGCTCAGGAGCGGGCCTGTTTGAGGTGGAAACGCTGTTTGCCTACGCTCAGAAATCCAATTGAACGCGGCCTGCGAGTACCCCGGTGCGGTCCAGCGTGCGATGGGTCGCTTCATCGCGGCGCTCGGTTTCGCTCCAGTCCAGCATCACGCGGGCGTGTTTGCGGGCGTACCAGTTCACACCGACCGTCCATGCATTGGCTGACATATCACGTGGCCACTGCTTGCCTTCGATATGGTCGATACGTGCCACCAGCTCCCAGGCACCACTGTCGTGTGCCGGCTTGAGCTGGGTGAAGCGGCCAATCCTGGCGTCATACGGGCGGGTTTCACCGGTGAGCAGCCAGGTGGCCTGCAGGTAGCTGGAGGCCACCCGCGCGCGTTGCTGACCATCGTCATAAAGCGCGCCGCCGTATTCGCCCTGCAGTGACAACGCGCCCTGCACGATGGCCGCTTCCAGGCCGAACTTGTCCACGGACACATCGCGTCCGTTGCGGAAGTCCACCAGATTCAGCCGGCTGTTGTCACCGAAATAGCCGGCCACGCGTGGCTGTACCCGCAGCGCGGAGGCACCGCTTGAACCGGGGTTGTCGTAATGCTCATGTGCCAGCGCCGCGCCCACATGCAGCACGCGGCCGGCCTCGTGCAAGGGGGCGTAGCCGGCCCGGGCACCGGCGGCGCGGCCTTTGCTCTTCCACGCATCAATGCTTTCCAGGCTGTAGACGCTGGCACTCCAGAACACATCCGGCTGGTAGCCATTCACACCGACGCCCAAGCGGTAGGTGGGCGCCAGGGTCTGCGCCAGCCAACTGCGCTCAATGGTAGGGACGTGGTTGGAACTGCCACGGTCATCCAGCGTGAAGAACTGTTTGAACTGGCCGGCGGTCACCGTGGTGCTGCCAAAGCTGCGGGCCAGGTACACATCGCGCGCCACCGGGCGATGGCCAGCGACATCGGTTTCCAGCTTGTAGTCAAAGCCATGCAGCTTGCCGGACACCGCCAGCCACGCGGCACGCAGGTCATCGTTGCCCCGCTCGGAGGTACCATGGTTGTCGTTGTCGAAGCGGGCAACGTCGTAATACAGCCGGCCGCTGAACGTTGCCGTCAGGCTGTCCTCGGCGTGCGCGGCCGGCACGAGTGCCAGCAATAGTGCGCAAGCCAGCAGGCTGCGACGGGTAGATGTGGGCATCGGTTCTCTCTCCGCTACCGGGTTTTGAAGGTGGCCGGACAATATCAGCCTGCCGCTCGTCGCCAATAACGATTTGGTACTAGGGTGGTCGCCCCTCGCGCGTGCCACACTGCGGCCATGAGTCTGGCCAAACTCCTTGTTGCTGACGACCACCCGCTGTTTCGCGCAGCGGTGCTGCATGCGCTGCGTGAAGGCATCGTGCTGGGGCAGACACTGGAAGTGGACAGCGTCTCGGCATTGACCCAGGCGCTGGATGAACACCCCGACGTGGACCTGGTGTTGCTGGATCTGGCCATGCCCGGTGCGCGCGGTTTTTCCTCGTTGGTGTGGTTGCGCGGTGAGCGGCCAGACATTCCGGTGATCGTTATTTCCTCCAACGACCATCCCCGCGTCATCCGCCGCGCCCAGCAGTTTGGTGCGGCGGGTTTCATTCCCAAATCAGCCCCGGTCGAAGCCATCCGCACCGCAGTCAGCGCGGTGATGGCGGGTGACACCTGCTTTCCACCGCAAGCGGCGGCACGCTCGGAGCGTGATGCACTGCTGGCGACACGGCTGGCGCGGCTTACCCCGCAGCAGTTCCGGGTGTTGATGAGCGTGGCTGACGGCCTGCTCAACAAACAGATCGCCTACGAACTGGGCTTGGCCGAAAACACCGTCAAAGTGCATGTCACGGCCATCCTGAGAAAACTGGAGTGCAACAGCCGCACCCAGGCCGCATTGCTGGTCAAGGCATTGGAGCCGGAGAGTGACGGCGGGCTGCCTGCCGACGACTGACATCTGTGTCTGCTTGGCGGGGATCTAGCCGCGCGAGCGCTGATAGAAGTGCGTCATCAACGAGCGCAATGCCGACGTGCGTGCTTGTTTGGACAGAAATCCCCAGCCGCGTTCGCGCGCAAGCACGCGCAGGGCAGGGTCCTGTTCGGCGGTGTACAGGATGACCATCGGCTCATGCGGCCAGCACTGCGCCAACAGCGGGAACAGTGCAGGGCCGGTGGTGTCCCCCAGCCGCACATCCAGCAATAGAAGGTCTGGTGCGTTGCCCGCCGTTGCGGCCTGCAATGCCTGCTCGGCGTCACCGGAAAACGCCACGTGGCAACCCCAGCGTTCCAGCAGCAGATGGGTGGCCTGGCTGACGCGGCTGTCGTCGTCGATGCACCACACCCGGCAACCGGCCAGCAGCGAATCACGCTGCGCATCATCCGGCGCGTGTTTGGCTGCACCGGCTGTGTGAAGCGCCAGTGCGTCGCCGCGCGGGACACGTACCGAGAACACACTGCCGTGTTCCTGTCGCGAGCGCAGGCCGATAGTGTGCCCCAGCAGGCGGGCGATGCGTTCAACGATGGCCAGGCCCAAACCGGTGCCGCGTTCCTGGCCGCTGCCGCCATCCAATCGACGGAATTCCTCAAAGATCTCTTTCTGCCGCGCGTCGGGAATGCCCGGGCCGGTGTCGTGGACTTCGATGCGCAGGTGTGCGCCCTCACGGCGGCAGCCCAGCAGAATGCGGCCGCGTGGCGTATAGCGCACGGCATTGGAAAGAAAATTCTGCAGGATGCGCCGTAGCAGTGCTTCATCACTACGCACCACGGTGGAAGTGGCGATCCGCTGCAGCTGCAGACCGCGCGAGGCCGCCAGAATGCCGAACTCTCGCGCCAGTGTTTCCAGCAGTGGATCAAGTGGGAAATCGCGGATGTCGGTTTCCAATGCGCCCGACTCCAGGCGCGAAATATCCAGCAGGCTGTTGAGAATGCCGTCCTGTGCGGCCAGCGCGTTGTCGATGTTTTCGGCAATGTCGCGCGTGCCTGTGTCACTGAGCCGGCCACGCAGCACCGACAGAAACATGCGCGCGGCGTTCAACGGTTGCAGCAGGTCATGCACGGCGCCCGCGACAAAGTGGGTTTTGGAGCGGTTGGCTTCTTCGGCTTCGCGCTTGGCCTCGGCGAGGTCGCGGGTACGTTCGTCCACGCGGTTGCTGAGCGTGTCGGCCAGCGAGCGCAGATCGCGCGCGGCATTTTTGTACGCGGTGATGTCTGCATAGCTGGTGACGAAGCCGCCATCGGGCAGGGGGTTGCCACGTATCTCGATCACGCTGCCGTCGCCGCGCTCACGTTCGTGCATGTGCGGCTTGCCGGAGCGCAGATGATTGAGCCGCCGCTCGATGGCTTCGTCAATGGGCCCGGGGCCGAGCAGGCCGCGCTTGGCGTTGTACACAAAAACATCCGCGATGGGGCGGCCCACCTGGATGAAGCCGGGCGGGAAGCGGAACAGTTCGATGTAGCGCCGGTTCCATGCCACCAGGTTCAACTGCGCATCCACCACGCACACGCCCTGTGGCAGATGCTGCAGGCTGCGGCTTTCGCCGTAGTCTGACGTATGCGCAGCGTGCACCAGGCCATCCTGAGCGGTACGTAGTTCCTGCGCGTGATGTTTGACCAGCCGTTCCAACTCCACGCGGCTGCGTTCGCGCAGCTGTGCCAACCGCCGCCGTTGCCAGAGCACAAAGCCCAGCAAGGCCAGTACCAGCAGGCCGGCAGCGATGGCGCCGGCCATGGTGCGTGCCGCGACGATGCTGTCGTGGGTGGGCCGCAGCAGGCTCAGGGTCCAGCCTTCCGGTGACAGCGGCATCGATACCCAGATGACATCGCCCACATCGGGCAGCCGTACCCGCCGCACGCCATTGCCGAGGTGCTCGATCAACTGATACTTGAGCACCCGGCCCGGTACCTGGCCGTATTGGCGTGTGCTGGTCAGGCGGCTGCGGGTGCCGGCGTCCAATGCGTGCAGCAGGTGATAACGCCAGCCGGTCTGGCTGGACAGGAAAATCACGCCATTGCCATCGCTGGCAAACACACTGCCTGGCGCCTCGGCCCATGTGCTTTCCAGTGGCCGCAGCATCACCTTCACCACGACCACCCCAATGGCGTTGCCGGCGTCATCGCGCACCGCCTGCGACAGGAAATAGCCGGGCACGGCGGTGGTGACGCCCTCGGCGTAGAACGTCGCGCTGCCCTCCTGCATGGCGCGTTGGAAATATGGGCGGAAGCTGTATGAATTGCCCACGTTGCTGGAGCTGCTGGTCTGCCAGTTGCTGGCCGCCAATGCCAGGCCATCGCGGTCGAGAACGGTAAGTGTGGACGTGGCAACTGCGCCATTGACCCGCTCCAGCTTGCGGCTGATGCGCTCGGCGTCGCTGGCGCTTATTTCCGCTTGGGCCAGTATCGCGCGTATTTCCGGGTCCAGCGCCAGCACCGTTGGCAATACGCGGTGCCGTTCGATCAGCGCCTGCAACGCATCGGCATGCAGGCGCAACTGGTCGCGCGCCTGCTCGGCATCACCGAGCAGGCTGCTTCGCTCCAGGTGACGCATCGCCACCAGGCTCAACAGCGCGATGGCTGCGATTGAAACGCACACCAGCATCAAACGGGAGTGGCGGCGGGAGGTGTGGAGGAAGGGCATGGCGGCGATGGTCACGCAGATGCGGCAGATTCTCCACCTCCGATTTCAAAGGCACCCAGCTGCAGCAACGTGGCAGATACGGGCCGCAGACAGCCACGGTGCGGTCGGTTGCCGGGTTGCCCGGAATGAATGCGGCATTGGCCTAATACCAATGTATTAGCTAGTACCAATGCGTTATCGGCGGCGCGGCAACGGGCGCGTAAAACACGGCGCAAGTGAACCGCCGTCGAGTCATCCCATGCATATTTCCACTGTTGCCGCAGCACCCGCTCCCGTGCGCCTGCCGTTCTATCGGCAGTTGTACTTCCAGGTGTTGTTTGCCATCACCATCGGCGTCCTGCTGGGGCACTTTGAGCCGGCGTTCGCGCAGACGCTCAAGCCGCTGGGTGATGCGTTCATCAAGCTGGTGAAGATGATCATCGCCCCGGTCATCTTTTTGACCATCGTCACCGGCATCGCCGGCATGACCCAGCTGCGTACGGTGGGCCGGGTGTTCGTCAAGGCGATGATCTACTTCATGTTCTTTTCCACGCTGGCGCTGGTGGTCGGCCTGGTGGTGGCGCATGTGGTGCAGCCTGGCGCCGGCATGAACATTGACGCGTCAGGCTTGGACCAGACCGAAGTCAATGGTTACGTACAGAAGTCGCACGAGATGTCGCTTGTCGGCTTTGCCATGGACATCATTCCCAAGACGCTTATCAGTCCGTTCGTCGGCGACAACATTCTGCAGGTGTTGTTCGTGGCGGTGCTGTTCGGCATTGCGTTGGCGTCGGTGGGTGAGAAGGGCAGGCCGATTCTTGTCTTTCTGGAAACCCTGACCACGCCAGTGTTCAAGCTGGTGCACATGCTGATGAAGGCAGCGCCGATCGGTGCGTTCGGCGCCATCGCCTTCACCATCGGCAAGTACGGGCTGGGCTCGCTGGTCAATCTGGCGTGGCTGGTGGGCGCTTTCTATCTGACGTCGCTGCTGTTCGTGGTGGTGATTTTGGGCGGTGTGGCACGGCTGTGCGGGTTTTCGGTGCTCAAGCTGGCGCGCTATCTCAAGGCCGAACTGCTGCTGGTGCTGGGCACCTCGTCTTCCGAATCGGCGCTGCCGTCGCTGATGGAAAAGATGGAAAAAGCCGGCTGCAGCAAATCGGTGGTCGGTCTGGTGGTGCCCACCGGTTACTCGTTCAACCTGGACGGCACCAACATCTACATGACCTTGGCGGCGTTGTTCATCGCCCAGGCCACCAACACCGACCTCAGCCTGGGCCACCAGATCGCGTTGCTGCTGGTGGCGATGATCAGCTCCAAGGGCGCGGCGGGTGTAACCGGCGCCGGTTTCATCACTTTGGCGGCCACCCTGGCCGTGGTGCCCGAAGTGCCGGTCGCCGGCATGGCCATCATCCTGGGCGTGGACCGTTTCATGAGCGAGTGCCGCTCATTGACCAACTTCATGGGTAATGCCGTGGCTACCGTGGTGGTGTCGCGCTGGGAAGGCGCGCTGGACCACCCGCAACTGACCCGGGCGCTGGATGGCAGGGATGTGGAGCCCACTGCGGTCGTCGTGAAAGGTTGACCGCGTGCAGCTGCCTCGTGCCGTCCAGCGGCAATGGCGGAGCGCGCGGCCTCAATCATCGTGTAACCGGTGGCTGTCACATACACGGCGGATGCTGTACGCAAAACCTGAAACATTCGCCATGGAATTGTGCGGTTGCAGCATCACTGCGATAGCGTAGCGACAGGTTCAACCTGCCTATCGGCGTTATCATCCCTCGTTCCTCTCGCCCATTCAGCCCTAAAAAATCGATGTCCAACGAAGATTTCAAACAGGCCGCCCTCGATTACCACCGGATTTCGCCGCCGGGAAAGATCAAGGTCACCGCGACCAAGCCGATGTTGACCCAGCGCGATCTGTCGCTGGCCTACTCGCCGGGCGTGGCCTATGCCTGTGAAGCCATCGTCGCCGACCCGGCCCAGGCCAGCGAGCTCACCGCCCGCGGCAACCTGGTTGCCGTGATCACCAACGGCACCGCCGTGCTGGGCCTGGGCAACATCGGCCCGCTGGCCGGTAAGCCGGTGATGGAAGGCAAGGGCGTGTTGTTCCAGAAGTTCGCCGGTATCGACGTGTTCGACATCGAAGTGGACGAGAACGACCCCGACAAGCTGGTCGACATCATCGCCTCGCTGGAGCCCACCTTCGGCGGCATCAATCTGGAAGACATCAAGGCCCCGGAGTGCTTCATCGTCGAGCGCAAGCTGCGCGAGCGCATGAACATCCCCGTGTTCCATGACGACCAGCACGGCACCGCCATCATCGTCGGTGCGGCCGTGCTCAACGCCATGGTCATCACCGGCAAGAAGATCGAAGAGGTCAAGCTGGCCACCACCGGCATGGGCGCGGCGGGTATTTCCTGCGTCAACATGCTGGTACAGCTGGGCCTGAAGCCGGAAAACATCCTGGCCTATGACCGCGACGGTGTGATCCACACCGGCCGTACCGATCTGGACCCGGAAAAAGCCCGTTACGCCCGCGATACCGACAAGCGCACGCTGGCCGAGATCGTGGATGGTGCCGACATTTACCTCGGCCTGTCGGCCGGCGGCATCCTGAAGCCGGAAATGGTCGCCACCATGGCGCCGAATCCGGTGATCTTTGCCCTGGCCAACCCGTACCCGGAAATCCTGCCGGAGGACGCCAACGCCGTTCGCCCGGACGTGATCATGGGCACCGGCCGTTCGGATTACCCGAACCAGGTCAACAATGCGCTGTGCTTCCCGTACCTGTTCCGCGGTGCGCTGGACGTGGGCGCCACCGGCATCAACGAGGAAATGAAGGTCGCCTGCGTGCGTGCCATCGCCGCGCTTGCGCGCAAGGAAGCCTCGGACCTGGGCGCTGCTTACGGCGGCGACACACCGAGCTTCGGCCGTGAGTATCTGATTCCGCGTCCGTTCGACCGCCGTCTGCTGGTCGAGTTGTCCTCGGCCGTGGCACAGGCAGCGATGGATTCGGGCGTGGCAACGCGCCCGATCGCCGACATGGCGGCCTACCGCGAAAAGCTGGCCCAGTTCGTCTACCGCACCAGTCTGTTCATGAAGCCGGTCTACGACCGTGCCCGTTCGGACCGCCAGCGCGTGGCCTACGCCGAGGGCGAAGAAGAAGTGGTGCTGCAGGCGGTACAGAACGTGGTCGATGAAGGCGTGGCCTTCCCGATCCTGATCGGCCGCCCGGAAGTCATCGAAGCGCGCATCGACCGCCTCGGTCTGCGCATGAAGGCCGGCGTTGACTACGAAGTCACCAACATCAACGACGACCCGCGCTTCAACGAGTATTGGCAGTACTACCACGAGATGACGGGCCGCAAGGGCGTCACCGTGTCCGCTGCCAAGAATCTGATGCGCTCGCGGCCGACGTTGATCGCTGCGGTGATGGTTGCCCGTGGCGAAGCCGACGCGATGTTGTCCGGTCTGGTCGGCCGCTTCCACAAGAAGCTTGGCTACGTGCGCAGCGTGATTCCGCTGGAACAGCGCGTCAGTTCCACCTCGGCCATGACCGGCGTGATCAACTCGCAGGGCGTGTTCTTCTTCGTTGACACGCATGTGCAGGAAGATCCCAGCGTCGAGCAGATCGTCGAATCCACGCTGCAGGCGGCGTTCCGCATGAAGCTGTTCGGCATCGAGCCCAAGATCGCGCTGCTGTCGCATTCCAATTTCGGCAGCCACGATTCCAAGGACGCATTGAAGATGCGTCAGGTGCGCGAAGCACTGCTCAAGCGCAACCCGCGTTTGAATGTGGATGGCGAAATGCAGGGCGACACCGCATGGGACGAAGCACTGCGCGACAAGTTGCTGCCCAACAGCACGCTCAAGGGCCGTGCCAACCTGTTCGTGTTGCCCAACCTGGAAGCGGCCAACATCGCCTACAACCTGGTGCGCGTGTTCACCGACGGTGTGGCCATCGGCCCGATCCTGATGGGCATCTCCAAGCCGGTGCATATCCTCACCAGCAGCGCCAGCTCGCGCCGCGTGCTCAACATGACCGCCATCGCGGCCGTGGACGCACAGATCCGCAAGCAGATGGAAGCCGACCGCGCAGGTTGATCGGTATTCACTGACGCAGTAACGACAAAAGCCGGCAGACAGCCGGCTTTTGTTTTTGTCATGGGCTGCGAGTGCTGGCGGGTAAACAGTGCCGCCCTCGCGATCGGCCACTTCAGCAAGCCCGGAAGCCTCGTCCCGACCCCGTGCCGCAGCAGAACAGCCCGGATACCCGACCTGCAGAAACGGAACATCCTGCTCTGCCGAAGCCGGGTAATCCCCTTCAGGCCTGTGCCAGGCGCTGGCCTTCCACGATCTGCAGTACCAGCTTACGGGTAGCTGCGCGGCAGGTGCGGTAGGCCAGCAGCAGACGGCGCTCGTGCGGGTCGTCCACCATTTCAATGCCGCTTTGCGGAACCGCAGGGATGACTTCCAGGCCGTTTCGGCCGGTGGCCAGCCATTCAAACGACACGTCAGTGACCATGGCGATGGTGATCATGCGGGTGGTGCACGGCATGATGCCGGTGGGGCTTTCCCAGTTACCGACCGCGCTGCGGCTCACCTTGAGCTGGCTGGCCAGTTCGGCCTGGGTCATTCCCTTCTTGCGACGGGCACGGCGGATGCGGTTGGCGAGATGGTTAGGCATCGGATCTCCTCCTTGAGTTGTGGCGATGTGGATGAATGAACTGAAGGCGGAGTGTGCGTGATCAAGTGAGAGATTTGGAGATGATGTGGTGCAAAGCGGGAGATGTGTCACTGAAACTGACTTTTTTGGCCAATAAGGCTGGCACAAAAGCGTGAGAACGGTTCTCGCTTGGCTGCATTGCCGCATGTCAGCAGAAATGGCCCTGTGGCCGCATTGAGCAGTCCTGATGCATCCGCCACATTCCCTGTCAGACACGGATCTACAGGGGCCACGGATGGTGAAACATTCGTTTCGTGCGACAGGGCTGCATGCCACGAGCCGTGGCGGATTGGGCCGCATCTCGTTGGCGCGGCCACTGCATTGGAAATTGCTCACCTTGGCGGGCATCGGCGCGGCGGTTACCGCCGTGCTGTTCATCTGCCTTGCCACCTACACGCGTCGTTCCACGGTGAGTGGCCAGCTGGTGCCGGTGCAGGGGCTGATCACGGTGCGGGCGCCCATCAGCGGAGTGGTGTCCTGGTTGGATGTTCAAGAGGGTGACCGCGTATCAGCAGGGAGTGCATTGGCATTGCTGAGCATGCCGCACGCGACGGCAAGGGAAGCCAGCACCCACACTGCACTGGAACGGCGTCTGCAGCAGCGACAGAATGCGCTGATTGCCGCGCATCAGGCCGCGCTTGGCCACCAGCAGATGCAATCGGACGGGCTGGACGCACAGCTGGCAACCGTGCGGCGCGAGCTGCAGCAGATCGAAACGGAAACTGCAACGCGTCAGCAGCAGAGTCGCATCGCTGGCGAAACATTGCAGCGTCTTCGGCGGTTGGAGCATGGGCAGTACATCAGCGCGTTACAGCTCAAGCAGCAACACGCGATAGTGCTGAACCACACCGGCCAGCGGCAGGCACTTCAGCGCCAAGCAACCGCATTGCGCCGGCAGCTCAGCCAACTTCAACAAGAAAGAGAGCAGCTGCCGGGCCGCCATCGTGCTGACGAAGCCAGCCACCAGCAGGCGTTGGCGCAGTTGGAACAGGAGCGGATTGCAAGCGCCGCCGCCGCCGAATGGTTGGTCAACGCGCCGGTGGACGGAGTGGTGACCTCACAGGTTCTCAAACCCGGTCAGGCGTTGCAGCAGGGGCAGGTGATGATGACCCTGTTGCCCGGTGAAGGCCGCTTGGAGGCGGAGTTGCTCGTGCCCAGCCACGCCATTGGCTTCATTGCGCCGGGAGATAGAGTGAAGCTGCGCTATGAAGCATTTCCTTATCAGAAGTTTGGCTACCAGAAAGGCAGGGTCTCGCGGATCAGTCGCAGTGCATTGAGTGAGGACGAGTTGGCCGGCAACGCACAGCAGGGCGAGTCGCTGTATCGCATCACTGTCCTGCTGGAGCGGCAGGCAGTCATGGCGTACGGCAAGCCGGAGCCGCTTAGGCCAGGGATGCGGCTTGCGGCAGAGGTGATGGGAGAGCAACGACGGTTGATCGAGTGGATGCTTGAGCCGCTGCACGCGTTGACCGGAAGGATGGCCGATGGTGGATGAGCACCCTTGCCGCATGAGGTAAGCGCGCCTCGATTACATCCATCTCGTCCGGAAGCCTCTCTCTTCTGGAACGGCGGTTTCACCGCAGCGTGTGGTTCAATCCATTTGCATGGCAAGCGTCGCTGCTGATCGGCTTCCGTTGATGTTTGAGCGGAATCGGGACAAGTTCTCATTGCATGCGGCGCTTGTTGATTCCGCAGTGGACTCCCCTCTTGAGACCTCATGCTTGGCGAGGTTGAGTTTCCGTAGAACCGCTGTTTTGCGATGCCCGTCAACCATCAACCATCAATTCAAAAGAGACAGGGGAATAAGGATGTTCAAGTCTTCGCCCTATGCGTGGGTAGTGGTACTTTCGTTGGCCCTGGTGCCGTTGGCGCATGCCAAGGAAGAGGGCGTGGCGTTACCGAAGTCGGTGATTGCGGGGCCTTGCGTGGAAGGTATCTGTGAGTACCGGTTGCAGAACGGCATGCGGGTGTTGTTGTTCCCCGATGCGAGTAAGCCAACGGTGACCGTCAACCTGGTCTATGGCGTGGGTTCGTTGCATGAGAATTACGGCGAGACCGGCATGGCGCATCTGCTGGAGCATCTGTTGTTCAAAGGTACGCAGGCGAACGCTGACATTCCGGGGGAGATGAAGAAGCGCGGCGTGCGCTACAACGCGATCACATCGCTGGACCGCACCAACTACTTTGGCACCTTCCCGGCCAATGACGAAACCCTGGATTGGCTGCTGGCGCTGGAGGCCGATCGCATGGTCAATTCGCGCATTGCGAAGGCTGACCTCGACAGCGAAATGACCGTCGTACGCAATGAGATGGAAGCCAAGGAAAACAGCGCGGGCGGCGTATTGATGAAGCGCATGCGTTCGGTGGCGTTCGATTGGCACAACTACGCCAATATGCCGATCGGCGCGCGTTCGGACGTTGAAAATGTGCCGATCGCCAACCTGCAGGCGTTCTACCGCACCTGGTACCAACCCGACAACGCGGTGTTGATCGTGGCCGGCCGTATCGACAATGCAACGGTGCTGCAGGGGGTTGCCAAGTACTTTGGTCCGCTGAAGAAGCCAGCGCGCACGCTTCCCGTCCTGCATACGGTGGAGCCGGTGCAGGACGGCGAGCGGGAGGTGACCGTGCGTCGCAGCAGTGACGTGGCATTGGTTGCGGCCAGCTACCACATTCCGGCATTGGCCCAGGCCGACAGCGCAGCCTTGTCCGTGCTTGCCGACGTGCTGGGTGACACCCCGAATGGCCGTCTTTACAAGGCGCTGACGGAGCCCAAGTTGGCTGCATCCGCGATGGCGTCCAAGGATGGCTTTCGCGACCCGGGCCTGTTCACGGTGCTCGGAGTGTTGCCCAAGCAGGGCGATGCGGCGGTCGCAGAGGCCGAGCTGCTCAAGCAGGTTGAAGCCATTGCCGGGCGGCCGATTACCGAGGAAGAAGTGGTCGCTGCCAAACGGCGTATTGGTAACGGTCTGGAAAAGCTGAGTAGTGACGTCAATGCCATGGCGATGGCATTGTCTGAGTTTCAGGCGGTCGGTGATTGGCGGCTGCTGTTCGTGCAACGTGACGCCATCGAAAAGGTCAGCGTGGCAGATGTAAACCGCGTCGCAACGGCTTATCTGAAACCGAGCAATCGTACCTTAGGGCGCTTCATTCCAACCGACACGCCAGACCGTGCGGCTATCCCCGAAGCCCCGCTTGTCGCAAGCCTGGTGGAAGGCTATGCCGGTAGAGCGGCGGTCGATTCGGGTGAGGCATTCGAAGCCACACTGGAGAACATTGCGGCCCGTACTGAAACCTTCACGCTTGGCGACGATCTGAAAGTGTCGCTGCTGCCCAAGAAGAACCGGGGGCAGACGGTGACGCTGTCTGCGACGTTCCGCTTTGGCGATGAGGCCAGCATCACCGGTCGCACTGATGCGGCCGGGTCGGTTGGGCCGATGCTGATGAAGGGCAGCAGGACGATGACGCGCGCGCAGATCGCCGCCCGCTTCGACGCGCTGGCCACGCAGGCGGTTGTCGGTGGCGATTCGCAGGCGGCCATCATCTACCTTGATGGTAAACGCGAGACGTTGGGCGAAGCATTGGCATTGGCTGCGGATGTTCTGCGTAACCCGGCGTTCCCACAGGATCAGTTTGAACAGTTGCAGCTGCAGGCCGTGACCAGCGTGGATTTACAGCGAAAGGAGCCGGGGTCTCTGGCCTCGATGGCCTTGGCGCAGTATTTCGATCCGTGGCCGAAGGGTCACCCGCACCATGTGGATTCGTTCGACGAATCGTTGGCCAAGTTGAAGGCTTTGAGCGTGGATGATTTGCGCGCTTTTCATCGTGATTTCTATGGCACCAGCGAAGGCGAGATTGTGATCGTCGGTGACTTCGACCCGGTGGCGCTCAAGGCGCAGCTGCAGGCGCTGTTTGTCGATTGGAAGTCGCCCGCCCGATATGCACCCATTGCCACGCATTTCCGGCCGGTTGCCGCCAAACGTGAAAGCTTCACCACGCCGGACAAGCCCAATGCGGTGCTGCTTGCGCAACAGAATGTGTCGATCAATCTGGCCGATGATGATTTTCCTGCGTTGAGCATTGCAATAGCGGTTCTTGGTGGTGATTCGTTCAAATCGCGCTTGGGGAGCCGCATCCGGCAGAAGGAAGGCCTCAGCTACAGCGTGAGCGCCGGACTGCAGGCCGATGACAGCCGCGTGGGGCGTGACGACAATGGAAGCATCAGCATCCAGGCAATTTCGGCACCCCAGAATGCCGGCAAGGCTGAGGCTGCAATTCGCGAAGAGCTGGCGCGTTTTCTGGCCGATGGCGTAACCCAGGAAGAACTGCGTGACACGGTGTCGGCCCGTTTGGTTGCCCGCCAACAGGCGCGTGGCAGTGACGGTGCGGTGTTGCGGCAGCTCAGCAGCCAGCTGTACTTCGGACGGGGCATGCAGTTCGAGGCGGCACATGATGAAGCCTATCGCGCACTGACGGTGGAGCAGGTCAATACGGCCATTCGCAGGCACCTCAAGCCCGAGCAGCTGAGTGTGTTCGTTGCAGGTGATTTCAAGTAAGGAGAGCGCATGGGCGGCCAAAGGCCCCCCTCTGTCATGAAGACGATCACTCAATCAGACGCAGCACAATGCGGTTTTGCGTCATTGGCGATGGTTGCCGAGGCACATGGGCTCAAGTGCGGGCTGTCCGAGCTGATGCGGCGTTTTCCTTTGCCGTTGAATGGTGCGGTGCTCAATCACCTGGTCAGTGCCGCACGGCAGATTGGCTTCTCCGCGCGCCCCCTGAAAATGCAGATGGCTGAACTGGGAAAAGTAGCGCTGCCCTGCATTCTGCAGTGCAACTCCAATCATTTTGTCGTCTTGAAGAGCGTGCGCGGGTCGAGCATCACGGTGATCGATCCGGCTGTTGGTGAGCGGTGCATGTCTTTGGACGAAGTGGCCAATGAATTTACCGGTGTGGGACTGGAGCTGGTGCCGGTGATGGATTTCACGCACAGCAAGGTAGGCGCGCAGGTAAGCATGAAGCAGCTGACGGCTAATGTTCCCGGTATGTGGCAAACACTGGCGCAGATTGTTGCGCTGGCATTGGCAATGCAGGTGTTTGTTGTGCTGGCGCCTTTCCTGATGCAGTGGGTGGTGGATCAGGTGCTGCTTTCTGCCGACCGGGATCTGTTGACGGTGCTCGGCCTGGGGTTCGGCCTTGCCGTATTGCTGCAGGTGGGTCTGGGCGTGTTGCGTGGCGCTGCGATTGTTCACCTGTCTTCGCGGCTGGGCCTGCACTGGATGAGCAATGTGTGCGCGCACCTGCTCAGGTTGCCATTGGCCTTTTTTGAGGGGCGAAGTCTGGGCGACGTTACATCCCGCCTGTCGTCGGCGCGGGCGATTCAACGTACCTTGAACACGCGCTTCATCGAGGTTGTGATCGACGGCCTGATGGCGTTGGTGACGCTGACCTTGATGCTGGTCTACAGCGGAAAATTGGTGCTGCTGACACTGTTGGCCGTTGGAATATATGGTGCCATCCGTGCACTGACGTGGCGCGCGCTGCGCGGGAGTGCCGCGCAGCAGTGGATGGCAGCGGTCGAACAGCAATCTCATCTGTTGGAGTCGCTGCGCGGCATGCACAGCCTGAAGGTTGCCGGTGCGGAGCGACATCGGGGCAGCAGCCATGACAACCTGATGGTGGACGCGGTCAACCTTGAGTTGCGCTTGGCGCATCTCGGGCTGGGCTTCAGGGGAGCCCGACAACTGGTGTTTGGTGTGGAGCGCGTCACCGTGATCTGCATGGGCGCGTTGTTGGCAATGGAGAGCGTGTTCACGGTCGGCATGCTGATTGCCTACCTGGCGTATCGGGAGCAGTTTTCCAGATGCATGTGTGCGTTGATCGACAAAGGGCTTGAGCTGCGCTTGCTGCGCCTGCATGGCGAGCGCTTGGCCGACATCGTATCGACGCCCCCGGACGATGAGGAGGGAAGCGGTGAAGTGCTTTCGCCGGCTGATATGCGGATCGAAGTGGAGAATGTGTCGTTTCGCTATTCCGAAAGCGGCCCGTGGGTAGTGAAGGACTGCAGTTTCATCATCGCGGCGGGGCAGTCGGTGGCGCTCGTTGGTGCTTCGGGGTGCGGCAAAACCACGTTGATCAAGTTGTTGTTGGGTTTGTTGCGGCCCACCACGGGCACGATCCGCATCGGCGGCTACGATCTGCAGCGGTGGGGCGCACGAAATGTCCGGGCGTTGGCGGGTGCGGTGATGCAGGAGGATCAGCTGTTCACCGGCAGTATTGGCGACAACATCGGATTCTTTGATGCCGATGGCGATCCGGCGCGGATTGAAGTGGCCGCACGTTTGGCGGCAATCCACGATGACATCATGGCGATGCCGATGGGCTATCGAACGCCGGTCGGTGACATGGGGGTCCGGCTTTCCACCGGGCAGAAGCAGCGGATCCTGCTGGCCCGCGCACTTTATCGTCAGCCCCGGCTGCTGTTCCTGGATGAAGCCACCAGCCAACTGGATGTGATGAACGAACGGGCGATCAAGGATGCCGTGCGCAGCCTGCGGCTGACTCGGGTGATCACGGCCCATCGGCCCGAGCCCATCGGCAGTGTTGGCCGGGTGTTGCGGATGGAGCAGGGCCGCATCTTCGAGGCCGATGGCCCCCAGCCGGAGGAGCAGTCTGCCGCGGTAGCCGCCTCCGAGCCGTGGGAAATGCCGTTGTCGGCCTGAGGCCCAGCTGCCGGAAGACGGCACTCCAGCACACATCCTCCAAAGCGGCCCGCACCGGCCTGCCACTGGTAGAATTGCGCGTCCCGGTTTTTCTGTGAATGATGCCATGAGCCATACCGCCACTGCACCGGCAAACGCCGAGAAGCGTTACAACGTCCACCGCGCCGACCTGCCGTTGAGCTGCCCGACGCCGGAAATGGCGTTGTGGAACTCGCACCCGCGCGTTTACCTGCCCATCGAAGGCGAGCCCAACGGCGAATCAGCGTGCCCGTATTGCGGCTCCGTGTTCGTATTGGTCGACTGACGACCCGATGCGCCGCCTGACTGTGGTGCAGTTGCTGCCGGCGCTGCACTCCGGCGGAGTCGAGCGCTCGACCCTGGAGATTGCCCGTGCGCTGGTGGCCGCAGGTCACCGCGCCATTGTGGTGTCCGCAGGCGGGCGACTGGTGCAACCGTTGCTGGACAGCGGCGCTGAGCACCTCACTCTTGATATCGGCCGCAAGTCAGTGCTGACGCTGCGGCATGTGGCGTCATTGCGGCGCCTGTTTGCCGAAACCGGTGCTGACATCGTGCATGCACGCTCGCGGTTGCCGGCATGGCTGGGCTGGTATGCGCTCAAGGGCATGCCGACGAGCAAGCGCCCGCGCTGGGTGACCACCATGCACGGGCTGAACTCGCCCGGCCGCTACAGCAGCATCATGACGCGCGGTGAGCGGGTGATATGCGTGTCGCAAACGGTGCGTGATTACCTGCTCGCCCATTACCCGGACACGAATCCGTGCACGCTGCGTGTGATTCCGCGCGGTGTGGATGTCGCGCAGTTCCCGCGTACGCCGCGCAACGACCGTCGTGGGCGACTGGAAGTTGCCCGGCACTACCCGCAGTTGGCTGGCGACGGCCCGCTGTTGTTGCTTCCGGGGCGCGGCACCCGCTTGAAAGGTCACGCGCACGCAATCGCTTTGTTGGCGCAGTTGCACCAGCAGAGGCAGCGCAATGCCGTGCTGTGGATGCCGGGTGCACGCGAGCCGGGCCGCGAGGCCTATGTGCAGGAATTGGAGCAATTGGCGCAGCGCCTGGGTGTGGCCGAACGCGTGGCGTTGACCGAGCCGACCAGCCGTATCGCGCAAGCCTATGCGGCAAGCGACCTGGTGCTGCAGGTTTCGGATAAGCCAGAAGCGTTTGGCCGTACCGTGATCGAAGCACTTTCCGTCGGCCGCCCGGTGTTGGGCTGGAACCACGGTGGTGTCGGTGAATTGTTGATGCAGCTGCAGCCGGCCGGCGCGGTTGCGCTGGGTGATCAGGCCGCGCTGGCCGAAGCCGCCTTGGCGTTGCTGCGTCAGCCGCCGGTATTGCCGTCACGCATTCCTTTCACTCTGCAGGCAATGCAGCGCGCCACACTGGACGTCTATGGCGAACTCATCCATTGATGTAGCGGCACCGCTGCCGGCGCAGCGTCTCCCCGGGCGCTGGGCACCGGCGTGGGTCATCGCTTTTGTCGCGCTGTGGCCGGCCCCGGGTATCGCCGAGGCGGTGTTGGTGCTGGGCGCACTGTTCACCGTGGTGCGGCTGCTGCAATTGCACTTCAAAGGCGGCATCCGCCCTTTGCTGAGCATCCCCGCCTGGGCGCTGACCGGCGTGCTGTTCATGGCGTACTGGCTGCCGCAGGCGGTGTCGGCATTGGATGCGGCTGATCCGGCCAGGACGTGGAGCAAGGTGATTGCGGCACTGCGCTATCTGCCTTTCATGTGGCTGGTTGCCATCGCTGTAGCGTCAGCGGCGCGGCGCCGCACCACGTTCACCGGGTTGGCGGTGGTCGCCGCAGTGTGGACAGTGGATGCGTTGGCACAGGCGGCATTCGGCACCAGCCCGCTGTTCTGGTCTATGGATCAGCTCAAGTGGCTGATCAACGGACACGGCCTGTGCAGCGCCGAAGAGATCGCCGCGGCGGACCGGCTGTCTGGGGTGTTCGGGCCGTGCAATCTCAAGTTCGGTCAGGTGCTGGCGACCATGTCGCCCTTTCTGCTGTTCTTCATTGGCACGCGGTGGGGACGCTGGAGCTGGTTGCTCGCGGCACTGCTGACGGGCGTTGTGCTGTTGCTTGCCGGTTCGCGCGCGTCGTGGATCACCTACGCGCTGATCGTGTTGCTCTCAGGCTGGCGTCTGCTGGGGGCAAAGTGGATGGCGCTGGTGCTGCTGGCGGGCGTTGTGGGATTGGCTGCGCTGGGCATGGGGTCGTCGCAGGTGCGCGAGCGTTTTTCGCGCACGGCGCTGGCGCTCAACGGGGACGCCACGGACGTCAATGAAGCGCTGTCCGGGCGCACCCAGATATGGGGCGCGGCGCTGTGCATGGTGCGGGAGCATCCATTCAACGGCGTGGGCGTGCGTGATTTCCGTCGGGCTTATCCCGAATGCGATCCCACGCCGGAGCGCACGGCGGTATGGGGGGGCACACCCGCGCTGCACGCCCATCAGATAGTGCTGGAAATCCTGGCTGAAACCGGCGTGCTGGGGCTGTTGTTGTGGCTGGCCGGTGTGGCCATGGCACTACGTGCGTGGCGCTATGCCAGTGCGGATGCGCGTGATCGCGCCCGTCCGGCCGCCCTGGCTTTAGCTGCCACGGTATTCCCGTTGAACACCCACCTGGCGTTCTATTCCACTTTCTGGGGTGGAGTAACGGTGGTGCTTGCAGCATTGTTTGCCGGCGCGTTGCTGGCTGAAGAACGGCAGTAGGCGGGCAGCCGATTGAGTCTGGAGTGGTTGAGCCAACTCCACCCGCGCTCCCTTTGACTTACTTCCGCTCCACGGCTTACTTCTGCTTTGAGTAGAAGTTGCTGCGGCCTTCGGGCTGGCGTTTGAAGCGGCGGTGGATCCATAGATACTGATCGGGTGCTTCGCGCACCATGTCTTCGATAGCCGCATTTACCTTCGCGGTATCGGCAACGACGTCATCGGAGGGGAAGTCCGGTAGCGGCGGCGCGATTTTGAGTACATAACCGCTGCCGACACGGCGGTGGAAATAGGGCACCACCGCACAGCCGGTCATGCGCGCGAACTGATGGGTGGCGGTGATGGTGGACGCGGGCATGCCGAAGAACGGCACGAACACCGAATCCTTGCCGCGCATGTCCTGGTCCGGGGCGTACCAGAGCAGGCCGCCCTTTTTCAGGTGACGCACGGTCGCGCGGATGTCTTCGTTGGCATACATCGCGCTGGCATAGCGCAGGCGGCCGCTCTTTACGGCCCATTCCATCACCGGATTGCGGTACTTGCGGTACATACCAGCCAGCGGAACGTGGTCGCACAACAGGCGCCCGCACATTTCCAAGGTCATGAAATGGCCCGAGATCAGCAGTACCCCGCGTCCTTCGGCCTGCAGCGCCTTGAGTTGTTCCAGCCCCTCAATCTGCACCTTCGGGCGGATGGTGTCGATGCTGCCCCACCATGCACGGGCGAACTCGAAAATGCCGACACCGAGTGCGTCGAAGCTGTCGCGCAGCAGGCGCTGACGCCACGCTTCGTCCTGTTCGGGGAAACACAGTCTGAGATTCACCTCGGTGGCATGACGTCGACTGCTCGCCAGGTGCAGCGCAAGCCAGCCCACGCCGCGGCCAAGCGCGCGCTGCAACGTCCAAGGTAGACGTGCGGCCAGCATGGCAATCCCCAGCATGGCAAAGGTGGGCCAATGGCGGGGCTTCAGAAGTGAAGGACGGGTAGCGGTGGACGGTGAATCGGACATGCGGGGATTCTAAGCCACCGGGCGAGGCGGAGCAGTGAGCGGAGCGATTGGCTGCGTAACCGAAGGGTGGGTGAGGGGTGAGGCAGCAGGGTGCGCGCTTGCTGGCTGACGTCTGGCTCCTCTTCACTCGTTCCCGGCTTTCTCCCGTATCCTTCGGCCATGCGTAAGGATCCCGTTGAACTTCTGCTGCGTGGCCTCTATTCGGCCTTGTTGTATGTGCTGTTGCCGATCACCGTGTATCACCTGGTGTGGCGTGGCTTTCGTGTGCGCGAGTACTTCAAGCGCTGGGATGAACGTTATGCCTCGTATCCGGAGAGCGGGGGGCAGCCACGGGTGTGGCTGCATGCGGTGTCGGTGGGCGAGGTGAATGCCGCAGCGCCGGTGGTCAATGCGTTGCGCGAGTTGCGCCCGGACATCCGTTGGATCATCACCACCATCACGCCCACCGGTTCGCAGCGCGTGCGCGCGCAATGGGGTGATGCGGTGGATCACGTCTACCTGCCTTACGACGTGCCGGGCAGCGTCGGCCGTTTTCTATGCCACTTCCAGCCGAGCTTGGCGCTGATTCTGGAAACGGAGTTGTGGCCCAACATGCTGTTTGGATGTCGTGATCGTGACATCCCGGTGTACATCCTCAATGCGCGTCTGTCGGCGCGGTCATTGAAGGGCTATCGCGTGCTGAAGGCGTTGGTGGGGCGCGCGTTGCGCACGGTCACCTGTGTGGCGGCACAGTCGCAGGAGGATGCGCAGCGTTTCATCGAACTGGGCGCGCGGCCGGAGCAGGTGCAGGCGCTGGGCAATCTGAAGTTTGATATCCGTCCGCCGGACCCGTCCGCCGTGCTGGAAGCGTTTCGCCAACACGTGCCAGCCAGCCGGTCGGTATGGATTGCGGCCAGCACGCACGAGGGCGAAGAACAGGCGGTGGCCGATATCCATGCCCGCCTCTTGGCCACGAATCCGGATGTGCTGCTGGTATGGGCGCCGCGTCATCCGGAGCGGTTCGGCAAGGTAGAGGCGTTTGCCCGCGACCGGGGCTGGCGGGTCGCCACGCGCCGTGCGCAGCAATGGCCTGCTGCCGACAGCCAGGTGTTTGTCGTGGATACCTTGGGCGAACTGATGGCGTTCTTCGCCTGCGCGCAGGTGGCGTTTGTCGGTGGCAGCCTGCAGGCCATCGGCGGTCACAATCTGCTGGAGCCGGCGGCCATGGGTACGGCCACGGTGACGGGCCCGCATCTGCATAACTTCACTGAGATTTCGCGACGGTTGGATGAAGCCGGCGCGCTGCGCATCTGTGCTGATGCAAGCGCCGTCGGTGATGCGGTGAAGGAGCTGCTTGAGGACGTGGTGGAGCGGGAGCGCATGGTGCAGGCGGGGCGGGCGCTGGTGGCCAACGGCCGTGGCGCGCTGCAACGCACCTTGGAGTTGATTGCGCCGCAGTTGCCACCGCCCAACTGAACGCACTTTATCGAGGTGGCGCCTCGGTACTTCTGTGATCCAGAAACAAAAAGAGCGGGCCGGAGCCCGCTCTTTTCCATTCCTGCTGCAGAAACTGCTTACTGAGCGCTGGTCGTCGGCAGCCTGTTGCTGGCGTCCAAGGTCAGCAGACGATTGATGTCCTGCACTTCAGCAAT
The DNA here is from genome assembly GCA_002359895.1 of Stenotrophomonas sp. UBA2629. GTDB lineage: Bacteria > Pseudomonadota > Gammaproteobacteria > Xanthomonadales > Xanthomonadaceae > Stenotrophomonas. The sequence continues at coordinate 453,140 of DEOB01000010.1, forward strand.
TTCAAGATCGCCCACTGCTTGGCTCAACTGCAGGCGAGCGAGCAGGAAGTTGTAACGCGACTGGGCATAGTCCAGCTGCGCACGGAACAGCGTGCGCTGGTTCTGCACCACGTCCAGCACGGTGCGGGTACCAACTTCCAGGCCAACCTGTGAGGCGTCATAGGCGCTCTGTGCCGAGACAACGGCCAAGCGACGTGCTTCCACCTCGCTGATGCCGGCAACCAGTGCCTGATAGGCATTGCGGGTGTTGCGATCCAAGGCGCGCTTCTGCTGTTCGAGGGTGTCCTGCGCGATATCGCGCTGGGCCAGTGCCTGACGAACCTGCGACTGGGTGGCACCGCCGGCGAAGATCGGAACGTTCAGGGTCAGGCCGATCGCGTTGGTGGTGCTGTCCGGCGTACTGCCGGTGCCACCGACGCTATCGCCCCAGCGAGCGTTCTTGCCCCAGCTGCCGCCCAGCGACAGGGTCGGGTAATGGCCGCCGCGCGCTGCCGATACGCTCGACTCGGCTGCACTGACCTTCAGCTCCTGGGCCTTCAGATCCGGGTTGCCGGTGATCGCAGCGGTGACCAGCTGTTCAACGTTGGCACGGTTGACCGGCAGTTCCGGGCGGAAGTCATCCGGCAGGCCGCGCACGTCACGCACCGGCTGCCCGGTCAGTTCGGTGAGTGCCTGATAGGCATCTTCCAGCGCGTTCTGGGCAAGGATGGTGTCGGCACGTGCCTGGTCGTACTGGGCGCGGGCTTCATGTACGTCGGTGATCGGCGCCAGGCCCACTTCCAGGCGCTTGTCGGCGTAGTCGAACTGCTTCTTGGCCGCTGCTTCATTGGTCTGCGCGGCAGTCAGCGACTCGATGGCCACCAGTACGTTGAAATAGGTGGTCGACGTGCGGACGATCAGCTCGTCATTGGCCGAGTCCAGGGTGAAGTCGGCGGCCTTGCTGATCTCGCGCTGTGCACGCAGGGTGGAGAACTGGCTCCAGTTGAACAGGGTCTGGCCGCCAGTCACGCGGTAGGTGCGGTCCTTGCTGGTGGCGGTGCCGCTGATGCCGTCGTATTCCACGCGCGAGCGGTTCAACGATGCCTCACCATTGACCTGCGGCAGCAGCGCAGCACGCGCCTGCACCTGGCCTTCCTTGGTGTAGAGCCGGTTGGACTCGGCGGCGGACAGCTGCGGGTCACCATTGCGTGCCATCTCGTAGACCTGCAACAGGTCGGCGGCTTGGGTCGTCAGCGGTGCCAGTGCGATTGCCAGCGCAAGGGTGAGGGATCGGCGGATCATTGCGGCTTCCTTGGACGTTTCAGAGTTGGAATTGCGGTGCAGGAGCGGCGCCCTGCAGGTAGTCGATATCGGTTTCAAACAGCGACACGATGCTGCCGTCGGCGTTGACCTGCAAAGCTTCCATCACCGGGGAGATGCCCTGGATGACAAACAGGCGGCCGCCCGGGCGTAGCAGCTTGAGGAACTGGCTGGGTACGGTTTCTACCGCAGCGGTGATGCAGATGGCGTCGAAATGTCGCGGGGTCTGCCAATCCAGTGCATCGGCCACTTCAATGCGGACGTTGCTGCCGAGCTTGGCGGCGTCCAGGTTCTGGCGGGCGCGCTCGGCAAGTTCGGGCTGGATTTCCAGGCTGAGCACTTCGCGGGCCAACTGGCCCAGGCAGGCGCTGATGAAGCCACTGCCGGTGCCGATTTCCAGCACTTCATCACCCGGCTGCAGATCCAATGCCTGCAGCATGCGGCCTTCCACCACCGGCTTCATCATCTTCTGGCCATGACCCAGCGGCAGCTCGACGTCTGCGTAAGCCAGCGCACGATGGGACTCGGCGACAAAGGCTTCGCGCGGCAAGCGGGACAGCACCTCCAGCACGCGGATGTCCAGCACGTCCCAGGGACGGATCTGCTGTTCAACCATCATTTCGCGGACGTGGGAGTAATTGATCGTCATGGGAAGCTCGTCATTCCAGCGCAGTGGGCTGGGCATTTTACCGGTTAGTACGCGACAGGTGCGGCCAAGCATCGCCGCGCGATGTTGGGGGCCGCAGTGCCGGAAGTCATTTGGACCAACGGTTCATTCAGCTTGATGGTCCGGGGCTCAGCGGGGTTCATAAGCCCGCAGGAAGAAATCGACGCTGGCGCTGATATGCGCGGCCGCGTCGAGCTGGCCGGGGGCATTGCACAAGCCACACATCATATGGGTATGCAGCTCGCCCTTTATCAGGCAGAAGAACTGGCGGGCGGCCAAGGGTAGGTCGTCGATGACCAGCTCACCCCGACCCACGCGGGCGCCGAGGAACTCGGACAATGCGGTTTCGGTGCGGGCAGGGCCGGCCTGCCAGAACATCTGGCGGATACGGTCGTCGGTATCAGGCGTCATCATCATGCGCTGGGTGGCAATGGCCGCGTCGCTGCTGATCAGGGCGAAAAACGCATGGCCGATGCCCAGCAGCTGGTCTCGCAGCGGGCCTTCGTTGTCGGTGACGAACAGCTCGTCGGGCATCATCTCCACGCATTTAGCCTGGATTGCCTCGGTAAACAGCGCTTCTTTGTCGCCAAAGTGGCTGTAAACGGTAAGTTTGGACACCCCGGCGCTGGCGGCGATGCCGTCCATGCTCACGCCGTTGAACCCCTGTTCGATGAACATCTCCTTGGCGGCATCCAAGATGGCAGCGCGCTTGTTCAGGTCTTTCGGGCGGCCCGGACCTGAACTGCGTGCCGCCGGCTTCACGGCGTCATGAGAGAGTGTTTTCGAAGACATTGTTCAATACTAGACCAGCTGGTTCGATATTTATACTATACCGCGTCGTTCAATAAAGGCGCCGTTAGCTCGCCGCCTCCCTTCCCCTTTGCGTTCGCGACCCTACCCATGAACAACCTCCGATGGATTGGCAGCGGCCTTTTGTTGGCCTTGCTTGCCGCTTGTGGCAAACCCGAAACCCCGCCGGCACAGGCGCTGCCGGTGCTTGTGGTTCACCCGCAGGGCGGCGAAGGCATGGCGTTGGCGGCGTACCCGGGCGAGGTGCGGGCGCGCGAGGAGGCGGCGTTGTCGTTCCGTGTTGGCGGCAACCTGGTGCGGCGTGAAGTGGATGCCGGGCAGCGTGTGAGCAAGGGCCAGCTGTTGGCCGAGCTGGATGCGTCGGACTACGCGCTGCAGGCGCGGGCCTCGCAGGCGCAATACGCGGCGGCGGAGGCGGATCTGGTGCGTGCACGTGATGAGCACCGCCGCTATGTGGCATTGGCCGAGCAGCAACTGGTCAGCCGCTCCGCGTTGGATGCGCAGACCGCCACCCTGAAGGCCGCACAAGGCCAAGCCGACGCGGCGCGTGCCAACCTGGACGTCAACCGCAATCAGGCCGCTTACGCGCAGTTGCATGCACCGGCGGCCGGCATGATCGCCAGCCGTGAGGCCGAGGCAGGGCAGGTGGTCTCTGCCGGCCAGACCATCTATACGTTGGCCGCTGACGGTGCGCGTGAAGTTGCAATTGCTTTGCCGGAAAGCGCCATCCGCGATTTCAGCGTGGGCCAGGCCGTGGAAGTGGAGTTGTGGAATCAGCCGGGCAAGCATCTGCCGGGCAGCATCCGATTGATTGCCGGCGCCGCCGATGCGCAGACCCGCACCTATGCCGCGCGGGTGAGCCTGGCGCCAGAGGCCTTGAATGAAGTGGAACTGGGCCAGAGCGCACGGGTGTTCATCCGCCACGGCAAGGACGGTGTGCTGAGCGTGCCGCTGGCAGCGGTGCAGCCGGGCAAACAGGCGCAGCAGGCCAGCGTATGGGTGGTGAACCCGGCCGACGGAAAGTTGCAGGCGCGGGCGGTGACGTTGGGTACCTACGGTCCCGAGCAGGTGCCGGTGCTGCAGGGTCTGAAGGGAGATGAGTGGGTGGTCGCCGCCGGTGGCCATCTGCTGCGCGAAGGCCAGCCGGTGACGGCGGTGGATCGCGACAATCGCCCGGTGCTGTCGTCGGCTCCGGCCGCCAAGAAAGGGGAGTGAGGCGTGCGTCGCTTCAATCTTTCCGAATGGGCGTTGAGCAACCGCCCGCTGGTGTTGTTCATGATGATCGCGATGGCGGTGATTGGCGCGTGGTCGTACAAGCACCTGGGCCAATCTGAAGATCCGCCTTTCACCTTCAAGGCGATGGTGGTGCAGACGATGTGGCCTGGAGCCACCGCCGAGCAGGTGTCCAAGCAGGTCACCGAGCCGATTGAGAAGGCGTTGATGAACACCGGGCAGTTCGAGTTCATCCAGTCGTATTCGCGGCCGGGTGAGTCGCAGGTGATCTTCATGGCGCGCGATTCGATGCGCTCCAAAGATGTGCCCGAGCTTTTCTACCAGGTACGCAAGAAGGTGGGTGACATTCACTCGCAGCTGCCGAGCGAAGTGGTGGGGCCGTTCTTCAATGATGAGTTTGGTGACACGTTCGGCAACATCTATGCGTTGACCGGCAAGGGCTTCGACTACGCGCTGATGCGCGACTACGCCGACCGTATCCAGCTGGAACTGCAGCGCGTGGATGACGTGGGCAAGGTGGACCTGCTTGGGCTGCAGGACGAGAAGGTGTGGATTGAGTTGTCCAACACCAAGCTCGCCACGCTGGGTGTGTCGATGCAGCAGGTGCAGCAGGCGCTGTCGCAGCAGAATGCGATGGCGCCAGCCAGCTGGTTTGAGACGCCCACCGACCGTGTGCAGCTGCGCGTTACCGGCCAGTTCAAATCGGTGCAGGACATTGCCGATTTCCCGATCCGCGCCGGCGAGCGCACGGTGCGTTTGGGCGATATTGCCGAGGTGAAACGCGGCTTTGCCGATCCGGCATCCACCAAGATGCGCTTCATGGGTGAAGACGCCATTGGTATTGCCGTGGCGATGAAGAACGGTGGCGACATCCTGCAGCTGGGCAAGACGCTGGATGAGCGCTTCGCCCAGTTGCAGAAGACGCTGCCGACCGGCATGGAGCTGCGCAAGGTCTCCGACCAGCCGCACGCGGTGAAGGATTCGGTGGGTGAGTTCATCAAGGTGCTCACCGAGGCGGTGGTGATCGTGCTGCTGGTGAGTTTCTTCTCGCTGGGCATGCGCACCGGTCTGGTGGTGGCGGTGTCGATTCCGCTGGTGCTGGCGATGACGTTCTTCGTCATGTACCTGTTCGACATCGGCCTGCACAAGATCTCGCTTGGCGCGTTGGTGCTGGCGCTGGGTTTGATGGTGGATGACGCGATCATCGCGGTGGAGATGATGGCCACCAAGATGGAACAGGGTTACGACCGCCTGCGCGCGGCAAGTTTTGCCTGGGAATCCACCGCGTTCCCGATGCTTACCGGCACGTTGATCACGGCAGCCGGCTTTCTGCCGATTGCCACGGCCGCATCCAGCACGGGCGAGTACACGCGTTCATTGTTCCAGGTGGTGACCATTGCGTTGGTGGTGTCGTGGATTGCAGCGGTGCTGTTCATTCCATACCTGGGCGACAAGATGCTGCCCGACCTGCACAACCCGCAGCCGCCCAAGCCCGGCAGCCTGGCCGGCCGCTGGCACGCATTGCGTCTGCGCTGGGCCGACCGCAACCCGGCATTGGCCAATGTGATTGCGCCGAAAACCCTGTCGCATGATCACGATCCTTACAAGAGTGCGTTTTACCAGCGCTTCCGCAGTTTTCTGGATGTGTGCCTGCGGCGGCGTTGGCTGGTGATTTTCGCCACCATCGGTTTGTTCGTGTTTTCGCTGGTGATGTTCCGCTTCGTGCCCCAGCAGTTCTTCCCGGATTCGACCCGGCCGGAACTGATGGTGGACATTGAACTGGCAGAGGGCGCATCGCTTGCGGCGACGCAGGCGCAGGCACAGAAGTTCGAGGCCATGCTCAAACAGCGCAAGGGCATCGCCAACTTCGTGGGTTATGTGGGCAGTGGCTCGCCGCGTTTCTACCTGCCGCTGGACCAGCAGCTGCCGGCCACCAACTTCACCCAGTACGTGGTGCTGGCTGACGACATCCATGCGCGCGAGGAAGTACGCGAGTGGCTGCTGAAAGAAGTGGTGCCGAAATTCACCGACGTGCAGTTGCGCGTGACGCGCCTGGAAAATGGTCCGCCGGTGGGTTACCCGGTGCAGTTCCGTGTGTCCGGTGAACATGCCGAGCGCGTGCAGGCGATTGCCCAGCAGGTGGCGGACAAGGTGCGTGAAAACCCCCACACCACCAACGTCAACCTCAACTGGAGCGAGCCGAGCAAGGTGGTGCGGCTGGTCGTGGACCAGGACCGTGCCCGCGTGTTGGGCGTGAGCAGCGCCCAGCTGGCGCAGTTCCTGAGCAGTTCGCTGTCCGGTACCAGTGTCAGCACCTACCGCGAAGGCAATCGCCAGATCGGCATGTTGCTGCGCGGCCCGGATGACGAGCGTGCGCGGCTGGACATGCTGGGCAGCCTGGCCATCCCGACCGAAAGCGGCAAGCCGGTGTCGCTGTCGCAGGTGGCGCGTCTGGAGCATGTGTTCGAGGACGGCATCATCTGGCACCGCGACCGCCTGCCCACCGTGACCGTGCGCGCCGATATCGGCGACGGCATGCTGCCGGTGGGCGTGGTCGAGCAGATCCTGCCGACGCTGGCCGACATCCGCACGCAGCTGCCCGATGGCTACCTGCTGGAGACCGGCGGTACGGTCGAGGATTCTGCGCGCGGCCAGGATTCGATCAAGGCCGGCCTGCCGTTGTTCCTGGTGGTGGTGGCGACGCTGCTGATGTTGCAGCTGCGCAGCTTCTCGCGGGCGGCGATGGTGTTTGTCACCGCGCCGCTGGGCATCATCGGTGCGACCTTGTTCCTGCTGATCTTCCGCGTGCCGTTTGGTTTTGTGGCAATGCTGGGCACCATCGCGCTGGCCGGCATGATCATGCGCAACTCGGTGATCCTGATCGACCAGATCCAGCAGGACATCGACGCCGGTCATGACCGATGGCACGCCATCATCGATGCGACCGTGCGTCGTTTCCGGCCCATCGTACTGACCGCGCTGGCGGCGGTGCTGGCGATGATCCCGCTGTCGCGCAGTGCGTTCTACGGCTCGATGGCCATCTCGATCATGGGTGGCCTGATCGTGGGCACCGTGTTGACCCTGGTGTTCCTGCCGGCGCTGTATGCGGCCTGGTTCCGGGTGCGCTCGGACGAGGCAACTCACTGACGCCGGCGGTAGTTTGATTCACCCCTGTGAAGGGGTGAATCTTACGGGGTGATGCTAAATTAGGGCGGCCGGCGGGGGTTGTAGCCGGCGACGACCTGAGGGGGCAGGTTTGTCCCGTAGCTGCTTTGACATTCTTGCTGCTTTTTCCCGTGCCGGCTGGTTGGCGCGGACGCTGGTCTGTTGCCTGTTGCTGCTGGCCGTCGGCATCTGCCCGACGTGGGCGGCAACCCGGCATACGGTGGCGGGGTGGGGCATGGAGCAGGGCCTGCCGCACAACCTGGTGCAGTCAGTGGCGCAGGGCAGTGACGGCTTCATCTGGCTGGGTACGTGGGAAGGCGCGGTGCGCTTCAACGGCCGCAGCTTCACCGTGTTCGACCGCCAGAACACGCCGGGCGTGGAGTTGTCCGGGGTGCAGACCATCCTGGCCGAAGCTGACGGAGCCATGTTGTTCGGCACCATGTCCGACGGCATCTACCGCTATCACCGCGGCCGCTGGGAGGCCGTGGGCGGCGACGTCACCCGCCACCTGCCGGTCAACGCGATGCTGCGCGACCCCAGCGGCGCGTTGTGGATCGCCTCGGGCGAGCGCCTGCTGCGATTGATGACTTCCGGCCAGCTGATTGATGCCGGCGCCGAGATGGGGCTGCCGCGCGTGCCGATCACGATGTTGCGCAGCGACCCGGACGGCGCCCTGCTGGTGGCGACCGAGCGCGGTGTCCATCGGGTCTGGAAAGGCCAACTGGCACCGTGGAAAGCGACGGCTGGTTGGGTGGTGCGCGACCTGGTGGATGACACCCGCGGGGGCTGGATCATTGCCGCTGATGACGGCATCCATTGGTTGCACGGCGATGGCCGCCAAGAGCACTTGCAGGTGGGCGAACGGGTGGAGACGGTGCGCCGTGATGCCAGTGGCGCCCTGTGGATGAGTCTGTCGGCCGGACGTCTGGAGCGCTATGCCGATGGCCGCAGTGAGCGCATCAGCATTGCCGGGCAGGTCAGCCCGGCGCTGATGATCGACCGCGAAGGTCTGGTCTGGGCGGGCAGCACCGATGGTCTGTTCCGGGTGGACGAGGGTGCCGCGCGTGGCATGACCAGGGCAGATGGACTGGGCTCGGATTACCTGCGTGCGGTCGTCCAGTCCCGGGAGGGCACGGTGTGGGTGGGGCATTCGGAAGGACTGAGCCGGCTGCAGGGCGAGCACGTGCTGCCGGTGCGTCTGGTGCCGGGCAAGCGGCGCGATGCTTCGGTGCTGGCGTTGGCAACGCGCAACAACGAGGTTTGGGCTGGCACCTACAACAAGGGTGTCTACCTTCTGGATGACACTGGCAAGGTACGGCAACAGATCACGCTGCCGGGCGCACTGCAGCCTCTGGTGCGCGCGCTGTGGCTGGATGGTGACGGCACGGTATGGATCGGCAGCAGCGATGGCCTGTATCGCTATCGCGACGGCGGGCTGCGTCTTTACGGTGAAGAGGAAGGGTTGCCGGGGCTGGCGGTGTTGTCGCTGTATCGCGACCCGGCTGGAACGCTTTGGATAGGCACCATCGGTGGCATGGCCTCGATGGCGGCTGATGGAAATCTGCGGGCGTGGTCGGCGGACAGCGATTTCCCTGCGCGCTACGTCTTCGATTTTCTCGGAGATCCCAATGGTGACCTGTGGATAGCCACCGATCACGGCCTGCTGCGTAAACGGGGTTTGGATTTCACGGTGTTCGACCACCGCAACGGTCTGCCGCGCGACAAGTTGTTCCGCATCATCGACGACGGCAAAGGCTACCTGTGGGTGTCCAGCAACCAGGGCGTTTTCCGCTTGGAACGTAGCGACCTCGTCGCCGTGGCCGCCGCCGCGCGCAGCCATCTTGCGGTGCATGTGGTCGACCACAACGATGGCATGCCCAGCAGCCAGGGCAATGGTGCCTCCTCGCCTGCCGGGTGGATGACCCGGGAAGGCCAATTGTTGTTCCCCACCGCCGGTGGCCTGGCACTGATCGACCCAGCGCGGGCCGATGGCTATGTGCGTCAACGCAAAGCACCCACTGCTATCGAAACCGTCGAGGTGGATGGCAGCCCACAGCCGGTGCGTGAAGCTTACGACCTGCCTGCGGAAGTGGAGCGCATCTCCGTGGCGTATGCGGGGTTGGGTTTCCGTGCGCCGGACAAGATGCGCTATCGGTATCGGATGGAAGGGTTCGATGCCGATTGGGTGGACGCCGGCAGCCGTACCGAAGCGGTGTACACCAATCTGCCGCCGGGTAAATACCGGCTGCGCGTTCAATCCATCGCGCTGCCGCTGGATTGGGACAACCGTGAGCGTGTCGGCGAAACCAGTGTCAGCTTCCACATCGCCGCACCTTATTGGCAGCGGCCCTGGGTGCTGCTGCTGGTGACGCTAGGCCTGGTGGGCCTGCTGCTGCTGTTGTTCAGTTGGCGCACCGCCAGTTACCGGCGTCGTCAGCGCCTGCTCAATACCGAGATCAGTGCGCGCACGCAGGAACTGCGTGAAAAAAACCAGGCGCTGGAACGCGCCGGCGTGGAGCGCGACAGCCTGATGCAGCGGCTGGAATACATGGCCATGCATGATGCGTTGACCGGGTTGCCCAACCGCCGCGCCGGTGATGCCCATCTACAGCAGGCATTGAGTGACGCCGTGCAGGCCGGTACGTCCTTGAATGTGGCGCTGCTGGATATCGACCACTTCAAACACGTCAACGATCGCTTCGGTCACGACGCCGGAGATTGCGTGCTGCGGGAAGTAGCGGGGCTGTTGCAGCTGCAGGTTGGCGTCGGCCAGTACGTTTCGCGCTATGGCGGAGAGGAGTTCCTGATCGTGCTGCGCGGCATGTCGCTGGACGAAGCGGTGCGGTTGTTGCAGGAGTTGCGGATGCGCCTGACCCGCCTGCGTATTGAAGAGGTGGACCCGGATATCGCGATTTCCGTCAGTATCGGCGTGGCAGCGTTGGGGCCCGAGCAGGACACCATGCGCACACTGCTGGCGGCGGCCGACCGGCATCTGTATCGCGCCAAGCGCGAGGGCCGCAACCGCGTGCTGTCCTGACGGCGTGCGGTCGTGATGCGGCTTTGCCGCAGTGGAAGGGCGCAGGCCGGATCTCGCCCGGCCTGCACCTCCATCACTCAGTACAAGCCCTGCGCCAGCATCGCGTCGGCCACCTTGACGAAGCCGGCGGTGTTGGCGCCGTCCACGTAGTTGACGCTGCCATCGGCACGCGCGCCATGGCGCACACAGTTGGCGTGAATCTCTTTCATGATGACGTGCAGGCGCTCGTCCACGTCGGCGTGGCGCCATGACAGCCGCAGTGCGTTCTGGCTCATTTCCAGGCCGGACGTCGCAACGCCGCCCGCATTGCTGGCCTTGCCCGGTGCGTACAGCGTGCCGGCCTGCAGAAACACATCCACCGCTTCCAGTGTGGACGGCATGTTGGCGCCTTCGGCCACACACAGCACACCGTTGCTGACCAGCGTGCGCGCGTCAGTTTCGTCCAGCTCGTTCTGGGTGGCGCAGGGCAGGGCGATGTCGGCCGGAATGTGCCACGGCGTGCGGCCAGCAAGGTAATCAAAGCGCGCATCGTCGGCCAGTTCCGCGAGGCGGCCACGGCGTTCGTTCTTCAGCTCCATCACGTCGTTGATGCCTTGCTCATCGAAGCCGTCGCGTGCGTACAACGTGCCGCCGGAATCGGAGAACGTAAGCACGCTGGCGCCCAGCTCAGCGGCCTTGATCGCGGCGAACTGGGCAACATTGCCGGAGCCGGAGACCAGCACCTTGGCGCCGTGTGTTTCGCGGCGTGCATGGTGCAGCATCTGCTCGACAAAGTAGACGGTGCCGAAGCCGGTGGCCTCCGGGCGCATCAGGCTGCCGCCGAAGGCCAGACCTTTGCCGGTGAACACGGAGGAGGCATTGTTGCTGAGTTTTTTCATCATGCCGGCCATGAAGCCGACTTCGCGCGCGCCTACGCCGATGTCACCGGCGGGCACGTCGGTGTCCGGGCCGAGGTGGCGATACAGCTCAAGCATCAACGCCTGGCAGAAGCGCATCACCTCGCCGTCGCTTTTGCCCTTGGGGTCGAAATCCGAGCCGCCCTTGCCGCCGCCCATGGGCAAGGTGGTCAGCGCATTCTTGAAGGTCTGCTCGAAGGCCAGGAACTTCAGGATCGACAGGTTTACCGACGGGTGAAAACGCATGCCGCCCTTGAACGGGCCGATGGCCGCGCTGTGCTGCACGCGCCAGGCGCGGTTGACGTGGGTCTGGCCCTTGTCATCAGCCCAGGCGACGCGGAACTGGATGACACGCTCCGGCTCCACCAGCCGTTCCAGCAAACCGTGCTGCGTGTATTTGGGGTTGCGCTGCAGGAACGGCCATAGGCTGTGGGTTACTTCCTTCACCGCCTGCAGAAACTCGGGCTGGTGTGGATCGCGCTTGGCCACGTGGGCCAGGAAGTCGTCGGGGCTACGGTAGTTCAAGGGCATTCCTCTCAGAGGGGGATCTGAAGTGACAGATCCAAAATGTAGTAGAGCGGGTGTCCATCCGGCGGAAACGTGCCGCCAATCAATGGCGCAGGGCCATAAACAAGAACGCGGCCAATGGCCGCGTCCGGTTACAACTGATTGAGCTGCGCAAGCACCGCCTGCGCGGCCTGCTGGGTGGAAAGCGCCTGGCCCTGCGCGGCAAGGTCGGCGGTGAACCGGCCCGCATCCAGCGCGGCGCTCACTGCCGCTTCAAGGGTGGCAGCCTCGGTTTCCAGACCCAGCGAATGGCGCAACAGCATCGCCGCACTGAGAATGGTGGCGTAAGGATTGGCGATGCCCTTGCCGGCGATATCCGGTGCCGAGCCGTGGATGGGCTCATAGATGCCGACCTTGCCTTCCTCGCCCAGCGACGCCGACGGCAGCAGGCCCAGCGAGCCGGCCAGCATCGACGCTTCGTCGGTGAGGATGTCGCCGAACATGTTTTCAGTGACGATCACATCGTAGGCGCGCGGCTTGGAGATCAGGTGCATCGCCATGGAATCCACCAGCTGGTGCTCCAGTTCGACATCCGGGAACTCTTCGCGACCGATGCGTGCGGCGATGTCACGCCACAGGCGCGAGGTTTCCAGCACGTTGGCCTTGTCCACCGAGGTGAGCTTGCCGCGACGCTGCTGGGCCAGGCGGAATGCGCTGCGCAGCACGCGCTCGATTTCCACCGTGGTGTAACGGCACAGGTCGCTGGCGCTGTCGGCGTCGCGGGTTTTATCGCCGAAGTAGATGCCGCCGGTCAGCTCGCGCACGACGATGAAATCCACGTCCTTGAGCAACTCCGGCTTGATCGGCGAAGCATGCAACGCCGCCGGGTGCGTGCGCACCGGGCGCAGGTTGGCGAACAGGCCCAGCGCTTTGCGGATGGCCAACAGGCCCTGTTCCGGGCGCACCTTGGCATTGGGGTCGGACCACTTCGGCCCGCCGACCGCACCCAACAGCACCGCATCGGCCTTGCTGCAGGCCTGCAGTGTGGCTGCGGGCAGGGGCTCGCCATGGTTGTCGATGGCGATGCCGCCGATGTCATGCTCGCTGAAGGTGAAGCTGTGGCCGAAGCGTGTGGCGATGGCCTTCAGTACATCCACGGCAGCGACGGTGATTTCAGGACCGATGCCGTCACCCGGCAGTACGACGATGTTGGCTTGCATGTAGGGGTTCCGGTTGTTCTGTTGTGTATTGCTTTGTTCAAAGCCCCTCTCCCGATGGGAGAGGGATTGGGGAGAGGGGGGGAGACCCTTGCGCGGATTGGCTGCGCGAAGCTTCGCCCTTCCCCCATCGGCCCCTATGGGGCGCCTGCATTCGGTACATCCATGTACCTCATCCTACGGGCGGTTGCGCCGTGCAGCCCGGCAATCGTGCTGGGCTGTCTCCCCGCGGGAGAAGGAGAAGCTCAGGCGACGCGTGCCACTTCGTACCGCTCAATTTCATCCACGCGCCCCAGCAGCCAGCCCAGCTGATCCACGCCCTCCAGCAGACAGGTCTGCGAGAAACCATCCAGCGGGAACGGATACGTCTTGCCGCTGGACGTGCGCAGCTCGCGCGCTGCCACGTCGATGGTCAGCGCATCATCGGGATTCTGCATCAGCGCCTGCACGTCGGCCTCATCCAGCACAATCGGCAGCAGGCCGTTCTTCAGCGAATTGTTGCGGAAGATGTCGGCAATCTCGCTGCTGACGATGGCACGCAGGCCCAGGTCGGTCAGTGCCCACGGTGCGTGTTCGCGCGACGAGCCACAACCAAAATTGCGCCCGGCCAGCAGAATGGAACGGCCAGCATTCTGCGGCTGGTTGAAAGCAAACTCCGGGCTAGGCGTGCCATCGGCCTGCCAGCGCCAGTCGTTGAAAGCGTTCTTGCCCAAGCCGGCGCGCTCGGTGGTGGACAGAAAACGCGCGGGGATGATCTGGTCAGTGTCGATGTTGGTCTGGCGCAACACGACGCTGGTCGAGGTCAGCGTACGAAAGCCGCTCATCACGCCACCTCCTTGGCAAACAGTTCACGCGGGTCGGCGACATGGCCGTTCACCGCTGCCCATGCCGCGCTCATCGGCGAGGCCAACAGCGTGCGCGAACCCGGGCCTTGGCGGCCCTCAAAATTGCGGTTGCTGGTGCTCACGGCCAATTGGCCAGGTGCGACCAGGTCGCCGTTCATGGCAATGCACATCGAGCAGCCCGGCTCGCGCCACTCGGCACCGGCGGCGCGCACGATCTCGTGTATGCCTTCGGCCTCGGCGTCGCGCTTGACGATCTCCGAGCCCGGCACCACCAGCATGCGCACGCGGTCGGCGACGCGCCGGCCACGCAATACCTGCGCCACTTCGCGCATGTCGCTCAGCCGTCCGTTGGTACATGAACCGACAAACACCACATCCACCGGCGTGCCCACCAAGGCATGGCCGGCTTCGAATTTCATGTAGTCCAAACCCTTCTGCGCGGCGGCATCGTTGGCGGCCGGGATGGGCGCATCAACCGCAATGGCGGTGCCCGGGTGCGTGCCCCAGGTCAGGGTTGGCCGGATGTCGGCGGCATTGATACGCACGTCCACGTCGAAGACTGCGCCTTCGTCGCTGGCCAGTGTTTCCCAATACGCAACCGCCTTGTCGAAGTCCACGCCCTTGGGGCCGCGCGGGGTCTTTGCCACCCAGTCGAAGGTGGTCTGGTCCGGTGCGACCATGCCAGCGCGTGCGCCGGCTTCGATGGACATGTTGCACAAGGTCATGCGCTGTTCCATGTCCATCGCACGGATGGCCGAGCCGCCGAACTCCAGCACATGGCCGGTGCCGCCGTTGACGCCAATCACGCCGATGATGTGCAGTACCACGTCCTTGGCACCCACGCCGGGTGCCAGTTCGCCATCTACGGTGATCGACATGGTTTTGGCTTTGCGCTGCAGCAGGCACTGCGTGGCCAGTACGTGGCCGACTTCGCTGGTGCCGATGCCGAACGCCAGCGAGCCGAACGCGCCGTGCGTGGAGGTGTGGCTGTCGCCGCAGACGATGGTCATGCCTGGCTGGGTGAAGCCCTGTTCCGGTGCGATGACGTGGACGATGCCGCGGCTGGCCGAGGCCATGTCGAACAACTCGATGCCGTACTCGGCGCAGTTGTCGGCCAGCATCTGCACTTGCGCTTCGGAGGCTTTGCTGGCGTAAGGCAGCTTGCCGTCGGTGCCGGCCGGCAAGGTTGGCGTGGAGTGGTCCATCGTCGCCTTGGTGCGGTCGGTGCGGCGTGGCTTCAGGCCGCGCTCGCGCAGCTCGGTGAAGGCCTGCGGCGACGTGACCTCGTGAATCAGGTGCAGGTCGATATACAGCACGGCCGGCGCGCTGTCGGATTCAGGGACCACGACATGCGCGTCCCACAGTTTGTCGTACAGGGTTTTGGGTGCGGAGCTCATTGATCTAATCCGGTGCCTATATACCGCCGCGCTCACGCGCTGACGGCTTCCTGAGTCGGTGTGGTTTCGCGCTGGCGCAGCAGGCGGTTGGTGACATCCAGCCAGGCAAGCGCGCTGGCTTCGATGACGTCACGGCTGGTGCCGGTACCTTCCAGAACTTCGCCTTCGTGACGCACGCTCAGGTTGGCCTCGCCACGTGCATCGGCACCAATGCCGACACTGTGAACATGGTAGCTGTCCAGCGTCAGCTGTACGCCGGTTGCAGCCGACAATGCCGAGAACAAGGCATCGACCGGACCATCGCCCTGCGCGGTTTCAGCTACGCGGTTGCCTTCCGGGTCGGACAGCTCAACCAGCGCGTTGGCGCGGCCGCCGATATCGCTGAGGGTCATCGACGCCAGGCGATAGCCGTCGCTGCTGGAGGTGCCCTGCATCAGGGTCTGCAGGTCAGCATCGGTAATCACGCGCTGTTCCTCGCACAATGCCTTGAACTGCTCGAAGATCAGCTTCAGCTCTTCCTCTTCCAGCCAATAGCCCAGCGCACGCAGGCGCGCTTCCACTGCAGCGCGGCCGCTGTGGCGGCCCAGCACCATCTGTGAGGATTCCCAGCCCACGTCTTCCGGGCGCATGATCTCGTAGGTGTTGCGGTTGCGCAGCATGCCGTGCTGATGGATGCCCGACTCATGCGCGAACGCATTGGCACCGACAATGGCCTTGTTGCGCTGTACCGGCATGCCGACCAGGCGCGACAGCAGCTGCGAGGTGGGGACGATGCGCTGCGTGTTGAAGCCGGTGTCGAAGTTGTTGTAGAACGCGTTGCGTACCTTCAGCACCATCGCGATTTCTTCCAGCGCGCAATTGCCCGCGCGCTCGCCGATGCCGTTGATCGAACCTTCCACCTGGCGTGCGCCACCTTCGATGGCGGCCAGCGAGTTGGCAACCGCCAGGCCCAGGTCGTTATGGCAGTGCGTGCTGAAAATCACCTTGTCCGCATCGGCGGCATTGCCGATGACGTGCTGGAACATCGCGCGGATTTCGTCCGGCGTGGTGAAGCCCACCGTGTCAGGCAGGTTGATGGTGCGGGCGCCGGCAGCAATGGCGACCTGCGTGACTTCGGTCAGGAAATCCAGCTCGGTGCGGGTGGCGTCCTCTGCGGAGAATTCGACATCGTCCACGTAACCGCGCGCCAGCGTCACGTGCTTGTGCACCGATTCCAGTACCTGCTCCTTGCTCATGCGCAGCTTGTGCTCGCGATGCAGCGGGCTGGTGGACAGGAACAGATGCAGGCGCGGCCTGGCAGCCGCTTCCAGCGCCTTGACCGAGGTTTCGATGTCCGCCGCCAGGCAGCGCGACAGTACCGCCAGCACCGGGTCGCGGATTTCGCGTCCGATCAGCGCCATTGCTTCGCGGTCGGATTGGGAACTTGCCGGGAAGCCGGTTTCGATCACGTCCACGCCCAGCTCAGCCAAGGCGCGCGCCATCACCAGCTTCTGCGGCGGGGTCATGCTGCAGCCGGGGGACTGTTCACCGTCGCGCAGGGTCGTGTCGAAGATGGTAATTCGCGGGGGAGTGTTGGTTGGCGTATTCACTAGAGGGCTTCCTCGACTGCAGTAACAGAAATTTTTGGAGATTCGGATGTGAGCGTGCGTGGCGGTGGCGAGGTGGCGCGGCTTCTAAGTCGCTCGCCATTACGCCGTCGAGGTTTGCGCGGTGGACGCGGCCGCACTTCAGACAATAGCGTGGCCAGTACCGTGGCATCGATGTTGCCCCCGGACACCACCGCGCATTTGCGCTTGCCGGCCACGCGACGGCCTGCGGCCAAGGCCAGGGCGCCTGCGCCTTCGGCAATGACGTGTTCTTCCAGGGCCAACCGCACCAGCGTTTCACGCAGCTCGGCTTCGCGCACGATGACGATGTCATCCAGCAGGTTGCTGCACAGGCGGCGGGTGATGAAACCGGGGATTTTGACCTTGACGCCATCGGCCAGGGTCGACACCGGTTCGATTTCGCGCACATCGCCGTGTACGGCGCGGGCCATTGAATCTACGCCCTCGACCTGTGCGCCGATGATGCGCACGCCCTGCGACTTCAATGCCAACGCCACACCCGAGGCCAGGCCGCCGCCGCCGATCGGCACGATGACCACGTCCGGCGCATGCGGTGCCAGCTCGATACCCAGCGTGCCCTGGCCGGCAATCACGTCCGGGTCATCAAAGGCGGACAGAAAACGGTAGCCATTCTGCTCGGCCAGCTCGACGGCAAACGCATAGGCCTCGTCGTAGCTGTTGCCGTGCTGGCGCACGGTGGCGCCCCAGTGCTGCACGCCGGCAATCTTGGTGGCCGGTGCGCCATGCGGCATCACCGTGATGGCCTGCAGGCCCAGCCGATGCGAGGCCCAGGCAACGCCTTGGGCGTGGTTGCCGGCCGAGGCGCAGATGACGGTGCGTTCGTCACCGCGTTCCAGTGCGGCCAGCATTGCGTTCAACGCGCCGCGCACTTTGTAGGAACCGGTGCGCTGCAGGTTTTCCAGCTTCAACCAGGTGCCGAAACGCTCGGCATAGTGCAGTGGCGTGGGCGGCAGAAAACGGCGCAGCCGTGCCTGCGCGGCCAGCACATCGGCCACGCTGACGTTCAACTCGTCAGCGTGGCCTGCGGCAGCAACGGGACGACCACGGTCAGGCATGTAGGTGGCCATCAAGGGACGCAGGCGAGCACCCTGCCGGCAGCCAGCGTTGAAGAAGACGCCTCCGTGAGTAACGGCGACGTACGTCGACTACGTCGCTTACGTCCGTGCTCATACTGCGTTGCCTACGACAACCGGTACCACGCGTACCGATTCGCAGTCATACACTTTTTCCAGCTGATGGCGCAGGGTTTCCGGTGGACGTGTGCCGCTGATGTCCATCTGCACATGCCAGCGCCCGGCATCGTCGGCAGTGCGATTGCCGGCGATGTTGCTGGGAGAAAAACCGCGGCGTTCGACCATGCCGATCACGCGCACCAAGGCGCCTTCGGCAGGCTTCAGCACCAGGTCAAGCCGGTATTGCATTGGAACTCTCCTGCGGTGCCCGGGCGTGGGCGGGGTTGCTGTCCAGCATGGTGCTGTTGGCATTGTTGGGCGGCACCAGCGGCCACACGTTGGCGCGGGCGTCGATGGCCACGTGCAGGAACGCCGGGCCGGGCGTGTCCAGCATCGCTGCCAGTGCATCGTCCACTTCGGCACGCTGGGTGATGCGGGTGGCGGGGATGCCGAACACCTGCACCAGGGCGGCGAAATCCGGGTTGTCGGACAGGTCGATTTCGCTGTATCGCTCGGCGAAGAACAGCTCCTGCCACTGGCGGACCATGCCCAGCGAGGCGTTGTCCAGCAGCACGATCTTCACCGGCAGGCGGCAGCGGGCGATGGTGGCCAACTCCTGCACGTTCATCATGAAACTGCCGTCACCGGAGACCAGCACCACGGTGCGGTCGGGGCAGGCAAACTGCGCGCCCATTGCCGCTGGCAGACCAAAGCCCATCGTGCCCAGCGCGCCGGAGGTCAGGTGATTGCGCGGATGGTTGAAGCGGCAATGCTGCGCCACCCACATCTGGTGCTGACCGACATCGCAGGCGATGACGGTGTCCGGTGGTGCCACTTCGCTCAGCCGCTTGAGCAGCGCCGGTGCGTAGATGTCCTTGCCCGGTGCGTCGTAACGCGCGGCGAACTTTTCACGGTTGGCGGCACAGCGTGCGCGCCAGCTGTTGCAGTTGCCGCGGATGCGGCTCAGTGCCTGCACACCGGTTTTCAGGTTGCCGGGGATGGCCAGGTCGGCACTGCGCAGCTTGGAGATTTCGTAGGCATCGGCATCCAGATGGATGACGCGTGCAAACGGGGCGAACTCGGCTAGCTTGCCGGTGGCGCGGTCGTCGAAACGTGCGCCCACCACGATCAGCAGGTCCGACTCCTGCACCGCCATGTTGGCGGCGCGAGTGCCGTGCATGCCCAGCATGCCCAGATACTGCGGGTGGCTGGCCGGCAATGCGCCCAGACCGCGCAGCGTCAACACGGTGGGGATGCCGGTGGCTTCGACAAACTCCCGGAACTCGCCCACCGCATCGGCAAGGCCGATACCGCCGCCGCCGTAGATGACCGGCTTTTCGGCAGCGGCAATCATTTCCACCGCCTCGGCCAGGCGCTGCGCGTCCGGCGCCGGCACCGGATCAACCGACGCCGGTACATGCGCGGGCAGATGCGAGGCATCGCCCAGCTGCACATCCTTGGGCAGGTCGATCAGCACCGGCCCGGGCCGCCCTTCACGGGCGACACGGAAGGCTTCAGCAACCACCTGCGGCAGCTCGTCAACACTGCGGACCAGCCAGCTGTGTTTGACGATGGGCATGGTCATGCCAAACACGTCCAGCTCCTGGAACGCATCAGTGCCCAGCAGCGGCGTGGCGACCTGGCCGGTCAGGCACACCATGGGTACCGAGTCGAGCATCGCATCGGCAATGCCGGTGACCAGGTTGGACGCACCGGGGCCAGAGGTGGCCACGCAGACGCCTACCTTGCCACTGGCACGCGCATAGCCGTTGGCGGCCAGTGCCGCGCCCTGTTCGTGGCGCACCAGGATGTGCTTGAGGCTGGAATCCACCAATGCGTCGTAGAACGGCATGATGGTGCCGCCCGGGTAACCGAACAGCGTTTGCACGCCTTCGGCCTCCAGGGCCTGCGTCAGCCAGCGTGCACCATTGCGGGGTGCAGCTTGGGTGGGAGTGTTCATGCAGCGACCTTTGCCATGTGCGGGTGGGGGACCGCGGGATTACGCGTTCTGACCTTGCAGCCAGACCATCTTGGCGCGCAGTTCCTTGCCCACCTTTTCGATCGGATGCTCCATGTCGGCCTGCTGGAACTTCTTGTAGTTCGGCAGACCTGCCTCGTACTCGGCTTCCCAGTTTTTGGTGAAGGTGCCGTTCTGGATGTCGGTCAGCACGTCCTTCATGCGGGCCTTCACCGAGGCGTCGATCACGCGCGGGCCGCTGACGAAATCGCCGTACTGCGCGGTCTCGGAGATGAATTCCAGCATGCGGCTGATGCCACCTTCGTAGAACAGGTCCACGATCAGCTTCAGCTCGTGCAGCACTTCGTAGTAGGCGATTTCCGGCTGGTAGCCGGCTTCCACCAGCGTCTCGAAACCGGCCTGCACCAGCGAGGAAGCACCGCCGCACAGCACGGCCTGCTCGCCGAACAGGTCGGTTTCGGTTTCTTCCTTGAAGGTGGTTTTGATGATGTTGGCGCGGGCGCCGCCCAGGCCGGCGGCATAGGCCAGCGCCAGTTGCTCGGCCTTGCCGCTGACGTCCTGGTAGACCGCGTAGATGCACGGCACGCCGCGGCCGATTTCATACTCGCGGCGCACCAGCGCGCCCGGGCCCTTGGGTGCAACCAAGGCCACATCCAGATCGGCGCGCGGTTCGATCATGCCGAAATGCACATTCAGGCCGTGGGCGAACAGCAGGCAGGCGCCTTGCTTCATGTTCGGCGCCAGCACCTCGTTGTACAGCTTCTTCTGCACCATGTCCGGGGTCAGTACGGCGACCAGGTCGGCGTCCTTGACCGCTTCAGCCGGCGTCTTGACGGTGAAGCCATCGGCCTGCGCCTTGACCTCGGTGGGGCCGCCTGCGCGCAGGCCGACAACCACGTCGAAGCCGGATTCACGCAGGTTCAGGGCATGGGCGCGGCCCTGGCTGCCGTAACCGACAACGGCGATTTTGATCTGGGGCAGTTCGTTGGTGCTCATGGTGCTTGGATTCCTTGCGATGAAGAGAGTCGTGCAGTGATTAAGAAAACGGCCGTCGCGTCAGGACGCGGCGGCCGGCTGGGGCAGGCAGATCGCAACGCGCGCGCAAGCGCAATGCTTGGCGGTCGAGGCGGTGAACGTGGATTGAGTGGGGTTGGTCGGGAACATGGTTTCAGATGAAATAGAGGCTGGAAACGAAAAACCCCGCACCGGGGTCGGCGCGGGGTCTTTTATCGAATCTGGCTTTTCTTGCTTGTTACACGCCAGTTCGCCCCGCACCTGTTGTCTCGGTAATAAGTACGAGTACAAGAATCGACGCCACGGCGGAGGCCGGGGTCGAGGTCAGGCGGGCGGTGGTGTGGCGTTGCAACATGAGACCGAGATAACCATCACTGCGATGGGCGTGTCAACGCTTACAGGTGTGATTGTCGGGAAATACCGGTCAAGCCGCGTCACAGCAGCTTGGTTGCCGTTGAAACTTGCTCTGTACCCAGCGCATGAGGCCGGTGAGTGCGCAGGAAATCCGCTTCAAACGCCCGATCTGCCGCTTGTTGCCCTGCCGATGATTGAGTTGCGCCGCTTTTGCCGGTTTATCAGATGAGGCCGGCGTGGGCGGGCCTTTATCCGGGGGATGTATGGCAAACGTGGCGGAATTGGAAGCAGCACGGGCGGGGAGCGACCGTTGCGGGGTAAGCGGGCAGGAGTCGGGCCACGCGTTGGTGCGTCTGTTGGGCAGCTGCGAAGGATTGCCGTCGCCATTGATCTACCGCAAGGCCTGGGGCTTGCTGGGATTTCTGGCGTTGGAGGCGGACCGCTTGCACTCGCGCAGCATGCTGGCGGCGCTGTTGTGGCCAGGGCTGAGCGAGACCTCGGCGCTGACCAATCTGCGGCAGGTGCTGAGCAACCTCAACCGCTATTGCCTGCAGGCATTGGGGCCGGGCGTGCTGCATATCGAACGGAGCGCGGTGGGGGTGATGCGGGGGGATCGTGCGCTGTTTGATATCGACCTGCTGTGGCATTCGCCGAGCCAGGCGATTGGGCTGCTGAACGAACAGCACCGCTTCCTGGATGGCATGGAAGATCTGGGCGGCCTGGATTTCCACAGCTGGCTTGAAGCCTCCCGACAGACGCTGGAAACCCAACTGCTGATCGCCGGTCAGCGCTGCTGCGACGCGCTGCTGGAAGAGCAGCGCTGGGAGCAGGCGCTGGAGGTGGCCCACACGCTCACCGCGCGGGATCTG
Source organism: Stenotrophomonas sp. UBA2629 (assembly GCA_002359895.1). GTDB lineage: Bacteria > Pseudomonadota > Gammaproteobacteria > Xanthomonadales > Xanthomonadaceae > Stenotrophomonas. The sequence continues at coordinate 475,228 of DEOB01000010.1, forward strand.
TGGAATGAAGAAAACGCACGGCGGATGATGCGTGCCCATGCCGGCAGCGGCAGAAATGCAGCCGCGCTGAATGTCTACCAGAGCTTCGAGACGATGCTGCGCACCGAGCTGGGCCTGGAGCCCTGTCATGAGACCCAGCAACTGCGGGCGCTGATCAGTGCCGGGTCGGTGCATGCGTCGCAGGCTCGGGAGTTGGAAGCGCACGCCATCGCCTGAGGGGCCGACGCTGGCGTCAGAGGGGAATGGCGGCACAGGTCAGTGGAACCGGGCAGTCTCCGCCGGTGTTGCCTGCGTGGCTGGGACTGTGGTCCGGCCATCGGCTATCGTTCGCGCAATTCTCCTCAGGTTTGGCCCCATGCTCCGAACGACGACGCTTCTGCTTGGTCTGGCCGGCATGCCCTTGCTGCCGCTGCACGCCGCTGACCGCATCACCGGCCATGAATTCGCCACACGCTCGGAGGTCATCGCGCCGCATGCAATGGCCGCCACATCGCAGCCGTTGGCCACGCAGATTGCACTGGATGTGATGAAGGCCGGCGGTTCGGCCGTAGATGCGGCCATTGCCGCCAATGCCGCGCTCGGCCTGATGGAGCCCACCGGCAACGGTGTTGGCGGTGATCTGTTCGCCATCGTCTGGGACCCGAAAACACAGAAGCTGCATGGCTATAACGGCTCGGGACGCTCACCGCGTTCGCTCACGCTGGCCGAGCTGCAGCGCCGCGGTTTGAAAGAGATTCCCGCCACGGGGCCGTTGCCGGTGTCGGTGCCCGGCGCGGTGGATGGCTGGTTTGCGCTGCATGAACGCTTTGGCCGCAAGCCGATGGCCGACAACCTTGCACCGGCCATCCGCTATGCGCGCGAAGGCCATCCGGTGGCCGAAGTCATTGCCTATTACTGGGACCGCTCGGTGCCGAAGTTGTCTGCGCAGCCAGGCTTCACCGAGCAGTTCACGCTCAACGGCCGCGCACCGCGTAAAGGTGAAATGTGGCGCAACCCCAACCTGGCCAACACGCTGCAGACCATTGCCGATGGCGGCCGCGATGCGTTCTACAAAGGCACCATTGCCCACACCATCGGCGATTTCCTCAAAGCCAATGGCGGCTATCTGAGCTACGAGGACATGGCCGCGCATCACGGTGAATGGGTGGAGCCGGTGAGCAGCAATTACCGTGGCTACGATGTGTGGGAGCTGCCGCCCAACAGCCAGGGCATCGCGGCGCTGCAGATCCTCAACATTCTGGAAGGCTACGACTTCTCGAAGATTCCCTTCGGCTCGGCCGAACATGTGCATCTGTTCGTGGAAGCCAAGAAGCTGGCCTTCGCCGACCGTGCGCGTTTCTATGCCGACCCCGCGTTTTCACCGGCACCGGTGCAGCGGTTGATCTCCAAGGAGTATGCAGCCCAGCGCCGCGCGTTGATCTCCATGGACAAGGCGTTGAAGGAAACGCAGCCGGGCACACCGAAGCAGCTTGAAGAGGGCGACACCATCTACATGACCGTTGCCGACAGCGACGGCATGATGGTGTCGCTGATCCAGTCCAACTATCGCGGCATGGGCAGCGGCATGGCGCCGCCGGGGCTGGGCTTCATCCTGCAGGACCGCGGTGAGATGTTTGTGCTGCAGAAGGATCATCCCAACGGCTATGCGCCGGGTAAGCGGCCATTCCAGACCATCATCCCGGCATTCATCACCAAGGACGGCAAGCCATTTGCGAGCTTCGGGGTGATGGGCGGTGCCATGCAGCCGCAGGGGCATGCGCAGATTGTGATGAACCTGGTGGATTTCGGCATGAACCTGCAGGAAGCCGGTGATGCGCCGCGCATCCAGCATGAAGGCTCCACCGAACCTACCGGGCAGGCCACCGCGATGCGCGACGGCGGCGAGGTCAACCTGGAGACCGGCTTTCCGTATGAAACCGTGCGCGGCCTGATGCGCAAGGGCCACCGCGTGGTGTTTGCAGATGGCCCTTATGGCGGCTACCAGGCGATCCAGCGCGATCCGCAGACCGGCGTGTATTACGGCGCGTCGGAAAGCCGCAAGGATGGCCAGGCGGCGGGCTACTGAGGGCTGCAAGCGTGGAGCATCTGCGTGCCGCGTGAACGTCCGCAGTGCTCCACGCTTTGGTCAATCAGGGCTTGCTGTTGGTTGGCTCAACAACAGCGTCCACACGCGCTTCTTCCTGCGCGGCCTGCTCACGTTCGATCCACGCTTCAAGAATGTGCCGTGCGCGCTGCGCCAGACGACGTTGCCGGTTGTATTCGGCATCCAGCACCCGGTACAGCGACACCATCACCAACACCATCAACACTGCAAACGGCAGCGCGGCGATGGTGATCATGCCCTGCAGGGCATCCAGTCCACCGGCCAGCAGCAATACCGCCGCGATCAGCGCAATCGCCACGCCCCAGGCCAGCTTGCGTGATGAAGGTGGGTCGCCGGCTTCGTCAGTGGACATGCTGGCAAGCACCAGCACCGCCGAGTCGGCCGAGGTGACGAAGAAGATCACCAGCAACACCAATGCCAGGACTGACAACAACAGCGGCATGGGCAGGCTGTCGAACATGGTGAACAACACCGTTTCATAGCCATTGCCCAATGCCTGCACCAGATCGGCGTGGCCAAACAACTGCAACCACAATGCGGTGCCGCCGAAGACTGAGAACCAAAGAAAGCCGAGCAACGTCGGCGCCAACACCACGCCGATCACGAATTCACGCACACTGCGGCCGCGTGATACACGCGCGATGAACGAGCCCACGAAGGGCGCCCAGGCAATCCACCAGGCCCAGTAGAAGATGGTCCAGTCGGCCACCCAGGTGCTGCCGGAGAAGGGTGACATGCGCAGGCTCATCGTCACCAGCTGGTTGAGGTAGGAGCCCAATGTGGTTGTGAAGGTGTCGAAGATGAAGCCGGTTGGGCCAAGCACCAACACCGCCATCAACAGCACGCCGGCCAGCATCAGGTTGGCGCTGGACAGCCATTTGATGCCCCGGTCCACACCACTGGTGGTGGAGAGCATGTACAGCACGAATGCGATGGCGATGACCGACATCTGCAGTGGTATGCCGGCAGGCACGCCAAAAACACGTTGCAGGCCGGCGGCGATCTGAATGGTGCCGAAGCCCAGCGTGGTGGCCACACCAATGGCCGTCGCGACCACGGCAGCGATGTTCACTAGCTTGCCCAACCATCCGCGATGGTGGTGGCCGATGATGGGCTGCAGCATGTCGCTGATGAGTCCGCGTCCGTTGCGGTTGTATTGGAACCACGCCATCGCAAGGCCAATGAGTGCATAGATGGCCCAAGGGTGCAGGCCCCAATGGAAAAACGCGTAACGCATCGAGGCACGCGCGGCGTCCATGCTCTGCGGCTGCAGGCCTTCGGGCGGGGTAACGACATGGGAGATCGGCTCGGCAGCGCCCCAGAACACCAGGCCGATGCCCATGCCTGCGGCAAACAACATCGACAACCAGCTGGCGTGTGAGAACTCAGGCTCGGCATCTTCGCCACCGATGCGCAGGCTGCCGAAGCGGCCGAATGCCAGATACATCAGGAACGTCAACGTCATGAACACGATCAACAGATACAACCAGCCGGCGCCACGTACCACCTGCGCAAGCGCGGTCTGCACGACGTCGTTGAAGGGGGCGGGCGCAACGCCAGCGATCAGTACCAGCAGGGCAACCAGCACGATGGAGACACGAAACACCATGGAGGAGCTTCTCCAGTCAAAGGGATTGAGGGGAGCAGAGCCGGGGCTTGCAGGACAGCGGCATTGAACACAGCCGGCGGGCGCTTGGCGGGCCGGTCAGGAGGAAGGGGGCGATACCGCACCTTGGTGCAATCAGCACTAGCCTCACACCGCTGTTGGATTTTACTTAATGTGATGTCACGGTTTTGTTAGCAAAGGATGACATCGATGCCTCACACCGCTGGCATTGCATGTGGTCTAATGCCGCCCGAAGCGGGGGTACCGTGGCCAATGGGCTGCGGTTGAGACATACCCTTCGAACCTGATCCGGCTCATACCGGCGTAGGGAAGCTTCGTATGCCGCCAGTGCGCGCGCCCGTTTTCGGGCCGGTACTGAGTAGCGTGCGCCTTCGCTTCGTTCCGCCATGCCATCCGGCATGGACTTCGCACACCGTGTGGATTGAACAGGACGAATGCCGATGAGCGCACAGCCCAGCCTGCAGCAACAGGCGCAACAACTTTCCGAATCCGTGACCCGCGCCATTCCCGGCTCGCGGAAGATCTTCGTCACGGGTTCGCGTGCCGACTTGCAGGTGCCGATGCGTGAGATCGCACAGACCCGCACGCCGACGCTGTTTGGCGGTGAGGAGAATCCACCCATCACCGTTTACGACACCTCCGGCCCGTATACCGATCCCAACGCCGCTATCGACCTTGCCGCTGGCCTTGCGCCGCTGCGCGCGCGCTGGATCCAGGAGCGTGGCGATACGGAGCTGCTGGAAGGCTTGAGTTCAGCGTTTGGTCGGGGCCGGCAGCACGATGCGAAACTCGATGCAGTGCGCTTTCCAGGCCGGATGTTGCCGCGTCGCGCAGCGGGCGGTGCCAATGTGACGCAGATGCACTACGCGCGTCGTGGCATCGTCACTCCGGAGATGGAATACGTTGCCATCCGCGAGAACCAACGGCTGGATGCGGTACGCGATGCGGGCCTGCTGGCACAGCATCCGGGCCAGAGTTTCGGCGCGAATATCCAGAAGGTAATCACGCCGGAGTTCGTGCGCGAGGAGATCGCGCGCGGCCGCGCCGTGTTGCCCAACAACATCAATCATCCTGAAAGCGAGCCGATGATCATCGGCCGCAACTTCCTCACCAAGATCAACGCCAACATCGGCAACAGCGCGGTGTCTTCGGGCATTGCCGAAGAAGTGGAAAAGCTGGTGTGGGCGATCCGCTGGGGCGGCGACACGGTGATGGACCTGTCCACCGGCAAGCACATCCACGAAACGCGCGAGTGGATCATCCGCAACTCGCCGGTGCCCATCGGCACGGTGCCCATCTATCAGGCGCTGGAAAAAGTAGATGGACGCGCCGAGGAGCTGAACTGGGAAATTTTCCGCGACACCTTGATCGAACAGGCCGAGCAGGGCGTGGATTACTTCACCATCCATGCTGGCGTGCTGTTGCGCCATGTGCCGCTCACTGCAAAGCGGGTAACCGGCATCGTCTCGCGCGGCGGTTCGATCATGGCCAAGTGGTGTTTGGCACACCACAAGGAGAACTTCCTCTACACGCACTTTGAAGACATCTGCGACATCATGAAGGCCTACGACGTGTCCTTCAGTCTCGGCGATGGTCTGCGACCGGGCTGCATTGCCGACGCCAATGACGCAGCGCAGTTTGGCGAGCTGGAAGCGCTGGGTGAATTGACCAGGATTGCGTGGAAGCACGATGTGCAGACCATCATCGAAGGCCCCGGTCACGTGCCGATGCACCTGATCAAAGAGAACATGGAAAAGCAGCTGCACGAATGCGGCGAGGCGCCTTTCTACACGTTGGGGCCGCTGACCACCGACATCGCACCGGGCTACGACCACATCACCAGTGCGATTGGCGCGGCGATGATCGGCTGGTACGGCACGGCGATGCTCTGCTACGTGACGCCCAAGGAGCACCTGGGTCTACCAAACCGCCAGGACGTGCGCGACGGGATCATGGCTTACAAGATTGCCGCGCACGCAGCGGACCTGGCCAAGGGCCATCCCGGCGCACAGGTGCGCGACAACGCCTTGAGCAAGGCACGGTTTGAGTTCCGCTGGGAGGACCAGTTCCACCTTGGGCTGGATCCTGAAAAGGCCAAGGAGTTCCATGACGAAACCCTGCCCAAGGACGCGCACAAGCTGGCGCACTTCTGCTCGATGTGCGGCCCGCACTTCTGTTCGATGAAGATCACCCAGGATGTGCGTGATTACGCGGCCGAGCAGGGCATGGATGACGCTGGGGCGCTGGAAGCGGGCATGGCCGAAAAGTCGGCGCAGTTCCGTGAACAGGGTGCCGAGGTCTACAGCGCCCAATGAGCCCGGCACGGCTGCCTCCGCCAGCGGAGGCGGCCGCCGGTGCTTGACGCACGGCAACGGCAGAGCGTGCTAGCGTTCTGCCGTCAATAACTGGGGAGGTTGTCATGAAGCTTCGATCTTTATTCCGGCTGGCTGCGGTGTCTTTGCTGCTGGCGTTGGCCGCATGTGCCAGCACGCCGCGTGTCAGCAGCCAAGCTGACCCGACCGGTGAGTTTTCGCGTTACCGCAGTTTTTCCTTCTACACGCCGTTGGCGCTTGAGCAGAACGGTTACACCACCATTACCAGCAACCGCATACGTGATGCCGTGCGCACGCAGATGCTGGCACGTGGCTATGTCTACGACGAGGCCAATCCGGATCTGTGGATAAACCTCAATGCGTATCTGCAGGACAAGACCCGCGTTACCTCGATGCCGGAAGTGGACTACGACTATTACTACAGCTATCGCGCACGCGGCTATGTGGCCGTGCCTTACTGGCGTGATCGTACTGACGTGCGCCAGTACACCGAAGGCACGCTCAACGTGGATGTGATTGATGCACGCCAGAAACGTCTGGTCTGGGAAGGCGTTGCCGTGGGTACCGTCGGTCAAGCCAAACCCGAGCGTCGCGCCCAGCAGATTGATACCGCTGTGGCGGCGATTTTCGACCAGTATCCGTACCGCGCTGGCGGTCTGGCACGTTAAGCGCGACAGCCCAATGTCGCTGCATGCTGTTATTCCCTGTGCACACAAGGAGGTGCGGCCATGTCATCGCGGTTGAGGTGGATTGCGCAGGCCCGCCGGCATCCTTCGGCCTGGTTGTTGGCGGTGCAGTTGTTGGGGGTGTTGTTGTATCCGGCCATGGAGCACATGCCGGCCGGGCGCGCCTTGTTCGGCGCGTTCGGCATGGCGGTGCTGGGCTTGGCCGTGTGGGTGGTGCGACGCAGCCCCTTTGATACGTGGCTGGCGCTGGTGCTGGCGATTCCAGCGATGGTGTTCTCCATCGCCGGCGCATTGTTGGAGCGCACCGCGCTTGTCACCACGGCACAGATTTTCGAGTGCCTGCTGTATTTCTATACAAGCTGCAGTTTGATTGCCTACATGCTCCAGGACCACAAAGTCACGCGCGACGAGCTGTTTGCGGCGGGCGCGTCCTTCACGTTGTTGGCGTGGGCATTCGCATTTGCATATTCCGTGTGCCAACAGTGGTATCCGGGCAGCTTTGTCGCCTCCAGCAGCGGGGATTTCAGAAGCTGGATGGAGTTGCTTTATCTCAGCTTCAGCTTGTTATCCGGCGTAGGGCTGAGTGACGTTGTGCCAGTGCATCCACAGGCGCGCGCATTGGTCATGCTGGAGCAGTTTTCAGGCGTTATGTACGTAGCGTTGGTGGTGTCGCGCCTGGTCGGTTTGACCATTCACAAGGCGTCCAAAGGCTGAACGGCAGATAAAAAAATCGCGCCAGAAGGCGCGAATTTTGCAGCAGTTATGTGAATTCCGTCGGCGAGAGAGAGCCTGATGTCTTCCGGTGTGGACACACCGGGAACTGCCATAGAGTAATATCTGTTCCAGATAAAACTTTTGCTCTTTGCGTCGATGACTTTTGCTGATTTTGGCGATTGGGCGCTGTGATTTTTCCGCATGTGGGACACCGGAGTTGTGTCTTGCCTGCGTTCTTTTTTGATCGTGATGCAGACAGTCGACACCCCGAAGCCGGAAACTGACCGGCTCAACATCGGCGCATGCGTGGTAGTGCTTTCTTCGCGAGAGGTGCATGGCCCGGGTGCGCGCAAAGTGCAGCGGTTGACACCCAAAAGTGTGGGCGTGCTGTTGGCACTTGTCCGCCGGGCCGGCCAGGTGGTGACGCGGGACGAATTGTTTGCCGAGGTCTGGCCCGACACGTTGCCGACCAATGACGTGCTCACCCAAGCGGTGACGCAGTTGCGCAAGGTGTTTGCCGCCGCCGATGGCAACAACGCCGCACCTTATATAGAAACCATCGCCAAGACCGGTTATCGGTTGCTGGCGCCGGTGCTGTGGGACGAGGCGGAAGCCCCGGGCACTACAGTTGATGACAGTGCGCCCGCCACAACGGCAGCGCTTGTCGACGCCGATGCAGTGGCCAGCACGACCCGCTCTGCGCGCGCGATGCGTCGGCGTGTCCGTCGCCATGTTCTGCTGGCCACCGGCGTGGTGCTGTTGGTCAGCACAGTGGTGATGGCCTGGTTGTTGTGGGGTCGTGCAGCGCCGGATCTGCGCCCGGCGGACGTGGATGCCAGTGGAACCCGTGTGGTGGGCAGCCCCGAGCGCCCGTATCGATTGATTACCTCCAACGCGGCGTTCGAGACCAACCCGACGTTGTCGCCGGATGGCGCATTGGTGGTGTTTGCCAAGGAAGCCGAAGGGCGCTCGACGCTGTGGATACAAAGCACCGGCAGCACACCACCGGTTGCATTGGTTGCCGCCCCCGCCGATGCCTCCGACCGCTTCCCGGTGTGGTCGCCCGACGGTCGCCAGATCGCGTTTGCACGCTTTCATCCGCATGCCGGCTGCGAAGTGTTGTTGGTTTCGGCCACGGGCGGTGATGCGCGCCGCGCGACCCGCTGTGATGGCACCGACATGCTCAGCTTCAATTGGTCGCCGGATGGTCGCAGCCTGTTGTTCGGCTCCATGACCGGCGCTTACGCAAGCCGTGGCATCCGTGCCTTGGAGTTGGCGTCCGGGCGCTGGTCGTCGTTGTCGTATGACATGGGCGCCGATGATTTCGATTACGCGCCGCAGTACTCGCCGGATGGCAGCAGGATTGGTTTTGTGCGCAATCCACAGGTCGGGGATCTGTGGATGATGGATGCAGATGGTGGTAACGCCACGCGTTTGACCAATGACGCCGCCGAGATACGTGGCTGGAGTTGGCTGGACTCGGATGAAATGGTGTTCGGCCGGCGCGTGGACAGTGAGTCGCGCCTGTATCGGCTGGATGTCGCTACGAAAACGCTGCGCGACATGGGCGTTGACGATGCGCGTAATCCAACGGTGTCGCGTCATGGCGGCAACCTGGCTTTCATGCGTGATCGCCCGCAATACGGGCTGTTCAAGGTTCCGTTGAAGGAAAGTGCTGGCCCGCGTACGCGTCTGTTTGCTTCGTCCGGGCGGGACTCACAGCCGATGGTGTCGCCGGATGGTGCGCAACTTGCCTTTACCTCGGATAGATCGGGCACCTACGCATTGTGGTGGGCTCGATTGGACGACCCCAGCTCGTTGCGTGTTGTGGAAGGGCTGCGGCCAGAAGCGCGGCAGCCGATGGATTGGGCTGCCGATGCCCGCAGTCTGTTGGTGAGTGGGCGTGATGCGGATGGACTGCCCGGTATTTATGAAGTGGTGCCGCAGGATGGGCGCTTGAAAAAGCTGGATGTGCCCGTGCGCGAGGCGCTCCAGGCCATTTATGGCTTCGCCCCGGGAACCCTGCTGGTGGTGGAGCGCAGCGAAGATGAGCGGATGTCGCTGACCTTGTTCGACCGCACGCAGACCCCCTGGAAGCGATTGGCGGTGCTGGAGGGTGTTGCGCAGGCGCGGCTCGACCGTGCGGGAAACCGCATTCTGTTCACCAAGCTGGCGAGTGGCGGTTTGTGGCAGGTGAGTCCCGACCTGTCAGCGGGCAGCATCGTGCCGCTGAACGAGGAAGTGCCTACGCGCTGGCGCTATCGCACCTGGGCGGTGGCCGGCAATGGCATGGTCGGGTACATGAGCATCGGCACCGGATGCGCCACACAGTTCAGCGTGATTGCCGGGCAGGGCGCCAACCAGTGCCTGGATGCCGATCAGTTCAGTTCTGGCAATGGCATGAGCCTGGCCCCCGACGGCAGTGCCGCGTTCATTGCTTTGAGTGTCTCCGAGGGCGCCGATATCGGCGTGATGCGGGTGCCTAAACGTGCGCCGCGCAGAATTCTGGGCGTGGCCAAGTGGTTGCCGTGGTTGGAAAAAACGCTTTCGTAGTTCTTTCGGAAGTGCCTTCCGGAATCTTTCGGAGCAATCTCGCCGGATCTTCCTGACGCTGCCGGCCAAACTTGGCAAAACCATCGCCCATTGAAGGCAAAGAGATGGTGCAGCATGCGGCAGGTTTCGTGGGTGGATCGTGGGCAATCGGTTTCGTTCGAGAAGGCAGAGGATGCACCGCGTCCCTGTTGCGTGGGCGTTGCACGCCTGGGCAGCCTGCAGACTTCGGGCACGGTGTTCACGGTGTGGCTGCAGCTGCGCGGCACCGCTTGGGTGGAGTCGAAGGAAGGCAAGTTCCGCCTGCGTCAGCGCGAGTGGATTGCGTTCGAAAAAGAATCGCGCCCGCTGATTCAGGCCGGCCGCGATGGCATGTGCATCGGCGTGAGCTTGGATGCCGATGCATTGCGCATGCTCGGCACCTTGGCCGACTGCAGCGTGTACACCGGCCGTGGCCGCATGAGCCAGGCTGAAGCACGTTTGGCACTGCGCTTGTGGCGCGAAGCGCAGGGCCCGGGCAGCAGCATTCACCAGCTGCGGCCGTTGCTGCTGCACCTGGCATCACTGCAGCGTGAGTTGTCCGGCACCGTGCAGCGTTGCCCGGGCCGTTCGCGCATGCGCAAGCGACAGGTATTCGGCCGTATGCAGCGTGCCCGCATGTATCTGGAAGGCAACAGCCACCGCGTGGTGCGCATTGGTGAACTGGCCGAGCTGACCAATTTCTCCAGTTGGTATCTGTCCAAGACGTTCCAGAGTCTTTACGAGGAAAGCCCGCAGTCGCTGTCGGCACGCCTGCGCCTTGAGCGCGCGGCAATGTTGTTGCGCGATACCGACATGATGATTGGCGAAGTGGCATCTGCCAGCGGTTTTGACAATTGCTGCAGCTTTGCGCGTGCATTCCGCGCCCGCTTTGGTACTTCGGCAACGCGTTATCGCGACATGCCGGAGACGTTGAAGCCAGAGTCGGCAAAGTTGAAGAGCGGTTCGCGCAAAACAATCGGGGCTTTGTGAACGTAACGTTCAGGGGTGTTTAACGCACCACTAACGTAATCGGAGAGATTGATGAAATTTCGTACTCCCGCTGTGCGACTGGGCTTGCTCCCGGCTGGCATCGCGCTGGCACTGACGCCTGCTTTTGCTTCTGCACAGGAAGCCGCTGCAGGCGCCACCACTCTGGACCGCCTGGAAGTTACCGGCTCGCGCATTCGTGGCGCTGACATGGAAACCCAGCAGCCGATCCTGACCTTGAGCCGCGAAGCACTGGAAAAGCAGGGCTTCACCTCGGTCGCCGACGTGCTGCAGAACCTGACCTCGGCCGGCTCCCCGGCCATCTCGCGTTCGCAGTCGCTGTCTTCGGGCGAAAACGTGGGTGGTTACTACGTCGACATCCGTAACCTCGGCGCACAGCGCACGCTGGTGCTGATGAACGGCAAGCGTCTGGGCGCCACCACCGCTGGCCTGCAGGATCTGAGCCAGATCCCGATGGGCGCGGTTGAGCGCATCGAAATTCTGAAGGACGGCGCTTCGGCCATTTATGGTTCCGATGCCATCGCTGCCGTGGTCAACGTGATCACCCGCAAGCGTTTTGACGGTGCAGAAGCCAGCGTTTATGTCGGCCAGTACGGCGAAGGCGACGGCGAGACCACGCAGTACTCCATGACCTTGGGTACGGAAGGCGAGCGCGGTGGTATCACCATGTCGGCCGAGTACTACAAGGCCAAGCCGGTGTGGGCCAAGGATCGCAGCTTCAGCGCCCACGGCAACTCGGGCCCGAACTACCCGGGTGCCGGTGCCAGTGCCATCAATGAAAAGGGTTCGTTCTGCGATCCGTGCGCAACCCCGAACATCAAGAAGGGCGAGCCGGGCTACGTCTCCAATGACGACGTGCTGTGGTACACGCTGAAGGAAGGCGGTGATCCGACCCAGCGCAGTGACTACCGTCTGCAGACCGCAGAAGATTCGGTCAATGCCAACCAGCAGATGGGCGTGATGACCGGCATCGAGCGCAAGTCGCTGTATGTCAACGGCAACTACGATCTGACCGACTCGATCACCTTCAACGCGGACGTGATCTACAACGAGCGCACCACGGACCAGCAGATTGCTGGCTACCCGTACCAGGCGACGCAGACCGGTACCGTGCTGTCGGCTGACAGCATGTTCAACCCGAATGCAGGTGACACGACCTTCCGTCGCCGCCTGTGGGAAGTGCCGCGTACCACCGAAAGCAAGCTGAAGACCCTGCGCTTTGCGCCGAACCTGGAAGGCTACTTCGAGTTCGCCGGTCGTACCTTTGATTGGGACGTCGGTGCCCTGTGGAACCGCAACGAAGTCACCAAGACCGGCCACGGCGACATGAGCCTGATCGCTTCCGAGCAGGCCCTGGGTGCATCGTTCCTCAACAAGGACGGTGTTGCTCAGTGCGGTACCGCTGCCAACCCGATCGCACTGTCTGAGTGCCGTCCGTGGAATCCGCTGCTGCCGTACGGCGTTGCAGGCCATGGCTCGCTGGCCGATCCGGCCACGCAGGCCTTCCTGTTCCCGCAGTTCACCGACACTGGCGTCACCAAGACCACCAGCTTCACCGCCAACCTGGCAGGTTCCATCGTGACCCTGCCGGCCGGTGACCTGGGCTTCGCCATGGGCGTGGAACACCGCGAAGAAGAAGGCCGTTTCGTGCCGGACGCATTCGCACAGTCGGGCCAGAGCACGGGCCTGGGTTCCACCACCACCTCGGGCAAGTACGACCTGGACGAGGTGTACCTGGAGCTGAACATCCCGGTGCTGGCTGACATGCCGTTCGCCAAGGAACTGAGCTTCAACGTTGCCAGCCGTTACTCGGACTACAGCAACTTCGGTGACACCATCAATTCGAAGTTCGGTATGGTCTGGCGTCCGATGGACGAGTTGCTGGTCCGCGGTACCTACGCTGAAGGCTTCCGTGCGCCGACGATCGACAACCTGTACGGCGGCATCAGCAGCAGCTTCGAGACGTACACCGATCCGTGCGGTCTGGGTGCGACCAACAGCGTCAACGGCAATGCCGCCTGTAACGCTGCTGGTGTACCGCTGGGTTACACCCAGCTGGACCAGAGCATGAAGCCGTGCACCGCCTACCCGTGTGCGACTCCGGACCAGTTCATCTCGGGTGCAAACTCCGAGCTGAAGCCGGAAACCTCCAAGAGCAAGACCGTAGGTCTGGTGTGGAGCCCGCGTTGGGTGCAGGGCCTGGACATCTCGCTGGATTGGTACCGCTACGAGATCAGCGACATGATCATCAGCGACAGCGTTGACCGTATCCTGCGCGATTGCTACGTGCTGGGTAATGCGTCGCGTTGCGACGGTGTCACCCGTGCCTCGGACGGCCACATCAGCGCCATGACGTATGGCCTGGCCAACCTGGGTGAGATGACCACCGAAGGTTACGACCTGGGCGTCAAGTACCGTCTGCCGGAACTGGCCATCGGTCAGTTCAACATCGATTGGCAGACCAGCTACCTGTCCAAGTACGACGAGCAGGGTCAGAACAGCGCTGGTGACAACATCACCATCGGTCGCGTCGGCGAAGCCGGCCTGTTCCGCGTGCGCTCCAACGTGGGCGTGAACTGGGCGTATGGCGATTTCGGTGTCAACTACACCGCACGCTACTACTCGGGCATGGACGAGAGCTGCATCAGGAACCGTCCTTGCACCAACCCGGAGCACATCTCCAACGGTGAAGGCGATGCGATCCGCAAGACCGGTTCCAACACCTTCCACGACCTGCAGGTCAGCTGGAAGGCACCGTGGGACGCAACCGTGGCCGTGGGTGCGAACAACCTGTTCAACCACCAGGGTCCGATCATGTTCTCGGCACCGAACTCGAGCTTCCCGTACTACGGTGGCTTCGACATCGGTCGCTTCCTGTACATGAAGTACACCCAGCGCTTCTGATCCATCGAAGTTCTGTGCAACACGACAAAGGGTGGGCCTTCGGGCCCACCCTTTTTCTTTGTCGCATCGTTGGCAAGCAATGAATGAATCGCGCATCACGCGGTAGTGCCAAGCCACGCTCGGCAGAGGCGTCACCAAAGAGGCCTTGGTAGAGGCGTTGTCGATGTCGATAAAACCACGCCAGATGCAGCGCCGATAAAGCCCCAGCGCAGCATGGCTGCGCCCTACATCAGGACTGTAAGTGCCAGGTAAAAAAACGGCCGCACAGGGCGGCCGTTGTTCTGCATGGGCGTCGACGTCGTGACGACGGCTTACGCATCCACGCTGATGCCCATCAGGTTGTCTGCCAGCTCACGCCACTGTTCCAGCTTGGGCAGTACGCCGACGCGGGCCAGATAGTCCTCGTTGACTTCCTGCCCGGACGCCAGTGCGCAGGCCACATGCACGGCGCCGGCCACCCAGAAGCTGCGCACGTTGGAGCGCTGCGGCTGCAGGTGGAAGGCAACCGCTTCGATGATCGGCATCGGCAGGCCCCACAGGCCCAACAGGTAGGCACCGGCTTCGGCGTGGCCCGGGCGCTCGTCGCCGGCTTCAACGGGCAGGCGCTCGTCGCGCACGCCGGTCAGCAGCAGGCCGATGTCGGCCAGCAGGGCGGCGGTGGCCCCCAATTCGGCACTGGAGGAAGGCAGCATCTTTGCGGCCAGTTGCGAGGCCATCAGTGCGCGCGACTGCAAGGCGTTGCGCTCGCTGCCGGACATGCCGGGCAGGGCAAACACTTCACTGGCCAACACCAGATCGCGCAGGGTGGAAAGCCCAAGCCGCGTCACCGCGCCGCGCAGGTCGGAGATCGCACGGCCATTGTTGAAGAAGGCCGAGTTGGACAGCTGCAGCACCTTGGCGGCAATGGCCGGGTCGGTGGACACCAGCTTGGCGATGTCAGCTGCGTTGCTTTCCTCGTCCGCTTCCAGCGCCTGCATCAGGCTCAGATACAGGTGTGGCGGCGAGGGCAGTTTCTCGATGCGGCCGATGGCCGCGCGCAGGCGTGTGCCGTCCAGCAGTTCGCGCAGCTCTTCCAGGCTGGTGAGGGCTTCTAGCAGCACTTCCGGTGCCAGCGGCAGCGGCAGGAAGCGATGCGCCACGCCGATGATGCGCGCCGAGGGCACGCGCTGGCTGCTGTCACCGTCGATCAGTGCGATGCGGATGGTTTCCGGGCGCAGGGTGCGGATCTGACCCAGCAACGTGACGGGTGACAGGTCGGGCAGGGTGGGCGCGGCAATCACCGCATCGATGGTTGCCGAGGCCACTGCCACGATGGCAGCACTGCCATCAGGTACCGACTGCACTTCCCACTCGTCGCCCAGATCGTCGATGTATTGGAGAAGCTCGGCGGGCAGGCAGGCTTCGCCACCGACTAACAGGATTCGCAAGACACATTCCCCTTGGAAAAACACACGGCCACATACAGAAACAGGCCGGATAACCGGCCTGTAAATGTAGCGAATCACTGGCAGCGGGTCATGCTCCGCACAGGCGAAACGTGATCGCTGTCGCTGCGGGCTGCGCTGTTACGGCAGCCTGCGGCGGTAATCAGCCTTCCTGTGCTTCGGTCGCCAGGTAAGCCTGGTGGGCGTCGCTCAGGATCTTCTTGGCTTCGGCGGCGTCGCCCCAGCCTTCGATCTTGACCCACTTGCCTTTTTCCAGGTCCTTGTAGTGCTCGAAGAAGTGGCCGATGCGCTCCAGCCAGTGGCTGGACACCTGGTTGATGTCTTCAACGTGAGCATAGCCACTGAAGATTTTGGCAACCGGCACGGCCAGGATCTTCTCGTCGCTGCCGGCTTCGTCGCTCATCTTGAGCACGCCGACCGGACGGCAACGCACCACCGAGCCCGGGACCAGCGGCAGCGGCAGCACCACCAGCACGTCGGCCGGGTCGCCGTCGCCGCACAGGGTCTGCGGCACGAAGCCGTAGTTGCAGGGGTAGCGCATCGGCGTGGAGAGGATGCGGTCAACGAACATTGCGCCGCTTTCCTTGTCCATCTCGTACTTCACCGGCTCCGAATCCTTCGGAATTTCGACGATGACGTTGATTTCTTCCGGTGGGTTCTTACCCGGCGAGACAAGCTTCAGGCTCATTGCGTTGACTCCGAATCGTAATTGGTGAAAAGAGCTCCATTCTACGCGTACCGCTATTGCGACGCACCAAAGTGGAGGTTCATGGAGCAAAAAGGCCGATGGGTGGCCTGATCGGGAACGCACTGTCGTGCGATGTTCATGAGAACCATTATCATTATGCGACTATCATTCCCGGCCGTTCCCGCCCTGCGGGCGCGGTCAGCCTGACTCTTCCCTCCGTGCCCCATGCCCAGTAACGCCACCACCCTGACTGAACTGCTGATCCGTGAGCGACCGGCCCTGCTGCGTCTTGTCCGCCAGATACTGGGCAGCGACGGCGGTGCCGATGATGTGATCCAGGGCGTCTGGTTCAAGGTGCGCGGGGTGGGCAACGAGGCGGTCATCGAGAACCCGCGGGCGTACCTGTACCGGCTGGCCAGCAATCTGGCCACCGACCATGGCCGCGAGCGCACCCGCCGCCTGCGGCTGCAGGCGGAAAGCTACCTGTGGGGGCCGGACGAGGTGTTGTCCACCGAAGAACAGGTGATGGCGCAGGACGAGCTGGCACGGGTGCTGGAGGCTGCTGGGCATCTGCCCGAGCCGACCCGCAGCATGTTCCGCCTCAACCGCCTGCAGGGGCTGACCCAGCCGGAAGTGGCGCGGCGTATGGGCGTGTCGGTGACCACGGTGGAAAACCACCTGCGGCTGGCACTTCAGCGGCTGGCCTGGGCGCGTGGCGGTGGTTGACGCCACACATGCCCTTGGGGACATGGTGCCTTCGCGCGTCTTGTAGTCAGTCCCCACGTTTTCCACTCCGTAGCCAACCACGCCAGCTCATGAGCCCGCCTTCCTCTCCATCGCCAGATGACCCCACCGTGCAGCAGGCGCGTGACTGGTTGCTGCGCCTGGCGTCGGGAACCATGGGCGAGCAGGAAATGCAGCAGTTCGAGCAGTGGTTGGTGGGCCCGGGCAACCGCCATGCGTTCGAGCATGAGCGCCTGCTGTGGCGCAGCTTGGGTGCCAGGCCGCAGACCACCGTGGTGGTGCAGCCGCCACGGCGACGGCTTCCTGGTGCGCGTGTTGCCGCATTGGCAGCGATGGCGGTATTTGCCTGCCTGCTGGTCATGCCGGAGCTGGCGCTGCGCCTGCGCGCCGATCACCGGGCTGGCGATGGCATCAGCCGCGTCAGCCTGCCGGACGGTTCAACGGCGGTGTTGGATGCCGGTGCCGCCATCGCGGTGCATTACGGTGACCACGCGCGCCGTATCGAACTGCTGCGCGGCCGCGCCTGGTTTGAAGTAACGCCGCGGCAGGACGCGCCGTTCCGCGTCACCGTGGGAGAAGGTGTGGTGGAAGATATCTCCACGGCATTCGTGGTCAGCCGCGATCATGACCGCGTGGATGCGGTGGTGGAACAGGGCCGCGTCCGGGTGGCGGCACGGCCGGACCAGGGCTGGATGTATCTGCAGGCCGGGCAGGCGGCAGGCTGGAACAACGGCGGTGTCGCCGAGCGGGGCCTCACGCTTGCGCGTGACGATGTTGCCGCCTGGCGCCGTGGCGAGCTGCTGTTGGCCAATGCGTCGGTGGCACAGGCATTGGCCGAGCTTGGGCGTTACCGCAGCGGCTACATCGTGGTGCGTGGTGATCTGTCTGCATTGCCGCCCATCAATGCCGCGCTGCGGCTGGATCAACCGGAGCAGGCGCTGGATGCGCTGGCGGCCGGCAGCGGCTTGTCGGTGACGCGATTGCCGTTGGGCATCGCCATCGTGCAGGCCGCGGACAGGGAATAGCCGGCACGGTAATCACCGCGCCGGTGAATTGATCTTGGGGGTTTGCCCGGGTCGTTCGTCTTAAACCCGACCGTACCTCAGCCGCCGCCACGTACGTCGAACTTCCGCCGCCCCATTGCGGCTTCGACAACAGGATTTTTCAATGCACAGTTCTTTCCGCGCCGGCCCCCGCCTGCGCCTGTCCCGTCTGCATGTTGCCATGCTGGCCGCTGGCCTGGCGGTGCTGACGCCGGCCATTTCCGCATCGGCGCAGACACCTGCGGCGGTGGCATCGGTGCAGTTCGACATTCCGGCGCAGCCGTTGGCCACCGCACTGAGCCAGTACATGCGTCAGTCCGGCGTGCAGGTGGCATACACCGCGTCGCTGGCAGACGGCGCCACCTCGGCGCCGGTGTCCGGCCAGTTGGCTCCGGTCGCAGCGCTGCAGCAGTTGCTGCGCGGCACCGGCATCGTGGCCCATGCGGCCGCAGGCAATACGGCGGTGACGTTGGAAAAACTGCCCGCCGGTGCGGCCGATCAGGACCTGATCGTCACCCGCACGTTGAGCGTGGCCGGCGACCAGCGTGGCGGTGAAGGCCATGGCAGCGATGCCTCGCGTCTGCTTGATACCTATCGCACCACCGGCTCCACCGCATACATCCCGCAGCAGACCATCGAACGTTTCCGTGGCACGTCCACTGCCGACATCATCAAGGGCGTGGCCGGTGTCACAGCAGGCGATCCGCGCGTGGGCAATGCGTTGGACGTCAACATCCGCGGTATCCAGGGCCAGAGCCGCATCCCGGTGATCATTGATGGTGGCCAGTCCACCATGGATACCTACCGCGGTTATGCCGGGCAATCGCAGCGCACCTATCTTGATCCGGACCTGATCTCCAACATCAGCATCACCAAGGGCCCGAGCCTGCAGGCCAATGCGTCCGGCGGCATTGGTGGCGTGGTGGAGATGGAAACGCTGAAAGTGGACGACGTACTGCGCGAAGGCCGCGACAGCGGCATCCGCGTGCGCACCGGCCTGGCCAACAACAGTGCCAACAACGTGCCCGATTACAGCGCCGCGCCGCGTACCGACCGCAATGCCACGGGCAACCAGTTCGCCAATGTGGCGGTGGCGCAGCGCTGGGATCGCTTCGACCTGGTCGCCGCCTATGCCTACCGCAATACCGGCAATTACTTTGGCGGCAAGCACGGCTACGATGATTTCCCGCAGACCCGCCGCACCCTGGCGCCGTTGAATCCGCCGCGCACCGAAGTGTTCAACACGTCTTCGCGTTCGGAATCGGCGCTGCTCAAAGGCACCTGGCGCATTGATGACGTGCAGACGCTGGAGCTGGGTTACCGCCGTTATGAAGGCACCGCCGGCGAGATCATGGCCTCGCAGATCATCCGTGTGGACCGCGACCGCGTGCCGCAGTGGGACCCGGGCCACGTCGACATGGACAGCTACAGCCTGCGCTACCGTTTCAACCCGGACAGCGCGCTGGTCGATCTGCGTGCCAATGCCTGGTACACCGATGCCGAGAGCCTGATGTACAACAGCCTCACCGGCATCACGCCGTGGTATTTCGATCGCCGTACCGAGTGGTATGACGCGCCGAGTTTCAGCGGCAACCCCGGTTACAAGGATGCCTACGCCAACCCGTTGAAGCAGAAGCGCTTCGGCATGGACGTGAGCAACACTTCGTTGCTGGAAACCAGCGCCGGCCTTTTCACGTTCGATTACGGCCTGTCCCTCAGTGATGAGGACATCAGTCCGAACGCGCCGGTGATGCACGACGACCTGGTCAACAACCGCTTCCTCCGCAATGCGCAGCGCAAGGAATACAGCGCCGTGGCGTCGATGAAGTGGGAGCCCAATGAACATTGGGAGTTGATGGCCGGTGGGCGCTGGAACCGCGTCAACGTGCACGACCGCAACCGCTTGGCCACCGAGGACCAGTACGAAGTGGCGGGCCAGTACCGCTACACGCAGCTGCTGGACGGTGACCCGAGCCTGCCGTCGTGGCGCGCCAAGCGCATTGCGATGTTGAACTGGTACCCGGATGCCACCGGCAATTTCACCATGGATTCGCTGCTGGCCTCGCCGTACAAAAAAGGCACCGTGGCCGACATCGGTGGCTGGAATTTCTACGATGCCGATGCCGCTGAAGACCTGAGCGTGCCGGTGAGCTGGACCTGGTCCAAGCCGATCAAGCGCCGCGACAGCGCGTTCTCACCCAGCGCCAGCGTCACCTATCGCTTCGACGACGACACGATGGTCTATGTGAAGTACGCCGAAGGCACCAAGCTGCCCAGCCTGTTCGAGACCACCTTGGGGCTGTTCACCGCTGCCAAGCCGGTGGGCGAACTGAAGCCCGAGCGTGCCGGCAGCTGGGAAATCGGCGCCAGCACCATCCAGCGCGATCTGTTCGCCAACGGCGACCAGCTGGCCGTGAAGCTGGCGTACTTCGATACCCGCGTGGATGACCTGATCACCCGCGATTACCGCACGCTGTCGGCCGGGCTGATCCGCAACATCGACCGTTTCAAAGTGTCGGGCATGGAGTTCCAGACCAACTACGACGCCGGCAAGGTGTTTGCCGATCTGTCGGCGCACTACTACTTCAAGGCCAAGACCTGCGCGCCGGACATCGCAGCGGAGCGCCGCGAATACGGCATCAAGCGCAATATCGAGGAGTTGAAGAACACGCCCAACTGCGTGGACGGTGGCTTCGAAGGTTCCTACAGCAATACCCAGAACCCGCCGCGCTACACGGTCAACGTCACGCTGGGTTCGCGTCTGTTCGATGAGCGCCTGACCTTTGGTACCCGCGTGGTGCACAACGCCGGCCCCATCAGCAAGCTGGACAAGGAATGGAACGTCGGCCTGTCGGCCATCCAGCAGCTGTATCGCCCGGCCACCATCGTCGACCTGTTTGCCAGCTGGTCGTTCAATGACCAGTGGGCGGTGGACGTGAACCTGGACAACGCCACCGACCGCTACTACCTGGACCCGCTGGCGTTGGGTGTGCTGCCGGCACCGGGCCGTACCGCGCGTATGGCGCTGACCTTCCGTTATTGATCCATGCAGCAGATGGCCCCGGCGGAGGTGCTGCCGGGGCCATGCGTCACAACGGATGTGGCCACGCAGGTTGGGGGAATGCCTCCGGCAGACGTCTCAACCTTGATAGCCGGCCCCCGCATCGTGCGCGATGGGGGCCGGCCCCCTCCGTTACGTTGTTGCCTACATGACCCCCACAGAAACCATTGACGCCCCCACCCGCAGCAAGCGCCTGAAAGCCGCTACCAGCAGCACCCACGATTCGTTGGACAAGCGGATCATGTCCGAGGACATCTTCTCCAGCCGCGACCGTTTCGCGAAGTTCCTGCGCGTGCAGTACCGCTTCCATCGCGACATCCAGACCCTGTACGCCACGCCGCTGCTGCGGGCGTTGCTGCCGGATCTGGCCCAGCGTCAGCGGTTGCAGCAGATTGCAGCGGATCTGGCGGACTTGGGCCAGGACATCCCCGCCGAGTCGGCGCCTGTCATCGCCAACGATATCGAACTGCCGCAGGCGTTGGGCTGGCTGTACGTGGCCGAAGGCTCCAATCTGGGCGGCACCATCCTGTTCAAACTGGCTGCCAAGCTGGGGCTGGACGCGGCGTTTGGCGCCCGTCATCTGGCCGCCCATCCTGACGGCGCAGCCCGCCATTGGCGCGAGTTCACCTCGGCACTGGATGCCATTGGCATGACCGACACGCAGGAAGCGGCGACCATCGACGGTGCCAATGTGGCGTTCCGCACCGTGCGTGGCTATGTCGAGCAGGAATTCAGCTGATGACGGCCGGCGTACGCGACGCTGATGCAACGGTGATGTCAGCGTGATCCGCTGGCTGTGGTTCGGCCTGGGTTGGGTGATGGTGGCGCTGGGACTGATAGGCGCGTTGCTGCCGGTGATGCCGACCACCATCTTCCTGATTCTGGCGATGTGGTGCTTCTCCAAATCATCGCCGCGTTTCGAGGCATGGTTGCTGCAGCATCCGCGCTACGGCCATGTGCTGCGTTTATGGCGTGAGCAGGGCGCGGTGAGCCGCAAGGGCAAGGGCTTTGCCGCAGCCGGCATGGCGCTGGGCTACGTGCTGTTTTTCATTGGTGCGCATCCCAACTGGAAGCTGGCTGTTGGCGTGGGCCTGTTCTTCATTGCCAGTGCGGCCTATGTGCTGTCACGGCCCAGCCCGCGTCCGCTGGCCGCTGACAGTGAACAGCCGTGATGCCTGTTGATGCCGGGGTGATGCGGATACGGCCGGTTCAGGCGTCGGTGCTGCCAACGCATTATCGTGACGCCCCAACTGCGCACGGCACCGTGCCGCAGGCCGTTCAACGCACCAGCCAGATCGCCAGTGCGACCTTCTTCAACGACGATCCGGAACCCCTACATGCACGCTGATATCTCCCCGCATGCCACCGCGCATGTACTCACGCCTTGGGCCATGTACCAATCTGCTGATTGGGTGGTGCAGGCGGTGATGATCTGTCTTGCGCTGGCCTCATTGGCAACGTGGACGGTGCTGATCGCCAAGACACTGGAGCTGGGCCGCATGGGCCGCAGCCTGCTGGCGGCACGCGAACTGCTGGACACCAGCGCCAGCCTGGGCAGCACCGATGTGCAGCCGCTGCTGCAGCAGGGCGTGGCACGCAGCATGCTGGATGCCGCGCGAACCGAGCTGATGCTGTCGGTGGATGCCACCGGCCATGACGGCGTCAAGGAACGGCTGGCCTCGCGGCTTGAGCGCATCGAGCTGGCCAACGGCCGGCAACTGCGTACCGGTGTGGGCCTGCTGGCCAGCATTGGTGCGGTGGCTCCCTTTGTGGGCCTGTTCGGCACGGTGTGGGGCATCATGAACAGCTTCGTCGGCATTGCGGCCTCCAACACCACCAATCTTGCGGTGGTGGCGCCGGGTATTGCCGAAGCACTGCTGGCCACGGCAATGGGACTGGTGGCGGCGATCCCGGCGGTGGTGATCTACAACCATTTCACCCGCCGTCTGCTGGTGTTGCGCGCGCTGGCTGGCGATATCTCCGCCAGCGTGCAGCAGATCACCTCGCGCGATCTGGATTGTGGCCGCGCCTTGTCGCGCGCTGCGGGCTGAGGCTGCGCCATGGCGATCCGTACTTCCCGCGCGTGCGATGACGAAGGCCTGGATGAAGCGCACGACATCAACGTCACGCCTTTCATCGACGTGATGCTGGTGTTGTTGATCATCTTCATGGTGGCTGCACCGTTGGCAACGGTGGACGTGCCGGTGGAGCTGCCGGCCAGCAGTGCCAAACCGCAACCGCGCGATGCCGAGCCGCTGTTCCTCACGGTGCAGGCCGATCTTTCACTGCGCTTGGGTGAGCAGACCGTCACCGCTGCGACACTGGCTGCAGCGTTGGAGCAGCGCACACAGGGCGACCATGCGCAGCGGATCTTTCTGCGTGCAGACCGCTCGGTGGCGTATGGCGACCTGATGGAGGCGATGAACCTGCTGCGTAGCGCCGGCTATCTGAAGGTGGCGCTGGTCGGGGTAGAGCAGGCGCCGTGATGGATGGCCGCGCATTTTCCGGCCTGCGTTGGGGCGGCAGCTTTGCGGTTGCGGTGCTGCTGCATGTCGCGGTGATCGGCATCGCCCTGTGGTGGAGTCTGCGCACGCCGGTGCGGGTGCTGGACGAGCAGCCGTTGGAAGCGGTGATGGTGGACATGGCGCCAACGCCGGAGGCGCCACCTGCGGCACCCACCGAAATTCCGCCCGGGCCTGCGCAGCAGGAACAGCAGCGCAGCCAACCAACACCCGCACCGCGGGTGCAGCGTGAACCGCCGCCGCAGGAGCCCGATGTCGTGGATGCTTATGTGCCGCCGCAACCGCGTGAACAGCCACCGGCGTCCGATACCCACACTGTCGAGCAGACGCTCGCACCGCCGGATGTCACCGCCCGTGTCAGCGAGCGTTACGCCGCACGCCAGACCACGGCGGGCCAACAGGCGCAGGCCAGCGTGACCTGGCAGGGGCTGCTGCTCGGGCATCTGGAAAAATATCGACGCTATCCACGGCTGGCCGAACGCATGCGCCAGGAAGGCGTGTCCTATGTGCGTTTCAGCGTTGACCGGCAGGGTAATGTCAGTCAGGCGCGGATTGGCCGCAGCAGTGGCCACGAAGCGTTGGATCAAGCCACGTTGGACACCGTGGCGCGTGCCACGCCAGTGCCCGCGCCGCCGGCGGAAGTGACTGGCAACCCGGTGGAAGTGATGGTGCCGGTGCAGTTTTTCATCAACCGCCGCTGAGCACTGGCGTCATCCTGCGGCCCTTCAGTGGCCGGCAGCGGTGCGGATTTCCCGTAGGCACGGATTCAAGCTCGGACACGAACATCGGCGGCATGCCGATGGAGGCCGCGCCATCGCAAAAGGTGCATCCGTACAGGCGCGCCGTTAGCCTGCACCTATGGATTCCCTGATCGCAGCATCCGCACGTGCCTTGGCCACCGGTGACGTCCTCACCGCGCTGAAGCACGTTGCATTGCGCGACGATCCTCCGGCGCTGGCCCTTCGCGGAATCGCCATGGCCCAACTGGGCGACCTGCCGCGTGCGCGCGAACTGCTGCGGCGTGCGCAGCGCAGCTTTGGTACGCACGAAGTGGTTGCACGCGCGCGCTGTGGGCTGGCCGAAGCCGAAGTGGCCTTGGCGTTGCGGGAGCTTGCCGGTTCCAGCGAGCCGTTGATGGCGATCGCCACGGTGCTGGAGTCACGCGGTGACACGGGCAATGCATTGCAGGCCTGGTTGATTCTTGCTCGGCGTTTGCTGCTCCTGGGCAAGCTGCACGAGGCCGCAGATGCGCTGGGTCAACTGGAGGGCAGGCGATTGCCTGCCGCGCTGACCGCGATGGCCGCACTGACCGCTGCAACCTTGGCCCTGCGTCAGATGCAGATCGCGCAGGCACGTGCATTGCTTGTGCGCGCCCGCGTGGCGGCTGCAGAAGCGCGCATTACCGCCTTGCAGGGGGAAGTGGATGAAGCCTGCATCACGCTGGATCAACCCGCTGCGCGTTGCCTTGGCGCCGGCGCGGAGCAGCTGCTGCGGTTGGATCAGGTGCAGCAATTGTTGGCCTCCGATGCATTCATCGTGGACGGTTGCCGGCGCGGCATCCGCGTGGGCAACGCCTGGTTGTCGCTGGCAAGGCGTCCCTTGTTGTTCACGCTCGCGCGCATCCTGGCCGAAGCGTGGCCGGGTGACGTGGATCGCGATGTCCTGATCACACGTGCCTTTGGCATGCGTCATTACGACGAGACGCTGCGGGCACGGCTACGCGTGGAAATCGGCCGGCTGCGTGTAATCGTTGCAGCGCACGCACGCATTGAAGCCACGGCGAGCGGATTCCGCCTGGCCCCTGGTTCGACCAACGCGGTAAAGGTGTTGCTGCCGCCCGTGGAAGGGGAGCAGGCCGCGCTGACCGCACTGCTGGCCGATGGCGCCGCCTGGTCCACCTCGGCGCTTGCTTTGGCATTGGGCGGCAGTCAGCGCAACGTGCAGCGGGCGCTGCTGGAACTGGAGGCCGAAGGCCGTGTGTACGCCAATGGGCGCGGGCGAGCGCAGCGCTGGCGGTCACTGCCGCTGAGCGGATTCACGACGATCTTGTTACTCCCTGCTGCGCTGCCGATTGACTAGTGTCGTTGGCAGGCAGCCAATCGCGGACATGCCAGGAGATTGCAGTGATGAATACTCAGACCGTAAATCCAACAACTACGGCCAGCAACGTCCGCCCTGCCGAGGTGGTGCGCAAGTACGGCCCGTTTGCCGGTTCGGACACCATCAACGGCGTCAGCTTTGATGGACACAACGTCTGGGCTGCCACGGGTGCTGCGCTGGTCGCCTTTGACCCGCGCAACGGTGAGGCGGTGCGTACGTTGGACTTGCCCTGTGATGCAGGCACCGCCTTCGACGGCACCCACCTCTGGCAGATAGCCGAAGCGCGCATCGACAAGATTGATCCGCAAAGTGGCCAGGTGCTGGCGTCGATTCCCGCGCCGGGCGCCGGTACGGATTCGGGCATGGCGTGGGCCGAAGGCAGTCTGTGGGTAGGCCAGTATAGGCAGCGCAAAATTCACCAGATCGATCCGTCCAACGGCAAGATTCTGCGCACGATCGAGTCTGACCGCTTCGTGACCGGTGTGACTTGGGTGGATGGCGAGCTTTGGCATGCCACGGGCGAGGCAGGGCAGAGTGACATCCGCCGTCTGCAGCCGGAAACCGGCGTGGTGCTGGAGCGCCTGCAGATGCCGGACGGGATCGGCGTCAGTGGTCTGGAGGCCGATGGGGGCGAGTTCTTTTACTGCGGTGGCGGCGACGACGGCAGGGTGTATCAGGTGAAGCGCCCGCGTTGAGCGATAGCGTTGGCGTACAGCGATGCGTGATGAATTTTCCGCCTTCCGCCTTCCGCCTTCCGCCTTCCGCCTTCCGCCTTGCGCCTTGCGCCTTCCGCTTTCAGCTGTCTGCTTTGTGATTTTCGCTTTGCGATTGAAGCCGTTCCTACAGGCCCTGATTGTCTGCGTATGCCATGCAAATTCCGGGCTTCCTTTGCCTTATCCAAGAGCCCCTCTCCCGCATGCGGTGAGAGGGGCTGCTTGCGAACCAACGATTCGCTGCCGTCGAACGCCCTTGCGTCAACGCAAGGGCGCGGAGCGGGGTTGGGGTGAGGGCGGCTTCAACTACAGCAGCGGCACCAACAACAACGCGACGATGTTGATGATCTTGATCAGCGGATTGATCGCCGGCCCCGCCGTATCTTTATACGGGTCGCCTACCGTGTCGCCAGTCACCGCGGCCTTGTGCGCCTCGCTGCCCTTGCCGCCAAAGTGACCGTCTTCGATGTACTTCTTGGCGTTGTCCCACGCACCTCCGCCGGTGGTCATTGAAATGGCCACGAACAAACCGGTGACGATGGTGCCGATCAGCAAGCCGCCCAGTGCCTTGGGCCCCAGCAGCAGGCCAACCACCACCGGCACCGCAACCGGCAGCAGCGACGGCACGATCATTTCCTTGATCGCCGAGCGCGTCAGCATGTCCACCGCCTTGTGATACTGCGGCTTGGCGGTGCCCTGCATGATGCCGGGGATCTCACGGAACTGGCGGCGTACTTCCTCCACCACCGCGCCGGCCGCACGGCCTACCGCCTCCATCGCCATCGCGCCGAACAGATACGGAATCAGCCCGCCGATCAGCAGCCCGATGATCACCGTGTGGTCGGACAGATCAAAGGCGAATGTCTCGCCCGGATGCGCCATCTGCAGGTTGTGCGTGTAGTCGGCAAACAGCACCAGCGCCGCCAACGCCGCCGAGCCGATGGCATAACCCTTGGTCACCGCCTTGGTGGTGTTGCCCACAGCGTCGAGCGGATCGGTGATGTCGCGGATTTCCGGCGGCAGGTCGGCCATCTCGGCAATGCCGCCCGCGTTGTCGGTGATGGGGCCGTAAGCATCCAGTGCCACGATCATGCCGGCCATCGACAACATCGCCGTTGCAGCGATGGCAATGCCGTACAGCCCGCCAAAGTGGAATGCACTCCAGATGGCCACACACACCGCAATCACCGGCAGCGCGGTGGATTTCATCGACACGCCAAGCCCGGCAATGATGTTGGTGCCATGGCCGGTGGTGGACGCCTGCGCCACGTGCTGCACCGGCTTGTACTGGGTGCCGGTGTAGTACTCGGTGATCCACACGATCAGGCCGGTGAGCACCAGGCCGATCAATGCGCAGATGTACAGGTTGGTGGCGCCATGGCGGGTGTCGGCCATCAACTGCGTGGTCACTGGCCAGAACGCGATGGCGGCCAATACACCGGAGACGATCACGCCCTTGTACAGCGCGCCCATGATCGAGCCGCCGGCTTTCACCTTGACGAAGAACGCACCAATGATCGAAGCGATGATCGATACGCCGCCCAGCACCAGCGGGTACAACACCGCGTTGCGGCCGACTTCATCCATCATCATGCCGCCCAGCAGCATGGTGGCGACCACCGTCACCGCATAGGTCTCGAAGAGATCGGCGGCCATGCCGGCGCAGTCGCCCACGTTGTCACCGACGTTGTCGGCAATCACCGCCGGGTTGCGTGGGTCGTCCTCGGGAATGCCGGCTTCCACCTTGCCGACCAGATCCGCGCCCACGTCCGCACCTTTGGTGAAGATGCCGCCGCCCAGTCGCGCGAAGATCGAGATCAACGAGCTGCCAAACGCCAAGCCCACCAGCGCATGCAGGTTGTCGGCCTGGCTCAGGCCCAAACGCTGCAGCAGCATGTAGTAGCCGGCTACACCCAACAGCCCCAAGCCAACCACCAGCATGCCGGTGATCGCGCCGCCACGGAATGCAACGTCCATTGCCGCGCTCATGCCGTTGCGTGCGGCTTCTGCGGTACGCACGTTGGCGCGTACCGATACGTTCATGCCGATGTAGCCGGCCGCACCGGACAACACCGCGCCGATGGCAAAACCCACGGCGGTGTACCAACTGAGGAAGAAGCCGACCAGCACAAACAACACCACGCCGACGAGGGCGATGGTCAGGTACTGGCGGTTGAGATAGGCCCGCGCGCCTTCCTGGATGGCGGAGGCGATTTCCTGCATGCGGGCATTGCCGGCAGGTTGTCGTAAAACCCATTGGGCGGAAATGATGCCGTAGACGATGGCGACAGCGGCGCAGACAAGCGAAAGCACAAGACCGTACTGTTCGAGCATGACCCCTCCAGCGTTGGTGGATGCCATACAGCTGTGGATGAAGCGGGGACACGCCGGGTAGATCGAAGCACTGGAACAGACCCGGGCCGCATGCGGCTGTGGTACGTGTCGCTGTGTTCAAACACTCTGAGGCGCACCGAGTATGACCGGCAGCTGTCCCGGCCGCCAGCGGCCACCGGCCTTGCCGGAGCGTTCAGGCGAACACTGGCAACGTCGGCAACCTGCCGTATTGGAACCGTCGACAATGAAAGCTGCTTTCCCCTTGATGCTGCTGGCCGCACTGCCGTTGCCGCTGCTTGCAGCCAATGCAAAGCCCGAGATAGAGCGCCCGGCTGCCAGCGCGCAGGCCAATGCTGCGGTGCACACCGTGCGCCAGATTCCCGAGGCCTGTACCCGTATCGAAGGCCGCTTCACCGGCGACGCCGCCGCGCCCTATGACATGCAGTTGGTGCGCACCAGCGCCCAATGCCAACCCCGCGCCATGTTCCTGGAGTTTGCCAAGGTCAGCCCCAGCGAAGCCAACGGTTGGAAGCTCAATGAAGTGGTACGCATTCCCTCAGCGGCCTGCAACACGCAGCAGGCATTGATCGAGGTCTGGCGTAAGCCGGCCGGTCAGCAGGTCGCACTCGACGGACAAGGCCAGAACCGCGTCTATCTGGAAGATGCCAAGGCACAGGCGGCGGCCGGTCGTCTGGCTGCATTGCCGACGTATTCGGTGCATCTGCAGATGGAAGGAAAGCCCTGCCGCTGAGTGCGGCAGGGGCGTGCGCGTATTGCCGCGCGTTGGTGCTTGAGGCGCCGCTTACTCGCGCAGTTTGAGTTTGTCGGCCATGCCGTTGAAGGTGCTTTCATCGGACGGTGACAGATTGGGCCGGCCGGCGAACACGCCCATGGTGATGGTGCCCTGCACGAAGTAGGTTTCGCCTTCTTCCAGTTCCATGGTCAACACATCCTTGGCCTCGGAATGCACGGTGTACTCGTGTGTACCCGGCTCGGCCAGATGGATGAAGTAGTTTCCGCTGCGCAGCTTACCCAGCTCCTGCTCACCTTCGCGCACTTTGAATCCAATGGCTCCGCCGGTGAATTTTGACGGGCGGAAGAACACGATCTGGGCCTTGTCCGCAGGTGCCGCAGCGACCAAGTTGCTGGCCGCACTCGTTTCGCCCGCGACAGGGCTGTCGGCAACCGCAGCATCGGTCGCCTGCGTCGGATCAGCCTGCGCTGCCGTATCGGCGGCTTCCGCTTCCTCGGGTGCCGCCTCGGCGGACTGGGGCTGCGCCTGTTGTCCAGACGCGCCCAACGGTATGAGCAGGGCGGCGGAAAAAACCAGCGCGCACGAACGAAGACGCATCGAACTACTCCTTGGGTGAGACCGGATTTTCCGGTGGGGATGGGGCGGGTTCAGTGGAAGCTTCGTTTGCCGGAGCTGCTTCCAGTGCGGGTGCAGGTGATGCCTCTGCTGCCACTGATGGCGGAGCTTTGCTGCGGGCGATGCCACGCGTGCCCGCCGGGATCACGATCTCGCGGCCCTGGATGAACATGGCAAACGGCCCGGCAGCGATCGATACACCCAACGCCATGCCGGTGTTGTCATCACCGCTGGCGCCGAGCTTGAAGCCGCGCAGCAGCAGGTGGCCCATTGGGCGTTTCCAATGTGCGTGCAGCAATCAGCAGCTCGCCAGGTGCGCCCGCCGCCCCGGGCCGCCGCTGCGTGAATGATCTGCCCGGTTCCATGGGTTCCGGCCGGCAGCACCATGACGCCTTCCTGCAGCAGCGGTTCGACCAGCACGATCGCAAACGTATCGCCGCGCTCATGCGTGGAAGATGCCAAGGGTTCGGCAATCTCGATGACAAGCGGGGTGCCGGCAGCAATCGTGTTGAGGTCGATGCTGGGCAGGACATGCGTTGGTACCGGTATTGCAGGGGAGAGCGGTTCCTGAGCGGATGCAATGCTGGACGCAGCCTGCAGCATCAACGCCATTGCGGCGCAGCAGATCGCACGTAAACACATGATAGGTAGGCCCCCCGCCCGGATGGCCGATCGTAGCGGGCGCCGTGTGATTTGGGAATGTGTCAGCGCCGGGCGGCCACGGCGGAGCGCTTCAGGGCTGCGGTGCCGACAGTGGGTTCTCCTGCTGGGCCAGTTGCTGGCCCAAGCGATACCCGGCAGCGGCCAGTACGCAGACGACGAGAAAGCCAAGCATCCCGATCAGTATTTTGCGGAACATGTTGCACCGCCCATGTGGAGACCTTCAGCGAAGGATGCGCCGCCCATGGGGCTGGCACACCTGACTGAAGTAATGCCGATGATCCGGCTCCGCCTGTAGAGCCCAGCCATGCTCGGCTGGGCGTTACCGGAAAGCCTCTGCCGGGCATGGCTCGGTACTACGCCGTGCTTCCGTCAGCGCTGGTCAATCGTCACCAGCAAGGGGGAGGCGAAGATGGCCGCTGGCGAAATCACCGGCTCCGCCAACGGGATATGGCTGCCGTAACGTTCGCGCAGCTTGCTGCGGACCACCGGCGCCTGCAGGTTGAAGCTGTCCAGGCGCGCCAGTGGCGCCAGCTCGATGCCTGCGGCGTCGCGGTACAGCTTCCACACCAGCTCCGAGCAATAGATGCGTTGGTCAGACCACTCGAAGCTCAGGTCATAGGGGCGACCCACAAAGCGCGTGGCGGCGGCGTGCATCCGGGCCTTGTTTGCCGGTGTCAGCGGCCTTGATGGGCGTTTGATCACATAGTGACGCTGCGCACCGCGATCCAGCCAAGCCTGCAAGGGCGTATACCGCACCGGCTGTACCGCTTCCAGTACGTAGGCTTCGCCACCACGCAGCAGGACGACACCCATATGGCTGTAACGCGAACCGGTGGCGGCCTGCACCGCTGCACTTTGGCTTGAGGTGGAGGTGTGGAAGACGATGTCGCCATCCTGGGGGGCGTAAGCGCTGGCCAGTTGCGCGGCCGCCATGCACAGCAGCAAGGCGATGCTCTGCATCGCCTTGGAGCCGGCATTGAAGCGACGAGGAGGCTGCACGCCGTACCGGCGAAAGCGCGACATCAGCCTTCCCAATCCGCCAGTTTCTTGGCGACCGCCACGTTCTTCAGCGTCACGTACTTGGGCAGCCCGTCGCGGCCGTAAGGCAGTGGCGCCTCGCCACGGATCAACGGCTGCAGGTAGCGGCGCGCTTTTTCAGTGATGCCAAAACCATCGCGGCGGATGAAGCCGGCGGGCATTTTCTTCTCGTGGTTGGCCACCTTGGACAGCGGCGCGGCTTCGATCTTCCAGCGATACGGCACATCCGAACTGCGCACGATCACCGGCATCACCGAGTTGTGGCCCTTCAAGGCGAACTGCACCGCTGCCTTGCCCACCGCCTGCGCCTGCTCCCAGTCGGTCTTTGAGGCGATATGGCGCGCCGAGCGCTGCAGGTAGTCGGGCAGGGTCCAATGCACTTTGTAGCCGAGCTCGGCCTTCACCCGGTTGGCGAGATAAGACGCCACGCCACCCAGTTGGGTGTGGCCGAATGAGTCCTTGACCCCGCCGGCGTCGGCAACAAACCGGCCATCTGCGGTATGGATGCCTTCGCTTGCCACCACCACGCAGAAGCCGACTTTGGCTACCACCTGCTTCACCTTGGCCAGAAACGCGGCTTCGTCATAGGCGCGCTCGGGCAACAGAATGATCTGCGGCGCATCGTCGGGGTTCTCACCGGCCAACCCGGCGGCGGCGGCCAGCCAACCGGCGTGGCGGCCCATGGCCTCGTAAATGAACACGCGCGTGGAGGTCTCGGCCATCGCTGCCACGTCCAGGGCGGCTTCGCGTACCGACACGGCGGTGTACTTGGCCGCCGAGCCGAAGCCTGGGCAGGTGTCGGTGACTGCCAGGTCGTTGTCGATGGTCTTGGGCACGCCGACACAGGTCAGCGGGTAGCCGTATTCCTTGGCCAGCTGTGAGACTTTCAGTGCGGTATCGGCCGAATCATTGCCGCCGTTGTAGAGAAACCAGCGCACATCGTGGGCCTTGAATACTTCAAGCAAGCGCTCGTACTTGGCCCTGTCCGCTTCCAATGACTTGAGCTTGTAGCGACACGAGCCGAACGCGCCGCCAGGGGTATGGGCCAATGCGGCGATGTTGGCGGCGGACTCTCTGGAGGTGTCGATCAGCTCCTCGCGCAAGGCGCCCAAGATGCCGTTGCGTGCAGCCAACACTTTGATTTTCTTGGACCTTGCTTCGGCAATGACGGCCGAGGCGGTGGCGTTGATGACGGCGGTAACGCCACCGGACTGGGCATACAACAGGGTGCCTTGGGACATGACGGGTATTCTCCGGGCGGGGGACATTTCCGGGACATTGGCCGGATGCGGTAAGCTGCACATATTGCGGTGCAGCGTGAATCGGCCCATGAGTCTAACGCCGCTGTCCGTCCCGTTTCCTCAAAACATATGGGAGTCAGGAATGCGATTGGTTCTGTTGGGACCGCCCGGTTCGGGCAAGGGCACGCAGGCAACCCGCCTGAAAGAAGAACTGCAGATTCCGCACATTTCCACCGGTGATCTGCTGCGCGCCGAAGTGGCCGCCGGCACTGAGTTGGGCAAGCAGGCCAAGGCCGTGATGGACTCGGGCAACCTGGTTTCCGATGACATTCTGCTGGGCATGCTGGAATCGCGCCTGTCGCAGGCTGATACCGCCAAGGGCTTCATCCTCGACGGCTACCCGCGCAATGTTGCCCAGGCCAATGCGCTGGGCGAGCTGCTGAGCAAGCTCAACCAGCCGCTGGACGCCATTGTGCAGTTGGATGTGCCGACCGAACTGCTGGTCGAGCGTATTGCCGGCCGCGCGCAGGAGCAGGGCCGCGCTGATGACAATCCCGAATCGGTGCGCCAGCGTCTGCAGGTCTACAACAACTCCACCGCGCCGGTCATCGACTTCTACGCCGCCAAGGGCACCTTGGCCCGCGTCGATGGCGTTGGTGAGCTGAGCGACGTGCTGGCTCGCATCCTGGCGGCGATCAAGCGCTGATGAAATACGGCTGCGGCGGGTAACCGTCGTGGCCGTCAGCGTAGAGGGTGCAGGCCTAAACGCAAACGCCCGGCTTCNNGAAGCCGGGCGTTTGCGTTTATAAAAGCCAGCAAAGGGCGTGCTCAAGGCCCCGCAACATGAGCTCCCTGGGGATGGCCTCTTGGGGAGTAGGACCTGAGGGTGCTGCGGCTGGCGGTTAGCATTCTGTATGCGTAGTTGCCAAACGGGTATCGGGGATACCCCTACATACGGGCGGGTATTTCCTACACGGATACACGTCGGTGTTCGCATCGGCGACAATCACGGCATGAGCAAGATCCATATTCTCGGCATTGCCGGCACTTTCATGGGCGGTGTAGCCGCCTTGGCCCGTGAACTCGGTCATCAGGTTGAAGGCAGTGACCAGGCGGTGTACCCGCCGATGTCCACGCAGCTGGAAAACCTGGGCATCACGCTGTCGCAGGGATATCTGCCCGGCAACATCGCGCCTGATTGCGATGAAGTGGTCATCGGCAATGCGTTGTCGCGCGGCAACCCAGCGGTTGAGGCGGTGCTGGACGAAGGGCGCCGCTATATCTCCGGCGCGCAGTGGTTGTCGGAGAACGTGCTGCCCGGTCGCGACACGCTGGCTGTGGCCGGTACGCATGGCAAGACCACGACGACCACGATTCTTTCGTTTCTGCTGCAGGCCGCAGGGCGTGAGCCGGGCTTCCTGATTGGTGGCGTCGCCGAGGATTTCGGCGTTTCGGCGCGGTTGGGTCGTTCGCATTCCGACGATGCTGCCCACGCGAAATCAGCGCCGGCCGAGCGGCCGTTGTTCGTGGTGGAAGCCGACGAGTACGACACCGCGTTTTTCGACAAGCGCAGCAAGTTTGTCCATTACCGGCCGCTGGTGGCGATTCTCAATAATCTCGAATTCGACCACGCCGATATTTTCCCCGATGTCGCTGCCATCCAGCGCCAGTTCCATCACCTGGTGCGCACCGTGCCGGGGCGTGGTCGCCTGATCGTCAACGGCGAAGACGTGCATCTTGCCGAGGTGCTCGCGATGGGCTGTTGGACGCCGGTGGAGCGCTTTGGTTTTGATCCATCACTGGAATGGAGCGCACGCCTGATCAATCAGGACGGCAGTGCATTTGCGGTGCTGCATCGTGGTGCTGAAGTGGCGACGGTGGAATGGTCGTTGCTGGGCCGCCACAACGTGCTCAACGGTTTGGCCGCGCTTGCCGCGGCGCATGCGGTGGGTGTGGATGTTACGCAGGTGGCACCGGCATTGGCGCGCTTCCACAGCGTCAAGCGGCGCATGGAAGTCATCGGCCAGGCGCAGGGTGTGACCATCTACGATGATTTTGCCCATCATCCCACCGCCATCCACACCACGTTGGAAGGCCTGCGGGCCAAAGTGGGCGATGCCCGGATCGTGGTGGCGATGGAGCCACGCAGCAATTCGATGCGGCTGGGTGCGCACTCCGATGCGTTGGCGCCGTCGCTGGATATCGCCGATGCGGTGGTGTTTCTCGCACGCCCCGAACTGCCGTGGGACGCGGCCAAAGTAATCGAGGCGGTGCGCGGTGATGCACAGGCCGTGGCCGATACCGATGCGCTGCTGGTGCGTTTGGGTGATGTTGCGCGTGAAGGTGACCACGTGGTGTTCATGTCCAACGGCGGCTTTGATGGCGCACCGCGCCGGTTTCTGGCGCAGTTGCAGCGCTGACGTCTCGGCGACGAGGTAAGCGAATGGGCTGGGGTAACATCCATGCCGGTCCATCCGTTTCTGCATCTGATGAATTCACCACAAAGTCTGCCGTTGTTTCCACTGCACTCTGTGCTGTTGCCGGGCGCTGTCATGGGCCTGCGTGTTTTTGAAACACGCTATCTGGATCTGGTGCGTGAGTGCGGCCGCACCAGCAGCAGCTTCGGTGTGTGCCTGATTTTGGATGGCGAAGAAGTGGGCGTGCCGGCCACGCCCGCGGCGTGGGGTGTGGAGGCATTGATCGAGGATTTCGACGTTGGTGCCGATGGCGTGCTGGTGCTGCGCCTGCGGGGGGGCCGTCGCTTCCACGTGCTGGACACGCAGGCGCGCGACAACGGGCTTGTGATCGCCCAGGCGGAATGGTGCGAGCGCGACAGCGACGATGAGCTGCAGCCCGAGCACGCGCTGCTGGGCACCTTGCTGGAGCGCATTCTGGAACAGCTGGGGGGCGAGTACGCCTCAGCCGGGCCAGCGCTGCTGGATCAAGCGGCCTGGGTAGGTTGGCGGCTTGCCGAGTTGCTGCCGCTACAGCCGCAGCAGCGCCTGACGCTGTTGCAGGAGGCCGAGCCGCAGCGGCGGCTGGACCTGTTGCTGGAGTGGATCCCCGAGATCGACGTGCCGGACGAAGAAGCGCTCTAACCGCGCGCTGTTGTCGCGGAGACTGTTCGGGCATCCGCATTGTTCGTGGTTGCGCCGTTTGCCAGGCCAACCCATGCGCGATCCAGCACAGCACTGGTGAACGCTGCGCGCGCTGTGTGTTTGCCCAGGCTGCGAAGCCTGCCTGTAGAGCGGGCAGGCTCGTTCTGTTCGGCCATCCCGTGCGATTACGGCGCCGGTGTCTGCCCGCTGCGGATCATCAACAACGGCAAGCGGGTCTCTGGCTGCGTCTGCTGCTGGCTCTGCATGCCCTCCAGCGATTGTTTGACGGCATCCAGCGCGGGATCGACACCGCGCAACGGGCGCCACATGCCGAACAGCTTCAGGTGACGCTGGTAGCGCAGCGTCTGTGCGCTGCCCAGCCACACCGGCTCCTGGCCCGGCTGCAGGCGCACCGCGGAGGGCCACAAACGCAGCGCGTACAACTCATCAGCGCGTTCGCCCGGGCGCAGCATCAGCATCGCCTCGACATTGCTGTCCAGCGTGGCCGGCAATACCGGCACATCCTGCGGTTTGGCTTTCTGGTCGAGCATCACCAGCGCCTGCTGCCAACCGGCCTGCGGCTGCAGCACCCAGCCTTCGCGCTCCAGCTGCTGCTGCAACGGCGCCAGCGGACCGGCGACCTGCACGTCCAGCGGCCAGCGCTGGTCGTCATCGAATTCATTGCGGCGCGCCGGCAGCTCGCGCCAGCCTTGTTGCCACCATTGGCTGCTGTCCATCTGCGTTGTTGCCGCAGCCACCGGTTCGAATTTGGCCAGCTTGGCCGGCACATTACGCGGTGCGTACCACAGCCCCGCCAACACGAACACGCCGTAGAACAGCCACGCCACCGGCTTCACCCAGAACGAGCGGTTGAAGCGGCGGCGGTAGGCCACGCCCAGCAGCAGCAACCAGAAGATGCCGAACAACATGCCGCCGATGACATCGCTGAGCCAATGCGCGCCCAGGTAGATGCGGGCAAAACCAATCGCCGTGACCACCACGCCGGACAGTAGGTACGGCCATACGCGGGTACGCCCCGGCAGCTCGCGGCCGATCAATACCGCAAAGAAGCCAAAGGTGATGGTAGCCATGGTCACCGCCACCGACGGGAAGCCAAAGCCGCTGCTGGCCGACGGCGGTCGTACCACGTCCACGGTGGTGCCCAGCAGCTTGGTCAGGGCCAGGCCGAAGGCCAGTGCCGCCAGCCAATGCAGCACGGCCATCCAGCGCCTGCGCCACGCCAAGTAGCCCATGCCCGCGGCGATGGCCGGCAACAGCACCTGCCAGTCGCCCAGTGAGGCCAGCGCGGCCATCGGGTAGTCGGCCAGCGGGTTGCGCAGGGCCAACATCAGCTGATGCACCGCCAGGTCCAGTGCCAACGGCTCACCGTGGCCCAGCACCACCATCAGCAGCGCAAACCAGGCCCAGCCCAACAGCAGCAGCATCAGGGCCAGCGTCAGCAGCGGTACCGACTCGCGTCGTTTTGGATCAAATAGATCGCTCAGTGCGCGGCCCAGCGGGCGTGG
The DNA here is from genome assembly GCA_002359895.1 of Stenotrophomonas sp. UBA2629. Lineage (GTDB taxonomy): Bacteria > Pseudomonadota > Gammaproteobacteria > Xanthomonadales > Xanthomonadaceae > Stenotrophomonas. The sequence continues at coordinate 512,760 of DEOB01000010.1, forward strand.
ATGGCGCTGCGACCAACGCAGCACCCGTGCCAGCCAGCCATCCATGCGCGCGGCTGACCAGCGGTAGCTGTACAGCACGATCGCCCAGACCAGCCCCAACATCACGCCGAGCAGGACCACCACCAGGAACAGATGGCCGGCGACGGCGGCCACCGCGTCATAGGCCTGGCCCAGCGCCCAGCCCGGCAGCAGAAACAGCACCGCCCATGACAGGCAGGCGATGCCGCTGGCCTTGAGGTAGTTGATGAAGGGCATGTTGGCCATGCCGGCAATGGCTGGCACGAACGGCCGGATGGCGCCGACATAACGCGCCAGCAGAATGCTTTTGAAGGCGTTGCGGCGGAACAGTAGCTCGCCACGGTCCAGCAGCTGCGGATAGCGGCTGAACGGCCATACCCCGCGCAGCCGGTCGCCCCAGCGCCGGCCTACCCAATAACTCAGGCCGTCACCTGCGAAGGCGCCGACGGTGGCGCAGGCAATGGCATACGGGCCTGACAGCTCGCCCATGCCGATGAGTACGCCCACGGCGATCATCAGCGGCAATGCCGGCACGATGGCGCCCAGAATGATGACGGCATCGCAGAATGCGATCGCGAAAATCGCGGCACCGGCCAGGATGGGATGAGCGGCAATCCACGCCAGCGTGGTGTCAATCCAGGAATTCATCGGCCGATTATAGAGGCAGGGTTCCGTCAGACCGGCAGATGGCAAACAGGTTCCCTGCAGCGGCAAGCGGGCTTGTTCACCTGCCATCGCGCTGGATGAAGGCGGTGCCATCGACGCGACCGCCTAGAATAGGGCGATGGCAGAATCCACCCCCGAAACATCGTTCACCGCGCTGAAAGCAGACAGTTTTGGCCGCATCTTGTTGGTTGAAGGCACGCATGGCCGGTTTGTGCGGCGTGATCTGGGGGCCACGCCGCTGTGGCTGCGGCTGCCGGCATGGTGGCTGGCCCGTCGTGAAGCGCGGGCCTTGGCCAAACTGGATGGCATGGAGGCCACACCGCGCCTGCTTGGCTGGGATGGCCGCTGGCTGGACCGCAGCTACATGGAGGGCGCGGCCATGTACCAACGGCCACCGCACGGTGATCTGGCTTATTTTCGCGCTGCGCGCCGGCTGCTGCAGCGTGTGCATCGGCACGGCATTGCCCACAACGATCTGGCCAAAGAGGCCAATTGGCTGGTGCGCGAAGACGGCTCGCCGGCACTCATCGACTTCCAGCTGGCGGTATGTGGCAACCCGCGTTCGCGCTGGATGCGGCTGTTGGCGCGCGAGGACCTGCGCCATCTGCTCAAACACAAGCGCATGTATTGCCGGCAGTCGTTGACGCCGGTGGAACTGCGCGTGCTCAAGCGGCATTCGTGGGTACGCCAGTTGTGGTTTGCCACCGGCAAGCCGGTGTATCGCTTTGTTACCCGCCGCATCCTGCATTGGGAAGACAACGAGGGGCAGGGCCCGAAGCCGTGAGCCGCTCTGGAAGCGCGTGCGAAGCCGAGATCATGCCGGGTGATCCGCTGTATCCATCATTGCCGGGGGCGCACTTCGCGCATGCGGCGCAGATTCTGTTGCCGCGCCGGCCGGACAGCGCGTTACAGGCCTATCTGGATATTTCCCGGCAGGTGCCGGGCTGGTTTGATGGTGTGATGCATGTGCGAAACGCCGGCATGCGTCTGTTGGGAATGAAAGACCTCGGCTCGATCCGCAGTGTCCCGGCCACGGTGCCAGCGGCGCTTGTTCCGGGGCAGCGGCTGGGCATCTTCACGCTGCGCTCGCTGGCGGCCGACCGCATCGTGCTGGGCGACAGTGATCGCCATCTGCGGGTGGATCTTTCGCTGCAGTTGGGTCCGGGTGAGCGCGGCGGTGTGCTGAAACTTGCCACCGTGGTGCATCTGCACCGGCCTTTTGGCAGGCTGTACATGCTACCGGTCGCGCCCTTGCATCGCGCCATCGTGCCGCGCCTGCTGGAACGTTATGCGGGTGGCCCGGCAATGCGCGGGCAGGAATGTTCGCACTAGCGAAGCGGAGCCGCCATCAGCCGTGCGGCCCTTCGTACGGTGTGCCTTGCGCGTTGCTCAGCGCAGCTCCATCAATTGCTTGCCCTTGAAGCTGCGCTTGCTGTCGAAGTAATAGGCAATGGTCACCTGGCCGTCGTCCGCACAGGCGTGGCAGCTGCGCAGCGGCGTGGTGTAGCGCAGGCGCACGCCGCCGTCGGGCAGCGACTCACTGCCGCTGGCCTGTGCGGGTGCAAACGGGCTGGCATCGGGATGTCGCTCGATGAAAGCCTTGTACTCGGGCAGGGTGCGCACGGTGTCGTCCAGCACATCTTCATCCACGTCCACGGTTTTACCGGCGGCATCCACCAGCCAGGTGCCTTGGTTGGTATTGGCGCGGAACGGGAACTCCAGCGTGGCAATGCCGACGCCTTCGGCCGACTGCCAAGCGCTGATGTAGCCGGGCTTGCCCTGCGCCGCCAGCGTGCGGGCCGCATTGACCGCAGATGGCGACGCGCCATTGGCGCGCAGGGTGCTGATCAGGCAGGTATCGGCCGCTGCGGTGGCCTCGCGACAGGCGTCCAGTGAACCGCGCCACACCGCACGGGCGTCGATTCTGCTCACGGTCTCGCCCAGGCCGGTGGTCTGTGCCGCCACGTCGCGGGTTACAGCGGTTGCGCGGGTGTCGGGCTTCTGGCAAGCACTCAGCGAAAGGGCCAGAAGCAGCGGGGCGGTGTAAAGCAGGGGTTTCATTGCCAGATCCAGATCAAAAAGCGCCACCAGTATCGGTGTGGCGTATGAACCTGAAATGTCGCAGCCAACCGACAGCGCGACAGGCCGCCCAAATCCGCTGGCATCGGCATAATGCGGGCTGATATCCACGTGGTTGGAGTTGGCATGAACAGCTTGCAGGGCAAGACCCTTTTCATCACCGGTGCCTCGCGTGGCATTGGCCTGGCCATTGCGCTGCGGGCGGCGCGAGACGGTGCCAACGTTGCCATCGCCGCCAAATCGTCGGTGCCCAACCCCAAGTTGCCGGGCACCATTCACAGCGCCGCCGAGGCGGTGAACGCCGCTGGCGGCCAAGGGTTGGCGTTGAAGTGCGACATCCGCGAGGAAGACCAGGTCAATGCGGCCGTGGCAGCAACGGTGGATACCTTTGGCGGGATCGACATCCTGGTCAACAACGCCTCGGCTATCTGGCTGCGCGGCGCGCTGGACACGCCCATGAAGCGTTTTGATCTGATGCAGCAGGTCAACGCGCGGGGCAGTTTTCTGTGCGCGCAGGCTTGCCTGCCGTATCTGCTGCAGGCGCCCAATCCGCACATCCTGACGCTGGCCCCGCCGCCCAGCCTGGACCCGAAATGGTGGGCGCCGCACACCGGCTACACCTTGGCCAAGATGGGCATGAGCTTCGTCACTCTGGGCCTGGCCGCTGAATTTGGTCCGCAGGGTGTGGCGGTGAACGCGCTGTGGCCGCGCACGGTGATCGCCACCGATGCCATCAACATGATTCCCGGGGTTGATGCCGCCGGCTGCCGTCGCCCGGAGATCATGGCCGACGCGGCGCATGCGGTGCTTACGCGCCCGGCAGCGGGATTCAGTGGCCAGTTCCTGATCGACGACGAGGTGCTGGCACAGGCCGGTATTACGGATCTGTCCGGTTATGCGATGGACCCGTCGCAGCCGCTGCTGCCGGATCTGTTCCTGGACTGAAGGCCGGCATGAGCAGACAGGAGTGATGGGTGGGCGAGAGCAGGCTTCTGGTTTCTCTCGCTCCTCACTCCTCGCTCCTCACTCCTCGTTGCTCACTCCTGATTCAAGCAATGTGCTCCGGCAGTTCATGCCCGCAGCGGCTGCAGTAATGCGCTTTGGCTTCATGGCCCTCGTGGCCGCACATCGTGCAGCCGCGATTGTCATGTCGGCTCTCGCGCAGCATGCTGCCGGCCAGCTCGGCGGTGTAGATGCCGGTCGGCACAGCCAGGATGCTGTAGCCGATCAGGATCAGTGCCGAGGTGATGAAGCGGCCCAGCGTGGTGTGCGGAACGATGTCGCCAAAGCCCACCGTGGCCATGGTCACCACCGCCCAGTACATGCTGGTGGGGATGTTGCTGAAGCCGTACCGCGGGCCTTCGATGACGTACATCAGCGCGCCGGCAATGATGGCGATGGTCACCACCATCGACAGGAACAGCAGAATCTTGCGGCGGCTGCGCCACAGCGCCTGCATCAACACGCCGCTTTCTTCGATGTAGCGGGTGAGTTTGAGAATGCGGAACACCCGCAGCAGGCGCAGTACGCGCACCACCAGCAGGCTCTGCGTGCCGGGGATGAAGAACGAAATGTACGACGGCAGGATCGCCAGCAGGTCGATGATGCCCCACACGCTGAACGCATAGCGCAGCGGCCGCCGCACCACCAGCAGGCGCAACACGTACTCGGCGGTGAACAGGATGGTGAAACCCCACTCGACCACATAGAAGCCGGTGGCCCACGAGGCGTGGATGCGCTGCACGCTGTCCACCATCACCACCAGCACGCTGGCGAGAATGGCCCAGACCAGCAGCAGGTCGAACCGCCGCGAGGGTGGGGAGTCGGTGCGATGGATGATGTCGAACCAGCGCCGGCGCCAGCCGGTCTCGCTGGCGGGATTCAATTGGGGGGCAGAGAAAAGTCGCATGGGCGGCATTGTGCCGCAGCCGGTGAATTGGAGGACAATGCGCCGTTCATACCCACCCAAAACCGGAACGCCATGACCGCTGTCGCCGAACCGTTGCTGTCCCTTTCCAACTACTACCTGCCGGTGTACCGCCCGCGCCAGCTGGTGCTGGAGCGCGGCCAGGGCGCCCGGTTGTGGGATACGCAGGGCCGTGAATTCATCGACCTGGCGGCCGGTATCGCGGTGTGCAGCCTGGGCCACAACAACCCGGACCTGAAGGCCGCATTGCTGGAGCAGGCCGACAAGCTCTGGCACACCAGCAACATGTTCTACAGCGAGCCGCCGCTGCATCTGGCGCAGGAACTGGTGGATGCCTCGCGCTTCGCCAAGCGCGTGTTTCTGTGCAACTCCGGTGCCGAGGCCAATGAAGTGGCCATCAAGCTGGTACGCAAGTGGGCCAGCGCGCAGGGCCGTGCGGCGGACAAACGCTTCATCGTCACCTTCCGTGGCAGCTTCCATGGCCGCACGCTGGCCACGGTGACCGCCACCGCCCAGCCCAAGTACCAGGAAGGCTACGAGCCGTTGCCGGGCGGTTTCCGTTACGTCGATTTCAATGACGTGGCCCAGCTTGAGGCCGCGATGGCCGGCGGCGACGTGGCGGCGGTGATGTTCGAGCCGGTGCAGGGCGAGGGCGGCGTGATGCCGGCCAGCGCTGAGTTCATGCGCCGGGCCCGTGAGCTGTGCGACCAGCACGACGCGCTGATGGTGCTGGACGAAATCCAGGTGGGCATGGGCCGTACCGGTGAGTTGTTCGCGCATTGGCACTGGGGCGTGACCCCGGACATCGTCACCCTGGCCAAGGCACTGGGCGGCGGTTTCCCGATTGGTGCCATGCTGGCCGGCCCGAAGGTGGCCGACATCATGGGCGTGGGTGCACACGGCAGCACCTTCGGCGGCAATCCGCTGGCTGCTGCGGTGGCACGCGTGGCACTGCGCAAGCTGTCATCTGACGAAATCAAGGCCAACGTGGTGCGCCAGTCGGCCGCATTGAAAGCCGGGCTGGAAGCCATTGGTGAAGAGTTCGGCGTGTTCGAGCAGGTGCGCGGCATGGGCTTGATGCTGGGCGCGGTGCTCAAGCCGGACTACGTGGCCGACATCGGCACGCTGCTGGATCTGGCCGCCGAAAAGCGGGTGCTGATTCTGCAGGCCGGCACCAGTGTGCTGCGCTTCGTGCCGCCACTGAACATCACCGACGAAGAACTGGCCGAAGGCCTCAAGCGCGTGCGTGAGGCGATTGCGGCCTACATGGCTTCGCGCTGAAGGTCACAGATGGGGAAGAATCAGGCGTTAGGTTTCGTCCCCGGGTGGGGTAGCCAGGGGTAGTCCCCCGTTTCCCCACCGGCGTTCCGAGTTGCAGGTTCGATTCCTTCATGCGCTAGCTGCTGAGGCGGTCGATGGCGGTCGATGGCGGGCGGGAGCGCCATAGCTTCCTTTATTGGGCAGGTGCCCACCGTAGTGCTGGCAATGACCCAGGTCTGCCCCGCACTGGCGACCTTGGGCGCTTTTTTGGGGCGGCCGCCGGCAAGCGCCGCATTCAAGGTGACCCAAGATCAGCCGATGACGCTGTTGGCTGCGACCTGCGAGCAGTCGTATTCGCCACGCCCCCGGGCACAAAGCGGTTGTCTGCAAATCGGCCCGATGAAGATCCGCATGATTGGATTTGGCCGCTTTTTGCGGATTGGATAAAGAAAGGTTTATTTCGTGGGCGGTCTGCTGCATGCGGGCCGCCCCTTTGCGCAGGGCAGACAAGGGAACGCACATGGCACAGCGTGGTCGGTTGGTGGCTTCGGCTTGGGAGAAGGCAGGCATGCCGTGGACGATGCACTTGTGGCTGACGTTGCGCACCACGGGCCAAGTCATGGGCGTGGCACCTGCACGTGCATCGAGATTTTCCTGGGCCGCTGCGTTGCTTCTGGGCTGTCTTGCCAGTTTGGCCAGCCTCAACCTGTATGCCAGCACGGTGGGGACTAATGTTGAGATTACGGTTCACGGTTCACCGGCCTTTGTTGCGACACCGGTTGGTGGCGGCATAGAGCTTGATTTGGCCGGCGGCATCGGATCGAAGCTGTTTGATGTTGATCCTGTAGCCTCGACGGTCACACTCATCTCAAATTACGAAGAGGTGTGGAGTGTTCGCCAGTTCGAGGCCGTTTTCAGTGGTGGAGCTCTCGACCAGATCACGAGCATCACGCGAACAGGTGGGACGGCCGCGAATGCAGCGCACTACTCGGCCACCGCAAGCGGCAAGACAATAACCTTTCTTCTGCCGCCCTCTCCCGAGAACGATAATGGCACCATCGTTTTCACATATACCTCTACCACCACGGCTCCGGCCGACACCACCGCGCCCACCGTCACCAACGTCACCTCCAGCACCCCCAATGGCACCTACAAAGTCGGCGATGTCATTTCCGTCCAGGTCAATTTCAGTGAGAACGTGCTGGTTACCGGCACGCCGCAGCTGACCTTGGAAACCGGCGCGACCGACCGGACGGTTAACTACGTCGGCGGCAGCGGTAGCAGCACCCTGAGCTTCGCCTACACCGTGCAGGCCGGCGACAGCAGCGCTGACCTGGACTACATAAACACCAGCGCACTGGCCCTCAACGCCGGCACCATCCGGGACGCGGCGGGTAACAACGCCATTCTGACGCTGCCATCGCCGGGCATGGGCAATTCGCTGGGTGCGAACAAAAGCCTCGTCATCGACGGAGTGGTGCCCACGGTTTCCGGGGTCACCTCTTCCACGGCCAATGGCACCTACAAGGCGGGGGATGTCATTTCCGTCCAGGTCAATTTCAGCGAGAGCGTAGCGGTTACCGGTACGCCGCAGCTGACCCTGGAAACCGGCGCGACGGACCAGGTGGTCAACTATGCCAACGGCAGTGGCACCACCAGCTTGACGTTCAACTACACCGTGCAGGCCGGTGACACCAGCGCCGATCTGGACTACGTGGCCACCAGTGCACTGTCCCTCAACGGCGGCACCCTCCGGGACGCGGCCGGTAACAATGCCACCCTGACCCTGGCATCGCCGGGCGCGGCCAATTCCCTGGGCGCGAACAAGAACCTCGTCATCGATGGCGTGGCGCCCAGTGTCAGCAGCATCGTGCCGGCCGGCGGCCCGGCATCGACCGCGACCACGGTGGACTTCACTGTCACCTTCAGCGAGACGGTGAGCAATATTTCCAAGGACGCCTTCGCGCTCGGGACGACCGGTACCGCCAGTGGCACCATCGCCAGTGTGTCGGCTTCTTCAGGCATTTCGATCACCGTCACCGTCAGCGGCATCACCGGCAACGGCACGCTGAAGGTCAACCTCAATGCGTCCACCAACATCAGTGATGCAGCCGGCAACAGCGGCCCGGCCGCTTTCACCTCCGGCACGCTCCATGCCGTGGCCATTCCCACGGCAGCGGGTGCGCCCACCATCGGCACGGCCACGGCCGGTGACGGGCAGGTTTCGGTGACGTTCACTGCGCCGGCCAGCAATGGCGGCTCGGCGATCACCACGTACACCGCCACCGCCAGCCCCGGCGGCGCCTTCGGCACCTGCGCCGGCCCGGCCGCCTGCACTGCCACGGTGAACGGGCTGACCAACGGCACCGCGTACACCTTCACGGTGACGGCGACCAACGCCATTGGCACCAGCGTGGCATCGGGCGCGTCGAACGCGGCTACGCCCAAGGGCAACCAGACCATCACCTTCACCAATCCGGGGACGCAGAACTTCGGTACCACGCCGACGTTGACCGCGATGGCTACGTCGAGCCTGACGGTGGGCTTCAGTTCGTCCACAGCAGGCGTGTGCACGATCACCAGCGGCGGCATGCTGACCTTCGTCACTGCCGGCTCCTGCACCATCGACGCCGATCAGGCCGGCGACAGCACCTGGAACGCGGCCAGCACGGCGTCGCGGACGTTCACCGTCGCCGCGGTCGCGCCCGGCGCGCCGACCATCGGAACGGCCACGGCGGGCGACACCGAGGCCAGCGTGACGTTCACGGCGCCGGCCAGCAATGGCGGTTTGGCGATCAACAGCTATACGGTCACCTCCAATCCGGGGGGCTTCACTGGCACCGGCAATAGCTCACCGATCACGGTGGCCGGCCTGACCAATGGGGGGGCGTATACGTTCACCGTAACCGCGACCAATGCTGCTCAGATCACCGGCGCAGCGTCGGCCGCGAGCAACAGCGTGATGCCGAAGGCCAATCAGACCGTCACTTTCGGCAACCCGGGCACGCAGACCTTCGGCACCACCCCGACCTTGACCGCCACTTCCAGCGCGGGGGGCAGTTACCCGGTCAGCTTCACCTCATCGACCACAGGGGTGTGCACCATCACGACCGGCGGCGCGCTGACCTTCATGACCGTCGGCAGCTGCACCATCAATGCGAACCAGGCCGGCGACAGCAGCTACCTGGCCGCGTCGCAGGTCTCGCAGACCTTCACGGTCGCCGCGATCGTGCCGGGGGCACCGGCCATCGGCATCGTCACCGCCGGCGATAACCAGGCCAGCGTCGCCTTCGTCGCGCCGGTCAATACCGGCGGTACGGCCATCACCGGTTATACGGTGATCACCAGTCCCGCCGACGTGGGACCGATCAACGGCGCGTCCTCGCCGATCGTGGTCAACGGTCTGACCAACGGACAGGCCTATACCTTCACGGTGACCGCCGACAACAGCGCCGGCACCGGCCCAGCCTCGGGCGCCTCCAACAGCGTAACGCCCAAAGCGACCCAGACCATTACCTTCGCCGCCCCCGGCACGCAGACCTTCGGCACTACACCGACCTTCAGTGCGACGGCTGACTCCGGCCTGACGCCGACGTTCACTTCGAGCACCACCGGTGTATGCACTATCACCGGTACCGGCGTGGTGACTTTCATGACCGCCGGCACCTGCACCATCAACGCCGACCAGCCTGGCAACGGCAGTTACTTGGCGGCGACCCAGGTCAGCCACTCCTTCAGCGTAAACGCGTTGGTTCCAGGTGCGCCGACCATCGGCATCGCCACGGTGGCCGGTGCCGGGCAGGTGGCAGTGGTCTTCACCGCCCCGGCCTCCAACGGCGGTGCGACCATCAGCGGCTACACGGTGACGCCCAGCCCGGCGATAACGGGCGGTCCGTTCACCGGCACCACTTCGCCGATCTCGATCAACGGCCTGAACCCGGGCACCAGCTACACCTTCACCGTGACCGCGACCAACAGCGCTGGCACCAGTGTCGCGTCGGCCGAGTCCAATGCGGTCAGCACGACAGCCACACAGATCATCACCTTCGCCGATCCCGGCGCGCAGGCGTTCGGCACCACGCCGACGCTCACCGCCTCGGTGGATTCGGCGCTGGCGGTGAGCTTCACTTCGTCCACGACCGGCGTGTGCAGTGTCACCAGCGGTGGTCAGCTGACCTTCCTCACCACTGGCAATTGCACGATCAATGCCGACCAGACCGGTGATGCCGACCACCTGCCGGCGACGCAGGTTTCCCATACCTTCTCCGTCAACGCGGTCGTTCCGGGCACGCCGACCATCGGCACGGCTGCGATGACAGGCATCGGCCAGGCAGCGGTAGCCTTTGTCGCTCCGACCTTCGATGGCGGTGCGACGATAACCGGTTACACGGTGACGCCCAGCCCGGTGGTAACGGGCGGGCCGTTCACTGGCACCAGCTCGCCGATCACGATCAGCGGCCTGAACCCGGGCACCGGCTACACCTTCACCGTGACGGCGACCAACAGCGTCGGCACCGGCTCGACGTCGGGAGCGTCCAATGCGGTCACCACCGCAGCCACGCAGAACATCACCTTCGCCAATCCAGGCGCACAGGCGTTCGGCACCACGCCGACGCTCACCACCTCGGTGGATTCGGGCCTGCCGCTGCGTTTTGTTTCGTCCACGCCGGCGGTGTGTGCCGTCACCGCAGCGGGTGCGCTGAGTTTCGCCAGTGCCGGCACCTGTACGGTGACGGTGCACCAAGACGGCGATGCCGGCCATTTGTCGGCATCGCTGGTGCAGTCGTTCAGCGTCAACGCGGTGGTGGCGGCGGCGCCGGTGCTGGGCGATGTGAGCGTGATCGGTTCGGGCGAGGTGGAGGTGCACTTCAGCCCGTCCGCCGCTACCGGCGAAACCCTCACCTACACAGTCACTGCGCAGCCGGGCGGCATCACCGCCAGCGGCGGCGCTTCGCCGATCATCGTGAGCGGGCTGACCGATGGCGTGAGCTACACCTTCACCGTTGCCGCCTCCGGCCCGGCCGGCAGCAGCGCGTCGTCGGCGCCATCGGCCCCGGTGGTACCGCAGGTACTGCAGGCAGTGATTTTCGACGAGGTGGGTACGCAGCGTTTCGACCAAGTGCCGGTGTTGTCCGCCCGCGCCGACTCCGGCCTGGCGCTGGTGTTCAGTTCGTCCACGCCGGAGGTGTGCACGGTGACTGCCGCTGGCCAGCTTGGCTTCGTGCGGGCCGGCAGCTGCACTGTGCTGGTCGAGCAGGCCGGTGATACCACCCATCGCCCGGCCTCGGCCACGCGCACGTTCCGGATTGAGCCGGTACCGCCGGGCGTGCCGGCCATCCAGACGTTGACGCCGGTGGGGAAGGGGCAGGTCAGCGTGGCGTTCACGCCACCTGCGTTCACTGGCGGCGTGGACATCGACGGTTACCGCGTCACTGCCACCCCCGACAGTGCAGCGGCGCCGGCCATGCGCGCAAGGAGCTTGCGTGGGGCTGCTACGCCGGGTGTGATCATGGCCACCGGCAGCGGCTCACCGATTCTATTGCAGGGGCTGGTCGAGGGCGTGAGCTACGTGTTCACCGTGGCGGCCTACAACCGGGCAGGCGAAGGCGAAGCGGACAGCGGCACGAAGCTGGTGGCCGCGCCGGAGCTGAGCTGGATCGGCGACCTGCAAAAGGTGTACGGCGAGAATGATTTCGAGTTGCCGGTGCCGCAGAGCAACAGCTCGGGCGCGTTCACCTTCACCAGTTCCAACCCGGCAGTGGCCACGGTCAGTGGCCGCACCGTCACCCTGGAGGGCGAAGGCAGCACCACGCTCACCGCCACCCAGGCCGCGACCCCCAACTTCCTCGCCGGTACGGTGGCGGTGACGTTGGTGGTCAACGCACGTCCCGACCCGACGCTGGATGCGCAGGTCAGCGGGGGTATCCAGGCGCAGGTCGATGCCAGCGTGCGCTTTGCGCAGGTGCAGGGTGACAACATCCGCGACCGTCTGCGCCAGGTGCGTGGCGGCACCAACGCCAGCAACCTCGCCTTCGCAATGGCCTATGCCGGCGGCCAAGGCGTGCCGGGGCTGACCTTGCCGGTGGGCCGCGTGGCCGAAGCGGCCTTGCCAGCCCTGCCGGAAGGCTGGGGCCTGTGGCTGGCCGGCACGGCGACCTTCGGCAAGGCCGGACGCAACGGCCGCAGCGGTGGCGGGTTCGACTTCAACACCGGCGGCATCACCCTGGGTGCGGACCGCGCCGTGGGTGAGCAGGTGCTGCTGGGCGTCGCCGGCAGCTGGGGCAAGCAGGGCACCGACTTCGACGGCACACCGTCGAAGGTGGATGCCGACCAACGCTCACTGGCCGTCTATGGCCTGTGGCGCATGGGCGAACACCTGTTCGTGGATGGCCTGCTGGCCAATGGCCAACTGGACTTCGACCTGACCCGTTGGAGTGAGCCGGCCAACGCCAGTGCCCACGCCACCCGTGCAGGCGACCAGTGGTTCGGTGCGTTGACCTTCGGCTACGAGCATCGCAACGCCACAGGCATGACCCTGACCGGTTACGGCCGCTATGACGGCCACCGGGCCACGCTGGATGGTTACCGCGAGCGTGGATTGGGCATCTATGACCTGGGCTACGGGCGGCAGAAGGTGGACAACAGCGCGCTGGCCGTGGGCTTGGAAGGCAGTCTGGGGATCAAGCGCGAGCGCTTGAACTGGCGGCCGCACTGGAGCATCGAGTACCGCAGCGCACTGGAAAACCGCGGCGATGTCACGATGAACTATCTGCAGCGCCCGCAGGGCACGGACTACGTGCTGGCCATGCGCAGCTACAACGACGACATGCTGGCGCTGGGGGCGGGCATGGATCTGCAGCTGGACAGCGGCTGGATGTTCTCGCTGTTGCTGGGCCACGAGCAGGGCCGCAATGCGATGCGCAGCACCAGCATCGGGTTGCAGGTGCGGTTCGGACAGCAGGGCGGCAACGTGCCGATGTACAGCGATGAGTCCGGTGCGCAACAGGTCGGGGGTTCTTCGCGTCCCTGTCGTGGTTCTTCCGTGCGCTGCACGGCTCCGCAGGGGGCTCAGCCAAAATGATCGACAACAACGCCGGCGAAAGCCGGCGTTGTTGTTTCATCACAAGTAACAGGGCAGTGCGGGTTGGCCGGGTTGCTTACCGCAGCTGGTAGCGCTTGAGCAGTTTGCGCAATGACTGCGCGTGATACGCGGTATCGGCCTGCAGGCCTGCTGCGCGTGCGCCTTGTACGTTGCGGAACAGGTGGTCCACAAACAGGGCTTGAGCCGGTTCGCAACCCAATGCCGCGCAGGCGGCGCGATAGGCTTCCGGGTCGGGTTTGCGGATGCCCAATGTGGCGCTGGCCAAAACGCGCCGCTTGGGCAGGAGTTGCTCGATCACCGGCACCGTGAGTGCGCCATTGTTGGTGAGAATGGCGACGGACACGCCGTCACGCACGCGATCCAGCAGCGCGACACAATCGCGACGCGGTACGGTTGCTGTTGCACGGGCGTGCTGCCAGTGCGCTGCAGTCAGTCTGGAATCCAGCCGTGCATTCAATGCCTGCAGCAGCTGCGCACCCTCCAGTTCACCGCGCGCATGGGCCAACTCAAGGTGTTCACTGCGCAGCGCGGCGTCGAGCTGTTGTGTGGAACAGGCGGCCGCATCGGCCAGCTCCCGTAGAAAACAGCGGTGATCGTAGTCGGCCAGCAGGCCATCGAAATCGAGCAGCAGGGCGTTCAGTGCGGGCATCGGCAGAGCAGGTGCGGGAAGGCAGGAAGTATCGGTGTTGCATGCGCGCCGCGCATCCCTGCGACATCGCGTCGCACATGTTGGAGCGGGGCATTGCCTAGAATCAACGCAATCAACTGATCTGCGGAGTCCGAAGTGAAGCGTTCCAGCCTGTTGTTGGCCCTTGTCGTCCTGTTGCCTGCGGCCCCGGCCTTGGCGCGCACATGTGCTGTGACCATCGAGAGCAACGACCGCATGCAGTTTTCCGTTCCGGAGATCCGTGTGGCGGCTGACTGCACCCAGGTTGCCCTCACGTTGAAGCACACCGGGCGCATGCCCGCCACCGCAATGGGCCACAACTGGGTGTTGTCGCGCACACCGGATTTCCAGCCGCTTGCGACTGCCGGCATGCGCTCAACCTTGGCCGATAGTTACCTGCCAAAAAACGATGCGCGGGTGATCGCGTTCACCCCGGTGATTGGCGGTGGCCAGACCACGCAGGTGCGTTTTGCCACCAGCAAGCTCACCCGTGGCGGTGACTACACCTTCTTCTGCTCGTTCCCCGGCCACTGGGGAATGATGAAGGGCAAGCTTGTTTTTGGTTGAGTTGAAGCGCTGAAGCAGTAGCGGACCCTCATCGGCCTTGCGGGCACCTTTCCCCCAACGGGGCTGAAGGGCCTTTCCACGCTGCAAACTGTGGCCGTGCTGCATATCGGGCGCTCGCACTGACTCCATCTCTTCTCCCGCAAGCGGGAGAAGGTGCCCGAAGGGCGGATGAGGGCGCTTCCGGCTTTGGCCACAAAAAAGGCCGGCATTGAGCCGGCCTTTTCCATGTGCGGTTCGCAAAGCAGAATCAACCCGCCGCAACCACCTTGAACGCCTCACGCGCCGCTACCAGCGTGGCTTCAATCACCGCGTCGTCGTGCGCGCTGGACAGAAAGCCGGCCTCATACGCCGACGGTGCCAGAAACACACCGCGCTCCAGCATCGCGTGGAAGAAACGGTTGAATGCGGGGATGTCGCACGCCGTGGCCTGCGCGTAGGTTTCCACTTTTTCATCAGTGAAAAACAGGCCAAACATGGCGCCCACCTGCGTGGTGGTGACGCTGACGCCGGCATCGCGGGCGGCCGCTTCCAAACCTGCGCAAAGCTTGGCAGCGGCAGCGCTCAGGCCGTCATGGAAACCCGGCTGCTGAATCAGTTCCAGCATCGCCAAGCCTGCAGCCATCGCCACCGGATTACCGCTGAGCGTGCCGGCTTGGTAGATCGGGCCGGCCGGTGCGATCTGCGACATGAGCTCGCGGCGGCCGCCGTACGCGCCCACCGGCATGCCGCCACCGATGATCTTGCCGAAGGTGGTCAGGTCTGGGGTGATGCCGTAATGCGCCTGCGCGCCGCCCAGTGCCACACGGAAGCCGGTCATCACTTCGTCAAAGATCAGCAGCGTGCCGTACTGCGTGCACAGCGCGCGCAGGTGTTGCAGGTAACCGTCGCGCGGCGGAATGCAGTTGGCGTTGCCCACCACCGGCTCGATGATCAGGCCGGCGATATCGGCCCCCTCCTGCTCGAACAGCGCGGTGGCCGCCTCGAAATCGTTGTACGGCAGGGTGAGGGTGAGCTCGCTCAAACCGGCCGGCACGCCCGGCGAGGTGGGCACACCCAGGGTCAGCATGCCGCTGCCGGCCTTGACCAGGAACGAATCGCCGTGGCCGTGATAGCAGCCTTCGAACTTGATGATCTTGTTGCGGCCGGTGGCGCCACGCGCCAGGCGGATGGCCGACAGCGTGGCTTCGGTGCCGGAGTTGACCATGCGCACCATTTCGCACGACGGCACCAGTTGGGTGATGGTTTCGGCCATGGTGACTTCCGCCGCGCACGGCGCGCCGAACGACAGGCCATTGCTGATGGCCTGCTGCACGGCCTCGCGCACCGCCGGGTGGTTGTGGCCGACGATCATCGGGCCCCACGAACCCACGTAGTCGATATAGGCATTGCCATCCACATCATGCAGGTATGCGCCATCGGCACGCTGCACGAAGAACGGCTCGCCGCCCACCGATTTGAACGCACGCACCGGCGAATTGACGCCACCGGGCAGCAGCGTCTGCGCGCGCTCGAACAGGGCGTGGGATTGGGCGTGATTCATTACGGAACTCCTGGTTGGCTTTTGATCAAAGCCCCTCTCCCGCATGTGGGAGAGGGGTTGGGGTGAGGGGAAGCTTCTGGCAAGCAACGCCAGAAGCCCCTCATCCGCCCCTTGCGGGGCACCTTCTCCCGTACACGGGAGAAGGGAATTGCGTGGCGCTCTGGCATTGCTGAAGCGGCAGAGCGCGGAATTGGTTCACTACTGGATTCCTGGATTTGGCTTTTGATCAAAGCCCCTCTCCCGCATGTGGGAGAGGGGTTGGGGTGAGGGGAAGCTTCTGGAAAGCAACACCAGAAGCCCCTCATCCGCTCCTTGCGGGGCACCCTGTCCCGTACACGGGAGAAGGGAATTGCGTGGCGTTCGAGCTCTGCCGGTGCTTTCAGTCCTGCTCAAAGTCCAACGCAAAACACCGCCGATAGGCGTCCAGCGCTGCCACCGGCTCCGCTTCGCTGAACACGCCGCTGATGACGGCGATCAGGTCTGCACCGGCGTCCACCACTGGCCGGCTATTGTCCGGCGTCAAACCACCGATCGCTACCCGTGGCACGCCCAGTGCGGCGCTTTGTCGCAGCAGCTCGGTTGATGCCCGGCGCGGGGTGACCTTGCTGCGGCTGGGGAAAAACGCGCCGAACGCGATGTAGCTTGCGCCGGCCCGCACCGCGCGCTCGGCTAGTTCCAGCTGGTCGTAACAGGAAGCGCCAATGATGGCCTGCGGGCCGAGCAGGGCGCGGGCGGCGGCGATGTCGCCATCGTCCTCACCCAGATGTACGCCGGCCGCATCCACGGCCTTTGCCAACGCCGCGTCGTCGTTGATGATCAGCGGCACGCCGGCCTGCGCGCACAGTGCCTGCAGGGCGTGCGCTTGGGCATGCCGGGTGGCGACATCCACGGCCTTGTTGCGGTATTGCAGCCACGTGGTGCCGGCCAGCAGCGGCTTTACCCGCGCCAGCAGGCGCTCAGTGTCGGTTTCGTCAGGGGTGATGAGGTAAACGCCGCGCAGGGCGGTGGAGAGCTGGGGCATGGATGGCTACCGGTACGGCGCCGGGAGTGTGACAATCAACGCCGTTTCTTTGTCCGGCGATTATCCCCGATGTCCGACGCTTCGGCCTCCACCTTCCGCAACTGGATGTGCGTTGTCTGCGGTTTCATCTACCGCGAAGCCGACGGCTTGCCGGAAGAGGGCATTCCGGCGGGCACGCGTTGGGAAGACGTACCCGACACCTGGACCTGCCCGGATTGCGGCGTGACCAAAGACGATTTCGAGATGATCGAGCTGGACTGACGCAGGCTCAATGCAGCCTTGGCCGCTCGCCGCCCAGTTCGATAAGGCGGTCGCGGACGCTGCCCGCGTCGTCGGCCTCGGGCTCCATCTTCAGGTAGCTGGCAAGGTCGGCGCGGGCGCCGGCCAGGTGCTCCAGCTCCAAGTAAGCCAAACCACGGTCGCGCACCGCGTCGGCCTGTTTGGGTGCCAGTTTGAGGATGCGGTCGGCACTGCGGGCGGCGCGGTCCCATTCGCCGCGTTCGACATACACACCATGCAGGTTACGCAGCATGCGCATCAGGATCGCCCGAGGCGGGGCGGGGTCCAGAATCTGCGCCAGCATGCTGTCGTCAGGTGTTTCCCCGCCCAGATTGCTGCGCGCGCGCTCCCGCAGCTCGTCCACGCTGAGTGGGCGGCCACCGTTGAACGGATCCATGATCAACACACCATCTTCCACCGGCAGCCGCACCAGGAAGTGCCCCGGGAAGGAAATGCCTTCCAGCGGCAGGCCCAACCGGCGTGCGACTTCAATCTGCACCAGCGCCAATGAAATGGGGTTGCCCAAGCGGCGCTCGAACACCTCGTTGAGGTAGCTGTTGCGCGGGTCGTAGTACTCGTCGTTGTTGCCGCTGTAGCCCAACTCGTTGAACAGGTGGTGGTTGATGGCGGCAATCTTCAGCGGCCATTCGCCGGTGGCGTCCACTTCAACGCGCAGGTGGTCGGCATGGGCCTGCAGCATCTGGTCGTAGCTGGCCGCGTCCAGCTCGGGGTATTCATCGCTGGCGATCAGCAGCGCGGTCGGCAGCAGCGGCAGCGCGTCGTCGGACAGGCTGGCCAGTTCATCCCAGATGGGCAAGGTGAGGCGTGTATCAGACATGGCTCAAGACTGCGGGCAAAGCGGCGCCGGTTCAAGGCCGGCGCGTGGGGCGGCGGCTGCCGGTTCAATCAGCCTTGGGAATACCGGGGCCGAAGGTCAGCTCGGCGCCGTCCTGCAGATTGAGTTTGGCAGCCTGGCCGGCATTGAGTTCCAGCACATAGCGCGCCGGTTTGAAGCTGGGGTACGGCGGGCAGGCGTTACCGGCCGAGCACGGCGGTACATCGCGTTGCTGGCTGACCAGGCGGCGGTCGTTGTCGAAGTACAGGATGTCCAGCGCGAGCTTGGTGTTCTTCATCCAGTACGCCTGCGGCTCCTGGCGCTCGTGGATGAACAGCATGCCGTGGTCAGGTTCCATCTGCTCGCGGAACATCAGGCCACGGGCGCGGGTGTCGTCGTCCTGCGCCAGTTCCACCTGATAGCGGCTGCCCGCCAGTTCAACCCAATGGTTACCCCCGGCGCTGGCGCAACCGGCGAGAGCGAGCAGGGAGATGAGCAGGAGTGAGCGCAGCATGGGCTTGGAACCTGGGAGTGAGTAATGGGGAGTGAGCAGTGAGAGAAAGCGGCTGCCTGCTCTCACGGCGCATTGGGGCTTCGGCGGCAGGGGCGAGTGCGTGGGGCGGTGGGGCAGTGCGTGGAAACAGCTTCACACCCACGCATCCCGCGCTGATCGCGCTCAGAGCACCTGCGGCGGCTCACCACCGATGATCACAACGTCCGCCGGGCGGCGGGCGAACAGGCCCACGGCGACCACGCCGGGGATCTGGTTGAGCTCGCGCTCCATCTTCACCGGGTCGGTGATGGCCAGGTTGTGCACGTCCAGGATGACGTTGCCGTTGTCGGTGACCACGCCGTCGCGCCACACCGGCTGGCCACCGGTAAGGGCCAGGATTTCACGCGCCACCAGGCTGCGTGCCATCGGGATGACTTCCACCGGCAGCGGGAACTTGCCCAGCACCTGAACCTGCTTGCTCGGGTCAACGATGCAGACGAACTTCTTGCTGGCCTCGGCGATGATCTTCTCGCGGGTCAGCGCGGCGCCGCCGCCTTTGATCAGGTTCTTGTTGCCGTCGCATTCATCGGCACCGTCCACATACAGCGACAGCGTGCCGGCATGGTTCAACTCCAACACTTCGATGCCGTGGCCCTTGAGCAGTGCGGTGCTCTGCTCCGAGCTGGAGACCGCGCCTTCGATCTGGTCCTTGATGCGGGCCAGCGCCTCGATGAAATAGGCAACGGTAGAGCCGGTGCCGACACCGACAATCATTCCCTTCTCGACGTACTCGATGGCTTTTTCGGCGGCCAGGCGCTTGGCTTCAGACATGGTGGGCTCAATCAGGTGGGAAAGGTTTTCAGTGGGAGCGATGCGGCTGCAACGCCGCCGCTTCTGCCACGGGGAGTGGGTTTATTTGGGTTTCTTTTCCAGCGACAACAGCAGCTTCCACTGCGCGGCGGTCACCGGAAACACCGACAGCCGGTTGCCCTTGGCGGTCAGCGGGAAGCCTTCGCCCAGTTCCTCGGCATGCTGTTTGATTTCATCCAGCGCGATCACTTGCGCCAATTTGCGCTCGAAACCCACATCCACCAGCATCCAGCGCGGTTGCTCGCGCGAGCTTTTGGGGTCGAAGTAATCAGACGTGGCATCGAACTGGGTGTCGTCCGGGTAGGCCTCGCTGGCCACCGTGGCCACACCGACAATGCCCGGCACCTTGGTGTTGGAGTGGTAGAACAGGATGCCGTCGCCCACCTTCATGCCGTCGCGCATGAAATTGCGCGCCTGGTAGTTGCGCACGCCATTCCACGGCTCGGTGCCGACGCGCTGCAGGTCGTCGATGGAAAAGGCGTCCGGTTCGGACTTCATCAGCCAATAGCGCTTGCGGGCGGTCATGCGTTCAATGGTTCCGGGTAGAGAGTGGCCTGCTCGGTACAGATCGCATCGACCGCCACGTCCCAGTCTTCCACCGGTAATGACGGCACTTGCTGGGTGGCAAAACCTACCCCCACCAACCACGGCGGCGCGGCCTGGCGCTGCCGGAATGCGAAGCTGCGATCATACCAGCCGCCCCCCATGCCCAGCCGCCGGCCCAGTGGGTCAAAGCCCACCAGCGGTGCCACAACCAGCGCCATTTCCTCGGGGCGTAGTGCCTGTGCCGGGTCCACATCCGGCTCGGGAATGCCGTAGCGGTTGCTGACCAGCGGCTGCCCCGGCCGCCACGGCGCAAAGCGCAGCAGTTTGCCGTGCAGCACCGGCAGGCAATACACCTGCTGCGGCGGTAGCTGCATCTGCCAGCGATGCAGCGCGATTTCACCATCCATCGCCCAGTAACCGGCGACATGACCGCTGATGTCAGCAAATGGCAGCGAAAGCAGGTGCGTGGCCAAGGCTTCGGCGGCGGCGATGCGCGCGGGAGCGGGGATGTCGCGCCGGTGCTGGCGCAGTTGCTGGCGGAGCGTCTGGCGGTGGTCGGCAGTCATCAGCACAGGAAGCCTGAAAGGAGGGGCCTGAAGTCCCTCTCCCGCGAGCAGGAGAGGGGTTGGGGTGAGGGTAAGGCTTCACCTCAACGCAATGCCATGCGTGGCGCTTGTAGCAGGGACAGGCAAGGCACCAAAAAAGAACGGCGCCGTTAGGCGCCGTTCCAGAATATTGCATTCTCCGTGGTGACGATGCGTGCGAAACGACCTTGAACCCGGGGTTCAAGTGGGAACGCTGGGGGGCCATCGGGCTTCCCGCTACAAGGCGGACCTGCACACCCGGCTCCGTCGCGCCCCCGTGGTCGTAATTAAGGGACAAGGCGAATGTTTGCACACGCTGTCGTTCACAACAGAGAACGCGTGGCCAGTATAGCCGGTTGTTGGCGCAGGGGTAGCCCTTTCAGGCGTGTGACCACTTCACTTGCCTGAGCCGCTCAGCTGGGTCAACGCGCCTTAACGCGCGTTGTCGATGGCGATATCCAGGCGCTGGTTGAGCTCGTTGAGCGCGGCCTGGAAGCGCCGTTGCTGCGAGGCCTGCTCGTCGCGTACCTGCTGCAGTTCATGGGCCAGGTTGAGTGCTGCCAGCACGGCGATCCGGTCCACCGCGGCCATGCGGTTGCTGCCGCGGATCTCGCGCATCTTGGCGTCGAGTACGCGCGCGGCGGCGGTAAGGCTGTCGTGCTCGCCGGCCTCCACGCCGACGGTGTACTCACGATCGAGGATACGGACGCTGACCGGTTCGTTGTGGCTCACGTGTGCTGCTCCAACGATTTGAGGCGGGTGATCATCGCTTCGACCCGCGAGCGGGCCTGCTCGTTCTTGGCCAGCAACTGCGAGCGTTCGGTCATCAGTTGTTCCTGTTGCTGGCGCAGGCTGCGGTTCTCATCGGCCAGCCGTTGGTTGCGCTCAAGCAGCAGCTCAAGACGGGAAACAAGGGCGAGCAATTGGCCGGCGGGGTCGAAGGCATCCATGGGCGGCACGATAGGCATGGTGGCGAGGGGTGGTCAAGCTGGGTGACATCGTCCGGTTGATACACTGTGCGGCCGTCGCCATGTTGCCCATGGTTACGACCCTTCTCCGCTTTACAGAACCGTCACATGAGCGAACTTCCTGTCATCAACGACATTGCCCAAGCCAGCCAGTCGCTGAGCCTGGGTGCTACCCCGGCCGAACTCCACGGCGGCTTGACGGGCTGGCTGGCCGGCGGTGGCGCCGACCTGCAGGCCTGGCCGGCCAAGGTGCTGGCCGACGACAACATGCAGACCCCGGAAGCGGGCAGTGTGCTGGACCGGCTGCGTCTGGTCACCGTCGCGCAGCTGGAAGACCGTGACTTCGCTTTCGAGCTGGTGCTGGCTGATGCCTCCGCGCCGCTGCAGGCACGTACCGATGCCCTGTTCGAATGGTGCCGCGCCTTCCTTGGTGGCTTTGGCCTTGCCTCGGGCAAGCGCCCGCCGCTGAGCGAAGAGGGCGAAGAGGCCCTGCAGGATCTGGCGCGCCTGGCACAGGCAACCAGCGACCAGTTCGACAGTGCCGATGAAGACGAAGATGCATTGGCCGAGATCGAAGAGTTTGTCCGCGTGGCAGCGCTGCTGCTGCACGGCGACTGCGTGATGGGCCTGCGTCACCGCCAAAGCCTTAACTGAGCAACTGCATGAAGCGTCTTTCCGGGATCACGCCTGCCGAATACGCCAGCCGCCGCCGTCAGTTGATGGAGGCGGCCGGCGACGATGCCATCCTCGTGTTGCCTGCCGCGCCCGAGCGCGTGCGCAGCCACGACACGTTTTATCCGTACCGGCAGGATTCGGATTTCTGGTACCTGAGCGGCTTTCAGGAGCCCGAAGCGGTGCTAGTGTTGATCCCGGGGCGGCGGCACGGGGAGGTGATCCTGTTCTGCCGCGAGCGCGACCCGGACCGCGAGGCCTGGGATGGCCCGCGCGAAGGTCAGGACGGTGCGGTGGCGCATTACGGCATGGACGATGCGTACCCCATCGACGACCTGGACGAAATTCTGCCGGGCCTGCTGGAAGGGCGTTCGCGGGTTTATTACCACTTTGGTCGCGATGCGGACTTCGATCTCAAGTTGATCGGCTGGGTAAACCGTGTCCGCTCGCAGGTGCGCAATGGCGCGCAACCGCCGCATGAATTCCTGGAACTCGGCCACCTGTTGCATGAGCAGCGGTTGTACAAATCAGCCGACGAAATCGTACTGATGCAGGCCGCTGCCGACATCAGTGTGCGTGCGCACCGCGCGGCGATGCATGCCGCGCGCAGCGGTATTCATGAGTACGAACTGCAGGCCGAAGTGGAGCGTGAGTTCCGCCGGCATGATGCCTGCCCGGCGTACAACAGCATTGTCGGTGCCGGCAGCAACGCCTGCGTGCTGCATTACCGCGACAACCGCAGCGGCAGCCGCGACGGTGACCTGGTATTGATCGACGCCGGTGCCGAGTACCTGGGGTACGCCAGCGACATCACCCGTACGTTCCCGGTCAACGGCCGGTTCACGCCGGAGCAGCGCGCGCTGCATGATCTGGTGCTGGCCGCGCAAGTGGCCGCGCTGGAGCAGGCGCAACCGGGCATCGCTTACGAAGAAGGGCACCTTGCCGCAGTCGAAGTGCTGACCGAAGGTCTGCTGAAGCTGGGGCTGCTGAAGGGCGACCTGGAAGAGAACATCATCGAGCGGCATTACCAGCGCTTCTACCGGCACAAGACCGGGCATTGGCTGGGCCTGGATGTACACGACGTTGGCGATTACCGCGTGGCCGGTGAGTCGCGGCTGTTGGAACCGGGCATGGTATTCACCATCGAACCGGGGCTGTACATCTCACCGGACGACCGCAGTGTGGAGGCGCGTTGGCGCGGTATCGGCATTCGCATCGAAGACGATGTGCTGATCACCGAAGACGGCCACCGTGTGTTGACCGGTGCGCTGGAGCGTAGTGCGGACGAGATCGAGGCGCTGATGGCTGTGCGCTGAGGCGCGGCCGTTCGGTGCTGGTGTTGGCGTTGGCGTTGGCCGTGAATCGCCTTTTTACTTTTGCTTGCTCTGGGCCGAAGTGTTCGATTGAAACCTTGGCTTGGAAGCTGCTTCGGCTGTAGCTGCCTTTGGGGTTGCAAGCCCGGTGTGTATTTGCGGGAAGCCGCCCCTCTCCCCAACCCCTCTCCCGCAAGGGGAGAGGGGCTTGGTATGCCGCCCGTTGAAGCACCTGGTACACATTGAAGCGCTTCGCAGCTGCAGCTTTATGAGCTCTCTTCTTTGAGGGGAGATGGCCCATTGGGCTGCAGGTCAAAGCAGTCTTCTCAGTTGCAGCTTTGAAGCCCCTCTCCCCTTGCGGGAGAGGGGTTGGGGAGAGGGGGCTTGAAAGCCGCAGCACAAAAAATTGCAGCCGGCACCGCATAGCGGTTAACCCAATAAAAAACGCCGCGATCCCAAGTGCGTTCGCGGCGTTCCTGTGTTCTCAGCACCACGCGCAGTGTTGATGCGTGTCATTGATCCCGAATGCACTGCGCATCCGGGCACACCACCGCAATGACGGCTTCAGCTGCCGCCAATCACCTGATCACGCCTGCGCGGCAAACACCGGGCGGGTGAGGTTGTCGGCTTCGCCGTCGGTGCACAGCACTTCGTCTTCGATGCGGATGCCGCCGTATGGGCGGAAGAAGTCCACGCGGTCCCAGTTGACGCTGGCAGCATTGCCGGCCTTTTTCACTTCATCCAACAGCATGTCGATGAAGTACAGGCCCGGCTCGATGGTCACGGTCATGCCGGGCTCCAGTACACGGGTCATGCGCAGGTAGGGGTGGCCTGCCGGGCGCTCGACGCGGCCCCCGTTTTCGCCAGCGGCAAACCCTGCGACATCGTGTACCTGCGCACCGATGAGGTGGCCGATGCCATGCGGGAAGAAGGCCGCGCTGACGCCAGTGGCCAAAGCAGTTTCAGGCGAGACGTTGATTACGCCGAAATCCTTGAGGATGCCCATCAGTGACAGGTGCGCATCAACATGCAGTTGCTTGTAGTCAAAACCGGCGCGCACGGCTTGGCACATTTTGATCTGCGCGGCGTCCACCGCATCAATCAAGGACTGGAACTCGTCATGGCCGCTGCTGGCATAGGTGCGGGTGATGTCGCTGGCGTAGCCATACGCCGAGGCACCGGCGTCGATCAGGAAGCTGCGCAGCGGCTGCGGTGCCTGCGTGCCCAGGTCGGTGTAATGCAGCACGGCGGCGTGTTCGTTGAGCGCGATGATGTTGCCGTAGGGCAACTCATTGGTGTCCTGGCCCACGGCGCTGCAGTAGGCCATGTGGATGCCGAACTCGCTGGCGCCGGCACGGAAGGCGGCTTCAGCGGCGCGATGGCCGCGCACGGCATGCACCTGTGCCTGGCGCATCAAGGCGATCTCATACGGCGTTTTGAAGCCACGGTGCCAGTCCAGGTAATGGATGACCGCGTCGGGGTTGTTGGGTGCAAAGCCGCCCAGCGCGCTCTGCGCTTCGCCGAGGATGGCGCAGCGGCTGGGGTCTTTGGGCAGCAGCGGCAGCGCATCTTCCGGCTTGCGGATGATGTGGATGTCGAAATGCTCCACCCACCAGCCGTTGGGCGCGGCCGGCACCACGTGCCAGTAGTCGAACGGCTGGTAGAACACCAGCGTCGGGCGCTTGCCGGGGGTGTGGATCAACCAGCTGTACGGCAGCTTGGTCAGCGGCAGCCAGGTCTTGAACTGCGGGTTGACCGCATACGGATAGTCGCGGTCGTCAAACACCTGGTAGTGCTGGGTGCCGCTGGGGATGACCAGGTGGTCGAAACCGGCGCGCGCCAGTGCCGTGTCGGCGCGCTCGGTGAGCACGCCCAGGTGCTGGGAATACAGGGTGCCGGGATCTTGCGGGTTCATCGCCGTGGCTCGCTTGCAGGTGCGTGATGCGGGGCCTTGATTTTGCCGCAATCGCCCGCCGGCTGCTGTGCCGTTTCCGGCACTCAGGCCGGCGGAAGGCGGTCTTCTATCCAGCGTTGCAACTGATCGCGCTGGCTTTTTTCCAGGGTGAGGAAGCGGAAACCGGCCCAGGACTGCTCAGGCGCATGGGTGGGCTCGCACCACAGCAGGTGCACGCCGACGTCAATCTGCAAGGCGCCGCCACGGCTGTCGGTGATGGGGAACTGCAGTTGGTACAGCGCATCGTCATGCAGTGGCACCGAGGCGATCAGCAGCATGCCGGTTTCGGAAATGTTGCCGAGCCGACCGATCTGGCTGCCGGTCATCTGGTCGCGTACGGGCACCATTTCGGGCACCTGCAGGCGCGGTGCGCGGCGGGTGTTGGTGATCATGCGGGCTCTCCGGAGGGGGAGGTGTGGCCGGCAATGGAGCGCAGCGCACGCACTGTGGCCTGCCAGGCGCGGTCAATCAGGCGGCCCCGGTCTTCGGTGACGATGCGCAGTTGACCCTTGGCCATCAGCCGCGACAGCGTGTCCAGCGAATGCTCGGCCACTTTCTGCCCGCGTTGGTTGACGAACAATGCGTTGCCGGTGATCAGGCTGTACCAGGACAGGCGCTGGCGGTGGTTGTCGCCCTGTTGGTTGACGGTGAATTCAAACCACGTGCCGAATGGCAAGGTGCGCAGCTGGCGGTGATAGGCCTCTTCTTCCTCGCTGCGTGCCGGCTGGGCTTTCTTGCGGCGATCCTCTTCCTCGTCCGGCTCCCCGGCCTCGCCCAGGCGTGCGCGGGCTTTGAGCTTGGCGGCCAGTTCGGTGCGCGATGTGATGGCATCTTCGCCGCCGGGCGTGGACAGCCGCCGTGAGATGGCGGCCGCTTCGTCCTGGTGGTAGCCCACCTGCAGCAGGGCCTGCTCGATCTCTTCGCCGAAAGCGGTATCCGCCGCGCCGCCGGGCGCCATGCAGGTGATCTCGCTGATGCGATGGCTGGCCCGCTCACGTTGCTGCCATTCGTCCGAGCCTTCGCCCTGACGCAGCAGGGTGAGGGTGAGCACGTCGGCCCACGCCTTGCGCAGCAGGGTCTGCACGAACTTCGGCGGCTCGGTGGTTATGCACAATTCGTCGATGGTGTGGTTGGCCAACTGCTTGGCCGCTTCCAGGCGCTCCTTGCCACGCGCCGCTTCCACCTGCCTGCGCTCGGCCATTTCGGCGCGACGTGCCGCAGCGCGCAGATGGCCTTGGATATGGTCGTTGGCTTCGACAAAAACCGCTTCGTCGCCTTGATAGTCGGTGACGACCTTGTTGACCGCATCTTTGAGCTTGAGCAGCAGCAGCGGGTCGCTGTCTTCGTCGCTGAGCCAGACCGCGCCGGATTCGGCCACCGCGTTGAGCAGTTCACGTGCGGGGTGCTGGTCGCGCAGGAAGAATTCCTGGTCGCTGATGGCAGCGCGTGCCAGTGGCACCTGCAGACGCTGCAGCAGATCGGCGGCGGGCCCTTCGCTGCGGACTTCGCGCTGCAACTGGGAATACAGCATGCCCAGCAGGTCCATCGTGTCGGCGTCCTGCATCGAGAGCGTTGCTGCCGGCCCGTGTTCGGCCTTGATCTGCGACAGCATCGCTTCGCGGATGTCGGCAATGCTGTGGCGGCTGCCCGACGAGGATGCAGGTGCCTGCAGCTTGCCCAGCACGTTCATGGCCACCTGGGTGGATACCGGCTTTGCTGGCGGGCCTGCGGGGGCCTGCATTTGACCGGCAGCCGAGGGTGCCGGTGACTGCGCGGTGCCGAACTGTGGCATCGCACCTGCACCTGCCGAAGTCATCATTGCCGACGCACCGGCGGCTGCACCCATGCCTGCGGTGGCGCCGGCGGAACCCGCACCCGGCGAACCTGCCGTGCCACTCCCGGCCATCGTCAGTGCGTGGCGTGCGGCATCCAGCAGGGTGTGCAGGCTTTCCATGCTTGCGGCATTGGCTGCCGCCGCCTGCGGCGATGCAACCGGCATGGCGCCCGGTGACGCGGCGCTTGCGGGGTCATTGCCCTGTAGTTGATGGGAGATGCTGCTCCACGACGCGGCCGGCGCCTGGCCTTGCCAACTGGTCAGCGGCGCTTGACCGCCGGCACGGCTTGCAACGCCGTTGGCGTCGGCAGGCGTACCGGCACCGGCACCGGCTCCACGTGGCGCGGAGGGGCGGGGCAGGTGTGGGCGGTATACCAGGCCCGGCAGCACGCCTTCACGCTCCAGCAAGATGTTCAGCCGGTCCACCAGCTCGGCATGCCGCGCCAACACCATGCGATCGAACACCTGATAAAGCACCAACTGCGCGTCCAGGTTCAGCTGCATCTGCTCGCCACAGTCACGCAACGCGCGACACAGCGCGTACGGCCCCAGCGGCAGGCGTTCGGGATCGAACGCCGGCTGTGCGGCCAGTACCGCAAAACGTTGCCCCAGCAGCAGCAACGGGCTGGTGACACGAAAAGCTTCGCGCCGCGCCATTTCGTGCAGCAC
Organism: Stenotrophomonas sp. UBA2629; assembly: GCA_002359895.1. GTDB lineage: Bacteria > Pseudomonadota > Gammaproteobacteria > Xanthomonadales > Xanthomonadaceae > Stenotrophomonas. The sequence goes on from DEOB01000010.1 coordinate 540,624, forward strand.
GATGTCGCGGTCGATATCGGTGTCTTCCACCAACGTCATTGATTTGAAGGCAGCCGAGTGCGCCTCGGCACTGGGTTTGGGCGGATCCTTGAAGGCTGCCAGTTGCCCGGCCAGCGCATCCAGAAAAATATCGGGCAGCTGTTCGGCGTGATCGCGCAACACCCGCAGCTGCGCGTAGACATCGGATTGGATCTGGCTGTTGTGGGCCATCTCCGCGCGTTTGAACAACGCGCGTTCGAAGTCGATGGCGGTGAGCTGCAGCGGTGTGCGCAGCACCTCATCGGCTACCTGAAATGTGCTTTCCAATAATTGGCGTACGCGGGCAGGTGCCGGTGTAGCCGCGACCCGAGCCATTGCTTGGCTGGATGAGCGTGGTGCAGTGCCTGACATCCTGGATTCCTTCCCCCCCTAATGGGCGAGTTCTACCATTTTTGTGATGCGACCACCACTTTGACGGTGTGTTCAGGGAATGAACAACTCGACCACATCGTTCGTGAAACGGCGGCCCAGATCGGTCGGTGCCCAGTTTCCATTGCGGTTGGCAAGCCAGCCGCAGGCTGCGGCCTTGTCCAACGTAGATTGCAAAAAGCTGCGCGGCAAACCGGTGCGGGATTCAAAGTCGCGCAGGCTGAAGCCTTCGTGCAGGCGCAGCAGGTTGAGCATGTACTCAAATGGCAAGCGGTCTGGGCTGATCACATCGTCGCCACCAATGGAGGCGGGTGTGCCAGCGGTATTCATGAAGGTCTGCGGATGCTTGTGCTTCCAGCGGCGCAGTACATGCTGTTCGGCGCCGGAACTGATCTTGCCGTGCGCACCGGCACCGATGCCCAGGTAGTCACCGAAGCGCCAGTAGTTGAGGTTGTGCGCGCACTGGTAGCCTTCGCGGGCGTAAGCACTGACTTCGTAATGGCCGTAGCCGGCCTGCGCGAGCATTGCCTGGCAATGCTCCTGGATGTCCCAGGCGTGGTCTTCGTCGGGAATGCCCTGCGGCGGGCGGGCGAAGAACACCGTGTTCGGCTCCAGCGTGAGCTGGTAATGCGAGATGTGCGTGGGCTGCAGCGCGAAGGCGCGTTCCAGATCGTGCTCGGCCTGTGCCAGGGTCTGCTCCGGCAGCGCGTACATCAGGTCGATATTGAAATTGCTGTAGCCGGCGTCCTGCGCCAGCTTCACCGCGCGCTCGGCTTCGCTGCTGTCGTGGATGCGGCCCAGCCGCTTGAGCGCATCATCGTTGAAAGTCTGGATGCCGAAGCTGATGCGGTTCACCCCGGCGGCGCGGTAGCGGTCGAAGCGGCCGTGTTCGGCGGTGCCGGGGTTGGTCTCCAGCGTCACTTCCAGGTTCGGTGCGAAACGCAGCCGTGCACTGGCCGCTTGTAGGAAGCGGTCGATGGCTTCGGGGGGGAACAGGCTGGGCGTACCGCCGCCAAAGAACACGCTGCTGACCACGCGGCCCCAGACCAGTGGCAGGTCCTGGTCAAGGTCGCGGATCAGCGCATCAATGTAGGCATCAAACGGCAGCTCGCCCTTGCCCGCGTGCGAGTTGAAATCGCAGTACGGGCATTTGCGCACGCACCACGGCAGGTGCACGTACAGCGCCAACGGCGGTGGCACCAGTTGCACCTCGCCCGGTGTGCAGCCGCAGGCGTCGTCATGAAGGTGGGCGTGTGTACTCATCTGTGTTTCAACGGGCCAGTTGGCTGGAGAGTTGCTGCAGCAGCAACTGCAGTGCCTTGGCACGGTGGCTGCGGCCGTTCTTCTGCGCCGGCTCCATCTGCGCGGCAGTCAGGTTGAGCTCTTCGTCCAGAAACACCGGGTTGTAGCCGAAGCCGTTGCTTCCGCGCAGCTCATTGATGATGCGGCCTTCCCAGCTGCCTTCACAGATCAGCGGCTGCGGATCGTTTGCATGGCGCAGCAGTACGATGACCGCGTAGAAACGCGCGGTGCGACGCTCGGCCGGTACATCACGCAGTGCATCCAGCAGCTTGGCGTTGTTGGCGGCATCGTTGGTGGGGCTGCCGGCGTAGCGCGCGCTGTACAGGCCGGGGGCGCCGTCCAGTGCATCAACGATCAAACCGGAGTCATCGGCCAGTGCCGGCAAGCCAGTGGCTTCGCAGGCATGACGTGCCTTGATCAGCGCGTTTTCGACGAAGGTCAAGCCGGTTTCCGGTACGTCGCCCACGCCCAACTCGCCCTGCGGCACGATCTGCAGCGGCAGCCCGGCCAACATGGCTTGGAGTTCTTTCAATTTGCCGGCGTTGCCGCTGGCCAGTACCAGTTTCATTGCGTGGGCTCCAGCAGATCCCAGGTGTTGCCGTACAGGTCGCGGAACACAGCGACGGTGGCATAAGGTTCTTCGCGTGGGGTTTCGAGAAACTCCACGCCGCGTTCGATCATGGCGGCGTGGTCGCGCCAGAAATCATCGGTGTTCAGAAAGAAACCCACGCGGCCGCCGGTCTGGTTACCGATGCGACTGCGTTGTTCCTCGTTGCTTGCCCGCGCCAGCAGCAGCGCCGCAGTGCTGCCATCGGTGGGGCCAACCACCACCCAGCGTTTGTTGCCCTGGTCGATATCGTCCAACAACGCGAAGCCCAGTTTGCCGGTGTACCAGGCAATGGCTTCGTCGTAATCGGCCACCACCATGGTGACCAGGGCAATGCGCCGGCTCATGCCTGTGCCAGCGCCGCCTGCTGTGCGGCGAGAAGTTCGGTGATGCCCTTTTCGGCCAGTGCCAGCAGCGCGTCCAGTTCATCGCGACGGAAGGCGTGGCCTTCAGCGGTGCCCTGCAGTTCGATGAAGCCGCCGCCATCGTTCATGACGACATTCATGTCGGTGTCGCAATCGCTGTCTTCGGCGTAATCCAGGTCCAGCACCGGCTCGCCCTTGTACACGCCCACCGACACCGCCGCCACCGCGCCGAACAGCGGGTTGCGCTTGATGTCGCCACGCTTGAGCAGCAGGTTCACCGCGTCCACCAGCGCCACATAGGCGCCGGTGATGGCGGCGGTGCGGGTGCCGCCATCGGCCTGCAGGACGTCGCAGTCCAAGGTGATGGTGCGTTCGCCCAGCGCGTTGCGGTCGATGCAGGCGCGCAGGGTGCGGCCGATCAGACGCTGGATTTCCAACGTGCGGCCGCCCTGCTTGCCGCGTGCGGCTTCACGGTCCGAGCGGGTGTGGGTGGCGCGCGGCAGCATGCCGTATTCGGCGGTGACCCAGCCCTCGCCCTTGCCGCGCAGGAAACCCGGCACACGGTTTTCGATGCTGGCGGTGCACAGCACGCGGGTGTCACCAAAGCTCACCAGCACCGAGCCTTCGGCATGGCGGGTGAAGGAGCGTTCGATGGTGACGGTACGCAGCTGATCGGCCTGGCGGCCGCTGGGACGGGAAAAGGTCATGGGATGTCCGGATTACGAAGGTGTTCAGGGGGCGCCCGGGCGGTCAATAGGCCAGCCTCCGGGGGTGCCTAGGGTACCATTCGCCCTTTGCAACGCACCGGAAATCCACATGATTCGAAGCATGACCGCCTATGCCGGCGGTGAACGTGTCACGCCCTGGGGCACCCTCGGCTGCGAGATGCGCTCGGTCAACCACCGTTTTCTGGAAGTGGGGGTACGCCTGCCCGAAGAACTGCGCGCGCTGGAGCCGCAGCTGCGTGAGCGTGTGGCCGGGCGGATCAGCCGCGGCAAGCTGGATATGGTGCTGCGCCTGCGCGTGCCGGAGGCGGCGGCCTCGCTGCACGTCAACGAGGCGCTGGTGGAGCAGTTGGGTGACCTGGCGCTGCGCCTGCACTCACGCTTCCCGGGCATGCGTATCGGCTTCACCGACCTGCTTCAGTACCCCGGCGTGCTGCGTGCTGATTCCACCGATGCCGTTGCTCTGCAGGCCGAGGCGATGGCACTGCTGGACGAGGTGATTGACGGCTTCGTGCAGGCCCGCGAACGTGAAGGCGACAAGTTGGCCACGGCCATCAGCGAGCGTGTGGATGGCATCGAGCGTATTGCTGCTGACGTGCGCGAGTTGATTCCGCGAATCCGCGAAGGCCAGCGCGCCAAGCTGGCTGCGCGCTTGGCCGACCTGCCGCACCCGGTTGATCCGGGCCGGGCCGAGCAGGAACTGGTGTTGTGGCTGCAGAAGCTGGACGTGGATGAAGAGCTGGACCGTTTGAACAGCCATATCAGCGAAATCCGCCGCGTGCTCAAACAGCGCGAGCCGGTGGGCCGCCGCTTGGACTTCCTGTTGCAGGAGTTCAATCGTGAATCCAACACCCTGGGCTCCAAGTCGGTGGACAGCCGCACTTCCAACGCCTCGGTGGAGCTGAAAGTGCTGATCGACCAGATCCGCGAGCAGGTGCAGAACATCGAGTAAGTGTTTCCTGCGCTGGTACAGGTTGGCGGTCTGCCGGCACATGTGGGGGCAAAACACCGACTTCCAGCGCGTTGCCAGTGCTGGGCTAGCTTCCTGCAAATGCTGAAGAGCAAAGCGCCCCCATCCGCCCTGCGGGCACCTTCCCCCGCAGGCGGGAGAAGGGAGGGCTTTGGGCGAGTTGCTGGCGGTGGGCTGTCTTCCTGCAAATGCACAGAACAAAGTCCCTCTCCCGCTTGCGGGGTGAGAGGGGCAGTTTGCGAACCACTGGTTCGCTGCCCGTCGAACGCCCTTGCGCCAGCGCGAGGGCCGGGGCGCGGAGCGGGGGTTGGGTGAGGGCAAGCAGTTCGCTTGGTCCACCCATCACCGCTCAAACAGGGCCGGCGCAGGCGCGTGATATCCTTCGCTGCCATTTCAAGTGGCCCACCTTCATGCGTGGCACGCTCTACATCGTCGCCGCCCCTTCCGGGGCTGGCAAAAGCAGCATCGTCAACGCCACGCTGGCGCGCGATCCGCATATTTCCCTGTCCATTTCCTTCACCTCGCGGGCCATGCGCCCGGGCGAGGAGAACGGCAAGCACTACCACTTTGTCAGTGCCGCCGAGTTCGAGCGGATGATCGCTGCTGGCGATTTCTTCGAGCACGCGCTGGTACACGGCGATTGGAAGGGCACCGCCCGGCAGTCGGTGGAGCCGCAGCTGGCTGCGGGCAAGGATGTGCTGCTGGAGATCGACTGGCAGGGCGCCCGCCAGGTGCGCGACAAGGTGGAAGGCGCGGTCAGCGTCTTCATCCTGCCGCCGTCGCGACAGGCGCTGGACGAGCGCATGCGCAAGCGCGGCCAGGACAGTGAGGCGGTCATGGCCCAGCGCTTGGCCGCTGCCCGCGAGGAAATGCTGCATTACGACGAGTTTGACTACGTCATCGTCAACGAGGATTTCGACACCGCCGTGGGCGAAATGTGCTCCATCTTCTCGGCCAGCCGCCTGCGCCGGGAGCCTCAGCAGCGCCGTCATGCGCAGCTGATCGCCTCGTTGCTTACCCCCGAAAACCAAGCAAGCGATTGATTCACAAGGGGCTGTTCAGGCGTTGACTTGATTTCCGGCCAGCCCAACCCCTACAATCGCCCCCCTTTCCCTCATTCGTTCGAGCGGCCGTGCAGGTCGCCGGGAGCCCGCATGGCCCGCATTACCGTAGAAGATTGCCTGGAAGTCGTTAACAACCGTTTCGAGCTGGTCATGATGGCGTCCAAGCGCGCCCGCCAGTTGGCAAATGGTGTCCAGGCGACCATCGACAACAGCGAAACCGAGGACAAGCCGACCGTGCTGGCACTGCGTGAAATCGCTGCCCGCAAGATCGACGATGCCCTGATCGAGGAAGTCGAGAAGTCCGAGCGTGAGCGCATCGAGCGCGAAGCACTGGAATGGGCAGCCGCTGAAGTGGTCGCCGACGAAGACATGTCCAAGAACGACGATTGATCGCTTCGATCAAGCGCCATAGGACACCCGGAACAGCCCGCCTCGTGCGGGCTGTTCTGCGTTGTAGGGTTTGCCGAAGTACGCGCGCTGACATAGTCTTTCAGCCATGAACCCAGGCCCCTCCGCCCAGGTAGCCACGCCAGCGGGCGGGGCGGTACCTGACTATGTACTCCAACTTGAACGTGCAGCCAGCTACCTGCCCGCCGAGCAGCTGCCGTTGCTGCGTCGCGCCTGGGAAGTGGGTGCGTCCGCGCACGCGGGCCAGACCCGCAAGTCCGGCGAGCCCTACATCACCCATCCGGTCGCCGTGGCGCGCATCCTGGCCGAGCTTGGCCTGGATGTGGAAACACTGATCGCCGCGATCCTGCACGACACCATCGAGGACACGCCGCTCACCGGCGAGGAACTGGCTGACGAGTTCGGGCAGGCCGTTGCCGACCTGGTGGATGGCGTCACCAAGCTGGACAAGCTCAAGTTCCGCGACCGCCAGGAAGCGGCGGCGGAAAGCTTCCGCAAGATGCTGCTGGCGATGTCGCGCGACCTGCGCGTGATCATGATCAAACTGGCCGACCGCCTGCACAACATGCGCACGCTGGGCGCGCAGAGTTCCGAAGCGCGGCGTCGCATCGCGCTGGAAACGCTGGACATCTATGCGCCCATCGCCCAGCGCCTGGGCATGAACCTGATCAAGTCCGAGCTGCAGAACCTGGGCTTCCGCGCGCTGTACCCGTGGCGCCACGCCATCCTGGAAAAGCACATCCGCAGCCAACCAGTGGTGCGCCGTGAATCCATGGCGCAGGTGGAAGTGCAGCTGTCGCAGCGCTTGGCGCGCGAAGGGCTGGAACACCGCCTCATCAGCCGCATCAAAACGCCTTGGAGCATCTACACGAAGATGCACGAGGAGAACAAAAGCTTCGACCAGGTGATGGATGTCTTCGGCTTCCGCCTGGTCGTGCGCAACGTGCCCAACTGCTACCACGCACTGGGCGCGGTGCATGCCACGTTCAAACCGTTGGATGGGCGCTTCCGCGACTTCATCGCCATTCCCAAGGCCAACGGTTACCAGTCGTTGCACACGGTGTTGTTCGGGCCGTACGGCTCGCCGATTGAAGTGCAGATCCGCACCGAAGAAATGGACCTCATCGCCGAGCGCGGTGTGGCTGCGCACTGGACCTACAAATTTGGTGGCGACGCGCCCAACAGCGCACAGAGCCGCGCGCATGCGTGGATTGTCGATCTGATTGATTCGCAGCGCACCGCCGGTTCGTCGTTGGAGTTCCTGGACAACGTCAAGGTTGATCTGTTCCCGGACGAGGTTTACCTGTTCACGCCGAAGGGCAAGATCATGGCGTTGCCGCGCAATTCCACCGCGCTGGATTTTGCCTATGCCGTGCATACCGACGTGGGCAACCGCGCGGTGGCCTCGCGCGTGGATAAAAAACTGGTGCCGTTGCGCACGCGTCTGGTGAGCGGGCAGAGCGTGGAGATCATCACCGCGCGTTCGGCCTCGCCCAAGCCGCAGTGGCTGGAATTTGTGGTCAGCAGCAAGGCGCGCACCGCTATCCGTCACCAGCTCAAACAGCTGGAACACGAAGACGCCGTGCAGCTGGGCCACAGCATGCTCGACCGCGCGCTGGAAGCGATGGACAGTTCCATTGAACGCTTGCCGAAGGGGCGCCTGGATGCGTTCCTCAACGAACACCGTTACCCGCGCCTGGAAGCTTTCCTGGCGGATGTCGCGTTGGGCAACTGGATGCCCACGCAGGCCGCGCAGGCGCTGATGGCGCATGCCGAATTGCGTGGCGGCATGGGTCATGCTGGCCGCATGCAGGAAAAAATCCTGATCAATGGCAGCGAGCGCGGCGTGGTGAGCTTCGCCAATTGTTGTCAGCCCATTCCGGGCGACGACATCATGGGTTACCACACCGCCGGCAAGGGCATTGTGGTGCACCGTCTGGATTGCCCCAACCTGGCCGAGCTGCGCAAGACGCCCGACCGCTGGGTGCCCATTGGCTGGGACACCAGCGTGGTCGGCGACTACGACACCGCCTTGGTGGTGGAAGTGGAGAATGGCACCGGCGTGCTGGCGCAGTTGGCTGCGGCCATCGCGCAAAGCCATTCCAACATCGAGCGGGTGGATTACCTGGACCGCGACTTCAACGCGGCGGTGTTGTGTTTCAACATCCAGGTCCGTGACCGCAACCATTTGGCGGAAGTCATGCGGCGCCTGCGGCGCTTGCAGGTGGTGCAGGCGGTACGCCGGCAGTAAGCCGGCTTCTCAGAGGATGTGGCCCGGGTAAGCGTTGTCGCGCCCGGCAAGCGCGGTAGCCGCATTCTGCGCGCGGCGGCAACGTTCACTGTTGTCGCTGCGGATATCCATTTCGTCTTTGACGCATTTGTCGCGAAGGTGCCGGCGCACGTTCGCGTGATGCGCCGTGTCTGCAGGTTCTCCACAGCGCATGTGTGGCAGTGCACGCACAACATGTGGATAAGCCTCGGCAGCCCTTGTGCGGCGTACCTCTGCGAGAGGTGGTGAAATTTTGTCCAGCTGTGTGTTTGCATCTGCGCGGCCGATTTCGAGCGGTGGCGGCTTTTCCACAGCGCATGTGTGCCAGCCATCGAACAACGTGTGGATAAGGTTTTGCAGCCCTTGTGCTGCAAGCGTTTGCGAAGTGTGGTGAAAAATTGTCCACGGCTGTGCATGGGCTGGTGGTAGGCGGTGGGCGGGCTGTGCATGAGTGTGTGTCGCACCGACCGTCATCTGGCCCGATGCTGCCGCGACCAGTCAGGTCGTAAGAGTGCTGGGGTTTGATCCGGGCGAACCCGGGGATCGCTCGGGTGGGGATGGGCACCGGTTTTCCACAATCGATGTGCGGTACCCCGCGCACATGTTGTGGATAACCCTCGTCAGCCCTTGTGCGGTGGGCATCTGCAAGATGTGGTGAAAATTTGTCCAGCGCCTGTTTGGGCAACGGCGGCGTCATGGCGGGGCGTTACAATGGCCCACCTTTTTCCCAGTGGAGCTGTCCATGTCCCGTCAGATCATCAACACCGCCAACGCCCCGGCCGCCATCGGCCCGTATTCGCAGGCCGTGCGTGCCGGCAACACCGTGTATTTCTCCGGCCAGATTCCGTTGGACCCGGCGACCGGTGAGATCGTCGCTGGCGACGTGACCGCGCAGGCCCGTCGTGCGTTCGACAACCTCAAGGCCGTTGCCGAAGAAGCCGGCGGCTCGCTGGACAAGATGGTCCGCCTGGGCCTGTACCTGACCGACCTGGGCGAGTTCGCCAAGGTCAATGCCGTGATGCAGGAGTACTTCCAGGCTCCGTTCCCGGCGCGCTCCACCATTGAAGTGTCGGGTCTGCCGAAGGGCGCCGCGTTTGAAGTCGATGCGGTGATGATCCTCGACTGAGTGCGGCTTCAGGCCAGATGACGCCGAGTTTCGCTCGGCGTCTGTCCGGTCCAGCGTTTGAATGCGCGCCGGAATTCGCGCGCGTCGTTGAAACCCAGTTGGTTGCCGATAGCGGCAATGGCCAGCTCCGGGTTCTGCAGCAACTCCAGCGCACGCTCGCTGCGCACGCGGTCATGTACCTCGCTGAAGCTGGTTTCCTCGTCGGCCAATTGCCGGCGCAGGGTGCGCTCGCTCAGGTGCAATGCCTGCGCCACGTCGCTCATCTGCGGGTTGTCGCGCAGCTGCGGTCGCAGCAGGCGCTCCACCGCCGCCGTGGTTTCTCCGCGCGTTGACAGCGTGGCCAGTTGCGCGCGGCACAACGACAAGGCCTGTTGCGAGGTCACCGGGTTGTAGCTGGCAAACGGCATCTGCATCCAGCTGCGGTCCAGCACCATCGTGTGGCGCGGTTGATCGAAGTGGATGTCGCAACGGAAAAGCGTGCGGTACTTGTCGGCATGCCTCGGTGCCGGGTATCCCAGCTCCAGGCGCATCGGGCTGAACGCATCGCCGGCCAGTTCGCGGCCCAGCATCAGGATGCTGGAAAACATTTCTTCGCACAGAAATGGCAACAGGGCATGCGCCTCTTCCGGCGCCGTGGCCACCACGGCCAGGGTCTGGTCGGGTTGGTCTTCCAGGCGCAGGGTCATCAACGGGCCGAGATTGCGTTGGTAGTCCAAGCCGATGCGCACCGCATCGCCAAAGGTGCGCGCGGTTTTCATCGCCAGCCCCAGGATGCCGAAGTTGCCGCCATTCTGGTTGCTGCCCATGGCCAGGCCAACGCCTTCAATGGGCAGGGTGGGCAGGGCGCGGCGGATCACCTCCAGCGCCTGCCGGTACGAGATGCGTGTCAGCGGATCATTGAGCTGTTCCACGCTCAGGCGTTGCCCTGCCAACCAGGGTTCACTGTTGACGTTGCACTCGGCGGCGAGCAGCAGCAGCCCGCACAGCATGTTGGTTGGCACATTGGCGATGGACAGCCTGTCGCCGTTTCCTGATTTCTTTGGCATCGAAGCTCCCTTCAGCTTGTCCGCTTTACCCCCCAAGTATGCCGGTCCTGCCCTTCGCGTGAACACTTCCTGAAGACAGACTGCAATTCACCATCTGCAGGCGTATGGGGAGAAGATTCATGCAGCGCAGCATTACCTTGGCGGTTGCCGCCACATTGAGTGTCTTGGCGGCGGGCTGCCAGAAGCAGGCTCCGCAGGCGCCAGAGGTCGAGGCGGCGGACGGGGCATTTGCGGCCACGCTGCAGGAGCGTCTGCTTGATGCCAAGCCCGGCGATGTGATTGAAATCCCTGCGGGCAAGCATCAGTTCGAGCGCAGCCTGAGCCTGCGCGCCGATGGGGTGACCATCCGTGGTGCGGGCATGGACAAGACGGTGCTCAGCTTCAAGGGGCAGAAAGCCGGCGCCGAAGGGCTGCTGGTCAACGGCGACAACTTCACCATCGAGAACCTCACCATCGAGGATTCCAAAGGTGACGGTTTGAAGGTCAGCGAGTCCGAGCACATCACCATTCGCGGCATCAAGGTGCAATGGACCGGTGGCCCTAGCACCAAGAATGGCGGCTACGGCATCTACCCGGTGCTGACCAAAAACGTGCTGATTGAAGACACCATCTCCATCGGTGCTTCCGATGCCGGCATCTACGTGGGCCAGTCCGACGGGGTGATCGTGCGCAACAGCCGCGCCGAGCAGAATGTGGCCGGCATCGAGGTGGAAAACACCCGTAATGCCGATGTCTACAACAACGTGGCCACCGGCAACACCGGCGGCATTCTGGTGTTCAACATGCCGGGCCTGTCGCAGCAGGGCGCCAACATCCGCGTGTTCAACAACAAGGTCATCGCCAACAACCACGCCAACTTCGGGGCCAAGGGCACGCCGGTGGCCAGCGTGCCCGCTGGTTCGGGCATCGTCATCAACTCCAACGATGACATCGAGATTTTTGACAACGAAGTGCGCGACAACGCGACCACCAACATCATCGTCTCCAGCGTGTATTCCACCGGCTACAAAGACAGCAGCGCGTCGCCCAATTTCGACCCGTACCCGGAGCGCATCTATATCCACAACAACACCTTATCCGGTGGTGGCGATTCACCCGACGGCTTCGATCTGAAGGCGCTCAAGGTGGCGCTGTACGGTTTGACCGGCAACTTCCCGGACGTGCTATGGGATGGTTATTACAACAAGGAGCGCATGGTGGACGGGGTCAAGGTGGGCCCGCAGATCTGCCTGCGCAATGTCAGCGGCGTGGTGAATGCCGATGGCCCCGGGGGTTACAAAAACCCCAGCAAAGATGCCAAGCCGTTCGACTGCGAGCTGCCGCGCTTGCCGGCCATCGACCTCAAGCGTGGTTGAGGGGCTGGCATGCAGAAGCTGATGGTGCGGATGGGAGTCGTGGCGGGTTTGCTGTTGGCGCTGGCCGCGTGTGGCAAACCGCAGGTGCATTTTTTCGCCGACGGGCAACCGCCGACATTGGACGAGTGGCATGTGCTGCGTATCGAAGGCGGCAAGCTGCAGCTCAATGAGGGCGTGGTGCCCTATGACCTGAACACGCCGCTGTTCAGCGATTACGCGCACAAACTGCGCACGGTTTGGATGCCGAAGGGGCAGGCAGCGGGCTATGCGCCCGAGCACGCGCTGGATTTCCCGGTGGGCACCATCCTCAGCAAAACGTTTTATTACCCGCTGCCGGTGGGCGGCGATGCCGATGGAAAATCGGTGGCACGCACCTCGCCATCGCTGTCGATGCTGCAGGGTGAAAGCCTGGACCTGAGCAAGGTGCGGTTGATCGAAACCCGCTTGCTTGTGCATCGCAAAGAAGGCTGGGCGGCATTGCCGTATGTGTGGAACCGCGAGCAGACCGCCGCCACGCTCAAGCGCGCTGGCGAAACCGTGGAGCTGGAATTGGTGGATGCTGCCGGGGCGCGCGAAGCGTTCTCCTACCAGGTGCCCGACCAGAACCAATGTGGCGGTTGTCACATCACCGACAACCGCTCGCGCAAGCTGTTGCCAATCGGGCCGAAGGCGCGGCATCTGAATCGTGATTTTGAATATGCCGACGGGCGCGAGAATCAATTGGTACATCTGCAGCGGCTGGGCTATCTCAGTGGCGTGCCGGCCGCCGCGCAGCTGCCGCACGTGGCCGATGCCACCGATGCCAAGGCGCCGCTGGAAGCACGTGCGCGCGCCTATCTGGACGTGAACTGTGGGCATTGCCATAGCCGCACCGGCCCGGCGATCACCTCGGGGCTGTGGCTGGATGCGCCCACCAACGATCCGCTCAAACTGGGCCTGTGCAAGCAGCCCATCGCAGCAGGCAAAGGCACCGGTGACCGCTTGTATGACGTGATGCCCGGTGATGCGGATGCCTCGATCATTGCCTACCGCATGGACAGCGATGACCCGTCGGTGATGATGCCGGAGGTGGGCAGGGCGGTAGTGCACCGGGAAGGTGTGGCGTTGATCCGCGAGTGGATCAATGCGCTGGACGGAAATTGCGATACGACCGCCGGCGCGACGCCGGTCAACATGACGGGACCACCGGCCATTTGAGCCGGTTTTCACCCACTGCTTTGGGAGAGAGGCGATGCGAGTGAAGCAACGGAGTCTGGTGACAGGGCTGCAGCGGGCGATTGCCGGGCTGATGGTGCTGGGGGCGGCCGGTACGGCGGTGGCGCAGTCGGCAACCAAGGAGGATGCGGCCACCACGCTGGACCGGATAACCGTCACCGCGCAGAGCCGTGAGCAGGAGCTCAAGGATGTTCCGATTGCGCTGCAGGTGGTGGACGCCACCTTCATTCGCGATGTCGTGGCCGAAAACATTGGTGACCTGGACAGCTTCGTGCCCGGCCTGGTTGTCAGCGATGAACAGCCGACCCAGGCAGGCTTCAGGCTGCGTGGCATCAGCACCGGCGATTTCGGTATCGGCACCGACCCGGCGGTGGGCGTGTACGTGGACGGCGTCTACGCCGGGCGCGGCGGCGGCACCGTGCTGCCGTTTCTGGATGTGGAACGCGTGGAAGTACTCAAGGGCCCGCAGGGCACCTTGTTTGGCCGCAACTCGGCGGCCGGTGCGGTGTCCATCATCACCAAGCGGCCCAGTGATGAGCAGGAGGGCCAGGTCACCCTGCGTTTGGGTAACTATGGCAAGCGCTATCTGGACGGCACCTTCAATGCGCCGGTCAACGACCGCATGGCGTTCCGCATGAATGCATTGGTCAACCGTAGCGATGGGTGGATACAGGACGCAGCTACCGGCGGCGATCTCAACGGCGATGACGAATGGGCCACCCGCGCCGCGTTCCGCTGGGACCTGAGCGACAACACGCAGGCGTTGTTGAGTTGGGACCACGAAAAGTTGGATCAACGCTCGCGCCCCACCATCGGCATTGCCGCGTTGCCGGATGCACCGGGTATGCCGGCCTTTCCGGTGGACGTGGCGGACTATCTCAATCCCTTCCATCAGCCGGTCTACAGCGACGTGGTGGGCAACGAGGAGTCGCGCAACTTTGATGGCGTCACCCTGTTGCTGGACCACAGTTTTGAATGGGGCCACCTGACCTCAACCACCGCTTGGCGTGATTTCGACACGGTCAATCGTGCCGAGGAGGACGCAACCAATCGTCCTTACCTGTACATCGATACCGCCAACCGCGAAGCCAACACCAATTGGTATCAGGAGTTCAAATTCAGCGGCGGCACTGATCGTATCGATTGGGTGGCCGGTGTCAGCTATTACAAAGAAAAGGCCAAGCAGACCAGCGAGGTCAACCTGGCCAGCGACAGCGTCAACTCGGCCGCGCTCAGTCTTTACGGACTGCCGCTTTTCAGCATGCTGCAGGAGGCGGCGGACTTCTATGGCATCCCGGTGCAGCTGTTCGGTAACCCGTGGCAGGAGGCCTACAACAACACGCTCGACTCCAAGGCCTATGCCGTGTTTGGCGACGTCATCTGGCATGCGACCGACAAGCTGAACCTCACCTTCGGCCTGCGCTACACGCGCGATGAGAAGTCATTCACCTGGCTCAACGACTACCACCGCGCCGATGCACTCAACCAAGGTCTGCAGACACTGGAGCAATACGGCGTATTGCCGCAGCCGATTCCTTGCGAGGCGTTGGGGATGTGCGGCCTTGATGAGGACGGCGATGGCCTGATTCCGATTGATGCGATGTTCCTGGCCGGTTTCGACCTGGCCTTCAGTGACCCCATTTCGATGGCCAACAAGGGCATCAGGAATCGCGCCAAAAATTCGTGGAGCGACTGGAGCCCGCGTCTCGTCGCCGATTACCACATCGACGCGTACACCATGGTGTTTGCCTCGCTTGCCAAGGGCTACAAGGCGGGCGGCTTCAACAGCTTCTCGCCCGGCGCCTACATCAACAACGAGGATGTGTGGAACTTCGAGACCGGCATCAAGCGCAGCTTTCCTGACCAGCGTCTGCAGCTCGACGCCTCGGCCTACTACTACGTCTACGACAACCGCCAAGCAATCCGCTTGGACACCACCACCACCGTGCCGCGCTACGTCACCGACACCAGCGACCAGACCGCCTACGGCGTGGACCTCAATCTGCGCTGGCAGCCGACCACGGCCTTGGGTTTTGACCTCAACGCGGCGTACATCAATTCCACCTACAAGAACTACATCACCCCGGAAGGCCAGGACCTGGACGGCGACCCCACCGGCGAGCCCAAATTCTCGTTCGCGGCGGGCATGAACTACCAGTGGTTGCTGAATAACAACAGCGCCATCCGCGCCTCGCTGCGACATTCATACCGAGGCAAAACCCGCTGCGCCTCCGACTCGTTGACCCAGGGCAACTGCGGCCGTTACCCGGCTTTCACCATCGGTGAGGCGCAACAGCGCACCGATTTGTATGTGCGCTGGAGCTCACCCGCCGACACGTGGGGTGTAGCGGTCTACGCCAACAACCTGTTCGACAAGCAATACGTCTCCGGCCTGCACGGCTACGGCACCAGCGTCTTCGGCACCACCGGCGCCAGCATCACCTCACCACGCTTCTACGGCATGGAGATGCAATACAAGTTCTGAGGCAGCACCGCTTCAAAACCCTCTCCCGCCCGCAGGAGAGGACTGGGGTGGGGCAGGCTTTCAAGGCATTCCCAAGCAGGCTCCGACGCAGCCCCGCTTTAAGCCCCTCTCCCGCTAGCGGGAGCGGGGTTGGGGTGAGGGCAGGCATGCTAGGCATTCCCAAGCAGGCTCTGACGCAGCCCGCTTTAAGCCCCTCACCCGCCAGCGGGAGATGTGTTGCGGTGAGGGCAGGCTTGCAAGGCATTCGCAAGCAGGCTCCGACGCAGCCCCGCTTTAAGCCCCTCTCCCGCGAGCGGGAGAGGGGTTGGGGTGAGGGCAGGCTTTCAAGGCATTCCCCGCATGCTCAGCTCCAACAATCCAACACCGTTGGGGAAGGAAACCCCGCCGTCTTCGGGCGACGGGGTTTCTGTTTTGCGTTTGTGACGGCATCCTTGTCGCATGTCTGCCCGTCGTGATGCCGTTCCCCTTGATCTGTCCGCCGAACCCCTCAGCCATCTGGCGGGTGTGGGGCCGCGTGTGGCTGCCAAGCTGGAAGCGCGTGGCCTGAGCACATTGCAGGACCTGTGGCTGCACCTGCCGCTGCGTTATGAAGACCGCACCACACTGTTGCCCATCCGCGCCTTGAAGGCCGGCATGGCCGCGCAGGTCGAAGGCCGTGTGGACGCGGTGGAGCGAGGCTTCCGTTATCGCCCCATGTTGCGCGTGGCGATCAGCGACGACTCCGGCGCCGCCGTCGTGCTGCGCTTTTTCCACTTCCGCGCCGCGCAGGTCGCACAGTTTGCCGTCGGCACACGGCTGCGCTGCTACGGCACGCCGCGCCCCGGGCAGCATGGTCTGGAAATCGTGCACCCCAGCTACCGCGTGCTGGGCGAGGGCGAAGATGCCGGGCTGGGTGAAGCGCTGGACCCGGTGTATCCGGCAGTTGAGGGCATTGGCCCGGCCAGCCTACGCAAGTTGATCAGCCAGGCGCTGGACCGGCTGCCCGAAGCCGCCACGCTGGAACTGCTGCCGCCTGCGTTGCTGGCCGATCTCAAGCTGCCTTCGCTGCGCGAGGCCATGTTGACCATGCATCGGCCGCCGGCAGGCGCCGATACCGTCGCGTTGTCGGCCGGCACACATCCCGCGCAGCAACGCTTGGCGATGGAAGAACTGCTCGCCCATCACCTCAGCCTGCGTCGTCAGCGCATCGCCCTGCAGCAGCATCGAGCACCGTCGTTGCGCGGGCAGGATGGCTTGGTAAAAGCGCTGCGCGAGTCGCTGCCGTTCCAGCTCACCGGCGCGCAGCAGCGCGTGTTCGATGAAATCCGCAAAGACCTGGCGCGCGCGCATCCCATGCTGCGTCTGGTGCAGGGTGACGTGGGCTCGGGCAAAACCGTGGTCGCCGCGTTGGCCGGCATGTTGGCGGTGGAGCGCGGCAAGCAGGTTGCCCTGGCCGCGCCGACCGAGCTGCTGGCCGAGCAGCACCTGATCAACCTGCGCGCATGGCTTGAGCCGCTGGGCGTGCGCGTGGCATGGCTGGCGGGTAAGGTCACCGGCAAGGCGCGCAGCAAGGTGCTGGAAGATGTCGCCTCCGGCCATGCGCAGGTGGTGGTGGGTACGCACGCGTTGATGCAGGACGCGGTGGTGTTCAAGGATCTGGCGCTGGCCATCGTGGATGAGCAGCACCGCTTTGGCGTGCATCAACGGCTGGCACTGCGCGACAAGGGCGCAACGGCAGGCGTCGTGCCGCATCAGCTGGTGATGACCGCAACGCCTATTCCGCGCACCTTGGCGATGGCCGCGTACTCCGACCTGGACGTATCGGCCATCGACGAACTGCCGCCCGGTCGCACGCCGGTGAAGACCATCGTCATCAGTGCAGAACGCCGCCCTGAACTGGTCGAACGCATCCGTGTGGCCTGCCAGCAGGGCCGGCAGGTGTACTGGGTATGCACGTTGATCGACGAAAGCGACGAAGTGGTCGCCACCGCCGCGCAGAACACCTTTGAAGCACTGTCCGCACAGTTGCCGGAGCTGCGCATCGGCCTGGTGCACGGGCGCATGAAAGCGGCCGAGAAGCAGGCTGCAATGCAGTCCTTCAAATCCGCGCAGACCGACCTGCTGGTTGCCACCACCGTCATCGAAGTGGGCGTGGATGTGCCCAACGCCTCGTTGATGATCATCGAGAACGCCGAGCGCCTCGGCTTGGCCCAGTTGCATCAGTTACGCGGGCGCGTGGGTCGCGGCGCCACCGCATCCAGCTGCGTGCTGATGTATCAGGCGCCGCTGTCCAACATGGCGCGTGAGCGGCTGGAAACCATGCGGCATACCTCCGATGGCTTCCTCATTGCGGAAAAAGATCTCGAACTGCGCGGCCCAGGCGAACTGCTGGGTACCCGTCAAACCGGCCTGGCCGAGTTCCGCGTGGCCGATCTTGCGCGCGATGCCGGCATGCTGCCGATGGTGCACGAGCTGTCCGAGCGGCTGTTGAATGAAGCTCCGGACTTGGCCGATCGCATCGTCCGCCGCTGGATTGGCAGCGCTGTGCGATACGCATCGGCCTGATTGTGTGCTTCCACTGTCATGGTTGAGGTGACAGACTCCATTGCCAACCAGAGTGAAGCTGACGATGAGCAAGAAGATACCGTTGCTGATTGATACCGACCCGGGCGTTGACGATGCACTGGCGCTGTTGATGGCCTTTGCCGATGAGCGTCATGACGTGATCGGGTTGACGGTGGCGGCGGGCAACGTCGGCCTGGACTACACCGTGCGCAATGCACTGAAGTTGTGTGAAGTAGCAGGCCGTGACGATGTGCCGGTGTTCGCAGGCACGCCTGACCCGCTGGTTTACCCGGCCGAAGACGCCGCCCACGTGCATGGCCGCGATGGCTTCGGCGATGTGGATCTGGCACCCAGCGCACGCAAGGTGGAGGCCGAACACGCCGCACTGGCCATCCTGCGCTTGTCGCACACCCATGCGGGCGAGCTGACCCTGGTCGCCCTCGGCCCGCTCACCAACATCGCGCTGGCGCTCAAGCTCGACCCGAGCCTGCCGCAGCGGGTGAAGCGTTTTCTGGTGATGGGCGGGGCCATCAACGGCCACGGCAACATCACCCCGGTGGCCGAGTTCAACATCGCCTTCGACCCGGAAGCGGCGCACATCGTGTTCACCGCCTTCCCGCATACCGAAGTGGCCGATTGGGAAGCCACCATCGCCCACGGCCTGATGCACCGCGATGTGGAGCAGTGGCTGGCAGCTGATACTGACAAAGCGCGCTTTTACGAGCTGATTTCGCGCAAGACCCGTCTTTGGTCCGAAGACAGCCGTGGCGAGTATTGGTATGCCGCCGACGCGTTGGCGATGGCCTGGGCGCTGCAGCCGGAGGGGGGCATCCATGTGGAACAGCGCCCGCTGTCCATCGAACTCACCGGCAACCGCAGCCGTGGCGCCACGGTGGTGGACTGGAACCGTCAGACCGGCGCACCGGACAACACCACCTTGTTGATCGGCTACGACCAAGGCCGTTTCGAGGCCCAGGTGCGCGGCGCGCTGGGGCTTTGAGCCCTTGTTCAAATCCCGGCTTGCCTTCCCGTGCGGGCCGGGACTATAATGCCGCTCTTGACCACCAGCCCATACGGTGCGAGCCCATGAAGGCCGATATCCATCCTGATTACCACAACGTCGTGTTTCATGACGTCACTTCCGATTTCAAGTTCCTGACCCGTTCGACCATGTCCTCCAAAGACACGGTCAAGTGGGAAGATGGCGAAGAGTATCCGCTGATCAAGGTGGAAATCTCCTCGGCTTCGCATCCGTTCTACACGGGCAAGCACAAGGTCATCGACACCAGCGGTCGTATCGACAAGTTCCAGAAGCGCTACGCGCGCTAATAGAGCTGTTGTTGACTGCAAGAGCAACGGCCGCGATCTTCGCGGCCGTTGTTTTGTGCCATCTGCAATAAAACTGAATCATTTCCCGCATCGGCCGGTTACGGTTGCGACGCTGTGTCGCATTGATACACCGGCTATAAGACTTTCGTCTTCGCAATCTGGAAATGCTGCTGTGCGATAATGGCGCGTACCGTGGTGCAAAACCGCGGATTTCATTCACGCGTCTGCCCATCACCTCACTGTCTGGACAGGCGCCTTCCACTTGAGGAGCGCACACTGTGTCCGATCTTGATCAGGTCACGCTCAACGCCGGCGATACGTCGGTCGTTCTGCCTGTCGTCAAACCCGTGCTGGGCAATAACTGTGTCGATATCTCGAAGCTGACCAAAGAAACCGGTCTCTTCACCTACGACTCCGGCTACACCGCCACTGCAAGCTGCAAGTCGGCCATCACCTATATTGATGGTGACAACGGCGTGCTGCTGTATCGCGGTTACCCGATCGAGCAGCTGTCGGAAAAGTCGAGCTACGTCGAAGTGGTCTACCTGCTGATCAATGGCGAGCGTCCGAGCGCCGAGCAGCTGAAGGCCTTCACCGACGAGCTGGCTGCCGAAGCCAATGTTGACGAGTCGGTCAATGCCTTGATCTCCAGCTTCGCCAAGGATGCCCATCCGATGGCCGTGCTGGCTGCCGCCATCGCGCAGCTGTCGGCGATCTATCACAACACGTTGGACCTGTCCGACGCCGAGCAGCGCCGCCAGGCCGCTGTGCGCCTGATCGCCAAGGTGCCGACCCTGTCGGCGCTGATCTATCGCCACGGCAAGGGCCTGCCGGCCAACAAGCCGGACACCTCGCTGGATTACGTCAGTCGCTTCCTGAAGCAGACCTTCGAGTCGGCCGATGGCCAGTACGAGCTGAACCCGGACGTGGTCAAGGCGCTGGATCTGCTGTTCATCCTGCATGCCGACCATGAGCAGAACGCCTCGACCTCGACCGTGCGTCTGGTCGGTTCGACCGGCGCAAACCCGTATGCGTCGGTCGCCGCTGGCGTCACCGCGCTGTGGGGCCCGGCACACGGCGGCGCCAACGAAGCTGTGTTGAAGATGCTGGAAGAGATCGGTTCGGCCGACAACGTCGAGTCCGCTGTGCTCAAGGCCAAGGACAAGACCTCGGGCTTCCGCCTGATGGGCTTTGGCCACCGCGTGTACAAGAACTTCGACCCGCGCGCCAAGGTCATCGGCGAGATGACCGGCAAGGTGCTCAAGCAGCTGGGCGTGCAGGATCCGTTGCTGGACGTTGCCGTGAAGCTGGAGCAGGCCGCGTTGCAGGACGACTACTTCGTTGCCCGCAAGCTCTACCCGAACGTCGATTTCTACAGCGGCATCATCTACAAGGCGCTGCAGATTCCGACCGAAATGTTCACCGTCATGTTCGCCCTGGGCCGTACCTCCGGCTGGGTGTCGCATTGGCTGGAGCAGCAGGTTGATCCGGAAATGAAGATCGGCCGTCCGCGTCAGGTCTACACCGGCCACGACGTGCGCGACTACAAGTAATGGCGTCGGCGTAGCGATACGCCGTTCCATCACAACAAAGGCCCCGCATTGCGGGGCCTTTGTCATTGTGGGGCTGGCGTTTTGCGAGGTGAGTTCAGTTGCGGGAAAAATGACGCATCGCCAGCGCTGGGCGCGGTGGGGTTCTGTGCGATGGCCACCAATGGGTCATGGTGTTGCGAGCGTCATGTCAACGGTTGTGCCATGACCAGCAGTTGCCGCACCTGTGCCACGGTGGCGCGGGGTAGGGGTTTGCCGTCATCGCTGGAAACAGGCGGCTGTCGCAATGCATCTTCGGGCAGCACCACCAGCTCGAAAGCAATGCCGTCGGCGGCGAACTCCCAACCCGGGAAGTGCTGCTTCATCATATGGCCGGCCAATTGCAGCAACCACGCGCGCGCTTCGGCGGGAATGCGTTGGTCATGCAGAAAGTGATGCACTGCTTCGGCGTCATCGCAATGCAGGTGCAGGATGACCGGGCTGTTGTCACCGGCAACGCCGGTCAGCACGGGCCCGCTCAGGCGCGGCTGGAATGCCTGCAGAAACTGCATTGCCTGCAGCGCCGATTCGCGCCGCAGCTGCAGTGCGTCCGGTTGGGTGGTGGAGGCAAACAGGCGTTGATGCTCGCGCAATGCCTGCTCGACATCGGCCAAACGTGGCCACAGTGACTCTTCGTGAATGCCGAGGCGGGCGGCGGCCTTGCGGCGGGCGTGCTCGAAATCCTGGATGCCGCTTTCGGCGATGAGCCGCGCGGCCTCCTGGGCGATGCGCTGGCGGCCGCGAGCATTGCGTTGAGTGGTCTGCGGTGTGGACGGCATTCGGTCAGCTCCCCGGAGTTTGCTGGCCGATTGTAGGCAGGCGGCGGGCTGTGCGTCCCGCCGCCTGTCGGCGCTGCTTAGAAGATATCGAACGCCGCGTCGTCAGCCTGCTGCTGATGCTGCTCGTAGTCGAACTCCTGCACACGCTCCAGATCTTCGGTTTTGACCCACTCGGTAGCGCCATTGAGCGTGGCTTCGACCATGCCGGACGGCGGGTCGTTCGGAGCAATGGGGGCGTCCTTCAGAGCGGCGCGCATGTAGTCGATCCAGATCGGCAGGGCTGCCTTGCCGCCGTACTCGCGGTAACCCAGCGAGCGGAAGTCATCGCGGCCTACCCATACGGTGGTGGCGAGCGGGCCGCCAAAACCGGAGAACCACGCATCGCGGTGGTCGTTGGTGGAGCCGGTCTTGCCGCCGACATCGGCGCGGCCCAATACCTTGGCCTGTGCGCCCGTGCCGCGCTGGACCACGTCACGCATCATCGACACCAGCTGATACGCGGTGCGCTCGTCGATGGCGCGCGGTGCGATGCGTGCGTCCGGGTTGACCGGTTTGGCCGGTTCGCTGGCGGTCGCCGTGGCTTCGGTCGCGGCTGCTGCCGGCTTTACCTCTGCACCAAAGTTGAAGCCGTCCACCACCTGATTGACCGGCGTTGCGCCGCCGGTCGCGCCGCCGCAGCCACGGCAGGCCAGGGCCGGGTTTTCCTTGAAGATGACGGCGCCGTCGCGGTCCTTGATCTCATCAATCAACCACGTGTCCACGCGTGAACCACCATTGGCGAACACGGCATAGCCGCGCGCAACCGACAGCGGGGTCAGCGAGGCGGTGCCCAGCGACATCGACAGGTTGGGCGGCAACTCGGCCTCCTGGAAACCGAATTCGCTGATGTATTTGCGTGCGTAATCCACGCCGATGCTGTCCAGCAGGCGCACCGAAACCAGGTTGCGCGACTGCACCAGAGCTTCGCGCAGGCGCATCGGGCCACGGAAGCCGCCGCCGTCATTCTGCGGCTGCCAGGTCTTGCCACGGCGGTCGCGGAACACCACCGGCGCATCCAGCACGATCGAGGCCGGGTTGAAGCCCTTGTCGAATGCGGCGGCATAGATGAACGGTTTGAAGCTGGAGCCCGGCTGGCGGCGCGCCTGGGTGGCACGGTTGAACTTGTTCCCGGCAAAGCTGAAGCCACCGACCAAGGCACGCAGCGCGCCGGTTTCGGCATCCACCGACACCAATGCACCCTGACCGCGCGGGATCTGGTCGATCAACCACTCGCCTTCTTTGGCGCCAGCGCGGATGCGGATCATGTCGCCGCGGGTGACCAGCTTGGCCGGCGTGCGGTTGGTCCAGCGGCTGGCGGCGGCCGGTAGCACGCGTTCGCTGCGGTCGGCCAGCACCACGGTGACGCTGCCATCGGCGTGCGTGGCTGAAACCACGGCAGGCTGCAGGCCGGACTGCGTCGGAATACCGGCGATATGCCGTGCCAACGCGGTGGCATCAGCGTCGGCAGCAACGTCAAAGTGCTGCTCCACGCCGTGCCAGCCATGGCGGTGGTCGTACAGAATCAAGCCATCTCGGATGGCCGAATTGGCCGCATCCTGCAGCGTGCCGTTGATGGTGGTGGTGACGTGATAACCCTTGTTGAGCACGTCGCCGCCGTATTTGGCGATCATCTCCTGGCGCACCATCTCGGCCACATACGGTGCGTAGATCTCCACCGGCGGCTCATGCGGTGCGGCATGCATCGGCACGGCCTTCGCGGCGTCGGCTTCAGCCTGGCTGATGAACTTGAGCTCGGCCATGCGCTGCAGCACATAGTTGTCGCGGCGCTGGCGCGCGCGCTCGGGGTTGCTGATCGGGTTGCCGCTGGAGGGGAATTTGGGGATGCCGGCCAACGAGGCCACTTCGTCCAGATCCAGCTGATCGAGCTTCTTGCCGTAGTAGTACTCGGCGGCTGCGCCCACGCCATAGGCGCGGTTGCCGAAGAAGCTCTTGTTCAGGTAGAGCTCGAAAATCTCGTCCTTGCTCAGCTCTTTTTCGATCTTACGAGCGAGCAGGATTTCGGCGATCTTACGGGTGTAGCTGTATTCGGAGCTGAGGAAAAACTGGCGCGCGACCTGCTGGGTGATGGTCGAACCGCCCGGAACGCGCTTGGCATCGGTGGTGGCCAGCAACCAGATCGCACGGCCCACGCCCTTGTAATCGACGCCGTCATGCTCATAGAAACGGGCATCCTCGGTCGCCAGGAACGCCTGCTTCAGGCGCTCGGGGACGTCCTTCATCTGGACGGGGTAGCGCCGGGTCTCGCCGAACACCGCCATCAATTTCCCTTCGCTGTCATAGACATACATGGGCTCCTGCAGCTCGACATCGCGCAGGGCCTGAACGTCAGGGAGCTTGGAAGAGACAACGTAATAGAGCGAGCCTGCGGCAATCGCCCCTACCAGAGCCAGGGCAACAAAGATGGCCAAAAGCCAGCGAAGCCAGCGACGGAAACGTGACATCCAGAAGTTCCCAATTGCGGATTTTGTGGCCGCAGAGTATAGATTACGCAGGGGAACGGCTGGGGCCGGATCCTGGGGAGAGTAGCTGGGGACCGCCACAGGGCGTGATGCGTATCGCGTCTCGTGCTCTGAACGGTTGCCAACTGCTGAAAATCAGTTATTAATGCGCGGGCGCAACAAGTGCGT
Source organism: Stenotrophomonas sp. UBA2629 (assembly GCA_002359895.1). Lineage (GTDB taxonomy): Bacteria > Pseudomonadota > Gammaproteobacteria > Xanthomonadales > Xanthomonadaceae > Stenotrophomonas. The sequence continues at coordinate 564,897 of DEOB01000010.1, forward strand.
CCAAGTGCCCGTCGGCAGGGGAGAAACCGTGGGGCTTATCCCAAAAAGTCAGACGCCAATCATTGGTGTCGACATCAGCTCGACTGCGGTCAAGCTGTTACAGCTTTCCCGCAATGGGAATCGGTTTCGCGTGGAACATTACGCTGTGGAACCGCTTCCGCCTAATGCGGTAGTAGAGAAAAACATTGTCGAGGTGGAGGCCGTGGGTGAGGCCATCCGTCGCGCCGTGGCGCGTTCTGGCAGCAAGGCCAAGAACGCGGCTGCGGCAGTGGCCGGTTCGGCCGTGATCACCAAGGTGATCCCGATGCCGGCGGACCTGGACGACAACGACATGGAAGCCCAGGTCGAGCTGGAGGCGGTGAATTACATCCCGTATCCGATCGAGGAAGTGAACCTCGATTTTGAAGTGCTCGGGCTGGTGCCCAACAACCCGGAAATGGTGCAGGTGCTGTTGGCCGCATCGCGTTCGGAGAACGTCGAGCTGCGCCAGTCGGCGCTGGAGCTGGGCGGCTTGGTAGCCAAGGTGATGGATGTGGAGGCGTTCGCGGTTGAGAACGCATTCGCACTCGTGGCCAGCGAGCTGCCGGTGGCCAGTGACTCGGTGGTGGCGCTGGTGGATATCGGCGCGACCATGACCACGCTCAACGTCCTGCGCGGTGGCCGTAGCCTGTATAGCCGCGAGCAGGTGTTCGGCGGCAAGCAGCTTACCGACGAGGTGATGCGCCGCTACGGTCTGAGCTACGAAGAAGCTGGCTTGGCCAAGCGCCAGGGTGGTTTGCCGGAGAGCTACGAGGTTGAGGTGCTGGAGCCGTTCAAAGAGGCCACGGTGCAGCAGATCAGCCGCTTGTTGCAGTTCTTCTATGCCGGCAGCGAGTTCAACCGCGTTGATCACATTGTCCTGGCCGGCGGCTGTGCTGCCTTGGCGGGGCTGCCGACGATGGTGGAAGAGCAGCTGGGTGTGGCGACATCGGTGGCCAATCCATTGGCGCAGATGACGTTGGGGCCGAAGGTGCAGGCGCATGCGCTTGCCCAGGACGCGCCGGCGCTGATGATCGCAACGGGTCTGGCCATGAGGGGGTTTGACTGATGGCACGGATCAATCTTCTGCCGTGGCGCGAAGAGCGCCGCAAACAACGGCAGCGCGAGTTCTACGGCATGTTGGGGTTTGCGGCGTTGGCAGGCGTGGTCCTGTCGGGCCTGCTGTGGTTCTACTACAGCCAGCAGATCAGCGGCCAGAACGACCGCAACGCGTTCCTTGAAACCGAGATCGCCAAGGTCAAGGAGCAGAACAAGGAAATCGAACGCCTGGACAAGCAGAAAGCACGTCTGCTGGCTCGCAAGGCGGTGATCGAAGAACTGCAGGGCAAGCGTTCGCAGATGGTGCACCTGTTCGACTCGTTGGTACGCACCATCCCCGATGGCGTCGTGCTCACCGCGCTCAAGCAGGAAGGCGACATCCTCACGCTGGAAGGCCGCACCCAATCCAATGCGCGCGTCAGTACCTACATGCGCAACCTGGAAGGGTCGGGCTGGATGAGCAGCCCGGAGTTGTCGATCATCGAGGCCAAGGCGCAGGAAACCGGCGGTGCGGTGCTCGACATCAAGTCGCTGCCCTACGTGTTCACGCTGAAGGTGAAGTTGCCGGCGCCGGGTGAGAACACTGCCCAGCAGCCTGCTGTCGATGATGCGGCGGCGGCCGAGCCTGCAATGGCCGCTCCGGCTGCGCCGGAAGCAGCGGCCCAGCCTGCTGCGGAACCGGCGGTAGCCGCGCCGAAGGAGGTTCGCTCGTGAGCAAGAAATTCAACGCCAAAGAGCTGGATTTCAACAACATCGGCAATTGGCCGCAGAAAGCCAAGATGGTCTTCTGCGCATTGTTGGCCTTGTTGATCGTGGTGCTGTCGTTCCTGCTGGTGGTCCGCGGTCAGATGAACGACCTGGAATCGCTGGAAAGCAAGGAAGCCACGCTGCGCCAGCAGTTCTCCGACGAGCAGCAACGCGCCGCCAACCTGGAGCCGCTCAAGCAGCAGCTCGCGCAGATGGAGCAGGTGCTGCAGCAGATGCTGCGCCAGCTGCCCAGCAAGACCGAGATGCCCGACCTGATCATCGACGTCTCGCAGACGGCGCTGTCCAGTGGCCTGAACAATGAACTGTTCCAGCCCGGTGCCGAGTCGCTGAAAGAGTTCTATGCCGAGAAGCCGATCGCATTGCGCCTGGTGGGCAGCTACCACCAGTTCGGTGCCTTCGTCAGCGGCGTGGCATCGCTGCCGCGCGTGGTGATCCTGACCATGCATGACATCAACCTCAAGCCGAAAGACCCCAAGGGCGTGATTGCCCGCGGTGGTGCGCTGGAGTTGTCCGGCACGGTCAAGACCTACCGCTACTTGGATGACACCGAGTTGGAGGACCAGGAAAAGCTGGCCGAAGCGGCGAAGATCGCCGAGAAGAAGGGAGGCAAGTAAGGTGAGCAGAACTTCTTCTCTTGTTCTGGGGATGGTGTGCATGGCGGCCCTTGCCGGCTGCACACGGGGAGTGACCAGCGCGCCTGGTGATGCTCCCAACCTGGAAAAATATGTGGCCGACGTGCGTGCGCGTCCGGCTGAGGCACTGCCGGCGCTGCCGGTGATGCAGCAGTTCGAGACCTTCGAGTACGCCGCACAGGGGATGCGTGATCCGTTCAGTGACGCTTGGGTGTCCGCCGATGGTGGCAACCAGCTGCGTCCTGATCCGGACCGTCGCAAGGAGCCCCTGGAGGCGTTCCCGCTCGACAGTTTGGACATGGTGGGCACGATTGGTGGCGGCCCCGGTGCCGTTGCCTTGGTGATGGGGCCGGACAAGGTCACCTACCGCGTGCGCCCCGGTATCTACATGGGCCAGAGCGACGGCCGTGTCACCGGTGTCCGTGAAGACGGGATTGAACTCATTGAACTGGTGCCCGATGGCGCTGGCGGCTGGCTGGAACGTCCTGCGTCTTTGGCGCTGGACGACCGTTGATTGATTAGGGGATAGCACGATGACTTTTACCAAAGCCCTGAGCCAGCGCCCCATTCGGCGCCATGCACTGGTCCGCGTCTGCGCCTTGGGAGTGGCGTTGGCAGCGGTGTGCGGCTCTTCGTACGCGGCGCAGCCGCTGGCTGCCGGCGGTGCACCTGCCGTCACCAGCCCGCAGGCGGCTTCTGCGATTTCTGTCACCAAGATCGACTTCAAGCGAGGCGATGACGGCAGCGGCCGTCTGATCCTGCAGTTTGATGGCCAAGGCGCAAGCCCGGATCTGCGCAACCAGGGCAACAGTGTGGTGGTGGACGTGGGCAATGCCACGCTACCGGCCGAACTGCAACGCCCGCTCAACGTGGTGGATTTCGCCACGCCAGTGCAGCGCATCGACGCCAAGCCTTCGGGCCAGGGCGCGCAGTTGGTACTGAGCACCACCGGCCTGTTCGACTCGCTGGCCTACCAGACCGGCAACGAATACGTGGTTGAGATTTCGCCGCGTCAGGCGGATGTCGCGACCGGTGCGGTTACCTCCAGAACGGTCGCCCAGGCGGCAGCAACGGTTGCGGCGCGTGGCTACAGCGGCCGTCCGGTGACCTTCAACTTCCAGGACGTGCCGGTGCGCACCGTGCTGCAGTTGATCGCCGAGGAATCCAACCTCAACGTGGTTGCTTCCGACACGGTGCAGGGCAACGTGACCCTGCGTCTGGTGAACGTGCCGTGGGATCAGGCCATGGACATCGTGTTGCGGGCCAAGGGCTTGGACAAGCGTCGCGATGGTGGCGTGATATGGGTGGCACCGCAGCCGGAACTGGCCAAGTTCGAGCAGGACAAAGAAGACGCGCGCATCGCGATCGAGAATCGTCAGGATCTGATCACCGATTACGTGCAGATCAACTACCACAACGCTGAAGCCATCTTCAAAGCGCTGACCGAAGCCAAGGGTATCGGCAACAACAACAGTGGCGGCAGCGGTGGCGGTGGTGGCGGCAACGACAAGCAGGAGAACGGCTTCCTGTCACCGCGCGGCATGCTGGTGGCTGATGAGCGCACCAACACGTTGATGATCAGCGACATCCCGAAGAAGGTCGCGCAGATGCGCGAGCTGATCAAGGTGATCGACCGTCCGGTGGATCAGGTGCTGATCGAAGGCCGCATCGTCATTGCCTCCGATACGTTTGCACGTGACTTGGGCGCACGTTTTGGTATCCAGGGTCGTCGGATTGGTGATCGTTCGCAGGCCATCAGCGGTTCGCTGGAAGGGCATAAGGACATCATCGAAAACGGTGAGGTCTCGACAAGAGGCCTGAACGTCAACCTGCCCGCCAAGACCTTCACCGAGACTGCTGCCGGCGCAATTGCCTATACCTTGCTGGGCCGCAATTTCTCGCTGGATGTCGAGCTGTCGGCAATGCAGGAAGAAGGCCGTGGTGAAGTGGTTTCCAATCCGCGCATCGTCACCGCCAACCAGCGCGAAGGCGTGATCAAGCAGGGTAAGGAAATTGGTTACGTCACCATCACCGCCAGCGGTGCCAGTGGTGTCGCCACGCCGAACGTGCAGTTCAAGGAAGTGCTGCTGGAGCTGAGGGTCACCCCGACCATCACCCAGGACAATCGCGTCTTCCTGAACATGAACGTCAAGAAGGATGAGGTTGACGACTACCTGCCGATCGAGAACTTCGGTGTGGTGCCGATCATCAACCGCCGCGAAGTGAATACCGCTGTGCTGGTGGAAGACGGCCAGACCGTTGTGGTTGGTGGTGTGTATGAGTTCACCGACCGCAGCAGCGTGGCCAAGGTGCCGTTCCTGGGCGACATCCCGTTCCTGGGTAACCTGTTCAAGAAGCGTGGCCGCAGCAAGGACAAGGCTGAGCTGCTGGTGTTCGTGACCCCGAAGATTCTGCGTGTGGCCAAGGCTGCCGAGTAATCCTCAGCGATATTGATGGTTTGAAGAAGAAGGGCCGCCAAGTGCGGCCCTTCTTCGTTGTGAGTCGCCGGTTGAACCATTTCACCGTAGATCGGTCAAACTGCGCCTATGAACCTGCCTCCCGAGTTCCCCAGCCAGACTGAAGCGCCCGCGCCAGATACGGGCCTGCATCAGGACTTCACCGCGCTGCGCGAAGCGTTGTCCGCCGAGATCGTGGGCCAGTCGTTGCTGGTCGAGCGCCTGCTGATCGCCCTGCTGGCCGACGGCCACCTGTTGGTGGAGGGCGCCCCCGGCTTGGCCAAGACCACCGCCATCCGTGCGCTTGCCTCGCGGGTCGACGCCAGTTTCGCGCGCATCCAGTTCACCCCGGATCTGCTGCCGGCCGACCTCACCGGCACCGATATCTGGCGCGCGCAGGAAGGCCGCTTCGAGTTCCAGGCCGGGCCGATCTTCCACCCCATCCTGCTGGCCGATGAGATCAACCGCGCGCCGGCCAAGGTGCAATCGGCGCTGCTGGAAGCCATGGGCGAGCGTCAGGTCACCGTGGGCCGCCATACCTATCCCTTGCCGGACGTGTTTCTGGTGATGGCCACACAGAACCCGATCGAGCAGGAAGGCACCTTCCCGCTGCCGGAAGCGCAGTTGGACCGGTTTCTGATGCACGTGCGTATTGGCTACCCGGATGCCGATGCGGAAACGGAAATCCTGCGGCTGGCCCGCGAGCGCGCCCTGCAGGCCATGCAACATAAGCCGGCGGCGCTGCAGAAGTTGTCGCTGGACAAGATCGCGCAGGCCCGCCGTGCCGTACTTGAACTGCACATGGCGCCGCAGCTGGAGCGCTACCTGGTGGCGCTGGTGTTGGCATCGCGTGACGCCAGTGGTTATGACGCTGCCCTCGGCAAGCGCATCGCCTGGGGCGCAAGCCCGCGTGGCTCCATCGCGTTGGAGCGTTGCGCGCGCGCCCGTGCCTGGCTGGCGGGGCGTGATTACGTGACTCCCGACGACATCCGTGCGGTCGCCCCTGACGTCCTGCGCCATCGGGTGCTGCCCAGCTACGAAGCCGCCGCGGAAGGGTGGGATGGTGAACGGCTGGTCGCAGCGTTGCTTGATTGCGTGCCGTTGCCTTGAGGCCTGCATGGTGCGCAGCGTTGTCATTGTGATGCCGGGTGAAATCCGCGCTTGGGGCCGGCGATGAAGACGCCGGCTTCCGTTACATCCGCGCCCGTTGATCACAGCAGCCAAGGGCAGGACGGTATCCGCCCGCAACTGGCTGAATTGATCGCGCTGAGGCGTAGCGCCACGCAAGGGCGGCAGGCACGACGTGGGCACTACGCGGTGAGCGGGCGTGCGGCATCGATGATGCGCGGGCGCGGCATGGAGTACGCCGAGTCGCGCGAGTATGTGGCCGGTGATGATGCCCGCCATATCGATTGGAAACTCACCGCGCGCACCGACGCCACGCATACCAAAACATTCCAGACCGAACGCGAGCGGGTGACGCTGTTGGTGGCCGACACCGCGACAGCGCTGTACTTCGGTACGCGGGTGCGCTTCAAGTCGGTGCAGGCCGCGCGCGCAGGTGCCGTGGCGGCGTGGTCGGCGCTGCGTGATGGTGACCGCTTGGCGGCCCTGCGCGGTTGTCGCCAGCAATCGCTGGTGCCACCTGCTGGCGGAACACGCGGCGCGTTACGGGTGTTGGACGCGCTCAGCCGGTGGTATGCCGAGCCACAGGCCGATGATGCGGGCCTGCAACTTGCCTTGGAGCGTGCCGCGCGCGTGCTGCATCCAGGCGCGCGTGCTGTAGTGCTGGCCGATCCGGCCAGCGCGGTCGCAGTGCCGGCTGCGGTGTGGTCGGCGCTGTCCATGCATGTGGAAGTGCAGTTGTTGCTGTTGGTGGATCCGCTGGAAGTGTCGCCGCCGCAATGTGTGTTGCCGGTGGCGACGGCGGCCGGACGGATGCGTTTCGATTTGGGGTCCGAGGCGGTACGCGGTGCATGGCATGACGCGTTGATCGGCCCGGTGGAAACATTGGCGCGGCAGCTGCCCGGTCGCCGCATCCGCGTCAGCACCTTGTGCAGTGACGACGCCAGTGATGCCTGGCTGGGCACGGCTGGCCTGCGGAGCCCGGCATGATTGGCGCGCAACTGCCATTGCGTGATGTGCACCTGCCTGCAGCGCCGGGCTGGTGGCCATTGGCGCCAGGCTGGTGGCTGGTGATCGCCGCAATCGTGTTGGTGGTAGCGCTGATCACGATCTTCTATGTGCGAAGGACGCGACGCCAGCGCCGTTGGGTACAGGTGTTCGATACGCAGCTGGCCGCCAGCCATGATGGCCCGGCACGTTTGGCTGCGGCCTCCGAATTACTGCGCCGCGCCTCCCGCCGGGTAGATGCACAGGCCGCCTTGCTGCATGGCGAGCCGTGGCTGCGGTTTCTGGACGGCCGTAAGGGCGAGGCATTCAGTCGGGGCGAGGGACGAGTGTTGCTGGAAGGTGGCTTCCGCCCGCAGGTCGAGTCCGAAGCGGTGGAGCAGGCGTGTCGCTTGGCGCGTATACGCTTTCTCGAACTGATGGCGGGGCGGCGCTGATGCAGGCCCTGCTCGATCTGTTGCCCGCGTGGTGGCCTGAGTTTGCGTGGCCTTGGCTGTGGGCATTGCTGCCGCTGCCTTTGTTGATGCATTGGTGGCCGCTGCGTGAGGAAAATGCCCCCGCATTGCGCGTGCCTTATGACCCTGCACGTCTTCATCTGCAGGCGGCACAGGGACGCGGTGGTGCGTGGATTGGCACGCTGTTGTTGTGGCTGGCCTGGTTGTTTTTGTGTGCCGCTGCCGCCCGCCCGCAGCAACTGGGGGAACCGGTGGAACCGCCCCGGCAGACGCGGCAGATGATGTTGGCGGTGGATCTGTCCGGCAGCATGGATGAGCCCGACATGCAGCTCGGCGGTCGCATCGTCGATCGCCTCACCGCCGCCAAGGCGGTGCTTGCCGATTTTCTGGATCGGCGCGAAGGCGACCGCATTGGTCTGGTGGTGTTCGGCCAGCGTGCCTATGCGCTTACCCCACTCACGACAGACCGGGCAACCGTGCGCGAGCAACTGCGTGACAGTGTGGTTGGGCTGGCCGGACGCGAAACCGCGTTGGGCGATGCCATCGCGCTGTCGGTCAAACGCCTGCGCGAGCAGCCGGAAGGCCAGCGGGTGCTGATCATGCTTACCGATGGCATCAACACCGCCGGTGTTCTGGAGCCGTTGAAGGCAGCGGAGTTGGCCAAGGCCGAAGGCGTGCGGGTCTACACCGTCGCCTTTGGTGGCAGCGGGCAGGCGTCATTTTTTGGTCTCCAGTTGCCCGGCGGTGAAGATCCGGTGGATGAAAAAACGCTGTCCACCATCGCCAGCGAAACCGGTGGTCGTTTTTTCCGTGCGCGTGATACCGATGAACTGGCCGGCATCTACGCCGAGCTGGATCGACTGGAGCCGGTGCACAGCGCGGGCCCTGCGGTGCGTCCGCGCATTGAACGGTATGTCTGGCCGTTGGGCTTGGCGCTGCTGTTCGGTCTGTTGGCATTGGCTTGGCGGGGGCTGCGCGCATGACGCTTTGGCAGCAACTGCACTTTATTCGCCCGGAATGGTTGTGGGCGCTGTTGCTGTTGCCGGTTGCGTTGCTGGGCAGCACCTACCTGCAACGTCGCCACACGCGTTGGCATGAGGCGGTAGATGCCCATCTGCTTTCGCACCTGATCACCAGCGGCGGTCAGCGCCGGTGGTGGGGGCGCATCGCTTTGTTGCTGGGTCTGCTACTGGCGGTGCTGGCACTGGCTGGGCCAAGTTGGCGGCAGGTGGAACAGCCGTTGTGGGAATCTAAAACACCATTGGTTGTGGTGATGGACCTGTCCAGCAGCATCCGTGCCGCCGATCTGCCACCGTCGCGGCTGCTGCAGGCGCGGGCCAAGCTCGCCACCTTGCTGCGTGAACGCAAAGGTGGGGAAGTGGCGTTGGTCGCCTATGCGTGGGAGCCGTTCACGGTGGCGCCGTTGACCGATGACGCGGCCAATGTCGCGCTGTTTCTGGATGCCTTGGCGCCGGAGGTGATGCCGCTGGATGGGCAGAAGACCGACCGCGCCTTGGCATGGGCAGGCGATCTGCTGAAGCAGTCCGGCGCGCGCAGTGGCGATGTGTTGTTGTTGACCGACCATGCTGACGCGGCCGCGCTCGCTGCTGCGGCGGCATTGCGTACGGCCGGTTTTACGGTCTCTGTGTTGGGCGTAGGCACGATGCAGGGCGCTTCGTATCGCGATTCGCGCGGCGGCATCGAACATGCGCATCTGGATGAAACATCGCTGCGTGCTTTGGCGCTGGCCGGTGGCGGCCGCTATCAACGCATTGCCAGTACCAATGTCGACCTGCAGGCGTTGGACGTGCTGCAGCCGCAGGCGCAGACCCATGGTCGGCAGAAGAGCGAGCAGGGCAAATCCTGGCAGGACGAGGGCTATTGGTTGCTGTTGCCGTTGTTGCTGCTGGCGTTGTTTGCATTCCGTCGGCCGCGCCGGGTGCTGCCGCTACTGGCGTTGTGTGCGCTGCTGCCGATGATGCAGCCGGCAGTCGCCGCTGAGCCCGGTGGCTGGTGGCAGCGGGCGGATCAGCAACAGCACCAACGGCTGAGCGAAGGCGTTGATGCTTACCGGCAAGGCGATTTCGCCACCGCACAGAAAAAATTCGAGGGTATCGATACCGACCAGGGTTGGTACAACCTGGGAAATGCGTTGGCGCGGCAAGGTCGATTGGATGACGCCATCACTGCCTATGACCGTGCATTGAAGCTGCAGCCGGGCATGGAGGATGCCGTGGCCAATCGCGCGGCGGTTGATGCGGCGCGTAAACGCAAGTCACAGCAAGGTCAGCAGCAGGGCGACAAGGACAAGCAGAAGCCGCAGCAGGGTCAGGATTCGCAGAATCAACAGAAATCCGAGCCGCAGCAGGGCCAGCAGCAGGGCCAACAACAGGGTTCATCCCAGCAAGGGCAGCCGCAGTCGGCTGATGGCAAGCCGCAGGAACAGCAGGGCCAGCAGTCGCAGGATGGCAAGCAGGCAGAGCAGCCCCCGGAACAGGGTGAGCCGGCGGGCGAGGATGCGGGCAAGCAACAACAGGCCGACCAGGCGCAGCGCCAACGAATGCAGGACGCCATGCGCCAGCGTGAGGCGCAGGCTGGGAATGAGACAGAGGCCGCTGCAGCAGCGCGCGCGGCGATGACGCCCCAGCAGCGCGAGCAGCAGCAGGCGGTGGAAGCATGGATGCAGCGCGTGCCGGATGAGCCGGGCGATTTGTTGAAGGCAAAATTCCAGCTCGAATACGAGCGACGGATGCGGGAACGGCGATGAGTACAGGCAACAACTACCGTAACGTCAGCCGATGGGTACTGTTGTGCCTGCTGGCGGTTTTGAGCGTGGGGATGGCACAGGCGCAGACCCGTGCGTGGTTGGATCGCGACAGCATCCAACAAGGGCAGACGGTCACGCTCACTATCGAAACGGACCAAGGCGTCGCGCCGGACTACACGCCGCTGCGCACTGATTTTGCGTTGAGCAGCCAAAGCAGCAATCGCCAGGTGGTGTTCGCCAACGGTGCGCGCCGCGATGTCAGTCAGTTTGCGGTGGCGCTGTCACCGCAACGTATCGGCACCTTGGAGATTCCCGCGCTGCAGGTGGGCAATGCGCGCACCGAACCTCTGCGGTTGGTGGTGGAACAGGCGCCCGTTGCTGGGCCTGGCAGCAGCGCGTTGGCCTTCATCGAAACCCAGGTCGATGACGCCGAGCCCTACGTGCAGCAGAGCGTGGGCGTGGTGGTGCGGCTGTATTTCGCCACGCAGTTGGCCTCCGGTGAGTTGGTGTTGGATACACCTGCAGGCGCCTCGCTGCAGCGGGTGGGTGAGGACAGCACTTCAACGCGTGACATCGGTGGGCGTCGTTACAACGTGGTGGAACGCCGCTTCCTGTTGGTGCCCGAGCGCAGTGGCGCGCTGGAGGTGAAGGGCGCGCGCTTCAGCGGACAGGGTGTGGGCGGGTTTTTTGATGATTTCTTCGGGCGCGACAGCGGCCAGCTCAGTGCACGCGGCCCGGACCAGACACTGCAGGTGCGTGCTGTGCCGGCCGATGCGCCGCAGCCGTGGTTGCCGCTGAAGAGCCTGCAACTTCGCTACACCGCTGCGCCCAAACAGGGCCGCACCGGCGAAGCCATCACCATCGTGGTCGAAGCCACCGCCAATGGCGTGACCAAGGCGCAGTTCCCGGAGTTGCCGGTGCCCTCGCTGGGCGACAGCGCCCAGGTGTTTGCCGAGCCGCCGCAGTACGACGAAACCTTCAACGGCGGCAGCCCGCAGCTGAAGCTCACTCGGCGGTATTCCATCGTTCCGCAGCAGGCCGGTGCGCTGACTGTTCCGGGTATCGGCATGGAATGGTGGGACGTGCAGAGCGGGCAGGCACGCACCGCCACGCTGCCGGACCTGCAGTTGCAGGTAGAGCAGGGCGCTGGCGGTGGCATCGCCGCGCCGCCGCTGGCACAACCGGTGCAGCCATCCACCGCGGTGTCGGGGGAGGCCTTAAGCGTGGCAGGGGCAGCGTCGCGGCCATGGCTGTGGCCGGCACTGGCGGCCGGCTTCGCCCTGTTGTGGCTGGTCACCTTGATCTGGGGACTGTCGCGGCGGGGCACATCCACCAGAAACGAAGCAGAAGCCCTTCGTCATGTTCCCGCTTCGGGCTCGCGCTACAGCCAGGCGGATCTACGTCGGGCGCTGGATGGCGGCGGTCTGGATGAGGTGGTCCACATTCTGGCGTCCATGGCCGGTGTCAACGATCTGGATGCGGTGATGGCCGCGTTGGACGACGACGCCCAGCGGCAGGCGCTGGAACGCATGCAGCGGGCGCGCTGGGCGGGCGAGGGGGATGTGGTTGCTGCCCGCGCGCGTCTGCGTGAAGTCTTCCGGCAGGGGCCGCGTTGGCGCGGCTTGAAAGCCACGGCAAAGCCCGAACTGGAGCCTCTGTACCGGGACTGATGCCCAATCAGGGCGGCTGTATATCGTCTGTTAAGCTGAATGATTCTCTGGAGGGAGTCCCCGATGGCCAACGCAGCACCGACCACGGCCAAAATGCCGTTCCACTGGAAGATAGGAATCGGCTTCGGCATCGGTCTGCTGTTTGGCCTGATCGTGCACATGGTGAGCCCGGGAGCCCCTTGGGTACACGCGGTCACCACCTACCTCACCACCCCGGTGTCGGGGTTGTTCCTGAGCCTGATCTTCATGCTCATCGTGCCGCTGATCTTTTCGGCGCTGGTGATGGGCGTGTCGGAGATGGGTGACATCCGCGCCTTGGGCCGCATCGGCTGGAAATCGCTGGCCTACACCATCGTGCTGTCGGGTGTGGCGGTGCTGATCGGCCTGGTGCTGGTCAACCTGTTCAAGCCCGGTGCCGGCGTGGACCCCGCGGTGGCGGCGCAGTTGCTGGCCGAAAACGCCGAGCGCAGCAAGGAGATCGTGGCCGGTGTCGGCTCCCAGCCCAAGGGCCTGGAGATGCTGTTGTCGATCGTGCCGAACAACGTGCTTGCGGCTGCTTCCGATAACGGCCAGATACTGTCGCTGATGTTCTTCGCGCTGATGCTGGGTATCGGCATGGTGCTGTCGCCGGCCGAAAAGGTTGCCACGCTGCGCAAGGCCATCGAGGGCCTGTTTGAGATCTCGATGACCCTGATCAACCTGGTCATCCGCCTGGCGCCGTATGCGGTGGCGTGCTTCATGTTCAACCTGGCGGCTATTTTTGGCTTCAGCCTGTTGATCAAGCTGGGCGCCTACGTGGGCGTGGTGGTGTTGGCGCTGGCGCTGCACATGTTTGTCAGCTACGGCATCGCCGTGAAACTGGCCGGGCGCTCGCCGCTGCAGTTCTTCCGCGATACGCAGGAGGCCACCTTGATGGCGTTCTCCACCGCCTCGTCCAACGCCACATTGCCCACGGCGCTGCGGGTGGCCGACCAGATGGGCTTCCCGCACAAGGTGTCGCGCTTTGTACTGACGGTGGGCGCCACGGCAAACCAGAACGGCACGGCGCTGTTCGAGGGCGTGACGGTGATCTTCCTGGCCCAGTTCTTCGGGGTGGATTTGAGCATCGGCCAGCAGTTCATGGTGATGGTGGTCTGCATCCTGGGCGGCATTGGCACGGCGGGTGTGCCGTCTGGCTCGCTGCCGGTGGTGGCGCTGATCTGCGCCATGGTCGGGGTGAACCCGGTCGGCATCGGCTTGATCCTGGGCGTCAATCACTTCCTGGACATGTGCCGTACCGCGCTCAATGTCACTGGCGATCTGGCCTTGACCAGCCTGGTCGCGCGTGGCGAAAGCGACGAGGAAACCGGGCACAAGCTCCCGCAAGGGTGAGTTGCCGTACGACCCAAGCGTCCTTTCGACGGCCATCCTGAACAGGGTGGCCGTTTTGTTTCCTTGGCAGGATGCGAGTTGCCGGCTGGGCGATTGGGGCTTGGTGTTGCGCGTGAGAGCGTCCCCTCTCCCCAACCCCCGCCCCGCGCCCCGGCCCTTGCGTTGACGCAAGGGCGCTCAACGGGCCGCGAACCAGTGGTTCGCAAGCAGGCCCGCATCACCCCGCAAGGGGGGAGGGGCTTTGAAGCTGCAATTGCGGGAGATGCATCAACTCGACGTAGATCGAGCCCCTCTCCCCTTGCGGGAGAGGGGTTGGGGAGAGGGGGGAAGTGCAGGAAGCAAATTCCGGCGCCGGACCTTGCCGCCGACGGAAACCAATGCCAGCTATCGTCAGGTTTTTCCGGCCTGAACCGCGCGGTGGCTTGTGGGACAATAGGCCGCCCGCAGTTCCGCGGGAGCCTCCTGATTCCGACGAAACCATGACGCAGCCCACCCGCCGCCAGCTGGCGAACGCCATCCGTTTTCTTGCCGCTGATGCGGTCGAAGCAGCCAAGTCCGGCCATCCCGGCATGCCGATGGGCATGGCCGACATTGCCGAAGTGCTCTGGAACGATTACTACCGGCACAACCCGAACAACCCGCAGTGGTTCAACCGCGACCGTTTCGTGCTGTCCAACGGCCACGGCTCGATGCTGCACTACGCGCTGCTGCACCTGAGCGGCTACGACCTGCCGATCGAGCAGCTCAAGGCGTTCCGTCAGCTGGGCAGCAAGACCGCCGGCCACCCGGAGCGTCACGAAACCCCGGGCGTGGAAACCACCACCGGCCCGCTGGGTCAGGGTCTGGCCAATGCCGTGGGTTTTGCGCTGGCCGAGAAGCTGCTGGCACAGCGCTTCAACCGCCCGGAGTTTGAAGTCGTCGATCACCGCACCTGGGTGTTCATGGGCGACGGCTGCCTGATGGAGGGCATCTCGCACGAAGCCGCATCGCTGGCCGGCACCTGGGGCCTGAGCAAGCTGGTGTGCTTCTGGGATGACAACAACATCTCCATCGACGGCGAAGTGGAAGGCTGGTTCACCGACGATACGCCCGCACGTTTCGAGGCCTACGGCTGGAACGTGGTGCGCGGCGTGGACGGCCACGATCCGGAAAGCATCAAGGCCGGCATCGAGGCGGCGCTGTCGCAGTTCGACAAGCCGACCCTGATCTGCTGCAAGACCACCATTGGTTTTGGCTCGCCGAACAAGGCCGGCCAGGAATCCAGCCACGGCGCACCGCTGGGCAAGGACGAACTGGAAGCCACCCGCAAGGCGCTGCAGTGGCCGTATGGCCCGTTCGAGATTCCGGAAGAGATCTACGGCGGCTGGCGTGCCGGCGGCACCGGCACCCTGCGCCAGGCCGAATGGGAGCAGCTGTTCGACAAGTACGCCGCACAGTTCCCGGCCCAGGCTGATGAACTGACCCGCCGTTCGCACGGCGAACTGCCGGCTGATTTCCTCGCACAGGCCGATGCTTACATTGCCCAGGTGCAGGCCGAAGCGCCGAACATTGCTTCACGCAAGGCCTCGCAGAATGCGATCCAGGCGTTTGCACCGCTGCTGCCGGAAATCATCGGTGGCTCGGCTGACCTGGCCGGTTCCAACCTGACCCTGTGGAAGGGTGCGCAGACCGTGGTTGGCGAAGACGCCAACGCCAATTACGTGCATTACGGTGTGCGTGAGTTCGGCATGAGCGCCATCGCCAATGGCCTGGCACTGCATGGCGGTTTCCTGCCGTTCGACGCCACCTTCCTGGTGTTCAGCGACTACGCCCGCAACGCGCTGCGCATGAGCGCGCTGATCCCGGCGCAGGTCATCCACGTGTTCACCCATGACTCCATTGGTTTGGGGGAAGACGGTCCGACCCATCAGCCGGTGGAGCACGTGTCCTCGCTGCGCTACATCCCCAACAACGATGTGTGGCGCCCGTGCGATGCCGCCGAATCGGCAGTGAGCTGGAAGGCTGCCATCGTGCGCAAGGACGGCCCGAGCTGCCTGATCTTCAGCCGCCAGAATCTGGCCCCGCAGCAGCGTACCGCCGAGCAGGTCAAGCAGATCGAACGCGGTGGTTACGTGCTGGCCGATGCCGCCGGTACGCCGGATGTGATCCTGATCGGTACCGGTTCGGAGATTGGGCTGGCCATGGCTGCCAAGGCCGAGCTGGACGCCGCTGGCATCAAGACCCGTGTGGTGTCGATGCCGTGTACGGATGTGTTCGACCGTCAGGACGCGGCGTACCGCGAATCCGTGCTGCCCAACGCCGTGCGTAACCGCGTTGCGGTGGAAGCCGGTGTCACCGGTTTCTGGCGCCAGTACGTGGGCCTGGACGGTGCGGTGATCGGCCTGGATACGTTTGGTGCCTCGGCACCGGCGGACAAGCTGTACCAGCACTTCGGCATCACCACCGAAGCGGTGGTGGCAGCAGCCAAGGCGCTGGCCGCCAACTGATCGCGTTCTGGCGTCTGTGTTGGTTGAACAAAGGCCGGGGAAACCCGGCCTTTGTTTTTTTTGTGTAGCTGGCAGTGCTGTTTGCTTTGGCTTGTCTGCGGCGCTCAGTTGGCGTGGCCCGTATCGCGGTCGTCGTCCGTTCGTCGCCGGCCTTGGTTGATCCTGCCCAAGCGCCATAAGCGGGGCGCACCCTCAGCGTGAGTCGGTGGTCATCTGGACGTACGCGCCAACGCCAGCCGCAACAGGCGTGAATTGAGACGTTCGGTAAGGTTGGCCGGCTGCTCCAGGCCCATCCGCTGCAGATACATCGCATCGTTCTCACCGGCCGGTTGCCGCAACGCGCGCAGCACCGTGCGCAGTTTGTCGCTGCGGGTGCGCGTGTTTGTTTTGAGCCAATTCAATGCGCGCAGCAGGTCCTGCTCCAGCGGGGTGAAGTCACTGCCCAGCGGATAGTCGGGCAGGGTGCCGTCGTCGCGGAAGGCGGCCAATGCAGCGTGGATTGCCTCGGCCCGATTGCGTTGCCAGCCATCGGGTGTGGTGAATTGGGCATCCAGCTTCTTGGCTGCCTTTGCCTCGCTCAACAGCGTTGGCTGGAAGGCGGCATCGGTGATGCCAGCCATGGCGACGACACATTCTTCATCGGTACGGTGACGTAGATCGGCGATGCCGTACTCATTGATGAAGATGTCGCGCAGGTGGCGCGGGATGGTGGTGTGGCCGTAATTCCAACGCACGTTGGATTGCGCCTTGCCGGCATCGTCGCGCAGTGCGCGGAACATCAGAATGCTGCGTGCATCGGGCAATGCATGTGCCATTGCCACGAAGTTGTATTGGCCGCCCACGCCGGAAACCACGCGGCCATCGTCCAGCGCATCGGATGCCGCAGCGCCCAGGCCGGTGGCGATCATGCAGGAGTTGAAGAAACGTGCATCGCGACGCTGCAGGCGCTCCAACGTTTCATTGCTGCCGTAGAGCTGGTTGATCTCGCTGATGCGGCGCATGCCGATGGCCCGGCATTCTTCTTCAGGAAGGTGACGCAACCATTCGTAGAACTCGGGCGAACCCAGATAGAACGCGCCGTGCAGGTATTCGCCTTCGGCGGCCAGCGTGGCGTGGTCCGAGCCGTAGGCACTGCCATTGGCGATGCGCTGCATCACCGCCAAATCTTCATGCACCTTGCGACGGATGACACCACATTGCACCAGCGCCCGGAAACCTTCATTGAGCATCTCGCTGCAGCCATACAGGCCCTCCTCAAACGGCTCAAGTCCGCCGGCTTCGTGCACCAGCGGATGCTCGGCCAGCTGCGGATCAAGCGCATGCAGCACCTGCCGGTAGCGGGCGTTGTCGGTGTGTCGCAGCACCAGCGCATGGCTGAGCGCGTCGGCCAGCGTGCCGATACCGATCTGCAGCGTGCCGCCGTCGCGTACCAATGCGCTTGCATACAGGCCGATGGCGTAATCCGCATCGGAAACCGGCTGTCGCGGCAGACCGAACAAGCGGGGGTACGGGCCCGGTGGTACCACCACCAGATCAAAGAAGTCCGCTTCAACCGTTGCACTGCCGCCCAGCCAGGGTAGCTGCGGGTCCACTTCGGCAATCAACAGCGGGCGAGGCAGGCCGCGTGCGGCGATGGCATCCAGCGTGTCCTGGGTGATGTCGTTGTTGCAGGACAAAGATAGACGTGTGCTGCCCTCGCGGAATGCGACTTTCTGCACGATGGCATGGGGCGCGCGCTGTGCCACCGCATCGGCGGCGTGGGTGTAGTTGAGGCTGGTGTAGTTGCGCTGCGCCTGTGCCGAGCCCAGCAACGCGCCGGACTGCATGTAGAACTCTTCCACCTGCACATGTGCGGGCAGGGCGTCGCGGGCAACGGCATCGGCATAGGCCAGGCGTGGGAAGTCGTCGCCGAAATGGCGCTCCACGAAGGGCCGCAGGAAGCGCGCTTCCAATCCATCGCCTTTGGCCTGCGGAGGGTTCAGTGACAGCGCGGTGTAAAGCTGCAGCGGCCGTGAGGGATCGCCTTCGATGTGCGCATACAACGCATTGAGCAGCCGGTGTGGTTTGCCCAGGGCCAGTGGTGCGGCAATGCGCAGTTGCCCCTGCGTGCGGGCCAGCAGCCACTGCACAGCGGCATCAAGGTCGGTCACGTAATGCGGCATGGGGTCCGGTTCCGTCGGTGGCAGGGCATTACAGCATGGGTGCGATGAACACCTGTGCAGGTGCTTGACAGGCTTTTTGTTTACGCGTGTAATCGTGAAAAATTACAGGCGTAAACGATGATCCAGATCAGCGAAGCCGAAGCCGTTGTGATGCAGGTGTTGTGGGGGCAGCATCCACTGTCCGCCGACGAGGTGATGGCGCGCCTGCCAAGCGCCAATGACTGGGCCGAAGCCACGGTCAAGACGTTGCTCAACCGCCTGCTCAACAAAGGCGCCATTGGCGCGGAGAAAGAAGGCCGTCGCTACCTGTACTCGCCGCTTATCCAGCGCGATGCATGGGTGCTGGAAGAGAGCAGCAGCCTGATCGACCGCCTGTTCGATGGGCGTGTCGCGCCGCTGGTGGCGCATTTCAGCCAACACCAGAAACTCACCCGCGATGACGTGGCAGAGCTGCGCAAACTGCTGGAGGCACTCGATGATGAGCAGCACTGACGTTCTCACCGCATTGCTGCACACCGTGTTGGCCTCAAGCGCGGCGATGTTGCTGGTGTTGCTGCTGCGCAGGCCGGTGCGTCACTGGTTGGGCGCCAGCGCCGC
Source organism: Stenotrophomonas sp. UBA2629 (assembly GCA_002359895.1). Lineage (GTDB taxonomy): Bacteria > Pseudomonadota > Gammaproteobacteria > Xanthomonadales > Xanthomonadaceae > Stenotrophomonas. The sequence continues at coordinate 583,468 of DEOB01000010.1, forward strand.
GTACCTGCTGTGGTTGGTTGTACCGGTGACCTGCATCGCGGTGCTGCTGCCTCCGCCGCGCGTGGTTGCCAGTGCGATGCAGTTGATGAGCACATCGCCCGGCATCGGCATGGATATCGCACAACCCCTGCAGACGTTCTCGATGTCGCCGTTGCTGTTGGCCGTTATCTGGGCGTGCGGAGCATTGCTGACGGCCGCTGGATTGGTCCGCCAGCAGCGCCGATTCGAACAGGGCCTGGGCTGTGTGGAACAACGCGCCGATGGATTCTGGCAAGCGCAGACGGTGGCCGGTTTGCCTGCGGCGATGAATGTGTTGCGGCCGCGGATCGTATTGCCTGCCGGCTTTGAGCAACGCTATACGCCGCAGGAGCAACAGTTGGTGTTGCTGCATGAGCAACTGCATGTGCGCCGCGGCGACATCGTGGTCAATGCGTTGCTGGCCGTGATGCAGTGCATTCACTGGTTCAACCCGCTGCTGCATTTCGCACTGCGTTGCTTCCGTGAGGACCAGGAGCTGTCCTGCGATGAGCGTGTGGTTGCCCGCATGGGTGATGCGCGCCGTAGCTATGGCACCGCCATGCTCAAGACCGGGCTGGCGTTGTCCCCGTTGCCGGTGGGGTGCCACTGGCAGAGCCAACATCCCTTGAAGGAGCGCATTGCCATGTTGAAGCGTCCGGTACCGGGTAAGAAGCAGTGGTTGACGATGGTGGCGTTGTCGGTAGGGCTGTCATCTGCTCTGGGCTATGCCGCTTGGGCAGCGCAGCCGGCCACGATGGAGGCCGCACCAGCGGGCGCGTTGCATGTGGTGGCGCTCAAGGTGGATGCAGACGGTGAACGGCAGCAGTTCCAGATTCGTGAGCATGCGGGCAAGCCGTTCGCGTTTGCGCTGCAGTCGGGCAAGGGCGTGACGTGGAATGCCGAGTTCACGCTGCAGGCTGCAGACGCCGGACAGTTGCGATTGAGCGGTGAAGTGAAGGCCAATGGCGCCGTGGTGGCGCGCCCGTCGCTGCTGATTGCTGCAGACACCCCCGCCGGTGTGAAGCTCTCCAACGCCGATGGTGGCTCGGTGTTGGACGTGGAGTTACAGGTGTCGCAGGCCGACTCCACCCCACATTCGGGGGCAACGCAGGGGCGCATTTCGGTGGAGCCACAATCGGCACCGGCCAGCGTACCGAGCTTTGCGACAATGGCGCCGCCGCATTACCCGGTGAGCATGCATACCGGCGAGGTGATACTGAAAATTGATGTGGACGCCGATGGCGGGGTGACAGGCGTGGTGGTCGATCGTAGTTCCGGCCATGCGGACCTGGACGCGGCTGCGGTCGAAGCTGCGCGTGGCTGGAAGCTCAATCCCGGCAGCAAGAATGGCAAGCCCGTCGCAGGTCAGGTGCGTGTTCCAGTGCGCTTTGCAATGGACGAGACCCACACCGAAACCTCGGAGGTCACGTCTTGATGGGTTGGATGTGCGGCTCCAGCCCATCGCTTCGCACGACGCAGCAGGCAATGCGTTGGGTGGCTACAGCGGTGCTGTTGATGGTGCTGGCCGCCTGCAGCACCAGCGCGGTGGTCAGCGAAGACCCGGACAATCACTACAACGTGGGCCAGCGCCTGCTCACGCCCGAGAGCAGGGTTGGCGCGGCAGGTGCAGTCCAAGCCTATACGTTGGCAGCGACCGAAACCTTCCGCATGCCGGAGGCGGTGCACTCACCTTCACCGGTAATGCCCGGTGACTACGTGCGGCAGGCGCTGCCACCTACAACGTTGTGCGTGCGTGTGATTGTGGCGGCGGATGGCCAGGTCGAGCGGGCCGAGCCGCTGGTGGAGCATGCAAGCTGCAGCGCAGGCCGCTTGGCAGAGCATGCGTCGCTGTTGCAGGCGGCCGCAGAGGCGACCGCACAATGGCGCTTCACGCCTGCGGCCATCTGCCATTTCGCACCCGGCACCGCCGCCGTTGCTGCCGGTGACTGCAAAGGCGCGGTACGGAGGGAGGAAGTGCCGGTGACGCTGTTGTATGCCTTCACCTTCGAGGTGGTGAAGGGGGAAGCGCAGGTGCGCAGCCAAGGTGGGCTGCGCTGACGTCACGTTGCTGTTGCAGTACAGATGAAGCGCCGAGGCGCTTCATCCGCTTCGTCACTCAAGGGTGGTCGAGCAGCGAGTTCAACAGCTGTGCCAGACGCTCGCCAGCCAAGCGGACCTGCGCTTCGGCCACGGGTCGCCAGGTGTCTGCGTACTGTTGGCCTGGTTTGCGCGTGTCCGGGTAGACGCCCGGGCGCATGGCGATATGGCAGGACTCCACCGCCCATCGCGGCGCATCGCGCTGCAGCTGGGGGCGGCTGACACCTTGTGGTGCAGGCAGGGCGAGCAGCTGTTGAAGGAACTGCTCGTCATCCAGACGCTGCGCATAGAACATGCCGCTGTCCCACAGCGAGTGCAGGTTGGTGCCGCGCCCGTCGAACTGCAGCTGATATGTGTTGCCGCCGCGGTCATGACCATAGCCGGCATGCATGGGCTGGTGGATGTCACCCATCAGGTGCACCACGAACTTCAGTGCCTGCAGTCGCGCGGCGTCGGAGTTGCTGCGGTCTGCAAGCAGCGTGGACTGGGCCTTGAGTGCCTCGACCACGCAGTTGCCGTCGGCGCATTGCTTGGGCTGGTCGTAGACGCAGCCTTCCTCGCCCATGTTGATGTAGTGCCAGTTGGCCGAACGCTTGCCCAGGCCGGGGTCCTGCGCACGCAGCTGATCGGCCCAAGGGGCGACGCTGTCCAGGGTGGCGCCGGGCTCGGCGGCGAGCAGACGCTGGACTTCGGCCTTGGCCTGCGGGTCCAGCAGTGGTTCGGCAACACGCGCGACCAGCCGGTGACCCTGCGAGCCCCATGCCCATGCGTGGCCGGGGGACAGCGCGACGCATGCGACGAGCAGCAACGGCAATGTGCGGAGAGAAAACGATTTCATGGCCGCATTCTAGCGGCAGCTGCATATAACGTCGCATGTGCCATAAGGCGAACCGCCCCCGCCGGTTGGACCGGGGGAGCGGTGGGTGTCGCCTCGAAGTTTCAGCGCAGGGCTCAGAACTTGAAGACGTACGCCATGCCGTAGACCAACGGATCAATCTCAGCGGTGCCCAGCTTGGCGCCGTTGACCTTCACCTTGGTGTCGATGTCGGCCCAGCGCATGTCCACACGCAGTGCGCCCTTCTCGCTCAGTGCGATATCCATACCGACGTGCGCGGCCAGGCCCCACGAGTCTTCCAGCTTCAGCTTGGTGCCGGCGAGGGCGCCCTTGCTGTCGGTGCTGAAGAACTTGGTGTAGTTCACGCCCAAGCCGACAAACGGGGTGATCTTGCTGCTGTTGGCGAAGTGGTACTGCAACGAGACGACCGGCGGCAGCTGCTTGGTTTCACCGACCTTGCCGACGCCGGCAATGCTCACTTCGTGCTTGAACGGCAGCGCGGCCAGCACTTCGATGCCCAGGTTGTCGGCGACGAAGTATTCGAAGGTGACGGTCGGCTTGACGTCGCTGTCGACCTTGGTCGGCAGGGAGCCCAGGCCCAGGGCCGAGCCATTCAGGTCGCCGGCATCGGACTTGGGATCGACGGCGTGGATGCCGACGCCCAAGGTCCAGTCGCCCTTGGACTGGGCCATGGCGGGGGCGGCGACCAGAGCCATGGCAGCGGCCAGGCCAGAGAGCAACAGGGCGGAAGTCTTGCGCATGTTGTATTTCCGTTACGTGGTGGAGGTGGCGCCAGTGTCCGGGCACCTCCGCGATGCCGCTTTGATCCTGATCAAACAAGCGTTTGCGCTCAGCTGACGGTCAGTCGCGCTGGTGTTTGGCAAGGGCGGTGCGGGCGGCGTGTGCTGTTAGAATGGCGGCCCCTTTCCACCCCCGCCGCAACGGGTTTGCGGCTGCAGGAGCTTGTGAACATGGCAATCAAGGTCGGCATCAACGGTTTCGGGCGCATCGGGCGCAACGTGCTGCGTTCGGCAGTGCTGAACTTCGGCAACGACATCGAGATCGTGGCCATCAACGATCTGCTGGAGCCGGACTACCTGGCCTACATGCTCAAGTACGACTCGGTGCATGGCCGCTTCAAGGCCGACGTGGCCGTCGACGGCAATGACCTGGTGGTCAACGGCAAGAAGATCCGCCTGACCCAGGAGCGCGACCCGTCCAACCTGAAGTGGGGCGATGTGGGCGTTGACGTGGTCATCGAATCCACCGGCCTGTTCCTGACCAAGGAAACCGCGCAGAAGCACCTGGATGCCGGCGCCAAGAAGGTGATCCTGTCGGCCCCGTCCAAGGACGACACGCCGATGTTCGTGTTTGGCGTCAACGACAAGACCTACGCCGGCCAGGCCATCATCTCCAACGCCTCGTGCACCACCAACTGCCTGGCCCCGCTGGCCAAGGTCATCAATGACAAGTGGGGCATCAAGCGCGGCCTGATGACCACCGTGCATGCGGCCACTGCCACGCAGAAGACCGTTGATGGCCCGTCCAACAAAGATTGGCGCGGCGGCCGCGGCATTCTGGAGAACATCATTCCGTCCTCGACCGGCGCTGCCAAGGCCGTGGGCGTGGTGATTCCGGAACTCAACAAGAAGCTCACCGGCATGAGCTTCCGCGTGCCGACCTCGGACGTGTCGGTGGTCGACCTGACCGTCGAGCTGGAAAAGGAAGCCACCTACGCCGAGATCTGCGCCGAAGTGAAGGCACAGAGCGAAGGCCCGCTGAAGGGCATCCTGGGTTACACCGAAGACAAGGTGGTGGCCACCGATTTCCGCGGCGAGACCCATACCTCGGTGTTTGACGCCGAAGCCGGCATCGCCTTGGACACCACCTTCGTCAAGCTGGTCAGCTGGTACGACAACGAGTGGGGCTATTCCAACAAGTGCCTGGAAATGGTGCGCGTTGTTGCTGCCTGATCCATTGGCGGCATGAGTGAAGAAAGGGCGCCTTGAGGGCGCCCTTTTCTATGGGCGAGGTACGCGGCAGCAGGGCCATCTTTTGCCGGCGAGCGAGCCAGCGTGCTGCAAGGCGGATGCGGCACGTTGGTCGGGGGAGTTGCCGGGGGCGGTACGTTGAACGGGATGCCCGCTTTCAACCCGGCCCCATTGGCCGTTGGCGCGCAGCGGGCCACTCGCCACGGACCGGCGACCCCATCACCGGGCAGACGCAGCACTTTGCGTTTCCACCGTGCATGGCTAATGTGGTGCGGCACCCTCAGGGGACAAGGACGGTAAATGGACGACACGTTGGTGTTTTTTGGCTTGCTGCTGTTGGCCTTTGTGCTGGCGGTGCCCGTGCTGCTGGTGATGGCGCTGGTATCAATAGCCTCGTTGAAGCGCCGCGTGGCAGCGCTGGAAGCGGGCATGGCACAGCCATCCCGCGAAGCCACACCTGCTGAGGCATTGGCGCAGCCCGCGCCGTTCAGTGCTACGCCGGTACGCGAAGCGTCGGTCGAGCCAGAGCCCTCGTTTGAGGATCGCCCAAGCCCAGCGCCGGTCGCGCCGCCCGTGGCAACGCCCATGCCGGTCGCAGCCGTTGAGCCGGTCACCACTCCCGCGCCGCCGATGTTGCCGCCCTCGCTGCCGCCCCAGCCCGTTGCCGCGCGCGTTGAAGCAACGCCTGAGCAAGCCCGGTATCAGGAATGGGAGCGGCCAGCGTCGGCCGAGCCCAATTTTGTCGAGCGCGGTATCGAGCACATCAAACAGTGGTTCACCACTGGCAATGTGCCGGTGAAGGTGGGCATGCTGGTGTTGCTGGCCGGTGTCGCAGCCCTGCTGAAGTACGCCAGCGACCAAGGCTGGCTGAGCATGCCCATCGAGTTCCGCTTGGCCGCGATCAGTGCTGCTGCGCTGGGCGGGCTGGTGTTTGCCTGGCGCAAACGTGAGAGCCACCGCAGCTTTGCGCTGGCGTTGCAGGGCGGTGCGATTGGTGTGCTGCTGCTCACCGTGTTTGCCGCGTTCAAGAATTACGGCGTGATTGACGCTGGGCCGGCGTTTGCGATCAGCGTGGTGTTGATTGCGGGGCTGTCGGTGATGGCCGTGCTGCAGGAGTCGCGCACGCTGGCCATCCTGGGGGTGTTGGCCGGTTTCATGGCGCCGATCTGGCTGTCCAACAACAGCGGCAACCATGTGGGCCTGTTCTCGTATTACGCGCTGCTCAACGCCGGCATCTTCGCCATTGCATGGGTGCGGCCGTGGCGCATTCTCAACCTGCTGGGTTTCGCTTTCACCTGGGGCATTGGTGCGGCCTGGGGCGTACTGGATTATTCGCCGGCCAAGTTCAGCAGCACGCAACCGTTCCTGGTGTTGTTCTTCGCGTTCTACGTGTTGCTGCCGTTGTTGTACGCACGCAAGGTGGCCACGCCGGGCAGCGCCCGTATTGATGGCTGCCTGCTGTTTGGCACGCCGCTGATCGCCTTCATTCTGCAGGCCGGTTTGTTGCAGGGCGAGCGCATGCCGCTGGCCTTGTGCGCGGTGGGCGTGGCGCTGCTGTACGCGGTGCTGGCCAAGCTGTTGATCAACCGCGAGCGGTTTGATGTGCTGGCGCGCGGCTACGCCATTCTTGCGGTGGGTTTTGCCACGCTGGCGGTGCCGTTGGCGTTGTCGGCACGTGCTACTGCATCGGTGTTTGCGTTGGAAGGCGCCGGCTTGGTGTGGCTGGGCCTGATGCAGAATCGTCGCCTCGCGCGCTGGAGTGGCATCGGCCTGCAGTTGGCCGCAGCGGTGGCGTTGCTGGTCAGCAGCAGTTGGATGTGGCGCTCGGAAGTGGCCATTGCCAATGCCACTTTCATGGGCGCGTTGTTGATTGCGTTGGCCGGCTTTGCCACAGCATGGCTGTATCGCAGCGTCGGCAAACTGCAGCTCGCCACCGTGGCCTATGTCTGGGGGCTGGCATGGTGGCTGGGCAACATCATCATGGAGATCAGCGATTACGTCGCCTTCGGCAGCCGTCTGCATGCGGTGCTGGTGATGCTGGGCGTGACCGGTTGGCTGGCGGCGGAAGTGCAGCGGCGTGCGCCGGCGCTGGCGTTGTCGCTGACCACGTTGGGCAGCCTGGTGTTGGCCTTCCCGCTGGCGTTTCTGCAGGTGTCCGAATACGGGCAGCCGTTCGCCGGTCACGGCACATGGGCCTGGCCGTTGTTCGCGGTGCTGGGCCTGCGCAGCCTGTTGTGCCTGCGCGGTGGCAGCGGTGTGATTGCCGGGCTGGCCCAGTTTGCGTGGCTGTTGTTGTGGCCGACGGTGCTGTCGTTGCTGGCGTGGTATATCGGCGCGCGGTTCGCCCTCGCAGAAGGCTGGGTCGGCCTGTTGTTGGCGCTGCCGTGGTTGGTGTTGGCGGTGGTGTCGATGCGGTGGTGGGCGTGGTTGTCGCAGCCGCTGGGTGCTGCCTTTGACCGCTACCGCTCGGCACTGCAGGTCGCCGTTTTCAGCGGGCTGGGCCTGTGGTGGTTGACCGCGCTGGCAAGCAGCGGCAGTGCCGCGCCGCTGCCGTGGATTGTCGTGTTCAACCCACTGGAACTGGCGCAGATCGCCGTGTTGGTGTTGGCTGCGATGCGCTTGTGGCAAGGGCGCGGTGAGCGCATTCCCCCCGTGCAACTGGTGGGCATGGCGGTGGCCGCCTTGGTGCTGGTGACGGTGATGACGTTGCGTGCCGTACACCACTGGGGTGGCGAGCCGTGGAGCGAGCGCCTGCTGGGCACGCAGTTGGCGCAGACCAGCCTGACCGTGGTGTGGAGCCTGCTGGGCGTGGTGGGCTGGGTATCCGGCTCACGACGCGGGCAGTGGGGCCTGTGGTTGGCCGGTGCGATCCTGATGGGCGTGGTGTTGGCCAAGCTGCTGTTGATTGACCGTGGCAACCTAGGCGACCTGCTCGGCATCGGTGCCTTCATCGCTTACGGCTTGCTGTGCACCTTGGTGGGCTGGCTGGCACCGGCACCACCGCGTCGTGCGGCGGCCATGCAGAACAACAATGAGGAAGCATCCGCATGATCAAACGTCTGTTGTGGTTGGCCCTGCTGCCGCTGAGTGCGCAGGCCGCCGATGACTTTGCCCGGCAATGGCCGTTGCAGTTGTCCCAGCCGGAAGCCGGCGCCTACCGCGTGCCACTGGATGCATCGGTGTATGCCGCCGCGCATTGGCGTGACCTGCGCGATGTGCGTGTGTTGGACGCCGACGGCAAGCCGGTGGCAAGTGCGGTGTATGCCGCCGCAACGCCGATGTCTGGCCCGTTGCGCACGGTGGAGCTGCAATGGTTTGCATTGCCGGTGACGGCAGCCACCGCCGATGACGACCTGAGCGTGGTGGTGCAGCGCGATACCAGCGGCAAGGTGCTGTCGATCCGCAATTCCGTGGCCAGCAGCAACGTTGGCGCGGCCGATCCGGTGTGGTTGGTGGATCTGGGCGATGACGCCGGCAAGTTGCGTGCGTTGACGGTGGATTGGGCCGACGCGGATGCGTCCTTGGATCTGGGCTATCGCCTGGAAGGCAGTGACGACCTGCGCGGCTGGCAGGTGCTCGATCCGCAGATGCGCCTGGTGCAGTTGAACAACCAGGGCCGCGCGCTGCGCAACAACACCGTCAAGGTTGAAACCGGGTTGCGTTATCTGCGGCTGGTACCGCTGCAGCGCAGTGGCGCGCCGGCACTGCGTGGTCTGCGTGGTGAGATGGCTGATGCCGTGGCACCGGGTGATTGGCAGTGGCAGGAACTCACCGCCGCTGCCGGTGGGAGTGCAAAAGACGGCTACGCGTATGCATTGCAGGGGCGCTTGCCGATCCAACGCTTGGATGTGGTGATGCCGGCCAACAGCGCGGTGAGCTGGAGTGTTTTCAGTCGCGATGCGGATCGCCCCGGCGCGGATGGCAGTACGCCGGAATGGCAATTGCTGACACGCGGCTGGAATGCCTGGAGCCTGAGCGAAGCCGGTAAACAGCAGCGTTCAGCGCCGCTGGAAACCACGGGCATCATCACCGATCGACAATGGCGCCTGCTGGCAGAGCCGGGTTCCGCACCGTCGGACGCGCCGCTGCTGCGGCTGGGTTACCGGCCGGGCAGTGTGGTGTTTCTTGCGCAGGGCCGAGCACCGTATGTTCTGGTTGCCGGCAGTGCCAATGTGAGTGAATCGCAGGCTGCGTTGGACCCCATGCTCGATGCGCTGCGCACACGAAACGGCGCCCAGTGGCAGCCGTCTGCAGCTACATTGGGCGCGGGTACCGTACGCGCCGGCGATGCGGCGTATCAGCCCATCAAAGCACCGCGCGATTGGAAAAACGTGCTGTTGTGGGCGGTGTTGGTGTTGGGCGCGTTGGCGGTAGCGGGCTTTGCTGTCAGCCTGTTGCGCAGCAGCCGCGGTTCGCAGGGCGGCGGTGGAACGAATTGATGGGCGTGCGCGGTCATTGGGCTGTCAGGACACGCTTGGCCGCTTCGCTGTTCTTGGCGTTTGGGGCCGCACACGCCGCTACGCCTGTGATCGCAGAACAGGCGCAGTCGTGCGAGGAAAGTGCTGCCAACATGGCGCAGTTCCGTGGTTGCCTGATGGAGCGCTTGGATCAAATCTTGCAGCAGGACTACCAGCAAACGCTGGGTTTCGTGCGTTCGCGCGATGCGCAAGCAGCTGCGCTGTTGGAGAAGACCCAGCAGGAGTGGCAGCGCTATTGGCAGGCGTCCTGTGACTACACCATTGCAGCGCGGCAGGCGCCGGAAGGCGAGAATGACGCACGCTTGGAGTGCTACATGGCCTTTGCCAACGCGCGGATCAAAATCCTGCGCAACTACCGGGATACGTTCGGCAAGGTGGATTGAAGCGGTGGTTTTCGTGGGCGGCAAGGCAATGCCGCTCCGCCTCCACCCGCAATCAATCACGGATGAAATCACGCCGCAGCAAACCGAAAAACGCGGTGTCGCAGATTTCACCGTTGACATGCCAACGCTCGCGCAGCAGGCCTTCGCGAACGAAGCCCAGCTTATCAAGCAGGCCGCACGAAGCGAGGTTGCGCGGGTCGGCATCGGCTTCCACGCGGCGTAGCTGCAGGTCGTCAAACAGGTAACTCAGGATCAGCCGCAAGGCCTCGCTTGCCAGCCCGCGCCGCTGCCGGTGCGGGTGCAGGCTGTAGCCGATCTCGGCCCGGCCCTGCGCGCGGTCCAGCGCGAATACCGCGCTGGTGCCGATCAAATGATCGCTGGCGGCATCGGCAATGGCCCACACCAGAATCTCCTGCTCCCGCCGCTGGCGCTGGATGTCGGCCACTTTCTGCTCGGCCTGCGCCAGTTCGGTCCAGGCCGGATAGCTCCAGTAGCGCATCACCTGCGGGTCGGAATGGATGGCAAACAGCGCTGGCGCGTCGTCGGGGCGCACTTCGCGCAGGTGCAGGCGCGCACTGCGCAGGTCGGGTTGGGGCAAGCGGGTGGTCATCAGCAGGTGTCCCGGGTTTGCCCCGGCTGCCGGGGCGGGCGAAAATGGCGGTTTCCCCACCTCAGCGGAGCAGATCCTGCCATGTCCATCGTTCGTATGACCGACCTCGACCTTTCCGGCAAGCGTGTATTGATCCGCCAGGATCTGAACGTGCCGATCGACGACAGCGGTAAGATCACCTCCGAACAACGCATCACCGCCTCGCTGCCCACGCTGAAGTTGGCCCTGGAAAAGGGCGCCGCCGTGCTGGTGACCTCGCACCTGGGCCGCCCCAAGGAAGGTGTGTGGACTGAGGCCGACTCGCTGGCGCCGGTGGCCAAGCGCCTGTCCGAGCTGCTGGGCGTGGACGTGCCGCTGGTCAAGGATTGGGTGGACGGTGTGGACGTGGCGCCGGGCAGCATCGTGCTGCTGGAAAACTGCCGCATGAACGTGGGCGAGGGCAAGGACGACGAAGCGTTGTCGAAGAAGTATGCCGCGCTGTGCGACGTGTTCGTGATGGATGCTTTCGGCACTGCGCACCGTGCGCAGGCGTCCACCCATGGCGTGATCCGCTTCGCCCCGATTGCGGCCGGTGGCCCGTTGCTGATGGCTGAGCTGGATGCGCTGGACAAGGCGCTGGCCAACCCGGCGCGCCCGCTGCTGGCCATCGTCGCCGGCTCCAAGGTGTCGACCAAGTTGGAGCTGCTGGCCAGCCTGGTGAGCAAGGTGGACCAGCTGATCGTCGGCGGCGGCATCGCCAACACCTTCATCGCTGCGGAAGGGCACGGTGTGGGCAAGTCACTGGTCGAGAACGACCTGCTCGACACCGCGCGCAAGATTGACGCCGACGCCAAGGCACGCGGCGCGGAAATCCCGCTGCCGACCGACGTGGTCGTGGCCCCGGCCTTTGCCGCCGATGCACCGGCCAGCGTCAAGGCTGTTGATGCGGTGGCTGCCGAGGACATGATTCTGGATATCGGCCCGCAGACAGCAGCGCAGTACGCCGAATTGATCGCCAAGGCCGGCACCGTGGTGTGGAATGGGCCGGTTGGCGTGTTCGAGTTCGACGCGTTCGGCAAGGGCACCGAAGCACTGGCCCGCGCCATTGCCAGCTCCAATGCGTTCTCCATTGCCGGTGGTGGAGACACCTTGGCGGCCGTGGACAAGTACGGCATCGCGCAGCAAGTGAGCTACATCTCCACCGGCGGCGGCGCGTTCCTGGAGTTCCTGGAAGGTAAGACCTTGCCGGCGGTGGCAGCGCTGGAGGCACGCGGTTCGTGAGCGGCGATGTGTTTTTCTTTGATCTCGACGGCACGCTGATTGATTCGGCCGTCGGCATCACCAGCTGCGTTGCGTATTCGCTGCAAAAACTCGGGCAACCCGTGCCGCCGATGGCTGAGCTGCGCAAGTGGATAGGCCCGTCGCTGCGTACCAGTTTTACCCCGCTGCTCGGCGACGCGCAGCGGGTGGAGCAGGCGGTGGCGTTGTATCGCGAGCGCTTCGAAGTGATTGGTTGGCAGGAGCACGAGATCTACGCCGGCATCGGTGATGTCGTGCAGGGCCTGCACGCGGCGGGCCATCGTTTAGCCGTGGTCACTGCCAAGAACGAGCCGCACGCACGCCGCATCGTGGAGCATCTGCCGTTTGGCCGTTGCTTTGAGGATGTGATCGGCGCGACCGAAGACGGCTCGCGCAGCAACAAGCCCGAGCTGATTGCCGAAGCGCTGCAGCGGTTGTCGTTGCAACCGGCGCAGTGCCTGATGATCGGCGACCGCCGCATGGATATCGAAGGCGCACGTCACCACCACATGCGCAACGTGGGTGTGCTGTGGGGCTTTGGTGGCCGCGAAGAACTGCAAGCTGCCGGTGCGGACGCGTTGGCCGCCACGCCGGAAGAACTGGCCGCAGTGCTGCGCGGCTGATTGCAGGGTTTGAAGGGATTCAAGGCGCCGTAGCACGACGCCTTGATCGCGCAGTCAAATCACTGTGCTTCATCCATCACTCCCGTTCGCACGGGAGTGATGCGTTGAACGATTGCCGGGTAAATCGCGCCCGGGCACATCTGAAAACCGCATTCGGCCATTTTAATGGCTCACGCATGTCTCCTCTGTCCTGTGCCGGTGGCAGCACATGGGCGTGGGATATCGCTTCATTCGTAGTGGCCGCAAGGGCTCTGGCATCAGCCATCACCATGCTTGCCCTTGCTGCTGCGCAGCGGCCGCGAAATGCGCGTTGTCATACCGTGCAGTATGTCCAGGCAGCTTGTCTTTGCTGTCTTTGGGACAGCGCAGAAAGTGTTTTATGAAATCGCGTGCGACATCGTTGTCATGCAGTGAATGTGCTAATTTCGATGGCTTCATAGGGAGACCGAGCACCATGATCGAACGTCAGCGCCGCACCAAAATTCTTGCCACCCTTGGACCGGCTACTGACGCGCCAGGCGTGCTGGATGAACTGTTCCGCGCCGGCGTCAACGTGGTCCGTCTGAACTTCTCGCATGGCGATCCGTCCGGCCAGGCCAAGCGTGCTGCCGATGTCCGCGCCGCTGCCCAGCGCGTGGGTGTGGAAGTGGGCATCCTGGCCGACCTGCCGGGCCCGAAGATCCGCATCGAGCGTTTTGCCGAAGGCAAGGTACAGCTGAAGGCCGGCGACCGTTTTGATCTGATTGCCAGCACCACCGCCGGCCCCGGCGATGCCACCCAGGTGGGCGTGAGCTACCTCGGCCTGCCGCAGGACGTGGCCCCGGGCGATGTGCTGCTGCTGGACGACGGCCTGATGCAGCTGCAGGTGGTGGAAGTGCAGGGTGAGCGCATCATCAATACCGTGCTCAACGACGGCGTGCTGTCCGACCGCAAGGGCCTGAACAAACAGGGCGGTGGTCTGTCGCTGGGCGCGCTGACCGAGCGTGACAAAGAGCTGATCGGCATCGTCGCCAAGATCGGTGTGGATTTCATCGCCGTCTCGTTCTGCCGCAATGCGCAGGACATGAACGATGCGCGCGAAATCGCCGAATCGCATGGCTGCTACGCCGCGCTGGTGTCCAAGATCGAGCGCACCGAAGCCATCGAAAACCTGGAAGAAATCGTCGACGCCAGCGACGTGGTGATGGTGGCGCGTGGTGACCTGGGTGTGGAAATCGGCGATGCCGAGTTGCCGGGTCTGCAGAAGAAAATCATCAAGGCCTCGCTGGCGCAGAACAAGGTGGTGATCACCGCCACGCAAATGCTGCAGTCGATGGTCGAAAGCCCCATCCCGACCCGTGCTGAAGTGCTGGACGTGGCCAACTCGGTCATCGACGGTACCGACGCGGTGATGCTGTCGGCCGAAACCGCAGCCGGCATGTATCCGGTCAAGGCGGTCGAAGCGATGGCACGCATCTGCCTGGGGGCCGAGCGGCAGTTCCAGACCGAAACCGATTTTGGCGCCTCGCCGCGCGGGTTGGAGCGTGCCGACCAGGCCATCGCCATGGCCACCATGTTCCTGTCCCAGCACGTGGGTGTGCGCGCGATTGTGGCGATGACCGAATCCGGCGGCACTGCGCGTTACCTGTCGCGCTTCCGTGCCTCGGCACCGGTATTTGCGGTAACCCGCCACGATGGCGCACGCCGGCAGATGGCGCTGATGCGCGATGTGTTCCCCATCAACTTCGACAGCCGTGGCTTCACCCCGCGTGAAGCGGCGCGCGGCAGCATCCGCCTGCTGGTCGAGGCAGGCCTGCTGGAAGCCGGTGACCGCGTGGTGTTCACCAGCGGCGAGCACATGGAAACCCATGGCGCCACCAACACCCTGCGCCTGCTGGAAGTGGGCGCCGATGGCCGCGCCGGCGGCTTGGGCGAGCTCTGACGCAGTCCTGTGAGCCACCGCTCCGGTCATTGAATGATTGGAGCGGACAGGAATTGTCCTGATAAGTACCTGAAAGCGGTTCCAGACCTTGCGGGCAGCCAGCCCGCGAGCAGGGCGGGCTATAATCCCGGTTTTCCCGCACCCTGTTACAGGAATCTCATGAGCATCGAACTGCTGGCTGAAACCGCCCAGGCAATGGTCGCCCCGGGCAAGGGCATCATCGCCATCGACGAATCCACCGGCACGATTGCCAAGCGCTTTGCCAGCGTCGGCATCGAGAACACGGAGGAGAATCGCCGTGCCTACCGCGAGCTGCTGCTGACCACGCCCAAGCTCAACGAGCACATCTCCGGCGCGATCCTGTATGACGAAACCATCCGTCAGTCGACCAAGGACGGCGTGCCGTTCGCCAAGTTCATGACCGACAACGGCATGATCCCGGGCATCAAGGTGGACAAGGGTGCGCACCCGCTGGCCGGTTGCCCGGAAGAGCTGGTGACCGAAGGCCTGGACGGCCTGCGTGAGCGCCTGCAGGAGTACTACAAGCTCGGTGCCCGTTTCGCCAAGTGGCGCGCGGTGATCAACATCGGCGAAAGCATCCCGTCGGGTACCTGCATCGAGTCCAACGCCCACGCGCTGGCCCGTTATGCCGCCCTGTGCCAGGAATGCGGCCTGGTGCCGATGGTCGAGCCGGAAGTGATCATGGACGGTGACCACGACATCGAGACCTGCTACGAAGTCACCGAAGCCACCCTGCGCTCGCTGTTTGACGCGCTGTACCAGCAGAACGTGGTGCTGGAAGGCACCATCCTGAAGGCCTCGATGGTCATCCCGGGCAAGCGTTGCGACGAGCAGGTGGACATCGAAGAAGTGGCCGAGTCCACCGTGATGTGCCTGAAGTCGACCGTGCCGGCGATCCTGCCGGGCATCGTGTTCCTGTCCGGTGGCCAGACCGATGAGCAGTCCACCGCTCACCTGAACGCCATGAACCAGATGGGCAACCTGCCGTGGCCGCTGAGCTTCTCCTACGGCCGCGCCATGCAGCAGGCTGCGCTGAAGCTGTGGGCCAAGGATGTGAAGGGCAACTACGCCGCTGCACAGAAGACCGTGTACGAGCGTGCCAAGGAAAACGGCCTGGCTGCACTGGGCAAGTGGGAAGGCTGATACGTCGTCCTGCATGAGGTAAACAAAACGCCGGCTCTGAGCCGGCGTTTTGCTTTTTGGTCTGTGCGTCGGTAGAGCGGCATAAGTCTGGGAACGGAGGCGACATCGCCCGCTTCGCGGAACATGCAGAGCAGGCAGTCTCCGAAAATCCGACAACGCTGGCATCTACAATCGGGCTTTGCGTTTGGGGATGAACGGATGCATCGCAGAATCACGCTGGGGCTTTTGGCATCCAGCATGGCGGTATCGGTCGTGGCAGCGGAGCCGCGCGGTTCTGATGTCCAGCACTACGCCACCACGCTGGATCTGGATATCGCAGCAGAACGCCTGCGGGGCGAAACCCTGGTGCGATTCAACGCCACCGCGCCCCTGCAGCAACTGGTACTGGACAGTGGCGAGCTGACCGTCGATTCGGCGACCCACAATGGCAGGCAGGTGAGCTTCCAGCAGGCTGATGGAAAACTGACGGTCAGTCTTGCAACCCCGCTGACGACCGGCGAAGAAACCAGCGTGCACCTGCGCTACCACGGCAAGCCGCGCTTCGGCCTGGAATTCGCGCCGGCGCGCAACGAGGTCTACACCGTCTTTTCCACCGATCAGTGGATGCCGTCGATCAATGCACCGGACGAGCGCGCCACCTTGATGCTGGCGCTGCGCCTGCCAGCGCAGATGCAGACCGCCGCCGTGGGCGAGCCCTTGCCGTCACGGCAGTTGGACGATGGCCGCATCGAACACCGCTGGCAACTGCGCACGCCGATGCCGGGCTACGTTTACGGTTTTGCGGCCGCACCGTACCGACATGCGCAGCACGTGCATGGCAACACCACGTTGCATTACTACGCGCTGGATCGCTCCGAGGCCGAGCTGCGCCAGCTGTTCGCCACTACCGGCGACATGCTCGATTTTTTCGCCGACCGCGCGGGTTTGGCTTATCAGGGCGACTACCGCCAAGCCCTGGTCAAACGCACCATCGGTCAGGAGATGGCAGGGCTGTCGTTGATGTCGGAAGCCTACGGGCAGCAGGTACTTGCCGATGCCACCCAGACCGGTTTGATTGCGCACGAGGCCGCGCATCAATGGTGGGGCAATCGCATCACCTGCAGGAGTTGGGAGCACTTCTGGCTCAACGAAGGTTTCGCCAACTTCATGACAGCCGCCTGGTTGCAGCAGTCGCAGGGCGAGGCTGCGTACCAGGCAATGGTGCAGGGTTGGGAGCAGCGGGTGCTGGCGCTACGCCAGAAAGGTGCGGACAGGCCGTTGGTGTATCCGGATTGGAACAAGCCCACGGCCGATGACCGCGCGGTGGTCTACAAGAAGGGCGCCTACGTGCTGCACCGGCTGCGCATGGAGCTGGGCGACGAACTTTTCTGGCGCGGCGTACGTGAGTACACGCAGGCCAATGACGGCCGCTCGGTGGTGACGGCGGATTTCCAGCAGGCGATGGAGCGTGCAGCCGGGCGTTCGTTGCAGGGGTTTTTTGATGCGTGGGTGTATGGCGTGGGCGGCTGATCGGCTTTTCTCTGGCGCTCGAACAGCGTTATCGGCTGCAGAAGCCTCAGTGCGCAGCTGCCAAGCCACCGGTCAGGGAGGCCAGCACAGGCCCGGCCTGTTCCTGCGTCTGCCCGGCACTGGCCAAGGCCTGCTGATAGATTTTGAACGCCGCCGCGTTGTAGGCCACCAGAATGATCCGCATCGGACGTGCGTGGCTTTTCTGCCAGGTGACGGTTTCGGTGACGGCGATATTGGCTGCTTGGTGCAACGGGTAGCCGTACACGCCGCAGCTGATGGCGGGGAACGCGATGGACTCCAGCCCCATCTGTTCGGCCAGGCGCAACGACTGCCAATAGCAGTTGGCCAGCAACGCGGCCTCATCGTGGCGGCCGTCGCGCCACACCGGGCCGACCGTGTGCAGTACATGCCGCGCGGGTAAGTCGTGCCCGGCCGTGGCGCGGACCTCGCCGGTGGGGCAGCGCACGCCCGGGCGCAGTTCCGGCAGCTGTTCGCATTCGGCCAACAGGCTGGGCCCGGCCGCACGATGAATGGCGCCGTCCACACCGCCGCCGCCGAGCAGGGTTTCATTGGCCGCGTTGACGATGGCGTCAACGGCCAATTGAGTGATGTCGCCCTGCCAGACTTCGATGTTCATGGGTGTGATCTTCCGCCGCCGTGTATGAGAAAAGCGTGACGGGTTCATGCAGCCGCCCGACAACGCCAGAGTCTGGCGTTGCGCTGTCTCACCGTGCGCGATTGGCGGTGACGCAAAGCACAAAGGCCGCATGGGGCGGCCTTTGTGTGGAATCAAGCGGGTAATGCAAATTACGGAAGGCCGGCCAACCAGTCGTCGTCCGAGCCGTCGTTGATATCGGCAAACAGTGGGGTGGAGAAGTAGCGTTCGCCGGTGTCGGGCAACACCGCCAGGATCACGGAGCCCGGCTGTGCTTTGGCGGCCACATCCAGTGCGGTGGCAACAGTGGCGCCGGCGGAGATGCCGACAAAAATGCCTTCTTCGGCGGCCAGGCGGCGCGAGGTTTCGATGGCGCGGTCATCCTGGATGGAATACAGCTCATCAAACACATTGCGGTTGAGTACTTCCGGCACGAAATCCGGCGTCCAGCCCTGGATTTTGTGCGGGGTGAATTCTTTGCCGGCCAGCAGCGCGGCGCCGGCCGGTTCGGTGGCGATGATGCGGGTGTCGGGGCGGGCAAGTTTCAGCACCTCGCCCACGCCGGTGAGGGTGCCGCCGGTGCCCCAGCCGCTGACGAAATAGTCCAGGCGCTTGCCGGCGAAATCACGCAGGATTTCCGCGGCCGTGGTCTGCCGATGGAATGCGGGGTTGGCGGGGTTGGCGAACTGGCTGGCCAGGAACCAGCCGTGCTGCTGGGCCAGTTCCGCGGCTTTGCGCACCATACCGGTGCCGCGCTCGGCGGCCGGCGTCAGGATCACCTTGGCGCCGTAGGCGCGCATCAGTTTGCGGCGTTCGACCGAGAAGGTTTCCACCATAGTTGCCACAAATTTGTAACCACGTGCGGCGGCGACCATGGCCAGGGCCACGCCGGTGTTGCCGGAAGTGGCTTCGACAATGGTGTCGCCGGGCTTGAGCAGGCCTTTTTTCTCGGCGTCGAGAATGATGGCCAGCGCCAGGCGGTCTTTCACCGAGCCGCCGGGGTTGAACGACTCAACCTTGGCGTAGACATCCACGCCCACCGGCGCCAGACGGTTGAGCTTGACCACCGGGGTGTTGCCGATGGTGTCCAGGATGCTGTTGTAAATGGCCATGGGAATCTCCGGTAAAGGCAATCAGGCAGCGTCGGCCAGTGTGGCCGGCGACGTCTTTGCGGGAAGTGAGGAAACAGGCGGTGTGGCATGCAGTGGGGCATTGCCGAACCAATGCAGTTCGTCGGCCAGCGCGGCGACATCGCCGACGACCAGCAGGGCCGGGGACTGCACTTGATGCTGGGCAGCGGTGTCGGGCAGTTCACGCAACAGGCCGGTGACCACGCGCTGGTTGCTACGCGAACCGTTTTCGACCAAGGCGAACGGTGTGTTTGTGGCCAGGCCGGCGGCTGTCAGGCGGTCGCGGATCTGCTCCAGCGCGGCGACACCCATGTAAAACACCAGCGTCTGTCGGGCTTTGGCCAGCTCGGGCCAGTCCAGCGTGTCCATCGAGTCTTTGCAGTGCGCCGTCACCAGGCGCAGCTGCTGGGCGTGGTCGCGGTGGGTGAGCGGAATGCCGGCATACGCGGCGCAGGCCAGCGCGGCGGTGATGCCCGGCACCACTTCGTAAGGCACGGCGTTGGCGCGCAGGAACTGCAACTCTTCGCCGCCTCGGCCGAACACGAACGCATCACCGCCCTTGAGCCGCACAACGCGGCGGCCTGCGCGGGCGTGTTCCAGCATCAGCGCGTGGATGTGTTCCTGCGCAGTGCTGCGGCCCTGTGCGGATTTGCCAACCTCGATGTAGTCGGCGTCGCGGCGTGCCAATTGCAACACCTCGATGCTGACCAGCCGGTCGTAAAGAATCACGTCAGCCTGATTGAGCGCGCGCAGTGCACTGAGCGTGAGCAGGCCCGGGTCGCCTGAGCCGGCGCCGACCAACACCACCGAGCCGCTGCTGGTGGCGCTTTGGCCGACCATTGTCTGGGCCAGCAAAGCCTCTGCGGCGCCATGCTGACGGCGGCGCAACAGGCCGAGCAGCGGGCTTTCGATCAGCCGGTCGAAAAACTGCCGGCGTGCGCCCAATTCGGGAAAACGGTTGCGGATGCTGCTGCGGTGCTTGCCGACCAAGCTGACCAACTCGCCCCAGGCATGATCAAACAACTGCTCCAACTGGCGGCGTACATGGCGGGCGACCATCGGTGCCGAGCCGCCGCTGGAAATGGCGATCTGTAGTGGGCCGCGTTCGACCACCGCCGGCACATGAAAGCTGGACAGCTGCGCGTCGTCCACCACATTCACAAACAGGCGCTGGGCCTCGGCGGCGGCGGCAACGGCGCGGTTGGTGGCGATATCGTCGGTGGCGGCGATGACCAACCAGATGTCGCTGGCCAGCCACTGCGCATCAAACCGGCCCTGCAACCACTGCGCGCGGCCTGCGCCGACAAGCTGTGCCAACGCCGGTGACAGATCAGGCGCGCCGATCCGGGGCAGGGCGCCGGCGTGCAGCAGGGCCAGTACCTTGCGCTCGGCCACCGCACCACCGCCAACCACCAGTACAGCCCTGCCCTTGAGGGCGGCAAACAGCGGGAACAAGACGGTGTCCAAGGCGGTGATGGGGCTCTACAGGGTGGCCGCTGACCGTAGCGCCGCGCGGGAGCGCCCCGGAAATGACTTGCGTCGCGCATCAAATAACTTTCAGTTATAAGTAGGATCGGCAATTTGACCTACAGTCAGCCAACACCTTTCTTTCGACGTTTCCCGATGGCGCCGCGATGACCCTCACCCAATTGCGTTACCTCGTTGCCATTGCCGATGCCGAGCTCAACATCACGCTCGCCGCAACGCGGGTGCACGCCACCCAGCCGGGGTTGTCCAAGCAGCTCAAGCAGCTGGAAGATGAACTGGGCTTCCTGCTGTTCGTGCGTAAGGGCCGCAGCCTGGAGACGGTGACGCCGGCAGGTGAAGAGGTCATCAGCCGCGCCCGCGCGGTACTGGCCGAGGCAAACAACATCCGTACCTACGCCGCCAACCAGCGTCGCGAGAGTCACGGCCAGTTGATCCTGACCACCACGCATACACAGGCACGCTTTGTGCTGCCGCCGGCGGTGGCGCGCATCAAGCAGGCCTACCCGCAGGTGAGCGTGCATCTGCAGCAGGCGGCCGAAAGCGACGCGCTGGATCTGCTCAGCCAAGGTGATGCCGATATCGCCATCATCAGTACCGCTGGCGGCGAGCCGACCACCGGCATCGCCGTGCCGCTGTACCGCTGGCGGCGATTGGTGCTGGTGCCCAAGGGCCACCCACTTGAGCGTGCCGGAAAAACGCCGGACATGGCGGCGCTGGCCGGGCACCCGCTGATCAGTTACGAATCCTCCACGCGTACCAGTTCATCGTTGCGCCGTGCATTTGCCGCACAGCAGCTGGAGCCCGATCTGGCCCTGACCGCATTGGATGCGGACCTGATCAAAACCTATGTGCGTGCCGGCCTGGGCGTGGGCCTGCTGGCGGAGATGGCGGTGAGCGGCAACGACACCGACCTGCGCGCGTGGCCGGCGCCAGCGGCCATCCCCGAGTGCATCGCTTGGGCGGTACTGCCGCGCGACCGCGTGCTGCGCGATTACGCGCTGGAGCTGGTGCATGTGCTGGCCCCGCAGATCGACAAGCGCGACCTGCGTCGTGTGCTGGATGGCAATCAGGAAGCCAACTGGCCGGTGCCACCGACGTGGGAATCGTTGACGCAGACGATTACGAGCTGACGAGAAGATTCCGGATGCCGTATTTCCGGGAGAGGCTTTCGGGTTCGGGAATCCGCTATCAGGTGGATGATGGTGACGTGGTCGCCATTGGTTTTTTCACCACCCGACAGGTTCGTGCAGAGAATGAAAACGCCGCGCGAGCGCTCGCTGAGGGAGTGGTGCTTTCTGAGTGGGATTCTGGCTCGCCTTATGCCAAAGGGAACACGGGGCCAGCGCCGGAATGGGTGGTTGAGGATGTCTGCAGGGTGAGCATTCTCACCGGTTTCCTCGAAGGTGGACTTCGTGGCTATACCTTCTATCAACACGACGACTGACTTTCGGAATAGGGCCTTCGCTGGCTCGCCTGCAGCGTGATGCGTCAAAGCGTCGCACCTCTCCGAATGGGGAGTTTCGTCACACGCCGCTAGAATTGCCCGGTCATGCGTTCTGCCCGCTTTCATTCCTGTTTTCTGCTGCTGGCTTTCGCCGCCACCTTGTTGATGGCGGTGGCGCCGGTGGTCAGCCGTTGGGTGCAGTCCGGGCATGAGCAGCATATGGCGGTGATGCCGTCAGCGGCGGATGCGGCACCTGCGGGCCATCACGCGATGACGGCGGCCGAACACGCAATGCACATGGCCGGTGCGGCTGCTGAAACCCACAAGCCGCCAGTGCCTGCCGACCCGCATGCCGCGCATGGCGAGGCGTGCGAGTACTGCACCATGGCCTCGCGTCTGGTGCTGGGGCTGGCGCTGCTGCTGGTGCTTGCACCGTTGCTGTATCGGTTGGCGCCCGAAACCCCGCGTGCGATCCGCCTGCCGACCAGTCTGCGTTGGCCGGCACATCCGGTACGCGGGCCACCGTTGTTCTCCTGAAAGACATCCCACTCTTTTGTCGCGCGCTGCTCTGACGGCAGGGCGTGACGGTGTCGTATTGGAGAACCTCATGTACTTTGCTTCCCGCATGCCGGGCGTTCCCGCGTGCTTGTCTGTCTGTGTCTGTCTGGCGCTGTTTCCCTCGTTGGCCCATGCCGATGACCGCGTGTCCACCAAAACCCTGGATACGTTGGTGGTCACCGCCGCTGCACCTACCTCGCCATTGCATTGGGAGACCGATCCCCGGCTGCCACGGCAACCGGTGCCTGCCAGTGATGGTGCTGATTATCTGAAGACCGTCCCCGGCTTTTCCGCCATCCGCAACGGCGGCACCAATGGTGATCCGGTGCTGCGCGGCATGTCCGGGTCGCGGCTGAACATCCTCAGCAATGACGGCAATCTGATCGGCGCGTGTCCATCGCGGATGGACAATCCGCTGTCGTACATCGCCCCGGAAACCTATGACCGCCTGGTCATCATCAAAGGCCCGCAGAGCGTGCGCTGGGGCGCGGGCGCATCGGCAGGTACGGTACGTTTTGAACGCGATACGCCACGTTTCGATGCGCCCGGCATGCAGTTGCAGGCCAGTGCATTGGCCGGCTCGCGCAATCGCAACGACCAGATGCTGGATGCCAGCTTCGGCAGCACGCCGGGTTACGTGCGCATCAACGGCAACCGCTCCGAGGCCGATGATTACCGCGACGGAAACGGCGACGTGGTGCCGTCGCGATGGCGCAAATGGAACGCCGATGCGGCCATCGGTTGGACCCCCGACGCCGACACGGTGCTGGAGGTCAATGCTGGCACCGGTGATGCGCTGGCGCGTTACGCCGGGCGCGGCATGGATGGCGCGTCGTTCAAGCGCAGCAGTTATGGCGTGCGTTTTGAGCGCACCAACCTGCCGGGGGCGTGGGACACGCTGCAGGCCAATCTGTACTCCAACAGCGCCGACCACGTGATGGACAACTACACGCTGCGCACGCCCAACCCCAACAGCAGCATGCCAATGCCGATGGCATCGAATGTGGAACGGCGCACCAACGGCGGCCGCGTGGCGTCGGAGTGGCGCTGGCAGGGCGTGGCCATCGTCGCCGGCATCGACGCGCAGGACAGCCGCCATCGCAAGCGCAACGGCATGGGGCGGGGAACGTGGAAGCAGCAACCGTGGAGCCGCGATGCGGACTTCAGCACGCAGGGCGTGTTCACCGAACTGACCTTCGGTGAGGGCACCGCGCAGCGCTGGCTCACCGGGTTGCGGCTGGACAAGGCTGAAGCCAAGGATCTGCGCCGGAGCACCGGCATGATGAACATGCCCAACCCCACCGCCGGGCAGACGCGGCAGGAACAGCTCGGCAGCGGCTTCCTGCGTTATGAGCAGGACCACGGCCAAGCCTGGACCTGGTACGCCGGCGTTGGCCACAGCGAGCGCATGCCTGACTACTGGGAGCTGTTCTCCGCCGACGCCGGGCCTGACGGCAGCGTCAATGCATTCGACGGTGTGAAGCCGGAGAAGACCACGCAACTGGACATCGGCCTGCAGTTCCGCAGCGAAGCGTTGGATGTGTGGGTGTCGGCGTATGCCGGCCAACTGCAGGACTACATCCTGTTCAACTACCGCAGCGGCGGCATGATGGGCAGCAGCACGCAGGCCACCAATGTGGACGCGCGCATTGCCGGTGCCGAGGCGGGTGCGGAATGGCGCGTGACGCAGGCGTGGAAGCTGGGCGGCACGCTGGCCTATGCGTGGGGCGAAAATCGTGACCAGCACCGGCCACTGCCACAGATTCCGCCGCTGGAAGCGCGTTTGAATGCCAGCTACGAGCGTGAACGCTGGTCGGCCGGTGCGTTGCTGCGCGCAGTCACGCAGCAGAACCGCGTGGCGCCGGATCAAGGCAATGTCGTCGCGCGGGATCTTGCACCGACTGCCGGCTTTGCTACGTTGTCGTTCAATGCGGCCTATCGCATCACCGATGATCTGCGCGCCAGCGTGGGCGTGGACAACGTGTTTGACCGCGCCTATGCCGAGCACTTGAACTTGGCCGGCAGTGCCGACTTTGGCTTCCCGGCCGAGCGGGTGCGGATCAATGAGCCGGGCCGTTCGTTCTGGCTGAAGCTGGACTATCGCTACTGATGCATATGAAAGCCCCCGCTGCGGATTGCCGGCAGCGGGGGCTTTGGTTGGTGCGAACTACGCTGAAATACAGATGCGCTCCTTCGCCTGGGTGCCCGTTCCAACTCAAATCTCTTCGTGCAGGCCGCACTCGCGTTTCAGTCCGAAGAAACGCGTGTCTTCCTCGCGCATGCCCGGTTCCCAGCGACGGGTGGTGTGGAAATCGCCAATGGACACGTAGCCTTGTTCCCACAGCGGGTGGTACGGCAACTGGTGTTCCTGCAGATACTTCCACACATCACGGTCGTTCCAATCAGCAATCGGATTGACCTTGTAGCGCTCGCCACGGCGCTGCAGCACCGGCGTATTGGCACGGCTGGCCGATTGGCTGCGGCGCAGGCCGGTGAACCAGGTGCCCACCTGCAGATCGTCAAGCGCGCGCTTCATCGGCTCCACCTTGCGCAGGTTGTTGTACTGCTCGATGCCGACCACGCCCTGTTCCCACAGGCGGCCATGACGGGCCTCCATCCAGGCGCGGCTGACCAGCGGGCGGTAGACCTTGAGGTTGAGCTTGAGGCGCTCGGTCAGCTCGTCGGCAAAGCGATAGGTTTCCGGAAACAGATAGCCGGTGTCGATCAGGATCACCGGAATGTCCGGCTGCTGGCTGGCAAGCAGATGCAGAGTGACTGCTGACTGCGCGCCAAAGCTCGACGACAGCACATGGGCGCCGGGGGCGTTCTGAAGCGCCCAGCGCACGCGGGACTGCGCGTCCATGGCATCCAGTTCGGCGTTGAGCGCACCCAGGTCGTCCGGCAGCGTGATAACGGAATCGTTAAAGGATCGGTGCAGGGCGCTCATGCGTGCAGTTCCACGGGGATTTCGCGATGGGTGGGGTAGGGCGGCAGGTTGACGATGCCAGCGCGGTGCAGGAAATCACCGAAGCCTTCGTCGTGCGAGCGTTCGCCTGCATAGCGGGCGAACAGCGGTTCAAGCGCGGAAAGGATGTCCGGCTCGGTGATGTTTTCGCGGTACAGCGTGTTCAGGCGTTGACCGCGATGGTCGGCGCCGAGCATCAGGTTGTAGCGGCCCGGGGCTTTGCCGACCAGCGCGATCTCGCCCAGGTAAGGGCGCGAGCAACCATTGGGGCAGCCAGAAATACGCAGCAGGATCGGCGCCTCGGCCAAGCCGTGCTGCTCAAGCAGTGGTTGCAACTTGGCGCTGAATTCCGGCAGGTAACGCTCGGCTTCGGCCATCGCCAAACCGCAGGTGGGCAGGGCCACGCAGGCCATCGCCGCGCGTGCCAATGCAGTGGGGGCTTGGTTGCCGGCATCCAAACCCGCAGCTTGGACCAACGTATTGATGCGCTCGCGTTGATCGGCCGGCACGCCGGCGATCACCAGGTTCTGGTTGCCGGTCATGCGGAACTCGCCGGTATGGAAGCTGGCGATTTCACGCAGGGCGCAGAGGTGCGGTGCGCCCGGCAAATCGGCAATGCGCCCGGCGGGCAGCGACAGGGTGAGGTGCCAGCGGCCATCGTCGCCTTCATTCCAACCGTAGCGGTCGCCGTTGTGGGCAAACGGCTGCGAGCGGCTGGGCGCGAAGCGGATGCCGGCGCGCTGTTCGATCTGCGCGATCACCGTATCCAGACCGTGGTCGTCGATGGTGTACTTGAAGCGTGCGCGCTTGCGCAGCTCGCGGTTGCCCAGGTCACGCTGGGTGGTGACCACGGCGGTAGCGACATCCAGCAACGCCTCGCGTGGAATGAAGCCGACCAGGTTGGCGATGCGCGGGTAGGTTTCCGCATCGCCGTGGGTAGCGCCCATGCCGCCACCGATGCTGACGTCGTAACCCAGCAGTTCGCCGGCATCGTTCAACACGCCGATGAAGCCCAGATCATTGGCAAAAACATCCACGTCGTTGACCGGCGGCAATGCAAAGCCGATCTTGAATTTGCGCGGCAGGTAGCGCTCGCCGTAGATGGGCTCTTCCTCGCTGCCGCTGCCGGCCACGCGCTCTTCATCCAGCCATATTTCGTAATAGGCGCGGGTGTTGGGCAGCAGGTGCTCGGAGGTGCGCGCGGCATCGGCATACAGCGTGGCGTGCGCGCTGGACAGCAGCGGGTTGGCCGCCACCAACACGTTGCGGTTGACGTCACCGCAGGCGGCCAGCGTGTCGATCAGCGCGGCATTGATGGCCTGCATGGTGGCTTTCAGTTCACGCTTGATCACGCCGTGGAACTGGAACGCCTGGCGGGTGGTGATGCGCAGCGAATGATTGCCGAAGCGGGTGGCAATGCTGTCCAGCTTGAGCCACTGCGCCGGGCTGATGACGCCACCCGGCGTACGCGTGCGGATCATGAACTGATAGGCCGGCTCAAGCTTCTGACGGCGGCGCTCATCGCGCACGTCGCGATCGTCCTGCTGGTAACTGCCGTGGTACTTGATCAGGGTCTGGTCGTCCTCGCGCAGAGCGCCGGTGACCGGGTCGGCCAGACTTTCCAGCAGCGAACCGCGCAGGCGGTTGCTTTCAGCTTTGATGGATTCGACGGAGTGGGTGCTCATGTTCTATTCGCTGTGGCATGAAGTAAGGCGGGTGTGATGGCAGCGCAGGCCGCCGCTTCGTTGCTGCCGCAGGCGGCGGCCAACAACGCTCAGCACTCAGTACACATCCCGGCCATAACGCCCCTCCGTATGCAGCTGCGTCAGATATTCCCGGGCGCCCTCGTCGTCCAGGCCGCCATGCTCGCGCACCACATCCAGCAATGCCGCATGCACGTCCTTGCCCATGCTGATGGCACCGCACACGTACAGATGCGCACCGTTCTGCAGCCAGTCGTACAGATCACGGCCGCGCGTACGCAGGCGCTGCTGCACATAGACCTTGTCGGTCTGGTCGCGTGAGAACGCCAGATCCAGGCGATGCAGCTCCTTGCGGCGCAGCGCGTCCTGCCACTCGGTCTGGTACAGGAAATCACTGTTGAAATGACGCGCGCCGAAGAACAGCCAGTTGCGGCCGTTTGCGCCGGTTTCCGCACGCTCCTGCACGAAGCCACGGAACGGTGCCACGCCGGTGCCCGGGCCGATCATGATGATGTCGCGGTTGCTGTCGGCCGGTACGCGGAAACGCTCGTTGGCCTCGATGAACACCGGCAGCGGGCTGCCTTCTTCCAACGCTGCCAGAAAGCTGCTTGCTGCGCCCTGATGTGCACTGCCGTGCGCCTCGTAACGCAGCTCGTCCACGGTGAGGTGCACTTCTTCGCCCACGCGCTTGCGGCTGGAGGCGATGGAGTACAGGCGGTGCGCGGCCGGGCGCAGCGTGCCGACCAAGGCGTCGGCACTCCATTCGGCCGGCCAACGGCGCAGCACATCCACCAGCTGGTGATCGTCGAATACGCGGGTCAACTCGGCTTTGTGTTCCGGCTCCAGCAGGCGCGCGAGTTCGGCATGTGCGCTGCGTTCGCCGACGTTGATCAGCAGCGGGCGCGAGATGCGGGTGAGTTCGCGGTGCTCGCTCAACCACTGCGACAACGGACGTGTGTGGCCGTCATGGCTGACCTCGGTGGCGCCATTCAAGCCGGTGGCCGCCAGCACCGCTTCAACCAGCGCCTGCGGATTGCGATGGACGATACCCAACGCGTCACCCGGCTCGTAGTGCAGGCCGCTGCCTTCCAGCGACAGCTCAAGGTGATGCACCCACTTGTCGGCGCTGCCGTAGCGGGTATATGCCGGGCCCTTGAAGTCGCGGCCGCTGATCACCTGCCGCGACAACACCTCAGCGGTGAACGGATGCTGCGCGGTGTAGACGTTGGCATGGCGCAGCGGGGTGACATTGCTCGGCGCCGGGTTGGCGGCTTCGCTGATGTTGGCGCGGGCGTCGGCCAGTGCTTGGCTGCGCCACGGTGCGGCTACGGTGTCGATGTCCAGGTCGGCTTCGCCCGCCGGCTGCAGGCGGGTGGCACCCAGTTCGGCCAGGCGGGTGTCCAGCGTGCGGGCAATGCCGCAGAACTCGGCATAACTGGAGTCGCCCAAACCCAGCACGGCGTACTTGAGCTCCGGCAGCTTGGGCGCGCGCTTGCTGGCGATGAATTCAACCAGGCCAATCGCATCATCCGGCGGGTCGCCTTCGCCCTGGGTGCTGATGACGATGTACAGCAGGCGCTCGTTGGCCAGCTCGCGGGTGGCGTAGGCATCGGCGCGCAGCAGGCGCACCGGCAGGCCGGCGGCCTCGACCTCGGCGACCAGCTGCTCGGCGGCGCGGCGGGCGTTGCCGGTCTGGCTACCGTAGACCACGGTCAAGCGTGTGTGCGATGACTGCGCGGCATGGCCGCCGGGGATGACCGCAAGAGACGGGGGAGGGTTTCCTTGGGCCAACCCGGCGGCGAAGCCGGACAGCCACCAAAGGCTGTTGCCATCCAGGCCCTCCACCAGTCGTGACAGCAGAACCCTGCGGTCTTCAGGCAGGGGGCTGGGTGGGACGGTGGCGGCGGCGGTCATTTCCGGTCCGGTCTGGTTGTGGATGACTGATGCTAGGGAGGCGGGCCGGCAAGCGGAAAGGATCAGCGGTTATCGCTTCATGCCCTGCGTTTATTTCAACCGGCCTGACGGCCAGTCCACACTCGCCGTCCTGCACCGAACTCATCCGGCCAAACTGTTATTCTTCGTTTGAGCTTCATTAAACTATTGTCAGTGCCAATGACTGCTAACGCACATTTATCAAATCTCGACCGGCTGGAAGCCGAAAGCATCCACATCCTGCGGGAAGTTGCCGCGGCCTTTGACAACCCGGTGCTGCTGTATTCGGTGGGCAAGGACAGCTCGGTGCTGCTGCATCTGCTGCTCAAGGCCTTTGCCCCGGGCGTGCCGCCGATTCCGCTGCTGCATGTGGACACGCGCTGGAAGTTCGGCGAGATGATCGCTTTCCGCGACCGTCGCGTGGCCGAGACCGGCACCGAGCTGCGCGTGCATATCAACCCGGACGGCATCGCCCAGGACATCGGCCCGGTGACGCACGGCGCCAGCGTGCACACAGACGTGATGAAAACCCAGGGCCTGAAGCAGGCATTGGACAAGTGGAAGTTCGACGCGGCCATCGGTGGTGCGCGCCGTGACGAGGAAAAGTCGCGTGCCAAAGAGCGCGTGTTTTCGTTCCGCAATGATCGCCACCGCTGGGACCCCAAGAACCAGCGGCCGGAGCTGTGGAACCTGTACAACGCCCGCATCCATCCGGGCGAGAGCGTACGCGTGTTTCCGCTGTCCAACTGGACCGAGCTGGATATCTGGCTGTACATCTATCGCGAGAAGATTCCGGTGGTGCCGTTGTATCTGGCCGCCGAGCGGCCGGTGGTGGAGCGCGACGGCAGCCTGATCATGGTGGATGACGAGCGCCTGCCGCTGCGTCCGGGCGAAGTGCCGCAACTGCGCAAAGTGCGTTTCCGTACGCTGGGCTGCTACCCGCTGACCGGCGCCATTGAATCGGAAGCCGACACGCTGGAAAAAATCATCGCCGAGATGCTGGTGTCCACCAGCTCCGAACGGCAGGGCCGCTTGATCGACCACGACCAATCGGCCTCGATGGAAAAGAAGAAGTTGGAGGGTTA
The DNA here is from genome assembly GCA_002359895.1 of Stenotrophomonas sp. UBA2629. GTDB lineage: Bacteria > Pseudomonadota > Gammaproteobacteria > Xanthomonadales > Xanthomonadaceae > Stenotrophomonas. The sequence continues at coordinate 613,335 of DEOB01000010.1, forward strand.
TTTCTGATGAGCGCCGTGGCTACTTCTTCGGATATCTCCGCCTACCTGCAGCAACACGAAAACAAGCCGCTGCTGCGCTTCATCACCTGTGGCAGCGTGGACGATGGCAAGAGCACGCTGATTGGCCGCCTGCTGTACGAAAGCAAGCGCCTGTTTGACGACCAATTGGCCGCACTGGAAGCAGACAGCCGTCGCCATGGCACGCAGGGCGAGCGCATTGATTACGCGCTGCTGCTGGATGGTTTGGCCGCCGAGCGCGAGCAGGGCATCACCATCGACGTGGCGTACCGCTATTTCGATACCGACCGCCGCAAATACATCGTTGCCGATTGCCCCGGGCACGAGCAGTACACCCGCAACATGGCGACCGGTGCTTCCACCGCCGACGTGGCGGTGGTGCTGGTGGATGCACGCAAAGGCCTGCTGTCGCAGACCCGCAGGCACAGTTACATCATTTCCCTGTTGGGCATTGGCCAGGTGGTATTGGCGGTGAACAAGATGGATCTGGTGGATTACGACGCCGAGGTGTTCACGCGTATCCGCGATGAATACCAAGCGCTGGCCGGGCAATTGGGCATTACCCATGTGCAGGCCATTCCGCTGTCGGCATTGGAAGGGCAGAACCTGTCCACGCGTTCGACGTTGATGCCGTGGTACGCCGGCCCCAGCCTGATTGAACACCTGGACACGGTGCAGCTCAGCGACCGTGACGCCAGCAGCGGCCTGCGCCTGCCGGTGCAGTGGGTCAATCGGCCGAATCAGGATTTCCGTGGCTTTGCCGGCACCATCGCCGGTGGCCAGGTACGCGTCGGTGATGCCGTGGTGGTGCTGCCCTCGGCACGCCGTTCCACGGTCAAGCAGGTGCTGGGCGCGGATGGACCCTTGGACACCGCATTTGCCGGGCAGGCGGTGACGTTGACCTTGAATGATGAGGTGGATGTCAGCCGTGGTGATGTGATTGCCGCCGCCGATGATCCGCCGGAAGTTGCCGACCAGTTCGCCGCGCATGTGCTGTGGATGGACGACGCCGCATTGCTGCCGGGTCGTCCGTACTGGCTGCAGATCGGCAGCCGCACCGTGTCGGCCAGCATCAGCGAAATCAAGCACCGCGTGGATGTGAACACGCAGGAGCGGTTGGCGGCGAAGCGCCTGGAGTTGAACGAGGTGGGCTACTGCAACCTGGCGCTGGATGAGCCGGTGGCGTTTGCACCATATGCACAGAACCGCGCGCTGGGCGGCTTCATTCTTATCGACCGCCAGACCAATGCCACCGTCGCCGCCGGCACACTGGATTTCGCCCTGCGCCGCGCCGGCAACGTGCACTGGCAGCATCTGGATGTGGACAAGGCCGCGCGCTCGCGCATCAAGGGGCAGCAGCCCAAGGTGCTGTGGTTTACCGGCCTGTCCGGCGCGGGCAAATCCACCGTCGCCAATCAGGTGGAGAAGCGCCTGCACGCACAGGGCCGGCACACCTTCCTGTTGGACGGTGACAACGTCCGCCACGGTTTGAACCGCGACCTGGGTTTTACCGACGAAGACCGCGTGGAGAACATCCGCCGTGTAGCCGAGGTGGCGCGACTGATGGCCGACGCCGGGCTGATCGTGCTGGTGAGCTTTATTTCGCCATTCCGCGCCGAACGGCAGATGGCACGCGAGCGATTCGAGCCGGGGGAGTTTGTGGAGGTATTTGTTGACGTGCCACTGGCCGTGGCCGAAGCCCGCGACGTGAAGGGCCTGTACCGCAAGGCGCGGGCCGGGCAAATCCCAAACTTCACCGGCATCGACTCGCCCTACGAAGCCCCGGAAACCCCCGAGCTGCACCTGCGCGCGGACACTGACAGCGTGCCAGCGATGGTGGAGCAGGTGCTGCAGGTGTTGGACCGCGGGTGAGCTGAGTCTTGGAAAGAGAAGGCGGGCAGGGCAAGAGGGGCAGGGCGCTCCTGATGCCCCTTCTCCCGCTGACGGGAGATCGTGGCGCCGGGGCCAAGTTCGAAGCCGGAGCCGGAGCCGGAGCCAAGACCGAAGCTGCATTTGATGTCCCTTCTCCCGCCTGCGGGAGAAGGTGTTGCGCAGCACCGGATGAGGGGGCTTTAGATGTTCTGTGAAGCAATGTCAGCGAAGAGCTGCCCTCATCCGCCCTAAGGGCACTTCTCCCATGAATGGGAGAAGGGAGCAGATCCAAAGCCAAAGCCAAAGCCGAAGTCGAAGCTGCATTTGATGTCCCTTCTCCCGCCTGCGGGAGAAGGTGGTGCGCAGCACCGGATGAGGGGGCTTTTGGTGCTCTGTGAAGCAATGCCAGCGAAGAGCTGCCCTCATCCGCCCTACGGGCACCTTCTCCCATGAATGGGAGAAGGGAGTGGATCCAAAGCCGAAGCCAAAGCCAAAGCCAAAGCCAAAGCCAAAGCCGAAGCCGAGGCCCACTTCGCCTCCAGCTATAGCCCTGTCAGACAGAAATCGCCATTACCCCCCTAACGGCACATTCGGCCGTCATCTGGCCTCGTTAGACTGCCCGATCGTGTATCAGACAGGACTGTGTATGTTGGGGCGTTTTGCCGTCACCTTAGCCGGTGGCACTGTCTTGGCACTGGCATTGGCCGGTTGCAGTCGCAAGGGCGCTGAAGCGCCCCGCAGCGCGGGCGATGCCGTGCCTGTCACCACCCAGCTTGTGCAGACATCGGCCTGGAGCGACACGCTTCAGGCCATCGGCACCGCCAAGGCGCGTGAGTCCATCATCGTTACCGCCAAGGTCAGCGAAATTGTTGACAAGGTGCACTTTGAAAGCGGCCAGCACGTCACCGCCGGTACACCGCTGGTGACCTTGCGTGGCGACGCGCAGCAGGCTGCACTCGCACAGGCCCAGGCCACATTCGCCGAGGCCGACCGCCTGTATCTGCGCCAGCGTGAACTGGCAGCACAGCAGTTGGTTGCGCATTCCACCCTGGATACGCAGAAGTCGATCCGTGACGGCGCCGAGGCCCGCGTGCGGCAGATGCGCGCCGATATCACCGACCGCCAGGTGCGGGCGCCATTCGCCGGTGTATTGGGCATCCGTCAGGTGAGCCCCGGTTCGCTGGTCAGCCCGACCACCAGCATCGCCACGTTGGATGACATCTCGCGCGTGCATGTCGATTTCCAGGTGCCCGAGGCCGAATTGGCCTCGTTCAAGCCGGGCGACAAGGTCACCGGCAGCAGCATTGCCTACGCGGGTCGCAGCTTTGAAGGTGAGGTGAGTACGGTGGATGCGCGGGTGGACCCGGGCAGCCGTGCGGTGACCGTGCGCGCCGATTTTGCAAATGCCGACCAGGCGCTGCGCCCCGGCATGTTGCTGGATGTGCGCGTGTTCCGCCCCGAGCGGCAGGCGCTGGTGATCCCGGAGATCGCCGTGGTGCAGGTCGGTCGCGATTCGTTTGTGTACCGCGTGAAAGAAGACGCCAGTGTCGAACGCGTGGATGTACGCACCGGCACCCGTCGTGCTGGCGTGGTCGAGATCATTGACGGCCTCACCGCCGGCGAGCGCATCGTGGTAGATGGCACTGGCAAGTTGCGTCCGGGCATCCGGGTGCAGGACGCCACCCCGGCCAAGGCTGCTGCGCCGGTCGCACAGGCGGTTGCCGGATGAAGCTGTCCGACCTTTCGATCAAGCGGCCGGTGCTGGCCGTGGTGATGAGCCTGTTGCTGCTGGTGCTGGGCGTGATGTCGTTCAACCGCCTCACCCTGCGCGAGCTGCCGGCCATCGACCCGCCCATCGTCTCGGTGTCGGTGGATTACACCGGCGCCTCGGCGGCGGTGATCGAAAGCCGCGTTACCCAGGTGCTGGAAGATGCGCTCGCCGGTATTGAAGGCATCGATACCATCAACGCGCGCAGCACCAATGGCCGTGCGTCGGTGAGCATTGAATTCACTGCCAATCGTGATATCGAAGCGGCCGCCAACGATGTGCGCGACGCGGTCAGCCGTGTTGCCGACCGCATGCCCGAAGAAGCGCGCCCGCCGGAAATCGCCAAGGTCGAAAGCGACGCCGACCCGATCATCTGGTTCAACATGGCGTCCTCGGCAATGGACACGCTGGAGCTCAGCGACTATGCCGAGCGCTATGTGGTGGACCGTTTTTCGAGTATCGACGGTGTCGCCCAGGTGCGCATCGGTGGCCGCCAGCGTTATGCCATGCGCATCTGGTTGGACCGCGACCAGCTGGCCGCACGCGGCTTGACCGTGGGCGAGGTGGAAACCGCGCTGCGCAACGAAAACGTCGAGTTGCCGGCAGGCCGCATTGAATCGGCCGACCGCGATTTCACCCTGCGCGTGGAGCGCAGCTATGTGGCGCCGAGCGACTTCGCCAGCATTCCGCTGGGCAAGGGTAACGACGGCTATGTGGTGCGTCTGGGTGATGTGGCCAAGGTTGAACTGGCTTCGTCCGAGCGTCGCGCCTATTACCGCAGCAATGGTGAGCCGGGCATCGGCTTGGGCATTGTCAAAACCTCCACCGCCAACGCGCTGGACGTCGCCCGTGCCACCCGCGCCGAAGCCGAGCGCATTGGCGCAACGCTGCCCAAAGGCACGCAGATTTTTGTCGCTTTCGACAACACCACCTTCATCGAGGCAGCGGTCGAGCGCGTGTATTGGACGCTGGCCGAAGCCATGGTGCTGGTGCTGGTGGTGATCTGGCTGTTCCTGGGCAGCCTGCGGGCGGCGTTGATTCCAGCGGTGACGGTGCCGGTGTGTCTGGTGGCCGCGTTCATCGCACTGTTTGCGTTTGGTTTCTCGATCAACCTGTTCACCTTGCTGGCGTTGGTGCTGTGTATTGGCTTGGTGGTGGATGACGCCATCGTGGTGGTTGAGAACGTACAACGCCGTATCGACCTGGGTGAGCCGCCGCTGGTGGCCGCACGTCGCGGCACCACGCAGGTGGCCTTTGCAGTGATTGCGACCACTGCAGTGCTGGTGGCGGTGTTTCTGCCGGTGGGCTTCCTGGAAGGCAATACCGGCCGCTTGTTCCGCGAGTTGGCGGTGGCCTTGGCATCGGCGGTGGCGTTGTCGGCCTTCGTCGCGTTGACGCTGACGCCGATGATGGCGTCCAAGTTGCTCAAGCCGCACAGCGAGCAGAAGACCAGCCGTCTGCATGGCTTCATCAACCGCCAGTTGGCGCGCGTTTCAGGTGCTTACGGCCGCGTGCTGGACAAGCATGTGCAGCGCACGTGGATCTTCGGGCTGGTGATGTTGGCTTCCCTCGGCGCCAGCTGGGGCTTGTTCAAGCTGTTGCCGTCGGAGTTGGCACCGGCCGAGGACCGGGGTTCGTTCCAGGTGACCATTGATGGCCCGGAAGGTGCTGGCTTCGACTACACCGTTGGCCAGGTGCAGCAGGTCGAGCAGATCGTCTCGCGCTTTGTCGGCCCCGATGAGCCCATCGTGCGCGCCAACCCGCGCGTGCCCGGCGGCTGGGGCAACAGTGAGGAAATGCACACCGGCCGCATCAGCGTGTTCCTGCAGCCGTGGCGCGACCGCAGCGAAGCCACCGTAGATGTCGCCAACGATCTGCAGAAAGAACTCAATGACCTGAGCGGCGTGCGTGTGCGCACCATGGTCGGTGGTGGCCTGGTGCGCAGCATGGGCCAGCCGTTCCAGATCGTGCTCGGCGGCCCGGAATATGCGGAGATCGCGCAGTGGCGTGATCGTCTGCTGGAGCGCATGGCCGATTACCCGGGCCTGGTCGGCGCCGATTCCGATTACAAGGAAACCCGCCCGCAGATGCGGGTCAACATCGACCGCCAGCGTGCGGCCGACCTGGGCATCTCGGTTACCGACATCGGTCGCGCGCTGGAAACGATGATGGGCTCGCGCCGTGTCACCACGTTTGTGGACAACGGCGAGGAGTACGACGTGCTGGTGCAGGCCGGTCGCGAAGGCCGCACCTCGCCGGCAGATCTTGCCGCCATCCAGGTGCGCGCGCGTTCGGGCGAGCTGGTGCCGTTGTCCAACCTGGTCAGCCTGAGCGAAGTGGCCGAGGCCGGCAGCCTCAACCGTTTCAATCGCCTGCGTTCCATCACCATCAGCGCCAGCATCGCCCCCGGCCACACCTTGGGCGAAGCCATCGCCTGGGTGCAGGAAGTGGCCCGCGAGGAGTTACCCGACTACGCGCAGATCGACTGGAAGGGTGAATCGCGCGAATACCAAAGCGCCGGCAGTGCCGTGTTGCTCACCTTCGGCATGGCCTTGCTGGTGGTGTACCTGGTGCTGGCGGCACAGTTCGAGAGTTTCATCCACCCGCTGGTGATCATGCTGACCGTGCCGTTGGGCGTGTTGGGCGCGTTTGTCGGGTTGTACCTCAGCGGCGGCACGCTCAACCTGTTCAGCCAGATCGGCATCGTGATGCTGGTGGGCCTGGCAGCTAAAAACGGCATTCTGATCGTGGAGTTCGCCAACCAGCTGCGCGATGAAGGCCGCAATGTGCATCAGGCCATCGTCGAGTCTTCGGTGGTGCGCCTGCGCCCGATTCTGATGACCTCCATCGCCACGGTGGTGGGCGCGATCCCGCTGGTCGCCGCCGGTGGCCCGGGTTCGGCCAGCCGCGCCACCATCGGCATCGTGGTGATCTTCGGCGTGGCGGTTTCCACCTTCCTGTCGTTGTTCGTGGTGCCGGCGTTCTACGCGCTGCTGGCGCCGTACACGCAGTCACCGGAGACCGTGGCCAATGAACTGGCCAAGCTGGAAGAACAAACCCCCTCGGTGGGCGGGCATGCCTGATGAGGCGGGCAGGTGCGTGGCAGCAGGGTGATAGCCACGCCCTGTTGCTGCATGCCAACGATGCCGCCGCGTCCGGTGGCGTGATCATGCGTGTCCCGCAGGCGCGGCATGCGGACTGATGCGGAGGTATTTCTGGCTGGCAACGGGATTGGTTTGAACGGCTTGGCGTTCGTGCAGGCCATTGAAGGCCATGTCGGCGGCGGTTTCTGCGTCAGCCAAGGGCAAGGGGAATGCTGCCTCGCTGGTTTTGAGTCTTTTCTGTAATTGCCGTAATGGCCCTGCACATCACGGCTTAATCGTGGAAGAATCGGTCGGTCCCGGTACCCGGGGCTCGGTCACCTTCAGCTTTCCGGGGAACTACGTGGAATCCATCGTCGAATACATCAACGGCATCATCTGGAGCAACGCGCTCATTTTCATGTGTCTGGGTGCGGGCCTGTGGTTCACCGTACGCACGCGCTTCATGCAGATCCGTGGCTTTGCCGAAATGTGCCGCCTCACCGTGCGTGGGCAGAAGTCCGAAGCCGGTGTCTCGTCCTTCCAGGCGTTGGCCATGTCGATGGCCGGGCGCATGGGTATCGGCAACATCGCTGGCGTGGCCACGGCCATCGCCTATGGCGGCCCGGGCGCGATCTTCTGGATGTGGGTGATGGGCTTCCTCGGCGCCTCCACCTCGTATGTGGAATCCACGCTGGCGCAGATCTACAAAATCAAGGACGCCGAAGGCCGCTACCGCGGTGGCCCGGCGTATTACATCGAAAGGGCCATGGGCCTGAAGTGGTATGCCGCAGCTTTCGCGTTGGCCACGGTTGTCGCAGCAGGCTTCCTGCTGCCGGGCGTGCAGGCCAATGCCATCGCCGACAGTGCGGTCAACGTGCTGTGCAGTGGCGCCGATGCCTGTGCTTCGATGGGCGGCATTGCCAGCATGAAGTTGTGGATCGGCTTGACCGTGGCGCTGCTGCTGGGCGTGATCATCTTTGGCGGCGTCAAGCGCATCGCCAGTTTTGCTGAAGTGGTGGTGCCGTTCATGGCGATGGCCTTCATCCTGATGGCCATCGTGGTGATGATGCTCAATGCCAGCAAGGTGCCGGCGATGTTCGCCGATATCTTCTCCAGCGCCTTCGGTGCGCACGCGGCATTCGGCGGCATCATCGGCCAGGCCATTGCCTGGGGCGTCAAGCGCGGCATCTACGCCAATGAGGCCGGCCAGGGCACCGGCCCGCATGCTGCCGCCGCCGCGGAGGTCTCGCACCCGGCCAAGCAGGGTTATGTGCAGGCCTTTGCCATCTATTTCGACACCATGCTGGTGTGCACGTCCACGGCATTCCTGCTGCTGTCCACGGGCATGTACAACGTGTTCCGAGAGGTCACCGAGGGCGGAGTGCAGAAGCTGGAAGCCATCGTCAACGGCGTGCCGGGCGTGGCACCCTCCGAGGGCGCGCTGTTCACCCAGGCGGCGGTGGAGTCGGTGATGCCCGGTTGGGGCGCCGGGTTTGTCGCAATTGCACTGTTCTTCTTTGCGTTCACCACCATCATGGCCTACTACTACATGGCCGAAACCAACCTCACCTACCTGGCCGGCGCCAACCGTACCCATCCGGCAGCCACGCTGATGCTGCGCCTGGGCATCATGGGCATGGTGGTGTTCGGCGCGTTCCACAATGCCAAAATGGCGTGGGCGCTGGGTGACATCGGTGTCGGCCTGATGGCGTGGCTGAACGTCATCGCCATCCTGATCCTGCAGAAGCCGGCCATGCTGGCCCTGCGTGATTACGAACAACAGAAGAAGCAGGGCCTTGACCCTGTCTTCAATCCGGATGCCCTGGGCATCAAGAACGCCGATTTCTGGCGCAGCAACAAGTAAGCGAGCAAACAGCAGTGAGCAACCCCTGGAACAACCGTCGCCCTTCCGTCCGCCCGCCGCGGGCAACGCCCATGCCGGCCAGCCCTCGCGCCAGCGAAGGTGCCGGAGGCCCGCCGGTGCGCGGCAGTGACGAACTGCGTCTGTACGGCGTCAACGCCGTGCAGGCCATGTTCGCGCGTCGTCCCGAAGCCCTGCGCAAGCTGTACCTTGCCGAGGACATGATCCCGCGCATGCAGCCGGTGCTGAAATGGTGCGTGGCCAACCGCGTGGGTTATCGCGTCGTGGCTGATGGCGATCTCAACAAGCTCGCCGCCACCACCCATCACGAAGGCATCGTGGCAGACGTCATCCGCCAGGAACCTTTGGCCTTGGCGGCATGGCTGGCAAGCGTGGGTGAGGACGCGCCGGCGCTGGCACTGTGGCTGGATGGCGTGGGCAACCCGCACAACTTTGGCGCCATCCTGCGCTCGGCTGCGCACTTCGGTGTGTCGGCGATTCTGCTGCCGGCCGAGTCGACACTGGCATTGTCCGGTGCGGCGGCACGCGTGGCCGAAGGCGGCGCCGAATGGGTGCCGCTGGTACGCCTGCCGGCGTTGCCGCAGGCCGTCGCGCAACTGCGCGATGCCGGTTTCGGGCTCGCGGCAACCTTGGTGGAAGAGGGCGACAACCTGTTCACCACCGTCCTGCCGGACCGTCTGGTCTACGTGATGGGCGCCGAAGGCGAGGGCATGGATCGCGGCTTCGCACAGAGCTGTGACCTGCGCCTGTCCATCCCCGGCACCGGCGCGGTGGAAAGCTTGAACGTGGCCTCGGCTACGGCGGTGTTGCTGTCCAGTTGGAACAGCCGCAAGCAGCGTTAAGTGGCGCAACTGTAGTGCCGAGCGATGCTCGGCAGAGGCTTTACCGATAAGGTTCCAGCGCGGTATGGCTGGGCTCTACAGAACAAAGGCGCCGCAAGGCGCCTTTGTTGTCTGCGCAGCACCCAAGAACGCCGAATGTAGTGCAAAGCCAAGCCAAGCCATGCTCGGCAGAGGCTTTACCGGTGAAGTCCCCGTCGAGCATGGCTCGGCAGGACAGAACAAGAAAGGCGCCTTGCGGCGCCTTTCTTGTTTCAGCTGGGCTGGAAATCACTCGCGCGGCGGCACCACATCCTTGGCTTCGCTGCCGAAGCTGCCTTCCGATTCGGCGGCGAGGTAGGCGAACACCGTGTACGCGGCGACGTTCTGCGCCAGCGCCTTGGGGTCGATCTTGTCCAAGGTGTCGTCCGGGGTGTGGTGCAGGTCGAAGTAGTCCGTCCCGTCCTGCGCCAGCCACGCCCACGCGCCGCCCTTGGCGGCCAGCGGGCCTACATCCGGGCCGGGGCCGCCTTCATTCGGACGGTATTCGATGCCCAGCGGTGCCAAGGCTTCGCCGATCTGGCGCGTGGCGTCGCGCGACTCGGCCGGGTTGCCCGAGCCGGTGTTGAACGCATAGATACGCCCGGCGCCGAAGTCGCTTTCGGCAGCGATGTGCTGCTGCACGATCTCGCCGTCCTTCGCGCGCGCTGCCGCATAGGCCTTGCCGCCGTGCAGGCCTTGTTCCTCGTTGGCGAATGCAATCACGCGGATGGTGCGCTTGGGCGCCTGCTTGAGCTGGCCGATCAGGTGGCCGGCGGCCATGGTGATACCAATGCCTGCGCCGTCATCAATGGCGCCGGTGCCCAGGTCCCACGAGTCGAGATGCCCGCCAATGACCACCACCTCCTTGGGCAGGCTGCGGCCGGTGATTTCACCGATCACGTTCTGCGAGGTGTAGCTGCCATCCCAGCCACAATCCAGTGCGAGGCGGATGCGGGTGGCACCGCGTGCGACCAGACGGTTGAGCTGGTCGGCATCCGGGCCGGACAGCGCCGCAGACGGTACCGGCGTCAGGCCTTCATCAAACCGGGTGATACCGGTGTGCGGCATGCGATGCGAGTCGGTGCCGGCCGAGCGCATGATGTAGCCGATGGCGCCCTTGCGGATGGCCTCGGATGGGCCACGGCTGCGCACCGTGCCACCAATGCCGTAATCCATGCCGCTGCGGCTGCGTGTCATGGTGAAGTCGACATAGGCGATCTTGCCGGCCAGCGAACCTTCCGGCGCGGCCTTCAGTGCATCCAAACCTTCAAACCGCACCACCTCTGCTTCCACCGTACCGGCCGGGCTGCCGCCCAGCGCGGTGATGGTCAGCGGCTGCGGATGCGCACCGAGCACGGCGGCGTGTTCGCTGCGGCGCTCCCACTTCGGGAAGGTGACCGGCTCGGTCCATACCTTGTCGAAACCCAGTGCTTTGAACTTGGCCTTAGCCCATTCCACCGCGCGCGCGTCCGCTTCGCTGCCGGCCATGCGTGGGCCGATCTCGGTGGTCAGCGATTCCACCACCTGCCAGCCGGTGGTATCGGCCAAGGCCTGCTCGCGCAGCTGCGCGGCTTTGCTCAGCGCGTCCTGCGGGATGGCGGTCGGCGCGGCATAAGCGCTGGCGCAGGCGAGGGTGGCGGCGATGGCAAGTGCAAGGCGGCGCATGGCGCGCTCCATAAACAAGGAAGCCGCGAGCATAGCGCTCGCGGCTGCGTTGTTACCGTGCTGGAGGTCACCTGCAGTGACCGCCGGGCGGCGCTTACTTTTTGAGGTTGTCGCGGATCTCGCGCAGCAGCAGCACCTCTTCGCTGGGAGCGGCCGGCGCAGCCGGTTCTTCGGCCTTCTTGCGCGAGAGCTTGTTGAGCACCTTGATCAGCATGAAGATGGCGAACGCCACGATGATGAACTGGATCATGGTGTTGATGAAATCGCCGTAGCCGATAACCACCGCCGGTACTTCCTTGCCGTCAGCACCGATCTTGGCCGGTGCAAGCACCCAGGCCAGGTTGGAGAAATCGACATTGCCGATCAACCAGCCAATCGGCGGCATGATCACCTTGTCCACCAGCGAGGTGACGATCTTGCCGAACGCGCCGCCGATGACGACACCGACCGCTAGGTCGATGACGTTGCCACGCATGGCAAATTCCTTGAATTCGCTGATCATTCCCATGTCTTTCTCCTGTGTGTGCAAATGGGGGAGCCGGCGCAGCGTACTCCACTGAATGTCATCAGACGATCACGCCGCTGCAGCGGGCAAGGTCGCCAAGTCGTGCGTCGAAGCGATCGCCGGGTTGCAGCGGGGCCACACCGGCCGGCGTGCCCATGTACACCAGGTCGCCCGCACGCAGTGCGTAGAGTTTGGACAGTTCGTGCAGGATGTCCGGCACGTTCCAGATCATCTGGTCCAGAGTGGAACTCTGCCGCTGCTGGCCATTGATCTCCAGCGTCAGCGTCAGCGGTGGCAGCTCGCTTATCTGTTCGGCGAGCACCAGCGTGCTGATCGGGGCGGAATGGTCGAAGCCCTTGGCGATATCCCACGGGCCGCCCTTTGCTTTGGCCGCCGCCTGCAGGTCGCGGCGGGTGAGGTCCAGTCCCACGCCGTAGGCCAGCACCAGCGACAAGGCGTCTTCCAACGGCAACACGCCGGCCGGCGCGTCCTTGCCCAGCGCGACCACCAGCTCAACTTCATGGTGCAGATCGGAAGTGCCGGATGGGTACGGCACCGCCGCATCGCCAATGACCACCGCATCGGCGGGCTTCATGAAGAACATCGGCTGGCCGCGCTCGGTGGCAGCGGGCACCGCCGCGCCCATCTCGCGTGCGTGATCGGCAAAGTTGCGGCCCACGCAGTAAATGCGGCGGACGGGGAACGTGCCACCGCCGGCCACCGGCACGCGGGGCTGGAGCGGGGTGGGGATCAGATCGGTCATGGTGTGGGGTCCGCAGTGAAACGACAGCGAAGTCTAGCGGATCAGGCAGGCTTGTCTGCGGCACGGCACCTGCGTTGGTAGATGCCGAGGAAAGGCAGAACCAGGCAGATCAACAGGTACGGCTTTCTGGCGGGGGCTTGGTACACAAACAAAAAATCCCGCAGGTCGCGGGATTTTCTGGATGCAGGCTGCGATGTTTCAGTGCGCCTGGGGCAGAGCGGCCTTGCGTATCACGCGGTACTCGGCATCCACCACATTGGGCGCGGCTTTGCGGGCGGCGCGTGCCTTGCGCGATGCCAGCAGCTTCCAGCCCAGACCCACCAGAATCATCGCCGCGCCGACAAACACGCCGGCCACAATCATCACCGCCAGCAGCGCCAAGCCAAGCAGGCCCAAAGCAATCCGCACGAGCGGGTTGCGCGGCTTGCGCGGCGCGAACAGGTTGCGGAGTTTGGAAAACTGGACGGAATGAATGTTCATTAAGATCTGGTGACAGTGAGTCTGCGTGGAAGTATCGGTGCCGCCGCCACTCTATGCGTAAATTTGTCGTTAAATTTTGGTCACTTAGCGATGGGTGCGGCTTGCGAGTCATGCTTCGTCCATCCCCGTGGCACACGCATGCGACAATCGCGCCCCTGATTGTTGCGGCGTTCCAATGACCATCCTCCCTTCCTCCGAAACTGAATTGGCACAGCTCGATGCCTTGCCCGATCAAGGCTTCCACGCGGTGACGGCGGTGCTGGATGGCGATGCGGAAACACTGGTGCTGTACCGCGATGGTGACCAGGTGCGTGCCTGGTTGAACGTCTGCCCGCACGCCGGGCGCGCGCTGGACTGGGCACCGGGCCAGTTTCTGAAAAGCCGCGAAGGCCATTTGGTATGCGCCGTCCACGGTGCTTCGTTTGAGTTGCAGGGCGGCGTCTGTGTAGCGGGCCCCTGTCGAGGCGATTCACTGCGCGCGGTGCCGGTGCAGGTGCGCGAAGGGCGCGTGTTGCTGGCCTGAGCAACTATGGCTGAAGGTGACGCTGCCTTTGCTGCCAATCCGCCTTTTTCACTATTTGTTCGTGCCGCGCTGACAGTCCGCGCGTGCTGGCGAGCAGCACGCGGCTGCGTACGCAGCTCAGAACATGATGTTGATCATCACCACGACGATCAGCGTGTACAGCAGCGACAGCGGCCCCGCCACGCGCCACATTTCGCGCGGCATGTACTTGGCCGGGCCCATCGCCATCGAGATGACCGGGTTTGAAGCCGTCATCAGGTTGTTGGAGGCCGACAGCGCCACGATCAACGCAAACGCCGTGGGGTTGCCGCCGGCGGCCAAGGCCAGGTTCACTGCGATGGGCACCATCACGATGGTCGCGCCGACATGGCTGATGACCAGTGAGAACGCCGTGGTCAGCAACGCCAATGCCAGTTCCAACACCCACACCGGAATGCCGGTGGGCAGTTTGTCGATGGTGTGACCGGCAATCCACGCCGCCGCACCGCTGCTGTCCATCGCCCAACCCAGCGGAATCAACCCGGCCATCATGAAGATGGTTTTCCAGTTGATGGACGCATAGGCCTCGTCCATGCGCAGCACGCCGGTCAGCAGCATGCCGGCCACGCCGGTGAGCAGGGTCAGGGCGACCGGCAGGCGCGAGGTGAGCGCGATGATGATGGTGATGGCGAAGATCGCCATGGCGATCTTGAACTTGTGCGGGCGCTGCTCGCCTTTCGGGTAGTCGGTGACCACCACAAAATCGCGGCTCTCCGCAGCGGTGGCCAAATCCTGCCAGATGCTGTGGAACACCAGCATGTCGCCGGCACGCAGCGGTGTGTTGCGCACGTCCTCGCGGATGACCTGCTTGTCGCGGTTGATCGCCAGCAGGCTGATGCCGCGCTCTTTGCGTAGGCGCAGTTCACCGGCGGTTTTGCCGATGACCCGCGAAGTAGGCGGAACCACCGCTTCGGAAATGCCCGCGCGGGCCGGGTTGAACAGATCACCCAGTTGTTTCAGGCGCGAGGACATGCGCAGAAACTGGTTCTGCGCGAAATCGGACACCTGTTGGCGCGGGCCCATCACACCGATGGCGCTGCCCACCCAGATGCGCATGTCCGCAGGCGGTGACAGACGGGTGTCATCGCCGGTTTTCAACGCGAGCAGCAACGGTGCATCGAACAGGTTTTCGGCCTCGCCCACGGTCATGCCGACCAGTGGACTCTCGGCGGTGACCAGCAACTCGAAGACATCGCCTTCGATGCCGTAAGCCTTGGCGAAATAGCTTTCGGTGCGTGCCGGGGCCTGCCCGTCTTCGCTGACGCCTTCTTCTTCCTTCAATTTGCGGCTGCCGTAAAAACGGAAGTACAGCAGCGAGGCAATCAGCAACGCCACACCAATGGGCAGCGGCGCGAACATGCGCAGCGGCTCGATGGTGGCTGAGCCGGAGGGCAGGTTGTTGTTGGCTGACACCAGCAGATCGTTGAGCAGAATCAACGGCGAGTTGCCGACCATGGTCAACGCGCCGCCCATCACGATGGCCGCGGAAATAGGCAGCAGTTGGCGCTTGAGCGTGAGCGCGGTGCGCGACGCCAAGCGCGATGCCACCGGCAGATACAGCGCCATCACCGAAGGGTTCTGCATGAACGAGGAGTTCAAGCCGGCGGTTGCACTGGTGAGCAGCAACAACCGTTGTTCAAGCCCGTGTGAACGCCGCAACAGCCAGCCGGCCAATCGATTCAGCGCGCCGGTGCGGTCCAGCCCGGCGCCCAGAATGGTGGTGGCGATGATGCTCATCACCGCGTTGCCGGAGAAGCCGCCGAAGATTTCCTCCGGCGCGATCAGGCCGGTGACGCCCAACACCACCATCACCACCAACGCCACCACGTCGGCGCGGATGCGCTCGAACAGGAACATCGCCATCGTGAAACCAACCAGCCCGAGGACGAGCTTCATGTCGGTGGTCAGCGTCAGCGCGGTATCCATGCGGCGGTGGTTCCTTCAGCAGCCCAGGTCAGGTGCGGTCGTACAACAGATCCCACACACCGTGGCCGAGCTTTTGGCCACGGGTCTCGAAGTGGGTTTGCGGGCGCCAGTCCGGGCGCGGCACGCTGCCACGTGGGCCGGCGCGGTTGACCAGGCCGGCGGTGACATCCAGCACGTCCCACATCTGCTCGGCGTAGTCGGCCCAGTCGGTAGCGCAATGCAGGCGACCACCCGGGCGCAGCTTGCGCACCAGCAGTTCGGCGAATGCCGGCTGCAGCAGGCGACGCTTGTTGTGGCGCTTCTTGTGCCACGGATCGGGGAAGTAGATGCGCACTTCGTCCAACGCACCGTCGGCGATTTCTTTCTCCAGCACTTCCACCGCATCGTGGTGGTAGAGCTTGACGTGGTCGGCGTTGTCGTCGGCCAGTGCGTTGAGCAGGCGGCCGACACCCGGCGCATGCACTTCAATGCCGATGTAATCCTTGGACGGATCAAACTGCGCGGCGTAGCGCAGTGCTGCGCCGTTGCCAAAACCAATCTCCAACACCTTGGGCGCGTTGCGGCCGAAGGTGGCGTCGAGGTCGCGCGGCTCACCGTTGAAGTCGATGCCGAAGCGCGGCCAGCGCTCATCGAACGCACGCTGCTGTGCCGGGGTGAAGCGGCCTTGGCGCAACACGAAGCTGCGTACTTCGCGGCGGCCTTCGGTCACGGTGAACGGCTTGGGCGGTGCCTTGGAACCGGCGCTGTCAAAAGGATTTGTCATCAGCCGATCAACCCGTCAACAGGAGAGGACGCACTGGCATAACGCTTGCGCGGAATGCGCCCGGCCAAAAATGCCTCGCGGCCGGCTTCCACGGCCTTGCGCATGGCGCTGGCCATCAACACCGGGTTGCGGGCACCGGCAATGGCGGTGTTCATCAGCACGCCGTCGCAGCCCAGCTCCATGGCGATGGCCGCATCGGACGCGGTGCCCACGCCGGCATCGACAATGATCGGCACCTTGGCGTTTTCGATGATCTCGATGAGGTTGTACTTGTTCTGGATGCCAAGGCCAGAACCAATTGGTGCGGCCAGCGGCATCACCGCAGCGCAGCCGATTTCTTCCAGGCGCTTGGCCAGGATGGGGTCATCGGAGGTGTAGACCATCACGTCGAAACCGTCCTTCACCAGCTGCTCGGCCGCTTTGAGCGTGGCCATCACGTCGGGGTAAAGCGTCTTCTGGTCGCCCAGCACTTCAAGCTTGGTGAGGTTGTGGCCGTCCAACAGCTCACGCGCCAGGCGGCAGGTGCGCACCGCGTCTTCGGCGGTATAGCAGCCGGCGGTGTTGGGCAGGATGGCGTAGCGGTCCGGCGGCAGCACGTCCAGCAGATTGGGCTCGCCCGGGTTCTGGCCGATGTTGGTGCGGCGGATGGCGACGGTGACGATCTGGGCGCCAGCGGCCTCGGTGGCCAGGCGGGTTTCTTCCAGATCCTTGAACTTGCCGGTGCCGGTCAGCAACCGGGACGAATAGGTTTTGCCGGCGATGACCAGCGAATCGGAGGGTACATGTGCGTTCATTGCCGAATTATCACCCATCACGGCCAGCTTGGCCGTAGCTGCTGTGTGAGTGCGGATGTCGTTTGCGGAGTGGGCAATGGATGTGGTGCGGGTTGATCGGCTCAACCACCGCCCAGCGCGTGGACGATTTCCACCACGTCGCCTTCTTTCAACCGGTACTCGCCATGCTGGCTGCGCGGCACGATTTCGTTGTTGACCTCCACCGCCACGCGACGTTCGGCCAGGCCTTCGGCGGCCAGCAGTTCAATCAAGGTGAGGGGAGTGGAGAGCGGGCGGGTTTCGCCATTGAGCTGGATGTTCATGCGGCCATTTTGGCCAGTGGCGGTGCAAATGCCCAGTTGTCATGCGGCGGCGCAGCGTGTGCGTCTTCCGGGGGAATGAAAAAATAACAACGTGCGGCGGCGTATGCGCCCCGCCTCCCCCCGATGTCAGGAGTTTCATATGTCATTCGTTTCCCGCCCGCTGCGCTCGGCCATGGCCGTCGCAATTGCTTTGGCTGCCGTGCCGGCAATGGCGCAGTCGCCGTTTTCCAAGACCGTATTCTTCGGCGACAGCCTGACCGACACCGGCCATTTCCGCCCGGTGCTGCAGAAGCTTGATCCGAATGGCGCCCTGGTGGGCCGCTTCACCACCAACCCGGGCTGGGTGTGGTCGGACTATCTGGCCAACCATTACGGCACCAATGCACTGCCCAATGGCAACGGCCAGGGCGGTGACAATTACGCCGTCGGCGGTGCCCGCGTGGGCGTGGACGAAGTGGGGCTGCTGGGCCCGACGCCTTCGCTGAAGACCCAGGCGGCTGGCTACCTGGCCGCCAACGGCGGCAAGGCCGACGCCAATGTGCTGTACACCGTGTGGGGCGGCCCCAACGATCTGTTCGCCGCGCAGAAGGCGCCCGCACAGGCCCAGGCCATCATCGGTGCGGCGGTAACGGACCAGATCACCCTGGTCGGTGGCCTGAAGGCCGCGGGCGCGGAGTACGTGCTGGTGCCGAATCTGCCGGACATCGGCCTGACCCCGGACGCACGTGCCGGCGGTGCCTTGGGCATGGCGCAGGGCACGGCGACGGCCAAGCTCTACAACGACGCGCTGTACGGCGGGTTGAAGCAGGCGGGCATCGACTTCATTCCGCTGGATACCTTCACCATCCTTCAGGAAATCGTGGCTTCGCCGGGCGCCTACGGCTTCACCAATGTCACCGACAAGGCCTGCAGTTCGCTTTCTTCGGTGACCTGTACCCCGTTGAACTTCACCGCGCCCAACGCCGGCAACACCTATGTGTTCGCTGACGGCGTGCATCCGACCACGGCCGCGCACCAGATTCTGGGCGAGTACGCCATCTCGGTGCTGGAGGCTCCGCGCTTCCAGCAGATTCTGAGCCACTCGGCACAGACCACCGGCCGCGCGCGCGCCGACCAGGTTGGCATGCACCTGGCCGGTCGCCCGGCGGACGGCCTGAGCTGGTGGGGCAACGTGCGGGGCGACATGCAGCGCTACGCGCACGCGGACCTGTACGACGGCATGGCCCCGGCCGGCCTGTTCGGTGTGGACTGGGCGCGTGACGGCATGGTCGTGGGCGGCTTCGCCGGTTATGGGCGCATGGATGCGGATTTCGGCAACAACAAGGGCGACTTCACCCAGGACGACACCACGCTGGGTCTGTTTGCCGGCTGGTACGGCGACAACATGTGGGTCAACGGCCAGCTCAGCTACAGCTGGTTGGGCTATGACGTCACCCGCAAGGTGCAGCTTGGCCCGGCCACCCGCACCCACACCGGTTCGCCCGACGGCAGCAACCTGACCGCCGCGATCAACGCCGGCTACGAGTTCGGCCAGCAGGGCGGCTTCCGCCATGGTCCGGTGGCGGCAGTCATCTGGCAGAAGGTCAAGCTCGACGGCTACACCGAAAGCAACACCAGTGCCACGGCATTGGGTTACGGCGACCAGGATGTGGATTCCACGGTTGGCCGTATCGGCTGGCAGGCCCGTTTCGACGGCGGTACGGTCAAGCCGTACGTGCAGGTCACCTACGACCACGAGTTCGAGGACACCGGCAAGCAGGCCAGTGCATGGCTGCAGACCGTGGCCAACGTGGGCAGCTACAAGGTGCCGGGCCTGGAGTTTGACCGTAACTACGTCACCGCCGTGCTCGGCGCACGGGTCAGCCTGTGGGGCTTGAACAGCAACATCGGCTTGAGCACCACGACGATGCAGAAGTCAGCACGCGACGCCACCTTGTTCGCCAGCTTCAGCGGCGGCTTCTGATCTGGCGTGAGCCGGAGCAGATAAAACAAGGACACAAGAAGGGCAGCCTCAGGGCTGCCCTTCTTCATTGCGCGGGTGGGAGTTCAGACGCCAGCCCTTGCCCAAAACAGGCGGGGCCGCATAGACTTGCCACGCTGCGCGGGTGTAGCTCAATGGTAGAGCAGAAGCTTCCCAAGCTTACGACGAGGGTTCGATTCCCTTCACCCGCTCCAACGCGCGCAGCCTCACTGTTTCCAGTGTCTCTTCTGGCGTTTCAGCGGCCTCGGCTTGTACCCCCTGCATCGGCCATAAACCTACCTCTACGGTGCTTGTTATTGGCCCGTTTCGGCGCGGTGACGACCGGTTGCATTGTCTTCGTCCAAGGCGGCTTACGGCGCGCTATGCTGCGCGCCTCCCGCCCGGCATCGCCGCGATGAAACTCGCCATCCTCTCCCGCAACAGCAAGCTCTATTCCACCCGGCGTCTGGTTGAAGCCGGTCGCGCACGCGGCCACACGGTGCGGATCCTCGATCCGCTGCGCTGTTACATGCGCATCACCGCCGATGGCTTCAGCATGCATTACAAGGGCCGGGCGCTGACCGGTTTCGATGCGGTGATTCCACGCATCGGTGCGTCCATTACCCGCTACGGCACGGCGGTGTTGCGGCAGTTCGAGATGATGGGCACGCGCACGCCCAACCCTTCCGATGCCATTCTGCGCGCGCGCGACAAACTGCGTGCGCATCAGATACTGGCCGCCAAGGGCATCGACATGCCGGTGACGGTGTTTGGCGACAACCCGGATGACACCGATGATCTGCTGTCCATGCTCGGTCCACCGCCGCATGTGGTGAAACTCAGCGAAGGCACGCAGGGCAGGGGCGTGATCCTCACTGAAAAGCTCAGTGCGTCCAAAGGCACGGTCGAGGCGCTGCGCGGTCTGTACGCCAACTTCTTGGTCCAGGAATTCATTGCCGAGGCGCAGGGCGCCGATCTGCGTTGCCTGGTCGTGGGCGACCGGGTGGTGGCAACCATGCGCCGACAGGCGCAGGAGGGCGACTTCCGCTCCAACCTGCACGCCGGCGGCAGTGCCGAGGCGGTGGCCTGCAGCAAGGCCGAGCAGCAGGTGGCGGTGCGTTCGGCACGGGCGTTGGGGCTGGGCATTGCGGGCGTGGATCTGATCCGCTCACAGCGCGGCCCGCTGGTGCTGGAGGTCAACTCAACGCCGGGCCTGGAGGGTATCGAGAGCGTTTCTGGTGGTGATGTGGCCGGGCAGATGATTGATTACGTGACGCAACTCAAGCGTTGACGCCGCTCTGCAATTTGTTTGCACGGATTTAACAACCCCTTAATCCGCAGGGTT
The DNA here is from genome assembly GCA_002359895.1 of Stenotrophomonas sp. UBA2629. Classification (GTDB taxonomy): domain Bacteria; phylum Pseudomonadota; class Gammaproteobacteria; order Xanthomonadales; family Xanthomonadaceae; genus Stenotrophomonas. The sequence goes on from DEOB01000010.1 coordinate 633,883, forward strand.
TTAGCCTGCACCCACTGTGCCCAGTTCTCCTCAGTGGGCCCGGTGATCGGGAATTCTTACGGCCCTGGCGGTTTTCGCCAGGGCCTTGTTTTTATTGGCAATTCTTTATGTTGTTGTGAAGCTTGAGCAGCGCTAGAGTGAGACGATTCTAAGGAGAGAGTCCGTATGTCCCGCAAACTGCTTTTGTTGATGATGTTGATGGCGCCGGGTGTTGCTTTGGCAAAACCGGCAGAGCTTCCGTTTCAGGCAGGCCAGCCGTTCCAGGCGCAGCAGCAGAAAGTGCGCGCGGACCTGCAGGGCGGCGAGGTTTACAGCGAAATATCGGCAGATGATCGTCATCGTGTGGTGGAAGCGCTGGATCGCATGTCCGTGCTGATCGGCGAGGGCACTGCAGAGTCGCTTTCACCCCAGAACAAGACGTTGTTGTTCAATGATCAGGAGCTGGTCAACACTGTATTGACCAAGGCGCGCGCGGACAGCCGGTTGATCTGCCGGCGTGAAAAAACCATCGGTTCCCAGATGACGTCGACGCAGTGCTATACCGTGGCCGAGCGTGAGCGCATGAAGCATGGCGCCCAAGGGCAGCTGCAGTCAGTGCAGGGCGGGATGAATTCAAAAGTGGGCAACTGACCAACCAGGATTCGCGTGGCTCACCACGTAGCACAGCTTGCATTCGTGCTTTGATGTAAGAAATTAACGAAGGCTGTGCTGTAATCCCAACGAGCGAGCGTAAAGCTCGCTTGTACTTTCCAAGACATAAGGTCCCCGCACACGTGCGCATACTTGTAATCGAAGACAACAGCGACATCGCGGCCAACCTCGGGGATTACCTCGAGGATCGCGGTCACACGGTGGATTTTGCCGCCGACGGCGTCACCGGCCTGCACCTGGCCGTGGTGCATGATTTCGATGCGATCGTGCTCGACCTCAACCTGCCCGGCATGGATGGCATCGAAGTCTGTCGAAAGCTGCGCAACGATGCGCGCAAACAGACGCCGGTGCTGATGCTGACCGCGCGGGATTCGCTGGACAACAAACTGGCCGGTTTTGATTCCGGCGCGGATGACTACCTGATCAAGCCGTTCGCGCTGCAGGAAGTGGAAGTCCGCCTCAATGCCTTGTCGCGTCGCGGCAAGGGCACGCACACACGTGTGCTTGAAGTGGGTGAGCTGGAATACAACCTGGACACGCTGGAAGTTCGCCGCCAGGCCAAGCTGCTGCAGCTCAATCCGACGGCGCTGAAGATTCTGCAGGCGCTGATGGAAGCTTCGCCGGCGGTGGTTACCCGTCAGGAGCTGGAAACCCGTGTCTGGGGCGAAGAATTGCCCGATTCGGATTCGCTGCGCGTGCACATCCACGGGCTGCGCGCGGTGGTGGACAAGCCGTTCGAGGTGCCGATGATCCAGACCCGTCATGGCATTGGCTACCGTATCTGCGCGCCCGATGCCTGAAGCTTCATTGCCTGAGCCTGTCCGCAAGCGGGGGCGTTATCGCCGCCGCCTGCGCAGCCGCATCATCCTGTCATTCGTGCTGTTGGGCTTCTGCCTGACGGCACTGTTTGCGTTTGCTACCAACTGGGCGCGGATGCGCGTCGAAAACCAGTTGGTCGAAGACGTGATGAACACAAATCTCGATGCATCTTGGGAGAGCTACGTCCGCAGTGGTGGTAAGGACGTGATGGCGCCGGTGCAGCAGATTCGCGCGATTCTCATCCGGCCGGACAAGCCCGACAGGCTTGAAGCCCTGCGTCGTGAATATCCCGAGTGGGAGCATCTGCAGGACGGTATCCATAACTTCAGTGGTGAGGATGCTGACGGCAAGCCGTTCTATTACAAAGTGGGCGTGCGCAAGACGCCTGATGCCTGGTTCTTCATCGCCTATGACATGGGCCAGGCAATGCGCGGTGAGCAGCAGCTCAAACGGGCGCTGTTACTTTCGGTGATTTTTTTCAGCCTGCTTTCCTGGGTGCTGGGCTGGTGGTCCGCCTCGCGCGTAATGCGCCCCGTCTCTGATCTTGCTGCGCGCCTGCGCGCTTATCGCGGTGGTAACACCCATCCTGAGCCGTTGGCGCCACGCTTCCCGGATGATGAAGTGGGGCAGCTTGCTGAAGCGCTGGATGATTATTCGGCGCGTCTTACGGAGGTCGTTCAGCGCGACCGTGAATTCAATGCGGACGTCAGTCATGAATTGCGCACGCCGCTGGCGGTGATCCGTGGGGCCACCGAGTTGCTGCTGACGCGCCCCGGTCTGGACGACAAAATGTTGCAGCGCCTGCAGCGCATTCAACGTGCCGAGCAGCAATGTACGGATCTGATCGGCTCGTTGCTGCTGCTGTCGCGTAATGAACGCGGGCATGGCAGCAGCAACGTAGCGCGGGTGGCCGAGCAGTTGCTGGAGTCGCACCGCGCGCAGTTGGGCGGCAAGCCGTTGGAGCTGGAGATCGAAGGCGGGCGCGACCTAGTTATCGACGCGCCCGAGGCAGCGTTGTCGGTAGCGCTGGGCAACCTGATCGGCAATGCGGTGAAGTACTCGCAGGAAGGCCGTGTGCTGGTGCGTATCGGTGCAGGCGCGGTGGAAGTGATCGACACCGGTCCGGGCTTGAGTGCGGAAGATGCGGCCAACCTGTTCCAGCGCGGCTATCGCGGTACGCATGCAGGGTATTCGCAGGGCGGTGGTATCGGCCTGTCCATCGTCAGCCGGCTGTGCACGCTTTACGGCTGGCAGGTAGGCATCCGTCCTGGCGAGGAGCGTGGTGTGATTGCGACGCTGACGTTCAGTACGCCCTGAGAGGGCGGGTGCGGGATAGTCGTCTGCAACACAGAGATTCGGTCTGGGTGTGAGGCCTGCTTGGACCGTGTCGGGCAGGCCATCATTGCGAACATCAACCATCCGGCATCAATCGCGCGCCCCACATGCGCCGCTGGCTGCGTTGAGTGGCTGAGCTGTGTAGGCACGGAGCGGTGCAATGCCGCATATGCAGAAGAGCGGTGAGTGCCGCTGATCGGGAAAAGCAGCTAGCGCTACGAATGGGCTGCAGCCAGTTCCCGATAACGCAGATCCAATGCTTCGATATGCGCCTGCAGTTGATCCGGATGGCCATCATTGACGATCACATCGTCGGCCAGCGCCAAGCGCTGCGCCCGGCTCGCCTGCGCCTGGATCATGCTCTCGGCAAGTGCCGCATCAATGTTGTCGCGGCGTAGCAGGCGGGCGTGCTGTACGGCCTCGGGTGCGTCCACCACCAGAATGCGATGCATCCAAGGGTAGGCGGCGCGGCCACCGGCTTCGGTGAGCAGCGGAATCGCGGCAATCGCGTAGGGGCTTTGGGCTGCATCGCAAGCCTGCCGCACGCGGGTGCGTATTGCCGGGTGCGTGATGGCTTCCAGCGCCTTGCGTTCGTTGATGTCCGCAAAGATGTGTTGACGCAGACGGGCGCGATCCAGACTTCCATCTGCCAGCAACATGTCAGCGCCGAAGCGCTCCGCAATTTCAGCCAGCACCGGGCTACCAGGGGCGACAACTTCGCGCGCAGCCACATCCGCATCGGCAACCACAATGCCGAGTGCTTCAAAGCGGCGACTGACCTCGCTTTTGCCGGAGGCGATGCCGCCAGTAAGGCCGATGATGAATCTGCTCATGGGCGATAAGAGGAGGGCAAGGGGCCTAGGGTAGTGCCGAGCCAAGCCAAGCTCGGCAAAGGGATTGCCGGTAAAACGTCAGCGCGGAGCATGGCTCCGCACTACGGGGCGGTAATACTAGATGCTAAAAGCCCGCCAATCGTTTGTAGCCATCAATCATCGGGTCGCCCCACATGAAGACCAGCCAGCCGGCGATGGCCAGGTACGGCCCAAACGGAATGGGTGTTGCCCGGTCGCGACCGCGCGAGTACAGCCAGATGGAGCCAACAATGGCGCCTACCAGCGAGGACAGCAGGATGATCGGCAGTATGCCCTTCAACCCACACCAGGCGCCCAGCGCGGCCAACAGCTTGAAGTCGCCATGGCCCATGCCTTCCTTGCCGGTGAGCTGTTTGAACAGCCACCACACCGTCCATAGCGACAGGTAGCCCACGGCTGCGCCGATCAACGCCGGCTTGGCCGGCATGTACAGGTTGTCCATGCTGCCGATCAGGCCCAGCCACATCAGTGGCAAGGTGAGCTGGTCGGGCAGCAACTGGGTTCGCAGGTCGATGCCGGACAGGGCCACCAGGAAGCAGCTCAGCACAATGGCGCCAAAGCCCTGCCAGCCAAAGCCAAATTGCCACACGCTGGCCAGCACCATCAGCGCCGTGACCAACTCCACCACCGGGTACTGCAGCGAGATGGGCGCCTGGCAATGCCGGCACTTGCCGCGTTGGATCAACCAGCTGAACAGTGGAATGTTCTCGTACCAGCTGAGCTTGTGCTTGCAGTGCGGGCAGTGCGAAGGCTCCACCACAATCCCCGGCGGCGGCGGCTCATAGATGTCCGGCTCGCCGAGGATCTCGCGCGCGTCGCGTTTCCACTGCCACTCCATGCGCTTGGGCAAGCGCAGGATCACCACGTTGAGGAAGCTGCCGACAAGCAGCCCCAGCGCCGCCGCTGCGGGGTAGCCAATGGCGGTGTGCTGGTCGAGAAATGCCATGCGTCAATTATCCAACAGTAGAGGCGAGCTTGAAGATGGGTAGGTACATGCCTACTACCATGCCGCCAACAAGTACGCCGATGAAAACCATGATGAGTGGTTCGATCAGGCTGGCTAGTGCATCAACTGCATTGTTCACTTCCTGTTCGAAGTACTCGGCTACTTTGAACAGCATGGCATCCAGTGCGCCGGCTTCTTCGCCGATAGCAGTCATTTGAACGACCATGTGCGGGAATACGTTTACCTGCTTCATCGCTACGTTAACAGGGTAGCCGACTGAGACGTCGTCTCGCATGCGTAGCACAGCTTCTTCATAGACTTTGTTGCCAGTTGCACCGGCGACGATGCTAAGGGCTTCTACAAGGGGGACGCCAGCCTTAAAAGTCACCGCCGTGGTGCGAGCAAAGCGTGCGATCGCGCTGTTATGCATGATTTGGCCGATGATCGGTGCCTTAAGTATCAATCGATCCATCGTGTGTTGCATTTTCGGGGAGCGCTTGTAGGTATAAATAAAAGAGCCAACTGCAACAATGGCTACCAGTAAGATTGCCCACCACCAGCCAACCATAAACCGTGACGCTGACACGATCATCTGGGTGAATACTGGCAGGTCAGTACCAAAGCTCTTGAAGATATCCTCGAACTGCGGCACTACCCACACAAGCAGGATTGAGCTAACCAAGATGGCTACAGCAATAGTCATCGCAGGATAAAAGAGCGCTTTCTTGATCTTGCCCTTCAGGGTTTCGAGGTTCTCCTGATAGTTGGCAATGGTATCCAGTACCGTTTCCAATACGCCAGCGCCTTCGCCAGCGCGAACCAAGTTGCGATACAACTCGTCGAACTGCACCGGATGCTTGCTGACTGCTTCGTATAGAGACGAGCCGCCTTCAAGGTCGGCGCGAATGGTGCCGACCAGCTTGGTCATGCGTGGATTCTTGTGGCCGCTGGAAATGATCTCCAGTGCGCTGACGATGGGCACGCCAGACTTCATCATCGTCGCCATCTGGCGGCTGAAGAAGGCAATGTCTTTGGTCTTAATCGGCTTGCCGGCAGCGCCGAACAGGGGTTTGGGTTTGGGCTTGACCACCGTAGGCGTGATGCCCAAGCGGCGAAGTTCTGCGCGGAGCAGGTTGACGTTCTTAGCGTCCTGCTCGCCTTTCATCTTTACGCCACGTTTGTCTGTTCCCTCCCAGACAAACGGAAGCATCTGGCTGGTGTTGCGCCCAGCCGGTTCTTTACTGATCGCATTGCGGGTAACGGCCATCTTTGCTCTCCCCGTCCAGCCATCCCCAGGCCGGACAACAGTCGCATGGTAGCTGGTCAGGTGGCTGTAGGCACAGTCTGGCAATGGACTTTTGGTGGCGTCGGTCACATCAGTGGCCTGACCAGAGCGGTAAGCGATCTATCCGGGCACCGGGGCGATTGTCCGGGAAGCTCTGACTGTCGGGCTGCCTTGCTCACCCCAAGCACTTGGTAGGAGCGGCCTCGGCCGCGAAGCGCTGAAAGGTGTTGGTCGCTCAGGGCCCGTCCTTGGAGGTATCCTAGATGCCGCTGCATCGTCAGTTTCGCGGCAAAACGCTGCTCTGGCCGCTGTGCTGAGGTGGCGAATACCGGCAGGCACCGGATGCTTCCCTTCATGCTGTAGCGGCCGCTCTGCCGGGGAAGCTCACTCTGGTCATAGCTCATTGAGCGGCTTGCGTCACAAAGTGACGTATTGAGTCAACCTGTGGCGTCGATCCTGAATTGCATCACCGGGGCTTCCCTTCTTCTTCGATGCTGCCATCATTGCTGACGGGGAGCAGGGGGGTGTTGAAAAGTTGGCACGCAACCTGCTTTGTAACCCCATGCGAGCAGGCGGGTGCCTGCAACCATGTTCACAAACCAACCTCTAGGGGATGTACTCATGAAGAAGCAGCAGGGCTTTACCCTGATCGAACTGATGATCGTGGTTGCGATCATTGCCATTCTGGCTGCCATCGCGCTGCCGGCCTACCAGAACTACACCAAGAAATCGGCGAATCGTGCTTGCTTGGCTGAAGCGAAGGCTTATGCCAATGTTGCACTTGCGGATATGAATGATGGCAAGGCACCGTCGGCCCCGAATACGAATGCTACTAGTACCGCCTGCACGGCGCTGACCAGTGCTTCGGGCATGACGCTGTCGGCGTTGACGAATCTTTCTGGTACTCCGCGCGCTCCGGGTGACGGAACGATCACCTGTGATATGACCAACGGTGGTAATTGTAGTATTACTGGCGGCACTAATTAATTGATGTATCAGCTATAAGAGTGAGGCCTTGGTTTTGCGGCCTTAAGGACTCTTTCGGAGCCCCGGCTATGTCGGGGCTTTTTTGTTTTAGTGAATATCGAGGGGGCGGAGATGGGGGTCAGGGGGCGCTGTTCTGGTGGATTTACGCTGGTTGAGCTGATGATCGTGGTTGCGATAATTGCAATTCTGGCCGCGATCGCGATGCCTGCTTATCAGTCGTATACGATAAACGCCGCTAATCGTGCTTGTATGTCAGAGCTCAAGGCGTACAGCCATGTCGTTATGGCAGCATTGGGCGATCCTAGCGGTCATGTGCCAGCGCCCAAAGACTCCGCCTGTGCTGGAACTACTGATGCTAGGTCATTTAGTGGTCTGGCCGGTACCATTTCAGCATCACCTAACGTGCCTGGTGATGGTGTTATTAGTTGTGACTTGGCAGCAGGGGGGAACTGCGTACATGCACCTTGATGAATTCCGGAATCTGTGTGCTCGTGATTCTCTGTTGGATTTTCCATTGTTTCGAGAAGAGGCAAGTTGCCTGCAGGGTAATTGATATCTATGAGTGAGGTTTCAAGGCAGACAGTGGTGCGAACTTATGATAGGTATGCGCCGATCTATGATTTTCTGTTTGGTGCTGTCCAGCGGCCCGGCTGCAAGCGAATGGCGGATGCTGTGCTGCGGTTAAGGGTCGAGAGTATCTTGGAGGTTGGAGTGGGGACGGGGCTCACCTTGGAGCAGTACCCGAAGACCGCGAAAATTACAGGCATAGATCTCTCGGAAGATATGTTGCAATTGGCTCGTGAGCGTGGTCGGCGACTCAAGGATCGGAATATTCACTTGGCACTTATGGATGCTGAGAATATGGATTTTCCGGATAATTATTTTGATTGCGTGACGGTTCCTTATGTCCTGTCGGTCACTCCTAATCCTGATCGCCTGGTTTCAGAGATTCGCCGGGTTTGCAAGCGGGGCGGGGTGATTTTAATAGTAAATCATTTCTCAGGAAGTCGATTTTGGCGGCCATTTGAGTGGGTTGTGCGCAAGGTTGCTGATCGAGTTGGGTTTAGGTCTGATTTCTCATTTGAACAAAATATTATTCGACACGGCTGGAAGGTTCAGTCGGTGTCGTCAGTGGGGCTTTGGGGGCTGTACCGCTTGGTGGTTCTGAAAAATGAATGAGATAAAAAGTTCGAGTGTGATACGTCCACTTTTTGAAATAGTGGCTTGGTTGTTGCCGGTTTCTATTTTTATCTCAATTTACGTAATAACTTATGAAAATCCGGTGGGGGTTGTTCCTGCACATCTATTTTTAGTGGGGGCAATTTGGTTGGGCAGCATTGGTGTTCGCGCGCTTTTGGTTCGGAATTTTGAAGCGCGATGGTTCTCATCTTATGCGGCAGCTTTTCTCGTTATAGTTCCGTGGTTCGCGTTAATGGTTTGGTACGCAAGTGCCTTGGTTGGGCTCTCATCTTGGGGGCGGGTGGCCACGTGGCCGATGATCAAGACATATGTGGGGCAGTCTTACTATCTTGTGGAATCACTGGGTTACTCCCCTTGGTTGCTAGGGCTTCCAATTTTCTTGGTGCTGTTGGCAGTAGGGGGGGTGGGTCGCTCACGTTTTCTAAAGCCCGATTGGACGATCGCACTGTTTCACCTGGCGGCCCCTCGGAGTGCGACGCTTCTGGCGGTCTTGCTCGCAATTTTTCCTGTCATCCTATTTGTAATGATTGATCAGGCCGAGGTTTTACATGAGGCGGAGCCGATCGAACTGAGTTTTTATCCGCGTCTTGGGGTGAAGCGTGAAGGTAATGCATATGCCGTTCCTGCTTCTGTAAAACAGGATGAAAAAAATGCGCGCGATTCCTATAGTCCTGCAAAAGAGCATAAAAGGCGGAATGTTATCTTGATTGTTGGGGATGCTCTGCGTGCTGACCATATGGGGGTTTATGGTTATTCAAGAAATAATACGCCGCACTTGTCTTCTCTGGCTACATCACAGAGGGGAGAGGTTGTGCGGCAAGTGCGCTCGGTATGTGCGGAATCCATGTGCGGATATACCGCTTTAGCGTCTTCACGTCCGGTCCAGCTCGCACCTCAAAATCCCTTCACGTTGCATGAGGCGTTGCGACGAAATGGATATAAAGTGCATATGATAATGAGTGGGGATCATACTAATTTTTATGGTCTTCGAGAGATGTATGGTGATGTTGATAGCTATTTTGATGGTAGCGGACAGCCCATTCGTTGGGGTGGAAAGGGGCAGACGTTTCTTCGCTATGTGAATGACGATCAGCTGGTAATTGATAAGGTGGCGGAGCTTCCAGATTCGAGCGATTCGGAGTCTGTAATGCTGCAGATAGTGTTGATGTCTAGTCATGGGTTGGGGCCTCGGCATGAGCGGAATCTAATGTATAAGCCTTCGCTGAATTATTATTCGTTCTGGGGAAAGACGGTGCCAAGGCTCGATACGAGTGCTAGGCAGGCGGTTTACAATTTTTATGATAATGGCGTTTTTCAGTTGGATGGATATATTGGTGAGATTCTTAAGCAATTGAGGCATAAGGGGTATCTCAATGATGCCTTGGTGGTTATCACTGGGGATCATGGGGAGTTGCTGGGCGAATTTGATTCTTATTCGCATGGGATTGGGGTTCGAGAGCCGGTTCTGAATATTCCTCTTATCTTTTCCCGTTTCGGTTATGATGCTGAGAAGTTTCCCCCTAGGAAGCTTGTGTCCCAGATTGATATTGCGCCAACTATTTTGACGGAACTGGGGCTTCCTGTGCCATCGACGTGGCAGGGTGTGCCGCTACAGACTCTGGTTGAAGGGCGCAGTGTTTATTTTCAGCAGGCTGCTGAGGCGGGTATATATGTTGTTGACGGCTCGGCTGAGCTTCTGAAATATTGGCACGACTTTGGGAACGGGCAGGACTTCCTTTTTGATATCGCCAGTGATGCCGGTGAGCAGCGTAATCTGACGGCCGGATACGATAAAGCGAAGCTGGCTTCTTGGCGACTGCAAGTTGCGCACGGAGGGCTTCAGGTTGGGAAGGACGAGTCAATCGACATATTGATGCCATTGTTTGATGAGAGGTCCGACTCAAGAGGGCCAGTTGACCATTGATTTGGTTCGGGGGCGCCATTTTGAGGTTAGAGGCGCGTGAGGTTTCGTCCTTCGAGATTTGTGGCGGATTTGTATTGTTAGTTTATGCGTCGAATGTGACTCGACGCTGCAGCTTGCGTTTGGGTCTGCGTACAATTGCGCGGCTACTGCTCAGCTAATAAGGGGGAATCATGAACACCGCCGTTACCGCCAACCTGGTTGGCATCACCGGGATTGCCCGCCGTCTGGTTCAGGATGGGGCGCTGGATGAGGCGGTTGCGCGGACCGCGATGACGCAGGCTGGTGAGGCCAAGGTGCCGCTGGCGCAGTGGTTGGCCGACAAGAAGCTGGTGTCCGCTGCCAACATGGCTGCTGCCAATGCCATGGAATTCGGCATGCCGCTGCTGGATGTGTCGGTGTTTGACGCCAACCAGAACGCGATGAAGCTGGTCAGTGAGGAACTGCTGCGCAAGCATCAGGTGCTGCCGCTGTTCAAGCGCGGCGGCAAGCTGTTTGTGGGTACCTACAACCCCACCCAGCCGTTGGATGAGATCAAGTTCCACACCAATCTGGTAGTGGAGCCGATTCTGGTGGACGAGGACCAGATCCGCCGCACGTTGGACCTGTGGCTGGCCAGCAATGACAGCATCGGCGGTGCGCTGGGTGGCGATGACGATGAGGTGGGTGACCTGGATGTCAGTGCCGGCGATGAGGACATGTCCGGCGGTGGCGATGCGGGTATCGACGCCAAGGGCGACGATACGCCGGTGGTCAAGTTCGTCAACAAGGTGCTGGTGGATGCGATCCGCAAGGGCGCGTCGGACATCCACTTCGAGCCGTATGAAGACGACTACCGTGTCCGCTTCCGTATTGATGGCCTGCTGAAGACGGTTGCCAAGGCGCCGGTGAAGTTGAACCAGCGTATTGCCGCCCGCCTGAAGGTGATGGCGCAGCTGGATATTGCTGAAAAGCGCGTGCCGCAGGATGGGCGCATCAAGCTCAATCTGTCCAAGAGCAAGCAGATCGACTTCCGCGTGAGCACGCTGCCGACGTTGTTCGGCGAAAAGACCGTGCTGCGTATTCTGGACGGCAGTGCGGCCAAGCTGGGTATCGACAAGCTGGGTTACGAGCCGGACCAGCAGAAGTTGTTCATGGAAGCCATCCACAAGCCCTACGGCATGGTGCTTGTAACCGGCCCGACCGGCTCGGGTAAGACGGTGTCGCTGTACACCGCGCTGGGCATCCTCAACGATGACACGCGCAATATTTCCACGGCGGAAGACCCGGTGGAAATCCGCTTGCCGGGCGTGAACCAGGTGCAGCAGAACAACAAGCGCGGCATGACGTTTGCCGCTGCGCTGCGGTCGTTCCTGCGACAGGATCCGGACATCATCATGGTCGGCGAAATCCGTGACCTTGAGACGGCGGAAATCGCGATCAAGGCGGCGCAGACCGGCCACATGGTGCTGTCGACGCTGCATACCAACGATGCGCCGCAGACCATCGCGCGCCTGATGAACATGGGCATTGCGCCGTACAACATCACCTCGTCGGTGACGTTGGTGATTGCGCAGCGCCTGGCGCGGCGCCTGTGCAGCAACTGCAAGCGCCCGCAGCAGTTGCCGGAGAACGCGCTGTTGGCCGAAGGCTTCACCGCAAAGCAGATTGATGCAGGCATCAATCTGTATGAGCCGGTGGGCTGCGAAGAATGCACCGAGGGTTACAAGGGCCGTACTGGTATCTACCAGGTGATGCCGATGACCGATGAAATTGCGGCCATTGTTCTGGAGGGTGGCAACGCGATGGATATTGCCGAGGCCGCGCAGAAGATTGGCGTCAACGACCTGCGGCAATCGGCGCTGGTGAAGGCGGCGGCCGGCACGACCAGCCTGGCTGAGATCAACCGAGTGACCAAGGACTAACTGCGGGCAGCAGCGCCGTAGTGCCGAGCCATGCTCGGTATTCGCTTTGAAGCCCGTGCCGAGCATGGCTTCGCACTACCGGGGTTTTGCAGATGGCGCCGCGAGTGGTGAGGCCGGCAGTGTGCGGATTTCAGGCAGGCGTTGTTGCGTGGTCAGCGGAAGCGGGTGGTTGCAGATTGCGGCAGCAGCGCCGTAGCGCCGAGCCATGCTCGGCAGGAAGCTTTGCCGGGAGCCCCAGTGGGTCATGAGTTCGCTCTACAGAGAGCCGGGGAGTGCCGGCCTTACTCCATCCCCAGCTTTTTCAGCTTGTAGCGCAGGGCGCGGAAGGTGATGCCCAGCTGGACGGCGGTCTTGGTTTTGTTCCAGCGGTTTTCTTCCAGCGCCTTTTGAATGGCTGCGCGCTCCATCTGCTCGATGTAGGAGGGCAGCGCGCCGTTGCTGTCGATATCTTCGATGTCTTCTTCCAGCGCGGTGGTGTCGCTGACGATGGCCGCTTGCTCGGTACGCGTGATGCTGGCCGCTTGCGGCAGGCGCAGGTCGTTGGCACCGATGTTTTCGTCGTCGGCCAAAGCCAATGCGCGTTCGAGGATGTTTTCCAGCTCGCGCACGTTGCCGGGGAAGGCGTGGCCGGCCAGCGCTTCAAGCGCCGATGCGCTCAGCTGTGGCGGCTTCTGGCCTTGTGCCAACGCAAGCCGGTTGAGGATGGTGTTGGCCAACAACGGCAGGTCGTCGCGGCGCTCGCGCAGTGGCGGAACGCGCAGTTCAATGACGTTGATGCGGTAGTACAGGTCGTGGCGGAAGCGCCCGTCCTCGATCAATGTGCCCAGGTCTTTATGGGTGGCCGAGAGGATGCGCACGTCCACCGGCAGTTCGGTGGAGGCGCCCACGGGGCGCACGGATTTTTCCTGGATGGCACGCAGCAGCTTTACCTGCATCTGCAGTGGCAGCTCGGCGACCTCATCCAGAAACAACGTGCCGCCGTTGGCCGCCTGGAACAGGCCTGGCTTGTCGGCATGAGCGCCGGTAAAGCTGCCCTTGCGGTGGCCGAAGAACTCACTTTCCATCAGCTCGCCGGGGATGGCGCCGCAGTTGACCGGAATGAACGGGCCGCTGGCGCGCGCGCCTTGGTCATGGATGGTGCGTGCGACCAGTTCCTTGCCTACGCCGGATTCGCCAAGAATGTAGACCGGCGCCTGGCTGCGGGCCACTTTGGCGATGGTGGCGCGAAGCTCATCCATTGCTGGCGAGCCGCCGAGCAGGCGGGTGGCGTTTTCTGCCGGGGCCGGCGGTTGGCTGCGGTTGTCGTTGTTCAACTCAAGCGCATGCCGCACCAGTCCGCGCAGCACATTGATGTCCACCGGCTTGCTGACGAAATCGAATGCGCCGGCCTTCAGCGCTTCCACGGCCAGGTCCATGCTGCCGAAGGCGGTGATCATGGCTACTGGAGTGCGCGGATGGTCGCGGGCGATCTCAGTGACCAGTTCGATGCCGTTGCCGTCAGGCAGGCGCATGTCGGTGAGGCACAGGTCAAACGGATTGCTGGCCAGCAACTCCCGTGCTTCGGCGAGGTTGGCGGCGGTGCTGATCCGCAGGCCCATCCGCCCGAGCGTCAGAACCAGGAGCTCGCGGATATCGCGTTCGTCATCGACGATGAGGGCGCTGTGTGTTGCAGTCATGGACAAAACGATAGCCGAGGAGTGCCCTCAGGCCAAGCCAACCCCATCACTGCCCGGGTCAACGAGGGCTGTGGCTGAAGGTGGATTGGGAGGTGCAGAAGGTGAGGCGGAAGCAGGCGCCGCCTGCAGGTACGGAGACATAGTCCAGCTGCGCCTGATTGGCGCGGCACAGTTCGCGGGCGATATACAGGCCCAGCCCGGTGCCGTGCTCGGAGGTGGTGTAGAAGGGACGAAACAGCTGCGCGGCAACGCCGTCGGCGATGCCCGGGCCGCGGTCCATCACGTCGATCACGGCATTGCGCTCGGCCGATGCGACGCGGATGCGCACCCGCGCCGGTTCGTCGGCCATGCGACCGTACTTGAGCGCATTGTGGACCAGCGCCGTAAGCACCTGATGCAGATGGCGCGGGTCCATCATGGCCGGCACCGAGGATTCCTGGATCATCGCTTCCAGGCTGTCGGTGTCCGATGACAGTGTCTGCTTGTGCTCAATGACGAAGCGCCGCACGAACGCGACCAGATCCAGGTTTTCAGGATTGGCGCGCTCGCGCCGGGCCAGCGCCAGCACGCTTTCGACGATGCCATTGGTGCGTTGGCACTGCTGGTGGATGATCTTCAACAAGCGCCGATCGGCGTCGCCGATGTCTTCGGATTCTTCCAGCAGTTGTGTGGCGTAGTTGATCGCCGCCAGCGGGTTGCGGATTTCATGCGCCAGGCTGGCGGAGAAGCGGCCCAAGGTGGAAAGCGTCAACGACTCCGCGCGCTTGGAGACCACGGTGGTGTCATCCAGAAACACCAAGGTCATGTCGCTGTCGGCCAGCAGCCGCGCAAAACGCGGCAGAACCTCAACCTGCTCCGGTGCCAGTTGCAGCGGCAGTTGTTCTTCGTGCGAACCCTGACGCCAGCGCTGCAGGCGTCGGGCGAGTTCGGGCGAGGCCGCAGCCAATGTGGTGCGTTCCGTTGCCAAGGTGCCTTCCATGTCGCCCAGCAAGGCGGTGGCGGCTTCGTTGGCCAAGGTGATGTGGCCGTGGATGTCCACCACCAGCACGCCGGTACGCATGCGGCGGATGATGAGCTCGTTCACTTCAACCAGATTGGCGACCTCGGCACCGCGCTTGTCGGCCAGCTCCTGCGTGCGGCGGGTGCGGCTGCCGATCTGGTAGCAGATGAAGGCCAGCGCCAGATAGCTGGTGACGAACATCGCCAGCTCGGCCACGGTACGGGTGGTGTCGACGGCTTCAAAGGCGGACCACACAAACTCCGCGACGCTGGCAATACCTGCAAGCACGGCCACCAGCAGGGCCTTGGTCAGCGGCAGCAGCAGCGAGGCAGCGGCGATATTGAACAGCAGTGACATCGAGATGCCGGCGCTGGCCCCGGGCAGCGCATGGCTGAGCATGACGGCAGCGATGATGTCCAGCATCACGCTCCAGAACACGATGGCCTGCAGCCAGCGCTCGTTGCGGCCCCAGAACAGCAGCACGGCAGAAAGCAGCAGGTAGCTGATCGACACGGCCGCTGCCAGCAACGGCAGGTGTGGCTCGCCCACCAGCAGCGTCAATGGGCCGAATACCAGCGCGCAGAGCAGGGAGGCAACCAGCACCCGGTACAGCGCGAAAAAGTACAGCTCGCGGCGGGGGATCGACTCGATCCGGTCGATGAGCGAAGGGCTGGGGGCCAAGCTGGACTCCTATCCAGGGGCGAACCGGGCAAGTATAGGTGCGCGTGGCCGTGCGCAGGGCACGGCGGGTTGGGGCGGCCCTGATTGGCAAGTTGCTGAAAAAACGTCAAAAAACATGCCGATCCCGGCCATTTGTACAGACTTCTTTGCGTGCTGCGGCCGGCTCGGCCACAATAGTGGGCCCGCCGCGGTCCATGCTGGCGCCCCAGCTGGGGCCCCGAGGAGATGCGTGCGGTCGTTCCTATTCCCACGGTGACGCATGAATTTCCACGAATACCAGTCAAAACAACTGCTTGCCGAATACGGCATCCCGGTCCCGGCCGGCAAGGTCGCCGCTACGCCGGACGCAGCGGTCGAAGCCGCCAACTCCCTGGGCCAGGGCCCCTGGATGGTGAAAGCGCAGATTCACGCCGGTGGCCGTGGTAAGGCTGGCGGCGTCAAGTTCTGCAAGACCACGGACGACGTCAAGGCCGCTGCCGCCAAGATGCTCGGCACCAAGATGGCCACCTACCAGACCGCTGGCGTTGAACTGCCGGTCAACCTGGTGCTGGTGACCACCGCTGGCGAGATCGTCAAGGAACTGTACCTGTCGGTGCTGGTTGACCGTGGCACCAAGACCATCACCTACATCGCTTCTTCGGAAGGCGGCGTGGAGATCGAGCAGGTTGCTGCTGAAACCCCGGAGCTGATCCACTCGCTCAACGTTGACTTCGTTGAAGGCGTGCAGGGTTACCACGGCCGTGATTTCGGCTTCAAGCTGGGCCTGACCGCCAAGCAGGCCGGCCAGTTCGCCAACATCATGGTGAACCTGTACCGCCTGTTCAACGAAAAGGACCTGGCGCTGGTTGAAATCAACCCGCTGGCCATCCTGGACGACGGCAACCTGTACGCGCTGGACGGCAAGTTCGACAGCGACGACAACGCCGCGTTCCGTCAGAAGGCCCTGGTCGCCATGCGCGACAAGACCCAGGAAGACCCGACCGAAGTGATCGCTTCGGAGCTGGACATCAACTACGTCACCATGGACGGCAACATCGGCTGCATGGTCAACGGCGCAGGCTTGGCCATGGCCACCATGGACGTCATCAAGCTCAACGGCGGCGAGCCGGCGAACTTCCTGGACGTGGGCGGCGGTGCCAACAAGCAGCGCGTGATTGAAGCGTTCAAGCTGATCCTGTCCTCGGACAAGGTCGAGGGCATCTTCGTCAACATCTTCGGCGGCATCGTCCGCTGCGACATGATTGCCGAAGGCATCATCGCTGCCGTCAAGGAAGTGGGCGTCAAGGTTCCGGTCGTGGTGCGCCTGGAAGGCACCAACGTGGAAGAAGGCAAGCAGCTGCTGCGTGACAGCGGCATGGCCATCATCCCGGCTGACAACATCAACGACGGTGCCAAGAAGATCGTCGCTGCTGTCAAAGCCGCCGCCTGATCCACGACACCGAAGGAAATTTTCATGAGCGTTTTGATCAACAAGAACACCAAGGTGATCGTGCAGGGCTTTACCGGCCAGCAGGGCACCTTCCACGCCACTCAGATGATCGAGTACGGCACCAAGGTTGTCGGCGGCGTCACCCCGGGTAAGGGCGGCACCACCCACATCGATCTGCCGGTGTTCAACACCGTTGCCGATGCCGTGCAGGCCACTGGCGCTGATGCGTCGGTCATCTACGTGCCGCCGGCATTTGCTGCCGATGCGATCCTCGAAGCCGCAGCTGCCGGCATCAAGGTCATCGTCTGCATCACCGAAGGCATCCCGGTGCTGGACATGCTGCGCGTCAAGAACGTGCTGACCCGTGCCCATCCGGACACCGTGCTGGTCGGCCCGAACTGCCCCGGCGTGATCACCCCGGGCGAGTGCAAGATCGGCATCATGCCGGGCCACATCCACATGCCGGGCAAGATCGGCATCGTGTCGCGCTCGGGCACGCTGACCTATGAAGCCGTCAAGCAGACCACCGAAGTTGGCCTGGGCCAGTCCACCTGCATCGGCATTGGTGGCGACCCGATCAACGGCCTGAACTTTGTTGACTGCCTGAAGCTGTTCAACGAAGACCCGCAGACCGAAGGCATCATCATGGTTGGCGAAATCGGCGGCGACGCTGAAGAAGCCGGTGCCGAGTACATCAAGCAGTTCGTGAAGAAGCCGGTGGTTGGCTTCATCGCAGGTGCTTCGGCTCCGGCCGGCAAGCGCATGGGCCACGCCGGTGCGATCGCATCGGGCGGCAAGGGCACGGCTGAAGGCAAGTTCGCGGCGATGGAAGCCGCAGGCGTCAAAACCGTCCGCTCGCCGGGCGACCTGGGTGCCGCCATCGCCGAGTTGATGAAGTAAGACTCAGCTGCGATGTTGTTTTGAGAAGGCCGCCCATTGGGCGGCCTTCTTTGGTTTTGGCGGTAAGTGCGTAAAAGCTTGCCCTCNNCGTAAACGGGAGAGGGGAAAGGCAAAGCCAAGGCCAAAGCCAAAGCCAAGGCCAAAGCCAAAGCCAAGGCCAAAGCCAAAGCCAAGGCCAAAGCCAAGGCCAAAGCCAAAGCCAAAGCCAAGGCCAAGGCCAAAGCCAAAGCCAAAGCCAAAGCCAAGGCCAAAGCCAAAGCCAAAGCCAGAGTCAGAGTCAGAGTCAGAGTCAGAAGCAAAAGCAGGTGCAGGGACGAGTTCAGGGGCACTGCTTTTGCTGTCCCCTCTCCCGTTTACGGGAGAGGGGTAGGGGTGAGGGCAGCTTTTCCCAGCCCAATACACCGATAACGCCGATTCCCCGGTAACAAGCCACAAGAGATCGTCCATCTCCCACGGAGAACACGGTGATCCCATGCGCAGCGGCAGCAAAACCCGCACAGCCAAAGCCCTGCGTCGCAGAATGACCGACGCCGAGCAGCGCCTCTGGTATCACCTGCGGGACCGCCGACTGCTGGGCCACAAGTTTCGCCGCCAGCATCCCATCGGGCCTTACGTCGTCGATTTCGTCTGCCTTGAGCATCGTCTGGTGATCGAACTGGACGGTGGTCAGCATGCCGACAACCTCAATGACCCCGCACGTGAAGCGTTCCTGAGGCATGAGGGCTACCGTGTGCTGCGCTTCTGGAATAATGAGGCGCTGAAGCACACCGCCGCGGCCTGCGAAAGCATCCTCCGTGAAATGTCGGTCAATCCAGCCCGCGCAGGTTGCGAGGGCCAAGCAGAAGGTTGTTGATATGTCCCAATCGCTACGCATCGCCATGGCCCAGTTCGATTTCCCGGTGGGAGATGTGACTGGAAACACCGGCCGCATCATCCAGCTGATGCAGGAGGCGCGCGATGAGTACGGCGCCGATGTGGTGGTTTTCCCGGAATTGGCCATCAGCGGCTATCCGCCGGAAGACCTGCTGCTGCGTCCGGGCTTTCTGCGCGATTGCGAGGTGGCGCTGGGCCGTATCGCTGCTGAAGTGCAGGGCATCGTCGCCGTGGTGGGCTGGCCGCAGAGTGCCGGGGCGGTGGTCTACAACGCTGCCAGCGTGCTGCGTGACGGGGTAGTGGCCGACACCTATCGCAAGCGTGAGCTGCCCAACTACGCGGTCTTTGATGAGCGCCGTTACTTCGACGTGGACCCGGACGGCGGCAACTGCGTGTTCGAGGTCAATGGCGTGCAGGTGGGTTTGGTGATCTGCGAGGACCTGTGGTTCTCCGAGCCGATGATGGGCAGCATCCGGGCCGGTGCCGAACTGCTGCTGGTGCCCAATGCCTCGCCGTACGAGCGCGGCAAGCATGCCCAGCGCGATGCATTGCTGGCCGAGCGCTGCGCGGAAGGCGGGGTGGGCATCGCCTATCTCAATACCGTTGGTGGGCAGGACGCGCTGGTATTCGATGGCGCCTCGGTTGTGGCCGATGGCGATGGCACGGTGCACCCGGCCGCGGTGGCGTTTGCCGAGGAAATGCTGCTGGTCGAATACAACGTGGCCGCGCGCAGCTTCATGCCGTTGCGCTGGATCGACGATGGCGATGAAAGCATGGACGCGCTGGCGTGGCGTGCGGTGACCCGTGGCATCCAGGATTACTGCGGCAAAAATGGCTTCAGCAAGGTGTGGCTTGGGCTGTCCGGTGGTATTGATTCGGCGCTGGTACTGGCCTTGGCGGTGGACGCGCTGGGCGCGGACAACGTCACCGCGGTGGCAATGCCGTCGCGCTATACGGCGGACCTGTCCAACGACCTGGCGGTGGAGCAGTGCCGCGCGCTGGGCGTGAAGCTGGAGACGGTGGCCATTGAACCGGCGTTCCAGGGCTTGATGCAGTCGTTGTCGGGCATGTTTGAAGGCCAGAAGGCCGACGTCACCGAAGAAAACCTGCAGTCGCGCAGCCGTGGCGTGATCCTGATGGCGCTGTCCAACAAGTTTGGTGGGCTGGTGCTGACCACCGGCAACAAGAGCGAGTACGCGGTGGGCTACGCCACCATCTATGGCGACATGTGCGGTGCCTACGCGCCGCTGAAAGACCTGTACAAGACCGAGGTCTATGGTCTGTCCAAATGGCGCAATACCGTGGGTGGCGCGCCTGTGATTCCGCCGGCGGTGATTACCCGCGCGCCCTCGGCTGAGCTGCGCGATAACCAGACCGACCAGGATTCGCTGCCGGCCTACGACGTGCTGGACGGCATCCTGTACCGCTTCATCGACCAGGAGCAGTCACGAGAGGACATCGTTGGCGCCGGTTATGCGCCGGATGTGGTGGACCGTGTGCTGCACCTGGTGCGCATCAGTGAGTGGAAGCGGCACCAGGCCGCGCCGGGGCCGAAGGTGTCGCGCCGGGCGTTTGGCCGTGAGCGCCGCTACCCGATCAGCAACGGTTACCGGGGCTGAGCGATGGGGAGCGGGCGGGGTTCCCCTTCCGCTTCGATGTTTGCGGTTGGGAAGGGCGCTGGAGGCGCTGGGCGGGCTCCTTCCGCCCGCTGGGGCGTTGAGCCGGCGGTGCCCGGCAAGCGCTGCGGCGAAGCGGTAGCTGGCCTGCTGCGGTTATGTTGATTCGCCGATCGCAGTGAATCACCCCGAAAATCAGCCAAAGATAAAGGGGCCATCAGGCCCCTTTTCTGTTTCCGTTGCTGCGCCCTGGGCTTACTTGCCCATGGTGGCGTTGCGCTGGCCGGTGGCCACCGACTTTTCGCCGGCAAACGGGTTGAGCTTGCGGATCATCCACGGGTACTTCGGCCAGTTGCCGGCCAACCACGGGTGCTCTGGCTGGTTCAGCTCAAGCACACGGCGGGCGTCGTCGGCCAGCGGCTTGTTGCCCAGGTGGGTGTAGGCCTCGCCCAGCAGCGCCACGGCGTCGTACTGGAAGGCGCTCTGCGGGTAGGTCTCCAGCAGGTAGTTGGCGCGGCCGGCAGCGGACACCCAAGCGCCACGGCGGGCGTAGTACAGGCCGTCGTCCAGCTCGTGCTGGGCAAACACGTCGCGCAGGATGACCATGCGCTGGCGCGCATCGGCGGCGTAGCGGCTGTTGGGGTAGCGGTCGGTGACGATGTTGAAGTCGGCGTAGGCCTGGCGCGGGGTGGACAGGTCACGGCGGCTCGGGTCCAGCGACCATACGCGGCGCAGGAATACCGTATCGCGGTTGCCGTTGGCCAGGCCGCGCAGGTAGTACAGGTAGGCGATGTTGCGGTGGGTCGGGTAGGTGCGGATGAAGCGGTCGATGCTGGACACCGCGTCGTCGTTCTTGCCGGCCTTGTACTGGGCGTAGGCGCTTTCGATCATCGCCTGCTCGGTGTACGGGCCATACGGATACTGCGCAATCAGGCGCTTGAAGCTGCCCTCGGCACCGGACCAGTTGCCGCCTTCCATGAGCTTGTGGCTCTTCTCGAAAAGCTGTTCAACCGGGGCGCCTTCGTCGGCGTCCTTCTTCTTGTCGCCACGGTGGCAGCCGGTAACGGCGAAAACCAGAACCAGCAGCAGGGCGGTGAAACGGACGGGCGCGGACAGCAGCGAAGAGCGTCGGATCATGGGTTCAGGGCAGGACGCGGCAGGAATACGAAGGGGCGATGATAGCCTAGTGGCCTGTCCTGCGACTGACTCTTGCCGTCAGGCCCCCCAAATTCGTCTCCGTTGGTCTAAACATGTCCGAAAACGCCTCCTCAAATCTGCGCCAGGCGCAGGTCCCCGACTCGGCCGCCGGCCGCCGCTTCGATGCGGTGCTGGCTGAGCTTTTCCCTGAATTTTCGCGCTCGCGGCTGACCGAATGGATCAAAACCGGCGCGGTGCTGCTGGACGGTGAGCCGGTGCGCCCGCGTGACCCGGTCCGTGGCGGCGAGATCGCCACCCTGAATGCGGTGCTGGAGATCGAGACCACCGCGCAGCCGGAGGACATCCCGCTGTCGGTGCTGTACGAGGACGAGCACGTGCTGGTGATCGACAAGCCGGCCGGGCTGGTGGTCCACCCCGGCGCCGGCAACCCGACCGGCACGCTGGTCAATGCGCTGCTGTTCCGCGACCCGGAGATGGCCAAGGTGCCGCGCGCGGGCGTGGTGCACCGCTTGGACAAGGACACCAGCGGCGTGATGGTGGTGGCCCGTACTGTGCAGGCGCAGACCGCACTGGTCGAGCAGCTGTCCGCGCGCGAGGTGCACCGCCAGTACCTGGCGGTGGTGGTGGGCTCGATGGTGTCCGGTGGCACCGTGGACGCGGCCATTGACCGCCACCCGCGCGACCGCCTGAAGATGGGCGTGCGCGAGGACGGCAAGGACGCGGTCACCCATTACCGCCTGCGCGAGCGTTTCCGTGCGCATACCGCGCTGGAATGCCGCCTGGAAACCGGCCGTACACACCAGATCCGCGTGCACATGGCACACCTGAAGCACGCCATCATCGGCGACCCGCTGTACGGCGGCGCGCTCAAGCTGCCCAAGGGCGCCAGCGATGAACTGGTCGCGGCGCTGCGTGGCTTCAAGCGTCAGGCGCTGCATGCTGAGACGCTGGAGTTTGTGCATCCGATTACGGGTGAGTCGATCAGCAACACCGCGCCGACCCCGGCCGACCTGCTGGCCCTGATGAAGGCCCTGCGCGAAGACTCGCAGGCCTTTGCCGCGCGCGAGCGGGACCGCTGGTAATGGCCGCATCGCCGCTGTGGCAGGCGCAATGGCCCGCGCCGGAAGGCGTGCGGGCCTTCACCACGCAGCGGCACGGCGCCGGTGGCTCATTGCCGCCGTTTGACAGCTTCAACCTGGGCAATCGTACCGCCGCCGATGGCGACGACCCGGCGCAGGTGCAGCGCAACCGTGACGAGCTGGCCCGCTTGGCGGGCCTGCCATCGGCGCCGCATTGGCTGCGGCAGGTGCATGGCACCGGGGTGCTGCGTTTCGACGCACCACCGCAGGCGCAGGGCATTGAGGCCGAGCCGGTGGCTGACGCGGCGGTGACCTCGGTACCCGGCGTGGTGTTGGCGATTTTGACCGCCGACTGCCTGCCCGTAGTGTTTGCCGCGCGCGACGGCAGCGAAGTGGCCGCCGCCCACGCCGGATGGCGCGGGCTGGCCGACGGCATGCTGGAGCGCACGTTGGCGGCCATGCAGACCCCGGCCGAGGCGGTCATCGCCTGGATGGGCCCGGCCGCAGGTCCGGCACATTACGAAATAGGCGCGGATGTCTACGAGGCATTTGTCGCGCATTCGGCTGCTGCCGAAGCGGCATTCACCGGCACCCGGCTTGGGCATTGGCGGGTGGATCTGTACGCACTGGCGCGGCAGCGCCTGCAGGCAGCCGGCATGAACCCGGCCGACATCCACGGCGGCGACCTGTGCACCATCGCCGACCCGGCGCGCTGGTTCTCGCACCGCCGCGACCGCCGCAGCGGCCGCATCGCGACCTTGGTGTGGATGGCGCCGTGACCGCGCCGTTGTTCGCACAGGTGCTGGGCGCAGGCTTCGGGCCGTTGGCGCCGCAGGTAAAAGCACTGCATTCGGTACGCGGCCGCCAGCGGTGGAGCGGGCAGGGCCAGGTGCTGCGCGGGACGCATTGGCTGGTGGCGCCCTGCGCGTGGCTGGCACGGTTGCCGCCAACCTCTGACGTGCCGGTGAGCGTGGTGTTCGTGGTGGATGCCGATGGCGAGCAATGGCAGCGGCAGTTCGGCACGGCGCGGATGCACTCGCGCCTGTGGCAACGCGACGGCCGCTTGTTCGAACAACTGGGCGCGGTGCGTTTCCGTTTTGGTCTGCGCGAAGCCGCCGGGCAGATTCTGTGGCGTGCTGAGCGCGCCTGGGCATTCGGCCTGCTGCCGTTGCCGACCCGCTGGTTTGCACAGGTGCATTGCCGCGAGCGTGAGCATGCGGGCCGGTATGAATTTCTGGTGGATGTCTCGATGCCGCTGATCGGCCGGTTGATCCGTTATGAAGGCTGGCTGTTGCCGGAGACGGATGAACGCTGACAGCGCGGTGATCGTGTTTGATGGCGTCTGCGCGCTGTGCAGCCGCTGGGTGCGTTTTCTGCTGCGCTTTGATCGTGCCGGGCGTTATCGGTTTGCGGCGATGCAGGGCGAGCACGGCCGCGATCTGTTGGCATTGCATGGTCTGGATCCGGATGATCCGTTGTCATTTCTATTGGTTGAAAACGGCACGGCGTATACCGACACCGATGCCATCGTGCGCGTGGTCAGCGGCTTGGGTGGGGCATGGCGATTGGCCGGTGTCGCGCGCTGGCTGCCGAGACGGCTGCGTGATGCGGCGTACCGCTGGCTGGCGCGCAATCGTTATCGCTGGTTTGGACGGCATGACAGCTGTTTTCTGCCGACGCCGGAGCAGAGAGGGCGGTTTTTGGAGTGAGGGTGGCGTAAAGCTCCCCCTCTCCCCAACCCCTCTCCCGCCAGGGGAGAGGGGCTCGGATGGCGGCAAGCTGAGACATTGCCTGCAACTGCAGCTTTGAAGCCCCTCTCCCCTGGCGGGAGAGGGGTTGGGGAGAGGGGGCAGGGAGCAGCCTTTGCACTCAATGCACTCCCTCCAACGCCTGCAGATATTCCCGGCGCCAGTGGTTGATGTCGTACCTGCTCAGGTGCTCGAACATCGCACGCCAGCGTTCGATACGCTCCGGTCGCGGCATGTTGGCGGCGGTGGCGATGGCGTCGGCCACGCCATCCAGATCATGCGGGTTCACCAGCAAGGCCTGTTTCAATTCATCCGCTGCGCCGGCCAATAGCGACAACACCAGCACGCCTGGGTTGTCGGGGTTTTGCGAGGCCACGTATTCCTTGGCGACCAGGTTCATGCCATCACGCAAGGGCGTCACCAACCCGACCGCCGCTTCGCGATAGAAGCCGGTCAACGTGCTGTGTGCGTAGTTCTGGTTGACGTAACGCAGCGGCGTCCAGTCGGCCTCGGCATGGCCACCATTGATGTGGCCGGCCAACTGTTCCAGTTCATTGCGCAGCTTGCGGTATTCGTTGACGCTGCCGCGTGAGACCGGGGCGATCTGCAGGAAGGTCATGCTGCCCTTCTGCTGCGGGTAGCGGCGCAGGTAATGCTCAAATCCATGAAAGCGCTCGGGCAGGCCTTTGGAATAATCCAACCGGTCCACGCCGATGGCGAGCTTGCGGTTTTCCAGACTCTTGCGCAGATCGCGCACGGGCTTGTTGCTGGTGGCAGTGCTGGCCTGGCGGGCGATGTGCGCGGTGTCGATGCCAATGGGGAATGCGGAAGTGCGAACACGTCGGCCATCGGAGGCCTGTATCCAGTTGGCGTCTATCAGCCGGCCGCCGCCGAACAACCGCGCGTAGGATTGAAAGCGGTCCACATCGCGTCGTGTCTGGAAGCCGAGCAGGTCATAGGAATACAGCGTGGAAAAAAGCGCGCGGTGGTCGGGCAGGGCTTGAATGAGATCGGCCGACGGCACCGGTACGTGCAGGAAGAAGCCGATGCGGCAGCCGATGCCACGCTCGCGCAACAGCGCGGCCAGCGGAATCAGGTGGTAGTCGTGGATCCAAACGGTGTCGTCGTCGCGCAGCAGCGGTGCGAGCTTGTCGGCGAACAATGCGTTGACCCGCCAATAGCCTTCACGTTTGCTGCGGTCGTAGTCCACCAGATCCAACCGGAAGTGCAGCAGCGGCCACAACGCGCGGTTGGAAAACCCGTTGTAGTAACTGTCCAGATCTTTCTTGGACAGATCCAACGTGACATAGCGGATGTTGCCTTCGCTCTGTTCGTGTACCTCGCCACTCTCAGCTGCGACGCTGCGCCCGCTCCAGCCAAACCATACGCCGCCGCGTTCCTGCAGCGCTGCCGACAGGCCTACGGCCAGGCCGCCCGCGCGCGATTCGCCCGGCAAGGCGACGCGGTTGGAGACGACCACCAGGCGGCTCACGAGGCTTCCTGCCAGTTGCGTGACAATCGCATCGCGGCGGTGATCAAGCCCACGTGCGAATACGTCTGCGGGAAATTGCCCCATTGCTCACCGTCCGTGAACGACAGGTCCTCCGACAGCAGGCCTACGTGATTGCGCTGCGCTAACACGTCCTCGAACATCTCGCGTGCTTCGTCGATACGACCGATGGCCGCCAATGCGTCGATGTACCAGAACGTGCAGATGGTGAAGCTGGTTTCCGGCGTGCCGAAATCATCCGGCGCGATGTAGCGGAACAATGCGCCGCCGTGTTTGAGGTCGCGGCCGATGGCTTCCACCGTGGCCACATAGCGTGGGTCCATCGCGTCGATGAAGCCGATGTCGGCCAGCAACAACAAGGATGCATCGAGATGCTGGCCGTCCCAGGTGTCGGTGAAGTGGCCGCGCAGTGCATTCCAGCCGCGCGCGAAAACGCACTGTTGAATGGTGTCAGCGCGCTCGCGCCAGTACGTGGCGCGTTCGTGCAGCTGCAGGCGCGTGGCGATTTTGGAAAGCCGATCGCACGCTGCCCAACACATCGCCGAGGTATACGTATGCACCGACGTGCGCCCGCGGAACTCCCACAGCCCGGCGTCGGGGACGTCATGCAATGCGAAGGCGCGTTCACCCAGCGGCTCCAGTCGCGCGAAGGTGTGCGCATCGCCGGGTGCTTCCAAGCGCTGATCGAAGAACAGCTGGGTGGACGCCAGCACTACCGAGCCATAGACGTCGTGTTGTTTCTGCACCCATGCCAGGTTGCCGCGACGTACCGGGCCCATGCCGCGATAACCCGACAGCGAAGGCACTTCATGTTCGTCGAGCCGGTCTTCCATGCCAATGCCATACAGCGGTTGCAGGCTGCCATCACTGGTGGCCAGGTTGAAGATGTAATGCAGAAAGCCTTCCATTGAACGGGTGGCGCCCAGTCGGTTCAACGCGCGCACGACAAAGGCGGCATCCCGCAGCCAGCAGTAGCGGTAGTCCCAATTGCGGATGCTGCCAGGGGCCTCGGGAATGGAGGTGGTCATGGCGGCGATGATGGCGCCGCTGTCCTCGTACTGGCACAGCTTGAGCGTGATGGCGCTGCGGATCACCGCTTCCTGCCATTCCAGCGGAATGGAAAGGTAACGCACCCATTCGCGCCAGTATTCAGTGGTGCGCTGCTGTGCATCCTGCGCGTAGCCGGCCAATGAACGGTCCAGGGTTTCATCCACGCCCAGGATGAATTCCATCGGCTGCGACAGCACAAACGCTGTGCCGTCGCGGACGAACCGCACCGGTACGTCGGTGGTAAGCCGCAGGGTGAAATCGGGCAGCAGCCAGCGCAGGTGATTGCTGCCCCAGGTGGTTTCGGGAACGCGCGCGCCCCAGTCGGCCAGTGGCCGTGCACGCACGCGGATGCGCGGGCTGCCAGCCAACGGGCGGATGCGGCGGATGAGGCTGGGTGGCCGATACAGCCGGCCATTGCGCTTCCAGCGTGGCGCAAAGTCGACTACTTCCACCTCACCGCCATGCGCATCACGCAGCACGGTGCGCAGGATTGCGGTGTTGGCGATGTAGTGCTGCTCGCTGTCTGCGAAGTCTTCAAGCTCGATGCCGAAGTCGCCGCCGTCGTGATCGCGCGGCGACAGCAGCGCGCAGAATGCAGGGTCACCATCGAATGCGGGCAGGCAGCCCCAGACCACACGTGCGCGTTTGTCGATCAGGGCGCCGTAGCTGCCATTACCGACGACAGCCAGATCAAGGTTGGCCTGTTGCATTGCATCCTCCTGGTTTCATGTGGGGTGACGTGCCGCCTCGCGCAGCCAGGTGTGCACGGCGTCCACATCGGCCAGCGCATAACGGGCCTGGCTGTTGCTGCGGGTGCCAACCAGTACGCCGTAGCCGTGAAGCTGTTCGGCAATGGCAAAGCCATGCTCGTCGGTGAGGTCATCGCCGATGAACACCGGGCGGCGACCGGCGAAGGGGGGGGACTCCATCAACGCAAGCAGCGCCTGGCCTTTGTCGTGATCGGCGGCGATGAACTCGATGACGTGGTTGCCCGGCTGCAGTCGAACGCCGGGCAAATTCGGCAGCTGTGCATGCGCAAAGGCGTGAATGGCAGCAGCGGCATCCGGCGCGTTGCGCCAATGCAGGGCCAGCGCTTGACCCTTGTTTTCCAGCAGCATGCCGGGATGCAGGTGGGCAAGTTTTTCAGCCTGCTGGTGCAACGTGTGCAGCCATTCGGACGTGGTTGCTTGCGGCGCCGTATCACTTGGCCGTCGTCGCAGCTGGGCGCCGTGCAGGCCGGCTGCCGGTAAGCGGAGCGGGGCGAACAAGGCATCAAGCTGCGCGATGCTGCGTCCACTGACCAACGCCAGCGCGCCGTTGCGTTGCAACGCCAGTGCAGACAGCAGGTGCGGCAGATCGTGCGCTGGCATCACCTTGTCAGGGTGGTCGGCAAACGCGACCAAGGTGCCATCGACATCAAGAAACAGCGCATCGTTGTTCGTCAGCGCCGGGGGAAGCGGCCGCTGTGGTTCTTCGAGCATGAGGACACTATGCCGAAGCAGTTGTTAGGGATAAGTAAGCGCGGTTGATGGTGCTGTCACGCGAAGCGTCAAGAGCATGCCCTCACCCCAACCCCTCTCCCGCTTGCGGGAGAGGGGAGCAGATCATTACCACGCAGCTAAAAGCCCCTCTCCCGCATGCGGGAGAGGGGTTGGGGTGAGGGCCGCTGTTGGCTCTTCACAACACAATGAAAAGCCGGCCTTTCGGCCGGCTTTTCTTCATCCATTGCAGTAGACCTCACTTCGCCACGGTGAACTCAATGCGGCGGTTCTGTGCTTTGCCTTCTTCGGTGTCATTGCTCGCACGTGGGTTGTTTTGGCCATAACCCTTGGCCGTCAGCGTGTCGGCTGCAACACCCAGTTCACTGAGGCGGGCGACAACCGCATCGGCGCGTTGCTGGCTCAGCGTGACGTTGGCGTCGGCAGCGCCGGTGTTGTCGGTGTGACCACCCACTTCGATGCGGGTACCGGCCGGTGCCTGCTTGATCGCAGCGGCTGCACTGGCCAACGTCTCGGCGCTGTCGCGTGAAATCGTAGCCGAGCCGGTGTCGAAGTAGATGTTCATCAGGTTCAACGCCTTGACCAGATCGTCGCCGCTGAAACCGGCTTTCAACCCGGCCATCGCAGCGGCGGCACGGTCCCACAAGCCGCTGATCTCAAAGCCACCGAACAGGCCGCGCAACTTGTCACTGACGGCGAAGCGATCGGCCTCGGACATGCCGCTGGTGTCGAGGTTGAGCTTGTTGCCGTCGAAGCCGAACTTGAGTCCGCTGGCTTTCAGGTCGGGCAGGGCGGCGATCAACTTGTCCATCCAGTCGGCCGGTAATGTTGCCGGATCAACGCTGATGTCGCCGCTGAGGTTGGCTTCGCCGAAGGTGGTCTTCAGTGCGTCCCACAGGCGGGTTTTGTCGGCGTCGCTGGCCACCTGGCCATTGACGGTGACCTTGCCCCCCACGTTCTCAAAGCCAAAACGTGGATTGACCTGGGCAACCGGTGCGGCAGGTTGTGCGGTGGCAACGGGTTCAACCGGCGCTGGCGCGACGACTTCCTCTTTCTTGCAACTGCGGAACGCCAGAAAAGCGGCCAACAGGATCAGCAGCGGGATCAGCCAACGCCACCAGCTGCCGGAGCTTGTGGCAGGGGGAAGGGCCGAGTCGGCATAGCCGGCAGCCGGTGTCGCAGCGCCAAACCAACGGTCGTAATCGGCCGGACGTGAAGTGGGGAGCGTGCCGCCCGAAGTCAGTTGGCCGACGATTTTGGGAAGCAGCCACGCGCCTGCCATGTTGACGGCTGCGGCCGGGATGCCGAGCTTGCTGGCGATGCCACTGGACAGGTGCTGACCGAAGCCACTGCTGAACTGGTCAGGTTGCAGCACGTTATCGCCGGGTGTTTTGCCGATCCATGACGCGAACAGGCCATCCAGCCCGGCGTCGGTGAAGCGTTTCTGTAAACCGGCGAATCCGCCGTTGGCAGGGTCAAAGATGGCGTCGGTAAGCAGGCGCACGAGGCGTCCTGCGTTGTCGCCCAGGTGAAAGCGGCTGGCCGCTTCGCGAATCAACGACTCGAACATGTTGCCTCCTGACGTACGGACGTGTGGACGTACTGACGCATTGGCCCGGCATTGCACCGGGAATGCGTAAGGGAAGCGATAGGCCGTGAAATCTGGATGAACAGATCCAGGCTGGGTGCGGCTGGCTGCTGGTTGGCGCGATTCCGCCAAGCCACCTGCATCGCAATCACAGGCTGCGTTGCGCATGCCGGGTCGGGATGACCGTGTGTGTGCCGGGCGCAGCCGATAGCGCCGATCAGCCCTCTCTCCTATGCGCAGAGAGGGCTGCAGTCATCGCGATCAGAACGTGTAACGCACGCGCCCGTACCAATAGGCGCCGTTGCTGCCGATTGGCGACAGCACGTCATACGGCAGGTTGCCGAAGTAGTGGATGTCTTCGTTCGACTTGTCCGGATAGTTGTCGGTGAGGTTCTGCCCGCCGATGGCGAGGGCCCACTTCGGCGTGATGCGGTATTCCACTTCCGCATCCAGCTGCCATTCGGCGCGATAGGTCTGGGTGGGAATGTAGCCGCCACCGAAATCGAACACACGCTTGGCCGTGCCGTAGCGGCTCACGCGGCTGCTCAGCGACCAGCTGTCATTGCTCCAGCTGCCGGCCAGCTGCGCACGCGTGCGAGGCGCGGCATCGGTCAGCGTGTTGCTTTCTTCCACACCAAACAGCACGTAGTCCGGGTCCAGCGCCAGCAGCTGTGCAGGCGTGGCCAGCACGTTCTTCAGCTCGGTCTTGGTGTAGCTCCAGGTGCCGGTCAGCAGCAGGTCGCCATTGCCCAGCGACTGCCGCCAGTTGGCGACAAACTCCGCGCCACGGGTGCGGGTGTCGGCCGCGTTGACGAAGTAGTGCGCGCTTTCCAGGCCACTGATGCCGAACTGCTGCTGCACGAAGTCGGTCAGCGCGTCGCCGGTGATGCTTTCCGACAGCGCGATGCGGTCGTCGATGTCGATCTGGAACAGATCCAGCGAAAGATCCAGGTGATTGCCGATCTGGCTGGTGAAGCCAAGGCTGTAGTTGATCGACTTCTCTGGCTTCAGATCGGTGGCGCCCAGCGCACGTGCGATGGGGTTGTTGACCGACAACAGGCGGCCCTGCACCAGCTGGCCACCTGCGGTGTAGCCGGTGGAGGTGGATTCGTAGCCGATCTGGCTCAACGACGGTGCGTGGAAGTTGTTGGACACCGAGCCACGCAGCGCAAATGCCGGAGCAAACGCATAGCGTGCGCCGATCTTGCCGGTGAGCTCACCGCCGAAGTCTTCGTAGTGCTCGTAACGGGCAGCGATGTCGGTGGAGAACTTTTCGCCGAACGTGGAGGACAGGCTGGTGTACGCACTGATCACATCGCGCGACAGATCGGCCTCATCCTGCGGGGTCAAACCACCGCCGGCCTGCGAGCCGGTCGGGCGATCGGTGAACGGGCCGGCGGCATAGCTGGCCGGGTCGCCTGCGCCGGTTTCGTAGCGCTCGTGGCGCCCTTCAACGCCAAAGCCGAGGCTGTGGCTGTCATTGGCGCGTACAAAGATACGGCCCACATCCAGGTTGGCCACCGTCTGCGCGAAGCTGAAATCGCCAGTCTTGAAGCGGGTGGGGCTGGTCGGGCCGAGCGAGGCGTTGAGCGAGTTGCGCAGGCGGTAAGTGAACTCGTTGCGGCCGTGGTCCAGGCTGGCGTCGTAGTTCCACTGGCCCCACTCACCGCGGGCGCCGCCGACCAGCTGCACATCGAGGTTCTCGCCTTCGGAAATCGGCCGGTAGCCGTTGGGATACAACGCCTTCCAGTTGGCCTCACCATCGGGATAGCGGAAATAGTTGGCACCTTCGGTATCGCGCTGGTTGTAGGTACCAAACGCGTACGCCTTGGAGGTGGCACCGAACGGAATCTCGGCGTTGAACCAGCCGTTGAGATCCTTGCTGGCGCCATCGCCGAGCGAGTAATTGCGCTTGCCCACCAGCGCCAGATTGTCCGGCGTCTGTGCCTCCCACGGCGGCAGCTGATCGAAGCCGGCGCGGTTGGTGGCTTCGCGGTTCTTCAACTCCAGGCCCACACGCAGGAAACCGCCATCATCGGTCAGCGCAGTGCCCACCTTGGCGCTGAAGAAGCTGGTCTGGCCGTCGGTGAGGGTGCGGTTGATCGGCTTGAGGTCGGTATGGTGCGCACCGAAGCCGGCCTCGATGGCGCCGCCTTCCGGCGCGTCATCCAGAATCACGTTGATCACGCCGGCCACCGCATCGGAGCCGTACAGCGCGCCGGCGCCGTCACGCAGCACCTCGATGCGCTTGATCGCGCTGACCGGGATGGCGTTGAAATCCACCGGCGTGGTGCCCTTGCCGATCTTGCTGTCGGTATTGACCATGGCGCTGTTGTGGCGGCGCTTGCCGTTGACCAGCACCAGCACCTGATCGGGCGACAGACCGCGCAGCTGCGCGGCCCGCACATGGTCGGCACCGCCGGAGTTGGACTGGCGCGGGAAGTTGAACGACGGCAGCAGCGCCTGCAGCGCGCTGCCCAGCTCGCCATTGACCACGCCGGCCTTGCGGATGTCCTCGGCGCTGAGCACGTCCACCGGCGAGGTGGATTCCAGCACGGTGCGGTCCACCGCACGGGTGCCTGTGACGATCACCGTATCCAGCGTGGCCGGGTTGGCGGTGTCTTGGGCAAAAGCGGGGGAGGACAGCGCCAGCGCGATGGCCAGGCCGAGGGGGGCCGAGGTGGGGCGGGACATGGAAGCTCCGGAAAAACGGGGGGGGGAAGGGATCGAGAAAGATGGTTGCACTTACATCCATCCGGATGAAGCGATATATTATCTTCGCGTTAACGTCGTCCCGGATGCAAGTCCTGAATGCAATCGGCTGATAACCCAACGTGATATCCCCTGCGGTGCCTTGGATGCCACCGTGTTTCTCTTACCCGGAGGCTTTTCATGAAGTTGCACGCTGTTCTGTTGCCCTTGTTGTTTGCTGTTGCTGCCAGTGCGCACGCGGCCCCCCCTGTTGTTGATGCAGCTCCCAGTGCGCAGTTGCACGGTGATGCCGCGCGGCCGGCGGAGGCCGGTGGTTGGGTGCGCAGCGAGCTGTATTTCGGTGTGGGTGAGGAAACCGGGCCGTCCGCGCGGGCGCAGACCGATGTGATCAGCGATACGCAATGGCGCGCGTTCCTCGACAAGGAGGTCACGCCGCGCTTTCCCGATGGTTTGACCGTGTTGGATGCCTACGGCCAGTGGTTGTTCCGTGGCGCGCCGGAGCCCAACCGGCTGCGCACCAAGGTGCTGGTGATCCTGCATGAGGACAGCCCGCAGCGCCGCAACGATATCGAAGCCATTCGTCTGGCATGGAAGCAGGCAACCAAGCATCAGTCGGTACTGTGGTCGCGGCAGCCGGTGGAGGTCTCGTTCTGATCGGCTCCGGACCGGCTGTGCTGCGCGCGGCCTGTGGCCTGCTGCTGGCGGTGCTGACGCCGTATGCATGGGCTGCCGAAGACGGCGAGATCCGCTTTGAGGTCGCGCAAGGGGTGACTGCGCATGCGCGGTTGCAGAGTGACGGCACGCTTGTGGTCGGCACCAATCGTTCGCCGGCCCGCCAGCTGCTGCAGGCCGCGACCGATGAAGAAGGCACTGGCACGCGACTGAGCCATGCCGATTACAACTTCGATGGCTATCAGGATCTGTCCAGCAGCGCGACGTTGGGGCAGGTCAATGAATCCGTGGTGGTCCATCTGTACGAACCAACCAGCGGCCAATTCCTCAGTCTGGTCGCGCCCACCGGCCCGGAGATCAGCTGCGAAGGCTTCTGGGCACTGACACCGGACCCGGCCACGCGCACCTTGAGCAGCAGCTGCCGCAGCGGGCCGATGTGGTACAGCGACATCTACCGCTTTCAGGGCGACCGGCTGTATCTCTATCGTTCGATGCGCGATGCACTGGTCGAAACGGAAGCATTGGCGCAGGTGCTGAAGCTGGATGCATCGCAGGAGATGGAGATACTGGTGGTCTGGACTACCTGGAGCCCCGACGGCCAACGGTTGGATCACGCCGTTTGGAATGCCTTCGATCCGCCCAGCGCGGACGCCCCGTTGCAGGGCCACGGCGCCAAGGTGGTGCCGGCCAGGTTGCCGCTCTACAGCCGGGCCGGCGACAGTTCCACCGCGCGTTATCTGATCAAGGATGATCACGTCGAGCTGCTGGACGTGGCCGACGGCTGGGCGCAGCTACGCTTCAACAATCCTCGCCGTGGACCGGTGCTGGGCTGGGTGAAACTACCCACGTACGAATGATCTGTTCCATCCGCATGCTTCTCCCCGGCGCTACCATCGCCTCGCTTTCCTGACGATAACCCCCATGAACTCCACCTCTTCAACATCCCGCGCACGCTGGTTCGTCGCGGGCGATCTCAATGGCTTCTTTGGCCTGGTGGTCGACAACCTGTCGATCCTCGGCTTCATTGCGATGGCGCTGGTCGGCATCTTCCAGTTCCCCGCCGATGTGGTGTTTGGCCGCATGTTCCCGGGCACGGCCTTCGGCGTGCTGATCGGCAACCTGATGTACACGTGGATGGCGCGCCGGCTGGCGACATGCAGCGGGCGCGATGATGTCACCGCCATGCCGCTGGGCCTGGATGCGCCCACCAGCATCGGCATGGCGCTGCTGGTATTGGGCCCGGCGTTTGTCGGCTTCAAGCAGCTGGGCATGGACCCGCAGGCAGCGGCGATGGCCACCTGGAAGCTGGGCATGGCCTCGCTGGTGGTGATGGGCCTGTTGAAGCTGGTGCTGTCGTTTGTCGGCGATGCGGTCACCCGCCACGTGCCGCGCGCGGCCTTGCTGGGTTCCATCGGCGGCGCCGCGCTCACGCTGTTGGGCTTTCTGCCGCTGATCGAGAGCATGCGCCAGCCCTTGGTGGGCCTGGTCACGCTGGGCGTGCTGCTTTACGTGCTGGTGGCGCGCGGCGTGGTGCCGCTGCGGCTGCCAGGCGTTTTGTTTGCACTGCTGGTGGGTGTGGCGCTGTATTACGGGCTGGGCGCTGCGGGCGCGTTGACCGGCTTCCAGTGGCCGCCTGCGATTTCCTTTGCGGTGGCGTTGCCATTGCCGTCGCTGGGTTTTGTCGAAGGCCTGCCGCTGACCGTGCCGTATCTGTCGCTGCTGCTGCCGTTTGGCTTGTTGATGGTGGTGGGTGGCATCAACGTGGCCGAGAGCGCACGCGCTGCAGGCGATGACTATCGCACCCGCGACATTCTGCTGGTCGAAGCCATCGCCACGCTGGTGGCTGGTGTCTGTGGCGGTGTGGCGCAGACCACGCCGTACATCGGCCAGCCGGCGTACAAGCGGTTGGGCGCACGCACCGGCTACACACTGTTGACCGGTCTGTTCATCGGCATCGGCGGCATGCTGGGCGTTGTTGCCGGCCTGGTGCAGTGGCTGCCGGTGGCGGTGCTGGCGCCGATCATTGTGTTTGTGGGTTTGGACATCACCGTGCAGGCGTTCCAGCAGACCAAGCGCGAACACGCCATTGCGGTGGCGCTGGCGTTTCTGCCGGCCATCGCTTACCTCATCAACATCAAGTTCGGCACCTGGGTGAGCCCGGAGGCGGCAGCCACGCTGTATGCGGCGGTGGATGGCCACGGTCTGTCGGATGTGGCCACGCTGCAGTTGCTGGGCAACGGTTTCATCATCACCGCGATGATCTGGGCGGCGGCGTTGGTGGCATTGATCGAGCGCCGCGCCGGTGTGGCGGTGAGCCTGCTGGTAGCGGCGGCGGCGCTCAGCGCATTTGGTGTGATCCATTCCACCGATCCGCGTGGCGGCATTTATCTGCCGTGGCAGCTGGAAGGCCTGCGCCAGTCGATCACCCTGCAGGTGAGTGCGGCCTACGCCGTGCTGGCGGTGGTGATTGGGTTGATGTCGCTGCAGAAACAGCGCTGAAAACCGGCTGAAATGGTGCAGATGACCCGGCCGGGGAACCCCTCCGCATCTGCCGGGTCACACCATCACGTGCAATAGAGGTGCAAGTGATGGAAAAGCGTAAAGCAGTGTGGCCGTGGGTGGTGGTGGGTGTTGTCGCGGTGGGCGGCGCGGGCTGGTGGTTGTTCCGCGACGATGTGGCGCAGCTGCGTCAGTCGGCGGCGCTCACATCGCCGCCGGAGAATGCCACGGCAATCGCAACGCCCACCTCTCCCACGCCTGCAGCGGCGGAACAGCCCACTACGCCGCTACATCCGCTCGATGCTGCTGCAGACGCGGCCTTGCCGGCGCTGGCCGACAGTGACGACCCGGTTTTGCAGGCGTTGGCAGGGCTGTTTCCCACAGATGCGTTGGCGCTGCTGCTGCGTGAGCATGTGATCCAGCGCGTGGTGGTGCATGTGGACAACCTCACCCAGCCGAGCATGCCCAGCAGCGCCATGGCAGTACGGCCGGCCCCGGGCAGCTTGGTGGTGGAACCGGGAACTGATGGCGGCGAGCAGTTGGCAGCGGCCAATGCCGCACGTTATGCGCCGTGGGTGGATGCCTTTACCCGCGCCGATGCATCGGCCGTTGCGGGTGCGTATGTGCGCTTCTACCCGCTGGTGCAGCAGGCCTATCGCGATATCGGGCACCCCGAAGGCCACTTCAACGACCGTCTGGTGGCGGTGATCGACCACCTGTTGCAGACCCCGGAGCCGGCGCGACCGTTGGCCGTCGAACCCGACGGAAAAGGCAAATACCGCTTTGTCGACCCTGCGTTGCAGTCGCTGTCGGTGGGGCAAAAGGCATTGCTGCGTATGGATATGGCCCAGCAACAGGCGGTCAAAAAGCAGCTGCGTGCAATCCGCGCGGCCATCACGCGCGGTTGATTGCCAGGGTTTGTGTTGGATCAATGCCTGGCGCTGGCGGCTGGCGATACTGGAAAGGAAGCTGCGATTTCAACTGAACAGGGGCCGCGCTCGGCCCTTGAATCACGCGGTTGCAACCACATCTGACTCAGTATCGCCAGCAACGCTGGCCCCCAGACATTGAGGAAGAAGACCCATGCGGATGGACAAGCTCACCTCCAACTTCCAGAAGGCGCTGTCTGACGCGCAGTCCTTGGCAGTCGGCCGTGACAACAACATCATCGAG
Source organism: Stenotrophomonas sp. UBA2629 (assembly GCA_002359895.1). GTDB lineage: Bacteria > Pseudomonadota > Gammaproteobacteria > Xanthomonadales > Xanthomonadaceae > Stenotrophomonas. The sequence continues at coordinate 670,666 of DEOB01000010.1, forward strand.
CCGGTGCACGTACTCAGTGCGCTGCTGGACCAGACCGGCGGCAGCAGCCGTCCGTTGCTGGCCCAAGCCGGCGTCAACGTGCCGGTGCTGCGCGAGCGGCTGGCCGAATCGCTGGATGCATTGCCCAAGGTGTCCGGTCAGGCCGGCAACCTGTCGATGGGCAATGATTTGAGCCGCCTGCTCAACAACACCGACAAGTTGGCGCAGCAGCACAACGACCAGTTCATCGCCAGCGAGTGGTTTCTGCTGGCGGCGGTGGACGACAGTGGTGCGGCCGGTATGGCCCTGCGCGCTGCCGGTGCCGATAAAAACAAAGTGAAAGCCGCCATCGAGAAACTGCGCGGCGGGGAAACCGTGCAAAGCGAAAACGCTGAAGAACAGCGCCAGGCGCTGGAAAAATACACCATCGACCTCACCGCGCGTGCCGAAAGCGGCAAGCTCGATCCGGTGATTGGCCGCGACGAGGAAATCCGCCGCACCATCCAGGTATTGCAGCGCCGTACCAAGAACAACCCGGTGCTGATCGGTGAACCCGGCGTGGGTAAGACTGCCATTGTCGAAGGCCTGGCCCAGCGCATCATCAACGACGAAGTACCCGAAGGCCTGCGTGGCAAGCGCGTGCTGTCGTTGGACATGGGCGCGTTGATTGCCGGTGCCAAGTTCCGTGGTGAGTTCGAAGAGCGCTTGAAGGCCGTGCTCAATGATCTGTCCAAGAACGAAGGCCAGATCATTCTGTTCATTGACGAACTGCACACCATGGTCGGCGCCGGCAAAGGCGAGGGCGCGATGGACGCGGGCAACATGCTCAAGCCGGCGCTTGCGCGTGGCGAGCTGCATTGCATCGGTGCGACCACACTGGACGAATACCGCCAGTACATTGAAAAAGACGCCGCGCTGGAGCGCCGTTTCCAGAAGGTGCTGGTGGGCGAGCCGACGGTGGAAGACACCATCGCGATTCTGCGTGGATTGAAGGAGCGCTACGCGATGCACCACAGCGTGGAGATCACCGACCCGGCCGTCGTGGCCGCGGCCACGCTGTCGCACCGCTACATCACCGACCGCCAGCTGCCGGACAAGGCCATCGACCTGATGGACGAAGCTGCCTCGCGCATTCGCATGGAGATTGATTCCAAGCCGGAGGAACTTGATCGCCTGGAACGTAGGCTCATCCAGCTCAAGATCCAGCGCGAAATGCTGAAGAAAGAGAAGGATGATGCATCGCGCAAACGCCTGGCGGATCTGGATGCCGACATCGGCACGCTGGAGCGTGAGTTCTCCGACCTCAACGAAATCTGGAAGTCCGAGAAAGCCGCGCTGCAGGGTGCCACCAAGATCAAGGAGCAGGTGGAAAAGGCCAAGCTCGATCTGGAAGCGGCACACCGCCAGCAGGATTTCGCCAAGATGAGCGAGATCCAATACGGCCTGTTGCCCAACCTTGAAAAGCAGTTGCAGGCCGCGCAGGAAGTGGAGCGCAAGGATTTCAAGCTGGTGCAGGACAAGGTGACCGACGAGGAAATCGCCGAGGTCGTCTCGCGCTGGACTGGCATCCCGGTCAGCAAGATGCTGGAAGGCGAGCGCGACAAGTTGCTGCGCATGGAAGACATGCTGCACAACCGCGTGGTTGGGCAGGAAGAAGCCATCCGCGTGGTGTCTGATGCGGTGCGTCGTTCGCGCGCGGGCTTGTCCGATCCCAACCGGCCGAGTGGTTCGTTCCTGTTCCTGGGCCCCACCGGCGTGGGCAAGACCGAGTTGACCAAGGCGCTGGCCGATTTCCTGTTCGACTCGCCCGACGCGATGGTGCGCATCGACATGAGTGAGTTCATGGAGAAGCACAGCGTGTCGCGCCTGATCGGTGCGCCCCCGGGCTATGTGGGCTACGAAGAAGGCGGCTACCTCACCGAGGCCGTGCGTCGCCGTCCGTACAGCGTGATTCTGCTGGACGAGGTGGAGAAGGCGCATCCGGATGTATTCAACATCCTGCTGCAGGTGCTGGATGACGGCCGCTTGACCGATGGCCAGGGCCGCACGGTGGACTTCCGCAACACCGTCATCGTGATGACCTCGAACCTGGGCTCGCACCAGATCCAGGACATGAGCGGTGACGACAGCCCGGAGGCCTATCTGCAGATGAAGGCCGCCGTGATGGGCGTGGTGCAGGCGCACTTCCGCCCGGAGTTCATCAACCGCCTGGACGACATTGTTGTTTTCCATCCGCTGGACAAGCAGCAGATCAAGCAGATCGCGCGCATCCAGATGCGTGGTTTGGAGAAGCGTTTGAGCGAGCGTGGCCTGCAGCTGGATGTGGTTGATTCGGCGTTCGATCAGCTCAGCGATGTCGGCTTTGATCCGGTGTATGGCGCGCGCCCGTTGAAGCGTGCGATCCAGGCACAGCTGGAGAATCCGCTGGCGCAGAAGATTCTGTCCGGCGAGTTCGTCAGCGGCGACACCATCAAAGTGGAAGCCGGCGCGGGCGGGCACCTGGTGTTCGCCAAGGGCTGAGGGGAGCGCAAATCTTCCCTCACCCAACCCCACTCCGCGCTCCGGCCCTTGCGTTGACGCAAGGGCGTTCGATGGACAGCGAACCGGTGGTCCGCAAGCTGCCCCTCTCACCCCGTACACGGGAGAGGGGCCAATGCACTCGCAGTCGACGGAATCCGAGCCCCTCTCCCGCAAGCGGGAGAGGGGTTGGGGTGAGGGCGCTTCTGGAGTGAGGGTGCGTTTAAAGCTCCAAAGCAACGCGCATCACCTCATTCCAATACGTCACAAGTAACCACTGCAACCGTCTTCAGCAAGCCGCGTTCATTGGGCTATGGTCAGCGATTCTCTTTGGCGTGAGCGCTCTGATGACCGACCCCCAGTGGAAGCCTGAAACCATCGCCGTACACGGCGGCTATTCGCCCGATCCCACCACCCGCGCGGTGGCCGTGCCGATCTACCAGACCGTCGCTTACGCCTTCGACGATACCCAGCACGGTGCCGATCTGTTCGACCTGAAAGTGCAGGGCAACATCTACACCCGCATCATGAACCCCACCACAGATGTGCTGGAAAAGCGCATCGCCGCGTTGGAAGGTGGCATTGGTGCGCTGGCATTGGCATCCGGGCAGGCGGCCATCACGTATGCCATCCAGACCATTGCCGAGGCCGGTGACAACATCCTCGCGGCCAGTGCGTTGTACGGTGGCACCTACAACCTGTTCGCGCACACGCTGCCGCAGTTTGGCATCCAGACACGCTTTGCCGACTATCGCGATCCGCAGGCCTTTGCCGCTTTGATCGACGAGCGCACCAAGGCCGTGTTCGTGGAATCCATCGGCAACCCGCGCGGCAACATCACCGACATTGAGGCCATCGCCAAGATCGCGCACGCGCATGGCGTGCCGGTGATTGTCGACAACACCGTGGCCACGCCGTACCTGCAGCGCTCGTTCGATTTCGGCGCTGATATCGTCGTGCATTCGCTGACCAAATATCTTGGCGGCCATGGCACCAGCTTGGGTGGCGCAATTGTGGATTCCGGGCGGTTTCCGTGGGCCGAGCACAAGGCGCGTTTCCCACGGCTCAATACGCCGGATGTGAGTTATCACGGAGTGGTCTACACCGAAGCGCTGGGCCCGGCGGCTTACATCGGCCGCGCACGCGTGGTGCCATTGCGCAACATGGGCGCGGCGATTTCCCCGTTCAACGCGTTCCAGATTCTGCAGGGCATCGAAACATTGGCGCTGCGCATGGACCGCATCAACAGCAATACCCTGGCCGTTGCCAACTATCTGCAGAAGCACAGCAAGGTGGCCTGGGTGAACTATGCCGCGCTGCCGGATCACCCCGAGCATGCGCTGGTGCAGAAGTACCTGCGCGGGCAGGGCTCGGGCGTGCTGACGTTCGGTCTGCCGGGTGGCCGTGAAGCCGGCGCACGCTTCCTGGACGCGCTGCAGTTGTTCACGCGCTTGGTGAACCTGGGCGATGCCAAGTCGCTGGCAACGCACCCGGCGTCCACCACGCACCGGCAGTTGGATGCAGCCGAGTTGGAGAAGGCCGGTGTGACGCTGGATACCGTGCGCTTGTCGGTGGGCATCGAGCATATTGATGACCTGCTGGCGGATCTGGAGCAGGCGTTGGCGGGGGCTTGAGGCTGGAGCTTGCGTGCCAGAAGCTTCCCCTCACCCCAACCCCTCTCCCGCGCGCGGGAGAGGGGCTAATGCACTCGCAGCCGAAGCGATCTGAGTCCCTCTTCCGCGCGCGGGAGAGGGGTTGGGGTGAGGGCAGTTCCTAAGCCCCAAAACGCTTCAGGCAACAAGCACTCACCAGGCAACCGTAAAGCGCTTGCCCACATGCTTCGGGGCTTCCAGCTCGTCGACCACGGCCAATGCCAGGTCCGCTGCGCTGATGGTGCCCGGGCCATCACCGGTGTTCAGGGGGCTGTCGCCGCCTACGCGGTACTTGCCGGTGCGCTCGCTCGGGCCACCGCCGTGGAAGGCGACCGGCGGGCTGAGCTGGGTCCAGTCCAGCGTGGATTCCTGTTGCAGCTCGGTCAGGCCGTCGCGTGCGGCGCTGGCGCCGGGGTAGATCGCCGCCGGGAAGTTGGGTGAATCCACCAACTGTGTGCCGTCGGCGGCATACAGGCTGCCGGCGCCGCCAATCACGATGTAGCGCTTCACGCTTGCGGCCTTGGTGCCCGCCACAATCGCGCGGGTGCCGCTCATGAAATCCTGGTAGATGTTCGGGTTGGCCCAGCCAGGATTGAACGCACTGATCACCGCATCCTGGCCGGCAACCGCAGCTTGTACCTGTGCTGCATCCTGCACGTCGGCTTTGATCACCTGCAGATGTGGCCGGGCCGCGAGCTTGCCCGGATCACGGACCAGCGCGGTGACGTCGTGGCCACGGGTCAGCAGTTCTTCAAGCAGGGCGGTGCCGACAAAGCCGGTGGCGCCAATCAGTGCGACTTTCATTGCGTGTTCCTGGAGTAGTGGGGACGGCGGCCAGTGTCCACCTGCGACCGTGACGCGGGTAGTCGTCCATCTGCACAATCACCTTGAAGCCCTGCTTCACAATGGCGGACAAGGAGGTGGTTGATGGACAGCTTCAAACGCATGGCCCTGTTCGCCCAGGTGGTGCAGAACGGCTCGCTGAGTGCCGCCGCACGTGCTTTGGGCATGAGCACCTCGGCGGTCAGCCAACAACTGCGCGCGCTGGAACGCGATGCCGGCGTGCCGCTGCTGCACCGTTCGACGCGGCGGCTGGCGTTGACCGATGTCGGCAGCCGTTATTACGCGGCCTGTGCACGGCTGTTGGATGCCGCAGGCGAGGCCCAGGCCGAGCTGTCCGCCGCACGTGAAGCGCCCAGCGGTGAACTGCGGCTCTCGGCACCGTTGGGCATGGCCGACCACATTGGCCCGGCCTTGGGCCCGTGGCTGCGCGAGCACCCGCAGTTGCGCGTGCATCTGTATTTCGAGGATGGCTGGACCGACCTGCTGCAGGCGCGTATTGATCTGGCGCTGCGCTTTGGCCAGTTGCCCGACAGCGATTGGATGGCGCAGCGCATCGGCACCCTGCAGCGTTGGCCGTGCGCGGCACCTGCGTGGTTGCAGGCGCACGGCGCACCGTCTGATCCGCTGCACGTGCCCGCCGGCGAATGGTTGGGTTTACCGCAGGTGCCGGGCTTGATATGGCGCCACTCCCGCACCGGCGAGGAACGCTTGATCCCCGCGCACCCGCGTATCGTCAGCCAGAACCAGCCCGCCGTGCGCCAGCTGTGTACCTCGGGGCTGGGCGTAGCCGTGTTGACCTGTATCGATGTCGCGCCGTTGTTGGACAGCGGCGCGCTGCTGCGGCTGTTGCCCGAATGGCAGTTGCCACCGCTGCCGGTGTGGGCAGTGACACCGCATCGGCAAACTCAACCGGCCAAGGTGAAGCAGGCCATCGGCCTGTTGCAGGATCACCTGGCGCGCGTGCCCGGCGGCAGTGGTGAACAAGCGCAAGATCGGAAACGCGGCGGCTAAGCAATCCCGCTTCAATGCAGCAGCACACCTATCGAGAAGACCGATGAAAGCCCAAGCCTCGCACCTGCCGAAACTGGACCGCGTCATCGCTTGCCTGCAACAGGCGGTCGCCAGCGGTGGACTGCTGCCCGATCTGGAGGCGCTTGCCGCAGTGGCGCATTACTCGCCGTATCACTTCCACCGCGTGTACCGCGCCATGACCGGCGAAACCGTTGGCCGCACCGTGCAACGCTTGCGGCTGCTCAAGGCATTGCAGCGGCTGCATGAAAGCGATGCCAGCGTCACCGAGATCGCCTTGTTGGCCGGCTACGACACGCCACAGGCATTGTCGCGGGTGCTGCGTGAAACGCTGGATGCCAGCCCCACCGAACTGCGTGCAGATCCCGCCCTGTTGGCCCGGTATGTGCAACAGTTGTCGCGCCCGGCCGCCTCGGCAAAACAATCCGCGCCACTGAGCGTGGAGGTGGTCACGCTGGAGCCGTTTGAAGTGGTGGCGCTGCGCGCGCAGGGTGCGTTTGATGACCTGGACGGCAGCTTCGGTGAACTGTTTGGCTGGGCGGCCGAGCAGGGCCTGGTCGAACACCTGCAGCAGCTGATCGGCATCCCGCTGGGCGACCACCGCGAACTGCCGGCCGAAGAACTGTTGTTTGACTGCGCGGTGACGCTGGACGCCGCGCTGCCGGCACTGCCCACGCCGCTGCGCATGCTGCGGATCGAGGGTGGCTTGATGGCGCGGGTGCGCCATGTGGGCAGCTACAGCCTGCTGGAAGACGCGACCGACCCGTTGCTGGCGCAGTGGTTGCCCACAAGTGGCCATGGCCTGCGCGATGCACCGCTGCATTACATCTTTCTGGATGACCCCGAGCAGACGCCTGAGGCCATCCTGCGCGCCGATGTTTACGTGCCGCTGACGGCAGCGGAGGGCTGAGCCGCACCCGGGCGCAGGCTGCGATAGGGCGGGGTGGCCATGATCATTTCGGCCAGCGAATACGCCAGCTCGCGCTCGGCCATCACCGTGCCGTCGGCACCGTGTGACAGCAGATGGCGTACTTCGGCATCGCTGTGCGCGCGCGCCAGCAGCGTGAGGTTGGGGTTGATGGCGCGCAGCTTGGCCAACGCCTCGCCCGATTCCAGCGGCTGCGGAATGGCCAGTACCGCAATCTTGGCGCGCTCGGGATGCGCTTCGGCCAGCACCTTGTCGGCGGCGGCGCTGCCACGGATGGCGGGGATGCCGGCTGCATGTGCGCGGATGACATGCTCGCGGTTGTCGTCGATCACCAGCACCGGCACGCCACGGTCACGCAGCACCTGCGCCAGCTCGCTGCCGACGCGGCCGTAGCCGACCACGATGGCGTGGTCGTGCAGGTCCAGCGACGGGCCCGGCGGGATGTCGGGGGTCTCCGGCTCGGGCGTGGTTTCCTTGTGACGCGCCTGCCAGCGGTCGAGCAGGCCGAAGATCAGCGGGTTGAGCATGATCGACACCAGCGCGCCGGCCAGCACCAGCGACTGGCCCTCCGGCGGCAGGATTTTCAGCGCCACACCGAGGCCGGCGATGATGAAAGCAAATTCACCAATCTGCGCCAGCGAGGCGGAGATGGTCAGCGCGGTGCCCTTGCTGTGGCCAAACGCACGCACGATGAAAAACGCTGCCGCGGATTTGCCAAGCATGATGATCAGCACCGTCGCCAGCACCTGCCACGGGTGCTCGATGATGATGGCTGGGTTGAACAACATGCCCACCGAGACGAAGAACAGCACCGCGAAGGCGTCACGCAGCGGCAGCGAGTCGTGTGCGGCTTTGTGGCTGAGCTCGGATTCGTTGAGCATCATGCCGGCGAAGAACGCACCCAGCGCGAACGACACGCCAAACAATGCGGCTGCACCAAACGCCACGCCCAGCGCGATGGCCAGCACGCACAGCGTGAACAGCTCGCGCGAGCCGGTGCCGGCAACTTTCTCCAGCACCCAGGGAATCACCCGGCGTCCGACCACCAGCATCACCGCCACAAACAGGCCCAACTGCACGAACGTCCAGCCGATGGAGGTCAGCAGGCCGGTCAGCGAAGGGCTTTTGCCGCTGGCCTGCGGGCCGAACACATCGGCAATCACCGGCATCATCACCAGGGCCAGCACACAGGCCAGGTCTTCGACGATCAGCCAGCCCACCGCGATCTTGCCGCGCGTGGTCTCCAGCAGGCGGCGTTCTTCCATGGCCCGCAGCAGCACCACGGTGGAAGCGGTGGCCAGTGAGAAGCCAAAGATGATGCCGTGCAGCGTCGGCCAACCCATCAACGCGGCCACGCCCCAGCCCAGCAGGGTGGCGACCAATATCTGGCCGATGGCGCCGGGGATGGCGATCGCCTTGACCTCCATCAGGTCTTTCAGCGAGAAGTGCAGGCCCACGCCGAACATCAGCAGCATCACGCCGATTTCGGCCAGCTGGTTGGCCAGCGCCTGGTCGGCGACAAAGCCGGGTGTAAATGGGCCGACGATGACACCGGCGATCAGGTAGCCCACCAACGGCGACAGCCGTACTTTGTTGGCCAAGGCGCCAAACACAAAGGCAAGCCCCAGGCCGATGGCAAGCATGTTGATCAGGGCGGTGTCATGGTGCATCAGGGCTCGCTTGGTCGGTGCGGGGGGGGGGGAGGCCACCGATTCTAAAGGTGCTACCGGTGTACATGTCGGGAAGATTTTGAAAAATCTGATTTTTTTGGCGAAACGCTGTGCGTTGCTGAAGGGGCTTGTTGGGTTGGTTTGGCTGGCTTTTGGCTTAAAGCTTGCCCTCACCCCAACCCCTCTCCCGTTTGCGGGAGAGGGGCTCAAACCCCGCGATCTGTCAGTACGCAAGCCTCTCTCCCGCAAACGGGAGAGGGGTTGGGGTGAGGGCAGCTTCAAAACAAGGGCAGCTTCAAAACAAAAGCGACAGGCAAAAAAATGCCCCGGTTTCCCGAGGCATTTCTTCCAAACATCACCCATTCAAACCGGGCTTACCAGGTGTAGCTGATACGGCCGTAGACGTAGGCACCGTTGAAGCCGAACGGCGCGTAGTTGCTGTACGGCAGCATGCCCCAGGTGGAGTTCTGCAGGTCTGCGGTGCGGTCCGGGTACTCGTCCAGCAGGTTGTCCGCGCCCAGGGTCAGCTTCCAGTTCTCACTGGGCTTGAAGCTGGCCGAGGCGTCCAGCACCCACTTGGCGTCGTAGGTCTGGTCGCGGGTGGCAGTGGCCGAATTGCGCACGGTGAAGCTGCCGTAGCGGGTAGCGGCCAGGCCCAGCTCCCAACGGTCCGAGCGCCAGGTGCCACTGACGATGGCCTTGTCACGCGGGAAGCTGTCCTCGATGCGGCCAATCTCGTCGCGGCCGATCAGCGACTGGGTGATGCCCAGCGTGCCGAATACGGCCGGCGAGGCGATGAACTTCTTCACTTCCGTCTCGTTGTAGCTGTAGGCGGCGGTGAGCTCCAGCGAGCTGGCGGTGAACGGGATGGTGTAGCTGGACACCGCATCGACGCCGCGGGTGCGCGTATCCAGGCCGTTGGTGAAGTACGAGAACGCGGTGACCTGCGGCAGGCCCAGCCCGGCCAGCAGCGCATTGGCGTTGGCATTGGTGGTGATGTTGGTGGACAGCGCGATGCGGTCGTCAATGTCGATCTGGTAGGCATCGACGGTCAGGTACAGGCGGTCAACCGGCTGCAGCACCAGGCCCACGCTGTAGGAGGTGGAGCTTTCGGCCTTGAGCGGGCTGGCGCCCAACGCCTGTGCGGCGGCGCTGCTGGTCGGGAAGGTGCCACGCTCAACAAACGCGCCGTTGATGATGGTGCTGGTCACCGCCTGGTAGCTCTGCTGCGCCAGTGACGGTGCGCGGAAGCCGCTGGAGGCAGTGGCACGCAGGGCCACCTTGTCGGTGAAGGCATAACGCGCCGACAGCTTGCCGGAGAACTTGTCGCCGAAGTCGGAGTAATCCTCATAGCGGCCGGTCAGGCCTGCGGAGAATTTGTCGGTGAGGTCGGCTTCCAGGCCGGCGTAGACGGCGTAGTTGTCGCGGTCGTTGTCCACCGCGTTGACCGGGGTGAAGCCACCAAAGCCCTGCGCGCCGCTGCCGGTGTAGGAGTTCAGTTCGCCTGCGTTCTGCTCCCACTTTTCCTTGCGGTATTCACCACCAAAGGACAGCGTGACCGGGTAGGCCAGGCCCCAATCCAGCGCCTTGGTGAAGTCGGCGTTGAAGATGTCCTGCTGGTACTTCAGCGTGCCGTCGTAGAAGGAGCTGGGGCTGGCGGTGCCGAGGCTGTAGTTGATGCTGTTGCGGGTGTGGAAATCCAGCGTGTTCTCGCCATGGCTGGCGCTCACGTCCCAGGTCCAGCCGTTTTCAGTACTGCCCTTGACGCCGATGACGGCCGAGCGGTCCTTGGAGTACTGGTTGATCTGCGGCACGAAGCCGTCCGGATACACCTGCGCCAGCAGTGCGCTCTGCCCGCTGTGGTTGGGCGAGCGGTAGAACGCGAACGAGGTGATGTCGCGGTTGCTCAGCAGCGCGTTGGCGTAGCCGGTGATGTTGTCGGTGAAGTTGAAGCTGAGGTTGGCCGAGGCGGCGGTGGCATCCACGCGCGGGTCGCCGACGATGAAGGTCTTCTCGCCGATGGCCGGGAAGTTGCCGGTATCGGGCGTGGTGCCGCGGTAAGGGCCGGCACGGTTGCTTTCGTCCTGCTGGCTGATCTGGCCGGCCAGATGCAGGCTGCCCCGGCCATCGGCAAAGCTGACGCCGGTGTCGCCGGAGAGCTGGTATTTGTTGCCGTCACCGGCCGAGTACTGGCCAACGTCCACGGCCAGGCTGCCGCCACTGCCGCTGCCCTTGAGCACGATATTGATGACACCGGCGATGGCGTCGGAGCCGTACTGGGCCGAGGCGCCATCGCGGAGTACTTCTACGCGCTCGATGGCGGCGATCGGAATGGCGTTGATGTCCACTGCCGCCGAGCCACGGCCGATGCTGCCGTTGACGTTGATCATGGCCGAGGCATGGCGGCGCTTGCCGTTGACCAGCACCAGCACCTGGTCCGGCGACAGGCCGCGCAGCTGCGCCGGACGCACGCCGCTGGTGCCGTCGGTCAGGGCCGGGCGCGGGAAATTGAGCGAGGGCAGGGCGCGCGACAGCGCGGTGGCCAGCTCCGAGGTGCCGGTGGACTGCAGGGCCTCGGGGGTAATGATGTCGATGGGCGACTGCGACTCGGCCACGGTGCGGTCAGCCACACGGGTACCGGTAACGATCACGGTGTCCAGGGTCTGGGCACTGGACTGGGCAAAAGCGGGAAGCGCGGTGCTGCCAAGAGCGATGGCAACGGCGGCAGCGAGCGTACTGGACTTGCGGTTCATCAGAATGCGGCTCCGGTAATGAGTGGCGACACCGGCGAGCCGGGCTTTGGCGCGGTTTCGGTTGGGTGCGTCATCACGGATTAATGGAATGTTTACGTGTCGTCAAACTGTCTGGCGGCAGCCAAGTAGTTGCTTTTCGGGGCAACTATCTGTCGGTTGCCTGCGCGGGGAGGGCCGGACGACGGCCTGCCACACGCTTTCTTCTAGAAGGTTGAGGTGGGGGAATACGTCAAGTATTCGTTAACGTTAGAATCGCGTCGCAGGAATGCTGCTCACATGCACATTCCGTTTCGTTATAACGGACCTATTCATGATTGCCCTTCGTAATTTCGCCCTTCGCCGGGGCGAACGCCTGCTGTTGTCCAACGTCGACCTCACCCTGCACGCCGGCTACCGCGTCGGTGTGGTGGGCCGTAACGGTGCCGGTAAGTCCAGCCTGTTTGCTGCCGTACGCGGCGAGTTGGAAGCCGACAAGGGCGATGTGTCGTTGCCGGGCAAGATCCGCATTGCCGACGTGGCCCAGGAAACCCCGGCGCTGCCAGACCGCGCCATCGACTACGTGCTGGGCGGTGACGACGAAGTTGCCGCCGTGCTGAGCGAAGAAGCCGCTGCCGCTGCGCGCGAGGACTGGGAGGCCGTTGCCAACGCCCACCAGAAGATGGCCGAGCTGAATGCCTATGACGCCGAGGCCCGTGCCGGCAAGCTGCTGCATGGCCTGGGTTTCCCGGCGGACACGCATTCGCGCCCGGTGGCTGCATTCTCCGGCGGCTGGCGCGCGCGTCTGAACCTGGCCCGCGCGCTGATGATGCCCAGCGACCTGCTGCTGCTCGACGAACCGACCAACCACCTTGATCTGGACGCGGTGTATTGGCTGGAACAGTGGCTGCTGAAGTATCCGGGCACGCTGCTGCTGATCTCGCATGACCGCGAGTTCCTGGACAACGTGGCCACCCACACCCTGCACCTGCACGGCGGCACCGCGCGGCTTTATCCGGGCGGCTATACCGATTTCGAGCGCCAGCGCGCCGAACACCTGCGCCAGCAGCAGATCGTGCACGAGAAGGAACAGGCCGAGCGCGCGCATCTGCAGAGCTTCATCGACCGCTTCAAGGCGCAGGCCAGCAAGGCCACCCAGGCGCAGAGCCGTATCAAGCGCCTGGCCAAGATGTCCGGTACCGAAGCGGTGCGCGCCGAGCGCGAGTTCCGTATCGAGTTCTCGCCGCCGGCCAAGCTGCCGTTCTCGCTGATCCGCTTGGACCACGTCAACGCCGGTTATGGCGCCGACGCGGTGATTCTGAAGGACGTGGGTTTTGGTCTGGAAGCCGGCCAGCGCGTGGGCCTGCTGGGTCCGAACGGTGCCGGTAAAACCACGCTGGTGAAAACGCTGGTGGGCGATCTGCAGCCGTTGTCGGGCGAGCGCAACGCGCACCCGGACATGAAGATCGGCTACTTCGCCCAGCACACGGTGGAATCGCTGCGCGAAGGTGCCACGGCGATGGACCACTTCCGCGATATGGACCCGGATGGCGTCAACCAGAACTTCCGCGATTTCCTCGGCAAGTGGAACTTCCCGGGTGACCGCGCGTTTGAACCGGTGGATGGTTTCTCCGGCGGTGAGCGCGCGCGCTTGGCATTGGCGTTGATCGCCTGGCAGCAGCCCAACGTATTGCTGCTCGACGAACCGACCAACCACCTTGATCTGGAAATGCGCGAGGCACTGGCCGAAGCGCTGGCGCTGTTCGAAGGCGCCATCGTCATGGTGTCGCACGACCGCCATTTGATTGGCCTGGTCTGCGATACGTTCTGGCGTGTGGCCGATGGCGTGGTCGAGCCGTTTGACGGCGACCTGGACGAATACGCCGCATGGCTGCGTACCCGTGCCAGTGCGCAGGGCTCACGCAGCAAGGCCGACCGCACCGAGAAGGCCGAACTGCCCACGCCGGTGCAGGTTGTTGCGCCGGTGAAGCCTTCTTCTGGCAAGAAGCCGGTCAACCCGCACAAGCTGGAAGCGGCGGAGAAGAAGGTGGAACAGTTGGGCGCATCACTGGCCGACGTGGACCGCCAACTGGCGGACCCCGCCAACTACGCCGACAGCGCGAAGATGGCCAAACTCGGCAGCGAGCGCGAAGTGCTCGCACAGCAACTGGAACAGGCCGAAGCAACCTGGATGGAAATGCTGGAAGACTGAGGGCGCTGTCATTGACCCGGCAGTACGTGAAGAGACGGAAGTCCGCAAGCAATGGCAGGCACCGGTAATGCGGTAGTACCTGCAGAAGCCGGCACTCCAGCAGTAGCTGCAGAAACCGACATTTCTGCCTGCAGTGACTGCAGAGACCAATCCATTCTCCCGCTTGCGGGGGAAGGTGCCCGAAGGGCGGATGGGGGCTTGTTTTTGATCTGGTTGGTTATTT
>DEOB01000010.1:684549-873475 GCA_002359895.1 Stenotrophomonas sp. UBA2629
GCGGGAGAGGGGCTAAATCAGAGGCAAAACCGCTTTTCCTGCCTTCTCCCGCTTGCGGGGGAAGGTGCCCGAAGGGCGGATGGGGGGCTTTTGCTTTCAGGCAGATTGCAGCGTCATTCCCGCGGTGGTGCAGGTGCCTGAGCCGCCGCGCCCTGCGCCTCAAGCCATATGCGAAACCGACGCATCGCCTCGCGTTCGTTGCGTGAGCGCAGCCGCGTCAACCAATACCGGCCCAGCGACAAGGTCTGTGCGAACGGCTGCAGCAAGCGGCCTTCGGCCAGTTCCTGCTCGAACATCCGCAACGGCAACAGCGCCACGCCGGCGCCCGCCGTGGCCGCGCTGGCGAGCGTCAATGACGAATCAAATACCGGGCCGCGTGCTTCCACGGCGTTGATGCCCGCCGCCTGCAACCAGCGCGGCCACTCGTCGTTGCGATACGAACGCAGCAACGGCAGCGCACCCAGATCGCGCGGCTGCTGCAGTCTGCGTGCCAAGGCCGGCGCGCACAGCGGTGCAAATGGCGCATCAACAATCGCGGTGCATTCCTGCCCCTGCCAGTCGCCTTCACCAAAACGGATGGCGAAATCCAGGCCTTCACCCGCCAGATCAATGCGGTTGTTGTGGGTCTGCAGGCGCAGTTCGATATCCGGATGCGTGCGCTCAAAATCCGGCAGGCGTGACAACAACCAACCCGTGGCAAACGTGCCGACCACGCCAAGCGTCAACACTTCACGAAAGCTGCCGCCGGTGAAGCGGTCCAGCGCAATGGCGACACGATCGAAGGCGTCGGTGAGCACCGGGTACAGGGCCGCGCCCTCGTCAGTGAGGGCCACGCCGCGCGGCAGACGATGGAACAACGACACCTGCAAGCGATCTTCCAGTGAACGGATCTGGTGGCTTAAAGCGGCTTGGCTCACGCACAGTTCCAATGCGGCGCGGGTGAAGTTGAGGTGCCGCGCGGCGGCCTCGAAGGCGCGCAGTGCATTGAGCGGGAGCTGGGGGCGGATCATGGTGAGCCATTACCAGGTGTGATGGGCGCGGTCATTATTCCGCCTTTCGCGGCCACATCGCCGCATAAGCTGCAAATTAATCTAATGGCTCCCGCTGATTATTCGTGCTGGTGGGCGGGCAGCGCCCTGCCAATAATCGAGGCCAACCCAATCAAGGAGAGCCGCATGTTTGCCCGTCGCCAGTTCCTGAAATTTGGTGGTGCCGCGTTGGTCAGCGCTGTCGCGGTACCCGCCATGGCGCGGATGGCCGCCAGTGCGGCGGTCGCGCCCACGGACCGCGACTTTGCCGCCTTGGAGGCCGAAAGTGGCGGACGTTTAGGCGTATGCCTGTGGCACCCGGCCAGCGGTGCGCGCTACGGCCACCGCATGGATGAGCGGTTCCCGATGTGCAGCACCTTCAAACTGCTGCTGTCGGCTGCAGTGCTGTATCGCGCCGATCACAGCCAGCTCTCGTTGGACCAGCGGGTGCCGGTGCGTGCGGCCGACATCATTGATCACTCACCGGTCACCGGGCGTCACGTGGGTAAAGACATGACGGTGCGTGATCTCTGCCGCGCCACCATGATCACCAGCGACAACGCAGCGGCCAATCTGTTGCTGCCACTGGTGGGTGAGCCGGCGGGTTTGACCGCCTTCCTGCGCGCGCAGGGCGATGCGATTACCGTCACCGCGCGCTATGAGCCCGAAGCCAACCGCTTCGCATTGGACGACCCGCGCGACACCACCAGCCCGGCGGCGATGGCCGGCAATCTGCAACGCTTGGTACTGGGCGAGGTGCTCAGCCCCGCGTCGCGTCAGCAATTGGCCGATTGGTTGATCGACAACGAAACCGGTGATGCGCGCCTGCGCGCAGGCTTGCCCAAGGGCTGGCGGGTAGGCGACAAAACCGGCAGCAATGGCAAGGACACCACCAACGACATCGCCGTACTGTGGCCGTTGGCCGGGGGTACGCCGTGGGTGCTGGCAAGCTATCTGCAGGGTTCTGCACTGGACGACGACGATCGCAGTGGCATCCTTGCACGGGTGGGGGAGCTTGCCAGCGCCCGACTGCGCTGACAGGTACGCCTGTTTCGGGGCGGCGGCGGGGACGCGATCCTCCGCGTACCTGTTCGCACTTCGAAGGCTTCCATGAGCAAGGAACTCATCTATCTGCTGCTGATCTTCGCGTTGCTGGTCATCCCGCGCGCGCTGCAGCGTTTCAGCATTCCCGCACCGCTGACCTGCCTGGTGTTCGGCATCGGCGCCATGTTGTGGTTGGGGGAGGGCTCGCATGACCCGGTGGTGGGCCTGTTGGCCACGCTGGGTATCTCCTCGCTGTTCCTGTTCGCCGGGCTTGAGGTGGACCTGGCGGATCTGCGCAAAGGCATGTGGCCTTTGCTGGCGCACCTTGTCATCCGCAGTGCCACGCTGGCCGGTGTGGCTTGGCTTGCCTGGCACTACGGGCAGCTGCAATGGCAGGCGGCTGCGCTGCTGGCGCTGGCACTACTCACCCCATCGACTGGCTTCATCATGGATTCGCTGTCGCAGCTGGGCCTGGATGAGGCCGAGCGTTTCTGGGTGAGCAGCAAGGCCATCGCCGGGGAGCTGTTGGCGCTGGCTGCATTGTTCGTGGTGCTGCAGGCCGGTGACCCGGTGCACATGACGCTGTCGAGCATGGCCCTGCTGGCCATGATGGTGGGCCTGCCGTTGCTGTTCATCGGCCTGGGCCGTTGGGTGGCACCGCATGCGCCGGGTTCGGAGTTCTCGCTGTTGGTGATGGTGGGCATGCTGGCGGCGTACATCACCTACGCGCTGGGGGTGTACTACCTGGTGGGTGCGTTCATTGCCGGGCTGGTGGCACGCCTGCTGCAGCAGCGCATGCCGTCGCTGGCTTCGCACGAGAACCTGCACGCATTGCGGCTGTTCGCTTCGTTCTTCGTGCCGTTCTACTTCTTCAATGCCGGCACCAAGGTGCCGGGCGAGGCCCTGAGTTTTGAGGCGCTGGGGCTGGGCCTGGTCATCACGCTGGTGGTGCTGCCGCTGCGCATCGCGGTGATCTGGCTGCAGCGCCGCGTGCTGTTTGGCGAGAGTTTCCGCTCCAGCCTGCGAGTGGCGTTGGCGCTGTCTCCAACGCTGATCTTCACCCTGGTGCTGGCGGCCATCATGCGCGAGCGGTTCGACGTGCCGGCGGTTCTGTTCGGTGCACTGCTGCTGTATGCGGCATTGACCACATTGCTGCCGTCGCTGGTGTTCCGCCGGCCGATGGATGTGGACCCGTTGCAGAACGAGGCTGCCGATGCGGCCGTTGTCGAGCAGCACACGGAAAGCGTAAGAGACCAGGTTGAAGTGCTCAGTCCGGGCGATCCCGCAACGCCGCCCCGCTGAACGCAGCCAAAGGCCCGTTATCATCGGCCGGGGAAGCGCGGTTCAACAGTGCCGCGCGTGCAGGGGGGGCAAGAGTGGACCGGGACAATTGGCAGCAGGTGCGGGCGCTGTTCGATGCGGTGAGTGATTTTGATCCGTCGCAATGGCGCACGGAGTTGGCACGGCGGAGCATCGATCCTGCCGTCATCGCGGAGACGCTGGAACTTCTGGAAGCGCAGACGCGCGATCTGGGGAGTGCACGTGCGCCACTGGAGCACCTGCTGACGGTGTCGATGGCATCGGAACTGGCCGAAGGCGACCATCTGGGCCCCTGGCGGCTGTGCGGCCGCCTTGCCAGTGGCGGCATGGGCATCGTGTTCCGTGCCGAACGTGCCGATGGCCTGTATGCGCAGGAAGTGGCGATCAAGTTCCTGCTCGGTGAGCCGGGCCCGCGTGTGGCCGAGCGGTTGGCGGCGGAGCGTCGCATCCTGGCTGGCCTGCAACATCCCAACATCGCGCGCCTGTATGACGGTGGCAGCACGCCAGCCGGGCATCCGTACCTGGTGATGGAATATGTGCATGGCGAAGCGCTGGACGTTTACTGCGCGCAGCACGATCTTGATCTGCGTCAGCGCTTGGCGTTGTTCCTGAAAATCTGCAACGCCGTGCAGGCCGCACATGCACGGCTGGTACTGCATTGCGACCTCAAGCCGTCCAACATTCTGGTGCGCGCCGATGGCGAGCCGGTGCTGTTGGACTTTGGGGTGTCGCGCTTGCTTGAAGGCGGCGAAGGTGAGGCGCGTGCGCAGTTTTTCACTCCGGCATATGCCTCGCCCGAACTGCAGGCCGGGCACACCGTAGGCGTTGCCAGTGATGTGTTCAGTTTGGGCGCGCTGCTGGCCGAACTGCTGGCCGGCAAGGCTGGCCGGCGCGGCGGTGACGATGCCGGAAAAGCAGTTGCTGCACCCAGTCATACCGCCGGTGCCGATTGCCGTTGGTCGCGCGCGCTGCGCGGTGATCTGGACGCCATCGTGGTGCGTGCCGGCGCGTTGCCGCCGGAGCAGCGCTATCCCTCGGTGGAGGCGTTGGCGGCGGATGTGACGCGTTGGCAGCAGCATCGGCCCGTGCAGGCGCGAGGCGGTGGGCGTGGGTATCGCGGTGGTCGCTGGCTGCGCCGCAACTGGCGTGGCCTGAGCCTGCTGTTGGTGGCGGTGCTGATTGCCGCATGGTTTGTGTGGCGCCTGGCCGAAGCCCATGCCGCCGCCGAGCGCGAGGCCAAAATCGCCGAGCAGGTGAGTGCGTTCATGGTGTCGATGTTTGAAGCCGCCGATCCGCGTGCCAAAGGCGCGCGCGCCGGCGACGACATTTCTGCCCGTGAAGTGCTGGATAAAGCCGCCAGCCGGGTGAATGACGAGCTGGATGCCTCGCCCGAAGTGCGCGCACGGTTGAAGGGCACCATTGGCCTTGCCTACCGCAATAGTGGTGATCTGGTGCGCGCCGAGCCCTTGATGGTGGAAGCGGCCGAGGCGCTGGCGGCCAGTGGCGGCGAGCGCAATCTCGATGAAGCGGCAAAGCTGTTCAATCTGATGGCGGGCAGTTACGCCAACAACCGCGACGGTGCCAAGGGCACGCGTTTTGCGCAGCGGGCGTTGGATCTGCTGGGCAAACAGCCGGCTGACAGCTTCCGCGTGGCGCAGTCGTACAACTCGCTGGGGCTGTCGGAGCTGTCAGAGCAGCACTACGACGCAGCCGAGGCCGCATTCCAGCAGGCCCTGCAGCGGCATGAGCTGGGCAAGCGCGATCAGTTCATCGGTGTGAGCCTGGACAACCTGGGCATGTCGTATCGCCGCAAGGGTGATCTGGTGGCGTCGGCAGCGGCATTTGACCGTTCCACACCGATGTTCAGGCGCATGTTCGGCGAGATGTCCTACGACTTCTGGACCAGCAACACCGAGCGCGCGCTGATGGTGCTTGACCGTGGCGATCTGGACGAGGCCATTGCCACGTTTGAAGCCAATCTGCTGCGGGCGCCCAAAATCTTCGGCGAGCGCAGCGTTTACTTCATCAGCGAGAACAACCGCCTGGCGCTGGCGCTGATCCGCAAAGGGCAGTACGAGCGCGCACGCCCGTATGCCGCTACCGCGATGCGGCTGTCAGCAGAGGTGATAGGGCGGGACAGTTACAACTATTCGTTGATGCTGGAAACCGCCGGCATGCTGGCGGCGGCTACCGGTGACACTGCTGCTGCCGAGGCGTATTACCGGCAGATGCTGGACACGCGCGCCGCAGCGATTGGTCGCGACCACCCCGATACGCTGGATGCCACCTTGCAGTTGGGTTTGTTCCTTACCCGGCAAAACAAGGCCGAGGCCGATGCATTGGTGCAGCGCGCCCACCAGCAATGGCTGGCACGCATTCCAGTCGATAGCGCCAATGGCATACGCATCCGCCAGGGGTGGGCCGAATGGCTGCTGGCCAAAGGCCGTCTGGATGATGCAGCGGCCACCTTGGGTGCGTTGCAGCCGGTCGTCAGCCGCAGCCCGTATGCCGCGATCAATCAGCAGATTCTGCAGGCGCGCTTGGCCCAATCACGCGGGGCACAGGCCGACGCGGTAAAGCAGTGGCAGCAGGTGGTAACGGCGGCCAAGGCCTTGTATGGCGCAGATTCGGCGTTGACCGCGCAGTGGCAACGCAACCTGGCATCGGCAGCGAACGATGCAGGACCTGCCACGCCGTAATGGTGGGGCTGGCTTGCCTGCAGGCAGACCAGCCGTTACGGTCGAGGGCATGACAATCAAACCTTTCTCCATGCTGTTATGCGCGCTGGCAACATCCGGCGCATTTGCTTCTGCCAACGCCAGTAGCGTTCCGACGGCGCCTGCCGACCAGTTCATGACGGCGCTGGCCAGCCACTGCGGCCAGGCCTTTGCCGGGCGCATCATCAACAACTTGCCGGCCTCATCCACACCGGATGCCTTTGAAGGCAAGGCGCTGGTGATGCATGTGCGCGGTTGCGAAACGCCGACGCAGGAGCTGCGCGTGCCGTTCCATGTGGGCGACGACCACTCGCGTACCTGGGTACTCACCCGCACCGACAGCGGCCTGCGGCTCAAGCACGATCATCGGCATGAAGACGGCACGCCCGATGCAGTGACCTTGTACGGCGGCGATACGGCTGCAGCCGGCACCGCGCAGCGTCAGGCATTCCCGGTGGATGCCGAATCGGTGGCCATGTTCGAACGCGAGGGCATGAATGCCTCGCTCAACAACACCTGGGCCATGGAAGTGGAGCAGGGCAAGCGTTTCGTCTACGAGCTTTCGCGCCCGGGCGGCCGTTTGTTCCAGGTGGAGTTTGATCTGAGCCAGCCGGTGGCTTTGCCGCCAGCGCCTTGGGGTGCTGGGCAGTGATACATGAAAAAGGGCGCCCTCAGGCGCCCTTTTTCATACTGCGGGGAGTACGGCTCAGCGTGCGCCAAAGCGAGCGCGGCAACCGGCATTCACCCACACGCTGTTGCCGCTGTAACCCCAGTTGCGGCCTTCAACGCACTGCGTTTTCGACAGCTGCTGGATGATGACCGGCCGGCCTTGGCGGCGGTCCCAACCGCAGGTGCGCACACGCATGCCGTCGCTGGAGCAGTCCACGACGTAGTTGGAGCTACCACCGCCCCAGCCATTGCCATTGCCATTGCCATTGCCATTGCCATTGCGGGCTTCGGCGAACTCGCCACGGCAGCCGCCGTTGACCCAGACCGTGCCGTTGCCGCTGCCCCAGTTGTGGCCTTCCACACAGCGGGTGTCGGAGAGCTGACGTACCAGCATGGCGCCACGGCGCCAGCCGGTGTTGCAGGTCTGATGACGGTTGCTGTTGCTCTCGCAGCGCAGGGTGCCGTTGTTGCCGCCCGAACCGCCGCCCCAGCCGCCGCCGTTACCGCGGCCTTCGGCAAACTCGGCCCGGCAACCGCCGTTGACCCAGACCGTGCCGTTGCCGCTGCCCCAGTTACGGCCTTCCACGCAGCGGGTATTGGAGAGTTGGCGCACCAGCACCGCGCCACGGCGCCAGCCGGTGTTGCAGGTCTGCTGACGGTTGCTGTTGCTCTCGCAGCGCACCGTGCCGTTGTTGTTGCCGCCCGAGCCGCCCCAACCGCCGCCGTTGCCGCGCCTTGGGGCAAACTCGGCCCGGCAGCCGCCGTTGACCCAGATCGTGCCGTTGGCACTGCCCCAGTTGCGGCCCTCGATGCAGCGGGTGTCGGAGAGCTGGCGTACCAGAACGGCATCGCGCCAGCCGGTCCGGCAGACCTGCTGGCGGTTGCTGTTGCTCTCGCAACGCACGGTGTTGCCCATGCCCATGGCGCTGGGTTGTGCCGAGGCAGGGCCGCTGGTCAATGCCAATGGCAGGGCAGCCAAGAGGCAGGCAAGCAGGAAGGGGCGATTCATGGCGGCGGCCCTGTTCAGGTTTTGGACGCGGCACTATAGGGGAATTCCAGCTTAAGGCTGCGTGACTACCTCAGGATTTGCCCCAGCCCGCGCGCGGCCGCAAAATACGGGGCTTGTCCGGCCGCCGGCTGGCGTAAAACCTTTCCGGCGCGCATCGCGCGCTGGCATCCCCTGCGGAGTTTTCCATGCGTACCCATTTCTGCGGCCTGGTCGATGAGACCTTGATTGGCCAAACCGTGACCCTTGCCGGCTGGACCGACGTTGCCCGTAACCAAGGCGGCGTGTGCTTCATCGACCTTCGCGACCACGAAGGCATCGTGCAGGTGACGGTGGAGGTGGACAACGCCGAGGTGTTCGCCGTGGCTGCCTCGCTGGGTTACGAAGACGTGCTGCAGGTCGAAGGCGTCGTGCGCGCCCGCCATGCGGTCAACGACAAAATCGCCACCGGCAAGGTGGAAGTGATTGCCACGGCCATCACCGTGCTCAACAAGGCCGCACCGCTGCCGTTCCACGCGCACGAGAACCCGGGCGAAGAAACCCGCCTGAAATACCGCTACCTGGACCTGCGCCGCCCGGAAATGCAGCGCATGCAGCGCACCCGCATCAAGCTGGTGCAGGCGCTGCGCCGCCATCTGGACGCACGCAGCTTCCAGGACATCGAAACCCCGATCCTGACCAAGGCCACCCCGGAAGGCGCCCGCGACTTCCTGGTGCCGGCGCGCATGCACCCGGGCGAGTTCTATGCATTGCCGCAGAGCCCGCAGCTGTTCAAGCAGATCCTGATGGTGGCCGGCTTTGACCGTTACTACCAGATCGCGCGCTGCTTCCGCGACGAGGCCCTGCGTGCCGACCGCCAGCTGGAGTTCACCCAGCTGGACATGGAGTTCGCCTTCGTGCGTGAGCGCGACGTGCAGGATTTCGTCGAAGACATGATCCGCGCCATCTTCAAGGAAGTGGTCGACGTTGAACTGGACGCCAGCTTCCCGCGCATGACCTGGGCCGAGGCGATGCGTCGCTACGGTTCGGACAAGCCGGACCTGCGCATCGCGCTGGAGCTGGTGGACGTGGCCGAGCTGGTCAAGGCCAGCGAGTTCCCGGTGTTCACCGCCGCCGCCAATGACGCCGATGGCCGCGTGGCCGCGCTGCGCATCCCCGGCGGCGCCACGCTGTCGCGCAAGCAGATCGACGAATACGCCGCTCACGCCGCCAAGTACGGCGCCAAGGGTCTGGCCTACATCAAGATCGGCGACAACGGCGAAGTCAGCTCGCCGATTGCCAAGTTCTTTGCCGAAGACGCATTCGCCGCGTTGGTGGCGCACGTGGGTGCCGGTAATGGCGACATCGTGTTCTTCGGTGCCGGCGGCTACAACAAGGTGTCCGATTTCATGGGCGCGCTGCGTTTGAAGGCCGGCAAGGACTTCAACCTGGTTGCCGATACCTGGGCACCGCTGTGGGTCACCGATTTCCCGATGTTTGAGTGGGACGACGAAGCCCAGCGTTACGTTGCCCTGCATCACCCCTTCACCGCACCGGCGGTGGACGACGTGGCTGAGCTGCGCGCGCATGCCAAGACGGCGGTGTCGCGCGGCTACGACATGGTGCTCAACGGCAACGAGATTGGCGGCGGCTCCATCCGTATCCATCGCCCGGAAATGCAGAGCGCGGTATTCGAGCTGCTCGGCATTGACGCTGAAGAAGCGCGCGCCAAGTTCGGCTTCCTGCTGGACGCGCTGAACTACGGCGCACCGCCGCACGGCGGCATCGCTTTTGGTATCGACCGTATTGCCGCGCTGATGGCCGGCACCGAGTCCATCCGCGACGTGATCCCGTTCCCCAAGACCACCGGCGCCCAGTGCCTGATGACCGACGCTCCGTCGCCCATCGCCGACGCGCAGCTGGCCGAGGTGCATGTGCAGGTGCGTGCGAAGGCGTCCAAGGAGTAATTCAAGGCTGCAGTTCAAAGGCGGCCCGGTCGTGTCGATGACCGCCGGGCGCCCGCCGCCAATGCATCTGAAGGGATAGGTTGGTGGTCATATCCGATGGCAGCACCTTCAGATAGATTGGGCATCGTTTCCGCATCATCAGAATTCCCCGTGATCGACGACCGCTACACGCTCCGCCGCGCCACTCCGGACGACGCTGACACCTTATCAGCGCTGGCCACGCGCACTTTTGTCGAGACCTTCGGGCATCTGTATCCGCCGGAAGATCTGCAGGCATTTCTGGACGAGGCCTATCCGGCATTCCGGCAGCGGGTGATCCTGGAACACCCGGATTATGCGGTGTGGTTGCTCGAGTGCGATGGGATGGCTGTGGGCCATGCTGCCGCCGGGCCATGTGGTCTGCCGCACCCGCAGGTTCGCGCTGGTGATGGGGAGCTCAAACGCCTGTATCTGATCAAGGACGAACAGAACAGCGGCTGGGGCAGTCGTCTGTTCGAGACCGCGCTGGCCTGGCTTGAACGCGATGGCCCACGAACGCTATGGATCGGGGTGTGGTCGGAAAACTTCGGCGCACAGCGGTTCTACGGCCGGCACGGCTTCGAGAAAGCAGGTGAGTACGAGTTCCCCGTGGGGCGCGTGCGCGACCGGGAGTTCATCCTGCGCAGGCCCGCACAAGTGCGTTAACGCGGAATGGGCAGTTAAGGAGAGATTGCCGTGGTCATGCAGAAGCTCGTTCTGGCGTTATTGCTGTCTGTGCCGCTTGTCGTTGTTGCAGCGGATAACCCCGAGTTGCGCTCCATCAAAGAAGCAGATCAGGCGGACCGGCGTTCCATGCCGGCGTCGGATCAGCTGCGTGAGCTCATGCAGCGCGATGGCGAACGGCGCGTCCGTGTGCTGGAAATTCTCAAAGAAGGCCGGCTTGCTACGGCTTGGGACTACTTCAATGCTGCGCTTGTTCTGCAGCATGGGGAGTCTGCGGAGGACATCCGGCTGGCGCACGCCCTGGCCACAATCGCCATCACGCTGGACCCGGAGCACAAGCGCGCCAAATGGCTTGTGGCAGCATCCTGAGACAGGTTGATGCTGCGCTTCAAACAGCCTCAGTGGTACGGAACCCAATCAGTAAGGGATTCGTCAGGTCAGTTCGTCCTTTACACCGTTGCCCCGGATGTGGTCACCGACGCCGATCGAGCAGCACTTGGGGTGCCCTCACTCGTGGAGGCCCAGAAGCGGGTCGATCTGCGCAACGGAAGCCAATAGCTGCGTGGCGGTTCCTTGGGCTGGAGTTTTCTGCAGCCTGGCTTGATTCCGTGGTTGGGTGCTGGGCTGTTGCCGCTCCAGAAGATATCCGGCAGTGCTTCAGGGGCAAGCTGCGTGGCTATGTGAGCCACGCCGTGCAGCCCGTGCGCAGTGATGAAACCCGGTTTAACGATCAGGCAGTCGCCGCTTGGCGCCGCTGCCGGTATCGGCCAGACTGCGCGCATGTCGCCATCCCCCACGCGTCATCCCCCTTCCCGTGTGTTGTTGCTGCACGGTATCTGGAACACCCGCTCCTGGCTGCTGCCGCTGGCGTGGCGGCTGCGTGTGCTGGGCTTTCAGGTCGATATCTTCGGCTACCCCAGCGTGTCCGGCGGGCCGGACGTGGCTGTGCCCAAGCTGCTGGAACGCCTGCGCGGTAGCGGGCCGGTCAGTCTGGTCGGGCATAGCCTCGGCGGGCTGGTGGCGTTGGAGGCCTTGCGCCAGTGCCCGGAGTTGGAGGTGCCGCGCGTGGTCTGCCTGGGTTCGCCCTTGTGCGGCAGCGAAACCGCGCGCAGCTTGGCCGACCACGGCTGGTCAGCGGCCTTGGGCCGCAGTGGCAACCTGCTGCTGGAGGGCTTGCCGGAGTGGCATGGCAGCGCGCAGGTGGGGTTGATCGCCGGCTCAGTCGCACATGGCCTTGGAGCATTGATGGGTGCGCTGCATGGCGATTCCGACGGTACCGTGGCGCTGTCGGAGACGTGTCTGGACGGTTTGACCGACCATTGCATCGTGCCGGCCAGCCATAGCGGCCTGGTGCTTTCGCATGACGTGGCCGTGCTGACTGCCACCTTCCTCAGGCAGGGGCGCTTCCCGGCAGAGGCGGTTCGGCGCGACATGGCAAGTTGAAGCAGGGGGATCGGGTAGAATTAGCGTCCTGTTCCTGACAGATGTACGGTAAATCCCATGGGTAGAGGTCCTTCCATCGAGAACCGCAAAAACGCGTCTGACGCGAAGCGCGGCAAGATTTTCACCAAGATCATTCGTGAGATCAGTGTCGCTGCGCGCGGCGGTGGAGGCGACCCAAACAACAACCCACGGCTGCGTGTGGCCATGGACAAGGGCCTGAGCGCCAACATGTCCAAGGACGTGATCGAGCGCGCCATCAAGAAGGCCACCGGCGAGCTGGAAGGCGTTGAGTACGAAGAGATCCGCTACGAAGGCTATGCGCCGGGCGGTGTGGCCGTGATCGTTGACTGCCTCACCGACAACCGCGTGCGTACCGTGGCCGACGTGCGCCACGCTTTCAGCAAATGCCACGGCAACATGGGCACCGAAGGCTCGGTGGCTTTCATGTTCAAACGCCTGGGCGTGCTGAGTTACGCGCCCGGTGCCGATGAGGAAAAAATCACCGAAGCAGCCATTGAAGCCGGCGCCGATGACATTGCGGTCTATCCGGACGATGGTTCCATCGACGTGATCACCGCACCGGATGCATTCCAGTCGGTGAAGGACGCCATGGAGGCGGCGGGCCTGGTGCCTGATCACGCTGAAATCACTTTCCGCGCGGAAAACGATATCGCCGTGGACGCGGACACCGCGCCGCAGGTCAAAAAACTGCTGGACATGCTGGAGGACCTGGACGACGTGCAGGACGTGTATTCCAACGTGGACCAGGCCAGCCTGGAAGGCTGATCCAGTCCCGGCAGATGAGACGGCGCGCTGCGATGCTGCGCGCCGTCTTTCTTCCACTGGCACTCTTATGACACGCATTCTCGGCATCGACCCCGGTTCACAACGTACCGGCGTGGGCATCATCGACGTGGATGCCGCCGGCAAGGTGCGTCACGTCCATCATTGCCCGTTGGTACTGTTGGGCGCGGCGGATTTCCCGCAGCGGCTGAAGCTGCTGGCGCAAGGGCTGCATGCGTTGATCGAGGAATACCAGCCGCAGGAAATGGCCATCGAAAAAGTGTTCATGGCCAAGAACGCGGATTCGGCATTGAAGCTGGGCCAGGCACGTGGGGCGGCGGTGTGCGCGGTGGTGATGCGTGATTTGCCGGTGAGCGAATACGCCGCCACCGAAATCAAGCTGGCCGTGGTCGGCCGCGGCGGTGCGGAAAAGCAACAGGTACAGCACATGGTTGGGTTGATGCTCAACCTGCAGGGCAAGTTACAGGCCGATGCCGCCGATGCGCTGGCAGTGGCCATTACCCACGCGCATGTGCGCGCCACCGCCAACCGGCTGGGCGTGGACGTGCGTCAGGCATGGAGTCGCAAATGAGGTTTTTCGCATGATTGGTCGCCTGCGCGGCATCCTGGCCTACAAAGCACCGCCGTGGCTGGTGATCGACGTCAACGGCGTCGGTTATGAGCTGGAGGCGCCGATGAGCACCTTCTACGACCTGCCCGATGTTGGCCGCGAGGTCATCCTGTTCACCCATTACGCGCAGAAAGAGGACAGCGTCTCGCTGTATGGCTTCCTGCGCGAGGGCGAGCGGCGCCTGTTCCGCGATGTGCAGAAGGTGTCCGGTATCGGCGCCAAGATCGCGCTGGCGGTGTTGTCCGGGGTCAGCGTCGACGAGTTCGCACGCTTGATCCAGAGCGGCGACATCACCGCGCTGACCCGCATCCCCGGCATCGGCAAGAAGACCGCCGAGCGTATGGTGGTGGAGCTGCGTGACCGTGCGGCCAATTTCACCGGTGGCGGTGCGCCCATTGCCGGGCAGTTGGGCAACGACCCGGTATCCGAGGCGACAGTGGCTTTGCAGCAACTGGGCTATAAACCGGCCGAGGCAGCAAAGATGGCGCGCGATGCGGGTGCCGAGGGCGATGATGTCGCCACGGTTATCCGTAAAGCGTTGCAGGCCGCGCTGCGTTGACCCTTCCTTTGGCCGCCTGACGGTAACCTGAGATCACCATGTCCCATGCTTCTTCCGCGCCTGAATCCTCCGGGCATCACGTCAGTCCCGGCCCTGCTGGAGGTGCCGCGCTGGTCATCGGTGCCATTGGTGTGGTGTTTGGCGACATCGGCACCAGCCCGCTGTACACCCTGAAGGAGGCGTTCTCGCCGCACTACGGGCTCAACAGTGACCATGACACCGTGCTGGGCGTGCTGTCGTTGGCGTTCTGGGCGCTGAACATGGTGGTCACGCTGAAGTACGTGACCATCATCATGCGCGCCGACAACGATGGCGAAGGCGGCATCATGGCGCTGATGGCGCTGGCCCAGCGCACGCTGCGCAACGGCTCGCGCTCGGCCTATGTGGTGGGCATTCTCGGTATTTTCGGCGCCTCGCTGTTCTTTGGTGATGGTGTGATCACCCCGGCCATCTCCGTGCTGGGCGCGGTGGAGGGGCTGGAGGTCGCCGCACCGGGGTTGGGGCACTTTGTGGTGCCCATCACCTTGGTGGTGCTGGCGGCGGTGTTTGCCGCGCAACGCTTTGGCACCGAAAAGATCGGCAAGCTGTTTGGGCCGATCACCTCCATCTGGTTCATTGCGCTGGCCGCGATCGGTATCTACAACATCATCGATGCACCGGAAGTGTTGAAGGCGTTCAACCCGTGGTGGGCGATCCGCTTCTTCATGGAACACGGTTGGCAGGGCATCTTCATCCTTGGTGCGGTGGTGTTGGCGGTGACCGGTGGTGAGGCGTTGTACGCCGACATGGGCCACTTCGGCGCAAAGCCCATCCGCCACGCCTGGTACTTCTTCGTGCTGCCGTGTCTGGTGCTGAATTACCTGGGGCAGGGCGCGCTGGTGCTGCAGCGCCCTGATGCGGTGTCCAACCCGTTCTTCGAGGCCGTGCCGGAATGGGCGCTGATTCCGATGATCGTGCTGGCGACAATGGCTGCGGTGATCGCCAGCCAGTCGGTCATCACCGGCGCGTTCTCGGTCTCGCGGCAGGCCATGCAGCTGGGTTACATCCCGCGCATGCGCATCCTGCATACCTCGCACGACACCATCGGCCAGATCTACATTCCGGGCATCAACTGGGGCTTGGCGGCGATGGTGTTCGGGCTGGTGCTGGCCTTCCGCAGCTCGTCCAACCTGGCCGTGGCCTATGGCATTTCGGTGTCGGCGACGATGCTGATCGACACGTTGCTGCTGGCGCTGGTGGCCCGCTCTCTGTGGCCGAAGGCGCGCAACTGGATCCTGTCGCTGTGCGTGGTGTTTTTTGTCATCGACCTGGGGTTCGTGATCGCCAATGGCGCCAAACTGTTGCAGGGCGCCTGGTTCCCGGTGGTGCTGGGCGTGTTCCTGTTCACCATGATGCGGACGTGGCGACGTGGCCGCGAGCTGCTGCGCGATGAGATGCGCAAGGACGGTATCCGCATCGATACCTTCCTGCCGGGCCTGATGCTGGCGCCGCCGGTGCGGGTGCCGGGCGCGGCGGTGTTCCTCACCGCTGACCCAACCGTGGTGCCACATGCGTTGATGCACAACCTCAAGCACAACAAGGTGCTGCACGAGCGCAATGTGTTCCTGCATGTGGAAACCTGGCCGGTACCGTACGCGCCGGAAGGGCAGCGGTTGAAGATCGAATCCATC
Source organism: Stenotrophomonas sp. UBA2629 (assembly GCA_002359895.1). GTDB lineage: Bacteria > Pseudomonadota > Gammaproteobacteria > Xanthomonadales > Xanthomonadaceae > Stenotrophomonas. The sequence goes on from DEOB01000010.1 coordinate 700,068, forward strand.
GGCGACGAGTTCTACCGCGTCAACCTGCGTTTCGGTTTCATGGAGACCCCGGACGTGCCGTTGGCGCTGATGCGCTCGTGCGACCACGGTGGCGTCTACTTCGATCCGATGGACACCACGTATTTCGCCAGCCGCGAGACCATCGTGGCCAGCGCCAACCGTGGCATGCCGATCTGGCGCGACAAACTGTTCGCCTTCATGCACCGCAATGCGGCACCCGCAACGGGCTTCTTCCGCATTCCGGGCAACCGGTTGGTGGAGCTGGGCGCGCAGGTGGAGATCTGAATGGCTGTGGTGAGTGGGCAGGAGTAAGTGGCGGGAAAAACCGCTTATCGCGATGGTTCTGTGCGACGGTGGCCTGCTCTTGCTGCTCGCGCTGCCTATTTGTTCACTCCTGCCTTTAACATAGCGCCATGACTGACGACCGCATCATCGGCGCCGGCGCCACCCGCGAAGACGAGGTGGCCGATGCCAGCATCCGCCCACGCAGCCTGGCCGACTATCTCGGCCAGGCGCCGGTGCGCGAACAGCTGGACATCTACATCCAGGCGGCCAAGTCACGTCGCGAGGCGCTGGACCACGTGTTGATCTTCGGCCCGCCCGGGCTTGGCAAGACCACGCTCAGCCACGTCATCGCCAACGAGCTGGGCGTCGCGCTTCGGGTGACGTCCGGCCCGGTGATCGAAAAGGCTGGCGACCTGGCGGCGTTGCTGACCAACCTGCAGCCGCACGATGTGTTGTTCATCGACGAGATCCACCGCCTCTCGCCCGTGGTCGAGGAGGTGCTGTATCCGGCGATGGAAGATTTCCAGATCGACATCATGATCGGCGAAGGCCCGGCCGCGCGTTCGATCAAGCTGGATCTACCGCCGTTCACCCTCATTGGCGCCACCACGCGCGCTGGCCTGCTGACCGCGCCGCTGCGTGACCGCTTCGGTATCGTGCAGCGCCTGGAGTTCTATTCGGCCGAAGAGCTCACCCGCATCGTGCGGCGCTCTGCCGGCATTCTGGGCATTGATTGCAGCGCTGAAGGTGCCGGAGAAATTGCCCGCCGCGCGCGCGGCACCCCGCGTATTGCCAACCGCCTGCTGCGCCGTGTGCGCGATTACGCGCAGGTCAAAGCCAACAGCCACATCGACCATGCCGTGGCGCAGGCCGCCATGCAGATGCTCAAGGTGGACCCGGAAGGCTTCGACGAATTGGACCGGCGTCTGCTGCGGATCATGGTGGAGTATTTCGACGGTGGCCCGGTTGGCATCGAGTCGTTGGCCGCCGCGCTTTCGGAAGAACGCGGCACGCTGGAAGACGTGGTCGAGCCGTATCTGATCCAACAGGGCTTCCTGGTGCGCACCGCGCGCGGCCGCATGGCCACGCACAAGGCGTACCGCCACATGGGGCTCAAGCCCAAGGCCGCGCCGGTGGATCTGTTCGCGGAGCAGTCAGATGATTGAAGCCCGGTTCAGTTGGCCGACACGCATTTACTGGGAAGATACCGACGCCGGTGGGGTGGTCTACCACGCCCGCTATGTCGCTTTCATGGAGAGGGCGCGCACCGAATGGATGCGGGCCCTAGGCTATGGACAGGAGTCCATGCGCAGCGGGGGAGGCCAGGTGTTCGTGGTTCGCGCCATGACGCTGGATTACCTCAAGCCCGCCAAGCTGGACGATGTACTGACCATCACGGTGGAACTGGTGCAATGTCGGCGGGCCAGCCTGCTGATGGAGCAGACGGTGTTGCGAGGGGATCAGGTGCTGGTCACCGCACAGGTACGCCTGGCAGCGGTGGGCGCCGTGGATTTCCGCCCGCAGGCCATTGATGACACGCTGTACGCAACGCTTAAACCCCTACAAACCAAACTCGCGTAAGTAAGACTGAGGAAGATCGGATGATCGCTTTGCTTCTGGCCCTGCAGGCCACCGTAACCGAGGCGTTGCCGGCTGACGTCAGCGCCGCCGCCGCGCAGACCGTTGCGCAGGCCAGCCATGGCGGTGGCATCAACTACCTGGATTTGATGATCAAGGCCAGTATCCCGGTCAAGCTGATTGTGCTGCTGCTGTTGGCCGGCTCATTCATCAGCTGGGTGATCATTTTCCGCAAGGCGCGCGTGTTCAAGGCTGCCGACCGCGAAGCCAATGATTTCGAGAACCGCTTCTGGTCGGGTGCCGACCTGGGCAAGCTCTATGCCTCGGCGACCGACCGCAACCGTTCGGTGGACGGCCTGGAAGCCATCTTCGAATCCGGTTTCCGCGAGTACACCCGCATGCAGGGCCGCCGTGGCCTGGACGGACGCAGCCAGCTGGAAGGCGCGCAGCGCGCCATGCGCACCACCTACGCCCGCGAAGTGGACGGGCTGGAGCGCAACCTCGAACTGCTGGCCAACATCGGCTCCACCGCGCCTTACGTGGGCCTGGTCGGTACCGTGTTCGGCATCATGGTGACCATGCACGACATGATCAGCAGCGGCGAACAGGCCGGTATTGCCTCCGTTGCGCCGGGTATCTCCGAAGCCTTGTTCGCCACCGCCATCGGCCTGTTCGTGGCCATTCCGGCGGTGTGGGCTTACAACCGTTTCACCACCCGCGTGGAGCGCCTGTCGGTGCGTTATGAAACCTTCGCCGAAGAGTTCAGCTCCATCCTGCAGCGCCAGACCGGCGCTGACGAGTAAGCGCGCCCGCGCTTACCTCTGACCGCAGGAGCCAATACATGACCGCCGCCATACCCCGCCGCAAGCGCCGCAAGCTCAAGTCCGAGATCAACGTCGTGCCGTACATCGACGTGATGCTGGTGCTGCTGATCATCTTCATGGTGACCGCGCCGCTGCTGACGCTGAGCTTTGAAGTGGACCTGCCCAGTTCCACCGCCAAGGCGTTGGAAAGCAAACAGGACCCGGTCATCGTCGCCGTGCGCGCCGATGGCCAGCTCAGCCTCAAGCTGCCCGGCGCCAAAGACCCCGAAGCCATGGAGCCGGGCGCGCTGCAGGCGCAACTGGGTGCCTTGGCCTCGCAGGACAAAGAGCTGCGCGTGATCGTGGCCGCCGACAAAAGCGTGGCCTATGAAAAGGTCGTGTCAGCGATGGACGTGATCAAGGCCGCAAAGATCGAGAAGGTGGGTCTGGCGACCGATGCACGCTGATTCCCTGCCGCCGCCGCGTCAGACCAGCAACGAGTGGGGCCTGCCGGTCGTTCTCGCGTTGCTGGTGCACCTGTTGGTGGCGGCGATCTTTATCATTGCCTGGGTGTGGTCACCGGCCCGCAGCACCGAGGCCGCCGCAGGCGACCCTGCGGTAGAAGCGAGCCTGCAGGTGTCCTCGGCCGAAGCCTCGGCCGCGCGCCAAGCGCTGCGCGCCTCGGAAAAACTGCCCGATCTGCCTGAGCCGCCGGTGGAAGAAGTGCCGCCCGAGCCGGTGCCCGAAGACACCGTGCCGCCGCCGCAGCCCATTCCCGAGCCGCGCCCGCAGGATGCGCCAACGCCGCAACAGCACAATGCGCAGGAGCGCATGGCCCAGCCTGACAACGTGGACCAGGAGCGCGTCAGCGCCCTGGCCATCTCGCAGGAAAAGGCCAAGCAGGAGCAGGAAGCCAAGCGCCGCCAGGAACAGATCGACCTCACCGAACGCAAGCGCGTGGAAGAGGCCGAGCAGAAACTGCGGCTGGCCAAGCAGCAGGAAGAAGCCGACCGCCAGAAGAAACTGGCCGACGAGCAACGCCGCGCCACCGACAGTGCCGAGCAGGAACGTCAGCAGAAGATCGCCGAGATCCGCCGCAAGCGTGAGCAGGCCGAGCGCGAAGCCAAGCTGGCCGAACAGCGTCTGCGCCAGGTCGCCGATGCCCGCGCCCGCGCGCAGGGCAGTTCGACCGGCAGCACCGCCAGCAGCGGCCCGAGTACGCCTTCGCCGGGGCAGGGCGGTACCAGTAATGACGACACCGCCAAATATGCGGCCGCCATCCAGCAGGCCGTGCTCAACCAATGGGTGCGCCCGGATTCGATCCCGCGTGGGCAGCGTTGCCGCCTGACCATCCGCCAGCTGCCGGGCGGCGAGGTGATCCGGGTGGAGTTCGCGGCCAGTTGCCCCTATGACGAGGCCGGCCGGCGCTCGGTGGAGGCGGCAATCCTGCGCGCCCAGCCGCTGCCGTACCGTGGCTTCGAAAAGGTGTTCCAGCCGAGCCTCAACTTCAACTTCGAGGCGCAGGATCGTTGAGCCGGCAGGGGCCTGTCTTCAGGGGCCGGTTTCAGCGGTAACTTCTTTGTAACGTTCCCGTGTTCATTCAGGGGGATGGATTTCACGCGGTATTCGTTCACGATTGCGAAAATGTTCATCCGTTTGCTGCTATCCCTCTCTGTATTCATTCCGTACCGTTGAGCGTCTAATGAAGAAATTGCCTCGCTGGCTGGTCGCCCTCACTGTCCTGTTGTTGCCGATTGCGGCAATGGCACAGCAGAAGGGCTTGGAAATCGACATCATTGGCGGCAACGCTTCGGCGATGCCGATCACCGTTGTGCCGATGCCCTATCAAGGCTCGGCCGGTGCGCCGCAGACCGACGTGGCTGCGGTGATCCGTGCGGATCTGGACCGCTCGGGCCAGTTCCGCAATCTGCCGGAGGCGCAGATCGTCGAGCGCCCGACTCGTGGCAGCGAGGTGCAGTACCCCACCTGGCGTGCGCTCAAGCAGGACTATCTGGTGGCTGGCCGCGTGCTCGACGCCGGTGCCGGTGCCTACCGCGTGGAATACGAACTGTTCGACGTGGCCAAGGGCGAGCGCATTCTCGGCCTGGCGATGACCGCGCGCTCCAACGCAATGCGCGATGTGTCGCACCAGATGGCCGATGCCATCTACGAGAAAATCCTCGGCGTGCGCGGTGCGTTCTGGACCCGCATCGCCTACATCACCGCCAGCGGCAGCGGCGCCAACATGCGTTACGCGTTGATGGTGGCCGACTCCGATGGCTACAACCCGCAGACCATCGTGCGCTCGGCCGAGCCACTGTTGTCGCCGAGCTGGAGCCCGGATGGCCGCAAGCTGGCCTACGTCAGCTTCGAGCGCGGCAACTCCGCCATCTACATGCAGGACATCGCCACCGGTGCGCGCGAATTGCTCACCAGCTTCCGTGGCATCAACAGCGCGCCGTCGTTCTCGCCCGATGGTCGCCGCCTTGCCTTGGCGCTGTCGCGCAGCGGCAATCCGGAAATCTACGTCATGGACCTGGGCAGCAAGCAGCTCACCCAGTTGACCAACCACTTCGGCATCGATACCGAGCCGACCTGGGCCGCTGATGGCGGCTCGGTGTACTTCACCTCCGACCGTGGCGGCCGCCCGCAGATCTATCAGGTGTCGGCCAGCGGTGGCAGTGCAAGCCGCGTGACCTTCCAGGGCAATTACAACGCCAAGGCCACTGTATCCTTCGACGGCAAGAAGATTGCCGTGGCGCAGGGCGCAGGCAGCAGCTACAAGATCGCGATGATGGACAGCAGCTTGGGTTCTCCGCGCTGGAGCACGTTGTCCCCGGGTTCGTTGGACGAATCACCGAGCTTCGCGCCGAATGCGAGCATGGTGTTGTATGCCGCCCGCGAAGGCGGACGCGGTGTGTTGTATGAAGTGTCTGCTGATGGCCGTGTGCGTCAGCGTCTGGTTTTGGCAGACGGTGATGTGCGGGAACCCGCATGGGGCCCATACCGTACCGCGCGTTGATAAAGTGTTAACATCTGACTCGGATTAATCCCAAAAATTGGCCCAGGAGCCTCTAGGTATCGCCATGAACAAATCCACTCGTGTTTTGCTCGTTTCGTTGCTGTCCGTCGCCGCTCTGGCCGGCTGCTCGAAGAAGGTCAAAGAACAGCCGGTAGCACCGCCGGTCGACACCGGTTCGACCACGCAGCCGACCGGTCCGTCCACTTCCGGCCTGTACGGCCCGGGTGACCTCGATACCGATGCTTGCCTGCGTCAGCGCGTTGTTTACTTCGACCTGGACAAGGAAGAAGTGAAGTCGGAGTTCCAGCAGATCATGGCGTGCCACGCCAAGTACCTGCGCGACCGTCCGTCCTCGCGCATCACCCTGCAGGGCAACACCGACGAACGTGGCAGCCGCGCTTACAACCAGGCACTGGGTGAGCGTCGTGGCAACTCCGTGAACTCGGCGCTGCAGGCCAACGGTGGTTCGGCCAGCCAGCTGACCGTCGTGTCCTACGGTGAAGAGCGTCCGGTGTGCACCGACTCGAACGAGTCCTGCTGGTCGCAGAACCGTCGCGTCGAAATCGTCTACACCGCGCAGTAATCGATGCGTATCAGCATCAATAAGCTGATGCTCGTGGTAGCGGCAGCCCTGGTGGCTGCCGCTCCTGCGTATGCACAGCGGCAGAGTCTGGCGGACCGTGTTGGCGCCCTGGAACAACAGGTCAACAACACCCAAGCCAATACCGACATGCTCAATCAACTGCAGCAGCTGCGTAGTGAAATGCAGTCGTTGCAAGGCACGATCGAGCAGCTTCAGCACGAAAACGAACAGCTGAAGCAGCGTAATCGTGACCAGTACCTTGATCTGGACGGTCGTTTGAACCGCCTGGAAGGCAATGGTGGCTCCGATGCCCCTGCGGCATCGGCCACCGCTCCGGTTCTGCCTGCGGCCAAGCCGGCAGCCAGCAGCGAGCGCGCACCGACGGTGCGGGGTGATGCAGGCAGCAAGGCAGCGGCCGGTGATGAGCGAGCGGCCTACAACGTGGCCTTCGATGCATTGAAGGCAGGCAACTATGCGGATTCGGCGCAGTTGTTCCAGAGTTTTCTGGAGCTGTACCCGGACGCGGCATACACGCCCAATGCGCTGTACTGGCTGGGCGAAAGCTATTACGCAACGCGCAATTTCAAGATGGCGGAGGCGCAGTTCAATGACCTCATCGCCCGTTATCCCACCCACGACAAGGCCGCCGGCGGTTTGCTGAAGCTGGGCCTGTCGCAGTACGGCGATGGTGATGCCGCACTGGCACAGCAGACGCTGGAGCAGGTGGTTTCCCGTTTCCCAGGCAGTGATGCGGCCCGTACCGCCCAGGATCGTTTGCAGTCGATCCGGGTTGGCCAGCAGCTGCGTTGATTGGTACTGCGCCGCGGTAACGCGGTGCGGTTGAAGTGCAGATGAATTCTCCCGCCGCCGCTGTTCCCAGCGAGATCGTGCAGTCGCCGTTGCCGCGATTGAAGATCACTGAAATTTTCCTGTCCCTGCAGGGCGAAGCCGACACCGTGGGCTGGCCCACGGTATTCGTGCGCCTGACCGGCTGCCCGCTGCGCTGCAGCTACTGCGATACCGAGTACGCCTTCCACGGCGGCACCTGGTGGGACATCGACGACATCGTCGCTGAAGTGTTGAAGCAGGGCGTGCGCCATGTCTGCGTGACCGGCGGTGAGCCGCTGGCGCAGAAGCGTTGCCTGATTCTGCTGCAGAAGCTGTGCGACGCCGGCCTGGATGTGTCGCTGGAAACGTCCGGCGCGCTCGATATCGCAGCGGTGGATGCGCGCGTCTCACGCGTGGTCGATCTGAAAACACCGGACTCGGCCGAAATGGCGCGCAACCGGCTGGAGAACATTGCGCTGTTGACCGCGCGTGACCAGCTCAAGTTCGTCATCTGCAGCCGCAGTGATTACGACTGGGCCAAGTCCATGCTTGCCGAGCACCGCTTGGCCGAGCGCTGCATGGTGTTGTTCTCACCCAGCAAATCGCAGGTGAGCGCGCGCGAGTTGGCGGATTGGATCATTGCCGACCGCTTGCCGGTGCGCTTCCAGATGCAGCTGCACAAGCTGCTTTGGGACGACGAACCCGGCCGTTGAGGCTGCGGCTGGGCGTGGTGCTTGATCGGAATCGTCGGGCACGACTTGTACACTTTGTTTTCTGCGGACCACCGGCACTGTGCCGGTAGCTGTCCGCAGGCGCGTGGACTGTTGTCCACGCTTACCTTCCGGCGCGGGACAGCGTGCTGGCTTTGATCCCCCAACCGGATGAAATCCCATGAAGAAAGCAGTTGTGCTTCTTTCCGGCGGCATGGACTCGGCCGCCGTCGTCGCCATCGCCCAGGAACAAGGTTTTGAGGTGTACGCCCTGAGCGTGCGCTATGGCCAGCGGCATACCTCCGAACTGGACGCCGCCGCGCGCGTGTCCGCGGCGCTGGGCGTTGCAGGTCACAAAACGGTCGATGTCGATCTGCGCAGCATCGGTGGCTCGGCCCTGACCGACGATATCGACGTACCGGATGCCGGCGGCGAGGGCATCCCCGTCACCTACGTGCCCGCGCGCAACACCATCATGTTGTCGCTGGCACTGGGCTGGGCCGAGGTGCTGGGCGCCAACGACATCTTCTGTGGCGTGAATGCGGTGGACTACTCCGGTTACCCGGATTGCCGCCCCGAGTTCGTGGCCGCGTTCCAGGTCTTGGCCAACCTGGCGACCAAGTCCGGGGTGGAAGGCGCGGGCATCGTCGTCCATGCGCCGCTGCAGTACCTGAGCAAGGCGCAGATCGCCGCGGAGGGCCAGCGGCTGGGCGTGGACTTCGGCTTGACCGTGTCCTGCTACCAGGCCGATGCGGCCGGACGTGCCTGTGGCCACTGCGATGCCTGCCGTCTGCGGGCGGACGGTTTTGCTGCTGCGGGCATGAAAGACCCGACGCTTTACGTTTGAATTCCGATTTTTGAATTCTTGCGTTAGAATACGCGCCCGGCCAGCACGGCCGGGTAGTTGTAAGGGCCGTTAGCTCAGTTGGTAGAGCAGAAGACTTTTAATCTTTTGGTCGATGGTTCGAATCCATCACGGCCCACCAGTATTTCGAAGGCTTCGGAGCGATCCGGAGCCTTTTTCTTTGCGCCGGAAAATGTTCAGTGCCTGGCAGTTCATTTCATCGGATTGCTGAGTGTGAAAGGTGCGGTTCTGATGCATATCACGTTGCGGCAAGCAGGCAGATGTGCGCTTTTGCTGGCACTGGCGGGTGTGCGGGCCTACCATGGCCGATACCGCCCTGTGCATGAAGCATGGGCGAGCACGCTTTCAGGCGCCGGGGGACGATTGAACCAGCAGATAACCCAACTTCTGCATCGTTGGCAGCAGGGTGACCTGGATGCACGCGAGCACCTGTTCGAGGCGCTGTACTCGGACCTGATGCAGATTGCGCGACACCGGCTGTCCAATCACACCAATGGCACGCTGCAGCCGGCGGCATTGGTGAACGAGTCGCTGATGCGTCTGTTGGGCAGTACCGCCGATTACAACGACCGCACCCATTTCATCGCCATTGCCGCATTGAAGATGCGCTCGGTGCTGGTGGACCACCTGCGCGCACGCTCGGCTGATAAGCGCGGCGGCAATGCCGAGCAACTCACGTTGTCACACGCGGTTGAAATGCAGGACGACAGCGCCATCGGCTATGACGTGCTGGCGTTGCACCAGGCATTGAATCAGCTGGCGGAGATGGAGCCACGTGCGGCGAGCACGATTGAACTGACGTACTTCGGCGGCATGAGCCGCGAAGAGATTGCCTTGGTGCTGGGCGTGTCCGCGCCCACGGTCGACCGTGACCTGCGTTTTGCACGGGCATGGTTGAACCGCCAACTGCGCTGACCGGCGCAGAGCGGCCACCTCATGGGCGTTGAGCGCTGGAGACAAGTCCGCGATCTGTTTGATGCGGTATGCGAACTGCCGCGCGAACACTGGCATGCCGCATTGCTTGAGCGCTGCGACGATGCATCGGTGCGTGAGGAAGTTGAGCAGCTGCTGCGTTCGCAGACGGTGGGGCTGAGCCGTGTCAGTAATCGCTTGGATACCGCGCTTGCGCAGGCCTTGATGCCTGAGTTTGGTGTGGGCGAACGACTGGGGCCATGGCGCCTGACCGAGCGTATTGCCCAAGGCGGAATGGGTACCGTGTTCAAGGCCGAGCGCGCGGACGGTGTTTACCAGCGCACGGTGGCGATCAAGCTGCTGCACGGCTTGCCCGGCGCGATTGAAGTAGAGCGTCTGGAGGCGGAACGGCAGGTGCTGGCGGGCCTGCAGTTGCCGAATGTTGCGCGGTTGTACGACGGTGGCACCACACCCGATGGGCATCCCTATCTGGTGATGGAGTATGTGGATGGTGTGCCGTTGGACCGCTGGTGCGCGGAGCAGGAGCTGGGCCTGGAGCAGCGGCTGCAGGTGTTTCTGGATATCTGCAGCATCGTGCAGTCCGCGCACGAGCAACTGGTGCTGCATTGCGATCTGAAACCCAACAACGTGCTGGTGATGAGCAATGGCCAGCCGGTGTTGCTGGACTTTGGTCTGGCGCGCCTGCTCAACGAAGCGCGTGACAGCCAGAACGCAGGCTTCTGCACGCCGGCCTATGCCAGCCCGGAAATGATTTCCGGCGCCGCTGTCGGCGCGGCCAGTGATGTGTACAGTTTGGGTGTGATGTTGGTGGAGTTGCTGTCACTGCGGGCATGCGCGCGCGAGCCGCAGGACACCGAGGTGCCGGTGGCGTTGCCCAGCGCCAATGCGTCGGCGGAACTGCCGTGGCGCGACAAGTTGCGTGGCGATCTGGACGCCATTGCGCGCAAGGCCTGTGCGCTGACGGTGAGCGAGCGGTATCGCACGGTGCAGGCATTGATCAGCGATGTGCATTGTTATCTGGGCAACAAGCCGGTGAAGGCGCGCGGTGGTGGGCGTGTATATCGGCTGCGCAAAGGCATGCGCCGCAACTGGCATGCGGTGTCGCTGGTTGCAGGCCTGGTGGCGGTGTCGTTGATCTTTGTGGGCGGGCTGCTCAAGACCCGGCAGCAGGCACAGGAGGAGGCTGCGATAGCCCAGCAGGTCAGTAACTTCATGGTGGGCGTTTTTGAAACCGCTGACCCGTTCCTGCGTACCGAGCGGGGGGGCGAAGAACTTACCTCACGGCAGTTGCTGGACAAGGCGGCGCTGCAGGTGTCGCACGATCTGGCCGATGCGCCGGCGCAGTTGGCGCGGATGCGCGCCGTGCTGGGCGTGGCATATCAGAACTCCGGCGTGCCGCATCAGGCCGAAGCACTGTTGCAGCAGGCCTACAGCGGTTTCATGGACCCAAGAGTCGCCCGCAAAGACGACGCGGCGGCGGTGCTGGCCGATCTGGCGGTGCAGAAAACGCTGGACGGCAATGGCCCCCTTGGGCTGCAGATGGCCGAGCAGGGCTTGGGGCTGCTGGGTGCGGAACAGGCGCCTGCGATTAGGGCCAAGCTGCTCGGTGCCAAAGGTATGGCGTTGATCAATCAACAGGCGTTCGACCAAGCAGAAATTGCGTTGGATGCCGCAACGGATCTGTACGCGCAACTGGCAGACCCCACTGCTGCGGCCAAGCGCCTGGAGCTGACCTACAACAAGGGATTGATGTACCTGCGTTGGGGCCGCCCGCAAGCGGCCGAGCGTGAATTTGCCGAGGTGATCACCAACCTGCATGGCCGTCGCACCAGCATGGCGCTGGCTTCGGAAGTGCGGCTGGCGGAGTTGATGCGCGAACAGGGCCGCTACGCACAGGCATTGCCGTTGCTGCAGTCAGGCATGCGCCATGCCCTGGACCTGTACGGCCCCAGAAGCCGCTTTGTGCTTCTCCAGCATGATGGGCTGGCTGACCTGTACAGCGATTCCGGTGACTACGTTGCGGCCGACAAACAGTACGAGCAGCGTCACGCGCTGAGTGCGCTGCTGGACGGCCCGGACTCGGTGGAGTACTCGATGGGGCTGTTCAACCACGGCTCGTTGCGCGAGTTGCGTGGCGACCTGTTGTCAGCCGAACGTCTGTATCGGCAGGCCCTGGAAATACGGACGGAAAAACTGGGCCGTGAATCGCCCACCAGCCTGCGTGCCGAGAGTGGCTTGGGCCGGCTGCTGATGCGTGATGGGCGGATGGAAGAGGCCGGGAGGTTGCTGGCCCATGCAGACCAGGGGCTGGCCGCCGCGCTGCCGGTGGATGCTCCTGGCCGGGTCGAGGCGCGTTTGAACTGGATTGAGTGGCAGGTGCGCATGGGCCAGACCGGGCAGGCAGGCCGGTTGCTTGCGGAGATGGCCGGCCACGTTCCCATCGGCCTGCACCTGCGCATGCTGCAGGCACGCGCGGCCTTGGCCTGGCGGCAGGGGGAGGCCGGGCAGGCGTTGATGTTGCGGCGGTCGGCGCTGGAATTTGCCCGTACCCGCTTTGGTGAAACCGGAAGCGAGGCAGCGAGCAGCCGCTTGGCGCTGGCCGAGACCCTGCTGTTGATGGGGCACGCGCAGCCGGCGCTTGAGGAACTGCACAGGGCCGAGCCGGTACTGACCAGGCTGCAGTTGGCGGCATCCCCTGAGCGGCGCCAGCTGGAGGGCCTGATGCTGCTGGCAAACTCCACGTTGGACGGCCAGCAAAAACAATGATTTGGGTGCTTGGTCTGAGCGACCAAGCCGATGACTGCAATTGCAGCCAAGCAATGGCAACCCATTCATGATCAATTTGTGAACGAATTCATGTTTTGATGGGCCGAGCCGGCCTTTGAGTGATCGGAATCTGCTGCTTTCCCCGGTTTATCAGATAGGGAGCATTTTTTTCGTCATCACCCAGGGGGATATCCATGAAGCAGTTGCTGATCTATGAGCGCCCGGTGCAGTTGAACCGCGTTGCGCACCGCAATCACCGGGTTGTGGCCAGCCAAGGTGATTTCCGTTTCGCCAATGCGGTGAACTCGGTGCCGTTGGCCTGTGTGGAGTTTGCGCAGGTGGTGCGGCAGTACCCCATCGTTTTTGCCGGCAACAGTGCCGATGCGGTAGTGCCTGCGGCATTGCTGGGCCTGCGCAGCGGGCAGAATCTGATGGTCGATGAGCAGGGCCGTTGGGCGGACGGCGCCTATGTGCCGGCGTTCCTGCGCCGCTATCCATTCGTGCTCGCCGAACGCGAGGCTGAGGCCGGTGACTTCACCGTATGCCTGGATGCAGCCTATGACGGCATCCGCGAGGGTGGCGAAGAAGGTGCGCCGCTGTTCGATGAAGAAGGCAAGGACAGCGCGCTGCTGACCAATGCCCTGCAGTTCCTGCAGGAATACCAGTTGCACCTGGCGCGCACCCGCGAGTTCACCAACGCGCTGGCCACCCATGGCTTGTTGGTGTCCAAGCAGATCAACGTGCAGACCGCACAGGGCGAGACGTCGTCGCTGGATGGTTTCTTCGTGGTTGACGAAGACAAGCTGCGTGATCTGAAAGGCAAGGCGCTGCAGGAGCTGAACAAGTCCGGTGACCTGGGCTGGATCTACGCGCACCTGTTGTCGTTGGCCAACGTGGAAATGCTCAGCCGCGCGCTGGACAAGACCGCCGTCCCGGCCGCCAAGCACTAATCCTCACTCTCAAAACGCATCGGCGCGGCTGTGCATGCAGCCGCGCGCCCGCATACCTGAGCGTTGCAGCCCTGCCTGCAATGCTGCCCGGAGCCTCGTCATGAATCGCATTACCACCACTGGCAAGAACCGTCTTTCTGTAAAGGCCTCATTGCTGGAAGAGCAGCAGCCGCGTCCTGCACGGCTGGCCGCCGCGATTGGCTCGGTGCTGGGCATGGCATTGCCATTTGCCGTGTGGGCCGGTGATGCGGGCAGCTCCATGACAACGGATGGCAACACCGCAACGACGGTGACACCGGCGGGAGGGGATCACTGGAAAGTCACCACCGCTACGACCAAGGGCCGGGCCTCGGGCGCGGTGGCGTTCAACTCGTTCAAGGAATTCGGTATCGAGCAGGGGCAGACAGTCGACCTGATCCTGCCTACCAAGGACGGCAGCCAGGTACACAACCTGGTCAACCTGGTGAGTGATTCACGTGCCTACATCAACGGCACCTTGAATGGCTTGCTGGCCGATGAGGCAACGGTGGGTGGGCGGGTGTTCTTCGTCGACCCGCATGGCCTGCTGGTAGGCAAAACCGGTGTGTTGAATGTGGGATCGTTGTCGGTGGCCACGCCCCGGCAGGCGGTGATGGGAGATATCCTCGCCGGTGGTGAGGCACTGGATGGCCTGCTGTACGGCACGTTGAAGCCGGAACAACTGGACAGCGGTGCGGTGGACATCCAAGGCCGGATCAATGCCGCCAATGGCGTGCGCGTGCAGGCGCGTGCCATTGATGTCACCGGTACCATTCTGGTGGCTGTTGCCCCGGCGGGCGGTCGCGATGCCAACGCCAGCCTGCAGCGCGTTGACGAGGCGGCGGTCAACACCGGTGGTGCCGGCGCGCCGCTGGTGCTGCTCAATGATGGCGGCAAGATCCAACTGCGTGCTGCTGCCATCACCGACACCGGCTTTGGTCTGCGTGAGGCCAAAGCCACCGTCACTGTTGGCGGCGTGCTGGAGGCGGACGACATCGAGCTGACTGCCACGGCAGCAGTGGATTCCAGCTACGACAAGGATTCGGCCGCGTTCGATGACGTGGAAGCCAACGTGGTGGGGAGCCTCACCGACGTCGGCACCTTGACCGACCTGGGCGATGCCTTGGTGAACCTGGGTGTGGACAAGGTGCTGGGCGAGCAGGTGTCGTTTTTGCATGCTAAGACCACCGCACGGGTTGAGGTGACAGGCAGCGCCAAGCTGACGGCGCTCAACGACATCACCCTGCACGCAAGTACCCGCCAAGCCATCGACAATTCGGCCGCTGGCAAGGCCTATGACAAGGGCGAATTCGCCACCGATGCTCAAGGCAACCCGGTCAAAGATGCCAGTGGCAATCCGGTGCCGAAGAAACACCTGCTGAGCCTGGGGGCGGCCTACGGCCAGATCAATGCAACCACCGAGGCCATCATCGGCTCCAATGCAACGGTCACCGCAGGGGGCGAGCTGGCTGTGAAAGCCGACGCCGATACAGCAATGAAGCTGGCGGCCGAATCGTTTGCCCAGAACAACACCAAGCTTGGCTTCACTGCAGCCATCAGCAACGTCAACGTCACTACCCGCGCGGTGATTGAATCCGGCGGCGCGACGCTGACCGCCGGCAGCGTCAACGTATCGGCAGTGAATACTTCGTCCATTGAAACCTCGGCCACCGCGCGTGCGGATGCCCAAGGCGCGGTGGGGTTGGCCGGTGCGGTGAGCCTGCAGAACATTGCGGCCGAGGCACGCCTTGACCGCGGCGTGACCACGCATGCCACAGGCGGCAGCAGCGGCGATGTCACCGTGCAGGCGGCCAGCATCACCTCGCTCAACAAGACGACCAGCCTCATCGCCGGACCCAAGCCCGAGCCCAAGCCGGGTGAGGAAGAGATCAAGCAGATCAAGGACGAGGGCCGCGATGGCTTGATGAGCGTGGTGCAGTCGCTTGCCGGCTCGGGCATTGGCGCGGCCATCAGCAAGATCAGTGGCGACGGTGACGCAGGCGGCGGCAATGGTGGCACCACGCCGACCACACCGCCGAAAGCTTCGCCGTTCCGCCTGGGTGGTGCGATCAGCTTTGTCGATGGTGAGCACACCGCCAAGGCCTCGATCGGCAGCGGCGCCACGATCACCAGTGCCGGCGACATCGTGGTGGACAGCCAGGTGATCGACGCGCAGATCGGCAACCATGCCATCAGCAACGTGTTGGCCAAGGGCAAGAATGCGGATGGTTCGGCATTTGCGCTCTCCGGCGCCATTACCATCGCCAACCTGAAGCACGACGCGCAGACGCTGATCAACAGCGGCGCGCAGCTCAGCGGCCAGCACATAGGCTTGGCCTCGGATGTGCGACTGCCGCGCGATTTCAGCGCGCTTACCGGTGCGGTTCCCGACTTCAGCAGCTTTGACAAGTTCAAGGATTCGCTGACGGCGGCCAAGAATCTGATCACCGATCCGTCGGATCTGTTTGGCTCGTATTCGGCCGCCAAGGGCTCCGCCGAAGAAGTGGCCATCGGCGGTGCGGTGAGCTATTTCAAGGCCAAAAACAGCGCCCGTACCGATGTTGCCAGTGGTGCAAGCCTGAAGACCACCGATACCTCCGGCAAGGCCTGGACGTCGGCACTGGACGGCAAGGACCATGCCGATAAAGTACGCGCGCGTAGCTTCGACGCAGCTGCCGATATCAGTGCGACCACGGACGTCACCGCGCTGCATGCAGCTGGTGATTTGGCGCTGAAAAACCTCAAGACCAGCAACGTGGGCGACGGTGGCGCGGCACTGGGCGGCAGCGTCGGCTACATGGATTACGACAATACCGCTGCGGCCATCGTCAATGACGGTGTCACCATTGATGCTGGCGCAGGCTCGATTGCGGTTGATGCAGCCAACAAAGAATTCATCGTTTCGCTGGCGCTGCAGTCCGGCCAGGGCGGCAGCATTGGTGTCAACGGCACTGCGTCGGCGCTGGATCTGGACAGCCATACGCTGGCCGGTATCAGCAACCGCGCGACGTTGACCGGCGGCAAGATTGGCGTGTCGGCCGACGAGAATCTGTTTGTGTGGTCCGTCGCCGGTGCGGTGACGATGAGTGACAGCATTTCGGTGGGCGCCAGTGTCGCCTACCAGCAGATGGATACCGATGCGCAGGCCTTCATCGGCCAGGTGCCGGACGATTTCAAAACCGGCAGCACCAACACGGCCGGTCAGGTCAACACCGGCGATCTGTCGGTCAAGGCCGACAGCCATGGTTTGGCTGGTGCAGTAGCTGCTGCAGGCGCCATCACCAAGAGCAGCTCGGAGAAGCTCAAGCAGGAACAGGACGCACTGGCGCAGAAGCAGAATGCGGAGAACCCGGGCTTTCTGGATTCGCTCAAGACGCGCGCGCTGGGCAAGGTCACCGCATTGGAAGGCATGGCCAAGAAGGCCGACAGCGACGGTAATGCGGGGCTGACCAAATACTTCGACAAAGCCAAGGGTCTGCTCGGCTCCGGCAGCCAGCAGGGCCAGGGCGCGCAGGCGCCGCAGCCCAAGTTCGGCATCTCGTTGTCGGGCAGCGCCACGGTCAACCGTGCGCGCCAGAACACCAAGGCCGACATCAGCAATGCGGTGGTCAAGGACAACAGCGGCAACGGCGTGAAGCTGGATATCGCCGCCGTCAACAAGACCTTGCTGATCAGCATCAGCGGTGCGTTGTCGGTGACGGCGGCGGGCTCGGACAACACGCAGGGCAGCGCATCGCTGGCCGGTGGCGTGGCCTATGGCGACATCCAGAACACCACCCGCGCAGGGCTGCTGAACAGCTACGTGGTGGATGCCGGTGATGTGAATGTCACCGCGCGCAATGAAAGCGAGCAGGTCAATGTGGGCCTGAGCGTGGGCGTCAATGCGTCGTCTGACCAGACCACGGCAGCGGCGGGCGCGATATCGGCCACGGTGGCGATGTCCAAGAACACCACCGCCGCGAACGTGTCTGGCTCCACTATCCAGGGCAAGGCCGGTGCGGCTGCCGATGTGGACGTCAAGGCGGTCAACGAGTCGAAGATTGCCAATGGTGGTGGCGCGTTGTATGCCGGTGGCAAGGCCGGCATGGGCGCTGCGGTGACGTATGCCGAAGTGAAGGACGACACGCGCGCGGGCATCCACGGCGGCGACATCAGCGGCGTGCATGACGTGCGCGTGCGTGCGGCCGATGCATCGCGCATCGTGGCCGCTGCTGCCAGCGGGGGTGCATCCACACAGAACAACGGCGTTGCGGTTGCCGGGTCGGTACTGGTCAATCAGGTGGCCAGTACCACGGTCGCCAGCATTGATGGCGGCGCCACGATCAGCTTTGACGGCAATCTGGAGGCCTTCGCAGGCACGGCCAGCATCGATGATGTGAGCTCCACCACCAACGGCTGCGAATCTGGCGCCGGCGTGGACTATTGCGGCGACGCCATCGGTGGCATCCAGGTGGATGCCAATGCCGATGTTGAAAGCAAGGAAGACACCCGCGTTGATGCTGCCGGCCGTAATGGCAGCAAGAGCTCGATCATCGCGGTAGCGGGCATGATGCAGGTGGGCGGCAACAACGCCGGCGTGGCATTTGCCTACAACACCATCAAGAATACACATGCGGTGTCGGTCAACGATGCGACGTTGACGGCGACATCGGCCGGCAAAATCGCGCTGACCGCGGCAGACAAGGCTGACATTCTGGCGGTGAGCGCCGGTATTGGCGGCAGCACCGGTAACTTCACCGGCGTGGGCAGCGCATCGTACAACGCCATCGGCAACACCACTTCGGTGCTGGTGGGCAGCAGCGTTCCGGATGCACAGGGCGTTGCCAACAAGGCAGGTGCCACGCTTACTGCCGGCAACATCACGCTGGATGCCAGCGACGAAGCCTTCATCGGCTCGTTTGCCGGTGCCGCCACGCTGGGTTCAAAGGTTGCGGTGGGCGCTGCGCTGACCATCAACGACATCGGCAACAACACGCTGGCACTGGCCGAAGGCGCCGCGCTGGACGTGGACAGCGGCAAGGTGGCGTTGCAGGCCGCCAACAAGGCCAAGATTCTTTCCGGTGCAGTGGCGGTTGGTGCAGCCAATAACGTGGCCATCCAGGGCTCGGTGGGCTGGAGCACCATCGGCAATACCGCGCAGGCGCTGTTGAAGGGCGGCACGCTGCAGGCGGGTGTGCTGGATGTGGATGCCCACAACAGTTCCAAGGTGTACACGCTGGCCGGCGCAGTGGCAGGCAGCGGCACCGCCGCCATCGGCGCGGCGATCAACGTGGCCACCATCAAGGACACGACGCGTGCACAAGTGGACGGCACCGCGCTTGAGGTGACCGGCACGCTGGACGTAAATGCCGCTGCAGACGCGACCACCAAGACATTGGCCATTGCCGGCGCATTGGCGGGGACCGCCTCCATTGCGGGCAGCAACACCAGCAACTTCATCGACAACACCACCGAAGCCAGCATCACCGGTGTGACCGGGCAGGGCGCAGGTGTCACCGGTGATGTCACGGTCAGCGCCGATACCCAGGGCAAGACCTACTCGTTGGCCGGTGCATTGGCCATCGGTGGCACGGCGGGCGTGGGCGCGGCTTCCAGCGTCAACAGCATTGGTGGAGATACAACGGCGGTGGTGAACGGCGCTGCGCTGAGCAATGCCAACAGCGTGGCGATTGAAGCTGCCAACCGCAGCTTGATTCGCACGGCGGCGGTTTCTGGTGCGGGTGCGGGTAGCGCCGCGGTAGCGGGCAGCGTCACTACCAATCTGATCAGCTCCACGACCGGCGCCAGCCTGGTCGACAGCGTGGTGAACAACGACGCCGCCGATGTCGTGGTGCGTGCCCGTGATGAGCGCAACATCGATTCGCTGGCCGGCTCCGCAGCAGTGGCTGGCAGTGTCGGTGTGGGTGCTGCAGTGGCCTACAACGATATCGGTGGCAGTACCTCGGCGGTGGTGAAGGGCAACGCGCTGGATCTGGATGTGCGCAACCTCCTGGTCAGCGCGGATGCGTCCGGCGCAGCGGGTAGCAATGGCAACCGCATCCGTACCATTGCGGCCGGCCTTGGCGGTGGCGGCACGGTGGGCGGTGCCGCCTCGGTTGCGGTCAACCGGATGCAGGGAACCGTCAGTGCCCGGATCGAGGGCGGGGCAGATGTCGTCGCGCAGAACAATGTGGGTGTGCTGGCCGCACAGGCACAGAGCATCGACGTGTTCGCCGGCAGCGTTGGCGGCGGCTCTGCTGCAGGCATCGGCCTGGGCACGGTAGTCAACCTGGTCAATGGAACCACCGAAGCGGGCATCTACGGCAGCACCACCGAAGTGACCGCGCTGGGCCACGGGAACGCGCTCAAGGGGATCAACAGCGGTGTGCGCACTGCGGCGAACACGCATAGCAGCCGTACCGATACCGCGGGCATGAACTTCGACGAGATTGATCTGCGCACGGGTTCCATCGATGTGCACGGCGTGGCGGTAAATGCTGCGACTCGCCAGCAGGTCAGCACGCTGGGCTTCAGTGGTGCGCTGGGCACCACGCCCATCGCAAGTGGCGCGGTAGCGGTGATGGCTGCGGTCAATCAGATTGCAGGTCAGACCGTGGCGACCATCAAGGATGCCAAGATCAACCAACATGGCGTAAGCGCGTCCTCTGATCCGGAGGCAGCGTCCGATAGCCTTGCCAACAATGTGCAGAGCGTGGATGTCCGCGCCAGCCACCATGTTGCCTCGGCCAGCTATGTGGCCGGTATTGCCGGCAGCCCGGGCGTGTTCTCCGGTGCGGGCGCGTTGTCCACCAACCTGTTCGACAGCAGCAGTGCAGCCTCCATTGATGGCGCCAAGGTAAGCGCCGCCGATGCAACGACGGTTGCGGGCAACGGCAGCCAGAACGCCCTGGCCATTGTCGTCGGTGCGGCGGCAGGCCTGGTCGGCGGTGCCGCAACGGGGGTGGTGAACGACTTCAACACCACCACCCGGGCCAGTGTGGTGGGGGGCACCCTCCGGAGTGGTTCACTGGATGTGACGGCCAACAGCGACAACGCCGCTTCGCTTGTCGGTGGTGCGGGCAGCGCAGGACTGGGGGCGGCAGTGGCCGGTACCGCACTGGTCAACGTTGGCAGCAGCAGCACGCAGGCACGCGTGGGGCAGGCGGGCAGGGCCACGGATGTGTCCGTCAGCCGCACGTTGGATGTCGCTGCACGCAGCCGCTCGGATTTCAACGGCGTGGCGATCAGCGGTGCATTGGCCGGCGGTGCGGGTGTGGCGGGCATGGCGCAGGTGCATCTGCTGGAAAATGACACCCAGGCGGTCATTCAGAACGCAACGGTTTCTGCCACCGACACGTCGGTGGTCGCAGATGAAATCCTGCGTTTGTCTTCGTACTCCGGTGCATTGGGCGTGGGCGTGTCAGGCAGCGGCGTGGGTGCGGGTGCATCGGTCGCCATCCTGGGCAGCAGTGTTCGCGCCAATGTGCTGGACAGCAACATCACGGCCAGTGGTGAAGTGGCGGTAAACGCTGCTTCCGACCGCGCCGTGGACATGGTCACCATGACAGGTGGCGCAGGCTTGAGCACCGGCATCGGTGGTGCAGCTTCACTGCTCCTGGCAGGTGTGGGCAGCACTGGCGACAGTGGCTCGGAACTGGGCGGTACCTTCGGCAGCCTGAAGCAACTGGGCAGCGGTGAGAAGGTCAACAGCGCTGCGTTGCAGGGCACGCTGGGGACGCAGGGGGCATCGGCACTGAATGCCCGCGGCTCGGTGAACCTGGGCAGCCTGCAGGGTCGGGGAGACCGGGTGCAGGCCACGGTAAGCGGTGGCAGCCTCGTCGCCCGCGATGTCGGTATTACGGCCGACAGCCGCATGCGCAGCAGCAACACGGTAGGCGGCGTGGGTGTGGGTGGCCTGGGGGTCGGCGGTGCATTCGGCATGACCGGCCTGTATGGCACCACCGAGGCAAGCCTGGCGGCGGCAAAAACCCGTGCATCGTCGGTAGAGGTAGTGGCGCGTGCAGGGGATGGGGCCGGTGGAAAGGCGGCCGAGCTGGATGTCTATGCCGGCGCGGCCGGGCTGGTTGGCGTGGGCGCGGCAGTTGGCATTGCCAATCTGGAACAGACCGTAACCGCTTCGGTAAAGGGCGACGTCGCGGTGACTGGCCAGGCCGGGGCGCTGGACGTGCGCGCTGCCGATGACAGCGAGCTTGACGTGTTTGCGACCGGATTGGCCGCAGGTGCCGCGGCGGCGGGTGTGGTGGTTGCCAAGGCAGAACGTGATGCCAACGTTGCGGCCTGGCTGGCCAACGACAGCATCGTCAGCGGCTTCTCGGATGTGATCATCGATGCCGCCTCGTCAGGTGGCGCGCAGGCAAAGGCCCGTGGTGCAGCCGGCGGTGTGCTGGCCGGTGCCAGCGCGGCGGTGGCACTGGCCGACGACTCGTCCCGGGCCAATGCCTGGTTGGGCGATCGCAGCAAGGTGTCCGGTGTCGGCGGCGATGTGTCTGTGAGCGCCAGTGCCCGGCCCGATGTGTCAGCCGAAGCTGAGGGTGCGGCAGTGGCGGTTGGCCTGGCGGTGGGTGCCGCGGTGGCGGATGCGACCTCGCATACGACGGTGGGCGCTTGGGTGGGCAACAACAGTGTGCTGGCCAACCGGGGTGGCCTGAACGTATCGGCCGCGGTGGAAGACGGTGCGGTTGATGCACGCGCCCTTGCCGGCTCCGGCGGCATGTACCTGGCCGGCGCCGGTGCGTTTGCCACCGCAGACAGCCGCAATGCCGTGGATGCCGAGATACGGGACGGTGTCATGGTCCATGGTGAGGCCACGGCACAGGGCGGCACCAACGGCTACGGGCGAGGGGGCGACGTATCGGTCAAGGCGACCAACAACAGCCACCAGAGCGCAGACGCAAGAGGTATCACTGCCGCTGGGCTGTTGGCCGCAGGTGTGGTCAAGGCCAAGGCCATCTCCCGTTCCACCACGGACCTTCGCATCGGCGATTCAACAGTGCTGTTTGCCGGTGATGTTGTACTTGGCGCCAGCGGTACGGATGAGAACACTGCAAAGGCAAAGGCCGGCACTGGTGGCTTGCTGGCAGGCAATGCAGCGCTTGCATCCACCGACTCCAGCAGTGATACCTCGCTGCTCATCGGCAGGAACGCGGTGATGGACGTCAGCCGCTTGGAGGCCAGGGCCGAACACAATGCCCGTTACGGTGGCAGTGCGGACAGCACCAGTGCAGGTGTACTCAACGCGAGCGGTGCAAATGTCTCCAACGTTGCCGCCTCGGATGTGCATATCCAGATCGGACAGGATGCCCGGTTGATTTCCGCGGGGTCCACAACCCTGCGCACGGACAACAACTACAACAGCACACTGGGCAGCGCGCTGGCCGTCAGCGCGGCAGGCGGTGGTGTACTGACCGGCAGTGCGGCGCAGGTCACCACCGAGCTGAAGGGATCCAGTGTGATCGATGTGGGCAGCGGTGCCCTGCTGCGCACCGGCCAGCAGCCGGGCGAAGGTGATACCGGCGCATTGGATGTGGTGGCCGCCACGCGCGCCAACACCGATGACCGTGCTGGCCTGACCACAGGCGGCGCCATCAATGTGGCCGTGGTCAAGGCCCGTACGAATGCGGCCTTGCAGAACAAGGTCAACATTGCCAACAACGCCAAGCTGCAGAGCAGCTACATGCTCAATGTGGGTACCTATGCCAATACCGATATTGGCGCCAGCGCGCTGGTGAACACCTGGGGTGTGCTGGCGGCGGTCGGCAAATCCGATGCCGACGTCACCCTGGACATGGACCAGCAGGTCAACGTGGAAAGCGGCGCCGCACTGGAGTCGCTGCACAATGCATTTGTGTCCGCTGGCCAGGACGGCATGAATGGCTGGACCTCCAGGCTGGCAACCAATGCCGTTGCGCTGGGCTACAGCCGTGGCCTGATCGCCATCCCGGATTCGTCGGCACGTTCCACCTTGAACAGCGGCGCGAGCACTCGTCTGGCCGCTGGCAGCAGCCTGCTCAGCGGCGCGTTTGTCTCGCTTGGTTCCTATGGCGAAAACGTATTCCGCAACGCCGATGGCGCGGCAACCGGCTACAACCTGGGTTTCATTCCGGTCACGGTACGTGACAACAAGTCTTCCGGTACCACGACCGGAGACGTCCTGGTTGACGGCACCGTGGTTGCCGGGCGCTACAACGTGCTGGACATCGTCATCAATGCCGATGGCACGCTGAGCAAGAGTGGTGCGGGTGGTGATGTGCTTGAGTTCGAGAGCTCACTGTGGGACAGCAACGCCCTGAAGGCAGTGCTGAATGCTGACGGCATCCACAGTTTCGACGAAACGGCGGGCAAGGCAGCCAAGACCTGGAGTATCGGCGACCTGTACGCCGCCGGTGGCGACATCATCCTGTTTGGCAACAACATCCGTGGGTCCGGGTCGATGACGGCCAAGGGCGCGCCGCGGATCACCATCGTCAACAACAGCAACCACAACCTGTTGTTGGCCGGCGATATCCTGGTGCCGGACTACAGTGGTGGCAACATCCTGTTCACCGGCAACAGCGACAAGGCCGTTGGCATCGGGCTGAGCCAGAATCCGGGGCTGGGCAATGCCCTGGTGGACATCAGCAACCTTGGCAACAAGGGCTCGGCGATTGGAACCGGCGGCCGCATCTCGGTGACCGGCGGCAAGCTCAACATATACAACGCCGAGGGCAGCATCTATGGCTGGGGCGAACAGCTTGCCGAGAACGTAACCATCAATGCGCCCAAGGGCGAGGTGGGCTACAACCTTGGGACCGGCTCCTGGTACGGCAATATCGCCAGTTCGCTGTGGCGCCAGCACAGCCTGGCCTGGGGCATCACCAATGCGGATGATGCAGCGGGCTTCATCGCCAACGCCGTGTATGGCCAGGCCGCCAAGCAGGCGGGCATGACGTTGACCGACTACCTGTTGTACAAGGGCTATGACACCAGCAAATCCAGCGGCGGCGGCAGCATCTTTGTCTATGGTGCCTGCAACTACCGGGTGGGGGACAAGGACTGCACCCAATCGAGCTTGAAGGGGCAGTTCTACGACGGCGGTCAGGTGTCGAAATACAGCCATGAAAGCACCAACTTCGTGCCAAGGGTCAATGCAAGGACTCTGGTCAAGGTGCTGAGCGAGCAGCCGGGGGATGTCACCGCGACGGCACAGAACGGCGCGGGCAACACCGGGCCGGGCATCAATGCTGGTAGCGGCATCAAGATCACCGCCAACTACATCGACGTAAACGTGGCACTGAAGGCCGGCAAGCCGGTGGACTACTCGGCCATCGTGTCCGACAGCCAAGGGCTGCGCGCGTGGATTGATGCCAAGGACGCACAGGGCACCAAGGGAATATTCGACGTCCCGGTCGAGTATGTCAGTCGCACCAGTGGTGATTCACAGCAGATTCGCTTGAAGTACGACTCGTTGAACCGTCAGTTCATCGTCCCGGATATCTGGGCCAATGGTGGTGGCTCGATCACGCTGGACGGCAAGATCGTCAGCACCTCGACATCAGGTTCGTTGAACGTCATCAGCGGCAAGGGCTCGGTGGTGATCGACAACAAGCTGGCCGATGTGGGGCTGCAGCTGGGCAATATTCTTGTCGGTAACGGTGCACCGGGCCAGATCACCATCCGTGACCGCCTGCGGAATGTGTCGACATGGTACCAGCGGGACGCCCACGGCAATGTGAGCGCTCGCGTCGGGGCTGTTAATGCATCGGGCTGGTCGTCGACTGAGCTGAGCCCGCTGACCACGACGGATGCCTACAACCCGCAGGGCGGTATGCGTGGGCGTTGGACACAGACGGCCAATATCCGGCGGAACATCAACGGGGCATACCAGGGTGCGATGAGCGCCGAGAACTGGCGTTGGGTGGATGCCAATGGCAAGACGCTCTATGACGGGCAGCAGTGGGCTGTCTCGGGCATGGAGTATTACAACGGTTCGGGCAACGGCAATCTGTTTGAATCCCAGATCACGGGTTGGTTCGGTGATGAGGTTGATTGGGGGGTAAATTATCGTTGTGAGAAGGGGAACTCGCAGGGTTGCCGCTACAACTACGGCTTCCCCGGGGAGAACCAGTTCAAGGATGGCGATACGTGGCGTACCCATTGGGGGCTGCGGGCACCGACGCATGGTCGCCTGATCGTGACCAACACGGTCAAGGCCGATAACGCCATCGCCATCAATTTCAAGTCCAATGATGCCGGCGTGCTAGACATTGATTCGGGGCAGACCATTCGCATCAATGGTGTACTGAAGAACACCGATGGCAGTACCTCCCTGACCAGCGTCTACGGCAGCATCGAAAGTGTTTCCAACGATGCCCGCATCATCACCAACAAACTGACGTTGGAAGCCGGCCGTTCCATTGGCACCCTTGTGGGTGCCCAACCCGGGGATGCGGCCAACCCGATCGACATCCAGATGGTGGCGTACAAGGATGCCAATGGCACCACGGTGGAGGCTGGGAGCATCACTGCCAGGGCAGGCGGCGACGTCGCTCTGGACGTGGATTCGGCTGCCAAGGTGCTGATCAGTGCCGGCAATGGCACTGCCGCGGGCAATGTGTGGCTGCGTGCGAAGTACAACATCGAGGGCGTCAACACTGGCACAGCATCGATCACCGGCGGCGACATCACGCTGTACAGCACGTACGGTGGCATCGGCTCACTGAGCAAGCCCTTGCTGCTCAGGGCAAATGAATTCCTGCGCAGTGATGGCGCAATGGAAGGTGGCCTGGTGACGGCGAAGGCTGCCGATGATATTGCACTGGGCGATCTGGCCGGTGACTTCTGGGTGAAGCATATTGAGTCCACCGCCGGTGATGTGCTGATCGATGCCCGGGACGGTTCGATATTCAGCGCATCCCAGCGCGGGGCGGCGAGTTTCCTCAGCGAGGCACAACTCAACAGCCTGCGTGACAACCTCAAGCTCTACCAGGGGGCCGGTGAGCAGTCGGTGCTCGGCTACCAGAGCCAGGTGGATGCCAGCTACGCCGAGTATTTCCAATTGCTCGGCCTGGGAAGTGTGTCCGGCGGGCAGTTTGTCGCGGGCAGCAAGGCGATCACGCTGTATCGCTCCATGGCCGAGGCGGCCAGGGAACAGAGTCTGGATGATGCAGGTGTGGCCGCGTATCTGGCCGAGCGCTACGCGCGGCTCACGGTGGTGTTTGCCGATGCCTTCGGTAGCACCTGGGAACAGGAAACGGTCTTCGCCTCCGGTTTCGACGATGCCTTCCGCTATGAGCTGGCCGGCAATGTGGGCGATAGCGCTCAAGTAGCGGCGCGCAAGGGGGCGTTGTACGACAGCCTGACCAACGACTCCCAGTGGACCCGGGATCAACTGCAATACGTGTTCAATGCCAATGCGCTGGAGCCCTCGTCAGGTTCGGCGCTGAATGCGGAGCCGGTAATCATGGGCCGCAACATTACCTTGCGGGCCAAGAACAACCTGGGCCGCTTGGCCAATGAGTACACCGTCAGTCTTGCGGATGTGAACAGCGGAGCCATCAGCGATGACGCGGCGCTGGCCATGCGCCTGGCTACGACGCCGGGTGACGTTGAAATGCTCGACGCCAACGGCAACGTGCTTACTGCACAGCAGGTTCGTGATGGGGGCGTGGTTGTTTCGTTGCGGATCAAGAGCACTGCGCCCGTGGTGGTGGATGCCAGGGGCAAGGTGGACGCGATTGTGGGCGCCGACACCTATCTGCACGGCAGTTCGACGCTGGCTTTCAGCCGCTTCTCCGGTGGTGGCAATGCACGCATCGGCAGCGATGGGGACATCCTGGGAGTTTCGGGTGTTGCTGGGCCATCGATCTCCGTTGGCAAGGACCTGAGCCTGAGTGCGCTGCGCAGCATCATGGGCGATGACGGGCAGCCGCTGCGGGTGCAGGTCAACGGAACGCTGCTGCTGGCCGATGCCGGGCAGCATGTGAAGCTTGCACAGCAAAATGGCAACCTCCGCATCGGCGTCGTCAACGCCAACCAGGATGTCGTGCTGGATGTCGCCGGTGGTAGCTTGCTGTCCTATCTGAAGGATGTGGCGGCAGTGTCCGGCCGCGATATCCAATTGGTGGTCCGTGATGACATCAAGGATGAAAGCGGCGCGATGCTTGCCGTGCAGATCATCACCGGCGGTCAGCTCAACGGCGCCGCAGGTGGCGATGTTGGCCTTTCCAGCAAGACCGGGATGCCGATCGGCACCTTGACCGCTGGCGGCGAGCTGCGGTTGGCAACTACTACCGGGGCGCTGTCGGCGGAGGTGCTGGACGCAGGTGCCGGGCTCGCGGTGACCGGCTATGCCGGCGTTGATATCGGGGAAGCCACCGCAGGCCAGAAGGCCACGATCAGTGCGCCGATGGGTGATGTGACGGTGGGTAGCCTGGTGGCGGATTCGGCGGATCTGAATGCAGGCAAGCAGCTGACGCTTGGTGACGCGGACATCCAGCAGATTCTCAGGATCCTGGCATTGCAGTCCGCGGTGCTGGAAGCCGGTGCGGTGGTGCACAGTGGCAGCGAGGTGCACATCGACGCTGCCGGCTTCAGCATGGGCGCGGGCAGCCAGCTCAGTGCAGGCAAGGTGGTCTCGGTTCGCACTGCGGGCGATATGTCACTGGGCCACGTGGCGGTCAGTGGTAATCAGGTTGGCAGCACGCTCACGCTGATCGCCGATGGTCGTATCCAGTCCAACGGCGATGTGGCCGTCAATGTCGGCGGTGGCAGCAATGTCCAGGCCACCCTGACGGCAGGGCAAGGTATTGGTACGCGTGGACAGGCGCTGACGGTCAACGTTGGCAATCTGGCTGCCGCAAGTGCTGCACAGGGTGACGTGGTTCTGGCCCTGCCCAAGGGCGGCCTTGTTGGCCACCTTGAGGCAACCGAAGGTGATGTGCTGCTGGCAGCGGACGAGCACGTCCAGGTCGCTGTCATCCGTGCGGATGGCGCGGTCGAGTTGGATGCGGCTTCGGCGAACGTGGACACCATCGTCGCCGGTGATCTTGATGCACGCACGGCGGGTGATCTGGAAGTGGTTGCTGTCCAGGTGACGGGCAACGCCCAACTGGTCAGTGGCGGCAATCTGGATCTAACGACGGGCACGGTCGGCGGCAACGCCACGCTGTCGAGCGTTGGCAGCACCACGGTTGATTCGCTGGCAGTGCAGGGCTCGCTGGATGTGACCTCCGGCGCAGCCTTGGCCGCGCGCGTGTTGTCTTCCGGTGCGGCGATGACGCTTGCGTCCGGCAGCACGCTGGATGTGCAGCAGCTGAGCAGCGGTGCTGATCTCACGGCAGATGCGGTGGGCACGTTGTCCATCGCCGATGCGACGGTGATCGGCAATGCAGCCATCGACGGTGAGTCTGATGTGGTGATCGGACAGGCCGTCGTGGTCAAGGCGCTGGCAGTCAACGCCGCCAACGATCTGACCGCGACCACGCTGGATGTCGCAGGCAGCAGCACGCTGAGCAGCGGCGGCAATACTTCGGTGACGAGCTTCAACGGCCAAAGTGATCTGTCGGCCACGGCAGGCGGGAACCTGGCGCTGGACAACGGCACGGTCGGCGGCAACGCCACGCTGTCGAGCGTTGGCAACACCACGGTTGATTCGCTGGCAGTGCAGGGCTCGCTGGATGTGACCTCCGGTGCTGCCTTGGCCGCACGCGTGTTGTCTTCCGGTGCGGCGATGACGCTATCGTCCGGCAGCACGCTGGATGTGCAGCAGTTGAGCAGCGGTGCGGACCTCAACGCGGACGCCGTGAGCACGCTGTCCATCGCTGACGCGCGCGTGGCCGGCAATGCGACCATCGACGGCCAGGCCGACGTGGTGCTGGGCACGGCGGAAGTCGGCAAGGCATTGGCAGTGAATGCCGTCAATGATCTGACCGCGACCACGCTGGATGTCATCGGCAACAGCACGCTGACCAGTGGTGGCAATACCTCGCTGACCACGTTCAACGGTCAGGGTGATCTGTCGGCAACGGCCGGTGGTGATCTGGCCTTGGGCACCGGCACGGTGGGGGGAAACGCCACGCTGAGCAGCGTTGGCAGCACCACCATCGACACGCTGTCGGCACAGGGCACGCTGGATGTGACGTCCGGTGCAGCCTTGGCTGCAAACGCCCTGAAGTCTGGCGCAACGATGACGCTGTCCTCTGGCAACACGCTGGATGTGCAGCAGCTGCACAGCGGTGCGGATCTCAACGCGGACGCTGTGAACACGCTGTCCATCGCGGATGCACGCGTGGCTGGCAATGCGACCATCGACGGCCAGGCCAACGTGGTGCTAGGCACGGCGGAAGTCGGCAAGGCATTGGCCGTAAACGCCGCTGTCGATCTGACTGCCACCACGCTGGATGTCATCGACAACAGCACACTGACCAGCGGNNAATGGCCAGGGTGATCTGTCGGCAACGGCCGGTGGTGATCTGGCGCTGGGCAACGGCACGGTGGCTGGCAACGCAACGTTGAGCAGCGTGGGCAGCACTGCGATTGATTCGCTGGCAGTGCAGGGCACGCTGGATGTGACCTCCGGTGCAGCCTTGGCCGCACGAGTGTTGTCCTCCGGCGCAGCGATGACGCTGTCCTCCGGCAACACGCTGGATGTGCAGCGGCTGCACAGCGGTGCGGATCTCAACGCGGACGCCGTGAGCACGCTGTCCATCGCGGATGCGAGCGTGGCTGGCAATGCGACCATCGACGGCCAGGCCAACGTGGTGCTGGGCACGGCGGAAGTTGGCAAGGCATTGGCAGTGAATGCTGTCACCGATCTGACCGCGACCACGCTGGATGTCATCGGCAACAGCACACTGACCAGCGGNNAATGGCCAGGGTGATCTGTCGTCGACAGCCGGTGGTGATCTGGCCTTGGGTACCGGCACGGTGGGTGGCAACGCCACGCTGCGCAGCGGTAACGACACCTCCGTGAACACCTTCGACGTCAAGGCGGACTTGACCGCGAACGCGGGCGGCAATGCGACGTTCGATGTGGTCAACGTGGGCGGCTCCATGTACCTGCAGGCCGGCAAGGCCATTGATGTTGGTACCGCCGTGATTGGCGTGGACGGCACCTGGGTGGCCGGCACCGATCTGAATGCCGACGATGTGACCACCGGCTGCAACTTCAGTGGCGATGCCGGCGGCACGATGTCGATCGGTTCGGTGCAGGCCGGTTGCGGTCTGCAGCTGGCCTCGGGTGAGAGCCTGGTCTTTGACGCGCTTCGTGCAGGTAATGACATCCAGCTGACCTCGCGTCGTGCGGATGTACGCGGCGGCGCGGTGGATGCAGGTGGTTCGTTGAAGGTAGGTGCAGCCAACGACATCGCCATCAACACCACTACCGCCGGTGTCGACATTGCCGCCAACAGCGGCGGCAACCAGCAATGGGGCAGTTACGAGGCTGGCCGCGACGTGCGGTTTGCCGCAGGCGGTGATGTGCTTGCCGGCAACGGTGAAAGTGGCGGCCTGCAGTCGATCATCTCTGGCGGCAGCATCCACTTCGATCGCATCCAGGCAGGTACCACGGTCAGCATGGATGCGCAGGGTGGCTCGCTCACCGGTAGGCAGCTGCAGGCAGCCTCCGGCGCGCTGGCCGCACGCGACCAACTGTCGCTGGCACACGCAATGGTGGACACGCGCCTGAATCTGGCCGCGAGCGACATCAACGCGCAGATCGCCCAGTCCAGCCAGGGTGTGGGCCCGTTGACCACCACGCTTACCGGCTACCGCAACGGTGTCGCGCACCAGGTGGTGGTTGAAGTGGACCCGCGTGATGCCTGGTTGATTGACCAGCTCAAGGCGGTTGATGCACAGCTGGCTTCCAGTGCGGCCCGTGCCGACATCGCGCAGGGCTACATCGAGAAGACGATGACCCTGGCAACATCCGGCATGAACGTGCTGATGGACAACACCAGCCCGGTGCTGCGTCCGGTGGATGTGCAGCTGACACAGCTGGACAAGACGTTCCGCCTCTCGGCCGATGGCACGTTCATGGATACCAACGCGTTCGTGGTCCGCTTTGCCGATGGGTTCCGCTTGACCAGCCCCAACTACAATCCGGAACACGTTGATGGCGGCCCCAACTATCTGGGCGAAAGCGCGGTGCGTTACATGGGCCGCATGCTCCAGCTGGACACCCGAAACGGCCAGAGCGTGCCGGCATCGGAGTGGTTGGATGACGAGAAGAACACGGACGACGTCGTCTCCTCGCCGGCCGGTGCGGTCAATCTCGGGGCTCCCAACTGATGAACCACAGGAACAAAGATATGTATCGAGGGGTGCTCCTCATCGGCAGCGTGTTGCTGCCCTGCATCGCCAGTGCTCAGTCGACGACCGCCGCTGAAGGCCAAGCGGCTGCACAGCGCATTGATGGTTACTACGAGCAGCGCCAACCGTTGCAGCCGCGCAAGCCGGTGGTGGATCCGGTGCAACAGGAAACCCCTGCAACGCAGACCCCTGCGGCGAAGCAGGTCGATGCACGGTTTGCGCTGAAGGAAATCCACTTCAGCCCGTCGGAACTGCTGACCCACGAGACGTTGGATGCCATCCGCGCCCGCTACCAGGGGCGTGAGGTGAGCCTGACGGAGTTGAACGAAATGGTGGCCGAAGTGAACGCGGCCTATGCGGCACAGGGCATCACCACCGCCAAGGCGTTGCTGCCCGAGCAGTCCATTGAAGGCGGCCGGGTGGAAGTCACGTTGCTGGAAGGCAAGCTGGGGCAGCTGGAAGTCACCGGCGAAGGCAAAGTGCCGGTGCGCTTCATCGAAAAGCGCATCCACCAGCCGGTGGGCGAAGTTGTGCAGACCAACCGCCTGCGCGATGACCTGGTGTACCTCAACCGCACCAGTGACCTGCAGGTACGTGCATTGCTGCGCCCGGGCGGCACCGCCGGCCAGACCGACATCGTGCTGCTCACCGAAACGCCGGGCCGTGGCAACTGGGGGTTGTTTGTCGACAACTCCGGTGTGGAGAGTACGGGCCGCGAGCGCTACGGCGTGCAGGGCCAGTTCTGGGGCCTGGCCAGCATCAACGATCTGCTGTCCGGCTCGGTGGCGTATTCGCGCGGCGGGTTGGAAGGCCGCATTGCGTATTCGGGCATCATCAACAAGCGCAACGGCCGCTTGGGCGTGAATGTCTCGCGCAACCAGATCAACATCATCGACGGTGCCTACCGCGCCTTGGACATCACCGGTGAATCCACCAACTACGGTCTGGATTTCACCCAGCCGTGGATCGCCAACCAGCATTGGCTGCTGTCCACCGTGGCCAGCATCGGCCGCAGCAATTCCATCTCGGAAATCGCCGACGTGCGTGTTTCGGAGATCGACTCCACCGTGATGACGCTGGGGTTGAATGCCGGCTACCGCAACGATGGGTATGACTGGACCTTCTACCAGGGCGTGTCACGCATCCAGACCGACGAAACGCTGGCTGAAGGACGCAACTTCACCACCGCCAACGGCAATACCTCGTGGACCCAGCGCATCGGCGGCAGCGGCTTCCTGTATCGCGCGCAGCTGGGTTGGCAGTTCACCAGCGGCGATTTCCTGCCGTCGAGCAATCTGTTCCAGGTGGGCGGCATCGGCAGCGTGCGAGGCTATGTGCGCGGCGCGTTGTCGGGCGTGAAGGGCTACTTCGGCAGCGTGGAGCTGCACCGCCCGTATCGCGGCGCACACGATGTGTACGTGTTCTTCGACCACGGCGATGTGCGCGGTGATTTCCCCACCTCTGCCAGCATCAGCAGCGTCGGCTTGGGCTTGAATGGCCAGGTTTTCAAACGCTACAGCTACAGCCTGGATCTGGGCCATCCGTTGGATGACGTGCTCAAAGACCAGGACAGTGTGCGCGCGGATTTCCGCATCAGCGCCCGCTGGTAACCACGGCACGCGTGCGTGGGCAGTGGCGAATCAGCCCTGCTCACGCACGATGTCCACCAGCCGCTCGCCATAGCGCGCGAGCTTGCTGCCGCCAATGCCGCCGACGCGGCCCAGTGCATCGACGCTGGTGGGTCGTTGCTCGGCGATGTTGCGCAGTGTGCTGTCGTGGAAGATCACAAAGGCCGGCACGTTCTGTTCGCGCGCCAGTTCGGCGCGTAGTCCGCGCAGGGCATTGAACAGCGCCAGATCCTGCGACTGCACCGGCAGGCCGGTGCGTGAGCCACCGCTGCGCTCGCGTTCGCGCACGGCCGGGCTTTCGCGGCGCATCATCATCTGCCGGCGGCCTGTCAGCACATCGCGGCTGGCATCGGTCAGGCGAAGACCGCCATGTGCGGTGGGGTCCACTTCCAACAAACTGGCGGCCACCAGCTGCCGGAACACGCCGCGCCAGGCGCGTGCGTCCAGATCGCGGCCGATGCCGTAGGTGCTCAGTTTGTCGTGGCCGAGCTGGCGCAGGCGCTCGGCATCGCTGCCGCGCAGGATGTCGATCAGATGGCCCACGCCGAAACGCTGGCCGCTGCGGTATACGCAGCTCAATGCTTTTTGCGCTGGGACGGTTGCGTCCCACGCGGCGGGCGGCGTGAGGCAGTTGTCGCAGTTGCCGCAGGGTTTGGGGTAGGTTTCGCCGAAGCCGGCCAGCAGCACCTGGCGCCGGCATTGCATGGATTCGCAATAGCCCAGCAGGTGGTCGAGCTTGGCGCGTTCGAGTTGCTTGCGTTCTTCGCCGGCCTCGGACTGCTCGATCATCTGCTTGAGCAGCACCACATCGCCCAGCCCGTAGCACAGCCATGCTTCGGCAGGCTCGCCATCGCGGCCGGCGCGGCCGGTTTCCTGGTAATAGCCTTCCATTGATTTGGGCAGGTCGGTATGCGCGACAAAGCGCACATCCGGTTTGTCGATGCCCATGCCGAAAGCGATGGTGGCGCACATCACGATGCCGTCTTCGCGCAGAAAACGGCGCTGGTTGGCCGCGCGTACTTCCGCAGGCAGGCCGGCATGGTAGGGCAGGGCGTTCATGCCCTCCCTGCACAGGAATTCGGCGGTCTCCTCAACCTTGCGCCGTGACATGCAGTAAACGATGCCAGCCTCGTCGCGGTGATCCTTGAGGAAGCCCAGCAGCTGGCGCTTGGCGTTGTCCTTCTGCACCACGGTGTAACGGATGTTGGGCCGGTCGAACGAGCTGACGAAGTGCCGGGCATGGGCCAGATCCAGCCGCTCGGCGATCTCGCGCTGGGTGGGCGGGTCGGCCGTGGCGGTCAACGCGATGCGCGGCACCTGCGGCCAGCGCTCGTGCAGCACGGTGAGCTGGCGGTATTCCGGGCGGAAATCGTGGCCCCATTGCGACACGCAGTGCGCCTCGTCAATGGCGAACAATGCGATGCGGCTGCGTTCCAGCAGGGACAGAAAACGGCCTGTCAGCAGTCGCTCCGGCGCCACATACAGCAGCTCCAACGTGCCATCGAGCAGCTCGCGTTCCACCCGCGCGGCAGTCTCGCCATCCAGCGTGGAGTTGAGGAACTCGGCACGTACGCCGGCCTGGCGCAGCGCTTCCACCTGGTCCTGCATCAGCGCGATCAGCGGCGAGATGACAATGCCGCAGCCATCACGCAGCAGCGCCGGTATCTGATAACACAGGGATTTACCGCCACCGGTAGGCATCAGCACCAGGGCGTCATTGCCGTTGGCGACGTGTTCGACGATGGCCTGCTGGTCGCCGCGGAAACTGTCGTAACCGAAAACGCTGGAAAGCAGTTCTTGCGCGGGACTGTGGGGCATCGCGCTAGTTTAACCGCTGGCGATGACCGGCCGTTGGCTTGTTTTGGGCAGGGTGCGGGAGGGGGGAGCCTCAATCCTCATCAAAGCAAGCTGGCGTAAAGCCCCCTTGAGTCAAGGGGGCGCGCCCGGGGGGCGGGGGATCTGGCGCCTAGGGCCCGGTTCCGGAGTTTGCAACGCAAACTCCGGAGGGCATGCCCGTTTGCGGGAATGGCCTTCTTACTGCAGCAGCGAACGCAGCATCCAGGCGTTCTTTTCGTGGATCTGCAGGCGCTGGGTCAACAGGTCCTCGCTGGGTGCGTCGTCGGCATCATCGGCCTGCTCCAGCACCGCGCGGGCGGTACGGCAGACCGCTTCGTTGCCAACCACCAGCTGACGCACCATTTCACGCCAGTCGGCGCTGTCCTTCAGGCCGGGCTCCTCGGGGATGGAGGTCAAGGCCACGTATTCCTGATACGAGCCGGGGGCGTTGAAGCCCAGCGCACGGATACGCTCGGCGATTTCGTCCAGGGCGTTCCACTGCTCGGTGTACTGGTCCATGAACATGTTGTGCAGCGAGTTGAACATCGACCCGGTCACGTTCCAATGGAAGTTGTGGGTCTTCAGGTACAAGGTGAACGTATCGGCCAGAAAGTGCGACAGGCCGTCGGCCACCTTCTTGCGATCGGCATCTTTGATCCCGATATTCACACCCGGAGCCGAAGGCGCGGCCGCTGCCAGCTTCTTCTTGCCGCTGTCTACCTTCTTCTTGTCAGCTTCCGGTTTGGCGCTGCTTTTGACCTTGGCCATGCTGCATTTCTCCTTGACGGGTTGAATGGCTTCACAATACCGCTCCGGCAAACATACCGGTAATTCATGTTTTCACGTTGAACGATTGATGAGCGCTATCGAAAAAGACACAACGGCGCGCCTGCGCGACGCCCGCAAGGCCATTGACGGCGCAATGAGCCGTGACCGTGGGCGCCTGCTTGGGCTGTGGTCGCGTTGGCAGGGCAAGCCCGCCGATGCGGCCAGCGAGCAGGCCTTCGCACAGCTGCTGGAGCGCTCAAACACCCAGCGGCAGCGGCGGGCCGCGCAGCACATCGCCATCACCATGGACGAGGCGCTGCCAATCGCGCGTGAAGCCGCGCAGATCACCGCACTCATCCGCGACAACCAGGTGGTGGTGATTGCCGGCGAAACCGGCTCGGGCAAGACCACGCAGCTGCCCAAGCTGTGCCTGGCGGCCGGTCGCGGCCAAGCCGGCATGATCGGCTGCACCCAGCCGCGTCGTATCGCTGCCCGCGCGGTGGCCGCGCGTGTGGCCGAGGAACTGCAGACCGAGCTGGGCTCGGTGGTGGGCTACCAGGTGCGCTTCACCGACAAGGTGGGCGAAGACAGCCGCATCAAGTTCATGACCGACGGCATTCTGCTGGCGGAGATCGCCTCCGACCGTTGGTTGTCACGCTATGACACGCTGATCATCGACGAGGCGCACGAACGCAGCCTCAATATTGATTTCCTGCTGGGCTATCTGAAGCAGCTGCTGCGCAAACGCCCAGACCTGAAGTTGATCGTCACCTCGGCCACCATTGATACCGAGCGCTTCTCGCGGCATTTCAACAACGCGCCGGTAGTGAGCGTGGAAGGCCGCACCTACCCGGTGGAAGTGCGTTATCGCGCACCGGACGAGGCGCCTGCATCTGCCGATGCTGCAAAGCCCGGCGAGCAGTCACGCGGTAAGCGTGACGAGCCCGATACCGATCCGGTGTCGGCGATTGTGGCGGCGATGGATGAAATCACCCGCGGCGACCCGCGCGGCGATGTGTTGATCTTCCTGCCCGGCGAGCGTGAAATCCGCGACACGCATCAGGCGCTGGAGCGACGCAAATACCGCGAAACCGAGGTGTTGCCGCTGTACGCGCGGCTGTCGGCCAAAGACCAGGACCGTGTGTTCAATCCCGGCCCCAAGCGACGTGTGGTGCTGACCACCAACGTCGCCGAAACCTCGCTGACGGTGCCACGCATCCGCTATGTGATTGACCCCGGTTTCGCCCGCATCAAGCGCTACAGCCCGCGTCAGAAACTGGACCGCCTGCATATCGAGCCGGTGTCGCAGGCCAGCGCCAACCAGCGTAAAGGCCGCTGCGGTCGTATTGCTGAAGGCATCTGCTATCGCCTGTACTCCGAGGCGGATTTCCAGTCGCGCTCGGAGTTCACCGATCCGGAAATCCGTCGCTCGTCGCTGTCGGGCGTGATCCTGCGCATGTTGCAGCTGGGTCTGGGCCAGATTGATCAGTTTCCGTTCCTTGAAGCGCCGGACGAACGCGCTGTGGCCGACGGCTGGCAGCAGTTGGTTGAGCTGGGTGCCATTGACGAGGAGCGCAAACTCACCGCCATCGGCAAGCAGATGGCGCGCCTGCCGGTGGACGTGAAGCTGGCGCGCATGCTGGTTGCCGCGCAGAAGGGTGGCTGCCTGCGCGAAATGCTGGTGATTGCCTCGTTCCTCGGTATTCAAGATCCACGCGAGCGCCCGCCGGAAGCACGTGAGGCGGCCGACAACGCGCATGCCTTGTTTGCCGATGCGCGCTCGGAGTTCCTTGGCATCCTGCGCTTGTGGGAAGGCTATCGCGTCGCCCATGAAGACCTCACCCAATCCAAATTGCGTGATTGGTGCGGGCGGCATTTCCTTGCGTTCCTGCGCATGCGCGAATGGCGCGAACTGCATCGCCAACTGCGCCTGTTGTGTGACGAATTGGGTTGGGAGGCAAATGAAGGCGATGCCTTCGGTAAGGCCTTGTTGTCGGCGCCGGCGGCATTGCCAGCCGGTGGCGATGCCGAAGCCAAGCGCAAGGCCACGCGCGGTGAACAGCATAAAGCCGCCCGCTTGGCCCGCGAAGGCAAAAAACCGGGGTCAGAGTCAGGTTCTGCTCCGGTTTCTGCTCAAGCGGCATCTGCGAAAAAACCCGACTCTGACCCCGGTTCTTCCATTCCTGAGAAGGCGCGCGTTGCCGCGTATCAGGCATTGCACCGCGCCGTTCTTGCGGGCTTGCCGACGCAGGTGGGCCATCGCACCGACAAGGGCGATTTCCAGGCACCGCGTCAGCGGCGCTTCCATCTGTTCCCCGGTTCGGTGCTGTCCAAGCGGCCGCCGCCGTGGGTGCTCAGCGCCACGCTGCTGGACACCCAGCGCGTGTGGGGCATGACCAATGCGTCGATCGAGCCGGATTGGGTGATTGCCGAGCTGCCGCATCTGCTGGCGCGCAAGCATTTTGACCCGCATTGGTCGCGTGCGCAGGGGCAGGTGCTGGCATCGGAGCAGATCAGCCTGTTCGGCCTGGTGCTGGCGCCCAAGAAGCCCGTGCATTACGGCAAGATCAACCCGGGCGAAGCGCACGACATCTTTGTGCGCCAAGCGCTGGTCACCGGTGAGATCAATACCCGCGCAGGCTTTGTCGCCGACAACATGAAGGTGCTGGAACAGGCGCGCGAAGAAGAAGCCAAGCTGCGCCGCGCCGGTATCGTCGCCGATGAAAGCTGGCAGGCGCGTTGGTATCTGGACCGGGTGCCGTCGCACATCCATTCGGCCAATCTGCTGGATGGCTGGTGGAAGGCGCTGGCGCCGGAGCAACGCCGCAGCCTGCAGTGGTCGCTGATCGATCTGCTGCCGGGCGAGGGCAGCGAGGAAGACCGCTATCCCAAGTATTTCCCGCTAGGCGATGCGCGCTTGGCCATGCACTACCGCTTCGAGCCGGGCTCCGAAGAGGACGGCGTAACGCTGGACGTGCCGCTGCATCTGCTCAACGCTTTGGATCCGGCGCGCCTGTCTTGGCTGGCGCCCGGGTTTGTCGCGGAAAAAGCGGCCGCCTTGATCCGCAGCCTGCCCAAGGCGATGCGCCGCAATTATGTGCCGGCACCGGATTTCGGTCGCGCGTTCTTTGAAGCGTGGGCGAAGCCGTCGGCCGATGATATCCGTGGCGAGCTGGCGCGCTTTTTGAGCAAGGCCACCGGCGCCACAGTGGCGGCTACCGATTTCGATGTGGAAGCGCTTGATCCGCATCTGCGCATGAACCTGCGGCTGTGCGATGACCAGGGCAAGCTGCTGGCGATGTCGCGTGACTTGGACAGCCTGCGCGCGCGCTTTGGCGAACGTGCCGGGAGTGCCTTCGCGGCACGCGCGGGCAAAGCGTTGGCGGCGGAAGGGCTGCGTGAGTTTCCGTCAGTGGCCATCCCCGAGCAGGTGCCAGGCGAAGCGGGTGTGCCGGCGTATCCGGCGTTGGTGGATACCGGCGATGCCGCGGCCCTGCGCATTTTTGCCGACCGCAAGGAAGCCTTCGAGCTGCACCCGCTTGGTGTACGCCGTCTGCTGGAAATTGCCCTGGCCGACAAGGTCAAACAGGCGCGCAAACAGTTGCCGGTGCCGCCCAAGACCGGTCTGCTGTACGCGGCCATCGAATCGCAGGAGCGCCTGCGTGGTGACCTGGTGGACGCGGCGATGAACGCGGTGCTGGCCGATGGGTTGGAGAGCATCCGTTCGCCCGACACCTTCGAGCTGCGTCGCGCTGATGCCGCCAAGCGGTTGTTTGGCGAGGCGATGGAGCGGCTCAAGCTGGCCGAGTCCATCCTGGGCCTGGTGGGCGAACTGAAGCCACAGTTGGAGGCGCCGCTGATGGGCTGGGCGCGCGGCAACCTCGACGACATGGAGGCGCAGCTGGCCGGCTTGGTGCATGCCGGCTTCCTGCGACAGACCCCGGCCGATGCGTTGGCGCAGTTCCCGCGTTACCTCAAGGCGATGATCCTGCGTGCCGAGCGTGCAAAGCGCGATCCACCGCGCGACCAGGCGCGGATGCTGGAGCTGAAGCCCTTCGTCGATGCGCTCAACGATGCGCGCGTGCAGGGCCGTGCCGATCGCCCCGAATGGGCGGCGCTGCGCTGGGATATCGAAGAACTGCGGGTGTCACTGTTCGCCCAGGAGCTGGGGTTCCGCTCCGGCATTTCAGCTAAAAAGCTGGCGCAGCGCGTGGCCGCATTACGCGGCTGATCGGCAGTGCTTTGAAAACAATGGGGTCAGGCTGAAGCCTGGCCCCATTGTCGCGTCCAATGCATAGCAGGGAAGGGCAGGTGACGCACTTGCCTCAGCGTGCCGGCGTCTGTGCCGGGCGGTGCATTTCCAGACAACGCTGGCGCGCGGCGATCATCTGCGTATGCGCGTTGGCGTGCTCGCGGGTAATGCCTTGGCGGAATGTTGCCATGCGTGTTCGCAATGCCTGGCTGCGCTGCGCATCGGGTGCATTGGCCAATTGTTCGCTGAGCAGGGTCATCTGCTGCTGCAGCGTGCTCACACGGTCGTTGGACGGGCCGTATACCGAGGCGGTGGCCGAGGCGATACAGGCGCGCTCGGCGGCACGGTTGGCTTCCAGCTCGCTGTTGGCCGCTGCGCTGCTGGCGCGTTCGCTGGCCTGTGAAGGCTCTTCACTGGCCGAAGGCTCCGCCACGGTGGGTGTCATCGCCGGTGTCGGTGCGGAATGCTCGCGCAGCTTCATCGGCTCGGCGCGGGCGTCGCACGGATGCTCGGAGTACATGGTCTCGCCGGATTTTCCCTTGCACTTGTAAACCTGGGCAAAGGCGCTGGCCGGCAGCAGCAACAACAGGATCATCAAGATTGCGCGCATGGTGGTGAGGGTGTCTGGCGATGGGCGGGCTGCTGCTGCCGGCCCCGCTTCGGTCAATGATCGAAGCGGGTGACACGGCGGAAACCGGAAGAATTACTTGGTACGACGGACCTTGGCACGGGTGTTGATCCCGTCCACCTGCATGTACCACACCCCCATCAGGCCGGGAGTGATGCGGATATCCGGCGCCTGCTTGCGCACACCCGCGACGCGGGCGTCATCGGTCTGCTCCCAGACCTGGCCGTTGTCCAGCGTGAACTGGCGCCCCTTGCCGAAGCCGGTGAACTCTCCGCTCAAGCGCGATTCGATCGGATCGTTGCTGCCAAAGCTGTAAAAGCCCCGGTTCTTGACGATGACTTCCTGCCGGCCTTCCTCGCGCGCCTGTTCCAGCGCCACGGTGGTGGCGTGTTCCACCTTGCCCTGCAGCCAGTTGTTCAGCGTTGAAAGCTCCGCGGCGCTGAGCTTGTCCAGGCCGGCGGCCTTGAACTCGGCCTCGGACATCTGCTGCTGCAGATTGCCGGTAACGGTGCGCTGTG
The DNA here is from genome assembly GCA_002359895.1 of Stenotrophomonas sp. UBA2629. Taxonomy (GTDB): domain Bacteria; phylum Pseudomonadota; class Gammaproteobacteria; order Xanthomonadales; family Xanthomonadaceae; genus Stenotrophomonas. Next base: position 741,324 of record DEOB01000010.1, read on the forward strand.
CCTGCGCGCTGGAGACGGCAGAAAGGGACAGAACGGTGAAGGCAAACAGTACGGCCAGGCGTGGAAGCTTCATGGGCAATTGTTCCCGAATGCGGTTGGGCGCTAGTGTAGGGGCAACCGACTGCAATTGAATGCCGTGAACCGCACCTCCTCCCCCGGCCTGGATACGCTGCTGCAGCGTGCCTCCACCCGCGCCCTGTCCGAGCCGCTGCGGCAGGCGCTGCTGGACTGCTGGCAGCACCCTGAAACCGACCACAGCCCGCGCCTGTCCTGGCCGGAGCTGTCTGACACCCTGGATTCGCTGGCGCTGCTGTCCGCCGATGAAGGCGTGATCGTGGCGGCCTTGCTGTTCGATCTGCCGGGGTTGCGCACGCGCGTGGCCGAGTTGCCGCTGGGGCCGGCGGCCGCAGCCGTGAGTGGCCTGCTCGACGGCCAGGAGGCCGCAGACCAGGTCTGGGCGCTGCACGCCGGCCGAGAGGCCGGGCGTAATTCCGAAGGGCTGCGGCGCTTGCTGCTGTCCATCATCCACGACCTGCGGGTGGTGCCGATCTTGTTGTCGCGGCAGCTGGCATGCATGCGCGCGGCCGACAAACTGCCCGATGCGCAGCGCCGCGCGCTGGCCCAGCTCACCCGCGACATCCACGCGCCGTTGGCCAACCGTTTGGGCATCTGGCAGCTGAAGTGGGAGCTGGAAGACCTGGCGTTCCGCTTCCTTGAGCCTGAAACCTATCGCCATATCGCCCGCGAAGTGGACGAAACCCGCATCGCCCGCGAGCGCTATGTGGAAGGGGTGAAGAAAAAGTTGTCCGCCGCGCTGGACGAGCAGGGCATCCGGGGCGAGGTCAGCGGCCGGCCCAAGCACATCTACAGCATCTGGCGAAAAATGCAGAAGAAGCAGCTGGCGTTCGAGCAGCTGTACGATCTGCGCGCGGTGCGGGTGATGGTGGACGACATTGCGGCCTGCTACGCCACGCTGGGCGTGGTGCATGCGCTGTGGACGCCCATTCCCAGTGAGTTTGACGACTACATCGCGCGGCCCAAGGCCAATGACTACCGCTCGCTGCATACAGCGGTGATCGGCCCGGAAGGGCGCACCATCGAGGTCCAGATCCGCACCCACGAAATGCACGCGCAGGCCGAGCTGGGCGTGGCCGCGCACTGGAAATACAAGGAAGGCGGCAAGGGCGCGGAGAAGGCATTCGACCGCAAGATCACCTGGATGCGGCAGCTGCTGGAGCACGCGCAGGACCCCGGCAGCCCCGAGGATCTGGCCGGTGCGCTGGACGCGGAGCTGATCGAAGACCGCGTCTACGCGCTCAGCCCCAAGGGCGAGGTGATGGATCTGCCGGCAGGTGCCACGCCGTTGGATTTTGCCTACCACGTGCACACGATGGTCGGGCACCGCTGCCGTGGCGCCAAGATCAACGGCCGCATCGTGCCGCTGACCTATCGCCTGCGCAGCGGCGACCGGGTGGAAATCCTCACCGGCAAGGAAGCGGACCCGCGTCGTGACTGGTTGTTGCCGGCCAACGGCTTCCTGGCCAGCGGCCGCTCACGTGAAAAAGTGCGCAACTGGTTCCACAAGCTGGACCGCGCCCGCAACGTGCAGGCCGGTCGCGATCTGCTGGACCGCGAGCTCAAGCGGCTGGGTCTGCAGCATTCGGATCTGATGGTGGCCGCGCGCAAGTTCCACGCCGACAGCGTGGACGATCTCTACATCCAGGTGGCCTTGGGCGATACCGGCCCCAACCAGGTCAGCCGCGCGCTGCTTGAGGCTGAAAAAGCCGCGTTGGCTCCGCCCACGACGCCCGCGTTGCCGCGCCCCACCGCGCGTCGTGGCAGCACCGGCAAATCCGATTTCACCGTGCAGGGCGTGGGCAACCTGCTGGTGCAACTGGCGCGCTGCTGCCAACCGGTGGCCGGTGAGCCGATCCAGGGTTACCTCACCCGCACCCGAGGCGTCACCGTGCATCGCGTGGACTGCGCCGCGTTGGCGCGCCTGTCGGCCGCGCACCCAGAACGCGTGTTGCCGGTGGAATGGGGCCGTAGTGGCTCCGGCTACGAAGTGGACGTGATGGTGCGCGCCATGGACCGGCGTTGGCTGCTCAAGGACGTCACCAACCTGATCGCGCAGGAAGATGCTTACGTCACCGACATCAACAGCGACAACGTGCGTGACAGTGGCCGGGTGCAGCTGCGGCTGCGTTTGAAGGTGAACGACTACGGTCAGCTTTCCACGTTGCTGGGCAAATTGGATGCGCTGCCCGGCGTTGACGAGGCGCGCCGGCTTGGTTGACGGGCCTTTACGTCTACATCGCCACGCACCGTAGACGGCTGCGGACAGTAAGCTTGTGCGCATGGAGAACTGGCGGCAGCGCTGTGGACACGCATTGGAGACGCTTGGCGAACGGCTGCGGCTGTATCTGCGCTGGTGGGTGGCGCGTGGCTGGAACAGCCCGCGTGCATGGCGCTGGATTGCGCTGGGTGTAGCGATATTGGCGGTGGTGCTGGCGATCTTCCGGCAGCCGCTGGCGGACACATTCTGGCCGGAAACCAAGGTCCAGCAACTGCTCGATGATGGCCGGCAGGCATTGTTGGAAGGCCGCCTGAGCGCTGCGGACGGCACTGGTGCGCGTGAATTGTTTGAAGCTGCCGCTGCGTTGGACCCGGACCGCAGCACCGTGCAGCAGGCCTTGGTGTTGACCGGGCAGACCGCCTTGAACCAAGCCCGTGCGCATCTGGCGGCGGGCGACTATGACCAGGCCAATGCAGCGCTTGAGTTGGCGCGGCAGCTGCAGGCGCCAGCCACCGAGATCAACCGCCTCGCTGCCAGCCTGCCGCGCGATGCGCACGAGCGCGACAGCGTGGAGCAGCTCCTGCACAGGGCAGAAGCGGCGCAGGCCGAAGGACGATTGGATGACGGTCCTGACAGTGCATTGCCGCTGTATCAGCGTGTGCTGGCCGTGCAGCCAGACCGGATGCAGGCCTTGGAAGGCCGCGATGACGCCCTGTCCGATCTATTGGCCAAAGCCACGCAACACGCGTCCGCAGGTGATTTGGCTGCCACGGTTGCCCTGCTCACGCGGGTGGAAAGCTACGACCCCGGCCATGCCAATCTGCCTTCGGCCAAAGCCGCATTGAACGGCGCGCTGGAGCAGCGCAGCCGTCAGGCTGAGCGCGATCTGTCGCGCGGCCAGCTGCAGAAAGCGGCCAAGGGTTTCCAGCAGGTATTGGCCGTGGGGGAGGATTCCATCGCCCGGCAAGGTCTGCAGCGGGTTGTGCTGCTGCAGACACAGGAAGTCACGCGGCTGGCCGGCGATTTCCATTTCGAGCAGGCCGAGCGGATGTTGGCGCAGGCCAGGGAGCTGGCACCTGATAGCGCCGAGGTCGGTGCTGCCATGCGCACGCTGCAACGCGCACGTGCTGCGCAGAAATCCATGGAAACCCCGTTGTCGGCCGCCAGCCGCGAGCGTCGTTTGAAAGAGCTGCTCGCCGAGTTGGACGTAGCCGAGGCCCGCCAGCAATGGCTGTTGCCTCCGGGCAACAGTGCCTATGACCGCTTCAAAGCCGCGCAGGCATTGGCACCGCAGGATGCGCGGGTGAGGCGCGCTGCGGCCCGTATCCTGCCGGCCGCCCGCACCTGTTTTGAGGACAACCTGCGCGGCAATCGGCTGCGCGCCGCCCGCACCTGTCTGGACGCCTGGCAGGCCCTTGCCGCCACAGACGCGGGCCAGGCCGCAGCGCGCAGGCGTTTGGCACAACGCTGGATAGCGGTGGGCAGCGAGCGGCTGGGCGCCGGCGATACTGCGTTTGCGGCGCAGGCGCTGGCCCAGGCGCAGGAAATAGACAGCAGCACTCCGGAAATACGCGATTTCGCCGAGCGCATGCGCACCGTCGTGCCTTAGTCGCGCGCCACTGCAGTGGTGGCGCGTGCTTCAGGGTTGACTGAAAAACACCCGCTGTACCGCGTCGCGTGCAGCATCCATCGAAAAATGCCGGGCGATGTTGTGCAGGCCGTTGTCGGACAGTTGCCGCCACAACGCCGGGTCGTTGTACAGGCGCGTCACCGCATCTGCAAAGGCCTGTGCATCGTTGGCCACCAGCACATCCCGGCCGTCGTGCAGATGCATGCCTTCCACCGCGCAGGTAGTGCCCACCAGTGGCTGCCCGTGGGCCATGCTGAGGTTGATCTTGCCCTTGACCCCCGCACCAAAACGCAGTGGCGCAACGGCAATGCGTTTGCCGTCCATGTACGGTGTCACGTCGGGCACGAAGCCGTGGACGATCACACCCGGGTGGGCCGCCGCAAGCGTGCGGATGCTGTCGGGCACGTCGGCGCCGATGCAATGGAAGCGCACGTCCGGCAGTTGTTGCCGGATCAGCGGGAACACTTCGCCGATGAACCATTGCATCGCATCCAGGTTCGGCGGGTGACGGAAGCCGCCCACAAACACCAGGTCTTCGCGCTGCGCCCAATCGGCGCCGTGCCCTGCGATTTCGTGCAGGTTGGAGATCAACTCGACCTGCACGTCCGGTGCGTCGATGACCAACTGCTCTTTTTCTGCCGCGCTGACCAGCACGGTCACATCGGTGGCACGCATCACCGCAAGCTCGCTGGTGCGGGTGCGCGCGGCACTGCGCAGCAGCCCGGCATCGCCGGCAACTTCGGCCTGACGCCGTTCGCGCAGGTAATGCAGATCAACCGTGTCGAATATGGTGCGCGCTTGCGGTGCGAACTGTTTGACCAACGCCACGCACTCGTGGGCCAAGTGATAACGCACCATCATCACCGCTGAAAAGCGCGCGCCATTTTCACTCAGCCAACCGGTCATGCCTTTGAGAAAAGGCGCATGCCAAACCTCCACTCCCAGCGCCTGCAGTGCTTCGGTAGCAGCGCCGGCGTGTGCGCCACGGGTGGGCACAAAGACCACATGCGCACCGTTTTCCCGCAGCAGACGGATCAGGTTGACCTGTCGCAACGAAGCCGAGTCGCGGTCTGGCTGCGGCACCGATTCATCCAGAATGAGAATCTGTGGTTGGTTGCGGTGCTGGTTGCCGGCGGTCGGCACGGTGCCGGCAGGTAATTGCTGTTGCAGCGCCGCGTGCCACTTGTCCGCAAACACCTGCTGGTTGCGCACCTGGTAGGCCTTGATGCCGCTGCCGGTATCGGTGCCGTTGCTGGTGCCTTCGTCATGCACCACGCGGCTGGCCGGCTGCACCAGCACACGGCGGCCGGCGGCGCGCACCTTGAATGCCAGGTCCGTGTCTTCGTAATAGGCCGGCGCGTAGCGGCTGTCCAACCCACCAAGCTGCTCGAACAGGTCGCGCGGGATGGCCAACGCGGCGCCGGAGCAGTAGTCGGTATCGCGCAGGCTGCTGAAGCGCGGGTCTTCGGCTGATTCAAAGCGGCCATAGCTCCAGCAGCTGCCGTCGGCAAACACCACGCCGCCGGATTCCTGCAGGCGACCATCCGGGTAGAGCAGCTGCGCGCCAACAAGGCCCGCGAGCGGATTGTTTTTGAACGTGTCGAGCAGGGCGTCCAGCCAGCCCGGTTGCGGGATGGTGTCGTTGTTCAGCAGCACCACGTACTGGCCCCGGCTCAGCCGCAGGCCGTCGTTGCAGGCGGCGATGAAGCCGCCGTTCTGCGGGCGCACGTGGTAGCGAAGGCCTTCGATCTGCGGCATCCATTGCGCGGTGGCATCGCTGCTGCCGTCATCGATCACCACGATCTCGCAGGCGGCTATCGGGGGATGCGCGGCCAGCGCCCGCAGGCACGCCAACGTATGCGCGCACTGGTTGTAGACCGGGATGACGATGCTGGCCACGGGCGCGTCGCTGTGCGGCACCGCAAACGGCGCGAACGGGCCATCGGCAGGCCGGAACAACGGCGCGCGGCGCGGCGCCGGCTGTTTGCGGGTATGTACGCCCACCCGGTGCAGGGTGGCGCGCCAGCCACGGGTTCGCAGGCTGGCCATGGCGCGGCGGATCAGGCCGGTGATGCGCTTGAGGTGATACCGCGCGTCGGCCAGTGACATCGACATTCCTTCAGAACTCCAGCTTAAGCAGGAAAGCGCCTGCCGCCGCGCCAGAGGATTGCGCTGCGTTAGACTCGTGACAACTCACATTCTCGCATCCCTGTGCCACGACGCTACGATTCAGACGAATTCGACGACGATACCGACGACAGCCAGCCTGTGTGGCGCAGCCGCCTTATCACGTGGGGCTTGGCCGCTGCGGCCTTGGGCTTGGGCTTCCTGATCCCGTATACGCTGTACCTGAACGGTCAGGTCACGCAGCGATTTGGTGAACTGCGTTGGCAGATCCCGACGCGCGTGTATGCCCGTCCGTTGGTGCTCAGCCCCGGGGTGGCGATGAACGCCGCCACGCTCAAGACCGAGCTGGCAGCATCGGGTTACCGCGACGATGGCACCGGCAGCAGTCCGGGCACCTATAAGGTGCAGGGCGCCACGTTCACCATTTCCAGCCGTGGCTATAACGATGTGGACGGCCGCGTGGCACCGCGTCAGTTGAGCGTGGTGGTCTCGGGCGGCCAGGTCGGCTCGGTGCGCGAAGGCGGCAGCCGTAAAGCGGTGAAGGCCGCACGCTTGGACCCGGCGCGCATTGCCACGCTGTACGGCCAGAAGCAGGAAGAGCGGCGACTGGTGCGGGTATCGGAAACCCCGGAGCTGCTGGTCACCGGCCTGCAGGCGGTGGAAGACAGAGACTTTGCGCGGCATCACGGTATCGACCTGAGCGGCATCGTGCGCGCGGTGTGGGTGGCGGTGCGCAGCGGTGGCGAAACGCGGCAGGGCGCCAGCACCTTGACCCAGCAGTTGGCCCGCAGCGGCCTGCTCGGCATCGGCAAGGAGCAGACGCTCACCCGTAAATTCAATGAAGTGCTGTACGCGCTGATCATGGAAGCGCGTTACGACAAGACCACCATTCTGGAGGCCTACCTCAACCAGGTGTATCTGGGGCAGCGCGGCAGTCAGGCCATCCACGGTGTGTCGTCGGCGGCGGAGTTCTGGTTCGGGCGTGATCTCAATGCGCTCACCACCGAGCAGGTGGCGTTGCTGATCGGCTTGGTGAAAGGCCCGTCGTACTACGACCCGCGCCGCAATCCGGAGCGCGCGCTGGACCGCCGCAATTTCGTGCTGGGCAAGCTGCATCAGAGCAATCTGATCGACGACGCGGAGTACCAGCGTGCGCTCAAGGCGCCGCTGGGCGTGTCCAAGAGTGCAGGGTTGGCGGCGGCCAACCGCTTTCCGGCTTACATCGACCTGGTGCGCCGTCAGCTGGGTAACGATTACCCCGAAAGCGTGCTGCAGGGCGCTGGCTTGAATGTCTTCACCGGCATGTCGCCTTCGGCGCAGGCCTATGCCGAAGGCGCGGTGCAGCACACCATCAAATCGCTGGAAAACAAGCGCCGCCCCGAGCTGCAGACGGGCATGGTGCTGACCGATGTACACAATGGCGACGTGCTGGCGGTGATCGGCAGCCGCGATGTGTCCGAGCCGGGTTTCAATCGCGCCATCGAGGCGCAGCGCCAGGTGGGCTCGCTGCTCAAACCGTTCGTGTACCTGCTGGCGTTGGCACAGCCTGATCGGTTCTCGCTGGCCAGTTGGGTGGATGACTCACCGGTCACGGTCAAGCTCAGCCGTGGCCGCAACTGGACGCCGGACAACGCCGACAACCGCAGCCACGGCACGGTGCGCCTGATCGACGCGCTGGCACGGTCCTACAACCAGGCCACGGTGCGGGTGGGCATGCAGGTCGGGCCGGAGCGGCTGACCCAGCTGATCCACGTGTTGGCCGGGCTCAAGGCCGAGTCCAACCCGGCGGTGATTCTGGGTTCAACCGACCAGAGCCCGTATGGCATGGCGCAGCTGTATCAGTTCCTGGCCTCCGGTGGCGAAATCCAGCCGCTGCACGCGGTGCGTGGCGTGGTGGATGCGCAGGGCAAACTGCTCAAGCGCTACGACAAGAGCCCGGCGCCCGCGCAGGAAGGCGACTCCATTGCCGCCAACCTGATCAGCGTGGCGCTGCAGCAGGTGGTTTCCAGCGGCACCGCGGCGCGGCTCAACGCCGATGGCTTGGGCCGGCTGCAGGCAGCCGGCAAGACCGGCACTTCCAATGACGGCCGCGACAGCTGGTATGCCGGCTATACCGGCGACCACCTGGCCGTGATCTGGATGGGCAACGACCAGAACGAGCAGACCGGGCTGTACGGTTCCACCGGCTCGATGCGGGTGTGGTCGGGCATCTTCCGCAACCTGCCCAGCAAGCCGCTGCATGTGAACAACAAGGGCCTGGACTGGCAATACATCGAGGCCGCTGGCAGTAATGCCACCGATGAAGGCTGCCCGGGCGCGCGACGCTTCCCGTTTGTGGTCGGGTTTGCACCGCAGTACGTGCCCTGCACGATGCCCGCCGAAGCGGCGCCGGCGGAGGGCCAGGGCGGCGAGCAGCAGAGTGGTGGCTGGCGCAGCTGGTTCGGCATGGACCCCAAGCCGGCTGAACCGGCAGCGGCCCCCGCTACCGAAACACCTGCGCGATAATGCCAGCCATGAACGACATGCCCTTGCTCCGCTCCGCCGTGGTTGCCACCGCAGCCTCCCTGTTGCTCAGCGCCTGCATCAGCGCGCCGCCGGTTAGGCCCAGCGTGGTGGACAGCACCACGCCCGCGCAGCGTTTGGCCGCCGTGGACGCCATTGCCGGCGTTGATGACACCGAGTTGTCGGTGCAGCCGTTGCGTGATGCGCAGGTGGACGACCTGCATGCATCGGCCATCGCCAAGCGCAAGGCCGGTGATCTGGACGGCGCGGCCGCAGCCTTGAATGAAGCCTTGCTGCTGGTCGACAACGACCCCGGCATCCTGCAGGAACGCGCCGAAGTGGCGTTGCTGCAGGCCGATTGGACGCGTGCCGAGTCGTTGGCGAAAAAGGCAGTGGATCTGGGCTCACGCACTGGGCCGCTATGCCGCCGTCATTGGGCCACCATCGAACAATCGCGCCTGGCCCGTGCCGAGAAGGAGAACGCCGTCTCCGCCCACGCGCAGATTGAAGGCTGCACCGTGCCGGGGATCAAGCGCTTCTGATCGGCACGCACGGCCTGCGTTTGCCGGCTGTTGCAGACCGACGAAGTGATCGTCATGTCTGATCTGGTTCACCGCAGTTGTCAGGCACTGGACGTAGGTGGCGAGCTTGCGCGCCAGCTGGATGCCTTCGTGCCGCGCCCGGCGCAGCTGCGGTTGACCGGCGCCATCGCCGAGGCTTTCCAGCAACGTGATGTGCTGTTGGCCGAGGCTGGAACGGGCACCGGCAAAACGTTCGCGTATCTGGTGCCTGCGTTGCTGTCGGGCCTGAAGACCATTGTCTCCACCGGCACCCGCGCGCTGCAGGACCAGCTCTATCACCGCGATCTACCACGTGTGCGTGCCGCCTTGGGCGTGGGCCACCGTGCCGCGCTGCTGAAAGGGCGGGCGAATTATCTATGCCGCTACCGGCTGGACCAGGCACGCGGCGAGCCACGCTTCACCAGCACCGAACAGGTGGCGCAGTTCCAGCGCATCGTCACCTGGTCCGGGCGCACCCAGTACGGCGATGTCGCCGAACTGGATGGCCTGGCCGACGATTCACCGCTGCTGCCGATGGTCACCTCGACCATGGACAACTGCCTGGGCACGGAATGCCCGTTCTGGGACGACTGCTTTGTGGTGCGTGCGCGGCAACGTGCGCAGGAAGCGGACCTGGTGGTGGTCAACCATCATCTGCTGCTGGCCGATCTCGCGCTCAAACAAGAGGGCTTCGGTGAAATTCTGCCGGGCGCGCAGGCGTTCGTCATCGACGAAGCACATCAGCTGCCAGAGCTTGCCGCGAATTTCTTTGGTGAGGGCTTCGGCATGCGTCCGTGGCAGGAGCTAGCACGCGACAGCCTGGCCGAATGCCGCAGCGTTGCCGGTGCGCAGGCGACCTTGCAGCAACCGGTAGCGACCTTGGAGCTGGCATTGCGCGAACTGCGCGATGCGATGGAAAAACTGCCGCAGCGCGGCACCCGGTGGCGCGCGCTGGCGGTGCCGCAGGTAGCCGATGGCTTTGACGCGGTGGCCGCTGCATTGGCGCAACTGCATGCTGCACTGGCGCTGCTGCGCGAAACCTCGCCCGGCCTTGATGCGTGTCATGCACGCGCGCAGGAAGGCATGGCGCGTCTGTCGCGTTGGCTGGACGAACCGGCTTCGGCTGAAGACCTGGATTGGGAGGTGGAAGTCGCCAGTCCTTCAGTCGATGAGTCGCAGGCGCCAGCACCTTCCGATTCGCTGTTCCCTGCGGTCAGCGCATCGGATGTGCTCTGGTACGAACTCACCCCGCGTGGCTTCCGTTGCCAGCGCACGCCGATGGATGTCTCCGGCCCGCTGCGCGAGCACCGGCTGCGTTCGATGGCGGCATGGGTGTTCACCTCGGCAACGCTGACCGTGGATGGAAAATTCGAGCATCTGGCGACGCGGCTGGGTTTGGACGACCCCGATACGCTGGTACAACCCAGTCCGTTTGATTGGCAGCAACAGGCGCTGTGTTACCTGCCCAAGAACCTGCCCGATCCAGCGGCGCGGGGTTTTGGTACCTCGCTGATCGCTGCATTGACGCCGGTGCTGGAAGCCTCGCAGGGGCGTGCCTTTCTGTTGTTTGCCTCGCATCGCGCGTTGCGTGAAGCCGCCGAAGCATTGCGTGCTGGGCCGTGGCCGCTGTTCGTGCAAGGCGAGGCGCCGCGCGCCAGCCTGTTGCAGCGTTTTCGCGAATCCGGCAATGGTGTGCTGCTTGGTTCGGCCAGTTTCCGCGAAGGCGTGGACGTGGTGGGCGACGCGCTCAGCGTGGTGGTCATCGACAAACTACCGTTTGCCGCGCCCGACGATCCCGTGTTCGAAGCGCGGTTGGATGCCATCCGTCGCGATGGCGGCAATCCGTTCCGTGATGAACAACTGCCGCAGGCGGTCATCGCCCTGAAGCAGGGCGTAGGCCGGCTGATCCGCAGCGAGACCGACCGCGGTGTACTGGTGCTGTGCGACCCGCGTCTGCTGTCCAAAGGCTATGGCCGCGTATTTCTGGATTCACTGCCGCCGTTCCGGCGCACCCGCGAGCTGGCCGATGTGCAGGCCTTCTTTGCGCGACAATGGGCGCCGGAGCCCGATGCCACCGCCGAACCGGCCGATACTCCTCCTGCCGACGCGGATGTTGCCGCGCCGCCTTTTTCCCTGTCGTGATTGCCTGCCATGAAGCTGCTTGCCTTTGAAACCGCCACCGAAGCCTGTTCTGTTGCCCTGTATGTCGATGGGCAGGTTCTGGAGCGTTTCGAGGTCGCGCCACGCAGGCACGCCGAACTGAGCCTGCCGTGGGCCGAGCAGTTGTTGGCCGAAGCCGGCATCCGCCGCAATCAGCTCGATGGCATCGCGCTGAGCCGTGGCCCCGGCGCGTTCACCGGCGTGCGCTTGGCCATCGCCATCGCGCAGGGTATTGCCTTGGCGCTGGACCGCCCGCTGCTGCCGGTGTCCACGCTGCAGACGCTGGCAATGCGCGCGCCGCACTCCGCACCGCAGGTACTGGCCAGCATTGATGCGCGCATGGGCGAGATCTACGCGGCGAGCTTCATGCGCGATGCAGGCGGTGAACTGCGGTTGCAGGGCAGCGAAGTGGTGATCGCGCCGGAGGCGTTTGAATTGCCGGCTGGTGATTCGCAATGGGCCGGCGTCGGTACCGGTTTCAGTGCCGTGGACGGCGTGCTCGCCGCCCGTTTTCAATCACGCTTGGCGTCGTTGGATGCCCAAGCACTGCCCTGTGCCGCGGATGTGTTGAAGATCGCCGTGCCGGCCATGCTGCGCGGCGAAGGCATCGCGCCGGAGTTGGTGCAGCCGGCTTATCTGCGTGACAACGTGGCGCTTACGCTGATCGAGCAGCAGGCACTGCGCGCGTCCAAGGGCTGATTGCTCATCACCCACGCAGCGGCTGGTGCCGCGCGTGCGGCAGACTCAACGATCGTCGCGCAGCTCGCCGCCGGGCAGGAACACCCACGTGCGGGTCACCTGCAGGATGTCGATGTCGTCGTCTGTCTTGGGCAGCGCCGGGAACGGCTGCGCCAGTTCAATCACCCGCAACGCGGTGGAATCCAGCAGCGGTACGCCACTGCTGCGCAGCACGCGGCTGCTTTCCACGCTGCCATCGCGGCGCACGCCCACGCTGATCACCACCTGGCCGCCTAGCCGACGCTGGCGCGCTTCATCGGGATAGTTGAGGTTACCCACGCGCTCGGCGCGGTCCACCCACGCACGCAGATAATTGGCGTAGACATATTCACGCGTGCTGGCCGACACGAACTTGCGGTTGGGACGCTTGGCGTACTGCTCCGAGCGCAGGTGCACTTCGGCGGCCAGGCGCGCCATCTCAGCATCGCGCTGTTCGCGCGCGGTCATGGCGGCGTACGGGTCGGGCCGGTCCGGCAACGGCTGCGACTGGGCAGCGACCACGCTGTCTTTGCCATGCGCGCTGGTGACGATGCGCGCCTGCGGCGGTGGCGGTGCGGCCGCGCTCTGCTGCTGCAGTGGAATCGGCGCCAAGCCGTCCTGCAGCTGCGGCACGATGCCGGCCTGGCTGTCGCGTGGCCGCTGCGCCTTGTCGTGGTCGCCGCCGCCCTGCTGGTTGGCCTGGGCCAGGAAATCAGCCTGTTTGGGCGTCAGCGGCGTGCTGGTCTGGCTGAAGATCACATCCAGCGTTGGCACCAGCGGTGCGTTGTCGCTGACCGCAAAGCCCACGCCAAGAATCAGCAACCCGTGCACCAGCAGTGACAGCACCAGCGTGGCCGTCAGGCGCTGCTGATCGGTGACGCGGGGCGCGACAGGCAGTGAGCCGGGGCTGGCACTCATTGCTGCAGACCGGCCTCGATCGCGTCAAACAGCTGCCCGGCGATATTCAGGCCGTACTGCGCATCCAGCTCACGCACGCAGGTGGGGCTGGTGACGTTGACTTCGGTGAGGTAGTCGCCAATCACGTCCAGCCCGACAAAACGCATGCCGCGGCGCTTCATCTCCGGGCCCACCTGGGCGGCAATCCAACGGTCGCGCTCGCTCAGCGGCCGGCCTTCGCCGCGGCCGCCAGCGGCCAGGTTGCCGCGGAACTCATCGCCCTGCGGAATCCGTGCCAGGCAGTAATCCACCGGCTCGCCATCGATCAGCAGGATGCGTTTGTCACCGGCGGTGATATCCGGGATGAAGCGTTGCGCCAGCGTCTGGTTGCGGCCGCCGTCGCTGAGCGTTTCCAGAATCACATTGAGATTGGGGTCGCCGGTGCCCGTGCGGAAAATCGAGCGCCCGCCCATGCCGTCCAGCGGCTTGAGCACGGCTTGGCCATGTTCGAGCACGAACGCCTTCAGTTCGGCGGCATTGCGGCTGACCAAGGTCGGCGGGCAGCACTGCGGGAACAGCAGCGCGGCCAGCTTCTCGTTGTAGTCACGCAGCCCCTGCGGGTCGTTGACCACCAGCGCGCCGGCCTGCTGGGCCACGCTCAGCATGTGCGTGTCGTACAGGTACTCGCCGTCGAACGGCGGGTCCTTGCGCATCAGCACCACCTGGCCGGGGCCAAACTCCAGCGGCGCGAACTCACCCAGGGTGAACCAGTCGGCCTTGTCGTCGCGCACCTGCAACGGTGCCACGTGTGCGACGGCCTTGCCGCCGTGCAGGGACAACCCACCCGGGCGCACGTAATGCAGCCGGTGACCACGGCGCTGGGCTTCCAGCAGCATGGCGAAGGTGGTGTCCTTGCTGATCTTGATGTGGGCGATGGGGTCCATCACCACGATGACGTCTAAAAGCATCGGGGGAATCCGTCAGGTCAGGTGCCGATGTTAGCGTTTCGGGGCGGGGGCGCCCAGCGCGCAGCGGCAGGCAGGGCCTGAATGGAGCTGCGCGGAAATTGAGACTTGGTTCACACTGATGCTTTCCGCAGGCGGATCTGATGGGCGTTGCTTGACAGTTTGGCGCAGGGCTGGGATATAGATGCGCTTTCACGGTCGCATCGCATTCGATGTGGGCCGGGTGTCCGGGGACTAGCAAATGGTTGAAAACATGACTGCGGGTGGGGAACTCGCAGGGTTGAAGGTGATGGTCATCGATGACTCGAAGACCATCCGGCGCACGGCGGAAACACTGCTCAAACGCGAAGGCTGTGAGGTCGTGACCGCGACCGATGGCTTTGAGGCGTTGGCAAAAATCGCCGACCAGCAGCCGCAGATCATCTTTGTCGACATCATGATGCCGCGCCTGGATGGTTATCAGACGTGCGCATTGATCAAGGGCAACCAGCTGTTCAAGTCGACCCCGGTGATCATGCTTTCTTCCAAAGATGGCCTGTTCGACAAGGCGCGTGGCCGCATCGTCGGCTCCGAGCAATATCTCACCAAGCCATTCACCCGCGACGAACTTCTAGGTGCCATCCGCACATACGTAAACGCCTGACCAGGGGGGAAAGGCACAATGGCTCGAATTCTTTTGATCGAGGACTCACCGACCGACAGGGCGGTGTTCACACAATGGCTGGTCAAGGCCGGCCACGAGGTTCTGGCGGCCGACAATGCCGAAGAAGGCCTGCAGATTGCCCGCGACCAAGGTCCGCAGCTGGTGCTGATGGATGTGGTGCTGCCGGGCATGAGCGGCTTCCAGGCCACCCGCGCGCTGTCGCGTGACCAGGCCACCCGGGACATCCCGGTGCTGATCGTCAGCACCAAGGCGATGGAAACCGACAAGGCCTGGGGCATGCGCCAAGGCGCTACCGACTACATCGTCAAACCGCCGCGTGAGGACGACCTGATCGCGCGGATCAACAAACTGGTGGGTTGATGCGTTCTCCCTTCGACATCCTTGAAGCCTACGAGCGACGCAGCCTGGCGCATGCCGTGCAGTTGCCCGAGCGCAGTTATTCCCAGGATGTCTGGCGCGGGGTGGGTTACCGCGTCGGCAGCCGTCACCTGGTGTCCGATTTCCGCGAAGTGGTGGAAATCGTGCCGATGCCACCGATCACGCCGGTGCCCGGTGCACAGGGCTGGCTGCTGGGCGTGGGCAACCTGCGCGGCAACCTGTTTCCGGTGGTTGACCTGAAGTACTTCCTTGAAGGTGTCCGCACCGCGCCGCAGGAAGGCCAGCGCGTGTTGATCATGCGCCAGGCCGGTGGCGACGTGGCACTGGTCATCGACGAGCTGTACGGCCAGCGCAGCTTCGAGCAGCACGCCGAAGTGCCGGCTGCCGATATCGCACAGGGCCGGTACACGCATTTCGTCGAACGTGCATTTGACGATGAAGGCCGCCACTGGGGTGTTTTCTCGCTGTCGCTGCTTTCCCGCACTCCTGAATTCCGGCAAGCGGCCGCCTGATCGGCGCGCTTGCCCCTTCGCATTGGATATCGAGGTCGAACGATGAGTACTGCTTCCGAAGGCGCCAGAGCTGGCAAGCTGGGCAATGTGGGCACCAATTTCTGGCT
This sequence comes from Stenotrophomonas sp. UBA2629, assembly GCA_002359895.1. Classification (GTDB taxonomy): domain Bacteria; phylum Pseudomonadota; class Gammaproteobacteria; order Xanthomonadales; family Xanthomonadaceae; genus Stenotrophomonas. Next base: position 756,839 of record DEOB01000010.1, read on the forward strand.
GGGCCTGCTGGTGCTGTCGATGGTCGTGTTTGGTGCCAATACCGGCGTAGCGACCTGGCAGGGCAGTCGTCTGGCCGGTGCCAGTACCGGCGCGGCCGATCTGCAGGTGCTTTCGCAGCAGTTGGCCAACCAGGGCCGAGAAGCGGTGGCCGGCAGTCGCACCAGCTACGCCGCGTTCAAGGACACCCGCAACAAGATTGAAAGCACGGTGAGCGAGCTGCAGGGCCGCTTCGGCAACGAGACCGGCGTGTCCGGCCCGTTGCGAGAGCTGGTTGAAACCTGGAGGCCGCTGTCCAAGAACGCCGAGCAGATCGTGGCCAGTGAGCCGGCGGTGCTGGCCTTGGCCGGTAACGCCGACAACTTTGTTGGCGCGGTGCCGCAGTTGCAGGCGCAGTTGAACGAAGTGGTGCGTGCAATGACGGCGGGCGGCGCGCAGGCCTCGCAGGTCTACAACGGTCTGCAGCAGGTGGTTGTGGTTGGCACCATGGCCCGCCGCGTGACCGAAATCCGCGCCGGTGGCCAAGCAGCCAGTGGTGCCGGTGACGCGCTGGCGCGCGACATGGTGGTTTTTTCGCAGGTGCTTGAAGGCCTGCGTCAGGGCAACGAAGAGTTGGGCATCGCCGCAGTGCGCAATGCCAACGCACAGGTTGCGCTGGAACAGTCGGCCACCCAGTGGGCAAAGATGAAGAAGGATGCTGACGCCATCCTGGCCAGCTCGCGCAACCTGTTTGCCGCGCAGTCCTCGGCTGCGGCAATGACCAGCGGCTCGGACAAAATGCTGGAAAGCAGCCGCAAGCTGTTTGATGCGTTCTCGGCATTCGGCTCGGCACGTGACACCCGCATCTTCCCAAACTTCTGGTGGAGCGTGATCTTCGGCGGCCTGTCGGTGCTGTCGATCATCGGCTTTGTATGGAGCTCAGTGCGCGGCCGCTCGCGCGAGCAGGAGCTGCGTTACCAGACCCAGGTGGAATTCAACAGCCGCAACCAGCAGGCCATCATGCGGTTGCTGGATGAAATCAGCTCGCTGGGTGAAGGCGATCTGACGGTAAAAGCCTCGGTGACCGAGGACATGACCGGCGCCATCGCCGACGCAATCAACTACGCCGTGGATGAACTGCGCAACCTGGTGACCACCATCAACGACATGTCCGGCAAGGTGGCCGTGTCGGCGCAGGAAACCCAGGCAACGGCCATGCAGCTGGCTGAAGCGGCCGGGCACCAGGCCGACGAAATCACCAGCGCCTCCGAGCGCATCGGTGAAATCGCATCGTCCATTGAGCAGGTCTCACGCAACTCCACCGAGTCGGCCGAAGTGGCACAGCGCTCGGTGGTCATCGCCACCGAAGGTGCCGGCGTGGTGCGTCAGACCATTCAGGGCATGGACCAGATCCGCGACCAGATCCAGGAAACCTCCAAGCGCATCAAGCGGCTGGGTGAGTCCTCGCAGGAAATCGGCTCGATCGTGGAACTGATCAACGACATTTCCGAGCAGACCAACATCCTGGCGTTGAACGCCGCCGTGCAGGCCGCATCCGCCGGTGAGGCCGGCCGCGGTTTCGCTGTGGTGGCCGACGAAGTGCAGCGCCTGGCAGAACGTACCTCCGGTGCGACGCGGCGAATCGAAGGCTTGGTGCAGGCGATTCAGGCCGATACCAACGAAGCGGTCACCTCGATGGAACAGACCACCGCCGAAGTGGTGTCCGGTGCGCGCCTGGCCGAAGACGCCGGCACCGCGCTGACCGAAATCGAACGCGTGTCCAACGCGCTCAACAACCTGATTAAAAACATCTCCATCGCCGCGAACCAGCAGGCCTCGGCTGCAACGGACATCACCCAGACGATGGGCGTGATCCGGCAGATTACCGGCCAGACCTCGCAGGGCGCGGGGCAGACCGCCGATTCGCTGGGCCAGCTGAACCAGCTGGCGGCGGAGCTGCGCCGTTCGGTGGCCGACTTCAAGCTGCCGGCCTGATCGGGCACGTGCGCTGAGGCAGTCGGGGATGCAAAGGAACCAGCAGATGAAGTGTCGCCATAACGCAAAGCAGGGCCGCCCGGACGGCATGCAATTGATGCTGTACAGGGGAGTGCGATGAGTACCTTGCGCGATGCCATGAGCCATGCGGCCCTTGGCTGGGTGAAGCCCGAGTTGGACGAGACCCTGCGCCAGGTGCGCAGCGAGGTCGAGTACTTCGTGGAAGACCCCAGCGACACCAGCCGCATGCGTTTCTGTGCCGGCTACCTGCACCAGGTGCAGGGCACCCTGCGCATGGTCGAGCTGTACGCCCCGGCGATGGTTGCCGAGGAACTGGAACAACTGGCCAACGCCGTGCGCGATGGTGCGGTCAGCGACCGCGACGAGGCCTGCGGCACGTTGATGCGCGGCACGGTGCTGCTGCCGGATTACCTGGAACGCCTGCAGAACGGTCACCGCGACATTCCGATCGTGCTGTTGCCGCTGCTCAATGAAATCCGTGCCGCACGCGGCGCCGAAGGCATCAACGAAGGCGTGTTGCTCGCCTTCAATCCGGATGCCAGCAACGCCACTGCCGACGAGCTGGAACACGCCCGTGGCAGCCTGCGCGGGCGTAACCGCGAGCTGCTGGATACCGTGGGCAGTGCGGTCAAAGAAGAACTGATGCGCATCAAGGATGCGCTGGATCTGCATGTGCGCACCGGTGGTAACCCCGCCGATCTGCAGGTGCAGGTAAGTGAACTGGGCGCGGTCGCCGACACCCTCGGGGTGATGGGGCTGGGCGTGGCCCGTGGCATCGTCGGCCAGCAGCGCGACGCGCTGCGCGAAGTGGTATCCGGCGCGCGCACCATCGACGACAACCTGCTGCTGGATATCGCTGGCGCGCTGCTGTACGTGGATGCGTCGCTGGATGACCAGGTGGCCCATCTGGGCGCCAACAGCAACGGTGAGGATGACGCGGGCGCGGTTGAGAGCCGGCGCACGGTGGAAGTGCTGGCACATGAAGCCATCGCCAACTTCATGGCCGCGCGTGAGTCGTTCGTGGCCTTCATTGAAACCAATTGGGACCACCAGCGCTTGGCGGAAGTGCCGCGCCTGTTGGATGAAGTCAGCGGCGCGCTGCGCATGCTGGAAATCCCGGAACCGGCCGGCTACCTGCAGGCCGTTCGCCAGTACATCAAGGCCGAGCTGATCGAGCGTCAGCGCGTGCCCAGCGGCCGCCAGCTGGATACTTTGGCCGATGCGATGGCCAGCCTTGAGTACTACCTCGAAGCGCTGCGCGATCGCCGCCCTGGCCGTGAGGAAATCCTCGACATCACACGCAGCAGCCTGGAAGCATTGCACTACTGGCCGTTGCCGTCGGGCAGGGATGAGCAAACGCCGGTGGCTGCTGTCGCATCGCCGTTGGCTGTTGCATCGTTTGATACGGTTGAAACATCTGCAGCGCAGGATCAACCGGCGCCCTCGGAACGCCCGGAGCCGGGTGCTTTTGTGGCCGCCCCGCTGCCGCCGCCGCTGCCTTCGCTGGCTGATGTGCAGGCATCAAGCGAGGGCGCAATTCCGTTGGTCTTCGCCGCCGCCATCAATGCAAAACCGGTGCCTGTTGCGTCTGATTCCGCTGCGGAAATGGCATCGGATTCGAACGTCTTCGATCCGGTTGCCGCCGAAGACCTGCCCAGCAGCGATGCCGGCTACACCGTGGCGCCCATCGCGCTGGAAGGGTTTGATGTTGCCGATGCCGGCGACATCACCCCGCTTGCACCGCTGACGCTGGACCCCATCGCCGCCGAGTTGGACGACGCTGCACCTTCGACAGCGGCTGACGTCTATACGTTTGACAGCAGCGCATTGGAGCTGGACGTAGAGGACGCACCGGTTTCGGCCGTGCAGCCCAGCAAGTCTGCCTACAACTTCGACCTGCACACCACCGATGCCTTCTTCGAGCCCGTGCTTGAAGAGCAGGCGCCGGTGATCGCCGACGCCTCCGTGTCAGATAACACGCTGGAGTGGCAGCTGGAGGTCGCACCGTTGGCTGATGCCACGCTGGAGCCGCAGCAGTTGCCGGTTGAAGTCAGCGTTGACGGCGTCGCCATGGACGATGCAATGGCAGTCGCGCTTGATGCGGATGTCGATGTCGCCACGGCGGCCTTCATGGCTGAACTCAATGCAGCTTCCGAGTCGTTCGAAGGCATCAACGCCGCGCACGACGTTGCTGAGCCGGTGGCTGAGGTCGCAATGGCGCACTCCACGGTCGCCAGCAGCGCAGCAGCGCCATTTGCCGGTGCAGCTACCCATCAGCTGGAAGGCGGCTTCATCGACAACGGCGATGCAATCGACCAGGACATCCGCGACGTCTTCATTGAAGAATTCGACGAAGAGCTGGTGAACCTGGGCAACCTGTTGCCGGCTTGGCGCGCCGCGCCGGGCAATGCCGAGCGCCTGCGCCCGGTGCGCCGCGTATTCCATACGCTCAAGGGCAGTGGCCGCCTGGTCGGCGCCCGTACCTTGGGTGAGTTCAGCTGGAAGATCGAAAGCATGCTCAACCGCGTGCTTGAGGGTAACCGTCCGGCCAGCCCGGCCGTGGTGGCCATGGTCAACCAGGCCTACGACGTGCTGCCGGAGCTTAATGCCGCGCTGCGTGGCAATGGCACCATCCAGTCCGATCTGATCGGCATGCAGGATGTCGCCGAGCGCGTGGCGGCTGGCGAGGAGGCTTTCCACATTGTGGGCGCGCAGGACGTGCCTGCAGCCAGCGCGGAAGAGACGGTTGATTCCGCGCCGCAGGGCGATGACGGTGAAGGTATGCCGGCATCGGTGGACAGCGTGCTGCGCGAGATTCTGGAAGCCGAAATCGGCGTCCACCTGGAAACGGTGAATGGCTGGCTGACGCAATCCCAGCAGCAACCGCAACCGGTATCGGAAGAACTGTTGCGCGCCGTGCATACCATGAGTGGTGCGTTCGCCATGACCGATGTGCCGGTGATCACCGGCATCACCATGCCGGCCGAGTCGTATGTGAAACGCTCCCTGGCTGCAGGTATCACCCCGGCCGCCAGCGGCGTGGGTGCGTTGACGCAGATGGCAGCCGCAGTCGGTACAACGATTGCCGCGCTGCGCGACCCGTCGCCGCGCATCCCAGCATTCCCGGGCGTGGCCGAGCGCCTGCAGGCGCTGGCAGACGCATTGCCCGATGCCAAGTGGCCGCCGATGTCCATGGACGACGAAGTGGATTTTGCCGACGACGATTTCGACGCGGATGCCGATGCAGCCGCAGGGTCGGTCGTTGTGGAAGATGCATCCAAGCCCGAGCTCGAAGGCGTGGAAGACCTGTCCGCGTACTTCGACCCGACGCTGCTCGATGGCACCTTGGGCGATCTGCCGACGTTCCTGTCCGAGCCGGTACGCCCGGTCAGTGAACCGGCGGCTGAGGATGCTCCGGTAAGTGACGCGTTTGAGTACGTTTCGGCCGATGCCCCGTCTGTGGAGGCATTGGACGACGCTGTTGACGATGCGTCGGATCTGGCCGCCTCGGACGTGGCGGAAGACGCTGCACTGTCGGAGGCTCCGCTTGCCACCGGATCTTTGGCTGACGACGCTGCTGTCGAGGAAGCTGACGCCGCCGCCATGGGCGCGGAAGACGCCGATTCCGCACACGCAACTGAAGCCGTTGTCGAAGAGCTTGCTGCTGAACCGCCGTTGGACGAACAGGATGCAGATGCATCGGATGAAACTACGGCCCTGGACGACGCTGCTGACAGCGACGCCGAAGCGGTAGTCGAACTCGACGCGCTGGAGCCGATCGCTGAGGTCGTGGATGCGCAGGACATTGAGGCTGCAGCGCAGATTGAGGTCAGTGACCTTGCAGCCGAAGGTACTGAAGAAGCAGAGTCCAACGTTGCCGGGAATCTCGACGCCGTCGACATGGCGGGTGCGTTGGAGATCGTCGGCAACGAGGCCGTGCAAACTGATGCTGACGCGGCGGATGAGCGTGAAGTAGAAATCGCTTCGCTGGACATCACCGACGCCGGTGAATCCACGCCGGTGCTCGCTGATATCGAAGAAGCTGCCGAAACCTCGCAGCCTCATGCGGACGACGCTGCGGTGGAAGAAGCCCCAGCCGAGCAGTCCCTGCTCGAAGATGTTGCCGAAGCCGAAGCCGAAGCCGAAGCCGAAGTCGAAGTCGAAGTCGAGAGCGAAGAACAACCGGTTGCCGACATCGTTGCCGAACTGCCTTCCGAGGCCGCCGCCATCGTGCTGGCCCCGCTCACTGCGCCGCTGCCGGAAGATGCACCGCAGGCGCCGGTCGAGCCGGTTGCCGCCCAGTTTGACGCCGGCCCGCTGGACTTCAGTGAACTGGATCGCGAGCTCATCGACATTTTCGTCGAGGAAGGCAAGGACCTGCTCGACCATTGCGATGGTCTGGTCAGCGAGCTGCGTACCGCGCCGGAAGACCGCGAAGCACTGGCGGGCCTGCAGCGTGATCTGCACACCCTCAAGGGTGGTGCGCGCATGGCCGGTATCAATGCCATTGGCGACCTGGGCCACGGCATCGAGTCGCTGCTGGAAGCCATTGCCGCCAACCGCACCGAAATGACGCGCGGCGACGTGCAGTTGCTGGAGCGTGGTTTCGACCGCCTGCATCAGCTGTTGATCCGTACCGGCGAACACCGCGCCGTGCAGATGCCGCACGATCTGATCGAAGCGTTTGAAGCGCGTACCGACGGCCGTGCCGAAGCGGCTGCCGCGCCGGTCACCGCATCCGTGCCCAACACGGCCGCAGGCAATGCCGTGCAGCCGCAGGCGATCGAAACCCCGCAGCCGCTGACCGCCAACGAGCCCTTGTCGGCGCCGCTGGCCGAAGAGCAGGCAAGCGAGGACGATGGCTCGCCGCGTGGACAGGAACAGGTGCGCGTGCGCGCCGATCTGCTCGACAGCCTGGTCAACCACGCCGGTGAAGTGGCGATTTACCGCTCGCGTCTGGAGCAGCAGCTGGGTGCCTTCCGTGGCGCCATGGCCGAGCTTGACCGCACCAACGCGCGTCTGCGCGACCAGCTGCGTCGTCTGGATCTGGAAACCGAGGCGCAGATCGTTGCCCGTTACCGCCGCGAGCATGAACAGGCCGACCAGACTTTCGATCCGCTGGAACTGGACCGCTTCTCCACGCTGCAGCAGCTTAGCCGTGCGCTGAACGAGTCCGCAGCCGACTTGGGCGGTCTGCAGGGCGTGCTGGATGATCTGGCCCGTAACTACGATGTGTTGCTGCAGCAGCAGTCGCGTGTCAGTTCGGAACTGCAGGACGGCCTGATGCGTGCGCGCATGGTGCCGTTCGATGGCCTGGTGCCGCGCCTGCGTCGCGTGGTGCGTCAGGCTGCGCAGGAAACCGACAAGCAGGTACACCTGAAGCTGGAAGGCACGCACGGCGAACTGGACCGCAATGTGCTCGACCGCATGGTCGCGCCGCTGGAACACATGCTGCGCAATTCCGTGGCCCATGGTTTGGAACTGCCGGCCACGCGTGCTGAAGCCGGCAAGCCGGAAGAGGGTGAAATCACCCTGCGCCTGCGCCGTGAAGGTTCGGAAATCGTGCTGGAAGTCGGCGACGACGGTGCTGGCCTGGACCGCGACGCAATTCGCCGCCGCGCCGAACAGCGCGGTCTGCTGGCCGCCAACGAAGCGCTGGACGACACGCGTCTGGATCAGATGATCTTCGCCTCCGGTTTCAGTACCAGCGAACAGGTCAGCCAGTTGGCCGGCCGTGGCGTGGGCATGGACGTGGTGCGTAACGAAGTCCGCCAGCTGGGCGGCTCGGTGGATATCCATTCGGTGCGTGGCGAAGGTGCCACCTTCACCCTGCGCCTGCCGCAGACGCTGGCGGTCACCCAGGCGGTGTTCGTGCGTATCGGCGAAACCACCTACGCGGTGCCGGTGGCCTCGGTCAGCGGTATCGGTCGCATCTCCCGCGATCGCTTTGATGCCGGGCAGGGCGGTTACCACTACAACGGTGAAGACTTCACCCTGTACAACCTTGGTGCATTGGTCGGCCAAGCCGCTGCCAAGGCCGAAGGCCAGGCGGAGATTCCGCTGCTGCTGGTGCGCTCGGGCGACCTGCGTGCAGCCGTGGCCATCGACCAGGTGCTGGGCAACCGTGAAATCGTGGTCAAGCCGGTGGGCCTGCAGATCGCCTCGGTACCGGGCATCTACGGCGCAACCATCACCGGCGAAGGCAACGTGGTGGTGATTCTGGACGTCGCACCGCTGGTACGTCGTCACTTGGCACAGCCGCAGCAGCCGGTGGAAACCTCGGCGGTCGCGCAACAGCGCAACGTGCCGTTGGTGATGGTGGTGGATGACTCGCTGACCATGCGCAAGGTCACCGGCCGCGTGCTGGAACGCCACAACTTTGAAGTGGCGGTTGCACGCGACGGCATCGAGGCCTTGGAGCAGTTGGAAGAGCGTGTGCCCGACCTGATGCTGCTGGATATCGAAATGCCACGTATGGACGGCTACGAACTGGCGACCGCCATGCGTGCCGATGCCCGTTACAAGGACGTGCCGATTGTAATGATCACCTCGCGCAGTGGCGACAAGCATCGTCAGCGCGCCTTCGAGATTGGCGTGCAGCGCTACCTCGGTAAGCCGTATCAGGAGCTGGATCTGATGCGCAATGTTTATGACCTGCTGGGGATTGCACGTGTACGCGAATGACGATTCGGCCAAGCCGGTAGCACTGCTGGGCCTGGCCGGCGCCGCCCGCGACCGCCTGCGCGAAGCGATTGCCGCAGCCGGCGGCCGCATCGTGCTGGAAGAAGACCCCAACACGCTGGATGCGGCTGTATTTGATGCCGCCGCACCGCAGGTGGTGCTGGTGGCGCTGGAACCGGCGGTGGAGGATGCGCTTGAGCGTCTGGAGACCGTGCTGGAAGCGCCGCATCTGACCCTGATGTTTGAAGAGGCCGAGCTGGCCGCGCGTCGCGAAGGCTGGGAAGCGCAGCGTTGGGTGCGCCATCTTGCGGCCAAGCTGCAGGGCCACCAGAACGTGCTGCCGCCCGGTTCGGAGAGTGAGCAGGTGCAGGCCATCAACGCCGTGGCTGACACGCAGGAAGCAGCGGTGCAGGCGCCTGTGCTGCAGCCCGATGCCGGGTTGGACTTCCAGTGGGACGATGCCGCTGCTGCACTCAGTCCATGGCAGGCCGAACCTGCTGGGCCAGAGCCGGCAACCGATGGCGCGCGCCCGGAAGTGCTGGATTTCGAGCAGTTGATCGCAGCCCCGATTACCGAGGCCGAGCCCGCGCAGGAAGCACCGCGCAGCAGTGCGGTGCCGCCGCCACTGCCGGATCTGCCGCTGGACAACAGCGTTGTTGAACCGGCTGCTGTGTTGCCGAAGGCCGCGGGTGATTTCCACAGCTGGTCGCTGCTGGAAGATGACGCCTATGCCGTCGAGCCGGTCGCGGCGGATGTCGAGAAAGAACAGGCGCCGGTGCTGGCAAGCCTGCTCAACAGCGATTTTTCACTCGTTGATATTGAACAAGGCAGTGCCGAGGCCGATGGCGCGGTACTGCTGTTTGCCGGTATTGGTGGCCCGGACGCGGTGCGTCGTGTGCTGACCAGCCTGCCGGAAGACTTCCAGCGCCCGGTACTGGTGCAGCTGCGCCTGGACGGCGGCCGCTACGCAAACCTGGTCAAACAGATGGCGCGGGCAACGGTGTTGCCGGTGACGCTGGCCGACCCCGGCGAGCCGCTGCTGGCGGGCAACGTCTACATCCTGCCGGATGCGATTGGTCTGGAGTTGTCCGGCAGTGGCCTGCGTTTCACGGCCGAGCAGAACGATCTGCTGTCGACCATGCCGCCTGCGCGCAGCGCGGTGATGCTGCTCAGTGGTGCCGATGTGGCTTTGGTGCCGCAGGTGCTGGAATTTGCCGGCAAGGGCGGCTGGGTGGCCGGGCAGATTGGTGATGGCTGCTATGACCCAGCTGCTGCCAGCCAGCTGGCCGTGGCGCAGATGACCGCCGGCGATCCGGAATATCTGGCGGCGGAACTTGCCGTGCATTGCGCCGGTTGATGCCGCGCCGATCAAGGAACAGACGATGAGCTATGCAAACAATGACGAAGTACGCGGCGTCCTGATCCAATCCGGCAACGAACGCGTGCTGCTGCCCAACGCGACCGTGGCCGAGATGATGTCGCGCGTGCCGGTGGAACCCATCGCCAATGCGCCCAGTTGGTTGATCGGCCAGATTGCTTGGCATGGCTGGAGCGTGCCGCTGCTGTCGTACGCGGGTTTGAGCGGCCATGGCCACGAGACGGTGACCACCAACAACAAAGTCGTGGTGCTCAAGGCACTGGGCGGAAACCCGGACCTGCCGTACTTCGCGCTGCTGACGCAGACCTTCCCGCAGCTGATCGCCGTGCCGCGTGACGGCCTGCTGGCCGACGCCTCGGAAGAAAGCCTGCCCGCCGGCGTGCACATGCGCGTGCTGTTGGGCGAGCAGAGTGCGTTGCTGCCCGACCTGGATGCGATTGAAAGCGCGGTGGTCCAGGCACTCCAAGCCGCCGCCTGATTCGCTCGAAGCTGCCGCTTGCTTGGCCCGGTGCGATTGCGGCAGACGTTGCCTGCCTCAGTTTCCTCTCCCGTATACGACGGGAGAGGGATTGGCATGAGGGCAGATCGAAGTAGCGGTCCGCCGTAACCCCGGCGCGAAACCTCAGCAGTACCTTACAGATCCCCCAGCCGCGCCTGTAGCGCCGCCACAGCGGCCAGGCCGGCGGTTTCCGTGCGCAGGATGCGCGGGCCCAGCTGCAGGCCCTGGAAGCCCGCCTCGGCCAGTTGCTGGCGATCACGCGGCGACCAGCCACCTTCGGGGCCGATGGCGATCACCACGCCGTTGGCCGGCGCTGCAGCCAATGAAGCCAAGCGGTGCTCGCCCAATGGGTCCAGCGTCAGGCGCAAGGTCTGCTCGGGCAAGCTGGCTGTCGCTGCGGCCAGCGATTGCGGCGCGCTGATCGCCGGGATGCGCGCGCGGCCGGACTGGCCACAGGCCGAACCCACCACATTGCGCCAATGGGCGATGCGCTTCTCGGCGCGGGCTGCGTCCAGCTTGACCTCGGTGCGCTCGGCGTTGACCGGGATGATGGCGCTGACCCCCAACTCGGTGGCCTTCTGCAGAATCAGGTCCATCTTTTCGCCGCGCGCGATGCCCTGCAGCAGGGTGATCGGCAACGGTGATTCGTTGTCCACGGCCTGCGCACTGTCAATCCGCACCAGCACTTCGCGCTTGCTGATGCTGGCGATGGTGGCGCTGTAATCGTGGCCGTCGCCGTTGAACAGCACGCAGCCATCGCCCTCGCGCAGGCGCATCACCCGCACCAGATGGTTGGCCGTTTCTTCCGGCAATGGCAGGGTCTGGCCCACCGTGAGCGGCAGTTCGAGGGGGCTACGGGTCAGGCGCATGGGGAGATCTCGGTAGGGCGGGACGGCTGCGGGTAGGCCGGGTCTGCTAGCATTTCGGGCACATGAGAACGTATCAGCCAATGCGCATTCTATCGGTCGTCCACAATTTTGCCGGGGGCGACGCATGACCCGCCCGCTGCCGTTGATCCACAACATCGTGGAAGAACACATCGGGCCGTTCCGCCAGGAACAGTTGGATCTGGAGTTTTCCAACGGTGAACGCCGCCGCTTCCAGCGCTTGGTCAGCGGTGGCCACGGCGCGGTGGTGGTGGTGCCGATGCTCGACGACGACACCGTCCTGCTGGTGCGCGAGTACGCAGCCGGGCTGCATCGTTACGAGCTGGGCCTGGTGAAAGGCCGCATTGATGCAGGCGAAAACCCGGTGCAGGCGGCCGACCGCGAGCTCAAGGAAGAGGCCGGTTACGGTGCGCGCCAGTTGGATGTACTGCGCACCCTGACCTTGGCACCTACTTATATGAGTCACCAGTCATGGTTGGTAGTGGGCCGCGACCTTTACCCCGAGCGCCTGCTGGGCGACGAGCCGGAGGAACTGGAAGTGATTCCCTGGAAGCTGGCTGACCTGGACAAACTGATGCTGCGCGACGATTTCTCCGAAGGCCGTTCACTGGCGGCGCTGTTCATCGCCCGCGAGTGGTTGCGGGGCCAGCAATGAGCGGCCTGGATGCAGCGCTGCGCGAGCGCGTGATCGAAATTGCCGAGCAGGCCGGCGCGGCCATCATGCAGGTCTATGCCAGCAGTTTTGATATTGAGCGCAAGGCCGACGACAGCCCGGTGACGAGCGCCGATCTGGCCGCACACAAGGTGATTGTGAGCGGGCTGACCCAACTGACGCCGGATGTTCCGGTGCTGTCCGAAGAATCGGCGCAGGTCAGCTGGGAAACCCGCCGCCAATGGTCGCGTTACTGGTTGGTGGATCCGTTGGACGGCACCCGCGAGTTCATCAAGCGCAACGGCGAGTTCAGCGTGAACATCGCGCTGATCGATAACGGCGCAGTGGTGTTCGGCGTAGTGCAGGCACCGGTGACCGGGCTTGTGTGGCATGCCGAGCGCGGTGGCAACGCCTATCGACGTGATGGCCAGCAGCAGGAGCTGATCCGTACCGTGGTGCCGCCGGCCACCCCATTGCGTGTGGCCGCAAGCCGCTCGCACCGCAGCGAGCGCACGCAGACATTGCTGGCGCGGATGGGCGAGATCGAACTGATTGCTCAGGGTTCCTCACTGAAGTTCTGCCGCATCGCCGAAGGCAGCTTGGATGTGTACCCGCGATTGGGGCCGACCAGTGAATGGGACACGGCCGCAGGCCAATGTGTATTGGAAGCGGCGGGTGGCGTGCTGCTGGCCGCCGACAGCGGCCTGCCGTTTCAGTACAACCAGCGCCCGCGTCTGCTCAATGGCGATTTTGTCGCGATGGGCGATGCAACGCTGCCGTGGCAGGACTGGGTGGCGGGGCTGTAAGCCCACTGCTGACGACGCGAATGTGTTTCAAGCGCCGGCATCAGCCGGCGCATTGCTGATGAGGGTGAGCTGACCATGTCTGATTTGAACGATATCCAATCGCTGTTGACGATCATGGCGCGGCTGCGTGACCCCAACGGCGGCTGCCCATGGGACCTGGAACAGAACTTCGCCACCATCGCCCCGTACACGGTGGAAGAGGCGTACGAAGTGGCCGATGCCATCGACCGCAACGACCTGGCTGATCTCAAGGATGAATTGGGTGACCTGTTGTTGCAGGTGGTGTTCCACGCGCAGATGGCGAGCGAGCAGGGCGCGTTCGGTTTTGGCGATGTGGTGGCCTCGATCAGCAACAAGATGATCCGCCGCCATCCGCATATCTTCGGCAGCACCGAGGTAAGCGATTCGGCAGAAGTGCTGGCCAATTGGGATGAGATCAAACGCAGTGAGCGCGCGGAGAAGGGCGAGCAGGACACCTCCGCGCTGGCGGGTATTTCGCGCGGCCTGCCGGAGTGGCTGCGTGCCACCAAGCTGCAATCGCGTGCAGCACGCACCGGTTTTGACTGGCCCGACGCAACGCCGGTACTGGACAAGCTGCGTGAGGAAGTCGATGAGCTGCAGGCCGAATTCGAGGCCGCACCGGTAGGCGACAACCAAGCGCGGTTGCAGGAAGAACTGGGTGATGTGTTGTTTGTCTGCGCCAACCTCGCGCGCCACGCCAAGGTGGATGTCGGCACCGCCTTGCGCCAGGCCAACCACAAGTTCGAGCGGCGTTTCCGCGCGATGGAAGACATCGCCGACGCGCAGGGCAGTGAAATGGCGACGATGACTTTGGAGCAGCAGGAAGCGTTGTGGCAGGCGGTCAAACACGCTGAGAAGGCACGCACGCCGTGAAAATCGCGGCGCTTTTTCTGTTGACCGCGCTGGCCGAAATCATCGGCTGCTATCTGCCATGGTTGTGGCTGCGCAAGCAGGGTAGCCCGTGGCTGTTGGTGCCGGCGGCGGCAAGCCTGGCGCTGTTTGCATGGTTGTTGACCTTGCATCCCACCGCCACCGGTCGCGTCTATGCTGCCTATGGCGGCGTGTATGTATGCGTGGCGCTGCTGTGGCTGTGGTTGGTGGATTCGGTCAAACCCTCACGCTGGGATCTGCTGGGCGGCGGCCTGTGTCTGCTGGGCATGGCCGTGATCATGTTCGCGCCGCGCACTAACTGAAGGCCGTATCCTGCAGCCGGAACATCCGGAAGCAGGCCATGGCGCGGTTCAACAGTTTTCGACAGTTCTACCCGTACTACCTGCAGGAGCACCGCAACACGGTGTGTCGGCGGCTGCATTTCATCGGCAGCTGGGCGGTGCTGGTCTGTTTGCTGCTGGCGCTCTGGCAGCGCAGCGGCGGCTGGCTGTGGGCCGCATTGATCTGCGGCTATGGCTTCGCTTGGGTGGGCCACTTTTTCTTCGAAAAGAACCGGCCGGCCACGTTCCGCCACCCGCTCTATTCATTTGTCGGCGACTGGGTGATGTTCTTCGACATCCTGCGCGGGCGCGTGAAAATCTAAGCCGCCGCTGGCGCCTGCGGCGGCAATTCGCCGTGCGCGATGGGTGGCTATACTCAGGCCAATCTTTCACCGGAAGGAGCAGGCGATGGGCAGCGGCGCAGGTGTTCTGGCATTGGTCGTGGTGGTGGCCGGCATCATCATCCTGTTCAAAACCGTGCGCATGGTGCCGCAGGGTTATGAATGGACGGTGGAACGCTTCGGCAAGTACACGCACACCATGACGCCCGGTCTGCATTTCCTCATCCCCGTGGTGTACGGCGTGGGCCGCAAGATCAACATGATGGAGCAGGTGCTGGATGTACCCAGCCAGGACGTCATCACCAAGGACAACGCCGTGGTGCGGGTGGACGGCGTGGTGTTCTTCCAGGTGCTGGATGCCGCCAAGGCCGCGTATGAAGTCGCCAACCTGGAAGTGGCGATGATCGCGCTGGTACAGACCAACATCCGTACCGTGATCGGCTCGATGGACCTGGACGAATCCCTGAGCCAACGCGAAACCATCAACGCGCAGCTGCTCAACGTCGTGGACCAGGCCACCAATCCGTGGGGTGTCAAAGTCACCCGCATCGAAATCCGCGACATTCAACCGCCGCGCGATCTGGTGGATTCCATGGCCCGCCAGATGAAGGCCGAGCGTGAAAAACGCGCGCAGATTCTGGAAGCCGAAGGCCTGCGTCAGGCTGAAATCCTGCGTGCGGATGGCCAGAAGCAGGCCACGGTGCTGGAAGCGGAAGGTCGCAAAGAGGCCGCGTTCCGCGACGCCGAAGCGCGCGAGCGGCAGGCCGAGGCCGAAGCCAAGGCGACCACGCTGGTGTCCAAGGCCATCGCCGAGGGCGACGTGCAGGCCATCAATTATTTCGTTGCGCAGAAATACGTGGAGGCGTTCGGCAAGCTGGCCAGCTCACCCAACCAGAAGCTGGTGCTGATGCCGATGGAGGCCACCGGCGTCATCAGTTCCATCGCCGGTGTCGCCGAGCTGGCCAAAGAAGCGTTTGCCAAACAGGAAGAACGCAGGCCCACCGCTTCACGCGGCAATCCGCCGCCGCTGGAGCGCTGAGTCATGCGCTGGGACGTGGTGATATGGGCGGCTTTGGCGGTCACCTTGTTTGCCGCCGAAGCCTTGGCGCCGGGCGCATTCATGCTGTGGATGGGCTTCGCGGCGGCGGCGGTGTTCCTGGCTGTGTGGGCGTTCGAGGGCACCACGGTGCTGCTGCAGGTCATTTTGTTTGTGGTGCTGAGCTTTGTATCGATCCAGGTGTACCGCACCTGGTTCCGCAAGCGGGGGCGCCAGAGCGAGCAGCCGCTGCTCAACCGCCGCGCCGAGCAACTGATCGGACGGGTGGTGATTGTTGAACAGGCCATTGCCAATGGCATCGGCCGGGCAAAAATAGACGACGCGTTCTGGGTGGTCGCCGGGCCGGATTTGCCCAGCGGAAGCCGCGTACGGGTGATTGCGGTGGACGGCATGACGCTGAAAGTCCAGCAGGCCTGACCCGCCTGCGGTGCGGCCGTGTGGCGGTGCCGCAGGTTTTAAATGTGACCATCTGGGATAATGGCGCACCCTTTTTAGTGGAACGGCCATGACCCTGAAAACCCTGCTCAACGAAACCCACCGCTCGCTCGGCGCCAAGATGGTCGACTTCGGCGGTTGGGACATGCCGATCCACTATGGCTCGCAGATCGATGAGCACCACCTGGTGCGTAACGCGGCCGGCATGTTCGACGTCAGCCACATGACCGTGGTGGATCTGAAAGGCGCGCGCACCCGTGAGTTCCTGCGCTACCTGCTGGCCAACTCCATCGACAAGGTCAAGGTCACCGGCAAGGCGCTGTACTCGTGCATGCTCAATGCGCAGGGCGGCGTGATCGACGACCTGATCGTCTACTTCCTCGGCGAGGATTTCTTCCGCATGGTGGTCAACGCCTCCACCCGCGAGAAAGACCTGGCCTGGATCCGCCAGCACGCTGCCGCATTTGACGTTGAGGTGATCGAGCGCGAAGACCTGGCCATCATCGCCGTGCAGGGCCCGCAGGCACGTGCGTTGGTTGCCGGCCTGGTAGCCGAGTCCGAGCGCACCGCGCTGGACAAGCTGGGCCGCTTCGCCGCATTGGATGTCACCTCGGCCGACGGCGTGCCGCTGTTTGTCGCGCGCACCGGTTACACCGGCGAGGACGGTTATGAAGTGCTGCTGCCGCAGGCCAATGTCGTTGCGTTCTGGAACGCGCTGTTGGCTGCAGGCGTCAAGCCGGCAGGCCTGGGCGCACGCGACACCCTGCGTCTGGAAGCTGGCATGAATCTTTACGGCCAGGACATGGACGAAGCCATCAGCCCTTACGAAGCCGCGCTGTCCTGGACGGTTGCGTTGGACGACAAGACCGATGGAACGCCGCGCGACTTCATCGGCCGCCCGGTGCTGGAGGCGCAGAAGGCCGCCGGCAACGCGCGCCAGATGATCGGCATCGTGATGGACGACAAGGGCGTGCTGCGCCACGGCCAGAAGGTGCTCACCGCCAATGGCGAAGGTGAAATCCTGTCCGGTACGTTCTCGCCCACGCTGGGCAAGGCCATTGCCTTTGCCCGCGTGCCGGCCGGCGCGCCGGTGGACGTGCGCGTGGACATCCGTGGCAAGGAAGTGCCGGTGCGCGTGGTGAAGTTCCCGTTCGTACGCGATGGCCAGGCGCAGGCCGGCATCAACCTCTGATTTTCTGTAAGCCCGTGTGCGGGCGTTACCCTGCACACGGTTCGTTAAACTAGCGTTCCATCCCGACCACCGCTTTTTCCGGAGCAGTTCCATGAGCGAGATCCCTGGCGACCTCAAATTCCTCAAGTCCCACGAGTGGGCCCGTGCCGAAGGCAATGGCCGCGTCACCGTTGGTATTTCCGACCATGCCCAAGGCTTGCTGGGCGACCTGGTCTACGTCGAGCTGCCGGCTGTCGGTGACACCGTGCAGGCAGGCAACGGCGCTGCCGTGGTCGAATCGGTGAAGGCTGCATCGGACGTCTACAGCCCGGTGTCCGGCACCGTGGTTGAAGTCAACGAAGCAGTGACCGACAAGCCGGAAACCATCAACGAAGATGCCTACGGCGACGGTTGGTTGTTTGTCGTCGAGCTGTCCGAGCCGGCCCAGTTGAACGACCTGCTCGCGCCGGACGACTACGCGCAGATGCTGGAAGACGACGAACACTAAGTTCCTCGTGCAGCGGACAACGGCCACCTTCGGGTGGCCGTTTTTTTTTGTCCGCCGCCGTACCGGCGCAGGTCCAGTCCAGATGTGATGCAACCGTCACCGGCGTGTCGTTGAAGTGCGTGCGTTGCAGTTGCCCTGCATGCGCAGGATGTCAGTGTCGTGTGATGAAAACAGACGGGCGCGTGGATGCGATAGGAGATGGAAACAGTGCATGAGCTGATGCACTGGACGATGGAAGGCCATGCCAAGGCGGCGCGGAGGCACAAAAAATTCTGCGCAAAATGATCGTCAGACACCGCAATGTATGACCGGCAGATAAAATATTTTCACGGTGCAACGCGTTGCACTTCCGGTAGGTGGATGGCGTCATTGGACGGTTGCGGTGGGCGCGCAGCGGCATGCAATACATTTGCTGTAGTGAACGAATAGTGCATTTTCCTCGACGTTTTTTTGCATTCGTGTTTTTGTTGAGCGCTTCAACGCAGCAGTAGTGGCCGTCTGTAGCCGGCGGCGACCGGGGCGGTGGCAGGTAGCGACCTGACAGCTTCTTGAAAAAAAAAGTCGAAAGAGTGTTGACAGTAAAAAAAACCGTGATTAGGTTTCGCCCAGCAGACCTTTCCTGCGGAAGCGAGTGAGCCGAATCAACATTCAGACGCGAAGCACAACTTGGACGTCCGCCAGGATCTCTTCAATGGTGGAGCAGGACTCGCTTCCTTCCGCGAAACACACCCCCGAATCAAACATGGCACCCGCAGCGGGAACCGATGCGGGTGTTTCTGTATCCGTCACGATGCGCTAGACGCGTCGTCGGTCCTCCGCGGTCCGCCGCGGATTTGCTTCAACTGGGCATTTCAATTCCATAGATCACTGACGAGGAACCATTCCATGGCCACGAAAAAAGCTGCTAAAAAGCCGGCCGCCAAAAAGGCGGTAAAGAAAGTTGCCAAGAAAGCTGCTGTGAAGAAGGTCGCCAAGAAGGCAACCGCCAAGAAGGCAGTGAAGAAGGTCGCCAAGAAGGCTGCCGTGAAGAAGGTCGCCAAGAAGGCAACCGCCAAGAAGGCAGTGAAAAAGGTAGCCAAGAAGGCTGCTGCCAAGAAGACCGTCAAAAAGGCTGCGGCCAAGAAGACCGTCAAGAAGGCCGCTAAAAAGGCAGTGAAGAAGACCGTCAAAAAGGCAGCTGCCAAGAAGACCGTCAAGAAGGCTGCCAAGAAAGTAGCCAAGAAGACCGTCAAGAAGGCTGCTGCCAAGAAGGCCGTCAAGAAGGTTGCCGCGAAGAAGCCGGCTGCCAAGAAGCCGGCTGCCAAGAAGGTCGCTGCCAAGAAGGTCGCTGCGAAGAAGAAGCCGGTCGCACGTAAGAAGAAGGCTGCTGCAGTTGTGCTGCCGGAAGCCGTGACGCCGCTGCTCTGATACAGCTCCAATAGCACCATCTGAAACTCCTTTCCCGACTGCCCAGCGGGGAGGGAGTTTTTTTATGCGGGGACGATGCCACCGGTGGATGTTTCGCGCCCGGCTGACCAGGTCCGACCGCCGCAGATGGATCATGCGTGTCCCACCAATCCACTATCGGGGACGCGCCGCATGCGCGTGGTACGTGACAGATATTGGTCGCGAGCTGTGTCCGTCCATCAGCGGCCCCGCAGTGCGCTGGGTCACACGACTACGGCCGACACCGCTGGCTGCTTCCCGTTGTGGGTGCCCGTCAGTTGTGGGTTTTCAACAACCAGCGGCGACGTCGGCGTTGCCTTTCTGAAGCCGCAGCAGGCATGCGGCCAGCGGATAAAAAAAGGCGGCCAATGGCCGCCCTTGTACTGTGCTGTTTACCTGCGGCCGGTCAGCGTGGCGAGGCCACGGCGCGGTCGGACGATGCACCTTTCTTGCCGCCGCGTGCCGGTGCGGCATCTTCGGCCATCAGGTTGTCGCTGCCGAAATCGGTGTCCACATCCAGCCAGCGCTGGGTGGGCAGGCCGATGGCGCGGTCAAGAATGGTCGGCATCAGGCCCGAGGGCAGGCTGCTCTCGCCATTCCACATCACCGCGATGCCGAGGTCACGTTCGGGCAGCAGCGCGACCAGCCCGCGATAGCCCTGCACGGCGCCGGCATGGAACACCACCGGATGACCGGAGTAATCAAACACGCGCCAGCCCAAGGCGTACCCGGCCGAGTCCAAACGTTGATGACGCCAACCCGAGCGCATTTCGCCCGGCGTGCTGACCAGCGGCGCGTGCAGCGTTGCCAGCAGCGGTGCCGGCAATACATCGGGGCGGTGGCCGGTATGGGCAAGCAGCCACTGCGCCATGTCGCTGGCGCTGGCGTTGACGCCGGCAGCGGGTGCGACGCGGTAATAGGTAGGCTTGGGCGTCAGCGACACCCAGCCATTGCGGCTGCGCACATGCGGGCGCGCCCAGCGCGAGCTGGCCTGGATGCCAGCCAAGCCAAGGCTGGCATCGTTCATGCCCAGCGGCTTGAGCAGGCGTTTTTCCACAGCCTGCTCGTAGAAGTTGCCGGAGGCGGCAAACACCACGTCACCGATCAGGCTGAAGGCAACGTTCTGATAGGCGTAGCAATCACCAGGCGCGCACTTGAGCGGCGCGTTGGCCAGCTTCTGTGTGAGCGTGTAGTAGTCGGCATTGGCTTCGACATCGCGGTCGTAGGCGTTATAGGGCAATCCCACGCGATGGCTGAGCACATCGGCGACAGTGAGCTGGCGGGTTGCTTCCGGCGAGGCCAGGTGGAAGCCCGGTACATAGTCGGTGACTTTACTGTCCCAGCGCAGCGTGCCGTCGTTGACCAGCAGGCCCGCCATGGTGCCGGCGAACGCCTTGGACAGCGATGCCAGGCGGAACACGGTGTGGGCATCAACCGGCTGCGGGTTGCTGATGTCGGTGACGCCGTAACCACGCGCCGACAGAACGCGGCCGTTCTGGACGATGGCCATTGCCATGCCCGGCACGCGGTTGCCGTAGGTCAGCTGTTCGGCCAGCGCCTCGATGGCGGCGACATTGAATTCGGCAGGCAGCGGTTGCACCTGGTCCGGACGCAGTGCGGCCCGGTACGCCATCGGTTGCGTGGGCGACTGCGCGGGTGCGTTTTCCAGATTTACCGGAAGTGCGGTGGCCGCGGTGGTGGCCGGCAGGCTCACCTGGGTGGGCGTCTGTGCAGTCGATGACAATGCAAAGGAGATCAATACCCCCAGCAATCCCAATGCCACCGGGCGTATCCGCCGGCGTCTGCTGTTGTCTTTCATCGTGATCGGTGCCTGTAAGCTACTGCTGGCAACGATTCTAGCGCCGCTTTTTACCATTGCACAAACGGGGAGAGGATGAATGGGCATCACTTTGATATTTCTTGTTTTTCTTGTGGTGGTTATCGCAGTTATCGGCGTGGGGGTCGGCATTTATAACGGGCTGGTGCGCTCCCGCAACGGGTACAAGAATGCATTTGCCCAGATTGACGTGCAGTTGCAGCGCCGTTTTGACCTGATCCCCAACCTGGTGGAAATCGCCAAGGCCTATATGGGCCACGAGCGCGAGACGCTGGAAGCCGTGATTGCCGCGCGCAGCGCTGCGCAGTCCGGCTTGGCCGCTGCCAAGGCCGACCCCGGTGACGCGGCGGCAATGGCGCAGCTGGCCGCTTCGCAAGGCCAGTTGAACGGTGTGCTGGGGCGGCTGATGGCGGTGGCCGAGGCCTACCCGGATCTGAAAGCCAACCAGAACATGATGCAGCTGAGCGAAGAACTGGCCAGCACCGAGAACCGCGTGGCGTTTGCACGACAGGCCTACAACGATGCGGTGATGGGCTACAACAACCGCCGCGAGACATTCCCGGCCAATGTGTTTGCCGGCATGTTCAATTTCACCACCGCCGCGCTGCTGGATATTCCGCTGGAAAAGCGCGAGCAGGTGCGCGAGGCACCGCGCGTCCAGTTCTGAGCCGCGTTGGGTGAGTGCCGCAGCCGGGCACGCCGTGTAGCGCGGGGCTGTTGCGGAGTCGCAGGGGGAAGGGATGAATTTTTTTGAACACCAGGCGCAGGCGCGGCGCACGTCAACGCGTTTGTTGCTGTTGTTTGCAGCGGCGGTGATCGCGATTGTCGGTGTGGTTGATCTGGTGCTGCTGGTCACCGGCGCCAGCGCACAGGCCATGCTGGGTTGGAGCGTGATTACGCTGGCGGTGATCGGATGTGCTTCGTTGTACCGCATCGCCAGCCTGCGCGGCGGCGGCGAAGTGGTAGCCGTGCAGATGGGCGGCACCGAGGTGCCCGCCAGCAGTACCGACCCCGCGCTGCGGCGGCTGCGCAACGTGGTGGAAGAAATTGCCATCGCCTCCGGCGTGCCGATGCCGCGTCTGTATGTGCTGGAGCAGGAGCCGGGCATCAATGCATTCGCGGCGGGTTACTCACCGGCCGACGCCGCCATCGCGGTCACGCGCGGCGCCCTGCAGCGGCTCAACCGGGACGAGCTGCAGGGCGTCATCGCCCACGAGTTCAGCCACATTCTCAATGGCGACATGCGGTTGAACATCCGCCTGATGGGCGTGCTGTTCGGCATTTTGATGATCAGTGTGATCGGCAAGCGCGTGCTGCTGCACATGGGGCCGGGTACGCGGGGGCGTGGTGGCCGCATGCTGGGGCCGCTGCTGGGCGTGTTGTTGATGGGGGTAGTGGCCATTGCCATCGGCAGCATCGGCGTGTTTTTTGGCCGGCTGATCAAGGCGGCGGTGTCGCGTCAACGCGAAATTCTGGCCGATGCCTCGGCGGTGCAGTTCACCCGGCAGACGCAGGGGTTGGCTGGCGCGTTGAAGAAGATCGGCGGCCTGCAGGACGGCTCACACCTGGGCAACCGTGCCGGCGCCGAAGAAGTGAGCCACATGTTGTTTGGCGAAGGCCTTGGGTTTTCGCGTTGGTTTGCCACGCACCCGCCCTTGCTTGAACGCATCCAGCGGCTGCAGCCTTCGTTCCGTGCCGGGCAGTTGCAGGCGCTGCGTGACAAATGGCAGGTCGCGCCGCCCGACGGTCTGGCCGAAGACAGCGCGCTGGGCTTTGCCGCGCATTACGCCCCCAGTGTGGATGGGGTACTGCCGCCCGCGTTGTCCGGTGCGCCGTACCGGGTGCGGGTGGACCCTGCGCAGGTGGCAGCGCAGGTGGCCACGCCGGCGGATGATGATTTTCAGCAGGCGGTGCGCTTGGCCGGAAATCTTCCAGATGCGCTGCGCGAACTGGCGCGTGATCGTGAGGCCGCGCCAGCGTTGCTGCTGGCGTTGTTGCTGGATTCTGATGCGCAGGTAGCTGCGCGGCAACGCGAGGCCGTACAGGCGCAGCTGGGGGCGTCACAGGCGCAACGCATGCAGGAGTTGGCCACCGGGCCGTTGCGTGACCTGCACGCGGCGCTACGGTTGCCGGTGGCGAGCTTGGCGTTCCCGACGTTGCGTAGCTTGCCGCGACCGCAGTTGCAGGCGTTCGTGCAATGCATCGATGCACTCACGCATGCCGATGGGCGTATATCGCTGTTTGAATACTGTCTGTCGCGGTTGTTGCGGGTGCAGGTGCAGGCGGCGCTGGAGCCGTCCAAGCATCTGCATTTTGGTCGGCGCAAGGTGGTGAACGTGCGCCAGGAGTTCACCACGTTGCTGGCGGTGGTGGCGCGTGCGGGTAATCCGGGTGACGAGGCAGGCGCGCGTCGCGCCTATCTGGCCGGGCTGCAGCGCATCCTGCCGCAGGATCACCTGCCGTATGCGCCGCCGGCCAGCGGAGTGCTGGCATTGGACGCGGTGTGGGCGCCGTTGGATGCACTGGACCCGTTGGCCAAGCAGTTGCTGGTGGAATCCGTCACCGCCACCGTCAGCCACAACCAACGCGTCAACGTGGCCGAGGCCGAGCTGCTGCGCACCCTCTGCGCGACATTGCATTGCCCGTTACCGGCGTTGCTGCAGGTAGGTTGAGTGAGTTTTCGGCGCGCGACGGTATCGCGTTCATGCATCCAGAATCAGGCTGGCCGCGCGCTCGGCAATCATGATGGTGGGGGCGTTGGTGTTGCCACTGAGCAGGCTGGGCATCACCGAGGCATCCACCACACGCAGGCCGTCGATACCGCGCACGCGTAGTTGCGGATCGACCACCGAGTCATCATCGCTGCCCATGCGGCAGGTGCCGATCGGGTGATAGATGGTTTCGGCCTTGGCACGAATGAAGGCTTCCAGGCCGGCGTCGTCCAGATCCTCGCGTTCGGGGTACAGCGGCGCTTTGCGCCACGGCGCGAATGCCGCCTGCTGCAGGATGTCGCGGCTCAGGCGTGCGGCTTCGATCATCATCTTCATGTCGAAACCTTCGGCATCGCTCAGGTAATTGGCATGGATGCGTGCCGGCGCGCGCGGGTCGTTGCTGGCCAAAGCGATGTGGCCACGGCTGCGCGGATGCAGGTAGCAGGCGTGCAGGGTGTAGCCGTCGCCGGGCAGGCGGTTGCGGCCGTGGTTGTCGAGCATGGCCGGGACAAAGTGGAGCTGGATGTCGGCGCGTTCGTCCGGCGCGAAGCGCGAGCGCACGAAACCGCCGGCTTCGGCCACGTTGCTGGTGCCGGCGCCACGACGGCCGCGCAGGAAATAGTCGACGCCGATCTTCAATTCGCTGAGGCGGTCGTAGCTGACGCCGGGCACGGTGCGGTAGAGCGTGCAGATGTCCAGATGGTCCTGCAGATTGGCGCCGACGCCGGGCTGGTCGAGCCGCACGTCGATGCCATGCCCACGCAGCTGCGCGGCCGGACCGATGCCCGAGAGCATCAACAGCTGCGGTGAATTGATGGCCCCGGCGCTGAGCAGTACCTCGCGCGTCACGTGCAGCCGCTGCCGTTGGCCGCCGGTGCGCAGCACCAGGCCGGTGGCACGACCATTGTCGATCTGCACGCTTTCGACCTGCGCACCGGTAAGCACCTGCAGATTTGGGCGGCGTCGTACCGGCGCCAGATAGGCTGCGGCCGAGGAACAACGCGCACCGTTCTTCTGGGTGACCTGGTACAGGCCGATGCCCTCATGCTGGGGGCCATTGAAATCGCTGTTGAACGCGTGACCGGCCTGTTGTCCGGCCTCGATGAAGGTACGGCTGAGCGGATTGACGTGGCGCAAGTCGGCCACCTGCAACGGTCCCTCGCTGCCATGCAGCGCATCGGCACCGCGCGCATTGGCTTCGCTGTGGCGGAACCAGGGCAGCACGCTGTCCCAGTCCCAGCCATCGGCACCGGCCTGCGCCCAACGGTTGTAGTCACCGGGTACGCCGCGCACGTAGCACATGGCGTTGATCGAGCTGGAGCCGCCGAGCACCTTGCCGCGCGGCCACCACAGGCGGCGGTTGCCCAATGCCGGCTCCGGCTCGGTGTCGTAGCTCCAGTTGAGCTGCCGGCTGTTGACCAGGTGGGCCAGACCGGCCGGCATATGGATGAAGGGGTGCCAGTCACGCGGGCCGGCTTCTATCAGCAATACCCGCAGCTGCGGGTCGGCACTGAGCCGGTTGGCCAGAACGCAGCCGGCCGAGCCTGCGCCCACGATGATGTAGTCGAATTCCTTCACGACATCTCCTTTCAATGATCTGCAGGATAGAACGGGTTGTTGTTGCCTGACATCCACGTGCGCACTGGCGATGTTGCGGTGCATTAGATAACTTACGCGCTTCGCAGCCCCCCGGAGTTCCCATGTCGCCGTCCTGTCGTCACCCGCTTGCACGGGGTGCTGCATGAGCGTTGCGGGTCTGGCCCGGCAGCTGCGACAGCTGGTACAGGAGCTGCGCGATACGCCGGCGCTGTGGTGGTCGTTCGTGTACTTCTTCTGCCTGCTCAGCGGCTACTACGTGCTGCGCCCGGTGCGTGAGGCGATGGCGGCCTCGTCCAACATGGACACGCTGTTCCCGCCGGCATTGATTGCCTGGTTCGACAGCCACGGCATCGCGCTGAAGGACTTCACCCTGCAGTTCCTGTTCTCGTGCGTGTTCGTGATCATGCTGGTGCTGCAGCCGCTGTACGGCTGGTTGGTGAGTCGTTATCCACGGCGGGTGTTCCTGCCGCTGGTCTACGGGTTTTTCATCGTCACCCTGCTCATTTTCTACGCCATGTTCAACGCCGGCGTGCCGGGGCGGGGCATGGCGTTCTTCTTCTGGATCGCCGTCTACAACCTGTTCGCGGTGGCGGTGTTCTGGAGTTTCATGGCCGATGTTTTCTCCAACGCGCAGGCGCGTGCGTACTACGGGTACATCGGCGCGGCGGGCACCTTGGGTGCCCTGTTGGGGCCGATCATCACCAGCACGTTGGTGCAGCGGGTAGGTATCGCCAACTTGATGCTGGTGTCGGCGGGTTTCCTGTTGGCGTGCCTGTTTTGTATCTGGCGATTGCGGCCATGGGCTGTGCAGCGCGAGCGTGAGCAGCACCTGATCGACGGTGAGCAGGCGATGGGCGGCAGCATCATGGATGGACTGAGGTTGATCGTGCGCGAGCCGCTGTTGCGCAAGCTGGCCTTGCTGGTGCTGTTTGGCGTGGGCATCGGCACCATGCTGTACAACGAACAGGCAGCCATCGCACGGCGCATGATTACCGATCCGGCCGCCAGCACCGCGTTCTATTCGCGGATTGATCTGGCGGTGAACGCGCTGACGTTGGTGATCCAGCTCGGCATCACGCGCTGGCTGTTGTCACGTTTCGGCATTGCCCCGGCGCTGTTGATTCCTGGTGTGGCGATCATCATCGGCTTCTCGGTGTTGGCTGCTTCGCCCTTGCCGTTGATGGTGGCCGTGGTGCAGGTGATGACGCGCGCCAGTGAGTTTTCGCTGGGCAAGCCCGCACGGGAGACCATCTACACCCGCGTTGACCGACAGTGGCGGTACAAGGCCGGTGCGGCCATCGACACCGTGATCTACCGAGGCGCGGACATCACCTTCGCCTGGGTGCACAAGGGGCTGTCATTGTTTGGTTCACATATCGTGTTTGCCGGCGGCACGCTGCTGGCGGTATTGATGACGCTGTCGGCGCTGGGCGTGTTGCGTGAGGAAAAGAAGCTGCCGCGTGATCGTTGACGGTAGCCGCGCGTCACGGTTTCTCTATTGATTTGAAGGAAGCCATTCCATGTCCCTGATCGCGCTGTTGCTGACCGTGCTGGTCGCCGTTTTACACGTGTATTTCCTGGTATTGGAAATGTTTTTGTGGACGCGCCCGTTGGGGCTGAAAACGTTCCGCAACACGCCGGAGAAGGCACAGGCCACGCGCGTGCTGGCGGCCAACCAAGGCCTGTACAACGGCTTTCTTGCCGCTGGCATCGTCGCCGGCCTGGTGCTGGGCCAGCCAGTGCTGGTGACGTTTTCGCTGATCTGCGTGGTGGTGGCTGGTGCTTACGGCGCGTGGAGCGTGAGCCCGCGCATTTTCCATGTCCAGGCGGTGCCGGCGATTCTTGCATTGGCGCTGCGCGCGCTTTGAAGGCGGCGTCCATCGGTGGGTTCTGAAGCTCAGCGGTTGATGCTGTGCATGAAACCCAACCACACCGGCACGGCGTGCAGCGCCGTGCCCAGTACGAATAAGCCGGTCAGCAGGTGGACACGCCAGTCGTTGATGCGCAGAAATACAAACTGCTCGATTGTGCGGCCGACCCAGAACAACGCCATGAAGCAGAGCAGGGCGATTCCCAGGCGTGTGTGGACAAGGTCGGCGGTGAACGCCAGCGAGATCGCGCCCATACCCAGAAACACGTAGACCAGCCGCAGGTTGAGTATCTGCAGGATGGCGCGGTTGGCCGGGTGGAGCGTCGCAAGGCCGCGCGTCCAACCGAACAGCTTCCAAAACGCCAGGTGGAAGACCGCAAAGCCCAGACTATGCAGCCCGCCCAGACGCACCATCAGCTCGGCGATTTCCATGTGTCAGCGGCCCTTTCGCGGAGGGCGTGGCGACACCCACATCGCAATGCGCGCTTGGAACACCTCCACCCCCGCGGCATCGGTCACGCTGACTTTCACCGGCAGGTCATAGCCGGTCACCGCGCTGATGATGGGTAGTTCAGGCGTCGCCACCGCCTTCAACACGCCCAATGCCTTGGCCTGGTACTTCACGTCCATGCCCTTGGGTATCCAGCGCATGTCGGTGGGCAAGGAGGCATCCACCATGACTCCGCCAACCAGTTCGGCAAGGTTGCACATCGCAATGGCGTGCACCGTGCCAATGTGGTTGCTGATGCGGCGGCGCTGGTGGATCTCGCCTTCGCAGCGGCCCGGCTCCAGTAGCGTGATTTTCGGCGAGATGCTCGCAAAGTACGGGGCCTTGAAGCACACCGCACGCGAGAACAGCCAGTGTCCGGCGGGCCAACGGACGAAGCGGTGGTACATCGACAGCAAAGGCGTGGTCATGACAGGCGTTCCTGATATGAAAACGGCGGGCACAAGGCCCGCCGTCGGTGTGGTGTTGCCCGTGGCTTACGCCGCCTGTTGCGGGCGTTGCTTGCCAGGCAGGTCGTAGTAACCGGCCGAGCGCAGTTCGTGCGCGTCGAAGTCGTCCACGGTAATCGTGTCCAAGGTGAGCTCGCGCAGCTCTTCCAGCAGCTTGCGCTCGTCCTGGGTGATCACGCCCTCGGCCACGGCTTCATCCAACTGCGTGGCAAAGGTCAGCGCTTCGATGCCCTTGGTCTTGAGTGCCTTGATGAACTTGCGCTCCACCGGCTCGGCCATGATTGCCTTGGACAGGTAGCTGTTGATGCGACCGCCAGGGTTGTTCTCGCACGGCGTCATGAACACGCCCTGCGCCAAGCGATCACGCGCTTCGTTCGGTGCCATCAGCGTGGCAGCGACGCGGCGGCTCAGGCGGTCGCCCGGTGCTTCGGCGCGACGGCCGAACGGGAATATCAGCGCCCACATCAGCCAGCCGATCGGGCGGATCGGGAAGTTGCGCAGTGCAGCCGACAGCGACTCTTCAATCTTGTGCACGCTGTCATGGAACGCCCATGCCAGCAGCGGCTGGTCGGCCTGCGGTGCACCTTCGTCGTGGTAACGCTTGAGCATGGCGCTGGTCATGTAGATGTGGCTGAGCACATCGCCCAGGCGGCCGGACAGCGATTCCTTGAACTTCAGCTTGCCGCCCAGCGTCATCATCGAGATGTCGGCCATCAGCGCCAGGTTGGCCGAATAGCGGTCCAGCTTGCGGAAGTAACGGCGGGTGTAGGCATCGCCCGGTGCCGAGCCGAAGCGGGCGCCGGTCAGGCCCAGCCAGAACGAACGCACGGCGTTGGAAATACCGAAGCGCACGTGGCCGAACAATGCCTGGTCGAACTCACGCAGGCCGGTCTTGCGGTCTTCGTCCTGCGCGGCCTTCATCTCCTTCAGCACCCACGGGTGGCAGAGGATGGCGCCTTGGCCGAAGATCAGCAGCGAACGGGTCATGATGTTGGCGCCTTCCACCGTGATGGCGATGGGCGCGGCCTGCCAGTTGCGGCCGGCAAAGTTGCGTGGCCCCAAAATGATGCCCTTGCCGCCGATCACGTCCATCACGTCGGCGATGACTTCGCGGCTCATGTTGGTGCAGTGGTACTTGGCAATGGCCGACGGCACCGACGGCACGTCGCCACGGTCAACCGCCGCGGCCGTTGCCTGCGACAGCGCGCTGATCTTGTAGGCCTTGCCGCCGATGCGGGCCAGTGCTTCTTCCACGCCCTCGAAGCGGCCGACCGACAGGCCAAACTGCTTGCGGATGCGTGCATACGCACCGGTCACCACAGCGCCGGCCTTGGCACCGCCCGAGGCGGTGGAGGGCAGGGTGATGGAGCGGCCTACGGCCAAGCACTCGTTGAGCATGTTCCAGCCCAAGCCGCGCTTCTCAGCGCCACCAATCAGCTGTTCCAGCGGAATGAACACGTTCTTGCCGCGGATCGGGCCGTTCTGGAAGGTGGAGTTCAACGGGAAGTGACGACGGCCGATTTCCACGCCATCGGTGTCACGCGGC
Source organism: Stenotrophomonas sp. UBA2629 (assembly GCA_002359895.1). Classification (GTDB taxonomy): domain Bacteria; phylum Pseudomonadota; class Gammaproteobacteria; order Xanthomonadales; family Xanthomonadaceae; genus Stenotrophomonas. The sequence continues at coordinate 786,424 of DEOB01000010.1, forward strand.
AACAGTGCCAGAGTGATGCCAATGTCCTTGGTGTCGCCCAGCAGGCCATCCGGATCGTACATGCGGAACGCCATGCCAATCAGCGTGGCGATAGGCGCCAAGGTGATGTAACGCTTGTCGAAGGTGAGCTTCAGGCCCAGCACTTCCTCACCCTTCCACATGCCCTTGCAGACGATGCCGAAGTCGGGAATGGAGGTGGCATCGGAGCCGGCAAACGGGCCGGTCAGGCCGAAACATGGCACTTCCTGGCCAATGGCCAAACGCGGCAGGTAGTAATCCTTCTGCGCCTGCGTGCCGTAATGGTTGAGCAGTTCACCCGGGCCAAGCGAGTTGGGCACGCCGACGGTGGAGCTGACCACGCTGGAAACAGACGCCAGCTTCTGGATCACCTTGTGGTGCGCCAGAGCGCTGAAGCCCAAACCGCCGTATTCCTTCGGAATGATCATGCCGAAGAACTTGTTCTTCTTGATGAACTCCCACATTTCCGGTGGCAGATCCGCATGCACGTGGGTGATTTCGAAATCGTTAGTCATCCGGCACAGTTCTTCCACCGGGCCATCCAGGAAGGCCTGTTCTTCGGCGGTTAGCTGTGGCTTGGGATAGTTGAGCAGGATGTTCCAGTCCGGGTCGCCGGTGAACAGCTCGCCCTCAAAACCGACCGAGCCGGTTTCCAGTGCAATGCGCTCGGTCTTGGACAGCGGCGGCAGCACCTTGCGGAACACGCCCATGAACGGTGCGGTGATCAGTGGCTTGCGCAGGAACGGCAGCAGCACCGGCACGCTGATCAATGCCAGCAGGGCGGCAGCCACGATGATGGCGGTCTGGTTGATGCCGGCAAACCAGCAGCCGACCAGCAGCACCGCGCTGACCAAGGTCCAGACGACGAGCCGCATGCGGTGGTAGGCAACGAAGGCACCTACCAACAGCAGGGCCAGGAAGGGAACGACAATACTCATGGACTTGCTCCGGTAACGTGCTCGGTTCGGACGGACGCGGCGGCCGAAGGCAGGGCGTCCAAGTAGTTCAACACGGCGCTGGTAAAGGCGTTGTTGTCATCGCCGGCAACCATGTGCGTGGCCTCCGGCAGATGGACATGCTGTGCATGCGGTACCAGTGTCATGAATTCTTCAACGGTCTGCGGCGAGACCAGATCGCTGCGGCCACCGCTGATCAACAGCAGCGGGCAGTTCACGCGCCGCGCGGCCTCGGCGATGGCGTCTTGATGCTGCTCGCTGTCGCGGGCCAGTTCTTCCACCAGACGCGGATCCCAATGCCAGTTCCAGCGGCTGTCAGGCGTGGGGCGAAGCAGGGCGCGCAGCGACTCCTCGCTCTTGCGCGGGCGGTGCGGCATGTAAGCGGAAATGCTGTCAGCGGCGGCTTCCAGCGATGCGAAGCCGTCCGGATGTGCGCTCATGAAAGCCAGAATGCGCTCCACGCCGCGGGTTTCCCAGCGCGGGGTGATATCCACCAGCACCATCGCCGAGAACAGCCCGGGCCAGCGCGCTTCGGCCATCAGCCCGAACAGGCCGCCCATGGAAGCGGCGACCAAGACCGGTGGGCTACGCAGTTCACCGGCCACCACAATCAGGTCATCGGTGAACTGGTCGCCGTGATAGGGCAAATCGGCCGCATTCCAGTCAGAGCCACCGTGGCCACGCGCGTCATAGCTGAGCGTGGCGTGGCCGGCTGCGGCCATGGCTTCGGCGGTTGTGGTCCACGCGCCGCGTGTCTGGCCAAAGCCGTGGGCGAACAACACCGGCGAGCGTTTGCCGGCAGATCGGGTCGCGGCAAGTCCAGCGCTGTTGGCGCCTTCAAGGCGGAAATCTTCGCTACGCATGGGGACGGGAGAGATAAATGCCATACGCGATGGTATGGAATGCCGTCAGGTGCTGTCAATACTCATCAGTATGGAATTGCCGGGCTGCGGCTGTCAGAGACGTGCGGCCGGTCTCCAGAGGGCGATCAGGCGTGACTTTTTGCCACCTGCATACTGCAACCAGTCCCCGCCGTATGGTTAAATCCGTCCATGAACGACACAGCAGCTTCACCTGCGGAGAACCGCAGCGGACGACACAGCCGCCTGAGCGCGGATGATTGGGCGCAGGCCGCCTTGGATCTGGTGGCCGAACAAGGCGTTGGCGCGGTCGCGGTCGAGCCGCTGGCCCGTCGCCTGGGTGTCACCAAAGGCAGCTTTTACTGGCATTTCCCTTCGCGCGACGCATTGCTGCAGGCGGCGTTGGAGCGTTGGGAAGTGGTCGAACAGCAACAGGTATTCGGCAGTCTCGAAGAAGTGCCCGATCCGCGTACACGCCTGCGCGCGTTGTTCCAGCTGGTGGCGCACGAAGTCACTCCGCATGTCATCTACAGCGAACTGCTCAAGGCATTGGACAACCCGATGGTGCGCCCGGTCATCGACCGCGTTTCGCAGCGTCGCATGGACTACCTGATCGCCTCGTTCCGTCAGGCAGGCCTCAGCTCAACGGATTCACGCCACCGCGCACGCTTGGCGTACGCCGCCTATGTCGGCTTTCTGCAGCTGTCGCTGCAACTGCAGCAACCCAAGCAGGCCCGCGAAGATTTTGAAGCGTATGTGGAGCATGTGATTGAGACGTTGATTCCGAACGGCTAGCAGCATTGCCGGCAGCTGATCGAACGGCCTGTTGTGTGGTCGGCGGCATGAAACAGAAACGGCCCGGGAAATCCCGGGCCGTTTTTTTTACATCAACCGATCAGACAACGATCAGAAGCGCTGACGGTACTCCATGTAGTAGTAGCGCCCCGGGGTGTCGTACTGGTAGTCGAAGTTGTTGGCGAATGCCTGGGTAGCTACCGGCGGTTCCTTCGCGAACACGTTGTTCACACCCACCGACACGGTTGCATTCCACGGCACGTTGTAGCGCGCCTGCAGGTCGTGATACGTGGTTGCGGCCAGCTTGTTCTGCGGGTCCTTGCCGGTCGCGGTGATGCGGTTCGGATCGCTGCACAGGGCGGCCACGGTCGGGTACTTGCAGTTCTCAACCAGGCTGGAGAAGTAACGCGTGGTCCAGGTCAGGCCGAAATCGCCGTAGGTCCAGTTGGCGGTCAGGTTGGAACGGATGCGCCAGATCGGGGTGTCCTTGACATAAGTGCCGACTTCCGAGTCATCCCAGTCAGATTGCGGCGTCGCCTTGGTGCGGTAGGACGACATGTACGTGCTATCCCAGATGAAGGAGAAGGCACCAAAACGGGTATCCGGCAGCGAATAGCGCATGGTCAGGTCGAACCCTTCCACTTCCTGCTCGCCCAGGTTCTGCAGGCCCATCTGCAGGTAGGTGATCTGGCCCAGTGCATTGCGGGTCAGGCCCTGGTTGACGATGTCGCACCAGCCGTTGTTGCCTTCGACATAGCACTGGTCAAGCATGTAGGTGGCTTGCGGACGGCTGATCACATTCTTGATGTTGATCTGCCACCAATCCAACGACACGTCGAATCCCTTCAGGAAACTCGGGCTGAACACAAAGCCCAAGGTCTTGGAGGTCGAGGTTTCCGGGGTCAGCTCCTTGTTGGAAACCAAGTCGAACGGCCATGCAGTCTGGTCGCCGTAGGACTCGCGCTGGGTGTAGCTGGCCGGAATACCGGCGGCGGCGCAACGCTGTGCCACGGCGGCATTGCCGATGAACGGGCTGTCGCTGGAGCAGGGGTCGCCGTAGCCTTCGTACGAAGCGCCGGCGCCACCAAACAGGTTGGAGATGGACGGAGCACGGAAGCCCTCTGCCCAGTTACCACGGACCAGCAGGTCGGCGTACGGCTTCCACTTGAAGCCAAACTTGCTGTTCAGCGTATTGCCGAAGTTGCTGTAGTCCGAATAGCGGGTTGCAACGCTGAATTCCAGCACCTCGGCACCCGGCAGATCCCTCAGCAACGGGATTGCGAGTTCGAGGTATACGTCATCCAGGCTGTAGTCGCCGCTGGTCGGCTGACGGGCATTGCCCGAGCTCATGCCGGCCGAGACGAATGCGTCCGGCAGGTCGTAGCCCGATTCCTTGCGGTGCTCGTAACCTGCTGCAAAGCCCATCATGCCGCCGGGCAGTTCGACGATGTCGCCGGCCAGGTTGGCGGTGAAGCTCTTGCTCTTGTTCTGGAACTTGTCCTTGGCGGTGAACAGGATGTAGTCCAGCATTTCCTTCGGCATGTTGCCGGCGCTGGACAGCGGATTGAACGGCACGCAGCCTTCGATCACCGCACCCGGGGCGCCGCACTTGACCACGCCATCGGTGTCCATGAAGGACGCGCCGGTGGCCTGGTACATGTTGGCCATGTTGACGTCACCGACCTGGGTGTCGATCTGGTCGTTGGAGTTGTAGCTCAGGCCAGCGTCCCAGTTGAAGTAACGGTCGGCAAACTGGAAGTTGCCTTCCAGGCCGCCGTACCAATGCAGGGTTTTGACGTCCTGCTCGTAGAAGCGTTCCTGTTCAACCAGACGGCGATTCCAGTTCAGGTCGCGTGCGTCTGCAGCGCCTTTGGTCGGATTGTAATAGCTGTCCTTCGACAGGCCTACGGAACCGTCCATGTAGGTGCCAGCGCTCAGCGGAAAACCAGCCAGCTGCTGAGCCGAGTTGCGCTGGTTGTACAACGCGTCCGTACGCAGTGCGATGTTGTCCGTCAGGTCGTAACGGCCCTGGATATAGATCGACTTACGTTCCTGCGGGGTGCGCAGGTAGTTGTCAGCGGCGTAATTGTACTTATCCGCATTGCCATAGGCGTGGTAATTGGCGAGGTTGCGACCATCAGCGTCCTTGTTGACCACCCAGCGCCTAATGCCTGCACGATCGGCCGTAGCCTCATCACCAGCGATCGAGTTCCAATAATCGGAGTCGCCAGTCGGGACGCCATCAACCGTGAGGTCCCAGATACCGCCATCGGCGGTCTGCCCGCTGTACTGCGAATCACCCAAGCCATAGACCGGATCACGCGAGACCTTGCGAGCACCGGCCATGACGGCCTTTTCCTTGACGTAGCTGGCGCCGAACACCAGGTTGCCGCGCTCGCTGCTGGTGCCCAAGGTCAGGTCGTAACCTTCGCGCTCACCGTCGCCCTGGCTGAACTGGCCACGGTAGATGTGTGCTTCACCACCGTTGAAATCGTCACGGGTGATGATGTTGACCACGCCGGCGATGGCGTCGGAGCCGTAGATCGAGGATGCGCCGTCTTTGAGAACTTCGATGCGCTCAACCATGGCCGACGGAATGGTGTTCAGATCAACGCTGCCATCCAAGCCGGATACCCAGCGACGGCCGTTTACCAGCACCAGGGTGCGGGACGAGCCGAGGTTGCGCAGGTCAATGCCGGACGAGCCGTCGCCACCGTTGTTGAACTGGGTGTTGATCGCGGCACCGTTGGTGGCGATCTGCTGCAGCACGTCAGCGATGCTGGTGCGGCCGGTCTGCTGGATGGCTTCGCGGGTAAGGGTCAGAACCGGCTGCGAGGTTTCCGCGTCAACAGAGCGGATGCGTGAGCCGGTAACCTGGATGCGGTCCAGGTTGGTCGCGCCTTCGCCAGCTTCCTGAGCGTAGGCGGTGCCTGCGGTGCCGGCGCTTGCGACAAGCGCAAGGACGACTGCATCGCGCAGTTTGTTGGTCTTGCAATTCATTGGGTTCTCTCTCTGCCAAGTGGACTTGGGTATTTCTGGGTATAGCCTCGGGTGAACTCGAAAAGGCGGGTTCAAAGCCTAAGGTTGCGTCCGATAGTACTTGGCTATTTGCGAAAATTAAAGATTGGTTAATGAATGCTCGGGATTGCATTAAATTCCGCAAAGCAGCAAAAGCGGCCACAACGACAAACGCCCCGGAGACCGGGGCGTTGGGGGGCGCTTTTGCTTTATTTTTTTACAGATCCTGCTCGTAACGGACGTACGGTATTGCGCCGTCGTCGTTGCTCTCGTTACGGGGGGAGAAGGGGTTTTTGCCGCGGGTGATGACGTTCTCGGCGCCGACGGTGAGCTGGCCGCTCCAAGGCGTGCGCCAGGTGATGCCCAAGCCGAGGCCTTCCCATTTGCCGTTGCTGCCGGGGGCGTCTACGACGCGGCCGATGACGTTGGCGCTGAAGGGGCCGTAGCCACCGCCTACGCTCAGGCTCTTGCTGTCCCACTGGTCAACGATGGCTGGGGAGGCATCGCTGAGGGGTACCAGGCGTGCTTTTGCGTAAGTGCCGCCAATGGACACGAAGCCTTCGCGGCCGATGTTCTTTTGGCCGAAGACGGTGAGGTCGTTCTGCTCCATGCGTGCGGCGCCGGCCTTGTTGCCGCCGGCCAACCATGCGGGCAGCGTGTCGCGGCCGGTGCCGGCAGTGATGCCGACGCGCCCGCTAGGGCGGTTGAACGCGGTGGTGGCCGAGATGTGGTGGCCATCGTTGTCGTCTTCATCGCCGAGGCTGGCGAGCATGCAATGGCTGGCGAGCCCGCCGATGCTGGTGCCGCGGCTGCTGTTGCAGAGCAGGCCCAGCGAATCGCCGGAAGATAGGCCAAAAGCGGCGTCCAGTGAGCTGCGGCCGAAGTTCCAGCGGGCGCCGGCACGTTGCTCGCCGGTGGGCTCAAGATAAAGCAGTGCTTCGACCTTGCCGCTGCCACGGTTCCAGACCGGGAGCACGGTGCCATCGGTTGCCTTGGGCTTGCTCTGCGCATGCACGCCCGAGACCGCGCTAAGGGCGATCATCAAGGCAAGCGGCAGGCGCAGAAAGGCGTTCATGGACTCATACAGACCGGTTACGCGCCAGGAAGTTCCCGGCGCATGAACGAATGATCGTAAGTTGTTTATGGTTTCTTAACAAGTGGTCACCCTCCCCAGGTGCAACTCGCCAGATACATCACTGCAGCCGCTCGGGAGCGGGCTGGTTGGCCGGTGTAGACGCAAACAATGCGCCGAACTCAGTCAAGGGGAAGTGATATTCCTGGCCGCAGAACTCGCAGCGCACATCGACCTGACCGGTGGCTTCGGCGGCCGCCCGGGCTTCCTCTTCGCCCAGTGACTGCAGCATGGAGCTTACACGCTCGTAGGAGCAGGAACAGCCGAACCGCAGCGGCTTTTCTCCCATCAGCTCCGGATGTTCCTCATGGAACAGGCGGTGCAGTAGCTCGCTGCCGGGCAGGGCCAGCAGTTCTTCGCGGCCGAGCGTGTCGAACAGCGCGCCGGCGCGGACCCAGCCGTCCACGTCACCGGTGTCGCCCGGCAATTTCTGCAGCAGCAGGCCGGCGGCGTGTTCACCGTCGCAGGTCAGCAGCAGGCGGGTGGGCAATTGCTCGGAATGGCGGAAATAGTCCTCGAAGGCGTCGTCGAGGCTGTCGCCGGTAAGGCTCACCAGGCTCTGGTAACGCTGTGGTTCGCGCGGATCCAGACCGGGGTTTTCAATGGTGATGGCCAGCAGGGCGTCTTCGCCCAGCCCCTGCAGCGTGGTCGGCGCATCTTCGCCATCGGCCACCTGCACGATGCCGCGCAGGGTGCCTGCCGAAGTGCATTCGGTGAACAGCGCCCGCAGCGCAGAGGAACTGCGCAGTTGGATCGATAGACGGCCGTCCACCTTGGTGTGCCCTGTGAACAGTGCCGTGGCCACCGCGGCTTCGCCGAGCAGGCGCGCGGCCGAGGCCGGGTAGTCGCCATGGGACAGGATTTCGCGCCAGCTTTCGCTCAGACGGACATGGACACCGCGCACGCCGGCGTCGGGCAGGAGGAAGCGAACAAGGAGGTCTGAGGTATCGGTCATGAGCGGCATCTGCGCGAGGTGGGGCCGGTGCCGGATAATGCGCCGGACAGTGGAAGGTGCAAGGTGAATATCAATGGGGGCGGAGCAGGACAAGCGCAAGGCGGAGCCGTTGGCCAATTCAGGCCGCAAGCGACGCTGGTGGCGGATGCTGTTGTGGGTGCCGGTGTTGCTGGCGGCGTGCAGTGTGCTGCAGGTGCTGGCGCTGCGCTTTGTGGACCCGCCGTTTTCCACGGTGATGGTGTTCCGTCAGCTGGAAGCCTGGGGCCAAGGCGACTGGAAGTTCCGCATTCACTACCAATGGCGCGACTTGGACGAAATGGCACCGAGCGTGCCGATTTCGCTGGTGGCGGCCGAGGACCAGCGGTTTCCGCTGCACAACGGGTTTGATCTGAAGGCGATTGAAAAGGCGCGCAAGCACAACGCCGACGGTGGGCGGCTGCGCGGCGCCAGCACCATCAGCCAGCAGACGGCGAAGAATGTTTTCCTGTGGCAGGGCCGCAGTTGGCTGCGCAAAGGGTTGGAGGTCTGGTACACGGTGCTGATCGAGGCGTTGTGGCCCAAGCAGCGCATTCTTGAGATGTACGCCAATGTGGCCGAACTAGGCGATGGCGTGTATGGCGTGCAGGCTGCCGCGCAGCATTATTGGCGCAAGGATGCGGCCAAGCTGAGTCCGGCCGAGAGCGCGCGCTTGGCTGCGGTGCTACCGTCGCCACGCCGTTACAGTGCGGCCAACCCTGGGCCGTTCGTGCAGCGCCGTGCCGCGTGGATCCAGCGGCAGGCACGGCAATTGGGGGGTGCTGGTTACATTGACGATGCCGATTAAACCCGGCGGCTTGAGTAGAATCGCCCGATGAACCCACGCGACCGCCTGACGCTTGTCATCACTGCCTTCAACGAGCAGGACGCTCTACCGTTGCTGCATCCGCGCCTGTGCGCGCAGTTGGATGCGCTGACCGATGTTGATGGCCGCATTCTGTATGTGGATGACGGCAGCAGCGATGCGAGCTGGTCGGTGATGCAGCAGCTGGCAACCAGTGATCCGCGCGTGGCTGCATTGCGGTTGTCGCGTAATTTCGGCAAAGAATCCGCATTGACTGCCGGCCTGGATTTTGTCGAGGAAGGCGCGGTCATCATGCTCGACGCCGATGGGCAGGATCCCCCGGAACTGGTGCCGCAGTTTGTCGCGTTATGGCGGCAGGGCCATGACGATGTGTATGGCATGCGCATGGAGCGTGACGGCGATGGTTGGCTGAAGCGTGCGACGGCGTCGATGTTCTATCGCGTGATCGGGCGGTTGTCGAAAACACCGATTCCGGCGGATGTCGGAGATTTTCGTCTGCTGTCGCCGCGCGCGCTGGCCGGCCTGCGGCAATTGCGTGAACGCCAGCGTTTCATGAAGGGCTTGTTCGGCTGGGTGGGCTACAACCGCGTGGCGCTGCCGTATCGACGCGAGCGGCGTGTGGCCGGGCGCAGTAAGTTCGGTTTCTGGAAGTTGTGGAATTTCGCGCTGGAAGGCATCACCAGTTTTTCCACCGCGCCGCTGCGTGCTGCGACGTACATGGGCCTGTTCACCGCGGCCGGTGCATTTGCCTTTGGCGTCTGGGTGGTGGCCAAAGCCGCGTTTTATGGCGACCGGGTGGCGGGTTGGCCGACGATGATGGCGGTGATCCTGTTTCTGGGCGGTGTGCAGTTGATCGCGCTCGGCCTGATTGGTGAGTACCTCGGGCGCCTGTATATGGAGGCAAAGCAGCGGCCGTTGTATCTGGTTGACACATGGTTGCCGGCGAACGTGGCAGTATCAGCCGCACTCGACAGCGCAGGAGAACGTCATGATCACCGTTCGACAGTTGCTTGGGGCCAAATCCCCTGAGATTCATGCGGTAGCGCCGGATGCGGCGGTGGTGCAGGCCATCCGCCTGATGGCCGAGAAGGGCATCGGTGCGGTGTTGGTGATGGAAGGCCCGCGTCTGGTGGGTATCCTTTCCGAGCGGGATTACGCACGCAAAATCGTGTTGAAGGATCGTTCGTCCGCCACCACGGCGGTGCAGGAGATCATGACCTCGGTATTGGTGACGGTGGCGCCTGCTGCCACGGTTGAGCAATGTCTGGAGCTGGTGACCAACCGCCGCATCCGCCATCTGCCGGTTGTGGAGGATGGCGTGGTGGTCGGTGTGATTTCCATCGGCGACCTGGTCAAGGCCGTGATCGAGCAGCAGCGTTGCGAGCTTGGGCAGCTGCAGCAGTACATTACCGGCGGCTGAGCCACCGCATGCAGCGGCGCTACTTGGCGTAGCTGCCGCCGCAATCGACATCCTTGCCTGGGCCGGTTTCCAGCGTGGCGAGCAGGGCGGCGGGCGGCGTGATGCTGGCCAAGGTCAGCGCGATGGCGCCGCGAATGCCCAGCGCCTTGAAATCCGGCCGGAACGACGGGTCTTTGAATGTGCCGCCGATGCGCAGCGGTGAGCGCAGGGCGAGGATGCTCACGTCCTTTGGCCGCGGGCGAAGTAGCAGATCCAACTGTTCCTGCTTCAGGTTTATCGTGCCTTCGCCGAGCACGAGTGTGTCGGTGGTATCGAAGGCCATTGCGCGGGTGCGCATCGTTCCATCGTGTACGCCGAAGTCAGCAAAGGCGCAGCGTAGGGGAATCTGGCGGTCGCCGGTGAACAGGAACTTCACCGATTCGGCCACATCCAGGCCGGCCAGCTCCATCAGCAGGTTGCCGATATGGCCACGTCCCATGCCGATGCTGACCTGGCCATTGCTGTCGCCCAGCATCGCTGCAACCGAATTGCCGTTGCCGGTCAGGCGTATCTCGCCGCTGATGCCGCCGGATGCCTGTTCGGCAAGTTTTGCATCGGGAAACAGCTTGCCCAGTTGCACAGTGCGCAGGCTCGCAGTGAGCGTGGTGGCGATCTGCGGACGACGTGCATCCATGCGCACGGTGCTGCGGATGTGGCCGCCTGCGACGCCGAAATCCAATGGCTCCAGTCGCAGCAGGCCATCATCCAGCTTGAGGTGTGCGTCCATGTCCTCCAGCGGTAGCGAAGGCGCATTGATGCGCTGGGCCTTCCAGCGGACATCGGCATCCATGGCGCGTAAACGGCTCAGGTCATACGCCTTGTCCGGCAGTACGGTGGGTTTTGCGGCCAACCGCGCGGCCTCTGCCTTCTGGTCGGCATTGGCCGATTCCTGGCCACCGGTCTTCGGTGGCGCACCGACAAAGCCGGCGAGGTCGTCGAAATCCAATCGGCGTGACAGCAGGTTGGCGGTCAGTCGTGGGCGTTCACCGGCCACGTCGATGCGCACGTCGCCAGACAGATCGCTGTCGCCAACGCGGCCGCTGAATTTTTCATAGCGCCAGATCTGGTGATCGCGCTTGAGCTGCCCATCCAATTGATAGGGCGGCGAAGAAGGAATGGCGATGCCGATCAGTGGATACAGATCCTCCATGTCCTGGCCGCTGAGCTGGAATCGCAGGTCGAAAACACGCAGCTGGAAGGGGTGGGTCAATGTGCCGCTGGCGATGGCGCGGGTGCCACCGGCGCGGGCATCCAGCCGTATGCGGAACGGTGAGTCGGTGTTGGCCAGTTCCAGCGGAGATTCAGTGTTGCCCTTCAACGTGAACGCGGCACCGCGCCAGCGCCCCTTGCCGCTGACATCAAGCGGCGGCGCGGTATCGGCCTGCTTTGCTTTGCCGCTCTGTACCTGCAGCTCCACGTCGGTGCGCTCGACTTCATCGAGAAAGTGCAGCGTGCCTTCTTCGATGCGCAATCGTTTGAGCTGCATCGGTGAGCCACCCCCTTCGCCAAGAAAATCCCAATTGCCGGGTTGGTCTTGGGTGGGGCCGGTCTGCAGCAGTACGTCGGGGCGGGTCAAGCGCACTTCAGGCAACTGCACGCTGGCGCGCAACAGGGGCCACAAGCGGACGTCGATCTCTACCTGGTCCGCACTGGCCATGCGTTTCTGCTTGGCCCACGTGGCGTTGGCGAACTGCACGTCATCGGCGCGGATTGTGGTGGTGTTGCCGAGGTCCACATCCAGATTGCCTATCTGCAGTGCACGACCGGTACGCGCCTGCACCGCGCGTTCAACGGGGCCTTTGAACCAGTTCCAGTCCCACAACAGCACAAGTGCGATGATTGCGGCAACCAACAGCGCGAGGGCTGCAAGCCAGCGTTGGCCGCGCTTACCGGGGCGTTTGAGGCGCCAGCGCGACGCATGCGGCGCGGCGGGGGCAGGGGAAGTATTCACGCCTGCATGGTTGCCTACACACAGTGCAGGGCGCGCGAAACGTTCATTGGCGTGATGTGCACGTTCCGTTGTCGGAGCGTGTTGCCGCGCGGGATCAGAGGATCTGCGCGGTCACCGAAACGAAGTGGCAGACGCTGCCGGCAATCACGAACAGATGCCAGATGGCGTGCGAATACGGCAACTGTTCGCGGTGATAGAACACCGTGCCCAGTGTGTAGAAGATGCCGCCGGCAAACAGCCAGCCGATGGTCCATGCATCCAGCGAATTCCACATGGGCTTGATCGCCACCACCACCAGCCAGCCCATCGCGATGTAGATGGCGGTGGAAAGTTTCTTGAAACGCCCGGTGTAGAACAGTTTGAACACCACGCCCGACAGCGCCAGCACCCAGATGGCGGTGAACATGCCCCAGCCCCACGGGCCGCGCAGGCCAATGAGCGTAAACGGCGTGTAGGTGCCCGCGATCAGTACATAGATCGCGCAGTGGTCGAAGATCTTCAGTCGCCCTTTGGCCACCGGATGTTGGATGGCGTGATACAGCGTAGAGGCGGTGTAGAGCAGCAGCAGTGCAACGCCGAAAACGATGGCGCTGGCCAACTGCCAACCATCGCCGTAGATGGCGGCGAGGGTGATGAGCACCGCGCCAGCAGCCAGTGCTGTGACAGCGCCCAGACCGTGGGTGAGGGCACTTGCGATTTCTTCCCGGATGGAAGCGGTAGCAGTCATGTAGAAGAGGCCGTGGGCTGGGGGATGCCCGATGCGGTCTATTAAAACAGGAACCGGCGAGTGGGAGACAGCGCCGGGTGATGAATTCAAGCTGCGCAGGGGCCGGCGTTCTGCCGTACCCCTGCATTGAAGCCCTTAGGACACCGACACCGTATGCGCCGCTTCGCGGGTAGCCGAGAAGCGCACATCCGGTGCGCGTTCCTGTGCCAGCTGCAGATTGACGCGGGTCGGGGCCAGGTACACCAGGTGGCCGGCCGCATCGATGCTGAGGTTGCTGGCGTTCTTCTCGCGGAACTCTTCCAGCTTCTTGGCGTTGTCGCAGGAGATCCAACGTGCCGTGGTCACGGTAACCGGCTCGAACACCGCTTCCACGCCGTATTCGTCCTTCAGGCGATACGCGGCCACGTCGAATTGCAGCACACCCACTGCGCCGAGGATCAGGTCGTTGCTCATCAGCGGACGGAAGAACTGCGTGGCACCTTCCTCCGACAGCTGGGCCAAACCCTTCTGCAGCTGCTTGAGCTTGAGCGGATCCCTCAGGCGCGCGCGGCGGAACAGCTCCGGTGCGAAGTTGGGGATACCGGTGAACGTGATGGCCTCACCTTCGGTGAAGGTGTCACCGATGGAGATGGTGCCGTGGTTATGGATGCCAATGACATCGCCCGGCCACGCCTCAGCGGCGATTTCACGGTCACTGGCCATGAAGGTCAGCGCGTTGGCCAGCTTCATTTCCTTGCCGGTGCGCACGTGGAAAGTTTTCATGCCGGCGGTGAACTTGCCTGAACACACGCGCATGAAGGCCACGCGGTCGCGGTGCTGCGGGTCCATGTTGGCCTGGATCTTGAACACGAAGCCGGTGAGCTTGCTTTCCTGCGGTGCGATGTCGCGGCCGGTGGTGGCGCGCGTCTGCGGCGCGGGCGCGTGCTCGACAAAGAAGTCCAGCAACGGCTGCACGCCGAAGTTGTTCACACCCGAGCCGAAGAACACCGGGGTCTGTACGCCGCGCAGGTAAGCATCCTTGTCGAACGGATGACTGGCGCCCTGCACCAGTTCCAGTTCGTCACGCAGCTCGGCAAGCATCTTTTCGCCGATTTTCTCGGCCAAGCCGGGCGAGTCGATGGACGGGAAGATGGTCGAGTCCTGACGGGTGAAGTTGCGGCCCGGCTCGTACAGATGCACTTCGCCGGTAAGCAGGTGCACCACGCCCTTCAGGCGCTGGCCCATGCCGATCGGCCAGGTGACCGGCGCGCACTGGATGCCGAGCACGGTTTCCACTTCATCCAGCAGGTCGATCGGGTCCTTGCCCTCGCGGTCGAGCTTGTTGATGAAGGTCATGATGGGGGTGTCGCGCAGGCGGCAGACCTCCATCAGCTTGATGGTGCGCTCCTCCACGCCCTTGGCCACGTCGATGACCATCAAGGCCGAGTCCACCGCGGTCAACACGCGGTAGGTGTCCTCGCCGAAGTCGGCATGGCCGGGGGTGTCGAGCAGGTTGATGATCTTGTCTTCGTACGGGAACTGCATCACCGACGAAGTGACCGAGATGCCGCGTTCCTTTTCCAGCGCCATCCAGTCGGAGGTGGCGTGCTTGCTGGTCTTGCGCGACTTCACCGAGCCGGCCATCTGGATCGCACCGCCGAACAGCAACAGCTTTTCGGTCAGCGTGGTCTTGCCGGCGTCAGGGTGGGAAATGATGGCGAAGGTGCGGCGGCGCGCAGCTTCGGAGGCGACTTCGGACATGGCAGGAGCGCCCGCTTGGGCGCATTCAGGAGCAAAGAGCCCGTGATTATAACGGGTTAGGGCACGGCGCTCGTTTCCCTTGGAAACTGCAGCTCTCCGCGCTCGCTGCGCATGCGGAACGGCAGCGAGGTCAGCGCCAGGCCGGTGTTGGCCTGTACCGCGAAGTGGAGATGGGGCCCGGTGCTGCGGCCGGTGTTGCCTGACAGGGCCAGTTGCTGGCCGGTTTCCACTTTCTGGCCCAAGCGCACCTGCAGTCCGCCGGTCTGCAGGTGCGCGTACAGCGCCATGCTGCCGTCGCTGTGCAGTACTCGCACCAGGCTGCCGAGGTCGGGCGCGCTTTCCACCAGTTGCATGACCTTGCCCGCGCGCGCGGCCAGCACCGGTGTGCCTTCGGGGAGAGGGAAATCGACGGCATGACGGTTCTGCGCGTCGGTATGGCTGTAGCGGCCGGCAAAGGCTTGGCTGACGCGCACCTGATGACTGCGGAACGGCAATTGGTACAGGTAATTGTCCGGTCGCGCGGCGGGGGCGCCGGGGATGGCGTCCAGCAGCAACTGCGACGGGGCCCCGTCGGCGGGCAGCCAGAGCAGGGTGCGCCGTTCGCCGGGTGCCAGCACAACCGGGGGTGCAGGTGTTTTCACCAATGCGGCACTTTGGCCGCGCAGCTGTACCTGCACGGGCCCAGACAGCAGGTTGCGGGCAATGGCGGCTTGACCACCGGCGCGCGGCTCCAGCGTCAGGCTGGCGAAGGCAGGGTTGGAGGGCACGCGCGCTGTAGTGGCGCCGTTCAAGCCCCAGCTTTGCCGCCAGCGTGCGCTGGGCGCGGCATCGGCGGGGGTTGGGGCGGCAAGCGCCGTGGCGATAAGCAATGGGAAGAGGGCGCGCACAGTGCCTACGGTGTCATGACTGGGACAACGATTGTGCCTGTTTGGTTGCGCCTGAAATTGTTATATCGCTCTATCCGAATAAAGAGATTGACAGGGGGCGGTCGGACTGGCATCGTAGCGCCACCATCGAGACCGGCAGAGGGACAGGCCCTTTGAAGCCGGGGCAACCAGCAGACGCGCAAGCGCCTGTGTTTGGTGCCAAATCCTGCGGAGACCACGTGTCTGCCGAAAAGATGGTTCGTTACGTGCATCGCACGGCGAACACGGGCTCCGCGAAGCTCGATGGCTGCTCCTTATCGGGATACCGCCATGAGTTTCGCCACTGCAATTGCCGCCCAGGAATTTCCTGCTGCTTCCTTCGACAGCGCTGAACGCGCCGTCACCGCCGTGCGCGGTGAGGTGGAAGTGCGGTTGGCAATGCGCCACGCCGGTTCGCGCCTGTTGCGCCTGCGCTATGAACTGGTCGGCGCCGCGCATCTGCCGGTAGTGCTGGTGGCCGGCGGTATCTCCGCACACCGCCATATCGCCTCCAACACGGGCTTCAATGAAAAGGGTTGGGCCGAGGGCCTGGTGGGATTTGGCCGCGCGCTGGATCCGCAGCGCCGCCGTCTGCTCGGTTTCGATTTCATCGGTGCCGATGGCGAACTTGATGTGCCGATTGATACCGCCGACCAGGCCGATGCCATCGCCGCATTGCTGGACGCATTGAAGATCGAGCAGCTGCACGGCTTTGTCGGCTATTCGTATGGCGCACTGGTGGGCCAACAGCTCGCCGTGCGTCATCCGCATCGCTTGGCCACGTTGATCGCGGTCAGTGGCGCACATCGCCCACATCCTTATGCTTCGGCATGGCGCGCGCTGCAGCGCCGTGCAGTGGCACTGGGCCAGCTGCAATGCGCTGAAACGCATGGGCTGGCGCTGGCGCGACAGTTCGCGATGCTCAGCTACCGCACGCCCGAAGAATTTGGCGAGCGCTTCGACGCGGCGCCGGAAGTGGTCAATGGCCGCGTGCGCGTGGCTGCCGAAGACTATCTCGACGCTGCCGGCGCGCAGTACGTCGCCCGCACCCACGTGAACGCTTATCTGCGTCTGTCCGAATCCATTGATCTGCACCGCGTGGATCCCGCCACGGTACGCGTGCCCACGCTGGTGGTTGCCGTTGAAGGTGACCGCCTGGTGCCGCTGTCCGATCTGGTCTCGCTGGTGGAAGGACTTGGCCAGCGCGGCAGCCTGCGCGTGCTGCGCTCGCCGTATGGCCACGACGCTTTCCTGAAAGAAACCGACCGCATCGACGCAATTCTTGTTAACGCCCTTCGCCTGCCTGGAGAAACCGCATGAGCCTGACCACCACTTCCGATATCTCCTGCAGCCGGGCCACCGCCGCCGTGCGTGCCGGTATTGACCGCGACACCGCCTATGGCGCGGTGACGCCGCCGATCGTGCTGTCGTCTAACTTCAGCTTTGATGGTTTTGGTAACAAGCGCCAGTACGACTACACGCGCAGCGGCAACCCCACCCGCGATCTGCTGGGCGAGGCGCTGGCCGAGTTGGAAGGCGGCGCTGGTGGTGTGATCACCGCGACCGGCATGGGCGCGATCAACCTGGTGCTCAATGCACTGCTGCAGCCGGGCGACCGCCTGGTGGTGCCGCACGATGCCTACGGCGGCAGCTGGCGCCTGTTCAATGCGCTGGCAACCAAGGGCCACTTTGAGTTGATCACCGCTGACCTGACCGATCCGCGCTCGCTGGCCGATGCGCTGGCGCAGTCGCCGGCGCTGGTGCTGATTGAAACCCCGTCCAACCCGCTGCTGCGTATCACCGACCTGCGCTTTGTGATCGACGCCGCGCACAAAGCTGGTGCCAAAGTGGTGGTGGACAACACCTTCCTGTCGCCGGCATTGCAGACGCCCATTGCCTTCGGTGCGGACGTGGTGCTGCATTCCACCACCAAGTACGTCAATGGCCACAGCGATGTGGTGGGCGGTGCGGTGATCGCGCGCGATGCCGAGGTGCATCAGCAGCTGGTGTGGTGGGCCAACGCGCTGGGCCTGACCGGCTCGCCGTTTGATGCGTTCCTCACGCTGCGCGGCCTGCGCACGCTGGACGCGCGTCTGCGCGTGCACCAGGAAAACACGCAGGTGCTGGTGGATCTGTTGGCTGCCAGCGACGTGGTGAGCAACGTTTACTACCCGGGCTTGGCATCGCACCCGGGCCATGCGGTGGCCGCGCGTCAGCAGAAGGGCTTCGGTGCGATGCTCTCGTTTGAGCTGGTGCCGAGCGAATGCAGCGATCCGCATGCGGTCGTGCGTGCATTCCTGGACGGCCTGCATTACTTCACGCTGGCCGAATCGTTGGGCGGCGTGGAGAGCCTGGTCGCGCACCCGGCCACCATGACCCATGCGGCGATGACGCCGGAGGCGCGCGCCAATGCGGGTATCAGCGATGGCCTGCTGCGTTTGTCGGTGGGCATTGAATCCAGCGCCGACCTGTTGGCCGATCTGCAGGCCGGGCTTGCCCGCGCGGCGCAGGTGGTTGCTGAAATCCAGGCCGGTAAAGCCGAGTGTAAAAAAACGGTGGATGCATGAGCGCTCAGCTGCGTCCGCTGGAAGTTCCGCAGGCACGTCTGGTGTTGCTGGGCACGGGCACCGTGGGGTCGGCGTTTGTTGCGCGCTATCAGGCCCTGCAGCAGAAGCAGCTGTCGTTGCCGGCGCTGCATGTGGTGGCCAATTCGCGCATTGCACTGGCCTGTGACGATGCGCCGGATGCGGCGCTGTCGGCGGCGCGTAATGCACAGCCGCATGCAGGTGAGCCGGTGCATCGGCAGGAAGTGGGCCGCTTGAGTGCCGGGGATATCGTGGTGGATGCCACTGCCAGCGAGGACGTGGCGGCCGATCATGCGCATTGGCTGGGGCAGGGTATTCATGTGGTCACGGCCAACAAGCTGGGCAATGGCACCGCCTTGGCGCGCGCGCGCGGCATTGGTCATGCAGCCACCGTCGGCAACGCGCGTTATGGCGATGCAGCGACGGTGGGCGCGGGCTTGCCGTTGATACGCAGTATCCGCGCGCTGGTGGCCGGTGGCGATCACGTGCATGCCATCGAGGGCGTGTTGTCCGGTTCGTTGGCGTGGTTGTTTGATCGCTTTGATGGCAGCAAGCCGTTTTCGGCCTGCGTGCGCGAGGCGGCGGTGGCCGGCTATACCGAGCCGGACCCACGCATTGATCTGTCTGGTGAAGATGTACGCCGCAAGCTGCTGATTCTGGCGCGTGCGGCCGGCGTTGCGTTGGAAGCCGATCAGGTGCAGGTTGAATCGCTGGTGCCGTCGGCCTTGGCTGCATTGCCGGCCGATGCGGTGGATGCTTCGCTGGAACTGCTGGATGCACCGCTGCAGGCGCGTCTGCTGGAAGCCCGCGAGCAGGGTTTGAAGTTGTGCTTTGTGGGCCGCCTGGATGCGCAGGGCGCACGCGTTGGCCTGCGTGCGCTGCCGGCAGATCACCCGTTGGCCGGAGGTCGCGGCACCGATAATCGCGTGGCGATTCACAGCGACCGTTACTGCACGCAGCCGTTGTTGATTCAAGGCCCCGGCGCGGGTGCGGAAGTGACTGCTGCGGCGTTGCTGGATGACGTGTTGGGTATCGTCAATCGGTGAGTGGCGGTTGATACGGGCCTTCAACAACGCCGGTGAACAGCAATCGCCCGTGTTGCTGTTAAGGCTGAAAACACCGGGCGCCGCGTCTCAGCGTCGCCCGAACTTCTCGGCGAGATAGCGCTGCACCTGATCACGGCTCATGCGCGCGCCATCGTGGCCGACCACGCTGAAGTCCACGCCGTTTTCCCATAGCTGGGGAGCGGTGAGGATGGCAATGTCCTTCGACGCGGTCTTGGCTTGCAGATCCAGCAGGTATTGATTGAAGCCTGCATCGCGCAGCCAAGCGTCGTAGCTGGAATCGTGGTCGGTGGCGAACTGCACTTGGTAGTTGCATTCCTCACGCGCGGGCGAAGGACGCAGATCGCAGCGGGCGTCCCAATCGTGCAGGCCAATCCACGCATCCGGCTCCATCTGTCGCTGCGCAGCGGCGGCCCATAGTGCGACGCACATGCTGGCGCATTGTGACTGCACACGAACGATGAGGTTGCGCCGGCGGATCATCCGCGCGGCCTCCAGTCCCGGCCCGGCATAACCGCCACCGCTGGTGATGTCGATGCGCTGCAACGACGGATTGGCATCCAGTGCGGCCTGCAGATCGGTGGCGAATTTCGCCCCGACACTGCCTTCAACGCGCAATACAGTGCCGTTGTCCTGCGCGACCATGCGGGCCTCGTCCAGCGCGGTCAGCGTGGTGGGTTTTTCACCTTCGACCACCATGGCGCCGCGCCGCGCGGGAGTGCTTGCCGTGGCCGGTGCTGAAGCGTCGTCGGTTGTTGTGGCGGCCTCGGAACCCGTGGCGGAAGGCTTTCTGTTGCCGATGAACCACGCGGCAATCACCAGAGCAATCACCATCAATACCAGTTTGCCCAGGGTTAGGCCGCCAGAACGCGGTTCGCGCGATGATGCCGCCCGCGCTGTCGTCAATGCAGGCGGCACGCGCGGGGGCGGTGCTTGGCCATCGGGCTTCTGTTCGGTTTGCATGCGTCCCCCTGACGTTCCTTCGTGTGGCGCGATTCTGGTACGCCGCCCGGGGGGATTGCAATAAGCTGCGAGCGGCGCGGAAAGCAGCGTCCCGTAGTGCCGAGCCATGCTGCTCGGCAGGGGCGTTATCGGGAAGGCTTCAGCGGAGCGTGGCTCCGCTCAACAGATCGGTGTCTGCGCGCTGTGGAATCAACACTCGATGACGTTGACGGCCAAGCCGCCACGGCTGGTTTCCTTGTACTTGTCCTGCATGTCGCGGCCGGTGTCGCGCATGGTCTTGATGACTTTGTCCAGGGACACCTTGTGCTTGCCGTCACCGCGCATGGCCATGCGGCTGGCGTTGATGGCCTTCACCGAGCCCATCGCGTTGCGCTCGATGCAGGGAATCTGCACCAACCCGCCGATGGGGTCGCAGGTGAGGCCGAGGTTGTGTTCCATGCCGATCTCGGCGGCGTTTTCGATCTGGCCCGGGTTGCCGCCCAGTGCGGCCATCAGGCCGCCGGCGGCCATCGAACAGGCCACGCCCACCTCGCCCTGGCAGCCGACTTCAGCGCCGCTGATGGAGGCGTTTTCCTTGTACAGAATGCCGATGGCCGCAGCGGTCAGCAGGAAATTGAACACGCCCTGTTCGTTGCTGCCGGGGCAGAAGCGGTCGTAGTAATGCAGCACCGAGGGAATGATGCCGGCCGCGCCGTTGGTGGGCGCGGTGACAACACGGCCACCGGCGGCGTTCTCTTCATTGACGGCCAATGCGTACAGGTTGACCCAGTCCAGCGTGGTCAACGGGTCGCGCATGGCTGCTTCCGGGCGTGCCGACAATTCTCGGTACAGCGCGGGTGCGCGACGGCTGACGTTGAGCCCGCCGGGGAGAGTGCCTTCGGAACGGATGCCGCGCGTCACGCAGGATTGCATGGCGTCCCAGATTTCACGCAGGCCGGCACGGATTTCATCTTCGCTGCGCCAGCATTTTTCGTTCTCGTACATCATCTGGGCGATGCTCAGGCCGCTGCGCGCGGCCTGCGCCAGCAGCTCGTCGCCACTCTTGAACGGGTAGGGAATGGGCGTCTGGTCAGGCACGATGCGGTCATCGGCCGCGTCGTCCTCGTTGACCACAAAGCCGCCACCGACGGAGTAGTAATCGCGCGTGGCGATGATCTGGTCGTCGGCATCGTAAGCGGTGAAGCGCATGCCGTTGGTGTGGTACGGCAGCTTCTGGCGCTTGTTCAGGGCCAGGTCGCGCTTTTCGTCAAAGGCGATCTCGCGCTGGCCCATCAGGTTGAGGCGCTTGCTGGCGCGGATGCGCTCCAGGGTGGCGGGAATGATGTCCGGGTCGATCACATTCGGGCGGTGGCCTTCCAGCCCCAGCAGCACGGCCTTGTCGGTGCCATGGCCGCGCCCGGTCAGGGCCAGCGAGCCGAACACCTCGGCGCGGATGCGCACCACGTCCTGCAGGCGGCCCGGGTCGAGCAGCCAGCGGTGAACAAAGCGCTCGGCCGCACGCATGGGGCCCACGGTGTGGGACGAACTCGGGCCGATACCGATCTTGAACAGGTCGAACGTACTGACGGACATGCGGATTTCTGCGGACTGCGTAGTGAGGGCCGCTATTCTACGGGCTCGCCGCTGCCGGCCTTGCCTGCAGCGCAGCATTCCCCCGGTGGAGCAAAGGATGAGCGGATTGGTTCTGTATCAGCGCGATGACTGCCATTTATGTGATCTGGCGCTGGCGATGCTGGCGCAGGCCCGTGCGCCGGAGTTTGAAAGCGTGTTCATTGATGAGGATGACGCGCTTGAGGCACGTTACGGCGTGCGCGTGCCGGTGTTATGCGATGGCGCGGGCCGCGAGCTGGACTGGCCGTTTGATGCGGAACGGGTGGGCGCGTGGCTGCGAGGCTGAGGCCTACACGGCCTGACGGGCGGGATCGCTGAGTTCCAATTCGCGCAGCACCACGCTGGCCTGGGTACGGTTGCGTACACCGAGGCGCTCGAAGATGGCGGACAAATGCGCTTTGACGGTGCGCTCCTGCACTTCCAGGCGGTCGGCGATCTGCTTGTTGAGCAACCCTTCGGCCACCAGCGCCAATACGCGGAACTGCTGTGGCGAGAGGCTGGCCAGGCGTGCGGCCAGCTCGCTGTCGTGACGTGAGGACTGTGCGCGTGTCACCGAGGCGCGCAGCGATGCCGGCAGCCACTGTTCACAGGCCATCACACTGCGGATGGCGTCGTGCAGCTCGTTCAAGCCGGAGCTCTTGGGCAGGTAGCCTGCGGCACCGTGATCCAGCGCGCGGCGCACCACGCGCGGGTCGTCATTGGCCGACACCACAATCACCGCCACGCCGGGGTGCTGGGCGCGGATGGCGGCCAGCCCGGCCAGCCCGTGATTGCCGGGCATATGCAGGTCGAGCAGGATCAGATCGGTATCGGGCGCGGCATCCAGTGCTGCCAGTACACCCTCCAGCGACTCCGCCTCCCGCACCTGCATGCCACTGACCGCATCGCTGGCAGCTTGGCGCAACGCGGTGCGGAACAGGGGATGGTCGTCGGCGATCAGCAGGCTGGGCATTGGTTGGGGAAGTAGGTAGGCAGGAGTGAGCAGTGAGTAAAGGCGGAAGCCGGTGCAAAGGCAACAGGCGTGGTGCGGGCAGGCAGGAGTGAGCAGCAGCAAAGCGCGAGCATCACATTGGCGTTGCCCCGGCTTTTACGTAATGCTCACTCCCGTGCCGTTGCTCGTGTTTTATTGCGCCGTCCACGCGCCGTCGATCGGCATGGCGGTGCCGGTGACGTTGTGGGCCTCGCGGCGACACAGCCAGACCACCATTGCGGCGATGTCCTCGGGCAGTGACATGCGCTGGCTGGGTTGTTTTTCTTCCAGCAGGGCGCGCACGCCGTCGTCGCGGTTGCCGCCGTTGCGGTGTGCTTGAATCTGCGGCTCGATCAGCGGTGTTTCCACCCAGCCCGGGCACACGCAGTTGACGGTGACGCCGCCGCTCTCGCGGTTGCCGGCAGCGGCGTATTCCAACGCGGCCACCTTGCTAAGGCCGACGATGCCGAACTTGCTGGCCACATACGGTGCTTTGTTTTTGGATGCAACCAGCCCGTGTACCGAGGCGATGTTCAACACGCGGCCAAAGCCACGCTCGGCCATGCCCGGCAAGGCATGCTGCATGGTGTGGAAGGCGGCGCTGAGGTTGATGGCGATGATGTCGTCCCACTTCTGGGCCGGCTGCTCGGCCAACGGCGCGGCGTGCTGGATGCCGGCGCAGTTCACCAGCACATCAACCTGGCCCCAGGCCTGCACGGCTTCCAGCATGCCGGTGATCTGCTCGGGTTTACGCAGGTCGGCGTCGAAGTGCTTTGACTCGCTGCCGGCGTCGCTCACGCTCTTGAGTGCGACGGCAATCTGCTCGGGCGTGCCCAAGCCATTGATGGCCACGCGCGCGCCCGCTGCGGCGAGGGCCTGGGCGATGGCCAGGCCGATGCCCGAGGTGCTGCCGGTCACCAGTGCGGTGCGGCCTTGCAGAAAACGGTCCATGGGGGACTCCATAAAACGGGGGGGAAGTTTGGGGAACCGTAGCAGCCTGTTCGGCAAGCGCGCGTGGTACGAAAGTACGATGAGCGTGCGCGGAGGCCTCTGCTAGTGTGCGCCCATGAGCCAATCCCTACTGCGCGCCGCCTGCGGCCTATTCGTCGGACTGAGCCTGGCCTCCTGTGCCAGTGGCCCGGTCTCCAAGTCCGTGGAGCCTTCCATGTTCAGCAACGAACTCCGCAGCGAGCACCGCGGCAGCGACGATCTGCTCACCGCCGGGCTTGGCTTGGCTGGTCTGCGCAGCATGACGCCGCCGGCCTTTGCCGACGCCGCTGCACCCACGGTGGACGAACTGCGCCGTCGCGCGATGTGGGGCAGCTGGCGCGGCATTGCCGATCTGGCGCCGGGCGGTGGCTACGGTGAGCTGTTTGGCAGTCTGGCGCCGGTGCCAGGGCGCGAGTACTCAGCCTATGCGCGGTTGCCCGATGCCAAGCAGCCGCATCGCGTGTTGACCCAGGTGCCGGACAACTTCGACCTGGGCAAGCGCTGCGTGCTGGTTGCCCCGGCATCGGGTTCGCGCGGCATTTACAGTGCGGTGTCGGTGGCAGCGGCCTGGGGCTTGCCCAAGGGGTGTGCGGTGGTCTACACCGACAAGGGCGCCGGCAGCGATTACTACGATCTTGATGCGCAGCAGGGCGTGCGTGCCAATGGCACCGTCGGCGCATTGGGTGAAGCGGCCGATCTGGCGTTCGTGCCTGACGCGCCGGTCAATGCGTCGGGCGTGGCCTTCAAGCACGCGCACTCCAAGGACAACCCGGAGGCCGATTGGGGCCGCCATGTGAAGCAGGCCGCCGAGTTCGCGCTGCTGGCGCTGGCGCAGGCCTATCCGCAGGCAGCACCGTTCACGTTCGACAACACCCGCATCATCGCCGTGGGCATCTCCAATGGCGGCGGCGCGGTGCTGCGCGCAGCGGAGATGGAAGGCAACTGGTTGGACGCCGTGGTTGCCGGTGAACCCAGCATCTACTCCGATGGTCCCGGCGCACGTGCGCTGTACGACTACACCACCGAAGCGGCGTTGTTGATGCCCTGCGCGCAATTGCACATGAGCAACCTGCCGCAGCCGCCGATGACCGCCGCGCTGCAGGCCGGTGCCACGCTGCGTTGCGCGACGTTGGCGATGGAAGGCGTCATCCGTGGTGCCACGCCGGCAGCGCAGGCCAAGTCGGCCTACGAGCTGATGATGAGCAAGGGCTGGACCGACGAAGCGCTGCGTGCTGGTGCGCTGTCCACCGGCTTTGACCTGTGGCGCGCCATTGCCGCCACGTATGCCTCGGCCTATGGCCGCTACGGCGTGGGTGAGCACCCGTGTGGCTTCAGTTTTGCCGCGCAGAATCCCGACTTCTCGTCGCGCGCAGTGACTGCCGCCGAGCGTGCCACGTGGATCTCCGACGGCAGCGGCATTCCGCCGGGTGCCGGCGTGGGGCTGTTGGACAGCAAGGTGCAGCTGCCGGATCTGACCTATGCCGGCTTGAAGTGCCTGCGTGGCTTGTGGGACGGGCAGGGCGAGGATGCCAAGCGCGTGCAGGCCGGAATCGAGGCCACCCGTGCCGGGGTGCCGCGTAAGGGCCTGCCGGTGAT
Source organism: Stenotrophomonas sp. UBA2629 (assembly GCA_002359895.1). Taxonomy (GTDB): domain Bacteria; phylum Pseudomonadota; class Gammaproteobacteria; order Xanthomonadales; family Xanthomonadaceae; genus Stenotrophomonas. The sequence continues at coordinate 811,560 of DEOB01000010.1, forward strand.
GGTGGTGCACGGCACCGATGACGGCCTGATCCCGCCGGCTTTCAGCAGCAGGCCGTATGCTGCTGCGGCCAAGGCCGCCGGGCGCGAAGTGAGTTATTGGCAGGTACGTCACGTGCAGCATTTCGACGGTTTCCTTGGCCTGCCGGATTACGGCGCGCGTTACCTGCCGCTGCTGCCGTATGTGTATGCCGCGCTGGATCGCGTGCAGGCACGCCTGGATAGCGGCACGGCGTTGCCGGCCGATGCGGTGATCGCCACCACACCGCGCGCGGGCAAGCCGCTGACGGCGGACAACCTGGCGCTGCCCAGGTAACAGCAGCATTGCCGAAGGCTTGGACACGAAGCGGAGCCTGTTGAAGAGGCTCCGCTTTGCCATGTGCGTCACGGTCAGCTGTGTTGGCCTGCGTGGCGATGGCATCATGCCGCCATGGATATCCTCACTGCACCTTGCCGGGTCATCCCGGCCGCGCTGTATCACCGCGAACGCTGGCGTAACGGCCTGGGTTGGACCCGCGAAATTCTGCGGCTGCCCGAATCAGGCGATTGGCAGCTGCGTCTGTCGATTGCCGAGATCGAACAGGACGCGGCGTTTTCCGCCTTCCCGGGTGTCGAGCGTGAGCTGGTGTTGCTGCAGGGCGAAGGCCTGCGCCTGCGTTTTGCCGATGGCCGCTGCGAAACCTTGTTACCGCCGTACCAGCGCCTGCGTTTTGCTGGCGAAGAAGAAATCAGCGGCGAGCTGGTGGATGGCGTCACCCAGGATTTCAATCTGATGTGGCGCCGCGACGCGCTGCAGGCCGAGCTGCTGCATCGGCCGTTGGTCGGCAGCATGCTGTTTTTTACCGAGCCGCAGGCAGCGTGGACAATTCACCTGTTGGCCGGGCAGGCCGAGTTCGAGGGTGGCGTGCTGCCGCCGATGTCGGCAGGTGACACCGCTTGGTTGGGCGCCGGAGCGCGGCAGCGGTTTGCGCTCAATGGTGGTGGGGAGTTGTTGGCGATACGCGTGACGCCGGCAGCGGCCTGATGACTCGCTGCCGCATCGTTCAACCGTAGCGGGGAGCGGGCATGGGCAAGGCCAGTGAGGTGTCGGTAGAGGGGGTCATCACCGCGCTGGACTACCCGTTGAAAGCCGAGGTCATCGCACTGCGTGATCTGTTGTTGGCGGTTGATCCGTCCATCGGTGAACAGATCAAGCGGAACGCTCCCGGTTTCCATACGACCGAGCACTTCGCCACCCTGCAGCTACGCAAGCCGGAGGTGCTGGGCTGGTGTTGCATATGGGGGCGAAGACGCGGCAGCTGCCGGCGTCGTTGATCGCCGATCCGCAGGGGATGTTGAACTGGCTGGGGCCGGACCGTGCTGTGCTGGAGTTCCGCAGCGCCGCCGAGTTGGCTGAGAGGCGCGATGCGCTGGTTGCCATCGTGAGGCAGTGGATCACACACGTCTGAGGTTTATCGCCGCCTCGCGGATCACCCGGCTCAATACACGTCGCGGCGATAGCGCCCGGCGATGCGCAATGCTTCGTGCGCCTGTGCACCCAAGGCCTGTGCGATGACGGCATCCACTGCCGGGGCCATGCCCTGCAGGCTGCCGCAGACCAGAATCGTCGCGCCTTGCTCCACCCATTCGCGCAGCCGTTGTGCCTGCGCGGCCAAGGCGTCCTGCACGTAGTGGTGGGCGCCATTGTCGCGGCTGAACACCGTATCCAGATGGGTGATGCCGCCGTGGCGCTGCCACTGTTGCAGCTCGTCGCCGAAGTGGAAATCGTGGGCGAGGTTGCGCTCGCCAAACAGCAGCCAGTTGCGATGCGCGCCGGCGTCGATGCGCGCACGCAGATGCGCACGCAGCCCGGCAATGCCGGTGCCGTTGCCGATCAGGATCAGCGGCGCGTCGTTGGCTGGTGGATGGAAGTTGCGGTTGCTGCGCAGGCGCAGGTCGATGCTGTCGCCGGGCGCGGTGTAATCGCACAGCCAGCCGCTGGCCAGGCCGGGCGTGCCGTCCGGGCGCAGTTGCCTGCGCAGCATCAACTGCAGCGTGCCTTCGGACGGCATCGAGGCGATGGAGTATTCGCGGTGCGGCAGTGGCTTCAGCGCAGCGGCCAATGCGGCGATGTCGCCGTGCGTGATCTGCTCCGGCAGATACGACACGGACAGAACCTCGCGCAGCAGGCGACCATCGGCCAGCGTGTCGGTGGCTGCAAAGCCGTGCGCCTGCATCCACTGAGCAACCACTTCGGCGGATTGATGCGGGCCGATTTCGGCGATGTCGCCGGCCTGCCAGGTGGGCAGGCTGCCTTCCAGCGGATGCAGTTTGAGATGGAACACCGTGCCGCCGACACTGCCGGGGTTGAGTGCCTGCCGATGCTGCAGTTGCCACGCCTGGTAAGCGGGCGCGCTCCAGTCCGGCACGTCGACGGCATTACCGCCGAGTTGGCCGAGCAGTTGTTGCCAATGGCGCAGCGCGTCCGGGTCGGCGTTGTCCACTTCCACTGTGTCGAACAGCGGCTGTGCGCCATGCTCGCGCAGCCAGTCGTCCAGCTGATGGCCGAACGCGCAGAACTGCTCGTAGGTGCGGTCACCCAGCGCGAGTACGGCGTACTGCAGTTGCGGCAGCGTTGCCGGTTGCGTCATCACCCGGCTGAGGAAGGCCAGTGCATGGTCTGGCGGGTCGCCTTCGCCGGTGGTGGCGGCAATGAACAAGGCCTTGCGGCTGCTGCCGAGCAGGGCGGAATCGACCTGATCAAGTGCGCGCAGGCGGGTAGTGTGGCCGGCGGCGCGCAGGCTTTCGGCGGTGCGTTCGGCCAACTGCTGGGCAAAGCCGGTCTGGCTGGCCCACACCACCAACACTGGAGGCTCGCCGTTGGCACTGATGACTTCCTTGCGCGGGCGCACACGCCACCACAGCGCCAAGCAGGCGCCGGCGTAGATGGCCGTGGCAATCAGCGCGGTCCACCATTGCGTGGGTAGCGGCGAGGCCAGCCACCATTGTTCACCCTGGTGCAGGCGCAGCAGCAGATAAGCGACGATCAACAGTGCGGCGATCATGCCCAGGTTGCCGAGCAGGGCGCGGATGGAGCGGTGGGAGCTCATTGCGTGTCGGCGTCCAGATACTGCTGGAAGGCGGGAGTCATCATTTCCTCCAGCCCTTGTTGGCCGCGCGAGACAAAACGTGCGGCAAGGTTGTGCTGCGTGGCGAATGCCAAGCCGTGTTCGGCGCCCATCACAGTGAGCGCGGTGGCCCACGCATCGGCGTGCATGGCTTGCCGGTCGATCACGCTGACGGCGGCAGCGGCGCGGGTCACCGGCGCCTGCGTGCGTGGGTCGAGTGTGTGGCTGTAGGACACGCCGTCGTGTTCGTAGTGATGCCAGCGGTCGCCGGAGGTGGCAACGGCAAGGTCGTCCAAGGCCAGCACGCGCGGCGGGTACTCGGCACCTGCGTCTTCTTCCGGCGCAGATTCCACCAGCACGCGCCATGGCTGGCCGTCGGGTTTGCGGCCATAGCCATGCAGCTCGCCGCCCACTTCAACCAATGCGGCATCAATGCCGTTACGGCGCAGCCAGCGGCTGACCACATCCACCCCGTAGCCCTTGGCAATCGCAGACAGATCCAGCTGCAAGCCACCGGGCTGCAGCGCTGAATGATTCTGCGGGTTCAATTGAAGTCTGTTCCAGCCGCAGCGGCGGGCGACATCGGCCAGATGGGCAGCATCGGGGATGCGCTGTGCAGCAGCATCGGCTCCAAAGCCCCACAGCGCGACCAACGGGCCGACGGTGGGGTCGAACGCGCCGTCGCTACGCTGGGCGATGTCCTGCGCGGCAGTGAGGACGGTCCAGAAGTCGTCGGGAATTTCATGCCAGCTGTCGGCCCCGGCATGGTTGTAGAGGCTGATATTGGAGGCTGTTTCCCAAGTGCTCATCTGTGCAACCACGCGGTCCAACTCGGCCTGGATGCCGGCGTGCAGCGCATGCAGATCGCGACTGCGTGGCGCGACCAGTTTGGCGCTCCACTGCGTGCCCATGGTGTGGCCGCCAAGGGCGGCGATGTCGGAGTTGGGGGACATCGGTATTGGTCTGGTGGAATCCAGGTAAGCGTCGATCATTAGCTGGCGCTGCACTAGCCGAAGCTGCAGCAGTACCTACAGTGGTAGCAGTACCTGCAGGAAATACTTCTTCTCCCGCTTGCGGGAGAAGGGCTTTTAAGCGGTGCTTTGAGCTTGCCCTCAGCCGTCAATTGCTCTGCAGGTTGCCCTTCTCCCGCATGCGGGAGAAGGTGCCCCGAAGGGGCGGATGAGGGGGCTTTGGAGTTTGCGCCCAAGAGCTTGCCCTCACCCCAACCCCTCTCCCGTGCACGGGAGAGGGGCTTTAAACACGGCTTCAAGCAAAGCTTCAAGCAAAAGCTTCAAGCCTTACTGCGGCAGCACTTCCAGCGTGGCGACGTAGCTCAGGCGGCGGACGTTGGCCTGCGGTACCGAGGTCTTGTTGTCTTCGGTGCCGGTTTCCAGCCAGTACATGCCGGCTTCCGGCCAGGTGACCGAGAACTCACCCTTGGCGTCGCTGGTTACTTTGATCTCGTCCTGCGCGTTGCGGTAACGGGTACCACCACGGGTGATCTCCACTTCCAGGCCGGCCTGCGGCTTGCCATCCACCAGCAGGCGGAACGTGGCCTGCTCGCCGTTGAACAGGTCGTTCGGGTGGCCCAGCGCGACCATCTCCAGGCCCTTGCCGGTCGGCTTGAGCGCAGTGTCGTTGGGGTTGCCGTTGGTGACGAAGGTCTCCACGCGGCCGGCGGTTTCCGACACCTTCAGCTCCGGTGCGTTCTTCGGCACCTCGGCGGCGAACTTCTCGGCGTTACCGCGCCAGCGCTTGGGCTTACCGTCTTCCTGCCAGGTGGCCATCAGGCCGGCGTTGACGTTGGCCAGGCGGTAGGTGCCCTGCTGGATGAGTTCGACGTCGAACACGCTGCGGTATTTGCCGGTGGCCGCGTTCTGCGGCTGCACGGTGCTGCCGTCAGGTGCGGTGATGACCAGGTTGTCGATGCGCAGCGGCACATGGTTGAAGTAGAACAGGTCGTTGGACACGGCCGCGTCCACCGTGATCCACGGATTGGTGCCGGCGATGACGGTCTGCGACGGCTGCAGCCAGGCCTTGTGGGCGGAGGCGGTGAACGGAAGCACCGCGGCGATGGCGGCGGCAATCAGAAGGGAACGCTTCATCGGTTTGCTCCAGTGGCGTAGGGCAGATCAGGGTTTGACGGCGAGGGTGACGGCGCCCAGCTCGGTGGTGCCTTGGACACTGCCGTTCTGTGCGGCGCGCGCCGGCCAGGTGAAGGGAATCTTGACCAGTTCACGACCACCGACTTCGCGCGAGGCTTCCACCACCAGCGAGTACTGGCCGGCGGGCAGGTCGCGCAGCTGCGGCTGGCGGTCGTTGAAGCTGAGCTGATGCTTGCCGACCGGACGGGTCGGGCCGGTGACGCCATCCACCGGCACCTGCAACGTGCGGCCACTCTTGCGCCACCACTGCCGCAGATCGGGCAGCCACTTGGTGCCGTGGCCTTCGGCGGTGTCCTTGAGCTGGTACCAGACCGACAGGTTGGCGGCCACTTTCTGGTCGGCGCCTTCGATCCACACGGCCACATACGGGCGGTGGTACTCGGCCACGTTGAGCTTGGGCACTTCGACATTGACGTCGAGGCTGGCGGCGTAAGCGGCAGGGGCGGTGGCGATCAAGCCGCTCAGAGCGATGGTCAGGGTGACGCGCATGGTGCGACTCCGGAAAGGGAAGCGTTCAATGAGGTGCAGGTCAATGGATGAGCAGCAGAGCAATCAACAGCGGAATCATCAGGCCCAGGCCGACCAGCGGCCAGGTCATGCGCCGCTGTCGCGCATGCAGGTGCAGCAGGAACAAACCGGTGATGCAGAACACCAGGCAGGCCACGGCAAACAGGTCCAGAAACCAGCCCCAACCCGGGCCGGCATTACGGCCTTTGTGCAGATCGTTGAAGTACGACACCCAGCCGCGACGGGTTTTTTCGAACTCCACCGCGCCGGTCTCGCGGTCAATGCTCAACCAGGCATCGCTGCCGGGGCCGGGCATGGACAGATAGATCTCTTCCGGCGACCACTCTGCAGGCCGCTTGCCGATGGACACATCCAACTCGCGTGACAGCCAATCAGACACCTTGCCCGGCAGCGGCGCGTTGCCGTCCTCGCGCTCGCCCAATGCCTTGAGCAGCGGCGCGGACAATTCAATCTTCTGGTTCTGCACCTGCGGCGAGGCCTCGATCTTGGACGCGTGGTTCAAGGTGATGCCGGTGAGGGAAAACAGCAGCATGCCGATCAGGCACACCGCCGAGCTGATCCAGTGCCACTGGTGCAGCGTGCGCAGCCAGAAGCCACGGCTGGCTTGTTGCTGCACGGCGTTGGCGGAAGCGCGGTCTACGGACACGGGGCTGGGACAAATGAGAGGGCAAAGATTAGAACATCAATGAGAATGATTCGCAATTTGTGTCGATCTGTATCGATAGATCGCACACCGTTCAGATTGAACGGGGCTTTCCAACGTCGTCCTGCCCTGACATCAGCCATTCCACCTGCCGATTGCGCAGGGGACGGAACGTCACTTCAAGTGCTTCATGCAACTCCGGCATACACCGCCAGGGATGCATGCCGGAACACAGGGCGCCAATCAGAAGCGGGCGTTGAGGCTCAGCCAGAAGCTGCGGGCCTTGTCCTTGTTGTTGTAGTCGTCGAGGTACAGCACTTCATTGGTGCCGTCGGCATAGGCGCCGTCGCCGTCCAGGTCCGTGAAGGTGGTCTGGTAGGTGGTGAAGTCACGATCAAACAGATTGTTGATGCGCGCGTTGACGGTCAGCCACTCCGTGGCCTCGAACGAAGCGCCGAGGTGGAACACGGTGTAGTTCTTGTAATACAGCTCCTGGCCGGTGATGGCGCTGACCCCGCGGTAACGCTTGGAACGTGCCTCGGTGGTCAGGAACAGGTTGAAACGATCATTGGCCTGCCAGCTGAAGGTGGCATTGGCCATGTGCTTGGCGCTGTTGCCCAGCGGGAGGCCTTTTTCGGCGCCGCTCTTCTGCTCGCTGTCGGTGTAGGTGTAGTTGGCGCGTAGGCTGAAGGCGTCGTTGATTTCCCAGCGGCCGGCCACTTCCGCACCTTGGATCACCACCTCGTCGATGTTCACGGTCTTGTTGCTGGTGGCGTAACCCAGGTCGGCGTACTCGCCGGTGCTGCTGCAGGCCAGAGCGAGGCCGGCGCCGCAGGGCTGGGACGAGATCTTGTCGTCGAACTTGTTGTGGAAGATGGTGGCGTTGAAGTTATGGCCGTCCGGATGCTGCCAGTAGACGGCCAGTTCGGTGCTGGTGCTGGTCTCCGGCTTCAGGTCCGGGTTGCCGAACATCGGCGAGGTGCCCTGGCCGCCGAAGCCGGTGACACCGTCATACAGCTGTGTGGTCTTGGGCGTCTTGAAGCCGGTGCTGACGCCGCCTTTGACCGTCCACTGCTCGTTGACGGTGTACACGCCGTACAGGCGCGGGCTCAGGTGGTCGCCGAACACGTCATGGTTGTCGTAACGCAGGCCATAGGTGATGGCCAGCGGTGCGATCACGGTCCAGGTGTCCTCGGCGAACAGCGAGTACATGTTGTGTTCCTGCTTGCGGCCGGGGGTGCCGACTTCCATGCCGAACACGCCGTCGGTCAGCTCGCCGCGGATCACCTGGGTGCCGAACACCGCGGTGTGGTCACCGGCGGCCTGGAACGGCACATCGATCTTGGCGTCGAGCGTGTACTGCGCACTTTCAAGGGTGCGCTGCGGGCGCGGCAGGAAGGCCTGTTCGGCGGCGGCACGGCGCTGAGCTTCGGTCATGCCGGCATAGGCGCCGGTGGCGTTGAGCATCTGCAGCAGCTCGCGGCGCTCGGCCACGGTGAACGGCATGGTGCGGCCATCATTGTTGGTGGCCACGTGCGAGAGCGAGACAAAACTGTTGCCGAAGTCCCAGTTGCCTTCGTGGGTCAGCGCCCAGGCGTCACGGGTGAATTCCTGGGTCGGGCCGTAGCCCACGCGGGGGTCGGCACGCGTGCAGTTGCCAAGGCTGATGCAGCGCGTGGAGTTGCCACGCCAGATGCTGTTGATGTTGTCGACGGTGCCGACCGGGTATTCCTCGACACCCTGGTCGTTGATCTTGATCGAGTTGTCGTATTCCTGGCGCGAGGTGTCGTAGTCCAGGGTAATCGTCTGCGCGTCCGTCGGCGTCCACGCCAGGCTGATGCCGCCGGCCTTGTTGGTGTTGTCCACGGTCTTGCCGCCACTGCCGAAGCCCAGTGCACGGTTGTGCTCGACGCCAGCCGGATCGGTGACAGAGGAGTACACCGGGTTGGAGGCCTTGCGGTCGTACCAGCTGGCACGCGCGCTGAGGTTCAACACGCCCGGCACCAGCGGGCCGGTAACGAACAGGTCGGCGGTGGTGTCGTCGCCAAACTCGTCGTCGCTCTCGAAGGTACGGGCTACGGTGGCCGAGCCGTGCCAGCTGTCCAGCGTGCGCTTGGTGATGATGTTGATCACACCGCCCATCGCATCGGCACCGTACAGGGTGGAGGCCGGGCCACGGATCACTTCGATGCGCTCAATCGCATCCAACGGCGGGATGTGGTTGAACTGGTTGCCGCCGAAGTTGTTCGGGTAGATGTCGCCGTGGTTGTTCTGGCGGCGGCCGTTGACCAGGATCAGCGTGTAGTCCGAGCCCATGCCGCGCATGGAAATGGTGCCTTGGCCGGTCTTGTCCCGGGTTTCGCCCACGTCCACGCCTTCCAGGTCACGCACCGCGTCAAGCAGCGTCATGTAGGGGCGCTTTGCCAGCTCTTCCTGGGTGATGACGGAGATGCTGGCCGGTGCGTCGGTGATCTTCTGCTCGAAGCCACTGGCGGTAACCACCACCTTGTCCAGCGTGGTCGGCGCGCCGCTGCCATTGGCGTGGGCGGTGATGCTGAGGGCACCCAGTACGGCGGCGGTGAGCAGGTTGCGGGAGACGGACGCACGACGGAGATGGCGCAGGGCCATGAGGAAACCTCTGGATAAGTGAGAGCGGGTGCGCAGAAAGGCACCGCAGTGATTCACATGCGGCGGATGCTGCGTCAGAAAAGAAAAGCGGTAAGCGTGCAGGCCGCGCTTGGGCCCGGAACAGCGTGGATCAGGCCAGCGGAGGCGCTTGGCCGCGTTGTTGGCGCTGGCTGGGCAAGCTGTGACGCGGCTGCCCCGGCGCGGCGGGGATCAGCGAATGCCGCAGGACGGCCGAAATCGGGAACGTCTGGCGGTGGTTTGCCTGATATGGCTGCGCTGCATTGGGTGCACGCAGCGTTGCAAGCCGGCGCAGTTTGGCCGGGCTTTCCTCTTCAAGTTGCGTCTCACCGCCGGTCCGTTCTTCGCCGGCTGCGGTGTGGGTCTGGGCCGTGCCGGCACGCGGGGTGTACTGCCCGCCCTGCCATAGCGAGGCCATCAACGACAGCAGGAGCAGCGCGCACACGGCCACCGGACGCAGCGCGGTGAAGCGCTGTGCGGTGGTGGCCCGATGCTGCCGGCGCTGCGGTTGCTGCACTGAAATCCCCGGAGGTCACGCGCGACGCGGTAGGTCGGTCGCTTTCGAGGCGGGATTGTAGTTGGGAATTGTTAGCTTGTGCAAATGAGAATTGATAGCAATTGACATTTGTCAGGCACAGGCGGCGGGTAAAGATCGTTTCAGGGCTCTGACTGTTGGTCAGCCGTCGCAGATGCCGGCAAGCGTTTCAGGTTTCAGCCCATTGCCGCAGCAGGTTGTGATACGTGCCGGTCAGGCTGACCAGCGCGGGGTGCTGCGGAACATCACCGGTCAATTGCTGGATCGAAAGATCGAGTTCCCACAGCAGACGGCGGCGTGCATCGTCGCGCACCATGCTCTGCACCCAGAAGAACGAGGCCAGGCGGGCGCCATCGGTGACGGGCTGGACCTTATGCAGGCTGCTGGACGGGTACACCACCATGTCGCCGGCCGGCAGCTTCACTTCGTGCTCGCCGTAGGTGTCACTGATGACCAGCTCGCCGCCCTGGTATTCCTCCGGTTCGCACAGAAACAACGTGCATGAGATGTCCGAGCGGATGTGACTACGCTGCGCGCCGTGGCCGAGGGCCATCACCGAGCCATCAACGTGAAAGCCATATTCGCCACCGCCCTGATAGCGGTTGAACCGCGGCGGCAATATCCGCAGCGGCAGTGCGGCAGCGAAGAACTGGGGGGTGCGTTCAAGTGCAGCCAGCACCGCGTGTCCCAGCGTTGTTTTCAGCGGGGAGCTGTCGGGCAGTTGTTCATTGCGTTTGACCTGTGCGCCGCGATGGCCGACGGTCTCGCGACCGTCGGCCCAGTCGGCTGCATCCAATGCCTGGCGGATATCCGCCAGTTCCGTGGGGGTCAACACATTGGGGATGTGCAGCAGCATGGAAAGTTCCGGTGAAGGCGCGGAGAACATGTCCCCGCGCCAGCAGGCTCAGAAGCGGAAGTCCGCGCTGAACATGAAGGTACGCGGGGTACCCGGGGTGTAACGGTAGCCGCTCTTGTTGATCGCCGCGACATACTGCTTGTCGAACAGGTTGTAGGCGTTCAAGCGCAGGATCAGATTGTCGTTGACCGCGTAGGAGGCCACGGCGTCATACACGGTGTAGGACTTGACGAAGGCCGGGGTGCCAACCGCGCCGTCGGTGCCACGGTGCATTTCGCCGGAATAGCGCACGCCGCCGCCGATGGTCAGGCCAAACGGGAACACATAGCTGGTCCAGCCCGTGAAGGCGTCCTTCGGGGTATAGGTCAGGTTGTTGCTGCCGTCGGCGGTGAGCAGGCTGCCGGTGTCCACCTGGGTGTTCATGTGGGTGTAGCCGGCAGAGACCGACCAGTTGTCGGTGATCTTGCCGACGGTGGAGATTTCCACGCCCTCGACCGTCTTCTGGCCATTCTGGAAGTAACCATCAGCGGCACTGCCGGTGATCTCGTTGGTGACCTCGGTGCGGAACAGGGCAACGTTCAATGCCAGGGCGTCGTCCATGAACGCCCACTTGGTGCCCACTTCGATGGTGCGGGCTTCCTGCGGATCCATGTTGATGTTGTTGACGTTGCCGGCGGTTTCATTGAGCTGGAAGTTGTTGCCGCCCGGGGGCTGCTGCGAGATGGCGTAGTTGGCGTAAATGCTGACCGCGTCATTGGCCTTGTAGAGCGCGCCGATCTTCCAGTTGATCAAGGTGTCGGAGTCTTCCTGCGAAGGCAGGGCAATGACGGTGCCGGCCGGATTGGTGCCGCATGCCGGGCCGCCACGGCCGCCACAGACAGCGGAGCTGGCGTACTCGGTCTTGTAGTGGTCAGCGCGGATGCCCGCGCTCAGCATGAAGCTCTCGCTGAACTTCAGCGTGTCGAACACGTACAGCGACGAGGTGGTGGTCTGGCCGCGCGTGTCTGCGCCGGTACGGCTGGAGGTCAGGCCGGAGGCATTCCAGTCTGGATTGTAGAGATTGGCTGGGCCCCAACCCGCACCCACGGTGCCCGCATGGCCCCAGGACTTCTGCTCTTCCCGAGCAAACTCGAGCCCGGTGGTCAGGTTGTGCTGCACGCTGCCGGTGGCGAAGTCGATGCGCAGGTTCAGCTGGTCGGTCAGGATGGTGTTTTCCTGGTCCTTATAGGTGAGGTTGCTGCGATTCATCGTGTACGTGGACAGGTCATTGATGTCCGTCCACTTGATGTTGCCGCCCTGCGGGTTGGCAGCAGTGCCGCCTGTGGACATGAACGCGGTGAGCAGATAGTCCTGCTCTGTCTTGCCCCAGCGCGCGGTGTTGGTCAGCTTGAACGTGTCGGAGAAGTCATGTTCAAAGCGGAAGGTTGCCTGCTGCGCCGTCACGTCATCGTGGTCGTAGCGGGTGCCGTAGAAATTTTCAGGGTTCACCGGGTGACCGGCCAACTGGCCCAGGCCCGGCTGCGGGGTCCAGCCGGGCAGGCCGATCGTCGGCACGAAGCCGTCGGGGGTGTTGTCCTGCTTCAGATAAAGCAGGTTGAGGAAATAACGGGTGTCGGTGCCCAGGCCGAAGCCCAGGGACGGTGCGATGCCCCAACGCTTGTCGTTGACATGGTCACGGCCAGCCACGTCGCTGTCCTGCCACATGGCGTTCAGGCGCAGCGCGGCGGTGGCGCCCAACGTATGGTTCCAGTCGGCGGTGGTGCGCTTCTGGCCGTCCGTGCCGGCCGTCAGGGTGCCTGCAATCGAGTCACGCAGGTTGGCCTGCTTGCTGATCATGTTGATCGCGCCGGTGGGTGCGGTACGGCCGATGTCGGTGCCAGCGGGGCCCTTGAGTACCTCGACCTGCTCGGTGTTGAAAACGTCGCGCGAGATCGAGCCCAGGTCGCGGATGCCGTCAACCAGGATGCTGCTGGAGCTGTCAAAACCGCGCATGTACACGGTGTCACCGGTGCTGGTGTTGCCGTTCTCGCCCGCATAGAACGTACCTACGCCGGCGCTGTTGCGCAGCGCTTCGGTCAAGGTGGTGGCGCCCTGCTGGTTGAACAGGTCGCCGGTGATCACCTGGATGGTCTGCGGCGTGTTCTGCAGCGACTGCGTGTACTTGCTGTTGGCTGATTTCTCGCTCTTGAAGCCGGTGGTGGCATGCACTTCCACTTGGTCCAGCGTACGGGCGTCCCGGTCGGTCGACTGGGCCAGTGCCAGGGACGGGAACGCAACCAGCCCGGTGATCAGGCCGGCGGTGGACGCCAGGGTGCCGACAGTGCGCGTCGGGGAAGCATGCTTGCGGCTTTTGATATGGCTCATGAGTAGGGACTTGTATCGGAGGAAGAGAAGAAGACGGCCTTGGACTGAGCCAGGCAGAGCGCTGTCCGGGTGCCGGTCGTGCGGAACGAAACTGTGTCAGCGGCTGGCGAACAGCAGCCGGCAGCAGAAGCCTTCGGTCAATCGTTTACGGGCACAGGGAGAGGAAAACAGCTGCAGCAGACGCCGGCAGCACGCCAGCGTGGAATGCGGTCAGGCGCGCGGAGGGGCGTGGCCGGGATTGAGCAGCAGATAGGGCGCGGGTGGGTAACGGTGGGTCCGTTCCACGGCGTGCCGGAGCAGGGTGTCCGTGGCGGCGGCCACGAACATGCCGGCCGGTGCAGCCACGGGGGCAGTCATCGGCGTTGGCGGAGTATCGGCAGGGCGCGGGCGCGCGCTGCGCAGGGTTTCGGCGCTGGATTCGGCAATGGCCACGAGGTCGGGCAGGTCGCCCGGGTGACCCCGGTCGGGGCTGGCCTGCACCTGGTCCATCGCATGGGTCAGCGATGCGGCTACTGGCGGTGCGGCGGCATGTCCCAGCAGGGCCAAGACCATCAGCATGCCCAGCGCCAGCATCAGCCAAGGCATGCGCTGCCGCACGGTGGCGACAGTCAGCGCTACAGCCTTGGCGGGCTTGGTGGACATGCGGGAGTGGGCTGAACCGTTAACATCGCGTTATGGCGACAGATGCGCATCTTATTGAGAATTGTTTGCGTTATCAATAAGGGCGAAGGGGTTCAGCCATTTCACCGCGCGTGCCGGAAACGACGACGCCCCTTGCGGGGCGTCTTCTGAAACGGTGTTCGGGCATGGATCAGTCGCGGTCGTCGCGCGACCAGATGCCGCCGTGCTCGCGCTTGACCGGGAACTTGGGCACTGCGGTGTAGGCCGGTGCGCACAGGGCGTTGCCGTTGCGGATGTCGAAGCGGGCGCCGTGCAGGATGCATTCGATGCTGCCTTCGGCCGGGTCGATCACGCCGGAGGACAATTCAAATTCTTCATGGCTGCACTGGTCTTCCAGCGCGAACAGGTCACCGTCCAGGTTGAACACCACCAACGGCGTGCCGGTGACTTCGTCAAAGGCGGTTTTCAGTTCGCCAGGCAGCAGCTCTTCGCTGGCACAGATGAAGGTCCAGGTCTCACTCATGCGGTTGCTCCCAGCGGTTTTTCAAGCACTTCGAATTGAAGGTCATCGCGCTTGGGAAGCCCGTACCGGGCATCGCCATACGGGAAGGGCTTTTTGATGCCGGTGCGGGCATAGCCACGGCGCTGGTAGAACGCGATGAGCTCATCGCGGCAGTCGATCACCGTCATCTGCATCGTCGGCAGTTGCCATTGCTCCAGCACGTAGCGTTCGGCGTGCTGCATCACCTGCTTGCCGACACCGCCGCCCTGCGCGGCGGGGCTGACCGCGAACATGCCGAAATAGCCGTGGCCGTCTTCATCGGCGACGTGGCAGCAGGCCACCAGCTGCGCATTCTGCTCGGCCAGCAGCACCACGCTGCGTGGGCGGTTGATGTCGGCCAGGATGCCCTCGGCATCGACGCGCTGGCCATCCAGTAGGTCCGCCTCGGTGGTCCAACCCACGCGCGAAGCATCGCCGCGATAGGCGGAGGTCACCAGTTCGATCAGGGCCGGGATGTCGGCAGCGGTAGCGGTGCGGTAGGTCAGCTCGTTCATGGCCACATTCTAGAACGGCGGGCGCAGGCCGGGGTGTGCCTGATACGGGAGCTTCCGATGGTCTACGCAACCACAGTGCATCCTCCCGCCAGGCGGGAGAAATGTTTTGAAAGGGCGCAGCGGGGCCCGGTGAACCTTGCGTGCGCGGGGAGTGTCGGGGCAGCCAAGCCCGGTCACTGCGGCATCAGCCGAGCAGCGTGCGCACCTTCTTCAGTGCGGCCATGAACGACTCGATCTCCTCGTGCGTGTTGTAGAACGCGAGCGAGGCGCGGCACGTGGCAGTGACGCCGAAGTACTGCAGCAGCGGGTGCGCGCAGTGTTGGCCCGAGCGCACGGCAACGCCTTGCAGGTCGAGCAGGGTGGCCAGGTCGTGCGAATGCGCGCCTTCCACCAGGAACGACACCACTGCTGCTTTGTTCGGCGCGGTGCCGAAGATGCGCACGCCTTCCACGCGCTGCAGTTCTTCGGTGAAGTGGGCCAGCAGTTCCTGTTCGCGCGTGGCGATATGCTCGCGGCCCAGCGCTTCCAGGTAGTCCACCGCCACACCCAGGCCGACAAAGCCGGAGATGTTGGGCGTGCCGGCTTCAAATTTGTGCGGGGCATCGTTGAATACGGTGCCGTCGAAGCTGACTTCCTTGATCATCTCGCCGCCACCAATGAACGGCGGCATGTCCTGCAGCAGTTCACGACGTGCCCACAGCGCGCCGGTGCCGGTCGGGCCACACATCTTGTGGCCGGTGATGACATAGAAGTCGCAGCCGATGGCGCTCACATCCACATTCAGATGCGGTGCCGCCTGCGAGCCGTCAATGACGGTGACGATGCCGCGCTTGCGAGCTTCGCGGCAGATATCACGCACCGGGTTGATGGTGCCCAGCACGTTGGAGACGTGGGTGAGCGCCAGCAGTTTCACCTCAGGCGTCATGGCGGCATGCAATGCATCCATGTCCAGGCTGCCGTCGGGCTTGATCTCGGCCACGCGGATGCTGGCGCCGGTGCGCTGGGCAACCAACTGCCACGGCACGATGTTGGCGTGGTGCTCCATGCGCGAGACCAGGATCACATCGCCGGCTTTCAGGCGCGGCAGCGCCCACGAATAGGCCACCAGGTTGATCGCAAACGTGGTGCCGCTGCACAGCACCAGCTCGTCACCGCGCACGTTGAGAAACCGCGCCAGCTTGGCGCGCGCGCCTTCGTAGGCTTCGGTGGCCTCGGTGCCCAGCGCATGCACCGCACGGCTCACATTAGCGTTGTAGCGGCGGTAGAACTCGTCCATCGCGCCGATCACCGGCAGCGGCTTCTGCGAGGTGTTGGCGTTGTCGAAATACACCAGCGGCTTGCCGTTGACTTCACGCATCAACAGCGGGAAATCCGCACGCACGCGTTCCCAGTCGGGAGCATCGGTTGGGGCTTGGATCGGGCGCGGGGAGCTGAGATTCATGCCATGCCTGCCTGCTGCAATGCCTGGTCCAGGTGGCGGGCCAGCTTCTCGGTGAGGATGCCTTCCACCGCCGACAGCGGTTCATGGCAGAACGCGGCGCTGAGCATGGCGCGCGCCTGCTCGGCCGGCACGCCACGCGAGCGCAGGTAGAACAGCGCATTGGCGTCCAACTGGCCCACGGTGGCACCGTGCGCGGCTTTGACCTCGTCGGCGTCGATCACCAGCGTCGGCTGGGTGTCGATTTCCGCATCGGCCGACAACAGCAGGTTCTTGTTGGACAGGTTGGCGTCGGTGCCATCGGCGCCTTCGCGGATGTTGATGCCGCCGTGGAACACCACGCGGCTGCGGTTGGCCGCAACGCCACGCCATACCAGCTCGGCATTGGTGTCGCGGGCAATGTGTTCGATGCCCAAGCGGGTGTCGATATGGCGGCGGCCGGTGCCCAACAGCACACCGTTGGCGATGAGCTTGGCGTTGTCGCCTTCCAGGCGCACATTCAACTCGTGACGGCTGAGTGCCGCGCCCAGTTCCAGATCAATGCGGCGGTACTGTGCGTCGCGCGCCAACACCGCGTCGGTACGCAGCAGATGCGTGGCGCGGGCGCTGTCGGCCTGCACGCGGGCGTGCGAAAGCACCGCGTCCTGCGCAACGTGGACGTGCACCAGCGTGTTGTCCAAATGCGCGCTGTCGCCTGCCTGCAGGTGGTGTTCCACCAGGCCCAGCGTGGCGCCACGGCGCAGTTCGATGAAATGACGGTGATGCCAGGCGCGGTCGGCTTCATCCGGCGCGCTGACAAACACCAGATGCAACGGCGTGGTGCTGTGGATGCCGGCGTCCACCTGTACCAGCACGCCTTCATCGGCAAGTGCGGCGTTGAGTTGGGCGAACACTTCTTCATCGCGGTTGAAGCGGCGGCCGAGGAAGCGCAGGGTGTCGGGCTCCTGGGCTTTGGTCGCGGACAGCGTGCGCACCTGCACGCCGGCATCCACGCCGGTCAAGTCGCTATGCGCGTCGCTCGGGCGGCCGTTGACGAACACCAGGCGCGGTGCCGGAATATCGGCCAGCACGCCAGCGTCGATGGACGGCGCCTGCAGTGGCGCGGCAGTGAAGCTGCGGCGTTCGAGCTGGCGCAGCGAGGTGTACTTCCACGCTTCATTGCGCGCGGCGGGCAGGCCGGTTTTCAGCGCGGCTTCGAGCAGTTCAGCGCGCTCGTTGCTGCCGCAGAAACCAGCGGCCAGTGAGTCGAGCAGGGCACTCATTACTTGGCTGCCTCGCGGACCACGCGGTCCTTCAGGAAATCGTAGCCGTGCGCTTCCAGTTCCAGCGCCAGCTCCGGGCCGCCGCTCTTGACGATGCGGCCTTCGGACAGCACATGCACCACGTCCGGCTTGATGTAGTCCAGCAGGCGCTGGTAATGGGTGATGACCAGGAACGAACGGTCCGGCGAACGCAGTGCGTTGACGCCGTCGGCCACGCTCTTGAGGGCGTCGATGTCCAGGCCCGAATCGGTTTCATCCAGGATGGCCAGCTTGGGCTCCAGCACGGCCAGCTGGAAAATCTCGTTGCGCTTCTTCTCGCCACCGGAGAAGCCTTCGTTGACGCCACGGTGCAGCAGCTCGTCCTTCAGGTGCAGCACGGCCAGTTTCTGCCGGACCAGCTTGAGGAACTGCATAGAGTCCAGTTCTTCCTCGCCGCGCGCCTTGCGCTGTGCGTTGAGTGCGGCGCGCAGGAAGTAGGTGTTGTTGACGCCGGGGATTTCCACCGGGTACTGGAACGCCAGGAACAGGCCGGCAGCGGCGCGGTCTTCCGGCGCCAGTTCCAGCAGGTCGGCACCCTCGAACTGCACGCGGCCTTCGGTGACGTCATAGCCTTCGCGGCCAGAGAGCACATTGCCCAGTGTGGATTTGCCGGCGCCGTTGGGGCCCATGATGGCGTGCACTTCACCGGGCTTCACGTCCAGCGACAGGCCCTTGAGGATTTCCTTGTCGCCGATGCTTGCGTGGAGGTTTTCGATCTTCAGCATGAGGGTGCGGTCTTCAATAAGTAATGGGCGGGGCGATCAGAGATCGCCTTCGGCGCGGTCGATGAACGTGGCGCGCAGCCAATGGATGCGCTGCCGGGTGAGTTCAGCCTTGGCGGCGGAATGCAGCATCGGGTACATCGAGCCGTACAGCATGCGCGGGTCTTCGTTCTTGCCGACCGGGTAGCGGGCTTCCACATCGGCATCGCGCAGCGGTATCCACAAACGCTGGGCCGCGCGCAGTTTTTCGATGGCGACGGGTTGGCCCTGCAGTTGCTGCATCACCTGCCGGTACACGGTGTTGAGCTCGGCATCGGCGGCGGCGGCCTGCGCGGCCACACATTCGTTGATATCCAGCTGGGTAACAGCGTTGTCGCAGTTGCGGTCTGGTGCGGCAGCGGCAGCGAACGGCAGCACGGCCAACAGGAGCAGTGACAGGCGGCTCATCCGACCGACCCTTCCAGCGACACTTCCAGCAGCTTCTTGGCTTCCACCGCGAATTCCATCGGCAGTTCCTTGAACACCTGCTTGCAGAAGCCGTCCACGATCATCGACACCGCGTTTTCCTGGTCGATGCCGCGCGAGCGGCAATAGAACATCTGGTCGTCGGAAATCTTGGAGGTGGTGGCTTCATGCTCGACGGTGGCGCTGGGGTTCTTCACCTCGATGTAGGGGAAGGTGTGGGCGCCACACTTCTTGCCGATCAGCAGCGAATCGCACTGGGTGTAGTTGCGCGCGCCATCGGCCCCGGCAGCCACTTTGACCAGCCCGCGATAGGTGTTCTGGCCACGGCCGGCACTGATGCCCTTGGAGATGATCTTGCTCTTGGTGCGCTTGCCGACGTGGACCATCTTGGTGCCGGTGTCGGCCTGCTGACGGTGGTGGGTGAGCGCAACCGAATGGAACTCGCCCACCGAGTCGTCGCCCAGCAGCACGCAGGACGGGTACTTCCAGGTAATGGCCGAGCCGGTTTCCACCTGGGTCCAGGTCACCTTGCTGCGCGCGCCACGGCATTCGGCACGCTTGGTGACGAAGTTGTAGATGCCGCCCACGCCGTTCTCATCGCCCGGGTACCAGTTCTGCACGGTCGAATACTTGATCTCGGCATCTTCCAGCGCCACCAGCTCGACCACCGCCGCATGCAGCTGGTTTTCATCGCGCATCGGCGCGGTGCAGCCTTCCAGGTAGGACACGTGGCCGCGGTCTTCGCAGATGATCAGCGTGCGCTCGAACTGGCCGGTGTTGTTGGCGTTGATGCGGAAGTAGGTGCTCAGTTCCATCGGGCAGCGCACGCCGGCCGGGATGAACACGAAGCTGCCGTCGGAGAACACCGCCGAGTTGAGCGCGGCGAAATAGTTGTCGCCCACCGGCACCACGGTGCCCAGGTATTTGCGCACCAGCTCCGGGTATTCGCGGATGGCTTCGGAGATGGAGCAGAAAATCACGCCCTTCTCGGCCAGTTCCTTGCGGAACGTGGTGCCCACCGAAACCGAGTCGAACACCGCATCCACCGCCACGCCGGCGAGCTTTGCGCGCTCATGCAGCGGCACGCCCAGCTTGTCGTAGGTGTCCAGCAGCTCCTTGGGCACCTCGTCCAGCGACTTGTACTTCGGGCCCTTGGGCGCGGAGTAGTAGCTCAGCGCCTGCAGATCGATCGGGCCGATCTGCAGCTTGGCCCAGTCCGGTTGGCGCATGGTCAGGAAATGGCGGTAGGCGTCCAGGCGCCACTGCGTCATCCATTCCGGCTCTTCTTTCTTGGCCGACAGGGCGCGGATGACATCCTCGTCCAAGCCGGGCGCGAACGAATCGGCCTCGATATCGGTGACGAAGCCGGCATCGTACTTGCGACCCAGCTGTTCGTGGATCTCGCGGTTCGGGGTGTCGGCGATGCCGACTTCTTCAATGGTTTCGGTGGCCATGGGGCTGCCTACGAGGTTCAGGAGACGACATCGACGCTGATGCGTCGACGGTCGGCAAGCGGTAAGGGGTGCAGCATCTGGGCGAGGGTGACGGCGCGCAGAGCGTCGCTGACCACGTCGTTGATCAGCCGCCAGTTCGAGCGCACGCCGCACTGGCTGGCAATGCCGCAATGGCTCTGGTCCTGGCTGCATTCGGTGATCGCCAGCGGGCCTTCCATTGCCTCGACAATCTCGATCAGGGTGATTTCACTGGCCGCACGGGTCAGGCGGTAGCCGCCGCGTACGCCACGCAGGCCTTCCACCAGCCCGGCCTGGGCCAAGGGTTTGAGCAGCTTGCTGACGGTGGGCGGTTCCAACCCTGCTGCTTCAGCCAGCTCGGTCGCGCTCAATACCTCATCCGGCCGCGCGGCGAGCACGGTCATGACAACGGTTGCGTAATCGGTGAGCTTGGTGACGCGGAGCATTTTGGGCAGGGGGTAATCAATGCGGACCAAAATTGTACGCTTTGATGGCGTCCGGTCCAACCTTTGCTGTTCAGGCGGGGCTAGGTTTGGCGGTGCGACCGCTGTGCGGATGCGGTTTTTCCATCGTCACGCACGCGTTATTGGGTGCTTCGGCCTGTTGCCGCTTGGGTTGTGCGCGGTCATGGGCGAGAATCACCGCCTCTCATCAGATTCCGGCCAGATACATGCCCAAGAAGATCCAGGCGCGCAAATCCTCCATCCACGGCAACGGCGTGTTTTCGCTGGCGGCCATCAAGAAGGGCGAGCGCGTCATCGAGTACAAGGGCAAGCGCCGGAGCCACGAGGAAGTGGACGCCGATGACACCGGTGATGTGGAAAGTGGCCATACCTTTTTGTTCACCCTCAACGACGAGTACGTCATTGACGCCAACCACAAGGGTAACGATGCGCGCTGGATCAACCACAGCTGCGACCCGAACTGCGAGGCGATGATCGAGGAAATGGAAGGCGATGACCGCACCGCCGACAAGGTGTTCATCGAAGCGGTGCGCGACATCAAGCCGGGCGAGGAGCTGACCTACAACTACGGCATCACCCTGGCCGAGCGCCACACCGCGCGTCTGAAGAAGATCTGGGAATGCCGTTGTGGCTCGCCCAAGTGCACCGGCACCATGCTGCAGCCCAAGCGCTGACACGCGGTTGCTGCCGGTGTGGTGTGCATCGCCACGCCGCGTCTGCCGGAACACGAAAAAGGCCGCGAAAGCGGCCTTTTTCTTATCTGCACGGTGCAGGCTGGATCAATTGCCCAGCAGCCCCTGCGGCAGCATGCTGCCCAGGTTCTGGTTGAACGTCACCGCGATGCGGCCGTTTTCGATACCCACCGACTGCACCTGCAGCACACCCATGACTTTGGCGATGGCCGGATCGATCTTGTAGATCGGCTCGCGGCGCGCGTAGTCGGCCAGCCAGCTGTTGAGCAGGCTGCGGGTGCTGGAGTCGATCTCGCCACCGGCCATTGCCGGGCGGAAGTTGTCGACCGTGGGCTGGTCCAGATGGAAGCCCTGCGTCTGCGGGTTGTAACGCAGGCCGCTGCTGATCTGCACGTTGCCGACCGGCATGGTCGAACCGCCGGCCGCCATGGCCAGGTCAAAGCCCAGATCCAGGCGGCTGCCCTGCGGCAGGCTCAGGTGCGGTTGGCTCACGGTGAGCGCCAGCAGGCCGCCCAAGGCCTTCTGCGTACGCGGGAAGCTGCCATCCAGATATTGCTGCACATCGGCCGCACCCACCGTCAATTGCTTGCCCTGCACCTGCGGCGCGGCGTGGGCGGTGGTGGCCAGGGCCACATAGGCGATGGCGGGCAGAAGCAGGTGGCGCAGGTTCATTGGTGCGGCTCGCGGCAATCAAAGGTAGGGGCGAACGATAACCGGAATGCGTGAATGCTCAGTTAGCGGACAGGCGCGGCCACCACCGGCGGTTCACGCTTTGCCGCGCAGGCCGTCGAGTTTGTGCAGCAGCTGATCCAACTCCGGTTGCAGCGCGGCCAACGGGTTGTCGGCGCGCAGCGATGCTTCAGCCAAGCCGGTGAGCAGGCCGGTCACAACCACCAGGCTGGCGTCATCGTTGCAGGACAGGCGACGCAGCCGTTGCGCGGATTCCAGTTCGCGCATCCAACTGCTCTTGCTGCACTGCTCGAACTCGATGCTGCAGCGGTCACTGCACTGCTGGCCGTCAGTTTCGATGGGGGTAACGCTAATGCGATAGCGATGCTTGCTGCTGGTCATGGCGGCATCGAAGAGGTTGGGGAGGGCTGCCACGATAGGCCGGCCCCTGCGCTGGTACGAGGTGGTGAACCAACACGCTGTGTTCCAGTGCGGCACGGGCGGCACGGGTGGAACGCTGAGGGCTAAGAGCGTAGCGCCGTCGCACGGCTTGTTGGGAACGCAGGCAGCGGGGGCAGTGTGTCAGACGTTATCGCAGCTCAAAAAAAACGGGACGGCAATGCCGTCCCGTCTGGTTCGCCGTAAGGGGCGCGCTGATTAGAGCGCGGCGTCCTTGAGCTTCTTGAGCGGACGAACCTTCAGCTTGGTGGTGGCCGGCTTGGCGGCAAACCACTGCTCTTCCTTGGTGAACGGGTTGATGCCCTTGCGCTTGGGCTTGGCAGCAACGCTGACGGTGGTGATCTTCAGCAGGCCCGGCAGGGTGAAGCTGCCAGCACCCTTCTTGTTGATCGAAGCGGCCACGGCGCCTTCCAGAGCGGCGAACACGGCGCGCACGTCCTTGGCAGCAACGCTGGTGGCTTCGGCGATGTGTGCAACCAGACCCGACTTGGTAAGGGCTTCCTTGATCGGCTTCGGTGCTGCCGGCTTTGCGGCGGCCTTGGTGGCGACTTTCTTCACTGCCTTCTTCGGGGCAGCCTTTTTAGCGGTCTTTGCCATGATTTCCTGTTCCATTGAACGGTTGGTTGTTAGGTCATGCCGACCCCGTCGGCAAGCGAAATGTAGGGCATGAATTGCATGGCGCCAATAGGCAAGCGGCAAAAAACCCATAAAAATTGCTTCTGAGCACCTTATGGCCTCGCATGGATGGCGAAAGTTGCCTGAAAACAGCGCTTTTTTGCCTGCCGCTCAGCTGTGCCCCCGCTGCCGCTGTCGTCCCCGCGCCGACCACGCGCACCGCACAATGCGCTAACAGTTGGTGCTCTAGGCTGGGGCTGTGTCCACCAACAGGAGTTGCCTCATGGGTATTTCGCGTCACGCTACCGCGCATTGGGAAGGGGATCTGAAGTCCGGCCAGGGTCGCTTGAGTACGCCTCAAAGTGGCTTGATGGAGAACACGCGCTACGCCTTCAGCAGCCGCTTTGGCGATGAAAAGGGCACCAACCCGGAAGAACTGATCGCAGCTGCGCATGCAGGCTGCTTCACCATGGCGCTGTCGGCCAAGCTGAGCGAAGCCGGGTTTCCGCCGACCTCGCTGGACACCCGTGCCGATGTCGATCTGTCGATGGAAGGCGGGCCGCAGTTCTCACAGATCCGCTTGAAAGTAAAAGCCGTGGTGCCGGGCTTGGACGAGGCGAAGTTCCGCGCGCTGGCCGATGACGCCAAGCAGAACTGCCCGGTGTCCAAGGCACTCAGTGCCGTGCCGGTGAGCCTGGAAACCGAGTTTTCCGGCTGATCCACACGCCGGGCGGGTAGGCCGTGTTGGGCCTGCCCGCCCGGTTCAGGGTGGTTTCACCCGGTGCGCCTGAGCATCGCCACATTCCACGCCGAGTGACCCTGCCGCCATGCTTCGTACGCTGACTCTTGCCGGTGTTCTGATCCTGGGTGGGCTGACCGCGTTCACCGCGTCGGCGCAACGTTATGACGATGGCCAGTATCGGCCCGATCCGCGTTATGACGACGGCCAATATCGCCCGGGCAATAGCTATGACGACAACAGTCCAGCCTACGACTACGCGCGCGTGGTGCGGGTGGATCCGATCATCGTCGGCGGCAATCAAGGCCGCGAGGAGCGCTGCTACCAGCGTAGCGATGGCGACTATGTGCAAAGCAACAACGGCAGCGGCTATCGCAACGACGGCTATGTGGACCGTGGCTATGACACGGGCAACTATCAGACAGGCGGCAGCGAATCCGGCCGGCAGATCGCCACGGTGATTGGCGGTTTGGCCGGTGCGGTGCTCGGTAGTCGCATCGGTGGCGGCGATGGCCGCTATATCGGTACGGCGGTGGGCACGATTGCCGGCGGTGCGGCCGGTCGGGCCATTTACGATGCCAACAATCGCTCGCAGGACTACCGTCGCGGCGATGTGCGCGTGTGTGAGCCTGTCGGGTATGGCAGCGAGAGCGAGCGTGTGGACGGTTACAACGTCACGTACGAATACGCCGGCCGCCAGTACCACACGCGCCGCGACTATCACCCCGGAGAGCGCATCCGGGTGCGGGTGGACGTCAGCGCGGACTGATTTCATCGTGGCGTCCGCACCTTTGAGGTTTGTCACGCCCGCGCGATGACGGCATAGTCGCCGCACGTCCTGTTCAGGAGTGCCCGCAATGCGTCGTGTCGCCAGTCTTGCCCTGTTGCTCCCCAGCCTGCTGTTGAGCCCAGCCCATGCCGAAGTGCGGGTATTGGTGGCCGACACCATCCGCACCGGTGATCCAGCACAGCCTGTGGCCGGTGCCTTGGCATGGGATACCGAAAGCGGCCGTCTGCTGGATATAGGCAGCGCCGAGGCGATGTTGCAGTTGTATCCCGATGCGCCGCGCATTGATGCCGGTGAGGCGACCGTGGTGCCGGGGCTGATCGACGCGCATGCGCACCTGGTCTACCTGGGTGACGCGCTGGCGCAGGCCGACCTCACCGGTACGCGCAGTCGCGCCGAGGTGGTGGAGCGGCTGAAGGCATTCGAGAAGAAGCTGGCACCGGGCGAATGGCTGCTGGCCGGCGGCTGGGACCAGAACCGCTGGGACGACACGGCTTTCCCGACCGTGGCCGACCTTGATGCCGCCTTCCCAGAGCGCCCGTTGTATCTGGACCGCGTTGATGGCCATGCCGGTTGGGTCAACAGTGCGGCGATCCGCGTGGCGGAAAAGAACGGAAAGTCACTCAGTGGCAACTGGCAGCCGGACGGCGGGCGCATTGTTCGCGACGCTGCCGGCAAGCCGAGCGGCGTGCTGGTGGATGCCGCCTCGTCATTGGTGCGCGCCCATATTCCACCGGTGCAGGACGCCGCGCGCGAACAGCGCCTGCAGGCCGCATTGCATGCGGCGGTGAGCAATGGTTTGACCGGCGTGCATGACATGGGCGTATCGCGCGAGGATCTGGCACTGATGAAGCGGCTGGCCGACCAAGGCAAGCTGCCGCTGCGTATCGACGCCTATGCCGACGGCAATCAAGGTGCATTGGATGACCTGTGCAAGCACGGTCTCTACACCCATGCGGGTGGTCGCCTGCAGATGCACGGCGTCAAGTTGTTCATGGACGGCGCGCTGGGCAGCCGGGGTGCGGCAATGCTTGCCGACTACAGCGATGACCCGCACAACCGTGGCCTGCTGGTGACCTCGCCGGAAGATTTTGAAGTGGCGGTGCGCAAGGCCGACGGCTGCAAGGTGCAGGTGGCCACGCACGCCATTGGCGATCGCGGCAACCGCATCGCGCTGGATACCTATGAGAAGGTGTTGGGCGCCCACAAGGGCAACGATCATCGCTGGCGTGTGGAGCATGCTCAGGTGGTGTCGCTGGAAGACATTCCGCGCTTCGCCAAGCTGGGTGTGATTGCTTCGATGCAGCCCACGCACGCCACCTCCGACATGGGCTGGGCCGAGCAGCGTGTGGGGCCGGAGCGGGTCAAGGGCGCGTATGCGTGGCAACGATACCTGCATAGCGGCGCGCGCCTGGCGTTGGGCTCGGACTTCCCGGTGGAGCAGGTGGACCCGCGCTTGGGCTTGTACGCGGCTGTGACGCGGCAGGACCGTGACGGTCAACCGCCGGGCGGCTGGCAGCCGGAGCAGCGCCTGAGTGCGGCCGAAGCGCTGCGTGGTTTCACTGGTGATGCGGCTTGGGCCGGCCATGACGAAGCACAGGTGGGTACGTTGCAGCGCGGCCTGCGCGCGGACTTCGTCATCCTGGACCGCGATCCGTTGAAGGTGGCCGCTGATCAACTGGATGATCTGAAAGTGCTGTCAACCTGGGTGGATGGCGACATGGTTTACACAGCGCCGAATGCTTCGTCGGAAGGTTGAGGCGTAGGCCCCGTCAGCGAGTAAGCCGCAACCGAGTGATCGAAACAGCGTGGCGATCGAGTACGACGCGCGGCGAGTTCGGGGGTAGAAAAGTTGGTGCTGACAACCCTGCTTAAGCCCCTCTCCCGTGCACGGGAGAGGGGTTGGGGTGAGGGCAGCTTTAGCGAGGAATATCAAACGTTGGTGTCGCCCGTTGGCTGATCGTGCAGGGTACGCAGCCTGCGCTTGTTGATCTTGCCCACGCTGGTGCGTTCGATTGAATCGACAAACTTGACCCGCTCGGGAATCGCGTAGCGGGAGATGTCGCCGGAGCGGCTGCGTGCTGCGACCAACGCGATGATCTCGCTTTCGGCCACTTCACTGCCTGCATGTTTGACCACCAGCGGCAGCGGCCGCTCGCCCCACTTGGGGTCTGCAATGCCGATGACGGCCACCTCGTTGACGGCCGGGTGCATCGCAATGATGTCCTCCAGCGCGAGTGAGGAAATCCATTCGCCGCCGGTTTTGATGACGTCCTTGATGCGGTCGGTGACACGCAGATAGCCGTTGGCATCGATGTTGCCAATGTCGTTGGTGTGCAGGTAGCCGCCGTCCCAGAGTTCGGCCGAGGCTTCGGCGTTGTGGAGATAGCCTTGCGTGAGCCAGGGCGCACGCACCACGACTTCGCCAGTTGCGCTGCCATCGTGCGCGACATCGTTCATGTCTTCATCGACGATGCGCAGGTCCACCAGCGGTATCGGGATGCCTGCCTTGGTCCGCAACGAGACGTTGTCTTCGGCGTTGGCCAGGGCCTTGCTGTCGAGCTGGGCGAGGGTGAGCACGGGGCAGGTCTCGGACATGCCGTAGCCGCCGAAGATGTCGATACCACGCGCCAGCGCCTGCTGTGCCAGCGCACGCGGCAGCGCCGAGCCACCGATGATGACCTTCCAGCCGTGCAGGTCGGTGTCGGCCGCCGTCGGGTCGCTCAGCAGCATGTGCAGGATGGTGGGCACACAGTGCGAGAACGTCACCTTTTCCCGGCCGATGAGCTGCAACAGGCGTGCCGGCTGATAGCGGCCCGGATACACCTGTTTGATGCCCATCAGCGTGGCCACGTAAGGCACGCCCCATGCGTGGACATGGAACATGGGCGTGATCGGCATGTACACGTCGTCGCGGTGCAGACGGCCCTGCTGATGCGCGCTGCCCAGTGCCGCCATCGTCGCCAACGAATGCAGCACCAGTTGCCGATGGCTGAAGTACACGCCCTTCGGCAGGCCGGTGGTGCCGGTTGTGTAGAACGTGGTGGCGCGGGTGTTCTCGTCGAAGTCCGGAAAGCTGACCACCGGCTCGGCCTGGCGCAGGCCAGCTTCATATTCCACCGCAAAGCCGTCAGGCAGCGGGCCGGCTTCATCATCCAGCAGGATGCGCGTGTGGATGGCCGGCAGTTGCCCGGCCATGCCCTCAAGCACCGGCAGAAACTCGCGGTTGGCAAGCAGTACCGTGGCGCCGCTATGCTGCAACGTGTAGGCGATCTGCTCCGGTGCCAAGCGGATGTTCACCATCATCAGCACCGCGCCGATCATCGGCACCGAGAAGTAGCTTTCCAGATAACGGTGGCTGTCCCAATCCATCACTGCCACGGTGTAGCCGGGCTTCACGCCGAGCGATTGCAGCAGGCCGGCCAACTGACCAATGCGCTCGCGCAGCGTGCGGTAGTCGTAGCGCACGTTGTCGCCGTAGACGATTTCCTGCCCCGGCTGCACGGCCAACGGCGTGTGCAGCAGTTGTTTGATCAGCAGCGGATAGTTGTACGCGGATGCAGCGGGCTCGATTTCCGGTGTGGTGGAGGGCATCTGGGGCAATCCTGGGGAGCAGTGAGGGCTGCGGTTAGTGGCCGGAGACAGCGGGAATCGACAGCTGCGCGCGCTGTAGTGGCGCTTCGCCACGCGGCGTTGTCTCGATCAGCGCGTCCTGGGGCAGGCCTTGCGTCGGGTCTTCAAGGTGACGCCACAGTTGGTCCATCGCCGCGAACATGTACGGCAGCAGCGGCGCATAGCGTTTGCGGTAATCCGGGAAGGCCAGCAGCGAGTCGAAATGTTGTCCATTGCTCACCCGCCAGTAGGCGATCTGCGCGCCGGCAGCCCGTGCCTGCGGCACGTAATGGTCGCTGGTCATGCTGATCGGCACCAGGCCGTCATCCATGCCATGGATGACCACGATCGGCGCGGTTGTGCGGGGCATCCCGGTGGCCGCGCGCGTGATGCCGGCACGCACGCGTTCGGCATCCTTGCTGTCGGCAGTCCAGAGTGCGCGCAGACAGCTGAGCCCGCGCAGTGGATCACTGCCTGCCAGCGCCGCATTGCCATCCACCAGGATCACGCCGTTGCCCGGCGGAATGCCGCTGGCCTCGCTGCCCCACGTGGCGCGGACCTCGGCGGTGGCATTGCCGGGTTTACCGTCGGTGCTGACGGCGGAAAATGTATAAGCGCAGGGATGCTCACCCGCGCCGTAGCGGCCATAGGCCGATGCATAGGTTGCGGCAATCGCGCGCCACAGATCGAAGCCGGTGGAGAACGCGCCAGCACGAAGGGCGCCTTCACTCAGGCCTGTCTTCTCAAGTTGCTGTCGTGCGGATTGAGCCTGCGCGGCGACATCCTCGCCCTGTACCTGTCCGGCGGCTTTCAGTGCGGCGCATTGCTGCGTCCAGACCGGGCGGTCCTGCGCCTGCACCGGCGGCTGCGGCAGATCATCGAGTGTGAGCAACGCGCACGGCATCAACAACGCCGCCTGGGTCACGAAGTCATACAGCGGGGCTGCGCCTGCCACCGATACATTCGGCTCGCCGGCCACCAGCGCGTCGAACCAATCACCTTCAATCTCCGCCGCGCGCAGCACCGCGCCGCCGCCGTTGGACACACCCGCGCCCAGCGTGCGCGTGTTGGCCGGGGTGAACGGTGCCGACTGCGGGTAAGCGCGATCAAGCGCCTGCAGGCCGAACTGCACCGCCTGCACCAGGTGCTGGCCCCAGTCCGCTTCCGGGTTGTCGCCGGAGTGTGCGTGTTTGAACGCGACGCCGTGGGCAGTCGCGGGCGCGTCGGGAGCAAACGCCAACGCGCCCTGTGTGGCCGGCGTGCCATCGGCTTGAACACCGCTGCGGGCATCCAGGTCGTAATAGTCGCTGCCGGCGCCCTTGTCTGTGTAGGCGACTGCACAGCCATGGGCCAAGCCCCAACTGCCAGCCACGGAGATGGCGCCGTAGATGCCGCGCGAGCCGGAGGACGCGGTGGCCACCAGGCAGCGCCGCGATGGATCGAAGGTGTCGGGTATCTGCACCAGCACGCGATGCGGTTGGTGCGCGCCGGGAATGCGGGCATAGGCCGAGAATTCGCGCCCTGGTGAAGACTGCACGGTGCCGTAGACATCGCCGAAACCGCTGCCCGGCGTGAGGTCGGCAATGCCGCGCCAGCTGCTCCAGATGGCGCGCCGGCGCGCTTCTTCGGCAGTGGGCAGGGCAGGGTTGGCAAAGGTGGGGGCCACGCTGACGCGCAGGCCGTCCAGCCCCAGCCCGGCGGTCATCAGGTCGTCGCTGCCCCGGTGCTGGGTTTCACGCCACTGCGTGAATTCAACGTCAGCTGCGGACGCTTTCGGGGAAGCGGCGAGCGCCGCGGAAATACTGCCCAAAAACAGGGGCAGCACGGCGTAAAGCAGGCAGGCACGGCGGGATGTTTTCATTGCCCAACACTATCAAGCCCCTGCTGATATGCCAGCGTACCTAGGTCCCTGTCCTCAGCCGTGGACGAATTTGCTAACCTCGCCCCGACATGCCGACCTTGCTCATCGCTGATGACCACCCCTTGTTCAGAGCCGCGCTGCACCGCGCGGCCGAGGAAGCGGTCGTCGATCTGCAGATCAGTGAAGCGGATTCGCTCGATGGCGTGCTTGAGGCGTTGGAGAGCCAGCAGATAGACCTGATGCTGTTGGACCTGCACATGCCGGGCAACCACGGGCTGGCAGGTCTGGCGACCATCCGCGCGTTGCAGCCGGGGCTGGCGATCATCATCGTCTCGGCCAATGAAGAGCCGCACGTGATCCGCCGTGCGGTGGATCTGGGCGCCGCCGGTTATCTGCCCAAGAGTTCGGGATTGGTGGATCTGCAACAGGCGCTGCAGACCGTACTTGATGGTGAACGTTGGATTCCCTCGATGCTGCGCGAAACCGTGGCGCGGGTAGCACCGTTCACCAAGGACGCGGATCTGGCCGCGCGCTTGTCCAGCCTGTCGGCGCATCAGTACAAGGTGCTGAGCCTGGTGGCCGAGGGCCTGCTCAATAAACAGATAGCCGACCGTCTTGGCGTGCAGCTGCGTACCGTCAAGGCGCACATGACCCGCATCATGAGCCGGCTGGGCGTGCGCAACCGTGCACAGGCCATCCGCGTGCTGCACGAGTTGGGTTTGGCCGATCCGTCACGGCAGATCGAGGAATCGCCCGAGCCCCTGCACGAGCAGGCCGGGAACGCCTGATCAACTCCAGGCGTTTGCGCTTTGGTTTGAGATCAGTGATTCGCGCCGAGGTTGTGGTCGATCACACTGCGCGTTGCAAGCAGGTGGTTGATGGCCCAACGCAGTGCCAGTGGTTTGAATGGCTTGTTCAACAGTGACAGTCCGATCTCGCGCACTGCCTCGCGGGTGTCTGGGCCGGTGTCGGCGCTGAGGATCACCGTGGGGCGTGGCCCGTGCGCGGCCGCCAGACGTTTCCACAACTGGACGCCGGTGTCGCCGTCGTCAAGGTGATAGTCGAACAACCAGAGGTCTGCCTGATGGGCGCCTGCGTCAATGGCGTTGCCGTCGCCCAACGCGGTGACATCGCAGCCCCACGCCAGCAGCATCTGCCGCATTGCCTCCAGCGCATCGGGGTCGTTGTCCACCACCAGCACACGCGTGCCCTTGATGGTGCTGTTGGTGGTTTGGGTGTCGCTGCGTGGCGGCTGCGCAGGATGGGCGCGCGCCACCGTAATGGAGAAGGCCGAGCCGTGACCGAGCACGCTGTGCAGCGACAGCGGTGCATGCAGCAGATCGGCGATGCGATGGGCAATGGCCAACCCCAATCCCAGCCCTTGGCCATTGCTGCGATCACCACGCTGGAATTCCTCGAACACCACGGTCTGCTGTTCCGGGGCGATGCCCGGGCCACTGTCGTGCACGCCGATGGCGAGCGTATCGCCTTGGCGACGGACACCCAGCAGCACGCCGCCGCGTGCGGTGTAACGTATCGCGTTGGCCAGGAAGTTCTGTAGCACGCGGCGCAGCAGCAATGGATCGCTATGCACCCACGCGCGGCTGGGCACATAACGGAACTGCAGGCCACGCGCCGCCGCCAGCACCGCAAATTCCTGCGCCAGCGGATCAAGCACGTTTGAAAGCGCGAACGGACGCGGATCGGCCACCAGTCCGCCGGCTTCCAGTCGTGAGATGTCGAGCAGGCCGGACAGCAGGTCGTCGGTGGAATCCAATGCCCCACGGATCTGCCGCAGGAAGCTGTCCAGAAACTCCGACTCGATGTGCTGCGACATGGCATCGGTCAGCAACTGCGCGGCGTGCAGCGGTTGAATCAGGTCATGACCGACGGCGGTAAGAAACCGTGTCTTTGCCACGTTGGCGCGCTCTGCCTCGTGTACCGCATGTTCCAGGCGCGCGGTACGGTCCTGCACGCGACGTTCCAGAGTTTCGTTGCTGCGCTTGAGGGCATCTTCGGCGGAACGGAATGCGGTCACGTCGGTAAAGGTGGCGACGTAGCCACCGCCCGGCATCGGGTTGCCACGGATTTCAACGATGGTGTTGTCGGGGAATATCCGCTCGGACAGATGCGGTGTGCCGCGTCGCATATGCGCAATGCGGCGGCTGAGTGCCTTGCTGGCGTTGTCGCCGGGGGCGTCGCCAATCTTCAGTTGCCCCAGCGCCCACGCCGTGAGGTTGGCGACCGGCTGCCCGACCTGCAGAAGTTCGGGCGGAAACTTGAACAGCGCGGCATAGCGGCTGTTCCACGCAACCAACTGCAGCTGCGCATCCACCACGCTGATGCCTTGGCTCATGTTCTCCAGCGCCGCTTCCAGCAGGCGCTGGTTGAAGCGCAGTACCTGGGTGGCCTCGCCGACAGCACGGGTGACCGCCTCCAACGGCGCAGCACCCCCATCGCGCGCGGCCTCCACCAACAGCCGCGCCATGCCGGCGCCGACCACGGCAGTGAGCTCGCGTTCGATGGCGGTGACACGCTCGTCATCCAGCATCTGCCCGGCATGGCCGGCCATCAGCTGCCGCGCACGTTCCTGGCCGAGAAAACGCCCGGCGGTCTTGCGCATGGACGCGGCAGCCACCGCGTCACGCTGCAGCGGTTGAGAGGGGCTCACCGCGCGCGACATCACCGCAACGGTGATCAGGTTGATCGCCAGGCTGGCGCCCATGCTGATGGCGATGTGGCCGGGCTGCACGCGCAGCGTCAGCCATTGCAGTGCGCCGGACGTGGCCGAGTGCGGTATCACCATCGGCAACAACATCAGCCACAGCCATACCAACGAGCCCAGAATGATGCCGGCCATGATCGCCGGCGACGGCGTGCGTGGCCGGTACACGGCCAGCAGCACCGCCGGTGCCAGCTGTGCCAAGGCGGTGAACGACATCAGCCCGAAGTCGCTCAGTGCCTCGGTGCCGCTCATCGCCCGGCTGTACAGCCAGGACATCAGAAATACCGCAAGAATGCCGGCCCGCCGGAACGCCAACACGCGCGGCCGCAGATCCGCACCGGCATCGCCATCTACGCCACCAAGCAGGCGCGCGCCAAAGCCGTGGTTGCCGAGCATGATCGACAACGTCAGCCCCGACAGAATCATCATGCCGGTCGCCGCGCTCAGGCTGCCCAGGTAGGCAAGCAACGCCAGCACGTGATGGCCGCGTGCCTGCGGCAGCGCAAGCACGTATAGATCGGGCGATATCGACTGCCCCAGCTGCGCAGCGCCGGACAGCGCCATCGGCACCGAGGGCAGGCCGATCAGCAGCAGATACAGCGGGAACAGCCAGCGTGCGGTTTTCAGATCGGAAGACTGGCGCAGCTCCACCACGCCCACATGGAACTGATGGGGCAGGGTGAACGCCGCCATCGCGCCCAAGGCAACCATGGTGATGAAATCCGGGATCACCGAAGGCGGCGGCAGGTGCACCATCTTTTCCAGCAACGGAGCGCCGGCCTGCTGCACCGACACCGCCGCATACAAGCCGATGGCCAACAGCGCTGCCAGCTTCAGCAGCGACTCCAGCCCCAGCGCCACCACGATGCCGCGGTTGTGCTCGGTAGCCGAGGCCTTGCGCGCACCAAACAACATGGTGAATGCGGCCATCGTCAGCGCAAACCAGAACGACATATCCAGTTGCTGGCCGCTGGCGGCGAATTGATCGCCAAGCAGGGCGGTGAGGCCTTGGCTTACCGCTTTCAGCTGCAGCGCGATATACGGAATGATGCCGATCAGCGCGACCACGGTGATGGTCATGCCCAGGCCCTGATCGGTACGCAGCCGCGCAACCACCAGATCGGCAATGGTGGCGCTGTTGTGCTGCTTGGCCAACCGCCCCAGCCGTGCCAGGAAGGGCATGCCCATAGCGAAGATCAGCGCCATGCCAATCAGCGTTGGCGGTATCGCAAAGCCCCATTGCACGGCCTGCGACGCGGCACCGTAATAGGTCCACGCGGTGCAGTGCACGGCCAGCGACAAGGCATAGATGGCCGGCCAGACCCTCGATAGGCGGTGGCCCTGGCGTTCACCCCACAGGGCCACACCGAACAGCAGCACGGTCCACGCAATGCAGGCCAACAGGACGATGGAGGGTGTCAACATCGCTCCAGTGTAGAGAGAACCGTTGGTGGTGTGCGGGCTACCGGTGCGCGCCGCCGGCAGCCACCTGATGAGCGGATGTCAGGGGGCGACCACGATCAGTGACAGGTGCTCGGCAACCAGCGCCACATCATTGCCGGGCAGCAGTTCCACTGTCTTGTGCTGGGTGAGCAGCCATTGCCCCGGCTGGCGGCACTCCAGTGATCGCAGTTGCGAGCGCACCTGGATTTCCGCGCCGCTGGGCACCGGTGCAAGGAAGCGCACCTTGTTCAAGCCATAGTTGAGGACCCGGCTGATGCCGGCAAAGCCGACCAGTGCGGCCACGTCTTCCTCGACGGTGAGTGACAGCAGCAGAAAGCCATGCGCGATGGTCCGCCCGCCCGGCAACTCGGCCTGCGCGCGGGCGGGGTCCACATGGATCCAGTTGTGGTCGCCAGTGGCATCGGCGAACGCGTCGATGCGCGATTGCGGTACATGTACGCGCTTGCTGAGCCGTTCGGACTGCGCCCAATGGTGCAGCGCCAGCAGTGCCGGTGGCAGGGTGTTGTCTGTGTCCAGAATGCTCATTGCACACGCCCCAACAAGGCCAGAATCGCGTCCCGCGCGACGGGCTCGGACAGCGTGGGTGCATGGCCCACGTCCGGAACTTCCACCAGGCTGGCGGTCGCGGAGGTGGCGGCCATCTGCCGGGCCACGTCAGCCGGCAGGATGTCCGACAACGCGCCGCGCACCACCAGCACCGGCGCGCGTTGGGTCAGCGTCCGCACCGCGCGCCACAACACCGGACGCAGCAGCCACAGCACCCACGGCCGGGTAGTGCGGATGACGGCAGGGTCGTAGTCCAGCTCCAACAAGCCATCGTCGCGTTTGCGGAACATGCGCGAGGCCATCGCCCGCCAATCCTCGGCGCTGAAGCGCGGGAAAGAGGCTTTGCCGATGGACTCGGCGTAGGCCGCAGCCTGCTGCAGATCCATCGGTGGCAGGGTCTTGCCTGCATATTTGCCGATACGCGCCAAGGCCTCGCGGGGCACCCTGGGGCCGGCATCGTTGAGCACCGCACCGGCAATCAGTTCCGGCGCACGCGTTGCCAGCGTGATGGTGACCAGCACGCCCAGCGAGGTGCCGATGAACACCGCTTTGTCGATGCCCTGCGAACGCAGCAGCGCGGCCATGTCGTCGGCGTAAACCCGTGCGTTGTAGCTGGACGGGTCCGGTGCGCAGGCCGAGCCGGCGCGCCCGCGCAGGTCAACGGCCAGTACCCGCCAGCCGATGCTGGTCAGCTCCTGGGCCAGCGCGTCGAAATCGGCGGCATTGCGCGTCAAGCCTGGAATGCAGACCACCGTACCGCGGGGGGATTCCCCCGCGGCGGGTGCATGGTCGCGCGCGTGCAGGCGCAGGCCATCGTTGCTGGTC
Organism: Stenotrophomonas sp. UBA2629; assembly: GCA_002359895.1. GTDB lineage: Bacteria > Pseudomonadota > Gammaproteobacteria > Xanthomonadales > Xanthomonadaceae > Stenotrophomonas. The sequence goes on from DEOB01000010.1 coordinate 846,934, forward strand.
CAGTACACATCTTGATAAGACTGCGACATGCAGGTTGGGTCCTAGAAGTCGTAGCGGACGCTGAGGCTGTACTGGCGCGGTGGGCCGTAGAAGCCGATCAGCGTACCTACTGCCGGGATGTTGTAACCGGTGGTGCGGTATTCCTTGTCGGCAAGGTTGGTGCCCTGCAGGGAGAACGTCCAGGCGTCGTCCAGTTTCCAGATCACCCCGGCGTTGACCAGCCCATAGCCATTCTGCTTGATCACCGGGCTCAGATCGGTGGTCGGCCATACCTCGCTCTGGTAGCTGTAGCCCGCACGTGCGGAGAGATTGCCGCCACGGGCAAGCTCGGTGCGGTACTCCACATTCAAGGCGCCGGAGTACTTGGGCGCGTTGGTGAACTCCATCTTGTCGGCGACGTTGACGCCACGGTCCATGTACTCGTCGTACTTGGTATCCAGCCACGCCAGGTTGCCGGAGATGAGCCAGTGCTGCGTCGGCAGGTATTGGTACTCCACTTCCAGGCCGTTGACCGTACCGGCACCGGCGTTGGTGAAGTCACCAAAGAAGGCATCGTCAACGCCATCGCCGTTGGTGTCGATGCCGGTGAACACCGACAGCTGGATGTCCTTGTACTTGTTGTGGAAGGCCGACAGATTCAGGAACAGGCGCTGGTCCAGGAAGGCCATCTTGCTGCCGATCTCGAAGCTGTCGACCGTCTCGTCATCGAACGGGTCGGCCGAGCGCGGCACCGCCACGGCATTGGCGCGGATGTTGTAACCACCGGATTTGAAGCCACGTGTCGCCAGGCCGTAGACCATGATGTCCGGGGTGAAGGCGTAGTCCAGCGACACCTTGGGCGAGACGTTCTTGAAGTTGGTGGTCTTGTCGAAATCAGCGGCCACCGCGATGGGGCGGCTGAAGGTCGCATCGGAGTAGAAGCGGTTCAGCACGATCGCGCGCTTGTCTTCGTCGGTATAGCGGGCGCCGACGTCGAGCTTGAACTTGTCGGTCAGGTCGAAGGTCCAGTCGGCATAGAGCGCGATGCTGTCGGTCAGCACCTTGCCGCGGGTATCGCCGAACTGCAGGTTGAAGAAGTTGTTGCGGATCTGGCCGCCGGCTTCGCCGCTGAACTGATACAGGCCAATCACACCGCGTACGCGTCCACCGGCGTCGTAGTTGAACTGCACTTCGTTGCTGACCTGGTTGTCGGCATAGCTGCCGCCCACGTCAGCCAGCTTGATCGGCGTGGTGTCGAAGTCGATATTGGAATGGCTGTCGGATTCGCGCTTGGCGACAACGTACTTCAACGCCCAATTGTCGTTGGGACGCCAGTTCACCGTAGCCGAGGCGCCTTTGGTCTCGACACTGTTGAGGTTGGGCATGCCCGAGCGGATGTCATAGCGGTCGTCCATCGGCGGGTAGGCCGGGGTGAACGGGTTGGGCGCCAGCATCTTGGAGCCGCGCATGCCGGACTGGTCATCAATCCAGTCCAACGCGAACTGCACATCGAAGTCATCGCCTGCATAGGCGCCCAAGTTCAAGCGTGCCGCGTTGACTTGTTTGTCGCTGATGGGCTGGCCGGTGAGGGTGTTTTCGCCGAAGCCATCGCGGTTCATGCTGGCCACCGCAATGCGTCCGCGCAGGCCGCTGTCGGGCCCGCCCAACGGGCCGCCGATGGCGGCTTTGGCATCCAGCTGGTTGTAGTTGCCCACGGTGATCTGGGCGAAACCTTCGGGGGTGGTCGGTAGGCCGCGCGAAACATATTTGATCGCGCCGCCAATGGTGTTCTTGCCGTACAGCGTGCCTTGCGGGCCGCGCAACACCTCGATGCGCGAGACGTCGAACACATCCAGCAACGCACCCTGCGGGCGGGCGATATACACGTCATCCAGATAGATGCCCACGCCCGGGTCGGCGCCCCAGGTGGGATCGGATTGGCCGACACCACGGATGTAGGCGGTAACCGTGCTGCTGGCGCCGCGTGCGGCATAGATGGTCAGGTTGGGCACCTGTGCATCCAGGTCGCTGATGTCCTGGACGTTCAATTTGTCCAGCGCCTCGGAGGTGAAGGCGGTGACGGCGACCGGGACTTCCTGCAGGGTTTCCTCGCGCTTGCGCGCGGTCACCATGATGCTGTCCAGGTTGGTGGCTGCTACGCCTTTGTCCTGTGCCGGCGCGGCCTGCTGCGCCTGCTGTGCCAGTGCGGGCCCGGAGGCAAGTAGTACGCCGATCATCAGGCTCAAACAGTTCCGCTTCATTCGGTCCTCCCCAGGCATGTGCGTTGCAGATGACCCATTGCCACCCGTGGAGCCTAGGCTAGCGGCGTCACGGCACGCCAGCGAGTAGACCTAGGTACAGTCGGCACGGATCGTCAGATCTGGATACTGGGCGCCTCCTCATCTGGAAGCGCCGTATGTCGTTACTGATCGTACTTGCTGCGCTGGCCTTCCTGATGCTTGTGGCCTATCGCGGTTACAGCGTCATCCTGTTCGCGCCCATCGCCGCACTGGGAGCGGTGCTGCTGACCGACCCGTCACTGGTGGCGCCGATGTTCACCGGCTTGTTCATGGACAAGATGGTTGGGTTCCTGAAGTTGTATTTCCCGGTATTTCTGCTGGGTGCGGTGTTTGGCAAATTGATCGAACTCTCCGGGTTCTCCAAATCCATCGTCGGTGCGGCGATCCGTCTGTTCGGCCCGCAACGGGCCATGCTGTCGATCGTATTGGTGTCGGGGCTGCTTACTTACGGCGGCGTGTCGCTGTTTGTGGTGGTGTTTGCGGTGTATCCCTTCGCTGCTGAAATGTTCCGCCAGAGCAACATCCCCAAGCGCCTGATCCCGGCCACGCTGGCGGTGGGCGGTTTCAGTTTCACCATGGATGCGTTGCCCGGCACACCGCAGATACAGAACATCATCCCGACCACGTTCTTCGGCACCGATACCTGGGCAGCACCGGTGCTGGGTGTGCTCGGCAGCGTGTTCGTGCTCGGCGTCGGCATGGCCTACCTGGAATGGCGTCGTCGCGTGGCGGTGCAGAAGGGCGAGGGCTATGGCAATGCTGCAACCCTGGTCAACGAGCCAGCGCCGTTCACCGGCAGCACCCTGGCCAATGCATGGGTGGCCGTGCTGCCGCTGGTGTTGGTGTTCGTGTCCAACAAATTGCTGACCCTGGGCATACCGCTCTGGTACGGCACCGAGCATAGTTTTGTGCCGGCAGTGCTGGGTAAAGCCGCACCGGTGGTGCAGGAGGTGCCTAAGATCGCCGCGATCTGGGCGGTGGAGGGCGCGCTGCTGGTGGGCATCATCTCGGTGATGCTGCTGGCGTGGCGGCCGGTGGTCACCCAGTTTGCCGACGGCACCAAGACCGCCATCAGCGGCGCGTTGCTGGCGGCCATGAACACCGCCTCGGAATACGGTTTTGGTGCGGTGATCGCCGCATTGCCAGGCTTCATGCTGGTGGCCGATGCACTGGGCTCCATCAATGATCCGTTGCTGCACGAAGCCGTCACCGTGACCGGCCTGGCCGGCGTCACCGGTTCGGCGTCCGGTGGCATGAGCATCGCCCTGGCTGCGATGGCCGATACGTTCATCGCCAACGCGCAGGCCGCTGGCATCCCGATGGAAGTACTGCATCGCGTGGCATCCATGGCCTCCGGCGGCATGGACAGCCTGCCGCACAACGGCGCGGTCATCACCTTGTTGATGGTGACCGGGCTCACCCATCGCCAGGCCTACAAAGATATTTTTGCCGTGACCATCATCAAGACGGTGGCGGTGTTTGTGGTGATCGGCATCTATTACGCCACCGGCTGGGTTTGACACAGGTGTTGCAACTCCCTTTGGGCGCTGCGTCCAAAGCGGCTCTTCGGTACGACTTCATCCACGACTCACGCATGAGGATCTGGTTATGAAAGCTGGCATCGATATGGTCAAGGCGGCGGTCGCCGTTCTGTTTGCAGGGTTGGCAATGGTGGGCAGCGCGCACGCGCAGGCGGGGTCCGGGCATTGGGACATCGGCGCCTATGGCAACCTCTACGGCGCCCGCGAATATCAGGTTTGGGTGCCGGCCGATTACAACCCGCAGTCGCCGCCGCTGCCGTTGTTGCTGGTGTTGCACGGTTGCGTCAACGGGCCCAACCTGATGGGCGAAGCGTCAGGCTTCAATGACGTTGCTGATACCGAGGGTTTCATCGCCGTGTATCCCCGACAGAACGTCACCGCCAACCCGGCGCGTTGCTGGAACTGGCAGTTGCCGATCAACCAGGCTCGTGGCAGCGGTGAGGCGTCGATCCTGGCCGGGATCGTGGAAGCGGTGAAAGCCGGCTACAACGTTGATCCGCGCAGGGTCTATGTCACCGGCATTTCCGCTGGCGGCGCGATGACCTCGATCATGCTGGCGTGCTATTCGGATGTGTTCGCCGCAGGCGCGGTGCACTCCGGCGGCATGTACAAGGGCGCGACCACGGTATCGGGCAGTGCGTACGCGCTGTTGGCGGGCAGTATCTATTCGCCGGACAGCAATGGGCGGCTTGCCTGGCAGTGTTCCGGGTCGCCGTCGCCACGGCCGTTGCCGGTGCTGGTGTTCCACGGCAGCGCCGATGCCACGGTCAATCCGTTGAACGGCCGCCAGGCGGTGCGCCAGTTCCTGCAGACCAACGACCTGGCCGACGATGGCATGGACAACGACTCGGTCAAGTACGTGCCTACCAGCACCGTCAACGCACAGGTGCCGGACGGGCGCAGCTATACCGTCGACAACTACGCCTATGGCGGTAAAACGCTGGTGCAGCACTATGTGGTGCATGGCATGGGCCATGCGTGGAGCGGCAGCGATTCGGGCTTGCCGTTTACCGACCCCAAAGGCCCCGATGCGACCGTGATCACCTGGTTGTTCCTCAAGGATCATCTGCGCTGAGTGCGTGAGGTATCCACCCGCTGCTCGAAGTGATGCGGGCGGGGCATGGCAATACACATGAGCGAGGACGCATGCCGTCCTCGCTTTTTTTTTTATTCCGGGAGTTGCACTGGCGTCATGACCTGCAGGTGATGACGCGGCGCTTCCGCTGCGACGACATCCTTGGCGCTGGAGCAGGAACGTTGCCATCGCACTGCAATGTTGTGCGGTGATGATCTGCGCGCATTCATGTCACGCCATCGGCGCTGTACGGGCCGAACGGAATCATCATCTGTCAATCAAGGGCAACACCATGCAGCTTCACCCTGTCGTCGTTTCCGCTTCCCGTCACACCGCCAAACCGCTGCCGCGTCGCTCGTTGTTGGCGCAGGCCTGTGCGCTGCTGATGCTTCCGTTGGCCGCGCAATCGGCGTTTGCGCAGGACGCCGCACCCGTTGCCGAGCGCAGTGCCGCCACCGCGTTGGACACCATCACCGTCACCGCCGAGCGCCGCGAGCAGAACCTGCAGGATGTGCCGGTGTCGGTGGGCGTCGTGCAGGGTGAGGCACTGCGCAGCTATACCGAAGGTGCCGATGACACGCTGCTGGCGTTGTCCGGCCGCGTGCCCGGCTTCTATGCCGAAACCACCACCGGCCGCATCTTCCCGCGCTTCTACATCCGAGGTTTGGGCAACATCGACTTTTACCTGGGTGCCTCGCAGCCGGTGTCCATCATCCAGGATGATGTGGTGCTGGAGCACGTGGTGCTCAAGTCCAACCCGGTCTACGACGTGGACCAGGTGGAAGTGCTGCGCGGCCCGCAGGGCTCGCTGTTTGGCCGCAATACCACCGCCGGTATCGTCAAGTTCGACACGGTCAAGCCCAGCCAGGAAGGCAGCGGCCGGGTCAATGTGAGCTATGGCAGCTACAACAGCGTGTCGGTGGATGGCGGCATGGGCGGGGCCATCAACGATGTGCTGTCCTACCGCGTCTCCACGCTGTATCAGCACCGCGATGATTGGGTGGACAACACCTACAGCGGGCCTACTGCCGACGGCACGGTGACGCCGAAGAAGGACACGATGGGCGGTTACGATGACCGCAACCTGCGCCTGCAGCTGTTGCTGCAACCCAACGACCGGTTCTCGCTGCTGGCCTCGGCACACACGCGTGATTACGAAGGTACGTCCACATTGTTTCTGCGCAACGCGCTGAGCAAAGGTTCCAATCGCGTGGATGTGGCGCGCGACAAGGTGGCCTACGACGAAGCCGGCAACAACCCGCAGGCCTATAAAACACATGGTGGCTCGATCAAGGCTACCTACGATTTCGGCGCCACCACGCTGACCTCGATCAGCGCCTACGAAACCACCTCCGGCTATAGCCGTGGTGATACCGATGGCGGTGCCGCAGCGGACTTCCCCGTCAACGGTGTCGCCAATGGATACGGCCAGTCGATGGGCCAGGTGCGTGACCTGGGGCAGTTCACCCAGGAGCTGCGCCTGGCATCCAACACCACCGAGCCGCTGTCCTGGCAGGTGGGCGCGTTCTACTTCGATGGCCGCGATACCACCGATTTCTACCAACGCGCCTGGTTCCTCAACACGCCGGCACACAATCCCAACAACTGGGTGCGCCTGCGCAACATCAATACCTCGTGGGCGGGCTTTGGCCAGGTGAGCTGGAAGGCCACCGATGCCTTGACCCTGACTGCAGGCGTGCGCGGCACCAAGGACGAAAAGAAAACCCGCCTGCTCAAGACCGCCGACACCGCGGCCGGCGTGGTGACCTACAAGGGCCGCCACAACGTCGAGATGTCCGATACTCAGCCCAGCTGGGACCTGAGCGCGATGTATGAGATCAGCCCGGAACTGAGCGTGTATGCGCGCGTGGCGCGCGGCTTCCGTGGGCCGACCATCCAGGGCCGTTCGGCCGCCTTCAACGCGGATTTCACCACCGCAGATTCGGAAACCATCCTGTCGTGGGAGGCCGGCATCAAGAGCAGCCTGTTCGACAACCGCCTGCGCCTGAACGTCAGCGGCTTCACCTATGCGGTCAACGACATCCAGCTCAACGGCAACGATTCCAACGGCAATGGGGTGCTGTTCAACGCCGACAAGGCGCGTGCTTATGGCTTGGAGGCCGATCTGGACTGGCGCCCGATTCCGAACCTGTCGCTGACCGCCGGCCTGAGCCTGCTGCACAGCAAGATCGAGGACAAGCGTGTCTACGCACAGGTCTGCGCGCTCAACGGCGTGGTGGTGTGCACGGTCAACGACCCCACCATCAAGATCGGCAGCAACGTCTACGCACAGATCGATGGCAACCCCTTGCCCAACGCACCCAAGTACAACCTCAACCTGGCCGCACGCTACGACATCCCAATGGGCAACGACGGCGCACTGTTCTTCGCCACCGACTGGAACAAGCAGGGTGAAACGCAGTTTGTGTTGTATGACAGCAACGAGTTCTATTCCAAGGGTAATTTCGAAGGCGGCCTGCGTGTGGGCTACACCGGCGGCTACGGCGCATGGGAAGTGGCGGCGTTTGCCCGCAACATCACCAACGAAAAGAACCTCAAAGGTGTGATCGAGAACTACATGGCCGCCGTCTACAACGAGCCGCGCATCATCGGTGTCTCGTTCAATTACAACTGGCGCTAAGCAAGCCCAAGCCCCTCTCCCGCCAGCGGGTGAGGGGTGCGTCTAAGCCCCTCTCCCCGTGCGGGAGAGGGGTTGGGGAGAAGGCGCTTCGCGCAATGAATGCAGCAACTCCCGGTAACCCCGCTCAAGCCCCTCTCCCGTGTGCGGGAGAGGGGTTGGGGTGAGGGTGGCTCCTCCACGCGCATGTGCACCACCCACCGGCTAACCCTCCCTGTCGCGGAAAATCTGCAGGTGAATGGCTGTGCCGCAGACCCTCATGCGGCTCATACTCCTCCTCACGAAACGTCATGGGAGAGGGGCGATGCGTGCATTCCTGAAAGGGCTGTTGGCCGTGGTGGTGGGTTTGGTCGTCGGCAGTGCGGTGAACATGGGGTTGATTCTGTTGGGCGGGCAGCTGGTGCCACCGCCGGCAGGTACGGACACAAGCACCACTGAAGGATTGCAGGCGGCGATGCCGTTGTTCGGCCCGGCGCATTTCATCTTCCCGTTTCTGGCTCACGCGCTGGGTACATTGGCCGGCGCATACGTGGCCACCTGGATGGTCGGGCGGGTTAGCCGCCTACCGGCATCGGTGATCGGCGTGCTGTTTTTGGCAGGCGGCGTGGCCAGCTGCTTCATGCTGCCGGCGCCGCGCTGGTTCGAGGTGATGGATGTGCTGCTGGCCTATCCGCCATTCGCGTGGCTGGGCTACGCGTTGGCACGCAAGCGCGGCACGGCCCGGTAAGCGGTTGGATCAACCTGGCGTGATTCAACAGGCTGGCTGGGCCTGCGGTGAGGCTTGGCCGAAGCACAGCACGTTGCCGGCCGGATCGGTGATGCTGAAATCGCGCATGCCATAGGGGCGGTCACCGATGGTGACTGCAATCGGCACGCCGGCCTGCTGCAGTTGGGCGTAATAGATGTCGATGGCGTCCATCGCAAGATAGATACGGCTGATGCCGTCGGGCTTGGCATCGGGCCGGCAGGTGAGCGTGATCTCCACCTGGTCACGACAAACGGCAGCGACTTCCAACGGGCTCCCCCATTCCCAGGCCAGGTCGAAGCCCAGTTTTTCCCGGTAAAACGCCAGCGTGGCGGGAAGATCGTCGGTGCCGAGGAAAGGCGAAATCGAATGGAAGCGGGGAGTGTTCATCAGGGTGCTCCAACGGGGTGTTCAGGCCTGTGTCCTGGCTACATTGCCACGGTTGTCACGCAGTTCGCATATCCACCACTGGTGGGGCGAGGTGTCGTCGATGAAGCGCATATGCGCAGCCATGGTCGATAGCGCCTGGTCGTCCGGGTCCAGCAGTTTCCATACATAGCTGACAATGTCGTCGGCCTGCTCGGTGAATTCAAAGCCGTCGTGGTCGAACAGGAAAACAGCGCCCGCATGCACGCCGGTAGTCGGCATCAACAGGTAATTGCCGGTACGCGGCTCCTCGCCGATGACCAGTGCCGTATCCACCCATTCCGGCAGGTATTCCCCGCGCTCGTCTTCGTCGATGCCGTCGGTCCAGCCATCGAAGTGCTGGCGGAGCTGCGGCCAGTACTCCACGGGGGCGATCAGGATGGCCGCCTCGCCGCTGCCGGCATCGGCATAAAACAACACGCCACCGAATGTGCCGTAGAAATCCTGCAGGCCGGGCAGGTCTGGCAGATCGTCACGGGCTTTTGCCGGTTGCACCTGATGTGTGAACGTGACGGTGCGGGTGATGCTGGCATCGTCCAGCGCTTCGCAGACAAACGTGCCGGTGTGCGATGCGACGGCGTGCTGCAGGTCCTTCAGAAGCATGGTGTTCCTTGCATGGCTGCGTTTCAGGCGGGCCGATGGTGCTTGGCGTAGCTGTCACGGTCGATGTCGAGAATCTCCACGCTCATCTGCAGGTCGATCCCCGTCTGCGGCAAAGCAGACGTCAATGCAGTGAGCAGGGACTGGGCAATGTCGCGCTTGGCTTCCGGTGTACGGCCGCTGAGCATGGACAGCCTGGCCGCGATGAAAGCACGGGGCAGCCCGGCGGTACCAATGACGAAATCATCAAAACCCAGGGCGCGGCTTTTGATGTCGGCTTCGTCAAAATGCCCGGTCCGCAGCAGCGCTTCATTGGCCGCGCGCAGCAGTGTGGGCACCAAGGTCGCGTCGAGGTTGCGGCTGTATTCGAGGGTCAGGTGCGGCATCACGCGGTGCTCGTTGAAAGGGTGTGGTCGGGGGTGCGGTGTTATCGGGTGCCGGCATCCAGTGCCGTGCTGATACGGTCAATCAGCGTTTGATCGTAGTGGATGTGCATGGGTGTATCCGCCAGCGGCGGAGGGGCATCGGCGTTGCGCAACGCTGATTCCAGCCCGCTTTTCGGTAGATAAATGGGTGCGCTTACGTCAAAACTCCGCACCGGTACCGAGCCATACAGTTCACGGTGGAGCTGTATGGCATTCAGCAGCGCCAGTGCGGGGCCGGGGTGCATGCCGTCGGCATCGAACCACGCCGCTGTTGGTACCTCGGCGGACAACTGGCGCAGATGCTCGGAGATGGCGACGTAGGTGGCGCCACCTTCGGCGGCGGCTTGGCTTTCCCGTTGAACCAGCCGAACCGATACGCCGGGAGAAGATTGATAGCTGCCAAGCAGCAGTACCCGTGCGCCGGCGTCGTGGCCGGCCTGAGTGAGCGCGCCGATTGCCTTGCGCGATTCCTCCTCTGCGGTGTGGCCGAACGCGCCGATCAGATCGCCGCCCCGTTCCTGCAGCACAAGGACATCAGGCTTGAGTGCGGCAAGCGCTTTTTGTACCGAATCATCGGCAACGCGTTGGCTGAGCGTGGCGCCACCGCGCACGATCATATGGCTGTCTACCGGTTGCCCACTGGCATTGACGAGGGCGGCGAAGGTAGCGGGAAGGTTGCCGACATAGGTCAGGCTGTTGCCGACAAACAGCACGCGTTGCGGCGGGGGTTCGGCCGCCGTAACGGGAACGGCAAAGGCAAGCATCAGCAGCAGAATCCAGTTGCGCATGCGGTTCTTCCTTGGAATGGCATTGCTGCCGGCGGTGGCTGTGACCGGGTTACCAGTCAATGGTTCCCTGGATGACGGTCTGCACCTGGCCGCCGGACCACACATCGCCGTGTTCGTCGATGCTCAGTTCCAGCAGTGCATCGTGGCCGACTTCGCGGCCTTGGCTGGCGGTATAGCGCTTGCCGCTGCCGGGCAGGGCGTTGCGTTCGTCCAGCCAAGCGGCCAGTACCGCATTGGCGGCGCCGGAGGCGGCGTCCTCAAAGCGGCGGCCGTTGCCGACAAAGGCGCGCACCACCAGTTGATAGCCGTCGCCTTGGCTGCGCGCATAGGCAAACACGCCCATCGCGCCGGTGGCCTCGGCCAACGTGGCAATGGCGTCCCAATCCGGGCTGAGCGCGCGCAGTGCGGCCTCATCGGCCACTTCCACCAGCCACCAGCGGCGTCCGCCATCCATCAGGGCGGGCGGCAGCGTGCCCAACGGCCAACCGCTGATGGCTGGCTGCAGGCGCGGGTCATCGGCGCTGACCACCTCGCTTACCGAGGCGCGCGGCGTGCGGATGGCGATGGTGCGCACGCCGTTGTTTTCGTTGATGCGTAGTGGCAACTGGCCGGCGATGCCGTCCTGTACCAGCTGTCCATCGACCGCGGCGGCGACGCCGGCTTCAAGCACGGCATGGGCGCTGCCGACGCTGGGGTGGCCGGCAAACGGTACTTCCTTCTGCGGCGCGAACATGCGGATGCGGTAGCTGCTGCCGGCAACAGTGGGCGCGCTGATGAAGGTGGTTTCAGGCAGACGAGTCCAACGGGCGATGGCCTGCATGGCGGCATCGTCCAGGCCGTCGGCATCCAGCACCACGGCCAGCGGGTTGCCGGTGCCGGGGCGGGGCGCGAAGACATCAAGTTGCAGGAAACGGCGAGTGGTCATGGGGATTCCGAGAGGTGTGGCGGTGGCTTGAGCCCCTCTCCGGTAAACGGGAGAGAGGTTGGGTGAGGGCCGGCGGACGACGTCCGCCTGCTCGGCAAGGTTGTTCTGCCAGTGGGGATCTACCTCACCATTCAATCTGTCCGGCAATCACCTGTTGCACCTCGCCACCCACCCAGACGTGCGAATCCGCATCCACCTGCACCCGCACCTCACCGTTGCGGCCCAGCTCGCGGCCCTGGCTGGCCAGGTACTGATCGCCGGGTTTGATCCGGCCCTGCGTCAGCAACTGCGCGGCGACCAGCGCGTTGGCGCTGCCGGTTACCGGGTCTTCGTTGACGCCCACGCCTGGCGCGAAAGCGCGCACCACGTATTGGTAACCCACATCGGGCCGGTCCGCAGCGGCGTACACCGCCAGCTTGCCGCGCCCCGGCATGGCGCCGATGGCGGCCAGTTCCGGCTTGTAACGGCGCAGGGCAGCCTCGCTGCCGGCCTCCAGCAGCCACCAGTCCGGGCCGTTGTTCCACAGCTCCGGGCCATGGCTGGGCTTGGCCAACGCGGTCAAACCCTCGGGCAGGGCATCGAGGGTGAGTTCGCGGCGTTCAGCCTGCGGGCTGCGGACCTTGATCTGTCGGAACCAACGCCCGCCCTGCACCTGCACCGGCAACAGCCCGGCAGCGCATTGCTGGATCAGCTGGCCGTTGTCATCGGGTGCGGCCAAGCCCAGCTCCACTGCCGCCCACGCCGCACCTACGCTGGGGTGGCCGGCAAACGGAAGCTCGCCCTTCGGGGTGAAAATGCGGATGTGGTAGCTGGCATCTTCGCTGGGCGGCAGAAAGAAAATGGTCTCCGACAGGTTCAGCCAGGCGGCAATGGCCTGCATGCCCTCGCCATCCAGGCCGTCACAGTCAACGATCACGCCCAGCGGGTTGCCGGCGCCAGCACGGGCGGAGAACACATCCAGTTGCAGATAACGGCGATTGGTCATGTAGTCGAAGCGGAACAAAGGGCAGGCCAGCTTAGGGAAGCGCGGCCGAAATGTCGTTACTGGGCGACAGTGGCGCGGGAGCCATGCTGCATGGCTCGGCCCCCTTGCGGGCCGGGGTGGGTTGGCGGCATTCCGGGTAAAGATGACCCAATTCGTTGCAGATGCTACTTTCTCCGCCCCAAGGAGAGGCGCGACAGCGATGGTATCGCCCGAAATCAGCGGTCCAGCCCGCATGGGCTTGGCATAGAATCGGGGGTTCCGCCCGCGTTGTCGGGTCTTTCTCCCCTCAGTGAACCCTCAAAGCCAATGTCCGCTTCCCCACATGCTGATCGCTGGATCGTTCTCAAGTTCGGTGGCACCTCGGTGTCCCGTCGTCATCGTTGGAACACGATCGGTGAGCTGGCGAAAAAACGGGCGGACGAGACCGGCGGCCGAGTGCTGGTGGTGGTGTCGGCCCTGTCGGGTGTCACCAATGAGTTGACCGCCATTGCCGATGGTGCCGCCGACAGCCGCGCGCGCGTCGCCGCGTTGTTCACCCGTCATAACGAATTTCTGGCCGAACTGGAGCTGGGCACCGAGGTGCTGGCCGAGCGTCTGGCCGCGCTGCAGGCGCTGCTGGACGACCCGCGTGCGGCCAGCCGTCCGCTGGAATGGCAGGCCGAAGTACTGGGCCAAGGCGAGCTGTTGTCCTCCAGCATCGGTGCTGCCTACCTGCGCAGCAATGGCCTGGATTTCGGCTGGATGGACGCGCGCCAGTGGCTGCACGCCTTGCCGTCGGCACCCAACCAGACCGCGTGGTCGCAGCGCCTGTCGGTGAACTGTAAGTGGCAGGGCGAGGCGGACTTCAAACAGCGCTTCTCCGCACAGCCCACCCGCATGCTGCTGACGCAGGGCTTCATCGCCCGCCATGAAGACGGCGGTACAGCAATTCTGGGCCGGGGTGGTTCGGATACCTCCGCCGCGTACTTTGGCGCGCTGCTCGGCGCCAGCCGCGTGGAAATATGGACCGATGTGCCGGGCATGTTCAGCGCCAACCCGAAGGATGTGCCGGACGCGCGCCTGCTCACCCGTTTGGATTATTACGAAGCACAGGAAATCGCCACCACCGGCGCCAAGGTGCTGCACCCGCGCTCGATCAAGCCGTGCCGCGATGCCGGTGTGCCGATGGCCATCCTCGACACCGAGCGCCCGCACATGCCGGGCACCAGCATCGACGGCAGCGCCGAGCCGGTGCCGGGCGTGAAGGCGATCAGCCGCCGCAACGGCATCGTGTTGGTGTCGATGGAAGGCATCGGCATGTGGCAGCAGGTCGGCTTCCTGTCGGATGTGTTCAACCTGTTCAAGAAGCACGGCCTGTCGGTGGATTTGATCGGCTCGGCCGAAACCAACGTCACCGTGTCGCTGGATCCGTCTGAGAACCTGGTCAACACCGACGTGCTGGCCGCGTTGTCGGCAGACCTGTCGGAAATCTGCAAAGTGAAGGTGATCGTGCCGTGCGCGGCCATTACTCTGGTCGGCCGTGGCATGCGCTCGCTGCTGTACAAGCTCTCGGACGTGTGGGCTACGTTCGGCAAAGAGCGCGTGCACATGATCTCGCAGTCGTCCAACGACTTGAACCTCACCTTTGTCATCGACGAAGCCGATGCCGATGGCCTGCTGCCGATTCTGCACAGCGAGTTGATCGACAGCGGCGCCATGCCGGTCTACGAAGAGCACGTGTTCGGCCCGCGCTGGCGCGAGATCATCGGCAGCATCCGTCCGCGTCAGACGCCGTGGTGGCATGCGCCGGCCAAGCAGCAGAAGTTGCTGGAACTGGCCGCGCAGGGCACGCCGGCGTATGTCTATGACCTGGATAAGGTGCGCGAGCGTGCACGCCAGTTGAAGGCCATCAGCGCCATCGACCGCCGTTATTACGCGATCAAGGCCAACTCGCATCCGGAGATTCTGCGCACGCTGGCAGCCGAAGGTTTTGGCCTGGAATGCGTGTCGCAGGGCGAAGTGGAACTGGTATTCGCCTCGGTGCCGGGCATGCCGCCCGAGCGTGTGCTGTTCACGCCGAGCTTTGCGCCCATCAAGGAATACGAAGCCGTGCTGGCGCGTGGCGTCACCGTCACCGTGGACAACGTCGAGCTGCTGCAGCGCTGGCCGGAGGTGTTCCGTGGCCGTTCGTTGTGGCTGCGTATCGACCTGGGCCACGGCGATGGTCACCACAAAAAGGTGAACACCGGTGGTAAGGATTCCAAGTTCGGCCTGTCCGCGCTGCGCGTGGACGAGTTCATCGCCGCTGCACGCGCGTTGGATATCCGCATCACCGGCGTGCATGCGCACCTGGGTAGCGGCATCGAAAACAGCGGCCACTGGAAGCAGATGGTCGATGAAATGGCTGGCTTCGCGCGCCGCATCGGCAGCGTGGAGATTCTCGATATCGGCGGCGGTCTGCCGGTGCCGTACAGCGACGACGACGAGCCGTTTGATCTGGACGCCTGGGCTGCTGGTCTGGCGGACATCAAGACCGTGCATCCGGCGTTCCAGCTGGCAATCGAACCGGGCCGCTTCATGGTGGCCGAATCTGGCGTGCTGCTCACCCACGCCACCCAGGTGGTGGAGAAGGACGGCGTGCGCCGCATCGGTCTGGATGCCGGCATGAACGCGCTGCTGCGCCCGGCGCTGTACGACGCCTGGCACGACATCGCAAACCTGTCTCGGTTGAACGACGCGCGCGATGTTGATTTCAGCGTGGTCGGCCCGATCTGTGAATCCAGCGATGTGTTCGCGCAGCGCGTGAAGCTGCCGTCAACCACCGCGCCGGACGATGTGATGGTGATTGCCGATGCTGGCGCCTATGGCTTCAGCATGGCCAGTACCTACAACCAGCGCGCATTGCCGCGCGAGGACATCATCGATGGTTGATGATGGCCGCACCCTGCGAAAACTTTTGTCGTTGCGCGTCCGCGCGTAACGGTTTGCCAGCTCCCCGGATACGCCATGACAGCTTTTGATAAACACCAGGTTTCCCGCTTCCGCTTCGTCCGCTGCGATTTTGCTGCGGACACCGGCGTTGCGCGGCTGGTCTACGCCTTTGACGACGGCCCGGAACTGACCGAGACCGTCACTGTGCCGGGTGCGCCGTTCCAACTGGACGGCGAACGCGCAGCAGCAGTGCAGCGCGCTGTGCAGTTGCTGCACCTCATCGCAGGCGTGAGCTATTACAAGGCGGCGGTGCCCGAGCAGGTCAGCATCGACAGCTACAGCATCGATGCCGACACCGCCGCGCTGGTGGAGACGGTGTACCTCAATGGTCTGGGTGAGTTTGCGTACCGCAATGGACTGAACCTGCGTGGCAAGTTCAAGCTCCCCGTTTCGGCGGCAGGCGATGAGAGCAGCGTCGCGCCCACGCTCAACTTGAATCACCACGCCCTGGTCGCCATCGGTGGCGGCAAGGATTCGCTGGTCAGCATCGAAGCACTGCGCAATGCCGGCGTTGCCGAAACCGTCACCTGGATTGGCGGCTCGCAGCTGATCCGCGCCTGTGCCGAGCGCACCGGCCTGCCGACGCTCAACATCGGCCGCACGCTGGCGCCGGAGCTGTTTGAGCTCAACCGCCAAGGCGCGTGGAATGGCCACATTCCGGTGACGGCGGTGAACTCGGCCATCATGGTGTTGGCGGCATTGGTGCAGGGCGTGGACCAGGTTGTGTTCTCCAATGAACGCTCGGCCAGCTATGGCAGCCAGATTGCAGGCACCGGTGAGGTCAACCACCAGTGGTCCAAGGGCTGGGCATTTGAGAAGGCGTTTGGTGAGTACGTGCAGCAGCGCATCGCTGCTGACCTGAACTACTACTCGCTGCTGCGCCCGTTGTCGGAGCTGGCGGTGGCGCGGCAGTTCGCCAAAACCGATTTCTACGACGCCCATTTCTCCAGCTGCAACCGCAATTTCCACATCCTCGGCGAGCGCCCGGTAAACCGCTGGTGCGGCGTCTGTCCCAAGTGTCATTTCGTGTTTTTGGCGTTGGCGCCGTTCATGCCCAAGATGCGTCTGGTGCGTATTTTTGGCCGCAACCTGCTGGACGACAGCGAGCAGGCCGGCGGTTACGACGCGCTGCTGGAATTCCAGGACCACAAGCCGTTCGAGTGTGTGGGCGAAGGCAAGGAATCGCGCGCCGCCATGGCGACGTTGGCCGCGCGCCCGGAGTGGAAGGAAGATGTGTTGGTGAAGCGTTTTGCCACCCTCATCCAGCCCACCTTGTCGGCTGAAGAGCTGCAGATTGAACCGTTGTTGGTCATCGACGGTGAACACCGCATCCCCGCTGCATTGTGGGAGCGTCTGCGTGCGAATTTCGCAGCTTGAAGGCAAGCGCGTCGCGCTGTGGGGCTGGGGCCGAGAGGGCCGTGCCGCATTCGCGGTATTGCACGAGCGCCTACCGCAGCTGCCACTGACGCTGTTCTGCCCGCCAAGCGAAGCCGAAGCCGCACGTGCCGAAACCGACGGCGCGCTGCAGGTGCAAACCGACGTCACCGGCCAAGCACTGTCGCGCTTTGACGTGGTGGTGAAATCGCCGGGCATCAGCCCGTACACACCTGAAGCGCAGCAGGCGATGGCGCAGGGCACGCAGTTCATCGGCGGCACCTCGCTGTGGTTCAGTGAGCACACCGATGCCAGCGGCAACCTGGCCAACACTGTGTGCGTAACCGGCACCAAGGGCAAGAGCACCACCACTTCATTGCTGGCGCACCTGCTGCGTGCGGCGGGGCATCGCACCGGCCTGGTCGGCAACATCGGCCTGCCATTGCTGGAAGTGTTGGCGCCGCAACCGGCACCGGAATACTGGGCGGTGGAGTTGTCCAGCTACCAGACCGGTGAAGTCGCCCTCAGCGGCGTGCGCCCGGATGTGGCCATCGTGCTGAATATTTTTCCCGAGCACCTGGATTGGCACGGCAGCGAGCCGCGCTACATCGACGACAAGCTGTCGTTGGTCACGCAAGGCCATCCGCGCGTGGCGGTGCTCAATGCCGCTGACGAACACCTGCGCGCATTGACCTTGCCGCACAGCGATATCGTCTGGTTCAACCAGCCCGAAGGTTGGCACATGGTGGGCGAGGTGGTGCATCGCGGTGCGCAGGCGGTGTTTGATACGTCAAACACGCCGCTGCCCGGTCGCCACAATCGCGGCAACCTGTGCGCGGTGTTGGCGGCATTGGAGGCACTGGGCCTGGATGCCGTGGCGTTGGCGCCGGCGGTGCAGAGCTTTCGCCCGCTGCCCAATCGTTTGCAGATGCTGGGCCAGCGCGATGGCCTGCAGTGGGTCAACGATTCCATCAGCACCACGCCACATGCGTCATTGGCGGCGCTGGATTGTTTCGCTGGGCAGCGCATCGCACTGTTGGTAGGCGGGCATGACCGGGGTCTGGATTGGCAGGATTTCGCCGAGCACATGCGCGACAACGCGCCGGTGGAGATCGTGACCATGGGCAGCAACGGGCCGCGCATCCACGCTCTGCTGCAGCCTTTGGCCGACGCAGGCAGGTTTGGTCTGCATGCAGCCGGTGATCTGGCAGATGCAGTGGCTTTGGCACGCGCCGCATTGGGCACGGAGGGCGGAGTTGTATTGCTGTCGCCAGGCGCACCGAGCTTTGGTGCCTATCGTGATTACGTCGCGCGCGGTCGCCACTTCGCTGAGTTGGCAGGGTTTGACCCGGACAGCATCAGCGCCATTCCTGGGTTGGGAGTGGGTTGAGGTTTTTGGCTCTTCTTAGCTGGAAGCCTGCCCTCACCCCAACCCCCGCTCCGCGCCCCGGCCTTTGCGCTGGCGCAAAGGCGTTCAATGGGCAGCGAACCATGGTTCGCAAACTGCCCATCTCACCCCGCCAGCAGAGGGGCCAGTAGTGCGAGCGCTCAACGTGTGCGGACATCTGCCGCTAGCGGGAGAAGGGCTCGTGCCGTGTCAGTTGCCGTGTTTTAGCCCCTCTCCCGCAAGCGGGAGAGGGGTTGGGGTGAGGGCCGGCGTTTAGCCGTAGACTCCGCGCAACACCCAACCGGAGCAATCCCATGCGAGCAGCTGGAAAGTGGCAGGTGGCGGTATTGGCCTTGTGCGTGTCGGCAGCGCTGCCGGCGTGGGCAAAAATGCAGCACAAGCCGGTGGAATGGCAGCACGATGGCGCCACCTACAGCGGCGTGCTGGTTTACGAGGATGACGGCGATGCGCGCCGCCCCGGCGTAGTGATGGTGCCCAACTGGCGCGGCGTCAATGCGTCCGCTGTCGCCAAAGCCGAGCAGATTGCCGGCGATGATTACGTCGTATTGGTTGCCGATGTTTACGGCAAAAGTGTGCGTCCCAAAGACAACACTGAGGCTGCCGCTGCGTCCAAACCCTTGCGTGATGACCGCACGTTGCTACGTACCCGCGCCCAAGCGGCCTTGGATGCGCTGAAGGCACAAGCGGGCACTGTGCCGCTGGATGCAAACCGTATTGCAGCCGTAGGTTTCTGCTTCGGTGGCACCACTGTGCTGGAAATGGCGCGTGCAGGCATGCCGTTGACTGGCGTGGTGAGTCTGCACGGCGGGTTGTCCACGCCTGCGCCAGCAGCGGCGGGTAGCGGTAACGTGCCTATGCTGGTGCTCAATGGCGCGGCTGATCAGGGCGTAACCGCCGAGGACATCGCGGCCTTCGGCAAAGAGATGGACGGCGCCGGAGCGGATTGGCAGTTCGTCAATTTCAGCGGCGCAGTGCATTGTTTTGCCGAAGCCGATGCCAACAGCCCGCCGGGTTGTCTGTACGACCCGCGGGCGGCCAAGCGCGCATGGAAGATGATGGACAACTTCCTGGAAGAACGCTTGGGCGATTGATATCACTGCACCGCAGGCGGGGTAGGCCGCGCCTGCGGTGTTTACGCTTTTGCGGCGTATCCGCGCGCCACGTCAATCGCGCCGCTGATTGCTGCGCGTGCCTGCGGACTGTTGCGCCAACAACTGCTGCCCAGCATGGCCGAGGCTTGGGCGACGATGTCGCCCGGCTGCGCGTCGGCCAGTTGCGCCAATGAGTGGAAACCCAGCTGCTCCAGTCGCGCCACCACGGTGGCCCCGACGCCTTTCACCGCCAGCAGCGCGGTGCGTTCTTCATCGCTGAAGCCGTTGGCCATGCGTGCGCTTAGTGGCTGCGTTCGACGGAGTAGCGTGCCAGGCCGCGCAACGCGGCAATCGCATCGCATTCGGGCAGGCCAGCCAGCGCGAGTTCGGCGGCATCGGCGTATTCCACCGCGCGCTTGCGGCTGTATTCCAGACCACCCGTGGCGTGGATGGCGGCCAGAACCTCCGGCATCGCAGTGGCGTCACCATCCTGCACGATTTCGCGCAGACGCTGGCGCGTGGCGTCATCGGAATGGGCCATGGCGTGGATCAACGGCAGCGTGGCCTTGCCTTCGGCCAGATCGTCGCCGAGGTTCTTGCCCAGTTCTTCGGCATTGGCCGAGTAATCCAGCACGTCGTCGGCTATCTGGAAGGCATAGCCGAGGTTCATGCCGTAGTCGTAGAGCTTCTGCTGCACGGCGTCGTCGGCGCCGGTTGCCAGTGCGCCCAAGCGGGTGCCGGCAGCGAACAGCACCGCGGTCTTGCGCTCGATCACGCGCAGGTAGGCGGCTTCGTCGGTGTCCGGGTTGTGCACATGCAGCAGCTGCAGCACCTCGCCTTCGGCGATGCGGTTGGTGGTGTCGGCCAGGATGCGCATCACCGGCATGCGGTCCAGCTCGACCATCAACTGGAAGCTGCGCGAATACAGGAAGTCACCCACCAGCACGCTGGGCGCGTTGCCCCACAGCGCATTGGCGGTGCTGCGGCCACGGCGCAGGTCCGATTCATCGACCACATCGTCGTGCAGCAGGGTGGAGGTGTGGATGAACTCGATGATCGCCGCCAGCTGATGGTGCTCCGGACCGGCGCCGCCCACCGCATGGCCGGCCAGCATCACCAGCATCGGCCGCAGGCGTTTGCCACCGGCCGAGATGATGTGGTCGGCGATCTGGTTGATCAGGATCACGTCGGAGGACAAGCGCCGGCGGATCAGGGCATCGACGGCAGCCATGTCCGGTGCGGCAAGGGTCTGGATGGCAGGCAGGCCCAGCGCGGGGCGGAGGTCTTCGACGAGGCTCATACGGTTGCTTCTTGGGGTACCCGGCGATTATAGGCGGTGCGGACCGAAGACTGGCGTGGAGAGGCCGGGAAAGGCCCTTGCCGGCGTGCAACGCTGAAGCGCCAAGCGTGGAATGGGCACAGGCCTGAGCCGGTACAATCAGCGGCCCCACGAGGCACCGGTAAATGTATGGACGAGCTTCCTCCGCAGACCCCCATCGAGACGCTGCTGCACACCGCGATGGAGGGCAAACTGCCGATCAATGCGTTCATGCAGGCCTTCGTCGCCTCTGAGGTGGTGCTGCTCACTGGCAGCCTGGTCACCCCGGATGGCAGCGGGTTTGATCCCCTGTTGTTCGACAAACAAGGCGTGCTGCACGTTGCGGTATTCACTGATATGGCGCGTGTGGGTTTCCGCACACAACAGGCGCCGCATGACATCCGGATGCTGATGTTTGACGTGCTCAAGCGTGTGCCGGGTGGATACGGCGTGGTGGTCAACCCGGGTACCTCGCTGGGTTTTGAGATGTCGCCGTCCGGCGTGCTGGAAATCCTGCGGGATTTCAGCTGACGTAGAGTTAGCCGTAGCCGTGAGGGCCAGCAGCGGCATGGCCCCGATGTGAAATCTACGATCTGGCTTGGTACCCAGCCGCAGGCTGGGGCGCCGGGACGTTCCGGATTCAGGTAGGCAGCGCCCATTGCTGCGTGAGGCTGGGCCGGCTTGGCACGGCTGATGTGGCCTCACCGGTCGCGCCAAGGGCAAAGGCCTTTGCCCCACAAGGGTTGCCGGGGCTGGCCGATATCGGCCGCTGAGGGCGATATAATCCCATGGCTATTGCCCGCATCCGGCGGGTGGACCCCAACGGAAGAGTAGGAACCCTATGGCCCGCGGCATCAATAAAGTCATCCTCGTCGGCAACCTCGGCAACGACCCGGACACCAAATACACCCAGGCCGGCATGGCGATCACGCGCATCAGTCTGGCTACCACCAGCGTCCGCAAGGACAAGGACGGCAACCAGCAGGAGCGTACTGAATGGCACCGCGTGGTGTTCTTCGGCAAGCTCGGCGAGATCGCGGGCGAGTATCTGCGCAAGGGCAGCTCGGTCTACGTAGAAGGCGAGCTGCGCTACGACAAGTACACCGGCCAGGACGGCATTGAAAAGTACACCACCGACATCGTCGCCAACGAGATGCAGATGCTCGGCGGCCGTGGTGAAGGCGGTGGCGGTGGTGGCGGTGGCGGCGGCAATTTCGGCGGTGAACGCCCGCAGCGCCAGTCGGCCCCGCGTCAGCAGGGTGGCGGTCAAGGTGGCTACGGCAACCAGGACCAGGGTGGCGGCGGCTACGGCGGCGGTCAGCGCCAGCAGCGCCCGGCACCGGCCCAGCAGCAGTCTGCTCCGCCGCCGATGGACGATTTCGCGGACGACGATATTCCGTTTTGATTCGCGCTCAACGCGTTTGTTTTTGCCAAAGGCCATGCATTGCATGGCCTTTTTTTTGCCTGGTTGCATGGATCAGCGAAGGCTCGATGGCCAATAAATTATTGGCATGAGCTGATGTCAATGTGTTTTCGTCATAAAAATAGTTTCTGTTTCCTGTGAAGCAATGATGTATATGTGTTTGATAGCATCTGCGTAGCGAATTGGTTCACAGGGGGCGGTTGCAGTCGGGGAGCAGGACTTTCCCGGCCTTGACTGCAGAGCCGATGCTTTTCGGGATGGTGCGCACGCCCCAGCTATTCCGTGCAGTCGCAGGCAGCGGCTGATCAAGGACAGTGATTTACATGGAAAAAAAGGGGATGCAGGTGCGTGGCCCATGGAAGGCGCGCAAGGGATTGCTGGCAGTTGCATGCGGTGTATTGCTTGGGGCAGGTGGCGCGCATGCGCAGACTGCCGATGCAAACGCGCAGGAGCTGTTGCGCCAGCAGGAGCGTGAGCGCGTATTGCGTGAGCAGCAGGAAGCACCGCCAGACGTGCGGTTGCAGTCGACGCCGGAAGCATCGGTGGGCAGGTTGCCTTCCGACGAGATGCCGTGCTTCGTCATCAATCACATCACGTTGGATGGCGAGGACGCCGAACGCTTTGGTTGGGCGCTGAAGGCGACCAGTCCCAAGGACGACCCTGCCACCGGGCGCTGCCTCGGCACTGCAGGCGTGGATATCGTGATGAAGCGCGTGCAGAACGCGATCATCGCGCGTGGTTATGTCACCACCCGCATCCTTGCCGCACCGCAGGATCTGAAGAGTGGCGCGCTGGTTCTGACCGTCGTGCCCGGGCGCATCCATGCCATCCGCTTTGCCGATGACGCGCAGCCACATCCCGCATTGTGGAACGCGCTGCCAGCAGCCCCGGGTGATCTGCTCAACCTGCGTGACATCGAACAGGCGTTGGAAAATTTCCAGCGCGTGCCTACCGCAACGGTTGACATCCAGATTGCGCCACCGGCCGATGGTGACGCCGCCAAGCCGGGTGAGAGCGACCTGCTGATCAGCTGGAAGCAGCGCTCCAAAGTCCGCGTCAACCTCACGCTGGACGACTCGGGCAGCATCTCAACCGGTAAATTGCAGGCTGGTGCCACGGTATCGCTGGACAACCTGGCCCACTTGAACGACCTGTTCTATTTCAACGCGAGCAAGTCTGTGTTCAACGGCAGCGGGCGCGATACCGAAAGCTGGGCGGCGCACTACAGTGTTCCTGTCGGGAAATGGCTGCTGGGCATCAACGCCAGTGATTACGACTACCGCCAATCGGTGGCCGGCGCCTACGAGACCTACGTCTACAGCGGCTCCAGCCGCAATGCGGAAGTGCGGCTGACGCGCATGCTGTTCCGCAATGCCAGCTTCAAGACCAGCGGCTATGCGCGGGGTTGGTATCGCGACTCGAACAACTTCATCGATGACGCAGAGATTGAAGTGCAGCGCAGGCGCATGGCCGGTTGGGAGCTGGGTCTGTCGCACAAGCACTTCATTGGCAGCAGCACGCTGGATGTCGGTGTGGCGTATCGGCGCGGAACCCGTGCGTTTGATGCGCTGCCTGCACCGGAGGAAGCATTTGGCGAAGGCACCGCGCGGGGCCGCGTCATCACCGCCGATGCGCAGTTGATGGTCCCGTTCAAGCTGGGCAGGCAGCCCGTCCGTTACACCAGCAACTGGCGCGCGCAATGGAATCGCTCACTGCTGGTGCCACAGGACCGTTTCTCGATTGGTGGCCGCTACACGGTGCGTGGTTTTGACGGCGAAATGTCATTGACCGGCGAGCGTGGCTGGGTGCTGCGCAATGAGCTGGGCTTCGCACTGGGGGGTAGCCAGGAAGCTTACGTGGGCGCGGACTACGGCCATGTGGGTGGTCCTTCCACGCGCTGGCAGATGGGGGACTACCTCGCCGGTACGGCGATGGGACTTCGGGGCGGTGTCGCACACGCGCAGTGGGACGTGTTCGTCGGCAGCCCCCTGCACAAACCCCGCGGCTTCCCCACCGCGTATACGACTTTCGGTTTCAGCCTGAGCGCCTCGTTCTGATCGTCTGCGACCAACAGGGCCGCAGGCATCTGCAGTGTGCGTGTCGGCTGGTCATAGAAAAACAAGCATAGAAAGGAAGCAATGCCATGAATCGTGTTTACCGTCTGGTCTACAACCGTACCCTGGGTGTCTGGCAGGTCGCGTCCGAGCTGGTAAAGGCAACGCAAGGGGGGCTGTGCAGTGGCGCAGGCCTTTCGATGGCGACGCTGCGTCCGATGAGCTTCGCGCTCTGGATGGCCATGGGGTGGGTAGGGCTGGTGCAGCCGTTGTCCGCCCAGCAGGCACCGGGGCAGCATGCCGGGCGCATCGTCACCGACCCCACCGCACCGACGAATCAGCGGCCCACCGTGGTGACATCGGCCAATGGCACGCCGCAGGTCAACATCACAACACCTACTGCCAAGGGGGTTTCGCGCAACAGCTACCGGCAGTTCGATGTTGGCAGCGAAGGCGCCATCCTCAACAACTCACGCACCAACGTACAGACGGAACTGGGCGGCTGGGTGCAGGGCAATCTCAACCTGGCAACCGGCACGGCACGGGTAATCCTCAACGAGGTCAATAGCGCCGATCCCAGCCAGCTGCGCGGCTATGTCGAAGTGGCAGGTGACCGCGCGCAGGTGGTGATCGCCAATCCGGCCGGCATCCAGGTGGATGGCGGTGGCTTCCTCAACGCCAGCAGGGTGACGCTGACCACCGGCACGCCCATCGTCAACGGCGGTGCACTGGACGGGTATCGCGTGGATGGCGGCGCCATCCGTATCAGCGGCGCAGGCCTGGATGCCAGCCGCACCGATTACACCGACATCATCACCCGCTCGCTGGATGTCAACGCAGGCATCTGGGCTAACCAGCTGCAGGCCAGCCTGGGCAGCAATGTCGTCAGCGCCGATCACAGCAGCGTCACCGCCCAGCAGAGCAATGGCCAAGCGCCAGCCTTTGCATTGGACGTGGGTGCGCTGGGTGGCATGTATGCCAACAAGATATGGCTGGTCGGCAACGAGCACGGCCTCGGCGTGCGCAACGCTGGCAAAATTGGAGCGCAGGCTGGCGAGCTGGTCGTCACCGTGGACGGGCGCATCGAGAACAGCGGTGCTTTGCAGTCGCAGCAGGATACGGAGCTGACCGCCAGTGGCGGTATTGCCAACAGTGGCACCATCAGCGCTGCCCGCGAAGCGCGCCTCAACACCACGGCCGACTTGGACAACAGCGGTGGCACGCTCAATGGCCGTCGGCTTGAGGTGAACGCAGCTTCGTTGCGCAATCGTGACGGTGCGATTGAACAGACGGGGGCGCAGGAGCTGTCCTTGCAAGCCGGCAGTGTGGTCAACCGCGATGGCCGTATTGGTCTGGAAGCGTCCGCCGCTCTGCCGGGTGAGGGGGCGCCGGAGGGAGAGCTGCCTGGCGGTGGTGGAACTGGAGTAGGGGGCAATGAGGGGGGCAGTGGAGGCGGGTCCGGAGGGGAGGGTGGTACTTCTCCCCCCCTTGTGTTGCAGGCCGGTACCGTACGTATCGCTGGCAAGCTGGACAACAGCAGTGGGCGCATCAACGCCGGCGGCCAGATGCAGTTGACGGCCTCGACAGGGCTGGACAATGTTGGCGGGCAGTTGGGCCTGCAGCGCCTCACCCTGCGGGGGGGGGATCTGGATAACAGCGACGGACGCATGGTCGTATCCGGGCAGACAACGATTCACGCCGGCAAGGTAAGCAACGACCATGGCCGTCTGGAAGTCGCCAGTGACTTGGATTTCCGTGCCAACACGTTCAGCAACCGCAGCGGCAACCTGACCCACACGGGCGAGGCCGCCACCGCGTTGAACGTGACAGGGGCGCTGGATAACGAAGGTGGTGCCTTGCTCAGCAAGGCGGCGACGCTCACGGTGAGTGCCGGTCAACTCATCAATCGCGATGGCCGGATCGAACATGCGGGCTCTCAGGGGTTGCTTGTCCATGCAGAACAGCTGCAGGCACAACGCGGTGTCATCGTCACCACTGGTGGGCTTGAGCTGGCTGCTGCAGCCGTTGACCACCGTGACGCGACGCTGAGTGCGACCCATGTTTCGCTCGCGGCGGGGGCGCTGGACAACCGCGGTGGCAGCGTAGTCGTGACCGGGGCGCGGGCGAGCAACATCGCCGTGGATGGTCTGCTGGACAACAGCGCCGAAGGCCTGATCGCCAGTGGTGGCGATTTGAGTGTGAGCGCCGAGACACTGAACAACAGCGCCGGTCGCATCGAACATGCCGGTGACGGGCAGCTGACCATCGACGCGCGCACCTTGAATGGTCAGGGCGGCAGCATCGTTGGCAATGGCGCATTGCGCCTCACCGGCGAGAACACCGACCTGGGCGGTGGCACCACTGCCGCCAAGCGCATCAGCATCGATACCGGTACCCTGCGCACCGCCGGCGGCAAGCTGGTGGCCAGCGGTGAAGAAGTGCTGGACCTCAAGGTCCGGCAGACGCTGGACAATGCC
>DEOB01000010.1:873536-882303 GCA_002359895.1 Stenotrophomonas sp. UBA2629
CGGCACGCTGGCTACCGCGGGTGCCACAACTATCACTGCCGGTAGCCTCAACAATACTGATGGCAACATCGCTGCGAGCGCCAACCAGACGCTGCACCTGACGGTCGAGAAGAACGCCGTCAACGACCGCGGCACCATCGTCGCCAACGGCGATATCGTGTTGCAGGCGGAAACCCTCAGCAACCGTGCAGGTGCTGTCGAGACGCAGCACTCAATCGACGCAACAGTATCGGGAACGCTGGACAATGCAGCCGGCCAGTTGTTGGCTGGTGAGGCACTGTCGCTCCAGGGCGGCACCTTGCTCAATCAGAAGAAAGCTGGTGCCGGCAATGGCGGAACGGTGTCCGGCAGCAATGTCACGCTGGGCATGGATACCGTGGACAACAGCCAGGGGCGCATCAATGCGACGCAGGGCCTGGATATCACCGGCCGTTTGCTGCGCAATGCCGATGGTGTCATTGACGCTACAGGCAACTTGGCCATTGACGTCGCCCAGCTTGGAAACGCCGGGGGCAAGATCATCCAGCGGGGTGATGGCGGTGAACTCACGCTGGGCGTGGAGGGAGAGCTCAATAACGCCGCCGGGCTGATCGGCGCAGAGGGTGAGGCGCGGCTCAACGCTGGAATGCTGCTCAATCGGGGTGGCACGGTTTCAGCAGCTGACGGGTTGACCGTGACCTCACGCGGCGCCATCGACAACCAGGCGTATGGCCTGCTGCAGAGCGGCAACGGAATCGTCCTCACCAGTGGCGGCACCCTGAACAATTCGGGCGGTCAGATCGACGCGTCTGGCGCTGCTAGCCTCTCCGCTGCGGGCATCCTCAACACCAACGGCAGCATCCTGGCGGGAAAGCAGGGGGCGGCGGATCTTGGGCTGCTGTTGAATGCGGGAACCGTGCTGGAGAACAACCAGGGCATGATCGGCAGCCGTGGTGGCGATGTGACCGTGCATGCCGGGCTGTTGGACAACACCGGCGGCACGCTGGTGGCGCAGCGTGATGTCGCGTTGCACGCCAACACAGTGAACAACAATGCCGGAACGCTCTACGCAACACGCTATCTGCGTTTCGAGAATGCAACGGCCTCGCTCAACAACGGCAGCGGTCGCTTTGGTTCCGGCGATACCACCTGGCTGACGCTTGCACAGGCGAACAATGGTGCAGGCGGGCGTATCCAGGCCAGAACGCTGTGGCTGGCTGTTCCTGGTATCACCAACAACGGGGACATCGGGGCAGACAACCTGCATGTGAACCTGACCGGTACCCTGACCGGCACTGGCCGCATGTTCGCCACGCAATGGATGGATGCCCGGTTCGATGGTGACTTCACCTATACCTCGCAGCAACTGCAGAGTGATGGCCGGTTGGATCTACTGGTATCCGGCAAGTTCACCAACCTCGGTACGTTGAAGAGCGCCGGCGAGTTGAATCTTGGTGCTACCGATGTGATCAACCAGGGCAACATCCTGGTCAGCAACGCCGCAGGCACCGGAAAGGCCAGCATCACGGCCAGTGGCACGCTGGACAACCGCGATGGCGCGTCCATCAGTGCGGACAACCTGCACCTGTCTGCCACCAATTTGCTCAACACCGGCGATATCAGCGGCGACACCGTGCTGATCGAAGCCAATACCCTGCTCAATGGGCGCGACCTGGGCCAGGCGCTGGCGAAGCGCGACTATGGCGAAGGTTTCATCGGTGCCGTCGACCAACTGGAACTGCGGGTTGCACGCCAGCTGTCCAACCTTGATGGCGAGATCTTCAGCGGTGGTGATCTGGTGATTACCGGCCGTACGGATGGCACTCGGGTTGGGCGCGTGGACAACATCTCCGGCCGTATCCAGGCCGAGGATGGGCTGTGGCTGGATGCTGACACCGTCGTGAACCAGCGGCGAGTGTTGTTGACCGAGCATCGGGCGTATGTGGGGCAGGAGCAGTTGGATGATCCTGATGCGGGCTCTTCAGTTGATGATTCGGTGCCCAACGAACTACGGGAGCAGCTCTGCAATACGGATAACCGGAGCCGCTGCACTTACTTCAGGGGGATAACCATTCACGAGAGCAAGGTCGTGGAGGGGACCCGTGTGGTTGTAGCCAGTGCAGCATCGCAGATGTTGTCGGGGGGCTCCATGCAGCTGGACGTTGGGCGCTTGGACAACATCTATTCCAATGTCGCCGCTGGCAATGATCTGCGTATCAATGGACGCTCGGTCATTGATTCTGCAGATCCGGACCAGTGGAGTGGCGTACTGAACAACGTCGCGCTGGCTGGGTACAAGATAATCGCACAGGAGTCCACGGTTGAGATCGACTACCAGAGATGCAGGATAGATCTGAACTGTCAATTCGAGCCTAATCATTACACTGACTCACTGGGCAGCAGCACCGTCCGCAAGGACTACGTGCTGGCTGAGGGCGCTGCCAGCATCACCGCCGGCGGTGGCCTGAGCATTGTCGGAGGAGCGATCAACAACACGGTGGTTCAGGCATCGGGTGGCATTGATGGCATTGCAACCGGCCCGATGGGCAGCACGGGTAGTGCCAACCTTGGATCGAATGCACAGCAACAGGCAGGCGCAGCCGACACGGTAGGCCTGAGCAGTTCCGGTAGTGTTGCGGCAGGCGGGGATGTTCAGGCATCCAGTAATGGGCGTGTACATGGCGGTCAAGGTCCGGCCGAGGCACAGGGCACCACGTTGCAGGGCGGGAGCAGCACGCCTGGCGCATCGATTGGTACCGTGGCGGGGGGCGCAGGGCCGGATGGTGCTGCACCGCAGGTGGTGGGTACCGCAGAGCGTCCATTGCCTGGGCTGGTGCCTGCCGACAACGGCATGTTCAACCGCTCTGCCGATCCCAATTCCCCCTTCCTGGTGAGCACGGCACCACGCTTCGTACCCAGCGACAACACAGGCTCGGAATACCTGATCGGGCAGGTGGGCAATGGCGATGATGTGCACAAGCGGCTGGGGGACGGCTACTACGAGCAGCGACTGGTACAGGACCAGCTGTTGGAGCTGACCGGCCGCCAGCGCTTGTACGGCAGCGATGGGCTGGGGCAGTACCGCACGCTGATGGATAACGCAGCCCAGGTTGCGAAGGCCCTGGGCCTGGATTTGGGCAGTGCGTTGACCGGCGCCCAGATCGGCGCGCTTGATCGCGACATTGTCTGGCTGGTCGAGCAGGAGATAGATGGGCAAAAGGTACTGGTGCCGGTGGTCTACTTGTCCAAGACCACCGCCGAAAAGCTGCGCCAAGGTGGCGCACTGATGGCCGGTGACACGGTCGAGATCAAATCCTCCGGTCCGTTGAACAACGACGGTACTTTGGCAGCGAGCCGGGGCATGTGGTTGGGGGCTGACACCCTGATCAACAACGGCGCCATTTCAGCTGGGGATCGTTTGGCCATCACCACGGTGGCCGACACCATCAATCGCGGTGCGATCAGTGGCGGTGCAGTAAGCGTGGATGCGGGTCGCGATTTCGTGCAGACCTCCACGGGCAGTCTGGTTGGCACCGGCACGGTGGTTGTGGATGCCGCGCGCAACATTGATCTGCAGTCCACCCAGGTGGTGGCCGGTGGCAGCCTTGCCTTGAACGCGGGCAACGACCTGCGCATGGAGCAGAGTGGGGTGCGTGCTGCCGACCAGTTGCGTTTGTCTGCAGGCAATGATCTGGGCATTCAAGCCAGCCACGTTCAGGCCGGTGGCGATTTGGCCGCAGTGGCCGGGCGCAGTATCGACATCACCGCTCTGACCACGCAGGAAACGGTTGTTTCCCGTCGTGGCAAGACCGTTTCGAGCTACGAGACGCTGCAGTCCAGCTCCCTGCAAGCCGGCGGCAACCTGGCACTGCAGGCTGGTCAGGACATCACGTTGCAGGCAGCGGATCTTCAGGCTGGCGAATCCATGGGACTGGCCGCCGGCCGCGACCTCAACCTGAGCACGGTCACCACCACCGACACTAGCCTTACCCAGGAATCGCGCAAGCGCTATTCCAAGCGCACCGAAACGCTGGACGAAACCGTGCATGGCACGGCGCTTTCCGCAGGTGATGACATCACCCTGGTAGCTGGCCGTGATGCAACCCTGGCCGCCGCACAGGTGGCGAGCGAGGAGGGCGGCATCACGTTGTCGGCGGGCCGTGACATCAAACTGTTGGCAGAGCAGGAACAACACGACCTGACCATCGACGAGCAGCGCACCAAGAAGGGCTTCCTCAAGCGCAAGACCACGACCACTCACGACGAGTGGCACGACAGCGTTGCGGTCACCACCACGCTTAGCGGCGAGACGGTGACGGTAGCGGCCGGGCGGGATCTGACTTCGCAAGGCGCGCAGATTGCCGGTACTGGAGATGTGCTGCTGGCGGCGGGGCGTGATGTCGTTCTGGGCACTGCTGAGAACACGCACACGGAAGTGCACGACAAGACAGTGAAAAAGTCAGGGCTGTTCTCTGGCGGCGGTGTTGGTTTCACCATCGGCAAGCAGCGCACGGATACCACGGCAGACATCGAGGAAAGAACTCATTCGGGGAGCTTGATCGGCAGTACTGATGGGCGTGTGGATATAGCTGCCGGGCGTGATGTTTCCATAACCGGTAGCGATGTTCTCAGTCGCGACGGTATCGGCATCATTGGCCAGAACGTGACCATTCAAGCAGCTGAGGACAGCGATGCGGTCACCGAGACGCAGAAGTTCAAACAGAGCGGCATCAATGTGAGCTTGAAGGGCGGCGCGGTGGATACCGCAATGGCCCTCAAGCACAGCGTGGAGCGGGCCAGCGATGCCAAAGATGATCGACTGAGCGCGCTGTATGCGGCTAAAGCTGGGCAGACGTTGTTCTCCGGCGGCGGCGCAGGCTTGAGCAGTTTGCAGAATGTTGGTGGCCAGGTGGACCGGGCCAAATCTGATGTAGCAAATGAGAAGCAGACTGCGGGAGGTCTCAGCCTGCGCATCGGCATTGGTGCGAGCAAGAGTTCCAGTTCGAGCGAGTACACAGCCACGGCTGCATCGGGAAGTCGCATCGCCAGTGAAGGTGATGTGGTCATTCAAGCCACGGGGGATGGTCAGGGCAACGGTGGCGACTTGAAGATCATTGGCAGCCAGGTCGAGGGCGACAATGTCACGCTCGCCGCAGCCAATGACCTGATTCTCAAATCGCAGAAGGAAACGCGCGAACAGATCGAGCGCAACAAGTCATCCAGCGGCGAGATCGGCATCACCATCGGCTCGGAGGCGGGCATTGGCGTCTACGTTGCTGCATCTGCTGCCAAGGGCAAGGGGGACGGCAGCGGTCTCACCCATGCTGAAACGACGGTGGATGCGGCCAACACGCTGACCTTGATTAGCGGCCGCGACACCACGCTGGAAGGTGCGCAGGCGCGAGGCGAGACCGTCATTGCCAATGTCGGTCGCGACCTGACGTTGATTAGTCAGCAGGACAGCAACGACTACAAGCGCAAGGATGTGTCCGCTGGCATCGATGTGGCAGTGGGCACTGGCGGTGCCGCGGTCAGCGCCAACTACAACCAAAGCAAGATCAACAGCACCTACACCAGCGTCAAGGAACAGACCGGCATCCAGGCCGGCGATGGTGGCTTTGATATCACCGTGGGTGGGCACACGCAGCTGACCGGGGCGGCGATTGCCAGCACGCCTGATGCCGCGCTGAACCGCTTGAGTACCAACAGCCTGTCGGTTGAAGACCTGAAGAACGAAGCGGCCTACAAGGCCAGCAGCTTCGGTATCAGCGTGAGCGGTAGTACCTCCGGTGGTATGAATGCCCCCGCGCCGAGCTTGGGGGTGCCACAGAGCGAAAGCAGCAGCAGCGTGACGCGTAGTGATATCGCAGCGGGCACGGTGGAGGTGCGCAATGGCGACACCAGCGCGCTTGAAGGGCTGGATCGCAATGTCACGGCCCTGCAGCAGGATGGGTTGAAGGAGATCTTTGACCAGCAGAAGGTGCAGGAACGGCTGGAGATGGGGCAGGTGGCGGGTGAGGTGGGGATGCGGGCCGCCGGTGACATTGCCCAGAAAATGGATTGGGAGGAAGGCAGCAAGGAAAAGGTGATCCTGCACGGCATAGTGGGCGCCGGCATTGCCGCGTTGGGCGGTGGTGATGCACTGTCTGGCCTGACGGGCGCGGCGGTCAGCCAGTTGGCGTCAAAGGCGATGCAGGATTACCTACGCGGCAACGACATTGATCCAAATTCAGTTGAAGGCCGGCTGCTGATGGAGTTGGGCAGCGTGGCGGTGGGCGCTGCTGTCGGCGGAGGAAGTGGCGCAGCGTCTGCGTTGGCTGGGGAGCAGTTCAATCGGCAGTTGCATCCAGACGAGCTGCACTACTTGGCAAGCAAGGCAGAGGAGTTTGCTGACATCATCTATGGCTGCGCTGAACAATGCTCAACCGAACAAATTGCAGACGCCCAAGGGCGTTTGATCCGTGAGGCGTATGCGCGCGTGGATAGCATTGCCAATTCAAAGGGTGAGTATGATCCATTGGCAGAAGCATTCATAAATAATAATCCCGTAAGTTTCAATTGGGGGGATGGATTTTACGCCACTCGTGATCAATACATTGATAATGGCTATTTCAAGGATTTGCTTTCTTCAGATGTGCAGGCATTTGATCACCTGACCATCGCATTGGCTCAAGGGGGGGCGTCCCGCGAGGATTTGCAGGCGGCATATCGAAGTGTGTTGTCTGACCTTGCGGATTCTGCGCGTGGTAGAGATGGCGTCAATGTGCTGGAGACATTCACCGGTGATGTCGGCATGGTGCTCGGCATTGTCAGGAAGGTTGCACAAGGCGATCTTCAGGGTGGGGCGCTTGATGCGGCCATTACTGCACTTCCTTGGGGGATCGGCAAGATGCTGCGGCCGCTGGCTGTTGCGGCAGACGGGACGTATTGGCTTAACGGAAAGGTGGTCGATGCTGCGTGGGTTAATGCAAAGGGTGAACTTACATGGGTTAATCCACTGAATGGCGTGAGAGAAGTTTTTCCGGATGCTGCAAAGGTAAATGTTGACCACATACTTCCTCAGAGTTATTTTTCAACGATCGAAGGGTTTTCGAGTCTGCCCAAAGAGGTTCGACAGGGGTTGATGGATTCGATTGAGAATCTTCAGCCCATGGTGAAGTCTGCCAATTGTTCAAAAAACTGCCATGTGGAGTTTGTGGACGGTGGGTGGAAGACATGGGGTGGTGAGCCTGTTTCACCTGGGTATAAGCAGTATCTGTTGGAAGTTCAGGCCCGTATGCAAAATAAGGTTTCAAAGGCTGTGAGCGAAATGAGCATGAATTAATTAGGCGGAGGTCTGTTTTGACTAGATTTAATGGTGGGATTTATAAGCGGTTTCAGGATGTCCCTGTCGAATATGTTCGTGGAATGGCTGGGGTCAGAAATTGCGCTTCGCTTGAGCGCATTCTTGACAATGGGAAGGACTGGGTGTTGGAGTCATTTAAAGGGCTTCAGCCGGAGTCTTTCAAGGTTCTTGATGAGCTGAGTAATGATGTGTTACTTGGCATTATGCTGATTAAGGATCTGCTTCACACTGACGCCCCGGACATGGTTTCTCCATTTTTATTTGTCGAGACGCCCGGTGGGGTTGTTAAGATCGAAGAGGGTCATACTGGAGATAGGTTCGAGGAAGGGAGCGTATTTGGCGGATCAATTCTTGCCTTGCCTTATGAGGTTTCAAAGTCATGGCTGTGGCGGACTGGTGGGTGGAAAATGCCAGAGGAAATTCCGGATAATCCATTGAGTAGTAGGCGTC
The DNA here is from genome assembly GCA_002359895.1 of Stenotrophomonas sp. UBA2629. Taxonomy (GTDB): domain Bacteria; phylum Pseudomonadota; class Gammaproteobacteria; order Xanthomonadales; family Xanthomonadaceae; genus Stenotrophomonas. Next base: position 881,311 of record DEOB01000010.1, read on the forward strand.
TTGTCGCGCATCCGCAAGCGTCATGGCTGCCAATTAACATGGTGATAGCATCCTATGGGCACAGAAAGCCCGATAGCTTAATGGCGAATGTTGTAGCGCAGGTGCCAAGGGCTGTTGAAACTCGTCATAATAAATATGATGGAGTTAATTACAGTTGGGTGGCAATGCGTTGCTTTCTTGATACAAGGAAGGATGGAGTTCAAGGAAAGGTGGGGGATCAGTTGTTTGTTATTGATTCCGCGCGCGATCATGTCGTTTATCATGTAAATAATGGGGATGTGGAAAATATTGGGGTGCTGGATAGTCCGAGTAAGGCGATTGATTGTTATTCTGCATATGTGTTGTCTGGTGGCGATGGTTATTTCGATTTTTCGCGATGGCGTAGGAATATTGGTGGTATAGGTTGAGGAGGGCCGGGGTCAGAGTCGGGTTTTTAAGAACTTACCTCCATGGCGTGCTTGGCTTGGCGTGGTGCGTCGTTATCCCCTCAAGGTCGCCAAGTGGCCAGCAAGTTCACTGCTACATATTTCGCACAATAAAAGAGGGGTCACAATAAAAGAGGGGTCAGAGTCGTGTTTCGTAAGGATCGGGTTTCCCCGTGTTCTCGATAGCTAAAAGCAGGGGTCAGAGTCGGGTTTCGCAAGAATCGGGCTTCCCTCTGTTTTCGGCAGCCAAACAAATCCACCATAAGGGGGCTCTGACCCCTGTTTTTAGGGGTGGTATCTTGCTGTGTGGTAAATGGAAGATTGATTCGCAGTTGCTGCCTGAGTTGTCGGTAATGAAGGGTTCAAAATGAGGAATTTACTGGAGGATTGGCTCGCCTTTTGTAAGGTTGAATCGGATTTTGATAAATCGCACTTCATGGGTTTATTAAAGAGTCATTCCAGTCCCGGTGATCTGAGGGCTATATTTGGTTCTTTCCCGCAGCCTGATATCTTGGCGCGTAATGCTGAAGAGGTTCTCCGTTACGGGACTATTGCTGCGTATTTAGTG
>DEOB01000010.1:882496-1609133 GCA_002359895.1 Stenotrophomonas sp. UBA2629
CTCTTACCCCTGTTTTCTTAAGTCGTGTCTGGTGCTTCTCCGCCGCATCCGATGATTGTGGGAGAAACGGGGATCGAAAGCAGGGGGATAGTCAGGTTTTTTGGAAAATCGTCTCTGCCCCCTGTTTTCTACGATCAAGAACAAGCGCGGCCAGAAGCACGCATGACGTGAAACAGGGGTCAGAGTCAGGTTTTTCAAGAATCGGACTTTGAGCCCTGTTTTTTCCAAAACATACAAATGGCAGAACAGAGGTCAGAGCCAGGTTTTTGTAAACTCGTCTCTGACCCCTGTTTTCGCAGGTAAATAGGAGGGTGTATGAATTCATGGGGCTATGAGGACTACAGGAAGTACGTTGAACGAAGCTTTGAGCATGCTGTGGAGAAGTGGAATTTCTCCGCTGGCGCTGCAATTGGATTTTCCAATTCAGAATTGGCTATGAGATTGGATGAGCTGCCGGAAGAGATTCCGCTGGCGCTCGTTGCGTTGGCGAGTAAAGCGTTAGATACGGGTTCCTTGCGAGATTTATCAGTTGATGATGATTTTATTGGCAAGGTGCGCGAAGCCGTTGATCGCTGTATTCCCGAGGCGTCCTGTGCTCGCCATTGTAATGATGGTTGGTCGCTTTTTAATGCGGATGTTTCTCGCATAAAGAAGGCGTTGGGTGAATTTTATTGATTATTGGGTTGGATTTGGTGTTGTTTCAGAAGCCGGGGGGGCAGGGCCTAGTTTTAATAACTCCACTCTGGTCTCTGTTTTGCTGGTGTAGTTGAGTGCGGGGCAGATAAGGAATACAGGGGGCAGAGTCAGTTTTTTGTAAACTCGTCTCTGACCCCTGTTTTTGCTGAATTGCAGAAACGCGAAATTATGATGTCGTTGGATGAGGGGCGGGTTACAGTCCAGCTGTATGAAGGGCCCGCTGGGTTCAAGTCGGATGTTTTGGATAAATTGAAAGAGAAAGAATGGCTGGATAATTCCACTGTTCCGGATCCAATTCGACTTCCTGAGGTTCCTCCAAAGTACCCAAAAGAAGGTGCTTCAGCTTCGTCTCCATAGGTGCGAAAGGAAATTTGAGATGGTTTCTTATAAGAGTTTGTGGGAAGAGCGTTACAAGGCTAGTTTCGGCGACTGGAATGTGATATTGGATTCGCCAGTATTGGATGCTGAAGGAAAATGGACTTACGGGGGGGGCGCGCGGATTGATACTGAGCTTGATGGGGTGCTAAAGCTCGCAATGGGGGGGGCGCCCAGTGACATGGTAAAGAAGGCGATTCAGAGGGTTGTAACTGTTATTGATGCCGTTGATTCACTTGGTTTGCTGCAACTAGATGCGCGTCACCGTGATAATGAGTTTTCTCATATTAAGTATATAAGAGGAAGGTGTATCGTTGATTTGTTTGAGGGGGGGGTGTTCCCCTTGAGCGATGGTCCAATCTGGGCAGTCTTGAAGTTTCTCTCTCGGATGCTTTGAAGGGGGATCGTGAGTCGATTTGCGCGCATCGTTTGGACGCAGCCTTGTATTTGTTAATCGGCGAAGATGCCGTGGGTGCTCTCGATGTGTTGGATTCGACAGTGAAGGTTTCAGTCAGATCTGAGGAGTTTGCTGCCCTGCATGGCCTGGCTTCATTAATGATTAGTGGTGAAGGGTGCTGCCGGGACTATGCAGGTGTTCTTGACTATTTTGAGAAGACTCGTTCGCCTATTGACATGGGTCGCGAGTTTCGGAGAGGTTTGCCGGGTATTTTTTGTTGGGCGCTGTTGGTTGGGAAGTTTGTGGATCCTGGTGATGGAGAGTTGAACGCAGAGCGTGCTGTACGTGCAATGGGGCGATAAGGGCAAGGCAGGGGCCAGAGTCGGGTTTTCAATAACTCCATTCTGGCCCCTGTTTTGCATCAATCACCGAGTCGAATTTCCAAGCAAAGCAAAACAGGGGTCAGAGTCTGAGGTACCCCCACGTTTTTTCAGCACAGGACCATCTCCCGGCGCACCGGTTCCGGGAGTGCGCTCAGTAGCTTGAGCATCTGCAAAATGGGTGTGGTGGGCCATCGTTTGAGAAGTGCCTCGCGGCCGACGCGGAGCGTTGAGTAGAGCTTGTGTCTGGCGTTCGATGGTGCCAGCCACGCATCGTGTCCGTTTCGTTCGCAGCACATTCTGTCGCCTGCCCGTAAACTTGATCCAGGCATTCTTGGAGGTCTCCAGGCAAACTAGCCCCAAGGAGACCACTAATGCGCAAGAGCAAATTCAACGAGAGTCAGATCGTTACGACGTTGAAGCAGGTTGAGATTGGAAGGCAGGTCAAGGATGTCTGCCTTGAGCTTGGCATTTCCGACGCGACTTACTACGTCTGGAAGTCCAAGTACGGCGGCATGGAAGCTTCGGACGTGCAGCAAAAAAGGGGGCGGAGTCAGGTTTCTCGGAGAATCGTCTCTGACCCCTGCTTTTCTGTTCTTGCCTGTTTTCGATGAAGGGCGATTCACCGTTCAGCTGTATGAGGGGCCGGCAGGGTTTAAACCAGATGTGTCGGACCGGTTGAAGGAGAAGGATTGGCTTGGTAATTCGAGTGTGCCAGATCCAATTAAATCGCCTGAGGTGCCTTCGAAGTATCCTAAGGAAAGTACTCCTGCTTCTTCCCAGCAAATGTTGAGGATTTTTAGTATGACTTCTTATAAAGATGTTTGGGAAGAGCGCTACAGAATCAACTCCTGTGATTGGGATGTGATATTGAATTCACCTGTGTTGGATCCGGAAGGTCGATGGACGTATGGAGGTCCATCGCGGATTGAGACGGAGCTCAACGGGGTGCTGAAGCTGATGATGGGGGGGGCACCAGATGCGCAAATAGAGAAAGCTATTGAAAGGGCCTCAGTGGTGGTAGATGCAGTTGATTCAATGGATTTGCTGAAGACGAATGCTCGGCATCGGGAAAGTGAGTTCTCTCATATTAGGTGCATTAGAGGGAAGAGTGTAATTGATCTGCTCAAGAATCGGGAAGTATCTTCCGAGCGGTGGGTAGAGCTGGGGCGATTTGAAATGTCACTTTCAAATCGATTGGAAGGGGATTGTGAGGCGGTTTGCGAGCATCGCTTGGTTGCTGTACTGTACTTCTTGCTGGCAGATGACTATCTGGGCGCCCTCCAGATATTAGACTCAACTGAACTGAATTCGGGTCGTTCGGAGGAGTTCTCTGCACTGTATGGTCTCGTTTGTTTCTTGGTTGAAGGCGAGGGGCGTGATTCGGCTTTTTCAAAAATACTGAGTTATTTCGAGAAAGCTCGTTCACCCACTGCTTTGGGGCTTGAATTTCGGAGAGGGCTGCTGGATATTTTGAACTGGGCCCTGCTGGTAGGGAAGTTTGTGGATCCGGGTGACGGGGAGTTGAATGCTGGGCGCGCTGTCTGTGCGATGGCTCGATGAGAGGCGAGGACGAAAACAGGGGGCAGAGTCGGGTTTTCAATAACTCCACTTCGATCACTGTTTTGAAATCATGTCTGGCGAAATAGGGTGCGTTCTGGTTCTGTGAATTCACATCTTGAGCTGCCAGGAAAATTTTTAGTCCTCCTGTTTTGAGCGATCTGGAGCTCTGTCTGTACGGATCCGGATGCCGCCAAGACGTTTTTCTTAGCTCTCATTTTCATTCTAGGTGGTCGACATGGAGGTTGTTCTTGATGCTTGATTTAAAGCTGATTCCGCGAGTCGGCGTCGTTCTTAGTTGTTGCGGCTTGATGTCGGGCTGTTTCATCAAGGAAGTAGTAAAGAGCGAGCTCTCGTCCTATGACGAGCCAAAGCAGGACGGTGTGGCGTATCTCTGGAAAAACAGGGGTCAGAGTCGGGTTTCGTAAGAATCGGGCTCCCCCCAAGTTTTCGTCAGCAAGAACACCCCCCATAAAGGACCGAGGAAGGTGGACTCAATTGCTGTGATGTATCAGATGGGATTCGTCTCTTGCCAAACTCTATCGGTTGGCCTGGCGCATGGCTGGATTGGTAAAGCCGACATCTCACACTATGCGACGCGACTACTTACTAGCGGGGGCGACAATGGCGACATTGATTTCGCCGTGCTGGCTGGCGCTGACTCGCTGGATGACTCAGAGGTTACTAGTCTTCTATCAAAGAAGGCCGGCTTGACCGATGAGCTGCGTGCTATGGATGAGTGGCGTTACGCAAAGCTCGTTGAGCTCAACGAGTCCGAAGATAGTGATGATCGAAAACTAGATAAACTTCAAGATCTATATGCGGACTTTGATTATCCGCAGGACATGTATTCGTGCAGTATCTATTCTCAAAGCGAAGTGCCTCCGCTGGTTGCAATGAGGGGGTTGATCTCATCCTTGCAGCATAGGCTCTCAAGGGAGAGTGGAATCACCCGGGATTCCTTGGGTATCTCGCGGCCTTATAGAAAGGAGGGGGCAGCGTCGGGTTCTTAATAGCTCCACTCTGACCCCTGTTTTTCCGAAAGTGCCGAAATATGATAATAGGGCTGTAGATATGGGCGGGTATAAGATCACATATAGGGCCGCAATGTTTCCTAATGGAGTGGTTTCGGTAATGACATACTTCTCTGGGAAATGAGTATTGGAGTTAATGTGAGTGTTGACATTTTTAGTTGCATATCTAGGGTTAAAGGGCTGTATCAGGATTTTGATGTTAATCCTGAGAGTTGGGATTCGGCGATACGCGAGCTAATATCAGCAATTGATAGCGTATCCAGTTCTGATGTTCTTGAGCGGTGTGTTCTTGAGGATGAGAATTGGGGAATTCCGGTGGATGAGCGAATCTTTATTTTAAGGAAGGCGAAAGATCTTGGGGCCTCCTCTGTTGAATTTTTGACTGATTATTATGGGTATCTTTCAGCACATTTGGATCCGGGCGTTGAGTGGGATGAAGCTGAGCGCGCTCTTGCGAGGATTTTGAAGTTGAAAGAATGAATTCGTTAGAAAAATCGGTTTGCGAAGGAGTAGGGGGTCAAAGGAACAGGGGGGCAGGGAGCAAAACAGGGGTCAGAGTCAGGTTTCGCCAGAATCGTGCTCTTACCCCTGTTTTCTTAAATCATGCCTGGTGCTTCTCCGCCGCATACGATGATCGTGGGAGAGACGGGGATCGAAAGCAGGGGCAGAGTCAGGTTTTTGGAAACTCGTCTCTGCCCCCTGTTTTCGCTGCCCCCTGTTTTCGTTTCCATGCTGGATAGAATCAAGGCGGAAGCGGTGATTCCGGGTCAAATAAACAAATGGCTGGCAAAGAGTTGATATGAATTATTTTTTAATGCGGCCGGATCTGTCAATGGTTGGAGTATGGAGTCTTGGTGATATTAGAAATGTAAATAATTGGATTTTTATCGAGCCCCATCCGCAATATATGGAGCCGGGGAGGCATGTGCTGGATGTTTACGCAATTGGGCTTGAGGTTGACTACTCTCTTGCTGGCTATGCTGGCGTTCCTGTTCTGAGTAAAGCGGCAGTTCGGGCGCTTGATGGTCTTCCCGAAGTCGATATTCCTTATGTTGGAGTGGTATTCAATCCGGTTGAGATTGTGGGCCAGGATGTTAATGATGATTATTACGTCATGATTATCGAAGACTTGGTCGATTGTGTTGATGAAGACAGGTCTGAATTCGAGAAATTTTCTTCCGATGATTCGATTAGGCCTGATCTGGCGGGGCGCTATAGTTATTTCTTAAATTTTGTGATTGACCCTGATAAGGTCGGTGGGAAGAATGTATTTAGGGTTTATAATTATCCGGGGGCAATAGTGGTTAGTGAGGTTTTTAAGGATAGGTTTGAACGGTCCGGAATTGGGGGTGTTTTATTTAGTTCTGTTAATGGGGGCGTTCGGGCGGTAGTGTAGTTTTACTTGTGCGCGTTGTGCGTTATTTTGAAAGCAGGAAAAAACGGAGGTCAAGTTTGTGGCGAGTTTTAATGACTCGCATCCAAGGACGGGGCTAGGCGTATGGTCACGTCGTTACCCCATCAAGGCCGATAAGAGAAAAAAGGGGTCAGGGTCAGGTTTCTCGGAAAATCGTCTCTGACCCCTGTTTTCTGAAGGTTGATCCGCAGTTACTGCCTGAGTTGCCGGTAATGAAGGGTTCAAAATGAGGAATTTACTGGAGGATTGGCTTGCCTTTTGTAAGGGTGAATTGGATTTTGATAAATCGCACTTCATGGGTTTATTGAAGAGTCATTCCAGTCCCAGTGATCTGCGGGCTATATTTGGTTATTTCCCGCAGCCTGATATCTTGGTGCGTAATGCTGAAGAGGTTCTCCGCTCCGGAACTATTGCTGCGTATTTAGTGCCAGTTCGAGTTGCTAGTGAGGGTGAGTTGCAAAAACTCGGGAGGGCGTGGTTGCAGGAAATGGCACGTATCGCGGATCGTTTGGGGGATGCGGAGATTGCTGAAATATGTCGTGGTGCTTCGGTAAAGTTTGTGAGTGAGGAGCAACTTGATGAAGTGCTGGTGAAGGATATTCCATATTATTGGTTGTTTGAGGAGATCGCTGATTCGCTGCGAGAAGGTTTGATTGATAGTTCTAAATTAGTGTATGCGCTTCTTGATGCATTGTATGGATTGGCTGCAGATTACTATTTGGCCTGGTATATCGCATCGCCTCTGTATGAGCCTAAATTGGATTTCACGGCATACTTCGAGTTTTGGCGAGCGGGGGGGCGGTGTGCTTTGATTGATGGTGTTATGTACATAAGTGGATCTCATTTAAAGAAATGACGGAAAACAAAACAGGGGTCAGAGTCAGGTTTCGCCAGAATCGGGCTCTTACCCCTGTTTTCTTAAATCATGTCTGGTGCTTCTCCGCCGCATCCGATGATCGTGGGAGAGACGGGGATCGAAAGCAGGGGCAGAGTCAGGTCTTTGGAAACTCGTCTCTGCCCCCTGTTTTCTACGATCAAGAACAAGCGCGGCCAGAAGCACGCATGACGTTGGGAGCACTTCAAGGCCAGTGTCCGCGCCAAAGTCGAGCACCCATTCCGGGTGGTGAAGCGTCAATTTGGCTATACCAAGGTGCGCTATCGTGGCTTGGCCAAGAACACAGCGCAGGTGCTTATGCTGTTTGCGCTGTCGAACTTGTGGATGGTGCGGCGGCAGTTGCTGCCGCAGGCGCTGTAGTTGTATCTGCAAGACGGAAAAGCCGTCCTGCAGCGCAAAGATAGACCGGGGAGTTACTGCCTTTCGTTCGTGCAATCACTGTTGCGATCTCAAACGCGGAAATCCGCATGTCTGAGCTGATTGTTCAGACCTTCCCTGATCGTGGAGCGATCAGAAGATTAAGAATACAGTGTCTGACATCGCCACGGATCCTAAGGTGCAATGGTCGAAGCCTGACGCACGCGGATACGCAACTGGCACAGGCATGTTTGACGGAGTAGATATCAAAGTGGTCTGCGATACAAAGAGTGGCCGCATTGTTACTGAATATCCCACCAATACCCCCAGAAATCCAAAGCCATGAATTCAAATTACGCGCTCATAGAAAAGAACTTGATGCAGGTGTTGGAACTCCTGACAGATCAGCCTGCGCTTGCAGATCAATTTTCGGAAGAGGGAATGTCCTATCAAGATCAGATGAGTCAGATTTCTGAGTGGATTCAAGATGCTGGCGAGTTTGGCCTAGCCTACGAGACGATGGTCTCTCTGTTGGAGAACTTTCCATTCATGCTGACAGGGAGCGCTGCGTTGAGGCTCCTAGAAGTGGGATTGATGTTCGGCTTCAAGACTGAGTCCGATAGTGATAGAGGGTTCGATCGTAGGCAGCCTCCGCAGGGTTGAAGGCGAGACTGGCCATGCCATGAATTCCTGAGGAAAAAGTGAAGGCAGGGGCAGAGTCGGTTTTCGTAAGAATCGGGCTTCCCTCTGTTTTCGGCAGCCAATCAAATCCCCCATAAAGGGCCGAGGAAGGTGGACTCAATTGCTGTGATGTGTCAGATGGACGACAGGGGGCAGAGTCAGGTTTTTGTAAACTCGTCTCTGACCCCTGTTTTCATATCGCCGCGGATGTCGCTCGTTCAAAAGAGTTAAGTTGCAGCTGGGGGAGTAATGGTGTTAGTGATGCTGGAGAGGGTCTAGTAGATAGAGGTTTGGCGCGTGGTGTTAAAGGGGATTGGAGTAAATTGGCAAACAATCCCGAGCCTAACGTGAGCTACACATTTGAGAACGGGTACTCGTACCAGACAGATGCGCAAGCGCGAGTTGTGTCAGTCGAGGCCGATCTGAAACTTGATCCATGGGATAGGAACTCATACCAGCAAGGCAAGGCAGCAAAGTGTGGAATCGAAGGGGATTGTGGTGGGCACATCCTTGCTGCGATGTTTGGGGGCCTGGTGAACGGCTTAATATTGTTCCGATGGATTCCCGTCTCAATGGTGCGGGAGGGGATTGGTATAAATTGGAGCAGTATTGGAAGGGGGAGATTCAGAGTGGCAGTCAAGTTAGAGTAAGGATATCGCCAATTTATGATGACTCTGGTGCTAGACCGGCCGCTTTTCGGTGGAGTACTCCGTTGATGGTAAGATTGCAAATCGTCTCATTCCGAATTCGAGTGATTAATAATGAGTGTTGAAGAGATTTACAGTGCGGTAGCGCGGATTATGTGGTCGATTATGCCGGAAAGGGCGGTCGTATTTGAACTTTTTGGAAAGTGCTATGGGGGATATAGTGAGAATGAGGTTTGGTTTACGGATTCGGCTGGTCAGAGATTTCAATTTGAATTCGGGGGTAGTCCTGTTAGGCCTCTTTATGAATTGATGAAGAGCATGGAGGCTCTAAAGGGTGAAGAGCCATTTGTGAGAGAGCCATGGACTCACTTTAAGGCGATTTTGGGTTCGGGCGGGAAGTTTAAGTTGGATTTTGCTTATATTCCTAAAGAAGAAGATGTGATTGGTATTTACATGAGGGGGCGGGAGGGGGCGGTGCCAATCCAGAGTCGTTTTTGTAGGGGAAAGAAGGAGGTACACAAAAACAGGGGGTCAGGGTCAGATTTTCAAGAGCTTACCTCTGCAACGTGCTTGACCTGAGGTAGTGTCGCGCCGTTATCGCCTCAAGGTCGCTAAGTCGCCAACAAATGCGCTGTTATAGATTTCGCACAAAGATCATTTAATTCTCAAGGAGCTGAGAATGAAGTCGTTTCGCATAGTGATGATCGCAGTCTTGGCCCTGCCGCTTTCCGGTTGCTTTATAAAAGGCGTGATCAAGAGCGAGCTGGCGGCTTATGACGAGCCGCATCAGGGTGATGTAGCTCATATTCGTTTGATTGGCTCGCGCAACGTAAAGGTCTACCCCAACAGCGATTGCGTGGGTGGTTCAGTAACCGGTGGGGGTTATCCGGCGGGGCCGCAGATGGGCGGGCAACGTAAGCGCGATTTGGGCATGCCCAAGCCGGCGGATATGCCGCGGCACTATGTCGAGATTGCGGCGGTGGCTGATCAGCGCATCACGGCGAAGTTTTCGTTCTATATGGAAAGCCAGACCGCAGTTGCGGGGCGGCCGGGCACGGTTGATCGCAATTCGGCCAGTTGTTCGGTGGCGCGCAGCTTCATTCCCGAAGCCGGGCAGAACTATGAAGTGCGTACCGGCTGGGACCGCGCTGGGTGTGCGGTGTTGGTTTTCCGTTTGGTGGCGGACGGTGTGGGCAGCGTGCGGCGTTTGCCGGTGCCCAGTGCCAACGCACCGGCCTGTCCTACGGCAGCTTCACAGTAATAAATCTGGTCTGCTTGCAGCCCTTGGATTGAACCGGTGACGAAAGGCCAGGAGCAGCCCAGCGCTTTCGTCACCAAGCCTGCGCTCAGCGCACCCCGTGCATCATCCGCTTCAGCAGCGGCGAGGCCAGTAGCGCGATAACCGCGCAGCCCAGGCCAATCCACATCAGCAGCCAGAACAGGTGCTCGTAGCGCGCGGCAGCGTGTGCGATGTCCATGACTTCGCCTTCGGGCACGTCGATGGCGGCGAGTTTGCCGAACAGTGCGGCCAGTGTTTCGGAGAATGCGGTCGCCAGGAACCAGGTGCCCATCATCAGGCTGACCACGCGCGGCGCGGCCAGTTGGGTGACGGCAGACAGGCCCACCGGTGACAGACACATCTCGCCGATTTCGAGAATCAGATAGGCCAGCACCAACCACCACACGCTGGCCATCTGCCCGGTGAGGCCCACCTGCTGTGCGGCCAGCGCCAAGGGAATGAACGAGAGGGCGGCGAATACCAAACCAAAAGAAGATTTGAGCGGCTTGGAAGGATCGAGCCTGCGCTTGTCCAGCCATGCCCACAGGGCAGCAAACAGCGGCGCCAGCAGCACCAGAAACAGCGCGCCAAGATAGGTGAGTGAACCGGCGGTCTGCGGCAGCACCAGGCAGTCGCGCACCAGCATCACCAACATGGCAGCGACGATGACGGCAAACAACGTGCGCGGCGCGGTGGAGGCCGGATTGCGGTCCGACAGCCGCGCGGCGACCACAAAACCCAGCGGCGCCAGCAGCAGTGAAACGATGGACCACGGCAGCGGCGTGCCTTCGCGGATGACCAGCGATGGCACCAGGTCCTTGGTCAACAGGCGATCGGTGAAGGTGACCCACGAGCCGTAGGTCTGCTCATACAAGGTGAAAAACACCAGCGCCATGAAGATCAGCACCATCAGCGCGATCATCTGCTGGCGTTGCTCCGGCGTGCATTGCGTGCCGGTGAACCATGCAAACCACAGCAGTACGCCGCCCAGCACCACAATCATCAGCATCAACGCCAGGCTGATTTCACCGCCGAGCGCGAACGCGCCGTTGGCCGCTGCCCACATCAACGCAGCCACCGGCACGATGGCAAGCACCGCCACGGCGTAGATCAACCATTCGCGCGGCAGCCCGAACACGCGCTCGCGCAGGCTGGTCGGCTGCGCGGGTTCGGCATGGCCGTGCAGGTACTTTTGCCCCCACAGGAACATGCCCAAGCCCACCAGCATGCCGATGCCGGCCGCACCGAAGCCGTACTTCCAGCCATAGGCTTCGCCAAGAAAGCCGCACACCAGCGAGGCGAACAGCGCGCCCAGGTTGATGCCGGCATAAAAGAGCGAGAAGCCCGAGTCGCGGCGCGGGTCATTGTCCGGGTAGAGCTTGCCGACGATGGTGGAGATGTTGGGTTTGAGAAACCCCACGCCCATGATAATCAGCGCCAGCGACAGGTAGGTCACGCTCAACGCGGCCTCGTCGCGGACCACTTCACCGGCAACGCGGTGCGCGGCGTGTCCCTCGAACGCCATACCCGCATGGCCCAGCACCAACAAGATGCCACCGAACACCACCGCCTTGCGCATGCCCAGCCAACGGTCGGCGAGCATGCCGCCAAACACCGGGATGCAGTACACCAGCCCGCCATAGGCGCCCAGCAGATCCAGCCCGGCCTTGTCGCCAAACAGGTGATACTTGGTGAGGTACAGCAACAGCAGCGCCTTCATGCTATAGAAGGAGAAGCGCTCCCACATCTCGGTGAAGAAACAGACGTAGACACCCTTGGGGTGGCCCAGGAAGTCGTCTGTGCGGGATGCGGGAAGGGAAAGGGTGGACATCGGCAGCGGCGACAGGAAGGGCGGCCGAGTATAGGTGCCCGCCCGGCGGGACGATGCCGCGCTGCCGCATTGCGTGGCAGAGCGGCGCGGGCTGTGCCGGATCGGGGGGCTGGCTGTGCCGTGGGCCGTCAGATGGCGCATCGCGACTGGACTTGCCGTTAAGCGGGCGTTAGCGTGGCAACGGTTTTTTTGCCATCCAAGGGCTTTACATGAACAACGCTGCGCCTGCGCAGCTCACATTCCGCGCGGTGGTTCTTGCCATCGTGCTGGCTGTGGTGCTGTCCGCTGCCAATGCTTACCTGGGCCTGTTCGCCGGCCTGACCATTGCTACCGCCATTCCCGCTGCCGTCGTCTCGATGGGCGTGCTGAGGTTGTTGGGCGGCGGCACCATTCTTGAAAACAACATCGTCCAGACCGGCGCTTCGGCCGGCTCGTCGATTGCCGCCGGTGTCATTTTCACCATCCCGGCGCTGGTCATCATGGGTTACTGGCCAGACTTCAAGTACTGGTGGGTGCTGGGTATTGCCGGCCTGGGCGGCCTGCTGGGCGTGCTGTTCTCGGTGCCGCTGCGGCGCTCGATGATCGTTGAAGATCCGCTCCCGTTCCCGGAAGGCAAGGCGGCCGCTGAGGTGCTCAAGGCCGGTGAAAACCCCGGCCCAGGCATGAGGATCCTCGGCATTTCCGCTGCCATCGGTGGCTTGGTCAAGCTGGCCGCCGCGTCGGGCCTGCGGATTTTCCCGGACGCTTGGGCGCAGTCGGCCTATGTCGGCAGCTCCAAAGTCACCGCGTTCATCGGTACCAATCTGTCGCCGGCGCTGCTGGGCGTGGGCTATATCGTCGGTTTGAATGTCGGCATCGTGGTGCTGTCGGGCGCGATCCTGTCCTGGCACATCGCCATTCCGCTGTATCAGGCGTTCTTCCTGTCGGGGAATGCCGAGCTGGCCAGCCAGTTGGCGACGGCGTCTTCTGCCGATGCCGCGTTCGCCATCTGGGGCTCGCAGATCCGCTACTTGGGCGTGGGCGCCATGCTGATTGGTGGCGTGTGGACGCTGTTCTCGCTGCGCAAGTCGCTGCTCAGCGGCGTGAAGAGTGGCTTTGCCGCTGCCCGCAAGAGCAGTGGCCCGGCACTGGCCGAGACCGAGCGCGACCTGCCGATGAAGTGGATGCTGATCGCGCTGATCGCCTTCACCCTGCCGCTGCTGGGCCTGTACCAGGCCATCGTCGGCCAGTGGCACGTGTCCATCCCGATGACCATCATCATGATTGTCGCCGGCTTCCTGTTTGTGTCGGTGTCGGCTTACCTGGCGGGCCTGATTGGTTCGTCCAACAATCCGGTGTCGGGCATCACCATCTCCACCATCCTGTTTGCCTCGGTGGTGCTGGTGTTGCTGCTGGGTGATTCGGGCCTGGAGAAGGTGGGCGTCGGTGGCGCCCCGCTGGGCGCGGTGGCCGCGATCATGATCGGCGCGGTGGTGTGCTGTGCTGCCGCCGTGGGCGGTGACAACCTGCAGGACCTCAAGGCCGGTTATCTGGTTGGCGCCACGCCGTGGAAGCAGCAGCTGATGCTGGGCATTGGTGCGTTCTCCTGTGCGCTGATCATGGCGCCGGTGCTGAACCTGCTGGCCCATGCCTACGGCATTGGTGCACCGACTGCCGAGCATCCGAACTCGCTGGCAGCGCCGCAGGCCAACCTGATGGCATCGGTGGCGCGCGGCCTGTTTGGTGGCGAACTGCCTTGGACGATGATCGCGCTGGGCGCGGCGGTCGGCGCAGCGATCATTGCCGTTGATGAGTGGCTGAAGGCCACCGGCAAGCGCTTCCGCGTGCCGGTGCTGGCAGCGGCCATCGGCATTTACCTGCCGCTGGAGCTGATGGTGCCGATCTTCCTGGGCGGCCTGCTGGCGCACCTGGTCGAGCGTTTCCACAAGCTGCGTGCGGACGACGAAGAAGGCCGTGACCGCGTGCACCGCCCGGGCGTGTTGTTTGCTGCTGGCCTGATCACCGGTGAAGCGCTGATGGGTATCGCCATTGCGGTGCCGATCGTGGTCAGCGGGCAGGGCGACGTGCTGGCTCTGCCGCTGGGCGGCTTTGCCGATACCTGGGCGAGCTTGTCGGCCTGGGTGGGTTTGTTGGTGCTGTTCCTGGTGGGCCTGTTGATGTACCGCATCGGCAAGAAGGGCGAGCCGGCTGCATCGAACAAGGGGTGATGTAGGGCTTGGTTGTTACCTTCTCCCGCCTGCGGGGGAAGGTGCCCGAAGGGAGGGTGTGTGGGGGATTCGGCGGGTGTTTGGGGCTTAGAGCCAAAACCGAAGCCGAAGCGCCCTCACCCCAACCCCTCTCCCGCACGCGGGAGAGGGGCTAAATCAACAGCAATGGGGCTAAATCAACAGCGGAGCCGCCTTTGGGCGGCTTTGTTGTTTTTGGCGATTGCCGGGGTGAGGCAGGGATTGATGCGGGTGCCTGCTTTCCCTTCTCCCGCGTGCGGGGGAAGGTGCCCGGAGGGCGGATGGGGGGTGTTTTAACTTGGTTGGTGTTTTGGGTTTGGAGCCAAAGCCAGAGCCAAAGCCAAAGCCAAAGCCAAAGCCAAAGCGAGAGCGAGAGCGAGAGCGCCCTCACCCCAACCCCTCTCCCGCATGCGGGAGAGGGGCTAAATCAACAGCAAAGGGGCTAAGTCAACAGCGGAGCCGCCTTAGGGCGGCTTTGCTGTTTCCGGCGGTTGCGGGGGCATGACTTCAAGCCTTTGCAAGGGGACAAGCTGCGCGCCTACCATCGGGGTTTGCCTTTATCCGGGAGATGCCCATGAAGCTCCGTCACGCCCTGCTGCCGCTGTGCCTGCTGGCAGCCCTGCCGTCGCTGGCCAATGCGCGCGGTTTTGAAGTCCGCGACATGGTCAAGCTGGACCGCGTGTCCGCGCCGCTGCTTACCGCCAATGGCGCGCAGGTGGTGTTTGCCAAGCGTGTGGTCGATGCTGACCTGAAGGCCAGCACCGGCCTGTGGATCCGCGACCTGCGTACCCGCGACATGGCGCCGCCGCGTCAGTTCACGCCGGAAGGCTGGAACGTCAACTCCGCTTCGATCTCGGCCGATGGCCGGAACGTCTACTTCCTCAGCGCCAAGAACGGCAGCCAGCAGCTGTACGTGATGCCGCTGGCCGGCGGTGCGCCGCTGCAGTTGACCGATTTCGCCACCGATGTGGACAGCTACCGCGTCTCGCCGCAGGGCGACCGCGTGGTGTTCAGTGCGGGCGTGTTCCAGGACTGTGGCTCGGACCTGGCCTGCACCAGCAAGCGCCTGGAAGCCGAAAAGGCCAGCAAGACCAGCGGCCAGGTGTTCGACAGCATGTTTGTGCGCCATTGGGATACCTGGGCTGACGGCCGCCGTAACACGCTGTTCGTCGCGCCGCTGCCGGCTGCAGGTGCGGCGGCAGTGAAGGGCGCATCGGCGATCAGCGCGACGCTGGCCGGCGATGCACCGTCCAAGCCGTTTGGTGGCAATGATGATTTTGCGTGGTCGCCGGACGGTAAGTCGGTGGTGGCCAGCATCCGTGTGCAGGGCGACAAGGAGCCGTGGTCCACCAACTTCGACCTGTACAAGCTGGACGCGGCCGGCAAGCAGGCGCCGGTCAACCTGACCACGGGCAACCCGGCGTGGGACGCCGGCCCGGTGTTCAGTGCCGACGGCAAGACCCTGTTCTACCGCGCGATGAAGCGCCCGGGTTTCGAGGCGGACCGTTTTGGTTTGATCGCCCTGGACCTGGCCAGCGGCAAGACGCGTGAAATTGCCCCGCAGTGGGACCGCTCCGCTGACGGCATCACGCTGTCCGCTGACGGCAGCACCATTTACACCACCGCGCAGGACATGGGCGAACACCCGTTGTTCGCGGTGAAGGTGGCCGATGGGTCGGTCAGCAAGGTGGTGGGCGAGGGCAGTGTTTCGTCCTTCGACATCGCCGGTGATGCGCTGGCCTTCAGCCGCAACTCGCTCAAGAGCGGCGACCAGGTGTTGACCGGCACCACCACGGCCGGCGCACCGCTGCGTGCCATCACCCAGACTGCCGGCGAGATGTTGCCGGAGGTGAACTTCGGTGATTTCGAGCAGTTCTCGTTCAAGGGTTGGAACGATGAAACCGTGCACGGCTATGTGGTCAAGCCGCACAACTACCAGGAAGGCAAAAAATACCCGGTGGCGTTCCTGATCCACGGCGGCCCGCAGGGCAGCTTCGGCAATGGCTGGAGCTACCGTTGGAATCCGCAGACCTACGCCGGCCAGGGCTACGCCGTGGTGATGATCGACTTCCACGGTTCCACCGGTTACGGCCAGGCGTTCACCGATGCCATCAGCCAGCACTGGGGCGACCGCCCGCTGGAAGACCTGCAGAAAGGCTGGGCCGCCGCGCAGCAGCAGTACAGCTTCCTCAATGGTGAAAAGGCCTGCGCGCTGGGCGCCAGCTACGGCGGCTTCATGGTCAACTGGATTGCCGGCAACTGGAACGAGCCGTGGAAGTGCCTGGTGAACCATGACGGTGTGTTCGACCAGCGCGCCATGGGCTACGCCACCGAAGAACTGTGGTTCACCGAATGGGAGCAGGGCGGTACGCCGTATGACGTGCCGCAGAACTACGAGAAATTCAACCCGGTCAACCACGTCGCCAACTGGAAAAAGCCGATGTTGGTGGTACAGGGCCAGCTGGATTACCGCATCCCGGTGGAGCAGGGCCTGGCCACGTTCACCGCGCTGCAGCGCCAGGGTATCGAGTCCAAGTTCCTGTACTTCCCGGACGAAAACCACTGGGTGCTCAAGCCGCACAACAGCGTGCAGTGGCATGACACGGTCAATGGCTGGCTGAAGCAGCACATCGGCCAGTAATGACACAGAAAGGCGCGCCGCTGGTGGGGGTTTCCAGCGGCGCTGCTCTTTCGGCCGGGGCGTTGGCAACCCTTTACATGCTAGGCTCTGCCTCCCCACGCCACGCCAACCACGTGGCGTTTTTATTTCCCTTCGATCGACAGGAACAGGGCTTATGCCGACCGAAAGCTCCACCGCGTACATCACCAACGACATCGTCGGGCTCGGCCTCATCGCCGGTACGCTGGCTTTGATTTTCTGGTTGGCCAGCGGCCCAACCCCGTTCTGGAGAAAGCTGTTCACGTGGGTGCCGGCACTGCTGCTGTGCTACTTCATCCCGGCCATCTACAACACCGCCGGGGTGATCGACGGTCACACCACCAAGCTCTACAACCCGGTGGCACGCGATGTGCTGTTGCCGGCCGCGCTGGTGCTGCTGACGTTGTCGATTGATCTGAAGGGCATCATCAAACTTGGCCCGAAGCTGCTGATCATGTTTGTCACCGGCACGGTGGGCATCATGCTGGGTGCGGTGGTGTCGTTCCAGGCGATGAAATTGATCCACCCGGCCACCGTGGCCGGTGATACCTGGGCCGGCATGGCGGCATTGGCCGGCAGCTGGATCGGTGGCGGCGCCAACATGGCGGCCATGCGCGAGACCTTCAATGTCGATGCAACCACCTTCGGCCAGTTCGCGGTGGTGGATGTGGTGTGTGCCAGCATCCTGCTGATGCCGGCGTTGATCTGGTTGGCCGGGCGCGCGCAGAGCATTGACGCACGCAACGGTGCCGACACCTCGGCCATCGACGACATGAAGCGCCGTATTGCTGATTACCAGGCCAAGAGCGCTCGCATTCCCACCCTGACCGATTTGATGATCATCGTCGGCGTGGGCCTGGGCATTGTCGGCGCGGCCCATGCGCTGGCGGCGCCGCTGGCCAGCTGGTGCGCACAGAACCTCAGCTTCGCCAAACAGGCCTCGCTGGACAACCAGTTCGTCTGGGTGGTGATGCTGTCCACTTTTGCCGGCCTGGCGCTGAGCTTCACCAAGGTGCGTGAGTTGGAAGCAGCCGGTGCATCCAAGGTGGGCACGCTGTTCCTGTATTTCCTCATCGCCTGCATCGGCATGCAGATGGACCTGCTCTCGCTGCTGGAGCGCCCGTGGCTGTTCCTGCTGGGGGTGATCTGGATGGGCACCCACGTGCTGCTGCTGTATGTGGTTGGCCGCCTGCTCAAGGCCCCGATGTTCTTCCTGGCCATTGGCTCGCAGGGCAACGTGGGCGCGGCCGCGTCGGCGCCGGTAGTGGCCGCGGCGTTCCACCCCAGCCTTGCACCGGTCGGTGTGCTGCTGGGTACGGTGGGCTATGCCACCGGCACGGTGCTGGCTTACATCACAGGCCTGATGTTGAAGTGGATGGCGGGCGCGTGAGGCGTTGATACGCAGTTGCCCACGTTGCATGCGAAAAAAGCGGAGCCATTGGCTCCGCTTTTTTCTTATCCCGTGATCATGGGGATTGGATTTCGTAGCCCCGCGCCCGCAGCCTGGCGATAAAGCCGTCTTCACCCAGCACGTCTTCCACCGGCAGGACGGAAACGGTGGTCGCGTTCTCTGCCAAAGCACGCTCTGCGGCGGCGACCCATTGGTCGGCCAAGGCGGTTCGCAGGTCCGGGACGCCATGTGCCTTGGAGACGGGCGCACTGCTGAAGGCGTCCTTGCACAGCCGGTCCCGATTCGCTTTGAGCGACATGTCAATGCGATCGACATCGCCCGTCGCCCATGCATTGGCGTTGGTCACCATGCGGTCCATTCCGTGCTCCACAAGGTCCATGGTGGTGGTCAGGCAAGCGACATCACTGAGGGTGGACCGACGGGCTTCAGCGAGCATCTCGGATGCCGCGTCACCAGACAGCTTCAGGGTGTAGCGCGGCGAGTGGGACTTGATGCCGTTGGCTTTGATCACTTCCACGATGGGGTTGGTCACCACGCCTTTCGGGGACATGCCGCGTTGGCGTATGGCCGCACCGAGCAGGCTGTCGGCTGCAGTGAGAGGGCGTTGGCTCTCCAGCCCACGCTGGTTCAAGGCAAGTTGCTGTTTGAGCCGTTGCCAGCGCTGATAGGTGCCAGCATCCAGTACCTCTTCAAGACGCTTTCCATCGGGGTTCTGCTGCGCCTTTCTGAAGCTGTAGAGCAGCGACAGCTTTTTGAAGAAGCCGGCATCGACGGTGATGGTGAAGTACGGCTGCCACAAGACCAGGTCGGCGGTTTTCACAACCTCCAGCACGGCGCTGGAATCCCAGGTGATGGCGGCCGGGGACGGCCTTAAATCGCCCAGTACCCAAAGGGTGTTTTCGCCGCGCGTTACCCGCCACATGCCGGGGCCGGGTGTGGCGCCTGACACCACGACGGTATCCAGTGTTTTTACCGGAGTGTCCTGCGCGCAGGCGGACGGGGTGCCGAGGCCAGTCAACACTATGACTGCGACGGCAGGAATCAACAATGTTCTGAAAAATGGCATTCGCTTGCCTTCAGTAGTTTTGAGTGCAGTGGAAGATATTGGGCTTGGTGGGATCGTACGTCCGTCGAATACGCCTGCGTTGGGTGGGGCAGGACGTGCGTTGGCCACAGGTGCCTTATCGACAGCGCAAAGGGCCGAAGGTTCCTGACGCGCCGGTTGATGCGGTTTCTTCTGCACCAGGTTTGCGTGGCTGCAGGCGCAGGGCATCAGCGGGAAGCATTGAGTGCTGTACCTGCCATGGCGCCGTTTTCTGTATGACATGCGCGGCGGAGCATGCCTGCGATGGCGGTTGTGTCTGCTTGGCAGAAGATCTCCGCAGCCCGCAGGCAAACAAAAAGGCGAGGCCAATGGCCCCGCCTTTCTAGTGTTCAACAGTGGCAACTCAACAGCAGCGGAAGCCGCCCTTGCCGCCGAAGCGGGCTTCCTGGCGCTCGCGGAAGAAGGTTTTGTAATCCATGACCGGGCGGTCGGGATGCTTCTCCTGCATGTGCCGGACGTAGTTGTCGTAATCCGGCACCCCGCAGCACAGGCGTGCGGTCTGCACCAGACGCCGCCAGGTGCGGCGGAACGTCTGGTACTGGCCGACGGGGACCAGCTGCGTGCCCATTACAGATCCATCTCGTGCGGCTTGAGCGCGACATACGGCGTTTCGCGGTCAGTACGCGTCGACGAGCGGCGGGCCGCTGCGATGGTCTTGACCGAGTACACCAGCACCGCAAACACCACGAACAGGAACAGCACGGTGAGGCCGGCATTGATGTAGTTGTTGACCATCACCTGCTGCATCTGGTCGAAGCTCTTGGACGGCGGCAGCAGGTTGCCGTTGGCGATGGCGTCACGGTACTTGTGTGCCTGGGCCAAGAAGCCCACGCCCGGCTCGTTGGAGAAGATCTTGATGAAGCCGGCAGCGGTGGTGCAGATCAGCAGCCAGATGGCCGGGACCAACGGCACCCAGGCGTACTTGTCCTTCTTCATCTTGAACAGCACCACGGTGCACAGCAGCAGTGCCACGCCTGCCAGCATCTGGTTGGCGATGCCGAACAGCGGCCACAGCATGTTGATGCCGCCCAGCGGGTCGGTCACGCCCTGATACAGGAAGTAACCCCACAGCGCGACACAGCCGCCGGTGGCGATGAAGCTGGCCACCCACGAATCGGTGCGGCGCAGCGCCGGCACGAAGTTGCCCAGCAGGTCCTGCAGCATGAAGCGGCCCGAACGCGTGCCGGCATCGACGGCGGTCAGGATGAACAAGGCTTCAAACAGGATGGCGAAGTGGTACCAGAACGCCATCATGCCGTCGCCCGGCAGCACCGCATGCAGAATCTGCGCGATGCCCACGGCAAGCGTCGGTGCACCACCGGCGCGCGAGAGGATGGTGCTCTCGCCGATTTCAGCTGCGGTAGCGGTCAGTTGATCCGGGGTAATGGCAAAGCCCCAGTTGGTGACCACCTGTGCGGCGTGGACCACGTCGGTGCCGATGATGGCAGCGGGGCTGTTCATGGCGAAGTAGATGCCCGGCTCGATGATCGAGGCAGCCACCATGGCCATGATGGCCACGAACGATTCCATCAGCATGCCGCCGTAGCCGATGTAGGCGGCGTGGCCTTCATTGGCCAGCAGCTTGGGCGTGGTGCCCGAGCTGATCAGCGCGTGGAAGCCGGACACCGCGCCACAGGCAATGGTGATGAACAGGAACGGGAACATGCTGCCCTTCCACACCGGGCCAGTGCCGTCGGTGAACTGGGTCAGCGCCGGCATTTTCAGCTCCGGCATCACGATCAGGATGCCGATCGCCAGGCCGACGATGGTGCCGATCTTGAGGAAGGTGGACAGGTAGTCGCGCGGGGCCAGCAGCAGCCACACCGGCAACACTGCGGCGACGAAACCGTAGCCGATCAGCATCCAGGTGATCTGCACACCGGTGAAGGTGAACATCGGGCCCAGCACCGGGTCTGCGGCAACCTTGCCGCCGTACCAGATGGCTGCCAGCAGCAGCACCAGGCCGACCACGGAGATCTCGCCGATCTTGCCCGGGCGGATATAGCGCATGTACACGCCCATCAGGATGGCGATGGGCATGGTCGCGATGACGGTGAACATACCCCAGGGGCTGCCCTCCAACGCCTTCACCACAATCATCGCCAGCACCGCCAGGATGATGATCATGATCATGAAGACACCGAACAACGCGATGGTGCCGGGCACAGGGCCCATTTCCTCGCGCACCAGGTCGCCCAGCGAGCGACCGTTACGGCGCGTGGAGATGAACAGGATCATGAAATCCTGCACCGCACCGGCCAGCACCACACCGGCAATCAGCCACAGCGTGCCGGGCAGATAGCCCATCTGCGCGGCAAGCACCGGGCCCACCAGCGGGCCTGCGCCGGCAATGGCGGCAAAGTGGTGGCCGAACAGGACGTGCTTGTTGGTGGGCACGTAATCCAAGCCATCGTTGTTGAGGATGGCGGGCGTGGCGCGGGTGGGGTCAACGCCCAGCACCTTGTTGGCAATGAACAGGCCGTAGTAGCGGAAGGCGACCAGGTACAGCGACACCGCTGCCACCACGATCCATAGCGCATTGATATGTTCGCCGCGGCGCAAGGCCACAACACCTAGGCAGAATGCGCCGATCAGGGACAGTAATGCCCAGCCGGCTTTGGAAAAACCTTTCATCGAGTCGCCTCGCGGGGAGATGCCAGCAAGGGTCTACCCATGCGACGCGGGGGTCAACGTGTATGGGAGGTGAAGCGAATGAGACTTTGGTCGTAGGACACTGCGCCGCTCAACCTGACTGCGCGGCGTGCACACCCGCTGATCAACAGCACGCTGGAACTATCGGTTTCATCGGTAATGGTTGGCGTCATCGGTGGCGACGGTCATTGTTGTTTCAGTCCTGAAGGAAAACCGGCCATGAGCACTGAATCCTCCGCCCGCGTGATTCGCACCCTGCGCGGCATGCCTACGTCCGATGGCGCGGGTGTGCGCCTGACCCGCGTGATCGGCACGTCCGCGTTGCCGGAACTGGATCCATTCCTGATGCTGGACGAATTCGGCACCGACCGCGCCGAAGACTACATCGCCGGCTTCCCCGACCACCCGCATCGCGGCTTTGAGACCGTCACCTACATGCTTGATGGCCGCATGCGGCACAAGGACAACCATGGCAACGAGGGTCTGCTGACCCCGGGCAGCGTCCAGTGGATGACGGCGGGGCGGGGGCTGGTGCACTCGGAGATGCCCGAGCAGGAGTCCGGCCGCATGCGTGGTTTCCAGCTGTGGGTGAACCTGCCCGCGCGCGACAAGATGACAGCGCCGCGCTATCAGGAGTTCGCCCCTGAGCACATTCCACAAACCACGCCTGCAGAGGGCGTCACGGTGAAGGTGATTGCCGGGCAGGTGGGCGAGGTGCGCGGGCCGATCGTGCAACCGGCGACCGAGCCGCTGTATCTGGATATCGAGCTGGCCGCTGGCAGCCGCTGGTCATATCCGCTACCCGATGGGCACAACGTGTTTGCCTATGTGTTTGAAGGCAGCGCAGTGCTGGGCGATGGCGAGAACGCGCAGCCGGTGGCCAAGCACGAGCTGGCGGTGTTGGTTGCAGGCCGCCTGCAGCTCTCGGCCGGTGCGCAGGGCGCGCGCCTGATTCTGGTTGCGGGCCGCCCGTTGCGCGAGCCGGTCGCACGGCATGGCCCCTTCGTGATGAACACGCGCGAAGATCTGATGCAGGCCTTTGTGGACTACCAGGAAGGCAAATTCTGAAGACGCCGGCTTGAATGCAGGCAACGGTGAACGCCTGCATTCAAGCCAAGGCAAAAGGCCGGGCTTCGACCCGGCTCAACGTCTTTGTGCAGATGCGTGGAGAGAGCTGGACCGGCAGTGGCCCGGGCCGTACTCCTCCCACTTGCTCCGCAGGCCTTACTCCTGGTTTGCACCTGCCAACGTAGACGGGCTGAGATTGAGCGTCTGCGTCAGGTTCTGCAGGTTGCTCAGCTCGCTGGTGTCACCGGCGTCGATCCATATCTGCGCGAAGCGGTTCTTGTCGAGCTTGACCATGGTGATGCGGCGCGACTCCAGCCCGGGCAGATCACGGCCGCCCATGTCGGGTTTGTACCAATGCAGGGTTTCGCCGGCGAACGCGCCTTTCTCCGCGCGCAGAGCGCGGTTCAGGAGCAGGTCCGGGTCACGGGTGGTGAGCATCATGTTCAACACAGCACGGCCATCCTCGGTGGTGGCTTTGCACACGATGAACGCGCTCTGCGTCTGTTGTTCCCAGTGCAGGCCACTGTTGGATGGCAGCGTCGGGCATTGGTCAGCCTGTTGGCCCCAAGCGGTGCCACAGGTGGCAAGCAACAGCGCGGCAGAAAAAATACGGACAGTCTTCACTTCACATTCCCCATAAAACATCGGCCGTGGGCGGCACGACGACAATCGTGGATGGTTCTGAAGGCAGCAGCATTGGTCGGCAGGCGGTGTCCCCGTAGCCTCGTCAGCGCATCCCCATGCGTAGCCGACCAGCGCTGACGTTATTACAGAATCTACCTCGCTGGCAAAAAGATGTTGCCGGATATGCAAACGGCCCCGTCTGAGGGGGCCGTTTGCAGGTTGCCGGGAGCGGAGGGCTTACTTGTCGCTGCCGATCCACTTGTAGGCAATGCCGCCGATCAGTGCGCCCAAGATGGGTGCCACCCAGAACAGCCACAGCTGGCTCAGCGCACCGGAGCCGGCAAACACCGCCACAGCCGTGGAGCGGGCCGGGTTCACCGAGGTGTTGGTCACCGGGATGCTGATCAGGTGGATCAGGGTGAGTGCCAGGCCGATGGCGATCGGTGCGAAGCCGGCCGGCGCGCGGCCGTGGGTGGCTCCCATGATCACCACCAGGAACACGGCGGTCAGCACCACTTCGCACAGGAATGCCGCAGCCACGGCATAGCCGCCCGGCGACAGCGCGCCGTAGCCGTTGCTGGCAAAGGCGCCGGCCTGGCTGCCGTCAATCAGGAAGTTGGGATTGCCCTGGGCAATCTGCAGCAGGATGAAGCCGGCCACGAT
Organism: Stenotrophomonas sp. UBA2629; assembly: GCA_002359895.1. Lineage (GTDB taxonomy): Bacteria > Pseudomonadota > Gammaproteobacteria > Xanthomonadales > Xanthomonadaceae > Stenotrophomonas. The sequence goes on from DEOB01000010.1 coordinate 906,450, forward strand.
GCCGCCCAGCACCTGCGCCACGATGTAGGGCACCAGATCTTTGGCGGCAAAACGGCCACCGGCCCACAGCCCGATGCTCACCGCCGGGTTGAAATGCGCGCCGGATATATGGCCGAAGGCATAGGCGCCCGTCAGCACAGTCAGGCCGAAGGCCAGCGCCACACCCACAAAGCCAATGCCCAGCGGATTGCCATCACCTCCGAAATTCGCCGCCAGTACCGCGCTGCCGCAACCACCCAACACCAACCAGAACGTGCCGAGGAACTCGGCCGTCAGTCGTTTTCCCATGCTCATTGTGCTTCCCCAGTTAACCCGAACGGGCGTAGGGAAAATAGCCGAATACGTGACGGAGGTGCGTATTTAAAATGTTAAGCGCGGTAGGTGGCACATCGTTTCCACGCATCTGCCCGAAGCCAGCTGCTCCGGGTAGATGCGCAGGCCAGTCAACTGGTTGCGGAGTCTCGATGGTTAAGGGGTACACCACGCGTGTCCGGTGGCGGGGTTTGCCTGTTTCAGCCCGGCAACGGGATGAACTCTTTGTCATCGCCGGGAATGGTGCCGAAGCGACCGTTCTGCCAATCGTCCTTGGCCTGCTCGATACGCTCCTTGGAGCTGGAGACGAAGTTCCACCACAGATGGCGCGGCCCATCCAACGGCTCGCCGCCCATCAACATGGCCTTGACCGGCGTCTTGGCGCGCAGGCGGCCGCGTGCACCGGCTTCGGGAATGACCAGGTGCTGGGCGGGGATGTCGATGCCGTCCAACTGTGCGTCGCCTTCCAGAATGTAGAGCGCGCGCTGCACATGCGAGGTGTCCAGGTCGATCTCACCGTCCGGTTCCAGGTCGATGGCGACGTTCAATGTGTCGGTGAACACCTTCACCGGCGATTCCTCGCCATAGGCGCGGCCGGCGATCACGCGCAGCAGGGCGCCGTCACGACGCTGCTGCGGCAGCTGCTCGGCGGCAAAGTGGAAGAACGCCGGGTCGGTTTCCTCATGCGACTTGGGGAGCGCCACCCAGGTCTGCATGCCATGCACCGGTTGTTCGTGGCTGCGGATATCGGCGGGGGTGCGCTCGGAATGCGCGATGCCGCGCCCGGCGGTCATCCAGTTCACATCGCCGGGGCGGATCACCTGCTCCGAGCCCAGCGTGTCGCGGTGGCCGATCTGCCCGGCCCACAGAAACGTCACCGTGGCCAGGCCGATATGTGGATGCGGGCGCACGTCGATGCCTTGGCCGGGGCTGAAGATGGCAGGCCCCATGTGGTCGACAAACACGAACGGCCCAACACTGCGCGCCTGCAGCGACGGCACCGCGCGCCGTACCTGGAAGCCGCCAAGGTCATGGACACGCGGGCTGATGATGGTGGTCATGATTTCTCCGTGGTTGGGACCGGGCCGGCAGGATGGCATGGACGATGAGAGCCTGTCGTGACCATGACGGCAACGAATTGTTGCTTCCATGCGGGATGCTTCACCGTTTTGATGCCAGCCGATCGGCCAGCCGTGTTGGCTCGGGCAGCCGATAGCCGCGCAGGCATTGCAGCACCAGCGGCAGGCACGCTTCCACCGAAACAAGATGCCCGGGCGACACAAACAACGGTTTGCAGCGCGGCTTGCTGCGCAGTACCCAGCCCACCTGTTTGCCCTTGAACAGCAGCGGGGAATGATCGCCCTGCGCAGGACCGGGTTCGTCGTAATCACCCACCAAGCGGCTTTTGCCGATGCCGATGCTCGGCAGCCCGGTGAGCACGCCCAGATGCGCAGCAATGCCCAGGCCGCGCGGATGGGCGATGCCATGGCCGTCCACCATGACCAGCTGCGGCGCATGCGGCAATTGTGCGAGCGCCTGCAGGGCGGCAGGCAGTTCGCGGAAGCTGAGCAGGCCGGGGATATAGGGCAGGGCGGTAGGCAACCGCGCCAATGCCGATTCCAGCGGCTGCAGCGTGCTGCCGTCCAGCAACACCGCCGCCGAAAGCGTTGTGCGGCCACTGTCCTCGAAGCCGCTGTCGATACCTGCGATATGCGTGGGCAGGCCGGTCAGTACATCGGTCAGCTCAACCTGCGCGGCCAGCGTCCTCTGTTGCTGGCGCAGTTGGGCGTAATCGACGGTTGACGCCGTGGGGCTGGAGGCTTGCATGTGTACCAGCCTGCCAGTTTCCGCGTCGTTGCAGCGTGCGGGGCGTGGCTGGCGGTGAGCGGCTACAATCGGCCTCTTTCCTTCCCCCGACCCGGAGATATCCGCAGTGACCCGCAAACTTGTGCTGTTGCGCCATGGCCAGAGCCAGTGGAACCTCGACAATCGCTTCACCGGTTGGGTGGACGTGGAACTCACCGCGCAGGGACGCCAGGAAGCTGCTGCCGCCGGCCGGCTGATGAAGGAAGAAGGGCTGCAGTTCGATGTGGCCCACACCTCGGTGCTCAAGCGCGCCATCCACACCCTGCAGGGCGCATTGGCCGAGTTGGATCAGGATTGGTTGCCGGTCAGCAAATCCTGGCGTCTGAATGAGCGCCACTACGGTGGTCTGCAGGGGTTGGACAAGGCTGAAACCGCCGCCAAGCATGGCGAGGACCAGGTCAAGATCTGGCGCCGCTCCTACGACATCCCGCCGCCGTCGATGGACCTGGAAGACCCGGGCCACCCGATCCACGACCGCCGTTACGCCGGTCTGGACCGCAACGCGCTGCCGGGCACCGAGTCGCTGGCCACCACGCTGGACCGCGTGCTGCCGTATTGGCACGACGCGATTGCCCCGCAGCTGAAGGACGGCAAGACCGTGCTGGTCACCGCGCATGGCAACTCGCTGCGCGCGTTGTACAAGTACCTCAACAACGTGAGCAAGGAGGCCATCCTTGAGCTCAACATTCCGACCGGCATCCCGTTGCTGTTCGAGTTGAATGACGACCTCAGCGTGAAGTCGTTCCGTTACCTCGGCGACCCGGAAGCGGCAAAGAAGGCGGCAGAAGCCGTGGCCAACCAGGCCAAGGCAAAGTAAGTCTGCTGTCCGCGCAACACCACGAAAACCCGGCGAAAGCCGGGTTTTTTGTTTGCATCGCAGCATCGTCACGGCCCATTTACGGCGCCCTTGAAAAATTGGGCGTCCCGCCCTGCCGTCGCGCGAAACTCCGGCGCCGGGTACGTCTCTTTGCCGTTGAAGGAATGCGCATCATGAGCAAGCCTGCTGTTGTACTCGTACATGGTTTCTGGGGTGGCGCCGCACATTGGGCCAAGGTCATTCTTGAACTGCGGGCACTGGGCTACCGCGATATCCGTGCGGTGGAGAACCCACTCACCTCCTTGGCCGATGATGCCGAGCGCACCCGCAAGATGGTGGCGCAGGTGCAGGGCCCGGTGGTGCTGGTCGGCCATTCCTACGGCGGTGCGGTGATCAGCCAGGCCGGCAACCAGGACAACGTAAAGGCCTTGGTGTTCATTGCCGCATTTGCGCCCGACGTGGGCGAAAGCCCGGGCGCGATCACCCAGCAACATCTGCCGGAAGCGGCGCCGAACCTTGTACCGGACAGCGACGGTTACCTGTGGTTGAACCCGGCCAAATTCCATGAGAGCTTCTGTCAGGACCTGCCGGAAGACCAGGCATTCGTGATGGCGGCGACGCAGAAAGCGCCACTGGCCAGCACCTTTGGCGACAACGTCACCGAGCCGGCGTGGAAGCACAAACCCAGTTGGTACCAGCTGTCCCGCCAAGACCGGATGATCGCACCGGAAAACCAGAAGGCCATGTCCGAACGCATGAACGCGCGCCGGGTTCTCGCGCTGGATGCGAGCCATGCATCGTTGGCCTCGCATGCGAGTGAGGTGGCGGCGCTGATCGACGAGGCCGCAAAAGCCACGGTGTGATCTGTTGGGGCCGAACTGATGTGCTTACGGGGCTGATGGTTTGTACGACCTCTAGGTTCAAGAGTGCCGCCCAGTCGCGCGGTGGCGCATCGTTTGCGGGTTTGTGCGCCATCGGCCCGCGCGCTCGGGGGCGCGCTTGCAGGTGATTGGAACTGCCTTCGGTTGACCGCCCTGCCATGCCATCATCGGCAACTGATCCCGATGGCTGGAGAGTCTGCTTGAGCAAATGGATGATGTCGGTGGTGGCAGTGTTGGCGTTGAGCGCCTGCAGCAATGGTTCGAGCCCGGCGGCTAAGGCGCCGTCGCAAGTGGCACCCGCCCAAGCCGTAGCGGCAACCGTGCAGCGCGGCGAGGGCAACCCGTACGAGGTGCTTGGCAGCGAGGTCTGGGACGTGCCGGACCCGGTCAGCGGACGCGGGTATCAGGTGTTCGTGGCCCTGCCGGCCGGTTATGCGGACAACCCGGACAAACGCTATCCGGTGCTGTACGTCGCCGATGCGGACTATGCCTTTCCGCTGGTCTGGCAGATGGCGCGTCGCTTGAATGTCGAAGGCCGCAAGATCGAGGACTTCATTCTGGTCGGCCTGTCCTACGCCAAGGGCGAGGGCGGCATGCAGAGCCGTCGGCGCGATTACACGCCCACCACCAATGGCCCCAGCAGCTCGCCGGCCGATGCCGTGCACGGTGGCGCCAGCGACTACATCACCTATCTGGAAACCCAGGCGCTGCCGTTTGTGGCGCAGCGCTACCGCAGTGACGAAAGCCGGCGCCTGTTTCTGGGCCATTCCTATGGCGCGTTGCTGGGTACGCAGTTGCTGTTGGAGCGGCCGCAGCTGTTCAGCGGCTACATTCTGGGCAGCCCGTCGTACTGGTTCGACAAACACGTGATGGAACGTGGTCTGGCAGCAGCGGGCAAGGCCACCGACCTGCCGGTGCGGGCCTATATGTACGTGGGCGAATACGAGGCGCCGCAGCATGGTGGCAGCGTCGACATGGTGGTCGATGCGCAGCGCATGAGTGGCCTGCTGCGTGCCCGGGGTGGCGAGGCATTGCAGCTGAAGCTGGATGTGCTCAACGACGAGGATCACCTCAGCGTTGCCCCGCGCGGTTTCATGCATGGCCTGAAGTACGTGCTGGCCGCACCACAGGGCTGAGCCGCATCAGCAGGCCTGACCGGGACCGGCACGCCAACGGCGGCCGGCTCCCCGTTCAGCGCACCACGACCAACGGCAGGTGCGCTGCCGCGTGGCGTGACTAGACTTCGTTCAACTCCCTGCCGCATGCGCAACGTCATGGCCCCGCTGACAGCCACACATCGGATCAACGCAGCGCAGGCGCCACACCGACGGCGAGTCTTTAACGGCGAGCATCTGGCCGCGCGGGTCAGCTGGTACGCGCCGCATGAGCACATGCAACGGCACGCGCATGACTGCCATCAGCTTTCTTTATTGTTGCTGGGGACCTTGGCCGAGCAGACACCACAGGGCGAGGAGCGGTTGGCGCTGCCGGCGCTGGGCGTGAAACAGGCAGGGGTGATGCATGCCAATGATTACGGCCCGACCGGTGCGCTGATGCTGGGCATCGATCTGCCGGCAGCGTTCGACCTGCAGCAACACCTGGGCATCGGGTATGCGTGGCAATGGCGTGCACGCGCGGTGCAGCCCGTGCTGCTGCAGGGGAGGGGATTGCTGTCGGCGTTGTGGGCCGAAGAGCTTGCTGGCGATGATCTGGACAGCCGGCTGTGGGAACTGCTGGCCAGCATGGCCACTACCGGCGAACGTGCCGCGGGGACGCCACCGCGCTGGTTGGCACTGAGCTGCCAACGGTTGCAGGACCAATCCCTGCCGCTGACCGGACTTGCCGCTGAGGTTGGCGTGCACCCGGTGTACTTCGCCCGCGCGTTCGCACGTTGGATGGGCTGTGCGCCGTCGGTGTTCCGTGTGCGTGCGCAGTTGCAGCGGGCCCTGCCATTGTTGGCCAAAGGCCACGCGTTGGCGGATGTGGCGCAGGCCGCCGGCTTTTCCGATCAAGCCCACTTCAGCCGCACTGCCCGTGCCCACAGTGGATTGACGCCCGCCCGGCTGCGCGCGCTGTTGCGGGCGTGAGCAGGTTCAATCCGTTCAAGATGCGCGCCGCTGCGGTACTGCATGGTGGTGGCTGTCAGTCACCGAGCCACATCATGCATCTGCGCGCCCTCTTGTCCCTGCTGTTGCTGCCCGCTTGGCTGGGATCCGCGCTGGTTGCCGCTGCGGCGACGCCGGAGCAGGCGGCACGCAAGCTGGTCAGCTTTCTGGATGGCATTCCTGCGCTGGGGCCGGGCTATGCGGTGGTGGTCGTGGACCGCGACCGGCAACTGCTGGGCTATGCCCGAGGCACGCGTAATGTCGCCAGTGGCGCGCCGTTGACGATGCACACGCCGATGTACATCGCCTCGCAGACCAAGTCCTACATGGGTTTGTTGGCGCAACGGTTGGATCAACGTGGCGTGCTGCGGCTGGACAGCACCTTGGCCGAGCATTGGCCGCAACTGCAGTTGCCCGACGGCGTTGACCAGGCAGCCGGGACGCTGGCGGACCTGCTCAACCACCGCGTGCCGTTGAGTGCCGATGCCATCACCACGTTGGAGGCTTATATCGGCTCACCGGAGCCTGCGTTGTATCCGTCGCTGTTGAGCACGTTGTCCTCAAAGCGTGCGGAGGGTTTTGACTACGACAATCTTGGCTACAACATTTACGCGGCAATCCTGTACCAGCACACAGGCAAGCGCTGGCAGGACTGGTTGCAGGAGGAGCTGTTCACGCCGCTGCGCCTGCGCGAAACCGGCGCACGCACGCGTGCGTTCGATGCCACGCAGCTGGCCTTCAATCATCAATGGTTGGGGCAGGAGCAGGGCTGGCGGGTGGTCGTCCCCAAGCCGGATGCCATCATGCATTCGGCCGGCGGCATGATGACCTCACCGCGCGACATGGGGCGCTGGCTGCGGCTGCAGTTGGGTGGCGCTGTACCGGCCGGCGATTATGCTGATGCATTGGCTGCAGCACACCGCATGGGTGCCCAGGTGGATACCAATGCACGCAATGCCTATGAGCTGCCTTGCCGCGGCTACGCCTTTGGCTGGAACGTGTGTGATTTCGAAGGCCGCACGCTCTACATCCATGGCGGCAGCTACACCGGCGCTCGCAGCATGATGGCGTTCTCGCCGGACCTGGGGGTGGGCATTGGAGTGTTCTCCAACTCCGACAACGCAACCGGTTGGTTGACCTCGCGCACGGTGGTGCAGTTTTTCCAGTACCTGGTGGATCACCCGGACGCAACGTCATGGGCAAATACACGGCAGCAGGTGTATCCGCAGCGCGTGGCGGACCAGCTGGCCGGCATGCGGGCGCGGCAAGCAACCGAACATGCCGATCCACGTTGGCAGGGATGGCAATGGCAGCCGACAGTGATGGATCGTGCGGCCTATAGCGGGCGCTTCCAGGGCGAACGCTTGCCGGTGGAGGCGGTTGTTCGCGAAGATTCCACCGGCATGCAACTGCAGATAGGTGCGCTTGCACGGACGCTGCAGCCGGCGGTGGTGGATCTCTTCGGCGCGCAGGATGGGCCGTTGGATGCGGTGGAGCCGCTGCAGTTTCTGCGTGATGCGCAAGGGCAGCTTATGGGCTTTGAATTTGACGGTGAGCGTTACCGCAGATGCGACGGACAGGACTGTCAGCGGAAGAATTGACTCGGCGTCACCCCAAAGCGGCGTTTGAACATGGTGGTGAATGCGCTGGGGCTTTCGTAACCCAGCGCCAGTGCCACGTCGATCACTTTTTCGCCGACCGCAAGGCGTTCCAATGCGCGTAGCAGGCGCGCCTGCTGTCGCCATTGGCCGAAGGTCATGCCCAGCTCGCGGGCGCAAAGACGCTGGATGGTTTTGACGTCTACCTTCAAGCGCGCCGCCCAGTCCTGCAGCGTGGAGTCGTCCTCGGGTTTGCGCTCCAGTTGCCGGGCGATGGTGCGCAGGCGCTTGTCGCTGGGCTCGGGCAGGTGCAGGGGCAAGACTGACAGGGTCTGCACTTCATCCAGAATCAGCCGCATCAAACGGCCATCGCGCGAGTCTTCGCGATAAGGCTGCTCCACCGTCACCGCCGCACGGATCAAGGCGGCCAACAGCGGGGTGATCGACACTGCCGAGGCACTGGCCGGGGGCTGGATCATCGCGGCGGGGGCAATGTACAGGCTGCGCATCTGCACCAGGCCGATGCAGTGCACCTGGTGGCCTGTGCCGGCAGGCATCCAGATGGCGCGGGTACTGGGCACCACCCAGCGGCCCATGCCTGCACGCACCACCAGCACGCCGGTTTCGGCGTACACCAGTTGATGGCGGTCGGGGTGGTGGTGCAGCGGAATGACCGTGTCGGCGCTGTAGTCGCGTGCCTTGTAGTAAATGGCTGTTTCCGGGCTGGCAGGCAGCGGGCGGCGCTTGCCGACATGGAGTGGGGTGTCCTTTTCGAGAGGGTGCATGACCATATTTCGCAAGAAGGGCGCTCGCGGCGACTCTACCATGCGTCCCGTCCCCCTCTGCCGTGGTCCTGCCATGTCCTCTCCTGTTCCATCTGTTACTGCAGCAAACACTGCCCCGCGCCGTCCGGTGGCGGTGGGCGTGCTTGCCGCGATCAGCAGTTCGCATCTGGTCAACGACATGATGCAGTCGCTGATTCTGGCGCTGTATCCCATCTTCAAAGCGCAGTTCCACCTCAGCTTCACCCAGGTGGGTTTGATCACCTTGACCTACCAGCTCACCGCGTCGTTGTTCCAACCGTTGATCGGACTGCGTACCGACAAGCAGCCTGCGCCGTATTCGCTGCCGATGGGCATGACGTCAACGTTGTGTGGTTTGTTGCTGTTGGCCTACGCACCGAATTTCAGCACGGTGTTGATGGCGGCAATGTTGATCGGTATCGGCTCGGCCATTTTCCACCCGGAATCCTCACGCATTGCGCGTCTGGCATCGGGCGGCCGCCATGGCTTGTCGCAATCGGTGTTCCAGTTGGGCGGTAATGCCGGCACCGCGATTGGTCCGTTGTTGGCGGCAGCGGTCATCGTGCCGAACGGGCAACGCAGCGTGGCATGGTTCAGCGGCGCGGCGTTGTTGGGCATCAGCCTGCTGATGTATGTGAGCCGTTGGTACAAGCAGCACCTGGTGGTGAGTGCTGCCAAGCCCAAGGTGGCGTTGGCAGGCACCGCGCCGATGTTGCCGCCACGTACCGTTGCGTGGGTGGTTGCGATATTGCTGGTGCTTATTTTCAGCAAGTATTTCTACATCGCGGGCCTGAGCAGCTTCTACACGTTCTACCTGATGCAGAAGTTCAGCGTGTCGGTGCAGAGCGCGCAGCTGCATCTGTTTGGCTTCCTGCTGGCGTCGGCCGCAGGTACGTTGATTGGTGGGCCGCTGGGCGACCGCATCGGCCGCAAACCGGTGATCTGGGCATCGATTCTGGGTGTGGCGCCGTTTGCATTGATCCTGCCTTACGCCAATCTTGAGTGGACCACCGTGCTGACGCTGATCATCGGCTTTGTGCTGTCCTCGGCGTTCTCGGCCATCCTGGTGTACGCGCAGGAGTTGATGCCGCACCGCATCGGTACGGTGTCGGGCCTGTTCTTCGGCTTTGCGTTCGGCATGGGCGGGCTGGGTGCGGCGGTGTTGGGTGTATTGGCTGACCACACCAGCATCCTTTGGGTTTACAAGGTGATTTCATTCCTGCCGCTGTTGGGCATGGTTGCTGCATTCCTGCCGAGCCGACGCGCACATTGAAGGCGTGTCGTCGGGTTGGTTCTGCGCCCCGCAACCGGGGAAAGTGGAGTGAGCCGGCGATGGCGGGCACGTAGCGCATTGCAGCCGTTGCGATAGCCATCCGGTATCGCAGCGGCATGCAATCGGTATTGGTGCCGAAGCCATGCTGCACCGATGCTGGGCGGATGAATTCAGACATCATTTCGTTCAAAGGGCAGGTCGGCCTGATCACCGGCGCCGCTGGCGGCTTGGGATTGGCCTACGCGCGGTTGCTGGCAGGCATGGGCGCACACGTGGTGCTGCATGACGTGGGTGCCACCACCGATGGCCGTGGCCATGATCCGGTGCCGGTGGCTGCTGCCGTCGAGTGGCTGGGCATGAAGGGCCTGCAGGCACAGGGCGAACACGAGCCAATCGACACGCGCGATGCCTGTCACGCGCTGGTGAACCGTATCGTGAGCGAGCACGGTCGGCTGGATTTCGTGATCCACAACGCCGGTTGGGTGGAGTACCAGTCGATTGAGTCACTGGATGAGCAACGTCTGGATCAGATGCTTGCCATCGCCGCGAAGGCACCCTTGTGGTTGGCGCAGGCAGCGTGGCCGGTGATGCGTGCCGCCGGTGGCGGACGTATCGTGGTGACCACTTCCGATCGCGCGCTTTACCCGCAGTACGTGCAGCAAGGTCTTGCCGCATACGCCATGGGCAAGAGTGCAGCCGTTGGCCTGGTCAACGTGCTCGCCGCTGAGGGTGCAGCGCACGGCATCGTGGTCAACGCGGTGTCGCCGGTGGCCAAGACGCGGATGTGGGGCATCACCGGCGAGCCGGACGAACTGTATCCGGAGGCGGTTGCAGCAGGTGTTGCGTTTCTGGCGTCCACGCAGTGCATCGAAGGCGGTTGGGTGCTGCGCGCCAGCAACGGTCAATTCCGTGCGACACGGCTGCAGGAGTGTGAAGGCGTCAGCTACCCGCGTGATCTGCTTGCAGTGCATGCAGATACGCCGCAGGCCGTGTGTGATGCTTGGGCGGAGATAGCCGTGCCCAGCATCAGCCTGCCAGAGCCGCAGGCCGCCTGTTAGGCTGCAGTCCCTTCGTGACGGCACTCCCGATGATCGACCTTCGTCTGTTGCGGCAATTTGTCGCCGTCGCCGAGGAACTGCATTTCCATCGTGCTGCTGCCCGGCTGCACATGTCGCAGCCGCCGTTGACCGCTGCAATCCGACGCCTGGAGGAGTTGTTGGGCGCGGAACTGATCGTGCGTGGCAATCGCACATTGGGGCTGACGGCAGCGGGCCAGGTGCTGTTGCGCGAAGCGCGGCAGACGCTGCAGCAGGCCGAACAAGCGTTCGTGCATACGCGCGATGTTGCTGCAGGACGCAGCGGCACCCTGCGCATGGCCTATGTCGGGAGTGCCATGTACGGGCGCCTGCCAGGCTTGATCCGCAGCTTTCGCCAGTCGCATCCAAAGGTGCGGCTGGAGCTGCGTGAGGCAACCTCGCGGCAACAGCAGCGCATGCTGCGGGCGGCGGAAGTAGATCTGGGCATCCTGATTCCACCCGTGCCCGACGCTGGCGATCTGCAATTGTGTGCGTTCGACCTTGATGGGCTGGCGATCGCCTTGCCCAAGGGGCATGCGTTGCTGTCTGCAGCACGCTGGATTGATGTCGCGGAGTTGGCCGGCGAGGATTTCGTGATGTGGCCGGCGGACGAAGGCATCGGCTTCCATTCGCATGTGATGACGCTGTGTCGCGCCTCCGGTTTCGTGCCCTGCGTCGTGCAGGAAGCACACGGCATGCATGCGGTTCTATCGCTGGTAGCCGTTGGCGCCGGTGTCTCCATCGTGCCGGCGAGCATGAGCGGATTCCGCAGTGAAGAGATCCACTATCAAACCATTGGTACGGAAAGCGCGGGCTTCGAGTTGCGGTTCTGTCTGCGCCCCGGTCACGACAATCCGGCCCTGCAGCAATGGTTGGCGCTCTGTCGTGCGGAGTGAGGCGGGCAAGGGCAGGTGGCCCCAGTCCGTTCCCGTAGCGAAAAGGCATCCGTGCGCGGCAGCTGCTGCATCGATGGCTGCACCGCGTGCGCAGCGAATCGCTGTGACGGAAAACCTGATTCAATGGCTCGACCGAACGCAGTAATGCAGTAGATGAACATCCAGGACGAAGCCGTTAACCACTCAGGCCTTCTGCAGCGCCGCCAGCAGATGGCCACGCGCGCAGCTTTCTTCACCCCGGGCTTTGCGATTGCATGCTGGGCGCCGCTGGTGCCATTCGCCAAGGCGCGTGCAGGCCTGGATGACGCAATGCTGGGCGTGCTGCTGTTGTGCCTTGGCTTGGGATCGCTGCTGTCCATGCCGTTGGCGGGCATGCTGGCCGCGCGTCATGGCTGCCGCCCCGTGATGTTGGCAACCGTGCTGATGATGGTGCTGATGCTGCCGTTGCTGGCGGTTGCATCCACGCCGGTGGGCATTGGCATGGTGTTGCTGGTGTTCGGTGCGGGCATCGGTGCCATGGACTGTGTGATGAACATGCAGGCCGTGGTGGTGGAGCGCGAATCCGGCCGCGCGATGATGTCTGGCTTTCATGCCTTCTACAGCATTGGCGCGCTGTCGGGCGCGGCGTTGGTGACGTTGCTGCTTTCGATGGGCGGCGGCGCTGTGTTGGCCACCTTGGTGGTGGCCGCAGGGGTTGTCGCCATCACCGCATGGTCATCGCGATGGTGGCGCAGCGAGCGTGCAGAACAGGGAGAAAGCAGCTTCGCTCTGCCGCGTGGTGTGGTGATCGTGATGGGTGCGGTGTGCTTCATCAGCTTTCTGGCCGAGGGCTCGATGCTGGATTGGAGTGCGGTGTTTCTGCATGACGTGCGTGGGGTGGAGCTGGTGCATGCCGGCTGGGGGTTTGTCGCCTTCAACATTGCCATGATGGTCACGCGTCTGTTCGGCGACCGGCTGGTGAACCAGCTCGGGCCAAGCATGGCGGTGCTGCTGGGTGGCCTGCTGGCGTGTGCGGGCTTTGTGTTGGCGACGTTGGTACCCAGCTTCAGTGTCGCGTTGCTGGGTTATGCATTGGTGGGTATCGGCTGCGCCAATGTCGTGCCGGTGATGTTCAGCCTGGCCGGGCGGCAGACCCGCATGCCCGAAAGCGTGGCCATTCCGGCCGTCACCACGATGGGTTATGCAGGCGTGCTGTTGGGGCCGGCGGCGATTGGCTTCATTGCCCAGCAATGGTCGCTGTCGGCTGCGTTCCTGTTGGCTGCAGCCGCGCTTGCGGTTGTCGCGGTGATCGGTTCGATGCTGCGGGTGCGCTGAGGCCATTCGCCTGCCAGCGTGTCCGCAGCACGTAATTGAGCTGGCGCCACCGCATATACGGCATCGGTCGTGACTTTCGGCGGTTCGCGCCGGGGCCGGCAATCCTCTAGTCTCACAGGTTGGTCCGCGCACCATGCGCGGCCTTTCCCTGTTTGGCCGGAGATGTCCATGTCGTTTTCCAAGCTTGTCCCGTTGTCCCTGACGGTCGCCATCGTTGCCTCGCTGGCCGCCTGCGGCAAGACCGAAACCCCCGCTGCTGAGGCAGCTGCTGCCAAGCCGGCGTTTGATCAGTCGCAGATCAAGACCCAGCTGATTTCGCTCAACGCTGCCGATCTGGACCCGGCCATCCAGGCCTGTACGGACCTCAATGGCTTCGTCAACAGCAAGTGGCTTGCCGCCAACCCGGTGCCGGGCGACCAGACCACCTGGGGCAGCTTCGAGATCCTGCGCGAGCGCTCGTTGGAAGTGCAGCACGCGCTGGTGCAGCAGGCTGCCGCCGCCAAGGCTGAGGCCGGCTCGGTGGAAGCCAAGATTGGCGACATCTGGAAGACCGGTTCGGACGAGGCCGCCATCGAGGCCGCCGGCATCAAGCCGCTGCAGCCGGAACTGGACAAGATTGCCGCGCTGAACGACACCGCTGCGCTCGGCAACTACCTGCGTGAAAGCTACGCGCAGGGCAATGGTTTCCTGTTCGCGCTGTACGCCAGCCCGGACTTCAAGGATTCGTCCAACGTCATCGCCTACGTGGGCCAGGGCGGGCTGGGCCTGCCGGAGAAGGGTTACTACTTCGACGAATCGCAGGCCAAAATCCGCGATGCGTACGTGGCGTATATCGAGCAGTTGCTGACCCTGTCCGGCGTGGATGCCGCACAGGCCAAGGAGCAGGCCAAGGCCGTGATGGATTTCGAGACCCGCTTGGCCAAGGCCTCGCTGTCGCGTATCGAACTGCGTGATCCGTCCAAGCGTTACAACCCGGTCAGCGCCGCCGATGCCGACAAGCAGACTCCGAACTTCAGCTGGACCGCACTGTTCGACACGCTGAAGGTGCCGGCCAAGGATAAGTTCTCGCTGGCACAGCCGGCCTTCTTCGGCGAGTTGGACAAGATGCTGGCCGACGTGCCGGCCGCTACCTGGCAGGCGTACCTGCGCTTCCACACCGTGGACAACGCGGCGCCGTACCTGAGCAAGAACTTCGAGCAGGCCAGCTTTGATTTCTTCAACAAGACCCTGCGCGGCCAGCAGGAAATGCAGCCGCGCTGGAAGCGCGTGCTGGAGTCGGTGAACGGCTCGATGGGCGAAGCGCTGGGCCAGCTGTACGTGGATGCGGTGTTCCCGGCCGAATCCAAGGAAGCGATGGAACACCTGGTGCAGAACCTGTCGGTCGCGCTGAAGGCACGCCTGGAATCGCTGCCGTGGATGGGCGAGGACACCAAGAAGAAGGCGCTGGAAAAGTGGGCCAGCTTCACGCCGAAGATCGGCTACCCGGACAAGTGGCGTGACTGGTCGGGCCTGACCACCAACGGCGACAGCTACCTGGGCAACATGCAGGCCGCGCGCGCGTTCAACTACAACTTCATGCTGGGCAAGATCGGCAAGCCGGTGGACAAGACCGAGTGGGGCATGACGCCGCAGACGGTGAACGCGTACTACAACGCCACCAAGAACGAGATCGTGTTCCCGGCCGCCATCCTGCAGCCGCCGTTCTTTGATGCCAAGGCCGACCCGGCACAGAACTACGGTGGCATCGGCGCGGTCATCGGCCACGAAATGATGCACGGCTACGATGACTCGGGCAGCCAGTTCGCCGCCAACGGCAACTTCGACAACTGGTGGACCGATGCCGACCGCAGCGCGTTCAACAGCCGCACCGACCAGCTGGTGGCGCAGTTCGACGGCTACGAATCGCTGCCGGGCGTCAACGTCAAGGGCAAGCTCACCTTGGGCGAAAACATCGGTGACCTCGGTGGCTTGACCGTGGCCTACGACGCGCTGCAGATGGCACTGAAGGAAGACGCCAAGCTCAACGTGCCGGTGGACGGTTACACGCAGGACCAGCGCTTCTTCATGAACTGGGCCACCGTGTGGCGCCGTAACTTCACCGATGGTGAGCTGCGCGTGCGTCTGAACACCGACCCGCACGCACCGGCCAACTTCCGTGCCAATGGCGCGCCCTCGAACATGCCGTCGTATGCGGCAGCGTTCCAGTGCAAGGCCGGCGATGCGATGGTGCGTGCCGACGACAAGCGTGTTGTGATCTGGTGATTGAAGCCGAGAGGCTTTCGTTTTAGCTAGTACGAAAAACGCCGCGATTCCTATGGGATCGCGGCGTTTTTTTGGCGCGGAGAAGCTTCCCCCCTCTCCCCAACCCCTCTCCCGCGAGGGGAGAGGGGCTTAGAGCGCTGCGCCTTGTAGCAATTTCTGCAACTGCAGCTTTGAAGCCCCTCTCCCGCGAGGGGAGAGGGGCTTAGAGCGCTGCGCCTTGTAGCAGTTTCTGCAACTGCAGCTTTGAAGCCCCTCTCCCCTCGCGGGAGAGGGGTTGGGGAGAGGGGGGACTCCAAATCCCCGCACAAAAGACCGGAAACCTCAGGCTTCGTTGTTACCGCGCAACATGCCAACAAACTCGCCGAACAGGCGTGGGTCAACCAAGCGTCCGCATTGGCTGCGAAGAATGTCGAGCGTTGCTTCGGTCGTCATGGGCGCGCGATAGGGGCGCAGCGAGGTCATCGCATCAAAGCCGTCCACGATGGTGAGGATGCGCGACTCCATCGGAATCTCCTCGCCCTGCAGGCCGTGCGGATAGCCGCTGCCATCCCAGGCTTCGTGATGGTGGCGGATGAGGGTGGCCACCTGCGCTGCATCCTCGCGGCCGGTGGTGTTGAACAACGCCGCACCGCGCTCGGGGTGGGTACGCATGATCGAGCGCTTGTCCTCATCCAGCTTGCCCGGATACAGCAGCACGTCATCGCGGATACCGATCTTGCCGACGTCGTGGAAGCGCGCGGCCAATACCAGGTGTGCCAAGCGGCCCTCAGGTAGACCGCAGTGTTCACCCAAGCGGTATGCCAGCTGCGAAACACGGTCGCAATGGTGGTCGGTATAGCTGTCGCGCTGGTCGAGCGCGGCGGCGAGGACTGTGATCGCACAGGAGTTGTCGTCCGGGGGAATGGACAAGCCCACTGGCATTGAAATTGGGGACATGGGGTACATGGCCTGGAAGAGGCGCGTTCATCATAAGCGAGGGCGCGCATTCTCCGCGCGCCCTCGTTTTCACGCAATCTTCACGCGATCGTTCGTTCAGGAACTCAAGGCTGCAATGTCGTCAGAAGAGCGCGTGCGGCATTGAAGCGGTCTGCGCTTTCCGGCAACGGATGCCTGATACGCAGCTTTTCCGGGCCCTCCATCTGGTAGAGCTTGGGCTGCTTCTGGATCAGCTGGATCACCGCCATCGGGTCGATGTTGGGCTTGCTCTCAAACACGATGCGGCCGCCGTTCTCACCCAGCTCCAGCTTGCGGATGCCCAGCACGTTGGCCTGCAGTTTGAGTTCGGCAATGGCGAACAGATGCTTCACCGGGTCTGGCAGCAGGCCAAAGCGGTCGATCATCTCCACCTGCAGCTCGCGCAGCGCGCTGCTGTCGCGGGCGCTGGAAATGCGTTTGTACAAGGTCAGGCGCGTATGCACGTCGGGCAGATAGTCTTCCGGAATCAACGCCGGCACATGCAGCTCGACATCGGCACCGCGTGCTTCCTCACCGGCATCCAGATCAGGCAGCTTGCCGGCCTTGATCGAGCGCACCGCGCGTTCCAGCAGCTCGGTGTACAGGCTGAAGCCAACCTCGGCCATCTGTCCGCTCTGGTCTTCGCCCAACAGCTCGCCAGCGCCACGGATTTCCAGGTCGTGCGTGGCCAGGGTGAAACCGGCGCCCAGCTCATCCATCGAGGCGATGGCTTCCAGTCGCTTGTGCGCGTCGGCGCTGATGGCGCGCTTGTCCGGCGGCACCACCAGGTACGCATAGGCGCGGTGGTGCGAACGACCCACGCGGCCACGCAGCTGATGCAACTGGGCCAAACCAAACTTGTCGGCGCGGTTGATGATGATGGTGTTGGCGTTGGGGATGTCGATGCCCGACTCGATGATGGTGCTGGCCAACAACACGTTGAAGCGCTGCTTCTGGAAATCCAGCATCACCTTTTCCAGCTCGCGCTCGGGCATTTGCCCGTGGGCCACGCCGATGCGTGCTTCGGGCACCAGCTCGGACAGCTCGCGCTGCATCCGGCCCATGCTTTCCACATCGTTGTGCAGGAAGTACAGCTGACCACCGCGCGACAACTCGCGCTGGAACGCTTCGCGCAGCTGCGCGTTGTCCCATGCAGTGATGAAGGTCTTGACCGCCAGGCGATTTGGCGGTGGCGTGGCGATGATCGACAGATCGCGCAGGCCAGCCATGGCCATGTTGAGCGTGCGTGGGATGGGCGTTGCGGTCAGTGTCAGCAGATGCACGTTGGCGCGCATCGCCTTGAGTGCTTCCTTTTGGCGCACGCCGAAGCGCTGCTCTTCATCGACAATGACCAGGCCCAGATCCTTGAACTTCACGTCGGGCTGCAACAAGCGATGCGTACCGATGATCACATCGATGGTGCCAGCGGCCACCTTGTCGAGTTCGGCCTTGATTTCCTTGGTGCTCTTGAAGCGCGACAGCACTTCCACGCGCAGCGGGTAATCGGCAAAACGGTCGCGGAAGTTGCGGTAATGCTGCTCGGCAAGAAGCGTGGTCGGCACCAGCACCGCTACCTGCTTGCCACCGCTGGCAGCGGCAAACGCCGCGCGCAGGGCAACTTCGGTTTTGCCGAAGCCAACATCGCCACACACCACACGGTCCATCGGCTGCGCCGATTGCAGGTCGTGCAACGTGGCTTCAATCGCGGCGCGCTGGTCGGGCGTTTCCTCGAACGGGAAGCCGGCCGCAAACGGCTCGTACATGGTGCGGTCGATATCCAGTGCCAAACCGGCACGGGCCTGACGACGGGCCTGGATTTCAAGCAGTTCGGCGGCAACATCGCGCACTTTTTCAGCGGCTTTGCGCTTGGCCTTGGTCCACTGCTCGCCACCGAGCGAATGCAGCGGCGCCGTCTCTGGCGAGGCACCGGAGTAGCGGCTGATCAGGTGCAGCTGCGCGACCGGCACATACAGGCGGTCGCCCTTGGCGTACTCGATATCGAGGAATTCGCCGGGCATGCCGCCCACGTCCATCGCGATCAGGCCACGGTAGCGGCCAACGCCATGGTCTTCATGGACGATGGGCGCGCCTTCGGTCAGCTCGCCCAGGTCACGGATGATGGCTTCCGGCTCACGGCCGGCACGGCGCGTGCGGCGTGCATGGCCGGCGCGTTCGGGGAACAGCTGCCGTTCGGTCAGCACCGCCATGGGCGGCTCGGTGATGGCAAAACCATCGTCCAGCGGCGCTACGGTGATGGCGAGCTTCGGGAGTGCCTCGCCCGCGCCCGATGCACCCGCGTCGGAAGCGAGAAACGCCTTGAAATTCGGCACTACCGGCGGGCGAAGGTCCGCGGCCTGCAGCACTTCCAACAAGGCCTCGCGGCGGCCTGGAGAATCGGCGGCAATCAATACCCGGCCCGGGTAGTGGGCCAGGAATGACTTCAGCGCCTGCCCCGCAGGCGCGTCCTTGGCTGCAACCGGCAACGGCGGCAGCGGCTGGTCACCCAGCGCCTGCGCCTCTTCAATGCGCGGGTGATCGGCCGGCCACACTTCCACGCGCGGCTGCTTGTTGAACTGCTCGCGCAGGCTGTCCGGCGATTGATAGATTTCGTCGGGCGGCAGCAACGGCCGTTCGATATCGTGGCGGCGCTGTTCGTAGCGGCTGTTGGTCTGCAGCCAGAACGCATCGGAGGCCTCGGCAACGCCGGTGCCGACGATGGTCAGGAAACCATCGGGCAGGTAGTCGAACAGCGTGGCGGTCTTGTCGAAGAACAGCGGCAGGAAGTACTCGATGCCCGAAGGCAGCACGCCGGCTTTGAGGTCCTGATACAGCGGGCTGCGGCGCGTATCCACGTCAAAGCGTTCGCGCAGCGTGGTCAACACCTTGGCCAGGCTGGCGTCGTCCATCGGCACTTCGCGGCCGGGCAGCATCTTTACCGCATCCACCTTGTCCAGCGAACGCTGCGACTCGGGATCGAACGCGCGGATGGAGTCGATGTCCTCGTCCAGCAGCTCAATGCGCAGCGGCGCGTCGGTGCCCATGGGGTAGACATCCAGCAACCCACCGCGCACGGCGAAATCACCGGGGTCGAGCACCTGCGCCACGTTGCGGTAGCCGGCGCTTTCCAGCCGCCGCTTTTCCGCGTCCATGTCCAGGCGCTGGCCAACCTTCAAGTCAAAGCTGCTGCCGACGATGTAGTTCAGCGGCGCCAACCGTTGCAGCAACGTCTGCACCGGCACCACCACAATGCCGCGCGTCAGCGTGGGCAGCAGGTGCAGTGCGGCCAAGCGCTGCGAAATGATGTCCGGGTGCGGGCTGAACTGGTCGTAGGGCAGGGTTTCCCAATCCGGGAACGGCACCACCGGCAAGGCGGAGGCGTCGGTGCCGAGCAGCGTCTGCAGATCGGCAACGGTCTGATGCGCGCTCTGGTTGTCGCGCGTGACCAGCAGCAGCGGCTTGCCGTGCGCCTGCGCGGCCTGCGCCACATGCCAGGCCAAGGCCGTGCTGGAGACCGGAGCGCGCCACCAGGCGCGGAGCTGGCCCGAGCGGGGCAGCGGCGGAGAGGGGAATTGGTTGGCAGACATTAGCCGCCGATTTTACCAGATGCGGCTTTTGCGGCTTTGTGAGCGGAAGTGAGCGGGCAAGACGCAAAAAGCAGAAGCAGGGTTTCAGGCCTGCTTCTGCTTTTGATTGCCGGTGCTGGTTGAGGTGGAAGCGGGGTATCCAGAACAGCACTGAAGCCCGGTACTTCTCTCACCTCTCGCGCCTCAGGTGGCCAGTTCCAGCACCATGCGCACCAAACCCGGCGTGCCGCTGGGGTGGGGCACCTGCTTGAAGCCCAGCGAGGCGGCCAGTTGCCGCATCGGCTCGTTTTCCTCGGCGATGTCGCCGTACAGGCGGTCCAGGTACTTGCCGCGCGCCCACTTGACCAGCTTGCGCATCAACTGCCGGCCCAAACCCTGGCCGGCCAGGAAGCGGCTGACCAGAATGGCGTATTCAGCATCGCGGGTGCCGGGAATGATGGAGGCACGGGCCACTGCACCCACCACAGCCTCACCCGGTGGCAGCGGCTCGGCGGCCACCAGCGCAATCTCGGTCTTGGGGTTGGGGTGGGTGAGCCGCTGCGCGGTCTCATCGGACAACGCTTCCACCGACTGCAGGAATTTGTCGCGTACTTCTTCCGGCCCGAACAGGGCAAACGCACCCTGCAGCGGGGGGCCGTCTTCCGGGCGGATGGGGCGGATAAGCAGCTCCCGACCGCTGGGTGCCTTGAAATGTTCATGCCAGGGCGGCATGCGATTACGGGTAGCCATGACTACGGTTCCTCCAAAGTCCCCGAATTCTGTCATCCGCCTGCCCAAAGACTGTGAACGTTCATCAACGCGCAGTCATGGCCGCTGGCGACCGGCATTACTCGGGCATTTTCAACCATTCCAGACGGGTGGACGCGCCGGCTTCACCCAGGTGCTTCTTCAGTGTGGGCAACGCCGGAGACAGGATCTTGTCGAACTGCCAAGGGGTGTTGACCAATAACATGCCGCTGCCATTCAGGCGCAGGGGGGAGTCGTCGGGGCGTACCAACAGTTCAGCTACCAGAACGGATTTGGCCGACAGGTGGGTGGCTTTGCGGAAGAACTGCTGCAGGCTGCGGCGCTGTTTGATGGGGTACCACACCGCGCACTGGGCCTGCGGCATGCGGGTGAGGATTTCGCGCAGTGTGGCGATGATCTGGGGGTACTCGGCGTCCTGGCTTTCGTAGGGCGGGTCGATCAGCACCAGCGCACGGCCGATCTTGTCGGCACCGGATTTGGGCGGCAGCAGGGCGCGGATGCTGTCGTAGCCGTTGCCGGCAAACACCTGCACCCGGCGGTCGTGCGCAAACAGCTCCTTGAGCGCGGCGGCTTCGTCCTTCTGCAGCTCGCAGGCGGCCATGCGGTCATGCTCGCGCAGGGCACGGGCAGCCAGCAACGGCGAGCCGGGGTAGGAAATCAAGGCGCCGACGGGGTTGTCGGCCTGCACCGCGCGCAGGTACTGCTCCACCACCTCCGGCAACGCGGGCGTGGCCATCAGCTGCAGGATGCCCAGATCAGCCTCGGCGGTCTTGCGGCTTTCCTCGGCAGAAAGCAGGTAGCGTCCGCGTCCGGCATGGGTGTCCAGGACGAAGAAGGGGGATTCTTTGCGCTTGAGCGCGTCGATCATGGCCAGCAGGACAACGTGCTTGAGCACGTCGGCGTGGTTACCGGCATGGAAGGCGTGGCGATAGTTCATCCGGCAAGTGTACGGGGGCGCCCGGACCGCGGCTATGCTGGCGGCATGTCAGACCAGCCAGCCCGGGTACTCGTCGTCGAAGACGAGGCCGCCATTGCCGACACCCTCCTGTATGCGCTGCGTAGCGAAGGCTACGCCGCAAGCCACTGTGCGCTGGGGCGTGAAGCCCTGGAGCGCCTGCGCGGCGAGGGCGCCGACGTGGTGGTGCTGGATGTCGGCCTGCCCGACCTGGGCGGGTTTGAGGTGTGCCGGCAACTGCGCACCTTCAGCCAGGTGCCGGTAATCTTCCTGACCGCCCGCAACGACGAGTTCGACCGGGTGCTGGGGCTGGAGCTGGGCGCCGATGATTACGTGACCAAGCCTTTCTCGCCGCGCGAAATGGTGGCGCGGGTGCGGGCCCGGTTGCGTCGGGTGGCAGGCACAGTACCTACCGCAGCAGTGGGCGGTTGGCGCCAATGCGGTCCGTTT
Source organism: Stenotrophomonas sp. UBA2629 (assembly GCA_002359895.1). Classification (GTDB taxonomy): domain Bacteria; phylum Pseudomonadota; class Gammaproteobacteria; order Xanthomonadales; family Xanthomonadaceae; genus Stenotrophomonas. The sequence goes on from DEOB01000010.1 coordinate 928,343, forward strand.
GCCATCGACGAAGAAGGCCGGCGCATCCGTTACCAGGATGCGTTGCTGGACATCACCCGCTATGAATACGCGTTGCTGGCGGCGCTGCTGCAGCGGCCCGGGGCGATCCTGAGCCGGTCGCAGTTGATGGAGCGCGGCTGGGACCACACCAGCGACAGCACCGACCGCACCGTCGATACCCACGTCAAAACCCTGCGCGCCAAGCTGCGTGCGGCCGGCGCGCAGGCTGATCCCATCCGTACCCACCGTGGCGTGGGCTACGCGCTGGAGCTGTAATGCGGCTGGGGCTGAAAATTTTCCTGGGGTTCTTCCTGATTGTCGGCATCGCCGCGTTCTTCGTGATGCGTGTGTTCGTCAACGAGGTGAAGCCGGGTGTGCGCCAGGCCATGGAATCCACGCTGGTGGATGCGGCCAACGTGCTGGCAGTGATCGCCGCGCCGGATCTGAAAGCCGGGAACATCGCCGACGGTACCTTCGCCGCGCAGATGGCCACCGCGCAGCGGCGCGATCCCAAGGCGATGGTGTGGCGCTTCCCCAAGCGCAGCGTTGAATACCGGGTGACCATCACCGACACCCGTGGCATCGTGATTTTTGATTCGCGCGGGCAGGACGTGGGCCGCGACAACTCGCGCTGGAACGACGTGTACCGCACCCTGCGTGGCGAGTACGGTGCGCGTTCCAGCCCGGAAACGCCCGGTGACGAAACCTCCACCGTGATGCATGTGGCCGCGCCCATGTACGACCCGGACGACGGCCACACCTTGATCGGTGTGCTGACGGTGTCGCAGCCCAACGACACGATTGACCCGTTCATTGCTGCCAGCCAGCGCGCCATCGTCGCGCGCGGTGCCTGGTTGATTGGTCTGTCGGCATTGATCGGCCTGCTGATGACCTGGTGGTTGTCGCGCGGGATCGGCAGCTTGAGCCGCTATGCCAAAGCGGTGAGTGCGGGCGAGCCGGTGCCGCCGCCACGCCGTCGCCGTGACGAAATCGGCGACCTCGGTCAGGCGCTGGAAACCATGCGTCGCAAGCTGGAAGGCAAAGCCTACGTCGAGCAGTACGTGCAGTCGCTGACGCATGAAATGAAAAGCCCGCTGGCGGCCATCCGCGGTGCTGCCGAACTGTTGCAGGAGCCGTTGCCCGAGGCCGACCGGCAGCGCTTTGCCGGCAACATCGTGCAGCAGGAGCGGCGCCTTACCGAGACCATCGACCAGCTGCTGCGGCTGGCCGAAGTGGAACAGCACGGTTGGCTGCAGAAGCGTGGCGAGGTGGATCTGGTCGCGCTGTGCCGCGCGCTGGTGGAAGACGCCGGCCCCAGCCTGCAAGCCGCACGGCTGCAGCTGGACTGCCAGATGCCGGAGCAGGCGTTGATGCACGGCGATGCCTTTCTGCTGCGGCAGGCGTTGTCGAACCTGCTGGACAACGCCATTGCGTTCTCACCGGAGGACAGCCGCATCGTATTGAGCGTGCAGCAGGTGGAGGAAGGCTGGTCGGTAAGCCTGCGCGATGCCGGACCGGGTGTGCCCGACTACGCGCTGGAGCGCGTGTTCGAGCGCTTCTATTCGCTGTCGCGCCCGCGCAGCGGCCAGCGCAGCAGCGGCTTGGGCCTGCCGTTTGTGGCTGAAGTGGCACGCCTGCATGGCGGCAGCGCGCACTTGCGCAATCACGGCGATGGCGGTGCCGAAGCCCGCCTGGTGCTGCCGCGCGCCTGACTTCACATTCGCTTCAAATTCGCCACAAACCCTGCTCACGGGAGGCGTTGAAGCTGTGCCTCGGTTACCACACGAGGACGGGACATGACTTCCCTCAAACTGTTGTTGCGCTTCGCCATCGTCGGCGGACTGGCGCTGTTGTTGTTGATTCCCCTGTTGCTTATCCGCGGCACCATCAACGAGCGTGAGCGCTACCGCGACCAGGCCATCGAACGGGTGGCGCAAAGCCGCGCGGGTGAGCAGACCCTGATCGGCCCGGTCCGTGTGCTGCCGTGGAAGCAGACGCGTGAGGTCGAGGTGGACGTGGAGGGCAGCAACCAGCGCAAAACCGAGCTGCGTACCGAGCAGGGCTATGACCTGCAGATGCCGACGCGGCTGGATGTGCAGGGCAAGATGCGCCCGGACGAGCGCCGTATCGGCCTGTTCAAAGTGCCGGTCTACAGCTGGCAGGCCAAATTGCAGGCCGAATTTTCCCCGACCAATTACGCCGCCGTGCCAGGCCGTACCTACGGCCGGCCGTATCTGGCCTTGGGCATTGCCGACGTGCGTGGCCTGGTAGGTACGCCGAATCTGCGGGTCGACGGACGTGCGGTGCCGCTGCAGTCCGGCTCGGGGGTGTTGGAGGAGGCCTCAAAGGGCCTGCATGCGCCGCTGATGGAGTTGCAGGACATCAGCCAGGGCGTGCTGCGCGAAGGCGGCAAGGTGGAGCTGGAGTTCGTGCTGGATGGCACGCGTTCGCTGGCAGTTGTGCCGGTGGGTGACGACACCCGCGTGGCGCTGGATTCGCCGTGGCCGCACCCGTTGTTTGGCGGCAGTTTCCTGCCCAACGAGCGCAGCATTGATGACGCTGGCTTCAAGGCCACCTGGGCGGTGTCTTCGTTGGCATCGGCAGCGCAGGCGCAGTTGCACAAGCGCATTCGCGGTGCCGGCGGCAGCGTGGAAGCGCTGGACGTGGCGCTGGTCGATCCGGTGGATGTCTACACGCAGGCCGACCGCGCCACCAAGTACGGCATCCTGTTCGTGCTGCTGACCTTCGTGGGCTTTGCACTGTTTGAGTTGATCAAGCAGTTGAAGATCCACCCGCTGCAATACCTGCTGGTGGGCTTGGCGCTGGCCATCTTCTTCCTGTTGCTGGTGAGCTTGTCCGAGCAGATCGCGTTCTGGCAGGCGTATCTGATATCGGCGGCAGCGTGTATTGGCCTGCAGGGCTTCTACCTGAGTGGCGTGCTGCGCAGCTGGAAGTACGGGCTGGGTTTCTCGACCATGCTGACCTTGTTGTATGGCGTGCTGTACATGTTGCTGGACTCGGAAAACAACGCGTTGCTGATGGGCTCGGTGCTGCTGTTCGGCATTTTGGCCGTGATCATGTGGATCACCCGCAAGGTGGACTGGTACGAGTTGAGTAACCGCTCGGCGGCCAAGCCGACCGTTCCCCCGTCATTGTCGTAATGGATACGGGGTGGCGCTTGCCGCCCCGTTTCTTTGGGAGATAGCGCTATGAATCGGGTGTCGATCCATCGTCGTGCGCAACAGTTGTTGCCCGCCGATATTCAGACCAGCGGCGTGTTGCAGTTCGGCATGAAGCCGGGGCAGGTGGAGGGCATGTTGCTGGACAGCCTGTTTGGCGGTCATGCACAGGGCGTGGTGGTGATGCGTTTGGCCGGTGCCACGGCGGTGGCGATCCAGCGGCTTGGCTTGGCGTTTTTTGAGCGTGCGCATGTGGCGCGCGCAGGGCTATGGAAACAGGCCCGCACGAAGTACGGGCAATGGCAGCGATTGGATGAAGGAAACGCAGTGGCGCCTGTGCGGATGGGGGCGGGTTATCTGGCCGGAACGTTGGATGGACAGGCGTGGCTGGCAGTGCTGCCGGTGGAGCGTCTGGTTGTTTATGGGTGGTTGGAATGAGTGGCGTGCCGGGCTGTTTGGGAGGGGGAACTCAGTGTGGGTCTTCTTGGAAGCGCTGCCCTCACCCCAACCCCTCTCTCGCAGGCGGGAGAGGGGCTCAATGCGCCGCGAGCCCAAGCGGCTCGTGCAGTTGCAGCTTTAAAGCCCTTCTCCCGCTTGCGGGNNGAGGGCAGGCTTCCAGCAAGAAAAACCAGACAAGAACAATCAAGCAAAAACCGAAACAAGAAAAACCACGCAGGCCGACTAAACTCCCAGCATGACCGCACCCGTCACCATCACCGCTCTGCGTGGGCAACAGCTCCTTCCCGTCCTGGACGACATCGCGCGACTGCGCATCACCGTGTTCAACGATTGGCCCTACCTGTACCAGGGAAGCCTCGACTACGAGCGCGAGTACCTTGCCGCCTACGCCGCTACACCCGATGCGCTGTGCGTCGTTGCACGTGCCGGTGATGAGGTGGTCGGCGCATCCACCGGGTTGCCTTTGTTGGATGACGGCCCGGCTTTCCGCAAGCCTTTTGAAGAGGCGGGCTTCGACCCTGTCCAGGTGTTCTACTTCGGTGAATCCGTATTGCTGCCGGCGTATAGGGGGCAGGGAGTGGGTCATGCGTTTTTCGATGCACGCGAAGCCCATGCCAAGGCGCTGGGCCGCTTCACGATGACCGCGTTCTGCGCGGTGGATCGCGCACCGGATGATCCACGTCGTCCACCTCAGCATCGCGACAACAGCGCGTTCTGGCACAAACGTGGCTACACCCGCCAACCAGGCATGATCATGCACTTGCGGTGGGAAGAAGCCGGCCACGGCCAGGTGCTGCACCCGCTCACCTTCTGGACCCGCAGTTTGGAAATCAAAGAATGAAGATCGCTGTTGCCCGTTACCCGGTGGGCTCGCCTACGGATTTCGACGCCTTCGCCGCGCGCCAGACACAGGTGTTGGGTGAAGCCGCCGCGGCCGGTGCCCGCATCGCGGTGTTGCCGGAGTATCTGTCGCTGGAGCTTGCGGCCACGTTCCGCAAACACATCTTCAGTGATCTACCGGCGTCGTTGGCGGCCATCCAGCAGTACCGCGCGCAGTGGTTGGCGCTGTTCGCGCAGCTTGCCGCTACGTTGGATATGCACATCGTTGCCGGCAGTTTTCTGCTGGACACCGGCAACGGCCGCTACCGCAATCGCTGCGACTGGTTCACGCCAAACGGGGAACAGTTGTGGCAGGACAAACTACAGCTCACCGGTTTTGAAAAAGCTACCGGCCTGATTGACGGGGGCGATGTGCTGAACGTGTTCGATATCGACAACGTCCGTGTTGCCGTGGCGATCTGCTACGACAGTGAATTTCCGTTGCCGGTGCGCCGTCAATACGAGGCCGGCGCACGATTGTTGATCGTGCCCAGCTGTACCGACACCGTCGCCGGTGCCACCCGCGTGCGCGTGGGTTGCCTTGCCCGCGCCCTGGAAAACCGCATGTTCGTTGCGCAATCGGTGACGGCGGGGCTGGCCGAATGGAGCCCGGCATTGGACGTCAACACCGGTGAGGCGTCGATCTTCGCGCCGATGGATGTGGGCTTTCCGGACGACGGCGTGCTGGCGCAGACCGCCGAGGGCCAGTTGTGGGCGTTTGCCGAGCTGGATTTCGACGCCTTCGAGGCCAGCCGCAGCAGCGCGCAGGTGGCCAACGACCGCGACTGGAGCGGCCAGCTGCAACCGCCCCTGGCACAGGCCGTGGTCCAGAACCGGCGCTGATTCACCCCGACCATGACCATTGGCCGACTCGGCCAGTGGCCCCGGCTGGCTAGACTCGGGACTTTGTCGTTTTGGGGCCGAGTGCCCGGGGGAATACTGGTGATCAAGCGTGGTTTGCTGGCGTTGTGCATGGGGTTGGCGGTGGGCGCTCCGGCGCATGCGGCCGAACAGGTGGACCTGGACATGGTGGGCAAGATCCGCCAGGAGGCTTTCCACCGCTCGCAGGTGATGGATACCTTCAGCCATCTCACCGAAAACATCGGCCCGCGCCTGACCAATTCCCCGGCGATGGCCGAGGCCAACCGCTGGAGCCGCCAGAAGTTCAACGACTGGGGCCTGGTGAACGTGCATGACGAAGCGTTCGAGGACTTCGGCCGTGGCTGGGAGTTCGCTTCTGCCAGCGTGGAAATGCTGTCCGAGCGCGTGCAGCCGTTGCATGCGCTGCCCAAGGCGTGGACACCCGGCACCAACGGCCCGGTCGAGGGCGAATTGATCCAGGTCGAGATCAAAAAGCTGGCCGACATGGAGAAGTACAAGGGCAAGCTGCGCGGCAAGATTCTGCTGCTGGGCGATGCGCGCGAGTACAAGCGTGGCACCGATGCCGATTCGCATCGCCACGACGCCACCTCGCTGGAAGGCCTGCAGGAATTCACCATTCCCAAGAGCGCTGCTGACGACCGTGCAAAGCGGGTCAAGGAATTCAACGAGCGGCAGGAGCTGGGCCGCGCCATCAATGCGTTCTTCATCGAAGAAGGCGCATTGGCTGCGATCAGCATCAGCGGCTGGGACAACGGCATCATCCGCGTGGCCGGCGGTGGTTCGCGCAAGGCTGGTGAGTCGGTGGGCATCCCCGAGTTGGCGATGATTGCCGAGCACTTCAATCCGCTGGTGCGCGCGCTGAAGGACAAGCAGACCGTTCGCCTGCGCGTGAACGTGGATGCGCGTTTCACCGACGAGACCAATCAGCCCGGTTACAACACGCTGGCTGAAATCCGAGGCAGCGGCAAGGCCGACGAAATCGTCATGCTGGGCGCGCACATGGACTCCTGGCACACCGGCACCGGTGCGGCCGACAACGCCGCCGGTGTGGCGGTGATGATGGAAGCCATGCGCATCCTCAAGGCGGTGGGCGCCAAGCCCAAGCGCACCATCCGCGTGGCGCTGTGGAGTGGTGAGGAGCAGGGCCTGATCGGCTCGCAGGCCTATGTCGCCCAGCATTACGCGCACTACCCGGAGCCGACCGATGCCGCACAGAAGGCCCTGCCGGCCTCGCTGCGTGACCCGACCGGCCCGCTGCAGAAGCTGCGCGATTACGACAAGTTCCAGGTGTACTTCAACATGGACAACGGTTCGGGCCGCTTCCGTGGTATTTACGCGCAGGAAAACATGGCGGCGATGCCCATCTTCGAGGCGTGGTTGAAGCCGTTTAACGATGTGGGCGCCACCACCGTGGCTACCCGTAACACCGGCAGCACCGACCACATCAGCTATGACCGCGTGGGCCTGCCGGGCTTCCAGTTCATCCAGGACCGCTTGGACTATTTCAGCAATGTCCATCACAGCCACCTGGACACCTGGGACCACGCCGAGCCGGAAGACCTGAAGCAGGCCGCCGCCATCGTGGCCTCGTTCGTCTACAACGCGGCGATGCGCGAAGAGCGTTTCCCGCGCAAGCCGCTGCTGGAGAAGTAAGCCGGTTGTGTGAGTGTTGGAGAAGAAGGGCCGCATTGCGGCCCTTCTTCGTTATGCAGCTCAGGCAGGCAATCAGGTGGACGCCGGTTCCTTCCACGGATCGTAGGTGCCAAACCACCACAGGTGTCCTTCGATATCGCGGCAGGCGTAGCCACGGCCACCGTAATCCTGGTCGGCGATGTCCATGATCATCTCGGCCCCGGCGGCCTTGGCCTGCGCGTAATGCGCGTCGGCATCGCTGACGATGACGCAGGCGCTTTGGGTTTCCTGTCCGCCGATTTCATCGGGTTGAATCATGTTGTTGCCCCATTCGCCCGGCTGCACGGTGCTGAGCATCACCATGCCGCTGCCGAATACCAGTTGCGCGTGGTGGACAACATCGCCGTCCTGGTACACCGCATGCCGCTGGAAGCCGAAGGCGCGGCATAGCCAGTCAATGGCCGCTGGCGCGTCGCGGTAACGCAGGCAGGGAATGATGGTGGCGGTGGTGCGTGCGGCAAGGTCCATGACAGTGCTCCGGCAGCATTACAGGAGGCGAGCGTGGGCGCGGCCGCGTTACCATCGCGAGAAGGCCGGCCCGGGCATGGGCCGGTAGTGATCCAACGGGAGAGTGCATTGAACAAGTGGTTTGGGAGCGGGCTGTTGCTCGCGATGGGCGTGGCGGCACCGATGGCCGGGGCGCAGGAGGCTGCCGTGCCGATGGAACTGCAGCAACTGGATGCAACGGTGGAGCGTGTACGCCAGCAGTTTGATGTGCCGGGCGTGGCGGTTGCCGTGGTCAAGGACGGCAAGGTGGTGCTGGAGCGTGGCTGGGGCGTGCGTGAATTGGGCAAGCCCGAGCCGGTACAGGCCGACACCTTGTTCGCCATTGCCTCCAACACCAAGGCGTTCACCGCCACCTCGCTGAACCTGCTGGCCGAAGACGGCAAGCTGAAGATGGACGACCGGGTGATCGACCACCTGCCGTCGTTCCGCATGTCCGACAGCTACGTCACCGGCGAGATGCGCATCCGCGATCTGCTATCGCACCGCAGCGGTTTGAGTTTGGGCGCGGGCGACCTGCTGTTCTGGCCAACCACCACCTACAGCAATGCCGATGTGGTGGCGCGCCTGGCGCGGGTGCCGTTGAAGAATGGCTTCCGCGACCGTTATGCCTACGACAACATCCTGTATGCGGTTGCCCAGCAGGTGATTGAAAAGGTGTCCGGGCAGTCGTTTGCTGATTTCCTGCAGCAGCGCATCTTCAACAAAGTCGGCATGGCCGACACGCGCTACAACGCGGACCACTTGAAGCCCGGAGACAAGGCGGCCATTGGCCACGCCAAGTTCGACTTCACCGATCTGCGCCCGGTGCCGCCGTTGACCTGGTCCAACAATGCCGGTGCGGGTGGCATTTATTCCAGCGTGCATGACCTGGCCAAATGGATGAACGTGCAGCTGGCCGAAGGCAAGCTCGCGGATGGCACGCCGCTGTTCAGCGAAAAGACCCAGCAGCAGATGTGGCAGATGCAGATCCCGCAGGTGGTGCCCAAGCAGTCGGTGCCGGAGCTGGAGGCCGCACGCCCCAACTTTGCCGGCTACGGCGAAGGCTGGAGCCTGAGCGACTACCGTGGGCAGAAGCTGGTGTGGCACACCGGCGGCTGGCCGGGGCAGGTGTCGCGGCTGACGCTGGTGCCGGGGCAGAATCTTGGCGTGGTGGTGCTGACCAACCAGGAGTCCGGCGCCGCCTTCAATGCCATCACCATGAGCGTGCTGGACGCCATGCTGGGTGCGCAGGGTAACGATTGGGTGGCCGCGTATGCGGCCAGCGTCGCCAAGGCGCAGGACAAGGCCGACGAAGGCTGGGACAAGCACGTTGCCGCGCGCGATGCCAAATCCAAGCCGTCACTGCCGTTGTCCGGCTACGCGCAGGCGTACCGCGATGCGTGGTACGGCGATGTCTTCATCGAGCAGAAGGGCGGCAAGCTGCGTCTGCGTTTTGGCGCTACCGCCGATCTGGTTGGCACGATGGAACACTGGCAGCACGACACCTTCATCGTGCGCTGGGACAACCGCTCGCTCAATGCCGACGCGTTCGTCAACTTCAGCCTGGACCCGGACGGCAAGGTGCGTGAGGTGCGCATGCAGGCGGTGTCGTCGTTGACTGATTTCAGCTTCGACTTCCAGGATCTGCTGTTGCTGCCCAAGGCCGAGTGAGCCTGCGCACCACCCCGTAGACAGGCAGGACACAGGCCGCGATGGGACAATCGCGGCCTGTTCTGTTTCTGCAGGCCGTTACGATGTTGCGTTGGTTCGAATCGTTGATTCCCGTATTCCCGCCGGTGGACCCGCGCCAACCGCCGCGCGGCGTGGTGCGGTTCTATCTGCATTACCTCACCCCGGTATGGCCGGTGTTGCTTGCCACGCTGGTTGCCGGGTTGTTGTTGGCATTGGTGGAAGTGGCGATGTTCGACTTCCTCGGCCGCATCGTCGACATGCTGTCCGACAAGCCGGGCCCGGGTTTCTTCCAGCGGCACGCCACTGAGTTGCTGTGGATGGCGGGCATCACCCTGCTGGCGCGGCCGGTGCTGGTGGCACTGCACAACCTGCTGGTCAACCAGTCCATCGTGCCGGGCCTGAGCAACCGCTCGCGTTGGCTGATGCACAACTACGTGGTGCGGCAGAGCCTGACGTTCTTCCAGAACGATTTTGCCGGCAGCGTCGCCAACCGGGTGATGCAGACCGGTACGTCGCTGCGCGAATCGGCCGTGCAGATGGTGGATTCGCTCTGGTACATCGTGGTCTACACCGGCAGCGCGCTGTATCTGTTCGCGCAGGTGGACTGGCGTCTGATGCTGCCGTTGGCGGTGTGGATGGTGGCCTACGGGGCCGTGGGCGTGTACTTCGTGCCGCGCATGAAGCACCGTGCTTGGATCGCCTCCGAAGCGCGTTCCAAGGCGATGGGCCGCATCGTGGACGGCTACACCAACATCTCCACGCTTAAACTGTTCGCGCATAGCGGGCACGAGCAGCGCTATGTTGCCGACGCCATCCAGGAACTGGCGGAAAAGCACCGCGCGCAGACCCGCATCACTTCATGGTTGGAGATGGTGATCGCGGTGCTCAACGGTTTTCTGATCGTGGGCACCTGCGGTTTGGCACTGTGGCTGTGGAACGACAGCCTGATCAGCGTGGGCGCCATCACCCTGGCCACCGGCCTGGTAATCCGCATCCACAACATGTCCGGCTGGATCATGTGGACCGTGAACGGCATTTTCGAGGATATCGGCACCGTGCAGGACGGCATGGAGACCATCGCCCAGCCGCTGACCGTGCAGGACAGGGCAGAGGCCGCGCCGCTGAAGGTGACGACCGGCGCGGTGGATTTCCAGAACGTGCACTTTCACTACGGCAAGCGCGGCGGGGTGATGGCCGGCTTGAATCTGGCGGTGAAGCCAGGAGAGAAGATCGGCTTGGTCGGCCCGTCCGGTGCCGGCAAATCCACCTTGGTGAACGTGCTGCTGCGGCTGTATGACCTGGAGAGCGGGCGCATTCTGATTGATGGGCAGGACATCGCCCATGTCACCCAGGAGAGCTTGCGGGCAAGCATTGGTGTGGTCACGCAGGACACCTCGCTGCTGCACCGTTCCATCCGCGACAACCTGCTGTACGGGCGCCCGGATGCCACCGAGGAGCAACTGCATGCTGCGGTAGCCAAGGCGCGCGCGGAAGGCTTCATTGATTCGCTGGTGGACGGGCAGGGCCGGCAGGGTTACGACGCGCATGTGGGCGAGCGCGGGGTGAAGCTCTCCGGTGGTCAGCGTCAGCGCATCGCCATTGCCCGCGTGCTGCTGAAGGACGCGCCGATCCTGATTCTGGACGAAGCCACGTCCGCATTGGATTCAGAAGTGGAGGCGGCCATCCAGGACAGCCTGGACGAGCTGATGGGCAACAAGACGGTGATCGCCATCGCGCATCGCCTGTCCACCATCGCGCGGATGGATCGGCTGGTGGTGATGGACCAGGGCAAGATCGTCGAAACCGGCACGCATGCCGAGTTGATCGCAACCGGTGGCCTGTATGCGCGCTTGTGGGCACGGCAGACCGGTGGGTTTGTGGCAGCCGACGACTGACGTTGCAGTGCGGGCAATAGCCGGTGCGGGCGCCGCACCGGCTGTCCACAAAGAGCCGTACACAAAGCGAAATCTGGTGCACAACAACGCAGTTGGGCGTCGTCAAACGACGCCCAACTGCGGCAGGGCTCAGTAGCTGCCCATGTAGTCGCGCTTGCCGATCTCCACGCCGTTGTGGCGCAGGATGGCGTAAACCGTGGTCACGTGGAAAAAGAACTGCGGCAGGCCGTACTGCAGCAGATACACATTGCCCTGCAGCTTCTTCTCTTTCGGCGTGCCGGCGCGCAGCACGATCTCGCGCGATTCGCTGCCCTCAAACTGCTCCGGCGTGAACGCACTCACGTGTGCCAGCGCTTTGGCGATCAGCTCCTGCAACTCGTCAAAACTGGCATCGGCCTTGTCCGGCCATGACGGCGGCTCGGCATTGGCCAGCCGCGAGCTGATGCCCTTGGAAAAATCGGCCGCAATCTGCACCTGGCGCACCAGCGGGAACATGTCCGGGAACAGACGTGCGCCGAGCAGTGCGTTCGGGTCTATCTTCTTTTCGGTGGCATGCGCCTGCGCCTTGCTGAGCACATCGGACAGCGACGAGAGCATCTGCTTGAGAACGGGGACCGAGGCGCTGTACATGGAGAGGGTCATGGTGATTCCGCTGAAAGAAGGAGAGGGCGCAGCATACGGTGATCGCAACGGGAATGCTTGAATGGCAACGGGGACGTGCAACGGTGCAGATGGAGAGAATTTCTTCCGCATATGCATGCTCCTGCGCAGGCTGGAGCCTGCGCGGTTGAGCCCGTTGCAGCGCGTCCGTGTTTACTCGTTGTCTCGCTTGGCACGCCGTGCAGCGGCTTGTTCCCTGCGGAACTGCCACGGTGGCAGCGGGTGCGCATCATTCCACAGCCCGGCTTGAGTGAAGCGCGCGCGTAGTTCAAGCACCCACATCCACTGGTCATTCAAGTACGCGGTGTAGGCCCATGCCATGCCGTCGCTGACCATGCGGCGGTTGATGTTGATTCCGTCGACGTGAAGCACGCCGATGGTACGGCCGTAGCGGTCGGTGCCGTCTTCAACTACGCGCACGGTCTTGTCAAAAACAAGGCCTGAAAGATGTTGCTGGGAGCGGCTGCCAAAGGCCTGCTTTTTTTCGGGGGCATCAATGCTGCTCAGTCGCACTCTTACCTGCTCCGTCCCCCTGAGTACGGTGACCGTGTCGCCATCGGCCACTTTGATGACGCGTGCATTGAAATCCGCATGGGCGTTGAAGCTTGCCGCCCACAGTAATACCCATAAAATCGATTTGTTCATTACGTCCTGAGGGAATTGCACGGCAGCGCAAGCCGCAGAGCGCAGCAGCGCCTGCCAACCGATACGCGCGCATGAAATCAAAGCGGTGGCATCGTCAAGGCGAGCGATACGAGTAAAGCCGGGTGCGCAAGCTTATAGCCTGCGTCGGGAACTTCAACGGGGAGTGCGGCGTTGCGCGCTCAGCAGTTCGACTGCCGAGGCGTATTTTCGCAATGTGATGCGGTGCGGTGTGCGGTTCAGCGGATTGCTTTCTTCACCAGTGCGGTGATCTTCTTCTCGATCTCAGCCGTCAAGTTGACCAAGGCAAACACTGTGGGCCACATCTGGCCGTCATCCAGCGCGGCGGTGTCGTTGAAGCCCAGCGTGGAATAGCGCGCACCGAACTTGCTGGCTCCTTGAAAGAACACCACCACCTTGCCGTCCGCGTTGGCATACGCCGGCATGCCGTACCAGGTCTTGGGCGACAGCGTGGGCGCGGTGCTGGTGATGATCTCGTGCAGCCGGCGCGCCATCTTGCCTTCGGCCGGCGGCATCTGCCCGATCTTGTCCATGATGTCCGCCTCGCCTTCGGCCTTCAGCTTGCCGGCCTTGGCTTCAGCCTTCAACTCGCGGGCACGCTCTTTCATTGCGGCGCGTTCTTCAGCAGTGAATCCATCGGACTTGGACATGGCGGCTCAGGCACCTGTGGCGAGAGAAACGGTGCCGACGTTATAGCGCGTTGCGGCGTTTGCGGGAATGAATGCGCAATGCCATCGCCGCCTATTTACAGCAGCCGCGTGCCCAGAGGTACGTCGTGTTCGGGGATGCACAAGGTGACGTGGCCGTCGCTGTTGTGAAAGCCGGTGACCAGGCATTCAGACATGAGCGGGCCTATCTGTTTGGGTGGGAAATTCACCACGGCCACCACCAAGCGGCCCAGCAGTTGTTCGGGTGTGTAAAGCGCAGTGATCTGCGCGCTGGACTTGCGTGTGCCGATTTTCGGGCCGAAATCCACCTGCAGGATGTACGCCGGCTTGCGGGCCTGTGCGAAAGGTTCGGCGCCGATGATGCGGCCGACACGCAGTTCTACTTTGCTGAAATCGTTCCAGTCTATGGTTTGCATCAGGAGCCTGCTGTCTTGTGAGTGCGGTTGGGTGCTGGTGACACGGAGTGCGTGCCGCGTGCATTGGAGTGACGATGCAGATCAATCGTCGTAAGGCAGTTGATCGGGGGCGACGCCAACGAAGTCTGGCGGCGGCAGCTCCGGCAGGCGATACGCCGGGATGGTCTTCCTTCCGAGCACCAGCGCCTTGACCGCACGATGCATGCCATCCATCAACCGGCCCTGCGGGCACAGGATGATGGGGTAAGTGATGTCTGCTTCGTTCACCAGCTGCACGTGCATGGCGATAGAACGGCCGCTGGGCGTATCGCCCTCGTTGTCGTACCAATACGGCTCGTCCAACTCGGCAAGGTCATCCACGGATATCTGTTCGACCGGCAGGCCTGCGGTGAGGGCGATCAGGCGATGTACGTCCCAAGCCTGCAGGCCGTTGGAAGATGGCCTGAAGTGATATTGCTTGCGCATTGGTTCACACGGTAATGATTGAAGAGAAGTGCGTGTTCGGCTTGCTGTGCTTCACGTAGACTTTTTTGCCTGCTGGCGGGCCATCAACTGCCGTGCCGCCTCCTCCCAGTTGCGGCCATCAAACAACTGGCGGGGAAGGGCAGTCAGGTCGATACCGTCCACGCAGCGCAGATTGACCAGCCACATGTGCGGTGCGATGCGTGGATTGCTGAAGGTGCTGGTTCCGCATTGGCTGCAGAAGAAGTGTTTGGCGGTGTGCGTGCCGAACTGATACGTGGTGAGGCTTTCCTCGCCAGAAACAATGCGGAACTGCGCGTCGCTCACCGCATGCCACAGCGCACCCTTGCGATGGCAGATGGAACAGTTGCATTCCATGATGCCGGTTACTGGGGCATCAAACTCGAAAGCGACATTGCCGCAATGGCATGAACCGCGCTGCGTTTGCATGGAGGTGCTCCTTGGTTGCGAGTGGCAGGTCGGTGGTCGCCATCCCGCCGGGCGTGATGCTTTGTGGAGTCAGAGATGTTCCGGTGCCAGCGGCACGGTGATTGCCATGGGCTGGTAATGTAGTCCAGCAGATTGCGCAGCGTCACCACTGCAATGAAAGCCGTAGCCACGGTAAGCGTCAACGGATGGCAGCGAGGCGCTGACGGTTACTTGCAGCTGGCGTGCATGTTTGAGTGCTTCGACGGCAAGGTGTCGCCCCACGCCTTTGTTCTGCTGCTCTGGTGCGACGAACAGCATGGCGACATGCCGGCCTTGCTTCAGCTCAATCACGCCGATGATCTGGCCTGAATTTTCAGCCACGAGGATCACGTTGTCCTGGGTTGCGCGCTCGGCAAATGCGCTTGCGGCCGCAATTTTACGAAACGTGGCTACCCCTTCCGCGTCCAGCATCGGAGCAACCGTTGTGTTGAATGCAGCCATGCAGGCATCGCTCACGCCGTCGAAGTCATGCGGGGTTACTGGTCTGATGTCCATAAGCGCTTCCCTGGCTCTGCGTGTTTTTCCGGGTGCGAAGGTTTACTGTTTTTTGAAGGCCATGCCAACGCTGGCGGGTGCGGTGAGCGTGAAGCCGAAATGTTGATACAGGCGGTGCGCTTCACCATCGGCAAGCAGGCTGACATAGGCCGATGCGGGCACTTCGCGCGCGATGTAGCTGGTGATCTCCGTCATCACCTTTTTGCCCAGCCCGCGCCCCTGGTACATCGGCAGCACCGCGATATCGGTCACCTGATAGAAGCAGCCGCCATCGCCGATCACCCGGCCCATGGCCACTGTTTCCCCGTTGCACATCACCTGCACCGCGAAGAGTGTGTTCGGGAGGCCCCGCGATGCGGCTTCAAATGTCTTGGCGCTGAGCCCGGCCGATTTCCGCAGGTGCTGATAGACCTCAACCGAAGGGATGTCGTGACTGATGCTGTAAGACGGTTCGTTCATTCGGGGGGCGTTCCTGCGCCTATGTGGTGGGCGTGATCAATGAGGCGTTGGCATCGGTACATACACTTCATGCCATAGCGTGACCTTGCCGCCATCATCAAACCGCATCAACAGCATGGCGCGGAACAACTCGCGCCTGCCGTCGTGGTAAGCGATCTTCGCGCGCATCGAGAAGGCCACCGACGCGCCATCGACCAGCGCATGGTCAACCTCGTAGTCGATGCCTTGCATGCCGGCTTTCATGCCGTTGAGGAATTCCAGGTAATTGGCAGGATTGGCTTCGTAGCGCCGGCCATTGGGTTCGACGATGAACTGCCCGGCGAAGCACTCGCCGACCAGTGCCTCGGTCAGTACCGAGTCGCGGTTGAGATGCCGGCGGTTCCAGTCGAGTACGGAATGGGCCAGCTGAAGGTAGTGCGCGCGTTGGTTTTTCATGGAGTGGTCCGGGTTCCAGGTGTCGCTTGGTGGTGCATCGGCCCGGAACGGCGCAGGACAGAGGGGTTCCGGTTGCAGTGGGCGGCAATGCTTCTGTCGATACTGTACGGCCTGCCCTGCGCGGCGTGATGCATCCCTTCCGGAGAAGGGATGCGTTGGCCCGGTTACGGCAGCGGCGGCGGGTTGCCGGGCGTCGCGTGCGCGGTGCTGGCGGCCGGCGACGCGGGGCTGCCCAGCACGGCCTGGGCGATCAGGTTGTCCAGGCGGCGCACGTCCAGCCCCTTGTTGAGGTTGACCTTGATGTGGCCGGCCTTAGTCCAGAGCTCGATCTCGGAGTTGAAGTTGAACAGGCCGTGGCCGTTCTCCGAGGACCACATGTAGATGGAGGAGTAGGGCAGGGAGTAGATCTCCACCTTCTTGCCGGTGATGCCCTGTGCATCGCGCACGATCAGCCGCTTGTTGGTGAACACCGCCGAGTCGCGGAAGGTCTTGTAGGCCGCCACGGCGGTCTCGCCGGGTACCAGTATCGCGTTGACGTCCTGCGGAATCGGGCACTCTGATACCAGCGTCCAGGCCAGGATTGCATTGGTTTCCATGTTGAAGCCGTCCCCTGTAATGGTGCGTTGTCGTGCAATGGAGGCGGAATTGTAGACAGCGCACAGGTCACCGCAACTGGCCGCAATGCCTGCCTGCCGGATGTGTGCGGAATTGACCTCAGGCGCTGCTGCGCAGGCGGGTTGCGTCCAGTTGCGGGAAGCGCTCGATGATCTGCACGGCCTCCTTCCAGCGTGCCGGGTCGGCCAGTGGCAGGAACACGGCGGGCAGGTCCTTGAACAGGAATTCCACGCCGCGTTCGGGCGTGGACTGGCCGGCGATGATGGTTGGCACGCGCCCGTTGCGCAGGTGCCAGACCAGTTCCTCGATCACATCGTTCCAGGCTTCCTTCTCAAGATCATCGATCCATTGCATGAGTGCCTGACGCCCGGACTAAGCCGGGCGACGCAGCGCCAGCGGCCTGGAAGAAGGTTGGGCGAGCTCTGGCGGTGTAGCGAATCCTGTGCCGAAGCCGCTCGGTTCGTACTGCGCAATGCTGGCCGATCATGCCACAGCGGCAGGGTGGCACGCAGGAGCAGGCTGCGATGAACTACGGACATTCGGAGCGGTTTATCCATGCAGGGGTTCCATCCCCGTCTACGGTGCCCGGCGGTATGGCTCGCAGCCGATGCCGTCATTGTCTCGATCAAGGTGGCTGCCATAGCCCGGATCGCCGCGACGTACCGGCGCGGCGCCGGCCGCGCGGGCCTGGCTGCAATTGGCGAACATGCGGTCGCCACTGGCCGTGCGTGTCGGCGCCAGCGCTGCAGGGGCTGGTGCTGCATTGAAGTTGCTCCGCGCCGCCGATGATGGCGTGCCACGGTGGCAGTGGTAGTCGCCGGTGCTGCGGTTTGTATGGCAGCCGTCCTTGTTTAATCCGCCCGAATGCGCGTGCGCAGCGGCATTGATCGTGCCGCAGGCAAGGAAGATCAGAAGTGCGGCGGGCGCATTGCGCATTGGGTTCTCCCTGCAAGAAGGGGCCTAGCGCCGGGTCTTCTCATAGACGGCGGCAACCTGCGCGAGGTTGGGATTGGACATGCCCATGCCGTTGATGAACACCGCAGGTGCCCCTTGCTTGAACACTTCCACCGTGCGGTCCAACGCAGCACGCTGTTCGGCGCTGGGGTCCATCAGGTCGAAGGAGATGGAGCTACCACGTTGCACCGGGATGCCTTGCGCCTGTAATGCCTGAACAAGTGCCTCGGCGCGCTGGGCCTGTTCCGAAGGACAGTTGGGTGGGGCAAGCACCAATACAGTATTGCGGGGTGTGCCGCCGGGCATTTCCACGGAAACGAACCCGTCGCTGTCACGGTGGCTGGCGAGGTTTGCAACAGAGTCATCAACCGTTGTCCGCTTGACCCACCAGTTGTAACCGCCCGCCAAACCCAGCACCAGTAGCAGAATCATCCAAAGACGCATGCACCACCTCCCTGTTGTTTGGCGTCGATTCTAACGGGCAATTCCGCGATGTCTGTGAGTGCCGATCACCGGGACCAAATGACATGAAGGCGGCGGAGATGTCCGTGTGTGGGTGATGGCTGAGTGTGCATAGGTTCAACATCCAGTGGAACGGACGCTTGAGGCCAGCGCAAGGTGGGAAGTAAAACAAAAGCCCGGGAAATCCCGGGCTTCTGCGTCAATCACTCAACAAACAGGCGCGATCACTCGATCGGCTGGTCCAGCATCAGCTGGCGCGCGAAGCGCACCGGCGGTGCGCCGTAGGACAGCATCTGGTCGTGGTACGCCTTGAGGTTGAAGTTGGCGCCCTGCTTTTCTTCCACGGCCTTGCGGCTGTCGAAGTGCTCCTGTGCACCAACGAAGTATGTCGGCAGCTGTGCGGAGGTGAGCTGCGCGCGTACCCACTTGCCCGAGGCTTCGCTTTCCTGCTGGAAGGCGTCGTGGGTCATCAGGTGCATGGCCTGCTCGCGGCTCCAGTTGTCCACGTGCACACCCTGGTCGAGGATGGCGTTGGCAATGGTGCGCAGGTAGAACTTCAGCTGCACCAGGTGGAACAGCGGGTCGTTATCCAGGTAACCCTGCTCCTGCATCATGCGCTCGGTGTACACCGCCCAACCTTCGGCAAACAGGCCCGAACGCAGCACGGCGCGCAGCGTGGAGGGGAACTTGCCCGAGTGCCAGCCTTCCAGGTAATGGCCCGGCGTGCCCTCGTGGATGGAGAGCAGGTGGATCATGCGGCTGTTGTACTCGCGCAGGAACGAATCCACCTGCTTGTCGTTCCAGTCGTCCGGAATCGGCGAGACGGCGTAGAAGGTCTTCAGGTTCTTGTCGAGCGGGCCCGGCGAATCGCAATAGGCCACGGCCACGCCGCGCTGGAATTCTGGCATCAGGATGATGTCGACCGGCGCGTCGGGCAGGGTCATCAGGTCATGCTTGCGCACGAACTCGGTGGACTGGTCCAGCGCAGCCTTGGCATCGTCCACCACTTTGTCGCGGGCCGGCTTGTCGGCGTAGGCCAGTTCCAGTGCGGCTTCGATGGCCTTCTGCTGCTGGTCGTCGGTGGGGTTGGCCGGCATTTCCGGTGCGCCCGGCTTGTCCTTCAATACCACCTGGGCAATGCCGTACATGTCGGTGCGCACGCGGGCCAGTTCGGCACGGGCACGCTCGCCGATCTCGGCGCGCGACAGCGAGGAGTTGAGCGAGAACTTCAGCTTCTGGTCGTACTTTTCAGCGCCGATGCGGAACTCACCCTTGGCATTCGGCACCAGGGTCTTGTCCAGCCATTCCTGCTGCTCTTCGACGGCCTTGGTCAGGTTGCCGATGGCGGTCTTCAGGCGCTCCTGGTCGGCGGCTTCAAGCTGGCCGATGTTGGGCACGATGAAGGTATCCACCAGGCTGAGAATGCCGCGGTTCTGCTTGGACACGGTTTCAGCGTGGATCTTCGGTACGCGTGCCGGGTCCAGGTTGGCGCGGGCGGCAGCGAAGATCTGCGGGATCTGCTCGATGCGCGCGGTAGCCGATTTCAAACGCTCGGGCAGCGGCGCGAACTCGCGGGCCATCAGACCGTAGATGGCGCTGCCGGCCAAGCCGTTATAGGTCTGCGGGTCCCACTTCCACGACTGCAGGGTTTCGTTGTTCCAGATGTCCGACTGCAGCTGGTTGCGCAGGATGGCGGCATCCACCTGGTTCTCGCGGCCGAGCGTGCTGACGTCGATCTTTTCCAGATCGGCGAGCAGCGCCTTGCTGGCGTCCAGGCTCTTCTGCTGGCCGGCGGCGCTCAGGTCGTCGAGCTGACTGTCAAAGCGGTGGTCGCCAATCTGCGTGGCACCCACCGGGGACAGCTGCATCCACGTATCCAGCGCCTTCTTGGACAGTTCGGCGAACTGCGCATCGGCCTGGCCTTGGCCGGCCTGCTCGGCAGCAGCGGTGGGGGCGTTGGGAGCTTCGCCACTCTGGCAACCGGCAAGGGAGGCCAGCAGGGCGGCGGCGAGCAGGTGCTTGCGCATCGGTGATCCTGGGGTTTTAAGGAATCCCCGAGCATAGTGGGACTGGGCCAGCGCCGCACATGTCTTTGGTTGGGAACACCTTGCCGAAGCGGGCGGTTGGAGCTGAGTGGGGCTGACACGCGGATCGGCGTGGGTGCTGTCCATCGGCCTGTACAAATTCTTAGCGCTCGTATTCAGCGGTGTCGTTATGCTGCCGCCACAAAACCTATGGGATCACGGAAGCATGATGCGATTGCAGGGATGTAGCTGGACGTTGGGCGTGGGAATGGGTGCATTGCTGCTGTTGGCGGGCTGTGGCAAATCGCCGCATGAAATGGCATCAGCAGCCGATGCCGCCGCCGAGGCACCGCAATCCCCGGAGGGGGCATTCCTGGCCTACGAGCACACCGTGCAGCTGCGTCTGCCGGGCAAGGACATCGCTCCGCGCGTGAAGGCGGTGGCCGAAGCCTGCCAAAGCGCGAAGTTCGGCGATTGCGCGGTGCTCAATGTGTCGCAGCAGGCCGGTGATACGCCCAGCGGCTCGGTGCAGGTGCGCATCGCGCCCAAGGGCGTGGAGCCGTTGATCGCGCTGGCCAGCGACAAAGGTGAGCTGACCACACGCAACACACAGGCCGAGGATCTCGCGCAGCAGGTGGCCGACACCCAACTCACCCAGGCGCGGTTGAAGAACGAGCACGCGCGCTTGGCCGAATATCAACAACGGCGTGATCTGGCCGTGGCCGATCTGCTGACCATCTCCGGGCGCTTGTCGGAGATTGAAGCCGGGCTGGAACAGGCCAATCGCGCATCGGCGCAGCAGCACCGTCGTATTGATACGCAGCTGGTGACGATCAATCTGGAATCCACCAGCAGCCAGCGCAACCGCAGCGAGATCGGCCGCGCCTTGGCGGATTTCACGGAAATTTTCACCACCAGCCTGGCGTATGTGATCCGCTTCATTGCCGGCGTGTTGCCGGTGCTGATCCTTGGCGGCTTTGCGTTGTGGTTGGCGCGGGCATGGTGGCGTCGCCGTCGCAACAAACGCGTGCCTTCGTAACGGGCAAACAACAACGGCGCTCACAGGCGCCGTTGTTGTTCATGCATTTGCGAAGTGGCTGCTCAGGAATGCAGGTGCAGTTCCGGGATGTTCTTTTCGTGCAGCGCAAACAGTTCCTGGAACTCCTCTTCGGTCAGCTCGTCGGGCAGATACACCGCCACCTTGCTGGCAACGCCATTTTGATCCACACGTTCACGCGGGCCGGCACGCAGCGACACTTCGCGGTCCTTCCAGGTGATGACCATGGGCGCTTCTTCCCATTGGGTGACTTCGGCGTTCTTGCTGTCCCAGATGATGACGATCGTATACATGCGGTTACCTGCCTTCAATTGCGCGTTCGCTGGTGATGGTGGCGCCTTCGCGCATCACCAAAGTGACGGGTGTGCGCGCCACCACGTCGAGCAGACGAACCCATTGTTCGTCAGTTAACGGGCCGGTGGCGTTGAGCACGCGGTGCACCTGCAGCTTACCGGCTTCATCGCGGCTGGAGGTCAGCTCAGCACTGAACTCACCCAGGTCCCAGCCTTTTTTCTCTGCATACATACGCAAGGTAATCGCTGTGCATGCGCCCAACGACGCCAGATAAAGATCAAACGGCGCCATGCCGGCATCGAGCCCACCGAGGCTGGCGGGCTCGTCGGTCACCACGCTGTGCCTGCCGTTGCTGATGTGGTGGGCAAAGTTGGTGCCGGTGGATTTCAGGGTGACGTGAGCCATGAGGTGTCTTCCGGTTGTGCAGGTGCGGTCACGTTAGCGCTGGCTTATGTCTGTCGGTAGTCAGCGTTGGATGGTTGCAGCGTTCCGTGGCGTGAACGCTGCCCGCTCAGCCGGCGATGCGTACCGGTAGCGGAATGTTGCACAGGTCGATATGCCCGGCCGCGCGCTTGTAGAAGCCATCCACACGGTTGCGGCGCGCTTCCACGGCATCGGCGAACGTTTTTGAATCGGTGCGCAATACCTGCAATGGCACACGCTGGTCGGCGGGCAATTCACTGGCCAGTTGGATGGAAACGATGGGCGTGCGCTCGGCGGCATTTTCGTAAAAGCCCATCGGCTCCGGGCCACGCTTGATGCTGCTCAGCAGTTCCATGCCTTTGAGCACGCGGCCGACCACGGTGATGTTGCGGTCCAACTGGCGCGGCGACTGGCCGGTGACCACGTAGAGTTCGGCACCGACGCTGCTGTCTTCGTCGTTGTTGCGGCCTGCGCCCAAGGCGCCATAGCAATGTGCCAGCCAGGTGTGTTGGCCATCGCTGCCCACCGCGAAGTCACCGACAAAGCCGGTTTTGGCCGCCCAGCCATCGCGGTCGGGCAGGGCAGTGAAGGCCAGGCCCTTGGCCGGCCGCTGGAACTCCGCCGGCAGGTGCGTTTTGGCGCTGCCCATCGGTTTGGCCTTGGCGCTGTCGTCGGCATCGGCGTCGCCGAACTGGACGACAAAATTGTCCTGCGAGCGGTAGATGCTCTCCCCATCCCAGAAGTGCTCACGCGCCATCGTGCGGATGTTGCCGGTGTGCTCGGGGGCAAACTCCGGCGCCAGCTCGATGATGACGCGGCCGCCTTCCAGGTTCATGTACAGCGTGTTTTCCGGCGCCGGCGTGTGCCAGTCGCTGGCCGGCGCGGCGTCGATGATCTCCTGCGCGCTGCGGTACTTGGCGGGTGCATCGGCGGCCAGCAGTGGCAGCGGGGACAACATCAGGGCAAGGGCCAGCAGCGAAGGGCGAAGCGTCATCGGGCGCATTCCAGATTGGGTGTGGGCCGATTCTGCGGGATCGCCCGGCCCGGCGGCCAGCGGCATGACCGTAGCAGGGGTGACTACCGGCACATTCGCTATACCGAACTGAACACTAGTGTTGGCTTCAGGCTAGTCCACAGGAGTGAGGACCATGAGCGACCTGGAAGCCCATCTACGCAAGTTCCAGAAAGAGTTGAGCACCGGCACGGTGTCGCTGGCCCTGCTGGCGGTGTTGGCCAAGGCGGATGAGCCGATGTACGGCTACCTGATCGCCAAGGAGCTGGAGCGGGTAGGGGATGGCGTACTCAGCGGCAAGCAGAGCGCGCTGTACCCGGTGCTGCGCAACCTCGAAGGCGCCGGCCTGCTGGAGAGCCACGTTGAACCATCGGTAGCGGGACCGCCGCGGCGCTACTACCGCATCAATGAAGACGGACGCGCCGCGCTGCGGCAGTGGATCGCCGCTTGGACTGCTACCCGGAATTCGCTGGAATCCGTACTGGAGGGAATCAACTGATGAACATCGAACACACCCCAAGAGCGCTGCCCACCACGATTCCCGCCTACCTGGAGCAGCTGCGCGCCGCGTTGGCCGGTGCCGACCCGGCCATGATCCAGGACGCGCTGTATGACGCCGAGGAATATCTACGCTCGGAACTGGCCGAACAGCCGGGCAAGAGCGAGGCCGAGGTGATTGCCGGTGTCGCCGGCAGCTACGGCGCACCGGAAGAAGTAGCGGAGATTTATCGCGAGACCGAAGTCACGGTGAACCGCGCCCTGCGCAGCCCCGGTGCGCGGCTGACGCCGGCCGCTGTGGCAACGGCGGCGGCTGCAACGCCCGGTGCCGCAATTCCGCCACCGCCGGCTGCGGTCAAATCGCGTTCGCCACTGGCACGTTTCTTTGGTGTGGCTTTGGACCCGCACACCTACGGCGCACTGTTCTACATGTTGCTGTCGTTGGCGACAGGCACGTTCTTCTTCACCTGGGTGGTAACCGGCCTGTCGCTGTCGGTGTCGCTGCTGATCCTGATCATCGGCATCCCGATCCTGCTGTTGTTCCTGGGCTCGGTACGGGTGCTGTCGTTGGTGGAAGGGCGCATCGTCGAGACCATGCTGGGCGTGCGCATGCCGCGCCGTCCCAACTACATCGACAAGAGCCAAGGTTGGCTGGCACGCATTGGTGCCATGTTCTCCGACGTGCGTACCTGGCTGACGATGCTGTATTTCCTGCTGATGCTGCCGCTGGGTACGTTGTATTTCAGCATCGCAGCCACGCTGCTTTCGCTCTCGCTGGGTTTGGTGTTTGCACCGCTGGTCAGTGCGCTGTTCGATCAGCCCGCCTACATATGGGTCAATGGCGTGAACATCGCGACGGACTTCTGGTGGCGGCCGGTGTGTGTGGTGTTGGGCGCGGTGCTGCTGTTTGCCACGCTGCACCTGGCACGGGCAATCGGCAAGTTGCATGGCGCGCTGGCCAAGCAGTTGCTGGTGCGGCTGTAACGGCTCACACCAATGAATGAAAGAAGCGGGGCGCCTTGAGCGCCCTGTTTCTTTTTGAGCGGTGGCTGAAAACCTCAAACAGACACGCGTGCAGTTCGCACGTGCGCCGATCTTGCTCTACGCGGCACAGGGGCAAGCAACTGCAACCCGGCTTGCAGCGCCATGCGAACGCGGCCGCGCAGCGCCACCGGAGGCTCTGAAGCTTGAATGCCCCCTTACCCGAAGGGCCAGGCGGCCTTGACCGCAAAACAGCGACCCTTAAAATGACTGACAGTCAGTCAGTTGTGGATTCATGGATAAACGCACCGCCATCATTGAAGCCGCCATGGCGGTGTTCGCCGAAAAGGGCGTGGAAAAAGCCACCGTTTCGGACATCGTCAAGCGCGCAGGCATCGCCCAAGGTACGTACTACCTGTACTTCCCGTCGCGGCTGGCGGTGATGGGCGGCATTGCCGAGCAGGTGGTCGAACGCCTGCTGCAGCGCCTGCATGCGCAATTGGATGGCTTGCCGCCCGCCGCGCAGCTTGAGGCCCTGGCCGGCGCGATCTTCGCGGTGGTGGAAGAGCAGCACCAGGTGGTGGCGCTGCTGTACAGCGGCATGACCCAGACCGATGAAATGCGGCGTTGGGAAGCCATTTACGCGCCACTGTATGACTGGCTGCAGCAGGTGCTGGAACAGGCGTTGGCCGAAGGCGCGGTAGCTGCGGATGTGCAGCCGCGTTACGCGGCCAGGGTGCTGGTCGGCGCCATCGAAGCGGCAGCCGAGCAGGTGCATCTGTATGCGGCTGCCGCACCGGACCAAGCACGCGCGCACCGGGCGGAGCTGGAGCGTTTCATCCACGCCGGGTTGGGGCGCGTACCTGCGCGTTGATGCATCGCGCGCTGGTGGATTTCAGAAATTTTTTGACGAGGAGAACGACATGGCCGGCAAAGGCTGGATGTATGTAGCCCTGACCTGCGTGTTCGAGCTGATATGGGTGTACGGCTTCAACGTGGCAACGGTGTGGTGGCACTGGATACCGATCATCGCGGTGATCCTGGTGGACTTCCAATGGCTGGCGCGTGCCTGCGAAACCTTACCGACCGGCACGGTATACGCGGTGTTTGCCGCTGTAGGCACGGTAGGCGCGGCGTTGATGGATATCTTTCTGTTTGACGGCAGCTTCAGCGTTGCCAAGGGCGCGTTCATGGCGTTGCTGGTGGTGGGCGTCATCGCGCTGAAACTGGCCGACGGCAAACACGCCGAAAGTGCCGCCACCACCGGGCAGGAGGGCTGACATGGGTTGGCTATTGGTGGTGCTCGCAGCACTGATGGAAACGGTAGGCGTGGTCGGCTTGAAGCGTTACAGCCAGCGCAGGAATGGGCTCAACGCGCTGATGTTCTTTGGCGGCTTTGGTGCCTCGTTCGTGCTGTTGTACCAATCGTTCCGCTACATCCAGTTGAGCGTTGCCTACGCGGTGTGGATCGGGCTGGGCACGGCAGCCGCAGTGTTGGTGAACATGCTGTTCTTCGGCGAGTCACGCAGCACGGCGCGGCTGTTGAGCCTGGGCGTGATTGTGATTGGCGTGGTCGGATTGAAAGCGGTGTCCTGAATGCAGAAAGCCCCGGTGGTTGCCGGGGCTTTGGTGTGGGATCAAGCGTTTGTTCTTTCCCTTCTCCCGTTTAGGGGATCGCAGCCCACTTTTGGGGAGGGTAGGGGCGAAAGAAACGATGCCGCTGTTCCATCCCTTCTACCGTTTACGGGAGAAGGTGCCCCAAAGGGGCGGATGAGGGGCTTTAGAGCGCAGCGCTCCCGCCCTCAACGTTGCGTGCGACGACGCAGCGGGGTGACGTTGCTGGTAGCTGCGGCCTTCCTGCTCTTCTTCGCTGCCGCCGGTTGCGACTGGGCGGTGAAGAAATCGCGCATCTTCGGGTACACCACTTCACGCCAGCGGCGGCCGCTGAAAATGCCGTAGTGACCGGCACCTTCCACGATGAAGTGGGTGCGACGCGAGGCCGGTATGCCGGTGCACAGCGCCTGCGCTGCTTCGGTCTGGCCAAGGCCAGCAATGTCGTCCAGCTCGCCCTCAATGCTCAGCAACGCGGTGTCGCGGATGGCCGACGGGTCCACGCGTTCGCCGCGCACATACCACTCGCCACGCGGCAGCAGGAACTCCTGGAACACCACGCGGATCGTGTCCAGATAGAACTTGGCCGGCATGTCCAGCACTGCGTTGTATTCGTCGTAGAAATGACGATGCGCGTTGGCATCGTCCATGTCGCCCTTGACCAGATCGGTATAGAAATCCCAATGCGAGGTCAGGTGGCGGCTGGGGTTCATCGCCACGAAACCGGCGTGCTGCAGGAAGCCGGGATACACGCGACGGCCTTGGCCGGGGTAGGGCGCGGGGATGGTGTGGATGACGTTGTTCTCGAACCACGACAACGGATTGCGCGTGGCCAGATTATTTACCGCAGTGGGGCTGTGGCGGGCATCAATCGGGCCGCCCATCATCACCAGCGAGCGCGGCGTGGCTTCACCACGGCTGGCCATCAACGACACCGCAGCAAGCACCGGCACCGTGGGCTGGCAGACGCTCACCACGTGCACGTTGTCGGCGCCCAGGTGACGGATGAATTCCTGCACGTAATCGACGTAGTCATCCAGGCCGAACTCGCCTTCCTGCACCGGCACCATGCGCGCATCCACCCAATCGGTGACATAGACGCGGTGGTCACGCAGCAAGGTGCGCACGGTGTCGCGCAGCAGCGTGGCGTGGTGGCCGGACAGCGGCGCCACCACCAGCACGGCGGGTTGTGCGAGCAGCGCTTCCACCTTGGAGGTGTCGTTGCTGTGGCGCTTGAAGCGCAGCAGTTTGCAGAATGGCTTTTCCATTTCGGTGAGCTGGGCGATGGGCACGATTTCGCCGTCCAGCTCCAACTCATGGATGCCCCACTCGGGCTTTTCGTAATCCTTGCCGAGGCGATGGAACAACTCGTTCATCGCCGCAAAGCGGTCCGCGCCCGGCATGGCTGACCACCAATGCCCCGGTTTGTTGAAAAACGCCGCATTGGCCTGCGCCTGGTGAACCCAGGGCGCGAGCAGGTTGCGGGTCAACTCATGCAGGTTATAGAGCATGTCTATGCAATATGTATGGTCATATGGTGCTGCGCAGCATAGCGTAATCGAACGCGGCTGACGTTAAACGGCAATGTCCGCCTGTTCAGCGGGTGCGTTCAAGCGCGGCGATGTCTTCGCTGAAGGCCGGCCCCAGCCAGCAATGCGTGCCCGCCGAACGGAAGCCGACAGCCTGTAGTTGTTTGCGATACCAACTGGCGGGGCGCTTCTGGAAGCCTTCGTGGTCGCCATGGAAATCATCTTCAGCGGTGAAGGTTTCCAGGAACGCGACACCGCCGCACAGCTCCGCCAAGCCCTCCACGCCTTGCCGCAGCTCACGGCTGGGCACGTAGTGCATCACGTCCGAGCAGATCAGCAGATCCACCGGCGCGCACGGGCGCAGCCATTGGAAATCACCGAAGCGGGCAAGGTGCATATTGCGGGTGCGGCCATAGCGGCGCACCGCGTACTCGCTGCTGTCGAAGCCCATGTACTGCAGCTTGGGTCGCAGCTTGAGCAATGGCGCACGCCAAGCAGCCTCTCCGCAGCCCACGTCCAGCACACTGCGGATGGGGCGTTCGAGGTAGTACTCGGCGCTGGCAACGGCCAACTGCACCTTGCGCGCCAGCCGCGCCGCGCCGCCGATATCACCGCGTCGGTACCAGCGTTGGAAGTAAGCGGCGTCGTATTGCTTGTCCTGCATGTGCGTGTCTTGTGCGGATGGGTGAAAATGGCGCTCATCCTACGCCGCCGCTGGAGCACATGCATGCAGTCCTATTTCTGGGTCAAAACCTTTCATCTTGTGTTCGTGGTCGCTTGGATGGCGGCGGTGTTCTACCTGCCGCGCATTCTGGTCAACATTGCAGAAGCCTCGGGCCAGCCGGCGGTGGTCGAGCGACTGCAGTTGATGGGCAAGCGCTTGTACGGTTTTGGTCACAGCATGTTCGGCATCGCGTTCCTGTTGGGGTTGGTGCTGTGGCTGGGCTACAAGGTGCTGCCGGAATTCCCGACCATGGTGGCGTCGGGGGCCGCAGGTTGGCTGCACGCCAAGCTGGGCCTGGTGATGCTGCTGCTGGTGTACTTCATCTTCACCGGCCGCTGGTTGAAGGGAACGATGAAGGGCAAATCGCTGCCGTCCTCGCGCGCGCTGCGCTGGTTCAACGAGTTGCCGTTGGTGCTGTTCATTGCGGTGGTGTACCTGGTGCTGGCCAAACCGTTCTGAGGTTGGGTTGCGCGGAGTGATGCAAGAAGGCCGGCAATGCCGGCCTTCTTTGTTTTCGGATTCTGGAATCTTCGAGTCTTCGAGTCTTTGAGTCTTCCTCTCCCCAACCCCCGCTCCGCGCCTCAGCCCTTGCGCCAGCGCAAGGGCGCTCAACGGCTGCGAACCGGTGGTTCGCAAGCAAGCCCGCCCCGCCAGGGGAGAGGGGCTCCGTGCATGGCGAGCTGAGACTGCATTGCGCAACTGCAGCTCTAAAGCCCCTCTCCCTTGGCGGGAGAGGGGTTGGGGAGCGGGGCTCCGTGCATGGCGAGCTGAGACTGCATTGCGCAGCTGCAGCTCTAAAGCCCCTCTCCCCTGGTGGGAGAGGGGTTGGGGAGAGGGGGAAGCCCCGGCCCCAGACAAACAAAAAGCCGGCAATGCCGGCTTCTTGTTTACATCCTCTTTTTGCCAGAGCTGCTTCAAGCAGCAGCATAAGCACCATAGCTGCGCAGGCGCTTGTAACGCTGCTCAAGCAGCTCGTCCACGCTCAGTGCCTCCAACGCATCCAGCTCGTTGAGCAGCACGGCTTTCAGGCGCTTGCCCATCTGCGTGGGATTGCGATGGGCACCGCCGATCGGCTCGCGGATGACTTTGTCGATCAGGCCCAGGCCCTTCAGGCGCGGGGCGGTCATGCCCAACTGCTCTGCCGCATCCTTGGCCTTGCCGGCGTCCTTCCACAGGATGGAGGCGCAGCCTTCCGGGCTGATGGTCGAGTAGACGCTGTATTCCAGCATCAGGGTGCGGTCGCCCACGCCCAGTGCCAGCGCGCCGCCGGAACCGCCTTCGCCGATCACGGTGCAGATCACCGGCACTTTCAGCTCGGCCATTTCCATCAGGTTGCGGGCAATGGCTTCGGACTGGCCGCGCTCTTCAGCGTCGATGCCCGGCCAAGCGCCAGCGGTGTCGATCAGGGTCAGCACCGGCAGCTTGAAGCGCTCGGCCATCTTCATCAGGCGCAGCGCCTTGCGATAACCCTCGGGCTTGGGCATGCCGAAGTTGCGGCGTACTTTTTCCTTGGTGTCGCGGCCCTTCTGGTGACCGATCAGCATCACCGAGCGGCCGCCGATACGGGCCAGGCCGCCCACGATGGCCTTGTCGTCGGCAAAGGCGCGGTCGCCGGCCAGTTCCTGGAATTCGTCGCAGAAGATGCGGATGTAGTCGAGCGGGTACGGGCGCGACGGGTGGCGTGCCACCTGCAGCACCTGCCAAGAGGAAAGGTTGCGGAAGATCTGCGCAGTACGCAGGCGCAGTTTGTCTTCCAGCGCCTTTACCTCGGCATCGACATTGACCGCTGGCCCGGCGCTTGCACTGCGCAGGTCCTTGATCTTGGATTCCAGATCAGCGATGGGTTGCTCGAAGTCGAGGTAGTTCGGATTCATCGGAAACCGTCTTGAATTAAAGAGGGGAAGTGTAGCCGAACGCGCCGGGCCAACCCGTACGCGTCCGTTCGGTCAGTTGGCCCAAGGCGGGCTGTAGGCGACCTTGACCCGGCGCACGGCGGGGTCTTCGCGCAGGGCATCAAGCAGTTGCTTGCTGACCCGCACCGCGCCGGGGCCGCCCAGGTCGAGCATGCCGGCGATGCTGCCGCTGGGCTTGCCGTTGAGCAGCAGGTCCACACGCAGCGGGGTACGGCCGGGGCGTGCGGTGGCGAGCAGGGCGTCAATGCGCTGCCAGGTGGGGCCGCCACGGCCATCCACGCGCAGCGACAGGCGCAGCGCGTGGTCGGAACAGAGTTGTTCGTAATCCCAGCATTGACGGATGCGCAGGGCATAGCCGCCGTTGAATTCGTCCTCGCGCAGGCCGCCCTTGACCACCAGGATGCGGTCCTTGGTCATCAAATGGCCGAACTCGGCCAGGCCATCAGTGAATGCGCTGCATTCCACGCGGCCTTTGCCATCTTCCAGCTGCATGAATACCTGGCTGTCGCCCTTGCGGCGGACTCCCACCACCATGCCGGCAAGAATGACCGGGGATTCCTGACGCCACGCGCGCTTCTCGCCGTCCTTGGACGGGAAGGCCGGAGCAATGAGTTTGTCCAACCCGCCCAGGTCGGTGCCGACCAGTTCTTTGACGTCCTCGGCATAGGGGTCGAACGGATGGCCGCTGAGATAGAAGCCCAGCGTCTCGCGCTCGCCATTGAGCAGCTGCGCCAAGCCCCACTCTTTGCTTTCGGGCAGATCAAGCTGGCGTGCGGTGCTGGCGGCATCGGGCGCGCCGAACAGCGAGTTCTGGCCGGAGGCTTTTTCGCGCGCCATCTGGTCGGTGGCCTTGAGCACTTCCGGCAACTGCAGCATCAACGTCGCGCGGTTTTTGCCCAGGCCATCGAATGCGCCGCAGTTGATCATGGCTTCCAGCGTGCGCCGGTTAAGTTTGCTTGACTCATTGCGCGCGCAGAAATCCAGCAGCGTGGCGTACTCGCCGCTGCGCACGCGCTCTTCCACCACCGCTTCGCATGCGCCTTGGCCGACGCCCTTGATGGCGCCCAGCCCGTAGCGGATGGTGTCGGCGTTGGCCGCTTCAAACATGTAGGCCGAGTCGTTGACGCGTGGCGGCAGCACGGTCAACCCGAGGTTGCGCACCTCGGCCAGAAAGCCGACCACTTTGTCGGTGTTGTCCATGTCCGAGGACAGCGTCGCGGCCATGAACTCGGCCGGGTAATGACGCTTGAGCCAAGCGGTCTGGTAGCTGACCAAGGCATAGGCGGCGGCGTGCGATTTGTTGAAACCGTAGCCGGCAAACTTTTCCATCAGGTCGAAGATGGCGTCGGCCTTGGCTTCGCCAACACCATCTTTGGCGGCACCTTCGCGGAAAATTTCACGGTGCTTGGCCATTTCCGCCGGCACCTTTTTACCCATTGCACGACGCAGCAGATCGGCGCCGCCCAGCGAGTAACCGCCGACGATCTGCGCCATCTGCATCACCTGCTCCTGGTACACCATGATGCCGTAGGTGTCTTTCAGGATGGCTTCGGTGCGCGGATCGGGGTAGATGATTTCTTCCTGTCCGTGCTTACGCGCGTTGAACGACGGAATCAGATCCATCGGGCCGGGGCGGTACAACGACACCAGTGCGATCAGGTCTTCAAAGCGGTCAGGGCGCGCGTCTTTCAACAAGCGGCGCATGCCTGAGGATTCGAACTGGAACACCGCGCCGGTGTTGCCGTTGGCGAAGATGTCCTTGTAGGTGGGCGCATCGTCCAGCGGAATCTGGGTGATATCCACCGGCGGAATGCCCGCGCGCTCATGGCGTTTGTTGATCGCCTTGACCGCCCAGTCGATGATGGTCAGCGTGCGCAGGCCCAGGAAGTCGAACTTCACCAGGCCCACTTCTTCCACGTCGTTCTTGTCGAACTGGGTGACCGGGTTTTTGCCGAGGCCGCCTTCGTCATGTTCGGCGTACAGCGGGCAGAACTCACTCAGCGGCTCGGGGCCGATGACCACGCCACCCGCATGTTTGCCGGCGTTTCGGGTGAGGTCTTCCAGTTGCAGCGCAAGGTCAATGAGGTCGCGGACGTCGTCTTCGCTTTCATAACGCGCGATCAACTCGGCCGAGGCCATTTCCGAATTCGCGCCTTCCTTGCCCATGCCCAGCGCATCTTTCAGATGGATGCCGAGGATGTTGGGGATCAGCTTGGAGACACCATCAACCAGGCCATACGGAAAGCCCAGCACACGGCCGGTATCGCGCACCACGGCTTTGGCTGCCATGGTGCCGTAGGTGATGATCTGGCTGACGCGCTCGCGGCCATACTTGCGCGCGACGTAGTCGATCACTTCATCGCGGCGGTCCATGCAGAAGTCGATGTCGAAGTCGGGCATCGACACGCGTTCGGGGTTGAGGAAGCGCTCGAACAGCAGGTTGTACGGCAGCGGATCAAGATCGGTGATCTTCAGCGCCCACGCCACCAGCGAGCCGGCACCGGAACCACGGCCCGGGCCGATCGGGATGCCTTGGTTTTTTCCCCACTGGATGAAGTCGGCAACGATCAGGAAGTAGCCGGGGAAACCCATCTTGATGATGGTGTTGAGCTCGAACTCCAGCCGCTCGGAATAGTCCTCGCGGGTCATGCCCGGCGCCAACGGATTTTTCTCCAGGCGTTCTTCCAGGCCGTCGCGCGAGATCTTCTGGATCCAGGTGTCCAGAGTCTGGTCGTCGGGCACCGGGTAGTTGGGCAGGAAGTAGGTGCCCAAGCGCATCTCGACATTGCAGCGCTGTGCCAGCGCCAGCGTGTTGTCGATGGCGTCGGGAATATCGGCGAACAGTTCGCACATCTGCTCGGGCGACTTGAGGTACTGCTCGCGGCTGTAGTCGCGCGGCCGCTTGGGGTCGTCCAGCACGCGGCCGGTGGAGATACACACGCGCGCTTCGTGTGCGTCGAAATCATCCGGCGACAGGAAGCGCACATCGTTGCTGGCGATCACCGGCAAACCGCGCTGGCCGGCGGCCATCAAGGCGAATTGGTTGAAGGCTTCTTCACCTTCGCGGCCGGTGCGGGTCAGCTCCAGATGCAGGCCGTCGCCGAACACGCGCTGCCAGTCAGCGAGCTGCTGTTCGGCCAGGTCGTGGCGGCCTTCACGGGCCAAACGCCCGGCCAGGCTTTCGCGGCCGGCCAGGGCAAACAGATTTTTGCAGCCATCCTTCAGCCACTGCGGATGCACCGCCACGCCGCCTTCGTTGCGATGGCCTTCCATCCACGCGCGGGTGAGCAGGCGCGACAGGCTCAGGTAGCCGTCGCGGTCGCGGCACAGCAGCGTCATCCGCCACGGGTCCTGGCCCTCTTCGGCAATCAGCAGGTCCGCGCCGGCAATGGGTTTGACGCCAACGCCCTCGGCCGCCTTGTAGAACTTCACCAGCGCGAACATGTTGTTCAGGTCGGTGACGGCCAGGGCCGGGGCCTTCATCTCCACGGAGCGGCTGAGAAGATTGGGCTGCTTGGCCTTCTTCGGGTCCGCCTGGTCCGGCTTTGCCGGCACACGGATGGTGGAATCCACCATCGAGAACTCGGTGTGGACGTGGAGATGTACGAAGCGGGAAGAAGTAGACATGCCGGGCCAGAAGTGTGCCGAAGCAGGGTAGCGACGGGGGAAGCGAGGGACAAGGGGCGGTGGGGCGGTGGAGCGGGACGTGCGCTGGGAGGAGCGGGGAGAGTGGGGCGGCGCTCAAGCGGCTGCCTGCGGCCCCCTATTTCTCACTCCCATTCACTCACTTCTCACCAAAGCGTCCCGGACGGGGGCAAACGAGCGGCGGTGTTCAGGGCAGGGGCCGTGGGCTTTCAGGGCCGCCAGATGGGCTGGGGTACCGTAGCCCTTGTGCTGCTCGAAGCCGTATTCGGGATGGCGTTGGTGCAGATCCATCATGTAACGGTCGCGGCTGACCTTGGCCAGGATGGAGGCGGCCATGATCGCGCGGTCGATCGCATCGCCGCCGATCAGGGCTTCGGCCGGGCAGGGCAGGCCTTTGGGAATCTTGTTGCCGTCGATGCGGGCGAACTGCGCCATGGGGCTCACACCTTCCACCGCCAAGCGCATGCCGTGCATGGTCGCCTGGAAAATGTTGAGGCTGTCGATCTGGGCCACATCAACCATGATGATGCTGTAAGCCAGCGCCCGCTCGATGATGCGGTCGTACAGCTGTTCGCGACGAATGGCGGTAAGCGCTTTGGAGTCATCCAGACCGTTGAGTCGCGGGCGGTCCGGGCAGAACACCACGGCGGCGACAGCGACCGGGCCGGCCAGCGGGCCGCGCCCGGCCTCGTCCACGCCGGCGATCAGGCGTGGGCCTTGGCGCTCGCTCAATACAACATCGTCGAACAACGACAGCGATGCATCCGCTGCCTTGGCAGGAGAACGGCGAACAGTCACGGCTGGCCTTTGCTGGCCGGTGTTTCCAACAGGCCGGCGACGGCGTCGGCGGCGCGCGCCGAGGCATCCTGGCGCAGCTGCTGATGCAGGCGGACGTAGTCGTCCTGCAGCGCGCTGACGCTTTCGGGGTGTTCAAACCACTGCTGTACGGCGGCAGCCAGGTTGTCCGGCGTGCAGTCGTGCTGTATCAGCTCCGGTGCCAGGTCTTTGCCGGCCAATACATTGGGCAGCGCGTAGCGGTTGACCTTGATCAGGCCCAACGCGCTGACGATGCGATAGGTGAGCTCGGACACGCGGTAGCCGACCACCATCGGCCGCTTGACCAGCATGGTTTCCAACGTGGCCGTGCCCGAGGCCAGCATCACCACATCGGCGGTGACCATCGCCTCGCGTGCGCGGCCGTCGAGCAGGTGCACGCGCGCGCTGGGCAGCGCAGCGGCGTGAATCTGTTCGGTGATCATGGCTTTGCATTTGGCGTTGGCGGCGGGCACCACGATATGCAGATCGCGCTTGTGCTCACACAGCTGCCAGGCGGCGGCAAAGAAGGGCGGGCCGAGGCGGCTGACTTCGCCCAAACGGCTGCCTGGCAACACGGCCAGCACCGGCGCGCTCTGCGGAATGTTCAACGCCTCACGGGCTTGCTGGCAATCACTTTCAAGCGGAATTTCGTCGGCCATCGGGTGGCCGACAAAGCGCGCATCAATGCCGTGGCGCGCATAGATGGGCGGCTCCATCGGGAACAGGCACAGCACCATGTCGGCACTGGCGCCGATCTTCTCCGCACGTTTCTCGCGCCACGCCCATACCGAGGGGCTGACGTAATGCACAGTGCGAAGGCCGCGTTGTTTGAGCCACTTTTCAACGCCCAGGTTGAAATCGGGCGCGTCGATGCCGATGAATACATCCGGCTGCCAATCGAGCACGCGCTGGCGGAATGCTTTGCGCAGCTTCAACAGACGCGGCAGATGGCGGAGGATTTCGGCAAGCCCCATCAGTGCCAGTTCGCTGGCGTCAAACCAGGTTTCGCAGCCAGCATTGCGCATCGCATCGCCGCCGATACCGGCAAATTGGGCATCGGGGTAACGCGCGCGCAGGGCACGGATCAGGCCTGCGCCCAAGCCATCGCCGGAGGCTTCGCCTGCCACCAGTGCAATACGCACGCGACGCGATGAAACGGGCTGCGGCGAGGCGGGGGCATTCAACGGCGCGCGCTGCGCATCGTGTTTGTCATCCATGGCCATCGCCGCGTCCCGGCTTTCGTTGCTCATCGCTGCAGCGGTCGCTCGGCGCTTTCAATGAAGTCCAGCAGTTGCTTGACGTCATCGCTGCTGCGCGCCTGTTCGGCCAGTTGCACCTTGGCCTCGGTCAGCGGCAGGCCCGCGACATAGATGGTGCGGTAGGCGCGCTTGATCGCGGTGATGCGTTCGGCATCAAAACCACGGCGCTTCAGGCCTTCACTGTTGATGCCGCGCGGACGGCCATGGCCATCAATGCCTACCATGGTGAACGGCGGAATATCACCGGTCACCAGTGAGCCCATGCCCAGGAAGGCGTGGTCGCCGATACGGCAGAACTGGTGGGCACCGGCAAAGCCGCTGATGATCACCCAGTTGCCGACGCTCACATGCCCGGCCAGCGTGGTGTTGTTGGAAAACACGCAGTGGTCGGCGACATGGCAGTCGTGCGCGACATGGGTGTAGGCCAGCATCCAGTTGTCGTTGCCGATGGTGGTCACGCCACCGCCGCCAGCGGTGCCACGGCTCAAGGTGACGAACTCGCGGAAGATGTTGCGGTCGCCGATCACCAGCTCGGTGCGCTCGCCGGCAAACTTCTTGTCCTGCGGCTCACCGCCCACGGCCACGTGGCCGATGAAGCGGTTGTCGCGGCCAATGCGGGTCGGGCCATGGATGCTGCAATGCGGGCCCACTTCCGTACCGGCGCCGATTTCGACATCGGCACCGATCAGGGTGAATGCGCCCACGCGCACGCCTTCGCCCAGTTTGGCCGAAGGATCAATGACTGCGGTCGGGTGGATCAGAGGGGCGCTTTCACTCATTCGTGTTGCTCCAGCCAGTTATTCGCGGGTGCCGGCGCACAGCACTTCGGCATGCGCGACCACTTCACCATCCACCTTGGCTTCGCCGTAGTAGACGGCCATGTTGCGGATCACACGCTTGACCTGCACATGCAGCTCCAGCACGTCACCGGGCACGACCTGCTTCATGAAGCGCACGTTGTCCACCTTCACCAGGTAGAACAACTTGGACTGCGCATCACGGCCCAGGCTCAGCTGGGTGAGCACGCCGCCGGCCTGCGCCAGCGCCTCGATGATGAGCACGCCCGGCATGATCGGCTGGCCCGGGAAATGGCCCTGGAAGAACGGCTCGTTGATGGTGACGTTCTTGTGCGCAATGATGCGCTTGCCTTCCACGTCAAGCTCGACAACCTTGTCGACCAGCAGGAATGGATAGCGGTGCGGGATCAACGTCTGGATGGTGTTGACGTCGATGGGCATCTGCAGCGGTGTGTTCATTCCTTCTCCTTGCTCACAGCCAGGATGCGCCTTGCCAGCGAATCGAGCTGCTTGAAACGCGCGGCGTTTTTGCGCCACGTGCGGTTGTCGGTCAATGGGGTGCCGGATGAATATTCACCCGGCTCGGTAATGGAGTTGCGCACCACCGATTTACCGGTGATGACGACGTGGTCGCAGATTTCCAGGTGTCCAACCACGCCGACTGCGCCGCCCAACAGGCAGTAACGGCCTATCTTGGCGCTGCCGGCAATGCCGGTGGAGCCGGCGATGGCGCTGTGCGCGCCGATCTGCACGTTGTGGGCGATCTGCACCAGGTTGTCCACGCGCACGTCTTCGTCGAGCACGGTGTCTTCCAGCGCGCCGCGGTCGATGCAGCTGTTGCAGCCCACCTCGCTGTCGTCGCCAACGCGCACGCCGCCCAGCTGCGGCACCTTGACCCAGCGGCCGCCATCCATCGCCAGGCCGAAGCCTTCACCGCCGAGTACGGCGCCGGGGTGGATGCGCACACGCTTGCCCAGCTTGACGCGGGCAACCAGGGTGACGCGGGCCAGCAGTTCGCAGCCCGAATCCAGCGTGCAGTCATCGCCGATGACGCTGCCGGGGCCCACGATGCAGCTTTCGCCGACCACGCTACGTGCGCCGATGCTGACGAACGGTCCAATGTGCGCGGTAGCAGCCACCGTCGCGCTGGGGTCGATGACCGCGCTGGGGTGAATGCCGGGCTCACGTACCGGCACGGTTTCAAACAGTGCGCCGATGCGGGCAAAGGTGGTGTACGGATCCTTGGCGACCAGCGCGGTACCGGGCGCTCCTTCGGCATCGTCAGCACGCAGTACGACGATGGACGCAAGGCTGTCGGCCAATTGCGCCCGATAACGCGGATTGGCAAGGAAAGTGAGCTGGCCGGGGCCGGCATGGGCGAGCGTGGCGACGCCATGAATGGCAGCAGCCGGATCACCCTGCACTTGCAAGCCGAAGCGGTCAGCCAGTTCCTGGGCGGTATAGGTAGGAGTATTCACGCGGCAAGTTTAGCGTGTGAGCAGGTGACGGTCATGCAGGGGGCTCATCAGGGTTTTTATCCGGGGCGGCTGGCAGGGCGTCTGCGCGCGCCGTAATGGCCGGACAGGGATGCGGCTTGTTGCGTGGCATGGAATACGAGGTTGCCTGTCGGCACGTTTGCCTGGTCCAAGAACAGTCAAGTCCTGCGATTCTGCAGCGACTTGATGGGCGGGGCGGCCAGGTGCTCGAGCATTGAGCACCCTGCTGACCGACGGGCGCCGCAAACTGACAGGCCGGAGCAAGCTCCGGCCTGTCGCTGTCATGCGATCACCAAGCCCGGAGCAGTGCCCCGGGTCTGCGGGACAGTTGTTTAGAACTGCCCGCCGAAGGTGAACTGCAGGCGCTCGATCTCATCGCCGTCTTCCTTCTTCAGCGGAATGGCATAGCTGATCGAGATCGGGCCGACCGGGGCGCGCCACAGCAGGGCAACACCGGCCGAAGCACGCAGCTCGTTGGCCTTGAAGTTGTCGATACCGTTGTAGACGTTACCGAAGTCAACGAAGGCCGACACGCGCGCCGACGGGCTGTCGAACAGGCGCGGGAAGTAGGCTTCGATCGAGCCTACCGTCTTCAGCGAGCCACCCAGCGGCTGCCCGTTGTAGTAGCCGCCCATGATCTCCGAGCGCGGGCCCAGGGTGTTGTCCTCGAAGCCACGCACCGAGTTGGTGCCGCCGGCATAGAAGTTTTCGAAGAACGGCAAGCCCGACGCCTTCACCTGGCGGTGGTTGGCGGTGGGGTTGGTGCCGCAATCGACGACTTCCGTAGTCGGGTAGGTGCCCGGAATAGCCGGCTTGTCGCCATCAGCCGGGGTGCCCGGCGTGCCCGGGATGTCGTTCCAGCAGATATCACGGACCTTGTCATTGCCGTACGAATCACCGTAGCCCAGTTCCAGGCGGGTGTTGATGACCAGCGACGGAATGATCGGCCAGTACTTGGAGAACTGGTAGCTGAGCTTGTAGTACTCCACGGTCGAGCCCGGCAACGTGGCTTCCAAGCCAAGACGCTGGTACGTACCGCGCGTCGGCATGAAGTAATCGTTACGGGTGTCGCGTGCCCAGCCCAACTCGGTACGCCAGGAGTGGAACGTCTTCTGGCCCACCGCGTCGACGTAGTCGATGATCGCCTTCGGCGTGTAGCCCTGGTAGGTCTGGATCTGGTTGCTGTCGATGCCGAACATCAGCGAGAACGCATCGTTTTCGGTGATCGGAATGCCGAACACCATCTGTGCGGCGGCATTGGTGCTGTTGTACTGCGCGGTGTTGAAATCAGAGTAATCCAACTCGCGCAGCGACAGGTTGTAGCCCAGCGAGACACCGTCATCGGTGAAATACGGGTTGGTGTAGGAGAACGCATAACGCTGCAGGTAGCTGCTGCGCGATGCTTCCACCGACACGCGGTTACCGCCGCCCAGGAAGTTGTTCTGCGACAGCTGCACCGAGGTGGTCATGCCGTAGGACTGGGAGTAACCCAAGCCGAACACGAAGCTGCCCGACGTGGTTTCCTTGACGTTGTAGACAACGTCCACCTGGTCGTTGCTGCCGGTGACCGGCATGGTCTCCACATCGACGGACTCGAAGTAGCCCAAACGCTGCAGGCGGATCTTGGAGCGGTCGATCGCAGCCTGCGAGTACCAGCTGTTTTCGAACTGGCGCATCTCACGGCGCAGCACTTCATCGGCGGTACGCGAGTTGCCCTGGAACACGATGCGACGCACCGCAACGCGCGGGCCCGGCACCACCTGCATGTTCACCGCAACGGTGCGCTCGGCACGGTTGCTGGTCGGAATGGGGTTCACCTTGGCGAACGCATAGCCGACGTTGGACAGGCTGTTGGTGATGGCATCGGCGCTGAATTCCAGCAGCGCACGCGAGAACGTGTCGCCGGATTTCTGGATGACCATCTTCTCGACGTCTTCCTGCGGCAGGATCGTGTCGCCGGTCACCTTGATATCGGAAATCTTGAACTGCTCACCCTCGGTCACGCCGGCGGTGATGAACATGTCGCGCTTGTCCGGGCTGATCGAAACCTGGGTGGAGTCGATGCTGAAATCGACATAGCCACGATCCAGGTACCAGGAGTTCAGCTTTTCCAGATCGCCGGACAGTTTTTCCTTGGAGTACTGGTCATCGCGGCGGTACCACGAAGCCCAGTTGTGTTCCTTGGACTCCCACAGCTCCAGGATGTCGTTGGCAGCGAATTTTTCGGTGCCGATCAGGTTTACGTGACGGATCTTGGCGGCCTTGCCTTCTTTCACGGCAATGGCCACGTCCACGCGGTTGCGGTCCAGCGGGCTCACCGTCGGGGTGATTTCCACGTTGTATTTGCCGCGGTCGTTGTACTGACGGCGCAGTTCCTGGGTCACACGGTCCAGGCTCAGGCGGTCAAAGGTGCCGCCTTCGCTCAGGCCGATGTCACTCAGGCCCTTGAGCAGCTGCTCGCTCTTGATGTCCTTGTTGCCGGTGACGGTCAACTTGTTGATCGCCGGGCGCTCTTTGACCGTGACCACGAGGATGTCGCCTTGGCGGTCCAGCTGCACGTCTTCAAAGAAGCCAGTCTTGTACAGCGCACGAATGGTGTCGCCGACCTTGGCATCGTCGACCGTATCGCCGCGTTCCACCGGCAGGTAGGTGAACACGGTGCCGGAGGAAATGCGCTGCAGGCCGTCCACGCGGATGTCGCTGGCGGTAAAGGGCTGGGCAGCCTGCGCGAGGGCAGGCAGGGCCAGACCGGCAGCAAGGGCGAGGGCCAGCAGGCGGCGATTGGGAAGTCGCGTCATGTCACGTCCGGTTGGAGTCGATTTCAATATTGCGTGGGTGCCGGCGTAAGACGACGACAGCAGAAAAAAGTTCATCGCAGGACCAGGCCAAGGATGTCGTTGTAAAACGCCAGCCCCATCAGCCCGGCCAACAGCGCCAAGCCGATGGATTGGCCAGTCGCCATGGCACGCTCGCTGAGCGGGCTGCCCTTGACCAACTCAATAAGGTAATACAGCAGGTGCCCGCCGTCCAAGACAGGAATGGGCAGCAGGTTGATGATGCACAGGCTCAACGACAGCAGCGCCAGGAAATACAGGAACCAATCCACCCCGCGTTCAGCTGATGCATTGGCCACGCGGGCGATGGTGATGGGCCCGGAAACGTTCTTCAGCGAGGCGTGGCCGGTGAGCATCCGGCGCATCATTCCCAGTGAATCGGAGGCCAATTTGCCGGTTTCGCGCACGGCGGCGGGCAGGGCTGCCAGCACGCCGTACTGCTGGCGGGCATCGTAGGCAGCGCTTTGGCCGGTGGGGAATTCAACCCCGATCAGCCAGCGTGGCTTGCCGTCCGGGCCCTTGGCCGGGTGCGGGGTCAGCTCCAATGCCAATCGCTCGCCGCCGCGTTCAACCTCGACCATGCCGGCGCCACCGCGCTGGCCCAGTGCCTGAATCAGCGGGAAAACCTTGTCGGCGCTGTCAACGCGCTGGCCGTCGATGGCCAGGATCAGGTCGCCGGGCTGCAGCAGGTTGCTGGCGGCCGAATCCTTGCCCACTTTTTCGATCAGGGCTGGCTGCAGCCAGAACTGCCAGATGAAACCGGCCTGCACCGGCACCTGACGTTCATCAAAGCCCGCAGGCAGCTGTGACAGCGGCAGCACCCGGGTGCGCTCGTTATCCAGTACGTCGCGGACCAGCACCTTGGCGTCTTCACGGTCCATGGCGGCCGTGGTCAACGCCATGCTGGCCTCGGCCCAGGTGGCCACGTTGCGGCCATCCACGGCCAGCAGGCGGTCGCCAGCAGCAAAGCCCGCGCTGGCGGCCATGCCGGTAGCGCGGCCGACGCTGGGGGAATAGTCCTGCCGGCCGATCACGAACATCGCCCACAGCAGCGCGATGCACAGCAGCAAGTTGGCGATGGGGCCAGCTGCGACGATGGCGATGCGCTGCCACACGGTCTTGTTGTTGAAGGCGTGGTTGCGTTCACCGACCGGGACTTCGGCCTCGCGCTCGTCCAGCATCTTCACGTAGCCGCCCAGCGGGATGGCGGCGATGACGAACTCGGTGCCATTGCGGTTGCGGCGGGTCCACAGCGGCTTGCCGAAGCCCACCGAGAAGCGCAGCACCTTGACCCCGCAGCGGCGGGCGACCCAGTAGTGACCGAATTCGTGGAACGTCACCAGCACGCCAAGGCTGACGATCATCCACCACACGGAGCCCAGGAAATCAGCCATGGGCAGGACTCGATTGAAAGACGATGTCAGGCATTCGGCAGGCGGGAAATGGCGGTCTGGGTGATGTGGCGGGCCTGTTCATCGGCCGCCAGCAGGGCGTCCAGTGTATCGGCCGTCACGTGAGGCAGGGCGGACAGGGTGTGCTCCACCAGCGCCGGGATCGACAGGAAGCCTATGCGGCCCTGAAGAAACGCTGAAACGGCCACTTCATTGGCGGCGTTGAGGATGGCCGGGGCGCTGCCGCCCGCCTCCATTGCCTGCCAGGCCAAACGTAGACAGGGGAAGGCTTCCAGGTCCGGGGCCTCGAAATCCAGCCGGCCCTGGCTGAGTAGATCCAGCCCGGAAACGCCTGATTCAATGCGCTGCGGCCAGCCCAAACCCACCGCCAGGGTGGTGCGCATGTCCGGCAGGCCGAGTTGGGCCAGGGTTGAGCCATCAATGAATTCGACCAGCGAATGCACCAGGCTCTGTGGGTGAACCAGCACGTCGATGCGCGAACCCGGCACGTTGAACAGGTGGTGGGCCTCGATGACCTCCAGCCCTTTGTTCATCAACGTCGCCGAATCCACCGATATCTTCGGGCCCATTGACCACTTCGGGTGGGCAACGGCCTGGGCGGGGGTGACGGCTTCCAGCTCGCTGCGCGTGCGGCCACGGAACGGGCCGCCGGAAGCGGTGAGGATGATCCGGCGAACCCCGGCCTCCAGGCTGGCGTCGCGTGAACGCAGGCACTGGAAGATGGCGTTGTGCTCGCTGTCGATCGGAATGATCTCGGCGCCAGCGGCCGCCGCTTCGCGGGTGAGCAGTTCGCCGGCCAGCACCAGCGATTCTTTGTTGGCCAGCAGCAGGCGCTTGCCGGCTCGGGCAGCGGCCAAGGTCGAAGACAACCCGGCGGCGCCGACAATGGCGGCCACCACGGTGTCGCAATGCGCGCTGGCAGCCAAGGCGTCGATGGCGTCGT
Source organism: Stenotrophomonas sp. UBA2629 (assembly GCA_002359895.1). Taxonomy (GTDB): domain Bacteria; phylum Pseudomonadota; class Gammaproteobacteria; order Xanthomonadales; family Xanthomonadaceae; genus Stenotrophomonas. Next base: position 971,553 of record DEOB01000010.1, read on the forward strand.
GGCCGGCATGGGCTTCGGTGGCCAGCCCGGCGTCGGCCAGCCCGTCGCGCAGGCGCGCGAACAGCGCGGCTTCAGCGATGACGGCGTGGTCGGGGCGATGCGTGTGGCACAGCGCGATCAGCGCATCCACGTTGCTGCCAGCGGCCAGCACACTGGCGCGCATCTGCTCGGGGTGGCGGGCGATGACGTCCAGCGTGGAGGTGCCAATGGAGCCGGTGGCGCCGAGGATGGCGACCTGGCGCAGGTGCGAAGAGGTCGACATGTCAGAAACCAAAGAATTCCTTGCCCAGCGCAAATACCGGCAACGCGGCCAATACGCCGTCGATGCGGTCCAGCACGCCGCCATGGCCCGGGATGACATTGCCGGAGTCCTTGGCGCCGGCATGGCGCTTGAGCAGACTTTCAAACAGATCGCCCAGCACCGAGGCCAGCACCGCCACAGCCGTCACCAGCATCAGCGGGCCAAAGCCGGAGATATGCACGCCGGCCAGCCAGCCAAGCCCGCCAGCGACGATCAGGCCGGCGACCATGCCGCCCAGCACGCCTTCGATGGTTTTGTTGGGGCTGATGCGCGGCGCCAGCTTGTGCTTGCCGAATGCGCGCCCCGCGAAATACGCACCCGAATCCGCCGCCCAGACCAACATCAGCGCGGCCAGCAGCCACAGGTGGCCGTTGGGTTCTTCGGCATGCAGCAGCACCAGCGCCGCCCAAGCGGGAACGACGGCCAGCGTGCCGGCAGCCAGTTTGAGCATGCGCGCGCTGCTTTCGTCATGCGCGCCAAAATTGAAATAACGCAGCCACAGCAGGGCCAGCAGCCAGAAGCCAACGCCGACCAAAGTGGCCAGCTGGAACAACACCAGGCTGCCTTCCGATGCCCACACCATCAGCACCATCAGCAGCAGGTTGAGTACCAGCAGTATGGTGCGCGGCACGCCGTCCACGCCGGTGAGCTTGAGCCATTCCCACAGGCCGGTCAGGAACACCAGCGCGGCGGCTGCGGCCAGCCATTGGGTAGGCAGAAAAAGAATCGCACAGATGGCCACCGGGGCCATGATGAGCGCGGCAATCACGCGGGTCTTGGTCATGGATGTGTGCTCGGGCTTGCGCTGGCGGCGATCTGGGCACTGGTCAGGCCGTAGCGGCGTTCGCGCCCGGCGTACTCATCCAATGCCTGTTGAAGGATGGCCGCATCGAAGTCTGGCCACAGCACGTCGGTGAACCACAGCTCGGTATAAGCAAGCTGCCATAGCAGGAAGTTGCTGATGCGGGTGTCGCCACCGGTGCGGATGAACAGATCCGGCGGTGACAGGTCGGCCAAGGCCACGTGATTGCCGAGCAGTTCTTCGTTGACCTGTTCCGGCTTCAGCGTGCCGGCGGCAACCTGCTCGGCCAGGGCACGTGCGGCCAGCGCGATGTCCTGGCGTCCGCCATAACTGGCCGCGATGGCCAAGGTCATGGCGCGGTTGTCCACCGTGCGTTGTTCGGCCTTGTGCATGCGCTGCACGATGCTGGCGGAAAAGCGTGAGCGGTCGCCGATGAAGCGCACGCGTACGCCGCGACGGTGGAGTTCGTCCACCTCGCGGTCCAATGCACCGAGAAACAGCTTCATCAGCGAATCCACCTCGTCCTGCGGGCGCCCCCAGTTTTCACTGGAGAACGCAAACAGCGTGAGTGCGCCGATGCCGTGGTCAAGGCAGTAGTCGATGGTGCGGTTGACCGCACGGGCACCGGCGCGGTGGCCGATCATGCGCGGCCTGCGGCGTTGCTGCGCCCAGCGGCCATTGCCATCCATGATGATGGCAATGTGCCCCGGCAGACGCGGTGCGGGTGTGTCGCTGGGCAGGACGGGCGACACCAGTCAGACCGCCATCAATTCCTGCTCTTTCAGCTTGACCACTTCGTCGACGTCCTTGATCGCCTTGTCGGTCAGCTTCTGGATTTCATCCTGGGCACGACGGTCGTCGTCCTCGGTGATGGCCTTGTCCTTGAGCAGCTTGGCCACTTCCTGGTTGGCATCGCGACGGATGTTGCGGATGCCGACCTTGGTTTCTTCGCCTTCCTTGCTCACCGATTTGGCCAGCTCCTTGCGGCGCTCTTCAGTGAGCGGCGGCAGGTTCAGGCGGATCACGGTGCCCATGGTGGTGGGCGTGATGCCGATGTCGGAGGCGTAGATGGCCTTCTCGACTTCCTTGATCATGCTCTTGTCGAACAAGGTGATCACCAGCGAGCGGCCTTCAGAGACGCTGATGCTGGCTACCTGGTTCAAAGGGGTCTCGGAGCCATAGGCCTTGACCCGGATGCCGTCCAGCAGCGCCGGGGAGGCGCGGCCGGTACGGATGGTGGTGAGGGTGTGACGCAGAGCGTCGAGGCTCTTGGTCATGCGCGTGAGCGCATTGGTTTTGATGTCGTTGATCATCGCCGGAATCCTTGATGGTGCTGGAACCGGCCGATTATAGGCGAAGAGCCCTCTCCACCGGGCCGGAACCTGAAATGGTCAGTGCTTGTCGCGGCCGTGAACCAGTGTGCCGATGTTGTCGCCGTGCAGAATCTTCAGCAATTCGCCCGGCTGGCCCATGTCGAACACGCGCATTGGCAGGTCGCTGTCACGGGCCAACGCAAAGGCGGCCGTGTCCATGACCTCCAGGCCCTGCTTGATGACCTGGTCATAGGTGAGGCTGTCGTAGCGGACCGCGTCGGAATGCTTGTTCGGGTCTTTGTCGTAGACGCCATCAACCTTGGTGGCCTTGAGCAGCAGGTCAGCGCCGATCTCGATGGCGCGCAGGGCGGCGCCGGAATCGGTGGTGAAGAACGGGCTGCCGACGCCGGCGGCGAAGATCACCAGGCGGCCTTTTTCCAGATGACGGATGGCGCGGCGGCGGATGTAGTCCTCGCACACGTCGTTGATCTTGATGGCGCTCATCACGCGGGCCTTGGCACCGAGCTTTTCCAGGGCGTCCTGCATGGCCAGCGCATTGATGACCGTGGCCAGCATGCCCATCTGGTCGCCGGTGACCCGGTCCATGCCGCCTGCAGCCAGGCCGGCGCCGCGGAAGATGTTGCCGCCGCCGATCACCAGCGCCACTTCGGCGCCTGCCTGCTGGGCCTCGATCACTTCACGGGCCAAGCGGTTGATGATTTTGGGGTCGATGCCGTAGTCCTCATCTCCCATCAGCGCCTCCCCGGAAAGTTTCAGAAGGATGCGTTGGTAGGCGAGTTTGGACATGACGACCTCTATGGCTGGAAAACGCGGGAATTCTAACGGAAGCGGCGGTTCCTGTTCAGCGCTTTGTTGCAATGCCGCAACAAAAGGCCGCGTTTGCGGCCCTTGGTTCAGCAGGCGGTGGGCTGCGGCTCGGGTGCGCGGGCAATAACGCGGTTGCGGCCCATGCTTTTGGAGCGGTAGAGCACGTCGTCGGCAGCTTTCAACAGGTCGCGCATGTCAGCAAACCGCTCGTAGCTGCCGTGTGTGGCAACGCCGGCGGAGAAGGTGATGTGCAGCGGGGCGTCGGCCACGGTGACCATCGGGCTGTTGACGATGGCGCCCAGCACACGACGGATGACATCCACTGCGGTCTGCTGGTTGGTGCTGGGGAACAGCACCACGAATTCCTCGCCGCCGAAGCGGGCCACGGTGTCGGAGCCACGCAGGTGGGATTGCAGGCGGTTGGCGAAAGCCTGCAGCACCTGGTCGCCGACAAGGTGGCCGTGCTGGTCGTTGATTTTCTTGAAATCATCCAGGTCGATGAAGGCCACCGAAAGCGGTCGATCGGGATGATTGGCGTGGCTGAATTCCTGCTCCAGCACCACTTCCAGTTGCCGCCGGTTGAGCACGCCGGTGAGGGCGTCCAAGTGCGCCTGTTCGGCCAATCGACGTGCTTTCTGTTCGTAGTGTTCGGCGCGACGCTCCCAGGCGGAGGCGTTCTGCAGCTCGCGCAGATTGCGCAGCGCGATCAGCTCGCTGGCGTGGTCCAGCAGATAGGTCACGCGTGCCGGCGAGGGCACCGGGACGTTAAACAAGGTGCTGATTTCCGGCAACATCTGGCTCATCTGCTGCAGCACCTGCTCAAAGCGGGTGCTGTCCATGCCCAGGTTTTCGTGCACCAGGCGCAGTGCCTCGTTGCGTGCGTTGTCGGCATCTTCGGCCAGCCAGATGTTGGCCAGGTGGCCAGACAGAACAATGCAGCGCTCAAACAGATCAACGGCTTCGGCCGGCGGCTCGCTGTGGCTGATGGCATCGACCAGATAACGCGGCAGCCCCCATTGTTCGCACAGGTTGGCGCCCACGTCGGCATGGCTGCATTGCAGGCTGCTGCGCTCGCGGGCCAGCAGTTCGTCGTTGCTGGTGGCGCTGGCCAGAAGCTCGGGATAGCTGTCGGGGCGGATCTGCAGCAGGCTCAGAATGCCGATGTCCTGCAGCAGGCCGGCGAGCATCAACTCTTCGACACGACGCACGCCGCAGGACTGGCCCAGAAAACGTGCCGCCAGCGCGCTGAGAATGCTGCGGCGCCAGACAGTGTCGTGCAGCTGCGCGTGGCGTTCGTCTTCGGGCAGTGCGCGGGCCAGGCTGAAACCCAGGGCCAGTTGCAGGGTTGCATTCAAGCCGAGCATGGTCAGTGCCTGGCCCAGGTTTTCGATGCGCCGGCGGCTGGCGTACAGCGGTGAATTTGCGATGCGCAGCATGCGCGCGCTCAGGCCGATGTCCAGCGCGATGATGTCGGCAACGCTGGCGATGTCCGTTTCCGGATCCTGCGCCAACTCGATCAGGCGCACCGCGATGGCGGGCGGCGAGGGCAGGTTGCGGCAGAGGGACAGGGCTGCGGTGAGCTCGGGGGACATGTCTGTAACGCGGGCGGCAATGGGCCAAGAATACAGGCACGTCCCAAATATGAAAGGGGCGTCACAGATTGCTTGCCATTGGCGCCGGTTTTTGCGGTGTCCTGCCGAGCGCTGTGCATAAAAGAAGCCGCGGATATCCGCGGCTTCTTCGCTTGTTACCGTGATGCGGGCAGGATCAGACCTGCATCGCCTTGGCAACTTCGGCGGCGTAGTCTTCCACCACCTTCTCGATGCCTTCGCCAACGGCCAGGCGCTGGAAGCCGACAACGTCGCCGCCAGCAGCCTTGACCACCTGCTCGACGGTCTTGTCGCCGTCCAGAACGTAGTTCTGGCCGTACAGGGTGACTTCGCTGACGATCTTGTTGATCTTGCCGCTGATGATCTTTTCCAGGATTTCAGCCGGCTTGGCCTTGTCCTTCTCGCTCATCTTGGCCAGCTCGATTTCCTTTTCCTTGGCAACGAAGTCAGCCGGAACGTCGGCTGCCTTGTTGTGCGGCGGGTTCATCGCAGCTACGTGCATGGCCAGGCCGTTGGCCAGCTCGGCATTGCCGCCGGCCAGGTTGACCAGCACGCCGATCTTGCCGTTGGAGTGCACGTAGGCACCCACGTTGTTGTCGCCATCAACCAGCACCAGGCGACGGATCTGGATGTTTTCACCCAGCTTCTGGATCGCGGCGGCGCGGGTTTCTTCGATGGTCGAGCCGGTGTCCAGCTTGACCGACTTCAGGGCTTCCACATCGGTGGTGCCCGAGGCCAGTGCGGCAGCGGCGACGCTGTCCACGAAAGCCTTGAAGTTGACGTCGTTGGCAACGAAGTCGGTTTCCGAGTTCACTTCAACCAGCACAGCCTTGCCGCCGTTGACGGCAACGCCGACGCGGCCTTCAGCGGTGACGCGGTCGGACTTCTTGTCGGCCTTGGCAGCGCCAGACTTGCGCAGGGCTTCGGCCGCTGCGTCGATGTCGCCGTTGGTTTCCGTCAGAGCCTTCTTGCACTCCATCATGCCGGCGCCAGTGCGCTCACGCAGTTCCTTGACCAGGGAAGCAGTGATTTCCATGGAATTTCCTCACGAATAGAAAAGGGTAGGCCGGCAATGATTGCCGGCCGTTGTTACGTAGCCCTGTCAGTGGCCGACGCCGAGCGTGACCACGGTGGGGGTGGCGGACGCAGTGGTTGCGCCCGCCCGGTGCATCAGGCCGAAGCCTCGTCGCCCGACTTGGCGTCGGACTTCTTGGCCGGGGCGCGGCGAGCCGGCTTGGCTTCTTCGCCAGCAGCGGCGCCAGCGAACTCTTCTTCGCGCACGGTGGCGGCGTTCGGAGCAGCAGCCTTGCCTTCCAGCACGGCGTCGGCAGCGGCGCGTGCGTACAGCTGCACAGCGCGGATGGCGTCGTCGTTGCCCGGGATGGCGTAATCGACCAGTTCCGGGTTGTAGTTGGTATCAACCACGGCGATCACCGGGATGCCGAGCTTCTTGGCTTCCTTGATGGCGATGTCTTCGTGACCGATGTCGATGACGAAGATGGCGTCGGGCAGGCGGTTCATTTCCTTGATGCCGCCCAGCGAGGCTTCCAGCTTTTCGCGCTCGCGGCGCAGGCCCAGCACTTCGTGCTTGACCAGGCGGTCGAAGGTGCCGTCGGTTTCACCGGCTTCCAGTTCCTTCAGGCGGGCCACCGACTTCTTCACCGTGGCGAAGTTGGTCAGGGTGCCGCCCAGCCAGCGCTGGTTCATGAACGGCATGCCGCAACGCTCGGCTTCTTCCTTGATGGAATCGCGTGCGCTGCGCTTGGTGCCCAGGAACAGGATGGTGCCGCGCTTCTGGGCAACGGACGAGATGAAGTTCATCGCATCGTTGAACAGCGGGACGGTCTTTTCCAGGTTGATGATGTGGATCTTGCCGCGGGCGCCGAAGATGTACTGGCCCATCTTGGGGTTCCAGTAGCGGGTCTGGTGGCCGAAATGGACGCCGGCTTCCAACATCTGACGCATGGTGATCTGGGGCATTGCAGAAAACTCCTGAAGGGAACCGGTCGCCATTGAATAGGGGCGAGTCCGCACTGAAGCGGTGGGTTCCGGGGTTTGGCTTCCCCTGCGCCTCCGTGGCCGAACCCTGATGAACAGGGCACCCCGGCACGGATGGGGGCGAAGGGTGTGAATTCACCGGTGTCGCCCGGTGTGGGCGGGTCTGTTAGGCCATCGGCCCGACAAAGCCGGCGAAGTATAGCCGGGCAAGGGCTTTGGCCGCAAATCGCCGGCTGGGCTCGTCGGCAGGGCTGGTGCAGCGTTCGACCGGGATGGACACCTTATTAATAGGTGAGTGTCACGGTGACGATGTCTTCATAGCTGCCCTGCCTGGTGCCGGGGGAGGCGGGGACGAGGCCATGCACCGTCAGGGTTTCCGGGGTGCCGGTGCCGGTGCCGCTGACGCCGGTGGCGTCTGTGTTGCCCCAGCGTTGCTGGCGGGCGGGATCGCTATACAGCTCGTAGGCGATACGGTTGGCGCCGGAGCTCATGAAACGTTGTCCGGCGGATGCATGGGTGCCGTCGTCCAGGGTGGCGGTCCAGGCGGTATTGGGCGTGCAGCTGAGGGTGATGCTCGAAGTGCTCTTCTGCGCGGTGGCCAAGCCGTGGGATTCACCGAAATCCATGTTGGTGGTTTGGGAGATATGGCAGGTGTTGGCAATGCGGGCGTGGACGCCACTCCAGCTGAAGAGGGCTTGTTTGCCAGTGAGACAGGCGCCGTCGGCAGGGGCGAAGATGCCATGGGTGAAGCTGTAACTCACCATCGAGCCTGATGGTTGGCCTTGATAGGCCGAGGTGGCCGGCACGCTTTGCCCACTATGCACCCGGCCGTGGATGGGGAAACTGATTTCTTGGGGACTGCTAGAAGGGACCTCGAATCTGAGGCTGTATGGGGTGTAGTTGCTACCAAACGGACCAATCATCCGTATGTTGCCGGCGTCGGCGTAGATGTCGTAGTTCAAGTACGCACCGGCGCCGTTGTACATGCGTCGTGGCCTGACGCCGGTGGGGGTGCCTTCGCCCACAAACAGGCAGGCCTCCACTTTGGCGACGGAGGGCAGGAGACTGGAGTTGGTGCATTGCAGGCGTACAACTGCGTAGGTGCCGCGTGCCTCGCCAGGGGCGCCCTCACCGAAGTTCAGTGACGGCGATTCGTTGATCTGGCACGTGACAGCGGCTGTTTCGATAGCAGGCAGCATGGCGAGCAGGAATGGGGTAACTGCACGAGCGCAGAGCTGCAGGGCACTGGGTTGTATGGCTTTGATGTTCATTGGCAGATCACGTCGGGCAGATTGAGGCGGCCCTCGCTGAGAGCGGTGTCCGGCAAGGCGGCGCTGCACTGATCGTTGCCGGTACCGAAGTGCAGTCGTGCGCCGGCGGGTGGATCGAGCAGGTACACCTTGCCTTCATGGCCGACCATGCTGGTGAAGGTGGAGTTGTCGGGAGCGGCGACGGTGATGCGGCTGCCGGCCGGCAGCCATTGGCCATTGCCATCGCGCAGGCCAAATTGCACGGACAGCGTGCGGCGCATACCGAACCCCACTTCGATGCCGCTGCGGGTTTCCGGTACCGCGTCTTGGCGTGTGGTCTCCACAAGCATGTCGGCCGGCAGGTCCAAGGGGTTGATGGACAGCTGGTTACGTTGCCAGGCGCTCAGTTGTGGCACCAGCAATTGCCCGTGCTTGTCGGTGACGCCGATGGTGCGGTTTTCCAGCTGCACCGGGACGCCCGCAACGCCGCTGGTGGTGACCAGGGCGAAGGCATCATCAACCCGGGGCAGGGCGTGAAGGCGGCCGCCCAAAAAGGCCAAACCGCCGTTGGCGCTGGCGTAGGTCATCGGGTTGTTGTCGGCGCCGTTGACATGCTCCAGGCCAGCGCTCCATTGGCCATAGCGCCCTTGCTGGTTGATCTCCCCGCGCGCGCCGCCACGTTGATAGGTGCCTCTGCTGGCCTGTACGCGCCAGCCCAGTTCGCCTTGTGCGCGGTTTGGGGTGTGGTTGGCTTCTACCGACAGATTGTTGGTGTGGCGGTCGTGGCGCACGGAGGTTGCGGTCGTGGTGTGGCGGTTCAGTGGCACCGACCAGTACAGGAAAGCGGAGTCAGCGTCGTTGTCACCCAGGTCACGGTGAAAACCCAGGTTGAGCACGGAGTTGTCGGTAAGCGAGTGCGACCAGTTCACTCCCGCATAACGACGACGGGGGGTGCCGGGATACTCCTGTCGCACATAGCTCATGCCCAGTTGCCCAGCCGGCGTGTTGAAGCCCAGGAAAGCTTGTTCGGTGCGGCGCGACAATGTGGAGGCTTCCTGCACGGCGGCCACGTCGCGATAGTTGGCGCTACGGCGTGTGGTACTGGCCGACGCGGAAAAACGGTGCGAGTTCCATTGGTAGCCCAGCCCGCGTTGCTGGCCGGTGGCCGCGCTGGTGCGGCTGCCGGCCCATGAGCCGCTGAGCACGCCGCCGCGTTTGCCAAGCAGCAGCACCGCGCCGGCGCCGCCTTGGCGAATGCCACGGCTGGCTTCGGCATGGGTCTGCACGGTGAGGTAGTTGTTCATGCCATGCCGGAGGCTGCCACTGACCATGGGGTCATCGCCGTAGCTGAAAGACTCCAGGCCGTAGTCTCGCCGAATGGAGCCCAGCTCCAGCGACCAATCCGACAACCCGGCCTGTAGCAGCTGCGGCGTGCCATACAGATTGAAGCCCACCGTGCGGCTTTGGCCGTTGATATCGGTGATGACCATCTGCGCCACGCCGGTGCCGCTGAGGGTGGGGGTGCTGTCCAGCTGGAAGCGGCCCGGCGGCAGTGGCTGGCTGGATTGGCGTATGCCGTCGATATACAGATCGACCGTGGACGGCAGCACCGCCTCACCGGCAAATGAAGCCAGTGGCGTGGTGGTGCGGTACGGCTGCAGGGCAAAGTTGCGTGACAGACGGATGCCGCCGATGCGGGTGGCGCGTGTCCAGTCCTGGGAGCCGGTAATGGTGTCGCCGACGGTGAGGGTGAGCATCGATTCGGGGAAATCCCGTTGCCAGTGACTGTCCAGGCGCCGATTGCGCGCGCGGCCATTGCCTTTGGCATGGCCAGTGTTGAAATGGCTGCTCATCGTGTTGCTCCAGATGCCACGGCCAATGCCGAACAGGCGCATTTCGTTGTAACTGTTGATGCTGCCGTCGTCGCCGGCATGTTGGCCGTACAGGTCGTAGTTGAACACCGCGCCCGCCACGCGCTGGCGCGGGTCGGGCAGTGGCGAGTCGTTGCGCGACAGATCGACATGCGCCGTGGGGCGGTCAAGCATCTCCACCGGCACCTGCAGATTGACGCGCTGCAGTGGCGCGTCGTACTGCACGCTGACGCCGGCCAATGACGGCAGTTCGATCAGCTGTTGCGCGCGGGTGTCGGCCGGCAAGCGCAGGCCCATTTCCAGCAACGTCGCCTCGCTGGCCAGTAGTGTGTCGCCGCGCAGGACGAACCGTGCGAGCTTGCCGGTGGCCGCTTGGTTGACGGTGGTGTCCAGGTAAAGCGTGTGCTCACTGGCGGCGAGGGCGGGAACGTCGTTGGCGTGTACTTCCGCTAGGGCGAGTGCTGCGACGACGCAGGCGATGGCCTGCCAAAGCCTATTGGCCGGCAGTGATCTGTGGCAGTGGCTGAGGATGGGTGTCGTCATTGAGTTTCGCGTAGAAGGTGCCGTTGACAGGCAGGGCCGCAGACAGGGGGAGCGTCCAGCGCATCTGTGCGCCGGCCAGCACGTAGCCCAGCAGGCCAGGAGTGAGGTCGATGCGTGGGCCCGAAGGCGGTGCCCAGCTCAGCTGACTGATGCGGATACGCTGCGTGCCGCTGTTGCGCAGGGTCAAAATGGCGTTGTTGCCGTCCAGCTTCCAATGGCCTTGCAGCAGTTGTGCGTCCGTGAGGGAGTGGCCGGTACGTTCCAGCTGGGGCACCGCACCTGGGGGCAGCACGAAAGCGGGGATGGAATAGCGCAGCAGGAGGTGCAGGCCGGTACCGTTCTTGCGTTCATCGCCGGGAAGTTCGTCCACGATCAAACGGAAAGCCTTCTCTTGGCTGTTGGTGCCGGGTGTGGCCTGCACCACGCGGACCAGTTGGCTCTGGCCGGCAGGAATCTCTGTCAGCGGTGGGCTGGCCAGCAGTGCATCGGAGGGCTGCAGTACGTCCTGTTGATCGACCTGGTTCCATTCCTGCACGCGGATCTGAGCGCGAAGCGGCTGGTGGCCGGTGTTGGCCAGCCACAGGGTCTGGGAGTTCTGCCCATGGGCAAACTCCAGCAGAATCGGTGAGGCCTGCAGGCTACCTGCCTGCACGTGATTGGATGCGGCGAGGAACAGTGCCAGCGTAGTGGTGGCGAGCCAGCGCGGGCTCGCCACCCGCACTGAGGGCGGGTGGCGTGGGGACATGACGGGTCCGCTTAGTAGTTGACAGTGGCGACGACGGTGTCGTTGTAGGTACCGGCGGCGACATCAACGCCGGGGGTTCGGCCAAAGATCGAAATGGTCTGAGCGGCGGCGGTGCCGACGCCGCTCAGCTGGTTTTCCGGCTTCTGCCCCCAGAGCAGCGTGCGACCCGGATCGCGGTACAGGCCATATGGGACAAAAGCTGTGGGGGACGTGATGGAGTTGGCCATCCGGCGGTTATCGTGGGATGCGGTCTCAACAGTGGCGTGTTTGCCGTGATCCATGGCAATGCTGTACGGAGTGCCTGGGGTGCACTTGAGCTGCAGGGAGCCTTTTTCGTCGATTGGTGTGGCGGAACTTGCGCGCGCGTGGGTGCCGAAGTTGATATCGGTAATCGACCCGGTGCTTATGTTGCAGGACTCGGTGACGGTGATGGTGACTTGGAACGGCTGGGTGTCAGCTGATGCCGCTTGGGCGGCGCTGGGTACGAGCGCGGCGGCAAGCAGGCCGGCAAACAGCGGGGCGATACGGACGTTCATGGTGTTCCTTTGGTTGTGTGAGGGGGGTAAGCAGCCAGCTGATGCGCTGTGCCCTTGAGCGGGTTTGGCGCTGGCCGGTGCTGTTTTTAGTCTGTCCCCTGAACGCGCTCCCATCGGTTGAGATATCGCCGAAGCGCTTTTTTTTGTGATGCTTGTGCGCTAAAAAAGCCCTGATTTGACAGGTCTGATGTCAATTTGAGGGCGAATTGAGGGTTGCCTGATAGCAATTGGCTGATGATTGATATAGGGATCGTCCTATCGGCGCGGTGGCTTGCGAATTTCCGGCGCGGTCGAGAAGGACAAATCAGCCATCCAATTCATGAATGTGAAAGGTTCTGCGATCCTGCCCAAATGGGCGATAATCGTTAGATGGCAATCCAACTGAAAACCCCCGAAGAAATCGAGAAGATGCGCATCGCCGGCCGCCTGGCAGCCGAGGTGCTCGACATCGTTGCCCCGCACGTCAAGCCCGGTGTCACCACCGAAGAGCTGGACCGCATCTGCCACGACCACATCATCAATGTGCAAGGTGCGGTTCCGGCCAACGTCGGCTACCGCGGGTTCCCCAAGACCGTCTGTGCCTCGGTCAACAACGTCATCTGCCATGGCATTCCCAGCGAAGCCAAGGTGTTGAAGGACGGCGACATCGTCAACATCGATGTCACCGTCATCAAGGACGGTTGGCACGGTGATACCAGCCGCATGTACTACGTCGGCACGCCGTCGGTGATGGCAAAGCGCCTGGTGGAGACCACCAAGGAAGCGATGTGGCGCGGCATCCGTGCGGTCAAGCCGGGCGCCACGCTGGGCGACGTAGGCCACGCGATCCAGGAATACGCCGAATCCGAGCGCTTCAGCGTGGTACGCGAGTACTGCGGCCACGGCATCGGCAAGGTCTATCACGACGAGCCGCAGGTGCTGCATTACGGCCGTCCGGGCCAGGGCCTGGTGCTCAAGGCCGGCATGACTTTCACCATCGAGCCGATGATCAACGAGGGCACCCGTTACACCAAGGTGCTGCCCGATGGTTGGACCGTGGTGACCAAGGACCGCAAGCTCTCGGCGCAGTGGGAACACATGATCGCGGTGACCGAAGACGGTGTGGAAGTGTTGACGCTGTCGCCTGCCGAATCCGCGCAGGCATGAGTCAACTGCCGGCGGGCCTGGTCGACAACGTACCGGACGCGCCGGCAGATTCTGCCGGTGATGCACAGTGGGCCGCGCAGGCGCGGCAATCCTTGGCACACACCGACGCCGGCCTGTGCAAACGCTTTGAGCAGAGCGACAACGTCGAGCGCCTGCTTGGTGTGCGCGCACGCGCGGCTGATCAGCTGATCCGTGAAGCCTGGCAGCGTTGCATTCCTGCCGACGCCGGTTTGGCGCTGTTTGCAGTGGGCGGTTACGGGCGCGGCGAGTTGTTCCCGCGCTCGGATATCGACCTGCTGGTACTGGGCGAAAGTGACATCCAGCAGGCGCATGAAGCCGCCTTGGCGCGGTTGTTTGCCATGCTGTGGGATGCCGGCCTGCCGGTGAGCCATGCGGTGCGTTCTGCCGCACAGTGCGCGCAGGCCGCTGCGGATCAGACCGTGTTGACCGCCTTGATCGAAGCGCGCCCGCTGTGCGCCGATGCCACCGCGCAGCATGGGTTGGCGCGCGCTGTTGCACCGAGCCTGATCTGGCCACCCCGCGAATTCTTCCTGGCAAAACGCGACGAACTGCTGCAGCGCCATCAGCGCTTTGGCGACACAGCGGACAATCTGGAGCCGGACATCAAGGATGGCCCCGGCGGGCTGCGTGATCTCAACACGCTGGGCTGGATGGCGCTGCGCGCGTTTGGCGTGAGCAACATCGATGCATTGGTCGGTTTGGGCCACCTGGGCCTGGACGAAGCGGCCGCGCTCAAGCGCGAGCGGGTGGTGCTGGCACGGTTGCGCTTTGGCCTGCACCTGGTGGCACAGCGCGCTGAAGAACGACTGCGCTTTGACTACCAGAAGACCTTGGCCGCGCGCATGGGGTTTGGCGACGACGTCGAAAGCCTGGGCGTGGAAAAAATGATGCAGGGCTTTTATCGCAGCGCGGCGGTGATCCGCCGTATCAGCGACCGCCTGCTGCAGCGCTTTGAAGAACAATTTGATGGTGAGGCCACGCCGGAGCCGGTGGGCGATGGTTTCTCGCTGCGCCGCGGTTATCTGTCGGCGGATGATCCGATGTGGCCGCATGGTGATATCCGCAGCCTGTTTGCGTTGTTTGCCTGCTGGGCACGCACTGCCGATGTGCGTGGCCTGCATTCGATGACCGCGCGTGGTCTGGCGGAAATGCTGGATGAGATTCCTGCCTATACGCAGGTGGACGATGCCGTGCGCGACCAGTTCATGGCGTTGCTGCGCGGCCCGCGTGCGGTGGATACGCTGGCGCGCATGGCGCGGCTGGGCGTGCTGGGCCAGTGGATTCCCGCGTTCGCGCAGGTGTCCGGGCGCATGCAGTTTGATCTGTTCCATGTGTACACCGTGGACCAGCACACGTTGATGGTGCTGCGGAACATCGGTCTGTTTGCGTCCGGTCGCTCGGACGAACGTTTCTCCATTGCCCACGAAGTGTGGCCGCGTCTGCGCAAACCAGAACTGCTGCTGCTGGCCGGCCTGTTCCATGACATCGCCAAAGGCCGGGGTGGCGATCACTCTGAGTTGGGCGCGGTGGATGCGCGTGAGTTCTGCGGTGCCAATGGTCTGAGCAGCGCCGACACCGAGCTGGTTGCCTGGCTGGTGGAGCAGCACCTGCGCATGTCGGTAACGGCGCAGAAGCAGGACATCACCGACCCGGAAGTCATTCATCGTTTTGCCGCGTTGGTGGGTGATCGCGACCGTTTGGATTACCTGTACCTGCTGACCTGCGCCGACATCGCCGGCACCAGTCCCAAGCTGTGGAATGCGTGGAAAGACCGGCTGCTGGCTGACCTGTATTTCGCTACCCGACGCGCGCTGCGCGAAGGTATCGAGTTCGCGTTGCCCGAAGCCGAGCGGGTGCTTGAAGCGCGCGACAACGTGCGCGAGCAGATGAACCTGCTCGGGTATGCCGATGCGGTGATTGACCGCCAGTTTGCCGCGATGCCGGATGAAAGCTTCGTGCGTTTCCGCCCCGAGCAGCTGGTGTGGCAAGCGGCCTCATTGGTGGAGGTGCGCAAAGGCGGCACGCTGGTGAAGGTGCGGCGGATCACGCCGGAAAGCGATGCGCTGGAAGTGTTCGTGCATTCGCCGGACCGCGACGGTCTGTTTGCCGCCATCGTGATGACGCTCGACCGTGCCGGTTACGGCATCCACCGTGCACGCGTGCTGGATGGCCCGGACGACACCATTTTCGATACGTTTGAAGTCACCCCGGTCGGCAGCTTTGCCGATGGCGACACCGCACGCCTGGAAGCTGCTTTGCGCAAGGCGCTGGCGGGCAACGTGCAGATCCTGCGGCCGGCACGGCGGGTAATGCCACGGCAGCTGAAGCATTTCCGTTTCGCGCCGCGCATTGAGTTCCCCGAATCCAGTCAGCGCGATCGCACCGTGTTGAATCTGGTTGCACCTGACCGGCCGGGCCTGCTGGCCGATGTGGCGCATGTGCTGCGCGACCAGCAGCTGCGCGTGCAGGATGCGCGCATCGCGACCTTTGGCGAGCGTGCCGAGGATCAGTTCCAGCTCACCGATCGCCACGACCAACCCCTTACTGAAACCTCCCGACAGGCATTGCGCGACGCGTTGATCGCTTGTCTGGAACCCGATAAAACGCCAGGAGACCCCCATTGATGGCCACCAAGAAGCCTGCAGCCAAGAAGACCGCAATTAACAAGACCACCGCCAAGCCTTTGGCAAAAAAGGTTGTCGCCAAAAAGTCTGTTGCGAAGAAGGCTGCGGCACCGGCCAAGGCTGCTGTGAAACCGGTCACCAAGCCCGTCAAGGCACCGGCAAAGAAAGCCGTTGCCAGCAAGCCGAAGGCCACCAAGGCTGTCGTCAGCACGGCGCTGGGCGCGCGCAGCCTGCGCAAACCGCCGGCACCGGGCGTGGCGGAAATGAAGTTCAGTATCGAGAGCGCGTTTGAGCGCCGCACGATGCTGACGGTGGACGAAATCGAAGGCTCTACCCGTCCGTTGGTCAACCGCGTGATCGACGGCCTGGAAACGGGCGAGTTCCGTGTTGCTGAGCCTGATGGCAATGGCGGCTGGAAGGTCAATGAGTGGCTGAAAAAAGCCGTGCTGCTGTACTTCCGCGTCAACGACATGGCCGTGATGGATGGCAGCCCCGCGCCGTTCTGGGACAAGGTGGAGTCGCGTTTTGAAGGCTACGACGAAACCCGCTTCCGTCAGGCTGGCGTGCGTGTGGTGCCCGGTGCGATCGCCCGTCGCGGCACACACTTCGGCAAGGACGTGGTGCTGATGCCGAGCTTCACCAACATTGGTGCGCACGTGGGCGAAGGCACCATGGTCGATACTTGGGCCACGGTGGGTTCGTGCGCGCAGATCGGCAAGCACTGCCACCTGTCCGGCGGCGCCGGTATCGGCGGCGTGCTGGAGCCGCTGCAGGCCAGCCCGACCATCATTGAAGACCATTGCTTCATCGGTGCACGTTCGGAAGTGGTGGAAGGCGTGGTGGTAGGCCATCACAGTGTGATCGGCATGGGCGTGTTCCTGAGCCAGAGTACCCGCATCTACAACCGTGCCACCGGCGAAGTGACCTACGGCTACATCCCGCCGTACAGCGTGGTGGTCAGCGGCTCGCTGCCGTCCAAGGACGGCACGCACTCGCTGTACTGTGCGGTGATCGTCAAGCAGGTAGACGCACGTACCCGCAGCAAGACCAGCGTGAACGACCTGCTGCGCGGCCTGGCTGACTAACCAGTCAGGTTGCGGCATCCCTTCTCCCGTTTGCGGGAGAAGGTGCCTGGAGGTCGACGCAGGCAATAGCGATTCCTTCTTCCGCTTGCGGGACAAGTTGCCTGGGGCCGACGCAGGCAGTAGCGTTCCCTTCTTCCGCTTGCGGGACAACAGGCCCCTTCTTGGGCGAAGGTGCCCCGAAGGGGCGGATGAGGGGGCTTGTGCTTCGCTCTTGCTCTACGGGCTGGTCGCTTTGATTGCCCGTTGGAAGCTTCCGCCTACTTCAGCCCCACTCGCGTAAACAAGAGAGGGGCTTTGTCATACAGGCTTTGGATTTCAGAATGACCACACTCTACGGTTTGAAAAACTGTGACACCTGCAAGAAAGCCACCAAGTGGCTGGATCGCTTCAACGTGGCTTACACCTTTGTCGATTACCGCGACAACAAGCCCAGCCCGGAAACGCTCACCGAGTGGGCCGGAAAAGCCGGTGGCTTCGAGGCGATGATCAACAAGTCTTCCACCACCTGGCGGCAGCTGCCGGACAACCGTAAGGCCGCAGCGTCCGATGCCGAATGGAAGCTGCTGCTGCGCGAATATCCGCAGCTGATCAAGCGCCCGCTGGTCATTACTGACGATGGCGAGTTGAGCCAGGGTTTCAGCGATAACGGCTTCAAAAAGCGCTTCAACATCGCTTGAATCCCGGCAGGTGCAGCGCCCGCTGCGCTACCACCGCCAATGAAGCAACGGGCAGGCTCAGCTTGCCGAACGAGGCCCCCCATGAGCGACGTATTCGACCTGACCTGCGAGCTGATCGCACGCCCCTCGGTAACACCGGATGACGCCGGTTGCCAGCAACTGATTGGTGGCCGCCTTGCGGCAGCAGGCTTCAACTGCGAGCACCTGCGCTTGGGCGAAGTGGACAATCTATGGGCCACACACGGCAGCGGCGCGCCCGTGCTGGTGCTGTTGGGCCATACCGATGTAGTGCCTACCGGGCCAGTCGAAGCGTGGGCCAGTGATCCGTTCACGCCACAGGTGCGCGACGGTGTGTTGTACGGGCGTGGCACGGCCGACATGAAGGGCAGTGTTGCGGCATTCGTCGTGGCTGCCGAGCAGTTTGTGGCTGCGCATCCCGAGCACCCCGGCACGCTGGCGGTGCTGCTGACCAGCGACGAAGAAGGCGATGCCATCGACGGTGTTCGCCACGTTGCCAAACTCTTTGTCGAACGCGGGCAGGGCATTGATTGGTGCATTACCGGCGAGCCTTCGTCCACCGCCAAACTGGGCGACCTGCTACGCGTCGGCCGTCGCGGCAGCCTGTCGGCCAAGCTGCAGGTCAAAGGCGTGCAGGGGCATGTGGCGTACCCGGACAAGGCGCGCAATCCCATCCACCTGGCAGCCCCGGCGTTGGCGGAGCTCACCGCGCGGCATTGGGATGACGGCTATGAAAGCTTTCCGCCGACCAGTCTGCAGATCTCCAACATCAATGCCGGCACCGGCGCCAACAACGTCATCCCCGGCGAACTGCAGGTGATGTTCAACCTGCGCTACAACCCGCATTGGAGCGCAGACAAACTGGAGACGGAGATCACTGCGCTGCTGGACCGACACGGTCTGGACTACGACCTGCACTGGCACCGCAGCGGTGAGCCGTTCTACACGCCGGAAGGTCGTCTGCGCAGCGTCGCACGTGAAGTGTTGGCTGAATTTGCCGGCGCAGCGCCGGAAGAAAGCACCGGCGGTGGCACTTCCGATGCGCGCTTCATCGCACCGTTGGGCGCGCAATGCATCGAAGTGGGGCCGGTGAATGCCAGCATCCATCAGGTGGACGAGAACGTGCGTGTAGCCGATCTGGAAGCGCTGCCGGCGTTGTATCAGCGCCTGGTCGAGCGCCTGCTCGCTTAAGCGACGATCAACCCGAACGCCGCCAATGCCGCGGCGGCTTGGCGGTGTGAAATGACTGCTTTTTTGAAGTGTTTGGCGTCCATCACGTTGAGTCCGCTGATGTCGGTGTCGCGCAGGTCGGCGCCTTCAAAACGGGTGAGCCGGGTCTGTGCGTTGCGCAGGCTGCCGCCGCTGAACACCGCATCGCGGAAATCACAGCCGGACAGGTCAGCTTCGGAGAAATCCAAACCTTCCATCTGGCCTTTACGGAACGAAAGTCCGCGCAGATCGGCACTGACCAGCAGGCAATTGCGGAATTCCAGAGCCCAGCCGGTCACTTCCTGCAGATGCGCGCCGGTGAGCTTGCAGTCGTTGAACTGCACCGATGACAGCGTGGCGCGTCGCCAGTAGCTGTTGTTGAGGTCGCAGTGGTCAAAGCGCGAATCGCTCAGTAGCGCCGAGCTGAAATCACATTGGCCACCCCGGCATTTTTCCCACCGGCTTTCTTCCAGGGATGCGGCCAGCCAACGTGAGCCGGCCATCGAACACTGGTTGAACTGAAAGCCATCCATCTGCAGGCGTGAAAAATCACCACCGTCCAGACTGCACGACTCAAACATCGCAGTGCGTGGATGCGCGGCGACAATGGCCTGCATGCGCTCGCGGGTAATGGTTTCATCGCGGAAGGTGATGGCATTCATGGTGACGGCCTGCAGACGCTGAGGCGTCATTCTGGGCGACATCGCTGCGATGATGCAGTCTTGCCGGTGCGGCATTTGTGTGTACAGCGCAAGCGCTGCATCACTCGAATATGAAAAACGGCGGCTCGATGGCTTTGCGCCAGTAGGATTCTTCGGCCAGATAGAACTGCTGTGCATTGGCGCGTGCAAACCACACCGCAGCTGCATCCACATCCTTCTGCAGGCCCTTGCCACCGCGTCCCAAAGCCAGGCCGCTGAAGTACTGCCCGTAGACGTTGCCTTGCTCGCCCGCGCGTTGATACCAGCGCAGCGCTTCGGCCTTGTCTTCAATAACGCCGATACCGGCTTCGTGCAGGGCACCCAGATCAACCTGCGCCTCGGCATCACCACGCGCCGCGCGCCGTTGAATGCGCGTGATCACAGCGTTGTTCGAGGGTTCGGTTGCAGGGCTTCCTGCCTTGGCAGAACCGCTGGTGGCAGCGCGTAATGCGTCGAGTTTGTACAGCTCGCGCAGATACACCGCATGCCGCAGGCGCCAACGCAACGCACCTTCCATGTTGCCGCGTTGCGTGTACCACCGCTCCAGATCGCGCATGGCATACGGTGAGCCGTGATAGGCCGCGCTGTGATACCAGCGGTACGCTTTGCGCGGTGACGGTTTGAGCACCACCGCCTCGGGTTTCTGCGGTTGGTCGCTGCTGTCCATACGCCCGCGTTCCAGGATCGTGCCCAACTCTTCCTCGGCGCTGGTGCTGCGATGCGTGCGTGGCGGGATGGCGGCCGCGCGCGCATACCAATCCAAAGCGCGCGGGTCGTTCCACGCGCGGTACAACTTGGCCATGCGCAGGGCCGAGTCGAACTGACCATCGGCGGTGGCGGCCAGTGCTTCGCGCTCTGTGTCGTTGGCCGGGCGGGTGGGGCGGGTTGCCGTGCAGCCGGCTAACGTGAACAGGGGCAGGGCCAAGAGCAGCACACGGCGCGCAACGTGGTTCATCCGTGAAGTCCGAGCGAAGGGCTGGGGATTATCCGCGAGGCTACCGGCCCAGCCGCTGAATCAGTTGCCAGCGCAACAGTTGCGCGGCTGCCGAAAGCGGGATACGGTCGCTGCCATGTCCTCGTTTCTGACCACCGCCGTCAACAATAACAACCGCAATAACCTGCGCGCGAATAATCGTGCGCGGCCGATGCGGGACTGCGACCAGAGCTAGAACAGGCAACACGCTCAGGACACCAGGAAACCCGCATCGACCGATGCGGGTTTTTTTGTGGCCGGGCGGGAACATCAAACGGCTGCTTTGTCCGGACGCCGTTGCTTCGAATGTTTGTCCCCACACAACCCAGGAGCTTTCCCCATGTGTTCCATCTTCGGCATTTTCGGCCTGCAACCCGGTGACGACTTACAGGCATTGCGTCGTCAGGCGCTTGATCAATCCCAGCGCCAGCGCCATCGCGGCCCCGACTGGAGCGGTGTGTACGTGGATGCCGGCGCCATCCTGGTACATGAGCGTCTGGCCATTGTTGACCCGGCCGGCGGCTCTCAGCCGCTGCTGTCTGAAGACGGCGAGTTGGCCTTGGCGGTCAACGGTGAAATCTACAACCACCAGGAACTGAAGAAGGAACTCACCCAGCCCTATGCGTTCCAGACCGGCTCGGACTGTGAGGTCATCAACGCGTTGTATCGTGAAGACGAGCCGGCGTCCTACCTCAACCGCCTCAATGGCATTTTTGCGTTCGCCCTGTGGGATAAGGCCAAAGGGCGCGTGATCATCGCCCGTGACCCGATCGGTGTCGTGCCGTTGTACTGGGGCCACGACAAGCAGGGCCGGTTGTGTGTGGCTTCGGAAATGAAATCGCTGTCCGATACCTGCGCCGATGTGGCCCAGTTCCCGCCGGGCCATTGGTATGACAGCAGCACCGATACGCTGACCAAGTACTACGAGCGCCCGTGGCGCGATTACGCGGCAGTGGAAGATGTGGATGTATCGCTCACGGAACTGCGCGAAGCCTTCGAGCGCGCCGTGCATCGTCAGTTGATGACCGATGTGCCCTATGGCGTGCTGCTTTCCGGCGGGTTGGATTCCTCGCTGGTTGCCGCGGTGGCTGCACGTTACGCGCGTCATCGCATTGAAGACGGCGGCCAGAGCGAAGCGTGGTGGCCGCGGTTGCACAGTTTCGCCATCGGCCTGAAGGGCTCGCCGGACTTGGCTGCGGCCAAGGTGGCTGCCGAAATGCTGGGCACCGTGCATCACGGCTTCGAGTACACCTTCGAGGAAGGCCTGGATGCGTTGCCAGAAGTCATCCGTCATGTGGAGACCTATGACGTCACCACCATCCGCGCGTCCACGCCGATGTTCCTGCTGGCGCGGCGCATCAAGGCGATGGGCGTGAAGATGGTGCTGTCGGGTGAAGGCAGTGATGAAATCTTCGGCGGCTATCTGTACTTCCACAAAGCGCCGAACGCGCGTGAGTTCCATGAGGAGTTGGTGCGCAAGCTGGACGCGCTCAACAACTACGATTGCCTGCGCGCCAACAAGTCGATGATGGCTTGGGGCGTGGAGCCGCGCGTGCCGTTCCTGGACCGTGAATTCATGGATGTGGCGATGAAGATGGATGCGCGCCACAAGATGGTGGACAAGGCCAGTGGCCGCATCGAGAAGGCGGTGCTGCGCGAGGCGTTTGAAGGTTATCTGCCCAAGGAGATTCTGTGGCGGCAGAAGGAGCAGTTCAGTGACGGCGTGGGTTATGGCTGGATCGACGGGTTGAAGGCGCATGCCGAAGAACAGGTCAGCGACCGCGTGCTGGCGGCTGCCGACAAACGCTTCCCGTACAACCCGCCGCAGACCAAGGAGGCGTACTACTACCGCCACCTGTTCGAGCAGTTCTTCCCCAGCCGCGCCGCCTCGGAGACGGTGCCGGGCGGTAAGTCGATTGCCTGTTCGTCACCGGCGGCGATTGCCTGGGATGCCAGCTTTGCCAACATGGCCGACCCGTCAGGCCGCGCCGTGGCCGGTGTGCACGAGCAGGCGTTGGCGGGCTGATTGATGATGCATGGCCCGCAGCACTGCGGGCCATGTGGTCTGTTGCTTCAATTCAACGCAATCCAGGGGGCGCCATGCGTACATTGTTGTTGCTGTTGTCAGGGGTGGTGTTTGTAGGTTCCGCCCAAGCTGCCGAGCCGCCGCTGGAGCGGCATTCGCTGGGAAGCTGGGAGGCCGATATCGGCTACAGCGGTGTGGTACGTGATGGCAACACGCTGCATATCTCCGGCGTGCCCTGCCGGGGCAAGGACATGCAGGAAGCCGTGCAGCAGTGCTACGGCAAGTTGAACGAAATACTCAAACGCTTTGATGCCGACAGCAGCCAGGTGGTGAAGGAAACGGTTTTCACCACCGACATGGATGCCTTGATCAAGGCCATTCCCGATAGAAAGACGTTCTTTGCCGATGCCACCTATCCGGCGGCTACGTGGGTACAGATTGAGCGCCTGTTCAATGCGCAGGACATGCTGGAAGTGGAGTGGACGGTGCGACTTTAGTCGTAGTTCGCCAGCCGGTTGAATGCGCCTTCGTATGAATTCAACGGTCGCATTCAGGTCGGTGCGGAATCGCCATCGGCCGTATCAGGCAGGCAATGAGCGAATAACGTGAATCTGCAGGCAGGGCGCCCCGGGTGAATGGCCGGTGCCCAGATGCCAAAGAGGTGAACGTAGCTGGCGGCGGATACGGCTGAGGCACCTGTGCGCTGTCATCGCAGCGCGCTACGCTAGCGGGATGTCTGAGTTGAAGAGCCCCCCGCGTCATGTCGTATCCAGCCCGTGTATTGGCCTGTGTGCTCTGGACAGTGATGGATACTGCCGGGGCTGCTGGCGCACCGGCGCCGAGATCGGAGGGTGGCTGCGCATGAACGACACCGAGCGGCGGCAGTTGATGGAGCAGGTGCTGCCGGCGCGGGCTGGTGATGCCACCGCGTTTGCGGCGCAGTTTGCCGGGCGTGAGCGCATGCAGCAGGCGTTGTTGCCGCTGGTCGTCGCGCCGGACGGTGTGGGCTGGAACCGCGACGAGTTGGAAGACCTGCTGCCACCGGGGCCTCCGGTTGAAGCGGCGGTGCTGGCCGGGCTGGTGCCGCGTGCCACCGGTACGCAGGTGTTGTTGACCCGGCGCACCGAAACGCTGCGTAACCATGGCGGCCAAGTGGGTTTCCCGGGCGGCCGGGTGGAGCGCAGTGACCGCAATCCGCTGGCGGCGGCATTGCGCGAAAGCAGCGAGGAAGTTGCGTTGTCGTCCCATCAGGTGCTGCCGTTGGGCTATCTGGATCCGTTCATCACCATTACCGGCTTCCGGGTAACGCCGGTGGTGGCGATCGTTGACCCCGCCTTTGTCGCGCGCCCGGAGCCGGGCGAAGTGGCGGAGGTGTTCGAGGTGCCGCTGGATTACCTGATGGACCCGGGCAACCTGCGCCTGGTGGAAATGGAATATAGCGGGCGCATCCGCCATGTCATGGAATATGCCTGGCCGGGGCACCGCATCTGGGGGGCCACGGCCGCCATTCTCTACAACCTGCGTCGTCGCTTGGAGCTGGTCGGATGAACACACTTGAATCTGGTTGGAACACGCTGATCGACGTGGCAAGCCTTGCCGCGACATTGCAGCAGCAGAACCTGCGGGTGATGGATGCACGCGCGGTTGCCAGCACCAACGTACGGGTGGTTGATACGCGTTTTTCGTTGGCCGATGTGCAGTCGGGCGCGGCGCAATACGCCGCCGGGCATATTCCGGGTGCGGTGTATGCGGATCTGAATCGTGATCTGTCCGACCTCAGCAGGCAGGGACATGGTCGGCACCCGTTGCCGGACAGCGATGCCTTCGCGGCGACCTTGGGCCGTTGGGGCATTACTCCCGGCACGCAGGTGGTGGTCTACGACGCCGCCGACGGCAGCATGGCCGCCGCGCGCTTATGGTGGTTGCTGCGTCTGATCGGCCATCGCCAAGTGGCGGTGCTCGATGGTGGGTTGGCGGCGTGGCAGGCGACCGGGCATGCGCTGCAGGGCGGCGAGGAACAGGTGCCGCCTGAAGCCCCGTACCCGGGCCACTTCGACCGCAGCCAGGTGGTCAGCGCCGATGACGTGCAGGCGCGGCTGTCGCAGGCACCGGGTTGGCTGCTGGACGCGCGTGCGGGTGAACGTTATCGCGGAGAAGTGGAGCCGTTGGACCGCGTTGCCGGGCATGTCCCAGGCGCGCTCAACCGGCCTTTTGCCTTGAACGTGCGCGAGGGTCGGTTGCGCTCATCGTCTGAGCTGCGCGCGGAGCTGGAGCCTTTGCTCGCCGGTCGTGCGCCGGATGACGTCGTGCTGATGTGCGGCTCGGGCGTAACCGCATGCCACCTGCTGTTGGCGTTTGAACATGCGGGTCTGCACGGTGCCAAGGTGTTTGCCGACTCGTGGAGCGGCTGGTCCAGTGATGCACAGCGGCCAGTGGCAACCGGCTGAGGCAGGTGCCGGCACGCGGCAGCGCTGCGTGAAGGCTTATCGGGGGGAGCATGGATTTCAGGACATGGATAGCCGGGCCGTTGCTGTTGCTTGCGCTTGTGGGCTGCGCGCAGCAGGGCGATCCGTCGCTGTCTGATTCGCGTCAGTACAACCGTGATCTGGAGCGCTGGCGTGCGCAGCGCATCGCGCAACTGCGCGCGCCCGACGGCTGGCTGAGCTACACCGGCTCGGGTCGATTGAAAGCCGGCAGCTACCGGCTGGGCAGCGCACCGGGCAGTGATGTCGTGTTACCGGCCGGCCCGGAGCAACTGGGCACGCTGCAGATTGCGGCAGACGGCGTGGCGATCATCAACGGGCAGGCCGGCACCGGTGCCACGTTGAACGGCAAGCCGCTGCGGCAAGCGACATTGCGGCCGGTGATGGACGGCGTGCAGGATGCCAGCCGCATCCAACTGGGCAGCGGCGAGTTCTACCTGGTGCGCAACGGTGCTGTGCTGGGCTGGCGCTTCCGCGACGCAGGCTCGGCGCGGCGACGTGATTTCAGGGGCATTGATTACTTTCCAGTGGACGAGCGCTGGCGGGTGGAAGCGCAGTGGGTGCCTTTCCCCGAGCCGCGAGCGGCCGTGTTGTTGACGTCAATCGGCACGCCGCTGATGACCACGGTATTGGGCGAGGCAGTATTCGAGATAGAGGGGCAACGCTTCCGCCTGCAGCCAGAGGTGGATGAAACCGCACCGGCCTCGGAGCGTTTCTTCTTCGCGTTTTCCGACCGCACCAGTGGCCGCGAAACCTATGGCGGTGCGCGGTATCTTTACGCCGCCGCACCGCGCGCTGGCAAATTGGTGCTGGATTTCAACCGCGCCCAGAACCCACCGTGCGCATTCACGCCCTATGTGGTCTGCCCGATTGCGCCCGCCATCAACCGGCTGGATCTGGCGCTGACGGCAGGCGAGAAATTCCAGCCATTGCCGCCTTGAATGCCGCGCCGGCAGGCGTCACTGCGGCAGCAGTTGCTGCGGAATGGCGTTGAGCACGTCCTGCCATGGGAACAGCGGGCCGGGGTCGAGCTTGCGCGGCACATCGAGCGTGGCGTCATTGCTGGCTGGCATGCGTGTGGTGTCCAGCTGCTGGTGGCCGGCAATCCAGCGCAACGACGGCAGCGTTTCCGGCAGCCACTGCAGCAGCCGTATCAACGCGGCAATCTGCGCTTCGGTGTACGGCTCGCTCATGTGCTGGTTGCGCGAATCAAACCAATCGGGCCAACGCCCACGGTTGACCAGCTCAATGCCGACCGAGCGCGGGTTGATGCCGCGCACATGGTGGGCCACTCGATCCAGCGCGACGTACTGCACGATGCTGCCGTCGCGGTCGATGTAGTAATGGCCGCTGTTGCCGGTGCCGGCGTCGTAAAGCACACGCTCGCCGTATTCGCGGGCGGCGGCAAGGTCGGGCAGTTCGGTGCAGTGGATCACCACCAGATCGACATCCGACAGCGCACGGCTGGCCAAGGACTGCTCGTAGGGCAGGGGAGTTGCAACGATGGGGGGCGGTAGCGGCATGGGGGGATGCTAGCATTCGTGCATGAGTCCTGATTACTGCGTGCGGCTGCCATGAGTCGCGGACATTGCATTCTGTCCCACGGTTTCGAGAGCGGCCCGGAGGCCACCAAGGTCACCGCGCTGGCCGATGTGGCGCAGCGCATGGGCTGGAGCCACGAGCGCCCGGATTACACCGACCTGGACGCCAAGCATGAAATCAGCTCGGTCGGCGATGTGCCGGCGCGGCTGCAGCGGTTGATTGAACGGGCCGCCGAAATGGCCGCACGCGGCCCGCTGGTGCTGGCCGGTTCCAGCCTTGGCGCCTACATTTCGGCGATCACTTCGTTGAAGGTGCCGGTCAAGGGCCTGTTCCTGATGGTGCCGCCCACCCGCATGGGGCCGATGCCGGCGCTGGATGCCGCGCCGGTGCCGATCAGCGTGGTGCACGCCTGGGGCGATGAGCTGATCCCCGCTGCCGAGGTCATCCGTTGGGCCGGGGAGCGCTCGGCGCGCTTGCTGATGGTCGATGACGGCCACCGCCTGAGCCGGCATGTGGAGGCCTCTGCCGAGGCCTTCGAGGCGCTGCTGCGCTCGCTCTGAGCGGCATGTGAAGGCTGCTGGCCCGCCGTAATCCGGCGCCACGGCCTGCAACTGCCTACAATGGCGACCCTGGATGCCCTCCGAGGCCGCTCTGCCGTGCCCGCCTGCATCCCTTCCTTTCTGACAGCTGATCCGATCCCGTGAAATTCTTTGTTTCCTGCGCCAAGGGCCTTGAGTACCTGCTTGCCGACGAACTGCTGGCAATGGGCCTGTCCAAGGCCACCGCCACCATTGCCGGCGTCAATGCCGAAGGTGAACTGCGCGACGCGCAGCGGGTGGTGCTGTGGTCACGCCTGGCCAGCCGCGTGCTGTGGCCGCTGGCCGAGTTTGACTGTCCGGATGAGGGCTCGTTGTACCAGGGCGTGGTTTCCATGCCGTGGGACCAGCACATCACCCCCGAGCTGACCCTGTCGGTGGACGCGCATGTGTCCGGCACCGCCATCACCCATGCGCGTTTTGCCGCGCAGCGGGTCAAGGACGGTGTGGTGGACAGCCTGCGCGCGCAGGGCATGGAGCGGCCGTCGGTGAACGTGGAGTTGCCGGACGTGCGCATCAACCTGTCGCTGCGCAAAGGCCGGGCCACCATTTCCATCGACCTGGGCGGCGGCCCGATGCACCGGCGCGGTTGGCGCATGGCGCAGAACGATGCGCCGTTGAAGGAAAACCTGGCTGCCGCCGTGTTGCTGCGCGCCGACTGGCCCAAGATTCACGCTCAGGGTGGCGGTCTGCTGGACCCGATGTGCGGCAGCGGTACGTTGTTGATCGAAGGCGCCTTGATGGCGGCCGACGTGGCGCCGGGCCTGCAGCGCCACGGCAGCCTGCCGCCGAGCCGCTGGCGCGGTTTTGATCAGGCGCAGTGGAAGGAACTGATGGCCGAAGCGCGCGAGCGCGAGACGGTGGGTCGTGCCGCATTGAAGCAGGTCATCCACGGCAGCGATATCGACCCCAAGGCGATCAGCGCGGCCAAGGAAAACGCCGCCGTGGCCGGCGTCAGCGAGGCCATCTGGTTTGGCGTGCGCGACGTGGCCGACATGCAGGTGCCGCCGCAGGAAATCGGCTGCGTGGTCTGCAACCCGCCTTACGACGAGCGCCTTGCCGCCGATGCCATGCTCTACCGCCGCATCGGTGACGCGCTCAAGCGTGCGGTGCCGCAGTGGCGCGCAAGCCTGCTGTGCGGCAGTGCCGATCTGGCCTTTGCCACCGGCCTGCGTGCGCGCAAAACCTACCAGCTGTTCAACGGTGCCATCGAGTGCGCGTTGATCGTCTGCGACCCCATTGCCGTGCCCGCGCGTGAAAACGACGGCCAGCCGCGTGAGCTGAGCGAAGGCGCGCAGATGGTGGCCAACCGCCTGCGCAAGAATCTGAAGAAGTTCAAGAACTGGCTGTCGCGCGAAGGCGTGAGCTGCTTCCGCGCCTACGATGCCGACCTGCCGGAATATGCGGCCGCCATCGACGTTTACCGCGAGGACGGCGGCAAGGGCCGCATCTTCCTGCATGTGCAGGAATACGCCGCACCGGCCACCATTCCCGATGCGGACGTGCGCCGCCGTCGCAACGAACTGCTGTCGGCCGCGCGCGAGGTGTTCCAGGTGCCGGCCGAGCAGGTCGCGCTGAAGTCGCGCGAGCGGGGCAAGGGCGGCAGCAAGTACGGCCGCTTCGAGCAGCGCGGCGAGTTCATCCTGGTGCGCGAAAACGATGCGCTGCTGCGGGTGAATCTGTTTGATTACCTGGATACCGGCCTGTTCCTCGACCACCGCCCGCTGCGTCGGCACATGGCCGAGGAGTCGCGCGGCAAGCGCTTCCTCAACCTGTTCTGCTACACCGGCGTGGCCAGTGTGCAGGCTGCGGTGGCCGGTGCCAGTTCGACCACCAGCGTCGATCTGTCGGGCACCTATCTGCAATGGTGTGCGGACAACCTTGCGCTCAACGGCAAGGGCGGCAGCCAGCACACGCTGGTGCAGGCCGATGCGGTCACCTGGCTGGAGTCGGAGAAGAACCGTTACGACGTGATCTTCTGCGACCCGCCGACCTTCTCCAACTCGGCACGCGCGGACGATTTCGACATCCAGCGCGAGCACGTGCGTCTGCTGAGCGCGGCGGTGGATCGCCTGACCTCGGACGGCGTGCTGTATTTCTCCAACAACTTCCGCCGCTTCAAACTGGACGAAACCGCGATTGCCGGGTTCGCGCATTGCCAGGAGATTTCCGCGCAGACCATCGGCCCGGATTTCGAGCGCAACGCACGCATCCATCGCGCGTGGGAACTGCGGCGGCAGTAAGCGGCCGCCACTTCTGCAGAAGGAAACAGCATGGAAACCTCGTCGATCCGGTTCTCAGGCCTTCTGCTGCGTCCTTTCGACGACAGCGATGCCGAAGTGTTCACACTGGCGGTGCGCGAATCGGTGCAGAGCGTGAGCCCTTGGATGTCCTGGTGCACACCGGACTACCGAGCCGAGCAGGCGTTGGAATGGTTCGCCGCCTGCCGCGCCCAGCGTGATGCTGGCACGGCGTTGGAGTTCGGGATTTTCTGCCAGGACACCGGCGTCTTTCTGGGCGGTGCGGGTTTGAACGACATCCGCCGCGAGCAGCGCTTCTGCAACCTGGGCTACTGGGTGCGGCAGTCTAGGCAAGGGCAGGGCATCGCACCGCGCTGCGTACGCGCGCTTGCCGCGCATGGTTTTGCCAATGAAGCGTTGCAGCGCATCGAAGTGGTCGTGGCGGTAGGCAACACCGCAAGCGAAAGAGTGGCGCTCAAATCCGGTGCCCTGCGTGAGGGGAAAGCGCGCAATCGGTTGCTGATCAATGGCCAGGCGGTGCCGGCGCATATGTTTTCGTTGATTCCGGGATAGGGCAGGGTTTTTCTTTCTCCCCTCTCCCCAACCCCTCTCCCGCGAGGGGAGAGGGGCTATGTGCACTGCAAGTTGAGGCAATGCGTGCAACTGCAGCTTCAAAGCCCCTCTCCCCTCGCGGGAGAGGGGTTGTGGAGAGGGGGAACAGCGCGCAAGCCAGCCCCATCTACACCCACATCACCGCTACAACAGCGCCGCAATCACGCCCATCATCGGTAGCGCCAACGCCAACGGCACAATCCAGCGCGGCCGGTACGGGTACAGGCCAAAGGCAATCAGCAAACCGGCGGCGGTCAGCGCGCCCAGCCACAGCACCGGGCCCAGTGCCCAGCCGTGGTTCCACACGCACAGGCCGAACGCGGCGGTCAGCGTGGCCCAACCCAGCCATGCCCACAGCCGCATGCGTTCGGGACTGCAACGGTCGCTGCCGTTCAACTCCTGCTGGTGCTTGTCCATGGACAGCGACAATGCCGTGAATCCGGTGTACGACAATGCGAGCGAGAGCAGCATCATGCCGATGCCTCCGCTGCAACCGCCGCCTGTTGACGACGTTTCTTTTCCGCTGCACTGAGCGCCGGCTGCCAGCGCTGCATGCGCAGGCCGCAGTAGGCGAGCATCGCGCCAAAGGCGAGCATGCACAGGTCAAAGCTGGCCAGCACCCAATCGCCCTGCGCCAGGGTCACGCCAAGGTGCGCGTGCGTGGTCAATGCGTTGAGCAGTGGAATCAGCGCGAACATTGCCGCGCCCACGTACAACTGCCATGCCCACATCATCCGCTTGGGCCAGATGAAAGCGGCAAGCAGGGACGCGGCCCATGCGTAGAAGAACACGTTGATCTCCGCGCTGCTGCGCTCGGCAAGCTGCACAGGCAGCAGCCTGTTGCCCCAGAAGTAAGCGGCAAATGCGATCGGCAGGCCGGCGACGGCGCCGATGTTGAGCGCATCCACCAGCCGCAAGCCAAAGCCGGTTTTGCCGGATTTCGCATGTTTGGGCCGCTCTTTCACTGCCCACAACACCACGCCGCTGGCGACCATCAGACAGCCGATCAGGCCGGACAGGAAGAACAGTGCACGCAATCCCCAATCGGCGAAGCGCGCCAAATGCAGTCCGTACATCACGCCGCGCGTTACGGTGGCGCCGCCGGCATCGGGGCTGGCTTCCAGCAACTCGCCGCTGACCGCGTTGTAGCGCAGTGAGGGCGTGTCGATGGACAGACGTTTGCCGTCGCGTTGCTGGATGTCGATCACCGCGTTGGCCGCACCCGGGCGGTACAGCGTGAAGCCGGCAACATCGGCGCCGTTCCACTGCCTGCGCGCACTGTCCAGCAGTTGTTGGATCGGCAGCGCGGTTGCCTGCCCCTGTGCGGGCGATTCGACATCGGCCATGCGCGCGAAGGCTTCACTGAAGAAGGCGTCCTCGTCTTTGGGGTAAGCGGCGTTCACGCCCCACGGCAGGTACATGAACATCAAGGTGACGATGCCGGTGTAGGTGATCATGGCGTGGTACGGCAGTGCCATCACCGCGCTGACATTGTGGAAATCCAGCCACGAGCGCAGCCCTTTCTGCGGGCGGAAAGTGAAGAAATCCTTGAAGATCTTCTTGTGGGTGATGACGCCGGTGATGATCGCCACCAGCATGAACATCGCGCAGAAACCGACCAGGTAGCGCGCCCACACCACGGGAATGTAATGCAGGTCGAAATGCAGGCGGTAGAAGAAATCGCCGCCGCGGGTTTCGCGTGCGGTGACTTCCTGGCCGGTGTTGGGGTCCACGGTGGCATCGCCGAAACGGCCACCACCACGACGCCTGCGTTTCTCGCCTTCAGCTGGTGGCTTGACCATGGACTCGGGGTTGCGCCAGAACATGCGCATGGCCGGGTTGCGCGCGTCAGGCAGGCTTACGTTCCAGCTCTCGGCTTGTGGTGCCTTGTGCTGCAGGAAGCGGATGGCGCGTGCGGCGGCATCGTCGGCGCTCACCGTGCTGCGCGGCAGTTCCGGGCGCATCCAGCGGCTGATTTCTTCGCGGTAGTAACTGGCGGTGCCGGCCATGAAGATCAGCAACAACAGCCAGCCCACCAATAGGCCGGTCCAGGTGTGCAACCACGCCATCGATTGGCGGAAACCGTTCTTCATGCCATTACCCCCAGCCACTCGCTGCCAAGCCAGAACAACGCGGTGGGAAGCGCAATGCCCAGCCACGCCCGCAACGCGGTGCGCGTGGCAAATGCCCACAGTGCGGCACATGCGCACAGCACGATGGCCACCAGCATGCCGGTCAACACGGCCTGGCTGCGTGGCATGGGCAAGGCAAGCGCGAAGAACATCGCGCTGGTGGCGGCCAGTGCGTAGCCACCAAAAATGGAGGCGAGCGAACGCGACAACACACCCAGCCATGGGTGTGCGAAGAAGCCGGCAAAACGGGTGTGCCAGGAGCTGGCGAGAGGCGTGCTGTCCACGGGAACCTGCAAAGTCGATTCAATACGGACGCCACCGGCAATGCCGGTGGCGTGGAAAAAAAACGGCCGTCCCTGGCCGCCACTGCACAAGGCAGTGGTCTCCCTGGAGGGATTACAGCTTCCAGCGCAGGCTCAGCCGCACGTTGCGCGGCTCGCCCCAGTTCACACCGTCGTAGAAGCCAACGTTGCTGTAGTACTTCTTGTCCAGCAGGTTGTTGATGTTCAACTGCGCGGAGACGTTGTCGTTGAACCGGTAGCCGGCAAACGCATTGACCAGCACCACCGCGTCCTGGGTGATACGCGATTTGTAGGTCTTGCCGCTGGTGAGGTAGTCATCCGACGGGCGGTTGCTCATGCGCCAGATTTCGCTCTGCCAGGTCACGCCGCCACCCAACGACAACCTGTTCCATGCACCTCCGGGGCGCCAGCTGCTGTTGAGGCGGAAGGTGTTGACCGGCGTGGTGGTGTTCTGGCGCTCGCCCTTCTGGTTGCGGATGACGGTGTGCGCGTAACCGGCGGACAGGTTCCAGTGCTCGGTGATGCTGCCTTGGGCCTCCAGCTCCCAGCCCTTGACCTCGTTGCCCTTGCCGGTGGAACGGTAAGCGGTGGAGCCGTCGGGCAGCGATCCTTCCGGCACGGAGTCGTCGAGCTCGGCAACGTTGTCCTTTTCACCCTTGAACACGGCCGCCGATGCATTCATGCGGCCGTCGAACAACTCGGCCTTGATGCCGGCTTCCCACATGTCGCCGACCACCGGCTCCAGGTAGTTGTTGTTCTTGTCGCGGTAGTTCTGCGGCTGGAAGATGTCGGTGTAGCTGACGTAGCCGCTGAACTGCTTGCTGAAGTCGTAGATCAGGCCGGCGTAGGGCGTCAGCGAATCGTCCGGCTTGTAGCCGCCACGCGTGGTGCCCAGCAGCTTGCCGGATGCATCGCGGTCGTAACTCCAATTGCGGGTTTCCCAGCTGCCATAGCGTGCGCCCAGCACGGCCATCAGCGGGTCGGCCAACTGCAGGCGTGCGGCAACGTAGGCGGCGCGCTGCTTCAGTTCGTCCTGCGACGACAGCCAGTTGTAGCGGTTGACCTGCAGCGGCGGGATGTCGCCGGTCCAGTTGCGCCAGTCCGGTACTTTCTCGTAGCCATCGGCGTAGTCGAAGTCCGAACCCGGCACTTCGCCCTTGCGCACCGATTGGCCCACGCCGACCACGACTTCATGTTCGCGACCAAACAGTTTGAACGGGCCGCCTGCATTGAGGTCGAACACCTGCATGTCACCACGCTCGCCGAATGCACCGATGAAGGCATTCACGCCGGTGCCGTCCGGGCGCGAGTAGCCGGAGGCGCCGTACCAGACTTCGCCTTCGGTCTCGCGCTTGGAGCGCGTGTAGCTGGCCTTGATGGCCCAGTCGTTGATCAAGCTCTGTTCGAGACGCGCGAACGCGGTTTTTTCGACGATGGGCCATTGGCTCCAACGCGCGGACAGGTTGGTGGAGCGCGGCAGGTTGGCCGGCTTGCCGTCTGGACCCCAGTACGGCACCACGCCCCAGGTGACGCCGGAGGTTTCCGGTGATTGATACTCGTAGCCCACTTCAAGCAGTGTGCTGTCGCTCAGATCGGCCTGCACGATGCCGTAGAAGACATTCTTGTCGAGCCGGTACACATCGCGGAACGAGTCGCTCTGCTGCTTGGCGGCGACAACGCGTGCACGGATGCGGCCATCCAGCGCAACCGGGCCACCGATGTCCGCTTCCAGACGCTGGTTGCCCCAGCGGCCCAGCACAAGGTTGGCGCTCATGGCGAACGCGTCGGTGGGGCGCTTGCGCACATAGTTGACCGTGCCGGATGGATCGCCAGCGCCGGTGGTCAGGCCGGTGGCACCGCGCACCACTTCGATGCGGTCATAGATGACGCTGTCGGTGTTGGTCTTGATGTAGCCGCCAAACGTGTTGAGCATGCCATCAACCTGGAAATTGCTGATGTTGTAACCGCGCGATACATAGTTGATGCGCTCGCTGTCGGTGACGGCCACATGTACGCCGGTCACCTGGCCCATCACGTCCGACATCGCGTACAGGCCCATGTCATCCAGACGCCGACGGGTGAGCACCGTTACTGACTGCGGGGTGTGGCGCAGCGACAGATCAAGCTTGGTCGCCGTGCGTGCCTGTTTGACGGTGTACGAAGTGGGCACATCGCCATCGGCAACCACTTTCACGGCGTCCAAGGTAGTGGCGTCGTTGGCAGGTGCTGCATCGGCGCGTGCGGTGTTGGCATGGCTGGCAAGCGCAATGGCAAGTGCGGTGGACAGCAGCGACAGTGTGAGTGGCGAAGCGGGGGAGCGGGGCATTCGACGTTTTCCTGAGTGGCGAAAGTGGAGCGGGCCAACAAAGGGATGCCCACGGCGTTGCCACACACCAGACGTGTGACGAAGCCGGAATGGAATTCCCGCGTGTTACCCGCATGCACAGCGCAGGCACCCATGGCGCCGCGCGGCAAAGTTTTCATCGGGGGTACACGGGGCTGTGCGATCAGATGCAGGGCATCCATACCGCGAGAGGCTGGGCGTACGGCCTAGTTGCTAACGATAACCATTCTTATTTGTGAGGGCAAGTTAAATTGCTTTGACCCTTGTGGTGATTTTTTGACGAATGAGACGTGGCGGGGTGGTTGTGGTTAGGTGCAGAAGCTGCCCCCTCTCCCCAACCCCTCTCCCGCCAGGGGAGAGGGGCTTCAAAGCTGCAGTTGCCGGCATCACTTCAACTCGCAGCGCACTAAGCCCCTCTCCCCTGGCGGGAGAGGGGTTGGGGAGAGGGGGGAAGCTTGGCATCCACACAACTCCCGCAAACAGCCCTCAAACCCACACCTGTCAAAAACGCAGCCACTGCGTGATTGCATGCAACAGCAAGCCGATCAAACCACCCACCAACGTGCCGTTGAAACGGATGTATTGCAGGTCGCGGCCGACGCTCAGTTCCAGCTGCTCGACCAGCTTCTCTTCGTCCCACGCTTTCACGGTCTGTGCGATATGCGTGGTCACGCCGCTGCGTAAACGGTTGGTCAGTTTTTCCGCGCCGGCCAGCATGTGCTGGTTGAGCGCGTCGCGCAGTGCCGGATCGTTGCTGATGGCGCTGCCGAGTTTGCCGAGACTACGTTCGAGGTGGCCGGCAAGTACTGAGTTTTCGTTGGAGAGATCATCGCGCAGGTAGTCGTGCACGCGCTGCCACAGGCCCTGCACGTAGTCCTGCACGGCGGGGTGGTCGATGACCTGCTGTTTGAGTGCATCCACCTTGGCAGCCAGGGCAGGATCGTTACGCAGGCGCTGCATGTAATCGCCCAGCCAGCGTGCGTAATCCTGCCGTAGCGGATGTTCGGGCTGGGACAGAATGGCCTGCAGTTCTTCCAGCCCGGCGCGTGCCAAACGGTCGGCCAACGTGTCGCCTATTTCGTCGATGGGTTTGACCCAATCCACGGTGCTGGCAAGCTTGGGCCACTCTTTGCGGATGTAGCGCACGATCAACGCCGAGGCGTGTTGGCGCATGCTGTCCTTGTCCAACCAGTGCGCGACGCGGGTGAGGCCTTCATCCAGCACGCGCTGGTGGCGGTTGTCGGCGGTGAGCAGGCCCAGCAATTCGCCAGCGGTTGCTGCCGCATTCCATTGCCGCAGCTGCTCGACCACAAACTGTTGGATGGCACGCCGCACCGCTGCTTCATCCAGCAGATCCAACGCCTGCACGGCCCAGCCACGTGCCAGCCCGGCGAGCATGTGCGCTTGTTGTGGCTGTGCCAGCCATTGCCCCAGGCGTGCGGCGGGGTCGAACACTTTGAGCTTGGCCAGCAGTGCCTCGGGCTCCAGGAAATGGTCGCGCACGAACACCGCCAAACTGTCGGCAATGCGGGCCTTGTTGCGCGGGATGATGGCGGTGTGCGGAATGGGCAGGTTCAACGGCCGCCGGAACAACGCCACCACCGCGAACCAGTCGGCCAATGCGCCCACCGTGGCGGCTTCGCAGAACGCGCCCACCCACGCCCAGATGCCGCGTTCGCCATTGAGATGGCTGACGATGAAGCCGGCCAGCATGGCCAGCAACATCGCCAGCGCGTACATCTTCAGGCGGCGCAGCTGCGCGCGGCGGGGATCGTCATGCATGGTCGGGTTTTACTCGTTGTTCCTGGTGCTCACGCTACGGCGGAAGCAATGGTTACCCGCCGGATGGGCCCATTCACCGGCCAGGCCACGCGGTGTTTCACGGGCGCTGCTGGTATCGAACTGCGCGCACAGTTCGTAGTGCGTGGCATCAAGGGGGCGGTAAACATAGTCCGGGCCGCCGGAGGGATCCTTTTGGGTGAGCAACATCCCCGGTTGCGCGACAAGGGCCAGGATGTTGGGCGGCAGGGCATCGTTCTCGCGCCAGTAGTTGTTGGCGGCAAGCTCCAGCGTCTGCAGGTGCGACAGGCGTGCGGCATCCAGGCGTTTGAGCCGCTGTTGCGAGGGGGAGTCGATGACCCAGATGCCGGCGGCAATCGCCGCAGCGGTAACCAGGCCGGTGGCCCACAACACACGTGTACCCCAAGCGGTGCGGCTCATGCTTCCACCTCCTCTTGGCGCAGGTCCCACAGGTAGTAGCCGAACACCGTACCGGCAATGGCGCCGACCACCAGCACCTTGAGCACGAAGCGCAGGCTCAGGTCGCCGCCCAGCAGGTTGAACACCAGCGCGGTGAGGTCGCCGATGAGCACGCTGGCGGCGACGAACAAGGTGAGATAAGTGAGCCAGCGGCGTACCGGTGACAGCCGTTTGATGGGGTTGCGCTCCACATCACCACTGACGTGGCGGGCGACGAACACGAACACCGGGAAAGTGATCACCAACGCCGAGATTGCCCAGCGGATGCTGCCCCCCAGGCGTGTCAACCGCCAATCCGGATCGGCCGGGTCCGGCAGGGCGTACTCGATCAGCTGGAACAGCAGGCTGCCAAGGTTCCAGCTGAAGAAATACAACGTGCTGAACAGCACCAGATACAGGAATGCCTCGCGTGCCGACAACGACGCGCGTGGGCGCGGCACCGGCAGGGCGAAATCCACTTCGGCCCAGCCGTCGAGTACGCCGCGTATCTGCTGCTCGCTCCAGCCGGCCGCCAACAAGGCTTGGTTGACCTGTTGACGGCTGTGGCCGCGCATCAAGGCGTCGCGGACAAACAGTTCCAGCTCCGGGGATGCGGAGGCCATCGCTTACTCCTTGCAGGGCGTGGCCGCAGGGTAGGGCGTGGGCGTGGTGTGGATCAAGCGTCGGTGGCTTCGCTGTACTCAGCTTCGTGTGCTGGCACCAGCCGCGCGCGCAGTGCATCCAGCTCCATGCGCAGGGCCTGGTTTTCGGCGATGAGCGAGGCCACGCGCTGACGCAGGGCTTCCATTTCCGGGTGCTGGGTTGCGCTGTCGCCGGTGTTGTCCGTCGAATCGGCGTCGTCGTGGTCCTTGACCGGCTTGGGCTTGCGGCGTGATTCACGCGCGCGCTTGGCGGCTTCCTTCAGTTCGCTCTTGCCGCCTTGCGCGGCGGCGCGCTGCTCGTCTTCGGGCAGGCTGGCCACCACGGCAGCGGCGCTGAGCGATATTTCACCGGCCTTCACCGCCTCAATCACTTCCTGCGCGGCATGTGCGCTGATTTTCTCGATCAGGGTCACCTGACTGGCGCTGAGCTTGGCTTCGCGGGCCAGGTCGGCCTTGGACAGCTTGGGCGCCGGGTCCCACGGCGGTGTATCGCCATCGGCTTCAGCATTGGCCAGGGTTGCCTCTCCCTCGCTCTCGCGGCGCAGCTGTTCCTGTTCGGCACGGTGCCGCGCCTCGACGATTGCCCGCTTGCGCAGCGCCAATACGCCGCGCTGGAAGTCGGACACGCTGCGCCGGCCCAGGTGCTGCTCGATCATCCACAGATGCACGTCATCCATTGACTGGAAGCGCGTGTTCTGCACGGTGTTGAACGGAATGTTGTGCTGGGTGCAGATGCCGTAACGGTTGTGGCCGTCGATCAGCACATCGCCCCACAGCACCAGTGCGTCGCGGCAGCCTTCGGCCAGCAGACTGCGCTCCAGCGCGTCATGTTCGTCCTGCGTGAGCGGGTCGATGTAGGCTTTGAGTTCTTGGTTGACGATGATGGTCATGTGGCTGCCGGTTGAAACGTGGGCGGGCATTGTAGTGATGCCAAGCCCCGCTCGGCCAATCCTGCTAGCCCGGCGGGCGGCGCCGATTCATGCCGGCTGTGAACATGGGGCGGCGTACCATGCAGGTCTGCGGCCCTGCCGCCTTGCCACGCAACAGGAAACGGTCATGACCACGCCCCACCTCCGCGAACAATGGCAGACGCTGGCCGCCGGCCTGACGCTGCGTACCCGCGCATTCATCGACGGCCGTCATGTGGATGCCGCGTCCGGCGCCACATTCGACTGCATCAGCCCGATTGATGGCCGGGTGCTGGCGCAGGTGGCCGATTGCGGCCAGGTGGACATCGACCATGCCGTTGCCGCCGCACGCCGCAGCTTTCAAGCCGGCCACTGGTCGAACCTGAAACCGGTCCGGCGCAAGCAGGCGCTGCTGCGGCTGGCCGCGCTGGTGGAGCGCCATGCCGATGAGCTGGCATTGCTGGAAACGCTGGACATGGGCAAGCCCGTGGGCGAGGCGCGCAATGTGGATATCGCTGGTGTGATCCGTTGCATTCAGTGGACCGCTGAAGCGGTGGACAAGCTCTACGGCGAAGTAGCGCCCACCGGCAGCAATGAGCTGGGCCTGATCACCCGCGAGCCGCTGGGCGTGGTCGGCGCCATCGTGCCGTGGAATTTCCCGCTGCTGATGGCGGCGTGGAAATTTGCGCCGGCATTGGCGGCCGGCAACTCGGTGGTGCTCAAGCCTTCGGAGAAATCGCCGTTGAGCGCCTTGCGTTTTGCCGAGCTGGTGGCAGAAGCGGGTTTGCCCGAAGGTGTGTTCAACGTGGTGCCCGGCAACGGCAAGGGCGCAGGCGAGCCGCTGGCGTTGCATATGGATGTGGATGGGCTGGTGTTCACCGGTTCCACCGCCGTGGGTAAGCGCCTGCTGCAATGTGCCGGGCTGTCCAACATGAAGCGCGCGTACATGGAGTGCGGCGGCAAAAGCCCGAACATCGTCTTTGCCGATGCGCCGGATCTGGATAAAGCCGCCAAGGCTGCCGCCAGCGGCATTTTCTACAACCAGGGCGAGGTGTGCACCGCGGCCTCGCGCCTGCTGGTGGAACGTTCGATCAAGGATGAGTTTGTCGCGCGGGTCATCGAGCACGGCCGGCACATGCAGCCCAAACATCCGCTGGAACCGGACGCGCCGATGGGCGCGTTGGTGGATGAGGCCCAGGCCGCGCGGGTGCTGGGTTACATCGAAGAAGGCACCGCCGAAGGCGCGCGCCTGCTGCTCGGCGGTAAGCGTGCCGAGGTGGAGGCTGGCGGCTGCTATATCGAACCAACCGTGTTTGATGAAGTGTCACCGCAGCACCGCATCGCACGCGAAGAAATTTTCGGGCCGGTCTTGTCCGTGATTGCATTTGATGGCGAAAAGCAGGCACTGCAGATGGCCAACGACAGTGAGTATGGGTTGGCCGCCGGTGTGTGGACGCGTGATCTTTCGCGTGCACATCGCGTGGCACGCGGCCTGCGTGCTGGCAGCGTGTGGGTGAACTATTGGGATGGCGGTGACATGACTGCCCCGTTCGGGGGTTACAAACAATCCGGCAACGGTCGCGATAAATCGCTGCATGCGTTCGACAAGTACACCGAGATGAAAGCGACGTGGATCAGTCTCGCTGATTGATCGGCACCACGCCGTCAAGCCTTCGCTTCAAGCTGCGTGCCCGCTGTTTGAGACTGCAGCCGTGCCGCTCTTCCCGCAAGGAAGAGCGGCATGCTTTCAACGGCTTTGCACCTCCACGCGCGCGTGCTTGGAAAAGACGCGCGTGCCGTGCATCACTCCTTGCCGTTCTTCCGCAGTTGCGTGGCGAACCGGTCAACCCATTGTGCGAAGCCCTGCAGGGCCAGGCCGCCCTTGTCACGCAGGCTTGCCAGCTCCGCTTCCAACCGCTCGCGACGGGTGGATTCGCCCTCGCTCTTGGGCAGCGGCGGCAGGATGTGCGCGTAGTAGGTATCCCCCAACAACTTGTGCAGCAGGCGTTCGCCAATGAAGGGCTCACCGTTGTTGAGTGCGCGCGCGCCCTTGAGCAGGTTGCGGATGTCGTATTGAGTGGGGCTCAGGTCCGGCACCTGTTTGGGCAGGTTGAGCAGTGAATACACCGCGATGCGTGCGGTACGCACCGAGCTTTCCATGGTGAACACGACATCGTTTGCCGTCTCCACAAACTGCCCCACCAATGCGAGGTTGGTGCAACCTTCCGGCACCACATGCGGGCGGTCGCCGGCAGCACGTGGCATGAACTGCGCGGTGATGTAAGGCATCAATGCAAGGCGCACTTTGGTGTGCGGGACAATCGCATCGAGCTGGTCGGCGATGCCAAGGTGATGGCACAGCTCAGCGACGATTTCGCGGCCGGTGCAGTCTGGCATGTTCTTTTTGACGAAGTTGCCCGGCTGGTCCATCAGCAGTGCGTAAACCCACATCACCACGGTGTCTTTGGGCTGCCCGGGAAAATGCGGCTGCCGGTTGATGGTGACGCTGAGTACCCAGTTGGAATCGGTGAACGTGATGATGCCGCCGGTGACGGTGCGGCCGGAGGTGGGGTCGTTGACCGACAGTTCGCGCAGCCTGTCCACCAGCGGTGATGGTTTGCAGGTGAGCGTTGCCGACTCCCACATGGAGCGGTCGATGTCGCCACAGAACTTGTCGGGTTTGCCGAACACCGGTGCCTGCTTGGCCAGGTTGCGCCACAGGCCCCAACTGCTGCCCTCGGCCGGTCCGCCATGCCGCTTCTTCAGTACGGGCACGGTGTTCAGGTCACCGTAGGCGGTGTCTTCGGTCATCGAGCCGGTAAGGGCGATGACCAGGTCGCCCGGTGCCACCTCGATGCGACCATCGCCTTCGGCGGTATGCGTGTGCAACGAGGTGACCGTGCGCTGCTTGCCCTGCACATCGAAATCCATGTCCAGCACCTGCGTACCGAGCTTCACCTTCACGCCCTTGTCGCGCAGCAGGCCAATCAGCGGTTTGACGAAGGTGTCGTACTGGTTGAACTTGGGGAACACCAGCGTCGACATGTCGCCGAAGCCATCAATGGCGTCAAGAAAGCGATGCATGTACAGCTTCATTTCCAGCAGGCTGTGCCAGTTCTCGAACGCGAACATCGAGCGGAACAGGAACCAGAAATTGCTGGCCAGAAAGCCTTCGCTGAAATGATCCTGGATGGTGAGGTCGTCCAGCTCATCCTTGCGTTTGAGCAGCAGGCTCACTACTTCCCATTGCTGCTTGCGGCTCAGCCCGAAGCGGGTGAAATCGGCAAGCACTTCGCCCTGTTTGTGCATCAGGCGCGCCTTGGACCAGTTGGGGTCGGCGTCGTTGGCCAAGCGGTACTCGTCCAGCACGCTGTAGCCCTCGGGCAGCTCCAGCGCCGGCACATCCTGGAACATGTCCCAGAGATTGTCGTAGTTCCAGTTCATTTCGCGGCCACCGCGTACCAGGTAGCCATCTTCGGGATTGCCCGAGCCGTCCAGCGAGCCACCTTCAACACCCAGCCCCTCGACGATGGTGATGTTCTCCGCGGGCATGTGGGCATCGCGGATCAGGTAAAACGCCGCCGCCATGCCGGCAATGCCGCCGCCGATGATCCAAGCCTTGCGGGATTGAATGCCTTCGGTGGGCAGCGGCTTGAAGCGCTGATAGTTGCCGACCATATCTGGCGGCGGCAGCGTGTTGAGCGGTGTGTTGTGCCAGTAGCGGCGTGTGGCATCGGCCTCATGCTCGAAGCGTGTGGGATCGGTCATCACTGTTTTCCTGTAGGGGGGGGAAAGTACTGCGAACGACTAAGGCGTGCAGCGAGCCTAACGGGCGCGGTGCAGCGCCGGGTTACATGTGTGTGAAGTGCCAGCCAAAGCAGACCGTGTTCGCAATGCAACGGTCTCGCCTGCAACCAGAGGCGTGGCCGCAGGCGGGCCCATGGCAGACTTGGCGCAACGTTACTGAAGCTCGAACCATGTCGACCGCTGCCATCTCCGCCCCGCTGAACTCCCCCCGCCGCGTGCTGGCCGCCAGCCTGGTGGGCACCACCATCGAGTTTTTCGATTTCTACATCTACGCCACGGCGGCGGTGCTGGTGTTTCCCAAGCTCTTCTTCCCGGAGAGCAGCAGCGATGCGGCCTTGCTGCAGTCGCTGGCGACATTTGCGGTGGCCTTCATCGCGCGACCGGTGGGCTCGGCGGTGTTCGGCCATTACGGGGACCGCATCGGCCGCAAGGCCACGTTGGTCGCGGCCCTGCTGACAATGGGCGTATCCACCGTGGCCATCGGCCTGTTGCCGACGCATGCGCAGATAGGCCTGCTGGCGCCGATATTGCTGGCGCTGTGCCGGTTCGGGCAGGGCTTGGGGCTGGGCGGTGAATGGGGCGGGGCGGTGTTGTTGGCCACCGAAAACGCACCGCCGGGCAAGCGCGCGTGGTACGGCATGTTCCCGCAGTTGGGTGCGCCGCTGGGTTTTCTGCTGTCGGCCGGCACCTTCCTGCTGCTGGGCAAGTTGATGGACGATGCCGCCTTCCTGTCGTGGGGCTGGCGTGTACCGTTTGTTGCCAGCGCGCTGCTGGTGATCGTGGGTTTGTGGGTGCGGCTCAACATCCACGAAACACCGGATTTCCAGAAGGCATTGGACAGCGGCACGCGGGTGCGGCTGCCCATGCGTGAGGTGCTGGCGAACCATGGCTTTGCGGTGGTCGCGGGCACCTTGGCTGCATTTGCCACGTTCGTGCTGTTCTATCTGATGACGGTATTCACGCTGGGCCATGGCACGTCGGTCCTGAGCTATAAGCGCGAGGACTTCCTGCTGCTGCAGATGGTCGGCATTCTGTTCTTTGCCGCAGGCATTCCGTTGGCCGCGCTGTACGGCGACCGCTTTGGCACGGTGAAGGCGATGCTGTGGGCAACGCTGGGCATCTTTCTGTTCGGGCTGTTGTTCCAACCGTTGTTCCATGCAGGGCATCCGCTGCAGGTGCTTTTGTTCCTGTCGTTGGGCCTGTTCCTGATGGGCCTGACCTATGGCCCGTGCGGCACCATGCTGGCCAGCCTGTACCCGGTGCAGGTGCGCTATACCGGTTCATCGCTGTCCTTCAACCTGGCCGGCATTCTCGGCGCGGCACCGGCGCCGTATGCGGCAACCTGGCTGGCCGGGAAGTTCGGCATCGCGGCGGTGGGCGGTTACCTGAGCATCACCGCGCTGGTCACCGCTGCTGCGCTGTGGGCCATCGCCCAGCGGCAGAAACGCGGGGCTGCAGGAGCGCCGTAAATCGGGTTGGCCTGGCTCCCACA
Source organism: Stenotrophomonas sp. UBA2629 (assembly GCA_002359895.1). Lineage (GTDB taxonomy): Bacteria > Pseudomonadota > Gammaproteobacteria > Xanthomonadales > Xanthomonadaceae > Stenotrophomonas. The sequence goes on from DEOB01000010.1 coordinate 1,015,188, forward strand.
CAAAGAGGCAGGGCGGTACCGATCTGCGGCGTTCCTACAGCAACTGGAGGCAGGAACGGCGCGGTCGCGAGACATTCTGGAGGAGGGATCGCGGCCACACCGTTCCCGCACAAACGGTCAGCGGAAAATCCGCTTCAACGTACGGCCCAGCCAGCTTCCTTCCTGGTGGTCACGTGCAAACTGGTTGAGGTGGCGTTTGACCTGCTCGGCATAGGCCTTGTCATCGCCACGGATGTGATTGAACAGCCAGCGCGAAAGCATGTTGCGCAGCTCGTCGGTGACATCTTCACCGGCCTGGAAGCGCAGGCGATACTCGCTCACGCGCTTGCCGAACACCTCGTGCACGCGCTTGTGGGCGGCACAGAACGGGTAGCCGGCTTCTTCCATCAGCTCCTCTTCAAAGGCGAAGTGCGACATGGTGTAGTCGACCAGTTCGTCGATGACCTCGGCCACCGCAATGCGCTCCAGGCTTTTCTGAGCGACATGCAGATGGTTGAGCATCTCAACGATGCGCATGTGCTGATGGTCGATGACCTCCACGCCGGTGTTGAGGTCGTCCTGCCAAACCAGTAGTGCCATCGTTTTTCCCCCTGAGAAGTGCTGGACTGCACTGTAGGGGAGGCATTTGTCGGGCGCGTTGATCTGGATCAAAAGCGCTTGGCGCTCAGTGTTGGCTTGCGCTGCACACCCTGTTACGGCCACCGGCTTTGGCCAGATAAAGCTGGCGGTCGGCCTCGGTGATGAGGTGATGCAGGTTGCCCTGCTGCAACGGCATACGACACACGCCGATGCTCACGGTCATGGCCAGGGTTTTGTCACCAATCTGCAGGCGCAGGGCCTGCACCGCCTGCCGCAGCTGTTCGAAATGATGGAAGCTGGCCGTATCGTCCAAGCCCTTCACCAGCAGGCAGAATTCCTCACCGCCGAAGCGCGCGCTGATGTCCTGCGGCCGGGTGTGTGCCTGTAGAACGCCCGCCACCGCGCGGATGGCGTGGTCACCGGCCTCGTGGCCCAGGCTGTCATTGATGTGCTTGAAGTGGTCGATATCCACCATTGCAACCGCCACATCGTTGCCACCGCCGGGTTGGGCCAACTGACGTTGGCTGTTTTCCAGAAAGCTGCGGCGGTTGGGCAGGCCGGTGAGGAAATCGCGGGTGGCCAGATCCTGCAGCGTGCCGATCAACTCCAGCTGGTCCACATTCTGCGAGACGCGGCAGAAGAACTCTTCGCGCGAAAAGGGTTTGCGCAGGAAATCGTTGGCGCCGTTCTTGAGAAAGCGCGGAATCAGCGATGGATCGGTATTGCCGGAAATGCCGATCACCGCCACCTTGTCGCGGGCACGCAGGGCGCGCAGCCGTCGGGTCAGTTCAACACCCTCCATGCCGGGCATTTCCTGGTCCACGATCACCAGGCGGATGGCCGGGTCGGCCTCCAGTGCGACGAGGGCTGAGGCACCATCGGCGGCTTGGCTGACCTGGTAGCCGTACATGCCAAGCAACGCAGCGGCATACGAACGCGCGGATGGAGAGTCGTCCACCACCAGCGCGGAGATGCGCCGGTTGCGCTCCATCCGCTGCACCAGCCACACCAGGTAATCGATGCTGCCGGGTGTGTTCTTCAACACGTAATCAATGATCTGCTGCTGCAGCACGCGCTTGCGCAGGTCTTCGTCATACACGCCACTGACCACGATGGTGGGCAGGCCGCGATTGACGAAGTAATCCACCACCTGGTCGCGGTCGCCATCGGCCAGCACCAGGCCGGTCAACACCAGGAACCAGCCATTCTCGCGGTCCAGCAGCGCGCCGGCTTCGGCCAGGCTTGAGGCCACGCTCACCGGCAGTTCCAGGCGCTGCTCGATGGCCTCACGCAGCATGCTGGTGAACGTGCGCGAGTTTTCCACCAGCAGGATGCGCTGGGGAAGGGGGGCGATGGGCGGACTGTCAAAGCCGACGTGTGACAGCGCGGCCATAGGGGAAAGGCTGATGGTCATCTGCAAGCTATATCGGGCAGATGCGTAAGAACTTTAGCTTCGGTCGATGCGGGTTGGAGCTACCGGCAGACCCGCGTGCCCCGCATCACCACAGCAGATCGCGCAGCTTGTACCAGGACATCGCCGCCACCAGCAGCGGCATGCGCAGGGCTTTGCCACCGGGGAAAACGCCATGCGGAATCTTCTCGAACACATCCAGCCGCGCGGACTGGCCGGCGATGGCACTGGCAATCACCTCGCCAGCCAAACCAGCACTGGCCACACCGTGGCCGGAAAAGCCCTGTGCGAAGTAGATGCTCGGCGTGAGCCGGCCCCAGTGCGGGGCGCGGTTGCGGGTGATGTCGATATAGCCGCCCCACACATATTCCAGCTCCACGTCGGCCAACTGAGGAAACACCCGACGCATGCGCCGGGTCATGCTGGCGCGCAGGCCGGGCGGGGGCAGGGCGGAGTAGTTGGCCTGGCCACCGAACAGCAGCCGGTTGTCGCGGCTGAGGCGGAAGTAATCCAGCGCCCAGTTCACGTCGGCCACGGCCATGTCATTGCCGATGAGCGCCTTGGCGCGCGCGGCGCCCAGCGGCTGGGTAGCGCCGATATAGGTGCCGACCGGCATCATCCGGGTTTCCAGTTCCGGTGCGATGCCCTGCAACCACGCGTTGCCGGCCAGCACCACGAAGTCCGCATCAACGCGGCCGTGTTCGGTAATCAAGGCCGGCTGTGGGCTGCGCTGCATCCGGGTCACCGGGGAGTACTCGTGAATGATGACCCCGGCCGCTTCTGCGGCACGCGCCAAGCCCTGTGCGTAGGCCAGCGGATGCAGATGACCGCTGGCGGCGTCATACATCGCGCCGAGGTATCGGTCGCTGGCCAACTCCTCGCGCAGGCGGTCGCGGCCCCACCATTCCAGCGGGTAGTCGTAGCGCTGCGCCATGCGCTCGATATCGGCGCGCAGGGCACGCTCCTGGCGCGGATGGATCGGCACGCTGGCATGGCCGTCGCGCCAATCGCAGTCAATGTTGTGGCGGGCGATGCGTTGCTTGAGCTGATGCATGCCGTCGCGCGAGAAATCAAACAGCTGGCGCGCGGCTGCGTCGCCGACCAGTTTTTCCAGCGTGTCCTGTTCGCAGCCATAGCCGACGATGGCCTGGCCGCCATTGCGGCCCGACGCCCCCCAGCCCACGCGCTCGGCCTCCAACATGGTGACCTTGTAACCCTTCTCGGCCAGTGCCAGTGCGGCGGTCAGGCCGGTATAGCCGGCACCGAGCACCGCCACGTCGGCACGGGCCTGGCCGCGCAACGGTGCGCGTGCGGGCAGTTGTGGTTGGCTGCTGGCATACCAACTGGGCGGGTAGGCGGGCTGTGGGGTGTCCACGGACATCGGGCAGATCAATTCGGCTTGGGGCGGGGAGTGTAGCGACCGGGCTGTGTGCGCCAAGCGTACAGCCGGTTGAACGGTGCTTATTGTGCCGCGCGGCGCTTGAATGTCAGATGCCTCGCGGTTGCCTAAACGCAGGGCCGGGGGTAGCGTGCCAGCACGTCTTCTGAGCTTGACGCATGGTTTCTTTACCGCTGGTCGGCCTGCCCACCGACAGCAAACCGATGGGTGCGCACCCGTTTCTCGTGGTGGGTGAGAAGTATGTGCGGGCCGTGGTGGACGGCGCAGGCGCCACGCCGCTGATACTGCCGCTGCTGCAGCCGCCGTTGCCTGCGCAGGCGTGGTTACAACAGCTGGACGGCCTGTTGCTGACCGGTGCTACCAGCAATATCGAGCCGCATCATTACGACGGCGGCGCCAGTTGGCCGGGCAATCCGCATGACCCGGCCCGCGATGCCAACGTGTTCGGGCTGCTGCCGCAGGCGCTGGCGATGGGTTTGCCCGTGCTGGCCATCTGTCGTGGCTTCCAGGAGGTCAACGTGGCTTTTGGCGGCAGCCTGCACCCCAAAGTGCATGAAGTGCCGGGGCTTGCCGACCACCGTGAAGACCCGGATTCACCGCTGGACGTGCAATATGGCCCGGCACACACACTGGAACTGGTGCCGGGTGGGCTGCTGGCTGACATTGCCGGCGGCACGCAGGTAAGCGTCAATACCGTGCATGGGCAGGGCGTGGCGCGGTTGGGCAGCGGCCTGCAGGTGGAAGCCCGCGCGCCGGATGGGCTGATTGAAGCCTTCCGTGGTCCAGGCCCCGGGTTCCTGCTCGGTGTGCAGTTTCATCCGGAGTGGCGGGTGCGTGAGAACCCGTTTTACCTGGGCATTTTTCAAGCCTTCGGCGAGGCCTGTCGCCGTTACCAGATGCAAAAACAAAAAGTTGATCTGCCATGACTTCGCGCCCCCGTACCCGCAAGACCGTTGCCAGCCCGAGCACGCAGCCGGAAAGCTCGCTGCTGCGCTGGCTCAAGGAGCGGCACATCACCGAGGTGGAATGCCTGGTGCCGGACATCACCGGCAATGCCCGCGGCAAGATCATCCCGGCTGACAAATTCCGCCACGATTACGGCACGCGTCTGCCCGAAGGCATCTTCGCCACCACCGTCACCGGTGATTTCCCGGACGACTATTACGAACTGACCTCGCCGGCGGATGCGGACATGATTCTGCGTCCCGACCCGGACACCGTGCGCATGGTGCCGTGGGCAGCCGACCCCACCGCGCAGATCATCCACGACTGCTACACCAAAAGCGGTGAGCCGCACGAGCTGGCGCCGCGCAATGTGCTGCGGCGCGTGCTGGCGGGCTATGAGGAACTGGGGCTCAAACCGGTGGTGGCGCCGGAAGTGGAGTTCTTTCTGGTGCAGAAAAACACCGACCCGGATTTCCCGCTGTTGCCGCCGGCCGGCCGGTCCGGGCGCCCGGAAACCGCACGCCAGTCGTACTCGATTGACGCAGTCAATGAATTCGACCCCATTCTCGATTTGATGTACGACTACTGCGACGCGCTGAAGCTGGATGTGGACACGCTCATCCACGAATCCGGCGCGGCGCAGCTGGAAGTCAACTTCACCCACAACGATGCGATGTCGCTGGCCGACCAGGTGTTCCTGTTCAAGCGCACCATGCGCGAGGCGGCGATGCGCCACGGCGTGTACGCCACCTTCCTGGCCAAGCCGATGGAAACCGAGCCGGGCAGTGCCATGCACATCCACCAGAGTCTGGTGCGCAAATCCGATGGCATCAATGTGTTTGCCGGCGTCGCCGAGGGCGAATACAGCGAAACCTTCGACCACTATCTCGCCGGCCTGCAGAAGTACGTGCCGATGGCGATGGGCTTCTTCGCGCCCAATGTGAACTCGTATCGCAGGCTGGTGTTTGGTGAGGTATCGCCGAGCAACGTGGAGTGGGGGTTCGACAACCGCACCTGCGGCCTGCGCGTGCCGATCGACACGCTGGAAAACAGCCGTGTTGAGAGCCGTTTTGCCGGCTCCGACGCCAATCCGTATCTGGCCATGGCCGCGACCTTGGCTTGTGGCCTGCTGGGCCTGCGCGAGCAGCTGCGGCCCACGCAGCCGATCACCGGCAATGCCAAGGAACTGGGCTACGAGTTGCCGCGCTCGCTGGGCGAATCACTGGACGGCCTGGAGGCCTGCGAGCCGCTGCAGGAATTGCTGGGCAAGCGCTTCTGTCGCGCTTACATCTCGGTCAAACGCAAGGAGTACGAGACGTTCTTCCGTGTGATCAGCTCGTGGGAGCGCGAGTTCCTGCTGCTCAATGTGTGAACAACGTGTGTGAGTGATCGTGCTGTCCCACCCATGTGACAATACGCCCCCCACCGGCCTGGCCGGTTCCCCCTTCGCTCCCGGATAACTACTGGAGAACCCATGAATCTGCGCATCCTTTCTGTTGGCGTTGCCATCTCCCTGCTTGCTGCCTGCGGCGGCAAGGACCAAGGCGGCAAGACGCCCGAAGGCGGCGAGGCCAAGGTCCTCAACGTCTACAACTACTCGGACTACATCGCCGAGGACACCATCCCGAACTTCGAGAAGGCGACCGGCGTCAAGGTCACCTACGACGTGTTCGACAGCGATGAGATGGTCGAAACCAAGCTGCTCACCGGCAACAGCGGTTACGACATCGTGGTGCCGACGTTGAACTTCTTTGGCCGCCAGATTCAGGCCGGCGTGTTCCTGCCGTTGGACAAGAGCAAGATCCCCAACCTGGCCAATCTGGACCCGGCAGTGATGGCCCGTATTGCCGGGCAGGACCCGGAGAACAAGTACGGCGTGCCGTACATGATCGGCACCACCGGCATCGGCTACAACGTGGCCAAGCTCAAGGAGCGTTTTGGCGGCAGCGCTGACATCGCCAACAGCTGGGACCTGGTGTTCAAGCCGGAAAACATCGCCAAGATGAAAGATTGCGGCGTGACCATCCTGGACACCCCGGCCGACATGATTCCGATTGCCCTGCATTACCTGGGCGAAGACCCGCACAGCGGCGACCCGGCCGTGCTGCAGAAGGCCGCTGACCTGCTCAAGACGATCCGTCCGTACGTGCAGAACTTCCACTCCTCGCAGTACGTGGGTTCGCTGGCCAACGGCAGCACCTGCCTGGTGGTGGGCTGGTCGGGTGACATCATCCAGGCCCGCGACCGCGCCGAGGAAGCCAAGAACGGCGTGGAAGTGGCGTATTCCATCCCGAAGGAAGGCGCCCCGCAGTGGTTTGACATGCTGGCCATCCCCAAGGATGCCAAGCACCCGGAAAACGCTTATGCGTTCATCAACTACCTGCTTGAGCCGCAGGTGGCCGCCAACAACACCAACGTGACCCACTACGCCAACCCGGTGAAGCCGGCCACCCCGCTGGTGGACGCGGCCATCCGCGACGACAAGACCATTTACCCGTCCGACGACGTGGCGGCAAAGATGTTCACGTATGCGATCAACACCCCGGAGACGGACAAGCTGTACACCCGTTTGTGGACCGAGGTTAAGACCGGCCGCTGAAAGGCCTGAAGTACTCCCTTCTCCCGTTTACGGGAGAAGGTGCCCGAAGGGCGGATGAGGGCGCTTTTGCTTCGGTCTAGAGGGCGCTTTCGCTCCACCGCCCAGCTCCAACCAACGCCTCCTTGATCCAACAAGGAGGCGTTGTCGTTTCAGCCCAGAACCCGCAGGTCGCAAGCTTTCACCAGCCTTCACCCATGCGCCGCTTATTGTCCAAGCGTGGCCGGTCGCGGCCTCAGCGGTGTCCTCTGTAAAACACGGGGGCTACACTACGCCCGTTTTCTCCACCGCCCGCTCCCGGAGCCCTGCATGCCCGTTGAAGCCAAGCCGGACGCTATCGCCCTTAACAGCGAGCCCGGCTACCTGTCCATCCGTGATCTGCGCAAAGAGTTTGATGGCTTTGTTGCTGTTGATGACGTCAATCTGGACGTGCGCAAAGGCGAGATATTCGCCCTGCTGGGTGGCTCGGGCAGCGGTAAATCGACCTTGCTGCGTTGCCTGGCCGGCTTTGAGACGCCCACCAAAGGCAAGATCCTGCTCGACGGCCAGCCGATCACCGCGCTGCCGCCTTACGAGCGGCCGATCAACATGATGTTCCAGTCCTACGCGCTGTTCCCGCACATGACGGTGGAACAGAACATCGCGTTCGGCCTGAAGCAGGATGGCATGGCCAAAGAGGCGGTCACGCGCCGCGTCGGCGAAATGCTGGAGCTCGTGCAGCTGGAAAAACTGGGCAAGCGCAAGCCGCACCAGTTGTCCGGCGGCCAGCAGCAGCGCGTGGCGCTGGCGCGCTCGCTGGCCAAAGGGCCAAAGCTGTTGCTGTTGGACGAACCGATGGGCGCGCTCGACAAAAAACTGCGCTCCAAGATGCAGCTGGAGCTGGTCAACATCATCGAACAGCTGGGCGTGACCTGCGTGATGGTCACCCACGACCAGGAAGAAGCCATGACCATGGCCACCCGCATCGCGGTGATGGACCAGGGCTGGATCCAGCAGATCGGCAAGCCCGATGACATCTACGAGCAGCCGGCCAACCGGTTTGTCGCTGGCTTCATCGGCTCGGTGAACCTGATTGAAGGGGTGATCGACGAGGATCTGCCCGAATACGTCACCGTGCGTACTGCCGATTTCCCTGCGCCCATTTACGTGGGCCACGGCATCACCGGTTACGAAGGGCAGCCGGTAGCATTTGCATTGCGCCCGGAGAAAATCCACATCGGCAAGGACGAGCCGGAAGGCGACAACAACAAAGCGCAGGGCGTGGTCGAGGACATCGCGTACTTCGGCAGCCACTCGGTCTACCACGTGCGCCTGCCCAGCGGCGCCAAGATCCTGTCCAACTTCGCCAACATGAAGCGCTGGGACAGCGATGGCATCACCTGGAACGATGAAGTCTGGGTGTCCTGGGACGACAACGACGGCGTGGTGCTGACCTCATGAGCGCATCGGGCGCACTTCCCACCGGTTGGCGGCGTTGGCTGCCCGGTACCCGCGCCGGCGTGATCGGCGTGCCGTACCTGTGGCTGCTGCTGTTCTTCGCCATCCCGTTTTTGATCGTGCTGAAGATCTCGTTCTCGAAGATGGCCGTGGCGATGCCGCCGTACACGTCCATCGTCGCCTACGTGGACAACGCGTTCTCCGTAAACCTCAACCTGGGCAATTACGCCGCGCTGTTCACCGACAGCCAGTACGTGGTGGCCTATCTGAGTTCGATAAAGATCGCGGTCATCTCGACGGTGTTGACGTTGCTGATCGGCTACCCGATGGCCTATGTCATCTCGCGCATGTCGCCGTCGGCACGCAACATCGCGATGATGCTGGTGGTGCTGCCGTCGTGGACTTCGTTCCTGATCCGCGTGTATGCGTGGATCGGCATCCTCGATAGCAATGGCCTGATCAACCGCAGCTTGATGAGCTTGGGGTTGATCGACGAGCCGCTGCGCATTCTCTATACGCCCGTGGCCACCTACATCGGCATCGTTTACTGCTATCTGCCGTTCATGGTGCTGCCGCTGTACGCCAACCTGGTCAAGCTGGACAACCGCTTGCTGGAAGCCGCTTACGACCTGGGCGCGCGGCCATGGCAGGCTTTCCTCAAGATCACGCTGCCGCTGTCGCGCAGCGGCATCATCGCCGGCTGCATGCTGGTGGCGATCCCGGCGGTCGGCGAATTTGTGATTCCGGAAATGCTCGGCGGCCCGGACACCTTGATGATCGGCCGTGTGCTGTGGGGTGAGTTCTTCAACAATCGCGACTGGCCGTTGGCCTCGGCGGTGGCCATCGTGATGCTGCTGTTGCTGCTGGTGCCCATCATCATCTTCAACCGGTCCCAGCAGCGTGCGCTGGAAGGGAAGCTGGCATGAGCATGCCGCGGCGTGGTTCCTGGTTGGGTTGGAGCATCCTGCTGTTCGGCTTTGCGTTCCTGTACCTGCCGATCCTGTTGTTGATGGTGTATTCGTTCAACTCCTCGCGCCTTGCGACGGTGTGGGCGGGCTTCTCCACGCAGTGGTACGGCGAGTTGTTCCGCGACCGCCAGCTGCTGCAGGCCGCATGGATCAGCATCAAGGTCGCGTTCTGGACCGCCAGCGCATCAATGGTGATCGGCACCATGGCGGCCATGGCGATGACCCGTTTCAAGCGCTTCCCCAGCAAAACCATTTTCGGCGCATTGGTGACCGCGCCGTTGGTGATGCCGGAGGTGATCATCGGCTTGTCGATCCTGCTGATGCTGGTGTCGATGGGCGGTTTGTTCGGCCTGCCGTCCAAGGGCGTGGTGGCGATATGGATCGCGCATGTCACCTTCACCATCTCCTTCGTGACGGTGGTGATTTCCTCGCGTCTGCAGGAGCTGGACCGCTCGCTGGAAGAAGCCGCGATGGACCTGGGCGCCAACCGGCTCAAAGTGTTCTTCCTGATCACCTTGCCGATCATCGCCCCGGCCCTGGTGTCTGGCTGGCTGTTGGCGTTTACCTTGTCGCTGGACGACGTGGTGATAGCCAGCTTCGTCGCCGGCCCCGGCTCGACCACGCTGCCGATGAAGATCTTCGCCTCGGTGCGCATGGGCGTGAGCCCCAAGATCAACGCACTGGCCACGCTGATGGTGTTGGCGGTGTCGCTGGTGGCGGTAAGCGGTTGGTGGATATCCGCCCGCGCCGAGAAGCGCCGTCAGCGCGACATGCAGCTGGCGTTGCAGGAAAACGGTTGAGAGCCTGAAGGCCGCTTCTGTAGTGCCGAGCCATGCTCGGCATGGCTTCACCGGTACCGCTTCAGCCGAGCATGGCTCGGCTCTACGGCGCCTTTGCGATTGAGACGGTTCGCGCGCTGGGTTTACCTGCGCGCAACACTCCGGGCGCTACCATTTCTGCATTCGTTGAATGCAGGTGATCCCATGGCGTCGTACCAGACAATCAATCCCTTCAATGGCCAGGCCGTGCGTACGGTCGAACTGATGACCGCCGCAGCCGTCGAACAACGGCTTGCCGCCGCCGAAGCGGCTTTCCCCGCGTGGTCCGGGTTGAGCTTGGACGCGCGCGGCGATCATCTGCGAAAGGTCGCTGCCGGCCTGCGCGATCGACGCGATGACATCCAGCGCACCATGACCGCCGAGATGGGCAAGCTGCGGCGCGAGGCCTTGGCCGAGATCGAAAAGAGCGCGGCCGCCTGCGAGTACTACGCTGACCATGCCGGTGACTATCTCAAGCCGCAGTTCATCCCCACCGAGGCGCAGCGCAGCTACGTCGTCTACCAACCCATCGGCTGTGTGTTGGCGGTGATGCCGTGGAATTTCCCGTTCTGGCAGGTGATCCGCTTCCTCGCGCCCAGCTTGATGGCCGGCAATGTGGCGTTGCTCAAGCACGCCAGCAACGTGCCCGGCTGCGCGGACCTGTTGCGCGAGATTGTTGCCGCTGCCGGTATTCCGCAGGGCGTGTTCGACGTGCTGCATATCGATAACGACCAGGCCGGCGAGGTGCTGCGCGACCGTCGCGTCAAAGCCGTCACCTTGACCGGCAGCGAGCGGGCAGGGCGTTCCATCGCCGCCAATGCCGGTGACCAGTTGAAGAAATGCGTGATGGAACTGGGCGGCAGCGATGCCTTTGTGGTGCTGGACGATGCGGATATCGACCTTGCCGTCGCTGCGGCGGTGAAATCCCGTTTCGACAATGCCGGGCAAACGTGCATTGCCGCCAAGCGTTTCATCCTGGTGGATGCCATCGCCGATACCTTCGTGCAGCGTTTTGTTGAAGCTGCAAAGGCACGCGTCTATGGCGATCCGCAGGACGATGGCAGCACGCTGGCGCCGATGGCGCGCGCTGACCTGCGCGATGAGCTGCATCGGCAGGTGCAGGAGAGCATCGCCAAAGAGGCGAAGGTGTTGCTCGGCTGCGAGCCCATTACCGACAGTCATGCGGGATATCCCGCCTCCATCCTCGACCATGTCGTGCCGGGGATGCCGGCTTACGAACAGGAGTTGTTCGGGCCGGTGGCGGCGATCTTGCGGGTGAAGGATGAAGCCGAAGCCGTGCGCGTAGCCAACGACACCACGTTCGGCTTGGGTGGCAGCGTGTGGAGCAGCGATTCGGCGCGCGGTGAACGCGTGGCGGCGCAGCTGCAATGCGGGGCGGCCTTCGTCAACACGGTGGTCAAAAGCGATGCGCGGCTGCCGTTCGGCGGCACCAAACGCTCGGGCTTCGGCCGCGAATTGGCCGAGCACGGCATCCATGAGTTCATGAACATCAAAACGATCTACGTGGCCTGACCGCATCGGGCCCGCCCCTCGCTTTCATCGAAGGCGAGGGGGTGTGTCTTACAACCAGCCCGAGCGTTTGAATAAGCGATACAGCACCACGCATACCACGCCGACGCCGAGCATCAACAATGGGTACGCGAAGCGGCCGGCCAGCTCGGGCATGTGTGCGAAGTTCATGCCGTACCAGCTGGTGACCAGTGTGGGTGCGGCCAACAGCGCGGCCCATGCGCCAAGTTGTTTGACGGTCTCGCCCTGGGCCAACGTTACCAGCGACAGATTCACGCTCAGTGCGGTGCCCAGCATTTCGCGCAGGGTGTCGATGGCGTCGTTGACGCGTGCGGCATGGTCCTGCACGTCGCGAAGATAGATGCGCACCTCTTCGCTGATCAGCTGTGCCTGCGTGCGTTGCAGCTGCGCCAGTGAATCCTGCAGTGGTGCCACGGCCAGCCGCATTTTGTTGAGCTCGCGCTTGAGGTCGTACAGGCGGATGACGGTGCGGCGTTTGTAGGTGTCGGCGAAGATGTCCTTCTCCAACGTGTCCAGCGTGTCGCGGAAGCTGTCGGTGATGGGCGAGTAGTTGTCCACCACCGAGTCCAGCACCGAGTACAGACAGAACGAAGGGCCCATCGCCAGCAGCTCGGGTTCCTGCTCCAGCCGCGCACGCACCGGCGCGTAGGACAGCGATGCGCCATGGCGCACGGTCAGCAGAAAGCGATGGCCCAGAAATGCGTGGGTCTCGCCGTAGCGGATGCGTTCGTCCACCACCTGCGCGGTGTGTACCACCACAAACAGCGAGTTGCCGTAGGTTTCGATCTTGGGCCGCTGGTGCGCTTTGCGGGTGTCCTCGATGGCCAGTGGATGCAGGTCGAACTCTTCTTCGACCTTGTCCAGGACTTCATCGCTGGGCTCGTACAGGCCCACCCAAGCAAAGCCCTTGGCGCCGCTCTGCAGCATGTCGCTGATGCTGTCCAGATCCAGCGCGTGGGGCTTGCCGTCTTCGTCATACCAGGTGCAGCTGATGACGCAGGCGGGGTTGGCGGGCGGCGATGTCGTGATGGATTCCATGCCGGGCATCGTGCCTCAGCGCGGCCGGGCCGCCAAGCCGCGTTTTGCGAACACTACCGTCAATGCCAGGTGGATGGGCAACAGCAACACGATCCACTGCGTATTGAACTGCGCCTGCAACGACAGCCACAGCAGCGGCAACGACATTGCCGCAACCGCCGTTACCAGCCACAGCACCACGTTGAACCAGCGGCGCGGATGGCGCCCACGCAGCAGCACCCAGGCACCCGGTACGAGCAGCAACGCCAGCGGATTGAGCAGCAGCAGGTTGCGGTTGGCCCACGCAGCGTAGTGCTCGCTGAAACCCCACAGATAGGTGAGCAGCGCGCCGGCCACGCCGCAGAACAACCAGAACGGCAGTGCAAAACCGGCGATCAGGCGCGGGCGGTTACGTGCGGCAACGATGGCCGCAGCAATTGCCAGGCCCACCAGCAGCCACGGCCACCAGCGACGCGGATGCTCTTTGGGTTCGGCTGCCAAACGTTGCGGCAGCAGTTCCTGCTCGGCTTGGACCAAGGGCCGGCCTTCACTGTTGCGTGCTTCGCGCAGGCTGTCGGCCAGGCGCATCGGCACGAATGCTTCTTCCCAACGCGACAGCGGCTGATCGGCGCTGGGCCCCAGGCCCAGATCAAACCCCACCCACATCGGCAACGACGGCGAGGCCAATCGTACCGATTCACTGCGGTAGGTGTTGCCGCGTGAGCGGCCGGCCAGCTGCGATTGCAGGCCACCGTCCATCGCCTGATTGAGCGCGTCGCGCACCATCGTGGAGCAGTTGGCGGTGAAGTAGTCGTAGCGGTAACGCGCGTTTTCGGGCTTGGAACGCTCGGCCAGCGCGTCGGCCAGTGCGCGCGCCTGTGCGTGTGGCAGATCCAGCCATTGAATGCTGACGCCCCGACCTGCGTCACTGTATTGGGCCAGGTCCTGTTCCAGTGGCAGCGCCACCAGGTAATACATCATGTGGCCGCGCACGAAGTTGCTGATGAAATCCGGCTCGGACGGGTCAAAGAAACCGAAGTTGTAGGAGGTGGCCTGGCCCGTTACCGGGTCGGCCACCACCAGTGCATCGTGGCCAAAACGTTCGAAGAAAATTTCACCCGGCTGCATCGTCACCACGCCGATGCGGGGCGCGGGGGCCTGCGTATCGGCGGGGACGGGTTGCGCGGCGGCAAGGCCGGCGGTCAGCAGCAGAAACAGCAATGCAAACGCGGACAGCAACCGCGGCAACCGGGAGATGATCAAGCGTCGTCCTGTTCTTCAGGGGGCAGCACGGTGACGTGGAACGCCTGCACGCGGCGAGCATCGGCACGGGCCACGCGGAACACGAAACGGTCCAGGGTCAGCTCGTCGCCGTTTTCCGGCAGGTGGCCGATGGCTTCGGTGATCAGGCCGCCGATGGTGTCGTAGTCGTCATCGGAGAAATCCGCGCCGAAGCGCTCGTTGAAATCACCGATGGTGGTCAGTGCGTCCACCACGTAACGGCCATCGGCGAGGATGGCGATCTGCGCGGTGTGGTCTTCGGTCTCGTCGTGTTCGTCGTCGATGTCGCCGACAATCTGCTCCAGCACGTCTTCAATGGTGACCACGCCGGCAACGCCGCCGTATTCGTCCACCACGATGGCCATGTGGTTGCGCGAGAGTCGGAACTCCTTGAGCAGCACGTTGAGCTTCTTGGACTCGGGAATCAGCACGGCCGGGCGCAGCAGTTCACGGATGGTGGCGTGGGTGTTGTCAGCCACCACCCCGCGCAGCAGGTCCTTGGCCAGCAGAATGCCGAGCACGTCGTCCTTGTTCTCGCCATGCACCGGGAAGCGCGAATGGCCGGATTCGACCACCTGCTTCATCAGTTCAAGGAAGGGCGACTCCACCTGCAGCGACACCATGTGCGAGCGCGCGATCATCACATCGCCCACGGTCAGCTCGGCCACCGAAATGGCGCCTTCCATCATGCGCAGGGTGTCAGCGGCGATGAGGCCGTCCTGCTGTGCGGTCTGCAGGATCGTCACCAGCTCGTCGCGGGTGTGGGGCTCGTTGGAGAACGCCGAACTCAGGCGCTCCAGCCAACTGCGTTTCTTTTCGCCCGTTTCCGGGCCGGTACTACTGTCGTCTTCAGACATCTCTTGGTTTGAGGTCACCCGGCAGGCCGGGCAGTGACGGAAGTCTAGCAGGATGTTTGTGGCCCGCAGTTCAACCTGCAGGCGTGGCCGGACTGGGCTGGGCCGCCTCGGCAGGTGCGCCGGTAGTGGGGGCCGGGGCGGCGGCCGGGGCTTCGCCCTCGGCGGGCTGGTCCAGGCTGTAGGTACAGCCGGCCAGGGTCTTGCCGGGGTGTGATTTGACGTTGGACACGCTCAGGATCACCGATTCGATCAGCGCCTCACCGGATTTGGCGTCGATGACATCGCGGCTGACCAGTTCGCGCCCGGCCATGAATTTTTCCGGGGCGTCGTAGCCGACTTCCAGGTCCAGCTCCTTGGCCAGCGGGCGTGGATCGGGCATGTCGAACAGGGCAACGATGGTGCCGCCGGCCATGGCGATGTGTTCGGCGCTGCGGCCGAACACGGTGATTGGCGCGTTCAGCATGTACTCGTTCATGAACAGGTTGCCCTGCGGCAGGGGCCGCCAGCCCAGCGCCACCGCCTTGAGTGGATCGGCGGCAATCGGCGCCAATGCCGCAAACTCACTGACGCTCTGCCGGCATTCCATCAGCGCGGGCAGGTCGATGGCTGTGGCAGGCGCGGCTGAAACCACGGGGGCAGCGGCAGCCAGCAGCAGGCAGGCGGACAGGGTACGGATCAGAGGCACGTTGGCGGACACGGGAAAGATTGGAATGTCAGTGCTGCGCGAAGCGCTGTCGCAGCCGCTCGCCGCCCATCCGCAGCAGGCGCAGCAGGAAGACAAGCGGGGCAACGACCATGACGCCGAACAGCAGCACCGCCGCCAGAAGCAGCAGCGTGTTGGAGGCAATGACCGCCTCGATCTTCTGGCCCATACCGGCCAATGCGTCCGGCAGGGAGGCGGCCATCGCAAAGAAGATGGCTGCCAGCGCGAAGGTGATCGCCAAGGCCAGCGGTGACGCCCGGAAGAACGGCAGGGCCGCCGCCGAGCGTCCGGTCAGGTAGCTGGTCAGCGCACGCCAGCCAATCGGTGCAGTCAGCAGCGTCACTGCGCCACTCGTCATCAACGCCGTGTATCCAAACTCGGAAATCGCGCCCTTGCTGATCGGCGCGATGAAGCCGAAGTAAAGCGTGGATACCAATGCAACGCTGAAGGTGAGCGCGATGGCGGCGCGGAGAGTGCGCCCCACGCGGGTGTCAGCAATGGCCTGCAGGCCACGCAGCAGGAGCGGCAGCAGCATCATCGCCACCAGCAGCCCCAACACGAACAGGGCGATATCCCGCAGGGGCATGCCATTGGCGTACAACCGTTCGGTATAGCTGAAAGTGCCGGCCGCAACCACCACAATCATCAGCACCACCAACAGGCGGGCGGGCAGCGAACGGTCTTTCATCCTGAAGGCTCCAGTGCGTGATAGGCGGTTTGGATTGAACGACAAACCGCAGTCGACTTCAACGTGAGGGGGATAAACCCTCACTGTTCCCCTGCGTAAGGATCGGCAATACCCAGCTCGGCCAGGATGTCGCGCTCCAGTTGTTCCATGGCCTCGGCTTCCTTGTCGTCCTCGTGGTCCCAGCCGAGCAGATGCAGCACGCCATGCACGGTGAGGTGGGCGTAATGGGCGTTGAGTGCCTTGGACTGTTCGATGGCCTCGCGCTCGACCACCGGCGCGCAGATCACCAGGTCGCCCAGCAGCGGGAACTTCACGCCCTTGGGCAAGCCTTCCGGCAATTCGGCCGGGAAGCTGAGTACGTTGGTGGCGTAGTCCTTACCGCGATAGTGGCGGTTGAGTGACTGGCCCTCCTTGGCATCCACGACACGGATGGCCAGGTCGGCCTCGCGGATGCGCCCCTTGAGCGCGGCGGCCACCCATTTGCGGAAACTCACCGCAGCCGGCAGGCCGGCACGGGGAAGGGCATAGCTCACGGCTACATCAAGACGGGTGGGGCCCTTGGTCATGGCAGGTTCCAGCAGTTAAGGCAGTACAGAAGGGCACAGTATCGCGCGCAAGGCGCTTTACCGCGACTTCCATTCGTCGGCGCTGTAGCTGATGTCCACGACCGCAGCCGTTGCACGCAACGCTTCAACCCCCGTCTGCCGGGTGTCGGAGTGGCAGTTCAAGGCCTGTTGCTGCGCGCTTTTGCGGACCAGCTCCGTTGCCGCATGTTCCGGTGCGTCATCCACATTCAGAACAATGGTTGCCTGCGCGCATCCGCCGACATTGGCGACCTGCAGCGCGGGGATCAGGGTGCGCGCTGCAAGGTCGGTCAGCGTGTCGAAGGTCTCCTGCGTGATGCGTTCCTGTGCGGCGGTGGCGCGCAGCTTGAAATAGTAGAGCTGCTTGTAGAACAGGTAGCCGCTGGAATACATCGGCCAGTCGCGCGGTTGCAGGTTCATGCGCATCTGCAGTTTGTGGCCGTCGATGCGTTGTGCGTCGGTAATGGCCTTCAGTACGGCAGCGTCATTGTCATTGACGGCCGTGCTGTTGTCAGGCTTCGCTGCGGTGAGCGGGAAAGGGGCATCGTGCAGTTCGCTCAGCTGCGTGTAGATGCCCTGCTCGCTGGCCAGCTTCAGGTCATGGCGGAACGCCTTCATGCCCTCGTCAATGGCCGACGCAGGCTGCAGCAGCCCAGCCGGATACACATAGACGTCGAAGCGGATTTCCTGATGGCCAGCCAGCGCGTAGCGAAAGCCGGTGCCGGCATATTTTTCCTTGTCGTCATATGACGCGCCCTCCAGCGTGAAGTCAGCGACCTTGTTCGGCGCGATCAGATAGCTGGTTTCGATGAAAGGGCGCGACGCCGCGGAGGTGTCTTTTCCGGCGGCGACGGCGGGGGCGCCCGTCGCCAGGGTGAGTGCAGCAACGGACAGCAGCAGCGGAAACCGGGCCATGGCACCTCCTGTGCAGGGTGGGTGCGGCGAGTGTAAGGCTACTCGGTGCCCGGTTTGACCTGCTGCAGGTCGCGGCGGTCATAGGCGTTGACGATGCGGGCCACCAGCGGGTGGCGGACCACGTCGCGGGCCTCGAAGAAGGTGAAGCTCACGCCCTCCACGTCGCGCAGCACTTCAATGGCGTCACGCAGGCCGGATTTGATGTGCTTGGGCAGGTCGGTCTGGGTGAGGTCGCCGGTGACCACGGCCGTGGAGCCGAAGCCCAGGCGGGTCAGGAACATCTTCATCTGCTCGATGGTGGTGTTCTGTGCTTCGTCCAGGATAACGAACGCATCGTTGAGCGTGCGGCCGCGCATGTAGGCCAGCGGCGCGATCTCGATGATGTTCTTCTCCAGCAGCTTGGCCACTTTTTCCACGCCCAGCATTTCGTACAGCGCGTCATAGAGCGGGCGCAGGTACGGATCGACCTTCTGGGTCAGATCGCCGGGCAGGAAACCGAGTTTTTCACCGGCTTCCACCGCCGGACGCACCAGAATCAAACGCTGCACGCGCGATTCATTCAAGGCTTCCACCGCCATCGCCACCGCCAGGAACGTCTTGCCGGTGCCGGCCGGGCCGATGCCCAGGTTGATGTCGTGGGTGGCAATCCGGTGCAGGTACTTTGACTGGTTGGCACCACGGCCGCGGACGGTGCCGCGTTTGACCTTGATCGCCACTTCCTGCGCTTCATAGGCCTGATCGACCACTTGGTCGACATTGGCCTGGTTCAGGCGCAGGTGGATGCCGGGGCTGTCGAACACCGTGTCGGTGGCTTCGGCGTACAGGGCCTTGATCAGCTTTTCGGCCTCGGCCGCCGTCTTGCCCGGGCCGCTGATCCGGAACACATGGCTGCGGTTGGCAATCTCCACGCCGAGTTTGAGTTCGATCTGGCGCAGGTGTTCGTCAAACGGACCGGCCAGGTTGGCCAGGCGTTCGTTGTCGATGGGGTCGAGGGTGAAATCGCGATGGTTGATGGCAGTCATGGCTTTGAAGATGGTGCCGATGGCGGGGACATCAAGCCCTGTGCCTGCCGCGGCTGGGTGCACAGCGCGCTTGGCGTGTGAAACGACAGAGGGGACCACGGCAGCCCTGACCGCGAGGGCGGGGGTGGAGAAGGAATCAAGCGCTTGAAATTTAATTAATCATTGAATTAAATGCCGACATGAAACGGAACCCATCCCACACGCCCGCCCGCACAGGCGCGCCCAAGTCCCCGCCTACTGAGGTCGTACCCACGTCACCCAAGCCCCGTGGGCGGACGCCGGGGCGGCGGCCTACCGTGGACGCAGCCGATCTGCGCGCCCAATTGCTGGACGCGGCGCTGGCCTGTTTCGCCGCGCAGGGCATCGCCGCGACCTCGCTGCGGGACATCGCACGTCGCGCGGACGTGACGCCGGCATTGGTCCATTACTACTTCGGCGACAAGGTGCGGTTGCAGCAGGCGGTGGTGGAAGAGCGCATCTGGCCGGTGATGGTGCAGGTGCATGCGGGTGTACTGGGGGCCGGTGATGACATCGGTGCCTTGATCGCCGCTTTCACCGAGGGGCTGGTGCAGGCCGTGGCCGCGCATCCGTGGCTGCCCACCCTGTGGGTACGGGAGATCCTCTGCGAAGGCGGCGCATTGCGCGCACTGATGATCGAGCGCGTGGGCCCGGTATTGCCGCGCGTGCTGGCCGAGCGCTTCACCGCCGCACAACAGCAGGGGCAGTTGAATCCCGAGCTTGATCCCCGGTTGATGGTGGTGTCGCTGGTGGGCCTGACGATGTTTCCGCTGGCCAGCGCGCCGATCTGGCAGCAGCTGCTCGGGGCCACGGAATTGGGCGGTAATGAAGTGCGACGCCATGCGCTGGCGCTGTTGACGCGCGGATTGGAGTTGAAGCCATGAGTGATCGATGCATTCTCCTGCCAGCGTTGATGGTGCTGTCGCTGGCTGCCTGCTCACGCGAAGCGCCACAGGCCTTGGGTACATTGGAGTGGGACAGGGTCACGCTGCCAGCACCGGCGTCGGAAAGAATCGTGCAGATCGACGTGCGCGAAGGGCAGCAGGTTGCCGCCGGTGCGTCACTGATGCAGCTGGAACGCACCTACGGCGATGCACAGTTGCAGGCCCTGCAAGCGCAGGCCACGCAAAGCAGTGCGGCCTTGTTGGAGCTGCACAACGGCGCGCGCAGCGAAGACATTGCTCAGGCCCGCGCCGCGCTGGCGTCCGCGCAGGCACAGGCGCGTGAATCGCAGGCGTACTACGCGCGCCTGCAGCCGCTGGGCGCACGGCAACTGGTTGCCGCGTCGGCGCTGGATCTGGCCCGCGCGGCCGCGCAGAGCGCGCAGGCCGAGGTCCGCCGCAGCCAAGCTGCATTGGACGAGCTGCTGCACGGCAGCCGGGTGGAACAGGTGGCGCAGGGCGAGGCGGCATTGGCCTCGGCCCAGGCCAGCGTGAGCGGCCAAGCCGTGCTGCTGGACAAACTCGCGCTGGTGGCGCCACGCGCCGGGCGGGTGGACAGCCTTCCCTACAAACTTGGCAGCCAGCCTGCCATTGGCGCACCGCTGGTGGTGCTGCTGGTGGGTGACGCGCCGTACGCGCGCGTCTACCTGCCGCAGGCGCTGCGCAATCGCTTGAAGGTGGGGGACGCCCTGCAGGTGCAGTTGGAAGGACAAGGTGGCGAGCAGGTCTACCAGGGCCAGGTGCGGATGATCCGCAGCGAGCCGGTGTTTACGCCGTACTTCGCGCTGACTGGACAGGACGCCGAACGCCTGAGCTACCTGGCAGAGATCAGCCTGGGCAAGGACGCGGCCGGCCTGCCGGTGGGCGCGCCGTTGAAGGTGTTGGCCGATGACGGCCAGTGACCCCGCCGTTGTGAACAACAACCAAGAACTGCCGAACGATCTGGCGATCCGTGCGCGTGGTGTCAGCCGGCAGTTCGGTGCGCTCAAAGCGGTGGACCGTATTGATCTGGATGTTCCGCGTCGGCAGGTTTATGGCTTCCTGGGCCCGAACGGTTCCGGCAAATCCACCACCATCCGCATGTTGTGCGGGCTGCTTACGCCCAGTGCGGGCGACATCGAGGTGCTGGGCCTGCAGATTCCACAGCAGGCCGAAGCACTGCGCAGCCGCATCGGCTACATGACGCAGAAGTTCTCGCTGTTTGAAGACCTCAGCGTGCGCGAGAACCTTGAATTTCTGGCGGCGGTCTATGACATGCCGCGTGCCCGCGCACGGCAACGCATTGATGAATTGATCGAGCAGTACCGCTTCCAGGATCGCCAGAAACAACTGGCCGGCACCATGAGTGGTGGACAGAAGCAACGCTTGGCGCTGGCAGCAGCGGTCATCCACGGACCGGAGCTGCTGTTCTTGGACGAACCCACCAGCGCGGTGGACCCTGAATCGCGTCGTGACTTCTGGGAAAAATTATTCGAGCTGGCCGATGCCGGAACCACCTTACTGGTGTCCACTCATTACATGGATGAAGCCGAGCGCTGCCACCGCATCGCCATCCTCGACCACGGCGCGCTGGTGGCCGATGGCACGCCTGCCGAGCTCACCGCGCAACTGGCCGGACGTACCTTGGTGGTCGAGGCGGCACAGCCACGCCAAGCGGCACGGGTGCTTTCAGATTGCGACGGTGTGGTCAGCGTCGCGCAGATCGGCAACAGCCTTCGTGTGTTGTTGAGCGGCACCGATGGCGAGACGGCGCTTACCGATGCGCTACGCAAGGCCGGCATTGACGCGCAGGTGCGCCCGCAACCGGCCAGCCTTGAGGACGTGTTTGTCGCGGCCACCCGCAACCGGCCGACGGAGGAGGGCGCATGAAGCTGCGGCGCTTGTTGGGCGTGATGGTCAAAGAGTTGCGGCAGATGCGCCGCGACCGCATCACGTTGGCGATGATCATCGGCATCCCGGTGATGCAGTTGCTGTTGTTCGGCTATGCCATCAACACCAACCTGCGTGATCTGTCCGCCGGCTTTGCCGACCAGTCACGCACATCAGCCTCGCGCATGCTGGCGCGCGACATCGTCGCCACCGGTGTGGTGGCACCGGTGCTGGAGGCGCAGACACCGCAGCAATTGGTAGAGGCGATGCGGCGCGGTGAGATCAGCATCGGCATCGTCATTCCGCCCGATTACGAGCAGCGCCGTGCCGAAGGCCGCGAAGCGCTGCAGATACTGGTGGACGGCAGCGACAACGCGGTGCAGAGCGCCGCCGCGCAATTGGCGCGGATGCCGCTGGACGGCGCCGGTTTCAATCCGCTGGCATCCAGTTCGATCAGCGTGGTGGCTTTCTACAACCCACAGCGCAGTTCGGCGGTCAACATCGTGCCGGGTTTGGTAGGTGTGATTTTGACCATGACCATGGTGCTGTTCACGGCGGTGGCTATCGTGCGCGAACGCGAGCGCGGCAATATGGAATTGCTGATCGCCACGCCGGTCACCAGTGCCGAGCTGATGGTCGGCAAGGTCATTCCGTATGTGGTCATCGGCCTGGTGCAGACCAGTATGGTGCTCGCCTTGGGCACCTGGTTGTTTAATGTGCCGGTGGGCGGCGCCCTGTTGGATGTGTTCATCGCCGCCGGTTTGTTGATCGTCGCCAACCTGGCGTTGGGGCTGTTGATCTCCACCGGCGCGCGGTCGCAGTTCCAGGCCATGCAGATGACGTTCTTCATCTTCCTGCCGTCGATCCTGCTGTCCGGCTTCATGTTCCCGTTTGCCGGCATGCCACGCGCGGTGCAATGGCTGGCCGAGGTACTACCGCTCACTCACTTCCTGCGTTTGATCCGTGGGGTGATGCTGCGCGGAGCCAGCCTGTGGGAGCTGTGGCCCGATGCCCTGGCGCTGCTGGTCTTCAGCGGGGTGATGATGAGCGGGGCGATCCTGCGCTTCCGCAAGCGCTTGGATTGAGTGGCCGGTGGCGATGAATTTCTTCACGCCGCAGTTCTCCACAGGCGATGTGGATGTGGACGCGACCAAGCTGTGGATATCCTGCGGCAGCCCTTGCGCTGCAAGGCTTCGCACACATTGGTCAAAAAACTGCCATGGCCGGAGCGGTTGTCCACATTCGGTGTGGATCGAATCTGCATGAAGGTGTGGATAACCCCGCGCAGCCCAATGGGGGCGGGGCTTTTGACGGTGTGGTCATTAAATGACCACTGGCCACGGGCGCCTGTATCGGCAGGCGCCCACCGGCTTCAGTCCTGGGCGACGATGCGCGCGCGCAGCGAGTTGCTCAGGGCTTCGGTGATGACCACATCCACAAACTGGCCGATCAGGCGCGGGTGGCCGGAGAAGTTCACCGAGCGCATGTTCTCGGTCTTGCCGGTCAGCTGGTTGGGGTCTTTGCGCGACGGGCCTTCCACCAACACGGTCTGCACGGTGCCGACCATGCGCTCGGAGATGCCGGCGGCATGTGCACTGATATGCGTCTGCAGGCGCGACAGCCGTGCGTGCTTGTCGGCATCGCTGAGCGTGTCTTCCAGATCGGCAGCCGGGGTGCCCGGGCGGCGCGAGTAGATGAAGGAGAAGCTCTGGTCGAAGCCGACGTCTTCGATCAGCTTCATGGTCTTGTCGAAATCGGCATCGGTCTCGCCGGGGAAGCCGACGATGAAATCCGAGCTGATCGAGATGTCCGGGCGCACCGCACGCAGCTTGCGGATCTTGGCCTTGAACTCCAGTGCGGTGTAGCCGCGCTTCATCGCACTGAGAATGCGGTCACTGCCGGCCTGCACCGGCAGATGCAGGTAGTTGGCCAGCTTGGGCACGTCGCGGTAGGCGTCGATCAGCGAATCACTGAACTCCAGCGGGTGCGAGGTGGTGAAGCGGATGCGGCCAATGCCGTCAATCTCGGCCAGGGTGCGGATCAGCAGGCCCAGGTCGGCAACCTCGCCGTCGCCATACGGGCCACGGTACGCGTTGACGTTCTGCCCGAGCAGGTTGATTTCGCGCACGCCCTGCGTGGCCAGCTGCGCGCATTCGACCAGCACGTCCTCGAACGGACGGCTGACCTCGGTGCCACGGGTGTAGGGCACCACGCAGAACGAGCAGTACTTGGAGCAGCCTTCCATGATCGACACGAACGCCGATGCGCCTTCAGCACGCGGCTCGGGCATGCTGTCGAACTTCTCGATCTCCGGGAAGCTGATGTCCACCTGCGGCTTGTTCTGCTCGCGGCGGGCGCGGATCAGCTCCGGCAGGCGGTGCAGGGTCTGCGGGCCAAACACCAGGTCCACATACGGTGCGCGTTTGACGATGGCTTCGCCTTCCTGCGAGGCCACGCAGCCGCCCACGCCGATGATGACGTTGCGGCCGCCGGCCTTGAGCGCCTTCCAGCGGCCGAGCTGGCTGAACACCTTCTCCTGCGCCTTCTCGCGGATGGAGCAGGTGTTGACCAGCACCACGTCGGCTTCTTCGGGGTTGTCGGTCAGCTCCAGCCCCTCGGCCTCGGCCAGCACGTCGGCCATTTTGGCCGAGTCGTACTCGTTCATCTGGCAACCGTGGGTTTTGATGTAGAGCTTGCCGCGCGCGCCGCCGGCAACCTTCGGCTTGACGCCGGGCAGGGGAATCAATTCAGGAGTGGTCATTTCAACAGGCGGCGCGGCAGAGCCGGCCGTGATCGGCAGGGGAGAGGCTGGCGTCCCGGGCATGGTGCTTATTCCAGACGGGTGGGCGGGCTGGCGGCCGAGGGCCGCTATCGAAGCGGCCTATTGTATCGGCCGGGGCGGGCCAGCGGCGCGGCCGGTGGCGTCAAATGCTTGGCAAGGCCGGGGGAAGCTGGGAGACTCCCGCCCATGAAGGGGATTTTGGGGATCACCGGCGTTGTTCTTGCAGCATTGGTCGCCCTGCCGGCCAGTGCCGGCACGCTGTACAAGTGCATCGGCAGCGACGGCGTTCCCAATTACGTCAGCAAGCGTGTCAGTGGCGCCAGCTGCAGCACGGTCAGCAGCTACCGTCCGTCGCGTGCCGCGCCCTACCGGCCGCCGGTATCAGCGCCGGCAACGCCGGCCGTGGTGCCGGTTGTCTCCGCAGCGACCACCCGCGAAGCCAGCCCCACGGTGGTTGCTGCCCAGGTGACATCGCCGGCCATCGCGCCGACCCCGGCACCTGCCGCGCCGGCCAGTCGTGCGCAGCGCGTGGTCAGTGGGCAGGTCTACTCTTATATGAAGGACGGCGTGCGCCACTACACCAGCGCGCGCCCGGCGCAGGTGGCCAGCATTGGTGCGGTGCGCACCATCAGCTACAGCTACATCGAGCGCTGCTTTGCCTGTGGCGTCCAGTCGAATGTGAACTTCGGCTCGGTGCGGCTCAACACCCAGGCCTACAACACCGAGATCGCCGCCGCTGCCCGTGAGTTTGGGGTGGAAGAGGCGGTGGTCCGCGCCATCATCCATGCCGAGTCGGCCTTCAACCCCACCGCACTCAGTCGCGCCGGTGCGCAGGGCCTGATGCAGCTGATGCCGGCAACGGCGCGGCGCTTCGGTGTCACCGACTCGTATGACAGCAGCCAGAACATCCGCGGTGGCGTGAAATATCTGTCCTGGTTGCTGCGCCGCTTCAACGGCGACCTGACCTTGGCCGCAGCCGGCTACAACGCGGGCGAGGGCGCGGTTGATCGACATGGCGGTGTGCCTCCTTATAGAGAGACCCAGTATTACGTCCGGCGGGTGGCGCAATTGGCCGACCGCTACCGTGGCGAACTGGCTTCGCGGCAGTAAGCGGGCGGTTCCTGTTGCAACAGGCCGTGACAAATTGCGCGGCTTGGTGTTTGATCGCGTTGTGCGGGCGTTAAGCGCTCCGTTACACTCGCGGACGATTTGTTTCATAGCGGGCTGGCCCCCACCAGACTGCTGGCAGCCTTAAGCTACCTAATCAATATCGGAGTGCCGGATGGCAAACGATGGGGTAAACGATCCAGTCAATACCGGCCGTCGGCGGTTTTTGACAGCGACCACCGCCGTGGTCGGAGCAGTTGGCGTCGGCTTCGCAGCAGTACCTTTCATCAAATCCTGGAACCCCAGCGCCCGCGCCAAGCTCGCAGGCGCGCCGGTGACGGCTGACATCAGTGCGTTGCAGGAAGGCCAGCGGCTTATCCTGGAATGGCGCGGCCAGCCTATCTGGATCGTCAAACGGTCCAAGGCCATTCTCGACGCGTTGCCAACGCTGGACGGGCGTCTGAAGGACCCGGGCTCCGGCAATGCCGACCAGCAACCGGCCTACGTGCTCAAGGGCAATCCCGAGTTCCGATCGATCAAGCCCGACGTCTCGGTGCTCGTCGGTCTGTGTACCCACTTGGGTTGTTCACCGGAAATGGTCGCTGAAATCCGCCCCGAGCCGTATGACGCGCAGTGGAAGGGCGGCTACTTCTGCCCCTGCCACAAGTCGCGCTTCGATATGTCCGGGCGCGTGTTCCAGGACGTGCCAGCGCCGATCAACCTGCTGGTGCCGCCGCACCATTACACGGATGACAACACCATCGTCATCGGCGTCGATCCGCAGGGGGCAGCCTGAGCATGGCCAACATTCTCGTCCGTACCGCCACCGGCGTCGCCAACTGGGTCAATGAGCGTGCTCCCGGTCTGGTGCCGGTGTATCGCAAGCATGTCAGCGAGTATTACGCACCGAAGAATTTCAACTTCTGGTACTACTTCGGCTCGCTGGCAATGGTGCTGCTGGTCAACCAGATACTCACCGGTATCTTCCTCACCATGCACTACAAGACCAGTGCAGCGGAGGCGTTCGCATCGATCGAATACATCATGCGCGACGTGGAGTGGGGCTGGCTGATCCGCTACATGCACAGCACCGGCGCCTCGTTGTTCTTCATCGTGGTGTACCTGCATATGTTCCGCGGGCTCATGTACGGCAGCTACAAGAAGCCGCGTGAGCTGGTGTGGATTCTTGGCATGCTGATCTACCTGGTGCTGATGGCCGAAGCCTTCATGGGTTACGTGCTGCCGTGGGGCCAGATGTCGTTCTGGGGCGCCAAGGTCATCATTTCGTTGTTCGGTGCCATTCCGGTTATCGGTAACGGCTTGACCGAATGGATCATGGGTGACTACCTGCCCGGTGATGCCACGCTCAACCGCTTCTTCGCCCTGCACGTCATCGCCTTGCCGCTGGTGCTGTTGCTGCTGGTGGTGCTGCACCTGGGCGCGCTTCACGAAGTCGGGTCCAACAACCCGGACGGTGTGGAGATCAAGAAGGGCCCGAAGGGCAACCGCTGGTCGCCGACCGCGCCGACCGATGGCATCCCGTTCCACCCGTACTACACGGTCAAGGACATGGTGGGTGTGGGCTTCCTGCTGACGCTGGCGGCGTTCATCATCTTCTTCGCGCCGGGCTTTGGCGGCTTGTTCCTGGAACATGACAACTTCACCGAGGCCAACCGCCTGGTGACGCCCGAGCACATCAAGCCGGTGTGGTACTACACGCCGTACTACGCGATGTTGCGGGTCATCCCCAACAAGCTCGGTGGCGTGCTGGTGATGTTCTCGGCCATCGCCATCCTGTTCCTGGTGCCGTGGCTGGATAAGGCCAAGGTCAAGTCGGTGCGCTATCGCGGCCCGATCACCAAAGTGATGCTGGGCGTGCTGGTGGTCTGCTTCGTATGGCTGGGTGTGATCGGCTCTGGCCCGGGCACGGCGATCTGGGAGACCTGGGTGGGCCGTGTGTTGACCTTCCTGTACTTCGCCTTCTTCATCACCATGCCCATATGGACAAAAATCGACAGCAGCAAGCCGGTGCCGGAACGGGTGACGACGCATGACTGACAAGTGGATTGTGCGGCTGGTGATGGCCGCTGCGGTGATGTTCTGCGCAACCGCATCGGCTGCCGGGGGCGGCAAGTTGCAGCAGGCCGGCAACGACCTGGGTGACCAGGCCTCGTTGCAGCGGGGCGCGCAGGCCTACATGAGCTATTGCTCGGGCTGCCATTCGCTCAAATACCTGCGGTACTCGCGCATGGCCGAGGACCTGGGCCTGAGCGAAGCGCAGGTCATGGAAAACCTCAACTTCACCGGCGCGGCCTTTGGCGAGCAGATCCAGGTGGCGATGCCGCATGACGAAGCCACCAAGTGGTTCGGAAAAATGCCGCCGGATCTCAGCCTGATCGCCCGCGTGCGCGGTACTGATTGGGTTTACAGCTACCTCAAGTCGTTCTATCTGGACGAATCGCGGCCATTGGGTTGGAACAACTCGGTGTTCCCCAATGCGTCCATGCCCAACCCGTTGTGGGAGCTGCAGGGCATCCAGCACGCCATTCATGGCAAGCCGGAGCAGGAAGGGCTTGATCCGCCGGTAGTGGGTTTCAAGATGGGCCAGCCGGGCAATGTGGATGCGCGCGAGTACGACAGGACTGTGCGTGACATCACCAATTTCCTGGAATATGCAGGCGAGCCAGCCGCACTGAAACGGCAGAGTCTGGGTGTTTGGGTGGTGCTGTTCCTTGCGCTGCTGACGTTCCTGGCTTATCTAGTCAAGACCGAATACTGGAAAGACGTTCATTGAGCGCGACCGGAAGCCGGATGAACGGGGGCCTTGGCAATCATGCCTGCCGATTGGCACACTCGGGGTACCGAGGCAGCCATTGGCAATGGGCCGGTGGTGCCGTAAGGCTGGCGGATTCCGGCCGTTGGAGAGCCTTTGATGGTGGCGAGTGTGCGTATGCGTAATACCCTGACTCTGTTTTCTGCGACCGATGACGTTCTCTGCCACCGGGTGCGTCTGGTGTTGGCGGCCAAGGGCGTGAATTACGATCTGGTGCCGGTTGACCCGCAAAATCCGCCGGAAGATCTGATTGACCTCAATCCCTACCACTCGGTGCCGACCTTGGTGGAGCGCGAGTTGGTGCTGTACGCAGCATCGGTGGTCAGCGAGTACCTGGACGAACGTTACCCGCACCCGCCGTTGATGCCGGTCGACCCGCTGTCGCGCGCACGCCTGCGCCTGGCGATGCTGCGCATCGAGCACGATTGGGTACCGCAGGTGCAGGCAGTTCAGCTGGGGAATAAAACCCAGGCCGAGGCTGGCCGCAAACGTTTGAAGGAACTGGTGGCGCAGTCGGTGCCGCTGTTCAAGGCCAGTAAGTTCTTCCTCAATCCGGAAATGAGTCTGGCGGATTGTGCGATTGCGCCCATCATCTGGCGCTTGGAATCGCTGGGCATTCCGCTGCCCAAGGATGGCAAGCCCATCGAGGACTACGGCAATCGTCTTTTCCGCCACCCAGGTTTCGTCCGCAGCCTGACCGAGCAGGAAAAGAAGCTGCGCGAGTTGCCGGGCTGATACCTGGCAGTGGCCGTCATTGCCACGGGCAGCAAGGTCAAAGGGCGGGTGCTGGCTGTATGTAAAGTTATTGAACGCCGCCCGAGGGCGGCGTTCGCGCATCAATGCCAAGTACACTTGTCACATGACTGAAGAAACTTTCCGTATGAGCAGCCATCGCCCGTACCTGCTGCGGGCGTTGGTGGAGTGGATCAACGACAACGGCATGACACCGCACCTGATGGTGGATGCCGGTGTGCCGGGCGTGCATGTGCCGCCCACAGCGGTCAAGGAAGAGCGCGTTGTACTGAACATTGCCGAGCGTGCGGTCATGCACCTGCATATCGACAATGATGCGGTGAGTTTCACGGCACGTTTTTCCGGCACCAGCTTTCCGGTACATGTGCCGATTGCAGGCGTGTTGGCGGTATACGCGCGTGAGACCGGGCAGGGCATGGCGCTGCCGGACGATATCCCGGGTGCCGAGCTGGCGCCGGATGACGATCTGCCGCCCTCCACGCCGCCGCCGGATGCGCCACCGCCGGCCAGCAAGCGCCCGCATCTGCGCGTGGTCAAGTAATTCATTCATCACCGCCACCGAAAGGTGGCGGTTTTCGTTGAGACGAACGAGTGCGCTGAAGTTGCGCAATGCGCTGATTCCGCAATGGCATTGATGTCGCAGTTGCAGCGATCAACGGACTATTGGCAATAGCAAACCAGCCAGTTGCACCACACGTGCGGCGAGCAGCGTCTTGCTGCGGCTCAGCAGCCTGGACCGGCGACCGGCATCGTTAAATGTCCTCAGCTTCTTCCGTGCTTTGACGCAACCGGCCGATCTGCGCGGCCGAAGGGCCGGTGAAGGAAATCAGCTGGCCGCCGCGCAGCACAAGGCGCCCGGTATGGCGGTCAACCCCGTCGTAGGAATAGTCGAAACGGAAGCTGCGCTCGAAACCCAGCCAGCCATTGGGCAAGCGGCACAGGCGCAGGCCGGTGGCATGCACGCTCTGGTCCAGCCATTGCACGTCGGCCGCGCGGCAGGCATTGCGGCCAAGTTCGGTGGCGCGGTCAGCGGCAGCGCGGGAGCGATCCCATAGCGCGAAACCAATCGCGCCGACGATCATCAGAATAAGCAGAGTAGGCATGGCGACACTTTAGGGCATCGCATGGTGTCGCGCGCAGAACAATGCTGGTTGCGTAAAGGCACAATGCCGCGCGCTGACCTCAACGCGCGTTGTCGGTCTGGCGGGCCTTGGTCTCAGTGCGTGGGCGGCGCTGGCTCGTCGGGTGCGGGCACGGCTGGTGCGCCTTCTGTTGGATTCACAGAATCCTGCGCCGGGGTTGGCGCGATGGCGGTGAGTTTCAGCAACGCAGCCCAATCCTGCCGGTTGAGGTTGCACTCTTCCTCGTGGCCCGGTGAGCAGCCCTGTTCGGTAATCGATGTGGCTTGGGCGCTGGCTTTGGGCAGTTCCAGCAGGCCGGTGCGGTCGAGCGTCAGCTTG
Organism: Stenotrophomonas sp. UBA2629; assembly: GCA_002359895.1. GTDB lineage: Bacteria > Pseudomonadota > Gammaproteobacteria > Xanthomonadales > Xanthomonadaceae > Stenotrophomonas. Next base: position 1,045,722 of record DEOB01000010.1, read on the forward strand.
CGCATCACCACCGAGTTGGCGACGTTGCCGCCAACCAGATACAGCGTGCGGTCGCCGCCGACGTTGGCGCCGATGACCACCTCACAATGTGATTTCCAGTTGCCGGCGCGTCCGCTGCCCAGCGCTTCGATCAGGCCTGCATGGTTGAGCGTGCTGCTGCGGTTGCGCAGGAAGCACAGCATGTCGCCCGGCGCGGGTTTTTCGGCAGCGGGATCGGCCAGCCGGTACGGTGTGCCATTGACGCCGCCCTGGTAGGCCGCACGGATGTAGTCGATATGGCGTGGCGAGCGATTGAAGGCGGGCACGCTGGCGCGGGTCATCACCCAGGAGATGAAAGCTGCTGACCAAGGGTTGTCGATCAGGAACGCGCGGCAATCGGTGTCGGTGAAGCGATTGCCTGCCGGCTGCATGCAACTGGTCGCGCCGGGGATGGCGCCCATTGCCGACAACGTAGCGCTTTCGCGCCAGTAGCCGGCGACGCGCTGCCAGGCAATCAGGCCGTTGTCGGCCAGGTGCTCGGATTCGGCCTCGGTGACGCCAAGGCTGGCAATGCGGCCGTCGCGGTCGATGAAGGGGCGGTACCACAGGCGGTGCTCATCACAGGCGGCACGGACGATGGCTTTGGCGGTGTCGCTGACACCGTAACGGGCGGGGATGTCGCAGGCTTCAACTGCTGCGGAGGAAAACGCGGGGGCCAACAGGGCAAGGCCGCACAGCAGGGATCGGTATGCCACATCTGACTCCGCAGGGTGTAGGGGAAGTGTCGCAGTTGATGCCGTGTTGATGCTGTGAGCGCCGCTGCCTGTCGCAAGGCCGTCAGCGTGAAGCTCAGCCCGGCGGCGGGCCGAGCTTCAGCGACAGATCGATGGCTTGCACGTGCTTGGTCAGGCCGCCGATCGAAATGCAGTCCACGCCGTCTTCCGCGATGGCGCGCAGGCTGGTTAGATCAACGCTGCCCGACACTTCCAGCGGGATACGGCCGGCAGCAATGCGTACGGCATCGCGGCGCATGGCAGCGCTGAAGTCATCGATCAGGATGCGTTCGCAACCGGCGGCGAGGGCTTCTTCCAGTTGCGAAAGGTCTTCCACTTCCACCACCAACGGCAGATGCGGCTGCTGGGCGCGGGCAGCCTGCACGGCAGCGGTGAGGGAACCCGCGGCGCGGATGTGGTTTTCCTTGAGCATCACTGTATCGAACAGGCCGATGCGGTGGTTGTCGCCGCCGCCGCAGCGCACCGCGTACTTCTGCGCCAGACGCAGGCCGGGCAGGGTTTTGCGGGTGTCCAGAATTCTTGCCTTGGTGCCGGCCACGGCCGCGACATGGCGGGCGGTGACGGTGGCGGTGCCAGACAGCGTCTGCAGGAAATTGAGCGAGGTGCGCTCGGCGCTGACCAGGCTGCGGCTGCGGCCTTGCAGCGTGGCCAGCACGGTGCCGGCGGTGACGTGGTCGCCTTCCAGCACCCGCCAATGGATCTGCACAGCGGGGTCGAGCGCGCGGTGGGTGGCGTCAAACCAAGGCCGGCCGGCGATGACCGCATCCTGCTTGCACAGCAGATAGGCGACATCCGCGCTGTCGGGCAGCAGGGCGGCGGTAACGTCACCACTGCCGATGTCCTCGGCCAAGGCGCGGGCGACATCGGCGTCAATCTGTTCCTGGGGCGGGGCAAGCGGCGGATGCGGCAGCATTATTTACCCGGGAAGTCGGTGATCTGGGTGGTGTCGATGGCTTCGTCGGCCAGCAGTACCGGGATGCCGTCTTCGACGCGGAACACCTGTTTGCGGTCGCGGGTGACCAAGGCTTCGCGCAGGGATTCAGTCTGTGCGCTGCCATCGGCGCGGTTGACGCCGCCTGCGGAGATGGCGCGGTTCAGGGCTTCCAGGCCAGCGCTGTCCAGCTGGGCCAATGGCTGGCGGGAGTCCGGGGAGACAAGCAGGTCGAGGAGTTTGCGGTCCATCAGGTCGTGGTCTTGCGGGGAAGACGGCTAGAATACGTCTTTGCAGCAGGTGACGGCCAATGACCCTCAACTCCTCCGTGCCGCTTGTCGGCATTGTCATGGGTTCCCGCTCTGATTGGGAAACCATGCAGCACGCTGCCCAGAAGCTTGATGCGCTGGGTGTTCCGTATGAAGTGAAGGTGGTTTCGGCGCATCGCACGCCGGACGTGCTGTTCACTTACGCCGAGCAGGCGGGCCCGCGTGGTCTGCGCGCGATCATCGCCGGTGCCGGTGGCGCCGCTCACCTGCCGGGCATGATTGCCGCCAAGACCGCCGTGCCGGTGCTGGGCGTGCCGGTGCAGTCCAAGGCGCTGAACGGTATGGATTCGCTGTTGTCCATCGTGCAGATGCCGGCGGGCATTCCGGTGGCCACGTTCGCCATCGGCAATGCCGGTGCAGCCAACGCCGCTTTGTTTGCCGCCGCGCTGCTTGCGCCGGAACAACCGGCCATCGGTCAGGCGCTTGACGCGTTCCGCACGCGGCAGACCGATGATGTGATGGCTGCGGACGACCCGCGCCAATGATCACGGTAGGCATCTTGGGCGGCGGTCAGCTGGCCCGCATGATGGCATTGGCGGGTGCCCCGCTGGGCCTGCGTTTTGTGGTGTTCGACCCGGCCGCCGATGCGTGCGCCGGGCAGGTGGCGCCGCTGCAGGTTGGCGCCTTCGATGACACCGCAGCGCTGGCCGAGTTTGCCGCCAAGGTGGATGTGGTCACCTTTGATTTCGAGAACGTGCCGGCCGCAAGCGCGCGCTGGCTGGCCGAGCGCAAGCCGGTGTTCCCGAACCCGGCCGCCCTGGCCGTGGCGCAGGATCGCCTGAGTGAGAAGACCCTGTTCCAGGAGCTGGGTATTGCATTGCCGCCCTTTGCCGACATCACCAGCCGTGATGTGCTGGCAGCAAAAGTGGCCGAGTTCGGCATGCCGTGCATTCTCAAAACCCGCCGCCTGGGTTACGACGGCAAGGGCCAGTTCCGTATCCGCAGCGAAGCGGATATCGACACGGCTTGGCAAACGCTGGGTGCGCAGGTCGAGAAGACCGGTTTGATCCTTGAAGGCTTTGTGGCATTTGATCGCGAGATCAGTGTGGTTGCCGTGCGTGGCCGCGATGGCGAGTTCCGCGCATGGCCGCTGACGGGTAACTGGCATGTGGACGGTGTGTTGTCGGCCAGTCTTGCACCGGCAACGGCGTCACCCGCACAGCATGAAACCGCTGTTGCTTACGCCCGTCGTGTGGCCGAGCGGCTGGATTATGTGGGTGTGTTCGCGCTTGAGCTGTTCTGCCGTGGCGATGAACTGCTCGCCAATGAAATGGCACCGCGTGTGCACAACTCTGGCCACTGGACCAGCGACGGCGCCGAAACCTCGCAGTTTGAGAACCATCTGCGTGCGGTACTCGGCCTGCCGTTGGGTGACACCCGCATGTTGGGCCACGCCTGCATGTTGAACTGGCTCGGGCGCATGCCCGATGCGGGCCCGGTGTTGAGCGAGGCGGCAGGTCATTGGCATGACTACGGCAAGCAGCCGCGAGACGGTCGCAAGGTCGGCCACGCCAACCTGCGCGATGACTCCGCGTCCGCATTGGCGGATGCATTGGAGCGCGTAGGCGCTGCGTTGAGCGTGCAAGCCCAGGTCGCGCCCGTGCTGCAGACACTGCGTCGCTGAGGCGCAGTCGTTACACGGCCATAAGATTCCCAGGCGTAACGTCTCCGGTACATCAACCGGAGACGTCTCATGTTGGATTGGAATGACTATCGCCGTGAGCTGAAAGGCCGTATTGGCGAGCTCGGCAAGCTGTCACCCGACACGCTCAAGGGCTATCTCACGCTCAGCGGCGCCGGTGCGCAGACCGCGCACCTGGATGGCAAAACCCGCGAGCTGATCGCGCTGGCGGTAGCGGTAACCACGCGTTGCGATGGCTGCATCACCACGCATGTGGATGCTGCTCTCAAGCAAGGCGCAAGCCGCGAGGAAATTGCTGAAGCGCTGGGAGTTGCGGTCGCACTCAATGCCGGTGCGGCAATGGTGTATTCGGCGCGCGTGTTGGATGCGGTGGCCGCGCACGATTGAGGTGCATTCGCAATGCGCGGGCAGCCCGGGCAGGCGCGACTCACCCGGGCGGCAGGTTGTGCGCGTCAATGCATGCGTGGTCGCATTGATGCGGTGTCAGTGCAGCTGCGCGCTGACGAAATCCCAGTTCACCAGTTTCCAGAACGCCTGCAGATAGCGCGCACGCTCATTCTGATAGTCGCTGTAATACGCGTGCTCCCACACATCGCAAACCAGCAGCGGCGTGCTGTCGCCGGTGAGCGGTGTATTGGCGTTGCGGGTAGTGGTGATGGCCAGCTTTCCATCGGGGTGCTGAATCAGCCACGCCCAACCGGAGCCAAACACGGCCATTGCGGCGCGATTGAATTCGTCGCGCAGCTTCTGCACGTCGCCAAATTGCAGGTTGATGCGCTCGGCCAGGGCGCCGTGTGGATCATCGCCCGCGCGCGGATGCAGGCATTGCCAGAAGAAGGCGTGGTTCCAGGCTTGCGCGGCGGCTTCAAACAGGCTGCCTTGGCTGCTGCGGACAATGTCCTCCAGCGGTAGCTCATCCATCTCGGTGCCGGCGATGCGCGCGTTCACCGCATCCACATAGGCGCGGTGGTGGCGGCCATGGTGCAGATCGAGCGTTTCGGCGGAAATGTGCGGTTGCAGCGCGGTGCGGGAGTAGGGCAGTTCAGGCAGTTCTACGGGCATTGTGCATTTCTTTTCGGGGCGAAGGCGCCGGGAGTGGGCCCGCTCGGCTTACAATTGGCGGCCACGGAAAGTCTATCCGACCAGGACGGGCCGTTCTTTCGCAGCAGGGAGAATTCGAATGCCGGTGATGGAGCAAATCCAGGCTGAGGTGGAACAACACCCCCTCGTCCTGTTCATGAAGGGTACGCCTCAGTACCCGATGTGTGGCTATTCCAGTCGTGCGGTGCAGGCCTTGTTGGCCGCCGGTGCGATCAATCTGCGCACGATCAACGTGCTGGAATTCCCCGAAATACGCGCCAATCTGCCGCGTTATTCCAACCTGCCGTCCTACCCGCAGTTCTATATGCATGGGGAGTTGATTGGCGGTTGCGACATTATTCTGGAGCTGCTCGAGTCCGGTGAGCTAAAGCGTATCGTTGCCGAGGCCGGGCAGGCGTGAGTGCGCAGCCACGGAGTGCCGGGATGCCGGAACTGGGTGGCAGGGTGGTGTTGGTGGCGGGCGCGGCAGGGGGGTTGGGGGCTGCGGCCGCCAATGCCTGCGCGGCGGCCGGCGCCACGGTGGTATTGCTGGGGCGCAAGGTCGCCAAGCTCAATCGGGTTTATGACAGTGCCGCCAAACTCGGGCCCGAGCCGCTGTTGTACCCGCTGGATCTGGAAGGCGCAGGTCCCGACGACTATGCCGCACTGGCCGAGCGGCTGGAATCTGAGTTGGGCCGGTTGGACGGGCTGCTGCATTGCGCGGCCAATTTTCCGGGCCTGACGCCGTTTGCCCTCGGTGACCCGGCTGCGTTTGCCCGCGCCATTCATGTGAATCTGACCGCCCGTGCCTGGCTTACCCAGGCCTGCCTGCCGTTGTTGAAGCAGCGCGAGGATGCGGCGGTGGTGTTCGCGCTGGACGATCCGCAGCGGGTTGGCCAAGCCTATTGGGGCGGTTACGGGGTGGCCCAGTATGGATTGCGGGGGTTGCTGGATTCCCTGCATCACGAGCTGGGCAATAGCCCGGTGCGGGTCAGCGGCCTTCAGCCCGGGCCAATGCGCACCGGCTTGCGTGCCCGTGCATTCACGCATGAGGAAGATATCGCAGCGGTTGACCCGGCCAGCTACGCCGGGGCCTGCGTGCAGCTGCTGGCCGCCGGCGGGGTGGCGTGGCGTGGCAAGGTGTTGGAACTGCCGGCATGACCGTGCTCTCAGCGGCCTTGATGCTGTTCCTGATCCTGGACCCGCTGGGCAACATCCCCGTTTTTCTGAGCCTGCTCAAACCGCTGACGCTCAAGCGGCAGCGGGTGGTGTTGATCCGCGAGCTGCTGATTGCCCTGGCCGTGTTGATGGCCTTTCTGTGGGGTGGGCGCTACGCCCTGAAAATGATGCACCTGCGGCAGGAGTCGGTGGCCATTGCCGGCGGCATCGTCCTGTTCCTGATCGGTATCCGTATGATTTTCCCCCGGCCGGAGGGGCTGATGGGGGCCGTGCCCGACGGTGAGCCATTCATCGTGCCGATGGCGATCCCACTGGTGGCCGGGCCTTCGGGCATGGCCGCTGTCATGCTGATGGGGAGCAACGAGCCGCATCGGCTGGCTGATTGGAGCTTGGCGCTGCTGCTGGCATGGGGTGCCACGGCGGCGATCCTGATGTCGGCACCCCTGCTTTACAAGCTGCTGGGCTCGCGCGCCTTGATCGCGCTGGAGCGGCTGATGGGCATGCTGCTTGTGGCAATTTCGGTGCAGATGCTGTTGGACGGGGTGGCCGCCTACATGACGTCAATTAATTGACGGATTGATTTGGCGACTTTTGTCTTGTCGCAATGCAGCACGACTGTCTTATTCCAGTCATAAACAGTCATTACCGTGTTAACCTTATCTTAACCGTTGCGGCTGTAACCGCCCGGTAAGGGACCCCCAGATTCAAGCCGATCAGGCGCCCGGTTGACCCCGGGGCTGATGGATCGCGTTTTTTCTCAATCGCCACTCGTTTCGAGGCTACCGACCAATGAAATACCCACACATCAGGATGTCCAAGCTTGCTCTTGGACTGGTTGTTGCTCTTTCGGCTGCACCGGCTTTCGCGCAGAGCACCTCTGCCGGCGTCGGCGGCCAGGTCATCAACAACGGCGGTCAGCCGGTTGTTGGCGCTGAAGTCACCATCACCCACACCGAGTCTGGCACGGTCAGCCGTGCGACCACCGACGCGGCCGGTCGCTACAACGCGCGCGGCCTGCGCGTGGGCGGCCCGTACACCATCACCATCACCAAGCCCGGTGAAGGCACCAAGACCGAAGACGGCGTTTACCTGGGTGTGAACCAGGCCAGCACCATCAACGCCCAGTTGGCTGGTGATCTTGCCGCAACCAACCTGGAAGCGGTGCAGGTCGTGGCCGTGGGCGGCGGTTCGGAGGTTTTCAGCGCCACCAAGATGGGCGCAGGCACCAACATCAGCCGTCAGACCATTGATGCGCTGCCTTCGGCGGGTGGCAACATCCAGGACTACGTGCGCCTTGATCCGCGCGTGGCACAGACCAACAAGGCAGATGGCCAGATTTCCGTTGGCGGCCAGAACCCCAAGTACAACGCAATCCGCGTTGATGGCGTGTCGGTAAGCGATACCTTTGGCTTGGAAGACAACGGCATGCCGACCCGTCGCCAGCCGGTCGCCATGGACGCGCTGGAAGCGATCAATGTTGACCTGTCCAGCTACGACGTGACGATTGCTGGCGCCACCGGCGCTGTTATCGATGCGGTTACCAAGTCCGGTACCAACGAATTCCATGGCTCGGTCTACGGTTCTTACCGTGACGGCGACTGGTTCGGCAAGGACCCGGCTGGTTACAAGTTCGACGGTTTCGACAGCGAGCGCACCTACGGCATGACCCTTGGTGGTCCGTTGGTCAAGGACAAGCTGTTCTTCTTCGCCAACTACGAAAAGCAGGAATGGAAGTCGCCGGGTGCCAGCGTCGCTGACAGCGCACTGGGCAACGGCACCATCAGCCAGGCACAGGTCGATGACGCAGTGCGTTTGGCCAAAAACCTCTACGGCGTTGATGCTGGTGGCGTTGGCGACGTTGACGGCAGCACGAATCTTGAGGAATACGCCGTCAAGCTGGACTGGAACATCAGCGACAACCATCGCGCCAGCCTCCGTTACAGCAAAGTTGAGCAGAGTCAGGCCCGTACGCCGACCACTGGCGGCTCGATCATCAACCTGAGCTCCTCGTTCTTCGAGCAGCAGAAGACCATCGAGAACTATGTCGCCCAGGTGTTCAGTGACTGGACCGACAACTTCTCGACCGAGTTGAAGGCTTCCTATCGCGATTACACCTCGGCACGCATCATGCCGGGCGACCGCATCGCCACCACCAAGATCTACTTCGGTGGCAACGTCGATTCGCCGTCGGGTGAATACATCATGTTCGGTCCGGATCCGAGTACGCCGGGCAACCTGCTGGAAACCAAGACCTGGAACGGCTATGCCGCTGGCGTGCTGACCTTGGGTGACCACGACGTCAAGTTCGGTGCGGACTTCAGCAGCAACGACGTGTACAACATGTTCGTCCAGAACCTGTACGGCACCTATGAGTTCTTCGGGCTGGACAACTACGCGACGGGTAACTGGAGCAACTACCTGCAGCACCTGCCGCAGCCGGGCTTGAGCGATGACACCATCGCTGCTGGCTTCAAGTACCGCGAGTTGGGTCTGTTTGCTCAGGACACCTGGTATGTCAACAACAATCTGACGCTGAATTTCGGCCTGCGTGCCGACAAGCCGAGCGTCAGCGGCCGTCCGACCCGTAACGATGCTGCCCTGGCCTCCTTCGGCCTGGACAACAGCTATGTGAATGGCAAGGACAAGTGGCTCGTGCAGCCGCGCTTCGGTTTCAACTACACCTTCGACACTGATCGTCCGACGCAGGTACGCGGTGGTGTGGGCCTGTTCCGTGGTGCTTCGCCGCAGGTGTGGTTCGGTAATGCCTTCAGCACGACCGGCCTGAACTATCTGCGTTACAGCGGTGAGCAGGGCGGTGCCATCAACCCGGACAACTGGGACTACGAGCCGATCGTGGCTGACCAGGTCCGTCCGTCGGCCGGTACCCCGGAAACCAACGTCACCTACGTCAGCCCGGACTTCGAGCAGCCGTCGGTGTGGAAGGCCAACCTGGCACTCGAGCATGAGTTGCCGTGGTACGGCATGGTTGCGTCGGCCGAGTTGCTGGTGACCAAGGTCAAGAGCGATCTCTTCTACCGCAGCATCAATATCGGTGAGTCGACCTTCAAGGGTCAGGACGGCCGTGACATGTACTACGACCCGGCACGTGTGGGTCGTTCGTGGACGACAGGCAGCAACCGTTACAACCGTGATCGCAACTTCGGCAATGTGTATCTGCTGGAGAACACCGACAAGGGCCGCAGCAGCCAGTTCACCGTGTCGTTGGCCAAGCCGTTCTCGCCGGAAAGCGATTGGTCCTGGAGCGTGGGTTACACCTACACCGATTCGGAGATGGTCAGTGACATGACCAGTGCGACCGCCGGTTCGACCTGGAACTACAACTACATCTTCAACGCCAACGAAGAGCAGACCGGTACCTCGCGTTACCAGATCCGCAATCGCGTCAGCAGCAGCATCAACTGGAAGCACGCCTTCTTCGGCGATTACAAGACCAGCGTCGGTCTGTTCTACGAAGGCCGCAATGGTCGTCCGTTCAGCTACGTCTATTCGAACGACGCCAATGGCGAAGGCCGCAGCGGCAACGACCTGTTCTACGTTCCGACGGGCCCTGGCGATGTTCTGTTCGGTACGCTCAACGGATCGGGCCAGTTCACTGCTGACGCGAAGATGGAGGCATCGTTCTTTGAATGGCTTGCTGCCAACCCGGAACTGGCGCGTTATGCGGGCCAGGCTGCGCCGCGCAACTCTGGTCGCGCAGGTTGGATCAACAGCTTCGATGTGCGTATCAGCCAGGAACTGCCGGGCTTCTTCAAGGGCCACAAGTCGGAGATCTGGTTGGACGTGATGAACGTTGGCAACCTGATCAACAAGGATTGGGGCCACATCGAAGACTACGGTTTCTTCGCCAACCGCCGCGTGCTGACCGCCGCGGGTATGTACGACGGCAAGTACGTGTACAGCAACTTCGATCCGAACCGGGTTGAGCGTCCGACGGTTGCCAATGGCAGCAACGGTAACGGCAACACCGGTGTGTCGCAGTGGTCGCTGCAGCTGGGCTTCCGCTACAAGTTCTGATCGTTTGATCGATCGGATGTAAACCGAAAACGGCCGGGGAAACCCGGCCGTTTTCCTTTTCATGGGGGCAGCGCTAAAGTCGGCCAACTATGAGGACGGAATTGAGATGGAAGTGGAAATGATCAAGAGCGAAGTGGCAGCGAGGGCGCTGCCGGTGCAGGACGCACGGATTTACCCCCGCGGTGGGCTGGATGTGTTGTCGCGCACGGAAGTGGCGCGGCTGCGTGATGCCTCCGGTGGCGGCATGCATGAGCTGCTGCGTCGCTGCGCGCTGGCGGTGCTGACCAGCGGCAGTGCCTCGGATGACCCGCGCGCTGCGCGTGATCTGTACCCGGATTTCGATGTGCAGGTGACCCAGCAGGACCGTGGTGTCCGCATTGACCTGAGCAATGCGCCGGCAGCGGCATTCGTCGATGGCGAAATCATCCGCGGTATTGCCGAGCTGCTGTTCTCGGTGGTGCGTGACCTGGCCTACATGGCCATCGAGCTCGGGCCGGAGTATGCGTCCGACCTGGAGACCTCCGACGGCATCACCAATGCGGTGTTCGGTGTGCTGCGCAATGCGCGCATCCTGCAGCCCAGCGACCCGAACCTGGTGGTGTGCTGGGGCGGCCACTCCATCTCGCGCGATGAGTACCTCTATACCAAGCAGGTGGGCTACGAGCTCGGCCTGCGCGGCTTGGATATCTGCACCGGTTGCGGGCCGGGGGCGATGAAGGGCCCGATGAAGGGCGCCACCATCGCGCACGCAAAACAGCGCAAGCACAACACGCGCTACATCGGCATCACCGAGCCGGGCATCATTGCGGCCGAGTCGCCGAACCCGATCGTGAACCACCTGGTGATCATGCCGGACATCGAGAAGCGCCTGGAGGCATTCGTGCGCCTGGGCCACGGCATCATCGTGTTCCCGGGTGGCGTGGGTACCGCCGAAGAGATCCTGTATCTGTTGGGTATCCTGTTGCACGAAGAGAACCAGGATCTGCCGTTCCCGCTGATTCTGAGTGGCCCGGCCATTGCGGCGCCGTATTTCGAGCAGATTGACCGTTTCATCCGCCTGACCTTGGGTGACAAGGCCGCTGAGCGTTACGAGATCATCGTGGGTGACCCGGTGGCGGTGGCACGCAAGATGGCGCAGGGCATCAAGCGCGTGCGTGAGTTCCGTTTGGCGCAGCGCGATTCGTTCTTCTATAACTGGCAGGTGGAGATTCCGCTGGAATACCAGCAGCCGTTCGTGCCGACGCATGAGGCGATGGCCGCGTTGAATCTGCACAAGGGGCGCCCGGCGCCGGATTTGGCGGCCGATCTGCGGCGTGCGTTCTCCGGCATTGTTGCCGGTAACGTCAAGGAAGAGAGCATGCGCCGCATCGAGGAATTTGGCCCGTTCAAGATTCACGGCGATACCGAGATGATGCAGGCACTGGATGCGCTGTTGCGTGCGTTTGTCGAGCAGCGTCGCATGAAGATTTCAGGCGAGTACCGCCCGTGCTACCAGGTGGTTGCTTGATTCTTAGCGTTTGATGACGCTGAAAAAGCCCCCTTCGTGCAACGCGAAGGGGGTTGTGTTGCCTGTGCTGCCGATCGACAGATGGAGCGTTCGCGGTACGGCTGCAACCATTGCATCGTTTGGTCGAGGTGCGGCTTTGCGGCTTACGCTGCAGCTGTAGTTCGGCTGCGATGGCGGGCTTCAGGCTGGCAAGGTGACCGTGGTGATATGCCGCCCGTTCTCAGTGCGGGTGATGACATCGCCTTCGCCATTGGTCATCGCCTGGATGCGGGCTTTGGTAGAGGTGAGGCCAACTTTGTGGCCCGCGCGCAGTGGCCGCGCATCGCCTTCGGGCAGATTGTTTTCAATGGTGATGACCACCTGCTGTTTGCCCTGTGCCACCGTGATGCGGATGTCACCGCCGTCTGGAGAAGGCTCAATGCCGTGGTGAATCGCGTTCTCGACCAATGGCTGGATGGAAAGCGTGGGCACCTGCAACTGCGGGAGTGGCGAGGGCAGCTCCCAGTGGACGCGCATGCGATCGCCAAAGCGCAGGGCTTCAATTTCCAGATAGCGCCTGGAGAGTGCGATTTCCTCGCTCAACGGAATTACCTGCGGCCCGGCCAATGCCGCACGAAACAGATCGGCCAGGTCCAGCAGCAATCGCTCGGCGTCTTCCGGGCGTTGATGGACAAGCGCGGCACCGGTGTTGAGCGTGTTGAACAGAAAGTGTGGGCGGATACGCGCCTGCAGGGCTTCAAGCTCGGCCTGTTTGGCGCGAACAGCCAACTGCCGGGCGCGCCAGTGGTTCTGAAATGCGGCCAAGCCCAGCAGACCGAAGATGACGACGATGCCCGTGAAGCGGAGCAGGGTGGGCAACCAGCTTTCCGAAGAAATGGGTAACAGCCCCTTCAGCGCCCACCAGCTTGCGGTGCAGACCAGCAGGTTGCAGGCCACCAGCACCAGCAGGGTGATGTTGGCGATGAATGTGGGGGGCAGCCGCGACAGTGGGCGGCGCAGCAGATAGAGGGTGCCCAGCGCGGAAAGAGAGATCCACTGCACCATCAGTGACAGGGCGCCGAACAGCACCCAGCGGTTGCCGTTCTGCTCCGGAGCCAAGGCCAAAATGATGGCAAGGCCTTCCCCGGCCAGGATCGTCCAGATAATCGCTGGCGCCTTCCATAGGGTATCCAGCGGCGTGATGGTGGGCTGTTCTGACATGGGTAGTGAACCGATTGCCATTGGTCAGGGGCGAAGTGCCGCCTATCGGTCAGAGAGTGACGGACGGGCGGGGCTGGCTTAGCGTGTCAGCTTAGTCAATCTGGGGAGCTTGCGCATGGTCGGGAATCTGCCGACGGGAAGCGTAAGGGCGCTTGGGAAGCGTCATGGCAAGGGCTTTACGCTGATCGAACTGATGGTGACCGTGGCGGTGTTGGGAATCGTCGCGGCGATTGCTGCGCCCAGCTTTGGCAAAATGATCAGCCACAACCGCCTGGTGTCCAGCGGCAATGAAATGATCGCGGCGCTGCAGATTGCCCGTACCGAGGCGATCTCGCGTCGGGCGACAACGACTTTCTGCCCGAGCAATGATGGCAAGACCTGCTCCGGGGCGATGGGTAGTCAATGGATCGTGTTCGCGACCAAGAATGGAGAAAATACTTCATTGCGTTCGGTGGCGGCCAACCCAAAGCTCGCCATGAAGCCCAGTGCCAATGTCACCGGCGGCAACATGCGCATCACGTTCACCCCGTCGGGCTTTGTCCAGGTGGGAGCGCAGCGCAGCGGCACCATTTCGCTGTGTGCAGCGGACGTTTCTGGAGAAAACGCAGTGGACATTACCGCAGCGGTGGTACGCATCACCAGCGCACGCCGTGAGGCAAGTGCGAACTGCACCGCGCCGGGAGACATCTAATGGAAATCAAACAGCCGCGTCGTCGCGCTCAGTGCAGTCAACGGGGTGTCGGCATGATTGAAGTAATGGTGGCGGTACTGATTTTGGCCATTGGCCTGCTCGGCATTGCTGCGCTGCAGGCCATTACATTGAAAAATACCGGGAGTTCCGCTAGCCGCACCCAAGCTGCCATGCAGGTTTACTCGATGATGGACATCATTCGGGCGGACCGCGACAACCTGGGTACGTACAACACAAATATCTACACCGACGGTGAAGCGGGTGCCGAGCCCGGCAGCATGGAGGCATGGCTGTGGGGTTTGAAAGCGACAGTAGCGCCTGATGCCCAAGGGCTGGTGCGCTGCGATGCCGATTCAATGACCTGTACCGTGGGAGTTAAGTGGGACGACGAGCGTGCGACGGGTGGTAATGACGTCGGTGGTCAGGTCGAGGAGACCAGTCAACTATGAGTATGAAATCCGGAGCCCATCAGCGGGGTTTTACCCTGATTGAGTTGATGGTTGCCTTGTTGCTCGGGCTGCTCGTGGTCGCGGCAGCGGGCAGTATTTTTCTGTCCAATCGGCGTGTGTATGGCAGTACTGAAGCCATAAACCGCATCCAGGAAAACCAGCGCGCCGCGTTCGAGATCTTGGCGCGCGACATCCGCGAAGCCGGTGGCAACCCGTGCACACGCTTCAGTGATCACCCTGTCATCGTGCGTTCGGAAGCATCGGGCGCAGCCTATTGGGCGCGCTTCAATGGTGGTATCCACGGAGAAAGTGGCGGCACGGATGCCATCACCATTTACCGGGCAAATGATATGCAGCGGCAGGTCGTGCAGCACAAGGCGCCGGGAGATGCGATTGTACTCAACTCTGCGACAGGTCTAACGGTGGGGCAGGACCTGATCGCGTGCAATAACGATGCGGCCATTGCGTTTTCTGTCACCGCGATTTCCGGCAACGAAGTGTCCCACGATGCCAGCGCCAACTGCGGCGAGGGAATGACGCGTGAACCCGATGCAAGCAGGTGCACTGAGCCCTTGGCTGGGCCTGCTTACTGCTTCTGGGGTGATCCGACGGTACCGCCCACTGCGATTGAAGCTTCCAAATGTCAGCCGGGCGCAGGCCGTTCACCCGCTTTTGTGGTGCAGCCGGCTGCAGTGCGCTGGAGCGTGGAGAACAACACCCGTGGTGGCAGTTCGTTGTACCGCTCCTCTGCAGCTGGCAAGGATGAAATCGCCGAAGGCGTAACGGGATTGAGCATCACATATAAGGTGGGGGATTCCTCCAACTACGTAAATGCCGGAGCTGTTGATGCGGGCAATTCGTGGGGGCTGGTTACAGCGGTTCACCTTTCCATGACCTTCGAGGCGGTGCAGGGGGCGATGGCCAGCGCTGATGTGAAAGATGTGGAAGGCGCCACATTAAGTCGCTCTGTGGAGGACGTCATTGTGCTCAGAAATCATCAGGGGAACATCCTATGAAGCCGCTGCATGGCGCTCGTACAAAACAATCTGGTGCGGCACTGCTGGTTGTTCTGATGCTGCTTATCGTCGTTACGCTGCTCGGATTGGCTTCGATGCGCGGAGCCATCATGCAAGAACGCATGGCCGCCAATACGGTGGCGCGCGGCAAGGCATTCCAGGCGGCTGAAGCAGGGCTGCGCCAAGCTGAAATCATTGCGCGTGATGGTGCGCCGTCCTTTCCCCCATCGGGTTGTGCGGATGGCCTCTGTGCCATGCCGAGTCCAAGTGTCGATCCACCATGGGCCGCTGCCGATTTTTGGACGAAGGGAGCCTTCAGGGAGGGGAAAGCCGTAGGCTCGGGCGATCTCGCCCTAACCCCACGCTTTGTGATCGAAGACTTTGGAGCTACGGTCAATGGTGGAGGTGCGGGCGAAGGCATTGACATGTCCAAGGTGCCGCCGCCAACGACGGAGCAGAGTGTTTTTCGCATCACATCGCAGGCCATGACCCCTAGTGGGGTTGAAGTGGTTGTCCAGTCGCTTTACCGTCGTTGAGCCGGAGCAAGACATGAACGGAAAAACTTTTCGAGGAACGCTCCTCGCTTCGCGTCTGCAGGTTGCGCTCTCAGTGATGCTCGTCACGATGGCATCGGCGCAGGCGGCGACGACTTCCTTTCCGCAGTATCCGTTGCTGACAGGTAGCAGCTCGATCCCGCCAAACGTGATGTTGATCCTTGATGATTCGGGGTCGATGGCGTGGTTGAGCATGCCCGATAATTACGACAGCCTGTCGGACAATCCCTCCAGGCGCTCGTACATCAACAACACGCTGTATTACAACCCCGATCGGGACTATAGGCCTTGGCGTACGGCCAGCACCGATTTGAATGACCGCCTGGGCAATGCGGATTTCACGGCGGCGTCCAGCAGCACCACGAGCCTGAGCGGCAGCCGGGACCTCCGGGATTCCTCGGAATCCTATTTCTACGTTCCAAAGGCGGGGGTTTCAGATCCCGGTACGAGTTCTTCCAATTATGTGAAGTACCGGATTGCACGCTCCAGCTCGTCCAACAGTGTTGACGGTGGCGTGGTTCAGCGCCAGGCACGGTCAACCCGGGTGTTGAGCCAGGGGACGGTTGCGTCCATCAGTAGCGGTAGCTGGTCGCAGTGCTTTCGGGTTGAGCTGGGGGCGGCCGAGTCGGTGACGGTGACAACGTCCGGCGGCAAGGGCAACGGCGATCTGTATGTGTATTCGAACGGCAGCTGCTCATCCAACTGGGAAGACAAAAGCAGTACCAACAGCGCCAACAATGAGTCGGTGAAGGTGAACTCGCCGAATTCAACCATCAGCTTCCGCATCAATGCCCCTCAGGGTTGGTGGGGTTCAACCAACAACGTTTCCAACATCAGCTATGAAGCCAAGGCTGATTACGAGTGGGAGGACGCTACTCCCACGGGCCGCGGCCAAAAAGAAGAGCTTCAGAATTTCGCTAACTGGTATCAGTACCATCGCACCCGCAACAAAATGGCCAAGGCCGGTGCATCGGAAGCATTCGGGCGCCTTGGCAAGAACTATCGTGTGGGGTTCGACACCATCTGGAACCGTGGCGGGAAACAGTCTCTCTCCGGTAACACGCCGAGTTTTCCGATCCAGTGGAATACGGAAGAAGGGCTGTTCACCGGCAACAACCGCGAGACCTTCTACAGCCGCCTTCAATCTGCCGGTGCCGACGGCGGTACGCCGCTGCACGGCGCATTGCAGCGTGCAGGCAGGTACTTTGGTACTTCCGACCCCTACAAGGATGGTAGCGGCAACATGCTCAGCTGCCGCCAGAACTACGCGTTGTTGACCACGGACGGTTTCTGGAACAGCAAGAGTGATGGCTTCGAGGCCAGCCAGATCAAAAAGTACTCAAACGGAAAGAACGCGGGCGACGGCAACGGCAACGTGGACTACAAGGCGGGCTATCCTTACCAGGACAGCGCTACTCAGGATGGCTACAGCACGACGCTGGCCGACGTTGCCTACTACTATTGGCAGAACGACCTGCGCACCGACCTGGTCAACAACGTCCGTACCAGCTCCGCTGATTCGGCCGACTGGCAGCATATGACCACCTTCGGCATCTCCATCGGTCTGCAGGGTACGCTGACCCCGATCAAGGGGCAGGAGCCGCGGACCTGGCCCAATCCCAATGCGAGCGAGAACGCAACCCGTATCGATGACCTTTGGCATGCATCGGTCAATGGCCGCGGTAGTTTCGTGGTGGCCTCGGATACGGATAAGTTTGCTTCTGCATTGACCGAAGCACTGAAAACGATCGACGGACGCACTGCATCGGGCTCCAATATTGCCTCCAGCTCCACCAAGACCGACTCCGAAACGCTTACCTTCAGCGCCAGCTATACCTCGATGAGCTGGTTGGGCGAGCTGAAGGCCAGTCCTTTCAATGATGCGCTGACAGGGGTGTCGAAAAATGCCAAATGGGAGATGTCGAAAACATTTGATGTTGGCGGGGTGAATGCTGGTAGCCGCTTCACGTCACGCACGGTGCTGACCAGCTTTGGCGGACTTGCTCAATCCTTTGACAGCACAACGCTGGCATCGGCTGCCGTATTTGGTGTCACCTCGGATGTACATACGGTATCTGTGGCAGACAACATCGCTTATCTGCGAGGAGACCGCAGCAACGAGTCCGGTCAGGGGCAGGGAACGCTGCGTAAGCGGGCATATCCTTTTGGCGACATTGTGGATTCCGCGCCGGCCTATATCGGGGACACCAACACGGTCTATGTGGGTGCCAATGACGGCATGATGCACGGCATCAATGCAGAGACCGGAAAGGTATTGTTTTCCTATATGCCTGGTGGCCTCGACTTCACGGAACTGGCGAAGCTGAGCTCCACCGAATACGAACACCGTTATTTTGTCGATGGCAACATCGACGTGATCAGCCAAGCGAATCAGGGCTCCGGCAAGAACATTCTGGTCGGTGCACTGGGCAGAGGCGGTCGGGGCGTTTTTGCGCTGGATGTAACAACACCCAGTGCAATGACGGCGGCAAATGTGCTTTGGGACAACACCACCCAAGACAGTACGACTGAAAAGGATATGGGCTATGTGCTGGGTGCGATACGCATTCGTCCGGGCAATAACGGAAAGGCGTATGCATTCGTTCCCAACGGTATCGACAGCCCCAATGGCACCGCCACGCTGTTTGCGTATGAGCTGGATGCCGCTGGTGGAATCAGCAAAACCTACAAGTTGATTGCCGACCCGGGCAGCGGCAACGGCCTGATGTCCTTGGGTATGGCCGACCTGAATCAGGATGGCAAGGTTGACGTGGTGTACGGCGGTGATATGAAGGGCAACGTCTGGCGCTGGGACTTCACCGGAACCTCGCCCAAGGACGCTGTCCGTCTGTTCCAGGCCAAGGATTCCGCAGGTAACGCACAGCCCATCACCGGTGGCATCGGAGTTGGTCGTAACAGCTCCGGTACGGTGATGGTTGGGTTTGGCACAGGCCGATTCATCTCCAACACCGACGTGCCGGGCAAAGGTGTGACATCGCAGACCCAGAGCCTGTACGGAATCATTGACACCAACAGCACTGTGAACGGCCGGGCCGAATTGCAGGCGCGGACGATTCCCTACTGGGGCAAGGATGAGGACAACAACGATGCCCGTGGGTTTGAGAAGTACTCCGCGTTGCCCACGGGCAAGCAGGGGTGGTATCTCGACCTGCCAGTGCCGGAGCGTGTGATCGGCTCGCCGACCATTTCAGGAACCGGTATGTTCCTGACCTCGGTGGTTCCGGCGGATGGTGCGGACTGCTCAGGTGCTACTGGCAGCGGCTACTTCAATTCGATCAACCTGTTCACCGGTACGGCTCCTAAATCGGGCAGTTACTTTGCCGACAGCAGCGCTTTGCCCGATGGCAAGGGAGACCATGGTGTAGTCGGTTCCAAGAAAATTACCGGCGGCATGCCCACCGATGGCAACCTGACAACGGGCCTTGCGACAATTGGACGTGGTGACGGTGACACGCCGCAGAGTTTCGAGGTGCCGCCACCCAATGGTGGAATGCCCAGCCGTATCAGCTGGCGTGAACTCTTGGCGCAGTAAGGAAGGGACCGAACATGTCGAATGAAAAGGGCTTCACCCTGATCGAGCTGATGATCGTCGTTGCGATCATCGGCATCTTGGCGGGCATTGCGTACCCAAGCTATATCGATCACATCGTCAAGGGCAGGCGAGTGGCGGCTGCAGGTTGCATCTTGGAGAAGGTGCAATTCATGGAGCGCTATTACGCTGGCAAGCTCACCTATGACAAAGCGAGTCCGCCGAACAACAGTGCTTGTGATAGCGAGTTGAATGGGCACTATGTCGTAGGGCTGGCTGCGGCGGCGACCGCATCGAAGTTCACGGTCACGGCGGTCCCCCAAGGCGGACAGGCGGCCCGGGACAAAAAATGCGGCACGCTCAGCGTGGATGAAACAGGCGCACGGTCGGTAAGTGGCTCCGCAGGTTCAGATGTGGCTCAATGCTTCTGAGCTGGGCGAAGCACTGATTCAATGCAGTGACGGTAGTTGACATGGGCTGCTGGCGATGCCATTGCAGCCCATGTCATTTTGAGACGTTTGTTGTTGGCCAGCGACACTGGTGACTGCCGGAGATGCTGCTGCCTGCGGTCATCAGTTTTGGCGACGTTGCTCCAGGTAAGAATTCGCTAATGGGTGAAAGCCGAACTGCAGAAGGAAGCTGTATGCAATTTCTGCAGTTCGTGTATGGCTCAGCCCATCTTGAAATCCACCGGAATCAGGCCGTAAGCCTGCACCGGGCGACCTTGATCGACGGCGGGTTGGAACTTCCAGCGGCGCAGCACCTGCGTGCGTGCGGCGTTGTCCAGGCTGCGGTTGCCGCTGCTGCGTTCGATGGTGACTTCCAGGGGCTTGCCGTCTTCTCCCACCAACACACGCAGGGTGACGGTGCCTTGTGCACCCGCCATCAATGCATCACGCGGGTACGCCGGGGCCGGTGCGCTGAGGTAACGCAGTTGCACGCCTTCCAGTGGTGATGAGGACGCGATGGAGTCAACGGCGGGAGCAGTGACGTCCACCGGTGCGACATCGGCCGGGGAGGTGATGATGGCCTCGGTTGCGAAGATCGGCATCGGCGCGTTGTCGACCGGTGCGGGCAGGGCGGGTTGGCGTAGCAGTGTGGGTGCGCGGGTGACCGGGATTGGATCAGGGCGTGGTGGCGTGGGCGTAACCGGCTTCACTTCCGGCACCTGCCAGCGCGGTTCCTGTGCGACTTCGTTGCGGAGGGGGGCTTGGGCCAGTGGTATCAGCAACATGCCCAGTGCCAAGGCATGCAGGGCAATGGCGGTGCTGTAGGCGAAGATGCGGGACGTATCAACGTGAACGGATGTTTCGCGGGAATGCGTGCGGACCATGTGCCACCTCCATGCGTGGGTGTGTGACATAAAACAACGCGCGATGACGCGGGTCGGGGTTGCAGGGTCCGGCCCGCGTGTGGCCAGTGCGCCCGTAAATGCGGCGTTCGACAAGCCAGGGGTTGTTTTCGGGTTATCTGCCGGACAGTTTGGCCGGCCGCAGGCGAGCGATGTGATGCACCCGGGCATTCCGCCGGTTGGCTTTTGGTTGTCCTCGTCAGGGCCGCAAGCCAGTGGTCGTGACGACCTGGCTGCCGATGAGCCACGCATTTTCTGCCCAGCGAAACGGGTAATGGCGTGCCCTTGATCAGTGGGGCGATATTCCGTGAGCGGGCGCTGTGCTTGCGCCATGAACAACAACGGCGCCCATGGGCGCCGTTGTCTTCATGCAACATGCAAAACGTTGCTGGATCAGCGGCCCAGTTCGAACACCACGTCCAGGTTGACCGAGACGGTGGTTTCACCGGGGGACACGGTGGTGTCCATCTCGGCCTTGGCCGAACGGCCGGCGGACATGGCCATCATCGGCATCGGACGAAAGCCGCCCTGGTTGCCTTCGGAGATGCTGACGATGCGGCGCACGCGCAGGCCCAGCGACTTGGCGTAGGTTTCGGCGCGGGTCTGTGCCTTTTTCAGCGCAGCCAGGCGAGCTTCGTCGTAGACCGGCTCGGGCTGGTCGATTTCAAAGCTGGGGCCATTGATCTGGTTGGCGCCCTGGGCGGCCAGGCTGTCGAGCACCTTGCCCAGCTTGGTGATGTCACGCACCTTCAGGCTGACGGTGTTGTTGGCCTGGTAGCCGGTGATCTTCGGTGCCTCGTTCTCGGCGTAGCGGTACTGCGGGCTGAGGTTGATGCCGCTGGTCTGGATGTCCCGCTCGGCGATGCCAGTGGCCTTGATCGCGGCCATCACCTTGTCCATCTGCACGGCGTTCTCGCGCATGGCGGTGTTGCCGTCCACGGCCTGGGTGACCACGCCGGCCGAGAGGGTCGCGATGTCCGGCACGCGGTGGGCTTCGGCCTGAGCGGAGATGTTCAGCAACGTGGCGTCGCTGGCGACGACGGTGGGCACAGTCTGGGCGTGGGCGGTCATCGTGGCTCCCAAGGCGAGTGAAAGGGACAGCAGCAGCGGGGCGAAGAGGGGATTGCGGCGCATGAGGATCCTCCTTGGTTGGGATCGTGAAGTTGAGGTTCGGAGCGATGAACGTGTGGTGAGCCGGTGCGGGGTTGCCGTCACATTCACGGCGCGGTGGATCGTTCAGGTAGCTGGCGCAGGTTATGCTTCCGTGATGCTTTATCTTGCCTCCCGCTCCCCCCGTCGAAATGAACTCCTGACCCGCCTTGGCGTGCCCTTCCGTGTCCTTGATACGGATGTGCCGGAGGTACGCGGCGCAGGTGAGCCTGCCGAAGACTACGTGTGCCGGGTGGCGTTGGACAAGGCGCAGGCCGGCTTGGCCCTGGTTGCCGATGACCCGCAGGCGGTGGTGCTGGGCTCCGATACCGAGGTGGTGCTGGGTGACCGGGTTTACGGCAAGCCGGCCGATGCGGCTGACGCCGCAGCGATGCTGGCGTCACTGGCAGGGCGTACGCACCGGGTGATCACCGTGGTGGCGCTGGCGGCACAGGGCCGCCACGCGTTGGCGACAGTGACTTCCGAAGTGACCTTTGCGCCGATGAGCGCAGAGCAGATTTCCGAATATGTCGCGACCGGCGAGCCGATGGGGAAGGCGGGCGGGTACGCGATTCAAGGTGGGGCAGAGCGCTTCATCAGCCATCTGGCCGGCAGCTACTCAGGCGTAATGGGCTTGCCGTTGCAGCAGACCGCAGCATTGCTGACGGCGTTTGCGGCAGGGGCGACGGGCAGTTCCATGGACAAGGGGGAGTGAAGGACGTGTCCGAAGAAATTCTGGTGAATGTCACCCCGCGCGAAACCCGCGTGGCAGTGATCGAAAACGGCATGCTGCAGGAGTTGCACATAGAGCGCGGTTGGCGCCGTGGCGTGGTCGGCAACATCTACAAGGGCAAAGTGCAGCGGGTGATGCCGGGCATGCAGGCGGCATTCGTCGAAGTGGGGCTGGAGCGCGCAGCGTTCCTGCACGCCAACGACGTGGTGCGGCCGGCGCCGGTGGCCGCTGATACCGACGAAACCGCACCGGTGCTGCCGCTGCCGTCGTCGGTGCCGATCGTGGAGCTGTTGCGCGACGGGCAGGACGTGGTGGTGCAGGTGGTCAAAGACCCCATCGGCACCAAGGGTGCCCGCCTGACCACGCAGATCAGCATCCCCTCGCGCTATCTGGTGCTGCTGCCGCAGTCGAAGATGGTGGGCGTTTCGGCGCGTATCGAAGACGAAGCCGAACGCGCGCGGCTGAAATCGCTGGTCACCGAAATTTCCGCACAGCACGGTGGCTACGGCTATATCGTGCGCACCAATGCCGAAGGACAGCCGGCCGAGGCGCTGGCCGAGGACATTTCGTACCTGTCGCGTGTGTGGAATGTGGTCGAGCGGCGTGGCCGCGAAGCGGCTTCGTGCACCGCCATCTATGAAGACCTGAGCCTGCCGCTGCGCTCGGTGCGCGACCTGATCCGCAAAGACGTGGACAAAGTGAAGGTGGACTCCAAGGAAACCTTCGTCCAGCTCAAGGCCTTTGTCGCCAAGTACATGCCCGTGCTGGATGAGAAGCTGGAGCTGTACACCGGCGACCGCCCGATCTTCGACATGTTTGGTGTGGAAGACGAAATTGTCCGCGCATTGAACAAACAGGTGCCGCTCAAATCCGGTGGTTATCTGGTCATTGACCAGACCGAGGCGATGACCACCATCGACGTCAACACCGGCTCGTTCGTCGGCCAGCGCAATCTGGAAGAGACGGTGTTCCGCACCAATCTGGAGGCGGCGCAGACAGTGGCGCGGCAGCTGCGGCTGCGCAACCTGGGCGGCATCATCATCATCGACTTCATCGATATGGATGACCCCGAGCACCGCCGCCAGGTGCTGCGCACCCTGGAAAAGGCGCTGGCCCGCGACCACGCCAAAACCACGGTCTACGACTTCTCGCCGCTGGGCCTGGTGGAAATGACCCGCAAGCGCACGGTGGAAAGCCTGGAGCGGCAGCTGTCGGAAACCTGTCCGCAATGCAACGGCCGCGGCAGCATCAAGACCACCGAGACGGTGACTTACGAGATCTTCCGCGAGATCACCCGCGCCGTGCGCCAGTTCGAGGCAGCGCGGTTGCTGGTGATTGCCTCGTCCAAAGTGGTGGCGCGCATCACCGACGAGGAGTCGGCGGCGGTCGCCGAGCTGGAGGAATTCCTCGGCAAGAGCATCCGCTTCCAGGCTGATGACCAGTATCTGCAGGAGCAGTTTGATGTCGTGCTGCTCTGACAGGGCTGTCGGTCCGGTCATGGAGGGCGTCGTCGGCCAATGACGACGCTGCTGCACCACCGTTTACGTCACCTCCGACGTCATGTGCTGTTTGCGCTGGCGTTGCTGTTGGTGGCCGTGGCGTTGCTGGTGGGTACGCTCAGCCAGTTGCTGCCGGTGGTGGAAGCGCACCCGGAAAAGGTGGCCGCATGGCTGAGTGAGCGCGCTGGCCAGCCGGTGGCGTTTGATCGGCTGGACACGCGCTGGACCCGTCGCGGTCCGCTGCTGCAGCTGGACGGCCTGCGTATTGGCAGCGGCAACGGTGTGCGCGTGGGCCAGGCCGAAGTGCTGGTGGCGCTGTATTCGGGCCTGCTGCCCGGGGCGCCGCTCACCGAGCTTCGGCTGCGTGGTTTGACCTTGACCCTGCAGCGCGGTGATGACGGACGGTGGTCGGTGCGCGGCTTGCCCAGTGCCGACAGCGGCGGTGACCCGCTCGATGCGTTGCGACGCCTGGGTGAGCTGCAGGTCATCGGCGGGCAGCTGCAGATAGATGCGGCGTCCATTGGCGTGCAGGCAACGATTCCACGCATTGATCTGCGTTTGCGTGTGGACGGCAAGCGGCTGCGGCTGGGCGCCAAAGGGTGGATCCACACCGATGCGGCGCCATTGACGGCGGTGTTGGATTTCCAGCGCGATCGCGGTGACGGCCAGGCGTGGTTGTCCGCCGAACCCGCTGACCTTGCGGCGTGGTCGTCACTGCTGAAATTTGCCGGCGTGCAACTGCGCCAAGGCAAGGGCGAACTGAGTGGTTGGGTACAGCTGCGCGATCACCGCGTGGTCGCGGTCACTGCCGAAGGCGAGCTTGAGGATGTACTGCTGTCCGGCGCGCCGTTGCAGTCAGCGACCGAGGCGCCGTCGACGGGCTTCAAGCACCTTCAGTTGCGTGCGCGCTGGAAGTCCAGCGACGATGGCTGGCGGTTGGACGCACCGCTGCTGCGCATCACCGACAGCGGCACCCCGCAGGTGCTGGATGGCCTGTTGCTGGCCGGCGGTAAGCATTTTGCCCTGCAGGGCAAGCAACTGGACGCCGGCCCGTTGTTGCGGGTGGCGGCATTGAGCGAGCGTTTGGCGCCCGACCTGCGGCGCTGGTTGTACCAGTCCCAGCCCAAGCTGCGCTTTGCCGATGTCAGCATCGTCGGCGATGTCGGTGGCCCGTTGCGTGCAGAAGGCGAGTTGCTGGATGCCAGTTTCAATGCGGTCGGCAAGAGCCCCGGGCTCAGTGGCCTGAGCGGTCGGTTTGAAGGCGACGCGCAGGCGGTGTCGCTGGCGTTGCAGCCCCATCACCTGGTGCGCTTCGATTGGCCCACCGGTTTTGGCGTGCTGCACGAACTGCGGCTTTCCGGCGAGTTGATCGGCTGGCGCGAGGGCGCAGGCTGGCAGATAGGCACGCCCGCATTGCGCGTGCAGGGGCGCGACTATGCGGCCGACCTGCGCGGCAGCCTGTGGTTCCAGGGGGATGGCACGCGGCCGTGGATGAGCCTGGCGGCGAAGATCGACGATGTGCCGCTGACCGCCGCCAAGGGCTTCTGGGTGCGCTCAAGCATGAGCCAGGCCGCAGTGGACTGGCTGGATGCCGCGTTGGTGGATGGCACGCTGCGCGGTGGCACCGGCTTGGCTGTTGGTGACCTGGACGATTGGCCCTTCAACGATCATGACGGCCGCTTTGAAGCCGGCGGCCATATCGACGGCGGCAGCATCCGCTTCCATCATGATTGGCCGGTGATGCGGCAGATGGATGCGGACATCACCTTCATCGCCAATGGCTTTGAGCTGCAGGGCAAGGGCGAACTGGCCGGCGTGAAGGTGGACAGGATTCAGGCCGGCATTGCGGATTTCCACGAATCGCTGCTGCAGGTGCGCGCCGCTACCGTGGACGATGGCAGCCATCTGCTGTCGATGCTGCGGCAGAGCCCGTTGCAGGCCAGCTATGGCGAGACGCTGGACAACCTGGGTGTGTACGGGCCGGCTGCGGTCACCTTTGATCTGTTGGAGCCGCTGCACCATGACGGTGGAGCGGGCCGCCTGAAAGGCACAGTGGACCTGCGCGGCGCCAAGCTGGCTGACAAGCGTTGGGATCTGCAGTTCGACAATGTGCGCGGCAAGGTGGAGTACGGCGGCAACGGCTTTGACGCGCCGGCCTTGCAGGTACGGCATCAGGATCGTGAGGGTGTGCTGGCGCTGCGCGCCGGCGCACCGGTCAGAAATGCAGCGAATGCCTTCGAGGCCGAACTCACCGCCGCACTGGACGCAGGCAGGTTGCTGGACCGCGCACCCGAATTGGCGTGGCTCAAGCCCTACGTGCACGGCACCTCTGATTGGACGGTAGGCGTCACCCTGCCAAAGGTAGCCACCGGCAGTCGCGTTGCGCCGCCCACATTGCTGACGTTGTCATCGGACATGCAGGGCACCCGCTTGCAGTTGCCGGCACCGTTGAACAAACCCGCCGGCGATACGTTGCCCACCACGGTGCAGGCGGCTCTGCCGATGGGCAGTGGTCGCGTTGATGTCGCCTTCGGCAAATTGATGGCCCTGGCCGCACGCAGCGATAACGGCAAAACCGGCGTGCAGGTCACGATGGGCAGCGACCGGGTGGATCACGAACCACCGGCCGATGGGTTGGTGGTCAACGGCCGCACACCGTCGCTGGATGCGTTGGAATGGATCAGCCTGGCGCGCGGCGGCGATGACCCCCAGGACAAAGACGGGCTGGCCTTGAAACAGGTGGACGTGTTGGCTGACCAGTTGCTGCTGATCGGCGGCCGTTTCCCGCAGACCCGCCTGCGCCTGCGCCCCGGTGCCGATGCGGTGGCGGTGGAGCTGGATGGTCCGGCGCTGGCCGGCAACCTGCAGATACCGCAGGCCGATGGCGCCACCGTCAGTGGCCAGCTCGACCGCGTGCATTGGCAGCCGGCCAAAGCCGCGGCGGTTGAATCCAGCGACACCCCGATGGCGCCGATGAACCCGGGCAAGATCCCGCCGCTGGCATTGGATATCGAAGACCTGGAGTTTGGCGCGGTAAAACTGGGACAGACCCGCCTGCGTACTCAGCCACTGGCTGATGGACTGCGCGTGCAGGAACTGCAGATCCGTGCGCCCAAGCAGAGCATTGACGTGCAGGGCCAGTGGCGCGGCATGGGCGCACAGGCCCGCACCGAAGCCACGGTCAACCTGCAGACCGAGGACCTGGGCGAGCTGATGCAGCGCCTGAGCTACGGTGGCCAGGTGCGCGGCGGGCAAGGGCAGATGCAACTGCAGGCCGGCTGGAATGCCGCGCCGATGGCCTTCAGCGTGGCTGGCTTGGAAGGCGAGCTCAGCATGAACCTGCGCAATGGCCAATTGCTGGAAGTGGAGCCCGGCGCCGGTCGCGTGCTGGGCCTGCTGAGCGTGGCGCAGTTGCCGCGCCGCTTGATGTTGGATTTCCGCGACCTGTTCTCCAAGGGTCTGGCCTTCAACCATGCCGAAGGCGCGGTGCGCTTCGCTGGCGGCATGGCCAGCACCGACAAGATCGCCATCGAGGCGCCCGCTGCCAACATCACCATCCGGGGCCAGACCGACCTGCGCAGCCAGCAATTTGACCAGACCATCGACGTCAATCCGCGCTCTGGCAACCTGCTCACCGTGGTGGGTGCGGTGGCCGGCGGGCCGGTGGGCGCTGCGGTAGGCGCGGCGGCCAACGCGGTGTTGGGCAAGCCCTTGGGTGAAATTGGCTCCAAAACCTACAAAGTCACCGGGCCATGGAAGGACCCCAAGGTGGAAGTGATCGACCGAGATACCCCGCGCACGCCGCCCCCGGTGATCACGCCGCCTGCGGCCAGTCCCTGAGACGCTGTGTGCAGGCGCCGTCCTGATCGGCGGCCTGCAACCCCCACGATGCGCGCAGCCTCAGGGCGCGCGCCCCGTTTCTGATTCCCCGCCGGCTTGCGAAGCGCAGGCCCGGCCCCCATCTGGAATGTCATGACCGACAACGCCCTCACGCTCGCCGAAACCCGTCTGCTGCTGCCCGCCGGGCTGGACGCCAACCGCCTTGAACGCACGTTCGGCACCCTGTTGGGGCCGGGTATCGACTTCGGCGATCTGTATTTCCAGCATTCGCGCCGCGAGAGCTGGAGCGTGGAAGACGGCATCGTCAAGGACGGCGCCCATTCCATCGAACAAGGCGTGGGCGTGCGCGCCATCTCCGGTGAAAAGACCGGTTTTGCCTATTCCGACGATATCCAGCCGGCCGCGCTGCTGGCCGCCGCACAGTCGGCCCGCGCCATCTCCCGCGATGGCGGCGCGCAGGACGTGCGCTCACTGGTGCGCGGCGGAGGGCGCGCGCTGTACCCGGCGTTGGACCCGGTGGACAGCGTCGGCAACGAGGCCAAGGTTGAAGTGCTGAAGCGGTTGGACCGCTACCTGCGCGCCGCCGACCCGCGCGTGCAGCAGGTGATGGTGAGTCTGTCCGGTGGTGTCGACACGGTGCTGATCGCGCGCAGCGACGGCGTGCTGGCCGCTGACGTGCGGCCGCTGGTGCGCTTGAACGTACAGGTGATCGTCGAGCAGAACGGGCGCCGTGAGTCCGGTTATTCCGGCGGCGGCGGCCGTTACAGCTACGAGGAACTGTTTGCCGGCGACCGCCCTGAGGGCTTCGCACGCGAGGCGCTGCGCCAGGCGCTGGTCAACCTGGAGGCGATCCCGGCCCCGGCCGGTGTGATGCCGGTGGTACTCGGCCCGGGTTGGCCCGGCGTGCTGCTGCACGAAGCGGTGGGCCACGGCCTGGAAGGTGACTTCAACCGCAAGGGCACCAGCGTCTACGCCGGTCGCATCGGTGAGCGCGTGGCGTCACCGGGCGTCACCATTGTGGATGACGGCACGCTGGACGGCCGCCGTGGTTCGCTCAACATCGACGACGAAGGCACGCCCACACAGTGCACCACGCTGATCGAGGACGGCATCCTGGTCGGCTACATGCAGGACACGCTCAACGCCCGCCTGATGGGGGTGAAGCCCACCGGTAACGGCCGCCGCGAATCGTTCGCGCACATGACCATGCCGCGCATGACCAACACCTACATGCGCGCCGGTAATCACGACCCGCAGGAGATGATCCGTTCGGTGAAAAAAGGCTTGTACGCAGTGAACTTTGGCGGCGGCCAGGTGGATATCACCAGCGGCAAATATGTGTTCTCGGCGACCGAGGCCTACCTGATCGAAGACGGCAAGGTCACCGCGCCGGTGAAGGGCGCCACGTTGATCGGCAACGGCCCGGAGACCATGCAGAAGGTGCGCATGATCGGCAACGATCTGGCACTGGACGAAGGCGTGGGCATCTGCGGTAAAGACGGCCAGAGCGTGCCGGTCGGCGTAGGCCAGCCGTCGTTGCTGATCGAAGGAATCACCGTGGGTGGTACGCAGGCGTGATGGATTGAAAAGGCGTGCCCTCATCCGCCCCGACGGGGCACCTTCTCCCGCCAGCGGGAGAAGGGCGTTTCATGCGAGTTCTAAGCATGACGGGTGGCGCGCCCTGGCTGACCTGACGACTCGCGGCACTTCCGTCCCTTCTCCCGCCTGCGAGAGAAGGTGCCCCGCAGGGGCGGATGAGGGCAGGCTTTTCGTCATGAGCCCAAAAAACACTACCCCCACCTACAAATCAAAGGCATCACGCCTCGTCTTCGTCGTCCGCTTCTTCGTCTTCATCATCAATGCCGGCATCCACACCGCCGGCAAGCAGCGGTGCCAGCATCAGTGCGCGCAGCACCTGGTAGATTTCGCGGTACGCGCGCGGCGGCTTGTTCTTGGCTTTCTCGGCCAGCGCATTGCGTACCAATGTGCGCAGTTGCTGGCGGTCAGCCTCGGGGTGTTCGTCCAGCAGCTCGGCCAGGGCGGTGTCGCCTTCGGCCATCAGGCGCTCACGCCAACGCTCCATGCGGTGCATGATGGCCACTTCGCGGCGTGAGGTTTCGCTGTTGGCATCCAGCGCATCGCGGATGGCCTCCAGGGTTTCATCCTCTTCGCGGCGCATCTGCTTGGCCAGGAAAGCCAACTGGCGCTTGCGGGCGCCGTGCGAGGTGATGCGCTTGCTGTATTCAATGTGCTCCAGCAGGCCTTCGGGAATTGGCAGGCGCGCCAGCTGGGCCGGCGTCAGATCTACCAGTTTTTCACCCAGGGCCAGGATTTCCAGCGCTTCGCGCCGGTTCTGGCTGCGGCTTTCACTGAAAAATTCGCCGCTATCTTCGTCGCGTCCGCGCATCGTACTGCTACCCACTAAACTTCAGTTATTGAAAATCCGGCCACGAATGGCCGGGGTTTGGCGAGAAACTCGCGCCGTGCCGTTCCTGTCAGGAAGGGCTGGAATGCCTGCGAGAGGCTCGCATCACATCAAGTCCGGCCCGAAAGGCCGGTTCTTCGCAAAGCATCCGCACCCCGCCCGGGCAGGCTACGCCGGGCTGTGTGAAGGGATTCGGCCAACAAGGATAAAGCATTGAACGCCATTACCACCCACACCCCTGCCGCCGATGACAGCCTGCCGCGCCTGGAACAGCTGGCCGGCATCTCCCAGCGCCTGCTGGAAAAGGCCCGCGCCATGGGTGCTACACAGGCCGAGGTCAGCTGCAGCGAGGAGCGCGGGCTGGACGTAAACGTGCGCCTGGGCGAGGTGGAAACGGTGGAGTCCACCCACGACCGCGGCATTGCGGTGACCGTGTACTTCGGCCAGCGCAAGGGCAGCGCAAGCACCGCTGACCTGCAGGAGTCCAGCCTGGAAGCCACCGTGGCCCAGGCCTGCGCCATTGCCCGTCATACCGAGGACGACCCGGCCGCTGGCCTGGCCGATGCCGATCTGATGGCTACGGAGTTTCCGAACATGGACGGCTGGCACCCGTGGGCGCTGACCGCCGATCAGGCGCTGGATCTGGCGCTGGCCTGCGAAGCGGCGGGGCGCTCGGCCGACAGCCGCATCAGCAATTCCGACGGCGCTTCGGCGGCCACCGCACAGAGCCTTTCCGTGTACGCCAACTCGCATGGTTTCATCGGCTGCGAGCGCAGCAGCCACCATTCCATCGGCTGCGCGCTGATCGCCGGCCAAGGCGATGGCATGCAGCGTGATGGCTGGTACACCAGCGCGCTAGCGCACGAAGACCTGGACGATGCTGCGCAGGTTGGCCGCATGGCGGCAGAGCGCACGGTGTCACGCCTGCAGCCACGCTCGCTGCCGACCGGCGAGGTGCAGGTGTTGTTTGGCGCGGAAATGGCGCGCTCGCTGATCGGTCACCTGTTGGGTGCGGTCTCCGGCGGTGCGTTGTATCGCCGCGCCAGCTTCCTGCTCGACAGCGTTGATACCCAGATATTCCCGGATTGGTTTGCCATTGATGAGTTGCCATTGCTGCCACGTGGCCTGCGTTCCAGCACGTTTGATGGCGAAGGCGTGGCAACGCGCAACTCGGCGCTGATTACCGGTGGCGTGTTGCAGCGATACATCCTGGGCAGTTATTCGGCGCGTCGGCTCGGTTTGAAAACCACTGCCAATGCCGGTGGCGTGCACAACCTGAAAGTCGCAGCCAACGCTGGTGATCGCGCTTCCATGCTGTCGGGTATGGGCACGGGCCTGTTGGTGACCGAGTTGATGGGGCAGGGCGTGAATGGCATCACCGGCGATTATTCGCGTGGCGCGGCAGGTTTCTGGGTGGAGAACGGGCAGATAGCCTATCCGGTGGACGGCATCACCATCGCCGGCAACCTCAAGCAGATGTTTGCCAACATCGAAGCCGTCGGCACCGATGTTGACCGGCGCTCGCATGTTTCGGTCGGCTCGATTCTGGTGGGCAAGATGACGGTGGCCGGCACGGATTGACGTGCTTTCACATAGACACGGGCTATGTTTATTTTGATTTAGACGTCATTCTTATAGCGGTTAAGCCGCTACACCTTCAAACCCACAACAAGTAGCAGGGGATGCAATGAACGACTATCAGAACAATCCGCCGCCGGTCGGCGAAGTCAGCAGCGAAGAGCGCCAATGGGCGATGTTTGGCCACCTGTCCGCATTGAGCGGTGTTGTCACCGGCGGCGTTGGCAACATCGTTGGTCCGCTGGTCATCTGGCTGGTGAAGAAAGACACCATGAGCTTTGCCAGTGAGCAGGCCAAGGAAGCACTGAACTTCAACATCACGCTGCTGATCATCGGTCTGGCGCTGACCGTGTTGTCGGTGGTGACCTTGGGCCTGGGCCTGATTCTGGTGATCCCGCTTGCCATCGCGCTTGGCGTTGCATGGCTGGTGCTGACCATCATGGCCGGCATCAAGGCCAATGAAGGGGTGGCATACCGCTACCCGTTCACCCTGCGCCTGATCAAGTAATCGATCCGCAGGTGGATGCAAAAAGCCCGGGAATCCCGGGCTTTTTGTTGTCTGCGTGATCTGCGTGCAATCGCGCTGCACGATGATGCGCGGCTCAGTGCGAGCGGCGCACCGTCAGTTCGGCCAAGGCCGACAACGCGTTGGCAGCGTTGCCAAACGGGGCCAGTGCCGACTGCATGGCTGCGGCCAATTCGTCGAGCGTGGTTTTGGCGCCGTCCATGCCGAGCAGCGAAGGGAAGGTGGATTTGTCCTGTGCCTGGTCTTTGCCTGCGGTCTTGCCGAGTTGCTCCGAGCTGGCTTCCACATCGAGGATGTCGTCGCGTACCTGGAAGGCCAGGCCCAACGTGTCGGCGAACGCGTCCAAACGGGCAAGCTCATCATCGCTGGCTTCGCCGCACAGCGCGCCCATGCGTACCGCCGCGCGGATCAAGGCGCCGGTTTTGAGTGCATGCATGCGTTTGAGGCCGGCCAGCGGTTGCTGATGACCAGTGGCGTCGATATCCAGGGCTTGGCCGCCACACATGCCAGCCGCACCGGAGGCGGTTGCCAGGCTGCGCAGGCAGGCCAGCGCCAAGGTTGCCGGCAACGGGGCATCGGCCAGCACTTCAAAAGCGCGGGTCTGCAGCGCGTCGCCCGCAAGGATGGCGGTGGCTTCGTCAAACGCGATATGGGTGGTCGGGCGGCCGCGACGCAGGTCGTCGTCGTCCATGGCCGGCAGGTCGTCGTGCACCAGCGAGTAGGCGTGGATCAGTTCAACCGCGACGGCGGCGGCATCCAGACGTGCAACATCGGCACCAAACAGATGGCCGGCGGCATACACCAGCAGTGGACGCATGCGCTTGCCGCCACCCAGGGCTGCGTAGCGCATGGCCTGGTGCAGGCCTTGCGGGGCGCTGTCGGGATCGGGCAGTGCGTGCTGCAGCTGGTGTTCGATGCGTTGCTGCCAAGCGGCAAACAGGGCGTCAGTCGTCATTGCCAATGCTGTCGAATGGTTCGGATTTTTCCGGCTGGGCGGGATCGGTGAGCAGGCGCACGCGTAGTTCGGCCTGTTCCAGCGCCTGCTGGCACTGGCGATACAGGCCGACACCTCGCTCATAGGCGGTCAGCGACTGCTCAAGGCTTAGATCGCCGGCTTCCATCTTCTCGACCAGTTGTTCCAGCTCATCAAGCGACTGCTCGAAGTGGACGACCGGTGAGGCTTCGTTGGGGGACTTCTTGGGCATGGGGGCAAGTGTGAGCGGCCAGCGGGAAAGGGTCAATTCACCGGATCTGGCGGTTGCCACTGCAAGTGCGCGTCGTGGGCCTGCAACCACTGCTGCAGCGCTGCGGAAACAAGCTGATCACCGGCGGCCAGCACGTTGTCGCCTTCGCACAGCAATGGCAGGTGCGGGCGCAGCCACGGTGGAATGTCCGAGGCCTGCAGGCGATGTTTGAGTGCGTGCGAATGATCGCGACCGGGCAGCTGGATGCGCTCACCGCCGTGGCGCTGGCGCAGGGTGAATGCGTGCTCGAACGCTTCGGCGCCGAGCAGCGTCAGGGTTGCGCCGTCGGGTAACTGCGCAGGCGCTCGTCCATCCCATTGCAGCTGCCAGCCGTGTGGCCATGCCGCTAGCTGCGTGAACGCATGCAATTGATCGCGCCAACGGAGAATGCGCGCGCTGTTACCCCAGCGGAATTCAGCTTGCTGGTCGTGGGCGGCGGTCAACAGCTGTTGTTGAATGCTGCGTACCCCATTGGCGGGCAATGGAGGCAACCCGCATTGACGCGCCCAGCGGCGCAGCACGCGCGCTTGGCGGGACTTGGCCAGTTGCGACAAGGTGGCGATGGACAGCGTGTTGCCGGCGCGCAGGCAGGTTTGAAGGTCGTCGTTGTCCTGCTGCTGGAGCAGGTCGCTGGCATCGGCGGCCAATGCGGTGCTGCGCGACAGTGCGGCAGCGGCGTGCGGCCAGCGTTCGCGCAGCAATGGCATCACCTGCAGACGCAGGAAGTTGCGATCAAAGCCGTCACTGTCGTTGCTGGGGTCGTCGATCCACTGCAGGCCGTGCTGCTGCGCGTAGGCTTCCAGCGTCGTGCGCGCCACCGGCAACAACGGGCGCCACAGCAGGCCGTTGCCGAAGCTGCGCAGTGGGCGCATGGCCGCCAAGCCATCAACACCTGAGCCGCGCAGTGCACGCAGCAGAAAGGTCTCGGCTTGGTCGTCCTGGTGATGGGCCAGTGCCAGCCATTCGCCGTCGTGCAGTTGTGTCTTGAACGCGGCATGGCGTGCATCGCGTGCGGCGGCTTCCAGACCTTGGCCGCTGTCGCGGGCCACGTCGACGCGGACGACCTGCAGCGGCACGTTCCATTGCGTGCAGATGGCGCGGCAGTGGTGTTCCCAGGCATCGGCGCTGGCCTGCAGGCCGTGGTGCACATGTACGGCACGCACACTGCCGGGTGCCCGCGCGGATGCGTGAGCAAGCAGATGCAGCAGCACGGTGGAATCCAGCCCGCCGCTGAAGCCGACCATCACCGGGATGTCGATTGCAGCGTCAAGCAGAGAGGGCGGGAGCAGGGTCATGGCGGTGCCGAGTATCGGCGCGGGCTGCGGTGACCGCAATTGGTGTGGCATAACCACAACGCTGTTTTCGCAGGACTGGCTGTTGCCGTGTGCTGTTACGGGGTGGGCAGGCGTTTGCCTTGGCGATCAATGCGGAAATGCTCGCCACCGACCATCGCGCTGTGCCCGCCCGCATCCGGTTTGCCGGGGCGGCAGTTCTCGCAGACGTTGGCGCTGCCGTTGGCAAACGGCCAGCCCCAGCTGAAACGCGCTTGAAATGCAGGCTGCAGTTGCATGTCGTAGTAGCCGATTCGGCCGTTGACCCTGCTGCGGGTCAGGCCTTCCTCAAAATAGTCCGGGCCGTTGTCGTAGGTGATGACCGGCAGATGGCGGCCATCGCGGCGCACGTAGTAGTACTGGTTGCCGGCCTGCAACGTAGCCAAGCCGTTGTGGTCGAAGTGGAGCTGGGTGAGCGCTTGAGAGGAAATGGCCAGCGTGCCGGGGGCGGTTTGGTGGCAGCCCGCCAGCACGGTAACGTCGGCGGTGTCGCGCCGGTGGCAGGCATCGGCTGCGCCGGCAATGCCGGGACACAGGGCCAGCGACAGCAGTGCTGCCGCCGGCCAATAGCTGATGCCGGGTGCGATCAAGGTGCCTTGCGCTCGAAATCCTTGGGCGTGGGTAGATCCACCGGCACGCCCTCGGCGCTGCAGGTGGTCAGCGCGCACAGGCGCTCACGCAGGCGCGGGGTGGCCTGCACGATCAGGTGGTAGATGGTGTTCTGCTCCATCGTGCCGCGCACCGCGCTGCTGCCGGGGCCGCGCGCCCAGATGCCGACATCCTCACCGCCGTGCGATTCACTCTTGGACGGTACCAAGGCTTCCTGCATGTAGTCGGCGTGCTCGGTATCGACATGGGTGAGGTCCGGGCGGCCATTGGCCTGCTCGAAGCTGCTAGGGTTGTGCGGGAACTTCTTCGGGCCGGCCGGCTGCTGGTTGGTGGCGCCGGTGTAGCCTGGGCCGTTGGCGTAGCTGAGTGTCGTGTACGGCATGCCCATGCCGTCGCGGGCCAGATCCAGAGCGCCCATGCCGTCTTCGCCGCCCTTGTCCTTGACCTTGCCCAGGATGGCGTTGCCGCGTGCCGGGTAGCCGACAAAGTTGAGCGTGTGCGAATGGTCGGCGGTGACGATGATCAGCGTGTCGTCGGCCGAGGTGGCGTCCACGGCGGCTTTGACCGCGTCGGACATGGCGATGGTGTCGCCCAGCGCACGGGCCGCGTTGCCGCTGTGATTGGCGTGGTCGATACGCGCGCCTTCCACCATCAGTACATAGCCTTCGCCGTGCTTGGATAGGTTGGCGATGGCGGCGCGGGTGAGCTCAGCCAACGACGGCTCGCCACCACGGTCCTTGGGGCGGTCGTGCTCGTACTGCATGTGGTCGGCTTCGAACAGGCCCAGCAGTGCCGGTGCGTTGGCCGCGGCCTTGAGCTGGTCGGCATTCCAGACGTAGGCGCCCTGCGGGTGGGCGGCCTGCCATTCGGCGACAAGATTGCGGCCATCCAGACGCAGGCCGACCTTGTCGGCGTACTCCGGGTCCTGCTCGTTGATGGTGGTGAACTGGCCGCGACCGCCGCCCAGCGCGACCAACGGGCCGCGCCCGTAGCGCGAGGTGGACAACAGCTGCTGGGCGATATCCACGCAGCCGGCAGCCTTGGCGGCCTC
Source organism: Stenotrophomonas sp. UBA2629 (assembly GCA_002359895.1). Taxonomy (GTDB): domain Bacteria; phylum Pseudomonadota; class Gammaproteobacteria; order Xanthomonadales; family Xanthomonadaceae; genus Stenotrophomonas. The sequence continues at coordinate 1,081,994 of DEOB01000010.1, forward strand.
CGGTACGTCGGTGTCGTTTTCCCAGTTGCGCTCGGGTGAGTGCGCGTAGGTGGCAGCCGGGGTGGCGTGGGTGAGGCGGGCGGTGGAGACGATGCCAGTGGCCATGTTGGCGCTGTCGGCCAGCTGCAGCCAGGTCAACAGACCCTTGTTCAAGCTGTCGGCGCAGTCGCTGCGGCTGCCGGTGCTGACGCCGATGGCACCCATGTGGCTCTTCACGCCAGTGGTGATGGCGGTCATGGTGCCGGCCGAGTCTGGGGTCTGCGAGTTGGTGTTGTAGGTTTTGCTGAATGCGGTCGCCGGGAAGCGCTCCCAGGACAGCAGGTTCTCTTCGCCCGGGTTGCCCTTGCGCTGGCCTTCCAGAATGCGCGCGGCGGCCACGGTGGTCAGGCTCATGCCGTCGCCCAGGAACAGGATCACGTTCTTGGCCTTGCCGGCCATTGCACCGTTGGCAGCAGCACGTGCGGCGCCGTCGCGGTACCACCACTGCGGGGTTTCACCGTCCGGATGTGAAATTGCCGGCACGTTCACAACAATCGCCGGGGCGTTGTTGGAAGACGGCGACGGAGTGCTGGCGCAACCGCCAAGCAGCAGGGTGGACAGGGCGGCAGACAAGAACGTGGCTTTTTGCATCTTTAGTGACACCGGGGTGAAGACAGGCGGCCATTATGGGCAAGCGTGGAAGGCATGCATATGACACGCTGTTTCTCCCTGCCGGGATCGTGCTGTGACAAGGCTTGCGCTATCGTGGCAACCTTCGATTTGTCTCCCGGATTCTTTCTATGAGTGTGGTATCTGCCTGGCTGCGGATTCCCTTCTGGCAGCGCGTGGTAGGCGGCTTTGTGCTTGGCGCGCTGGCGGGTTGGGCCTTTGGGCCGGCCGCTGAAACCTGGTTTGGCCCGCTGGGTGAGATTTACGTCACCCTGATCAAGATGATCGCGGTGCCGCTGGTGTTCTTTGCGGTGATCAACGCCATCAGCTCGCTGCATGGCCAGAAATCGGTGGCCGCACTGGGCGGCCGCACGTTCCTGTGGTTCATCATCACCGCCGCGCTGGCGGTGGGGATCGGGCTGGCGGTGGGCACGATCATGCAACCGGGTACCGGCGGGCTGAAGTTGAGCATGGACAGCGCCTACACGCCGCGCGACGTGCCGTCGGTGGCGCGGGTGCTGATGGATGTGGTGCCGTCCAATGTGTTCTATGCGCTGGCGGGTATCGGCACGCGGGTCAATGCGGCCGGTGAAACCGTGCTGGCGGCCGGGCGGGGATCGATCCTGCCGGTGATCTTCTTTGCCGGCCTGCTGGGCTTTGCCATGGTCAAGCTGGGTGAAAAGGTCACCGAGGCGCGCAAGCTGGTGGGCCAGCTCAGCGAGATCATGATTCAGGTCACCCGCTTCGTGCTGGAGATGACGCCGCTGGGTACGTTCGGCCTGATCGCCGGGTTGGTCGGCACCTATGGTTTTGAGAAGCTGCTGCCGCTGGGCAACTTCGTGCTGGCGCTGTACGTGGCATGTGCGCTGCACATCGTGATCGTCTACAGCGGTCTGCTGCTTGCCCATGGGCTCAACCCGATCAAGTTCTTCCGTGGTGCGGCGCCGGGCATGCAGGTGGCGTTTGTGGCGTCATCGAGTTTCGCCGCCATGCCGGTGGCGATGCGTTCGATCACCGACAACCTGGGCGTCAACAAGGACTACGCATCGTTTGCGGTGCCGCTGGGCGCCAGCATCAAGATGGACGGTTGCGGGGCGATCTACCCGGCGTTATGCGCGGTGTTCATTGCCCAATACACCGGTGTGCCGTTGACGCCAGAGCAGTACGTGGTGGTGTTGATCGCCTCGGTGCTGGGCAGCTTCGGCACGGCCGGTGTGCCGGGCACGGCGGTGGTGATGGCCACGGTGGTGTTGAGCGCGGCTAACCTGCCGCTGGAAGCCATCGGCTACCTGTATGCCATCGACCGCATCCTCGACATGATGCGCACCATGACCAACGTTACCGGGCAGATGGTGGTGCCGGTGATCGTGGCCAAGGAAACCGGGCTGCTGGATCAGCAGGTGTACGACGCGGCCGGGACGGTCCGCGTCGGCAGTGGCGACAGCCGCGGCTGAGGCTGCCCGCAGTACAAACGTTGATGACGAAGGTCGGCTTGCCGGCCTTCGTTTTTTTCTGCCCGTTGGTCTGCTCCAACAACGGCGCGAACCGGTTTGGCTGACGCGCGAGCCAAGCCCTGTAGCAGGGTGTAACAGTGGCCTGTAACAGCGTTGATACACCGGGCCGAAAGCCGCGCTGCAGCGTGGTCGCCGGTTTTTGAATGGAGGCTGCACGGTATCGCTGGGGCAGTGTTCGGCTGTGACAGGGATACAGTCCGGCCCAGTGATGAGGCGGCCCATCCATTTGTTTTCATTGAATAAAGTGGGTTGGCACGGTTGCTGCTCTTAGTCCGCTATCGGAATGAGTGGACGACGCAATGGACAGCTGGACCCGAAATCGAATCACCGGCTTGATTGGGGTAGTGGCGTTGCTTGCCGCCAGCAGCACGGCGGTGCAGGCATCCGGCGCGCGTCAGGGTGTAAAGGCGCAGCCGGGCGAAATCGTGCTGTTGCGCGATGTGTCCACACGTCCGGCGTACCGCATGCAGCCGCCGGGTATGGCCTTGATCGCCGATCCCTCGCCGCGCAAGGAGCTGGCCTCTGCCTTGGGCGCAGGTGGCATGGACGAACTCAGCGACGCCGATTACGCCTCCATGGAATCGGGCTTGGCCGATGCATCGCTTTCGCATCACGGCCAGACCACGGTTGAACGCGTCACCGTCGGTGTTGTGGGCGGCACGCTGGGACGAGTCGTAGGCGATGGCGGAGCACTGTCAGGTGGCCAGATGGCCCGCACCATCGGCGGCCCGATGGGCGCGGTGGGCGGTGCCACCCGTGGCATTGGTGACCAGGTGCGTGGTGCGTTGGCGCAGTTCCCGTTGGGGCAGCCGACCGGGCCAGGTGGCAAATGAGCCGGCACCTTTTCGCAAAGATTGCCGGACTTGCCATTGGCGTGGTGATGGCCGCGCCGGGGCAGGCGCAGTCCAAAGCGGACGCTTATGCGGGCATGTTGTCGTACCTGTCCACCGATGCGCATATCGACGGCAATGCGCTGGCCGGCGCCAACGGCGCCATTGCGGTCAACCAGGCCGCCGGTGATCTGAATCTGCAGGCCAACCTGCACAGCTTCGCCAATGGCCGCAATGCAACGTCCAGCGTGAGTGCCACGCAGCGGCATCTATCCAACACATTCGATTCACCGATGCAGGCCAGTGCCCGCATCGCAGGCAATGCACTGGCCGGCGCCAGTGGCATCGCCTCCATCAATCAGGCCAGTGGCAGTGGCAACGCGGAATTGAACACCGTGACTGCAACGCTGGCCGCACAGGGCATACGCGAGGCAAGCGACGACGCAATGGCATCGTCCTCGGCGCTCGCGTCGGCAGGGGGGCAACCTGCCGTCAATGATCCACGCGCCACCCGCAGGGTGGGCGTGGAGGCATCCGCATTGCGCGGGTTTGACGGTGTGCTGCAACTCAATCAGATCGCGGGATCAGGCAATGCAACGGAGAACCGTTTCAGCATCTCCGTGCAGGGCACCCCGTGAACAATGTTCCATCCACCCGATGCATCAGAAAACCTGAAGAGGGCACCATGAAAGCGAATAAATGGACAGTACTCGCCATGGCGGTTTCCGCGCTCACCTTGAGTGCGGCAGCCAATGCGGCGGACAACCAGAACAAGAGCGCAGACATCGATCACCAGCACAACGTGAACGAAACGCGCACTAATACCAACACCAACACCAACACGAATACCAACGTAAACACCGACGTCAACACGGCGATCGACACCGACATCGACCTGAAGCTCGATGCCGCTGCACGACTGCGTTACTCCGATACGCGCAGCAACACTGATACGCGTACCAACACCGACACGCGCAGCAATACCGAGACCACCAGCACCTGGTCCAACGAGGTTTCCGAGAACGTCAACAAGACCTCCAACATCAGTGCTGATGAGCGCAAGGAAAAGAACAACCACGGCGTGGATGTGAACCTTGAGAAGGACATGCGTTTGAGTTCAGACGTCAACTTCTCCGGCGACCCGACCATCACCGGTGACATCAATCTGGATTCGGCTGCCATTGCCATCATCGACAACCGTCAGTCGATTTCCGGCAACAGCGCCGAGAACGGACTGCTGACCAACGATGCGTCGATTGTCGACGACGTGGGTTCGGGCGCCTCGGGCAACCTGGGCTTCAACGTTGCCGCAGGTGACAACAACGCCCAGGACAACGCCGCTGCGCTGTCCGCTGCCGACGCCTCCTTCAGCTTCGGCATGGCCGACGCCGAGGTATTCGTCAACCAGAGTGGCATGAACAACTCCACCATGAACTACGGCGTGACCAACGCTGCAGGCGTGGGTGGCAATGCCTTCTCCGGCGCGTCGGGCAACATCGGCGTGAACGTCACCTCGGGTAACAACAACGAGCAGAAGAACGCGTTGGCCGCTTCGGTTGCCACCAGTGCTTACGCCACCTCGAGCATCAGCTCCAACCAGGTGTCGTCGGGTAATGAAGTCAGCAACGATGGCTACTACGACTATGTCGTGAACAGCTATGCCATCAACATGAGCGGCAAGGTCACCGGCACCACCCGTGGCACCGGCAACGGCACCTACAACGGTACCGGCAACTCCTACCAGAAGACCAACTTCTACCCGGACAACTGGACGGGCGATCGCCACGCCGCCGGTGATCAGACCGGCCACAGCGATTGGGACAACGAAACCCAGGGTGCTGTCATGAATCCTGGCAAGCCGGGCGTGGGTGGCATGGCATGGGACACCGACGAGAAGGGCAACCTGAGCTTCTCGGAAATGGGCACCGCCGACCTCACCGCCAGCCTCAGTGGCAGCGTGATCGACATCGACTGGATTGCGGTTGATGCGACCAACACCGCCAGCCTGTCGGGTAGTGCGTTCTCCGGCGCCTCGGGCAACATCGGCGTCAACGTCTCCTCCGGCACCGGCAACCTGCAGGCCAACAGCCTGGCACTGGCTGTCGCTCAACCCTCCACCGGTGGTGGCGCACCGGGCGGCGGTGGTGGTGAACCGTAACCAGCGGCGTCATCCAGCCGGATGACGTTTCAGCGCTGCGCAACAAGCCCGGCCATCCGCCAATGGCCGGGTTATCCCGGGAGCCCCTGTTCCTCCCCCCCGTGGAGCCGGGGCTCCCACCTGCTGATTTCGTGGAGACGCGACCCTCATGTTCGGTAAGAGTCTGCTCGTGGCCTGTGCATTGCTGATGGCACCACAGATGGTGCGTGCCGGTGACGTCGCCTTCAGTGGCGTGTTGCCCAATGGCGGGCTGTACAGCGGTCAGGTCGAGAGCATGCAGGAGAGGCGGTTCCGCAATCTGGTACGGCAGCACACCGATTACAGCTGCGGCGCGGCGGCCTTGGCGACGATTCTCAAACATGCCTATCACCTGAATACCGATGAGGCGACGGTGATCGAGGGAATGATGGGCGTAGCGGACCCCGAGCTTGTGCGTCAGCGTGGCTTCTCGTTGCTGGACATCAAGCGTTACGTCGAATCACTGGGTATGCGCGGGCGTGGTTACCGCGTCAATGAAGAACGGCTGGCGAGTCTACGGGTGCCGGGTCTGGTGCTGATGGATGTGCGCGGCTTCCGCCACTTCGTTGTGCTCAAACAGATCCGTGACGGCATGGCCGAGGTGGCCGATCCCATCCTCGGTAACCGGGTGATACCGGTGAAGGAATTTCTTGAAGCGTGGCCATCACGTGCGGTGTTCGTGGTGATTGGCAGCGACTTTGACCGCAACACGGCATTGCTGCAGCCCAGCGAAAAACCCAGCGCACGTGCGCTGGCCGCACGCCAGGGACGCGGGCCGATAACCGATGCCGAACTGGTCGACTTCGGCTTTACCCATGCCGACCTGTTTTGAGGGAGCACAGTCATGAACATTCTCAAATCCTGTGGGTTGGTGCTTGCGCTGGGTTTCGCGCTGCCCGCTCATGCTGACGACAGCGCCGCACGCAGCGGCAAAGGCCTGCAGGAAATTCCCGATGCCGAGCTCAACCTGATGCGCGGGCGATACACCGTCGGCGGCAATTCGGTGGCGTGGTTTGGTGTGACCATGATCTCCACCTGGCAGGCGGCCAATGGCCAGAGCCTGCAGGGTGCGCTCACCTTGGCCATGGATTTCAGCAAGGGCGGCAGAACGCCCAAGGTCAGCTTCACCCCCAGCGTCAACATCACTGCAGCCAATGCGCCGTTGCCCGATGCCAGTGGCCGCGCCATTGATGGCAGCGGTTTGCAGAACGTGTCCGGCCTGAGCCAAAGCGTGCAGATTGCCGGCGACGGCAACCGCGCCAGCAACGTCCTGCACTTGAACGTGCGCAACGACGGTGTGATTCCGGGGCAGGGCAGCGGTGGTGGCGCGGGTAGTGCGTCCACGCAGAAGGGGGATGCCAGTGCCACCGCAAGTTTTGACGGCAGCACGGCGCAGCTGCAACTGCGCATGGAGGGCCAAGGGGCCGTGCAGCAGTGGATGCGCAGCGGCAGCGTGGGCCAGAGCATCCAACTGATGGCTGATGGACAGCAGGTGGGCAACCGTCTGCAGATTGATCTGGTGCGGCAATCGTTGGGCGGCAATCTGCCGCTGGCACAGAACGTGGCACAAGCCATCACGCTCAATCGGGGGATTGGCGGGGTGGGTGGCCAGTGAAACGCCCGTGCATCGCACGGGTATCGAAACAGACAACACAGAGGAACACGACAATGAACCGACTGGCGATGGCGGCGCTGGTGAGTCTGGCTGTGGTTTCGCCTTCAGTGGCGGCGCAGGACGCAGCAACCGGCAACAGCAACAGCAGCAACGACGAAGAGGATGTACGGGCACTGGTGGCGCAGCTGGAGGCACTCAAAGCCAGTTACGCGCAGGAAGTAAGGCGACTGCGTGAACTGGACATGCAGGTGCAGGCCATCCAGGCGCGCGTCGGTGGCAAGACCGCGCAGGCCATGGCCCCGGCGCCGGTACCGCCGCAGGCGGCTGCCATCGCCGCCGAAGCCGCACAGGCCGGGCAGCCGATACAAAAACCGGCAGCGCCCAGCGAAGGCTATGCCAGCAGTGCGGCTGAAGCACAGGAAGCCAAGGAAGCGGCGCGGCGTAGTGTGGATGACGTCAAACAACAGCAGTCGGCGTTGTTCAACCGCCGACTGACCTTGGAAAACAGCGTCAGCTACGCCCGCTACGACCGCAAACAGCTCACGCTCAACGGCTTCCTGGCGTTGGACGCGATCTTCCTGGGCAACATCGCCATCGAGAACGTCGAGTCCGATTCGGTGACCTACAACTTCGCCGCGCGCTGGGGCCTCAACCCCAGGCTTACCTTGAATCTGGATGTGCCCTATATCGCGCGCAAGACCATTTACCAGAAGGGCGGCGCAGGCGGTTCGGCTGCAGCCATCGCGCAGGAGGAAACACACGGCACCGGCATTGGTGATGTCACTGCCAGCGCCAACTACAAGCTGTTCGGCGAACGCGGCTGGCGGCCGGAAACCGTGCTCACCGGCGGTGTCACCGCCCCCACGGGTCGCGAGCCGTATGGCCTGGACTGGAAGGTGATCGAGCGTGACGATGACGACTTCATCCGCTTTGCCGTGCCGGCCAAACAGCCCACCGGCAACGGTGTGTGGCAGGCCAACCTCGGCTTGTCGGCGGTGAAGACCGCAGACCCGGCCATCCTGTTCGCCAACCTGGGCTACATCCATTCGTTCAAACGCAGCTTTGATGACATTGATTCAAACCCGGACACCACCAATCCGGGCGAAGTGAAGCTGGGTAGTTCGTTCTACTTTGGTGCGGGCGTGGCGTTTGCCTTCAACGAGCGCACCAGCCTGAGCATTTCCTTCAGTGACAAGCTCAGTGCGCGTGCGTCCACCCGCTACAAGGATGGCAAGTGGATGAAGGTGATCGGCAGTGACGCCAACGCCGGCACGCTCAACCTGGGTGTGACCTATGCACTGACGCCCAAGGCAACGTTCGTGAGCATGCTGGGCATTGGCCTCACCCCGGACGCACCGGATTTCAGTTTGGCGTTCAAAGTGCCGTACATGCTGTGACTGCGGGGATGAGCGGCGAGGGTGAGTGCAGGCACTCACTCCCGCTTCTCACCGCATCTCTCAGCGCAGCGTTTCAAGTGTCAGTTGATGTTTGCGGCACAGCCGGTAGATGGTCACGCGTGAGACTTTCATCAGCCGCGCGCAGGCACTGACGTTGTAGCGGCTCTGCTGCAGGCAGGAGAGCAGGGTTTCGCGTTCGGCATGGGTGCGGGCATGGCTGAGCTGGCCGTGGCTGGCGCCATTGCCATCCACACCCAGCTCAAGATCCTGGCAGGTGATCAACTCACCTTCGGCAGTAATGGCCGCGCGCTGCACCCGGTTCAACAGTTCACGCACATTGCCTGGCCACTGGAAGCGTTCCATCGCATGCCGTGCATCACTGCTGTAGCCGCGCGCACGGATGCGGTGGCGGTCACGGAAATCGGCCAGAAAGTGGCGCGACAACAATTCGATATCACCATCGCGGCTGCGTAGTGGTGGCATCGGCAAGCGCAGTACGTTCAAGCGGTAGTAGAGGTCGCGGCGGAAGCTGCCTTTGTCCACCGCGCGCTCCAGATCCACATGGGTGGCTGCGAGGATGCGCACATCCACTTGGACGGGTTGGTTGCTGCCCACCCGCTCGATGGTGCCTTCCTGCAACACCCGCAACAGACTGGTCTGCGCATCCAGCGGCAGATCGCCGATTTCATCCAGAAATACCGTGCCGTTGTGCGCGGTTTCAAACAGACCTTGGCGACGTGTGGTGGCACCGGTGAAGGCGCCGCGCTCGTGGCCGAACAGCTCGGACTGCACGAGGGTGGACGGAATGGCGCCGCAGTTGATTGCCTGGAACGGTTTGCCGTGGCGTGAGGACAGGCGATGCAGGGCGTGTGCGGCCACTTCCTTGCCGGTGCCGGTTTCGCCGGTGATCAATACCGGCAGATCAACCGGTGCAAATTTGCGCAACATGGCGCGCATCAGCAGCATCACATCGCTTTCGCCGAGCAGAGTGTCGAGCACTTCGTCGTGTGCCAGCGGCGCCGGTGCATCACCCAAGGCCTGCAGTTGGCGCAGCAGTTCTTTGATGTCCGGGGGATGCGGAAACTGCTGCCGGCAGGCGGCCAGTAGTGGATGCGCCGGGTGCGCGTTGGCTTCGCCCTCCGATGGTGTGAGGGCAAACAACGGCATGTGCCGATGCTCGGCGGTGAGCTGGCTGATGCGTTCCAGCTCGCTGTCCGAGCTGGCCCGGAAATCAATCAGGCCGACCACCGTGTCGCCGCCGCGCATGCCGATGTCGGCGGGCTGTTGAGGTAGTACCGCGCGAACCTGCCAGCCATCCGCAGCCAGCATCACTTTTTCTCTAGCCCCCGGTTTCCCGAACCAGATGACACAGCGTTTGCTCGAATCAGGTACAGCGGCCATGCGAGGTCACCTTTCCGTTCGGCAGTCACCATATACCCCTGATTCAGAAGGGTGCAATCACATACGTTGTGTGAATTGGCGCACAGTTGTCATATCGCCTATTAAGGTTCGCCCCGGGCCGGGGTTTTGTCATGCCAATGAAAAAAGCCGCCGCCCGGGAGGGCGACGGCTTTGGCGGCAGGGCCTGCGTGCTGGATTACAGCGGGACGCGGCGTGCCTGCATGAATTTGTCGCTCCAGTAGCCGGTGAGCAGGCTGTCGGTGCGCACATCCTTGCCGGTGCTGGGGGCGTGCAGGAAGCGGCCCTCACCGACGTAGATGCCGACGTGGTCAACACGGCCACGGCGGCCGAAGAACACCAGGTCACCGGCGGCCAGGGCCGAGCGGTCGCGGATCAGTTCAGCGCTGGCCTGGCTGGCCATCTCGCGGGAAACGCGCGGCAGTTCGATGCCCAGCGCGGTGCGGAATACATAACCGACCAGGCCGCTGCAGTCGAAACCGGCATCCGGCGAGGTGCCGCCCCAACGGTACGGGGTGCCCAACAGGGTCATGGCGCGGCGCAGAACGGACTGCACCTTGCCGTCGGAATCGTTGGCAAGCGCCGCTTCGGTGGCAGCGGACACGCCCTTGGAGGCGTCGTAAGCGGAGATCAGGCGGCTGAGGTCGCCGGCAAACATGGCCGAGCGGTCCATCAGTGGAATGGTGTCGCTGGCAGCCAAGTGCGGCAGCAGCGCGGCCAGCGTGGCGGTGGCGGCGGCATCGGCCTTGCTGCGTTGAGCTTCGGCGCGAACCGGCGCCTGCTTGGCAGCGGGTTCAACTTCTGCAGCGCTTTGAGCGAAGGCAGGCAGACTGGCGAGGGCCAGCGTTACGGCGCACAGCAGGCGGCGGAAGGCGGGTGAAACGGTCTTCGGCTGGCCCGGGTAGGACGTATTGTCAGTCGTCACGCGGCAGTCACAAAAAAATTCGATGGGCGATCATGCCCTGTGAAGCGTGTGGATAGGTACAAATTTCGTTAAATAACCGTTAAATATGGCGACCAGTTTCACGGTTTACCGCAAAACCCGCTTGGCGCCGGTGTAGTGGTTACGCCAGTAGGGGCCGTCAAGGTGATCCAGTCTTACTGTTCCGCCGGTGCTTGGCGCATGCACAAAGCGCCCTTCGCCAACATAAATTCCCACGTGCGTAACATTTCCCTTGCTGCCAAAAAACACCAGGTCACCGGCGGTCAGGCGGTTGGTGGCGATCTTCGGGCCTTGGATGGCTGCCAGTTCGCGTGAGGTGCGCGGCAGGTTCAGCGCCAGCATGTCCCGGTACACATAGGTGACCAAACCGCTGCAGTCGAAGCCGGATTCAGGCGTGTTGCCGCCATAGCGGTAAGGCGTGCCGACCAAGCCCAGTGCCCGCATCAGCACCGATGAGGCGGCAACCGGGTCGTTCGGTGCTACCGGTGAATACGTCTGCGCGGGTGGCGCAGCCGGCTTTTTGGGGCTGTGGCCGCAGGCGGTGAGCACTGTGATGGACAGGAGCGTGGCAGCCAATGGCCACGTGCGGGTGCGGAAAACTGGCGTGATGTGCATGGAGCCCGGATAATGCGCCACCTTAGAAGGCCGTCATCATGGCGGCGTCCCCGGCGGCCGGCAAGGCCGTCCCAACGTCTGCCCCGGGCAGCCACCAGACAGAGTTAGGCATGAAGATCGAAAAAGACCGCGTCGTCCGCTTCCATTACACCGTTTCGGAACTCGGCCAGGAGCCGATCGAAAGCTCCAAGGACCGTGATCCGTTGGCCATCCTGATCGGCCACGGCAACATCATCCCGGGCCTGGAAACGGCCATGATGGACAAGGAAGCCGGCGAAAGCTTCGGCGTGGACGTGAAGTCGACCGACGCCTACGGCGAGCGCCGCGAGGGCCTGACCCAGCGCGTGCCGAAGAAGCATTTCGGCACCACCCGTCTGGTGCCGGGCACGCAGGTGATCCTGCAGACCAACTTCGGCCCGCGCGCCGTCACCGTCGAAAAGGTCGGCATGACCGTGGTCGACGTTGACCTGAACCACCCGATGGCGGGCAAGGATCTGCACTTCGATGTTGAAATCATCGAAGTGCGCGAAGCCAGCGAAGAAGAAGTGCAGCATGGCCATGTGCACGGTGACGGTGGTCACCAGCACTGATTGCCACACCGGCAGCCATGCAATGAACGGCCCGCCCTGTGCGGGCCGTTTTTTTTTGGAGGGTCCCCGCTGGCGAGCGCCGAGCGGCGCAAACCCTGCGCTGCGCATCCGGCATGTTCTAATCGCCGACTTGTCAAAGGAGTGATGGCCTTGTCCTACGTTGCTTTCCAGCCCGTAACGCCCAATGAGCGCATCGCCACGCTGGATGTCCTGCGTGGACTGGCACTGCTGGGCATCCTGCTGATGAACATCGAGGCCTTCAGTGGCCCGCTGGACCTGTCCTTCACCGGCATCGACGTGCATTGGCAGGGCGTGGACCGCTGGGCCGACGGCTTCGTTTACATCTTTGTGCAGGGCAAGTTTTTCACCTTGTTCTCGCTGCTGTTTGGAGCGGGTTTTGCGGTGATGGTGCAGCGCGCCGACACGGTCGGCCGTGACTTCACGCGTTTCTATCTGCGCCGCAGCGTCGGCTTGTTGTTTATCGGCCTGCTGCATGCGGTGCTGCTGTGGGCTGGCGATATTCTGGTGGCGTACGCGTTGCTGTCGTTGGTGTTGCTGGCCTTTCGCGAGGCGCCACGCAGTTGGCTGCCGGCGTTGGGCACGTTGGCGTACCTGGCGGCGGCTGTGCTGCTGTTGCTATTGGGCGCGTTGCTGTCGTTTCTGCCGGCCGATGAAGCCGCCAAGTTGACTGCGACCGCGCAGGGCTCCATCGAAGCGCAGCGGCAGGCCTATGGGCACGGCAGTTACGGTGTGGCGGTACTGCAGCGCTTGCGCGATTTCGGCACAGCGTTGGGGGCGTTGATGGTGGTGGGGCCGCAGGTGCTGGGCATGTTCCTGATTGGGGCATGGTTTGCCCGCAGTGGCGCCATCGCCCGTCCCGCCGAGCATCCCCGGCTGTTTGCCTGGCTGCGTTGGGCTGCATTGCCCGTGGGCTTGGTATTGATGCTGCTCAGCGTGTCGTGGCTGCCCTACGTGGCGCCGGGGCGCTTCGATCTGTATTCCACCGGCACCTATGCATTGAATTCAGTAGCCGGCTTGTTGATGTGCCTGGGTTACCTGGCGTGGGCGGTGCGCTGGAGCGCGCATCTGCAATGGCTGGCGCCGGCAGGACGCATGGCGTTGAGCAATTACCTGGCGCAATCGCTGATCTGCACCTTGGTGTTCTATGGCTACGGCTTGGGCATGTTCGAGCAGATGGGCCGTGCGTGGCAGCTGCTGTTCGCGGTGGCGCTGTTTGCGGCACAAGTAGTGCTCAGCCATTACTGGCTCAGGTATTTCCGCTTTGGCCCGATGGAGTGGCTGTGGCGCGCGTTCACTTATCTGCAGCTGCCGCCACTGCGTCGCTGATCGGCCGACCTGGTTGGTTTTTGTTGTGTGTTGCAGTTGCAGGCGTGCAGGTGGATTGCATCGCACGGCGGATGCAACACGCTGGCCCAGCCATGCTCACATTTGGTGGGGGGTAGGGCGTGGCATGCTCTAGGTCGGCACGAGCAATGGAGCGAAGACGTGATGGCTGATTTGACTACCGGGCAGGTATTTTCCATCGGCCCTGCGCCGCGCGGTGCGGAGTGTTTTCAATGAGCGCCGGCAGCTATGACGTGGTGGTGATGGGGGGTGGCTCGGGCGGGCTTGCGGCGGCGTTTCGCGCTGCGGCGCATGGCGCCAAGGTGGCGATGCTGGAGCCAGCGCCCTTGGGCGGCACCTGCGTCAACGTGGGCTGCGTGCCGAAGAAGGCGATGTGGCTGGCGGCTGACCTTGCCGAGCGCATTGGCCTGGCCTCGCGTTTGGGTTTTGATGTGCCGGCGGAACCTGCGTTGGATTGGACGCAGCTGGTGCAGAAGCGGCAACGCTATATCGCCAATATCCACGCCAGTTATCAGAAGCGGCTGGATGAAACCGGCGTGGTCCGTATCAGCCAGCGTGGCCGCCTGTTGGATGCGCACACAGTGGAATGCGAAGACGGCACCCAGCTGCGCGCCGAGCACATCATTGTTGCGACCGGCGCACATCCATTGAAGCCCGATCTGCCCGGCGCCGAGCTTGGTGGCGTGTCGGATGATTTTTTTGCGCTGCAGGCGCGACCCGAGCGTGTGGCGATTGTCGGTGGCGGTTATATCGCGGTGGAACTGGCCGGTGTGCTGCGCGCGCTGGGTAGCGAGGTCGTGCTGCTGGTGCGCAGCCAGCGCTTGCTGGGCCACTTCGATGCGGAACTGTCCGATCAGTTGGCCGAGAACCTGCGCCTTCAAGGTGTGGAGCTGCATTTCGGTTGCGAGACCACGGCGTTGGAGCGCGAGCAGGGCCGTGTGCGTGCTGTGCTGCGTAACGGGCCGGAGCAGGCGGCGTTCGACAGTGTGTTGTTTGCCACCGGGCGTGCACCCAACACACGCGGGCTTGGTCTGGAGCAGGCTGGCGTGGCACTGGGCGAGAAGGGCGCCATCCAGGTGGATGCCTATCAGAACACCTCGGTGCCCAGCATTTTTGCCGTGGGCGATGTCACCGGTCGGGTGACCTTGACCCCGGTTGCCATCGCCGCAGCGCGGCGGTTGATGGACCGCCTGTACGGCGGTCAGGCAGATGCCAGGCTCGACTATGACAATGTGCCGAGCGTGGTGTTTGCCCATCCGCCATTCGGCACGTTGGGATTGAGCGAGGAGGAGGCGCGCAAACGCTTCGACAAGGTGACCACCTACCACAGCCGTTTCCGGCCGATGCTGCAGTCACTGGGTGATGGCAACGTGCGCAGTGTGTTCAAGATGGTCTGTGCGGGCGACGACGAAAAAGTCGTCGGCATCCATCTGCTGGGCGAGGGTGCGGACGAAATTCTGCAGGGCTTTGCCGTTGCCATGAAAGCCGGCGTGACCCGCAGGCAGATGGAAGACACGGTCGCCATCCATCCAACCTCGGCCGAAGAAGTGGTGTTGATGCGCTGATGAAGCGTGGTCATGAGTGGGGAGGTGTGAGCAGGGAGCGGTTGCAGCAGCGTTTCCTGCAGCGTCGGCTGCTGACACTCATCCCCACTCACTCTTCATAATAGGCGTCCCCCGCAAGCGCTCTGCCCATGAATGCTCCCGCCCAGCCGGCGCCTACGCCGCTGCCCACCCGTTCGCGACGCCTGCTGATCAATGGTCTGCTGCTGGCCGGCCTGGGTGCGATTGCCGCGTCCGGCAAGGCGGTCATCGTGAAGTTGGCGTATCGCCACGGCGCCGATGCCACGGCGTTGCTGGCGCTGCGGATGATGGTGGCGTTTCCGTTCTTCCTCGCCATGGGCATGTGGGCCGCGCGCCGTGCACAGCCGTTGTCGCGCAGTGATATGGGGCGCGTGGTGCTGTTGGGCTTCACTGGTTACTACCTGTCCAGCTATCTCGACTTCCTCGGGTTGCAGTACATCAGTGCGACCCTGGAGCGGCTGATTCTTTATCTCAGCCCCACCTTGGTGGTGCTGATCACGCTGGTGGTGCTCAAGCAGCGGCCCACGCGAATACAGGTGGCGGCGTTGTTGTTGAGCTATCTCGGCGTGCTGTTGGCGTTCGGTCACGACATCCAACTGGACGGGCATCGCACGCTCATCGGCTCGGCGCTGGTATTTGCCAGTGCGCTCAGTTACGCGGTGTATCTGTTTGGCAGTGGCCAAGCGGTGGCGCGCATTGGCGCGGTGCGTTTGACTGCTTACGCCAGCATGGTGGCCTGCGTGTTGTGTATCGGCCAGTACCTGCTGTTCCAGCCAGTGAGCGCGTTGCTGACCTATGCGCCACCGGTGTACTGGCTGTCGCTGCTCAACGGTACGGTCTGCACGGTGTTGCCGGTGCTGGCGATCATGGTCGGGGTCAAGCGCATCGGCTCGTCGCTGGCGGCGCAGGTGAGTATGCTGGGCCCGGTTTCCACCATTGTGCTGAGCGTATGGCTGCTCGACGAACCGATGGGCCCGTGGCAGAGCGCCGGCACCGTGTTGGTGCTGGCGGGCGTGCTGCTGGTCGGCAGCGGGATAGCGAAGCGGCGGTGAGTGCTGAGCCTGCTTCGGTGGCGATGGACCCGGCGATCAGTCAAGCGCGCATTCTGGCTGCGATCCGCGCGATCCCGCGCGGACAGGTGCTGGGCTACGGTGAGGTGGCCGCCAAGGCCGGCTTGCCGGGCCGCGCCCGCTTGGTGGCGCGCTTGCTGGGCAGTAACGATGATCCGGAACTGCCTTGGCATCGTGTGCTGCGCTCGGATGGCCGCATCGCCATGCCGGAGGGCTCGCGCGGCTGGCGTGAGCAGAGTCAACGGCTGCGTGCCGAGGGTGTTGTGGTGGAGAACGGCCGGGTGAAGCGGGCCAAACCGCCGCGCACGCTGGATGAGGCGATCTGGGGCCCGGGCTGACAGCTGCGGCTATCATGGGCGGCAGTTCTCCCGGATGCCGCCATGTTCCCGCGCTTACCCAAGATCACCCAGACGTTGCTGATCGCCAACGTCGCTCTGTTCCTGCTGCAGCAGCTGCCGCAGACCATGGGCATCTTCAATCAACTGATGCTGTGGCCGTTGGGCTCACAGGACGTGATTTTCGGTTCGCCGGGTTTTGCGCCGTGGCAGTTGCTGAGTTATGGCTTTCTGCACGGCGGCTTTGGCCATCTGTTCTTCAACATGCTGGCGCTCTTCATGTTTGGCGCACCGCTGGAGATGACCTGGGGCGAGAAGCGTTTTCTCACGTACTACATGGTCTGCGTGGTCGGCGCGGGCTTGTGCCAGTTGCTGGTGGCCATGCTGTTTGGTGAGTTCAACCCGGTGCTGGGTGCGTCCGGTGGTGTGTTCGGCCTGCTGCTGGCCTACGGCATGTTGTTCCCCAACCAGCGGGTGATGCTGCTGTTCCCGCCGATTCCAATGAAGGCGCGCACCTTTGTCATGGTGTTTGGCGCCATTGAGTTGATGCTGGGTGTTACCGGCTGGCAGCCGGGCGTTGCCCACTTCGCGCATCTGGGCGGCATGTTGTTCGGCTGGTTGCTGATCCGCTACTGGCGTGGGCAGCCGCCATTCAACAACAGGCGCGGCCCGCATCTACGGCGGGTGAAGTAAGCGCAAGGCACGTTCTGACACATGAAAACGCCCGGTGCATTGCATCGGGCGTTTTCATGTGGGGCAAATGTGGACGCACTTCCGGCTGGAACACGCATAAAGAAAAATCCTGCGATTGCTCGCAGGCTTTTTCTTTAATCTTGGCGCCCGAAGTTGGACTCGAACCAACGACCCCCTGATTAACAGTCAAGTGCTCTAACCGGCTGAGCTATTCGGGCGGGGAGGCGCATTCTAATCATCTTGAGCGGGGCGTGCAACCATTTGGCTGATGGTGTCGGCTCATTCAACGCAGGTGCGTGACGTCCTCGGCCGCTGGCTGCGTACCCGGCCGGCATTATTGACAATGACCTGCGCGAGCATTTCGCCATCCGGGCTGCAGATGGAGACGGTGAGGTTGGTGCCACTGCTGCGCCCGTCGGGCAGGTAGCGGATGTGGGATCTGCCGCGCGTACTGGTGAGTTTCAGCTTCGACGAGATGGGCTGGGGGTCGCCGCGGACGATATCTTCGTGCGAACGGGGCTTCCGCCCGCCATCGTTATCCACAAACAGCAGCCAGCCGATGCTCCAGTCATTTGCGCCACTGCAATGGCGGCCATCGAGCGAAGGGCACAGCACGGCGGGCTTTCTGCGCGTCACTGCGGTCATCCGTGCAAGGTGCAGGTGGCTGATCAGTGTGTGCTCGGCTGCAAGGGCTCGGTGCCGTTGCAGCAGGGCGGTCAGGGCGGGAGTGGCGACGGCGGCCAGCAATGCCAGCACGGCTACGCCGATCATCAGTTCGATGAGGGTGAAGCCCTGCCAATGCCGGGTGGGCATTGGCGGCAAGGGGCGAGGGCGGGGCATGTGCGGCCTTGCTGGACGGAGAGCCTGCATCGTTGCGTGCAGGTGTGCGCTGGGCAGTAAGTCGTCGCTGTGACTGAACGTGGGGCTGTGCATGCACCGGCCGTCATCTCGCCGCTGGCTATACTGCGTAGTCCACGCAGGCCAATTCTCCCCATGTCCGATAGCTTTCAGCTCGTATCGCCGTACTCCCCGGCCGGTGACCAGCCCGCCGCCATCGAGAAGCTGGTGGCGAATTTCGAGGCCGGCATCGCCAAACAGACGTTGCTGGGCGTCACGGGTTCGGGCAAGACCTACACCATCGCCAACGTCGTGCAGCGGGTGCAGCGGCCCACCTTGGTGATGGCGCCGAACAAGACGCTGGCGGCGCAGTTGTATGGCGAGTTCAAGGCCTTCTTCCCGCACAACGCGGTGGAGTATTTCGTCAGTTATTACGACTACTACCAGCCCGAGGCCTACGTGCCGTCGTCGGATACCTTCATTGAGAAGGACAGTTCGATCAACGAACACATCGAGCAGATGCGTTTGGCCGCGACCAAGACGCTGCTCTCACGCCCGGACGCGATCGTGGTGGCCACGGTATCGGCCATTTATGGTCTGGGTGCGCCGGAAGACTACCTGTCGCTGCGTCTGATCCTGTCCACGGGCGAGCGCATCGACCAGCGTGACCTGATCAAGCACCTCACTCAGCTGCAGTACTCGCGCAACGAATACGAGCTGCAGCGCGGTACGTTCCGTGTACGCGGCGAAGTGATTGATGTGTTCCCGGCCGAGCTGGATGGCGAGGCGCTGCGCATTGAATTGTTCGACGGTGAGATCGAGCAGCTGAGCATGTTCGACCCGCTCACCGGCGAAAGCCTGCGCCGGCTGCAGCGCTACACCATCTATCCCAAGACGCATTACGCCACCACGCGTGAGCGCGTGCTTGCGGCGGTGGAGACCATCAAGGCTGAGCTGAAGGAGCGTCTGGAACAGTTGTACGCACAGAACAAGCTGGTGGAAGCGCAGCGCCTGGCGCAGCGCACGCAGTTCGATCTGGAAATGATGGTCGAGGTGGGCTACTGCAACGGCATCGAGAACTACTCGCGGCATCTCACCGGCAAGGCACCGGGCGAGCCACCCCCGACGCTGTTCGACTACCTGCCCTCCGATGCGCTGCTGGTGATCGACGAATCGCACGTCACCATTCCGCAGATCGGTGCGATGTACAAAGGCGACCGTTCGCGCAAAGAAACGCTGGTGGAGTTCGGCTTCCGCATGCCCTCGGCGCTGGACAACCGCCCGCTGCGTTTCGAGGAGTGGGAAGCGCGCTCGCCGCGCAGCATCTATGTGTCGGCAACGCCGGGCCCGTATGAGCTGCGGGAGTCGGGCGGTGACATCACCGAGCTGGTGGTGCGCCCCACCGGCTTGATCGACCCGCAGATCGAGATCCGCCCGGTGGGCACGCAGGTAGACGACCTGATGTCCGAGTGCAATGCGCGCATCAAGATGGGCGACCGTGTGCTGGTCACCACCTTGACCAAGCGCATGGCCGAGAACCTCACCGAGTACCTGGGCGAGCACGGCATCCGTGTGCGCTACCTGCACTCGGACATCGACACGGTCGAGCGCGTGGAGATCATCCGCGATCTGCGCTTGGGCAAGTTTGATGTGCTGGTCGGCATCAACCTGCTGCGCGAGGGTCTGGACATGCCCGAGGTGTCGCTGGTCGCGATTCTTGATGCGGACAAGGAGGGCTTCCTGCGTTCAAGTGGCTCGCTCATCCAGACCATCGGCCGTGCCGCACGCAACCTGCGCGGCAAGGCGATTCTCTATGCCGACAAAATTACCCGTTCGATGCAGATCGCCATCGACGAGACCGACCGTCGCCGGCAGAAGCAGGTGGAGTACAACGAGGCGCACGGCATCGTGCCCAAATCCGTCGCCCGCCCGATTGTCGACATCCTTGAGGGGGCGCATGAAGAGGGTTCGGCCAAATCCGCGGTCAAGGGCAAGGGGCGCCGCGTCGCCGAGCCGGATGCCGACTACCTGCCGATGGAGCCGGCCAAGCTGGTGGCCCGTATCAAGGAGCTGGAGCAGAAGATGTACCAGCACGCGCGTGACCTGGAGTTCGAGGACGCTGCCCGCGTGCGCGACCAGATTCACCGCCTGAAGGAGGCGAATCTGGGCTGAGGAAGGCAATGTGAAGATTTTTTCAGAAATCTATTGTCGTTCCCTGTTTCCTTGGTTAAGATACGCGCCCTCGCAACGCACAATTGGTTGCTGAGAAGGGCGGTTAGCTCAGCGGTAGAGCACTACCTTGACATGGTAGGGGTCACAGGTTCGAACCCTGTACCGCCCACCACTTTAAGCCGGGTTGTAGCAGCGCTTTCAGTGGAATCAAGCGATGGGGTCTGCGGGTCAACTGACCCCACACTGACCCCGGTCAGCTCCGAGAATCTCGGAACATCTTTCGCCAGGTCGGCGAGTATCTCAATCGATCATATTCATGTGTTGCGAGTGCTTGATTGCTGCTGGTGCGGCTGCGTGTCGTTGCCTCCACGTGGGCCTACTTTTCATCTGCGTGGCGTGTGGTCAATAGGTTTGGTCGAGGTGTTCCGGGCCGCTTGACACGTCAACCTGCGATGGCTGCATCACCTCGGCGATTCTGCGCACTGAAGCTAGGACGCGTGGGTTGTTCCGGCACCTTGGCATCGGCCAGTCTGTGTGAAAAGTGCGCGGGAGAGGGCGTGATGGCAGGTCGCTGGAATTTGGGGTTGGTTGGCGTGGCGATGTGCATCGTTGCGCTGGGGGTGCCGCTGCGGGCAGCCGCCGAGACATGGCAGCCGGCGCAGGCCGCTGCGGGCTCGCCGAACATCATCGTGGTGCTGCTGGATGATGTCGGATTCAGCGACCCCGCCGGCTACGGTGGCGTGGCTGAAATGCCGGGTTTTGACAAAGTTGCCGAAACCGGGCTGCGCTTCACGAATTTCAACACCACCGGCATGTGTTCACCCACACGGGCGTCCCTGCTTTCGGGGCGTAACCATCATGCCGTTGGCTTTGGCCGGGTTGCCGATTGGGCAACAGGCACGCCCGGGTACGATGCGGTGTGGAAGCCCGACTCGGCCCCCATTGCGCGGGTGCTTGCCGATGCCGGCTACAGCACGGCAGCGATAGGCAAGTGGCACAACACGCCAGAGTGGGAGGTTTCCCCCGCCGGGCCGTTCGACCGTTGGCCCACCGGGCTGGGTTTCGATTACTTCTACGGAATCATGAACCACGGTGGTGACAACCACTGGGAGCCGGCCAGCCTCTATCGCAATACCACGCCGGTTGAGCCGGCGCGTGTGCCGGGCCGTGAGTACCACCTCACCGGTGATTTCGTGGACGAGGCCATCGCCTGGGTGAGGACGCACCGTTCGGTTGCGCCGCAGAAACCGTACTTTCTTTACCTGGCCACGGGTGCGGTCCATGCGCCGCATCATGTCCCCCAGGAGTGGATCGCAAAGTATCGGGGCCGCTTTGATCAGGGCTGGGATCAGCTGCGCGAAGAGATCTTCGCCCGTCAGAAGGCGCTGGGTATCGTGCCGGCAGGCGCGCAGTTGACGCAGCGCCCCGACGAGATTCCTGCCTGGGAATCCCTTGATGCCGAGCAGCGGAAAGTCTTCGCCCGGCAGATGGAAGTCTTCACTGCCTACCTTGCGCATACCGATCATGAAGTGCAGCGCATGCTGGAGGCTGTGTCGGCGCATGACCCGGCCAGCAATACGCTGGTGTTCTATATCGCCGGCGACAACGGCGCCAGTGGCATGGAAGGCATCCACGGCTACATGGATGCCGCTGCGGGGCACGCGCCGCAGTTGGAGAAGCTGGACGAGCTCGGGGGCGCGCTGCATTTCAATGACTACTCATCCGCGTGGGCGTGGGTGGGCAGCACGCCGTTCCAATGGATGAAACAGGTTGCCTCGCATTTCGGTGGCCTGCGTGTGGCCATGGCGGTCTCTTGGCCGGGGAAACTGCAGCAGCCCGGTGCGATCGTGGAGCGGTTCGCCCATGTGGATGATGTGGCAGCTACCATTCTTGATGTTGCCCAAGCGCCCATGCCGGAGGTGCTGGCCGGGGTCACCCAGCGCCCGCTTGACGGCAAGAGCTTCCGGGATGTCTTCCACAACGCCCATGCCCCTGCCGATGGGCGGGTGCAGTACTTCGAGATGCTGGGGAACCGCGCGTTGTACCAGGACGGCTGGATTGCCAGCGCCCGCCACATGACGCCGTGGGTCAAGCCCTATCCGGAGGATTTCGAGAGCGAGCAGTGGGAGCTGTACAACCTGGATGAGGATTTCAGCCAATCGAAGAATCTGGCGGCGGCGCACCCGGAAAAGCTGCAGGCCATGAAGCAGCGTTTCGATCTTGAAGCGCGCCGCAACAACGTCTATCCACTGGCCAACTATGTTGAGGGCCGCGACTACGGCATGCCGACAGTGGCGGGAGACAGGAAGGTGTTCGAGTACACGCCGCCTGTGGCACGCCTGCCTTCCAAGAGCCTGCCCCGGCTCGCGCGCTCCAGTTTCTCGCTGGAAGCGCAGGTGCAGGTGCCGCAGGACGGAGGTGAGGGAATCCTCATGGCCTATGGCAGCCGTCTTGGTGGATTCGCCTGGTACATGCGGGATGGGCACCTTGTGTTGAGCAGCAACGTCAACGGCCGTGCACACGCCGAACTTGTTTCACCCGCGGTCGTGCCGGCCGGCACGACGTCGCTGGGCATGTCGTTCCAGCGTGACCGCGAGGGGCAGGCGGGCACCGTGGCGTTGCATGTGCAGGGCCGCAAAGTGGCGGAGCGTCGCGTGGACAGGCTCGGCTCGCCGGTGCTTGGCTCACTGGGTATCGGCCAAGCGTTTACCTCGCCCATCGACGCCAGCTATCAATTGCCCCATGCATTCAATGGCACGTTGGAGCGGCTGCGTGTCGTGATGGAATAAGCGTTGCCTGCACCGGCATTGCGTTTCAGCGGTGGCATGTTCCGGTGGCTGGAATGGCGGCCTGACGAAAAAGGCCCGGCAGCAGCCGGGCCTTTCAACAACGCCGTAGCGCTACCCACCAAGAACCTAGAAGCGACGCTGGCCGTTGCCAAAGTTGCCCATGTCGCATTGCCCGGCAAAATTGGTTGCCGCCTGGATGGCGATATGTCCGGAGCGGCGATCGATGGTGAGCCGCGGCTTGTTCATGCCATTGAGGCGGTAGCCTGCGGTGATGGTGTCGGCGCCAACGCGCAGGTTGTCCAGCTCCCACCAGCCGTGGTCGCCGCCTGAGTTGATCGGCGGAACCAAGGCCGGGCTGAGGTGGATGCGGCCATGGTCGCCATAAAGCTCAATCTGCACATCGCCGTTGAAACCCTCTGCGCTGCTTTGAACGGTGTTGCCGGATTTCCATTTGTGCTCTTTGTCATCCCAGTCGTAGGTGGGTTGAGTGCTCACTGTTGGGCGGGTGCCCGCGCCGTAGCAGACCAGGACCAATGAGTCGGAGCCCTCGGGGGCTGCGCTGGATGCGGAGTGGGAACGCTCTGTGGATTGCTCGCAGTTTTCCGCCGGTACCGGCTCGATCGACGCGTAACGGCCATCGACTGTTGATACGGAAATGCACTGGGAGTTTGCGGCCTTCCACCAGAAAGTGAAGCGCTGATCGCGCACGGTGTTTGATGCGCGTTGCTCGTAACCACGGGAGAGCAGCTGCGTCTCGCCACCCGCGCCGCGGGCGCCGACCAGATCGGCGACATCAGGGGGCGTTTGTGCGAAGGAAGGGGCGCTCAGGACAGTGGCGGCAATCAAGAGGGTGAGTTGGCGCAAACGCATGGTGGTGGCCTTGGTTGGCATTCGTTGAGGTAGCGGATCTAGTGAAACGGTGGCGAAGGTTTTTGGCGGCTGGGTTCATTGAAGCGCAGTAGCGCTGGCATATGCAATTGGAGGGTGGGGCGATCGTCCGGCTCGTCATGCCGGCGAGCATCATCTTGTTAGAGGGCGGTGAATACCCGAAACAGGGGAGGTGACGCGGGGCCGCCTGCATCGGCCGGTAGCGGGTTGCCGGTGTTGTTCAGTAAGGCGCCCCGGCCGTCACGATCATCAGCACTATCGCCACCAGCATCAATGCACCGAACAGCAGTGGTTTGAGGCGCAGGCTGGGCGTGGCGTCGAGCATGGCAGGAGCTGTGCGTTGGATCAGGCCTTCGGGGAAGTGATTGCTGTCCATGCGCTGGTCGCAGGCATCTTCGCAGGCGCCGCATTCGATGCAACGGCTGGAATGCCCGTTGCGGATGTCCAGGCCAATAGGGCAGGCGCGGACGCAGTCACCGCAATCCAGGCAGTCACCCAAATGTGCGGGCGCG
Organism: Stenotrophomonas sp. UBA2629; assembly: GCA_002359895.1. Lineage (GTDB taxonomy): Bacteria > Pseudomonadota > Gammaproteobacteria > Xanthomonadales > Xanthomonadaceae > Stenotrophomonas. Next base: position 1,105,985 of record DEOB01000010.1, read on the forward strand.
AATTTGGGCAATGCGCCGGCAATGTCCGGGTGCGCCGCGCGGAACACGTAGTCGCTGGCGGTCACTGAATCCAACAGCCCGCGTGTGCGGTGCAGCGCGCTGATGCTGCCCGCTTCACGCATTCCACGCGGTTCGCCGCGCCTGGCGTTGTACTGGACGGTGGGTGTGCGCGTATCGGCGATGAGGTGTTGCACGCGGCTGTAAGGGCATAGATGGGTGCAGACCTGCTCATGCAGATAAACCACGTTTGCCCAGGTGGCCAGTGCGTAGAAGGCGATCCAGAAGCATTCCCAGGGGCCAAGCTGCAGCCGCGCGGCGTCCTGCAGGATCCCGCCGATGGGGCTGAAATAGCCGATGAAGCTGATGCCGGTCCACAGCGCGATCACCGCCCATAGCGTGTGCCGCAACGCCGGGCCGAGCCGTGCGGCCCGGCCGTCGAAACGGGTCAGCCGGTCAAGCGTGCGGAAAACACGTGTCAGCACGGTTTGCGGGCAGACATGGCTGCACCACAAACGGCCGGACAGCACGGTGACCAGGCACAGTGCGGCAATGCCGGCGGCCACCAGCCATAGCAGGGGCAGGGCATTCTCCGGCTGCAAGGTGAACCCGAAAAGATGGAACTGGCGTGCGGACAGATCCAGCAGCAATGCGGGTTGGCCGTTCACACGCAGCCACGGCAGCAGATAGAACGCGAACAGCAGCGCCAGCGCCACGCCCGTACGCAGCGCGGTACGCGCCCGTTTACCTTCGGACAGGCTCATTCGAAGTCGCTTCCGGCGTTGTCGTCTTTGCGCGGGCGCAGCAGCAGGGCAGTGAATGCGCTGGCCGAGGCGGTCGCCAGCCACAGCAGCAGAAAGCCCAGCGTGTAGCCGAATTCGCGGCTGATGCTGTGGCCGGGCAGGCTTATGGCAGCAAGCTTCAGTGGATCAACCAACGAAAAAAACAACGCCGCAGCCACGGCGGCAGCGAAAAAACTGGGCCAAAGCACCATGCCCAGCTGTTGAGTAGCGGAGCGGGGCGGTGAGGTGGCCGGGTCGAGTTCGTTCATGGGTCCGGATTTGGGCTGGCGGGCTTGCGGAGAACAGCGCTGGCGTGGGGTCGCAGCAGGTTCCGCAGGCGGAATGGTGAGAACCTCAGCCTAGGGAACTACGAGCTGAATGGCTTTGATCTGAATCAAGCTGGCCGGGTATCCGATTGATCTTGCTCAAGGCGTGACAAGCGCTGCTGGCAGATGCTGTCGGCCATGAACACGAAACCCACATCACTGAATCCGTTGGGCTGGACGTTCGACCCGGAGCTGCTGCGCCGGCATGACCGTCCGGGGCCGCGCTACACCTCCTACCCCACCGCGCCGCATTTTCATGACGGCTACGGGCAGGAACAGTTCAAGGCTGCCATCGCCCGCAGTAATGGGGCGGGCCGGCCGGTGTCGTTGTATGTGCATGTGCCGTATTGCACCAGCCCGTGTTTTTACTGCGGCTGCAACCGCATCATCACCCGCGACCGCAGCAAGGGTGAGCATTACGTGGACCAGGTGTTGCTTGAGGCTGACCGCGCCGCGCCGCTGTTTGGCGCTAACCGCGAGGTGATCCAGCTGCATTTTGGCGGGGGTACACCCAACTTCCTGGAACCGGCGCAACTGCGGAGGTTGGTGGAAGGCCTGGAGCAGCGCTTCAATTTCAGCCGAAGCAGCGCACGGGATTTCTCCATTGAACTGGACCCGCGTTCAGTCAGCGTGGATGACATTGCCGCCTTGGCGCAGATGGGCTTCAACCGCGCCAGCCTGGGGGTGCAGGATTTCGACCCGACGGTGCAGCAGGCCATCAACCGCATGCAAGGTGTCGAGGAAACCATGGCCATCATCCAGGCCTGCCGCGACAACGGTATGCGCTCGGTCAACGTGGACCTGATCTACGGCCTGCCACGACAGACGCTGGAGGGTTTTGGCCGCACGTTGGACACGGTGATGGCAGTGCGGCCAGATCGCCTGGCCATTTACGGTTACGCGCATCTGCCGCATATGTTCAAAGCCCAGCGGCAGATTGAAGATGCCGATCTGCCCAGTCCGGAGCAGAAGCTTGCCCTGCTGGGATTGGCGGTGGAGCGCCTGTCGGCGGCCGGTTACCAGTACATCGGTATGGACCACTTCGCGCTGCCGGAAGAAGATCTGTCACGCGCCCAGCGCGCTGGCAGCCTGCACCGTAATTTCATGGGTTACACCACCCACGCCGATACCGACCTGCTGGGCTTGGGTGTGAGCGCCATCAGCCGTATCGACAACAGTTACAGCCAGAATCCGCGTGAGCTTCATGATTGGGAGGCGCGCCTGGATGCAGGCGGTTTGCCGGTATGGCGCGGCCTGGAGCTGGACCAGGACGATGTGCTGCGTGCGGAGCTGATACAGGAGTTGATGTGCCACGGCAAGGTGGATGGCTATGCGCTGGGCAAGCGCCACGGTGTCGATTTCGACAGCTACTTCGCCGATGAACTGGACGCCCTGCAGCAGCTGCAACAGGACGGCCTTGCCAGCTGCAGTGACGGGCGGCTGGCGGCTACTCGTCAGGGGCGGCCGCTGTTGCGGCTCATTGCCATGTGCTTTGACCGTTATCTGAAAGCGCCACAGCAACCGGCACGCTACTCACGGGCAATCTGAAGGTGCCGCCCGGCATTTAAATGCAGCTGGCGATTCACAATTGCGGCCCGATCAGGCACGCTATTGCGACGCCCGGGTGGCGAAACTGGTAGACGCAAGGGACTTAAAATCCCTCAGCTGCAAGGCTATGCGGGTTCGACCCCCGCCCCGGGCACAACTTCGCACAATCAGGAACGGCATGACTGCCCAGATCGCTGCCGCGGCCACGCCGCAGATCGCCATCATTGGTCTGGGCTATGTAGGCCTGCCGTTGGCTGTTGAGTTTGGCAAAACGCTGGACACGCTGGGGTATGACATCAATGCCGCGCGGGTGGCCGAGCTGCAGCGCGGCCATGACCATACCCATGAACTGGACGACGCGGAGATGGCAGCGGGCGTCCACACGCGCTACACCGCCAACCCTGACGCACTGGCCGCGCGCAATGTCTTCATCGTCACTGTGCCCACGCCAATTGATGCCTACGAGCAACCCGATCTGGAGCCGCTGCGACAAGCGAGCCAGTTGATCGCCGGTGTGCTCAAACGCGGCGACCTGGTGATTTACGAATCCACCGTTTACCCAGGCACTACCGAGGAAGTCTGCGTGCCGCTGCTGGAGCAGATTTCCGGGCTGCGTTTCAATGCCGATTTTTACTGCGGCTACAGCCCGGAGCGGATCAACCCCGGCGATCGCCAGCGGCGTTTGCCCGACATCCGCAAGATCACCTCCGGCTCCACGCCGGAAGCGGCGGACGTGGTGGACGCGCTGTACCAGCGCATCATCACAGCAGGTACGTGGCCGGCCTCATCCATCCGCGTGGCCGAAGCCGCCAAAGTGGTGGAAAACATCCAGCGCGACGTGAACATCGCGCTGGTCAACGAGCTGGCGTTGATCTTCGACCGGCTCGGTATCGACACCTTGGACGTGCTTGAAGCAGCCGGTACCAAGTGGAATTTCCTGCCGTTCCGGCCCGGCATGGTGGGCGGGCATTGCATCGGCGTTGATCCGTACTATCTGCTGCACAAGTCCGAGAGCGTGGGCTACCACCCGGATTTGATCCACACCGCACGACAGGTGAACAACCGCGTGGTCGCGCATGTGGTGTCGCGTGTGCGCCAGTTGCTGGAAGAAAAACACAAATCGCTGCAGGGCGCGCGCGTGCTGGTGCTCGGCGTCACGTTCAAAGAAGACTGCCCGGATCTGCGCAATAGCCGCGCTTTGGACCTGGTACAGATGTTGTCTGCCGCTGGCGTTCAGGTGGATGCGTACGACCCATGGGCCGACCTGCAAGGCGCGCATGACATGGGCGGTGTGACGCTGGTGAAAGCCCCGTCACAAGGGGCTTACGATGCGGTGGTGCTGGCCGTGGCACACCAGCAGTTCCGTGAGTTTGATGCGGCCCAGATACGCGCGCTGGGTGTGCCGGACATGGTGGTTTACGACGTCAAGTCGGCCTGGCCCAGGCACGTAGTGGACGACCGGTTGTAGAATCCGCCAACCCTGAATTCGAGGACGGCAATGCATCGCTACCTGGTTTATGTGCTGGCACTGATTCTGTTGCCGATATCGCTTGCGCTGGCAGCCTACTGGCCCGCCTGGTACTGGGGCGTTGCCCTGTTCGGCATCATGTCGTTGCTGGGCACCTGGGATGTGCTGCAACGGCGCAGCGTGCTGCGCCGCAACTATCCGGTGCTGGCCCACTTCCGTTATGGCTTTGAATCCATCGGCCCTGAAATCCGCCAGTACTTCGTGCAGAGCGATCTGGACGACGTGCCGTTTTCGCGTCAGCAGCGGCAGTTGATCTATCAGCGTTCGCGCAACGAAATGGACGTGGTGCCGTTCGGCACGCTGCGCAGTACGTACGCGGTGGATTACGAGTGGCTCAACCACTCCATGTCACCGACCAGCATTCCGCATCACGATTTCCGCGTGGTGATTGGTGCCGAATGCGCTCAGCCTTATTCGGCCAGCGTGTTCAATATTTCGGCGATGAGCTTTGGTTCGTTGTCGGCCAATGCCATCCGTGCGTTGAACAAGGGCGCAAAGCTCGGCAGCTTCTATCACGACACTGGCGAGGGCTCCATTTCGCCGTATCACCGTGAAAACAACGGTGATCTGGTGTGGGAGATCGGCTCGGGCTACTTCGGTTGCCGTGACGAAAATGGCCGCTTCAGTGAAGAGCGCTTCATCGAAAACGCAAGCAGCGATCAGGTCAAGATGATCGAGATCAAGCTGTCGCAGGGCGCCAAGCCCGGCCACGGCGGAGTGCTGCCTGCGGCCAAGGTCAGTGCGGAAATCTCCGTTACCCGTGGCGTGCCGATGGGCGTGGACTGTGTGTCGCCCTCCAAGCATTCGGCGTTCTCCACGCCGGTGGAACTGTTGCGGTTTGTCGCGCGTCTGCGTGAGTTGTCCGGTGGCAAGCCGGTTGGTTTCAAACTGGCGCTTGGCCATCCGTGGGAATGGTTCGGTATTGCCAAGGCCATGCTGGAAACCGGGCTGCTACCGGATTACATCGTGGTTGATGGTGCTGAAGGCGGCACCGGCGCGTCGCCGGCCGAGTTCATCGACCACGTTGGCGTGCCCATGAACGAGGCGCTGATCCTGGTACACAACACCTTGGTCGGGCTGGATCTGCGTGACCGCATCCGCTTGGGCGCGGCTGGCAAGGTAACCAGTGCGTTTGATATCGCCCGCACCATTGCGCTGGGCGCGGACTGGTGCAACGCCGGGCGTGGCTTCATGTTTGCCTTGGGCTGCATCCAGTCGCTGAGTTGCCACAACGACAAATGCCCCACCGGTATCGCCACGCAGGACCCCAGCCGCTGGCGCCATCTGGAGCCGGTGGACAAGGCGCAGCGTGTGTTCAATTACCATGAGAACACGCTGCGCGCGCTGCGTGACCTGCTGGGTGCTGCAGGTTTGAATGATCCATCCGAGCTGGGCCCGGAGCACATTCTGCGCCGCGTTTCGCCGGTGGAAATCCGCTCGCTTGCGGCCTTGTATCGCTATCTGGAACCGGGCGAGCTGCTCAACAAGGTGCCTGAGCATGTGGTGTTCCGCGAGTACTGGGCCGACGCGCGCAGCGATTCGTTTATCCCGCCTGCCCGCATCGCCGCATTGCGTTCGAGCAAGATGCGCTGAGGGTGCATGTGCCGTGCGCGGAGCGTTGCTCCGCTGCGGCTTTTCAGAACGTTGCAGCCGCGCGTGGCGCGGCAATGGACGTGCAACTGGCTGGGGTTACTTCCCCAGCCAGCCGATCACGCCTTCAGCGGCACGCAGCCCACTGGCGTAGCAGGCGGTTAGCAGATAGCCGCCGGTCGGCGCTTCCCAATCCAGCATTTCGCCTGCGCAGAACACGCCGGGCAGGGCGCTGAGCATCAGCTGGTCGTTCATGGCTTCCAGTTGCACGCCACCGGCGGTGCTGATGACTTCTTCCATCGGTCGTGGCCGCAGCAGTGACAACGGCAGGCGTTTGAGCGTGCGCACCACTGCGTCGATATCGTTGCCGGCGTCCTTGCCCAGCACTTCAAACAACAGGCCGGCTTTCACTGCATCCAGCCCTGCGGCACGGCGCAGGTGCTCACCAAAGCTGCGACCCTTGCGCGGGCGGCTCAGTTCGGCAAGCAGGCGCGCTTCATCGCGGCCTGGCACCAGGTCCAGTTCCAGCTGCACCTTTCCGTCGCGATTGAGTGTCTCGCGCAGATCGGCGGAAAGTGCATAGATCAGGCTGCCTTCGATGCCGTACTCGCTCACCACGCATTCGCCCTGCAGCTGCTGCGGCTGCCCGTGCAGATCGCGCCAATGCGCGACGATGGGCTTCAACGGAGTGCCGGCATGGCGCTGGCTGAAGTGTGGCGTCCACGCGATATCAAAGCCGCAATTGGCCGGCTGCAGTGGCGCGGTATCCACGCCGCGCTGCTGCAGAACCGGCATCCAGCCGCCGTCCGAACCGAGCTGCGGCCAACTGCCGCCACCCAGTGCCAGCACCGTGGCAGCGGCTTGCACCGCAACCTGGCCGTCTTCAGTGGCCATGCGCAGGCTGCCATCGGCATTCCAGCCCAGCCAACGGTGCTGCACGTGAAAACGCACGCCGCGTTCTTTCAACCGGCGTACCCAGCCACGCAGCAACGGTGCGGCTTTGCGGTCCACCGGGAACACACGGCCGGAGCTGCCGACATAGGTTTCCACGCCAAGCCCGGCCGCCCAATCACGCAGCGCCTGCGCATCAAAACCGTCGAGCCAACTGGCCACTTCGGTTTGTCGCTCGCGGTAGCGCGAATCAAACAGCGGGCGCGGATCGGAGTGGGTGAGATTGAGCCCGCCTTTGCCGGCGATCAGAAACTTGCGGCCGGGCGAGCCCTTGGCCTCGTACAGATCCACCTGCAGGCCGGCCGCGCACAGGCGCTCGGCGGCAAACAGCCCCGCAGGGCCGCCGCCGATCACAGCAACGCGCGTGCCGACAGATGCGTTATCAGCGGGGCTGGACATCGAGCAGTTCAACGTCAAACACCAGCGAGGAACCGGCCGGGATCGGGCCGGTGCTGCGATTGCCGTAGCCGTATTCGGCCGGAATCATCAGCGTGCGCTTGCCACCGACCTTCATGCCGGCAAAGCCTTCATCCCAACCCCGGATGACCTGCTTCTCGCCCAGGTTGAAGGTAAAGGGTTCGCCACGGTCCACTGAGCTGTCGAACTTGTCGCCATGCTTGTCGGCGGTGCGTTCGTCGTAGATCCAGCCGGTGTAATGCACGGTGACCTTGCTGCCGGCGACAGCCTCGGCGCCGGTGCCGGGCTGGGTATCAATACGCTCGAAAGTGGCAATGGTGCCACCCGGCGGCGGGCCGGGCGGGGTGCAGCCCACGGCGAGCAGGGACAGCAGAATCGGGATGAACAGACGGCGCATGAACGGCTCCGGCAGATAGGGCGTGCAAGGGTAGCGCATCGCTGCCGGGTATCATTGCGCGATGGCCAAACTGCTCCTCAATCTGCGCAATGTGGGTGACGATGAAAGTCACGACGTCGGTGAACTGCTCGACCTCAACCACATCCCTTGGTATCGCACCGAGCCCAGCCCGTGGGGTATTTCCAACGGTGGCATCTGGCTGCGCGACAACGAGGACCACCCGCGCGCCAAGGCCTTGATGGCCACCTACCAGGCCGAGCGCAGCCAGCGCGTGCGTGCCGAGCGTGAGGCCGGTCTGCGTGATGGCACGGCGGAGACGTTCAGTAGTCTGTTCAGGAAGCGGCCGCTGTACGTGGTGGCGGTGCTGCTGGGCATGCTGGCTGCAGCGGCGTTGGTGCTGTTGCCGTTCGTGCTGCTGCGCGGCTGAGCCGGCCACCGATGCGGCGGGCCGGTACAATACGGCCATGATCGTCAATACCGCCGCTTACCATTTCGTTCCCCTTCCCGATGCCGAGGCGCTCAATGCAGCGCTTCTGGAGCGTGCCCAGGCGCAGGAACTGCGCGGCACCATCCTGGTGGCGGGTGAGGGCATCAACCTGTTTCTGGCTGGCAGCCGTGAGGGCATTGATGCCTTTTACGCAGCGCTGAAAACCGACGCGCGCTTCGCCGACATGCGGGTGAAGTACAGCTACAGCCAGATGCAGCCGTTTGCGCGGCTCAAGGCCAAGGTCAAGTCGGAGATCATCAGTTTCCGTCGTGACGACGGCCAGCCGTTGGATTACCCGCGTGCGCCCAGCGTTGCGCCGGCCACCGTGCAGCGTTGGCTGCGGCAGGGCCACGACGATGGCGGCAAGCGCGTGGTGATGCTCGACACACGCAACGAGCAGGAGTTCGCACACGGCACCTTTACCGGCGCGTTGACTCTACCTATCGGCAAGTTCACCGATCTGCCGTCGGCATTGGAGCCGCACCGAGAAGCGCTGGCCGATGCCACGGTGGTGAGTTTCTGCACCGGCGGCATCCGCTGTGAAAAGGCTGCGCTGTGGATGCAGAACGACGGCATGCATAACGTGCTGCAGCTGGAGGGCGGCATCCTGGGCTACTTCGAAGAAGTGGGCGGCGAAGGCTATGACGGCCGTTGCTTCGTATTCGATGAGCGCGTGGCGCTGGATGCCCAGCTGCTGCCGCTGGTGGATGACGTGCAGGAGCAGGTCGCCTGAAAAGGCGCGTGGCAACGGTGGTTTGATCCGGCCAATCAGGAAACAGTGTTCGACCGGTGGCGGTTCTTAACCGGCTCACGCCCCCCATGTCGTTTCCATCGTCTCTGGAAGCTGCCACATGATTCCTCTTTCCGTTCTTGATCTTGCCCCGGTCTGCGAAGGCTCCCGTCCGCAGCAGGCCTTCGGCAACATGCTCGATCTGGCCCAGCACGCCGAGCGCTGGGGCTACCGCCGCTTCTGGCTGGCCGAGCACCACAACATGCCAGGTATCGCCAGCGCCGCCACCTCGGTGCTGATTGGCCATGTGGCGGGCGGCACGTCGACCATCCGGGTCGGCGCGGGCGGCATCATGCTGCCCAACCATTCGCCGCTGCAGGTGGCTGAACAGTTCGGCACGCTGGCCTCGCTGTATCCGGGCCGTATCGATCTGGGGCTGGGCCGTGCGCCGGGCACCGATCACGCCACCGCACGCGCGTTGCGCCGCTATTTCGACAGCGCTGACCAGTTCCCGCAGGACGTCACCGAACTGCTGCATTACTTCGCGCCCGCGCAGCCGGGGCAGAGTGTGCAGGCCGTGCCAGGCGCGGGCATGGATGTGCCGGTGTGGTTGCTGGGTTCCAGTCTTTTCAGTGCGCGTCTGGCAGCGGCAATGGGTTTGTCGTTTGCGTTCGCCTCGCACTTCGCACCGGATGCCATGGACGAGGCGCTGGCGCTGTATCGCCGTGACTTCAAGCCGTCGGAGCATTTGCGCGCGCCTTACGCGATTCTGGCGTTGAACGTGGTGGCCAGTGAGTCGGAGGCCGAATCGCGGCGTCTGTTCACCACCCAGCAGCAGAGTTTCGTGAACCTGCGCCGTGGTCGTCCCGGGCAGATTCCACCGCCGGTGGAAGACATCGAGGCGTTCTGGGAGCCGCATGAAAAGAGTGGTGTGGAACGCGCATTGGCCTGCACGGTGTTGGGTGATGCGGCGCAGGTGGCCGAGGGCATGCAGGCATTTGCTCAGCGGCATCGTCCCGATGAAATGCTGTTGACCGCCAATATCTTCGACCACGGTGCACGGCTACGTTCATTCGAGCTGGCCATGCAGGCATGGCAGGCCGCGCACGCCTGAGCAGGCTGCGCTTGCTTCAAATGATGTAAAGGCCTGCAGCCGCGCGTGCGATTGCAGGCCTTTTTCATGGGCGCAGCTGCGTTGGCTTCATGGTGAAGCCAAGGCTTTCAGCCACCAGTCCAGCGCTGTACCAGTTCGATCACGCCGTTGACCAGCTGCCCCGAGCTCAATCCGAAGAACAGTACTGCGGCAATGGCCGCTATCCAGTTGACCAGCATCAGCGCGCCATCGCGTTCGATCAGCGCAAGTGCAAACAGCAGCAGCTGGAAGCCAAACAGATAGTTGGTGAAGGGAATTGGCAGTGACAGCAGCACACCCACCAGCAACAGCAGCAGGCCGGTGAACATCCGCGCCGGCAGCGGGCCGATCATCACCGACAGACGTGGCTTGAGCATGCGGTCCAGTCGCCGCAGCGGTCGGCTGATCTTGCTCAGGAACGAATGCATGGTGGCGCGCTTGGGCCCGCGCTTGCCGATGAAGCCGGGCAGCCAGGGCCGCGACAATCCACAAAGCAATTGCAGGCCGATCAGCAGAACCAAGGGCCCACTGACTGCGCCGCCAATACCCGGGATGGGAATGAACGCCGGCAGGATCGCGATGAACAGGAACATGCCGAAAGCGCTCTGCTCCAGCCCGTGCAATATCTGCTGCAGGCTCAGCTGCTCGGCCGGATCGCCGTGCTCGAACATCCCCAGCAGCGTGCGGATGCCTTCGTTCTGATACGCCTCGCTGCGAGAGACGTCATCGCTGGGGTCAGCCGGTGGTGTCATCTGCATCTTCTTCCGGCAGCTTGGACAGCAGCAGCTTGTCGATGCGCGCGCCGTCCAGGTCCACGATTTCAATGCGCCAACCGGCCCAGTCGAAATACTCGCCGGCGTGCGGAATGCGGCCGAATTGATGCATGCACATGCCGGCCAGCGTGTAGTAGTCGCCTTCTTCGGCGTCCGGCAACTCCGCGCCCTGCATCAGTTCGCGCAGGTCATCCACCGGCAGCGAGCCATCCACCAGTAGCGAGCCATCGGCGCGGGTGACCACCAGGGCGTCTTCGTCGGAATTTTCGGTGGCCTGCAGGCGCCCAACCACCGCGCCCATCAGGTCGGAGATGGTGACCAGGCCCTGGATTTCGCCGTATTCGTCCACCACCAAGGCCATCGACTGGTGTTCCTCGCGGAAGATTTCCAGCAACTTCATCGCGTGGGTGGATTCGGACACATACAGGGTTTCGCGCAGGTTCTCGAACAGCGAGCCGCTGTTGTCTTCAAGGCGCGTCACCAGCGTCTTCACCTCAAGAATGCCCGCGATGTCCTGATCGTTGCCGCGATACACCGGGTAACGCGAGAACGCATGTTCGCGCATGGTGTGCAGGTTTTTGGCCTGCTCGGCAGTGGTATCCAGCCAGGCAATGCGGTTGCGCGGGGTCATCAGGCTGTCGGCGGTGCGGTCGCCCAAGCGCATGACGCGATTCATCATGTCGCGCTCATGGGCGTCAATGACGCCAGCCTCGTGGCTTTCGGCCACCAGCATGCGGATTTCTTCTTCCGTCACCGAGGCCGATTCGTTCTTGCCCAGGCCGACCAAGCGCAGCACCAGCTGGGTGGAGCGCGACAGCAGCCATACGCCAGGTGCGGCAATACGCGCCAGCCAGCTCATGGGCACGGAGACGATGCCTGCGATATCTTCAGAACGCGTCAGGGCGAGGCGTTTTGGCACCAGTTCGCCGAAGATCAGCGTTAGATAGGTGATCAAAGCGACTGCCAAGACTTTGCCGATGAATTCCGAATACGGCTGCGGTTCGCCTATCAGCGAGAAATTGGCTGACAGTGCGGGGAACGCTGCCTGCAGATGCTGGGCGATCGCGCCGCCGATGGCGTCACCGCCATAGACACCAGTCAAGATGCCGATCAGGGTGATGCCGATCTGCACCGTGGAAAGAAAATTCTCTGGCTTTTCAGATAGTTCCAGTGCGCGTGCGGCGCGCTTGCTGGAATTTGCCATCTGCTTGAGGCGGCTTTTGCGCGACGTCATGACCGACATTTCGGACATGGCGAAGAAGCCATTGAGCAGGATCAGGGCGAGTACGATGAAAAATTCAAACACGGGTCTCTCCCCGGGTTGGTGGCGGGGAGGGCGGGTGTCTGCATTGGCCGGGACCGCTCAGGGGCGGTAGGCGGCGCGGCGGCGGGGGATAAGGGTCGTCGTCCATAGGGTGCGCCGCGAGGGCGCCGGGCAATCTTAGCAAACACGGGGCCGGCCGCGTCAGTGGCGCGTTCATTTTCCTGTTCAGGCATACGGGGGAATACCCTCAATGCCATCTAACCGTCATAATCCGCCCCCGGTGCCGTCCTTCCCGCGACGGCTGATAGGTTCCCCATGTTTTCGTTGCAGACCATCTTTGGCTCCGGCAAGCAGTTCTACACCTACCTTGACGAGGCCGCGCAGGCCGCCTATGACAGCTCCAAGGCGCTGCACGAGATGATGCGTGAGGCCGATCGTCAGCCTGCGCTGGATGCGTTCAAGCTCGCCCGACTGCGCGAACGCGCTGCCTCGGACAAGATCAGCCAAGCGCTGGTGGACAGCTTCATGACCCCCATCGAGCGCGAGGACATCGAGGCGCTGGGTTCGGCGCTGTACAAAATCCCCAAGCAGGTCGAGAAGTTCGCCGACCGCTACTCGCTGGCCGTGCAGCACCTGGAGCAGATCGACTTCGCCCCGCGCGCGGCGATGCTGGAGCAGGCCGCCGGTGTGGTGGTGGAGATGGTCAACGACCTGCGCAACATGAACCTGGATCGCATGACCGCGCTCAACGAGAAGCTGCGTTCGTTGGAGAACGAAGCCGATCGTCTGATGTTGGAGCTGTACCGCGACATCTATTCCGGCCGTCTGGACAACCTGCAGATGTTCCTGTTGAAGGAATTCTTCGAGATCCTGGAAAAAGCCATCGACCGTTGCCGCGAGGCCGGTGTGGTGGTTTACCAGATCGTCCTGAAAAACAGCTGACGGGGGCGTTCGATGCTCACCCTCGTATTAGTGGTGATCCTGGCTGCGCTCGTCTTCGAGTTCATCAATGGGTTCCACGACACCGCCAACTCCATCGCCACCGTGGTGGCGACCAAGGTGTTGTCGCCCGGTTGGGCGGTGATGATGGCCGCTTTCATGAACCTGATCGGTGCGCTGACCGGTACGGCAGTGGCGCTGACCATCGCCAACGGCCTGCTCAACACCGATGTGATCGACGTGACGCCGCAGGTCATCCTGTGTGCGCTGCTCGGCGGCATCGTGTGGAACCTGATCACGTGGTGGAAAGGTCTGCCGTCCTCGTCGTCACACGCATTGATTGGTGGCCTGTGTGGCGCTGGTCTGGCCGCTGCGCACAACAATTGGGATGCCTTGATCTGGTCGCAGAACGTCGGCAACTGGGCGCAGAACAAGGGCCTGTTGTGGAAGGTGTTCGTGCCGATGATCACCTCGCCGTTGGCCGGCTTCCTGCTGGGTATCGTGGTGATGTGCCTGCTGTGGGGCATCATCGCGCTGATGGCGCGTGCCGGTGGCCTGCTGCAGCGTATGGCGCGGCCGCGTTGGGTCAACATGTTCTTCGGCAAGGCGCAGATCGTGTCGGCCGCTTACATGGGCTTTGCCCACGGCCACAACGACGCGCAGAAGACCATGGGCATCATCGCCATGACCCTGATCGGTGCCGAGGCAACCGGTGCGTTGAACGACCTGCCATCGTGGCTGGCCTTCATGCATCCGGACGCACATGCCGGTGAGGGCATTGCGATGTGGATCGTGCTGACCTGTGCGGTGGTGATGGCTGCCGGTACCGCTTCGGGCGGCTGGAAGATCATCAAGACGCTGGGCCACAAGATGGTCAAGCTGCACCCGATTCACGGCTTTGCCGCTGAGACCAGCTCGGCAACGGTGCTGACCGTGGCTGCGCACTTCGGTATGCCGGTGTCGACCACGCACAGCATCTCCACCGCGATCATGGGCGTTGGCTTTGCCAAGAACCCCAAGTCGCTGCGTCTGGGCGTGATCGAGCGCATCATCTGGGCGTGGATCCTGACGATCCCGGCCGCTGGTGGCTGCGCGTACCTGATCCTGAAAGCGTTTCAGATGGTGGGTTGGAGCTGAACTGCTTCGGTCAACCGGATGACAGAAACCCGCCAGCGATGGCGGGTTTTTTGTTGGGCGCCAGTTGGGCTGCTGGGCGATGCGGCAGGTGTGGGATTCCTGGAGGATGTGCGCGCCAACGGGGCGTGGGTAATGCGATGCGGGTACGGGCGGGCCAACAAAAAGCCCGCCGATGAAGGCGGGCTTTTTGCGCTTGCTTGACTCTGGTGTGCAGGCGATCAGGCTTCCAGTGAGGCCAGGTCGCCCTTGCTCTCCAGCCAGCCCTTGCGGTCAGCCGCACGCTTTTTGGCCAGCAGCATGTCCATCAGTGAGCGGGTCTGCTCGCCATCGTCCACGGTCAGTTGCACCAGTCGGCGCGTGTCGGGATGGATGGTGGACTCACGCAGCTGCGGCGGATTCATCTCGCCCAAGCCCTTGAAGCGGGTGACGCTGACCTGGCCGCGGATCTTTTCGCGTTCAATCTTGTCCAGCATCGAGCGCTTTTCCTCTTCGTCCAGCGCGTAGAACACCTGCTTGCCCGCATCGATACGGAACAACGGTGGCATCGCGACAAACACGTGGCCGGCATCCACCAGCGCCGGGAAGTGACGCAGGAACAGCGCCGCCAGCAGCGTGGCGATGTGCAGGCCGTCGGAGTCGGCGTCGGCCAGAATCACCACCTTGCCGTAGCGCAGGCCGCTGATATCGTCCTTGCCGGGGTCGCAGCCGATGGCGATGGCCAGGTTGTGTACTTCTTCCGAGGCCAGCACGCTGTTGGAGGAGACCTCCCAGGTGTTCAGGATCTTGCCGCGCAGCGGCAGAATGGCCTGGAAATCCTTGTCGCGGGCCTGCTTGGCGCTGCCGCCTGCCGAGTCACCCTCCACCAGGAACAACTCGGTGCGGGACAGATCCTGGCTGATGCAGTCGGCCAGCTTGCCGGGCAGTGCGGGGCCTTGGGTGACCTTTTTACGGGTGACCAGTTTTTCGGTCTTCAGGCGTGCGCTGGCGCGGTCAATGGCGATCTGCGCGATCTTCTCGCCCAACTCCACGTTCTGGTTCAACAGCAGGCTGAAGGCATCGTGTGCGGCGCCTTCGACAAAACCGGCGGCCTGGCGCGAGGACAAGCGCTCCTTGGTCTGCCCACTGAACTGCGGGTCGGTCATCTTCAGTGACAGCACGAACGACACGCGGTCCCACACGTCTTCCGGTGCCAGTTTGACGCCGCGCGGCAGCAGGTTGCGGAAGTCACAGAACTCGCGCAGCGCTTCGGTCAGGCCGGTGCGCAGGCCGTTGGCGTGGGTGCCGTGTTGCGCGGTGGGGATCAGGTTGACGTAGCTCTCCTGTACCAGCTCACCTTCCGGCAGCCAGGCCACGGCCCAGTCAACGATCTCGGTTTCCTTCTTCAGGCGGCCGGCGAACAGGTCGGCCGGCAGCATTTCGCGCTCGCCCAGCTCTGATTTCAGGTAGTCGCGCAGGCCATCTTCGTAATACCAGGTGTCAATCTCACCGGTGGCTTCGTCGGTGAGCTTGACGGTCAGGCCGGGGCACAGCACCGCTTTGGCGCGCAGCAGGTGGCGCAGCGCCCGGATGTTGAATTTGGGGGTATCAAAGTACTTCGGGTCCGGCCAGAAGCGCAGCCGGGTGCCGGTGTTCTTCTTACCGACGCTGCCCACCACTTCCAGCGGGCTGGCGCGGTCGCCGTCGCGGAAGGTGATGCGGTGCTCGCTGCCCTCGCGGCGGATGTGGATTTCCACCAGATTGGACAGTGCATTGACCACCGACACGCCCACGCCGTGCAGGCCGCCGGAGAAGGTGTAGTTACGGTTGTTGAACTTGCCGCCTGCGTGCAGGCGGGTAAGGATCAACTCCACGCCGGGGATCTTCTCCTCCGGGTGGATGTCCACGGGCATGCCGCGGCCGTCATCGCTGACCTCGCAGCTGCCGTCCTTGAACAGGACCACTTCCACGGTTTTGGCGTGGCCGGCGAGGGCCTCGTCCACCGAGTTGTCGATGACTTCCTGCGCCAGATGGTTCGGGCGCGCGGTGTCGGTGTACATGCCGGGGCGGCGTTTGACCGGGTCCAGGCCGGAGAGGACTTCGATGTCGGCGGCGTTGTAACGGGCGTTCATGTATCTCGATAAGGCGCAGAGCGACGGAGGAGTTTGCGGTCTGTCGGCGATTTTTGCACGCGGGGCATTCAGGCCGTGGCGAGGCCGCGCGAGGTATCCTATGCGCCGTTCGAGATGAGTCGTGCCCCTTTTGGCGCGGCATATTGAGGAGAAACCGAATGAAATCGTCGAAATTGCTGGTTTTGGCTGCTGTTGCCGCCGCGGTAGTGGCGGTTCCCTTCGCGATGGCGCAGACCGCCGACAAGCCCAAGGCGGACGAAACCGCCCCGGCTGTGGCAACGGACAAGGCGCACAGCGAGGCCGAACAGAAGGCCAAGCGTCGTGCTGCCGCCGCCGCACAGGAAAAAGCGCAGGCCGGCCAGCAGTCAGCGCCGCGTGAAGAAGAGGAAGAGGAAGCCCGTCGCCGTCGCTGACGTGGTTTCACCTGCATGACAGACGCCCCGGCTCAGGCTGGGGCGTCTTTTTTTTGAGGTCGCTGCATCCTGTGCTTGGGTGTTTGGGCGACAACCTTTAAACTAGGGCTTTCCGGGAGGCAGTGAGCCGTGACCCCCCTTATTTTTGTTACTGGCGGTGTGGTGTCCTCGCTTGGCAAGGGCATTGCGGCCGCATCTCTGGCCTCCATTCTCGAGGCGCGTGGCCTGAAGGTCACGATGATGAAGCTGGATCCGTACATCAACGTTGATCCAGGCACGATGAGTCCTTTCCAGCACGGCGAGGTCTATGTCACCGACGACGGTGCCGAGACCGATCTGGACCTGGGCCATTACGAGCGTTTCGTACATAACCGGTTGAGCCGAAAGAATTCGGTCACCACCGGGCGCATCTACGAAAACGTCATCCGCAAGGAGCGCCGGGGCGATTACCTGGGTGCAACCGTGCAGGTCATTCCGCACATCACCGATGAAATCCGCCGCTGCATCGACGAGGCCACTGAAGGTTTTGACGTTGCGCTGGTCGAAATCGGCGGCACCGTGGGCGACATCGAGTCGCTGCCGTTCCTGGAGGCCATCCGCCAGGTGCGTACCGAGCGCGGCCCGGAGAAGGCATTGTTCATGCATCTCACGCTGGTGCCGTTCATCGCCGCTGCCGGTGAGCTGAAGACCAAGCCGACCCAGCATTCGGTCAAGGAGCTGCGCTCCATCGGTATCCAGCCGGACGTGCTGTTGTGCCGGTCCGAGCAGGCGATTCCGGATTCGGAGCGCCGCAAGATTTCGCTGTTCACCAACGTTTCCGAGCGCGCCGTGATCAGCGTGCCAGACGTGGAAGTGCTGTACCGCGTGCCGATGGGTCTGCATGCGCAGGGCCTGGACGAAATCGTGGTCAACCAGCTCAAGCTCGCCGACAAGGCAGGCCCGGCGGATCTGTCCGAGTGGGAGGCGGTGCTGGATGCGGCGTTGCACCCGCTGGACGAAGTGACCATCGCCGTGGTCGGCAAGTACGTTGATCACCAGGATGCGTACAAATCCGTGGGCGAGGCGCTCAAGCACGGTGGCCTGCGTCAGCGCACCAAGGTCAACCTGAAGTGGCTGGAAGCGCAGGAACTGGAAGAATCCGGGCTGACGGCGCTGGACGGCGTGGACGGCATTCTGGTGCCGGGCGGCTTTGGCGACCGTGGCTTTGAAGGCAAGGTGCTGACGTCGCAATATGCCCGCGAGCAAGCTGTGCCGTATTTCGGCATCTGCTACGGCATGCAGGCTGCGGTGGTCGATTTTGCCCGCCATGTAGCCGGGCTGGAAGGCGCCAACAGCACCGAGAACGACCGTCAGTCGCCGAACCCGGTGATCGGCTTGATCACCGAATGGCGTACCGCCACCGGTGAGGTCGAGAAGCGTGACGAGAAGTCAGACCTGGGTGGCACCATGCGCCTGGGCCTGCAGGAGCAGCGCCTGAAGCCGGGTACGCTGGCGCACGAGCTGTATGGCAAGGACGTGGTGGCTGAACGTCACCGCCATCGTTACGAGTTCAACAACCGCTACCGCACCCAGCTGGAAGACGCTGGCCTGGTGATCGCCGGCAAGTCGATGGACGACACGCTGGTGGAAGTGGTTGAACTGCCGCGTGACAAGCACCCGTGGTTCCTGGCCTGCCAGGCGCACCCGGAGTTTCTGTCCACGCCGCGTGGCGGGCACCCGCTGTTCATCGGCTTCATCCGCGCTGCGCGTGAGAAGAAGGCCGGTGGCAAGCTGCTGAAGGAAGCCCGCGCATAAGTGCAACTGCCGGGCCATGCTCGGCAACGGGTTTTGTCGGTAATGCCGCTGCCGAGCATGGCTCGGCACTGCGGTTGCCGTATCCCCAGACAAGGCCCGTCCAGTACGGGCCTTGTCCGTTTCTACGGCCACGGCCGCTTTCAGGCGAAAGCAACGCGCCGCGTCGGCCTGCGCTTCGTTTAAACTTCCCAACGGTTTTTGTGTTTCCCGTCGATTGCAGACTCTCCCAAACGAGCCTATTTCCCAGACCATGACCAACATCGCCAAGATTCACGCCCGCGAAATCCTCGACAGCCGTGGCAACCCCACGCTGGAAGCCGAAGTCACCCTGGCTGACGGCTCCTTCGGCCGCGCCGCAGTGCCCTCGGGTGCCTCCACCGGCACCAAGGAAGCGGTGGAGTTGCGCGATGGCGACAAGACCCGTTACCTGGGCAAGGGCGTGCGCAACGCGGTGGGCAACATCAACGGCGCCATTGCCACTGCGCTGGCCGGCTTTGATGGGCTGGATCAGGCAGGCCTGGATCGTCGCCTGATTGATCTGGACGGCACCGAGAACAAGGGCCGCCTGGGCGCCAACGCGCTACTGGGTGTTTCGATGGCCGCCGCACACGCTGCTGCCGCTTCCAAGAAGCAGGCGCTGTGGCAGTACCTGGCCAACAAGACCGGCGCCACGCCGTCGCTGCCGGTGCCCATGATGAACATCATCAACGGCGGTGCCCATGCCGATAACAACGTGGACTTCCAGGAGTTCATGGTGCTGCCGGTGGGCTTTGGCTCGTTCAGTGAATCGCTGCGCGCCGGTACCGAAATTTTCCACGCGCTCAAGTCGGTGCTGAAGAGCCACGGCCTGAGCACGGCAGTGGGCGACGAAGGCGGCTTTGCGCCGGACTTCCGCAGCAACGTCGAGGCGCTGGACACCATTCTGGAAGCCATCGGCAAGGCCGGCTACACGGCCGGTGAAGACATCCTGCTGGGCCTGGACGTTGCTTCCAGCGAGTTCTACGAAAACGGCAAGTACAACCTGGTCGGCGAGAACAAGCGCCTGACTTCGGAGCAGTTCGTCGACTTCCTGGCTGACTGGGCTACGCAGTACCCGATCATCACCATCGAAGACGGCCTGGCCGAAAACGATTGGGCTGGCTGGAAGCTGCTGACCGATCGCATCGGCAAGAAGGTGCAGCTGGTGGGCGACGACCTGTTCGTCACCAACCCGAAGATCTTTGCCGAAGGCATCGAGTCCGGCACGGCCAACGCCATCCTGATCAAGGTCAACCAGATCGGCACGCTGACCGAAACCCTGGAAGCCATCGCCATGGCCGACAAGGCCGGCTACGCGGCGGTCGTTTCGCACCGTTCGGGCGAAACCGAAGACACCACCATCGCCGATATCGCCGTGGCCACCACCGCCACCCAGATCAAGACCGGCTCGCTGTGCCGCAGCGACCGCGTGGCCAAGTACAACCAGTTGCTGCGCATCGAGGAAGCCCTCGGCAGCAGCGCACGCTACGCCGGCCGCGACGCGTTTGTGTCGCTGAAGCGCTGACACTGATGCGCAACTGGCGCTGGCTGCTGCTGGTGCTCGCGGTACTGCTGGCTTGGCTGCAGTACCGCTTTTGGTTTGGCCCGGGTAATTCGGGTGAAGTGATGGTGCTCGAAGCCCAGGTCGCCAACCAGAAGCGGGACAACGATGGGCTGCAGCAACGTAACGATGCGCTTGCCGCCGAGGTCAAAGACCTGAAGGAAGGCGAGGCCGCCATCGAGGAGCGTGCGCGGAGCGAGCTGGGCATGATCAAGCCAGGCGAGAAGTTCTACCGCGTGGTTGAAGATGCGCCGGTGCCCGTACCGCGCGCGCCGGTGGCCGTGCCGGCTGAGCAGGGCGACCAGGCCCAACTGGAGACGGTGCCGTGATCAACCAGGTATGGGCGGTGGTTCCCGCCGCCGGCCGTGGCACCCGCTTTGGTGGCGCGGTGCCCAAACAGTATCTGTTGGCCGATGGCGAGCCGCTGTTGGCGCACACGTTGCAGGCCCTGTTGTCGCATCCCGGTGTTGCCGGGGTGATGGTGGTCATTGCGGAAAATGACGCGGATTGGCCGGGTTGGGGTTCGTTCGCCGACAAGCCTGTGCTGAGCTGTGTGGGCGGTGACACCCGCGCTGCCTCGGTGTTGGCCGGCCTGCAGGCCTTGCCGGACGACGTGCGCGCCGATGACTTCGTGTTGGTGCATGACGCAGCGCGTCCCAATCTGGCCGCATCCGATCTGGGCCGCTTGCTGGAAGTAGGCCGTGCCGATCCGGTTGGTGCCATCCTCGCCGCGCCGGTGCGTGACACCCTCAAGCGGGCCGGCGATGACGGCGGCATTGACCGTACCGAGCCGCGAGAACGCCTCTGGCGTGCGTTGACGCCGCAGTTGTTCCGTCGCCACCAATTGAGCCGCGCGTTGCTCGACGCCAGCAGCGCGGGTGTTGAAGTGACCGACGAGGCGATGGCCATGGAGCGGCTGGGCGTGCGCCCGTTGCTGGTGGAAGGTGCCGAGAGCAACTTCAAGGTCACCACGCCGGCCGACCTGGCCCGTTTTGAATTCGAGCTGTCGCGACGCGGCAGCTGACTCCCTGTCGGCGCCTGTTGCCGACGCAGCCAAGACTGACAGTACCGCCATGAATTCTTCTGCTTCTTTCCCGCCCATCCGTATCGGCCAGGGCTACGACGTGCATGCCTTCGGCGAAGGTGATCACATCATGCTCGGCGGCGTGCGCGTGCCGCATCGTTGCGGCGTGCTGGCGCACAGCGATGGTGACGTGGCGCTGCATGCGCTGTGCGACGCCATGTTGGGTGCGCTGGCGTTGGGCGATATCGGCGTGCATTTTCCACCGTCGGACGACCGTTGGAAGGGCGCTGACAGCAGCAGTTTTGTCAGTCATTGCAACGCGCTGCTGCACGAGCGCGGTTGGCAGGTAGGCAATGCCGACATCACCGTGATCTGCGAGCGGCCAAAAGTGGGCCCGCACGCGCTGGCCATGCGCGAGAAGGTGGCGCAGCTGTTGGGTATTGCGCTGGACCGGGTAAGCATCAAGGCCACCACCAGCGAAAAGCTGGGCTTCACGGGCCGCGAAGAAGGCATTGCCGCGCAGGCCGTCGTGTTGTTGGTGGCCGCATGAAGGCGTTGCCGTTGGCCTTTGGCGCGCCGTTGCTGACCGCAGCTATCCGCAGCGTGCCGGAAGATTTCCAGGTGGACGAGTTGCCTGCCTTCGAGGCAACCGGCGAGGGCGAGCACCTGCTGTTGGATGTCCGCAAGCGCGGCGCCAACACGGTGGCCATTGCCAAGCGTCTTGCGCAATGGGCCGGCGTGCCTGAAATGGGCGTGAGTTACGCCGGGCAGAAAGATCGCCATGCGGTCACCACGCAGCGCTTCAGCGTGCACCTGCCCAAGCGCGTGGCGCCGGATCTGGCGTTGCTGGAATCTGAAGAAATGCAAGTGATTGCATCCACCTGGCACAACCGTAAATTGCAGCGCGGTGCGCTGGCCGGCAATCGTTTCAAGCTGGTGCTGCGCGATGTACAGGGCGAGCGTGAGGCCATTGCCGAGCGCCTGCAGACCATCGCCGCACGTGGTTTGCCGAACTGGTTTGGCGAGCAGCGCTTTGGTCGCGACGGTGGCAACGTGCCGGCCGCACTGCAGATGTTTGCCGGCCGCCGGGTGCGTAAAGATCAGCGTTCGATGTTGCTGTCGGCTGCGCGTTCTGCCTTGTTCAACCGCGTGTTGGCCGCGCGCGTGGAGCAGGGCTGCTGGGATGTGCCGCTGGATGGCGAGGTGTGGATGCTGGACGGTAGTCGTTCGGTGTTTGGCCCGGAGCCGATGAGCGATGTGCTGGCCGAGCGCTTGGCGCGTTTCGATATCCATCCCAGCGCACCGTTGTGGGGTGTAGGCGAACTGCGTTCTACCGATGCAGCGCGTGAGCTGGAAGAGCAGGCGTTGTCCGACGAGCAGGCTATCGCCCTGCGCACCGGGCTGGAGCAGGCCGAACTCAAGCAGGAGCGTCGCTCGCTGCGGCTGCGCCCGGCGTTGATGCAGCATGTGTGGCTGGATGCGCAGACGCTGGAAATCACCTTCGCGCTGCCGCCGGGCTGTTACGCCACCGCGGTGCTGCATGAGCTGGGCGAGGTGGTGGATGCCAGTCGTGGTGAGGCCAGTGCCGAGCTCAGCGCCGAGCCCGGTGAGCCGGCAGCTTCGGAGTAAACCGCCGCTTCAGTGATTGGCCAGCAGCACCAGCAATGCGCCGGTGCCGCCCTGGGCCAGTGGCGCGGAATGGAACGCCAGCACATCGTTGCGCTGGCGCAGCATCCGGTCCACCAGGTTCTTCAAAACCGGTGCGCCTCCGTCGGACTGCAGGCCCTTGCCGTGGATGATGCGCACGCAGCCATGTTCGTGCGCGCGGGCTTCCAGCAGAAACTCACGCAACATCAGCTCGGCCCGCGCTGCGGTAGCGCCGTGCAAGTCCAATTCATCCTGTACCGAATACTGGCCGCGCTTGAGTCGCTGGAACATCCGCGCGGGCAGGTTCTCGCGACGGTAACTGGCCACGTCACCGGCTTCCAGTGGCGTACTGGAGCGCAACAGCCGGGCGAACTCGCCCAAGGCCTCGGATTCATCTTTTTCAGCCATGCGCGCGCGCGGCTTGGGGCGGGGCTTGCCCGTGGCCGCGGTTTCCACCGGGCGCATCGGCGTCACTTCGCCAATGGCCGAGCGGAACAGGGCAGCGTCATCTTCATCTTCGGGGTGTGACATGGGTACAGCGTAACGTGCGCCCGGTCGCAGGCAAGCCCTGGATGAGGGGGAAGTGCCGCGACGCATTCCGGTATCATGGCCCTTCATGTCGGTTCGGCCGGTCATTCACAAACCGGACGTGCCGATGATTGCGGCGGCGAGACAGGGGCGCCGCGTGTTGATCCAGTGATTCAGGCCTTTAATGCGCGTACTTGTATCAAACGACGATGGTGTGGACGCCCCGGGCATCAAGATGCTCGCCGAGGAGCTCCGCAATGCCGGACATGAAGTCACCGTGGTGGCACCGGACCGCGACCGTTCCGGCGCTTCCAATTCGCTCACCCTCGATCAACCGGTGCGCTTGCGCCGTATCGATCACTACACCTGCTCGGTGTCCGGCACGCCCACTGACTGCGTGCATCTGGCGCTGACCGGCATGTTGGAGTTCGAGCCGGATATCGTGGTGTCCGGCATCAACAACGCCGCCAACCTGGGCGATGACGTGATCTATTCGGGCACGGTGTCGGCCGCAATGGAAGGCCGCTTCCTCGGCCTGCCATCGGTGGCGGTGTCGCTGGTCACGCACAAGCACGAGGCCAAACATTTCCGCACGGCCGCCAAAGCGGCGGTGGAGATCGTGGCGCGGTTGATCGCCGATCCATTGCCGGCTGACACCATTCTCAACGTCAACGTGCCGGATCTGGCTTGGGAAGAGGTTCGTGGCTTCGAGGTCACCCGGCTGGGCAACCGGCACCGAGCCGAAGCCTGCATCCCGGCGGCTGATCCGCGCGGCAACACCGTTTACTGGATCGGCCCGGCCGGCAGTGAGCAGGACGCTGGCCCCGGCACGGATTTCCACGCGGTGCGCACCGGCCATATTTCGATCACCCCCATCCAGGTGGACCTGACCCGCTACGAGGCGCTTGAGAAAGTGGCCGGCTGGGTGGGCGGGCTCACCGACTCGCTGGGGAAGGCGCAATGACGCCGCGTCTGCGGCTGCAGCCGGAGGCGGTGGGCATCGGCATGACCTCGCAGCGCGTGCGTGACCGCTTGGTCGACCGCCTGCGCGAAGCCGGCATCGCCAACGAAGCAACGCTCAATGCGGTGCGCGTTGTGCCCCGGCATCTCTTCATTGACGAGGCGCTGGCCTCGCGTGCTTACGAAGACACCGCACTGCCGATCGGTCATGGCCAGACCATCTCTCAGCCTTGGGTGGTGGCGCGCATGACCGAAGCGGTGTTGGCCGTGGAGCCGAAAACCGTGCTGGAAGTAGGCACCGGCTCCGGCTACCAAGCTGCAATTCTTGCTGCATTGGGTCTGGAAGTGTTCACCGTCGAGCGGATCGGCGACCTGCTGCGGCAGGCGCGTAAGCGCTTCCGCCAGTTGGGCATGAACATCCGCAGCAAGCATGACGATGGCCGCATCGGCTGGCCCGAGCACGGCCCTTACGATGCCATTGTGGTGACGGCTGCCGCACCGGCGCTGGTGGATGCATTGATCGACCAGCTCGCCATTGGTGGTCGATTGGTCGCCCCCGTGGGTGGGCCAGGTGGGCAGGTGCTGCTGCAGCTGACACGGCAGGCCGACGGTTCCATCGCAAAAGAAGAACTGGCGCCGGTGAGCTTCGTGCCCCTGTTGTCGGGCATGTTGGACTAAGACAGGATCACTGACCGCGATGAAGATTTTCGGGCCGCTGTACGACAGTGCCATGCGTTGGGCCAGCCACGAGCGGGCGCCCACCTATTTGACGGTACTGAGCTTCATCGAGGCCATCATCTTCCCGGTGATGCCGGAAGTGATGTTGATGCCGATGTGCGTGGCCCAGCCGCGCAAGGGCTGGCGCTTTGCAACGCTGAGCCTGGCCGGTTCCATGGCAGGTGCCGTGGTGGGTTACGCACTGGGTCATTACGCGTTCGAGGCGCTCAAGCCGGTGTTCGCGATGATGGGCATGTTGCCGGCCATCGAGGCGGGCATCACCACATTGCAGCTGAAAATGGCCGAATCGCCATGGGCAGTAGTCACCTTTCTGGTGTTGGGCGGTTTCATGCCCATCCCGATGAAGGTTTTCACTTGGGCCTCGGGTATTGTCGGTGTGCCGATGCCGCAGTACCTGTTGAGCATGCTGATCGGGCGCGGCAAGCGGGTGTTTGTATTGGCAGCGGTCATCCGCTTTGGTGGCGCGCGCGCTGCTGAGGCGCTGCGTCGTTGGATTGAGCCGCTGGGTTGGATCGCCACCGTGGTGGTGGTTGGCCTGGTCGGTTGGTTGGTTTGGAGGGCGAAATTCGCATGAGTGCAAAAGTGCTGTTCAAGGGATTCCGCAACGCGCTGGCGTTGCTGGCTGTGGCCGCATTGGCTGGCTGCGGTACGGCTACCGTGGTGAAGCCGTCGGGCAGTGGTGGGTCTTCGACCACGCCGCGTACTTCCGTGGCCAAGCCGGGTGAGAGCGTGGTGGTGCGGCGCGGCGACACCCTGTACGGGCTGGCCCGCATTCACAACATCACCCCGCGTGACCTTGGCGCCTGGAACGGGCTGGGCGAGCCGTACACCATCTACCCAGGCCAACGGCTGCGGCTCTATCCGGGTGGCAGCACCGCAGCGGCGACGCGCCCGGCCACCGGTGGCAGCACGACGGCCGCTTCGCGTCCGACGACAACCACCCCGGCCGCTACGCCTGCACCCGTCAGCAGTGGCATTGGCTGGCGCTGGCCGGCAGAGGGTGCGCTGGTGGGCCGTTTTGTCGCCGGCGAAGCCACCAAGCAAGGCGTGGACATCGCCGGCAGCAGTGGTCAAGCCGTGCGCGCGGCCGGCCCGGGCGTTGTGGTGTACTCGGGCGCCGGCCTGGTGGGTTACGGCGAGCTGATCATCATCAAGCACAACGATCAATGGTTGTCGGCTTACGGCCATAACCGCAAGCGTCTGGTCAACGAAGGCCAGAGCGTCAAGGCGGGTGATCAGATCGCGGAGATGGGCCGCACGGGCACGTCGCGCGACATGTTGCACTTTGAGATCCGCTACAACGGCAAGCCGGTCGATCCGCTGATCTATCTGCCGAAGAAGTAAGGTGTCGCGCCCGCACATGGGCGCGATGTTCTGAACGTTGCTCTGGTGGCCGGTGGGATAGGCCTGCAGGAGTATGCGACGACTGCAGGCTGCGCGCTGCGGGTGATGGTTGGTGGTCCTACAGGAGGTCCTCGTGTCAAAGCCCAAATACTGGTTCGCGGCCAAGGAGCAGGGATTGGGCTGGGGGCTGCCTCTCAGTTGGCATGGCTGGCTGGTCTACGCGGCAGCGGCGGCGTTGTTTGTCTCGGGCTTTTTCATTTTTCCGCCAGCGACCAATTACCTGCCGTTTCTGATCTTCAACTGGAGCGTCGTGCTGCTGTTGCTGCTGGTGTGCTGGATCAAGGGCGAGCCGTTGCGTCTGCGCTGAGGCACCTGTGTGATTGAAGCAAACAAAAACCCGGCTTTTGGCCGGGTTTTTGGTTCAGCGAGTATGCGCTGCGGTTAATCAGCGCTGTCGATGATGATCGCCGCCACCACGCGCCGGTTTTCACCAGCCAATACGTTGAATGTGCGGGCGGCCGAAGCGTTGTTCATGACTTCAATGCCAATGCCCTGGGTCAGGCAGGCGGCCATCAATGCGGCCGGGGGAAATACCTGCTTCTCGCCGGTGCCCAGGATGACTACCGCCGGGCTCTGTTCCAGCACCGGGGCCAAGTGCTCGATGGTGAGCTCGGCCACGGCGCGGACCGGCCAATCTTCCACCAGCGCATTCGGCGCCAGCACAAAGCTGCGGGTCAGGGTGCGGTCGTTGACCGTGGCCTGGCGGCCGCCGGCCGAACGCAGCGAATAGAGGTAATCAGGAAGTTCGCGGCTCAGCAGCATGGCGGTTCCTCGGCAATCAGCCGCGGGGCAGCACGATCTGGCGCTGTTCCTTGGCGGGGCGGTACAGCACGGCGACATGGCCGATGCGCTGCACCAGCGCACCACCGCTGGCCTTTACCAGTTCTTCGATGATGGCGTCACGGGCTTCACGGTCTTCGGCGCCAACCTTCACCTTGATCAGCTCATGGCGTTCCAGCACTTCGTCCAGTTCCGCCAGGAAGGCGGGGGTGACCCCTTTGCCGCCGATCTGCAGCAGTGCTTTCAGATCGTGCGCGATGCCGCGCAGGAAACGGTTCTGGGCCGAGGTCAGGACAATAGACATGCAGGAATACGGGTTATCAAGGGGGTTCAGGGTATCATGACCACCCCTGTGAGCCCTACCGCCAATGCCTTCCCGTAGCAAAAGCAGCCAGCGCTGGTTGAAAGAACACTTCGCCGATCCTTTTGTGAAAAAGGCCCAGAAGGAGGGCATGCGCTCGCGCGCGGCCTACAAGCTGGAAGAGCTGCTGGAGCGTGACCGGCTGCTGAAGCCGCACATGGTGGTGGTCGACCTGGGCGCCGCTCCGGGCGGTTGGTCGCAGCAGGTGCGCCGGCAGATGGGCGACACCGGCCGCGTGCTGGCCTTGGATATCCTGGAAATGCCGCCGCTGGCGGGTGTGGAGTTCCTTCACGGGGACTTCAGGGAACAAGACGTCCTATCGCAGTTTGAGGCCATGGTCGGTGATCAGCCGGTAGACCTTGTGCTGTCGGATATGGCCCCCAATAAGAGTGGTATGGATGCGGTCGACCAGCCGCGGATGATGCACCTGGCGGAGTTGGCGTTGGATTTTGCCGACAACCATCTCAAGCCCGGTGGCGCGTTCCTGATCAAGTTGTTCCAGGGCGTGGGCTTTGATGATTACGTGCGTGAAATGCGCCGTCGTTATGAAAAAGTCGCCATTCGCAAGCCGGACGCTTCACGCAAGCGTTCACCTGAGGTTTATGCCTTGGGCCAGGGCAAGCGTGCGCAGATCAAGTAAGCTCAACCATACGAATTGCGTCAGAAAATAGAGGAACGCCGGAGCCGATGAGGATGAACGACCTGACCAAGAACCTCCTGCTATGGGTGGTTGTCGCCGTCGTGCTGATGGTGGTGTTCCAGAGCTTCGCGCCGCGTGGCGCAGCTGTGACCGCTGGCGATGCACGCAACTACACCCAGTTCCTGCAGGAAGTGGACTCCGGCCGCATCAAGGCCGTGGAGTACACCGACAAGACCACGCTGACCACCAACCACCTGCGCTTCAAGCGTTCGGATGGTTCGGAAGGTTCGCTGTTTGCGCCGGCCGACCCCAAGCTGCTGGATCAGCTGTATTCCAAGAATGTTGAAGTGGCCCGTCAGGAACCGGCTACCGGCCCAGGTTTCTGGGGCTTGGTGCTGCAGTTCCTGCCGGTGCTGCTGCTGATCGGCTTCTGGATTTTCATGATGCGCCAGATGCAGGGCGGTGGCGGCGGAGCCAAGGGCGCGATGTCCTTCGGCAAGTCGCGGGCCAAGCTGCAGGGCGAGGACCAGATCAAGGTCACTTTTGCCGACGTTGCCGGCTGTGACGAGGCCAAGGAAGAAGTCGGCGAGCTGGTGGAGTTCCTGCGCGACCCGACCAAGTTCACCAAGCTGGGCGGCAAGATTCCGCGCGGCGTGCTGATGGTGGGCCCGCCGGGTACCGGTAAGACGCTGCTGGCCCGCGCCATTGCCGGCGAAGCCAAGGTGCCGTTCTTCGCGATCTCCGGTTCGGACTTTGTTGAGATGTTTGTCGGCGTCGGCGCCAGCCGCGTGCGTGACATGTTCGAGCAGGCCAAGAAGCACGCGCCGTGCATCATCTTCATCGACGAAATCGATGCCGTGGGTCGCCATCGCGGCTCGGGCATGGGCGGTGGTCATGACGAGCGCGAGCAGACGCTGAACCAGATGCTGGTCGAGATGGACGGCTTTGAGGGCGGTGAAGGCGTGATCGTGATTGCCGCCACCAACCGTCCTGACGTGCTGGACAAAGCGCTGCTGCGTCCAGGCCGCTTCGATCGCCAGGTCATGGTCGGCCTGCCTGACATCAAGGGCCGCGAGCAGATCCTGCGCGTGCACCTGCGCAAGGTGCCGGCGGCTGATGACGTGCGTCCGGAAGTGTTGGCGCGTGGTACCCCGGGTTTTTCCGGTGCCGACCTTGCCAACCTGATCAATGAAGGCGCCCTGTTTGCGGCTCGTCGCAACAAGCAGGAAGTCGACATGAAGGACTTCGAGGACGCCAAGGACAAGATCTACATGGGTCCTGAGCGCCGCAGCATGGTCATGCGCGAGGACGAGCGCCGCAATACCGCGTACCACGAGTCCGGTCATGCGGTGGTGGCGATGTCGCTGCCCAAGGCCGACCCGGTGCACAAGGTGACGATCATGCCGCGCGGTTGGGCATTGGGCGTGACCTGGCAGCTGCCCGAGCACGACCACATCAGCAAGTACAAGGACCGCATGCTGGAAGAGCTGGCCATTCTGTTCGGTGGCCGCATCGCCGAGGAGATTTTTGTCGGCCAGATGTCCACCGGCGCGTCCAACGACTTCGAGCGTGCGACCAAGCTCGCCCGTGGCATGGTCACCAAGTACGGCATGTCCGATGTGATGGGCACGATGGTCTACGCCGACGAGGAAGCCAGCTACGGCATGCACAGCAAGA
Source organism: Stenotrophomonas sp. UBA2629 (assembly GCA_002359895.1). GTDB lineage: Bacteria > Pseudomonadota > Gammaproteobacteria > Xanthomonadales > Xanthomonadaceae > Stenotrophomonas. Next base: position 1,135,636 of record DEOB01000010.1, read on the forward strand.
CCATTTCCGAGGCCACCCAGCAGAAGGTGGACGCGGAGATCCGTCGCATCCTCGACGAGCAGTACGACGTCGCTTACAAAATCCTGGAAGAAAAGCGTGCCGTGGTCGAGGCAATGACCGCTGCGCTGCTGGAATGGGAAACCATTGATGCCGACCAGGTGAAGGCGATCATGGAAGGCCGCGAGCCTTCGCCGCCGGCAGGTTGGGTGGCCAAGGGCGGCGGCAACGACCGCACCGATGATGGCAAGGGCGGCGATGACCAGCGCCCGGTGACGCCGATCACCGACCCGGCTGGCCAGCACTGATCTTCGTGCAATAGCTGAAAGAAAACGGGCCGGTTTACCGGCCCGTTTGCGTATGCGCCCGCCACGATGGTGGGCGAGAATAGCCCCGACTTCCGTTTTCCCGGTATCGCCATGAACGACCCCAAGCCGCCACAGCCACCGCCGCTCCATATGCCGGAGATGATCATTGCGACCGTCGTCGGCGTCGCGTTTGGCGTGAAGACCAATAATTTTCTGGCCGGCATTTTCATCGGCATCGTGCTGGGCGTGGTGTTGAGCCTGATCGGCCACAAAATGCGTTCAAGGAACAAACGCTGATGTTCGACATCGCACCGACGATTGATTGCGCAGGGCGCCTGCTGCGGCTGGACCGGCCGCAGGTGATGGGCATCGTCAATGTCACTCCGGATTCGTTTTCCGATGGCGGTCAGCATTTCAGCAGTGAAGCTGCCATCGCGCATGCGTTGTCGCTGGTCGCGCAGGGGGCCGATCTGCTGGATGTGGGTGGCGAATCCACCCGGCCCGGTGCCAAGCCGGTGTCGGTGCAGGAGGAAATTGATCGCGTTGTGCCGGTTATCGAAGCCTTGGTCGCGCAGACCCGCGTGCCGGTGAGTGTGGACACCTTCAAGCCGGAAGTAATGCGCGCGGCGTTGGCAGCGGGTGCGGGCATGGTCAATGACGTGCAGGCGCTGCGACAGCCGGGTGCGCTGGAAGTGGTCGCCAGCTCGGACGCGGCGGTGGTGCTGATGCATGCCGTCGGAGGCCCTTACGATGCTGGCGTTGCCCAGGGTTATGACGATATTGCCGGTGAGGTGCAGCGTTTTCTCACCGAGCGCGTCTTCGTTGCTGAGATGGCTGGCATTGGTCGTAAGCGGTTGGTGATCGACCCGGGTTATGGCTTCAACAAAGATGCCGTGCAAAACGTCGCGTTGCTGGCGGCGCAGGAACGCTTGCTGACCTTGGGCGTGCCGGTGCTAGCGGGGTTGTCGCGCAAGCGCTGCATTGGCGATATCACTGGCCGTGCAGCTGCGGCGGACCGGGTTGCCGGCTCGGTGGCGGCGCATCTGTTGGCGGTGCAGCGCGGTGCGATGCTGCTGCGCGTGCACGATGTTGCGGCAACGGTGGATGCGCTCAAGGTGCTTGCGGCGATAGATGCCGTGCCAGCGCCGCGCAACGACAAGCAACCGGCAATGCCGCGCTGGCCGGACGAGGAGTGATGGGCGCAGACCAGCGCCCGTTGGCCATCGCCCTGATGGGGCCTACGGCCTCGGGTAAAACGGCGGCGGCCATCGCGCTGGCCAAGGCCTACGACGGAGAGATTGTCAGCGTCGATTCGGCGTTGGTGTATCGCGGCCTGAACATTGGCGCAGCCAAGCCCGATGCTGAAGAACAGGCAGGCATCCGCCACCATTTGTTGGATCTGCGCGACCCGTGGCAGACCTATTCGGCTGCCGAGTTCGCGCTGGCTGCGGCCGGGGCGGTGCGCGACATCGTGGCGCGCGGCAAGCTGCCCATTCTCGCCGGTGGCACCGGGTTGTATTTCCGTGCCCTGCTGCAGGGTCTGGCACCGATGCCCGAGGCTGACGCGGCGCTACGCGCGCAGATCACTGCCGAAGGCGAGTCCTTGGGCTGGCCGGCATTGCATGCGCAGTTGGCGATGGTCGACCCGGCGGCCGCAAAGCGCATCCACGCCACCGACCCGCAGCGCATCCAGCGGGCGTTGGAGGTGTATCGGCTTACGGGCAAGCCCATCAGCTATTGGCAGGCCCAGCCGGGTATCGCGCGCCTGCCGGCGCGGGTGCTCAAGCTGGTGTTGGCGCCGGCTGACCGCGCGGTATTGCATCAGCGCATTGCCCTGCGTTTCGACCAGATGCTGAGTAACGGTTTTTTGGAGGAGGTGCGGCAGCTGCGTGCGTTGCCGCAGATGCAGGCGGTAGAAAATCCGCTGGATCTGCCGGCCGTGCGTGCGGTGGGCTACCGCCAGGCGTGGCAGTTTCTGGACGGGCAGGGCAGCGCGGCGGAGTTCCGCGACAAAGGCATATTTGCGACCCGTCAGCTGGCTAAACGACAGCTGACGTGGCTGCGGGGCGAGCTGGACGCGCGTTGGCTGGACCCGACCAGCGACATGCAGCGCCTGCAGAACGCCGTTTCACTGTTTCTGGAAAGGTGACAGGGCGCCCGGCGGTGTAACATCGGCCTTCTGGACCAGCGCACGGGGAGTCGTTGCGTCCAGTCCCATAAAAACAATAACGAGGAGTAGACGATGTCCAAGGGGCAGTCTTTGCAGGATCCGTTTCTGAATGCGTTGCGCCGCGAGCGCGTGCCGGTTTCGGTGTACCTGGTCAATGGCATCAAATTGCAGGGCACGATCGAGTCGTTCGACCAGTTTGTGGTGCTGCTGCGCAATACCGTCAGCCAGATGGTCTACAAGCACGCCATTTCCACCGTGGTGCCGGCGCGCAACGTCAAGGTTGGCCCGGGCGGCGGTTACGTGCAGTCGTCCGATTCTGATAGCAGCCAGGCAGGCGATGAAGACAACGACAACGAATAAGCAGGTAGCGGCGCATGTTTGACCGCTCGAAAAAGGGCGAACATGCGCTGTTGATCCAGCCGCATGCAGGGCGGCTGGAAGAGGATGTGCTGGAAGAGTTCACCGAGCTGGCCCGCTCTGCCGGTGCCAGCATTGCCGCGACGATCACCGCGCGCATGGACCGCCCGAATCCCTCCACGCTGATCGGCAGCGGCAAACTGGACGAGGTGAAAGCCGCCGCTGATGCGACCGGCGCTGATCTGGTGCTGGTCAATCACCCGCTGTCGCCGGTGCAGGAGCGCAACCTGGAGCGCTTTCTGGAGCGCCGCGTGATCGACCGTACTGGTCTGATCCTGGACATCTTTGCCCAGCGTGCGCACAGCCACGAAGGCAAGCTGCAGGTTGAGCTCGCCCAGCTACGGCATATGGCCACGCGCTTGGTACGCGGCTGGACTCACCTTGAGCGTCAGCGCGGTGGTGCCATCGGCCTGCGTGGCCCCGGCGAAACCCAGCTGGAAACCGACCGTCGCCTGTTGCAGAAGCGTGTGGAACAGTTGCAGAAGCGGCTGGAAAAAGTGGAAGTGCAGCGCACCCAGATGCGTCGCGCGCGCGTGCGCAGTGAAATGCCACGCATCGCTTTGGTCGGCTATACCAATGCCGGTAAATCCACGCTGTTCAATGCATTGACCGGTGCGGGCGCTTACGCTGCCGACCAGTTGTTTGCCACGCTCGATCCCACCGTGCGTCGCATCACCTTGCCGGGCGGCAGCGCGATGTTGGCCGACACCGTTGGCTTCGTGCGCAACCTGCCGCATGAACTGGTGGCGGCATTCCGCTCAACGCTTTCCGAGGCGCGCGAGGCGGATTTCCTGCTGCACCTGGTGGACGCGGCTGATCCGTTGCGTGAGGAGCGTATCGCCCAGGTGGATGAAGTGTTGGAAGCCGTGGGCGCCGGTGGTCTGCCGCAACTGCTGGTGTTCAACAAGATCGACCGGATCGAAGGTGCCGAAGTACGGCACGACGCGCAGGATGGCGTGCCGGACGAATCGCGTCGCGAGCGCGTGTGGATTTCCGCTCGCGATGGCCGTGGCCTGGAGCTGCTGCAATCGGTGTTGGGCAAGCGGCTGGGGCTGCAGCATGTGACGGGTACAGTGCGTCTGCCGTCGAGTGCGGGTCGCCTGCGTTCGCGTTTGCATCAACTGGAAGTCATCCGCAGCGAACAGGCCGACGAAGACGGTTGGTTGATCGAGGTGGACCTGCCTATCGCCGAGGCCGAGAAGCTTGCCGCCAGTGCAGACGGTGCGGTCATTCGTGCGCTGCTGCCCGTGCCCGAGCCGGAATGGTGACGTGGCAGGTTCTTGAGTACACCCCACAAAGGGCCGCATTGCGGCCCTTTGTGTTTCTGCAACGCAACGCAGCAGGCCGAGCATGCGAGGGCGAAGTGCGATACAACGCTGACGCCTCCCACGGAAACCGTCATGACTTCCCCCACAGACATTGAACTTGACCAGTTGGCCAGCCGGCTTGGTGAGCAACTGCGCGCGGCCCAGGACAGCGTGGTCACCGCTGAGAGTTGTACCGGTGGCTGGATCGCCAAAACCATGACGGGCATAGCCGGTTCGTCCGATTGGTTTGACAGCGGCATGGTCGCTTACAGCTACGAAGCCAAGCAGGCCCTGTTGGGCGTGCGCCCACAGACGCTTGAAAGCCAAGGTGCGGTCAGCCGCGAGACGGTGATTGAGATGGTGTCCGGAGCATTGGTGCATTCCGGCGCCAGTGTTTCCGTCGCGGTCACCGGCATTGCCGGGCCCGGTGGAGGCAGTGAAGACAAGCCGGTTGGCACCGTCTGGATAGGCTGGAAGCGCCGCGGCGGCTACACACGGGCCGAGCTGTTCCACTTCGATGGCGACCGCGATGCGGTGCGCAGGCAGACCGTGGCAGCTGCACTGCGCGGGCTGGAGTCGCTGTAGTCCAAATCAGTTGACGCAGCATTTGTTAGTAGCAATACTACTAACCATGAATCTGACCGACACCCAGCAGGCCATCCTCGATCTGATCGCCGAGCGCATCGACGCCGAGGGAGTGCCGCCATCGCAGACCGAGATCGCCCGCGCCTTCGGCTTCAAAGGCGTGCGCTCGGCGCAATACCACCTTGATGCCCTGGAGGCAGCGGGCGCCATTGAGCGCGTGCCGGGGCGCGCCCGTGGCATCCGCTTGGTGCGCCCCCCGGTAGAGGCGGATGTCGCCGCTGCGGTATTGGCCGCGGCCGACGATCAGGTGTTGCGTCTGCCGGTGCTGGGCCGGGTGGCGGCCGGCCTGCCGATTGGCGCTGACATCGGCTCGGATGATTACGTGGTGCTGGATAAGGTGTTTTTCTCGCCCGCGCCGGATTACCTGCTGAAAGTGCAGGGCGATTCGATGATTGACGAAGGCATCTTCAACGGCGACCTGATTGGCGTGCACCGCACCCGCGATGCGCATTCGGGCCAGATTGTGGTGGCGCGTATCGACGATGAAATCACGGTCAAGTTGCTCAAGATCGGCAAGGACCGCATCCGCCTGTTACCGCGAAATCCGGACTACGCGCCCATTGAAGTGCTGCCGGATCAGGACTTCTCGATCGAAGGGCTTTATTGCGGGCTGCTCCGGCCCAACCGTTGAAGCCCGCCCAACCCGTAGCCGCAGCACCTTGTTTTCCCTATGTCGGGCTGGTGGGTGTGCTGCTGCCGGTATCCTTGCAGACCCAATAATTTTTGTAGTGTCGCCAACAGTCTCAGTCTTTGCGATACGACACCCCTACAGTGGACCCCATGACGAAATCAACGAAATCAACCCCGAGGACGAATCCGATGGACGAGAACAAGAAGCGCGCGCTTGCTGCCGCACTGGGCCAGATCGAAAAGCAGTTCGGCAAGGGTTCGGTGATGCGCATGGGCGACCGTGTTGTTGAGCCTGTCGAGATCATTCCGACCGGTTCGTTGATGCTGGACATCGCGCTGGGCATCGGTGGCCTGCCGAAGGGCCGCGTGGTTGAAATCTACGGGCCGGAATCCTCGGGCAAAACCACCCTGACGCTGCAGGCCATTGCCGAGTGCCAGAAGCTGGGCGGCACCGCGGCTTTCATCGACGCCGAGCACGCGCTGGACCCCATCTACGCCGCCAAGTTGGGCGTCAACGTTGACGACCTGCTGCTGTCGCAGCCCGATACCGGCGAACAGGCACTGGAAATCGCCGACATGCTGGTGCGTTCGGGTTCGGTGGATATCGTGGTGGTCGACTCGGTGGCCGCACTGACCCCCAAGGCTGAAATCGAAGGCGAGATGGGCGACCAGCTGCCGGGCCTGCAGGCGCGTCTGATGAGTCAGGCACTGCGCAAGCTCACCGGCAACATCAAGCGCTCCAACACGCTGGTGATCTTCATCAACCAGCTGCGTATGAAGATCGGCGTGATGATGCCGGGCCAGAGCCCGGAAGTGACCACGGGCGGCAATGCGCTGAAGTTCTATGCCTCGGTGCGCCTGGATATCCGCCGTATCGGTGCGATCAAGAAGGGCGACGAGATCATTGGTAATCAGACCAAGATCAAGGTGGTCAAGAACAAGCTTGCGCCGCCGTTCAAGCAGGTCATCACTGAAATCCTCTACGGCGAAGGTATTTCCCGCGAGGGTGAGCTGATCGACATGGGTGTGGAGGCCAAGATTGTCGAAAAGGCGGGCGCTTGGTACAGCTACGGCGAAGAGCGCATCGGCCAGGGCAAGGACAATTCCCGCGGCTACCTGCGTGATAACCCGCAGGTCGCGGCAAGGCTTGAGGCAGAGCTGCGCGAGCGCTTCCAGCCCGCCGAAGCTGCACGCGAGGAAGGCGACAGCGAGCAGGACGAAGAGTGAGTTTCCCGTGGGGGCGGGCGGCGCATCGTCAGTGACGCTGTCCCGCCCTCACGGCATTGAGTTCAGGACGATAGGCACCAAGGATGGTGCATCCTGGGTTGGGCAAGGCACGCCATGAATGATTTTGATGCGCCATCGCCGGCAAAGAAGCGTGGGCGCCGCGCCGAGCAGACGCCGCTGCAGCGTGCTTTGGGTCTGCTGGTCCGGCGTGAACACTCGCGCAAAGAGTTGGGGCGCAAGCTGAGGGCGCGTGGTATCGACGCCGAAGAGGTGGATGCCGCCGTGTCGCGCTTGGTGGAAGAGGGCTGGCAGGACGACGGTCGGTTTGGTGAGTTGCTGGTGCGCAGCCGCGCCAGCGGCGGTTACGGGCCGCTGCATATCCGGGCCGAGCTCGGTATGCATGGTCTGGATAGTGCGCAGATCGAGGCCGCAATGGCTACCTTTGAGGGCGACTGGGCCGAGAATGCGCGCGATCTGGTCTGCCGCCGTTTTGGCGACAGCGGCCCACAGGAGCTGCCACAGCGGCGCAAGGCGGCGGATCTTTTGGCGCGGCGTGGGTTTGACGGAAGCTGTATCCGCAACGCTACCCGATACGATCCTGAGGACTGACCGGGCTGGGCCTGATACCCTTTCAGGGTTTCGGTTGTCCCGAATTCCCGCGCCCTCAGGGCGGTCGGGACCCGTCTGCCAGCTTATAGCCAGTCCCCATGAATACACCTGCCAAATTCACTACCTCCCAGATCCGCAGCGATTTCCTCGATTTCTTCAAGAGCAAGGGCCACACCATCGTGCCGTCGGCCCCGTTGGTGCCGGGCAATGACCCGACCCTGTTGTTCACCAATTCCGGCATGGTGCAGTTCAAGGACGTGTTCCTGGGCGCGGAGAAGCGAAGCTACGTGCGCGCGGCCGACGTCCAGCGCTGCCTGCGTGCCGGTGGCAAACACAACGATCTGGACCAGGTGGGTTATACCGCCCGTCACCACACGTTCTTTGAAATGTTGGGCAACTGGTCATTTGGCGACTACTTCAAGAAAGACGCCATCGCCTGGGCATGGGAACTGCTGACCCAGGTCTGGAAGCTGCCGGCCGAGCGCCTGCTGGTTACCGTCTATCACAATGATGACGAAGCCTTCGCGCTGTGGCGCGACATGGTGGGTATCCCGGAAGAGCGCATCGTGCGCATCGGCGACAACAAGGGTGCGCCGTACGCGTCGGACAATTTCTGGCAGATGGCCGACACCGGCCCTTGCGGCCCGTGTACCGAAATTTTCTTCGACCATGGCGACCATATCGCCGGTGGCCCGCCGGGCTCGCCGGACGAAGACGGTGATCGCTTCATCGAAATCTGGAACCTGGTGTTCATGCAGTTTGACCGTCAGCCTGACGGCAGCTTGGTGCCGCTGCCGGCGCCTTGCGTGGATACCGGCATGGGCTTGGAGCGCTTGGCTGCGATCCTGCAGCACGTCCATACCAACTACGAAATCGATCTGTTCCAAGCGCTTATCCGCAAGGCTTCCGAGCTGACTGGCACGGCCGATCTGGAAAACAAATCACTGCGCGTGATCGCCGATCACATCCGCGCCTGCTCGTTCCTGATTGTCGATGGCGTGCTGCCGTCCAATGAGGGGCGTGGCTATGTGCTGCGCCGGATCATCCGTCGCGCCCTGCGGCACGGCTGGATGCTGGGCGTGCGCCAGCCGTTCTTCAGCAAGCTGGTGCCGACTTTGATCGAGCAGATGGGCGAAGCCTACGCCGAGCTGCCCGCGCAGGCTGACACCGTCGTACGTGCTCTGCAGGCCGAGGAAGAGCGTTTTGCTGAAACGCTGGACGCCGGCATGAAGATTTTTGACGACGTCGCCGCCAAGGTCAGCGATGGCGTGATTCCTGGCGCAGACGCATTCCGCCTGTACGACACCTACGGTTTCCCGGTCGATCTCACCGCCGATATCGCCCGCGAGCGTGGCATGACGGTGGATATGGCCGCGTTTGAAGCGTCGATGGAGCAGCAGCGCGAGATGGCGCGTGCCGCTGGTAAGTTTGGTGGTGGCGTGACGCTTTCTGCCGAGTTGGTGGCCACGCTCAAGCCGACCGTGTTCCTGGGCTACGACCGCCTGCAGGCGGAAGAGTTGACGGTGGTTGCACTGCTCAAGGACGGCCGGCCGGTTGATGCCGCGCAGGCAGGTGACGAGGTCATCGTGTTCACCGCGCAGACGCCGTTCTATGCCGAATCCGGTGGCCAGATGGGCGACACCGGTGTGTTGGCTGGCCAAGGCGTGAAGATTGATGTGACCGATACCCAGAAGTTCGCAGGCCAGTTCCATGGTCATGTCGGGCGCGTGGGCCAGGGTAGCCTCAAGGTAGGCGATGTGCTGTCCGGCAGCGTCGATGTCGCGCGCCGTAGCGCAATCATCCTCAACCATTCGGCGACCCACCTGTTGCATGCCGCGTTGCGCGAGGTGCTGGGCGCGCATGTGCAGCAGAAGGGCTCGTTGGTGGCACCGGATCGCCTGCGTTTCGACTTCGCCCATTTCCAACCGATCAGCGCTGAAGAGCTGGCGTTGGTGGAGCGCAAGGTCAATGAGCAGGTGCGTGCCAACAATGCTGCTGAAGTGCACAACATGGGCATGCAGGAAGCGTTGGAGTTCGGCGCCATGGCGCTGTTTGGCGAGAAGTACGGCGAAAACGTCCGCGTCCTGAAGATGGGCGACTACTCCACCGAGCTGTGCGGTGGTACGCACGTTTCACGCACCGGTGATATCGGTTTGTTCAAGATCACCTCCGAAGGCGGCGTCTCTTCCGGTGTCCGGCGTATCGAGGCGGTGACCGGGCAGGGCGCGCTGGACTACGTTGCAGGCGAAGAACAGCGTCTGCATGAAGCTGCTCAGTTGTTGGGCGGCAGCGCGGGCGATGTGGTGGACAAGATCCGTCAGCTGGGTGAGCGGCAGAAGAGGTTGGAGCGTGAGCTGGAGGCCCTCAAGGCCAAGGTCGCTTCCGGTGCCACTGCGGACCTGGGGGCTTCTGCGGTGGAAGTTGGCGGCGTGAAGGTGCTGGCGGTGCGCTTGGAAGGCTTTGATGCCAAGGCGCTGCGTGAAGCGGTGGATCGTCTGCGGCAGCAGCTGGGTGATGCGGTGATCCTGCTGGCGGGTGTGCAGGACGGCAAGGCGGCGTTGGTTGCAGGCGTGAACGGCTCTGCAATGGGCAAGGTCAAGGCCGGGGAACTGCTGGCCCATGTCGCCACTCAAATCGGTGGCAAGGGCGGCGGTCGTCCAGACATGGCACAGGGTGGTGGTGAGGATGGCCCCAAGCTGGTGTCAGCACTTGATGGCGTAGTGGGCTGGGTCCAGCAACATCTGGCCTGAATATGAACGTTCCAGTGTCTTGAAGGTGCTCGCGTCCTACGCGTAACATTGGGAGTCTTTTCCCTTGTCGTGGGGCGCAGTGCTGAAAAGCGCGCCAATGCCGGTGGGGAATCCAACCGGTTCCATGGAGATTTGCGAAAATGTTGATCCTGACTCGCCGTGTAGGCGAAACCTTGATGATCGGAGATTCGGTCAGCGTGACCGTGCTCGGCGTCAAGGGCAACCAGGTGCGTATTGGTATCACCGCTCCGAAGGATGTGGCCGTGCACCGCGAGGAAATTTTCCAGCGTATCCAGCGCGGTGATGAGCCGACTGCATCCGGAAGTGAAGAAACTTCCGAATAAGGGTTTACCTTTCACCCCGTTAAACGTTATTCTTCGCGCCCCGCTACAGAATACGCAGCGGGGCAAAGAAACGGAGTGATGCCCGAGTGGCTGAAGGGGCTCCCCTGCTAAGGGAGTATAGGGTTTATAGCTCTATCGAGGGTTCGAATCCCTCTCACTCCGCCAGATCAAAAAAGCCCCCTAGCGGGGCTTTTTTGTTGCCTGCGATTTATGGCGCGTGATGTTGGTCGCGTGCTGCGTAACCCTTGTGCAGTGCGTGAGGCGCGGCACGCTGGGGTATGTGTCGCGTGGTGGCAGCTGCGTGCGCGCGGAGTCGCTTTATCTTGATGCGCTTCGCGATGAAGAGGGGTGGCTAGCTGCAGTCGTCCTGAGTGCGCGGAGCTTCGGTGTCTGCACCATGGGTGTGCGCTACTGCATGGTAGGGGGCGCGCGACACGCGGCATGGGCTTTGTGTGGCCTGTGTATAGCGTGATTCGCTTGTGCGAGGTCGTGAGCTCCGCAGGTTGCGTTCGTGCCTAGAGGGGGCGTTGGCGGCTTTCATGCGGCGTTGTGCATGGAGTTGCGTGTGCCGTCGCAGATGCTGCGGCATGTGCGTATGTGTGGCGATGCGCGCGCGGTGCAGAAGCTCAGGGATTCAGAAGAGCAGAAGAGCAGAAGTGCAGAAGTGCAGAAGTGCCTCTTCAAATAACGCGCATAAAAAAACAGCAGGCAATGCCTGCTGGTTTTTTTGAAATGTGGTGCGCCCGGAGAGATTCGAACTCCCGACCGCCTGGTTCGTAGCCAGGTACTCTATCCAACTGAGCTACGGGCGCGCATTTCATTTTGTTTGAAGCATGCAGAATTGAATTCTGCTTTCTGACGTGGTGCGCCCGGAGAGATTCGAACTCCCGACCGCCTGGTTCGTAGCCAGGTACTCTATCCAACTGAGCTACGGGCGCGTCGTCAGGAGCGAGATTATGCGGATATGCTGCGTTTGCGTCAACGTTTTTGTGAAATTTTCTTAATCTTCGTGACGAAGCAATGCGCTGGCAACGGCTTGCGGTGATTTCATCCAGCAAAAGTGATCGGCTGCCGCGCCCAGATCAGCGGAAGACAGCGTGCGCAGCGTGTGCGGGGCATTGGGCATCTTCTGCAGCAGTGATCGCATCGAACTGCTCGGGGCCAGCCAGTCGTCGCTGAACACCAATGCCGAGATCGGTGCGTTGACGGTGCGCATGGCGGCCTCCAGATCTATCTGTAGGCCGTCAGCGGCGTAGTGGTTGCTGAGGCCCACGCGCGCCCAGTCGGCGATCAGGCTGCGTGCCTCGGTGCCGCCAAAGCCGACACGGCGGCCGGGCAGGGCGCCGCAGCGGCGCGCCAGCCATGGCAGGAAGCGATATGCCAGTGGCAGCAGATAGCGGCGCGGCACCGGGAAGCTGCGCCACCATGGCGTGCCGCTGGCCACCAGCCACAGCGCCTGCAGGCCGGCATTGCGTTGACCGGCGTAGCAACAACTCAACTGCCCACCCAGGCTGTGACCGCCGAGCCGCAGGGGCAGGCCGGGCAGGGTGTTTTGTACGGTGGCTTCTGCGGCGGGCAAGTCGTACTGCAAAAGTTCGCGGTAGCCCCAATCGTGATGACGGTCTGCGCGCAGGTTGCTGCTGCCGTTGCCGCGCCATTCGTGCAGAAACACGGCGATGCCGCGGCCAGCGAGTGCTTCTGCGAAAGGTTGGTAGTTGCGCGCCGACACGCCCAGTGCAGGCAGCCACAGCAGGCTGGCGACGGGTTGTTCCGGGATGCAGGCAAGCAACTCGAACTGATGGTGATCAGCGCTGGTGACGTGCAGGCGCACAGGGCGGTTCATGCGGGCGGCGCCGCACCGAAGTGGTCGAGCACCATCACCTCGCTGCGGCCGGGCTGGTAGCCACCTTGCAGGCCGCGTGCGACGTAGTCGATGGCTGCTTCACACGCGTTGGGCAGCGATAGGCCGCGACATAGTTGAGCGGCAATGGCCGACGCCAGTGTGCAGCCGGTGCCGTGCGCATCGACCGGCAGGCGTACGTGGCTGAATTCTTCACCGCTGACGCCGTCGAAGTAGCGATCAATGACGCGATTGCCTTCATGCAGATGTCCGCCTTTCAGTAATACGGCGCCTGCGCCCATGTCGATCAGTGCGGCGGCGGCATCTTCGGCATCTGCCGCATCGCGGATGCTGCGGCCAAGCAGGAGTTCGGCTTCGGGTGTGTTGGGTGTGAGCAGCGTGGCCAGCGGCAGCAGGCGCTCGCGCAGGGCGCGCAGCGCGCTGTCTTCCAGCAGTTTGGCGCCGCTGGTGGCGACCATGACCGGGTCCAGCACGATATGCGGCGGTCGATGCTGCTCCAAGGCGTCGGCGACCAGGTGAATGACCTCGGCATTGGCCAACATGCCCAGCTTCACCGCCTGGATATCGAAATCATTGAAGCAGGCTTCAATTTGCGCCTGCAGGAATGGCAATGGCGGCACGTGGACGGCGGTTACGCCGCGTGTGTTCTGCGCAGTCAGCGCCGCAATGGCCGACAGGCCATGCACACGGTGCGCGGCGAACGCTTTGAGATCTGCCTGGATGCCTGCGCCACCGCCCGAGTCGGAACCGGCGATGGTGAGGGCGGAAACGGGGGGGGAAGGAGTCATGCCGGGATTGTGCATTGTTAGCCAGATGCTTGCTTCAACGCCGGCGCAGGCTCACCCATTGCAGGTAAACCACATAGCCAAGGCCGGTTACGCCGGTGAGCAAGGCCGGTGCCAGCAGCGCGTCGTACTGCAGCTGGGCGAACAGCCAGGCGCCCAGTACGCTGCCAGCGAGGAAGCCGCTGATGATCAGGCCGGCCAGCGTCAGCCGGTGCATCGGTACGGGGCGTCCGCGCAGTAGGTGGCCCAGGCCGATGCCCAGGTCTGTGAACATGCCGCTGAGATGGGTGGTGCGCACAATGGCGCCGCTGAAGGTGGTGGCCAAACCGTTCTGCAGCCCGCAGGCCATCGCAGCGGAAAGTGCGCCCCAGATCTGCTGCTCTTTGAACAGAGGTATGGAAACAAACAACAGCGCCGATTCCAGCGCCAATGCGATGCCGTAACGGCGGCCGAGTCGCAGTGCGGAATCCTGGATGATCAGGCCGCTGAGCATCGCGCCCAGCGAGAAGGCGATCAGCAGCCCCCACAAATGGCCGATGGCCCGCCAGTCACGTTGCATCAGCACCATGCCGAGCTGGCTGGTGGTGCCGGTAACGTGGCTGACCGCCTGGTGTTCAAACCCTAGGAAGCCAACCACGTTGACCATGCCGGCGACGCAGGAAAGTGCAACCGCGCCAATCCATACCCATGTGGGCAGTCGCGTCCCCATGCCGCCGCTCTCTCCTTGTCAGCGCGTCAGCGGCGGGCCATTGAACTGCAGGTCGGCGAAGGAGCCGGCCTGCGGGTCGTATACCGCGCCCCAGAACTGCTTGCCGCCATCGCATACGCGGATGGCTTCGCGCGCGGGGTTGATGTCGCTGTGGTCCGGTAGCGGGAAGGCGTTGACGTAGATCAGGCGCTTGCCGTTTGACTCAAAGCCCACGTACTGGCGATTGGTCAGGCTGGGCTCGGCAACATCGGGCGTCAGCTGGGACAGCCGGCTTTCCAGTGCTTCGATGTCGGCGCGGCTGGGGGCCCAGTAGCCGGTCACGGCGCCGGCGTGGCGTGCCGGGCTGTCGCGTGAGCAGGTGTCGAGCACCTGCGCTGCGACCACCGGCCGGGTGACCACCCACGACTGACCGGCCTTGATGGCGGTCGGCACGCTGGCGCCGGGTTTGACGTTGGCGGGGGTGCAGGCAGCCAGCGCGAGTGACGCGCTGGCCAACAGCAGGACGTGCAGGTGTTTCACAAAACCTCCGAGGCGTAATCGGCCAAGCGTGAACGTTCACCCCGGCGCAAAGTGATGTGTGCACTGTGCGGCCAATTCTTGAAGCGGTCCACCGCATAGGTGAGGCCGGAGGTCGTTTCGGTCAGGTACGGCGTGTCGATCTGCTCGACGTTACCCAGGCAGACGATCTTGGTGCCGGGGCCGGCGCGGGTGATCAGGGTTTTCATCTGCTTGGGGGTGAGGTTCTGGGCTTCATCCAGAATCAGGTAGCGCGACAGGAAGGTGCGCCCGCGCATGAAGTTGAGCGAGCGGATCTTGATGCGGCTGGCCAACAGGTCGTTGGTTGCTGCGCGGCCCCAGGTGCCGCCATCCTGGTTGTGGGTGAGTACTTCCAGGTTGTCGGTGAGCGCGCCCATCCACGGCGTCATCTTTTCTTCTTCGGTGCCGGGTAGAAAGCCGATGTCCTCGCCCACGCTGACGGTGGCGCGGGTCATGATGATCTCGCGATAGCGCTGGGTGTCCATCGTCTGCGCCAAGCCTGCAGCCAGCGCAAGCAGCGTCTTGCCGGTGCCGGCGGTGCCGAGCAGGGTGACGAAGTCGATTTCCGGGTCCATCAACGCGTTGAGCGCGAAGTTCTGTTCACGGTTGCGCGCGGCGATGCCCCACACCGCATGCGAGCTGTGGCGGAAATCATTGACCAGCGACAGAGTGACGCGGCCGTCGCCCTCGACCTTGGCGACTTTGAGCTCAACCTCGTTCTCGCCCGGCAGGTAGGCGTACTGGTTGGGGTGCCAATCTTCATCGTCGGTGGCGAGGATCTCGTAGCTGGTGCGGCCTTTGTCGCTCCAGCTGCGCAGGTTGTCGGTGTGCTGCTTCCAGAAATCCTCCGGCAACTCCGTGGCGCCGGTGTAAAGCAGGCTGAAATCGTCCAGCGCGCGGTCGTTTTCGTAGTCCTCCGAATCAATGCCGGCAATGGCCGCCTTGATGCGCAGGTTGATGTCCTTGGAGATGAACACCACCGGCACGTCCGGTGACTGTTCCTTCAGTACCAGGATGGCGCCAAGGATGGCGTTGTCCGGGATGACCTTGCCAAAACTCTTGCCCGCGTCGAAATGGCTGGTCTGGAAATACAGACGGCCAGCACTTTGTGCGCCGCGCAGCTGCAGGCCATGCGGACGCGCCAGCGGCACGCCTTTCTGCACACTGCTGATGCCCGACGCTTCAATCAACTCATCCAGAAAACGGCTCACCTGACGGGCGTTGCGGCTCGCTTCGGTAGTGCCTTTCTTGCTGTTGTCCAGCTCCTCGATCACCTGCATGGGCAGGTAAACATCGTGCTCCTCGAATTTGAACAGCGCGGTCGGATCGTGCATCAGCACGTTGGTATCCAGTACGTAGATGCGCTTGCCTCGGGTCATCGTCGATTCCTGGTGGCGGGACAGGGTCACGCCATCGCACCCGCAGGGCAGGGCGATGACGAGAGTGGGGACGGGAGTTGGCTCACTTGGTTTGGGCGGCCTTCAAGGCGTCGAGTACGGCGTCGGCATGGCCGGCGACTTTTACTTTGCGCCATTCCTGCACGAGTGTGCCGTCTGGCGAGATCAGAAAAGTACTGCGTTCAATGCCGCGTACCTGTTTGCCGTACATGTTTTTCATCTTGATCACGTCGAAGGCGTTGCAGAGCGCTTCGTCGCTGTCACTGATCAGCGGGAACTTGAACCCCTGCTTGCCGCAGAAGTTGTCGTGCGACTTCACCGAATCGCGCGAGACGCCAAACACCTGCGCGCCGGCACGCTTGAACCTGGGCAACAGGGCATTGAAGTCCAGGCCCTCGGTGGTGCATCCGGGCGTGCTGTCTTTTGGGTAGAAGTAGAGCACCAGCCAATGGCCTGCCTGTTCGGCGAGGGTGGTGGTAGCGCCGCCGGACAGGGCCAGCGGGAGGTCGAGGGTTGTACGGTTCAGGGTATCGCCGATGTTCATCAGATCCTTGTCCGGAGCCTGAGGTAATTCGATTGCAGTTACATGAAACGCCGCGCGCCTGTGATGGGCGCGCGAATGTTCAGAACTTCATGGGGTCCATGATCGCGTCCAGGTTGAGGTGGTCGCAGAATTCGAGGAAGTCATCGCGCAATGCCGCGATATGCATGTCCGAGGGTACACCGATGGTGATCTGTGCCGAAAACATCTCCGCGCCGGTCTGCATGGCCTGGTAACGCGTGCTCTGCAGGTTCTCGATGGTGATGCCCTGGCGGTCGAAGAAATCGGCCAGCTGGAACAGGATGCCCGGCTTGTCGGCGGCCACCACTTCCACGATGTAGGGCAGCAGGTTGGACTGCACCTGCTTGGCGGCGGTGCGGTACCAGACGAGCTTCAGGTTCTCTTCGCGCTCAAGGCGGGTCAGCATGGCCTCAAGCTTGGCCACCGCATCCCACGAGCCGGTAGCCAAGGTGGTGACCGAGACATCGCGCCCCACCGTGGAAAGGCGGGCATCGACCAGGTTGCAGCCGCTGTCAGCAATACGACGGGTGACGGACAACAAGGGGGACTCCGGATGCGTCGTATAGGCGTTGATCAGGAGGTGGTTTTCGGTCGGCAGCGGCCGCGGCGTGGTGTCGGTCAAGATGGTTCCGGAAATGCTTGAGAGTCTGAACGGCGCCGGGGGCGGGCCGAACACTGGTGCCCAGCATACTTGCCCGTGCTTTCGACCGGCAAGTAACATGCCTTCGGCTACGAACCCGCCAGCTGGCGGGTTTCTTTACCCCCACGAAGAGTGACGAACCCCTTGTCCATTTCCGGCCTTATCACCGCGTTGGCGACCCCGTTCCAGGCGGACGGCGCACTGGATTCAGATGCCTGGCAGCGTTTGCTGGCTTTACAGCTCAAAGCAGGCATCCAGGGCGTGGTTGTCGCCGGCTCCACCGGCGAAGCCTCCACCCTGACAGATGATGAATATGACGGTCTGGTGCGCAGCGCGGTGTCCGTTCTGGGCGGCAAGATGCCCGTGCTGGCAGGGACCGGGCTGTCAGGCACGGCCCGCACCATTGCCCTGACCCGGCGCGCGGCGGCCAATGGCGCCACCCATGCGCTGGTCGTGGCGCCGCCGTATGTGCGGCCCACCCAGGAGGGCCTGCGCCTGCATTATCTGGCAGTGGCCGAGCAGGGCGGTCTGCCGGTGGTGCTGTACAACGTGCCCGGCCGCACCGGTTGCGATCTGCTGCCGGAAACCGTGGCCGAGCTGGTTTCGCACCCGAACATCGTCGGCATCAAAGAAGCCGTGGGCGACACCTCTCGAATCAAGGCGCTGCTGGAGCTGCGCAGTGACAGCTTCACCCTGCTCAGCGGCGATGACGGCACGGCCGCACGGTCGATGCTGGCCGGCGCAGATGGCCTGATTTCGGTGGGGTCCAACGCATTGCCGGGCGCTTACCGCACCATGTGCGATCTGGCGCGCGCGGGTAAGCACGAGGCGGCCGAAGCCTGGGATGCCCGTCTGCAGCCATATCACGATTTTTGTGGCGTCGAGTCCAACCCCATTCCGGTGAAGGCGCTGCTGCAGCGTCTTGGTATCGGGCACGGGTTGCGCCTGCCGCTGCTCCCGCTTTCTGCGCAGCACCATGCTGCCGCCGACCATCTGGCGGCGGACGTGGGTGCGTTGGAAGAACTATCCAGCCACTGATCTCAGTGGCCTGAACCTGGAGATTCACCCATGCGTCAAACCTCTACCGTTCGCGTGCTGTCGCTGGCGCTGTTGGCCGTTGCAACCGTTGCCGCCACCGGCTGCCACCGTGGCGCGCGTGGTGACTACGCACTTGCACCGGAAGTGCGCCCGCTGGAAGTGCCGCCGGACCTGAATGCCCCCAGCACTGCGGGTGCCACGACCATCCCGGCGCTGGCATCGGCCGTCAAGCCGGCAGCGGGCTCGCAGGCCGCCCCGGCTGCCTCGCAGAGCGGCTTTACCGTTGCGGGCACCCGTGAAGACGTGTTCGCCAAGGTCGGCGACGCACTGGCCACCATCGACGGCGTGAACATCGCCAGCCGCGCGCAGCTGCTGGGTTCGTACGACATCGGCTACGAAGGCAGCAACTTCCTGGTGCGCGTGGTGGCCGTGGATTCCGGCGTCTATGTGTCGGCGGTGGACCCGCGCGGCCTGCCGGCAACCGATGCTGCTGCGGTGAAGCTGGTTTCGGCGCTGAAGGCCAAGCTGGCCGGCTGAGGCTGGCGCGGCTTCCAAAAGCAGAACGGGCGCCCTCGGCGCCCGTTTTTTGTTTCTGCGTGCCGGTGCGGCTCAGCGCTCCAGCAGCTTGAGCTTGTCCGGCTTGCCGTCCCATTCGGCGGCATCGGCCGGCGGATCTTTGCGCACGGTCAGCACGGGCCAGTCTTTTGCCAGCTCGGCATTGAGCGCGACAAACATTTCCTGGCCGGCGGGCACATCGTCCTCCGGGAAGATGGCGTTGACCGGGCATTCCGGCTCGCACAGGGTGCAGTCGATGCACTCGTCCGGGTCGATCACCAGGAAGTTGGGGCCTTCGTGGAAGCAATCCACGGGGCAGACTTCAACGCAATCGGTGTGTTTGCACTTGATGCAGTTTTCGGTAACGACAAAAGGCATGACGGGGTCCGGCTTTGATCCCGGCAATTCTAGAGCACGATGCCGGGGGTGTGCGGTTGGGTTCTCAATCCGGGGGCTGGCGGCCGATGCGGGCGGGCCGGCTGAGGGTGTAAAGCAAAAAACCCCGCAGGGCGGGGCTTTTTGACTTCGCAGACGAGAGTTGGTGCTCCCTAGGGGACTCGAACCCCTGTTTTAGCCTTGAGAGGGCCACGTCCTAACCTCTAGACGAAGGGAGCGTTTGGTCGCGTCTGGCGAGCGCGCTAGTATATGCATCTGGTTGCCACTCGGCAATCCCGCAACCCCAATTGGAATCGCCACCATCAATTCCACAGTTACAACACCGTTCACCCTGCACGTCATCCCGCGTGATCAGCACACCATTTCGCGCAAAGACATCAGTCCTAATGCGCTCCGCGTGCTGTACCGCCTGCGTGAGTCAGGATTTGGTGCCTATCTTGTAGGGGGCGCCGTGCGTGACCTTCTAGTAGGTGGGCGTCCCAAGGATTACGACGTGGCCACCGACGCCACGCCCGAGCAGGTCAAGCAGTTGTTCCGCAATTGCCGCCTCATCGGCAGGCGCTTCCGCCTGGCGCATGTGGTGTTCGGCCGCGAGATCATCGAGGTGGCCACATTCCGGGCCAACAGCGATGACGGCAGCGGTGACCGCGAGGTCGAGAACGGCATGCTGGTGCGTGACAACGTCTACGGCAACATCGAAGACGACGCGGTGCGCCGCGACTTCACCTGCAATGCCCTGTATTACGCCATCGAGGATTTCTCGGTGCGGGATTACACCGGCGGCTTCGAGGACGTGATGGCGCGGCGCATGCGTCTGATCGGTGACCCCGAACAGCGGTATCGCGAAGACCCGGTGCGCATGCTGCGGGCAGTGCGTTTGGCGGCCAAGCTCAATTTCGAGATTGACGGCCCCACCGCCGAGCCGCTGCCGCGCCTGGCCAACCTGTTGAGCGAAGCCGCCCCGGCGCGTCTGTTTGAAGAAGTGCTCAAGTTGTTCCTGTCCGGACACGGCGTGGCCAGCTTTGAAGGCCTGGAGCGTTACGGCCTGCTGGCGGTGCTGTTCCCCGAAAGCGCAGCGGCATTGAAGAGCAACCGCACCGGTGCGCTGCGCCGCATCCTCATTGAAGGGCTGCGCAATACCGACGCGCGCGTGGCCAATGAAGAGCCGGTGTCGCCCGCATTCCTGTTTGCACTGCTGCTGTGGCCGGCATTCTGTCGCGCGCTGATCGGCCTGCAGAAGCAGGGCATCGCGCCGGAAGAGGCGCAACGCCGCGCCGCTGACCGGGTGACGTTGCATCAGCTGACCACCATTGCCCTGCCGCGCCGTTTCTCGCTGCCGATGCAGGAAATCTGGCTGCTGCAGTCGCGCTTTGGCTCGCGCCAACGCAAGCGGGTACTGCGCACGCTGAGCCATCCGCGCTTCCGCGCCGCGTTCGACTTCCTGTTGCTGCGTCAGGCTGCTTCGGCGGAGCATCAGGACGACATCGCGTTCTGGCGCGAGGCGCAGCTGCAGAACGGGCACGAGATGGAGGCCGGCTCGGATTCGGTTTTGGCCGAGGACGGGCAGGAAGGTGACGTGCCGCGTCGTCGGCGTCGCCGTCGTCGTAGCGGTGGTGGCAGCGCTGCTGCCTCGACTGGCGAGTAATCGCATGAAGGTGCTTGCCTGCATCGGCCTGGGTGCCAACCTGGGCGATGCGCAGGCCACGGTGCGCGCGGCGATCCAAGCCTTGGGTCGCCTTCCGTACACGCGGCTGTTGCGGGCCTCGCAGCTCTATCGCACGCCCGCTTGGGGCAACGAAGCGCAGCCTGACTTCATCAATGCCGCCGCGGCGGTTGAGACGGCGTTGCCCGCGCCGGAGCTGCTGGAGCACCTGCTTGCCACCGAGCAGGCGTTCGGCCGGGTGCGTGAGCCGGGCCAGCATTGGGGGCCGCGCACGCTGGATCTGGATCTGCTGCTCTACGGCGAGCAGGTCATTGAGCTGCCGCAGTTGAAGGTGCCGCATCCGTTCCTGCATGAGCGTGCGTTTGCCCTGTTGCCGTTGGCCGACGTGGCACCGACGGCGTGCATTCCCGGCCATGGAACAGTGCATGACGTGTTGGCTGGCATGAAAATCTCCGATATCGAGCCGATAGGCGGATAATGGTCGGCTCATCACCCATCGTTATTTTCTAATGAGCACTCACGCAGACAGCAAGCCCTGGACGGTCCCGGCCCTGGCAGAAGCCAAGCGCAATGGGCAGAAGCTGGTGATGTTGACCGCTTACGACGCCGGCTTTGCCCGCGCATTTGACGCCAATGGCGTTGACTTGATTCTGGTCGGCGATTCGCTGGGCATGGTGGTCCAGGGGCACGATTCCACGTTGCCGGTCAGCGTGGACGACGTCGTCTATCACACCAAGGCCGTGGCCGGCGTGCTGGAACGCGCGCTGCTGGTGGCCGACCTGCCATTTGGCGCCGATGCCACGCACGAACGTGCACTGGATGCCTCGCTGAAGCTGCTGCAGGCTGGCGCTGAGATGGTGAAGATTGAAGGTGCCGGCTTCAAGCTGGACATCATTCGGCATCTTGTCGAGCGCGAAATCCCGGTGTGTTCGCATCTTGGGCTGACCCCGCAATCGGTACTGCGTCTGGGTGGCTACCGCGTGCAGGCCCGTGGCGACGCCGCGCAGCAGCTGGTGGACGATGCCAAGGCTGTGGCCGAAGCCGGTGCCACCTTGTTGGTGCTCGAATGCGTGCCGACGCCGGTCGCGGGCCGCGTGACTGCTGCTGTTTCCATCCCGACCATCGGCATTGGTGCCGGCCCGGAGTGCGATGGGCAGGTATTGGTGCTGCATGACTTCCTCGGCTTGGACAGCGGCCACCGCAGGCCCAAGTTCGTCAAGGATTTCCTTGCCGAAGGCGGCTCCGTGGCCGGTGCTGTCCGCGCCTACGCCGACGCCGTGCGCGACGGTACTTTCCCCGACGCGGAGCATGCGTACGCATCATGATCGAGACCGTTACCGAACTCAGCCGGCTGCGCGCCATCGTTGCCGGTTGGAAGCGCGAAGGGCTGCGTGTGGGCTTCGTGCCCACCATGGGCAACCTGCATGCCGGCCATTACTCGCTGGTGAAACTGGTGCGTCAGCATGCCGACCGCGTGGTTTCCAGCGTGTTCGTCAATCCGACCCAGTTCGGCCCGAACGAGGATTTCACCCGTTACCCGCGCACCCCGGAGGACGACACCAGCGGCCTGGAAAAGGCCGGTTGTGACGTGCTTTGGCTGCCGACGGTGGAATCCATGTACCCGTTTGGCGTGGAGTTGGCCGCCAAGGTGCATGTGCCGGGCGTAAGCAGCTTGTTGGAAGGTGCGCATCGCCCGGGTCACTTCGATGGCGTGTGTACGGTGGTCAGCCGCTTGTTCAATCAGGTGACGCCCGATGTGGCCGCGTTTGGCCGCAAGGACTACCAGCAGTTGGCGGTGATCCAGCAGATGGTGACCGACCTGGCATTCCCGATTGAAGTATTGGGCGGTGAGATCGTGCGCGAAGACGATGGCCTGGCCATGAGCTCGCGCAACCAGTACCTCACTAGCGACGTGCGCCCGCACGCCACCGTCATTCGCACGGTGTTGCTGGCCATGCGTGACGCAAGCCTGGCCGGTGTCGCGCGCGACAAGGTGGAGGCCGATGGCGCCGCGCAGTTGCAGGCGGCTGGGTTTCAGGTGGATTACGCCGTGGTGCGGCTGCCCAGCCTCAGTGAGCCGGGCGCTGGTCAGCAGGGCGCCCGTGTGGCGCTGGTGGCGGCCAAGCTGGGTAACACCCGTCTGATCGACAATATCGAGTTCTGAACGGGCACGGGCAGGACTATTTCTGTCCATTTCTGCTGCATGGATTGACTGACGATGGCGCTCTTGTGGCGCCATCGGCGTATCTACCGTACGGCTCATGCAAAGGTATGTTGCAGTGCGGGCGGGCGCTGTTGCCGGTGCTAGACTGCGATCTTTCTCACGCAGTTTCGGCATTGCCATGCAGCTTTCCTTGCTCAAGACCAAGATCCACCGCGCCACTGTCACCCACTCCGAGTTGAACTACGAAGGCTCCATCGCCATCGACAGCAACCTGCTGGAAGCCACCGGCATCCGCGAGTTCGAGCAGGTGCACATCTGGGACGTGACCAACGGTGCGCGTTTCTCCACCTACGCACTCCGCGCCGAAGCGGGCAGCGGCATCATCTCGCTCAACGGCGGCGCTGCGCGCCACGTGCAGGTGGGCGACATCATCATCATTGCCGCTTTTGCCGGCATGAGCGAAGCCGAGGCGGACAGTTTCAAGCCCAAGCTGGTCTACGTTGACGGCAACAACCGCATCTCCCATACCAACGACTCAATCCCCACACAGGCCGCATGACTAAGTACAACGGATTCGACGTATTGCACGCTCACGCCCAGCGGTTGCAGGGCACGAGCATTCCCACGCTGATGGCCGCAGAGCCGGACCGGGTGCAGAACCTGGCGCTCAACGTCGGTCCGTTGTATGTCAATTTCGCGCGGCAGACGTATGACCGCGCGGCATTGCAGTCATTGCTGGAGCTGGCCGCCGCGCGCGATGTCGCCGGCGGTTTCCAGCGCCTGTTTGGCGGGCAGAAGATCAATATCACCGAAGACCGCGCAGTGCTGCACAGCGCGTTGCGTGGTGATGTTGGCAGCACGCCGGAGGCCATCGCCGCACATGCCGAAGCCGTTGCCGTGCAGCAGCGCATGGGCGCGTTGATCCAGCAGTTGGAAGCCAGCAATGTCACCGACATCGTCAGTGTCGGCATTGGTGGTTCGGACCTGGGCCCGCGCCTGGTGGCCGATGCTTTGCGCCCAGCCAGCGGCGCGCGTTTCCGTGTGCATTTTGTTTCCAACGTGGATGGCGCGGCGATGCAGCGCACCTTGGCCACGCTTGATCCGGCGACAACGGCCGGCATCCTGATCTCCAAAACCTTCGGCACCCAGGAAACGCTGCTCAACGGCGGCATCCTGCGCGATTGGCTGGGCGGCAGCGAGCGTTTGTATGCGGTCAGCGCCAACCCGGAGCGCGCTGCAAAGGCATTCAACATCGCTGGCGAGCGTGTGTTGCCGATGTGGGATTGGGTGGGTGGCCGCTACTCGCTGTGGTCGGCGGTCGGTTTCCCGATTGCCTTGGCGATTGGTTTTGAACGTTTCGGCGAATTACTGGCCGGCGCTGCGCAGATGGACATACATGCCGCCAGTGCGCCGCTGGAGCGCAATTTGCCGGTGCTGCATGCACTGACGGATATCTGGAACCGCAACGTGCTCGGCCATGCCACGCACGCGGTGATGACCTACGACCAGCGTCTGGCGCTGTTGCCGGCCTATCTGCAGCAGTTGGTGATGGAGAGCCTGGGCAAGCGCGTCAAGCTCGACGGTAGCTCGGTTGATGCCGACACCGTGCCGGTGTGGTGGGGCGGGGCGGGTACCGATGTGCAGCACAGCTTCTTCCAGGCACTGCACCAGGGCACCAGTATCGTGCCGGCCGATTTCATCGGCTGCGTACAGTCCGACAACCCGTACACGGTCAATCACCAGGCGCTTTTGGCCAACCTGCTGGCGCAGACCGAGGCATTGGCCAATGGTCAGGACAGCGAAGATCCGCACCGCCAGTATCCGGGTGGTCGCCCCAGCACCTTGATCCTGATTGATGCACTCACGCCGCAGGCGTTGGGCGCCTTGATCGCAATGTACGAACACGCGGTGTACGTGCAATCGCTTATCTGGGACATCAACGCGTTTGATCAGTTCGGCGTTGAATTGGGCAAGCAATTGGCCAGCCAGTTGTTGCCGGCGCTGCAGGGCGAGGCGGTGGAGATCGCTGACCCGATGACGCGCGAAGTGTTGAAGCGCCTGCGCTGAATCCATTGCGCCATCGAAGATTGAAGCAACAACGCCGCGCAGAGATGCGCGGCGTTGTTGTTTATGCGGATGTCCGTGCTGCGGAGCTGGCCCGCGTGCCATTCACCGGTTTGGGTCTTTCTCCGGGCTGGGCCGCTTGGTCAACTTGCGCTGCAGCGAGCGCCGGTGCATGCCCAACAAGCGCGCTGCGGCGGAAACATTACCGCCGGTTTCATGCATGGCCTGTTGGATGTGCTCCCACTGCAGGCGGCTGATCGGCGTCATCGAATCCGGCGGTTCGATTTCTTCGGGTTCTTCGCCGGCTTCGTCTTCCTCGCCCAATGCGCGCAGAATCATCTGCACTGTTGCCGGCTTGGGCAGATAGTCATCGGCGCCCTGCTTGATCGCCTCCACTGCGGTGGCGATGGAGGCATAGCCGGTGACCAGCAGAATGCGCATGTCCTGGCGCAGTTCGCGCAACGGTTGGATCAGGTTGAGGCCGGATTCGCTGCCCAGTTTGAGGTCGATCAGTGCAAACGCCGGCGGTGTTTGTGCTGCCAGTTGCAGCGCACCGGCGATGTCGGTGGCGGTCACCGCCTCGATGCCGCGCCGCGCCAAGGTGCGTTGCAGGGTGCGCAGGTACAGCGGGTCGTCGTCTACCAGCAGCCCGTGTGTGGCGGGAGCATTCATGCATTTACCTCAGTGTTGTCCAACGGCAGGCGAAAGCCGACGCGCGCGCCCAGGCCTTCGGCCGGGCGCATCCACAGTTCGCCGTGCAAGCGCTCAATGGTGGCATGGGACAGGGCCAATCCCACACCCATGCCATCGGTTTTTCCACTGTTGAACAGCGTGCCGGGCAGGGCGGCATCGTTGGCATTGAAGCCCGGGCCGTAGTCGCGCACCTCGCCATAAAGCTGGCCATCACGAACCTGGATGTCCAGGTCGATCTGTGGCCGACCGTTGAATTCACCGGCGTCGGAGGCATTGTTGAGCAGCACCTGCAGCAGATGGCCAATGCCGGGATCCAGCTTCAATTGCAGCGGCGCATCGGCATTGCGTCGTAATTGGATGGTTGGGCGGACCAGGCGCCATTGTTCAAGCACGCTGCCGATGGATACCGGCGCACGGCTGCGTGCGCCTTCGGCCGGCGCTGCCAACGCCAGCACGCGCTCCCGGCATTGCACCAGCAGCTCGCGCAGGGTTTCCAGGTCATCGCGCATTTCCGGGTTGTCGGCGCATTGCTCGGCAATGTCGTCGGTCAGCAGGGTCATGGTTGCCAACGGCGTGTTGAGCTCGTGCGCGACCGAGGCTGCATGCGTGGCGAGGGCGACAATGCCTTCGTTGCGCACAAAACGCTCGCGCAGCAGCGCCAGTTGGTTTTCGCGTTCGCGCAACGCGGCCGCCAGGCGCGTGGAGAACACCAGCACGACCACGCTGGACAACAGAAAGTTGGCCGCAGCGCCCCACAGGTGCAGGTCCAATGAATCGAAGTACCCGCCCTGCAGTGGCAGGCCGAACACCGCGCTCAAGGCATAGCCGCATACGCACGCGGCCGCAACGGCGTGCGTCCAGCGCAATGGCAAGGCCAGCGCGGCCAGCGCAATCAGGATCAGGAACAGCGAGCCGAACGGGTTGGCGATGCCGCCGCTCCAGCCCACCATCCAGGTCAGTACCGTGACATCCACCAGAATGTGGCCGAAAGCAGTGACCGGCGCCGGGTCGCTGTCGTGCACGCGCAGTTGTGCGGACAGGTTGAACAGCGCCAGCACGAACACGCCACTCCACAGCGGAATCTGCGGTAGATCGAGCCCTAGCAGCCACGTGGCGACCAATATGGTGGCGGCTTGGCCCGCGCAGGCCAACCAGCGCAGGCTGCACAGGGTGCGCAGGAATGAGGTGTCCTGAGAATTCATGGCGTAATCGTATGCTGTCAGGCCCGCTGACACACAACGGAAGGTTCATCCCTGTACGGCTGCGGGCGCGGTAAAATGCCGCCCATGCATGACGCCGTTACCCGACCGACCCCGCCGACCGACGCCACCGCGTGGCCTCGCCGTATCACCCAAGCCGTCACCATTGGTGGCGTAAAGGTGGGTGGAGGCCATCCTGTGGTCGTCCAGTCAATGACCAACACCGACACCGCTGACATTGCCGGCAGTGTGAAGCAGGTAGCCGAACTGTGGCGGGCCGGCTCGGAAATGGTGCGGCTGACCGTTAACAACCCCGAGTCGGCAGCGGCCATTCCGCGCATTGTCGAGAAGCTGCAGATGATGGGCATCGACGTGCCCCTGATCGGTGACTTCCATTACAACGGCCACCAGCTGCTGACGCAGGAGCCGGCGTGCGCCGAGGCCTTGGCCAAGTACCGCATCAACCCGGGCAATGTCGGTTTCGGCAAGAAGAAGGACACCCAGTTCGCGCAGCTCATCGAGTTCGCCATCAAGTACGACAAGCCCGTGCGCATTGGCGCCAACTGGGGTTCGTTGGACCAGGCGCTTGCCGCCAAGCTGATGGATGAAAACAGCCAGCGCGCGCAGCCTTGGGACGCAGGCCGCGTACTGCGCGAAGCCCTGATCCGTTCGGCGCTGGATTCGGCGCAGACCGCTGTGGAGCTGGGTCTGCCGCACGACCGCATTGTGTTGTCGGCCAAGGTCAGCGGCGTGCAGGAGCTGATTGCGGTCTACCGCGACCTGGCCAGCCGTTCGGACTTTGCGCTGCACCTGGGCCTGACCGAAGCCGGCATCGGCAGCAAGGGCATCGTCGCCTCGTCGGCGGCGCTGGCGGTGCTGTTGCAGGAAGGCATTGGCGACACCATCCGCATTTCGCTGACGCCCGAACCGGGGCAGTCGCGCACGCAGGAAGTCATCGTTGCCCAGGAGTTGTTGCAGACCACCGGCCAACGCGCTTTCACGCCGATGGTGACTGCCTGCCCGGGCTGCGGCCGCACCACCTCCGAGTTCTTCCAGGAGCTGGCAAAAGTGGTGCAGAACCACGTGCGCGAGAAAATGCCGGTCTGGCGCATCAGCCACCCCGGCGCGGAGAACATGACGCTGGCGGTGATGGGGTGCATCGTCAACGGCCCCGGCGAATCGCGCCACGCAAACATCGGCATCTCGTTGCCGGGCACCGGTGAAACCCCGGCTGCACCCGTCTTCGTCGATGGCGAAAAGAAGGTGACCCTGCGCGGCGAGAACATTGCCCAGGAATTCGTCGCCCTGATCGACGACTACGTTGAGAACCGTTATGCACGAAACTCCGGCTGAGTCCCGGAGGGAGGCGGCAGGCTTAAGGCGATGGCTGGCCCATAACGCGTGGCGGCTGGCGTTGCTGTTCGTCGGCGTGTTGCTGCCGTTGGCGGGCTTTGTTTCGCTTGCCGATGAAATCCACGAAGCCGAAGCGTTCCATTTTGATGATGCGCTGCTGTGGAAAATGCACGCGCTGGCATCGCCGGGCTTGAACAGCTTTTTCGTCCTGATGTCGAAACTGGGCTACCAGTGGGGCGTCATACCCGCCGACGTGTTGATCGTCGCGGTGCTGCTGCTGGTACGACGCTGGCGCAATGCTGCGTTTGCGGCTGCGGCGTTCGTGGGCTCGGCGCTGTTGAATCTCGGCAGCAAACAGATTTTTCAGCGCGAGCGCCCCAGCCTGTGGGAATCGGTGGCGCCGGAAAGCACATTCAGCTTCCCCAGTGGGCACGCGATGGGCTCGATGACATTGGCGCTGACAATCGTGCTGTTGCTGTGGAATACCCGCTGGCGTTGGCCGGCCTTGTGCCTGGCAGTGGTGTTCGTCGCGCTGGTGGGTCTGTCGCGGGTATACCTCGGAGTGCATTACCCCTCCGACATCCTTGGCGGCTGGTGTGCGGCTCTGGTGTGGGTACTGGGCGTGTACCTGGTGATGTTTCGGCAGCGCTGGTCGCTGCCGCCGCCCTAGCTTTATCACTCCGAATTGTCAGTAATTTTGGCTCAGGTTAGTCCTATTTGTATCGAGGAAAAGGGCTGATAGAAGCGCCTTTGCTCCTGCTACATAGTGGCTACGGCAACGACGGAATGAGTTTTCGCCGCTGCTCTGACGCCAGGAGAATGACTATTCTTATTTTTTCAAGCAATAGAAAATGTTTGGGTTGGTCGCTTCTGGTCGATAATACGCAAGGTCTGTGGCACGGGATGGCGGGGGAGGCCGTCGTCCTGGATTTCCGGCTGCTGGGGAATGGCCAAGGCTTCAACTGTCACCTCTTCGAGAGGAAAGCGTCATGACGATCAAGGTTTTTCTCATCGATGACCATGCGCTTGTGCGCACCGGCATCAGGATGATTCTTTCGGGACAAACCGAAATCGAGGTTGTGGGGGAAGCGGACAGTGGCGAGATAGCGCTGCCGCAGATCCGGCGTCTCAAGCCGGATGTAGTGCTGTGCGATCTGCACCTGCCGGGCCTGAGTGGGCTGGAGATCACCGAGCGCATCGTCAAAGGTGACCACGGCACGCGGGTGATCATCGTCTCCGTGCTGGAGGACGGCCCGATGCCCAAGCGCCTGCTGGAGGCCGGTGCCTCTGGTTATGTGGGCAAGGCCGGTGATGCGCGCGAATTGATCCGCGCCATCCACGATGTGGCGTTGGGCAAGCGCTATCTGGCCAACAGCATTGCGCAGAATCTGGCGTTGTCCAATCTTGAGGGGGATGACTCGCCGTTTGACGCTCTGTCGCCACGCGAGCTGGAAGTGGCTTTGCTGCTGATCCAGGGGCATCGCCAGGAAGAGATCGCCCGGCGCCTTAGCCTCAGTGCCAAAACCGTGAACACGCATAAGGCACGCCTGTTCCAGAAAGCGGGTGTGCAGGACAACATTGCGTTGGCACGACTGGCGAGTCAGTACGGGATCGGTGATCCCTCGCGGGCTATTTGATCCAGGTAGAGGGCGGCTTTGCCTGATGGCGATGGGGTAAATACGAAAGAGGAGCGGCCACTGGCCGCTCTTTTTTTGTGTCCGCGTCGAGGGCGGGGTAGCTGGTTGCAGGTAGAAAATCCGTTGCCCGGATGATTCGTGCAAGACGCGCGCGTAGTTGCACCCCTGGGCCTTTTGCTGGGCGCAATTGCAGTGGACGGGCGTGGGCGTGATGCTCTGAATCAGGGCAACTGCTCTCGCGGCAGTCGGGCGCGGCAGCAACAAAAAAGCGGCCGTTGCCGGCCGCCCTCTTGGTTATTGCGGTGGTTGTGGATCAGACGTTACGCGGCTGATCTTCTTCCACTTCTTTCTCGGCGGCTTCTGCGGCCTTGGCCGGTTCAGCGGCGATGGCTGCGATGTCCTGCGGCTTGTCGTTTTCAGCAGAGGCCGTCTGAGCGAACAGCTGGCCATTCTCCGGTGCTACCGGTGCAGCGGCATCCGGCACCGCAGCTGCAGGAGCAGCCGGTTCCGGAGTCACTTCAGCTGCCGCGACCGGGGCCGGAGCAGCGGCTTCAACCACCACCGGTGCCGACACGATTTCAGCGGCAGCCGATTCTGGCTTGGCGGCTTCGGCGACCACAGGTGCTGCCACCTCAGGCGTGACGGCAGCCACCGGGGCGGCGTCCGCAACAGGCGCTTCAACGGCAATCGGCGTTTCGATCACGGCAGGTGCGGCGTGGGCGACAACCGGAGCCGGCGTTGCAGGCAGTTCCTGCGGTGCGACCACCGCTGCAACCGGTGCGGCTTCAGTAACAACGGCCGGAGTGGGGGCGGCTGCAACAGTAGCAATCGGTGCCGGCGCTGCGACAGCAGCTGCAGCAACCGCTGGCGCGGCAGCAGCGACAGCCTGCGGCTGTGCGGTCTTCACCGGGGCCGGAGTGCTGGCGGGTTCGTCTTCAAAGTCGAACTCCGGCTGGCTGCTGGCCGGGGTTGCCGGCGCTTCAGCGGTTTCGCCGTCTTCGAACTCTTCGATGCCGTCTTCATCACCGCCCAACACCTCGCCTGCATTGCCTTCGGCATTGCCGCGACGACGACGACGGCCACCGCGACGACCGCGACGACGACGGCTGCCTGCTTCACCGTTGCCTTCCTCACCTGCAACAACAGGCGTGGTTTCGTCGGTGATGGCGGCGGCTGCAGCTTGTTCATCCGATACGACGACCGGATGGGTGACTTCGGTGGTCGGCGCGGCTGCGCTGACCGGGGTCACGGGCAGATTGACGGCTTCGACCGCAACGACTGCCGTAGCGGCAGCGACCACCGGCTTCGTATCGGCCTGCGGCTGACGTGCGGGCTTCTCGGTCGCCGGCTGCTGCTGTGCGGCTTTTTCGCCGTCCTGCTGCGGCCTGGGTTGCTTCGGCGGCTTGGGCTGCTTGGGCTGTTGCTGCTGCTCGTTACGCGGCTTGCCCTGCTGCTGGCCTTGCCCCTGCTCATTGCGCGGCTGCTTGCCCTGTTGGGGCTGCTCGTTGCGCTGCTTCTGCGGCGGGTTGTTGTTCTGGCTCTGTTCCTGGGCCTGCGACTGGGCGTTGTTGCCACCCTGGCGGCGGTCGTCACGACGTTCGTCGCGGCGGTTGCCGTTTGCATTGCCATTGCCGCCACGGGACTGCTGGCCGTTGTTGCCGTTGCGATCGTTACGGCGGTTGCCGTTACGGTCATTGCGGTTGTTGCGGCCACCTTCGTTGCGCTGCGGCTGGGCCGGCGCGGCTGCCGGGGCTGCTTCGCCGCCGAACACGCGCTTGAGCCAGCCCATCACGCCACCGGCTGCCGGGGCGACAGGTGCGGCGACGGGCGTCGGAGCCGGGGCGGTTTCTTCGGCCACTTCACGCAGCGGCGCCGGCTGGCTGTGCTTGACGTGGGTGACGGCCGGTGCCGGCGGGATGTTCAGCTGAGCCTTGGTCAGGGCGTGTACCGGCAGCTTGCGCGGGGTGCCGCGCTGGTAGCTCGGCTTGCCGGACTCCTCGCCCATTTCGTTGTCGCGCAGGCGCGTGACTTCGTAGTGCGGGGTGTGCAGCTGCTCGTCGGCAACGATGATGATCGGCGCGTCGTGGCGGGTTTCGATCTCGCGCAGCGCGCTGCGCTTCTCGTTGAGCAGGTAGTTGGCGATTTCCACCGGGGCCTGGACCAGCACTTGCCCGGTGTTCTCCTTCATGGCGTGCTCTTCAGCAACGCGGATGATGGACAGCGACAGCGACTCGATGCTGCGCATGCGGCCTTGGCCGTCACAGCGCGGGCAGACGATCTGGCTGGATTCACCCAGGCTCGGGCGCAGACGCTGGCGGCTCATTTCCATCAGGCCGAAGCGCGAGATGCGGCCCAGCTGAACGCGGGCGCGGTCGTACTTCAGCGCGTTCTGCAGACGGTTCTCGACTTCGCGCTGGTGCTTGCTGGAGGACATGTCGATGAAGTCGATGACCACCAGGCCACCCAGGTCGCGCAGACGCAGCTGGCGAGCCACTTCTTCAGCGGCCTCCAGATTGGTCTGGAACGCGGTGTCTTCGATGTCGCTGCCCTTGGTGGAGCGGGCCGAGTTGACGTCGACGGCAGTCAGGGCTTCGGTCTGGTCAACCACGATCGAGCCGCCCGAGGGCAGGCGCACGTTGCGTTCATAGATCGCCTCAATCTGCGATTCGATCTGGAAACGGTTGAACAGCGGGATGTCGTCTTTGTAATGCTTGAGCTTGCGCAGGGTCTGCGGCATCACCTGCTGCATGAACTCGCGTGCGGTTTCGTACAGCTCTTCGGTGTCGACCAGGATTTCGCCGACGTCCGAGCGCAGGTAGTCACGCAGGGCGCGCACGATCAGGCGCGACTCCTGGTAGATGAGGAACGGGGCCGGCTTGGTCAGTGCGGCTTCGGCGATGGAGCGCCACACCTGCAGCAGGTAGTCCAGATCCCATTGCAGCTCTTCGGCATCACGGCCGACGCCGGCGGTGCGGATGATCACGCCCATGTCGTCGGGGATGTCGAGCTTGTCCAGCGCTTCCTTCAGGGCGGCGCGGTCTTCACCCTCGATGCGACGCGAAACGCCGCCAGCGGAGGGCGAGTTGGGCATCAGCACCATGTAGCGGCCGGCCAGCGAGATGAAGGTGGTCAGGGCGGCGCCCTTGTTGCCACGCTCGTCTTTGTCCACCTGGACAACGATTTCCTGGCCTTCGCGCAGGAGCTCTTTGATGCTGGCCTTGTTGTGGTCAACGCCCGCCTGGAAGTAGTCGCGGGAGATTTCCTTCAGCGGCAGGAAGCCGTGGCGTTCGCCACCGTACTCGACAAAGGCGGCCTCGAGCGACGGCTCCAGGCGGGTGATGCGGCCTTTGTAAATATTCGACTTTTTCTGCTCTTTTGACGGCTGTTCGATGTCGATGTCGTACAGGTTCTGCCCGTCGACGATAGCCACGCGCAGTTCTTCAGCCTGCGTGGCATTGATCAGCATTCGCTTCATTGTGCGTTCCTCGCGCGCTGCTACCGCGCGGAACGCCATGGAGTTTCGCCTCTGGAACGGGTCACTGGCCAATCGCGCAGGCGCGGGTAGGGCAGCTTGGGTTTCCAGCGCTACGACACCACGGCAGGCCGCGGGAGCGCTTCTATTCTTGTTTTTTAGGTGTTTCAGGGCCGGCGGCCGCCTCTGGCCATGGCCGGGGGCGTCGCACGGGACATTTGATTCGTCCAGCTCGGATGCCTTTTGGCAACCGGCGATGGCCGGGAACGCCGACGAGCCGCTAACATGGCCGCCCCGGGGGCGGTGGCCGCGCACTGTGCCGGATTCGTGGGGAGCGGGGCTTCTGGCCCTGACCAACTTCCAACGAAATCAAACCCTTATATCGCGGCCCGAGTGTAGCAGAATAAATAGGCTGATGACTGACTCCGACCACCGCAGTACCCCGCCCGCCGCCAAGACCAGCGTGCGCATGATCAAGGTTTCCGAAGACCGTGTTGGACAGCGGCTGGACAATTTTTTGCTCGGCCAGCTCAAGGGCGCGCCACGTAGTCTGGTGTACAAGCTGGTGCGCAGCGGTCAGGTCCGGATCAACGGCGGCCGTGCCAAGGCCGACCGCAAGCTGGAGATGGGCGACGAGGTACGGGTGCCGCCCGTCAATCTCAATGAGGTTGGAGAAAAGACGCCGCCGCCGACCAGCTTCCTGCAGCGGATGGAGCAGGCCATTGTGTTTGAGGATGCCCGGCTGCTGGTGCTGAACAAGCCCTCCGGCGTGGCCAGCCATGGCGGCAGCGGCATCAGTCACGGCGCCATTGAGACCATGCGTGCGTTGCGCCCGAATCAGAATCTGGAGCTGGTGCACCGGCTGGACCGGGATACCTCGGGGCTGCTGATCATGGCCAAGAAGCGCTCGGCGCTGACCGAGCTGCAGGCGCTGATGCGTGAAGACCGCGGCGGCATCCAGAAGCGCTATCTGACCTTGCTGGTCGGGCGCATGCCGGACGGCGTGATGAGTGTGGATGCGCCGTTGCATGTCGGTTTGAGACAGGGCGGCGAGCGTCATGTTCAGGTGAATCCGGCCGGCAAGGCCTCGCTGAGCCATTTCCGTGTGTTGGAGCGGCGCGGCGGACATTCTTATTGTGAGGTGCGGATTGAAACCGGCCGCACTCACCAGATCCGCGTGCATGCTCAGCATATCGGGCATGCCGTGGCGGCGGACGACAAATACGGCGATCCTGCAGTCAACAAGCGGCTTCGTGAGCAGATCGGCCTGAAACGCCTGTTCCTGCACGCCGCTTCGCTGGAATTTGCGCTGGACGCTGGCAAGACGCCGTATGTGCTCAATGCACCGTTGGCGCCAGAGCTGGTAGAGGCGCTGGATCGCTTGGCCTGAGTTGTGGCCAACAGGCCCGCCTAGTTAGCTGGGGCGGGCGGATTGCCAGGTTGGCGCGGCGCGCCAGCCCGGCGGCTTCACCATTTGAACAGCACCAAGCTGATGGCGATGCTGGCCATGCCGATCACCAGGCCATACACGGTCTCGTGACCTTTGGCGTAACGCTTGGCGGCTGGCAATAGTTCGTCCAATGCCAAGAACACCATGATGCCGGCGATGAGGCCGAACACCGCGCCGAAGGTGGCATGCGAGAGCGAGCCGGCCAGCGCGAAGTAGCCGATGGCCGCGCCCACCGGTTCAGCCAGGCCCGACAGCAGGCTGGCGCCGAAGGCGTAGGACTTGCGGCCCGTGGCGAAATACACCGGTACCGCGATGGCAATGCCTTCGGGAATGTTGTGAATGGCGATGGCGAAAGCCAGCGGCAAGCCGACCGATGGGCTCTCCAGCGTGGCGAAGAACGTGGCCAGGCCTTCCGGGAAGTTGTGCGCGGTGATCGCCACGGCGCTGAGCAGGCCGACCCGGCGGATGCTGCTGCGGTTTTTTTCCTTGAACGCCGGGTCCTGTGTATCCAAGGTTTCGTGCGGATTGGGCACCAGGTGGTCAATCAGCACCACCAGCAACACGCCCGCCAGAAACCAGAGCGTGCCGTAGGTGAAGCCCAGCCGGTCGCCATAGCTCAAGGCGAAGGAGGCAATGGACTTGTTCAATATCTCCGACAGCGATACGTAAACCATCGCGCCGCCAGCGAAGGCCAGGCCGAACGCCAGCAGGCGGGGGTTTGGGCGCTTGGAGAACACCACCATCAGGCTGCCGATGGCGGTGGCCAAGCCGGCCGCAAAGGTCAGCCCGAAGGCCATCCATAGGTTGTCGGTAGAGATTCCGTGCATGTGTGGGCCGGGCGATCAGCCGCCGCGGCGCGCCCGTTCTTCAATGGCGAAGCACTCATCGGGCTTGGGGCTGGGCGGGTTGAAGCTCACCGGCACCTGGATGGTGGTCGGCACCGCCTGGCCGTTGCGGGTGGCGGCGCGGAACTTCCACTCGCGCACGCGGGCGATGGCCGAGTCATCCAGCTGGCTGTTGCCGCTGGTGGTGATGAGCGCCACTTCGGTCGGGGCGCCTTCCGGGCCGACCACGACCTTGAGCACGCTCTTGCCGCCTACGCCGGCACAGGCCAGCTCGGCCGGATACTCCGGCGGCGGGGTCTGGATGGCGGCTACCTGGGTGGGGGCCGCCACCGGCGTGGCGGGTTGATCGGAGGAGTTGCAGGCGGCCAGGGAAATGGCGGCCACGAGGGAGCCCGACAGCAGGCGCAGTTTCATGTCATTGCTCCGTAAGTGCGGATGCCCTGGCGGCACAGATGAAGTCGTTCTCGCTCAGCCCGCCCACATCGTGGGTGGAAAACCGCACCACAGCGCGATCGTAGTGCACGCCCAGGTCCGGGTGGTGATCCTCGGCATGTGCTACCCAGGCCAGCGCGTTCACAAAGGCCATGGTGCCGTAGTAGTTGTCAAAGCGGAATGTACGCACCAGCGCCTGACCGTTTTCGGCGAGCTCCCAGCCGGGTAGCTGCGCGATCAGTTCGGCAAGGCGTGCCTGGCCGAGCTTGTGCTCGCTGCCTTTGCGTGGAATGCAGTGGGCTTGCGCCAGGGGAATAAGGTCAGCGGCCATGGCAATCTCCTTCGAACAGATGGCTGAATAGTGGCGTCGATGGAATGTGTGTCCCATCAGCGCCAACCAAGACACGGCTAGAATACCCGCATGATCCAGATCTCAGATACCGCTCAAAGCTATTTCCGCAAGTTGATCGAACGCGAGGCGGTCCCCGGCATGGGGGTACGCCTGAGCGCCGTGGAGCCCGGCACGCCGCGTGCCGACGCACGCCTGGAGTTTGCCGACCCCAGCGAACTGCTCGGTGACGAGTGGGCCGTGGATTGCGATGGCTTCACCTTGTATGTGGCAGCCACCAGCGTGGGTTGGTTGGACGGCGCCGAGATTGACTTCGTCACCCAGGCCGCCGGCACCCAGCAGCTCACCATCAAGGCGCCGAAGATCAAGGGTGAGGCCCCTGGCGATGCCGCTTCGATGGTGGAGCGCGTGCATTGGGTGGTGGAGAACGAGATCAACCCGCAGCTGGCTTCCCACGGTGGCCGCGTGGCGGTGCAGGAAGTGTCCGCCGATGGCGTGGTGCTGCTGCGGTTTGGCGGCGGCTGCCACGGTTGCGGCATGGCCGATGTCACTTTGAAGCAGGGGATCGAAAAGACGTTGATGGGACGTGTGCCCGGCGTGACCGCCGTGCGCGATGCCACTGACCATGACACCGGTCAGGCCCCGTATATCCCGCGCGCGGGCTGAGTCGATAACCGCCGCATGCCGGTGACGTCGGTTACCGACCTTGTCGATCTGCTGGCTGCGCGCCGGCAGGCGAGCATTCTGCACGACCGCCGCACCGGCATGCCTTACAGCTGGAGCCACTGGGTGTGCACGCGCGCGTCCAAGGCGTTGTCGGCTTTTGCCACTGCGGATGTGGCGGAGGTGATTGCGGCTGCGCCCGAACGTCCGCGCCAACGCGTGCCGGCGCCGCGCCCCTTCCTGCAGATGATGTTGCTGTTGCTATGGCGCGGCACAGATCCCCCGCCGCGCGATCAGCGCACGCTGCGCTGGTTTGCGGCGTTCGTCAGTGCTGCGTTGCATCTGATGTTTGCGCTGTTGCTGGTGTGGGTGGCGTTGATACGCAGCCCGGTGCAGGACCCGAGTTCGGAAGAAGGCGAGCGTGTGCAGATCGAATACATCGGTCGCGGCACGCCGGACGAACAGGGCGGCGGCGCGCCACAGGCGCAAGGGCAGCAGCAGGCGGCGGCGACATCGCGTGCGCCGGCTGCGGCAGAAAGCGCCAGTGCGACAACGGCGGCGGAACCTGCTGTACCAGCGTCTGCCGAGCCGGTGGCGGTTGCCGCGGCATCCAGTACGGCCGAGCCGGCCGAGGCCGACGAGAGCTTTGTGCCGGTCGATGTCTCCAAACCCTCGCCGGAAATGCCAAGTGCGCAGCCGTTGCAGGTGACGCAGACCCCGCAGCCCACCACCGATTTTGTATTGCCACCGCCGACGCTGCGGCCGCCGACCATGACGGTGCCGCAGGTCAATGTGCGCCAGGTGCAGGTACGCGAGCGGGTGGTGGAGACAGCGGTGGATCGCCCGCAGCTCACCCAGTCCGCACGTGCATTGCCTGAAGTGCAGCCGCAGCTGCGAGCGCCGGAGGTGCAGGTGCGTGAGCGGCAGATTGAAGCGATGCCGCAGCAGCGGGTCGAGATGTCGCAGGTACGTCAGCGCATGACCGATGTGCACGTTGCTGGCCCGGAAGTGACGGTGCGGGAGCGACAGGTGGATGTCGCTCCGGCACAGCCGGTTGCGATGGCGCAGGTGCGGCCACGCGAGATCAGCAGCGCTTCGGTGGAAGCGCCGACGGTAGCGGTGCGGGAGCGACAGTTGCCGGGCGTGCCGGATGTTGTGGCGCCTTCCGCTGCGCCGCCTGCCGCCGCCGCTGCGCCGGCCAGCGCGGCAATCGCCGCACAGAACAATGCTGCGCAGGGCCGTACTGCCGCCGCCAGCAACGCGTCGCGCGCGGGCACCAGTACCGGCGCCGGCCCCAAGCCGCAGGACCGAAGTGGTGGTTGGGATTCCCCGGTACGTTCGGACGACTGGGGTGCATCGCAGCGGCAGGTGGATGGCAATGCGGGCGGACAGTCGGACAAGGGGCACGGTCTGTTCAATGCCGATGGACGGGTGCGGCTTGCCGATGAGGGCGCAGGTAAAGACAGCACACGCGGCGCGCCAGGCGGTGAAGCGGATACCTGGACGCGCGATCGCATTGCCGATTCGGGCACGTGGCTCAAGCGCCCGCCTTATGACTACACGCCAACGTCGTTCGAGAAATATTGGGTGCCCAACGAATCGCTGTTGGCCGAATGGGTGCGCAAGGGCATCAAGAGTGTGGAGATTCCCATCCCCGGTACCAGCACGAAAATTTCCTGCGTGGTGTCGATGCTGCAGTTTGGCGGCGGTTGTGGTTTGACCAACCCCAACATGCAGGAGCAGCCGGCTGAGGCGCGGCCACCGCCGGACATCCCGTTCAAGAAAGAACTGCAGGAAGACAACGGTAGCCGCTGAGCGCGGTGGCGCAGGCGATGCCTCAGCGTCGCCAACGTTAGGGTCAGCGCTGTTTGCCGCCGCCGCGTGCATTGAAAAAGAAAGCCGCCCATTGGGCGGCTTTCTTCGTTGGCTTGCGTGGGCTGCTCAGTTCACGCCGTGCAGATCACGCAACTGGCTGGGGCGCGAGCCGAAGTAAGCGGCGAGGTCGGCGATGTCCTGGTCGCTGAGGCCCGCGGCCTGTGGCGTCATCAACATGTGGTCGCGATCGCCGCTGCGATATGCCTGCAGGGCATGGGCCAGATAATCCCCATATTGGCCACCCAGTCGCGGGTAGGTCGGGTCGATGGGCTGGTTGCCATCTGCGCCGTGGCAGTCAATACAGCTTTGTCCGGTGGCTTTGCCCTTGGCGTTGGCCAAGTGCTCACCTGCGGCGGTGCGGCCGGCCGGCAGGCCTGCCGACGAACTGGCGCCGTGTTCGCCGCTGGCGTGGCCGGGATCGGTGGCGGATTTATCCGCCGATTCCACCTGCGACTGCGAACATGCTGCCAATGCAAAGGCAGCCAGCAGGGCGATGGACAAGCGCGTTACATGCGTTGCTTTCGACATGGGCGGTGCCTATTTGACGGTGGACAGGTAGGCGGCGAGATCAGCGATTTCCTGCGCGCTGAAGCTCATGGATTGCGCCTGCATCGTGGGATGCTTGCGCTTGCCTTCGCGATACTCGGTGAGCGCCTGGGTCAGGTACTCGGCCGACTGGCCACCAATCTTGGGCACGCGGTAACTGGGATAGGCATTCTTGTAGCCGGTGATGCCGTGGCAGCCTTGGCAGGTGTAAGCCAAGGTTCGTCCGGTGTCGGGCTTGCCAACCAATGGCGTGGCCGGCGCGGGCGATGCGGCGGAATCAGACTGCGGAACAGCGTTGGCGGCCCCGATGGGGAGGGCGAGAGCCAGAGCGAAACAAGCGGCGAGCGGCTGCGAGCGCATGGTTTCCTTGTCCGGTATGCGGGTCTGGGGTTCCGCCGTGGGGACACGGAACGGGCCGAGTATAGCCCGCGTATTTAGCTGTCCGGTACCCGGAGTGAATGCTGCGACGCATCACCGTTTTGGGACGCCAGTCGCCAGATTGTGCATACCCATGACCTTTGGGGCATGGTGTCGATGTGGGGTGGTGCAATACTTTGCTACAACACCATGCCAACGCATCCCCAGGACCTGACGATGTCGCGATTTTTCTCCCAGCACAGCCGCACCGGAAGCTGCGCTGCTGCTCTGCTTATTTCCACGTCACTGCTGTTGGGTGGTTGCAAGGCCGGGGGCGAAGAAGCCCAGGCCAAAACGCCGGACGAACAGAAGGCCGTGGATGCGGTGCCGGTAGAGGTCGCCAAGGCCACACACCGGGCGATTGCAGCCAGCTACACCGGCACAGCGGCAATGGAAGCGCGGGCCGAGTCGCAGGTGGTGGCCAAAACCTCCGGCGTGGCGCTGGCGGTATTGGTTGAAGAGGGCCAGGTGGTGCGGGCAGGGCAGGCGCTGGTGCGCCTGGACCCGGACCGCTCGCGCCTGACCGTCGCGCAGGCCGAGGCACAGCTGCGCAAGTTGGAAAACAGCTACCACCGTGCGGAAAAGCTGGTGCAGCAGCAGCTGGTCAGCGCCGCTGATGTGGACCAGTTGCGCTACGACCTGGAAAACGCCCGCGCGCAATACCGCATGGCGACGCTGGAGTTGTCCTACACCACGGTGGTGGCGCCCATCTCGGGTGTGGTTGCATCGCGTGACATCAAGCCGGGCAACTTCGTGCAGATCAATTCACCGATCATCCGCATCGTCGATGCCAGCCGCCTGGAAGCCACATTGAATGTGCCCGAGCGCGAAATCGCCAAGCTCAAGCCAGGCCAGGCTGTCGGCATGATTGCCGACGCACTGCCGGGCCAACAGTTCACCGGCACCGTGGACCGCGTGGCGCCGGTGGTGGACAACGGCACCGGTACCTTCCGCGTGGTGACCACGTTCTCAGGTGAGGGTGACCTGCAGCCGGGCATGTTCGGGCGCCTGAGCATCAATTACGACCAGCGCGCCGATGCGTTGGTGGTGCCGCGCAACGCGTTGCTGGAAGACGGCGGTGAGCCGGCGGTGTTTGTGGTGCGCGATGGCAAGGCGCAGCGCGCCACGCTCAAACTGGGCTACGACGATGCCGGTTGGATCGAAGTGCGCGAAGGTCTGAAGGTGGGCGACGAAGTCGTCATCGCCGGCAAGGCCGCGCTGCGTGAAGGCAGTGCGGTGCAGGTGATCGGCCAGGAGAAGAAGGTGGTCGCTGCGGCCAAGGCTCCGGCCGCAGAGGCGACCAAACAATGAGTGCACACGGACCATCTGCCTCTGGCGGTGGCTTCGACCTGATCGAATTCGCCACGCGCCGTCGCGTCACCATCGCGATGATGACGGTCACCCTGGTGCTGTTCGGCTTGATCTCGTTGTCGAGTTTGAAAGTCGAACTGCTGCCCGACCTGAGTTACCCCACGCTGACCGTGCGCACCGACCTTGAAGGTGCGGCGCCGGCGGAAGTGGAAACGCTGATCTCGCAGCCGGCCGAAGAAGCGTTGGGCATCGTCAAGGGCCTGCGCAAACTCAAATCGATCTCGCGCACCGGGCAAAGCGATGTGGTGCTGGAGTTTGCGTGGGGCACGGACATGCAGCAGGCCGGGCTGGACGTGCGCGACAAGATGGAGACCTTGCAGCTGCCGCTGGAGGCCAAGCCGCCGGTGCTGCTGCGCTTCAATCCATCCACGCAGCCGATCATGCGCCTGGCGCTGTCGTCCAAGCTGGAAGCCGACAACGACGCCGAAGCGGTTCGTCGTTTGATGGAACTGCGTCGTTATGCCGACGAAGACCTCAAGCGCAAACTTGAACCGGTGAGCGGTGTTGCCGCAGTGAAAGTGGGTGGCGGCCTGGAAGATGAAATCCAGGTGGACATCGACCAGCGCAAGTTGTCGCAGCT
This sequence comes from Stenotrophomonas sp. UBA2629, assembly GCA_002359895.1. GTDB lineage: Bacteria > Pseudomonadota > Gammaproteobacteria > Xanthomonadales > Xanthomonadaceae > Stenotrophomonas. Next base: position 1,177,293 of record DEOB01000010.1, read on the forward strand.
GGGTCTGTCACTGGACACGGTGATTCAGCGGCTGCAGCAGGAGAACGTCAACCTCTCCGGCGGTCGCCTGGAAGAAGGCTCGCAGCGTTACCTGGTACGCACCGTCAACCAGTTCACCACCGTCGAACAGATGCGCGAAATGCTGCTGACCACGGCTGCCGGTTCCGGCACTGCCGCAGCCAGCGAAAACCGCCAGCTGATGACGGCCATCCTCGGCAGCCGCGACCCCAACGTTATCGCCGCGATGCGCAACGATGGCTCCGGTGGCAGCGTGGCGACGGTACGTCTGAAGGACGTGGCCGACGTGCGCCAAGGCTACAAGGAGCGCGAAGCGGTCATCCGCAGTGCCGGTCATGAAGCGGTGGAACTGGCCATCTACAAGGAAGGCGACGCCAACACGGTGTCCACGGCCAATGCGCTGGAAGCGCGCCTGGAGTTGATCCGCAAACAGATGCCCAAAGACATCGAGATGACGATGGTGGAAGACCAGTCGGTCTTCATCCGCCACGCCATCAAGGACGTCAAGATCGACGCGGTGATTGGTGGCCTGTTGTCGATCCTCATCATCTTCCTGTTCCTGCGCGATGGCTGGAGCACGTTCGTCATCTCGCTGTCGCTGCCTATTTCGATCATTGCCACGTTCTTCTTCATGGGCCAGTTGGGCCTGAGCTTGAACGTGATGTCGCTTGGTGGCCTGGCATTGGCGACCGGCCTGGTGGTGGACGATTCCATCGTCGTGCTTGAATCCATCGCCAAGGCGCGTGAGCGCGGCATGGGCGTGCTGGAAGCGGCAATCAAGGGCACGCGTGAAGTGTTCATGGCGGTGGTTGCGTCCACGCTGACCACCATCGCGGTGTTCCTGCCGCTGGTGTTCGTGGAAGGCATTGCCGGCCAGTTGTTCCGCGACCAGGCGTTGACCGTGTCGATCGCCATTGCGGTGTCGCTGGTGGTGTCGATGACGCTGATCCCGATGCTGAGCGCGTTGAAGGGCCGCCCGCCGTTGGAGTTCCCGGCAGAAGATCCGCGCACGCCGTGGCGCCCCGAAAGCCGTTGGAAGAAGCCGGCTGCGTATGCAGGCCGCGGTATCGGTGCGATGTTCCGCTACAGCTTCTTCGCCGTGGTGTGGGCGGTGGTGAAGCTGTTCCGTGGCATTGCGGCGGTGGTGGGGCCGGTCATGCGCAAGGCCAGTGATCTGGCGATGGCACCGTACAACCGCGCCGAAGCCGGGTACCTTCGGATGCTGCCTGCAGCGCTGAAGCGGCCATGGCCGATTCTTGGCGGCGCGACCTTGGCATTCGCCGCTACGTTGGCGGTGCTGCCGCTGTTGGGTGTGGATCTGATTCCGCAGCTGGCGCAGGATCGTTTCGAGATGACCGCCAAGCTGCCGCCCGGCACGCCGCTGGCGCAGACCGATGCACTGGTGCGTGAAGTGCAACGCGTGCATGCCAATGAAGAAGGTGTGCGCCTGCTGTACGGCGTCTCCGGCACCGGTACGCGGTTGGACGCCAGCCCGACCGAGAGCGGTGAAAACATCGGCAAGTTGTCGGTGGTGATGAACGACACCAAGCGCGAGCCGGAGTTGACCGAGAAGCTGCGCAAAACCGTGCAGCAGTGGCCGGAAGCGCAGGTGGATTTCGCGCGGCCGGAGCTGTTTGCATTGTCACCGCCGCTGGAAATCGAGATCGAAGGCAACAATCTGGAATCCATCCGCGTAGCTGGTAATCGCCTAGCCGGCATGTTGCGCGAAAGTCCGCACTACGCCGACGTCAAATCGACGGTGGAACAGGGCTTCCCGGAAATCCAGATCCTGTTCGACCAGGACCGTGCTGCGGCCTTGGGCTTGACCACGCGCCAGATTGCCGATGCGGTGGTCAACAAGGTGCGCGGCAATGTGGCTACGCGTTACAGCTTCCGTGATCGCAAGATTGATGTGCTGGTGCGTGTGCAGGAGTCCGAGCGTGCCTCGGTCAATGACATCCGCCGTTTGATCGTCAACCCGAGCGGCAACAAGCCGGTGGAGTTGGGTGCGGTTGCCGAAGTCGTGGCCACCACCGGCCCGAGCGAAATCCACCGCGCCGATCAGCGGCGCGTGGCGATCGTCTCGGCCAATCTGCGTGATATCGACCTGGGCAAGGCCATCACCGAAGTGCAGAGCATGGTCGCCAAAAATCCGCTGGGTACCGATGTCGGCATGCGTATCGGTGGCCAGGGTGAAGAGTTGGGTGAGTCGATCCGCTCGCTGCTGTTCGCGTTTGGCCTGGCTATTTTCCTGGTCTATCTGGTGATGGCATCGCAGTTTGAATCACTGCTGCATCCGTTCGTCATCCTGTTCACCATCCCCTTGGCGCTGGTGGGTGCGGTGGCCGCGTTGATGTTGTCGCGCTCGCCGATATCGGTGGTGGTGTTCATCGGTTTGATTCTGCTGGTGGGCCTGGTGGTGAAGAACGCCATCATCCTGATCGACAAGGTCAACCAGCTGCGCGAAGAAGGTGTGGCCAAGCGTGTTGCCTTGGTTGAAGGCGCACGCTCGCGTCTGCGGCCGATCATGATGACCACACTGTGTGCGGTGTTCGGTTTCCTGCCGCTGGCGTTGGCCTTTGGCGAGGGTGCCGAGGTGCGCTCGCCGATGGCGATCACCGTGATTGGTGGCCTGTTGGTATCGACCATGCTCACTTTGCTGGTCATCCCGGTGGTGTACGACCTGCTGGACCGCAAGCCGGACGAGTTCTATGCAGAACGTGGTCGTCGCGCACGCCATGAGGCCGCAGCGGCCGAACAGGTGTTGGCGCAGGAGCCGGATGTGCGTGGCGGCGTGAAGGACTGACCCGGATGAATATCACTGAGCTGTCCATCCGTCGCCCGGTCACCACCATCATGTTGTTCGTGTCGATGGTGGTGATTGGCCTGATCGCCTCGTTCCGGCTGCCGCTGGAGGCCGAGCCGGAAGCCACCATCCCGTTCTTCTTCGTGTCGTTGCCATACCCGGGTTCGACGCCGGAAGAAGTGGAGCGCAACGTGCTGCGGCCGGTGGAAGAAGCCATCGCCACCATGCCCGGCATCAAGATGATGAACTCGCGTGCCAACGCCGAAGGCGGCCAGATCCAGGTCGAATTCAGCGATTGGAGCCGCGACATTGCAATGGCTGCGTCCGAAGCGCGTGAGCGCATCGACGCGGTGCGCGACCAGTTGCCGGACGACTTCCGCCGCTATTACGTGCAGCGTTGGAGTACCAGCGACCAGGAAGCGATCAGTCTTCGGCTGAACAGCAAAGAAGACCTGACCGCGCGCGCTGACATGATCGAGCGCAGCATCAAGCAGGGCCTGGAGCGCCTGCCCGGTGTTGCACGCGTGGAGGTGGAAGGCGTCGCTAAGCAGGAAGTGCTGGTGGCGCTGGACAAGGACCGCGTCAGCGCGCATGGCGTAGCCCTCAACGAGTTGGTGCAGAAACTGCAGGCGGCAAATTTCTCGGTGTCTGCAGGGCAGATCACCGAGAACGGACGACGCCTTCGCGTGCAGCCACGCGGTGAGTTGCTTGAGCTGCAGGCACTGCGCGACCTGCCCATCAACAACCGTGGTACCCGGTTGTCCGATATCGCCGAGGTCAGCCTCAAGCCGCAGCGCATGAACTATGTGCGGCAGATGGAAGGCAAGCCCAGCGTTGGCGTGGATATCTACAAGGAACGTTCGGCCAACCTGGTGGATCTGTCGCGCGCGGTGCGTGACGAGATAGAAGTGCTGAAAGACGATCCCGCGCTACGTGGCGTGGATATCGAAGTGGCCTACGACTCCGGTAAGGCAGTGACCAGCTCGCTGTTGGCGCTGGCTGAAGCCGGTGCCATCGGCCTGCTTTTGTCGGTGATCGTGCTGTACGCATTCCTGCGGCACTGGCCATCCACGTTGATGGTGTCGTTGGCCATTCCCATCTGTTTCATCATGACGTTGGGCTTCATGTATTTCACCGGCATCAGCCTGAACATCATTTCGATGATGGGCTTGTTGTTGGCGGTCGGCATGCTGGTGGACAACGCCGTGGTGGTGGTGGAGAGCATCTACCAGGAGCGCGAAAAGTACCCCGGTCAACCGGCGATGGCGTCCATCATCGGTACGCGCCATGTGGCCATCGCGCTGTCGGCCGGCACCTTGTGCCACTGCGTGGTGTTCCTGCCGATGATGTTTGGCGAGATGAACATCATCACCATTTACCTGTCGCAGCTGGCAGTGACGATTTCGTTCTCGTTGCTGGCATCGTGGTTGGTGGCGGTGAGTTTGATCCCGATGCTGTCGGCGCGCATGAAGACGCCGCCGGCGATCAAGTCGCCGTTGATCAATGGATTGCAGACCCGTTACGCCAAGTTGCTGCGTTGGACACTGGCCAATCGTGGTTGGAGCGTGGCCGGCATCCTCGCGGTGTCGCTGATCAGTGTGTATCCGATGACCCACATCCAGGGCGGTGGCGACGACAACGATCCCGACGAGATCAACATCTTCTATCAGTGGCGTGGTGCTTACTCCAAGGAGGAGATGGGCAAGGAGGTCGCGCGCGTGGAAGCGTTCGTCAACGCGCACCGAAAGGACTTTCACATCGAGCGCGTTTACAGCCGTTACAGCGAACAGGGCTGGGCGCAGACACGGCTGTACCTGTCCATTGATGACCGCGAGCAGAGCAAAAAGATCGAGGAAGAGGTCCGCAAGGGCTTGCCGCAATCGGCGCGTGCAAAGATCGGTATCGGCTGGCCCGGCGGCATGGGCAGTGAAGGGCAGGGCGTACGCTTCAGTCTGGTAGGTGATTCGACCCAGACGCTTCGCGAGCTGGCTGACGATATCGTACCGATTCTGTCGCGCGATCCAAAACTGCGTGACGTGCGAGTGGATACCGGTGACGCCAATGCCGAGCTTGCCGTGCAGGTGAATCGTGAGCGCGCGGCCTCTTATGGTTTCAGCGCGCAGGAAGTGGCGCAGTTCGTCGGCATGGCGTTGCGCGGCTCATCGCTGCGTGACTTCCATCGTGACGATGTCGAAATCCCCGTCAATGTGCGCTTTGCGGGTTCGGAGGATTACGGCATTGAAGATCTGTCGTCATTCATGGTGCGCAGTTCCAACGGCAAGGAGATTCCGCTGCTGGCGATGGTGGACGTGGACGTCAATCCGGCGGCCAACTCCATCCAGCGTTTGAACCGGCAGACCATGCTGCGCATCGAAGCCGGTCTGGCCAAGGATGTGCCGATGGATCAGGCGCGCAAGTCCATCGAGGAAACGCTGGAGAAGGTGCAGTTCCCGCCGGGCTACGGTTATACGTTCAACGGCGCGGGATTCAACATCAACTTCGACGGCATGGACCAGATGAAGAACGCCATCCTGATCGCGTTGGTGTTGATGTTGGTGATCATGGCGGCGGTGTTTGAGTCGCTGTTGTTCCCGGTGGCGATCATGTCCTGCGTGCTGTTCTCGATCTTCGGCGTGTACTGGCTGTTCTGGCTGACCGGCACCGAGATGAACATCATGGCGGTGATCGGCATCCTGGTGCTGATGGGGGTGGTGGTGAACAACGGCATCGTGATGATCGAGCACATCAACAACCTGCGACGGCGGGGTGTTCCCCGGACCGAGGCGTTGATTGAAGGCAGCCGTGAGCGTCTGCGCCCGATCATGATGACGATGGGTACGGCGATTCTGGCGATGATTCCCATCGCGTTGAACACGCAGACCGCAGATGGCATGCCGCCGTACTACCCGATGGCCCGCGCCATTGCGGGTGGCTTGGCGTTCTCGACGGTGGTCAGCCTGCTGTTCCTGCCGACCATCTACGCCATTCTCGATGACCTGCGCATGGGAACCGCACGACTGGTGCGCCGCGCGCGTGGCTTGCCGGCTGAAAGACCGGTAGCGGTTGAGAGCTGAAGGCTACAGGCCAAAAGCTGCCCTCACCCCAACCCCTCTCCCGCATGCGGGAGAAGGGAAAGCGGAGAGCTGAAGCCAAAGTCAGAAGTCAAAGCCAAAGCCAAAGCCAAGAGCGGAGGCTGCAGGTTCAATCAGAAGCTTGCAATCCAATTCCCTCTCCCGCGTGCGGGAGAGGGGTAGGGGTGAGGGCGTTTTTAAAGCACTTACCCAGCCAACTTCCCATACACGCTGAAACCCGTCAGCCATAGGCCCAACATGCTGCCGAGGTTGGTCAGCACGAAGGTCAGCACGATGCGCGTGACGCGGTTGCGATACCAGCCCTTGAGCGTCTGCGCATCGTCACGCAGCTGCAGAAAATCCTGATACGTCGGCTTGCGCAGGCGGGTTTCCACCAGTGCCGAGAACGCGCCAGTAGGAATGCTCAAACGGAAAGGCTTGAACGGCGCCACCGCAATCGCGGTAATGATGCTCAGCGGATGGCTGCCTGCCAGCAACGCACCCAAAGCAGCCAAGCCGCCGGTGTACATGGCCCAGGTTGCCAGCATCTGCGTACCCATGCCCATGCCGCCCTTCCAGAAGCCGATGCCGATACCGGCCAGCACCACGGCAAGAATGATCAGCGTGATCCAAGGAATGTTGCGCTTCTTCGGCACCGACTCCAGCTGCTCGCGCAGCGGGCCCGGTGCTTCTGTATCGGATTGGAGGTAACGCGCCAGCCCGGCCAGATGACCGGCGCCCACCACCGCCAGCACGTTGCGTTGTTCGCTGTTGTGCTCCTGACGCAGGCGCGTGGCCATGTAGCGATCACGCTCGCCGATGATGGCCTCGTACAGCGCCGGGCTTTCATTGGCGAACTCGCCAAAGCTCGATTCGAGCATGTCGCCCTGCTTGAGCTTTTCAATCTCGTCCTCGCCCACATCTTCGGACGAAAACAGGCCCGCGCCGAGGCCGGCGACCAGTTTCAATTTGCCGAAAAACCCGAGTTGCTGCGACGCACGGCGGAAGGTCAAACCAACGTCGCGGTCGATCAGGTGCACCGGCAGGTTGTGCTCATTGGCGAGTGTGACCGCACGCTTCAGTTCCGCGCCCGGCTCGATGCCCAACTGTTCGGCCAAGCGGCGCTGGTAGGCGGCCAGGGCAAGGTTGGCGGCAAACAAGGCAACGCGGCCTTTGCGGATCACATCCACCAGGTCCAGCTGCGCAAGCGCATTGGGATTGGTCAGTGCCTGCAGCCGCTGCGGGTCCAGTTCGACGGCGACCGCATCAAACTGCCCGCTGCCAATCGCTTCTTCCACAGCCTGTACGCTGGCTTGCGAGACATGCGCGGTACCCAGCAGGGTGTAGCGCACACCGTCGCGCTCAGCGATACGCACGGGCTGGCCGGCCAGCAGTTCACTGCCGGCTTCAATGGGGGTTTCGTTCATTGCGTCATTCATTCGTAGGGGCGCTGTCGGCACCGTCGCCGAGCGCGCGTTGCATCTGCACTGTGTCCAACCAGCGCCCGTGTTTGCGGCCTAGGCCACGGAAGATGCCAACCAGCTGAAAGCCGAAGCGTTCATGCAGTTTGATGGAGGCGGTATTGGTGGGCTCGCCGATCACCGCAATCATCTGCCGGAACCCGCGTGCGGTGCATTCGTCGATCAATGCCTGCATCAATGCGCTGCCCACGCCATGGCCTTGGAAGCGGCCATCAACATAGACGGAGTTTTCCACCGTCCATTGATAGGCAATGCGGCCACGATAGGTATTGGCGTAGGCGTAGCCGGCAAGCTCGCCATCCAGCGTGGCAACCAGGTATGGAAAACCGCGCGTGATGATGTCGGCCATGCGCTGCGCCATTTCGTCTTCTGCCGGCACCTCATATTCGTAGGTGTTGACCAGTTCACGCACCTCCACCGCATAGATCGCGGTGATGGCGGCAATGTCGGCAGGTGTTGCGGGGCGCAGCTGCAGGTTCACGACGTGCCTTGTGTCAGTCGATGTAGCGCTTGAGCAGGTCGCCGTAGGCATCAATGCGGCGGTCGCGCAGGAATGGCCAGATGCGGCGCACGTGCTCGCTGCGCTGCAGGTCCACGTCGCAGATCAGCAGGGTGGCGTCGGTGCCGGCCTCTGCCAGGAACTCGCCCTGCGGGCCCAGTACGTGGCTGTTACCCCAGAAATTGATGCCCGAAGCCCCCAGTGGTGAAACCTCATGGCCAACGCGGTTGCAGCTGAGCACCGGCACGCCATTGGCCACCGCGTGACCACGATGGCTCAGTACCCATGCATCGCGCTGGCGGTTCTTTTCGTCCTGCACGTCGTCAGGATCCCAGCCGATGGCGGTGGGGTAGAGCAGCAGCTCGGCGCCGGCCAATGCCATCAGGCGGGCGGCTTCCGGATACCACTGGTCCCAACACACCAGCACGCCAAGGCGACCCACCGAGGTGTCGATGGGTGTGAAGCCCAGGTCGCCCGGCGTGAAGTAGAACTTTTCGTAGAAGCCCGGATCATCGGGGATGTGCATCTTGCGGTACTTGCCCAGCAAGGTGCCGTCTTTTTCGAAGACCACGGCGGTGTTGTGGTACAGCCCGGCGGCGCGGCGCTCGAAGAGCGAGGCGACCAGTACTACGCCGTGCTTCTTGGCCAATGCGCCCAGGCGCTCGGTGCTGGGGCCAGGGATGGGCTCGGCCAGGTCGAACTCGTCCACCGACTCGTGCTGACAGAAATACGGGCCGTTGTGCAGCTCCTGCAGCAGCACCAGTTTCGCGCCTTGCGCGGCCGCCTCGGCCACGCGGGCTTCGATGACTTCCAGATTGGCCGCGGCATCGCCGTGGTTACGTTCCTGGACAAGGGCGACGGTAAGCGTGTGACGGGAACTCATCCGGTTCATATCCTGCGTGATAGAGGCGCATGGTAGCGCGGAAGCCACAGCGGAATGTCCGCTGCGGCTGAACGCAAACACCCGCCGCTGGGCGGGGTTGCGGTGAGGTCAATGCGCGGTCTGTGCGGCCAGCAGGCCGGCCGGCAACTGCATGGTGATGCAGTGCAGGCTGCCGTTCTGCCAGATCAACGAACGGCAGGGCACCTGCACGATTTCGCGGTCCGGGAATGCCTGCGCCAGCACATCGCGAGCGGCATCATCGGCGGCATCGCCATAGGCCGGCATCAACACCGCGCCATTGATGATCAGAAAGTTGGCATACGAAGCGGCCAAGCGGCGGCCGTTGTCGATGACCGGCTGCGGCCACGGCAGCGGGAACAGGCGGTACGGCTTGCCGTCAGTGGTGCGCATGGCGGCCAGTTCCGCACCCATCGCGCGCAGTTCGGCGTGGTGCGAATCCTGCGCGTCATCGCAGTCCTGGTAGACGATGCTGTCGGCCGATGCAAAACGGGCGAGGGTATCGACGTGGGCGTCGGTGTCATCCCCTTCCAGGTAACCGTGGTCCAGCCACAGCACGCGGTCCTGGTGCATCCACTGCGCCATGTCGGCACTGAGTGATTCGCGGTCGCGCTCGGGATGGCGTTCATGCAGGCACTGCCACGTGGTCAGCAAGGTGCCGGCGCCGTCGGTATCCACCGCGCCGCCTTCCAGTGCGAAAGGAATGCTGCGCACATCGGCTGATGCATTGAACACACCCGCGCCGTGCAACACGCCGACCAGTTGGTCGTCGAGGCTGGCTTCAAATTTGCCGCCCCAGCCGGTGAAGCGGAAATCCAGCAGCTGGAAGCTGCCGTCGGCACGCTTGAGCGTGATCGGGCCGGAGTCGCGCAGCCAGGTGTCGTCGTATTGGGCGGTGACAAACTGCACGCGCGCCATGTCGATGCGGTTGGAGCGCAGGCGCATCTCCGCATAGGTCTCGATGTCGTCGTCGCCCACGCAGATCAGCACCGGCTGGAAGCGGGTGATGGCGGCGACCAGTGCGATATAGGTTTCTTCAACCTCGGCCAAACGGTCGGCCCAGTCGGTATCGGCATGGGGCCAGGCGATCAGTACGCCGGACTGGGATTCCCATTCGGCCGGAAAGCGGAGCGTGTCGGTCATTTCTTCTTGTTCATTGAGCCCTGCGCAAGCGTGCAGGGGAGGGGTGCTGGCCGGCTTGCCGCCGGACAGCACGGGCCAAATCAGCGGATCGGCGGCTTCGGGCCGATTTCGTTCGGAGCTGCCTGGTTGGCAACCACGTCAATCACGCGCTGATTCTCGAAATACACGGTGAACGCCGGGTAGACCCAGCGGTGGATGGTCGGCCATTGACGCTTCTGGCCACCGCGCGGGTCCAGCCGTTCCTGCGGCACACCGAAACGGGCCTCGACCTGGCTGGCGGTATCGCCGCGTGCAGGCAACGCAACGGCAGGTTTTTCCTGCGCACGATCAATCAGCAGCGTATCGGCCATTGCCGTCGGTGCGATGGTCAGGGCGGTGATCAGGCTCAGTGTCTTCAACATTTGCTTCATGGTCGCTTCTCCCCAGAGGACAGGTGACGATTACAGCAAAAAAACGGCAACAAAAAACCGCCCGGAGGCGGCTTTTTGTGAAAAGCCGAAACCCTTTCGGATTCCGGTGTCGGCTTGCGCCGACCGGCTCAGCGCTGGCGAGCCTTGAAGCGCGGGTTCGACTTGCAGATCACGAAGATCTTGCCGCGACGGCGAACAACTTTGCAATCACGGTGACGGGTCTTCGCCGACTTCAGGGAGGACAGGACTTTCATTGCATACCTCGGCGGATAACTGTTGGAAATTTCAAGAGCGCGGCCGCGGATATGCAGGATGACGCTCGTTCAAGCCCGCCATTCTACCGGGTAATTCCATGCGCGTTCAAGTGGTTGCAGTGAACGGCGTGTCGGTGCGGCGGTGCGGGGCGCTAGAATAGCCCAATTCTCGTTCAGTCCAGGTCGTCCGATGAGCCCGCTTTCCCCTGTTCTTACCATTGATGGCCCGTCCGGCGCAGGCAAAGGCACGGTCAGCCGTATCGTGGCGCGGCAGCTGGGTTGGCACTATCTCGATTCAGGTGCGCTTTATCGTGCGGTGGGCGTGGCGGCCAGCTGGGCCGACATCGACACCTCCGACGCCTCGGCGCTGGTGCGGTGCACGTTTGACACCAAGGTTCAGTTCGCTGAACAAGGTGAGAGTCTGCGGGTGCTGGTCAACGGCACCGACGCCACCGACGAGCTGAGGCTTGAAACCACAGGGGCTTTGGCCTCGGCCATTGCCGCCATCCCGGAGGTGCGCGCCGCACTGAAAGAGCGCCAGCGCGCATTCAGAACCGCGCCTGGTCTGGTGGCCGATGGCCGCGACATGGGCACGGTCATCTTCCCCGACGCCCCATTCAAGGTATTCCTGACTGCGAGCGCCGAGGAGCGGGCGCAGCGCCGGCATAAGCAGTTGAAAGAAAAAGGGGTTTCGGTTAACTTTGACGACCTCCTGCGTGAGATCATGGCCCGCGACGCCCGTGATGCACAGCGCGCAGTGGCGCCCCTGAGGCCGGCCGATGACGCCGTTCTCATCGACACCAGCGGTATTGGCATCGACGACGTCGTTGCCAAGGTGCTGGGTCTGGTTTCTCTCAAGGAAGCCTGATCCAATGCTGCGTTGAGTGCGGCCAAGGCATCGGCTGCAGTCGCAGATAGAGAAGTTGCAACAACCCCGCTGCGCAATGGTGCGTGGTGGGCTTTTTCATTCACTTGCGGCCGCTTTCACGGGGTCGTCCAACAGGCTGGGTAGTACGGGTTTCCGCAACAAATCCGCTGCCCGTGTGTCCAACTGAGTAAATCTAAATGACCGAATCATTTGCCGAACTGTTTGAAGCCAGTCAAGCCAATCTGGCCAAGCTGAAGCCCGGTTCCATCGTTATCGGTACCGTCGTTGACGTCCGCGGTGACGTGGTGGTGATCAACGCCGGGCTGAAGTCCGAAGGCATCGTGCCGATCGAACAGTTCCGTAACGACGCTGGTGAGATCGATGTGGGTGTGGGCGACCAGGTCAAGGTCGCGCTGGACTCCATCGAGAACGGCTTCGGTGAGACCGTTCTGTCGCGCGAGAAGGCCAAGCGCGCGATGGTGTGGGACGAGCTGGAAGAAGCGTTGGAAAAGAACGAAACCATCACCGGCCGCATCAGCGGCAAGGTCAAGGGTGGTTTCACCGTGGACATCAAGGATGTCCGCGCATTCCTGCCCGGTTCGCTGGTCGATGTGCGCCCCGTGCGCGACCCGGCCTACCTGGAAGGCAAGGAGCTGGAGTTCAAGCTCATCAAGCTCGACCGCAAGCGTAACAACGTGGTCGTTTCGCGCCGTGCAGTTGTCGAGAGCGAGCACTCGGAAGAGCGCGAGCAGCTGATGGACAAGCTGCAGGAAGGCGCGATTCTGAAGGGTGTCGTCAAGAACCTGACCGACTACGGCGCATTCGTGGACCTGGGCGGTATCGACGGCCTGCTGCACATCACCGACATGGCATGGAAGCGCGTGCGCCATCCGTCCGAAGTCGTGAACGTCGGCGACGAGCTGGACGTGCGCGTGCTGAAGTTCGACCGCGAGCGCAACCGCGTTTCGTTGGGCCTGAAGCAGCTGGGCGAAGATCCGTGGGACAACATCTCGCGTCGTTACCCGGCCAACAGCCGCGTGTTCGGTAAGGTCTCCAACGTGACCGATTACGGCGCGTTCGTTGAGATCGAGCCGGGCGTCGAAGGCCTGGTGCACGTCTCCGAGATGGATTGGACCAACAAGAACGTCAATCCGTCCAAGGTTGTGCAGGTCGGTGACGAAGTCGAAGTGATGGTGCTTGACGTTGATGAAGAGCGTCGTCGTATCTCGCTGGGCATGAAGCAGGTTGCTGCCAACCCGTGGGAAACCTTCGCTGCCATCTTCAAGAAGGGCGACAAGGTTGAAGGCCAGATCAAGTCGATCACCGACTTCGGCATCTTCATCGGCCTGGACGGCGGTATCGACGGCCTGGTGCACCTGTCTGACATCAGCTGGAACACCACCGGCGAAGACGTGGTCCGCAACTACAAGAAGGGCGACACCCTGGAAGCCGTTGTTCTGGCCGTTGACCCGGAGCGCGAGCGCATCTCGCTGGGCGTCAAGCAGCTTGAGCAGGATCCGTTCGGCCAGTTCATGGCGATCAATCCGAAGGGCTCGAAGGTCGAAGGCGTGGTCAAGGAAGTTGACGCCAAGGGCGCCATCATCGAACTGGCCGACGGCATCGAAGGTTACGTGGCTGCACGCGACATCAGTGTCGACCGTGTGGACGACGCAACCCAGCACCTGAAGGTTGGCGACAAGGTCGAAGCCAAGTTTGTGGGCATGGACCGTAAGGGCCGCACCCTGCAGCTGTCGATCAAGGCCAAGGACGACGCTGAAATGCGCGAAACGCTGGAGGACTACCAGTCCGCTTCCGGCGGCACCACCCAGCTGGGTGCGCTGCTTCGTGCGCAGTTGAATGGCAACAAGTCCGAGTAATCGGGCATCCTGTTGCAGATGTGACCTGGGCGGCCCGGATATCAATCCGGGCCGCTTCAGGGTTGAGACCCAGCCATTGGCGAGTACGCAATGACCAAATCCGAATTGATCGAAATCCTCGCGCGTCACCAGGCGCACCTGAAGGCTGATGATGTCGATCTGGCGGTAAAGTCGTTGTTGGAAATGATGGGTGGGGCGCTGTCTTCCGGGGATCGCATCGAGATCCGCGGTTTTGGTAGTTTTTCCCTGCATTACCGTCCGCCGCGCCTTGGCCGCAACCCGAAGACGGGTGAGTCGGTGGCGTTGCCGGGCAAGCATGTGCCGCACTTCAAGCCGGGCAAAGAGCTGCGCGAGCGTGTCAGTTCGGTGGTGCCGCTGGAAAGTGATCCCGCCTGAAGCGGGTTGCCGTGCGTGACTGCGCATTCATGCGCTGATTCGGTAAGCTACGGCCTGGTGTTTATTGGAGTAGCTGCCGCATGAAGATCGTCCGTCTATTGATCCTGCTGGCAGTCCTTGTCGGCGGCTTGGTTATTGGCTCGCTTAATTCGCAGCCGATTGAAATCAGCCTGGCATTCTGGATGCTCAAAACCACCTCCGGTATCGCGATCATCGCTTCGCTGTTGATTGGCGCGCTGGTGGGCGGTGGCATGGTGTTGGCTGGGCTGGTGGTGCCCATGTACGCCAAATTGCGGCGTGCCAACAAAGCCGCTTTGGCCGCCGCTCCCGAGCCGGCGTCGAGCGTGCAGTCTCCTTCTCCTTTCGACGGGCGCTGATCGCAGATGGCCTTTATCAGTGAGTGGTTCTGGTTTTTCCTGTGCCTGCCGATTGCGGCGGTTGCCGGCTGGGTCGTGGGGCGCCGCGGCGGCCTGCGCCATAGCGAAAACCAGGTCAGCCGTCTGTCAAGTACGTATTTCCGCGGTTTGAATTACCTGCTCAACGAGCAGCCGGACAAGGCCATCGAGCTGTTCCTGCATATCGCCGAGTTGGACAAGGAAACCTTTGAAACCCAGGTCGCGCTCGGACACCTGTTCCGACGTCGTGGCGAGGTTGATCGTGCCATTCGGTTGCATCAAGGGTTGGTCAATCGCGGCGACCTGAGTGACGCGCAGCGCGTGCAGGCGCTGTTGGCCTTGGGCGAGGACTATATGAAGTCCGGTCTGCTTGATCGCGCAGAGACGGTGTTCACCGAGTTGGCGCAGCTGGATCAACGCGCACCACAGGCGCTCAAGCATCTGATCAGCATCTATCAGGCCGAGCGCGACTGGGAAAAGGCGATCGAGAACGCCACCCGCTATGAGCAGGTCACCGACGAGCCGATGGGCAAGTTGATCGGCCAGTTCGAGTGCGAGCTGGCAGAGCGCTATCGCGCGGCGGGTCGTTTGGACGACGCGCGTGCGGCAATCAACCGCGCCAACGCCGCCGACGCCATGAGCGTACGCGCCGGCATCATCGAGGGCCGGCTGGAGAGCGACTTCGGTAACGACGAAGCCGCTGTACGCGCATTCGAGCGCGCCGCGCGCAACGATCCGGATTATCTGCCGGAGATCCTGCCGCAGTTGCTGAAGAACTATCGCAACGTTGGTGACATCGCCGGTGCGCGCGCGTTTCTTGCGGAAATGACCGAGCACTACCGTGGCATCGCGCCGGTGCTGGCGTTGACCCGTCTGATGGAAGAGCAGGAAGGGGCTGCGCCAGCGCGTGCCTATCTGGGCCGCCAGTTGAAGGATCGCCCGTCGGTGCGTGGTGAGTCGGCGCTGATTGATCTGACCTTGGCTGAAGGTGCAGATCCGGTGGCAACCCTGCAGGATCTCAAGCACATCACCGATCAGTTGCTGGTCCGTAACCCAGCCTATCGTTGCACCAAGTGCGGCTTTGGTGCGCGTACCCATCACTGGCAGTGCCCGAGCTGCAAAGAATGGGGTACGGTCAAGCCGCTGCTGAATTTCGCGGTGCTCTGAGCCGTGCCATCGCACTATCTGTGGCTTCCACTGCTCTGCTTTGGGTTGGCGTTGGTGGTGACCCGGCTGGCGATTACCTATGCGATCAAGCGTCAGCTGCTTGATTTGCCTGGTTCGCGGCGGAGTCACACGATTTCAACGCCGCGTGGCGGTGGAGTCGGCATTGTTGCCGCCGTGCTGCTGGCTTGCCTGATGGTAGCGCTGTTGTACCCAGCGGCGACGGTTGCGGTCAGCGTGTTCGCGGCGGGTTTGTTGATGGTGGCTGGGATCGGCTGGTGGGACGACCATCGTTCATTGCCGGCGCTCCCCCGGCTTGTGGTGCATCTGCTGGCCGCGACAATGCTGGGGGCGCTGGTCTGGACGGGCAGTGGCAGCCTGCTGAAGGCCCTGTTCTGTACGTTGCTTGCGGTGTCATTGATCAATATCTGGAATTTCATGGATGGGATCAATGGCTTGGCGGCGTGTCAGGCGGTTCTGGTGGCCGTGGGTGCGGCGGTTCTGTTGCCCTTTCCGTATGCGCTTGCTGGCCTGGTGGTCGCTGCAGCCTGCTTGGGTTTTCTCCCGTTCAACTTCCCCAATGCCCGCGTGTTCATGGGGGATGTGGGTAGTGGGGCGCTGGGCTACGTGATGGCGGGCCTGCTTGCGCTGGGCTTGGGCGTAACCGAAGTGGCCACGCCGCTCTGGCTGATGCTGCCGGCCGTGTTCCTTGTTGATGCGGGCTTCACGCTGTTGATGCGCATGCTCAAAGGAGAACGCTGGATGCAGCCGCACACCCAGCATCTGTACCAGCGTTTGGTGAAGCGTGAACGCAGTCACCTGTTTGTCACGGGCTGTTATTCGCTCTTTACTCTTTGTGGAATTACACTTGCGGCGTTGTTTTCAAGGCTTTCCCTAGGTTGGGGATGGGCAGGGGGCGTTACGTGGGGGGCTGTGACAGCAGCTGCCTGGTTTTTCCTGCGCAGGCGATATTTCATTAAGGACGAGAACTGATGGCATCCTGGCAAAAGCGTTTTTTTGCTGATAGTGGGTTGCGCTATGCGGTGATGCTGCACGACCTCGTCATGGTCTGGCTGTGTTGGCAGCTGCTGTTTGCCGCTCGCTACGCGATGATGGAAGCAGCTCCTCCTTTGCCTTTGTTGTCTCTGGATGTCCTGCTGGTGGTTGCTTTGCAGGCTGTCGCCTTCTGGAAAGTAGGCCTTTATCAGGGGCTTTGGCGCTTCGCCAGCGTCGCGGACCTGATCAATATCTTCAAAGCGAGTTTTGTTGGCCTGCTGGCCATCGTGGTGGTGTTTTCGTACCGCCGGCTTGAGGGCATCCCGATTTCGGTGTTGATGGTGTATCCGTTTGCACTGTCGGCGTTGTTGGGCACGCCACGCCTGCTGTACCGTGCGTGGAAGGACTACCAGAACGTTCAATCCGATGCGCGCGCGCGTCGCGTGCTGGTGCTCGGTGCCGGGCAGGCCGCTGAGTCGCTGATCAAAGATCTGCGCCGCTCCGGTGACTATGAGCCAGTAGGCTTGCTGGATGACTCCCCGCATCTGCGTGGCGCCAAGCTCCACGGCGTGCCGATTCTGGGAACGCTGGATGAACTGGCCGGTGTAGCTAAAGAAGCCGATGCCAAGCTGCTGGTGATTGCGATTCCCACGCTGGATGCGGCAGGAATGCAGCGAGTGGTCGGGTTGTGCGAAAGCACCGGCTTGCCGTTCCGTACCGTACCGAGGCTGACGGATATCCTTGAGGGCAGCTCCCTGCCTGGGCAGCTCAAGGAAGTGGCGATTGAGGATCTGCTCGGGCGCAAACCCATTCTTCCGGATTGGGCGTTGATCCGTGGCTGGTTGCGTGGCCGTACCGTGATGGTGACCGGCGGCGGCGGGTCGATCGGCTCGGAGCTTTGCCGGCAGGTGGCGCGCCACGGTGCCACGCGCATTGTGGTGTTGGAAATCAGCGAGCTGCTGATGATCAATATCCAGGCGGAGTTACGCCGCAGCTTTCCCGACCTGCAGGTGCATGGGGTGCTGGGTGATTGCGGCGACCCCGCCGTGATCCGGCATGCCTTGAATAGCTACCGGCCTGACACCGTATTTCATGCGGCGGCCTACAAGCAGGTGCCGTTGTTGGAAGACCAGTTGCGCGAGGCGGTGCGCAACAACACGTTGGCCACCGAATGCGTGGCTACTGCCTGCGTCGAGAGCGGCGTGGAGAACTTTGTCTTCATCTCCACCGACAAAGCGGTGGACCCGGCCAATGCGCTGGGCGCGAGCAAACGCTACGCCGAGATGATCTGCCAAAGCCTCAACAAGCGTTCGCCTGGCACCCGCTTCGTCACGGTGCGGTTCGGTAATGTGCTGGGATCGGTGGGCAGTGTGGTGCCGATGTTCCGCGAGCAGATCCGCAACGGTGGTCCGATCACGGTCACCCACCCGGAGGTCAGCCGTTATTTCATGACGATTCCGGAAGCATGCCTGCTTATTCTTCAGGCCGCCGCGTCCTCGTCGCGTGGCGCCATCTATATGCTGGACATGGGCGAGCCGGTGCTCATCCGGCACTTGGCCGAGCAGATGATCCGGCTGGCCGGAAAGGTCCCGGGCGCGGATATTCCGATTGTTTACACCGGCCTGCGTGCAGGCGAAAAGCTGCATGAAAGCCTATTCTACGACGACGAGAACTGTCAGCCGACCGCGCACCCGAAAGTTCTGGAGGCCGGCGTACGCGAGTTCTGCCCGGAGTTGGTGCTGAGCAACGTGGCGGTGCTGCGGCGGGCGATCGCAGCGTATGACATTGAAGCCATGCGCGAAATTCTGTCCAGAACCATTCCGGAATTCCAGCCGGTCCTTGAGAGTCCGGTGCGTATGGCGACGGCGAAGATCGTCCAGTTCCCCACCAAGGAAGCAGGAAAAAATTACTGATGAAAGGTCGTATTAAGAAAGCAGTATTTCCGGTTGCTGGCTTGGGTACGCGGTTTCTGCCTGCGACCAAGACCGTCCCGAAGGAGATGCTGCCGATCATTGACCGCCCGCTGATCCAGTATGCGGTGGATGAAGCAATTGAAGCCGGTTGCGACACGTTGGTGTTCGTGACCAACCGCTACAAGCATGCGGTGGCGGATTACTTCGACAAGGCCTACGAGCTGGAACAGAAGCTCGAACGTGCTGGCAAGCAGGAACAGCTGGAACTGATCCGGCACGTATTGCCCAAGGGCGTGCGCGCGGTGTTTGTGACGCAGACTGAAGCCTTGGGTTTGGGCCATGCGGTGTTGTGCGCCAAGTCCATCATTGGCGATGAGCCGTTTGCCGTGTTGCTGCCCGATGACCTGATCTGGAATCGCGGTGAAGGCGCGCTCAAGCAGATGGCCGATCTCAACGAGGCCACCGGTGCCAGCGTGATCGCGGTGGAAGACGTGCCGCATGACAAGACCGGCAGCTACGGCATTGTTGCGACCGAGGCATTTGATGGTCGCAAGGGGCGAATTTCGCAGATTGTCGAAAAGCCCAAGCCCGAGGATGCGCCGAGCGATTTGGCGGTGGTGGGCCGGTATGTGCTCAGCCCGAAGATCTTCGAACTGCTGGAGCACACCGCGACCGGTGCCGGCGGTGAGATTCAGTTGACCGATGCCATTGCCCAGCTGCTCATGAGTGAGCCGGTCAATGCCTATCGTTTTGAAGGGACGCGCTTTGACTGCGGCACCCATCTGGGGCTGGTCGAAGCCACCATTCGTTTTGCGCTGGAAAACGAGAAGCTGGCCAAGCCGGCGCGCGAAGTGATGCAGAGAATGCTGGCCGAGTAAGTTGTCCTGGCGGTGCCGAGGCGCGGCTGGCCAATGCGCTGGTCGCGCAGATCTTGGCGGCGGGAGATTGGCGGCATGAAGAAAACCCGGAATGCCTGGAGAACAGGAATTCCGGGTTTTTCTTTGCCGCCGAACCTGACAAAAGGCTCGCCAGAGCCCCTCGCTGCGCGCTGGCGCGGACCGCTGTTGAGATCAGGCGCCCGGCAGCAATGGGCGCAGGATGGGCTCAAGCTGCTGCTGTCTCCAACCTCCCAGTGCGGCTGGCCATTGGCCACTTTCCAGCAGCGATTCCAGATGCTTGCGTGAAGCAAGCAGGCCGTCGGGAAGCCCAAGTTCGGCAGTGTGCCTGGCAACGGCGTCCTGCAGGCGCTTGAAAGCGGCTTTGTTGCCCTCGGTTGCCTGCAGCGCCATCGGTGCCTCGGCCTCGTCGGGCAGCGGCGTGGTCAGCGCCTGCCACAGCGATTGCGCGAGCTTGCGCGGCGCCTTCGGGAAACGCCCGAACACCTTGAGCATCGCCTCGTAATCGGCCGGCGGCGTGCGTGCGAGCAGGTTGGCCAACTCGTTATCCAGAATCCAGCTGCGCGGTTTGTCGCTCAGGCGCGCCTGATGTTCACGCCAGCGCAGCAGGCGCAGCAGCCGCAGCTGTGCGTCGGGTTCCAGGAATTGCGAAGCGCGCATCGACAGATGCGGCCAGTGTTCGCCTTCGTCGCGCTCGACGCTGGTCATCATCCGCTCACCGTCGTCCAGCAGCCACTGCATGCGGTCTTTGGCCTGCAACTGTGCGCTGATCGTGTCGTGCAGGGCGAACAGGTACTCCACGTCGTCGGCGGCGTACTCAAGCTGGGCGTCGCTGAGCGGACGCTTGAGCCAGTCCGAGCGGGTCTCGCCTTTGGGCAGGGTGACGCCGGTGATCTCGGCAACCAGCTTCTGGTAGCCCATGCCGCCACCGATACCCGCCAGTGCAGCCCCAATCTGGGTGTCGAACAGGGGGCGCGGCAGCGCGTCGCAGGCGCACTTGAAGGCCACCAGATCTTCGCTGGCACTGTGCATGATCTTGGTGATCGATGTGTCGGTCAGCCAAGGCTTCAGGGCCTCGCACATGCCGGGTATCAGCGGGTCGATCAGCAGGATTTCATCGCCGACCGCCATCTGTACCAAGGCCAACTGCGGCCAATAGGTGCGTTCGCGGATGAACTCGGTGTCCAGTCCAATGCGGTCGGGGCGCTGCTGATAGCGCTCTTCCAGTTCCGATGGGTGTTTGATCCAGTAAGCCACGATGGTTCCGTCTACGGCAGGGTTTGCTCAGGCAGGCGAGAATAGCCTAACGTCGAGCCGCTCCCGTCGAAGCAGGCAGGCAAGTGGAGGTTTTTTTGCGTAGGTCCGGCCAATTGAAGGGTGTGATGCTGCTGTTGTCGCTGCTGCTTGCCGGCTGTGGGCAGGCGCCGGGCGATGCGCCGCAGCTGCAGCCGCGCGACGAGGAGGGGCCAATGCGCGGGCAAGCGCCGCAGCGGGAGCCCATCGAGATTCCGAAAGCCGCACCGATCACGCCTGATCCGGCCGCAAAGGTGGAGCTGACCGCGCTGCCCGTGTGGGCTGCGCCGGAGGTGGAGCTGCAGGCGGACCAATTGCCCGAAGCGCGCAAGGCCGCTGACAAAGCATTGGCCCAGGGGCGGCTTTATCGGGAAGCCGATGATGCGATACCGCTTTACCTGGCAATACTGGCCCTGCAGCCGGAGGACCGTGCCGCCAAGCGTGGCTTGGACAAGGCCCGTGCGCAGCTGCGAAGCCAAGCGACGGCGCTGTTGGCGCAACCTGAAAACCAACGCCAGGCGCTGACCGATGCCGCCGAACGGATAAGCGTGGCGGTGACGTTGGCGCCGGAGGGCAAACCTGAGCGGGCGTTGGAGCAGCGTATCGCCACCGCTCGCCACCTGTTGGCCTTGAATCGTGCCGGGGAACAGGCGCTGCGTGAGCACCAGTTTGGCGAAGACGGTGGTGGCGCACAGGCAGCATTTCGTGAGGTGTTGGCCGCTGACCCTGCCAACAGCCGCGCCCGGCAGGGCTTGGCGGCCATCGAAAGTGGCCTCATCCGGCGCGCGGAGCATGCGGCAGCCGTCGAGTCCGATTTCCCGGCGGCAGCGGCGTGGTTGGGCAAGGCCAGCACCATTCGTGGCGAGGGTCCGACCCTTGCTGACGCCCGGGCGCGTATCGAAGGGATCCGCACCGCGCAGTTGGATGCCCTGCGTGAAGGTGGGCTGCGTGACCTCACTTCCTCCAAAGGATTGAAAGATGCGCGGCTGAAGCTTGAACAGGCGCAGCACATTGCCTTGCCGCGGGATCGCACGGTCGCCTTGCTGGCCGAGCGTATCGAGCTGGTGACGCGCTATGGCAGCTTCCGTCCCCGGCAGGTGTTCTCCGATGCCTTGCAGGATGGTAGCCGTGGCCCGCGCATGGTGGTGGTGCCCTACGGCACGTTCCTGATGGGGGCCGAAGAAGACGAGATTGGTGCCCGAGATGCCGAGCACCCGCAGCATCCGGTGCGGTTTGAGCGCGGCTTCGCAATGACCATCACCGAAGTGACGGTGGCGGATTTCCGCCGGTTCGTGGAAGCGACCAAGGCCCGTCCGCGCGCGACTCGGCGTGGTCATTCCATCGTGTACGACGAGCGCAGCGGTAACTTCATCCGTCGCAGTGGCGTGGATTGGCAGTCCGATTACAACGGCGTGAAAGCCGCGCCCAACAGTCCGGTGATGCACGTCAGTGTGCGTGATGCTGAAGCGTATGCGGGATGGTTGTCCGAACAGACGGGGCGGCATTATCGGCTGCCCAGCGAATCGGAGTTCGAGTACGCCCTGCGTGCGGGAACCCAAGGACGCTACCCATGGGGCAGGGCTTCGGTGCCGCCGGAAAACACCGGCAACTTCACCGGCAGCCTGGATGTCTCGCCCAGCGGCCGGCATTGGAACAACGCCTTCATCGGCTATGGCGATGGCTTCTGGGGCACCGCGCCGGTGGGCATTTTCAACGCCAACGCGTGGGGACTGCATGACATGGCGGGCAATGTCAGCGAATGGGTGGCTGACTGCTGGCACGCCAGTTACCGGCGGGCGCCGGCCGATGGTGCGGCCTGGTACAACCCGGGTTGTCGGCAGCGGGTGATCCGGGGCGCCAACTGGGCCAATGCGCCCGAGCAGACGCGTGCCGCCTGGCGGCAGTCGCAGGACTCGGACGTGACCTCGGCCCGCATCGGTTTCCGCCTGGTACGCGGAATTTGACATTGCCATCGGGGCGCGGCGAGTTAACATCGCCGGCGTCCCAATCCCCAACATCCTGAAACCGGCGGAGCCCGCATGCGACAAGATCCTTTCGGCAACCAGCGCACCGGCGGACAGCGCCGTGGCGGTCTGTTGGGTGGTGCACGCTGGCTCATCCTGCTGGGCTTTGCGGTCTATGGTGGCTGTTACTACTTTGGCAACCGCACGGTGGACCCTTACACCGGTGAGAAGGTGCTGATCGACAGCGCACTGGATGCCAACGAGGAAAAAGCGCTTGGCCTGCAGGCGTACCAGGAGATCCTGTCGCAGGAACGCCCGGTGGACCCCAACAGCCAGATTGCGCAGCAGGTGCGTGAAATCGCCAAAAGGCTTATCGCCAAAGTCGATGTCGTGGAGGCGGCGCTGGCCGAAGAGCACGGCATGAAGGCGCAGAATTTCTCCCGCGATTTCGATTGGGAAGTGAACGTGCTGCAGTCTGATCAGGCCAATGCGTTCTGCCTGCCGGGCGGCAAGATGGCGGTCTACACCGGTCTGATTCCGGTGGCGAAGAACGCCGACGCAGTTGCGGTGGTGATGGGGCATGAAATCGCCCACGCATTGTTGCGCCACGGCGCACAGCGCATGGCGCAGCAGAAGCTGACGCAGATCGGGCAGATGGCCGGCGCTGCCAGCGGCATGGATGCCCAGCAACAGCAGATGATGATGTCGGCGATGGGCTACGGCTATCTGTTGCCGTATGCGCGCTCGCATGAAACCCAGGCCGACGAAGTCGGTTTGATGTTGGCAGCGGCCGCCTGTTTCAACCCGGAAGAGGCGGTGCCGTTATGGCAACGCATGGGCGAGGCCAGCGGTGGCCAGGCGCCGCCGGAGTTCTCATCCACTCACCCCAATCCCGGTACGCGTATCCAGAACCTGCAGGCCTTGATGCCCAAGGCCATGCAATACCGCGAGCGTTTCTGTACCAACGGCGCCAGTGCCGGTCGCTGAGTTGAATGCAGTGGGCTGCCCGGTTACGGCATGGCGCCGTTGATCGGGTGACGCAGGTGCAGGTTATCTGGGGCGGTAACGATGCCGCCGCGTTGCTTACGGTTGAGTATTGCCGGGCTTGCTGCCTTCAACGCGCAACTGCAACGTGCCCTCGGTCAAACGCGCCTGCAGCGAATCGCCGGGCTGGACCTGGCTGTGGCTGCGCACCAGCGTGCCGTCGTCGCTGCGGGTAAGGATGGAATAGCCACGCGCCACGGTAGCCAGCGGACTCACCGCCTCCAGTGAGCGCGCAATGCCGCGCAGGTGCAGCGCATCGCGTTGCAGATGCCGCGCCATCGCTGCCTGCGCGCGCGGTGCGAGCGCGGCAAGCCGATCCCGCATCATGCTCAACTGCCGTTGTGGTTGCGCCCCACGAAGCACGGCGGCGCCGTGTGCAAGACGGGCGGTGCGATGGTGCTGCTGTTGCCGCCAGCTGGCCTGCAGCCGAGCAAAGAGGGCCAGCTGACGTTGCTTCAGTAACGCAAGCCGTGATTGCGGGCTATGCGCCTGCAGCCGCAAGGCGGCGCGGTCGGCACGCTGCATGGCCTGGTTCAGTACGTGTGCCTGCAGTTGCGACAGGCGCTGTTGCAGGCGGCGTACGTGCAGCGCCAAGTCACGTTGATCGGGTACCAGCAGCTCCGCTGCGACCGAGGGCGTTGGCGCGCGCAGGTCGGCGGCAAAGTCGGAAAGGCTGAAGTCGGTTTCGTGGCCTACCGCCGAGACCACCGGCGTATTGCTGGCCGCGATGGCACGCGTAAGTTGTTCGTCATTGAAGGCCCACAAGTCTTCCAGTGAGCCGCCGCCACGAGTAAGCAGAATCACGTCGTAGCGGCCGCTGGCATCGGCCTGGCGCAGCAATGAAGTGATCTGCGGCGCGGCGGTTTCACCTTGTACCAACGACGGCAGCAGCTCCACTTCCAGCAACGGGTAACGTCGCGCCAGCACGCTCAGTACGTCGCGCACGGCAGCGCCGCTGGGCGAGGTGATCACTGCCAACCGGCGCACGTGCGCGGGCAGCGGGCGCTTGCGTGCGGGGTCGAACAGGCCTTCGGCTTCCAGCCGCGCTTTCAGCTCATCGTAGGCGCGGCGCAGTGCGCCTTCGCCAGCCTCTTCCATGTGGTCGAGGATCAGCTGGTAATCACCGCGTGCTTCGTACAAGGTCAAGCGGCCGCGCACCAGCACGCGCAGCCCTTCGCGCGGTACGAACTTCAGCCACTGACTCTTGGGCTTGAACATGGCCGCACGCACCTGCGCACGCGCGTCTTTCAACGTGAAGTACAGGTGCCCGGAGGCGGGGCGGCTGACGTTGCCCAGCTCACCTTCCACCCATATCAGCGGAAAACTGCTTTCCAGCAGATCGCGCGCCAGCGTATTGAGCTGGCCGGGAGTGAGGATGTCGGGACTGCGTTCCATGATTCAGGCGGTGCGGCGATGAAGCGGGCGGCCATGGTCGCATGGATTGGCCGGGGTGCTTATCGGTTGGCGGTGTCCATCGCATCGGCGTGGCGCTGCAATGCCCATTGCACGTGTTCACGGACCACCTCGGAGGGGTGGTCACGTCGTTGCTCAAGCGCATCGCGTGCGCTCGCCGATGGCGCTGCGTTACCGAGGGCGACGGCGATGTTGCGCAGCCAGCGCTCATGCCCGCTGCGTCGGATTGGGCTGCCTTCGGTGCGGCGCAGGAATTCGTCTTCGTCCCACGCAAACAACTCCGGCAACGTGGCGGTGTCCAGGTTGTTGCGCACGCGGAAGTCGGGTTCATCGGTGCGATGGGCAAATTTGTTCCATGGGCAGACCAGTTGGCAGTCGTCGCAGCCGTAGATGCGGTTGCCGATCAACGGGCGCATTTCCAGCGGAATGGCGCCTTCGTGTTCGATGGTCAAATAGGAGATGCAGCGGCGCGCGTCCAAGCGATGGGGCGCGATGATGGCTGCCGTGGGGCAGACATCAATGCAGCGCGTGCAGGTGCCGCAATGCGCTGTGGCCGGTGTGTCCACTGGCAGCGGCAGGTCGAGATAGATCTCACCGAGGAAAAACCACGAGCCGCCGTTGCGGTCGATCAAGCAGGTGTGTTTTCCGATCCAGCCCAGCCCGGCATTGCGTGCAAGTGCGCGCTCCAGCACCGGTGCCGAATCGACGAAGACGCGATAGCCGAACGGG
The DNA here is from genome assembly GCA_002359895.1 of Stenotrophomonas sp. UBA2629. GTDB lineage: Bacteria > Pseudomonadota > Gammaproteobacteria > Xanthomonadales > Xanthomonadaceae > Stenotrophomonas. The sequence continues at coordinate 1,202,824 of DEOB01000010.1, forward strand.
CCGATTTCACCGGCAATGCGCTCAGCCAGCTTCTGCAGGCGATTGCGCATGAGTTTGTGATAGTCGCGGCCCAGTGCGTACCGCGCCACATAGGCGCGCTCGGCATCGTTGAGGGTGGCCCATGCTTCGGTGTCGTCCTTGTGGCCGTAATCCATGCCCACCGACAGCACCCGCACGGTGCCGGGCAACAGCTCCTGTGGCCGTGCGCGCAGGCTGCCATGGCGCGCCATCCATTCCATCGTGCCGTACAGGCCTTTGCCCAGCCAATCGGCCAGGTGCGCCTCGTCATCGGCCAGATCAATGCCGCTGATGCCGCAGCGCTGGAAGCCGGCTTCACGCGCCAGCTGACGGATGCGCAACGCAAGCTGCAAGGGATTGGCGGTGGAAACGGCTTCAGACATGGCACAAGTATAGAATTGCCAGCATGTCTGAGCCCGTCGCACTGTTCACCACCGACGCCGCGCGCCGTATCGACGCACAGGCCACGGCCGCCTTGGGTGGCGATGGTTATGCATTGATGCAGCGTGCCGGCCAGGCCGCTTGGCACTGTGTGCTGCAGCACTGGCCGCAGGCGCGGCGGATGGTGGTGGTCTGCGGCCCCGGCAACAACGGCGGCGACGGCTATGTGTTGGCGCGTCACGCGCGGCAGTCCGGGCGTGAGGTTTGCGTGCTGCACCTGCCTGAAGCCGCACCGCGCACCTCGTCGGCGCAACGCGCCTGCACCGACTACCTCGCCATCGGCGGCCGTGTCGAGGTCACGCTGGAATGTCTGCAACAAGCGGATCTGATCGTCGATGCCCTGTACGGCATCGGCCTGACGCGTGCCCCGGAAGCGGCTGACATCACCTTGATTGACGCAGTGAACGCGGCTGCCGCACCGGTTCTGGCGCTGGATGTCCCCAGTGGCGTGGATGCCCTCAGTGGCAACGTGCCTGGTGCGGCCATCCGAGCCGAGCGGGTGCTGCAGTTCATCGTGCCGCATCAGGGGCTGCATACCGGCGCTGCGCTGGAATACGCAGGGCAGCGCCTGTTGGCTGAGCTGGATCTACCGGCGGCCGCCTTCGAAGGGGTCACCGCGGGCAGTCTGCGGTGGGCCAAACCGGTGCTGGCACGGCAACTGCCGCGCCGCCGCCTCAATACGCACAAGGGCGAATCCGGCCATGTGCTGTGCGTGGGCGGCAATCACGGTAGCGGTGGTGCGGTGATGTTGAGCGCAGAGGCCGCGCTGCGTAGTGGTGCCGGGCTGGTCAGCGTGGCAACGCGCGCGCTGCATGTCGGGTCACTGCTGGCGCGCTGCCCGGAAGCCATGGCGCATGCAGTGGAGCAGGCCAGTGCCTTGGCGCCACTGTTGGAGCGTGCTGGCGTGATCGCGCTTGGGCCGGGTTTGGGTCAGGACGATTGGGCGCAGTCGCTGTGGTCGGCGGCGCTGGGCAGCGGCAAAACCTTGGTGATCGACGCTGACGCGCTGAACCTGCTGGCGGCAACGCCGCAACCATTGCAGCGTGCGATTCTCACTCCGCATCCGGGCGAAGCGGCGCGCCTGCTGGGCACCGACACCGCCACCATCCAGTGCGATCGCTTCGCCGCGGTGCATGCCTTGGCCGAGCGCCATGCCTCTGTCGTGGTGCTCAAAGGTGCCGGCACATTGATCGCCGCACCGGGTCACGTCACGCGGGTAATCGCGGCGGGCAATCCCGGCATGGCAGTGGGCGGCATGGGCGACCTGCTCACCGGCACCATCGCCGCGCTTTGCGCGCAAGGCCTGAATCTGTTCGACGCGGCCAGCACCGGCGCCTTGCTGCACAGCCTGGCGGGCGATGCGGCGGCGGCCGAGGGTGAGCGCGGGCTGTTACCGCGGGATCTGCTGCCGCCCCTGCGGGCGTTTGCCAATCCATAATGGCGGCCATGATCGAACTGTTCCTTCCCGATTCCGAAAGCACCGACCAGCTGGGTCAGGCGCTGGCGCTCACGCGTCCCGCGCAGGCGGTGGTTCACCTGCAGGGCGACTTGGGTGCCGGCAAATCCACCTTGGCGCGCGCGTTGTTGCGCGCGTTGGGCGTGCAGGGCTCCATCCGCAGCCCCACCTACACTTTGATCGAGCGCTACCCACTGGAAACCGGTGAGGCGTGGCATCTGGATCTGTACCGCATCGGCAATGCCGGTGAGCTGGATTTCCTTGGTTTGGATGAGGGCGCTGCTGACCTGTGGCTGGTTGAATGGCCCGAGCGCGGCGCGGGCGGTTTGCCGCCGGTGGACCTGAGCGTGGCGCTGGAAATCGACGGCCACGGCCGTCGCGGCCGTCTGCAGGCCCATGGCCAGGCTGGCACGGAGTGGCTGGAGCGCCTGCGCCAATCCCCTCACTTGCAAGGGGTTTCTAGCCCCTGATCACAGGAAGGTGTGGCAGGTTGCGGATTATTAAGGGAAAACATGTTGCAATCACCTGATTCTGGTGATTGAATCCGCCCATGACTTCGGGAAACCGCCTGTTTGCACTGTCAGTTGCCGCCGCCGGACTCTGTCTGGTCGCCAGCGCATCCGCGTGGGCGGGTGAGATTCGTGGCGTGAATCTGCACACCGGAAGCACCGGCACGCGCGCTGAAATCCAGTTGGCAGGTGGCGGCAGCTATAAGACGCTGAGCCTGGCCGGCCCGAATCGCCTGGTTGTCGATTTCCCCGATTCCACCTCGCTGCGCGGCCTCAAGTTGCCGGCAGCGGTGGGCGTGGTCACGGCGGTGCGCACCGGTAGCCCGACGCCGGGCACGTTCCGGGTGGTGTTTGACCTTGCTGAATCCGTGGCGGCATTCAAGCCGCAGATTCAGGGGCAGGGCGCCGAGACCAAGCTGGTGATCGAGTGGCCGGGGGAAGGTGCTGGCCGCGCGCCGGTGGCTGCGGCAACTCCCGCTCCCGTTCAATCAGCACAAGCGCCGGCCGCAGCTCCAGTCGCGGTGCAGACGCCTGCGCAATCCAGCGAGCAGGCCCGTTCAGAGGCGGCGCGCGCGACGGCTGCATTGACGGCAGCGGTCAGCCGCAACGCCGCAACGCCGCCGCCAACGCCCGTGGTCGCCTCTGTGCCGGTGGTGTCGACCGGGGTTGCTGCCAATGGTGTGGGGGCGCAGCCCTCGCCGGCAGCCATTCTCAATGGGCAGGCCACGGCCACATCCGCGCAGCTTTCAGCCAACAAGCCGGTGACGACGGTGGCGCAGGCGACTGTCGTGCCCGCCGTAGTGCCGGCAACGCCTGCCGTCACGCCAGCAGCGCCACGCCCAACGATGCCCAGCGATGCCTCGCGCATTCGGATGCAGGCGGGGATGCGTACCTTGGTGGTGGCAATTGACCCCGGCCATGGCGGTCAGGATCCGGGCGCGGTTGGCCCCACCGGCAAGCGCGAGAAGGACGTGACCTTGGCGGTCGCGCGTGAGTTGGCCCGTCAGGTCAATGCCACGCCGGGTCTGCGCGCCTATCTCACCCGCGATACCGATGTGTTCATTCCGCTGCCGATGCGCGCCCAGCGTGCGCGTGCAGCCAAGGCCGACATCTTCATTTCGATCCATGCGGATGCGGCGGAAAACCGCTCTGCCACCGGTTCGTCGGTGTATGTGTTGTCGACCAAAGGTGCCTCCTCGCAGCGTGCCCGCTGGCTGGCAGACAAGGAAAACTCGGCCGATCTCATTGGCGGCGTCAGCCTGAGCCGCACTGAGGGCACGTTGGCCAATGTGCTGTTGGACCTGGCCCAGAGCGGCAACATGAAGGCATCCGAAGACGCGGCCGGGCATGTGCTGGGCGGGCTCAAGCGCATCGGCAACAACCACAAGCCGAACCTGGAACGCGCCAACTTCGCGGTGCTGCGCACCTCGGACATGCCGGCAATGCTGGTGGAAACCGCGTTCATCTCCAATCCGGATGAAGAACGCCGTCTGATCGACCCCGCGTATCAGCGCCGCATCGCCGGCGCGGTGCTTGATGGCGTGCACACCTTCTTCAGCCGGCAGCCGCCGCCGGGCACCTTGTTTGCCGCCCGCGCACAGGCCGAGATGGATGCAGCTGCCGGTACGGTTGCTGGCGGCAGCAAGTAAGCGCTGCGTCGGGTTCCTCCCGGTTGGGCGGCTGGCCGCCGCTGCGCAGCATCAACGATGTGTTTTGCCTGCCCGGTGCGGTGATACCGCCGGGCTCGGCTATCATCGTGGGCATGCATGATGTCAGCCTGATTAGCCTCCATTCGCCCCTTTCCCCGCCCGTCCTCTTGCCGCTGCGCGTAGGTGGACCGCGATGAGTGCGATTCGTCCGTTGCCGGAAATTCTGATCAACCAGATCGCCGCAGGCGAGGTGGTCGAGCGCCCTGCATCCGTGGTCAAAGAGTTGGTCGAAAACGCGCTCGATGCCGGTGCCACACGCGTGGATATCGATCTGGAAGAAGGCGGTGTGCGCTTGATCCGTATCCGCGACAACGGCGGCGGCATTGCGCCCGAACAATTGGCGTTGGCGGTGTCGCGCCACGCCACCAGCAAGATCGCCAGCCTGGATGATCTGGAGTCGGTGGCGACGCTTGGGTTCCGTGGTGAAGCGTTGCCGTCCATCGCCTCGGTCAGCCGCTTTACCTTGGCCTCGCGCCGCCCGGATGACGAACACGGCTCCGCATTGCAGATTGAAGGCGGCAAGCTGGGTGACGTCACCCCGCGTGCGCATGCGCCAGGTACCACGGTGGAAGTGCGTGAGCTGTTCTACAACGTGCCGGCGCGGCGCAAATTCCTGCGTGCCGAGCGCACCGAGCTGGGCCATATCGAAGAGTGGTTGCGCTCGCTGGCGTTGGCGCGACCGGATGTGGAACTTCGCGTGTCGCATAACGGCAAGCCATCGCGTCGCTACAAGCCGGGCGATCTGTATTCCGATACGCGCCTGGGCGAAACCTTGGGCGAGGATTTCGCGCGACAGGCGTTGCGTGTGGACCACAGTGCCGCGGGTCTGCGCCTGCATGGTTGGATCGCCCAGCCACAGTATTCGCGCGCCAGTACCGACCAGCAGTACCTGTACGTCAATGGCCGTTCGGTGCGTGACCGCAGCGTCAGCCATGCGGTGAAAATGGGCTATGGCGATGTGCTGTTCCATGGCCGCCAGCCGGCGTATGTGCTGTTTCTCGAACTCGACCCGACGCGGGTGGATGTGAACGTTCATCCGGCCAAGCACGAGGTGCGTTTCCGCGACTCGCGGCTGATCCATGATTTCGTCTATCGCACGCTCAAGGATGCGCTGGCCGAAACGCGCGCTGGCCTGGAGCCCTCGGCGATGGGCCAGCAGCCGCATCCGGCGGAGGGGGCGCCGCAGTCGTCGCCTTCTGTCGCCTATGGCGGTGGTTATGTGCTTTCGCGCCCGGGCGGCAGCGCAACCAGCAGCAACGGAAATTGGCAGGCGCGGCAATCGCCGTTGGGTCTGCAGGTAGCCGAGGCGCCATCTGCGTATGCGGCGTTGTACGCTGCGCCGGACGAAGGCACGGTGCAGTCGTTCGCGGATAGTGGCCCGGCGTTGCCGCCTACCTCTGGTGACAGCGGTGTGCCGCCGTTGGGTTACGCCATTGCGCAGCTGCACGGCATCTATATCCTGGCGGAAAACGCCGAAGGACTGATCGTGGTGGACATGCATGCCGCCCACGAGCGCATCGGCTATGAACGTTTGAAGAATGCGCATGACGGCATTGGCCTGCATGCGCAGCCGCTGCTGGTGCCGATGACGCTGGCGGTGGGCGAGCGCGATGCCGATACCGCCGAGCGCGAAGCGGAAACGCTTGCCGCGTTGGGTTTTGAGATCACCCGCTCCGGGCCGGGCTCGCTGCATGTGCGCAGCATTCCGGCACTGTTGGCCAATGCCGAACCCGAAGGTCTGCTACGTGATGTACTCACCGACCTGCGCGAACACGGCCAGAGCCGGCGCATCGCTACCGCACGTGACGAACTGCTGTCGACCATGGCCTGCCATGGCGCGGTGCGCGCCAACCGGCGATTGACGCTCCCAGAAATGAACGCCTTGCTGCGCGACATGGAAATCACCGAGCGCTCGGGGCAATGCAACCATGGCCGCCCGACCTGGGCGCGCTTTTCTCTGGCGGAAATTGACCGCTGGTTCCTGCGGGGGCGTTGATGAAAAAACGATGGGGGAGCGTGGCGCTGCTGTCCGCGATGTTGCTGAGCGGGTGCGGCGACAAGAACACTGATGCTGGCAAGCCGGCGCCGGTTGATCCGGGTTTTGCACACGACAATGAGCTGTGGCGCGAGCAGCGTTTGACCGAGCTGACCACGCCCGACGGCTGGACCAGCTTGGTCGGCCTGCATTGGCTGGAACTCAAGGCGCATTACATCGGCAGCGGCAGCACCAGCGGCATCCGCTTGGCGATGGGGCCGCCGCGCATGGGCATGGTGTCGCGCGATGGTGACACGCTGTGGTTTACGCCAGAGCCGGGCGCGGTATTGCAGGCCGATGGTCAGCGGGTGAAAGGCCGCATCCCGTTGCGTAGTGACGACGATGCCCAGCCAACCGTGATCTCGTTTGATGAAGGCAAAGGTCTGCTCACCCTGATTCATCGCGGCCCGCGCTATGCGTTGCGCGTGAAGCACGCTGATGCACCGGCACGTCTTCACTTCGGACATCTGTCGTATTGGCCGGCCGAACCCTCCTGGAAGGTGACGGCACGTTTCGTGCCGCATGACGTGAGCAAAACCTTGCCCATCGTCGACATCACCGGCCTGGCCACTCATTCACCCAATGCAGGCGCGGTGGAATTTGAACGCGATGGACGCACCTGGCGGCTGGAAGCGCTGGGCGAACCGGGGCGTCCGTTGCAGCTGATTTTTGCCGACCGTACCAATGGCCGCGAAAGCTATTCGGCAGGTCGCTACATCGACCTGGATGTGCCCGACGCAAAAAGCGAAGTGGTGGTGGATTTCAACCGCGCCTACAACCCGCCGTGTGCGTTTACGCCATTTGCGACGTGCCCGTTACCGCCGCCGGAGAACCGCATGGACATGAAGGTCGAGGCGGGCGAAAAGGCCTATGTGAAACCCAAACCGGAGGCAGCGGCATGAGCTGGATGATGCGTGCGACAACATTGATGCTGGGCGCCGTCATGCTGCTCGGTGGCTCGGCGAGTGCGTTGGCGCGGCAGGCCGAAGCGGCGGCAAAGAAGAACACGCCGCCGGTGCCGCTGTTGTGGAAGGTCAGTGGGCCGAAGGGCGCGCAGTTGTATCTGTTGGGCTCGTTCCACCTGCTAAAGCCAGACGACTATCCGCTGTCGACAGACGTGGACAAAGCCTTCGAGGCATCGAGCAGTTTGCTGTTCGAGCTGCCGCCGGAGGACATGAACTCGCCTGAGTTGGCCACCAAGATGCTGCAGGCGGCGTCACGTCGTGATGGTCGTCAGCTCAAGGACGAACTGGATGCTGAAACCTGGAAGCGCCTGCAGGATTACGCCGCTGCCAACAACATGCCGCTTGAGCGACTGGTGGGGCTCAAGCCTTGGTTCATTGGTCTGACCATCAGCATCAGCCAGATGACGCGGCAAGGGCTGGATCCGCAGGCGGGTTTGGATCGTCATCTGATGACGCGCGCGGCGGCCGCAGGCAAACCTGCAACCGGATTGGAGACGGCGGCGTCGCAGATCAGCATGCTGGATGGCATGAGTGCTGACGAGCAGCGCCAATTGCTGCGCGAAGCGCTGGAACAGGTTGATAAAGGCGACGAGCAGAGCCGGCAGCTGCATGCCGCGTGGCGGCGCGGTGATGATGTGTTGTTGTGGCGTGAGATGGCTGCGCAGATGAAGCGCGAGTATCCCGGGCTGTATCAGCGCATCAATGTGGAGCGCAATGATGCATGGCTGGCACCGTTGCAGCAGCGGCTGCAGGCCGGGCAGGGCAGCACGCTCGTCGTGGTAGGTGCGCTGCATCTGCTCGGCAGCGACGGTGTGGTCGAAAAGCTGCGCGCGCGGGGTTATGCGGTTGAGCGCATCTGTTCGGCGTGTACGCCAGAGCGACGTTAGCGATTTCGTTCTTAACGCGCGTCGCATTGTGGATGCAGGGCAGGCGTTGAAGCGTATGCGCAGACAATGAAAAAGACCGACGCTTGCGTCGGTCTTTTTGTATTCAGCGTGTGCTGCGGGTTTTGCCCGTCGGTGGGGCCGGTGGCGGGTCCGCCGGCTTGGTGCCGGCGCCTGGTGGGCGACCGAAGCCACCGCCCATATTGCGCTGGAACTCCTGCCACAACTCCATGTTGCGCTCGGTGAGCTGGTTCATCATCGCCCACGGCGTCTGCCCGAGCAGGTTGCCCATCTGCTGGCGGAACTGCTGCTGCTGGTCCAGGAACACCTGCATGCTGCGCTCCAGGTAGTTGCCCATGAAGCCCTGCAGCGAATCACCGTAGAAACGGATCAGCTGGCTCAGCAACTGGGTGGAGAGCATCGGCTCACCGTCCTGTTCCTTGTCGGCAATGATCTGCAGCAGCACCGAACGGGTGAGGTCTTCACCGCTCTTGGCGTCGCGCACTTCAAAGACTTCGCCGTCGAGGATCAGCTGGCGGACATCTTCAATGGTGATGTAGCTCGAAATCTCGGTGTCGTAGAGCCGGCGATTGGGATATTTCTTGATGATGCGGGTCGCAGCCATTAAGCCATCACTCGTCACGGTAGGTGCGCAGCATGGCGCAGTGCAGCAGGCCTTGCAACCGCCAAAAGTACAGGTTGCATTACGTATCGGCGCCTTTTCCTGTTGCGGTGCACGGAATTCCATGCTGCGCAACATCGGGGACGGCGGGTATCACCAGCCCATGTGATGGCCGCCGTTGATATCCAGGTTGGAGCCGGTGATCCAGGAGGCCTCTTCAGCTACCAGGAAGGCCACCGCATAGGCGATTTCTTCCGGTTTGCCCAAGCGCCCGGTAGGGATGTCGGCAATGATTTTGGCTCGCACTTCTTCGGGTACAGCCATCACCATGTCGGTGGCGACATAGCCGGGGGAAATGGTGTTGACGGTGATGCCGAAGCCGGCATTTTCCCGCGCCAGAGAGATGGTGAAGCCATGCATGCCGGCTTTTGCCGCCGCGTAGTTGGCTTGGCCGTACTGGCCCTTCAACCCGTTGATGGAGCTGATCTGGATGACCCGGCCCCAACCGCGCTTGCGCATGCCCTCGATCACCGGGCGGGTGACGTTGAACACCGAGTTGAGGTTGGTGTTGATCACCTCATGCCATTGCTCCGGGCTCATGCGGTGGAAGGTGGTGTCGCGGGTGATGCCGGCGTTGTTGACCAGGATTTCCACCGGGCCCAGTTCCGCCTCTGCCGCCTCAATCAGGGCGCGGCCGCTGGTCGGGTCGGCGACATCGCCGGGGAACATCGCAATGTCATAACCCTTCGCCTGCATCTTCTGCTGCCATTGCTGCGCTTTGTCAGCATTGCGGAAGTTGGTGGCGACACGATGACCCTGGTCGGCCAGGCGTTGGCAAATGGCGGTGCCGATGCCGCCGGTACCACCGGTGACCAGTGCGACGCGGGGTGTCATGGGCAGATACTCCAAGGCGATTGCGCGGGGGGACTGCCGATTCTAGAGAATGTGCGGTCAGACCGGGGGCGTTCCGATGACGATCCTGGACTCTTTTTGCAACCGCGCAGGCTCGAAGCCTGCTGCAGCATGTTGCAGCAGCTCGGCAACGGTCGTCGCAGCATGCAGTGTTGCCGGTGCCTGGCCCAGCGCTTCCCATAGCCAGCGCAGCACCGGCAGCGGCGCGGCGGCATCCACCGGCAAGGCCGCCAACGATTTGGAGAGCTTGTGGCCGTCGGCGCCCAGCAACAGCGGCAGGTGCAGGTAATGCGGGGTCGGTACGCCCAGCGCCTGCTGCAGCAGAATCTGGCGCGGGGTGGAATCGACCAGATCGGCGCCGCGTACCACGTGGGTGATGCCTTGGTCGGCATCGTCCACGACCACGGCCAGTTGGTAGGCCCAGCAACCATCGGCGCGTAGCAGGACAAAATCGCCCACCTCACGGTCAACGTCCTGTGCAACGGGGCCCTGCAGCGCGTCGACGAAGGCGATGTGACTGCCGTCGGCTACACGCAGGCGGATGGCCGGTTGCGGGCGTTGCTGGCTGGCGACGCAATGACGGTGAATGCCGCCTTGGGTGGTCAGGTCAGTACGGCTGCAGTGGCAGGGGAAAGCGCTGTCCTGCGCCAACAACCGCGCGATGGCAGCTTGGTAAAGCGCATGTCGGCGGCTTTGGTAGGCCACAGGTGCGTCGCTGTGCAAGCCGAAAGCGGCCAATGTAGTCAGATGCAGGTCGGCTGCGCCGGGTACTTCGCGGGGGGGATCCACATCCTCGATCCGCACCTGCCAAGACCCGTTGGCATGGCGCGCCGATAGCCAACTGCCGAAGGCAGCCAGCATCGAGCCCAGGTGCAAAGGGCCGGTCGGGGAGGGCGCAAAACGGCCCTGATACGGAAGTGAAGACATTGAAGCTGAATCGTCGGTCAGATTTGTGCTTGAATTCAAGATGTACGAGCCGCAGATTTAGCGGACTTTTCCACCTTCATGGAACTCTTTCCCATGTTTACCCGTATCGGGCTGTTTCTCCTGACCAACGTCGCGGTGCTTGTCCTGGCAAGCGTCGTCATGTCCATCCTGGGCGTGAACTCCTCGCAGATGAGCGGTCTGCTGGTCATGGCAGCCATCTTCGGTTTTGGTGGCTCCATCATCTCGCTGCTGCTGTCCAAGTTCATGGCCAAGCGCGGCACCGGCGCGGTGGTCATCACCGAGCCGCGCAACCAGACCGAGCGTTGGCTGCTGGACACGGTAGCGCGCCAGGCCAAGGCTGCCGGCATCGGCATGCCGGAAGTGGCCGTGTATGACGGCCCGGAAATCAACGCGTTTGCTACCGGCGCCAACCGCAACAATGCGCTGGTGGCGGTGTCCACCGGCTTGCTGCAGAACATGAGCGAAGACGAGGCCGAAGCGGTGCTGGGGCACGAGATCGCCCACGTCGCCAATGGCGACATGATCACCATGGCGCTGCTGCAGGGCGTGTTGAACACGTTCGTGATCGTGCTGGCCCGCGTGGTGGGCGGTGTGATCGACAGCGCGCTGTCGGGCAACCGCGAAGGCGGCGGCCGTGGCTTTGCCTACTACATCATCGTGTTTGTGCTGGAGATGGTGTTTGGCCTGTTCGCGACCATGATTGCGATGTGGTTCTCGCGTCGCCGCGAGTTCCGTGCTGACCATGGCGGCGCAACGTTGGCCGGCCGCCAGAAGATGATTGCGGCGCTGGAGCGGCTGAAGCTCAATCACGGCCAGAGCACGCTGCCCACACAGATCGCCGCCTTTGGTATTGCCGGTTCGACTGCCAAGAAGCTGTTCCTGAGCCACCCGCCATTGGAAGAGCGCATCGCTGCGCTGCGTGCCTCGACGGTGGTGTGATCGGCTTCAACCAAGCTGCGAAGTAAATACAGAACGCCCGGCCAAGTGTCGGGCGTTCTGCTTTGATGCGTTATGGAGAGCCCTGCCGACGTCAGGCAGCGGCGCCCCCGCCGGCAATGTGCTGGGCGGCGATATAGCCAAACACCAGGCCTTGGCCGATGGTGGCGCCAGCACCCGGGTAAACATTCCCGAATGCGTTGCCGGCGGTATTGCCGATGGCATACAACCCGGCGATGGCCGACCCGTCCGGGCGCAGGACGCGGGCCTGCGCATCTGCCGCCAGGCCACCGCAGGTGCCCAGATCCGAGAGCACCAGACGGATCGCATAGAGCGTGCCTTCCAGTGGCCGCAGGTTGGGGTTGGGGCCGATGGTGGGGTCGCCGTAGTAACGGTCATAAGCGGTCTCGCCACGATGGAACGCGGTGTCCCTGCCGCGTCGTGCGTCCGCGTTGAACATGTCGATCGTCTGCGCGAAGCTGCTTTCAGGTAGCGCCGTTTTCCGCGCCAGTTCCTCCGGCGTGCCGGCCTTGAAGCCGATGCCGGCGTCGTACCACGCCTTGGGCAGGTCCTGGCCCGGCATGACGGCGGTGGCGAGCAGGTAAGCGTCGCGGTTCTTCTGGTCCTGGATCATCCACATGGTGCCGACTGGTTTGCCTTCGCGTTCGCGCTGCAACACGATCTGGCCGAACGTCATGTAATCCATCGCCTCGTTGAGGAAGCGCTTGCCGTGCTGGTCGACAATGATGCAGCCGGGTAGCGAGCGCTCGGCCAGCAGTGCGTAGGGGTAACCACCATCGGTGGATTTGACGGCCGGGTACCACCAGCTTTGGTTCATATGCCGCAGGTCGGCGCCGAGTTTCTGCGCCAAGGTGATTGCATCGCCGGTGTTGCCTTCGGCGCCGAGGCTGACGTCTTCGGTCAGGCGGGTGGACTGATGTTGCTGACGCATGGGCAGGTTGTGTTCGTAGCCACCGGCAGCCAGGATCACCCCGCCACGCGCGGTGATGCGGTGCTGTCTGCCTTCCTGTTCGATGATCGCGCCGCTTACGCGGTTGTCGTCCATGCACAGCTCAACCACGCGTGCATTGGTCCAGATGGGAATGCCGGCGCGGATGGTCGCGTCGAACAGGCCTGCGGCAAACGCCTGGCCAACGCCGGCGTAGTGCCGGCCGATCAGCTTTCCGCCCAACCCCTGAAACAAGCGCTTCAAGGCAACCGGCAGTGCTCGCAGTGGTTTGCGTTTGATCAGGTTGATCCAGCGGTAATCGGCGCCGGTAATCGGGACGGGCAACGGCATCTTGATGGAACTGGGGCGAAAGCGGGCGCGCTCCTTGCCCAGCAGGTTCAGGTCGAAAGGATTGGCTTCGCACGATCTGCCCAATGCAGAACCGCCGGGTCGCTCGGCAAAATAGTCCGGATACTCGCGTGCCCAGCTGAAATGCAGCCGGGTCATGCGCTGGAGCATGGCGACCGCGGCTGGCCCGTATTGCAGAAAGGCCGAGTAGCGGTCGTGTGGTGAGGCGTCACCGACAATGCTCTCCAGATAGCTCTGCCCTTTGTCGCGGCTGTCGACCGCGCCTGCATTACGCAGTACGGCGCTTCCGGGAATCCAGAACATGCCACCGGAGCGCGCGGTTGAACCGCCGACCAGTGCGGTTTTTTCCACGATCAACACCGACAGGCCTTTTTCGTGCGCTGCTAGTGCTGCGGCCATGCCGGTGCCTGATCCCATGACCAGTACATCGATTTCGATGTCATGGGCGACGGGTCCCTGATTGGATGCATGCTTTTCCATTTCATTACGTCCTTATGCGCGGGGGAGGTTGTCCCGATCGCCTGGGCAGACACGTTGAGGCAATGAGACGTTGGGACCTTTGATTCCTGAAAAGCGTGGATGTGCGGTCTTTACCAAACAGGGCACCTGCTTCTGATCACATCACGGCAAGATCCTGCGTTGACTCGGTTGGCTTGTTTACTGGAGATGTCCGAGCGGCGATGAAGGCCGCTTCAATCCAGACGAATGGGTGCACGCAGCCGTGCGTTGAGCATGTCGATCAGCCATAACAGGCCGCCCCGCCAGAAACCGTGGATACGTGCCTGGTGGCTGCGATAAAGCATGACGTGCCCCAGCTGAGCGAGTCGGCCGCGGATGGTCGTGCCCTTGAACAGACCGAATTTCCCCAACGATGCGAATGCACCGTAGTCGCCAAGGGAAACAATCGCGCCCAGATCCTGGTAGACAAAATCGGGAATGGGTTTGCCCTTGAACAGGTGTCCAGGCAGATGCCGGATGAGGTGCTGGGCCTGCTGGTGTGCCACTTGCGCGGTGGGCGGAAGTGGAGGCTTTCCTTCACTGACGATCTGGGAACAATCACCCATCGCAAAGATGTGCGGATCCAGCGTGGTGGCCAACGAGCTACGCACCTGCAATTGATTGCCGCGTGCGACTTCCAGGCCGTCAAGTTCTGTCAGCGTGCGCGATGCCTTCACCCCGGCAGCCCACACCTTCAGTGATGCATCCAAGGTACTGCCATCGCCCAATACGAATCCCTGCGCGGTAGCGGCGGTGACACGGGTGGAGGTGAGTACGGTGATGCCAAGGGCTTCCAGGCGGGCCTGGGTAGCAGCGGAGATGTCGTCCGGGAACGCTGCCAGCAGGCGTGGGCCGCTTTCGATGAGGGTGATGTTGATGCGCCCGGAGAGATCAGTGGCGCCATACGCGATTGCCGAGGTGGTCAGTTGCACCAGCTCAGCGGCTAGTTCCACGCCGGTTGCGCCGCCGCCGACAATGGCTACGTTCAGCGTCTGGCTTTGCGACAGGCACTGAAGAAGCCGCGCGCGGATTTCCTGGTTGAACGCGTCGGCCTGCGTTCTGGAGTCGATCATCATGCAGTGGTCGAGTACACCTGGCGTGCCGAAGTCATTTGCCTGGCTGCCCACCGCAAGCACCAGCGTGTCGTAGCCGATGCGCCGGGCAGGCACGATCAGCCGGCCATCGCGTGCATGCAACGGCGCGACCAGTATTTCCGTCTTTTCCCGATCAAGGCCGTACAACTCACCCGGTTGATAGGTGAAACCGGCATCCCTTGCGTGTGCTGCGTAAACTGTCTGTTGTTGATGAACATCGCGGGTGCCGGCTGCGATGGTATGCAGCATCGGCTTCCACACATGCGCCGAATCGCGGTCAACCAAGGTGACATGCAAACGCGCGCCGCCTTTAGTGGGGCGGTTATCGCGGGCCAGCGCGCTGGCCAGTTCCAAGCCCGCCACGCCGCCACCGACGATGACGAGCTGGTGGTCATGTTTGAGATTCTGCATTGCTCAATTCCTGGGTGAAACAGTGCTGCAATGGAGAGCATTCGCCGGGCTGCTGCGCCGGCGAATGCGAATGGACGGCGTGGGTCAGCCGCCGCCGAGTACCTTGTACAGAGCCACTTGATTGGATTGCTGTGCCAACTGCGTGCTCACCAACGATTTGCGTGCGGCATACGCGGTGCGCCGCGCATCCAGCAGCACGAGGAAGCTGTCCAGGCCGGCGTCATAACGGGTCTGCGACAAATGCTGTGCTTCTTCGGCCGCTACCACCAACGCCTGCTGCGATGTCAGCTGTGCGTGCAGGCTGTCACTTTGTGCGAGTGCATCGGCCGTTTCGCGGAAGCCGGATTGAATCGCTTTTTCGTAGCGGGCCAATGCAATGTCGCGATCAGCCTTGGCCATGCCCAGATTGGCGCGCAGCCGTCCGCCCTGGAAGATGGGCAGATTCAATCGCGGAATGAAACTCCATACGCGGGTTCCGCTTTCGAACAGGCCGGACAGTTCTGAGGATGCGCTGCCAACACCGCCGGTTAAGCTGATCGAGGGGAAAAACGCTGCGCGCGCCGCACCGATGTTTGCGTTGGATGACAGCAGAATGTGCTCGGCTGCCATCACATCCGGTCGACGCAGCAACACCTCGCCCGGTACGCCTGCCGGTACTGGCCGGAGTGCGGATACCTGGGTTATCTCTGCGGTGGGCAGAAGGTCGGGATCAGGCTGCGCGCCTATCAGCAGCACCAGTGCATTGTGGTCCTGTGCGACCTGGCCGGCATAACGGGCGACATCGGTGCGCGCGGTTTCCACCAGCGTGCGTGTCTGGTTCAATTCAAGTGAAGAGGCGCCGCCCAGTTGGTAACGGGCTTCGGTCAGGCGCAGTGAATCTTCGTAGCTGGCCAAGGTTGCCTGGCTGATGCGCAGTTGTTCGTTGTCAGCACCCAAGGTCAGCCAGGCGTTGGCGACCTCCGCCACCAACGTCAACAACGCATTGCGTTGGTTGGCTGATTCAGCAAAAAATTGCTGTCGGGCAGCTTCGCTGAGATTGCGCACGCGTCCGAACAGGTCCAGCTCGAACTCGGTGATGCCAAGGTCGGCACTGAACTGCTCGCTGACAGGAACATCGCCGCCGCTGCGGATCATCTGCCCCTGTGCGTTGAGTGACGGCAGGCGATCAGCACGCTGGATGCGGTACTGCGCGCGGGCACGTTCGACGTTGAGCACGGCGACGCGGAGATCGCGGTTGTTGTCCAGCGATTGGGCGATGATCGTCTGCAGACGCGGGTCCACGAAGAAATCACGCCAACCGATGTTGACCATTGGTGTGGCCGCGATGTCGGCGGTGGCGTGTGCCGGCCATTGTGAGGGAATGGCCGGCGCCACCTCGGTGCGGTCGGGGACCAGGGTGCTGCAGCCGGACAGCGCTGCGGTCACAGCAAGGGCGAGCACGGGGAATCGCTTATTCATGGGTTTCACCTTCCAGCGTTGCATCGCTGGATGTATGGGTTGCCGTCTTCCGGGCGTTGCCGCGATTGAATACGCGTTGCACCACGACAAAGAACAGCGGGATGAAGAACACGCCCAGCAGGGTGCCAACGAGCATGCCGCCGAGCACGCCGGTACCAATGGCACGCTGTGCGCCGGAGCCGGCACCCGTGGCAATGGCGAGTGGAAGCACGCCAAGGCCGAAGGCAAGCGAGGTCATGATGATCGGACGCAAGCGGTCACGGACGGCATGCATGGTGGCGTCGATCACGCTGGCACCTCGCTCCAGGTTTTCCTTGGCGAACTCGACGATCAGGATGGCGTTCTTGCTGGTCAGGCCAACCGTGGTCAGCATCGCCACCTGGAAGTAGATGTCACGCTCCATGCCGCGCAGGGTGTTGGCCATCACGGTGCCCAGAATGCCCAGCGGCGCCACCAGCAGAACGGCGGTTGGCACGTTCCAGCTTTCGTACAAGGCCGCAAGACACAGAAACACGATCAGCAGCGACAGCATGTACAGCAAGGGCGTCTGCGCGCCGGCCTGTCGTTCCTGGTAGGACAGCGCAGTCCATTCAATGTCGAAGCCTTTGGGTAGTTCCTTTGCAAGGCGTTCGATCTCGAGCATGGCTTCGCCGGAAGATACTCCCAGTATCGGTTCGCCCTGGATTTCCATCGCCGAGATGCCGTTGTAACGCTCAAGACGCGTTGAGCCGAAATCCCATTGTTGGGTGGCAAAGGCACTGAACGGCACCATCTCACCCTTTGTGTTTTTCACCGACCATAGATTGAAGTCGTCCGGATTCATGCGGAAATCGGCTTCGGCCTGCAGGTACACACGTTTGACGCGACCGCGGTCGATGAAGTCATCCACGTAGCGGCTGCCCCATGCAGCGGCCAGCGTGTTGTTGATGGAGCTGGTGGGCAGGCTGAGGGCGTTGGCTTTGGCCACGTCCACTTTTATGCGCATCTGCGGGCTGTCTTCCTGTCCATTGGGGCGCACGTTGGTCAGCAGTTTGCTGGCGCCGGCGGCTGCAAGCAGCTGGTTTCGTGCGTCCAACAGCGCTTTGTGGCCGCGGCTGCTGTTGTCCTTGAGGAAGAAGGTGAAGCCCGAGCCGGTGCCCAGGTCGGTCATCGCCGGCGGCGGGAAGACGAAGATGAAAGCGTCTTTCACCTGGCTCATTTTGGCCATGGCCCGGTCAGTGACCGGGCGTGCACCTTGGTCGGCGTTACGCTCGTGCCAGTCCTTGAGCTTGATGAAGGCCAAGCCTGTGTTCTGGCCCATGCCGGCAAAGCTGTAGCCCTGCACGATGAAGACCGAGTCGACGGCATCCCGCTCTTCGGTGAGGAAGTGGTTTTCCAGGTTCTCCATCGCTTCCAGCGTGCGCTGCTGGGTGGCACCTACCGGCGTCTGCACCAACGCCATCAGGATGCCTTGGTCCTCGTTGGGCAGGAACGAAGAGGGTAGGCGCATGAACAACAGCACCATTGCCACCGCCATGCCCGCAAAGATCAGCATCGAACGCCAGGGCCGTGACAGCAGGCCCATGACGCCACGTTGATAGGTCTGGCTGGAGCGGTCAAAACCGCGGTTGAAGCCGTTGAAGAAACGGCCAGACCAGCCTTTGTGCGCCACATTGTGCTCGCCCTTTTTCAGCGGCTTGAGCATGGTGGCGCACAACGCAGGTGTCAGCACGATGGCGACCAGCACCGACAAGCCCATCGCCGACACGATGGTGGCGGAGAACTGCCGGTAGATGATGCCGGTGGAGCCACTCATGAAGGCCATCGGTATGAACACCGCCGACAGCACCAGGCCGATACCGACCAGTGCGCCGGTGATCTGGTCCATGGATTTACGGGTGGCTTCGAGTGGCGATAGTCCTTCTTCGGACATGATGCGTTCGACGTTTTCGACCACCACGATGGCATCGTCCACCAGCAGGCCAATGGCCAGCACCATCGCGAACATGGTCAACATGTTCACCGTGAAACCAAGTGCGGCAAGAATGCCGAACGTACCCAGCAGCACCACCGGCACGGCGATGGTGGGGATCAAGGTGGCGCGGAAGTTCTGCAGGAACAGGTACATCACCACGAACACCAGCACGATGGCTTCCAGCAGCGTCTTGATCACACCTTTGATCGAGACTTTCACGAAGGGCGTGGTGTCATACGGCACCGTGGTTTCCAGCCCGGGCGGGAAGTTGGCCTGCAGTTGTTCCATGACCGCGTTGACGCGATCGGAGGTTTCCAGCGCATTGGCACCGGTGGCCAGGGTGATGGCCAGGCCGGAGGAGGGTTTGCCGTTGTAACGGGTGACGAAGTCGTAGGTTTCCGCACCCAGCTCTACGCGGGCAACATCGCCCAGGCGCAGCTCACTGCCGTCGGTGCCACCGCGCACCAGAATGTCGCGGAACTGTTCGGGTGTCTGCAGACGGTCCTGCGCATTGATGGTGGCGTTGAGCTGCTGGTCCTGGATTGACGGTGTGCCACCCAGCTGGCCAATGGCGACCTGCGCGTTCTGCGCCGTGATCGCTGCGGCAATTTCATCCACCGACAATCCATAGGTGTGCAGTTTGTCGGGATCCAGCCAGATGCGCATGGCGTATTTACCGCCGAACACCTGGATGCTGCCCACGCCCGGGACGCGGCTGAGCGAGTCCACGATGTTGGAACCCACGTAGTCGGAAATATCGGCCGCACTCATGCTGCCATCGTTGGAGACGAAGCCCAGCACTTTCAGAAAGCCGCTGCTCGATTTGGCAACGTTGATGCCTTGCCGTTGTACTTCCAATGGCAGCAGCGGTAGCGCCAACTGCAGCTTGTTCTGTACCTGCACCTGCGCGATATCCGGATTGGTGCCGGCCTCGAAGGTCATGGTGACAAGGCCGCGGCCGTTGGACGAGCTGTTGGCGGAAAAGTAGATCAGGCCGTCGAGGCCTTTCATGTTCTGCTCGATGATCTGGATCACCGAGTCCTCCACCACCTTGGCCGATGCACCCGGGTAGTTGGTATTGATTTCAATGGCCGGCGGGGCCACTGCGGGGTACATCGACACCGGCAAGGTCATCACCGACAGGGCGCCGGCGAGCATGATGATGATTGCTATCACCCACGCAAAAATGGGTCGATCAATAAAGTAACGGGCCATTGGTTTCTCCGCTTATTGCTTGTCGGCGGATGTGGCCGCAGCCGGCTTCGTGGCAGGCGCTCCCATCTCGGTAGCCTGCACGGGCATGCCCGGCTGGATCTTCTGCAGCCCTTCGACGATCACTTTGTCGCCCGGCTTCAGGCCGTCCTCGACCAGCCACTTGTTGCCGACCGCGCGGCTGACCGTCACCGGCCGGGCTTCGACCTTGTTGTCCTTGCCGATCACCAATGCGCTGGTGTCGCCTTTGGGATCACGGTTGATGCCCTGCATGGGCACCAGAATGCCGTTCTCACGCACGCCGCCGCCGATTTCGGCGCGGACATACATGCCGGGCATCAACACCTGGTCGGGATTGTCCACCCGCACGCGCAGTGCATAGCTGCCGGTGGTGGGGTCGACGCTGACTTCAGAGAATTCCAGCGTGCCCTTGTGCGTAAACGGAGTGCCGTCGTCCAGCAGGATGGTGACCGGCAGGGCTTTGTTGTCCTGCAGGCGGCCGCTTTCCAACTCCCGGCGCAGCTGCAGCAGCTCGCTTGAGGACTGGGTCAGGTCCACATAGATGGGATTGAGCTGTTGCACCGTCGCCAATGCGGTCGGCTGACCAGCGTTGACCAGCGCGCCTTGAGTGACCGTGGATTTGCCAACGCGGCCGCTGATCGGGGAAATGATGCGGGCATAACCCAAGGTGACATTGGCGGCATCCAGGGAGGCGCGTGCCGCACCAACATCCGCATCTGCCTGCTTGAGCGCGGCGATCGCGTTTTCGTTGTCCTGCACGCTGACGGCTTCCACTTTGGCCAGCTCGGCAACGCGGCGGGCACTCAGGCGTGCCGCATTGGCGGTGGCTTCGGCCCGAGCCAGTTGCGCACGTGCACTGTTGGCCTGGGCGCGGTAGGCCGCGTCGTCAAGCTGATACAGCGGTTGCCCCGCATCTACCAGGCCACCTTCGGCAAACAGCCGTTTGGCGACGATGCCGTTGACCTGTGGCCGAACCTCGGCCACCAGAAAGGCCGTAGTGCGTCCAGGCAACTGACGCGTCAACGCGACCTTCTCGGTTTTCAGAGTGGTGACGGTGACCTGGCCGGGGGCGTTCTGGTCGGCACCTTGGTCGGCGCTGCCGCAGGCGGAAGCGGCAAGGGCGGTTGCAAGAGATACAGCGAGGAGACGAGCGGGAGGTAGATGCATGACGGAACTCGCAGAAGGAGGGGGCCCGGTGCGATGGCTTGGTTTTCGTTTGGGGACAGCGCATCGATCAGGAAAAGGGAGGCGCAGAATGCGTCGAAAAGATACATGCATGAATGTTTGTTTGCAAGTATGTACAATTCGACTCGTTCAAATGGGTACAGCGCGGGCGAAATGGCGAGAAAAACCAAAGAAGAGGCAATGGCTACCCGTGAGGGCATCCTTGATGCTGCCTTGAACTGTTTCCATGAATCCGGTGTGGCCGGTACTACGCTGGCCATGATCGGTGCGCGTGCCGGCTATACCCGCGGCGCGGTGTACTGGCACTTCAAGAACAAGGCTGAGGTGCTGGCGGCGTTGATCAACCGTGAGCGGAAGCCGTTCATCGAGCGGCTGCGGTGCACCACGTCGCTGAAGCGCACCTCACCAGTGCTGGACCTGCGTTCGGCGCTACTGGTGTCCATGCAGGAAGTGATGGACGACGAGCGCGCGCGCAGCATGCTGGAGATCATGCTGCGCAACGATCTGTCCGCGGAAAGCCAGGCCATGCAGAAGATGCAGCGCGAGGCTTCCTGCGAAGAACTTGCGATGATTACCGCTGCGTTTGAGCGTGCCCGCGAGCTGGGCCAATTGCGTGAGAACGTGGAGACCGACACCGCCGCCCGGATGGTGCATACCAGCCTGACCGGGGTGCTTTACTGCAGCATGCTGGAGCCGGAGCTGTTCGACCTGATGCGCGATGGCACCGACACACTGGATGTCGTGCTCAATGCCTTTGTTGTCCCGGGGGTATTCACGCCGGGGACTTTGCCGGTGCTGCCGCCGGTAGACGACAAGGCATAAGCGGGCCTGCCCCCTGCGGTAGGGCGAGGCTGGCCGGCAGCGCCTTGGCGCTGCGGGTGCATGGCGCGGCAACCAGCCAGTCGTTGCCGTGCCCGCAAGTCGCTTGGGTGGCCGCAGGCTCAGGCGTCCAGCACTTCGAGCACGCGGCCATCGGGCAATTCAAGGCCGCGCGGACGGCGCTGGCTCTCCACCATCTCTGCCAGCCGCCCTGCATTGGGACATTGCAGCATCATGTAATTGACGTCGAAGTTGAGCTTGTCCACCAGGAAGTCGATGAACGCGCGCACTTTGGGCGAGACCATACCGCCGCCGGCAAACACCGCATTGAAGTCGTAGTCCGGCCCGGTCCAGCCGGCCAGCACGCGGCGCAGCATGCCCGATTCGACAAAGGGCTTGGCCATCACGTCGCTGCTCAGCATCAGGCCTTCGCCGGCTACGAGCATGGTGTTCAACGCGGCTGGATCGTTGGCGACCAGTGCCGGATTGACCGCGAATTCCTGCATCTCGCCACCGGCTTCGGCCAGCGTCCAGCTGAAGCGGTTGTTGTGGTTGTGGGGCTTGCGCACCGCCAGCGTGCGATGGAACTGCAGCTCGCTGGGATGGGTGGGTTCACCATAGCGCTGGATGTAGCTGGGGCTTGCGAACACCTGCGTGCGCAGCACGCCCAGCTTGCGGGCGATGAGGTTGGAGTCGGGCAGCGGGCCGACGCGCAGCGCCATGTCGGTTTCACCGGCGATCAGATCCAGCGTCTCGTTGCCCAGATGCATGTCCACGCGGATTTCCGGGTACTGGGCCTGAAACTGGCTCAAGAGTGGCGCAATCCACATCGTGCCCATGGAGTAGGGCACGGTGAAACGCAGCCAGCCACGTGGGCCTGACTGCAGCTGGTTCACCGCGCTTTCGGCCTGTTCCAGCTCGCGGGGGATGCGCTGGCAATGTTCGTAGTACACCGTGCCGGCCTCGGTAAGGCCCAGCCTGCGCGTGGTGCGGTGAAGCAGGCGCGCGCCCAAGCGGTTTTCCAGCTCCTGGATTTTGCGGCTGACCGTGGTTTTGGGCTGGCCCAGCAGGCGGGCGGCGGCGGTGAAGCTGCCCTGTTCGACCACCTTGACGAAGATCAGGGTGTCGTTGAGGTCGTTGATCATTTGTGGGGCCTTGCTGGCAACGGGATTGTGCCGGCGACGGGATGATTATTCCCTTTAAACCGTACTAATCAAGTCCTCTTTCTGGCGCTACCGTGTCTGTCCACTTTCAGGACGGATATGTCGCCATGTTGCTGCGCCAGATTCCCGACCAGCGGCAGATCCGCCGTGTACCGGGGTTTTCAAGTAATCCTGGTTATCGTTTTTCGGCCAACAAGCTGAATTCATTGGACTTTGAAAGGCCTTTCATCGGCCTGGAAACCGGCGTTGAAACGCCGGTCGAGGCGCCGGCTGCACCGGTGTGGAAGCGTTGGTTGCGGCGGTTTGTCCCATCAGCGGGAGAAAAATTTCCGTGAGCGGGACACTGCGCTGCCTGTTCAGCAGCCCCTGACGACGGCTTCCCGCATTTCCATCGCCGCAGCGCGCAGAGATGTCGCTGATGGTCACACACACCCTCCGGCACCTGCCGCATCGCTTTTTTCCTTTTCTCCCCCTGCCTCACGGATGCATGACATGAACGGTATCTCCACCCCCTCCCGCGCTACATGGCGCCTTGCGCGCTTCGGCTTGTCCGCGCTCGCCCTTGCCGTGCTGGCTGCCTGCAGCGGTGGTCATGCGGAAGAGGCCGGGGCGCCCCCGGCACCTCAGGTCAGTGCTGCGCCGGTGCTGATCAAGCAGGTCAGCCAATGGGATGAATTCAGCGGCCGTGTCGAAGCGGTGCAGAGCGTTGAACTGCGTCCGCGTGTGTCGGGCTACATCGACAAGGTCAATTACGTCGAAGGGCAGGAGGTGAAGAAGGGCGATGTGCTGTTCACTATCGACGCACGCAGCTACCAGGCCGAGTTCAATCGCGCGCAGGCCGAACTGACCCGTGCGCGCACGCAGGCTGCGTTGGCACGCAGCGAATCCGAACGCGCCCGACGTTTGGCCGAGCAGCAGGCCATTGCCGCTGAAACCGCCGAACAGCGACGCGCGGCGGCCGACCAGTCCGGCGCGCAGGTGATGGCGGCGCAGGCCGCATTGGATGCAGCCCGCTTGAACCTGGAATTCACCCGCGTACGCGCGCCGATTGATGGCCGTGCCGGGCGTGCGATGGTCACCGCCGGCAACCTGGTGACCGCCGGTGACGCAGCCAGTGTGCTGACCACGTTGGTGTCGCTGGATACGGTGCATGTCTACTTTGATGCCGACGAATCCACCTTCCTGCGTTACGCGCAGATGGCACGCAAGGGCGAGCGCCCGAGTGAGCGCGACGAAGCCTTGCCGGTGAAGGTAGGCCTCAGTGGCGAGGAAGGTTTCCCGCATGACGGTAAGGTTGATTTCCTCGACAACCAGGTCGCCCGCAGCACCGGCACCATTGGCGTGCGTGCATTGCTCGACAACCGCGACCGTCAGTTCACGCCGGGCCTGTTTGCCCGCGTGAGGCTGCTGGGCAGCGGTGAATTCCAGGCGGTGTTGATTGACGACAAGGCCGTGCTCACCGACCAGGACCGCAAGTATGTGTACGTGGTGGACAAGGATGGCAAAGCGCAGCGGCGCGATGTTGCATTGGGCCGCAGTGCTGAAGGCCTGCGCATTGTCGAGCAGGGTCTTGCCGCTGGCGACAAGGTGATTGTTGACGGCGTACAGAAGGTCTTCATGCCCGGCATGCCGGTGCAGGCCAAGCCGGTGGCGATGCAGCCGGTGGCTGCCGACGGCAACAAGACTGCGTCGCTGAACTGATCCTCGGTTTGTTTTGATGCCGGCGCCATGCCGGTCGTGTGTCTTCGTCCAATCGGCCGAGGGCAGGGCGGCTGCATGCCAACGCCGGCCTTTTCAAGGATTTCCTCTCATGGATTTTTCGCGTTTTTTCATTGACAGACCGATCTTCGCGGCGGTGTTGTCGATTGTGATTTTTGCCGCTGGCTTGATCAGTATTCCGATGCTGCCTATCGGTGAGTACCCGGAAGTGGTGCCGCCCTCGGTGGTGGTGCGTACGGTTTACCCCGGTGCCAACCCCAAGGTCATTGCCGAAACCGTTGCCACGCCGTTGGAAGAGGCGATCAATGGCGTTGAAGGCATGCTCTACCTGAAGTCGGTGGCCGGCTCCGATGGCGTGCTGCAGATGACCATCACCTTCCGCCCGGGCACCGACCCGGACGAGGCGGCGGTGAAGGTGCAGAACCGCGTGGCGCAGGCGCAGGCACGTTTGCCCGAGGATGTGCGCAGGCAAGGCGTGACCACGCAGAAGCAGTCGCCCACCTTCCTGATGGTGGTGCACCTGACCTCGCCCAACGGCAAGTACGACACCCTGTATCTGCGCAACTACGCGCGCCTGCACGTCAAAGACGCACTGGCCCGCATCCAGGGCGTGGGTGACGCGCAGATCTTCGGCGGGGGTGACTACGCCATGCGCGCATGGCTGGACCCGGACCGCGTCGCGTCGCGTGGCTTGACCGCCAGCGACGTGGTGCGCGCCATGCGCGAACAGAACGTACAGGTGTCGGCCGGCCAGCTCGGTGCCGAGCCGATGCCGAACAGCCAGTTCCTGACGCTGATCAACGCACAGGGCCGCCTGCGCAGCGAACAGGAGTTCGGTGACATCGTGCTCAAGAGCGGTGCCGATGGTGAAGTGGTGCGTCTGTCCGACGTGGCCCGCGTTGAGTTGGGGGCGGGCGACTACACCCTGCGCTCGCAGTTGGACGGCAAGAACGCAGTCGGCATCGGCATCTTCCAGGCACCGGGCGCCAACGCGCTGGAGATCCGCGATTCGGTGATCGGCACCATGGACGAGATGCAGAAAAGCTTCCCGGCCGATGTGAAGTACGAAGCGGTGTACGACACTACCATCTTCGTGCGCGACTCGATCAAGGCGGTGGTGACCACGCTGCTGGAGGCCATCGCGCTTGTGGTGCTGGTGGTGATCCTGTTCCTGCAGACCTGGCGTGCCTCGATCATTCCGCTGATCGCTGTGCCGGTATCGATTGTGGGTACGTTCGCCGCGCTGTATGTGTTGGGTTTCTCGATCAATACCTTGAGCCTGTTCGGCCTGGTGTTGGCCATCGGTATCGTGGTGGATGACGCCATCGTGGTGGTGGAGAACGTCGAGCGGAACATCGAGGAAGGCCTGTCACCCACAGCGGCGGCGCACCAGGCGATGAAGGAAGTCTCCGGGCCCATCGTCGCCATTGCGTTGGTGTTGTGTGCGGTGTTCGTGCCGATGGCGTTCCTGTCCGGCGTCACCGGCCAGTTCTACAAGCAGTTTGCGGTCACCATCGCCATCTCCACGGTGATCTCGGCGATCAACTCGCTGACGCTCTCGCCGGCGCTGGCAGCGCGCCTGCTCAAGCCGCATGGCGCACCGAAGGATGGCCCGACACGTTTGATCGACCGCTTGTTCGGTTGGGTGTTCCGCCCGTTCAACCGCTTCTTCAAATCCAGCTCGGAGAAGTACGAGCGCGGTGTGTCGAAGATCCTCGGCCGTCGTGGTGCCGTGTTCGTGGTCTATGCGGTATTGCTGCTGGGCACGGGCGTTATCTTCAAGCTGGTGCCGCCGGGCTTCATCCCCACCCAGGACAAGCTGTACCTGATCGCAGGTGTGAAGTTGCCGGAAGGCTCGTCCATTGCACGCACCGATGAAATGCTGCGCAAAGTGGCCAAGATCGCGCAGGAGACTGACGGTGTTGCACACACCATTTCGTTCCCCGGCTTGAATGCGCTGCAGTTCACCAACACGCCCAATACCGGCGTGGCGTTCATTCCATTGAAGCCATTCAACGAGCGTAAGGGCCGTACCGCCGCGCAGATCAACGCCGAGATCAACCAGAAGATCGCCGGGCTGCAGGAAGGTTTTGCCTTCGCCATGATGCCGCCGCCGATCCTCGGCCTGGGCAACGGCAACGGCTACCAGATGTTCATCCAGGACCGTGGCAACCTTGGCTACGGCGCGCTGCAGAACGCGGTGCAGTCGATGCAGGGTGCGGTGGCGCAGACGCCGGGCATGGCGTACCCGATCACCAGCTACCAGGCCAACGTGCCGCAACTGGATGCCGAGGTGGACCGTGTCAAGGCCAAGGCACAGGGCGTGCAGCTGACCGAATTGTTCGACACGCTGCAGACCTACCTGGGCTCGGCTTACGTCAACGACTTCAACCAGTTTGGTCGTACCTGGCAGGTGATCGCGCAGGCCGACGGCCAGTTCCGTGACAGCGTGGAAGACATCGGCAAGCTGCGCACCCGCAATGATCGTGGCGAGATGGTGCCGATCGGCTCGATGGTGACCATCAAGGAAACCTTTGGTCCGGACCCGGTGCTGCGCTTCAACGGTTACCCGGCGGCTGATCTGGCCGGTGAGGCCGACCCGCGCATGCTGTCTTCGGCACAGGCCATGAACAAGCTGACGGAAATTGCCGGGCAGGTGTTGCCGGTGGGCATGACCACCGAATGGACCGACCTGAGCTACCAGCAGGCAACGCAGGGCAAGGCTGCCTTCATCGTGTTCCCGGTGGCGATCCTGCTGGCGTTCCTGGTGCTGGCCGCGCTGTACGAAAGCTGGTCGCTCCCGCTGGCGGTGATCCTGATCGTCCCGATGACGCTGCTGTCGGCATTGTTTGGTGTGTGGCTCACCGGTGGTGACAACAACGTATTCGTGCAGGTGGGCCTGGTGGTGCTGATGGGCCTGGCGTGTAAGAACGCGATCCTGATCGTCGAGTTTGCCCGTGAGCTGGAAATGGGCGGCAAGGGCATTGTGGAATCCGCACTGGAAGCCTGCCGCCTGCGTCTGCGCCCCATCGTGATGACGTCCATCGCCTTCATCGCCGGCACCGTGCCGCTGGTGTTGTCGCATGGCGCGGGTGCAGAGGTGCGCTCGGTGACGGGTATCACCGTGTTTGCCGGCATGCTCGGAGTCACCTTGTTCGGCTTGTTCCTGACGCCGGTGTTCTACGTGGCATTGCGCAAGTTCGTATCGCGTAACGGTGGCGGCAAGCTCGTGCAGCACGGTGAATCAACGCTCCACCATTGAGATGCGGCGGGTAAAGCGCGCGCGGAAGGCGGAATGTAGTCCGCGCGCGTTTACCACCGGCAGCTGAGCCCCTTGTTGCGGGCATGACGTGCCGGAAGTGAAATGAGGTTGTCGGTATCCCATCCCCCATGAGAGAGAATTCATGAACACTCACAACGACAGGATTGCGCTGGTTACCGGTGCGACGCGAGGTATAGGCGCTGAGACCGTGCGCCAACTTGCCCAGGCCGGAGTACACACGCTGCTGGCCGGACGCAGGCACGAGGCGGCGTTGGCATTGGCGCTGAAACTGCAGGCCGAAGGTCTGCCGGTGGAGGCCCTGCAGCTGGACGTGACCGATGCACAGAGCATCGCCAATGCGGTGGAACAGGTAACCGCGCGGCATGGTCGTCTGGATATCCTCATCAACAATGCAGGTGTGCTGCTGGAGAATCCGGCCGTGGCGCCATCGGCCCAGCCGCAGGAGGTATGGCACGATACGTTGCGTACCAATCTGCATGCGGTGGTGGCGGTGACGCAGGCCTTCCTGCCACTGCTGCATCGTTCCAGTGCCGGACGCATCATCAACGTTTCCAGCGAGCTGGCGTCGCAGACACGGCAGGCCGACCCGACATCGACCATCTGGGATTTCAGGGTGCCTGCCTACAGTGCGTCCAAAGCGGCAGTGAACAGCTGGACGTTGAGCCTGGCCTATGAGCTGCGCGATACCGCCATCACGGTCAACGCGGTCGATCCAGGCTATGTGAAGACGGATATGAATGAAGGTGACGGCGAGCTCGAAATCGCCGATGGCGCCCGTTCCAGCGTGCAGATGGCATTGGCTGGCAGCGACGGGCCGACCGGCAGCTTCACCCACCGGGGAGAAACGCTGCCATGGTAATACGCATGTTGACCGCAGCCGTTGTCACTACGCTGCTGGCCGGCTGCGTCAGCGTTGGCCCGGACTACAAAGCGCCTGCGCCGCAAGCAGTGCAGTTGCAGGGTAGTGCGGATCCGTCCTTCAGCTCCGTGTCGCCGGTGGCCAACTGGTGGTCGCAGTTTGATGACCCGGTGCTGGCGCAACTGGTGCACGGCGCACTGGCGGACAACCTCGATCTGCGCATCGCGATGGCACGTGTTCGTATGGCACGTGCCGCCTTCAGCGAACAGCGTCTGGATCAAGCCCCACATGTGACTGCGGGAGGCAATCAGGACCGCCGGAAACAACCTGATCCGGCGCAGGGCGGTGAGCGCATCCATGGCGAAAGCTATCAGCTTGGCTTCGATGCGGCGTGGGAGTTGGACCTGTTCGGCCGGCAGCGTCGTGCGGCCGAAGCGGCACGTGCTGACCTGGGGGCCGAGCGCGACAACCTGGTGGATGCGCAGGTCACGGTTGCCGCTGAAGTTGCCCGCAATTACTTCGAACTGCGCGGTGCGCAGAAGCGTATCGCCGTGGCCCAACAGACGTTGGTCAACCTGCGTGATACCCAGAAACTCACCGAGACACGTTGGGAACTGGGTGCCGGTAGCGAGTTGGATGTGCAGAGCAGCCGCGCACGATTGAAAGCGATTGAAGCTGATATTCCGCTGCTGGAGGTGGCTCAGGCGCAATCGCGGCATCGCTTGGCGGTGTTGCTGGGTCAGCGCCCGGATGCGTTGAACACGCTGTTGCAGCCACGCGACGTGCCGGCGTTCGCCAAGGCCTTGCCGTTGGGTGACACCACCGATCTGCTGCGCCAGCGGGCTGACGTGCGCGTGGCAGAACGTCGTTTGGCGGCGGCTACCGCGCGCGTGGGCGTGGCCACGGCCGATCTGTTTCCGCGTATCAGCGTGAGTGGTTTTGTTGGCTTCCTCGGCGGCGATGCCAATGGCTTGGTCAATGGCAACAACAAAGCCTGGTCGCTGACGCCGTCCATCAGCTGGGCCGCGTTCGACTTCGGTACGGTGCGCGCACGCCTGCGTGCCAGCAAGGCGCAGGCAGACGGTGCGGCAGCGGAGTACGAAAAAGCGGTGCTGTTGGCCTTGGAAGACACCGAAAACGCATTGACGCGTTACGCCAAGGAGCAATCACGTTTGGCCATCATCGCCGAGCAGGCGCAGGCGGCCCGGCGTGCGGCGAATTTGGCGCAGATCCGATACCGCGAAGGCTCGGAAGACTTTCTCGCCCTGTTGGATGCACAACGCAATCAGCTGGTAGCCGATGACGCGTTGGCCGCGGCGGAGGCGACGGTCAACGTCAACGTGGTGGCGGTGTACAAAGCGCTGGGCGGTGGTGTGCCGGCGACGCAGGCGGTGGGTGTGCTTTAGTTTTAAAGGCGGCCCTCACCCCAACCCCTCTCCCGCGCGCGGGAGAGGGGCTGTAAAGCTGCGCTTGCACGCTCGTTCTCCTGCACGCACATTCTCCGTTCGCGGTGTAGCTAGCCCCTCTCCCGCGTGCGGGAGAGGGGTTGGGGTGAGGGCTGCCCTTCGCTCGAAATCTCCAAAAAAAGAGGCGGCCATTGGCCGCCTCTTTTTCTCAACGAACAATCAACACAATCAAGCCGCGTCGGCCTGTTCACGGCGCGGGCCTTCCACCAACGCACGGCCCACCATCTGTAGCAGCAGATCCAACTCTTCTTCATCCATGCCGAAATGCGGGGTGAAGCGCAGTGAGTTCTCGCCGCCGTGGATCACGTTGACGCCGTGCATGCGCAGCCATTCCTCGGTGGAGCCGGCGCCGTAGCATTTGAACTGCGGAGCAAGTTCGCAGGAAAACAGCAAGCCAGTGCCCTGTACCTTGGTGATCAAGCCGCCCAGCTTTTCCTTCAGTGCTTCGAGCTTCTGCACCGACTGTTCGCCGCGCAGGCGGATGTTCTGCCGCACTTCTGGTGTCAGGCGGGCGAGGGTGGCGCAGGCCACGTCCAGTGCACGCGGGTTGGTGGTCATGGTGTTGCCATACACGCCCTTGCGATACAAGCCCGCCGCGTGCTCGGTGACAGCCAGCACCGACAACGGGAACTGCGCGCCGTTGAGTGCCTTGGAGTAGGTTTCCATGTCCGGCGGGTCGAGCTTTTCGTAGCCGGGGTAATCCACGAACGACAAGGTGCCGTGCGCACGCAATGCTGCCTGGATGGAGTCGATCAACAACAGGCTGCCATGCTCGCGGGTCAATTCGCGGGCCAGCGCGTAGAAGCTCACCGGCACCGCGCGGCCCGGGTCGCCTTCGCCCATTACCGGCTCCAGGAAAACCGCTTCAATGAACCAGTTGTTGGCCTGCGCATCGGCAAATACTTTGCGCAGCTCAGCCTCGTCGTACGGCGCGATGGCGATGACGCTGTCTTCGCCGCGATAGCTGGCCAGGTGCTGGTCATACGTCTTGCGGCTGGAGTCCGAATACAGCGCCGGGCGATCGGTACGGCCGTGGAAGCTGCCCTTGATCACCACACGTTTGATGGTGGCGCCGGCATGGCGCGCGCCCGGGTCGGTCTGCAGCTTGGCGTTGATGTCGGCGATGCGCGCGGCCAAACCCACCGCCTCGGAGCCGGAGTTAAGGCACATGAAATGCGAGAACGGACAGCCGCCACGGCTGTGGCCGATCTCCTTGCGCAATGCCTCGGTGAAGCGGCGCTGCGCAAGGCTCGGCGTCATGATGTTGGCCATGACCTGCGGCTTGGCAGCCGCCGCCATCACGTCGGCCGGCGTGTGACCGAAGCCGAGCATGCCGTAGCCACCGGCGTCGTACAGCACCGCGCCCTTCAGCGAGACGACCCACGGGCCGCAGGCGGCCAGCGCGATGTACGGCACCACGGCATCGTCGGCATAGAAGTTGATGAAGTTGGCCTGCATCGCGGCGATCTGGTCTTTTTCATCCAGATCCAGCAGATCGGCGATCTCCGCTTTGACGCGGGTGTATTCCTTGCCAGCGGCCTCGATGGCCTGGGCCAGGTCGGGATGGGCAGTGGCCAGCCGCTCGATGCTGGCATCGTCCAGGCCGCGGGTGAGGCGGGTGCCGGCGTGCGCGCGAAGCGGGGCGAGGGGGCCGAGTACGGTCATGCTCATCTCCAAAAATGTCTTGTATAGCCATTATCTGGAGATTCTGGACATATGGCAGATATGATTTAGGCGATTTTTCGGTTAATTTCGGCGAATCGACGAAATGGCTGCGCAATGTGAAGATTTCCCCTGCTGATGAGCGCTTGCTTTCCGTTCTGCGCGAGGACGCCCGCGCCTCCACCGCGCAGATTGCCCGCCGGCTGGGGCTGTCGCGCACCACGGTGCAGAGCCGCATCGACCGGCTGGAGCAGCTGGGGGTGATTGCCGGCTACACCGTGCGCACCCACGAGGATTACGAACAAGGCCAGGTGCGCGCCCACGTATTGATCACCGTGCTGCCTAAAAAGATGCCAACGGTGGTCAAAGCGCTGCGCGATATCTCCGAGGTGCGCTCGCTGCATTCGGTCAGCGGCAACCACGACCTGATTGCGATGGTGGTGGTGGGCGGCGTCAGCGAGATGGACGTGGTCACAGACGCCATCGGCGCGGTGGACGGCGTGGAGCGCACCACCAGTGCCATCATTCTTTCGACAAAGTTCGAGCGCTGAGCAGCGGCGTACCTGGAGCGCGCTTGATGGCGGCTGGGACGGGCGCATGACGTCAACTGGCCCCGCGACAGCCCGGATGCATGCACCGGCTGAACCCAGCCTCCTGCCATCAGAGAGCTACAATACCCAGCTCCCCGCATGACGTTCCGGCCTTGAAGAAGTCCGATTTCAACTACGAGTTACCCGAGGCGTTGATCGCCCAAGCCCCGTTGGCCGAACGTTCGGCCAGCCGCCTGCTGCTGGTGCCGCCGGCGCCGGCCGCGTTTGATGACCGCCATATCCGCGATCTGGCGCAGCTGCTGCAGCCGGGCGATCTGCTGGTGTTCAACGACACACGGGTGATCCCGGCGCGTTTGTTCGGGCAGAAGGCCACCGGTGGGCGCGTTGAAATTCTGATCGAGCGCCTGCTCGGTGGCCAGCAGGCCCGCGCCCAGATCGGCGCCAGCAAATCGCCCAAGCCGGGCAGCCTGATCCAGCTCGATGCGGGTGGCGAAGCCGAGGTGCTGGGTCGCGACGGCGAGTTCTATGTGCTGTGTTTCAACATCCCCGAACCGCTGGAATCCTGGCTGGTGCACCAGGGCCGCCTGCCGCTGCCGCCTTACATCCACCGCGAGCCCGGTGTGGATGACCGCGAGCGCTACCAGACCGTGTTCGCCAAGCAGGTGGGCGCGGTGGCAGCGCCCACTGCAGGCCTGCATTTTGATGAGGCACTGCTGGCGCAGCTGCGCGAGCGCGGTGTTGTGTTTGGGCACATCACCCTGCATGTGGGTGCCGGCACCTTCCAGCCGGTGCGCGTGGATGACCTCAGCCATCATGTGATGCACCGTGAATGGCTCAACGTGGGTGCCGAGCTGGTGGACAAGGTGCGTCGCACCCGCGCCGCCGGCGGGCGCGTGATCGGCGTGGGCACAACGGTGGTGCGCGCATTGGAGAGCGCGATGCGTGACGGCGAGCTGCAGCCCTACGCGGGTGAAACCCAGATCTTCATCACTCCGGGGTATCGCATCCGCAGTGTCGATGCCATGGTCACCAACTTCCATCTGCCCGAGAGCACGCTGCTGATGATGATCAGTGCCTTTGCCGGCAAGGCGCGGGTATTTGAGGCCTATGCGCATGCCATCGCGCAGCAGTACCGCTTCTTCAGCTATGGCGATGCGATGTTGTTGTTCCCGCTGCAGGACAGTGCGGCGGATTGACGCAGTGTGCGCGGCAGTCAAAATGAGATAAGTTCTCATTTGAAGCGTTGCCGGCCATGGTGGTCGGTCCCGACGACCACTTCTGGAGAATCAAATGCGTCATCCGAAGCGCGCCGCCGGCCATTTGGCTGCCCTGTGTTCCCTCGTCCTGCTTGGCGCCTGCGCCAAAACCGGCACCGCACCTGCCGCTGCAGGTGAAACGCCGACGGTTGCCGCCGCAGGCGAGGTCAACCTCTACACCACGCGTGAGCCCGGCCTGATCCAGCCCTTGCTGGACGCCTTCACCGCCGACACCGGCGTCAAGGTCAACACCGTGCTGCTCAAGGACGGCCTGACTGAACGCTTGGCCGCAGAAGGCGAGCGCTCGGCAGCTGACGTGCTGATGACGGTGGATACCGGCCGCCTGCTCGACGTGGTTGAAGCTGGCCACACCCAGGCGGTGTCCTCGGAGGTGCTCAATGCGGCCATCCCGGCAAACCTGCGCGCTGCTGACGGTCAATGGTTTGCGCTGTCGCTGCGTGACCGCGTGTTGTATGCCGATAAAGACCTGAAGCTGGACGGCTTCACCTATCAGGATCTTGCCGACCCGAAGTGGAAAGGCCGCGTCTGCATCCGCTCCGGCCAGCATCCGTACAACACCAGCCTGTTCGCGGCGATGATCGCCCACGACGGCGCCGAGCAAACCGAAGCCTGGCTGCGGGGCGTGAAGAGCAACCTGGCCCGCAAGGCCGCTGGCGGCGACCGTGACGTGGCGCGCGACATCCTGGCGGGCATCTGCGACATCGGCATCGCCAACGCCTACTACGTGGGCCGCATGAAGAACGCCGAAGAAGGCTCCGAGCAGCGTGCCTGGGGCGACGCCATCCAAGTGGTGCGGCCGGTATTTGCCAGCGCCAATGGCGGTACCCACGTCAACATCTCCGGCGCGGCGGTCGCAAAGCACGCGCCCAACCGCGACAACGCGGTCAAGTTGCTGGAATACCTGGTCAGTGACAACTCGCAAAGCCTGTACGCACGCGCCAACTACGAGTATCCGGTCAAGGCTGGTGTTGAGCTCGACCCGGTAGTGGCCAGCTTCGGCGCGATGAATATTGATCCGCTGCCGCTCACCGAGATTGCCGCCAATCGCAAGCTCGCCAGCGAGCTGGTGGACAAGGTTGGTTTCGACAACTGAGGCATGCTCGTTGATGCGTTCGGCCGGCGTCTTTGAATGGGGCGCCGGCAGCGTTTTGTCGGGCGGGCGAGCATGATGTTGAAAAAGTGGAATCCCTGGTTGACCGGCGCCGTATTGGCCGCGCTGATGATGCTGGCGCCGGTACTGGCGCTGGCATGGTCGGCGGTGCAGGGCAGCGCCGGTTTATGGGGCCATCTGTGGGCGAACGTGTTGCCCACCGCCTTGTTCAACACCGTGGTGCTGCTGTTGGGCGTAGGCGTGTTGGTCACCGTGCTGGGCACCGGCAGCGCATGGCTGGTGACGGCCTATCGTTTCCCCGGCCAGCGGCTGTTGAGTTGGGCATTGCTGTTGCCGCTGGCGGTACCTACCTACATCGCTGCGTATGCGTATCTGGACGTGTTGCATCCGCTGGGCCCGGTGCAGGGGTTGATCCGCGAACTGTTGGGTTACAGCAGCCCGCGTGAATTCCGTCTGCCGGATATCCGCCACCTGGCTGGCTGCATCGTGCTGCTGGGTTTTGTGCTGTATCCGTATGTGTACCTGACCACGCGCGCTTTGTTCATGACTCAAGCTGCGGGTCTGCTTGAAGCTGCGCGCACCTTGGGCGCGACGCGTGCGCAGTTGTTCCGGCGCGTGGCATTGCCGCTGGCGCGTCCGGCCATTGCGGTGGGTGTGGCCTTGGCCCTGCTGGAAGCGCTCAACGATATCGGTGCGTCGGAGTTCCTCGGCGTGCAGACCTTGACCGTTTCCATCTACACCACGTGGGTGAGCCGTGGCGATCTGCCCGGCGCGGCGCAGATCGCGTTGGCCATGCTGTTGCTGGTGGCGCTGCTGTTGATGTTGGAAAAACGCGGCCGGCGACGTCAGCGCTATGCCAGCACGTTGCGGCCGCGGCCCATGCAGCCGCAGACATTGCGCGGTGGTATGGCTGTGCTTGCATTCGTGCTGGGTGCAATGCCGGTGCTGATTGGTTTTCTGGTGCCGGCAACGTACCTGGGTTGGGAAGCGCTGCAGCGTATGCGTGTTGCCGGCGTTTCGCCGCAGTTGCTGCAGGCGTTGTGGAACACCTTGGGCATCGCCTTGGCTGCAACCGTGGTGGTGATGGCGGTGGGTCTGGTGGTGGCCTGGGCCGTGCGGCTGGCGCAGGCGCGGCGGGGTGGGGGGCTTGCGTCAGCCTGCAGCCGTGTCACGTCGTTGGGTTACGCCATTCCGGGCACGGTATTGGCGATTGGTCTGCTGGTGCCGATGGGTGCTGCCGATGCGCTGTTCGCCGAGCTGCGTTCGGCCATCGATGGTGGCCGCGCGCAGATGTTTCTGATGGGCTCGGTGGTTGCGCTGGTGCTGGCGTACACGCTGCGTTTCCTGGCGATAGCGGTGGGCGGCATCGAAGCCGGTTTGGCGCGCGTGCCGTCGTCGCTGGACCACGCGGCGAGCAATCTCGGCGAAACCTCGGGCGGCATGCTGCGTCGAGTGCACCTGCCGCTGTTGCAGCCCGCGCTTGCGGCCGCCGCGCTGCTGGTGTTCGTGGACACCATGAAGGAACTGCCGGCCACGCTGGTGCTGCGGCCAATGAATTTTGAAACCCTTGCCACCTGGCTGTACGCCGAGGCGGCACGCGGAACTTACGAGGAGGGCGCGGTGGCGGCCTTGTTGATTGTGTTGAGCGGCTTGCTGCCGGTGGTTCTGCTGGCACGCGCCGGTGCTGCACACGGTGCGCAGCGATGAGTGCGCGGCAGCTACAGCTGCAGTCCGTGCAGATCGGCTATGCCGGGCAGGGCGGATTCAAGGCCGTGGTCGATGGCCTGTCGTTGGAGTTGGCGCGTGGCGAAATCGGCTGTCTGCTCGGCGCGTCGGGCTGTGGCAAAACCACCGTGCTGCGCGCCATCAGTGGCTTCGAGCCGTTGCAGCAGGGATGCATTGTGTTGGGAGGGCGCGAACTGGAAGGCCCGAGCGGTGCGGTGGCTGCGGAAAAGCGCCGGGTCGGCATGATGTTCCAGGATTACGCGCTGTTCCCGCATCTGGATGTTGCCGCCAATGTCGGCTTCGGGCTGCGCACTGTGGCGCGCGCAGAGCGGCTGCGGCGGGTTGATGCGCTGTTGCTGCATGTGGGGCTGCAAGGGTTGGGTGGGCGTTACCCGCATGAGCTTTCCGGTGGGCAGCAACAGCGCGTGGCGCTGGCCCGTGCGCTGGCGCCCATGCCAGAGCTGCTGCTGCTCGACGAACCGTTCTCCAATCTCGACGTCAGCACCCGGCAGCGGTTGGCCGAAGAGTTGCGTGGTCTGCTCAAGGCCACCGGCACCACCGTGCTGATGGTCACCCATGACCAATCCGAGGCCTTCGCCATGGCCGACCGCATCGGTGTGATGCATGGCGGGCAGCTGCTGCAATGGGGTACGGCGCGGCAGCTGTATCAGGCGCCGGCTGATCCGTTTGTGGCCAGCTTCATCGGGCGTGGTGTGGTGCTGCCGGGCGCGTTGCTGGGGATGGAGGCCGGCAGCGTGCTGGTTCGGCCTGAAGACCTGCGGTTGGATCCCACCGGTAGCCTGCGCGGCGTGCTGGAAGCGGTGGTGTTTCGTGGCCCGGGCTGCAGCGGGTGGTTGCGCCTGCCCACGGGCGAGCGTCTGCCGCTGGATTTCACCGGTAGCGCGCCATCATTGGTGGGTGAAGAGCTCAGCGTGCGCTGGCATAACCCTGCGCCGGTGCGCTTTGCTGACTGAGCGGCCCGGTCGGCAATTCGCCCCGGCGGCCCATATCCGCGACAATTGCGGCTAATCGATCGCCATACACCTACATGTCCAGATTGCAGTTCAAGCTCCAGAACACCGATGGCCGCGCCCGTCGCGGCCAGCTGTCCTTCCCACGTGGCACCGTGCAGACCCCGGCGTTCATGCCGGTCGGCACCTACGGTTCGGTGAAGGGCATCCTGCCGGAGCAGGTCCGCGCGCTTGGCGCCGAGATCATCCTTGGCAATACGTTCCACCTTTATCTGCGTCCGGGCCTGGATGTGATTGCCGACCACGGCGGCCTGCATGGCTTCTGCCGCTGGGACGGCCCCATCCTGACCGACTCCGGTGGTTTTCAGGTGTTCTCGCTGGCGCATCGCCGCAAGATCACCGAAGAAGGCGTCACGTTCTCATCGCCCACCGACGGCGCCCGGGTGTTTCTGGGGCCGGAAGAGAGCATGAAGATCCAGAAGGTGCTGGATTCGGACGTGGTCATGATTTTTGACGAATGCACCCCGTACCCGGCCACCGAGCAGGTCGCCCGCGTTTCGATGGAGCTGAGCCTGCGTTGGGCACAGCGCAGCCGTAACGCGCATGAGGCACTGGGCAACGACGCCGCGCTATTTGGCATCGTCCAGGGCGGTGTGCATACCGACCTGCGCAGCCGTTCGGCCGAGGGCCTTCAGCAGATTGGCTTTGACGGCTATGCCATTGGCGGCTTGGCCGTGGGCGAGCCCGAGCACGAGCGCAATGCCATGCTCGACCACCTGCATCCGATCCTGCCCGCCGACCACCCGCGCTACCTGATGGGCGTTGGCCGCCCGGAGGATCTGGTCGAAGGCGTGGCCCGTGGCGTGGACATGTTCGATTGCGTCATGCCCACCCGCAACGCCCGCAACGGCCACTATTTCACCTCCACCGGCACGGTCCGCATCCGCAACGCCCAGTACGGGCGCGACATGAATCCGATTGAGCCGGGCTGCGGCTGCCACGCCTGCACCAGCGGCTATACGCGCTCCTACCTGCGTCACCTGGACCGCTGCAACGAGATGCTGGCGCCGATGCTGGGCACCCTGCACAACCTGTTCTATTACGAAAAACTGATGGCCGACATGCGCGCGGCCATCGAGTCGGGAACCTTCCTGACCTTCCGCGAGTCCTTCTATGCAGCCCGGGGCGCCAGCGTCCCGGCGTTGTCGGGGGAGTAGCAGCGCGTTCACGCCGCCCGGGACGATGTCCCGGGGGCGTGGCATACTTCACGGCTGACCCCGTTTCGTGGCGATTCCGGCCCCCGGCCGGGCGAGTTGCCGCCCAACACCAAGGACACAAGATGAATCTGATGGCTATCTTCCTCCCCGTCGCTCAGGCCGCTCCGGCCCCGGGTATGGGCACCTTCCTGCTGCCGATCGCCCTGATCGCAGTCATGTACTTCCTGATGATCCGCCCGCAGATGAAGCGCCAGAA
The DNA here is from genome assembly GCA_002359895.1 of Stenotrophomonas sp. UBA2629. Lineage (GTDB taxonomy): Bacteria > Pseudomonadota > Gammaproteobacteria > Xanthomonadales > Xanthomonadaceae > Stenotrophomonas. Next base: position 1,241,489 of record DEOB01000010.1, read on the forward strand.
GGAACACAAGGCGATGCTGGAGAAGATCTCCAAGGGTGACGAAGTGCTGACCTCCGGCGGCATCGCTGGCGTGGTCACCGACATCGGCGACAACTTCATCACCGTGGAAGTGGCCGACAACGTCCGCATCCGCGTGCAGAAGGCTTCCGTCGGCAACGTCCTGCCCAAGGGCACGCTGAAGTCTGCTGCCTAAAAGCTGAGTTTCCTTTCCGTCATGTCGTGACGCCGGGGAAGGCGTCACGCAGGAATCCGCAATGCTCGAATTTCCACGCTGGAAGTATTTCCTGATTCTGATCGTCCTGGCGGTCAGCACTTTGTATGCGCTGCCCAACATCTATCAGAAGGACCCGTCCGTCCAGATCACCGCCAACCGTGGCGGGCAGATCGACGACGCCTTCAAGACGCAGATTGCCGGTGCGCTGAGCGAGGCCGGAGTGACGGCCAAGTCGGTGGAAAAGGAAGGCGAAAGCCTGATCGTCCGCCTGCCGTCGCTGGATGCCCAGTCGCGCGCCAATGATGTGCTGCGCGAAAACGCCGGTGAAAACTACACCGTCGCCCTGAATCTGGCCTCGACCGTACCGGACTGGCTGGCCAATCTCGGCGGCAAGCCAATGGTGCTGGGTCTGGACCTGGTGGGCGGCGTTCACTTTGCCCTGCAGGTTGATCAGAAAGCTGCGGTGGACAAGCGCTTTGAAGCGTTCACCGAAGATGTGCGCACCACGCTGCGTGACAACCGTGTCTCCTACCGTTCGGTGGAGCGTCGTGGCCAGAATGACATCCAGGTGGCCCTGGCCAATGCCGCTGATGCCGACAAGGCACGCATCGCGCTGGCCAAGTCGCAGCCGACCTTCACCTATTCGGTGAATGGCGATCGCATTTCCATCAGCGTGCCGCAGGCCGAAATGAGCCAGATCGCTTCTGGCGCCATCGAGCAGAACCTGACCACGCTGCGTAACCGCGTCAACGAGTTGGGCGTGGCCGAGCCGATCATCCAGCGCCAAGGCGAAGACCGCATCGTGGTCGAGCTGCCGGGCGTGCAGGACACCGCCGAAGCCAAGCGCATGATCGGTGCCACCGCCACGCTGGAATACCGCGCCGTGGTGGATGGCAACGCGGAAGATGCCGTTTCCACCGGCCGCATTCCGCCGGAAGCCAAGCTCTACCGTGACCGCGCCGGCCGCCCGGTGTTGTTGAACAAGCGCACCATCGTGACCGGCGACCAGATGGTCTCGGCAACGACCAGCACCGACCAGAACGGCATGCCGGCAGTCAGCGTCAAGCTGAACAGTGTTGGCGGCCAGCGCATGTTCGATTTCACCAGCGGCAATGTCGGCAAGCCGATGGCCGTGGTGTACACCGAGCGGATTCCGCAGGTGACCATGGTCAACGGTAAAGAAGAGCGCAGCTTCCGGGTCAAGGAAGAAGTGATCTCCGTGGCCAACATCAATGGTGTGTTCGGCAAGGAGTTCCAGACCACCGGTTTGGAGAAGACCGAAGCTGACAGCCTGTCCAAGCTGCTGCGCGCCGGTTCGCTGGCTGCACCGATGGACTTCGTCGAGGAATACGTGATCGGCCCGAGCCTGGGTAAAGAGAACGTGGACCGTGGCGTCAAGGCGGTGGTGTTCTCGTTCGTGTTCACCCTGGTGTTCTTCACCGTTTACTACCGCATGTTCGGCGCGATCACCTCGGTGGCGCTGCTGTTCAACCTGCTTATCGTGGTGGCGGTGATGTCGATGTTCGGCGCCACCATGACTCTGCCGGGCTTTGCGGGTTTGGCGTTGTCGGTGGGCCTGTCGGTGGACGCCAACGTGCTGATCAACGAGCGTATCCGTGAAGAGCTGCGGTTGGGCATGCCGGCCAAGGCCGCCATTGCCGCCGGTTATGAGAAGGCCTCGGGCACCATCCTGGACGCCAACCTCACCGGCTTGATCGTTGGCGTGGCGCTGTACGCGTTCGGTACCGGCCCGCTGAAGGGCTTCGCGCTGACCATGATCATCGGTATTTTCGCCTCCATGTTCACGGCCATCACCGTGTCGCGTGCGCTGGCGGTGCTGATCTATGGCCGTCGCAAGAAGCTCCAGACCGTGGCGATCTAAGCGAATCCCCTCGCAAAAGCCCGCACATCCGTGTTCGGGTTTTTTAAGGAAAATCCTTGCATGAAACTGTTTCCGCTTCATATCGTCCCGAACGACACCAACATCGACTTCATGAGTCACCGCAAGCCGGTGCTTGCGGTGATGGTGATCCTGCTGCTGGTTTCGTTCGCGATCATTGGTTTCAAGGGCTTCAACTACGCGCTGGAATTCACCGGCGGCACCGTGGTGCGTACCCACTTTGAAAAAACCATCAACGCTGATGACGTGCGTGAAAGCCTGGCCAAGGCCGGCTTTGAAAACGCGCAGGTGCAGAGCGTGGGCGGTGGCAACGATGTGATGATCCGTCTGCAGCCCGACGGCGAGCACAACAACGCTGCCGACGCCGCCCAGCAGGTTGCTGAAAAGGTGCGTGTGGCCGTGACCAGTGCCGACAACACCGCCACCGTGCAGCCCGGCGAATTCGTCGGCCCGCAGGTAGGTAAAGACCTGGCCATGAACGGCGTCTACGCCACTTTGTTCATGGTGATCGGCTTTCTGATCTACATCGCCGCGCGCTTTGAGTGGAAGTTCGCGATGGTGGCAAGCATCACCGCGTTCTTCGACCTGATCCTCACGGTGGCCTACATGTCGCTGCTGGGCCGCGAGTTTGACCTGACGGTGTTGGCCGGTATGTTGTCGGTGATGGGTTTTGCCATCAACGACATCATCGTGGTGTTTGACCGTGTGCGAGAGAACTTCCGCAGCCTGCGCGTGGAGCCGCTGGAAGTACTGAACCGTTCGATCAACCAGACGCTGTCGCGTACGGTGATCACTGCGGTGCTGTTCTTCCTGTCGGCACTGGCGCTGTACATCTACGGTGGCGAGTCGATGGAAGGTCTGGCCGAAACCCATATGGTGGGTGCGGTGATCGTGGTCATTTCCTCGATCATCGTGGCTGTGCCGTTGCTGAGCATTGGCCCGTTCAAGGTCAGCAAGCAGGATCTGCTGCCCAAGGTCCGCGACGAGGAAGAGCTGGCCCGTCGTCCCTGACGGTTCAGTACCTGTTGCGAGGAAAAGCCGCGCCCAGCGCGGCTTTTCTTTTTGCCGGCATGTGGACGCCGGCGATATTTTCCATGCGGTAGCGTCGGTTGTGTTCGCTGCGGGTGCACACTACGATCCTCCCGGTTCAGCGCATGCCGGTGGTTTCCGCTGCCGTAAAGGCGCCGCTGTTTTCCTGCTTACCTAGTTGAGGTTTCCATGGTCATCAAACCACGCGTGCGCGGCTTCATCTGCGTCACCACCCATCCGACCGGCTGCGATGCATCGGTAAAGGAACAGATCGACTACATCGCGGCCCAGCCCAAGCTGGCCAACGGCCCGAAGAAGGTGCTGGTGCTGGGTGCATCGACCGGTTACGGCCTGGCTGCGCGTATCAAGGCCGCATTCGGCAGTGACGCCGCCACGCTGGGTGTTTTCTTCGAGCGCCCGGGCAGCGAGACCAAGCCAGGCACCGCCGGCTGGTACAACACCGCGGCATTCGAAAAGTACGCACATCAGGCTGGCCTGTACGCACGCAGCGTCAACGGCGATGCGTTCTCCGATGAGGTGAAGCAGAAGGTCATCGAGATCATCAAGGCTGACCTTGGTCAGGTGGATCAGGTGGTTTACAGCTTGGCCGCGCCGCGTCGCAAGCATCCAAAGACCGGCGAGATCATCAACTCCACGCTCAAGCCGATTGGCGCGCCGATCACCCTGCGCGGTTTGGATACCGACAAGGAAGTGCTGACCGAAACCACGCTGCAGCCGGCCACCGCCGAGGAAATTGCCGGCACCGTGCAGGTGATGGGTGGCGAAGACTGGCAGATGTGGATCGACGCATTGCTGGAGGCCGGCGTATTGGCGCCAGGCGCGACCACTACCGCGTTCACCTATGTGGGCGAAGAAATCACCCAGGCCATTTACTGGAACGGCTCCATCGGTGCGGCCAAGAAAGACCTGGACAACAAGGTGCTGGACATCCGCAGCAAGCTGCAGGGCATCGGCGGCGACGCACGCGTCTCGGTGCTCAAGGCGGTGGTGACCCAGGCCAGCTCGGCTATTCCCACCATGCCGCTGTACCTGTCGCTGCTGTTCAAGGTGATGAAGGAGCAGGGCACGCACGAAGGCTGCATCGAGCAGCTCGATACGCTGTACGACATTCTGTACAACGGCGCACAGGACGGCAGCAACGCGGCTGACCACATCCGTCATGCATTGGTTGACGCCCAGGGGCGCGAGATTGCGTTGGTGGACGCCGAAGGCCGTCTGCGTGCCGACTACAAGGAAATGGCGCCGGAAGTTCAGGCCAAGGTGCTGGAGCTGTGGCCGCAGGTGACCAACGAGAACCTGTATGAGATCAGTGACCTGGCCGGTTACAAGGCTGATTTCCTGCGTCTGTTCGGATTCGGCATCGACGGTGTGGACTACGACGCGGATGTGAATCCGGACGTGGCGATCCCGGGGATTGTGGAAGTCTGATTCAGTGCATTGATTCAAACAAAAAGGCCGCGCATTGCGCGGCCTTTCTGTTTGTCTGGGTTGCTGGAAAAGCGGCCCTCACCCCAACCCCTCTCCCGCAAGCGGGAGAGGGGCTTGAAACGATCATTCGCTCGACGTGTGCTTACGCATGATCGTGCAGGCCGCGCTGAATCAGAAACCGCAGGCTTTGAAGCCCTCTCCCCTTTGCGGCAGAGGAGAGAGGGTGAGGGCAAGCTCCAGCGCTTGAGTTCAGTCGAACCCAGTCCGCTCCAACACCCAATCAATTGAACTCGAAATCCATCTGCGCACTCGGCGGGCCGACAAAATCGCCTTGCACGTAATCCACGCCGGCACTGAACAACAAGCTCATGGTCGCCGCATCGGTCACGAACTCCGCAATCGTGCGGATATCGGCCGACTGCGCCTTGGCGGTGATTTCCTGGGTTTTTTCCATCTGTTCCTTGGCCAGAACCGGGTCGGCGGTGAAGCTGCTGTCCAGCTTGAGGAACGCCGGCTGGAAGTGCGCCAGCAGCTGGAACGAATCCAGCCCGGAACCAAACTGCTCCAGGCCCACCTTGCAGCCCATCGCCGCCACCGATGCGAGGAACTGCTGGGCATTGCGCAGGTGGGTGAAAACCTTGGCTTCGGGAATCTGCAGCCACAGTTGCCCGCCATCCACACCCTCGGCCTGCAGGCCGCTGGCGATGACCTGCAACAACTCCGGGTCGGAGAACGATTCCGGAGTGATGCGTACCATCAGATGCGTCATGTGGCCCGCGCGGCGGCGCTCGCCCAGTGCGCGGATGGCAGTTGCCACCACCCAACGGTTGATGGGTGCAAGCAACGCGTGGTCCTGCGCGATCGGCAGGAAGGTGTTTGGCCCCACCAATTCGTCGTTGTTTTCCATCAGCAACGAGGTGTCGTACAGCTGCAGCGGCTCGCCCATCAGGTTCAGCACCGGGCGAAAGCGCAGCTGGAAACCTTCACCCGCAATAGCTTCGCGGATGCGCTGTACCCAACGCTGGATGCGCTCTTCCTCCACACGGTCTGTGGCGCCAGGGTCGAATACCTTGACCGTGTTGCCGCCCAGTTCCACCGCTGCACGTGTGCAGTCGTTGGCGCGGCTCAATACCTGGCCAACGCTGGCGATCTTCTCGCCCACCTGGACGCCGCCGATGCTGACCGTCACCGTGGCCGAGCGCTCGCCGATGCTGAAGACATGCGACGCAAATGCTCGGCGCACGCGTTCGGCCATGTCGGTGGTATGCGCGTACTGGCCTTGGGTGAGCAGGGCGAAGCTGTGCTCGCCGAAGCGCGCCAGCTGTGCGTCATCACCGAGCGTGGCGGAAAGGTGTTGGCCCATTGCCGCGATCAACACGTCGGCCGAATCCAGGCCGATGTCCGGCAGCAGGCGCGCGTAATGATCGGGCTCCACCAACAGAAATCCGTATTGACCGTCGCTGCGGCTGACCTGCGCCACGGCGTTTTCCAGATGCACCATGAAGGTCGGGCGGTTGAGCAGGCCAGTCACCTGATCGCGCTGGCGCAGTGCCTCCACTTCGCGTGCAAGCTCCGGGTCGAACTCCTCGCGGCGGCGGAATACGACCTGGAAGCAGGCTTCGCCTTCGTACGTGGCCGCGGTGAATTCCATTGTTGCCGGGAAGGTGTCGCCGTCCTGGTTGCGCGCATGCGCTTCGTACTGCGGCGGCGGGGTTTCGCCCTTGCTCAGCGACTTGAGGAGGTTCTTGAAATCCTCGACATGCTGCGGCGCCACCATGTCCAGCAGCGAAATACCTTCCACATCCTCGAACGATTCGTACCCGAACATCTCCAGGTAGGCTTCGTTGGCGCGAATGTGCATGCCTTCGTGGATATAGGCGATGGGGTCGCGTGAGGAGGAAATGAGCGCATCGCAGCGGCGCTCGGTTTCACGCATCTGCACTTCGATGCGGCGCAGCCCACGGCGCGCCTGCAGGTCAATCCATTCATTGCGGACGACAGCCAGCAGGTGATCGGGTTGCTGGCGCAGCGCGATGGCGCGGATGCCGTTGGCGGAGGATTCCAACAGCTGCTGCACATCCACCTGGTCGGCCAGAAGGATCATCGGGATGTCCTTGCCGCTGGCGGCAATCTGCTGGGTCAGCAGCAGTTGCGGGATGCTGTACGAGGTGGCGGCCAGCACCAGGTCGATGGGTTGGTTGGCCACGGCCTGTGCCAATTCAGCCGCGCTCTGTGGCCGGAACGGACGCACCGCGATGCCACTGTTGCGCAATGTGCTGACGATGGCTTCGGCGCTTTCGGCGCTGTCATCGACGATCAACAGGCGCAAGGTCATGTCTTTGGCGATCTGCATTCAGTACTCCCGAGGGACGGGGTTTAATACACGAAGGGCGGGCGGTGCGTCTATGCGCGAACCGGTTGACGTGATGGTTTTCTGACGCAATGCCGGATCTGCGCTTCAAACCGCTTGGCCTGCCGCGTGCCCGGAGGCCCATGCCCATTGGAAGTTGTAACCGCCAAGCCAGCCGGTCACGTCCAGTACCTCGCCGACAAAATGCAGCCCCGGCACCAGTTGTGATTCCATGGTTGAAGAGGACACCTTACGCGTGTCCACGCCGCCCAGCGTGACTTCCGCCGTGCGATAGCCCTCGCTACCGCTGGCCACCAGCGGGAAGTTGTTGAGCAGGTCAGCGGTGGCTTTCAGTTCGCGTTCGTCCAGTTGCCGCACCGGCTTGTCGTCCAGCCATTGCTCGCACAGGCGCAGTGCCAGACGGCGCGGCATGACCTCGGAAAGCACCGTGCGCAGCTCCGAGGCGCCGCGTTCGCGCTTCATTGTGCGCAACCACTCGCCGGCATCCTGGCCTGGCAGCAGATCCAGTCGCAGGTCATCGCCGGGTTGCCAGTACGACGAAATCTGCAGAATCGCCGGCCCGCTGATGCCGCGATGGGTCAGCAGCATGAAGTTGCGGAAACTCTGTCCGTTGCAGCGCGCTTCCACCGGCAGGGCAACACCGCTGAGTTCGGCAAAGCGTTCTTGATGCTTGCCGCTGAGGGTCAGTGGCACCAGTCCGGCACGGGTGGGCAGCACTTCATGGCCGAAGCGGCGGGCCACCTCGTAACCGAAACCGCTGGCGCCCATGCTCGGAATGGACAGGCCGCCGGTGGCGATCACCAGTGAGGCGCAGTGAAACAGGCCCTGTGCGGTCTGCACGCGGAAGCCATCGGCGCCGCGCTCGATGTTCTGTACACCGCAATCGGTGCGCGCCTGCACGCCGGCGTTGGCACATTCGTCCAGCAGCATCTTCACAATCTGCTTGGAAGAGATGTCGCAGAACAGCTGGCCCAGTTCTTTCTCGTGATACGCAATGCCGTGGCGCTCCACCATGTCGATGAAGTCGCCGGGCGTGTAACGCGCCAGCGCCGATTTGCAGAAATGCGGGTTGGCCGAAATGAAGTTGGCCGGTGTGGTGCCGGTGTTGGTGAAGTTGCAGCGTCCGCCACCGGACATCAGGATCTTCTTGCCCGGCTTGTTGGCGTGATCAATCACCTGCACCAGGCGCCCGCGCTGGCCAGCGGTGAGCGCACACATCAGGCCTGCGGCGCCGGCGCCGACGACCAATACGTCGCAACGGATCGTAGTGCTTGCCACGGACTGCTTACTCCGCCTTCGGCTTGCGCCACACCGGAATCACATCCAGTTGCATCTGGTCGTTGATCAACTGCACCTCGCCATCCTGGATCAGCACGCTCCAGCGCATGGCCCGCTGGATCTGCGTGCTCCACAGCTCGACAAACGCGGCCGGCAGGTCGATCACCGACAGGTTGTTGAAACGGGCCAGGTGCTTGCTCTGCTTTTGCCACCAGATATCGGAGGCATTGCCGCCGTAATTGATGACCTGCACGCGGCCGCTGCGGTTGCAGGCTTTACGGATGCGCGATTCGTCCGGATGGCCCAGGTCGATCCACTGCGCGATATCGCCGGTGTAATCGAGCTCCCACAGGTCCGGCTCGTCGTCGGTGCTGAGGCCGCGGCCGAACTCCAGCCGATCATCGGCGTTCAGTGCGAAGGCCAGCAGGCGCACCATCAGCCGCTCATCGGTTTCGGAAGGATGCTGGGCCAGGGTCAGGTTGTGGGTCGCGTAATAGCCGCGATCCATGTCGCTGATCTGCAGTTCGGCCTTGCGGATGGTGGCGGTGAGAGCCATGGGGACACCAGAAACAAAGAGCGCCATGATAATGGTTGCGCCATGACACCGTTTGAATCGCCCGCCGCCATGCCCGTCGCCAGCCGCCTGCAATTGCCGCCGGGTGACTGGGAATGCCTGCTGGACGGGCTTTGCGCGCGGTTTCCGCGCATCGAGCGCGCGCAGTGGCTGGACCGCTTCGCGCGTGGCCGGGTGCAGGATGCGCAGGGAAGGGCGCTGGCGCCTGGACATCCGTGGCAGGTGGGCCTGGAAATCCGCTACTTCCGCGAGGTGGCTGACGAGCCGGTCATTCCTTTCATCGAACGCATCCTGCATCAGGACGAACACCTGCTGGTTGCCGACAAGCCGCACTTCCTGCCGGTGATGCCAGCTGGCCGCCATGTGCGGGAAACCTTGTTGACGCGCCTGGTCGCGCGTACCGGCAATGCGCACCTGGTGCCGCTGCATCGTCTGGACAGGCTCACCGCAGGCTTGGTGCTGTTTTCGACCCGGCCGGATACGCGTGCGGCGTATCAAGCGCTGTTCCGCGAACGACACATCGACAAAACCTACGAAGCCTTGGCGCCGCCGTTGCCATCGTTCACGTTTCCGCTGCAACGGCACAGCCGGCTGGTGCCGGGGGAACCGTTCCATTGCATGGCCGAGGTGGCGGGCGAGCCCAATGCGCTGACGCACATTGACGTGATCGAGCGAGAGGGTGCGCTGTGGCGTTATCGCCTGCAGCCGGTCAGTGGCCGCAAGCACCAGCTACGCGTGCATATGGCGGCGTTAGGGGCGTCTATCGCCGGGGATGATCTTTATCCCGTCTATGGCCCGCGTGACGCTTCCGACTACAGCGTGCCGCTGCAGTTGTTGGCGCAGTCGCTGGCATTTGTTGACCCGCTGAGCGGGCAGTCACGTTGTTTCAACAGCGAGCAGCAACTGATGGTGGCTGCGGGCTGAGCTGGCGCGTCAACGGATGTGCTGCTGCGCGAGCCATCGGTCCAACTGTGCGGCAAAGGCTTGGCGGTCACGCGGATGAAGTGCCGCCGGGCCGCCGGTCTGTACGCCCGCGCCGCGCAGTTCCTCCATGAAATTCCGCACCGACAGGCGTTCGGCAATGGTGTTGGCCGTATACAACTCGCCACGCGGGTTGAGCGCCACGCCTTTCTTCTCCAGCACACGCGCAGCCAAGGGGATGTCCTGCGTCACCACCAGGTCGCCAGCCGACAGCCGTTCGACGATGGCGTCATCGGCCACATCAGGGCCGCCGGCCACCTGCATCGAGCGGACATGGCGCGACGGCGGTGTGCGCAGCCATTGGTTGGCAACCAGCACGGTTTCGATGTGGGCGCGCTCGGCGGCGCGGAACAGGATGTCTTTGATCACGGCCGGGCAGGCATCGGCATCAACCCAGATGCGGGGAGGGGGGATTTGGGGTTCCATTTGCGCAGTCTATTGATTTGCGCTCGTTTAGGACCAGATGACAGGGTGAGAGTGAAATTTTCAGAAAAACACCCAAGTCAATGAAATATATGCATTTACTGGCTTTTGTTAACGGCATTAGGCAGATGAATGCGGTATTTATCGCTTTTTCGGCAAAAGCCGCGTATCTTTCATCCCACTGTGCTTGCAAGGGTCACCGTGAATCGTGGCCTGATGCAGTTGATCTCACCGATCCGCTCATCGATCCGCTTTACCAACGCCTGCAACTCAGTCTCGGCCCCGATACCCGGTGGCTGCGATTTTTTTCAACTATATGTTTCAGGAGTTTGTAATGTCTGATCGTCAGACCGGCACGGTTAAGTGGTTCAACGACGCCAAGGGCTTTGGCTTCATCACCCCGGAAAGCGGCCCGGACTTGTTTGTGCACTTCCGTGCCATCCAGGGCAACGGCTTCAAGACCCTGCAGGAAGGCCAGAAGGTGACTTTCGTCGCCGTGCAGGGCCAGAAGGGTATGCAGGCTGACCAGGTGCAGGCGGTCTAATCGACCCCCCGCCACCGTAAGGTAGCCAAGAACGCCGGGAGCGAAAGCTTCCGGCGTTTTCTATTGTGTTTTGAGCGGCGACGACATGGCCGTTCGGGTCGTGCGGGTACGATGACCGCTGGCAACCGCAGGACCGCACATGATCAAGGTTCACCATCTGGACCATTCGCGCTCGCAGCGCGTGTTGTGGATGCTCGAAGAACTGGGCCTGCCCTACGAGCTGGTCACCTATCAGCGCGATTCCAGAACATGGCTGGCACCCAAGGCGCTGCGCGATGTGCACCCACTGGGCAAGTCGCCGGTAGTGGAAGACCAAGGATTGGTGCTGGCTGAGTCCGGCGCGATCCTTGAGTACCTGGCTGACCGTTATGACGATGCGCGCAGGCTGTCGCCGGCACTGATGCCGGCAGAGGCGGACGAGCGCCTGCGTTATCGCTACTGGCTGCATTACGCCGAAGGCTCGGCGATGCCGCCGCTGTTGATGGCGCTGGTCTTCGCCCGCCTGCGCAAGGCGCCGATGCCCTTTTTCATCAAGCCGGTTGCGCGGATGATTGCCGACAAGACCATGCAGAGCTTCGTCGGCCCGCAGTTGAAGCTGCATCTGGATTGGATGGAGGCCGAGTTGGGCAGGTCGCCATGGTTTGCCGGTGAGCGCTTCACGGCGGCGGATATCCAGATGAGTTTCCCCATCCAAGCGGCGGCCAGCCGCAATGGCGGGCTGGAGAGATACCCGCAGTTGCAGGCCTTTGTTGCGCGGATTGCTGAGCGGCCGGCCTACCAGCGGGCCGAGGCGCGCGGTGGCCCGTTGAACCTGGCTGCCGGCAGTCGTTGAACCTGGGCGCGTTGACACCCACATTGACCTGATGAAGACCGTGAACCTGTTTTTTGACAACCGTTTTGTGGGCCAATTGCCCGGTGATGCCGAGGTCGGCCCGCGCCGGCGTGAAGTGCTGGGCGCGCTGTGGTCGCAGGTTGCACCAACGCCGGTGGCTGCGCCGCACTTGCTTGCGCATTCGCCCGAGGTTGCTGGCCTGCTCGGGTTTGATGCGGCGATGGTGCAGTCGCGACAGTTTGCCGAGGTTTTTGCCGGCAACGCGCTGTACGACGGCATGCAGCCGTGGGCGGCCAACTATGGTGGCCATCAGTTCGGTCATTGGGCCGGGCAGCTCGGCGATGGCCGTGCGATTTCGCTCGGTGAGCTGGTTGCTGACGGCAAGCGCTGGGAGCTGCAGTTGAAGGGCGCTGGGCCGACGCCTTACTCACGCGGTGCCGATGGTCGTGCAGTGCTGCGGTCGTCCATCCGCGAGTTTCTGTGCTCCGAAGCCATGCACCACCTCGGCGTGCCGACCACGCGTGCCTTGAGTTTGGTGGCGACCGGCGATGCGGTGATGCGCGATATGTTCTACGACGGACATCCGCAGGCCGAGCCGGGTGCGGTGGTTTGCCGGGTGGCACCATCATTCGTACGCTTTGGCAGCTTTGAATTGCCGGCATCGCGGGGCGATGTGACGTTGCTGCGGCAACTGGCGGAGTTCTGCATCGCGCGTGATTTCCCCGAGTTGGCCGATGCGGGCGAGCAGCGTTTTGCGCGTTGGTTTGAGCTGGTCTGTACGCGCACTGCCGTGATGGTGGCGCAGTGGATGCGGGTGGGCTTTGTGCATGGGGTGATGAACACCGACAACATGTCCATTTTGGGGTTGACCATCGACTACGGCCCTTATGGCTGGGTGGAAAATTACGACCCGGACTGGACGCCCAACACCACCGATGCGCAGGGCCGGCGTTACCGCTTCGGTACGCAGATGCAGGTGGCGTACTGGAACCTGACGCGCTTGGCGCAGGCGCTGTCGCCATTGTTCGCCGATGTGCAGCCGCTGCAGGCCGGGCTGGATGCCTTCCGGGAGCGGTATGCAGCTGAAGATCGCGCGCATCTGGTCGCCAAGCTGGGGCTGGGTGAATTTCGTGACGGTGACGAAACCCTGATGGCGGAGTTCCTTGAGCTGCTGCAGCAAGGCGAGATGGACATGACGCTCGCGTTCCGTGCGTTGGCCGACGTGGCAACGCACGCGCCCGATGCAGCGGTGCTGGACGAGGCGTTCTATTCGGACCAAGCGCGTGCGCAGGTGTTGCCCGGGCTGCAGGAATGGCTGCAGCGGCATGCGCGTCTCGTGCGTGATGCCGGGCAGCCGGAAGGCGAGCGCCGCCGCATCATGCAGGCGGCAAATCCAAAATATGTGCTGCGCAACTGGTTGGCGCAGGAAGCCATTGATCGTGCCGAACGTGGCGATCCAGCTGGCATCACCGACCTGCTGGACGTGATGCGGCATCCTTATGACGAACAACCCGGCCGCGAGGCCTTTGCCCGCAAACGCCCGGAATGGGCCCGTGAACGTGCCGGCTGTTCGATGCTCTCGTGCAGCTCCTGACTCCTCTTTTTATTGACTGATATGACGACTTCCTACCCCGCGTGGTCCCACGCAATCCGTGATGTTTACGACTTCCCCAAGCCGGGCATCCTGTTCAAGGACATCACCCCATTGCTGGCCGATGCCGATGGTCTGCGCGCGGCGGTCAAGGCGATGGCCGAGCCTTGGCGTGCGGCCGGCGTGCAGGCGGTACTTGGGGTGGAAGCGCGCGGTTTCATTCTGGGCGCGGCATTGGCCGTGGAGTTGGGCGCGGGGTTTGTGCCGGTGCGTAAGCCGGGCAAGTTGCCGGGCGCCACGTTGAAGCAGGAATACGCGCTGGAATACGGCAGCGACCGTATCGAGGTGTGTGCTGGCGCCATCCCGCCGGGCACGCGGGTGGTGCTGGTCGATGATGTGCTGGCGACCGGCGGCACGTTGGCTGCCGCATTGCTGCTGGCCGGTCAGTTGCAAGCCGAAGTGTTGGGCGCGGCCGTGCTGGTGGAGTTGGATGGCTTGGGCGGGCGTGCGCGTCTGCCAGCGAGTGTGCCCTTGCAGGCTACGTTGGTGTATTGAACCGAACCTTCCACCCACGGGAGTTGTCGTGCCGAATCTGAGTGAGCTGTTGTCTTCCTTTGATGCAGTGCAGGGGCTGGAGCTGCCCGATGATTGGCGGCAGGGCCGCACCGCGTATGGCGGCATCATCACCGCCTTGGGGGTGGCCGCTGCCATCCAGGCGCATCCACAGCCATTGCCTGCATTGCGTGCGGTGCAGGTGGCTTTCATCGGCCCGGCGGTTGGGCGGCTGACGTTCGCGCCGCAGATTCTGCGGCAGGGCAAATCGGTAGTGAACGCCGCTGTGGATGTGCATGCCGACGGTACCTTGGTAGCCCGCTTGATGTTGGTGTTCGGCCGTGCCCGCGACAGTGTCATTGTTCACGATCACAGCGTGCGCCCGGCCGTTGCCGAACCGATGGCGTGCGGCGAGTTCCGCATGTCTGATATGCCGTTCGCACCGGCTTTTACCCGGAATTTCCAGATGCGCCCGGCCGGCGGTGCGTTGCCGGTTTCAGGCGCCAAGCAGCCTGAGTTGTTGATCTGGATGCGGCATGTCAACGCGAGCGGGGTGGACCCGGCTGTCGCGCTGGTGGCCATGGCCGATGCGCTGCCGCCGGCGGCGTTCACCAGCTTCACCGCGCCTGCGCCTATCAGTTCGATCAACTGGAGCTTCGAGCTGCTGGGTCCAGCACCGGAAGGGGAGTGGTTCCTGCTGCGTTCCTTCAGCGAGTACGCGCGTGATGGGTATTCCTCGCAGGACATGCACGTGTGGGATGCGCAGGGCCGGGTGGTGTTGCGTGGGCGGCAGAGTGTGGCGGTGTTTGCCTGACGCCGGTCCACGGGCAATCATTCTTCGAGGCAGGACTTGCAGGAGTGGTGCATGCGGATTCTGGGCAGTTTGGCGCTGGGGGTGGCGATGCTGGGCTGGAGCGCCTGGTTCGTCATCTGCAACATTTACGAGTTTGCGCCGGCGCTGGATGTCTGGGCGTTGGCTGCGGGTTGGGTGGTCGCGGTGCTGGGTTGGATCCAAGCATGGCGCTCGGCAGATCGCGCGCGTTGGGGCTGGGGCCTGTGTGGGCTGGCCGCTTGCGTGGGCATGTACCTGTTGCTGATCCATCGCGGTTTGAGCGAGGGCATTGCCTTGGCGATGTTGGTCGCCATCTCGGCTGCGGTAATGCGTGTTGTAGGAAAAAAGCGTAAGGCGACTTGAGTGGTCATTTCGCGTGTGTGCTCAGCGCTTGGCGAAGAAACGCGATCACTGCTGGGCCGCTTTCACGGTCGGCCCGCGCATGGCCGGCCGGTGTGCCACCCACGGGGATGTACGGGCCGGTGTCGTGCCGGTAGGTAGTGGGCTGGAACATCTGCGAGATCAGGTGCCCGGCATCGGAGTAGTAGAGCAGTACGTCCGGCTGCGGCACGCTGCGGCGCTGCAACCGCCGTAGTGCCACGGCGGCCATTTCACCGGATGCCCCAAGCTGGTCATCGCCGCCGGCGACCAGCAGCACAGGGCCGTTGATGCGCTCGATGGGCAGTGTGGCGCGCTCCAATGCACCGGCGTGCGTGCCCGGTTGGTTCCAGTTGAAGTTCTCCAGGTAGGGCAGAAAAGCCAGCTCCTGGCCGTTGAAACTGAGTGGCGGGAGATCCACCGCGCGGAAATCGGCCGGTGGCACATCGCGGCGGATACCCCGGAACGGTGCGGGGCTGCCCACCCAGGACACCACCGCCTGCAGGCGGTTGTCGTGCGCGGCGATGGCCATGGCCACCGTGCCGCCCCAAGAGCCTCCCATCACCCCGATACGCCCTGCGAATGGCTGTGTCTGCAGCCAGTCCACGGTACGGCTGATGGGATCGATCGGCACCCGTATCAGGTCCTTGGGTAGCCCTGGCATGCGGTAGTACGCCATTGCCACAGCAATGAAGCCGTTGGAGGCGAGCCAGGCGGCGTAATAGTTCGCGGTGCTGATTCCCCCTTCGGCACCCCCAAGGGTGATGACGACAGGGTGCGTGCGTCTGTCAGTCAGGGCTCCCGCCGGGTAGTACAGATTGCCCACCACACCGTCGAGCTCCAACGGTTCGGCACGCACATTTGCGGCATTGATGCGGCGGATCAGTTGCTGCTCTCCGACCAGATGCCCGTCAACCCGGGCCTGCAACAGGAAGCGCACAGGTTCGTAGCGCAGGCCGTCGGCACTGTTGATGAGGGGGAAAGGAGTGGGCTGGCCGCGTCCCTCTTCGGGCTGCATCGACCAGAACAGTCCCATGGCGTCGACGCCGGCATAGCTGCCGTTCTCGGCGCCTGCATGTGCGGTGTCCACGGTGCCGGTGAGGTCGGCGTGGAAGCGGGCCTGCGATACCCATTCAACGCCCCGGCTGTCGCGCATGGACAGGCGTAACTGCACAGGCTGGGTGGGCAACAGGCCGTCAACCACCATGCGCACGGGCTGGTCGGCGGGGCCGTCTACAGGCAGGGCGATCAGGCGGGCAGCCGTTACGGGGGCGGTGAAAAACAACAGCAGGGTGGTGAACAGGAGGCGGCGCATGAGCGGCTGCGGAAGCGGGAAAGGCGCGATCATCCCCGTGCATGTGCGGCATGCACAGGGGCGCAGGCGGTGTCTGGCACGTGCCGTGCGCCTGATGGCACAGAGCGTTGGCGGTGTGGCGCTATAGGGGCGGGTGAGCGCGCATGGCGGCATCAAAGCCCATGCGGTACAGGCGACTCAACGGCAGACGTGTGCCATCGACCAGAATCACCGTCGCGTCGCCGTTGTGGCGGGGTTCCAGCGCGCGGATGCGGTTGCGGTTGACGATCACGGCACGTTGAATCTGGACGAAACCGGCCGCTGCCAACTGCGCTGCCAAGCGGCCGATGCTTTCCCGCAGCAGGTGCACCTGCCGGCCGACGTGTACGCAGGCGTAGTGACCGGCATTGTCGATGTAGTCGATGTCCTGCAGGGCGATGTAATCGACATTGCCGCCATTGCGGATGCACAGCGGCTGTGGCGCATCGCCATGTGCCCGCAAGCGGCGACGCGCACGCTCCAGTGCCACTGCCAAGCGGTCAGCAGCCAACGGCTTGAGCAGGTAATCGACCGCGTCGACCGCATAGGACGCCACCGCATGTTCGGCATGGGCGGTGACGAAGATGATCAGTGGCGCGCGTTTGGCGAGTTGCTCGGCCAGCTGCAGGCCGTTGTCGCCGGGCAGGTGGATGTCCAGCAGCAGTAGGTCCACAGGCGTCCGCGCGACCAGGTCGCGTGCCTGCACTATGTCACCGGCTTCACCAACAATGCTGATGTCAGCGTGCGCGGCGAGCAGGTGGCGCAGCTTCTCGCGTGCAAGCGGGACATCATCAACCAGCAGCGCACGCATCATGGCAGTGATGCTGCCGGGAGCAGGGGCAAGCGGATCAACGTGCGGCAATGCGAGCTGTGCTGCTGCAGAAGGACGCAGGCACGTTGCCCATGCAGGGCCTGCAGTCGCTCGCGGCTGGCCTCAAGGCCGATGCCCAGACCGCTGCCGGCATCGCCGCAGGGGTTGTCGAGGCGGATTTCGAGCAGGCCGTCATGGCATTCCATCGTCAGTGAGATGGCACCTTCGGGCGCGCCGGGTGCGGTGGCAAAGCGGATGGCATTGTCGATGAACGGTTGCAGCAGCAGGGTGGGCACCACCGCGTGCCAGGCATCGGCTGCAGTGTGAAGTTCCAGCGACAGTGGGCGGTCGAGCAGAAGCTGTTGCAGCTCGACGAAGGCCATGGTGTTGGCAACCTCCTCGCGCAGGGGAACCAACGGTTCACTGTGCAGCAGATTGCGCAGCAGGTCGCCCAGTTGTGCAAGTGCTGCATCGGCCCGTGCGGCATCACGGTACCCCAGGCTGCCGATGGCATTGAGCGCGTTGAACAGAAAGTGTTGGTTCAATCGCACTGCCAGGGCTTCCTGGCGTGCCTGCGCCAACAGTTCGCCGCGTCGGCGATAACGTCGCATGTAGGCCAGGGTTTGACCGATGCCGATGACTGCGAAGTACGTGGGAACGGCAAACAGGCTGGTTGCCAGCACCGCCCGTTGCCAGCCGGACGGAAGCGCCGATACCGCCAAGCGGTTTGAGAGGAAGAAACCCAGCATCCAGCCGGTGGCGGACACCACCGGAATGGCCAGCATTCCACTCAGCAGCAGAAGCCCAAGTGATCTGACGTTGGTTCCCGGGCCGAGTGGCCACCGGTCGCACAGTCGCCACAACAACGGTGTTGCGAGCATCCATGGCAGGTAGATACCCAGCAGAAAGAGAAATGTGCCGAACAGCGAAGCCAGCGGAGAGCTGCCGCTGGCCGGGCCCGTCATCTGCACAGCGGGTAGGGTCAACAACGCCAGCAGCAACCAGCCGGCAACGATCCAACGCCAGGAAACCAATGACGTGGTGCGATGCCGGACTGCAGCGGGTGTGATGTCACTGCTTGGCTGCATCGGAGTCAACTGCGTGCCGCTGTCAGTTACATCTTGCGCACGCGGAAACGCTTGCCCTTGATCTTGCCGGCTTCCAGGCGGGAGATCGCTTTGCCTGCCTGCTCGCGTGCGATGGCCACATAGGAGCGGGTGGGGAAAATGTCGATCTTGCCGATGGCCTTGCCGGGCAGGCCGGCGTCGCCGGTCAATGCGCCGAGGATGTCGCCAGCGCGCAGCTTGTCGGTCTTGCCGCCGTCAATACGCAGCGTGGTCATCGCCGCCTGCGGCAGCTCGGCCGGGCGTGCGGTGGCCAGCGGCGTTTTCTGCCAGTTCAACGGCTTGCCCTGCGTGGCTTCCACGGCGTCGGCGCGGTTGCGCTCACGGCCCGTGACCAGGCTCATCGCTAAACCCTGACGACCCGCACGGCCGGTGCGGCCCACACGGTGCTGGTAGGTGTCGACGTCGGTGGGCAGCTCGTAGTTGATCACGGCGGCGAGGTCTTCCACGTCCAGACCACGTGCGGCCACGTCGCTGGCGACCAGCACGTTGCAGCTGCGGTTGGAAAACTGCAGCAACACTTCGTCGCGGTCGCGCTGTTCCATGTCGCCATGCAGCGCCAGCGCCGAGAAACCGAACTGGCGCAGCGAGTTGGCGACTTCATCCACATCCTTGCGGGTGTTACAAAACACCACGGCCGATTCCGGCGTGTACTTGAGCAGCAGGCCGCCCAGCGCCTTCTGCCGCACGGCCGGCTCGGCTTCGAAGAACAGATGCTGGATGGCCGGTGCTTCGGCTTGACCATCGATGGTGACTTCGGTGGGCTCGTTGAGCAGTGCGCGCGCCAGCTCGCGGATTTCTTCCGGGAAGGTGGCCGAGAACAGCAGGCTCTGGCGTTCTTTGTGGGTGCGGCCGGCAATCTCGCGGATGGGCTCTTCGAAGCCCATGTCCAGCATGCGGTCGGCTTCGTCCAATACGAAGGTGCGAACCTGGCCCAGGTTCAACGCGCGCTTGCGTGCCAGCTCCTGCACGCGGCCGGGGGTGCCGACCACGACCTGCGGATCGTGGGCTTCCAGCGACGCCAACTGAGGGCCCAACGGCATGCCGCCGGTGAGGATCAGCAGCTTGAGGTTGGGGATGCCGGTGGCGAGCTTGCGCAGCTGCTTGCCTACCTGGTCAGCCAGTTCGCGGGTGGGGCAGAGCACCAGCGCCTGGGTGCGGCTGGTGGCCGGGTCCAAGCGGTTGAGCAGGCCCAGGCCGAAGGCGGCGGTCTTACCGCTGCCGGTGGGGGCCTGCGCGATCACGTCGCGGCCCTCCAACATCGGCGGCAGGCTGAGCGCCTGTACCGGCGTCATCGTGGTGTAGCCCAGCGCGTCGATGCCGGGAGCGAGTGCCGGGGACAGCGGCAGGGAAGAGAAATCGTTCATGCCGCATTTTCGCAGATGCGGGGGGCACGTGCCTGCCCTGCAGCTGAAGCGGGCAAGTGATTAAAGCCCCACTCCCGCGAGCGGGAGAGGGGCTGGGGTGAGGGTGCTTCAAAAGCAGGAAACGCCAACGCCCCCTATCCGCCCTACGGGCACCTTCGCCAAGAAGGGGCCTGTTGCCCCGCGGGCGGGAGAAGGGAGATGCGGTGGCTTGCATGCGCTTCTTGAGCCCCTCTCCCGCGAGCGGGAGAGGGGTTGGGGTGAGGGTGCTTTATCAGCAAGAAACGCCAGCACCTGCATCCGCGCTCGGGCACCTACCTCCGGCAGGCGGGAGAAGGGAAGTGTCGAGTTTTGTTGACGCTTCTTGCAGATGCCAGCGCCGGTGAGCGGTTAATCAAAGCACTGCGCGTACGGCCAGGTTGATCACCATCCCGCCGCCCAGCAGCCAGATGAAGAGCAGCAGGGCCAGCAGCATCGGTTTGGCACCGGCCTGGCGCAGTGCCGATACATGCGTGGTCAAGCCCAGTGCGGCCATCGCCATGGCCAGCAGCACGGTATCCAGCTCCACCAACAGCGCGACCACCTGCGTGGGCAGCAGCTGCAGCGAGTTGAAGGCGACCATGGCGATGAAGCCGAACGCAAACCAGGGAATCGTGATCGTGGAGCGCTCGCCCTTGGCTGCGTTGCCGCCGCGGGCCAGCAACATCGACAGCCCGACCAGAAACGGCGCCAGCATCATCACCCGCACCATCTTGGTGATGACCGCCGCATCGGCAGCCGGCGCGCTGACTGCGCGGCCAGCGGCCACTACCTGCGCGACTTCATGCACGGTGGAGCCGGTGAACACACCGAACGCGGTTTCATCCAGCGGCATCCAGCCGGCGCTGACGCCCCACTGATACAGCAGCGGGTACAGGAACATCGCCAGCGTGCCGAACACCACCACCGTCGCCACGGCCACGGCCACCTGTTCGGCGCGTCCTTTGACCACCGGTTCGGTTGCCATCACTGCAGCGGCACCGCAGATGGAGCTGCCGGCGCCGATCAACAGCGCCGAGTTGCGGTCCAGGCCCAGCACGCGGGTGCCCAGCCACCAGGCCAGGGCGAAGGTGGAGCTCAGCACCAGCGCATCGATCACCACACCGCTGACGCCGACCTGGCCGATGTCCTGCAAGGTCAGGCGCAGGCCATAGAGAATGATGCCGGCGCGCAGCAGCGTGGCTTTGGAGAAGCCAACGCCGGCCGCAGCGCGTGGTGCCAGCGTGCCATAGGCGGTGTTGCCGATGGCAATGCCGATCACAATGGCCAGCGTCAGCGCGCTGATGCCGTGGGCCTGCATCCACGGCAGGGTGCCCAGCCAGATGGAAAGGCCGGCGACGGCGGCCGACAGCATCAGGCCGGGAAGGAGTTTTGGCAGGGGGCGGGTGAGTCCTTGCAATGCGGTGTTCATGACGGTGGGTTATCAGAGGATGGCCCATCCTGCCTTCATGGAAATAAGCTGTAAAACAGATAGTATTTGTATATCTAACCTGTTTTATGGGTAGGTCATGCATCTCTCTCTTCGTCAGTTGCAGATTTTCTCCGCCATTGCCGAGGCCGGGACCACCACGGCTGCGGGCGAGGCCATTGGCTTGTCGCAGTCGGCGGTGAGCGCTGCGCTGAGCGAGCTGGAAAGCCTGCTGGGGCTGGCGTTGTTCGACCGCGTGGGGCGCCGGCTGGTGCTCAACGGCCACGGCCGGGCGTTGCTGCCCGAGGCGCGGACCTTGCTGGCCGGCATGGCGGATATCGAACGCCGCTTCAGCACCGGGCGGGAAGCCGCAGTGCCGGTGCGCTGGCGGGTAGGGGCCAGCACCACGATCGGCAATTACCTGATGCCCGGGCGCATTGCCGGTCTGCTGGAGATCAACCCGCAGGCGCATGTGGATCTGGTCATCGGCAACACCCGCGAGGTGACCACGGCCGTTCAGCGGCTGGAAGTGGATATCGGTCTGATTGAAGGCCCCTGCCATGAGCCGGGGCTGGAGGTGGCGCAATGGAGCGATGACGAGTTGGTCATCGTGTTCGGTGCGCGTCACTCCCTGGCTGCCGAGTTGCGGCAAGGGGCGGATATGGCCCAGCTGCGACACGCCTGTTGGTTGCTGCGTGAGCCCGGCTCAGGTACCCGCGAAGCTGCTGAACAGGCCCTGTTGCCGCATCTGCATGGGTTTGCCGAGGTGCTGCAGCTGGGCGGTACCGAGGCCATCAAGCAGGGCGCCGTCGCGGGATTGGGGCTGGCCTGCCTGTCGCGGCACGCGGTGGCCGACCTGCTCGCGTTGGGCAAGCTGCAGGTGCTGGCCACGCCTTTGCCGCCCTTGAGCCGGCGTTTGTGGGTGGTGCGCCACCCGGGCAAACGCGTACCTGCCAGCCTGCGTCAGCTGCTGGCGTTGCCCGAGGACGTCTTTGTCGACGGCTGAGTCCCGTACAATGGGCGGATGTCCTTGATTACTTTGCAGAACGTCGACTTCAGCGTCGGCGGCCCGTTGTTGCTGGAAAAAACCGAACTGTCGATCGAAGCAGGCGAGCGTATCGCGCTGATCGGCCGCAACGGCGCCGGCAAATCCACTTTGATGAAGCTGATGGCCGGCGAGCTCAAGCCTGACGACGGCGAGGTGCGCGTCCAGCAGGGTGTGCGCGTCACCCGGCTTGAGCAGGAGGTGCCACATGGTGCCGCTGGCAGCGTGTTTGACGTGGTCGCCGAAGGTTTGGGCGAGCTGGGCCACTGGCTGGCCGAGTTCCATCGCCTGAGCCATGCCGAAGTCTTTGACGGCGACGCCATGGGCGATGTGCAGGCCAAGATCGACGGCGCCGATGGCTGGGGCCTGGATCAGCGCGTGGCTGAAACCCTGACCAAGCTGGAGCTGGATGGCGACGCCGAATTCGGCCGGTTGTCGGGCGGCATGAAGCGCCGTGTGCTGCTGGCCCGCGCGCTGGTGGCTGGGCCCGACGTGCTGTTGCTGGACGAACCCACCAACCACCTGGACATTGAAGCCATTGATTGGCTGGAAGGCTTCCTCAAGGGCTGGAACGGCTGTGTGGTGTTTGTCACCCATGACCGTCGCTTCCTGCGCGCGCTGGCTACCCGCATTGTCGAAATCGACCGTGGTCAGGTGACCAGCTGGCCGGGCGACTGGGAAAACTACGAACGCCGCCGTGAGGAACGCCTCAACGCGCAGGCGCAGGAAAACGCCCGCTTCGACAAGCTGCTGGCGCAGGAAGAAGTGTGGATCCGCCAGGGCATCAAGGCCCGTCGTACCCGTGACGAAGGCCGCGTGCGCCGGCTCAAGGCGATGCGCAACGAGCGCGTGCAGCGCCGTGAGCTGGGTGGCAACGTCAAGCTGGAAGCGGCGGGCGCGGAGAACTCCGGCAAGAAGGTCATCGACATCAAGGACGTGAACTTCTCGTTTGGCCAGCGGACGATGATCAAGGACTTCTCCACCGTCATCCTGCGCGGCGACCGCATCGGCCTGATCGGCCCCAACGGCAGCGGCAAGACCACCTTGCTGAAGTTGTTGCTGGGCGAGCTGCAGCCGGACAGCGGCGAAGTGCGGCAGGGCACCAACCTGCAGATCGCTTACTTCGACCAGTACCGCGCCACCTTGCGCGAGGACTGGAGCGCGATCGAGAACGTGGCCGAAGGTGCGGACTTCATCGACCTCAACGGCAAGCGCAAGCACGTGCATGCCTACCTGCAGGATTTCCTGTTCACCCCGGAGCGCGCGCGCGCGCCGATCACCCGCTTGTCCGGTGGTGAGCGCAACCGCCTGCTGTTGGCCAAGCTGTTCGCGCAGCCGTCCAACCTGCTGGTGATGGATGAACCGACCAACGACCTGGACGTGGAAACCCTGGAGCTGCTGGAAGAGCTGCTGGGCGATTACACCGGCACCTTGTTGTTGGTCAGCCATGACCGCGACTTCCTCGACAACGTGGTGACCTCCACGCTGGTGTTGGAAGGCGAGGGTAAGGTGGGCGATTACATCGGTGGCTACAGCGACTCGCTGCGTCAGCGTCCGGCACCGACGCTGAGCGGCATGGCCGTGGCCAAGGCATCGGCGACGGCGGTGCCGGCCAACAAGCCTGCCGCTGCGGCCGTGGAAGCACCGGTTGCCAAGCGCAAGCTCAGCTTCAAGGACGCGCGCGAGTTGGAGCAGTTGCCGGCCAAGATCGAGCAGCTGGAAATGGACGTGGAAGGCCTGACCAGCGCCATGAACGATCCTTCGTTCTATACGCGCTCCAGCGCCGAAGTCACCGCGCACACGCAGAAGCTGACCAAGGTGCAGGCCGAGTTGGATGCGGCCTATGCGCGTTGGCAGGAGCTGGATGCCTGATGCAGGCGGGCGCCACGCACGCGTGGCGTCATAGAAAAACGCCTGGAAATGATTGGCTCGCCAGGCCCCTCTCGCGTGAGCCGGAAGAGGGGCTTCAAAAGCAGGAAACGTCAACGCCCCCCATCCGCCCTTCGGGCACCTTCCCCCGCAGGCGGGAGAAGGGAGAGCGCAGAGCTTTGCTGGCGCTTCTTGGGCCCCTCTCCCGCGAGCGGGAGAAGGGTTGGGGTGAGGGCGGCTTGGGCGTGCGGTGGGGCAACATTGGCGAAGCTTCAAACGCAGCACGGCCCAACGCGTTCCCCGCTACCCATCACTCACTCTTCTTCCGCGCCACCATCGCGCAACTCCATGAATGCCCAGAACGGCACCTTGTCCTCGGCCCAGCGGATTGCCGCTTCGGAAAGAATGTCGAGCAGCGTGTCGAAGTCGCCGCTGCTGGCCTGACGTAGATCATCGGCGTCGCTGAATAACAGTGCGTAGCCATTGGCCGGCAACCATGACAGATCGCGCAGGCCATCGGACAGCGCGTCCCAGTTGCGACCCCAGCCCGGCGGGAAATCCAACTGCGTGCCGATGCGCATCAGCAGCGTGCGTTTGTCGGTGCAACCATCCAGATCCACCCGCAGCACTTTCAAGCTGGCATCGCGCGCTGCAGCTGCCAGCCCGCCCAGGTCGCCATTGCCGACGCCGTAGACGCCGGCTTGGCTGGCATCTTCCAGCCCCATGTCGAAACCGCTGTCACTCATGGCGTTCTCCCGTGGCGGGCACTTCAAAGCTGCGGAAACTTTCGTAATGGTCGTCGGTGTAATACCAGGCATCGGGCGGATCGCCGCCGGTGACGATGCGCTTGGCACCGCGATGGCTCAGGCCGGGCGTATCGACCGTGTACTCGCGGTAGTAACCGCGCGGGCGCTGCGGCAGTTGCCGCTCGCGGTTGCCGAACACACTGCCATCTTTGTTGTGCGGGTACGGGCCGCCGCGCTGGATCAGCGCGATGGTCTGCCGTGCTTCGTGCGGCAGGAACGCAGGCAGGGGATCGTTACGCGCCGGATCGGAGCGTGGCTGCGCAGGCGCAACTTCGGCGACATCCTGGCTCAGCGATGGCGCGAATATGGGCGGTGCAGGCTGCTGCAGCGTGCGCATGCCCCATAGCCCAACGATGAGCAGGATGACAGCGGTGACCAGTAGTTGGGGCTTACGCATCGGCATGAGGGTTCAGCGGACAAGACGGCGATTATCACGCGCGCGCGTCGTCTTTTTTGAACGGCGGGTTCATCGGCTGCACTTCACGTTGAGATAACAACGGCGACTGAAGTTACGTGGCGCAGGGTGCGGCCCAACGGCGGGACAAAGTTTCCTTTACACCGGCCTTGGTAAGTTGTCGGTTCGACCCTACTATTCAGGGTGCATCGCCCGGTTGCTTACCGGGCACGAAACCCAGGCAATCAGACGGAGATCCCTCATGGCTTACACCCTGCCCAAGCTTCCTTACGCCTACGACGCCCTCGAGCCGCATATCGACGCGGCGACGATGG
This sequence comes from Stenotrophomonas sp. UBA2629, assembly GCA_002359895.1. Lineage (GTDB taxonomy): Bacteria > Pseudomonadota > Gammaproteobacteria > Xanthomonadales > Xanthomonadaceae > Stenotrophomonas. The sequence continues at coordinate 1,266,965 of DEOB01000010.1, forward strand.
AAATCCATCACTCCAAGCATCACCAGACCTACATCAACAACGTCAACGCGGCGCTGGAAGGTACTGAGTACGCGGATCTGCCGGTTGAAGAGCTGGTCAAGAAGACCAAGTCGCTGCCGGAAAACCTGCAGGGCCCGGTGCGCAACAACGGTGGCGGTCACGCCAACCATTCGCTGTTCTGGACGGTGATGTCGCCCAACGGCGGCGGTGAGCCGGTGGGCGACGTGGCCAAGGCCATCGACGCACAGCTGGGCGGCCTTGAGAAGTTCAAGGAAGCCTTCACCAAGGCGGCGCTGACCCGTTTCGGCAGCGGCTGGGCGTGGCTGAGCGTCACCCCGGACAAGAAGGTGGTGGTGGAGTCCTCGGCCAACCAGGACAGCCCGCTGATGGACGGCAACACCCCGATCCTGGCGCTGGACGTGTGGGAACACGCGTACTACCTGAAGTACCAGAACCGTCGCCCGGAATACATCGGCGCGTTCTTCAACGTGGTTGATTGGAACGAAGTCGAGCGTCGTTACCAGGCTGCGATTGCCTGAGTGCGATGAGCCAGCCTCGGTGCCTAAGCGGCGCTGAGATGTGCTGACAGACGAGCGTCGGGTAGTTGCCCAATGCTGGTTGCTTAAGAAGAACGCCGTGATCCCCGCTGGGATCGCGGCGTTTTTATTTGCTTGCGAAAGCGACCCCCTCTCCCCAACCTCTCTCCCGCAAGGGGAGAGGGGCTTTTAAAACTGCAGCCGCAAAAATTGCTTGGACGTGCATTGCACTGAGCCCCTCTCCCGCAAGGGGAGAGGGGCTTTTAAAACTGCAGCCGCAAAAATTGCTTGGACATGCATTGCACTGAGCCACTCTTCCGCAAGGGGAGAGGAGCTTTTAAAGCTGCAGCTGCAAAAATTGCTTGGACGTGCATTGCACTGAGCCCCTCTCCCCTCGCGGGAGAGGGGTTGGGGAGAGGGGGGGCTTCAACTCCACCCACAAAGCCCAGTATCACAGCCATCCATCCAGCCTCCGCTTCTGCTGTGGCTGGCTGGCAGGCAAACACCAATCAATCAATGCGTGTCATTACCGGGCTCTATGTCGGCGGCTTCTGGCTCGGCGATCACCTGGGTCAAGCGCAAAGTTGCCATCGCACCCAAGCCCATGGCTTCGCTCGTGTCGCTGGCGGGCAGGGCGATGCCTTGTTGGCGGATGTCGGCGAAGCTGCGTACCTGGTACAGAACATCCATGCCGTGCTCATCGCCACTGCGTGGGCGGGCATCGCCTTGGCGCACCGACGGATTACGTCGCGCCGGTTGGAAGCCGGGCAGCTGGCGCACCAGTTCTTCGGTAGGGGCCGCAAAATCGCCCACGATCAACGATGGCAGGCCTTCGCTGGTGGCATCCATCCATGAGCGCAGATCGGCAGCTTGATGGCCGCGCGCGATGGGCGTGTTGTCGGCCGGGCGCATGGTGGCGGCATACAGATTCAAGCGGGCCCGCGGCAGCTGCAGGCGCTGCATGCCGGCGGCGGCAGGCGCCAGATCGCCATGCAGCAGGGTCACCGCGTCTTCCAATGTGGTCAGCCGTGACAACACCGCATGGCCATGACGAATCGCCTGGCTGGGGCGGTCCGGGCTGATGAAATCGCAGCTGTATTTCAGGCGGCTGCCCAGCCAGCAGGCCGGATTGGCGCCGCTGTTGGACTGGCTGACGTCCTGCACCACGATCACATCGGCCTGCAGCGCCTCCACCAGCACGGCGATACGGTCACGGCTGCCGGCCCACGCAGCCTCTGTAGCAGGCAGGCGCAGGCTGGCGATCTTGATCACCGGCATCGCCGGCTCGGCAAATACGGAGAAGGACAGCACCAGCAATCCAAAACAACCCAGACGCAGCATTGCAACGGCTCAGGGGGAGGTGTGCCTATCGTAATGGGGGTGGCGTCCAAGCCGCGTGCAGACCTTGGCGATACGGCAGGTACGCAGGCGCACGGGCGCGTGATGAGGGTGTCATGCGTTACGCTTGCAACCTTTGTATCAACTGATCGCCTTCCAATGACGACCAACCACGTAGCTGCAACTCCCGTACCCGCCGGCAAGATGCCGCGCCAGATCTCCTACATCATTGGCAACGAGGCGTGCGAGCGCTTCAGTTTCTACGGGATGCGCAACATCCTGGTGCAGTTCCTGATCACCTCGCTGCTGCTGCAGGAGATCACCTCCGAAGCCCGCGCAGGCGAGGCCAAGGACATCATGCACAGCTTCATGATCGGCGTGTACTTCTTCCCGCTGCTGGGCGGCTGGCTGGCTGACAAATTCTTCGGCAAGTACCACACCATTCTGTGGTTCAGCCTGATCTACTGCGCAGGCCATGCCTGCTTGGCGGTGTTTGAGGACAGTCGCCAAGGCTTCTTCGTCGGTCTGGGCCTGATTGCACTGGGTGCCGGTGGCATCAAGCCGCTGGTGGCCTCGTTCATGGGCGACCAGTTCAACCAGAGCAACAAGCATCTGGCCAAGATCGTCTTTGATGCTTTCTACTGGATCATCAACTTCGGCTCGCTGTTTGCCTCGCTGCTGATTCCGCTGGCATTGAAGAACCTGGGCCCGCAGTGGGCGTTCGGTATTCCCGGCATCCTGATGTTCGTGGCCACCTTCGTGTTCTGGCTGGGCCGCAAGAAGTACGTGCTGGTGCCGCTGCCGCCGAAGGATCCGCATTCGTTCGGTAACGTGGTGCGTACCGCGCTGCTGGCAAAGATGCCGGGCCAAGGGCGTCCGGGCCTGATCGTGGCGGTGCTGGGCGTGGTGCTGGCGGCGGCCTCGTTTGCGCTGGTGCCCAGCCTGGGCATTGTGATCTGTCTGTGTCTGGCGCTGGTGGCGATTCTGGCCGGTATCGGCGGCGGCACCATGCTGCAGTTGGACCGCGCCCGCGCTGTGCACCCTGAAATGGCCGTGGAAGGTGTGCGCTCGGTGCTCAAGGTGCTGGTGATCTTCGCCCTGACCACGCCGTTCTTCTCGCTGTTTGACCAGAAAGCCTCCACCTGGGTGCTGCAGGGCCAGCAGATGAGCATGCCCAGCTGGTTCACCGCCTCGCAGATGCAGGCGCTCAACCCGCTGCTGGTGATGATCCTCATCCCGTTCAACAACCTGGTGCTGTACCCGATGCTGCGCCGGTTCGGCATGGAGCCCACCGCGCTGCGTCGGATGACCGCCGGTATCGCTTTCAGCGGCCTGGCCTGGATTGTGATTGGTGGCATCCAGGTGGTGATGGACGGCGGCAGCGCGATGTCGATCTTCTGGCAGATTCTGCCGTATGCGCTGCTCACCTTCGGTGAGGTGCTGGTTTCGGCCACCGGCCTGGAGTTCGCTTACAGCCAGGCCCCGGCCTCGATGAAGGGCGTGGTGATGAGCTTCTGGAACCTGACCACCACCATCGGCAACCTGTGGGTGTTGCTGTCCAATGCCGCGGTGCGCAATCATGCCGTGACCGACCGCATCGCCACTACCGGGCTGAGCGAGACGGCGTTCCTGATGTTCTTCTTCGCCGGCTTTGCTTTCATTGCAGCACTGGCATTCGGCCTGTACGCGCGGCGTTACAGGATGGTCGACAACTACCGGGCTGCTTGAGCATGCAAGGACCGATAACCCTGCTTCTGATCGCCATCACCGCCGTGGTGTCGTGGATGGCGTTTTCCAACCGCAAGCTGGCCGACCGGCTGATTCTGTGGCCGCCGGCCATCGACCGGCATAAGCAGTACGACCGGTTGGTGACCTACGGCTTTCTGCACGCGGATTTCTCGCACCTGCTGTTCAACATGGTCACGCTGTTCTTCTTTGGCCGGCACATCGAAGTGTTGATGGGGCGGTTGACCGGGCATTGGTGGGTGTATCCGCTGTTCTATCTGACGGCGTTGGTGGTTTCGATCCTGCCCAGCTATCTGAAGAATCAGAAGAATCCCAACTACCTCAGCCTGGGGGCGTCGGGTGCGGTGTCGGCGGTGTTGTTCGCTTTCATCCTGGTGTCGCCGTGGTCGCTGATCTTCGTGCTGTTCATCCCGGCCCCGGCCATCCTGTACGCCCTGTTCTACGTGGGCTACAGCATCTGGATGGACAAGAAGGGTGGGGACAACGTCAATCACAGCGCACACCTGGCCGGTGCTGCATTCGGCGTGATGTTCATGCTGTTCATGTCGCCGGACCTGCTGCAGCACTTCCTCACCAGCCTGATGAACCCCAGCTTCGGCCGTTGATTGCCCGATGCAGGGAGAGGTAAACGACAAGGCGGTGCTTGCACCGCCTTGTTTGTTTCCGGCATAACCCGTTGCGTCCGCCGCTGTCTTGACCTGATCATCAGCCGCACTGTCGCAAAGTAGACGCCGTTGTCCCGAAACGTCGGGGGCGCGGTTCTTTCGCATTGAATGAGGTTCGCCATGACATCCGCCGACAGGCCATCGCCTTCCATCAACCACAACCCGGCCAACGCCTGCTTTGAAACCACCGTGGACGGCCACCGCGCGGTGTTGGAGTACGTGCTTGAAGACGGCGCCATGGTCATCACCCACACCGGCGTGCCGGACGCGATTGGCGGGCGCGGCATTGCCGCCGACCTCACCCGTGCCGCGCTTGAGCATGCGCGGGCTGCGGGGCTGAAAGTGGTGCCGGCGTGCGCTTACGCGGCCGCATTCATGCAGCGTCATTCCGAGTACACGGCACTGCTGGGATAATCGGCGCCGACTACCGGCCCATAGGGGGACCGGCAGGATCATCGAGGACAGAACGAATGAACAGGTTTGCACAGGGATCGTTTGCAGCGGCCGCATTGTTGTTGGCGCTGGCAGGATGCAAAAAGGACGGGCAGCAGGACGCGGTGACGGCAGCGCCGGATACCGTGGCCGCGCCGGTGGATGTTGCGCCAGAGGCTGCGCCAATAAACCTGAGTGATGTCATCGAAAACACGCCCAGCTACATGGTGGGCATCAGCTATCCGCCCGCCGCGGCCAAGTACCCGGGCCTGGCGCAGGAGCTGACAAGCTACGCCGATCATGCCAAGGCCGAATTGCTCAAGGCCGCAAGCGAGCTGGGCAATGACAAGCCCACCGCACCTTACGAGCTGTCGTTGTCCTTCGACATGCTGACCGACACCCCCAAGGTGGTCGCGGTGTCGGCCGATGGCAGCAGCTACACCGGCGGTGCACACGGCCAACCGCTGGTGGCGCGTTTTGTCTGGTTGCCGGAGCAGCAGAAGCTGCTCAAGGCCGAAGCGTTGATCGACACCGCCAAGGGCTGGCAGGCAATCAGTGACTATGTCGAAGACAAGTTGCTGGAGCAGGCCACCGTGCGTGCCCAAGGCGAGGATCTGTCGCCCGAAGAACAGCAGGAGCAGGTGCGCAATCTGTCGCGCATGATCAATGACGGCACCGCGCCGGAGCCGGCCAATTTCTCCCAGTTCCAGCCGGTACTGGACGATGCGGGCCGTATCACCGCGCTGCGTTTTGTGTTTCCGCCGTATCAGGTGGGCCCGTATTCCGACGGCACACAGACCGTGGACGTGCCGGCTGCAACGCTGTTGCCGGTGGTAGCGGCGGGCTATCAGGAGTTGTTCTCACGCAACTGAACCAGGGAGGCCAGCGATGGATGCCGGGGTGCAACGTCGTGTCGAGGCATTACTGCAGCAAGCCGATGTCCTGCCGGGCGGGACGCGCCCGCAGGACATCGACATCCTTGACCCGCGCTTCTACGCGCGGGTGCTGGCCAACGGCTCGCTCGGCCTGGGCGAGAGCTACATGGAAGGCTGGTGGCAGGCGCACTCGCTGGATGGCTTCCTGACCCATCTGCTGGATGCACGGCTGGATGAGCGCGTGCATGGCAGTGGCGAAGTGTGGGACGCACTGAAAGCCAAGCTGTTCAATCTGCAGAGCGGGCAGGGCAGCTACGAGGTCGGCAAGCGGCATTACGACCTGGGCAACGATCTTTACCGGGCCATGCTCGGCAAGCGGTTGGTCTACAGCTGCGGCTATTGGCGCAATGCCGACACGTTGGACGACGCGCAAGAAGCCAAGCTCGAACTCATATGCCGCAAGCTCGGGCTGCGCCCGGGCATGCGTGTGTTGGATATCGGCTGCGGCTGGGGCGAAGCACTCAAGTACGCCGCCGAGCGTTATGGCGTGCTGGGCGTGGGCGTCACCATTTCCAGCGAACAGGCCGCATTCGCGCGCGAGTTGTGTGCCGGCTTGCCGGTGGAGATTCGCCTGCAGGATTATCGCGAGCTGGATGAGCCCTTCGACGCCATTCTTTCGGTGGGCATGTTCGAGCACGTCGGCGTCAAAAATTACCGCACGTATTTTGAAGTGGCCCGGCGTTGCCTGGGCGATGAAGGCCTGTTTTTGCTGCACAGCATCGGCACCAACATCAGCCGCGACCACACCGATCCGTGGATCGCCAGATACATCTTCCCCAATTCCATGCTGCCATCTGCTGCGCAGATCAGTGCGGCGACGGAAGGGCTGTTCGTGCTGGAGGATTGGCACAACTTCGGCACCGACTACGACCGCACGTTGCAGGCGTGGCGCGACAACGTCGAGGCCGCATGGGATCGGCTTGATCCGCGCTACGACGAATGCTTCCGCCGCATGTGGCGGTTCTACCTGGCGGCGTCGATGGCCACCTTCCGCACCCGCCATTCGCAGTTGTGGCAGCTGGTGCTGTCACCGCGCGGCGTACGCGCCGGGTATGTAGCGGAGCGATAAGGTCGCCATGGGGGTTGCGTTCCGCAGCTTCCGCTGGCGGATGACAGGCTGCGATACTGCCGCACATTCAGTGATAGGCGCCCGTCATGGCTGCAAAGACCGTTCAAGCACTTCTGGATGACATTCGTCTTCTCGGTGACGAGCAATACACGCTGGTTGAATGTGTGCGGGCGCTGGTCAAGAAGACCATTCCCTCCGTGCAGGAGCAGGTGAAATATGGCGGCATACTTTTCACCTCCGACGTGCAGTTCTGCGGCGTTTTCGCCTATATGCAGCATGTGTCGGTGGAATTTGGCAGTGGCGCAAAAATCGCTGACACATTGGGCCACCTTGAAGGCAGCGGCAAAGGCCGTAGGCACATAAAGCTGCATTGCGCGAAGGACATCAAGGACAAAGCGTTGGCGCACTATCTGCCGTTGGCGTTGCAGGCGGCGAGGGATAAAGGCTGACGATTCGTCTCAGGCGAACTCATGTCGCTGCCATGTGCGCCTGTCCAGCCGTTGTCCGCCGAGGTGGGTTTAATTGGGTCGCAGACAATTTCAGAGGGGTTTATGGCTACGGATGACGCAATTGAGGTGAGCCTGGATAGAGTGAGGGAGATCATTCGAGCGAGCAGTTCGCGGGCGTTTTCTACCGCCGATGTGATCCGGGAATACGGCGGGGGATTTTTCTCCAATAGAGATACGACGGCCTGCTATTCGTTCAATGCGCAGTTCGGCAAACTCCTGAAGCGCAACAGGCGTCAGCTGGGTATCCGGGAGGTTGCGGCAAACGTCCGGGTCACCGATGACCGGGGGCACGAGACCAGCGCATCCGTTTGGATGCAAAACACCTGACACGATTCCAGTCCGTTTGGCGGTGAAACGGCTGCGTGTGTTGGCATCGCATGCGACATCGTCGGACTTGAGCTGCCACCTGGCCATTCCCGCCAAAAGAAAACGCCCGGCAATGCCGGGCGTTTTCATTCAAACCAACGTTGCGCGAACGCTTACTTGGCAGCGTTGCCGGTGGTCAGGCCACGCTTTTCCAACAGCGGTTCAATCTGCGGCTCGTGGCCGGCGAAGTTGCGGAACAGCTCCATCGCATCGACGCTGCCGCCCTTGGAGAGCAGCGTCTCGCGGAAGCGGTCACCGTTGGCGCGGGTCAGGCCGCCGTTTTCGCGGAACCACTTCTGCGTGTTGGCATCCAGCACTTCGGACCAGATGTAGGCGTAGTAACCGGCCGAGTAGCCGCCCATGATGTGGCTGAAGTAGGTGGTGCGGTAGCGCGGCGGGACCGGCGCGTAGTAGATGCCGTCCTTCTCCAGTGCGGCGCGCTCGAACTTGAGCACGTCGGCCGGGGCTGGCACGTCCTTGACGCCAATCTGGTGCCAGTTCTGGTCCAGCATCGCTGCGCCCAGGTACTCGGTGGTGGCAAAGCCCTGGTTGAACTTGGCAGCGGCAATCACCTTGTCCAGCAGCGCCTGCGGCATGGCCGAGCCGTTTTCGTAGTGCTTGGCATAGTTGGCCAGGATGGTCGGCTCGTCGGACCACATTTCGTTGACCTGCGACGGGAATTCCACGAAGTCACGCGGCACGGCGGTGCCGGCGAAGTACGGGTACTTCACGTTCGAGAACATGCCGTGCAGCGCGTGGCCGAACTCGTGGAAGGTGGTGGTCACTTCGTCCCAGGTCAGCAGGGTCGGCTTGCCGGCCGGTGGCTTGGGAATGTTGAGGTGGTTGGCCACCACCGGCAGGTCGCCGGTCAGGCCGGACTGCGACACATAGGCGTTCATCCACGCACCGCCACGCTTGGACTCGCGTGCATACGGGTCAAACAGGAAGATCGCCAGCTGGCTGCCGTCTTCGTTGAACACGTCATAGACGGTGACGTCGTCGTGGTAGACCGGCAGGTCGGTGCGCTGCTTGAAGGTCAGGCCGAACTCCTTGCCTGCGGCAAAGAACACGCCGTCTTCCAGCACCTTGGTGATTTCCAGGTACGGCTTGAGCTGGGATTCGTCGAAGTTGTACTTGGCCTGGCGGACCTTTTCGCTGTAGAACGCCCAATCCCACGGCTGCAGGGCGAAGGTCGGCTTGCCGGCGGCCTTCTGCTCGGCATCAATCATGGCCTGCAGATCGGCGGCTTCGCGCGTGGCGTTGGCCACGGCGGCCGGGGCCAGTTGGCCCAGCATGGCGTTGACCGCTTCCGGGGTCTTGGCGGTCTGGTTGCCCAGCGAGTAGGCGGCAAAGTTCGCAAAGCCCATCAGCGCGGCCTTCTCGGCGCGCAGGGTCATGATGCGCGAGACCAGCGCGGTGTTGTCGTACTCACCACCACGGCTGCCGCGCGAGATCGAGGTTTCGTAGATCTTCTGGCGCAGTTCGCGGTTGGTCAGGTTGGTCAGCGACGGCTGGCCGGTGGTGTTGAGCAGGGCGATGACGTACTTGCCGTCCTGCTTGCGGGCCTTGGCGGCTTCGGAGGCGGCGGCGATCTGCTCGGCCGACAGGCCGTCCAGCTGCTTGACGTCGTCAACCACGATGAAGGAGGCATTGACCTCGGCCAGCACGTTCTGGCTGAACTTGGTGCCCAGGTTGGCCAGCTCGGCGTTCATGCCCTTGAGCGTGGCCTTGTCGGCGTCGGACAGCTTGGCGCCGGAGCGCACGAAGTTGTCGTGGTACTTCTCGACCAGACGCACGCCTTCAGCATCCAGGCCCAGGTTGGCGCGGTTGTTGTAGAGCGTTTCGATGCGCGAGAACAGGCGGCCATTGAGGTTGATGGCATCGCTGTGGGCGGCAAACTTGGCCGAGTAGTCGGCCTGCAGCTTCTTGCGCGTGTCGTTGGTGTCGGCGCCAATCAGGGCGAAGAACACGGTGGTGGCACGGTCAAGAATGGCGCCGCTGTTTTCCAGCGCGATCAGGGTGTTTTCGAAGGTCGGCGCGGCGCGGTTGTTGGTGATCGCGTCCACTTCCTTCAGTTGCTGGGCCATGCCCGCATCAAAGGCTGGCGCGAAGTCGGCGTCCTTGATCTTGTCGAACTGCGGGTAGTGCAGCGGCAGCGGGCTTTCGGCGAAGAACGGGTTGGCCTGTTCGGCCGACTGGGTGGCAGCGGCGTTTGCGGTCACGCTATAGGCCGGCAGGGCAAGGCCCAGGGTCGCGGCGAGGGCAAGGGCAAGGCGGGTGTTCAAGGCGGAAGCTCCGTGAAAATTCTAATCTCGAAGCCTAACCCGCGCGCGAGGGCTTCCGGGTGTGTCGAAGGGCATGGTTACAACGGAAATCGCCAGATCCGGCAAGGTGGGGCGTGCGTGCGCTGGTCACTCTGGCAATTTGGGCCAATGGAGTGATCAGCAGGCCGAAGCGTGACCGGTGTGAGCTGGCTGTTATCGGCCAGAGGCGGACGTTCGCAATACCTGAATTCGGCTCCCTAGATGAGCCTGTCAAGCAGGCTCAGGATCGGAGCTCCGAATTTTCATTATTTCGGGAGATCCGCTTTGGGCCTTGGTTCAAGAAGCCCCTGAAGTTCGGCAGCAGTAAAAATATTAAGGATAATTGAAGAAAGTCGAGTGGCGTCAGGGGTTATAGATATCCGCCGGCATGCCTCCACAAAATTGTCCATCGCTTGCTCAAAGTGTTTTTCGTACTGCAATTTATTTCTTGTGAAATCGAGCATTTTTCGCATGAAATTGCGGAACTTATCTAGGTCCTCAATACTTCGTATAGTGTCTTCGAAATCTTTTGCGGTGGCCCCTCTCATCGCAATCTCTTCTCTTGACCCCCAAGAACTTTTTTCGAAAACGCGAATACATACGTCAAGCACGGTAACAACGGCCTGAGCACGCGCAGCATTCGCGTCAAGAGCCTGTTTTATCCTGGGATGTAGTCGCTGCTGAAAGACAAAGTCATCGTCGGAATCTGGTTCAAGATTTGGCGGCATTGCAGCGATCCATGTGTCGACTAGATCGTCTGCGACCTGACTTCCACCAATTAGTTTGCCAAGCTGCTCAGCGAGTGTGCTGATGAATACAGCGTCAATTCTGGGGGCGACATTGATTAACCCCCTTCCTTTCTCTAGCAGCTGATCGTTCGTGCTTCGATGATCCCAAAGGACACTCTGCACGAATTCTTGCGCAAGCTTCCGCGCCTTGAGCGAATCTTGTTCGTCCACATACCTATCAATGATCCTGGAAACCCTGGCCATATCAATCAAACCGGAATTCAAGAAGTCTGCAACAATTAATTCGAATTCGTCGCAAGCAATGATTCCTAGGTCGGAGAGCAGAAAATCCCATTGGGCATGGGACTTCGTTTTATTTATTACCGTGTCATCATCGTCATTAGGGCCGTAGCGATTGCCAGTCGCAAGAATGTAATCAACTGTTGGACCCCCTTCGATTCCTTTGTAGTGCGTTGCTGCAATAAGGGTGGCGGATGGCACCACTCGTGCCAGCACGGCGAGGGGGAGGTCGTGATGCCCCCCTAGAATTCGGTTTACAGCCTTTATAACTTTTCGAACGACGCGAATGTTTGTGATGCCACAAGCGAGCACTGAATTACGTACTGAATCAGGGAACTTAGCCTGCGACAGCCTAGATGCAACGGAAAATGCTTCTTCTGGCTCGATAGTTAAGCGAACCTCTTGATCGATCACCTTCTCGGTCAGTGCTTTCCAAAGGTCTTGATCCTTCAATTGGTCGCTATTGAGGACGAGCAAGAACCGAGAGCCGTGCGACTGAGTGAACTCATCGATGAATCCAAGCACCTCATCAATGCTCAGTTCTGGGTGCTTTCTCTCAATGTCATCCAGTACGATGAACTTATTTTTAAGTATTTGCGGAACAGCAATTAGGGCCAACTCATCAATCGCGGAAAAGCCGCCATGCATCTTAATGAGGACATTTTTTATCGCGCTAAATGCCTTCGTGAATCCTTGCCACTCGGCACTATTCTTGTCTGCATTGGGGAGCGCACTCTGAAGCAGTCTAAGCTTGACGTGATCCATGTCACGGAGACCGAAAAGAGAGACGGTTAGCGCCTCTTTGACTTTTGCATCCGTAGATTCACGCCTTACTTCGCCGAAAAGGTGTGTTTTGCCGGTACCCCACTTCCCCGTGAGGGCCACCACCTTATTGTCCGCGTCGGCGAGGATCTGGATAAGTTGCTCTTTGGTGCTTTTAATTCCCATCCCAGCCTCGTATAGATAAGCGAGTCATTTGCAGGTTCGCGAATGATAATTGACTATGCATCGGCAGTTGGATGCAGTTTCGCTTCCGCCTATGCCAACGTCGGAAGCAGGTGCAAGAACATCAAAGTGTCGATCGAATTCTTGTTGCAACTTGGCTTTCGATTACATGGCAGGCCGGCCATTGCTGGCATGTCCGCTTTGGGCCGCATGACGCCCTGCGGCTAGGAGCGGACCTTCGGTTGTCGACACTATCTTGGGCAATTTAATTGGCAATTGCGTACAGGACAAATACAGAGGCGATCGCCATTAGGATTCCAGCAATCCATCTATTACGCCTTTCGGATTTCAATTTTTGTCGAACCAGTGCCTCCTCTATAAGCGCCTGGACTGTTCTACGTCGATACCCGTCGACAGCATGAGCGATTATGAAAGTTGCCATTAGGTCTTCGTCACTGCCCCGGTCATACATGGAGGGGTACTTCAGGTCAAAGAGAAGTGTATTAATGCTTGAAAGTGCAACCACTCTCGCCATCTTCTCTTCAATACTTTGGCGCACGGCCATCTTGAATGTTTCAGCCGCCTCAGCCTCTGTGCCGAAATTAAATTTTATTTGCTGGCTATCGACGGCCAGTCTCATGCTTGCCAACCTGCTCGCAAAGTGTTTCGCTAGAACATCGGAATTAGCGCGAACAATCAAAAGCGCAGCCTCAGAGGCAACATCGATGTCGTGCGGTGACGCTAGGTTGTCGCAAGCATTTGCATTAAGTGGTCGAAATTTCACAATTTCAGACGCAAATTCCGCCGTTATTTCCATTGTGGCCCACCTGTCCGTCCGTGATCAAAGCAGTCATTTTAAATGGCAATAGATCACATGTGTAAGTCGCACGAAGATCCGCATGCTGAATCAAGGAATTTCTGGTCGATAGCTAGTGTCTGCTTTGGGTCGATAGGCGCCCTATCCAAGATGCAACCATCGCTCTGCAGACGCATGACGCAATGCGCATGCGTCAAAAGAACAAGGTGGCTTATTGAATTAAATGCGATCGAAAGATCGCCGGCGATATGCATTTTGCCTGACGATCGCGCCCCACCGATTGGCATCCACCACCAATGCCGTACCCTGCAGGTTCTGCCTTGGAGCCCACGCTCATGACCACCGCTTTCGATTTCAAAGCCACCGCGCTTGACGGCCAGCCGCTGGATCTTGCCGCTCATGCGGGCAAGGTGTTGTTGCTGGTCAATACCGCGTCCAAATGTGGTTTCACCCCGCAGTACGAGGGGTTGGAGCGGCTTTGGCAGGAGTTGGGGCCGGAGGGGCTGGTGGTGATTGGCTTCCCGTGCGACCAGTTTGGTCATCAGGAGCCCGGTGAGGCGGCGGACATCCAGTCGTTCTGCGCGCTCAACTACGGGGTGAGTTTTCCGTTGTCGGCCAAGGTGGAGGTCAACGGTGCCGGGGCGCATCCGCTGTGGCAGTGGCTAAAGCAGCAGAAGCGCGGTGCGTTGGGGATTGGCGCGATCAAATGGAACTTCAGCAAGTTTCTGGTGGGCCGCGACGGCAAGGTGATTGACCGCTATGCGCCTACTGCGAAACCGGAATCACTTGCCAGCGATATCCGCGCGGCGTTGGCCGGCTGATGCGATAGCAGGAGCGGGTTCACGCCGCTCCCGCAATATCGCTGCACAGCTTTGCTTATCATCGAAAGCTCGTGCGAACACGTATTGGCAGGGCCGCCAATGCGTGAGGAAGTTTGAGTTGGCGTGCATCCGGCGAGCTGTGCAGGAGCGGTTTCACGCCGCCCCTGCAACAACGTCGCACGGCCTTACTTGTCGACGAAGGCGCGCTCGAACACGTAATGGCCGGGAGTGCCAATGCGCGAGGACACCTGGAAGCCGCGTGCATCCAGCACGCTGCGCAGGTCGGCTAGCATCTGCGGGCTGCCGCAGATCATGAAGCGGTCGTTGGCCGGGTCCAGCGGCGGCAGGCCGAGGCTCTGCTGCATCAGGCCGGTTTCCATCAGCGTGGTGAGGCGGCCCTGATTGGCGAACGGTTCACGAGTGACGGCCGGGTAGTACAGCAGCTTGTCGCGGACGATATCGCCAAGGATTTCGTCTTCCGGCAATTCTTTTTCAAAGTAGTCGCGGTAGGCGAGGTCTTTGGCAAAGCGCACGCCGTGGCAGACGATGACCTTCTCGAAACGCTCGTAGGTTTCCGGGTCCTTAACGATGCTCAGCCACGGCGCCAAGCCGGTGCCGGTGCCCAGCAGGTACAGGTTCTTGCCCGGGTGCAGATCGCTGATCAGCAGGGTGCCGGTGGGCTTTTTGCCAACGATGACCTTGTCGCCCGGCTTGAGGTGCTGCAGGCGCGAGGTGAGCGCGCCGTCCTGCACCTTGATGCTGAAGAAGTGCAGCTGCTCTTCCCAGTTGGCGCTGGCGATGGAATAGGCACGCAGCAACGGACGGCTGCCTTCGTTTTCCAGGCCAATCATCACGAACTGGCCGTTGTCGAAGCGGAAGCCGCTGTCGCGGGTGGTCGAAAAACTGAAGTAAGCGTCCGTCCAGTGACGGACTTCAAGCACCGTTTCGGCGCCAAAAGCGGAAGACATGCCGAGATTCGTTTGGGAATGACCGCGCCATTCTATCCGATTTCGCTTAAATGGGAATGAATCTCATTTGTGGCGAACTGGCGCGGGCGTCTGGCGGCTGATGATGCGCCGGTAAACCTCAGCGATAGCCCGCCGCCTGCAGCTCAAACAGCTCGGCGTAGCGGCCGCCTTCGGCCATCAACTGCGCATGGGTGCCGCTGGCTTCGATGCGGCCGTCAGCCAGCACCAGAATGCGGTCGGCCATGCGTACTGACGAAAAGCGGTGCGAGATCAGCACGGCGGTGCGGTTGTCCGACAGCTCCTTGAACCGCTGGAACACCTCGAACTCGGCGCGCGCATCCAATGCGGCGGTGGGCTCGTCCAGAATCATCACCTGCGCATCGCGCATGTAGGCACGGGCAATGGCGATCTTCTGCCATTGGCCGCCGGACAGATCCACGCCGGTTTTGAAGCGCCGACCGATCAGCTGGTCGTAGCCACCGGGCAGGCCGTCGATGACCTCGTCGGCGAGTGCGCGGCGTGCGGCGTCCTGGATGCGCGCCTTGTCGTCCATGGCTTCGACCAGGCCGACGCCGATGTTTTCGCCGGCGGTGAGGTGGTAGCGCACGAAGTCCTGGAAGATGACCCCGAGGTTGGCGCGTAGGTCGTCCAGGTCGTAATCGCGCAGGTCGCGGCCATCGAGCAGAATGCGGCCTTCGTCCGGGTCGTATAGCCGCGCCAGCAGTTTGACCAGCGTGGTTTTGCCGGCGCCGTTTTCGCCGACCAGCGCGATGACCTCGCCAGCCTGCAGGTGGAAGTCCAGATGGCGCACCGCCCAGCGTTCGGCATCGGGGTAGCGGAAGCCCACGTTCTCGAACACGAAGCCCTGCGTGATGGGGCGGGGGATCGCCACGGAATCGGGGCGCGAGTGGATCTCGGGTTTGATCGCGAAAAACGAGAACAGGTCATCCAGATACAGCGCTTGACTGGCCACCTGCGAGAAGCCGGTCAACAGGCCTTCCAGCAACTGGCGCAGGCGCATGAAACTGCCGGACAGAAACGTGAGATCGCCGATGCTGAAATCGCCGCGAATGGTGCGCCACGCGATGTACGCATATGCGGCGTAATAGCCCAGCGTGCCCAGTGCCGCCAGCAGCGTGCCCCACACCGCGCGCTTGCGGGCCAGTGCGCGGTTGGCGTGGTAGAAGCGCTCGGACAGCAGTTTGTAGCGGTCGATGAGGAAACGATGGAGGTTGAATATCTTCACCTCCTTGGCGGTTTCCACACTGGCGCCCACCTGACGGATGTAGTCGAGCTGGCGGCGCTCGGGCGTCCAGCTGAAATTGAGGGTGTAGCCCAAGGTGTTGAAATGTGATTCGCCCACAAATGCCGGTATCAACGCCACCGCCAGCAACAGCATCAGCCACGGTGCGTACATCACCAGGCCGGCGGCGAAGCTGACCACGGTGATGATGTCCTGCGCCTGCCCGAACAACTGGCTCATCAGGCTCATGCGGCCCATGGTCTGGCGGCGGGCGCGGTCGAGCTTGTCCTGCAGCTCAGGGTCCTCGAAATCTTCAAGGTCCAGCTCGGCGGCATGCTCCATCAAGCGCACGCTGGTGGCGTTGGTGAACAGTTCCGACAGCAGCGCGTCAGCGTAGTTGACCAGCCGCCCGAGCAGATCCGAGCCGATGGCGATGCTCAGCTCCAGCAGCAACAGCTCCAGCAGCGTGTTGAGATGGCCGCTGGCCAAGGCCTCGCTCAGGGAGGTGATGCCGCCGGCACCGGCCAGGCGCACGGCTTCGTCGATGATCAACTTGCCGACGTACAGCATCGCCACCGGCATCAGTGCACGGATAAGCCGCAGGCCCAGGCTGGTGATGGTCAGTGCGCGGCTGGTCTGCCATACCTGCCGCAGAAACGGCGGCAGGTTGCGCATGGCATTCATGCGTTCGCGAAGGCTGGGTTGCGCGGCAGGTGCGGCGGGGGCGTGCGGCATGGGTGGCTCAAGCGGCAAGGTGCGCGTTCAGGGTACCTGCAAAGCGGTGTCTGTCATCCTGTGCCGCTGCTTCAACCGTCCTTGCGCAGGTCGATGTCGCCCATCTGTGCATCGTCGCGGCCATCGGGGTTGTCGCGGATGGCTTCGCCGGGCGTTCCCAGCGACGCACTGCCGGAATCCACGTGCAGGTAGCTGCGGACGTTGCGCACACCTTCAATGGCGGCGATGAGTGCTTCAACGTCACGCTTGGCGGCCGCATCAGGCACATCGCCGGACAGCGTGACTTCGCCATCCTTCACCTGTGCCAGTACCTGCGAGGACCGGCTTTGTTGGCCAAGTGCATGCACCACTTCATCGGCGATCAAACTGTCGGGGCGTTCTACGGCCATTGCATTCTCCAGCGGAAGCTCAGGCCACACGATGGCGCAAACGCTGTGAGCATGACGTTACCCGGGATTGGATCACCTGTGCTGCTGCACGCCCAGCTTACTTGCGCGGGCCTTCCGGCGGCGAAGGCTCAGACGACTGCAGCGCCACCGGTAGATGCCAACCAAAATGCATGGCCATCATCCGCAGGCCGAAGCACAGGCCTGCGCCGGCCAGTGCGCAGGGCAGGGGCGGCAGGCCCAGCCAGTAACCCATTGCGACCACCGCCGCACCGGCCAGGGCGGCCACCGCGTACAGCTCGGCCTGCAGCACCAGTGGCACCTGGGCCAGCAGTACATCGCGGGCGATGCCGCCGCCGATGCCGGTCAACATGCCCAGCGCCGCGGCCATCGGCGGATCAATGCCGAATGACAGCGCCTTCTGGGTGCCGGCCACGGCAAACAACGCCAAGCCCATCGCATCGAACATCCGCACCGGGTACTGCATGCGCTCGATCAAGGGCGCCCAGAAGAAGGTGACGATGCCTGCGGCCAGAGTGATCGCCGGGTAGCGCCAATCGCTGATGGCGGCCACAGGTGTGGCGCCGATCAGCAGGTCGCGGGTGATGCCGCCGGCCAGTGCTGCCGCGAACGACAGCACCAGCACGCCAAAGATGTCCAGCCGCCGGCGCACGCCCATCGTCGCCCCGGACAGGGCGAAGACGAAGGTGCCGATAAGGTCGAGGATCAGTACCAGTAGTTCCATGCGGCCTATTGTGCGGTGTGCCGGTGGCTGCCGGCCATCGGCCCGGTCTGGTATCGGCTGCCGGGCCGATTGGGCCTGCTTACGGCAGCGGCGGCAGCAGCCCGGCGCCGAGCCGGTTCCAGGCGTTGATGACCGCCACGCCCATGCTCAGGTCACTGATGCCCTTGTCGTCGAAATGCGGCGCCAGCGCGTCGAACGCGGCATCGGAGGGGGCGCCCTCGGTCAGGCGGGTGAGCGCTTCGGCCCAGCCCAATGCGGCGCGTTCGCGGGCATCGAAGAAACGGCTTTCATGCCAGGCGGGCAGGGTGTCGAGCTTGCGCGGCTCAATGCCGCCTTTGCGCAGCGCGGTGGCGTGCATGTCCATGCAGTAGCCGCAGCCATTGAGCTGCGACACGCGCAGGAACACCAGTTCCATCAGGTCGTGTTCGATTGAGCTTTCATGCACGGCCTTGCTGGTTGCCAGCAAGCCCTTGAAGGCATCGGCGGCAAGGCGGGTGTAAGCAACGCGGGGAGAGGCGTGGTTGGACATCTTCAGCTCCACGGCGGCCACCATGGCCGCCTTTCGTTACAAGGACGCCGCAGCGTTGCCGGGCGTGACAAGCGCCGGCAATTTATTCGGGTTGAGCACGCTGTAGACATTGACGATGCGGCCATCGGCCACGTCGATGGTGGTGATGGAATGCAGGTGGTCGCCTTCAAAACGGAGGATGGCCGGCTCGCCGTTGACGTAGCCCAGCTGCGCCGGCTGCACGCCGCCGCGCCGTGCGATGGCCCAGAACAGGCGGCCGATGCGCTCGGCGCCCAGCAGCGGCCGGATGCCCGCCGTCACCACGCCACCGCCATCGGACAGCAGTCGCGCATTGACGTGCAGCAGCGCCTGGATGGCCTGGCTGTCGCCGCGTTGCGAGGCGTCCATGAAGCGGGCCAGCAACTGCCGATGTTGGCGTGCGTCTGCATTGAAGCGCGGGCGTTCGGCCTGCAGGCGCTGCTTGGCCCGGTGTACTAACTGCCGGCAGTTGGCCTCGCTGTGGCCGATCAGCTCGGCAATTTCCCGGTAGTCGTGGTCGAACGCTTCTTTCAGCAGGAATGCGGCGCGTTCTTCTGGCCCCAATTGCTCCAGTAACGTCAGGAACGCTACGGAAATCTCATCGGCGAGGGCGTGCGTCTGTGCCGGCCCAGGCGCGGGGTCGGCCTCGAGGCTCACCTGCAGCGGCTCCGGCAGCCACGGGCCGACGTAGTGCTGGCGTTCGCGCTTGGCCGCGCGCAGGCGGTCCAGGCCCAGCCGGGTGGTGGTGGTCACCAGCCAGGCCTCGGGGTCGTGAATGGCCGAGATGTCGCTGCCGGACCAGCGCAGCCAGGCGTCCTGGACCACATCTTCGGCATCGGCGCGGCTGCCCAGTAGGCGGTAGGCCAAAGCCAGCAGGCGCGGGCGATGGGTTTGGAACGGGATGTCGGTGTTCATATGGGCAGGACGCCGCAAAGCGGGCTGGCGTGACAGACCGCTGCTACTTTGCCTGATACCTGGTGATGGCGACCGCGCGGGCCGCAACCAAGGTAGGAGGCGCTGCCGGCTGGCAAGGCGTAAAATGGCGGGCTGAACCCCCGCCAGCCTTCAGCAAGCGAGCAAGCCGTGACATCGATCAAGCAGGAAGACCTCATCCAGTCCGTCGCCGACGCGCTGCAGTACATCTCGTACTACCACCCGGTGGATTACATCAAGAACCTCTCCGCCGCCTATGAGCGCGAAGAGTCGCCGGCGGCCAAAGAGGCCATTGCCCAGATTCTGATCAACTCGCGCATGTGCGCCGAAGGCCACCGGCCGATCTGCCAGGACACCGGCATCGTCACCGTGTTCCTGGAAATCGGCATGAACGTGCGTTGGGACGACGCCACCATGGGCGTGGAGGACATGGCCAACGAGGGCATCCGCCGCGCCTACGCCTATCCGGACAACAAGCTGCGCGCCTCGGTGCTGGCCGACCCGGCCGGCAAGCGCACCAACACCAAGGACAACACCCCGGGCGTGGTCAACGTCAAAGTGGTGCCGGGTAATACGGTCGAGGTGATCGTTGCTGCCAAGGGCGGCGGCTCGGAGGCCAAGAGCAAGTTCGCCATGCTCAACCCGTCCGATTCCATCGTTGATTGGGTGCTCAAGACCGTGCCGACCATGGGCGCGGGCTGGTGCCCGCCGGGCATGCTCGGCATCGGCATTGGCGGCACCGCTGAAAAGGCGATGCTGCTGGCCAAGGAATCGTTGATGGAGCCGATCGACATCACCGACCTGCAGGCACGCGGTGCGTCCAACCGTGCCGAAGAGCTGCGTCTGGAACTGTTTGAGAAGGTCAACGCGCTGGGCATTGGCGCGCAGGGCCTGGGCGGCCTGACCACGGTGCTGGACATCAAGGTCAAGGATTTCCCGACCCACGCGGCCAACCTGCCGGTGGCGATGATCCCCAACTGCGCTGCTACCCGCCACGCTCATTTCACCCTGGATGGCAGCGGCCCGGTGATGCTGGATCCGCCGTCGCTGGAAGACTGGCCGCAGATCACCTACGACTCGTCCAAGGGCACGCGTGTTGATCTGGACACCATCACCCCGGAAGAAGTGGCCAACTGGAAGCCAGGTCAAACCCTGCTGCTCAACGGCAAGCTGCTGACCGGCCGCGACGCCGCGCACAAGCGCATGGTGGACATGCTCAACAAGGGCGAGCAGTTGCCGGTCGATCTGAAGGGCCGCTTCATTTACTACGTCGGCCCGGTGGACCCGGTGCGTGACGAAGTAGTGGGCCCGGCCGGCCCGACCACCGCCACGCGCATGGACAAGTTCACCCGTCAGATTCTGGAACAGACTGGCCTGCTGGGCATGGTCGGCAAGGCCGAGCGCGGACCGGCGGCGATTGACGCGATCCGCGACAACAAGTCGGCATATCTGATGGCTGTGGGTGGCTCGGCGTACCTGGTGTCCAAGGCGATCAAGGCCTCCAAGGTCGTCGGCTTTGCCGACCTGGGCATGGAAGCGATTTACGAATTCACCGTGCAGGACATGCCGGTGACGGTGGCGGTGGATTCCACCGGCGAGTCGGTACACAAAACCGGCCCGCGCGAATGGCAGGCCCGCATCGGCAAGATTCCGGTCGTGGTTGAGTAAGCCACCGGTTTTTACTGGTGACAACGCAACGGCCCGGGCTATGCTCGGGCCGTTGCCGTTTTCAGGGAATGAACGATGCGCACCTGCCAATGGATGATTGCTTCAGTGCTTGTGGTGCTATTGACCGCCTGCAGCAGTTCGAGCTGGCGCAGTGCGCCGCCTGACCCGGCCGCCTGCGTCAATTACTGCCAGGACAATCACCAAATGTGCTTGGCCAATCCGCGCGGCTTTGGTGATTGCGGCGAAGGCAACCGAAGCAATCAGTGCGACAAGATCACCAACCCGGAACTGCGCGGCGCGTGCCAGACATCGCAAGCCTTCTGCCAGAACCGTTCTTCAGCCGCCGTGTGCGGTGAGCGCCTCAACAACTGCATGGCGAGTTGCAACTGAGCGTTTGTCGCGACGGTGCAGGCTGAAATGAAGTGGCGCGCAGATCCTTGGTTCCCAGCTGGTCATACGATTGCCTGAGCGCCGGTGACAGCCGTCGGCGGACTTCAGCCGCCTGCCGTTGGCCGCTTGCAGGGCTACACTGCGGTTCCGTCCGCACACGAGCTGCTCATGTCCGTTGTTCTCTATGGATCGCAAAGCACCGCATCGCTGGTGGTGCATTGGCTACTGATCGAGCTGGGTGTCGATCATGAGCTGCGGCAATTGGATTTTGATCTCGGGGAACAGAAGGCGGCTGATTATCTCGCCCTCAATCCCGCCGGGCGTGTGCCCACGCTGATCATCAACGGCCAGGTGCTGACCGAGTCGGCCGCCATTGCCATGCACCTGGCTGACCTGCATCCGCAGGCCGGTTTTGCGCCCGCACCGGGCACGCCGGCACGCGGTGATTACTATCGCTGGATCTGCTTCTGCGTGTACACGCTGATGCCGGCGTACCGCAGTTGGTTCTATCCCGACGAGCCTGCGGGCGAGGCCAATATCGACGCAGTCAAAACACGCGCCCGCGTGCAGCTGGAAACGGCGTGGCAACAGATGGCCGATCACCTCGCCGCGCACGGCCCTTACGTGTTGGGCGAGCAGCTGTCGGTGGTGGATTTCATGCTGACCATGTTGATGCGGTGGAGCCGCAACATGCCGCGTCCCAGCGACAGTTGGCCAGCCTTGGTTGCGCATGCGGCGCGAATGAAGGCGCGGCCAGCGTTTGCCGAGGTGTATCGCCGCGAGGGCATCAGCGACTGGGCCTGAGCGGGTAGTGGCCTCTGTTGGTGATCAGTGGGTTGAGAACCCCCATCACCAACAATGGCGCCGCTCTCAGTCCACGTGGTCCTCAAATTTGCGCCCGCCTTGGAACGGCATCAAATGCTGTTTGATGATGCCGTTGGGCACCGTTTCCAGCTTCATGACGCCGTATTCCTGCGGCCATTGCGCCTGGTCGCGCGGCAGCTTGAACGTGCCCATCAGCATGTCCACCAACGGCAGGTGGATGGCGTAGTTCACATCCACGTATTCCTGTTGCCGCGCGTGGTGCCAGTGGTGATAGCGCGGCAGTACCAGCAGGTATTCCAGCCAGCCGAAACGGATGCCGAGGTTGGCGTGTGCCAACACGGCCTGCAGGCCCACCAGAATCACATAGGCATTCACCGCTGGCGTCGAGAAGCCCAGGATCAGCAGCGGCAGCAGCACGGCGCTGCGCGTCATCACTATTTCAACGATATGGATGCGCGAGCCGGCCAGCCAGTCCATGTGCCGGCTGGAGTGGTGCACCGCATGGAACCGCCATAGCCACGGAATGTTGTGATACGCGCGGTGCAGCAGCGCCTGCGCCATGTCAGCCACGAACACCGCAATCAGGAACTGCGCCCACACCGGCAGCGACTGGATCGCGGATTTGAGTGCGGGGAACGCTGCCAACCCAGCCACGGTCGAGGTGGAGGCGGTCACCAGAATCAGGATGAACTGCACCAGCACGTGGCTCATGAAAAAGTACGCAACATCGGTACGCCAGCCGGGGCGCAGTGGCGACAGCGCGCGTTTGCCCAGGTAGCGCTCCAGCGGCACGAACACCAGCGCCGAGAAGAACAGCGACAGCACAAACCAGTCCAACCCCAGCGAATAAGGTGTCTGCCCCACGGGGTCGAACTGGACATTGGTGCCACCCAAAAGCACGGCCAAAGTGGCGCTGCCTACACCGATGGTGGCGATGCGCTTGTTGCGGTCGCGCAATATGGCGACGGTGCCCAAGATGAAGGCTGCGGCCAACCCAACCAGCAGCAGATGGCGGGCGAAGTGCTCGTTGTAGACCGCGCGGAACTCTTTGCTGGTCAGCAGCTCAGGGAAGTGAAAACAGGCGACCGCCATCAGGCTCAACAGCCCCAACAGCGCGGAGCTATAGGCAAAAAACGAACGACGTTGTCGGGCCATGCAAGGACTTCCTGTCTGTGACTGGCGGATTCTGCCCTCTGCGCCGCGAGACGGATAGCCCCGGCAGGGATGGCGTTGGCGGCTTGCTTTGGCACAGCGCAGGCGCGGTGGTTAAAGGAACGGCGCGCCATGAACGGCAAACAGGCAGATGTGAGGCGCCGCGCATGCGTTGAGGTTGTCGACGGAAGGGGCGGGATCCCTTTCCTGGCCCTGGCTACAAGCGCAGTTGGCGACGTATTCAACCGGACCAGGCGCGCGTCGCGTGACGCCTTGATGAGGCCGGGCGCGTGCTTCAGCGCCCGGCGTAAGCCATCAATCCAGCAGCGTCAGCACGGTTTCCGGCGGGCGGCACAGGGCCGTGCCTTTGTCGGTGCGAACGATGGGGCGGTTGATCAGTGCCGGATGCGCGGCCATTGCGCTGATCAGCGCCGCGTCATCATCAAGTTTTGCCGCCAGGCCCAGTTCGGCATAGGCGGCTTCCTTGGTGCGCAGCAGGTCGCGTGCGGGCAGGTTCATTTCAGCCAGCAACGCGCGCAGCTGTGCGGCCGAAGGCGGCGTTTCAAGGTAGTTGATGACATCGATATCGGCGCCAGCTTCCTGCAGCAGAGCCAGCGCGCCGCGTGAGTTGGAGCAGCGGCTGTTATGCCAGATCGTTGCTTTCATTTTCAGAACCACTCCAACAGGGACACACCGACACCGATGTAGGTGGCGCGATGGTTGTAGTCGATCATGCTCTCGCCGTAGCCATCAAACACCTGCACGTGGCCGCGCAGCAGGTTGTTGATGGGGAAGCCGTAGTCCACCTGTACCGAGCCATGGGCGCGGTCGCCACTGCGCAGCGAGTGGCGGCCGGTGATTGCCAGTTCGTGGCCGTTGCGGTTGTAGACCAGGGTGGCGTCGCCACGGCCCAGGTAGTCCTGGATGTCCGGGTTGTTGTCTTCGCTGCGGGTTTCCGGAATGCGATACCACGGGCGCAGCATGATCGCCCAGTTCTCGCGGTCCAGGCCGACGTTCAATATCACCCGGTTCCAGCTGCGCGACAGCGGATCGCTGCGTCCATTGGACTGATGGTTGAGGCTGATGCCGGTCATGCGCCCGTTCCAGCCAAACAGCGAGTAGCCGTTGCGGAAGGTCAGCATCACTTCGGGTTCGTAATTGGTTTCGCGGAACGGGCGCGAATTTTCGCTGTTGTAGGCCTGCCAGCGGGAACTCTGGGTGTAGCCCACCCAGATGTCGCCGTTGTCGCCGAACAGGTTTTCGGCAACCTTGGTCTTGAAGCTGAGCTGGAACTTCAGCTCGGTGCTGTCCAGCTCCTCCGCCTCGGTGACGGTGTTGTTGGGGTTGGGCGAGTGCGGCATTTCGTTGGGCTTGCTGCTCCAGAATGCGGGCAGCAGGTAGACCGGCTTGTAGGCGCGCAGCTGGAACAAGCCCAGCTTGGAGTCCTTGGCCAGCTCCCAGCGGCTGTCCAGCAACGAACCGCGGCCGGCATTGGCCGCCGCCGCTTCCAGTTCGTCATGGGCGAACAATTCATTGCGACGCGGGTCTTGCTCGTCCAGCGTCTTGGCGACGGCCTTGGCCTCTTTGCGTGCCAGCAGTGCCGCGCTGGCGGCCTCGTCGGCGGCGCGGGTATCCACTGCGGTGCGGCCCAGTGCCTTGTCGTAACAGGCAAGGCGTGGGGCGTCGGAGTCCAGTGCGAAGCAGGCCTCGGGCGAGGCCGGGTCGGCAATGTATTCCTGGGCCAGCACGGAGCCGCTGGCGCCGCTCAGGGCAATCAGTAATGCGTAATGCAGTGGGGAGAGTCGCATGGTGTACATCCGGTCACGATGAGGGGCCGGGCCATACCCGGACTGTGCAGTCCTGGGACGGCGGGAGTGGCGTTGAGGGGGATTGTCGGTGATTTCGCGTGACGGGGTACGCAGCGCCGTAGGCTCACACAAACCAGGCGGCGGCAAACACACCGATCATCGCCATGGCCAGGCCCAGCTTGAGGGCCACGCCGAGCACGATGCCCAGCCAGGTGCCCAGTCCCACCTTGGTGGCTTGACCCAACTGGCGGCCGTGCAGGTATTCACCTACCGCAGCACCGGCAAACGGGCCCACAAACAATCCAATCGGCATGAAAAACAGCCCGGCGACCGTACCGATGGCCGCTCCCAGCAGGGCTTTTTTGCTGGCCCCCACCTTCTGCGCGCCGACCACCGTGGAAAGTATGTCCACCACAATCGAAATGAGGGTCAACACCCCCAGCACCACCAGTGGCAGCCAGCCCACCCGTTCAAACCCTTCGGTCCAGGCCGCGATCAACAGGCCGACGAACACCAGCGGAATGCCCGGCAATACCGGCAGGATGATGCCTGCCAAGCCCACGATGACCAGCAGGGCGGCGATCAGATAGAAGATGAATGAATAGTCCATGTTGGCTCTGAGGAAGGGCGAATGGGGGTTGACTTTATTGACGCATCACGATTGCAATTTGGATTGCCCCGGGTTAAGTTGCAAACCGCTGAGCTTGGCAAGGTCACCGTGAATCGTGGCCTGATCGGTAGATCGCATGATTTGCTGCATCGTTGCACCTCGCTTCCTCCTTGCAATCAGCCGCCTTACGGGGCGTTCCATCACACGAGAGAGACCAGGGAGTTAGTAGAGATGTCTGATCGCGAAACCGGTACCGTCAAGTGGTTCAATGATGCCAAGGGCTTCGGCTTCATCAGCCGCGAAAGTGGCGAGGACGTGTTTGTGCACTTCCGTGCCATCCAGTCCGATGGCTTCAAGAGCCTGAAGGAAGGCCAGCAGGTCACCTTCACCGTCGTCCAGGGCCAGAAAGGCCTGCAGGCAGACGCAGTGCAGCCGGTCTGATCCCAGCCGCACGCAGAACAAGGAAAGGCCCGCGCAAGCGGGCCTTTCCTTTTGTCGCTGGGCAGTGTGCCGCCAACTCAGCGCAGCACGACGCGGCCGTTGACCACGCGGACGTAGGTGTTCTCGCGGATGCCGCCCAGGTCCTTCTGGTTGACCATGATCACGCGGCCATCGTCCATGCGTACCTGGATGTCGTAAGAGTTGCCGGTGACGTTCTGTTGGATCTTGTTACCCGCCATGGCACCACCAACAGCACCTGCGACGGCGGCGATGTTCTGGTTGCCCTTGCTGCCGCCGGTGTGGTCGGAGATTTCATGGCCGGCAACCGCACCCACCAGGCCGCCCAGAATGGCGCCGGTGGCGGAGGGGGCCGTGCGGCCTGAGGCCACGGTGTTGATGCGGGTGACGATGCCGCAATCGTTACAACGGTTCTGGTTGTAGCCGTTGTCGTAATTGCCGCTGTTGTTGCCGTAGTTGCCGCCGTTGTTGTAACCCGGCGATGTGGCGCAACCGGCCAAGGCCAGGCTGGCAATTGCGCTTACGGCGATCAGTCGAATGTTCATGGTGTGTGTCCTTGCCAGATGAGGATGACGGTATAGGGGCATAACCGCCGCGAAGATCGTGTCGTTTTGCATGTGAATGGAGGGCCAACCACGTGTTCAGAACATGTACTTACTTGAAATCCTGATGGCAGGCCTTGCAGTCGTTGCCGATTTTCTGCGCCACAGCGGCCAGTGCTGCGCAGTCGGCCGGTGGCTTGGCCAAGGCGTCGTTCAAGGTGGCGCGGAAGCGACTGGCGTGCAGTTGGAAGCGCTGGTCATCCCGCAAGCTGGGGAAAGCCGCTTTCAGGTCATTGGACAACGCGCGCAGGGTCTGCAGGCGCGGGGTGGTGTCGTTGATGGTGCAGCGGTTCTGCTTCTGGCTTTCGCCCAGCAACTGCGCCTGCTTGGCCATCACGGTCATCAGGCTGCCCGGGAAGTGGTCCTGACGTGCCTGCAGCGCACGCATGCCCATCACGGTGATGACCGCGCCGATCAACAGCCCGGCGATGAGCACGAACAGGTAACGGCCTGATTTGGACGGCGGGCGGACGACGGGGTCGGTCATTGCGTTGGCTCCAGAGGCTACATGGCAGTGGGTGGCGGTTGTCCGTTCATTATGCCGCCAAGGCTAAAATATGCGGATGAAAGAACAACTGCGTGAGCGATTTGCCGGTGTTGACCGGCTGTACGGAGCGGGCACCATCGAACACCTGGCCAGCTGCAGAGTGGCTGTGGTCGGCATGGGCGGCGTTGGCTCGTGGGTGGTCGAAGCCTTGGTGCGCTCGGCGGTGGGACATCTCACCCTGATTGATGCCGACGATATCTGCGTGTCCAACAGCAACCGGCAGCTGCCGGCGATGGCAGGCCAGTACGGGCGCAACAAGGCGCTGGCGATGGCGGAGCGCTGCCGGGCGATCAACCCGGATGTGGACGTGGATGCGGTGGAAGCATTCCTCACCCCGTCAAATATGGAACAGCTGCTGGACCGTGGTTTCGATCTGGTGATCGACGCCTGCGACAGCTTCCGGGTGAAGGTGGAAACCATTGCCTGGTGCCGTCGCCGCAAGTTGCCGCTGATCACCGTAGGCGCGGCCGGTGGACGTACCGACCCCACCCTGGTGCGCGTGCGTGATGTGTCGCGCACCGAGCACGACGCGATGATGGCGCTGATCCGCCGCAAGCTGCGCAGCGAGTTCAATTTCCCCAAAAACGCATCGCGTTACTTTGGCGTGCCGGCGGTGTATTCGCTGGAAAACGTGAAGTATCCGCAGGCCGACGGTAGCGTTTGCGGCGTGCGGCCGAACCTGGGACCGGACGAGGCGATGAAGCTTGATTGCGGCGCGGGTTTGGGTGCGGCCACGCACATCACCGGCGCGTTCGCCTTTGTGGCGGTCGGCAAGGCGTTGGAAATGTTGTTGAAGAAGCGCGAGGCCACACCGGCCGCTTGATGGGGTTTACGCGCGCGGCACTGGCCTTGCGGCCTGACGCGCCTTGAACCCGAACAGTTGCTGGGCGTTGGCGCTGGTCTGCGCGGCGATTTCCTCCGGCGCCTGCCCGCGTAGTTCGGCCACGGTTTCCAGAATGGTGGCCAGGCGTGCAGGCTCGTTGCGTTGCCCGCGAATGCCGGCATCGGGTTGATCCGGCGCATCGGTTTCCAGCAGCAGGTATTCCAGCGGCATCTGCGCCACCAGCGTGCGTAGACGGTTGGCGCGCGGGTAGGTGAGTGGGCCGCCCAAGCCGATCATGAAACCCAGTTTCCAGAGTTGCCGGGCCTGTTCCGGGCTGCCGGAGAAGCTGTGCACCACGCCGCGCAGTGGGCCGGTCTGGCGGATGCGCTGGATGACTTCGTCCACCGCGCGTCGCGCATGCACCACCAGTGGCAGCTGGTATTCGCGCGCCAACTCCAGTTGCCCTTGGAAGAAAAAGCGCTGGCGCTCGGGGTCCAGGTCTTCGACAAAAAAATCCAGCCCGCACTCGCCGATGGCGGTGGGCGATTCGCGTTCGATCCACTCGCGCAGCAATGGCAAGTGTTCCGGCCGGTGTTCGGCCAGAAACATCGGGTGCAGGCCGTACGCCGGGTACAACCCTGGGCCGGCGGCGCACACCCGCTGCAACTTGGGCCAACTGGCGGCCGTTACCGCCGGCACCACCTGCTGCTGCACGCCGGCGGCGCGGGCACGGGCCAGCACCGCTTCACGGTCGTCATCGAACGCGTCGGCATCCAGGTGGCAATGGCTGTCTACCAGCTGCACCGGTCAGGGCTTGCGCGGTAGAGCGGGAGGCTCGCTGATGGGATCTTTGCGGCGCTTCCAGTTGGCCAGCAGCAACGTGCCCAGGCCGAACAGAATCTCATCCAGGAATGGAATCGGGTCGGGCACCAGCATGCTGAGCGCGAACAGGACGGCGGTGAATTTGAACAGGGTGGGGTAGCGCAGCTTGCGAGCCCAGTCCAGCAACGGAGTCAGCATCAGAGACATGGCAAATCCTGTCGAAGGGGAGGACCAACAGCGCTGATATTGCTACGGACGCGTCATTTTCGATAGATGACTGCCATAAGTACTGGCTTCTGTTCAGCTTGAACATGCTGGAATCGGCCCAAGTCAAAACGCGGCCAGGCCGCTGGGAGCCCCCATCATGAAGAGCACAACGACAACCATCCTGGTGGCAACCGGCGCATTGCTGGTCGGCGGCATCGCTACCGCTGCTTTCATGTCGGGCCGCGACAAGGCTGCAACGCTGCCTGCCGCAGAAACACCGGCCCCGATGGTGGACGGAACCCTGCCGGCTGATGACGCTGCAACCGATGCGGTCGTGGCAACCGGTAACACCTTGGAATACGCAGACGTACTCAAGGTTGCGCCGGTCACCCAGAAAGAGCGCATCTACGGCACCGTGACCGGCAGTGAGCCGATCCGCGAAACGTCCAGCACCAGCACCCCGCACGAAGTCTGCGAGGACGTGGTGGTGCAGGAGCGCCTGCCCGAGCGCGACGGCAACGTAGGCGGCACTGTTGCCGGTGCGGTGATCGGCGGTCTGCTGGGCAACCAGGTGGGCGGCGGCAACGGCAAGAAGGCGGCTACCGCCCTGGGTGCGGCTGCCGGCGGTGTGATCGGCAACCAGGTGGACAAGCGCCACGTCGGCGGCCGTGTCGTGCAGCGCACCGAGCGCCAGTGCCATACCGAGCAGCGCACGGCTGAATCCAGCCGCATCACCGGTTACAACGTCAGCTACCGCAAGCCCGACGGCAGCGTTGGCAGCATGCGTATGGACAGCAAGCCGGGTGAGCGTGTGTCGCTGGGCAATGCTGACCAGACCATCGGCTATGACGTCACCTACCGTTACGGCGGCCAGGACAAGGTCGTGCGCATGGACAACCGCCCGGTCAGCGATCGTCTGCCGGTACTGGATGGCCAGATCGTCACCCAGACCGCAGCAGCCGGTGGTGCCAGCACCCGCCAGTAAGGCGCGTCACGAATGTGATGGAACGGAAGGCCGGCGCATGCCGGCCTTCTGCGTTGTGGTGGCATGACCCGCGCCAATTTTTGTTTGAAGGCACCGCCGCCGATGCCAGGTGATAGCGTTGCGCCATTCCATCAATGGAAACGAGACGATGAGCATCTTCGACCTGCGTCTGGAAACCGAGCGTCTGGTGCTGCGGCCGCCGGCAATGGCGGACTTTGAAGCCTTCGCCGCGTTCTGCGCCGACCCGGTCACCATGCAGCATCTTGGCGGCGTGCAGCCCAAACCGGTGGCGTGGCGCAGCTTTGCCGGGCTGGTCGGCAGTTGGCAGCTGCTGGGCTATTCGATGTTCTCAGTCTTCGAAAAAGACAGTGGCCGCTGGGTGGGACGCGTGGGGCCGTGGCAGCCGTATGGTTGGCCGGGCACCGAAGTGGGTTGGAGCATCGCGTCTGACTTCTGGGGCCGGGGTTACGCGCCGGAGGCCGCCCGCGCCAGCATCGACTGGGCGTTCGACACCTTGGGCTGGGCCGAGGTCATCCACACCATCGCGCCGGATAACAGCAACTCACAGGTGGTCGCGCGCAAGCTGGGTTCCAGCATTCTGCGCAGCACGCACCTGCCGCCACCCAACGAAGTGCTGGTGGATGTGTGGGGCCAATCACGGGCGCAATGGCTGGCACAACGCTGAGCTCGGTTTGCTGCGGTTGCAGCTTTACCAACCTGTATGGATTCCGGTCAGATGAGCACCGTCGCCTACGTGCGTGGTGGGCTGGAGAACCGGGTCAGTGAGCAATTCCGTGGCTGCGTTGACGGTGTATGGCATGTCCAGCTCGGGCAATTGCCACAAGGTGCGATTGTTGTTGGAACAGCTGGGCACGCGCTACGAATGGTGCGAGGTGGACAGCGCTGGCGGCCAGACGCACACGCCGGAATTTCTGGCGATGAATCCCAACGGCAAGGTGCCGCTGGTGAAGCGCAACGATGGCCGCGTGCTTACCGAATCCAACGCGATTCTGTTCTGGCTGGCCGAAGGCACGCCGTTCCTGCCGGCGGACGGCTGGCAACGCGCGCAGGCGTTGTCGTGGATGTTCTTTGAGCAATACAGCCACGAGCCTTACATCGCGGTGGCGCGCTTCATCTGTGGCTGGACGCAGGCTGACTCGCCGCGCCGTGATGATCTGCCCAAACTGCGCGAGCGCGGGCATCAGGCCTTGGCGGTGATGGAGCAGCACCTGGCTGCACATGATTGGTTCACCGGCCCGCAATACGGCATCGCCGATATCGCGTTGTTTGCCTATACGGCCGTGGCCGAAGACGGCGGTTTGGTGCTGTCCGGCTATCCGGCGCTGCAGCGTTGGTTGCAGCAGGTGCGCGGGCAGTCTGCGTTCGTGCCGATGCCTGCGCCAGCTGAGGAGGTGCAGGCCTGCTTTGCCGCTTCGCGTTGAATTCCATTTCCCCGCACATCTGCTTGTCTTGTGGAGTCTGTCTGCATGTTTGCTCGTGTACCCAATCCCCTTCCGGCCCGCATGAAGGGCCTGAACCGCGCTGAGATCTGCGACACCAATTTCATCGAACACGTCCAAAGCCTGGAGCAGGGGCCCGCTACCGGCCCGCAGGACGCCGCGCCGGTATTGCCCGGCAGCGCGCTGGATGCCAAGGGATTCCGCGAGCTGTTCGAGTCGCAGCTGATCAGCCGGCACCTGGACTTGATGGCGCGCGTGCTGCGCGTGCAGAACAAGGTCTTCTACACGATTGGTTCCTCCGGCCACGAGGGCAATGCGATGGTGGCGCGCGCGGCGCGGCATACCGACCCCGCGTTTCTGCATTACCGATCCGGCGGCTTCATGGCCGAACGCTTCCGCAAGCTGCCGGGTATGGACCCGGTGATGGACTCGGCGCTGTCCTTTGCTGCCAGCAAGGACGACCCGGCCAGCGGCGGCCGCCACAAAGTGTGGGGCAGTAAACCGCTATGGGTGCTGCCGCAGACTTCGACCATTGCCTCGCACCTGCCCAAGGCTTTGGGCACGGCCATGGCGGTGGAGGCGGGCAAGCGTTTGGGTTGTGGCCTGCCGATTCCCGACGACAGCATCGCCATCTGCTCGTTTGGTGATGCGTCAGCCAATCACGCCACCGCGCAGACCGCGTTCAACGCAGCGGCGTGGAGCAGCTTCCAGAAGCTGCCGGCGCCGGTGTTGTTCGTCTGTGAGGACAACGGCATCGGCATCTCGGTGAAAACGCCGGAAGGTTGGATTGCCGAGAGCTTCCGTCATCGTCCAGGCTTGGACTACTTCCATGCCGATGGCCTGGACCTGGCCAACGGTTATGCCGACGTTCAACGCGCTGTAGAGCATTGCCGCCGCACCCGTCGCCCGACCTTCCTGCACCTGCGCACCACGCGCTTGATGGGCCACGCCGGCACCGATTTCGAGATTGAATGGCGCGCGCTGGAAGAACTGTGCGCGGTGGAGGCCGGCGATCCACTGCTGCGCTCGGCGCAGATTGCGGTTGAATCCGGCCTGATGGACAAGGACGAGGTGCTTGCGCTGTACGAACACACGCGCAGGCGCTGTTTTGAAGCCGCCGAAGCCGCCGACCAGCGCCCGCGCCTGAAGAGCCTGCAGGAAGTGGTGACGCCGCTTGCGCCCTACACGCCGGCAAAGGTGGAGGCCGAAGCCAATCGCGCCGATTACAACGCGCGGCGTCTGGAAGTGTTTGGCAGTGATGCCGCATTGCCCGAGAACCAACCGGCCAAGCATCTGGCCATTCAGATCAACCAGTCGCTGCACGAGCTGTTCTGCAAGTACCCGGAAACGTTGCTGTTTGGCGAAGACGTCGCGCAGAAGGGCGGCGTCTATACGGTCACCAAGGGCCTGCAGAAAGCATTCGGCCCGCGCCGGGTGTTCAACACGCTGCTGGACGAAACCATGATCCTGGGCATGGCGCAGGGCTTTGCCAACATGGGCATGCTGCCGCTGCCGGAAATCCAATACCTGGCTTACCTGCACAATGCGGTGGACCAGGTGCGTGGCGAGGCCTGCTCGCTGCAGTTCTTCTCCAACGACCAATACCGCAACCCGATGCTGATCCGCATTGCCGGCCTGGGGTATCAGAAAGGGTTCGGCGGGCACTTCCACAATGACAACTCCATCGCCGCCATCCGCGATGTTCCCGGCTTGGTGGTGGGCTGCCCGTCGCGCGGCGACGATGCGGCGGCCATGCTGCGCACACTGGCGGCGTTGGCCAAGGTGGACGGGCGCGTATGCATCTTCCTGGAGCCCATCGCGCTGTACATGACCAAGGATCTGTACGAGGCCGGCGACGGCCAGTGGTTGTTCCCGTATCCGGCACCGGGGCAGAGCATCGCGCTGGGCGAAGGCCGCGTGTACGGCGAGGGCAACGATGAGTTGGTCATTTTCAGCTACGGCAACGGTGTGCCGATGAGCCTGCGCGCTGCGCGCAGCATCGAGCAGGCACACGGCTGGAAAGTCCGCGTGGTCGATCTGCGTTGGCTGGTGCCGCTCAACGATGCATGGATTGCCGCCCAGGCCAAGGGCGCCCAGCGCATCATCGTGGTGGACGAAGGCCGTCATAGCGCGGGCGTGGGCGAGGGAGTGATCACCGCCTTGGTCGAGGCCGGCTTGGGCAATGTGCCGTTGCGTCGCGTGACCGGCGCCGATACCTATACGCCGCTGGCAGGCGCGGCGCTGTTGGTGCTGCCGGGCGACAGCGACGTGGTGGCTGCCGCAGCCGAATTGGCCTGATGACGGCATGCTGCGCGCCCTCGGCTCTTCCCCGTGAAGGGCGAGGGCGCGCGGACTGCCTTCACCCGGCACAAAGCCTCCTGTGGCTAGCCTGTAGCCTCCGTTCGCTGAGAGGTTGCCATGAGTCAGTACACGATCGCGGTGTTTGTTGGCAGTCTGCGTAAAGAGTCGATCAACCGCCGCTTGGCGCACGCGCTGGAAAAACTGGCCGGTGACCGGGCCCGGTTCGACTACATCCAGATCGACGACATTCCGCTCTACAACCAGGACCACGACGGCCAGTTCCCGGCACAGGGCACGCGCATGAAAGGCCGCATCCGAGCGGCCGATGCGGTGTTGTTTGTCACGCCGGAGTACAACCGCTCCATTCCCGGCGTGCTCAAGAACGCCATCGACACCGCCTCACGCCCCTACGGTGACAACGCCTTCGCAGGCAAGCCCGCAGCGGTTATCGGCACCTCCATCGGCGCCATTGGCAGCGCGCTGGCACAGCAGCACCTGCGCAACGTGCTGGTGTTCGTGAACCTGGCGGTGATGGCGCAGCCGGAAGCGTTCGTGCACTTCAAGGAAGGCTTGATTGAAGCAGACGGCACCGTCAGCAGTGACGGCACCCGCAAGTTCCTGCAGGACTACGTCGACGCCTTCCTCAGTTGGATACAGGTTCACCACAACGGCTGAACCCCGGCGCGTGCCGTTTCGGGGCGTCCCGTTTCTGGCGGCGACATTTGCGATAATCAGCGCCCGGCGCCGCAACGGTGCCGGGCGCGTCTTTCTGTACGACCACCCAACCAGTGCCACCCGTGCGATCGCCCGGGGCTTGAGTTGTGGACAGGTTATCCACAGAGTTGTCCGTATCCCGGTGGCCGGCGCCCACCTACCATGGCCGCACGGCCTTACCGCAGGAAATACGCTTTTCATGTCTGCTCGCAATGGTTTCCGATCCGACCGCAACGACCGCTCAGAGCGTTCCGAACGCTCCGAGCAGCGCATCGACGCGCTGCGCGTCCCACCGCATTCGGTGGAAGCCGAGCAGGCAGTCCTGGGTGGCTTGATGCTGGCGCCGGAGGCCTACGACCGGGTCAACGAGGCACTTACCGAAAAAGATTTCTATCGCCGCGACCATCAGCTCATTTACCGGGCCATCCGCGAGCTGTCCGAGCGCGACCGCCCGTTCGATGCGGTGACGCTGGGTGAATGGTTCGAGTCGCAGGGCAAGATGGACCAGGTGGGCGACGGCGCTTATCTGATCGAACTGGCCAGCACCACGCCGTCGGCCGCCAACATCAGCGCCTATGCGGAGATCGTGCGCGACAAGGCGGTGCTGCGGCAGCTTATCCAGGTGGGTACGGACATCGTCAACGACGGTTTCCAGCCTGAGGGCCGCGACAGCTCGGAGTTGTTGCAGACCGCGGAGAAATCCGTGTTTGCCATTGCCGAGCAGGGCGCGCGTGGGCGCACCGACTTCGTGGCCATGCCCGGCGCGTTGAAGGACGCGTTTGAGGAGCTGCGCAACCGCTTCGAGAACGGCGGCAACATCACCGGCCTGCCGACCGGCTATACCGACTTCGATGCGATGACCGCCGGCCTGCAGCCGACCGATCTGATCATCCTGGCGGCGCGCCCGGCCATGGGTAAAACCACGTTGGCGCTGAACATTGCCGAGTACGCGGCCATCAAGTCCAAGAAGGGCGTGGCGGTGTTTTCGATGGAAATGTCGGCCTCACAGCTGGCAATGCGTTTGATCTCCTCCAACGGCCGCATCAACGCGCAGCGCCTGCGTACCGGCCAATTGGAAGACGAAGACTGGAGCCGCGTGACCGGCGCCATTCGCATGCTGAAAGAAACCAGGATCTTCATTGACGATACGCCCGGCGTGTCGCCGGAAGTGCTGCGCTCCAAGTGCCGCCGCCTCAAGCGCGAGCACGACCTGGGCCTGATCGTCATCGACTACCTGCAGCTGATGAGCGTGCCGGGCAACAGCGAAAACCGCGCCACCGAAATCTCGGAAATCTCGCGTGGCCTGAAGGGTCTTGCCAAGGAACTGAACGTGCCGGTGATTGCGTTGTCGCAGCTCAACCGCTCGTTGGAAACGCGTACCGACAAGCGCCCGGTGATGGCCGACCTTCGCGAATCCGGCGCTATCGAGCAGGATGCGGACATGATCGTCTTCATCTACCGAGACGATTACTACAACAAGGAAACTTCGCCGGACAAAGGCTTGGCCGAGATCATCATCGGCAAGCACCGAGGTGGCCCGACCGGTTCGTGCAAGCTGAAATTCTTCGGTGAGTACACCCGGTTCGACAACCTCAGCCACGATTCGGTGGGCTCGTTCGAGTAAGCAGGAGCACGCGCATGTCAGTGGCCATCGTCTGGTTCAGGCGCGACCTGCGCCTGCGTGACAACCCTGCGTTACAGGCCGCCCTCGACGGCGGCCACGACGTGCTGCCGGTCTACATCCATGCGCCGGAAGAAGAGGGTGCATGGGCGCCGGGCGCTGCATCCAATGCGTGGCTGCACCACTCGCTGCAGCGTCTGGATGCAGACCTGCGCAGCATCGGCGCGTCGCTGGTGTTGCGGCGTGGCGATAGCCACGCGCAGCTGCAGGCATTGATCGCCGAAAGTGGCGCCGAGGCGGTGTACTGGAACCGCAAATACGAACCGGCCACGCAGGCGCGTGATGCGGCAATCAAACGCAGCCTGCGCGAGCAGGGCATGCAGGTTGAAAGTCATAACGGTTACCTGCTGTTCGAACCGTGGGAACTGGCCACGCAGCAGGATGGCCCGTACAAAGTATTCACCCCGTTCTGGCGCAAGGCCTTGAGCCAGTGGCGGCTGCCCGCACTATCGGAGGCGCCCGTCGTGCTGGCGTCGCCCACGGTCGACAGCCTTGCGTTGGAGACACTTGGCCTGCAGCCCAGGCTGGGTTGGGACGCCGGCTTCTGGACGCATTGGCAGCCCGGTGAGGCCGGCGCGCTGGAAGCGTTGGAGGTGTTCATCGACGGCGCGCTCAACGGTTATCGCGAGCAGCGCGATCTACCGGACCGTACCGGCACGTCGTTGCTTTCGCCGCATCTGCACTTCGGCGAGATCGCACCGTGGCGCATCGCGCACATGCTGGAATCCGAGCGCAGCGCAGGCCGTGATGCGGACATTGATGGTTACCTGCGGCAACTGGGCTGGCGTGATTTTTCCTGGCACCTGCTGCATCACTTTCCCTCAACCTCCGACGCCAACCTCAATCCTCGTTTCGAGAGCTTTGCCTGGGCCACACCGCAGCCAGCGATGCTGGAAGCGTGGCAGCGCGGCCGCACGGGTATTCCCATCATCGATGCGGGCATGCGCGAGCTGTGGGCGACCGGCACCATGCACAACCGCGTGCGGATGCTGGTGGGCAGCTTCCTGTGCAAGCACATGCTGGTGCATTGGAAGGAAGGTGCACGCTGGTTCTGGGACACGCTGGTGGATGCCGATCTGGCCAACAACAGCATGGGCTGGCAATGGGTGGCGGGCACGGGCGCGGACGCGGCGCCGTACTTCCGTGTGTTCAACCCGGTGACGCAGGCGCAGAAGTTCGACCCGCAGGCGCGCTACATCACCCGCTGGGTGCCGGAACTGGCCGCGTTGCCAGTGAAGGCGCGGTTTGCGCCGTGGTTGTCTCCAGGGCTGCTGGCGGAGGCCGCGCCGTCATATCCGTCAAAGCCACTGGTTGATCTGGCCGAGGGGCGTGAGGCTGCATTGGCGGCATATCACCGGTCGCGGTAGGTGTTTTATTGATTCAGTCATGAAGATGAATGGAGGCATGCATGGAGGGCTTTCCATCATGCCGACATCGCATCGCTCTGTTTATCCTTGCCCGGTACCCACACGGCCAACCGGCCAACCGAAGGAGTGACAGATGACCACCCGCAACCTTGTTCGCAATCTTTCCCTTGGCCTGGTGGCAGCTGCCGTTCTTTCGGCGTGCGCCACCGGTGGTTCGTACGTGCA
Organism: Stenotrophomonas sp. UBA2629; assembly: GCA_002359895.1. Taxonomy (GTDB): domain Bacteria; phylum Pseudomonadota; class Gammaproteobacteria; order Xanthomonadales; family Xanthomonadaceae; genus Stenotrophomonas. Next base: position 1,304,678 of record DEOB01000010.1, read on the forward strand.
GCAGGATCAGTACGGCAATACCCCGCAGCAGCAGAACAAGACCGGCAAGGGCGCCCTGATTGGTACCGCCATTGGTGTGGCTGCCGGCCTGCTCAGCGGTGGTGACGCAACCGAGCGCCGCCAGCGCGCAATGGTGGGTGCAGGTATTGGCGCGCTCAGCGGCGCTGCGGTTGGCAACTACCAGGACCGCCAGGAGCGTGCCCTGCGCGAGCGCACGGCCAACACCGGTATCGACGTGCAGCGCGACGGTGACAACATCACCCTGAACCTGCCGGACGGCATTACGTTTGACTTCAACAAGACCGCGCTCAAGCCGCAGTTCTACGGCGCGCTCAATGGCGTTGCCAGCACCTTGAACGAGTACAACCAGACCATGATTGAAGTGGTCGGCCACACCGACAGCATCGGCACCGACGCGGTCAACAACCGCATCTCCAAGGAGCGTGCGGACGCGGTGGCTGCATATCTCAGCGCGCAGGGCGTACAGCGTGCCCGCATCGAGACGCTGGGTGCAGGCAAGTCCTACCCGATTGCCGACAACAGCACCGACGCTGGCCGCGCGCAGAACCGTCGCGTCGAGATCCGTGTGATTCCGCTGCGTTCGTAATACAGGCAGCAGATGCATGAGCAGGAGGGCCGCGAAAGCGGCCCTTCCTGTTTGACGACTGCCGGCAGGCTATCCAGCAGGGCAGGGCGATGCCGCAACTGGTGGGCTTGATGGCTTATTCCTTAGAATGCCGGTGCATTGCGCCATTCCACGCAATCGGAGCCCGTCTACGTGTCCTTTCCAACTTCCACAATGCAGGCGCTTTCTCAGGCGGACGTTTCGTTCGCGGGCAAGCGAGCGTGTGGCAGGCAATGTGCTCCTAATGACTGATAAGCCGACAAGCACCGCAGGCAGCGACACCGATCTGCATTGGATGCAGCATGCGTTGGCCTTGGCCGACCGCGCGCAACGTGAGTTCGATGAAATTCCGGTGGGTGCAGTCTTGGTCGGCGCTGACGGTGCGTTGTTGGGTGAAGGTTGGAACCTCAACATTGCCAGCCATGACCCCAGTGCGCACGCCGAAATTGTCGCCATGCGTGAGGCGGGCAAACAACTGGGCAACCACCGTTTGATCGGCAGCACGCTGTACGTAACGCTTGAGCCGTGCGCGATGTGTGCGATGGCGCTGGTGCATGCGCGTGTCGCGCGGCTGGTGTTTGCCGCTGGCGATCCTAAAACCGGTGCATGCGGCAGCGTGTTTGATCTGGTCGGCGACCCGCGCCACAACCATCGTGTTGAAGTGGTCAGCGGCCTGTTGGCACAGCAGGCCAGCCTGCGTTTGACCAACTATTTCCGCGCCAAACGTGGCCGCCCGTTATTGACCCCTGACGACCTTTGACGCGGCCTGCGCGTGGCGCCGGCGTATCATGTGCGCTTCGATATTCCGGCCGATGGTGATGTTCCGTCGGCCCACAGCACGAGGCATGACATGGCGGACAACAAAGCAGGCAACGACCGGTTGATCTGGATTGACCTGGAGATGACCGGGCTCGACACGGACAACGATTCGATCATCGAGATCGCGACCGTCGTCACCGACGCACAGCTCAACGTGCTGGCCGAAGGCCCGGAGTTCGCCATCTCGCACCCGCTGGCCACGCTGGAAGCCATGGACGAATGGAACCGCAACCAGCACCAGCGCTCTGGCCTGTGGCAGCGCGTGCTCGACAGCACCATCACGCTGGGCCAAGCCGAAGCGCAGACCATCGCCTTCCTGCAGGACTGGATCAAAGCCGGCGCCTCGCCGATGTGCGGCAACTCCATCTGTCAGGACCGCCGCTTCCTGCATCGCGAAATGCCGCGCCTGGAAAGGTATTTCCACTACCGCAACCTGGACGTGTCCACGGTCAAGGAGCTGGCCAAACGCTGGGCACCGGCCGTCGCGGCCGGGGTCAGCAAAACCTCCAGCCACACCGCACTGAGCGACGTGCAGGACTCCATCGCCGAGCTGCGCCACTACCGCCAGTTCATGGGCGCGCTGGCAGGCCTGCCGACCGCGTAAGTTGCGGTGACGGGCTGGGGCTTTTGCCGGAAGCCCTGGCCCGAGACAGCTCGTTGCCCGCTGCACTTTTCGTTCAACCAGTGGCCGTTATGATCGGCGGCATGAACGAGCTGACCTTGCTGCCGAACGACATCCGTAACCACGATCAGGACTGGGCCGATCTGCAGCGCGCAGTCGCCTTGCTGGAAGCGCCGACGCTCACCGCGCGCATGGCCGGTATCGTCGGTGCGCCGTTGGAATTTGCGGTGAAGAAGCTGCCGGTGTCGGTGTCAAAACGCATGCATGGCGCGGTGCAGGCGGCGCTGACCAAGGCGACGCAGACGGCCTTGTGGAGCATGGACAACATCCCCAACAAGTCCGCTTCCACCCGTTGGCACAAACTGGCCGCCGCCACTTCCGGTGCGGTGGGCGGTGCGTTTGGGTTCACCGCGCTGTTCATCGAGTTGCCGGTGTCCACCACCATCATGATGCGCGCGGTGGCGGATGTGGCACGCAGCGAAGGCTTTGATCTGTCCGAGCTCAGCACCCGTCAGGCCTGCCTGGAGGTTTTTGCGCTGGGCGGCAACTCGTCCAGTGATGATGCCAGCGACACCGGCTATTACATCGCACGCGGTTTCACCACCGATGTGATGCGGCACCTGTCCGCCGAACTGGCCGGACGCATCGTCACGGGCCGTGATCTGACACTGGGCGTTGCGCCCAAGGAAGCGGGCAAACTGCTGGCCAAGCTGGTGGAGAAAGTTGCCGCCCGTTTTGGTGTGGTGGTGACCGAGAAATTCGCCGCGCAGGCAGTGCCGATCGTCGGTGCAGCGGCGGGCGCCGCACTCAACACCATGTTCACCGACTACTACCAGGACATGGCGCGCGGCCACTTCATCGTGCGCCGCCTGGAGCGCAAGTACGGTGAAGCGGAAGTGCATCTGGCATACACGCAGGTGAGCGGGCGGTTGGCGGGTTGAGTGTGGGCGCGTCGTGAAGGGCGTTGGCGTTGGGAGCACGAAAGCCGGGCTGGGCGAGACGGGCGACCTTCTGTCTTTCTGCAGGAGGCCTTCCCCTCTCCCCAACCCCTCTCCCGCAAGGGGGAGAGGGACTTTCAAGCTGCAGTTGCACGTATTGCCTCAGCTTGCGGGGCACTGAGCCCCTCTCCTCCGGTGGGAGAGGGGTTGGGGAGAGGGGTTTCAGAGCCGCAGCGAAGTTCGTCAGGCGCCTGCTGCTGATCGCCGATTGTTTCCGAGACGTGGCAGGCCGAATGCCGCCGCCCAGCAAAATTCCGCACCGGCGCAAAAAACAAAACCCCGCCAAGGCGGGGTTTCGTTCTGGTGCTGATCGCTAGAGCACGATCAGCTATTGGCCTTCAACTTGGCCAGGCGCAGCCAGGTATCAACCACGGTGTCCGGGTTCAGCGACACCGACTCGATGCCCTCCTGCATCAGCCACTCGGCCAGATCCGGGTGGTCCGACGGGCCCTGGCCGCAGATGCCGACGTACTTGCCCTTGGCGCGTGCGCTCTTGATGGCCATCGACAGCAGCTTCTTCACGGCCGGGTTCCGTTCGTCGAACAGGTGCGCGACGATCGAGGAATCGCGGTCCAGGCCCAAGGTGAGCTGGGTCAGGTCGTTGGAGCCGATCGAGAAGCCGTCGAAGATTTCCAGGAACTCATCGGCCAGCAGCGCGTTGGACGGCACTTCGCACATCATGATGATCTTCAGGCCGTTTTCGCCCTGCTTCAGGCCGTTGGCAGCCAGCACTTCGACGACCTTGCGGCCTTCTTCCAACGTGCGCACGAACGGAATCATCACCCACAGGTTCTCAAGGCCCATCTCGTTGCGCACGCGCAACACGGCCTTGCATTCCAGTGCGAATGCCTTGGAGAAGGACGGGTCGACATAACGGCTGGCGCCGCGGAAGCCGATCATCGGGTTCTCTTCGTGCGGCTCGTAGTTGCTGCCGCCGATCAGGTTGGCGTACTCGTTGGACTTGAAGTCCGACAGGCGCACGATCACCGGGTTTGGCGCGACCGAGGCGGTAAGGGTGGCGATGCCTTCGGCCAGGCGGTCCACGTAGAAGCTCACCGGGTCTTTGTAGCCGGCAATCTTCTCGTCGATCTTTGCCTTGGTGGCGGCATCCTGGCGGTCATAGTCCAGCAGCGCATTCGGGTGAATGCCGATGTGGCTGGCGATGATCATTTCCAGGCGGGCCAAGCCGATGCCGGCGTTCGGCAGCTGGCCGAAGTCGAAGGCACGTTCCGGGTTGGCCACGTTCATCATGATCTTGAGCGGTGCCGGGGGCATGTTCCCAAGGTCGGTGGTGGTGCGCTCGAACGCCAGCTTGCCGTCGTAGATGAAGCCAGTGTCGCCTTCAGCGCAGCTGACGGTGACTTCCTGGCCATCCTTGATCAGCTGGGTGGCGTTGCCTGAGCCGACCACGGCCGGCACGCCCAGCTCGCGCGCGATGATCGCGGCGTGGCAGGTGCGGCCACCGCGATTGGTGACGATGGCCGAAGCACGCTTCATCACCGGCTCCCAATCGGGGTCGGTCATGTCTGCGATCAGCACGTCGCCCGGCTGCACGCGAGCCATGTCTTCCAGCGACTTCACCACGCGCGCAACACCCGCACCGATCTTGGCGCCGACGGCACGGCCTTCGGCAATCACTTCGCCCTTGCCCTGCAGCGCGTAGCGCTCCATCTGGGTGGCCTTGGCGCGCGATTTCACGGTTTCCGGGCGGGCCTGCACGATGAACAGCTTGCCGCTGACGCCGTCCTTGGCCCACTCGATATCCATCGGGCGGCCGTAATGCTTTTCAATCACCAACGCCTGCTTGGACAGCTCCTGCACGTCTTCATCGCTGATGGAGAAGGTGCTGCGCAGTGCGACCGGGGTGTCTTCAATCTTGACGCGCTCACCCGGGACGTCCGAATAGACCATCTGGATGGCCTTTGAGCCCAGCGAGCGGCGCAGGATGGCCGGCTTGCCCGCCTGCAGGGTGGGCTTGTAGACGTAGAACTCGTCCGGGTTGACCGCGCCCTGCACAACCATTTCGCCCAGGCCGAAGGACGAGGTGACAAACACCACGTCGCGGAAGCCGGACTCGGTGTCCAGGGTGAACAGCACGCCAGACGAACCCACGCCCGAGCGCACCATCAGCTGCACGCCAGCGGACAGGAACACGTCTTCATGCTTGAAGCCGTGATGCACGCGGTAGGCGATGGCGCGGTCGTTGTACAGCGAGGCGAACACCTCCTTGACCTTGTGCACGACATCGTCGGCGCCGGTCACGTTCAGGAACGTTTCCTGCTGGCCGGCGAACGAGGCGTCGGGCAGATCCTCGGCGGTGGCCGAAGAGCGCACGGCAACGGCCACGTCGCCACCGCCGTTATCGGCGCTGAGCTTGGCGTAGGCATCGCGGATGTGCTGGTCCAGCTCCGGCTGCAGCGGGGCGTCGATCACCCAGTTGCGGATTTCCTTGCCGGCGACGGTCAGCGCGGCGACATCTTCCACGTCCAGCGTGGCCAGCTTGTCGAAGATGCGCTTGGACAGGTCGTTATGGGCAATGAAGTCCTTGAACGCCTCGGAGGTGGTGGCATAGCCGCCGGGCACTGACACGCCCAAGCCGGCCAGATTGCCGATCATCTCGCCGAGCGAGGAATTCTTGCCACCCACGCGGGCCAGATCGGCCAAGCGCAGCTCATGCAACCACAGGATATTCTCGTTCAAGCGCGATGCTCCGTTTGGCCATCGCCCTGGTCGGGCTGGGGATGGCCACGTCCGTAGGAAGAAGCCAATATGATGCAGTGCACACCCAAGCCGCACAAGCTTGTGACAATACTTTGTCTTGTGCTTGTCTTTCCCGGGACAGGGTACGACCAGGCACCCTGACCCCAGGTCAGGACCACCACTACGAGGGATCGCGCATGTCGGCAATTCGGCCGGTTTTTTATGTCTCCGACGGCACCGGCATCACCGCCGAAACCGTGGGGCACAGTTTGTTGACCCAGTTCAATGGCTTCAGTTTCGTTACCGATCGCATGTCGTTCGTAGACGATGCGGACAAGGCGCATGACGCCGCAGCGCGCATCCGGGCTGCCGGCGAGCGCTACCAGGTGCGGCCAATCGTCATCAGTTCCTGCGTGGATTCGAGCCTGGGCGGGATTCTGGAAGAGAGCGGGGCGCTGGTTCTGGATGTTTTTGCGCCGTTCATCGGCCCGCTGGAGGACGAGTTGAACGCGGCCCGGCACTCCAAGGTGGGTCAGGCCCATGGCATGGTCGACTTTGACACCTACCACCGCCGCATCAATGCGATGAATTTCGCGCTCAGCCACGACGACGGCATTGCGGTGAATTACGACGAAGCCGACGTGGTACTGGTGGCGGTGTCGCGCGCCGGCAAAACGCCCACCTGCATCTATTTGGCCATGCACTATGGCATTCGCGCGGCCAACTACCCGCTTACCGAAGAAGATCTGGAGCACGATCGTCTACCGCCGCGTCTGCGGCCGTATCGCAACAAGTTGTTCGGGCTGACCATCGACCCGGAACGTCTGCAGCAGATCCGCCAGGAGCGTCGGCCGAACTCGCGCTACGCCAGTGCCGAGGTGTGCAAGCGTGAGGTGTCGGCGGCAGAAACCATGTTCCGCATGGAGCGCATTCCGACACTGAGTACCACCCACACCTCCATCGAGGAAATCTCCAGCAAGGTGCTGGGGACGCTGGGTCTGCAGCGCGAGATGTACTGAGTGACGCCCTCCCTCTGTCATGGGCGGGGGGAGGGGAGTGGCGCGATACGTTTGGTCGATGACATCCGAGGCCCGGCATTGCGCCGGTACTTACGCAGTCTGCGCCTGTCCCGCGCTGTTCCACAAGGCTGCACCGGACACGGTGCCGCGTGTACGATCAACCCATGTCACAGGCACTTTCCCGCATTGATCGCATCCCCCGGCTGAGCCGTCTCAGCTGGTTGATGGGCTTGTACGCGGAAAACTACGGGCACCTTGTGCGCCTGTTCGCGCCGCAGCGGCTTGAAGCCGGCACCTATGTTTCCAGCATTGGCGATGGCTTGGATCTGCGTCTGGATGTGATCGAATGCCACCGCTACACGGTGGAGCTGCGCATGACCTACGACCTGTGCGATCCACTGACCGGCGAGCCGGACCCTTCCGCGTATGTGCGCCTTTACGGTGATGCGCGGCAGGCCGAGGCCACGCACTGTTATGTGGGCCGGCGTTGGCAGGATGTGGTGGGCATGTATCCGCCCGCCGATGAGCTGATCAGTCACCGCATGCGCATGAATACCTTCTTGGGCAAGTGGCTGGAGTACCTGGCCGAGCGCGGCCACGGCGTGGCCACCTTGCATCGTGCGGATGCTCACACCCCGGCAGCGCGCAAGCCCAGTTCCGCGCTGGAGCACTGAGCCGCGCGAGGCGATCGGGCATACTGAACGCCCCATGTTTTCGGTTGCCGCAGATGCCGTACACCCCGATTCTGGCCACGCTTGGCTATGTGCTGTCCGCTGACGGCAAACAGGCCTTGATGATTCACCGCAACACCCGCCCCGGCGACCTGCATCTTGGCAAGTACAACGGCTTGGGCGGCAAGATGGAGCCGGAAGAAGACATCCTGGCCTGCATGCATCGCGAAATCCGTGAGGAGGCTGGCATCGAATGTGGCACCACGCGGTTGCGCGGCAGCATCAGCTGGCCGGGTTTCGGCAAAAATGGCGAGGACTGGTTTGCCTTCATCTTCGTCATTGACGATTACACCGGCACGCCGCTGAAAGCCAACCCGGAAGGCACGCTGGAATGGGTGGCGGTGGATCAGCTGGAATCATTGCCGCTGTGGGAAGGCGACCGCCATTTCCTGCCGCTGGTGTTTGACGCCGACCCCCGGCCGTTCCACGGGGTGATGCCCTACCGTGACGGCAAGATGCAGTCGTGGAGTTTTACCCGCCTGTAATGCGTGCATTTCGTATGCGGGCTGCCCATGTGTGAACCGGCTGGACGCCTCGTCCTGCAGGGTGGTTGAACGGCCGCGCGCGGGACGATGCGCTGTACTGTCTGTACACAGGCGCTCGCGGTAATCTGTGGGCGTCCATGTTCTGTGAGTTCACATGAAACGTCACTTTTCGATGCTTCGCGAGTTTCAGCTTGCGGACTGGTTCACGCTCGGCAATGCCTTTTGCGGCACGGGAGCGATCTTTGCCGCGATGCGGTTCCTGCAGGATGGCCAGCGCGGCTATCTGATGTTTGGCATGGCCCTGATTCCGTTGGCTTTCATTTTTGATGCGCTGGACGGGCGGGTGGCGCGTTGGCGACAGTCGTCTTCCACGCTGGGCCGCGAGCTGGATTCGCTGGCTGACGTGATCTCCTTCGGTGTGGCGCCGGCAGCGCTGGCCTACGCCTGTGGCATGCAGGGCGGCTGGGATTGGCTGGTACTCAGTTACTTCGTCTGCTGCGGTGTCAGCCGCTTGGCGCGTTACAACGTCACCGCCGAGGAAATCTCCGGGGAGTCGGACAAGGTGCCGTATTTCGAAGGCACGCCCATCCCCACCAGCCTAGCGCTGGTGATCGTGCTGGCCTTGGCCGCGCATTTCAGCGCGATCGGCCCGGCACTTTGGGGCGGCAGCTGGCAGTTGGGGCCATGGCAGCTGCATCCGTTGGTGCTGCTGTTTGCGCTGTCCGGCTCGTTGATGATCAGCAAGACCCTGCGCATTCCCAAGCCCTGAGCCAGCCCCGGCCAGCATTGCTATCATCGCCAGGCAATCAGGGAACCAAGCAATGAGCGGCTCAGGCAACAGCGGAAACGAGGATTTTGAAGCGACCATGCGCCGTTATTGGGAGGCATGGGCGCAGACGTCACAGGCGCAGGCCGGTGCGGCGTCGGCGGATTTCCCGTGGCGCGAGAGCATCGAGCAATGGACCCGCCTGATCACCACCGACGCCCCTGCCGACGTGCAGGATCTCGGGGGGCGCTTCCAGCATCAGGCCGGCGATTGGTTCAGCCTGATGCAGCAGGTTGCCAGCCGTTTTGCGGGGCAGGACACCAGCGCAGCCGAAGTGGCTGGCGCTTGGCGTGAGGCCGTGCAGGGGCAGGGCGATGGCCTGCTGCGCTGGATGTTGGGTGCGGCCCGTGGTGGCAACGCGCTGAACGACCAACCTTGGATGCGTGAGTTCGCCCGTACCGTACAGGCCGGCTTGGGTGGCGAGGAGTGGCTGCAGGCCCCCGCCTTTGGACCGGCACGCGAGCATCAGGCGCGTTGGCAGGCGTTGTTGAAAATGCAGCGCGAGTACCAGGCGCGCGCCGATGCGTATGTGGAAACCATTCGCGACGTGCTGGACGACGCCTTCAAACGCTTCGAGGAAAAACTGGCTGAGCACGAGGTGTCCGGCAGCCAGTTGACCAGTGCGCGCGCGATGTTCGATCTATGGATTGATGCCGCCGAAGAGGCTTACGCCAAGGTTGCGATGTCCGAAGAATTCCAGGGTATCTATGCCGACCTGGCAAACGCGCAGATGCGGTTGCGCGCCGCGTCGCAGAAAGAGCTGGAGCGCGCCTGCGAAACCTTGGGTATGCCCACACGCACGGAAATGGACAGCGCGCACCGACGTATCACCGAATTGGAACGTCAGGTGCGCCGGCTGATTGCTGCGGCGTCAGCGCCTGCTGCAACGCAGGCGGCCGACCGTGCGGCCCCCGCATCCGGCAAGCGCACCGTCAACGTGGCGCCGAAGCCGAAGGCTGCCAAAGCCACGCCGGCCAGGCCGCCAAAGGCCGCGCCGAAGAAAAGCGTGATCAAGGCAGCGCCGGCAAAGAAGCTTGCAACCAAGAAAGCGGTGACAAAAGCCGCCGCCAAAAAGAGCGTCGCCAAGAAAGCTAGCCCTGAAAAGACTGCACGCAAGAGAGGCAAGGCATGAAGGGCCCGCTCGGTTTTGGAGGCGATGATCTGCTGCAGGAGACGCTGCAATGGCAGCGCAAACTGCTGGATGGCCTGAATCTGTTGCCGGGTGTCGAGGACGTGGACTACGGCGTCACCGAGCGCGAGGAAGTATGGAGTGACGGCAAGGTCAAGCTGTACCGCTTTGTCAGTGACCAGCCCAGCGCGGGGCAGCCGCCGCTATTGATCGTCTATGCGCTGGTCAACCGGCCCTACATGGTGGACCTGCAGGACGGTCGCTCGTTGGTGCAGAAACTGCTGGCGTTGGGGCAGGACGTTTACGTGCTGGATTGGGGCTACCCCGATCGCTCGGAGCGTTACCTCACGCTTGAAGACTATCTGCTGCGTTACATCGACGGTGCGGTTGATCACCTGCGTGCGCAGCAGGCCGGCGCGCCGGTGAACATGCTTGGCATCTGCCAGGGCGGTGTGTTTTCGCTGTGTTACAGCGCGCTGCGTCCGCACAAGGTGCGCAACCTGATCACCATGGTGACGCCGGTCGATTTCCAGACGCCTGACAACATGCTGTCGCATTGGGCGCGGCAGGTGGACGTGGACCTGTTCGTGGACACGCTGGGCAACATCCCGGCCGATCTGATGAATGCCAGCTACCTCATGCTCAAGCCGTTCCGTTTGAACGTGCAGAAGTACGTGGGCCTGATGGATATCCTCGACGATAAGCAGGCGCTGGAAGATTTCCTGCGCATGGAAAAGTGGATTTTTGATTCGCCGGATCTGGCGGGCGAAACCTTCCGCGAGTTCGTCAAACATTTTTACCAGGACAACGGGCTGATGAAGGGCAGCATCGTCATCGGCGAAGAGGCGGTGGACCTGAAAGCCCTGACCATGCCGGTGCTCAACATCTACGCCGAGCAGGATCACCTGGTGCCGCCGTCGGCCTCCAAGGCCATGCAAGCGCAGGTGGGGGCAGCCGACTACACCGAGCTGGGCTTCCGTGGCGGGCATATCGGCATTTACGTGTCCGGCCGTGCGCAGCGTGAAGTGCCCAGTGCCATCCACGATTGGTTGAGTGCGCGCAGATGAAATGTTTTTTCAGGCTATTGGCTGGCATTGCGTTGGCCGTGTCGGCGTCCGCCGCCAGTGCTGCGCCAAGCGCCACAACGCAGCGCGAGATCAATGGTTTGATGCAGGCCCTGGAAACATCCGGCTGTCGCTTCCAGCGCAACGGTTCGTGGCACGAGCCTGCGCAGGCGCGCAGTCATCTGCAGCGCAAGTACGACTACCTGCTCAAGCGCAATCTGGCCGACACCGCGGAGCTGTTCATCGACCGTGCCGCCAGCCGCAGCAGCATCAGCGGCAAGCCATACCGAGTGGCATGCCCGGGTGCTGCCGAACAGGACGCGGCGCCGTGGTTCCAGCAGCAGTTGCAGCGTCTGCGCCAGTCGCACCCATGAGTGCCGTGAGCGGACATGGCTGAGCGTCCGCCTCCGTTTGTTGCAGGGCGCACACGACTGGGCGTGCGTGTATTGCAAGGGCTGGGGGCACTGTGGACGCTGCCCAATACGGTGATCGGCCTGCTTGCCGGCGTTGCCGGTATGGCGGCCGGTGCGCGCCCGTACTGGAGCCGGCGCGAATGCGCGTTGGTGTTCCGGCAATGGCCGTGGGGCCCGGGTGGTGCAATCACGTTGGGCATGGTGATTCTGCACACCGGGCGCGATCTGGATGGCTTGTGCGTCACCTATGAACACCGTGCTGGCCTTTGCGAGCATCCGCGCGTGCGCCTGGGTGACCACGAACGTGCGCACGTTTATCAATATCTGGTGCTGGGCCCGTTGTTTCTGCCGGTGTACCTGCTGTGCGGTGGCGTGAGCGTGCGCAATCCCTTCGAACGTGCGGCCGACCATTACGCGATGCATGGATACGGTTGGTGGCCGCGTCCAAGCTGAATCGCCATTCATGCATTGTCGTTATTTGGAAATGCAGTGGTCATGCTCCGCAAACTTTTTATGTACATCCTGGTAACACCCACTTGCGTATGGTGGCGCCGTTACAGATCAAGTTGCAGAACTGACAGGAGTACTTACCACCATGGCAATCGTTCTTTATATCGGTGGCAGCAAGGATGGCGACAAGGGCGTGGTGCCCTATGGCTTCAGCAAGACCCGCGCAGATACGGCCGATGGCCCGGAGTTCTATGTGGAGCGGATGATGGAAGTCACTGGCCGCTCACGCATGCGCGTGATGGTGCTGGAAGACATGCACGATGACCTCGCTGCGCAGCGCTTGAGCCGCCACCTGGGGTGATTCCAACGCGCCGGGCGACATGTCCGGCGCGTGCTGTCAATGGCTTTCGCCCACGGCGCTGCGTTGCCAGAATGCAGGCCACAGTCCCGGCGGGTTACACAGCAGGCAATGCAAGACACCAAGCTCGCGCAGCAGATTGCGCAGACCATCGCCGCCGAAATCGGCGCACAGACGGCCCAGGCCAAATCCGCCATCGCGTTGCTGGATGAGGGCGCCAGCGTCCCGTTCATCGCGCGCTACCGTAAAGAAGTGACCGGTGGCCTGGACGACACGCAGCTGCGCAACCTCGAATCGCTGCTTACCTATCTGCGCGAACTTGAAGACCGCCGCAGTACGGTGTTGGCCAGTATCGAGGAGCAGGGCAAGCTCACCGATGCCTTGCGGGGCGAGATTCTTGGCGCCGATACCAAGAGCCGGCTGGAGGATCTCTATCTTCCCTACAAGCCCAAGCGACGCACCAAGGCGCAGATTGCCCGCGAAGCCGGATTGGAGCCGTTGGCCGACGGTCTGTTGGCTGACCCCGCACGCGATCCGCAGGTGTTTGCCGCCGGTTTCGTGGATGCCGAAAAAGGTGTTGCCGACAACAAGGCTGCATTGGAAGGCGCACGCGCCATCTTGATGGAGCGCTGGGGCGAAGATGCGGCGTTGGTCGGCGAACTGCGCCAATGGCTGAAGGACATAGGCGTCATTCGTGCGCGCGTTGCCGAGGGCAAGGAGAACGAAGGCGCCAAGTATCGCGACTACTTCGATCACACCGAGTCGCTGGCGAAGATTCCGTCGCATCGTCTGTTGGCGCTGTTCCGTGCACGTCGCGAAGAAATTCTGTTCCTGGAGCTGGACCCGGGGGCGGATGCAGAAGCGGGTCACCAGTATGGCGAAGGGCGTGTCGCGTACAGCGCAGGCATTGCCGACAAAGGCCGCGCGGCAGACCGCTGGTTGCTGGATGCCTGCCGTTTGACCTGGCGCGCCAAGCTGCACATGCATCTGTTGCTGGACTTGTTCAATCAAGCACGCGAGAAGGCCGAGGCCGAAGCGATTGCCGTGTTCGGTGACAACCTCAAAGATCTGTTGCTGGCCGCACCGGCGGGCCCCAAGGCCGTGCTGGGGTTGGACCCGGGCATCCGTACCGGCTGCAAGATTGCCGTGGTCGATGCCACCGGCAAGCTGCTCGCGACCGACACCATTTATCCGCACGAGCCACGCCGCCAGTGGGAGCAGTCGCTGCAGACCATCAAGCAGCTGTGTGAGAAGCACAACGTTGAGCTGGTCGCCATCGGCAACGGCACCGCAAGCCGCGAGACCGACAAGCTGGCCGGCGAAGCCATCGCGCTTTGTGGCAATTCGAAGCTGCAGAAAGTGGTCGTCAGTGAGGCGGGCGCATCGGTGTATTCGGCCTCCGAATTTGCCGCGCGTGAGTTCCCCGGTTTGGATGTGTCGCTGCGTGGCGCGGTGTCGATTGCGCGGCGGCTGCAGGACCCGCTGGCCGAGTTGGTCAAGATCGAGCCCAAGGCAATCGGCGTGGGCCAGTACCAGCACGATGTGGATCAGTACCGTCTGGCAAAAGCGCTGGATGCGCGCGTGGAAGACTGCGTCAACGCGGTGGGCGTGTTCGTCAACATGGCATCGGCCGCGCTGTTGGCACGGGTGTCGGGTTTGTCATCGACGGTGGCGGAGAACATCGTTCGCCATCGCGATGAGAACGGCCCGTTCAAGCGCCGCAAGGATCTGCTCAAGGTGCCAAGACTGGGCGACAAAACGTTCGAGCAATGCGCCGGCTTCCTGCGTATTGGCGACGGTGACGAGCCGTTGGATGCATCGGCAGTACATCCGGAAGCGTACCCGGTGGTGCAGCGCATTGTTGCAGCGGCTGATCGCCCGATCAGGACATTGCTGGGCGACGGCAGTTACCTGCGGGGTTTGAAGGCGGAGCAGTTCACCGACGACAAATTTGGCGTGCCGACCGTGCGCGACATTCTCAAAGAGCTGGAGAAACCGGGCCGCGATCCGCGACCGGAATTCAAGGCAGCACGTTTTGCCGAGGGCGTGGAAGACATCAAGCACCTGCGCGAAGGCATGATTCTGGAAGGTGTGGTCAGCAACGTCGCCGCGTTCGGTGCGTTCGTGGATATTGGCGTGCATCAGGATGGGTTGATCCATATCTCCGCGCTGTCGGACACGTATGTCAAAGACCCGCGCGATGTGGTCAAGGCTGGCGATATCGTCAAGGTCAAAGTGCTGGAAGTGGATGTGGCACGTAAGCGCATCGCACTGACGCGCCGTTTGGAGGATGCACCGGCACCGAAAAAGTCCGAGCGCGACGACCGACAGGCAGCAGGGCAGGGTAATGGCCCGCGTCGCGACGGTGGCAACCGTGGCGGCAACAACGGTAATGGCAATGCGCGTCCGGCACGTCCGGCCAATACTGCACCGCCGGCCGGCAACGCGTTGGCCGATGCCTTTGCCCGCGCACGTCGTGGTGAGTGAGCCAGCGGCGTTGATCTAAAGAAAGCAAAAGGCCCCGCAAAGCGGGGCCCGGGCTATACCGATGTAGTCGCCGGTCAGGCCAGTGCACTGGCCTGCTTCAGCGCGCTGGCCAGCTCGCTGCAGGTGTAGGGCTTGGCCAGTTTGATGCCGGCATCGAACACCTCCGGCAGCAGGTTGACGTCCATTCCCGTTGCAACCAGGAAGGGGATGCCCAGTCGGCGCAACTGTTCGGCTACCGGGCAGCTGGTCTCGCCATGGGCAAGCCAGTAATCAAGGAACACCAGTTGCGGCTGTAGGGCATCGAGCATCTGCAGCGCCACGGCCACCGAAGGCGCGACACCTGCCACCTGCATGTCTTCGCCTTCCAACTGCAGCTGCAGCAGCATGGCGTTGAGCTCGTCGTTCTCGACAATGAGAACCCGGAGACCTTGAAGCGAGGGCATCAGCCACTCCCCATTTGCCTAATGCAATGAGTATAGCCACTTCACGAAATATGGATTACGCAAAAAAGAGTGTCAGGTACCTGTCCAAGACGCTGGACCTTGGTTATACTCGTCGGCCAGCCAGCCGAAGTGGCGGAATCGGTAGACGCAGCGGATTCAAAATCCGCCGCCCTTAAAAGCGTGGGGGTTCGAGTCCCCCCTTCGGCACCATAAAGAAAACAGGCACTTAGGTGCCTTTTTCTTTGCCTGAAATTCGAGCAGGCCGCTCCTTGATTTCGGCCTGCTCCGCGTCTCTTATCTTGTTTGCGCCTCGGCGATAACGCCCTCATTCCGGGGTCCTGCACGCAGCCCGAACAGTGGCCTGAGCCACCGGCTGCGCCGGATGATTTCGTGGGCAGCCAGGCAGAGTGCGAAGGTGCTGATGATCAACAGCGCGGCTTCGACGCCCGGCGGGATATCCATCGGTTTCAGGCTGTGTGCCAGCACCACGATCACCGTCTGGTGGAGGATGTAGAGCGGGAACACGGCCACGGTGAGGTAGCGCAAGGCAGGGCTGTCGGCATGGCGCCAGCGGTAGGCAAAGCCAAGCAGGGCGGCGATGGCAGACCATTGATCCACCGCCCACACAATCCGCAGCAAGATGCGCGCGGCAAGCGGCAGTGGGTTGTCGTCGTTGTAGCCGGCGAAGTACCAGAAGTAGATGAACAGCGCGTAGCTCGCAGCGGCCAGCCCCGCTGCCTGCCAGCGCAGCCGCTGCAGGGATTCCCAGAATCGCGTGTTGAAGGCCGCAATGAAGCCGATGAAAAACACGCTGCCGTACTCGGCATGGCTGTACCAGTCGTCGGTCAGTGCATGGGTCTGCTCAAAGCGTGCGACCAGCAGTAGGCGGACCAGCGCCAGCACCGCAATGGGCACCAAAAGTGCGCGCCAGCCGTGTAGAACGGAGCCGGTCCGCTCACGTAGTCGTTCCAGTACGGGGGCGGACAGCAGCTTCCACAGCAGCCACGCCAGTACGGTGTAACACCACAGGTAGGGCAGAAACCAAAGGTGGTTCCAGGTGGGCAACCGCAGGCAGTCTCCGTCATTGCCGCAGAAGCCGTGATAGCCACTCAGGTACTTGGCGTAGAAGGCCAGGTAGCTTTCGGTATAGCCGCCGGGCAATTGTTCGACCACCTGCAGATATGCCTGTGGCGGCACGATGAGCAGCATGCCGAACAACAACGGCACCAGTAGTTGTCGCGTGCGTTGCCGTAGGAAGCTGCCCGATAGCCTGCGTAGCAGGTAAGCGCTGGCAACGCCGGAAATCAGGAACAGCAACGACATCCGCCAAGGACTGGTGAGCAGCATGAACGGTTCCGGGCCTTCGCCAGCGTGCGGGCTTTTCACGTGCCAACCCCAACTCACGTAATACATGCCGACGTGGTAGACCACCAGCAGCCCGAAGGCGATTATGCGCAGCCAATCAAGATCGTGACGTCGTTGCATCGCTTCCTTTCCTTCACCTGCATTCAAGAGTGTCCATTGGGCGGCGAGTACGGGCGGTGGATGCAGGCGATGGGCTGGGGCGGGGCGACTGTGGGACGAATGGTGGCTGTGCAGTGACGGGATCGCGTGGCCGATGGGGGCTGCTGGCCTAAACTGCGCCGATGAATAAAGCAGATGGACGTGATGCGCTGGAGCGCTACAGACCCTGGAAGGGCAGCACGGAAGCACTGTTCTGGTTGCTGCTGGTCGGTATCAACTGCAGTGGCAACGCGTTGACTGTCTGGATGGATGCGCAGCGAGGCGGTAATCCCACGCTGAAGGTGTGGGAGCCGTGGGTATGGGAGTTTTCGAGCGGGCTGGTGTGGTTGTTGATTGTGGTGCCGGCGGTGGTCTGGTTCTGCAATCGTGTCCCGCTGCATCTGGACAACTGGCGCCGTCGCCTGCCGTTGTACGTACTGGTGAGCGTGCCGGTGTCATTGGTGCATGTGTTGTCCATGTTCGCGCTGCGTGCACTGGCCTATCGGTTGATGCACGAGCCCTTCAGCATCGACCCGTTGCCGAATGTGCTGCTGTATGAGTATCTGAAGGATGTGCGCACCTTCGCCTTCATCGTTGCGATCACCCACGGTTATGGCTTCCTGCTGCGTCGGCTTCAGGGCGAAGCCCAGTTGTTTGCTGCGCCTGATGAGGGGCCGCCGCTGGAGCCGGTCGAGCGGCCGGAGCGTTTGCTGGTGCGTAAGTTGGGGCGTGACTTTCTGGTGGCTACCCAGGACATCGAATGGGCGCAGGCGTCTGGCAACTACGTCAATCTGCGGGTGCGCGGGCACGATTACCCGTTGCGAATCACCATGGCGGCGCTGGAAACGAAGCTGGACCCGTCACATTTCCTGCGCGTGCACCGCAGTTGGATCATCCACATCGCTCATCTGGTTTCGATCGAGCCGCTGGATGGGGGCGAGGGCCGCCTGCAGATGACCGATGGCCAGCAGGTTCCCTGCAGTCGGCGCTATCTGCCGCAGGTGCGACAACATCTGGGCGAAGGCGCGCGGGCGGCGGCGCCGGCCTGAGTCCGGGAGCCAGCGCGACGGCCGGCTCCCGGTTAACACCAGGTACTTACTTGCGACGTGCCAGCAGGCGGTAGCCGCCGGTGGCGTTGGAGTCGAAGCTGTGTGCCAGCAGCACGTAGCGGCCGGCTTCCAGTTCGATCTCCAGCGACGGGTCCAGGCTGCTGTCGCTGTCGTCCTGCTTGGCGACTTCCTCACCATTGCGCATCAGGGTGATCATGCCGTCCAGGCCGCCGGAGCCGACCATGCTGAGCACGTAGGTGCCCTTGCGCGGGATGTCCAGGTTGTAGAGGTCGCGGTTGCCCGGGCGCAGCTGGCCCTGGACTTCGCGGCCGATCTTCAGCTCCGGGCGGGCGGCAGCTTCGCCGGCGGCCGAGGTCACGGTGGCCAGCTGGAACACGCCGCCACGGCCGTTCACCGAACGCACGGAGATGGTGTATTCACCGGCTTCCAGCACCTGGGTGAGGCGCGAGTTGGTGCCGTTGCCGGCGCCGTCGTCGTCACTCAGGGTGATGTCGCCGCCCTGCATGGTCAGCAGGGTGTCGATGTCGCTGCTGCTGGCATCGAACTGCACGCGGCGGCGCTCGGGAAGGGTGAACACGAAGCTGCGGGTGGCGTCGGAGGCAACGAAGCCGCTGACCGAGCCGTCCACCGGCAACGCGGTGCCGTCTTCAAACACCAGGCCTTCGGGCAGGTCGGACTGTTCGACGCTCAGGTAGAAGGCGCCAGCGCCATCGCTGAAGCCGCCGGCCTTGATGGTGTATGTGCCCGGCTGCAGTGGCGCCATCAGGCGCGCGTTCAACTGGTTGCCGCCGTCGTCGTCTTCCATCTTGACGCCGTTGCCGCTGAGCTCCATGCGCGAGTCGAACTCGCTGGATTCCATGTCGATGGTGTACAGGCCCGGCTTGGTCACCTGAAGGGTGTAGGTCTTGTCGCCGCCGCGCAGCCAGTCGGTGATGCGTTGGCCGGCGGTGAGCGGCTTGCCGTCATAGGCGACGATCGGCTCTACCGACAGCTGGAACGGGCCAAACGCGCGGGCGTCGGCGCCGCTGACGGCTACCACGTAGGAGCCGGCCTTGTCGGCGCGCACGCTCAACGAGCTGTCGCCCTTTTCGCTGGCTTCGGATTTGCCCACCAGCGCGTCACGGTGGAACACGGCCAGCGAGCCATTGAGCGCGCCTTCCAGCTTCAGCGAGACAGCCTGGCCAGCGGCCAGCTGCAGCGAGAACAGCTGGCTGCGGGTGCCATCGGCATAGTTGACCGGGGTGGCGGAGGTGATTTCACCGGAAACGTCGGCGTTGAGGGCGAGGGGACGGGCAGCCGGGGCGGCGTGAGCGGGGGTGTTCACGGCGGCGGCGATGGCCAGGGACAGCAGTCCTGCTGCAAATCGCTTCACTTGGATCTTCCTTATTGGATGAAACAGGGTGGGGTGTTCTGTTGACGCGGTCATGCACTCCGCCCTTGGAGGGGCGGAGCGCATCAAACTGCGTCAATTGATGACAGCGGCGGCGGCATCGGCTGCCGCTTCTGCTGCAGCTTCGACGGCGTCTTTGCGGTTGCTGGCCGGAGCGGCAACGTCGGAGCCCAGGTCGGTGGTTTCCAGCTCAAACACGCCCGGCTGGCTGCCCAGGCTGCTCACCGCCACGATGTAGCGGCCGGCGCGCAGGTCCAGGATCAGCTGTGCATTGGTGCCGTTGCCGCCATCGTCGTCCTCGGCATCCACGCCGGGGCCGGTGATCTTCAACACCGAGTCGAAGCTGTCGGCGATGGCATCGAACTGCACCTGGCGTGGGCTGTCCACGTTCAGCACGAAGGTGCGGCGGCCGCGCGAATCCATCATTGCCTGGGCCGGCTGGCCGATGATCAACGAGGTGCCGTCGCGGGTGATCATGCCGTTGGGCGTCGGGACAACCGCAACGCTGAGCTTGAACGAGCCGGTGTTGCTGTTCACCGACGAGGCGCCGATGGTGTATTCGCCCGGCTCCAGGAAGGTGCGGATGCGGGCATTGAGCTGGCCGCCGCTGTCGTCGTCTTCCACTTCGACATTGCGGCCGTTCAAGCGCAGGTAGGCATCGAATGCGCTGGATTCCAGCGTGATCGAGTACAGGCCGGCCTTGTCCACCTTGAGCTTGTATTCCTGCTTGTCGCCCATCAGCCAGTCGATGGCTTGGCTGTCGGCGCCCAACGGCTTGCCGTCATACGGCACGACCTGGGCGGTTTTGAGCTTGAACGGGCCAAAGCTCTGCGCGCTGGCGCCGTTGACGGCCACGAGGTAGGTGCCGTCCTTGGGGGCGCGGAAGGCCAGGCTCACCGAGCTGCCATTGGAGCCGCTTTCGCTGTCGGAGCTGCCGGAGGAGGCGTTGGCGAGCAGGGCCTGGCCGTCGAACACCGCCAACTGGCCGCTGAGCGCGCCGCCCAGTTCCAGCGACACGGCTTCACCGCTCTTCAGGGCCATCTTGTAGCCCTGGTGGCGGCTGCCATCGTTGTAATTAAGGCTGCTGGTCGAGGTGATTTCACCGCTTACGGTGTCACCGACCGCCAATTTGGGGGAGTTGTCGCCGCCAGCGACGCCCCCCAGCTTCTGGCAGGCGGCAAGGGCAACTGTCATCGAGACAGCAGCGAACAGGCGAGCAGGGCGTGTATTCAAGCGGGGCGTCCTTGGATTGTTGAGACAGCTTCTGTTCCCGCATGGGCGGGTCCGGTGGCGATTCTAACGGCAACGGGGGGCTATTCAGTGAGAAAGACGGGGGCATCGGTGAAGGCCGTCAGCGGATGTTAGAATTGGCCTCTTGTCTGCCTTATTTTTGATAGACCGACCATGATCGAACTCAACCCTATCCGCCAGCGAATCGCCGACCTCACCAGTCGCGCGCTCTCGCTCCGGGGGTATCTTTGACTACGACGCCAAGAAAGAGCGTCTTGAAGAAGTAACCCGCGAACTGGAAAACCCCGACATCTGGAACAAGCCCGAGTACGCCCAATCACTGGGCCGGGAACGTTCGATGCTGGACAAGACCGTCAGCGGCATTGCCGCCGTGCTGGACGGCATGGATGACGCCACCGAGCTGCTGGAACTGGCCGAAAGCGAGCAGGACGAAGACACTGCCTTGGCGGTGATCGCCGACCTGGACAAGCACCAGGCGCACATCGAGAAGCTGGAATTCCAGCGCATGTTCTCCGGTGAAATGGACAGCTGCAACGCATTCGTCGACATCCAGGCCGGTGCCGGTGGCACCGAAGCCCAGGACTGGGCGGAAATGATGCTGCGCATGTACCTGCGCTGGTGCGAGGACCGCGGCTGGAAAACCGAGCTGATGGAAGTGTCCGGCGGCGATGTTGCCGGCATCAAATCGGCCACGTTCCGCGTCGAAGGCGAGTTTGCCTATGGCTGGCTGAAGACCGAGATCGGCGTGCACCGTCTGGTGCGCAAATCGCCCTTCGATTCGGACAACCGCCGTCATACCAGCTTCACCTCGGTGTTCGTGTCGCCGGAAGTCGATGACAACATCGAAATCGACATCAACCCGGCCGACCTGCGTACCGATGTGTACCGCTCGTCCGGCGCCGGTGGTCAGCACGTCAACAAGACCGAGTCGGCGGTGCGTATCACGCACATCCCGACCAACACGGTTGTGGCCTGCCAGATCGGCCGCAGTCAGCACCAGAACCGCGACACCGCGATGAAGATGCTGGCCGCCAAGCTCTACGAGTTGGAAGTGCAGAAGCGCAACACCGAGCGCGATGCGTTGGAAGCCACCAAGTCCGACATCGGCTGGGGCAGCCAGATCCGCAACTACGTGCTGGACCAGAGCCGTATCAAGGATCTGCGCACCGGCATTGAGCGCACCGATACGCAGAAGGTGCTGGACGGCGACCTGGATGAGTTCATCGAGGCCAGCCTCAAGTCCGGCCTGCAGGCCGGCGCCAAGCGCTTAGACGCGTAATCCGGAGTGGCCCTGCGCGGGCCACTGCCTTGTTGTACGGTGCGGCATCACCACGCGGTTGCCGCACGTTGTTTCCTCCCCCCAATTGAAACCAATGCCATGAACGAACAGACCCCGGTAACGCCGCAGCCCCCCGTCGACGAGAACAGCCTCATCGCCGAGCGCCGCGCGAAACTCACGGCGCTGCGCGGGCAGGGTATCGCTTACCCGAATGATTTCCGTCGCGAAGATTTCGCCGGCAAGTTGCAGGACGAGTTCGCCGATGCTGAAGCCTGGACCGCCGAAACGCTGGAGGCCGCTGGCCGCAAGGTAAAGATGGCAGGCCGCTTGATGGCCAAGCGGGTGATGGGCAAGGCCAGCTTTGCCACCATCCAGGACGAATCCGGCCGTATCCAGTTGTTCCTGCAGGCCACCGCGCTGGGTGATGTCTACGCCGCGTTCAAGGGCTGGGACGTGGGCGACATCATCGCCGTCGAGGGTGGGCTCACCCGTACCAAGACCGGCGAGCTTTCCGTGCGTGCCGAGAACATCCGCTTGTTGGTGAAGTCGCTGCGCCCGTTGCCGGACAAGTGGCACGGCCTGGCCGATGTTGAGCAGCGTTACCGCCAGCGTTATGTGGACCTGATCGTGACCCCGGAGTCGCGTGAAGTCTTCATCAAGCGCTCCAAGATCATCCGCGCCATGCGCGCATGGTTGGACAACCGCGACTTCCTGGAAGTCGAAACGCCGATGATGCATTACATCCCCGGCGGCGCTACGGCCAAGCCATTCAACACGCATCACAACGCGCTGGACCTGGATCTCTATCTGCGTGTTGCGCCGGAGCTGTATCTCAAGCGTCTGGTCGTTGGCGGCTTGGAGCGCGTGTACGAAATCAACCGCAACTTCCGCAACGAAGGCGTCAGCACGCGGCATAACCCGGAGTTCACCATGATGGAGTTGTACGAGGCCTATGCCACGTACAACGAAGTGATGGACCTCACCGAAGGTGTGATCCGTGATGTCGCCCAGCAGGTGTTGGGCACCACCGAAGTGGAATGGGACGGTGCGCAGATCAACCTGGCACCGGCGTTCCGTCGCTGGCGCATGGACGAGGCCGTGCGCCATCACAACCCGGAAATTTCCGAGGCCGACTGCACCGACCGCGACGCGCTGCTGCGTCATTGCGAGCGTTTGAAGATCCGCGTCAAGCCGTCGTATGGCTGGGGCAAGCTGCTGCTGGAAATCTTTGAAGCCACGGTTGAGCACACGCTGATCCAGCCGACCTTCATCACCGACCACCCGGTGGAAGTGTCGCCGCTGGCGCGTGCCAATGACGATCAGCCGGGTTACACCGATCGCTTCGAATTGTTCGTCAACGGCAAGGAGCTGGCCAACGGCTTCTCCGAGCTTAACGATCCGGAAGACCAGGCTGCGCGTTTCCAGGCGCAGGTGGCAGCGAAGGAGGGCGGCGACGACGAAGCCATGCATTACGACTCCGATTACATCCGCGCGCTGGAATACGGCCTGGCACCGACCGGTGGCTTGGGCATCGGCATCGATCGCTTGGTGATGATGTTGACCGGCCGTGCCTCGATCCGTGACGTGCTGCTGTTTCCGTACATGCGCCCGGAAAACTGATCCGCGCAGTGGCGCGAGCAGCTTGCAGGTAACACCAAAAGCCCCCGTGGAAACACGGGGGCTTTTTTCATCAACATTCAGTACGACCTGCTGTTGTGTTGGTGACGCGTGCGCGCGACCACTAGGTGAACACCGGCGCGCGCTTCTCGCGAAACGCGTTGACGCCCTCCCGGAAAGCGGGCTGGCCGATCAATACGCATTGCCGCTCGCGTTCGTGGTCGAGCTGTTGATCCAGCGTATTTGTGTCCGCATGCTGGAAGGCGTTGCGCACCTCCCACGCTGCGTGTCGCGGCATGCGCGCCAGCTGCAATGCGATGGATTTTGCGCGTTCCATCAGTTGCTCGTCGGCGACGCAGGCCCAGATCAACCCCCAGCCGGCGGCGGTCTCGGCATCCAGTTTTTCGCCCAGCAGCGCCAGCCCGCGTGCACGCGCCAAGCCGATACGCCGGGGCAGCTGCCACGAGGTTCCCATGTCCAGAGTCAGTCCCAGCTTCGGCGCGAAACTCAACAGAAAGGTCGCCGAGTGTGCGGCTAAGGTGATGTCTGCGGCCAGTGCAAGGCCGACGCCCGCGCCAGCAGCGACGCCGTTGACGGCGGCAACCACGGGAATTGGGAAGTGTTCCAGTTCGCTGATGCAGGGGTTGAAATGCTGAAGCATGTTCTCGTGGAGAGCATCGCTGGCTGATTTCCCTGAGTGGCCTTGGGAGAGCGTGTCGTCGAGTTCTGCGCCCGCACAGAAAGCACGGCCGGCGCCGGTCACCACCAAGGCACGGACGTCAGGGAGAGAGCGGACGTGCGCCAGCGCGGCACGGGTGTCCTCAGCCATTTCGACGTTGAGGCTGTTGAGCAGGTCCGGCCGGTTCAGCGTGAGCATGGCGATGCGCCCACAGAGTTCAAGCGTCACGTATTTCACTGTCATCGCGGTGCTTCCAATAATTCAAGGGGGCGCGGATTCCGCTTTCCAGAAAGGATTGCGCAGTTCGTACTTGAGTACCTTCCCTGCGGCGGAGAGAGGCAGCTCTTCGCGCAGCTCAATGCTTCGCGGACATTTGTAGCCCGCGATGCGCGTGCGGCAATGCAACTTCAGCGATTCGAGGTCCAGCATGGCGCCTGCCTGCGGCACGATCACCGCATGTACGGCTTCGCCCCATTGCGCATGTGGCACGCCGATGACCGCGCACATCTTTACGCCAGGGTGTGACAGCAACGCGTTCTCCACTTCACTGGAGTAAACGTTCTCGCCGCCGCTGACGATCATGTCCTTGATGCGGTCAGCGATATGGAGAAAGCCATCTTCATCCAGGTAGCCGCCGTCACCGGTATGCATCCAGCCGCCGCGGAGCGCCTGCGCGGTTTCTTCAGGCCGGTTCCAATAGCCCAGCATCACCGTTGGGCCACGCACGACAATTTCACCGGTGCTGCCTTGCGGCAGCTCAAGGTCTTCGCTGTCGACAATCCTCATCTCGCAGAGCGGCGCCGGCCGTCCTGCGGTAATCAGCTTGCTGTGTGATTGGCCACCCGCGATGTGATGGTTGCCGGCAAGTACGGCGGCTACCGGCGCCAGCTCGGTCATGCCGTAGACCTGCATGAACTGGCTGTTGGGGAATGCCGCCATTGCACGCTGCAGCAGAGAAGCATCTATGGGTGCTGCACCATAAATGATGTTTTTCATGCTGCTGAGATCAAACGTTGCGAAGTTGGGTGCATCAAGAACGCGCTGCAGCATGGTGGGCACGAGGAAAACCTCATTGGCACCTTGGTCAGCGATTGCGTGAAGCACCTGATCGGTATCGAACTGCGGCAATACGATATGAGTTGCGGCGCGCAGCGCTGTCTGGAATACCGCGGCCAAGCCGCCGACATGGAACATCGGCGCAACGTGGAGCGCTGCCGCGATCTCCGGACGTGCCGCAGCTGCCAGCGTTGAAAGCGCGTTGCTCAACAGATTTTCGTGCGACAGCATCACCCCTTTGGGAGGGCCGGTCGTGCCGCCTGTATAGAGCACCGCCGCCAATTGCGTGCCGCAGCTGAGTGCATCCTCCATCGGTGCGCTACTGCCCAGCCATGATGGATACGGCAGCAGTGCTGCGTGCGGATTGATGTCGTCGAGTTGAATGACGGTGTGAAGTTGAGGGCAACGCTCGCGAAGCGTTGGGATCATGTGGCTGAAGCTACCGTCCACAAACAGCAGCCGGGTGTCGCAGTCAATCAAGGAATACGCGATCTCGTCGATGCTCCAGCGAATGTTCACCGGGTTGATCGCCGCGCCTGCCCAGAACGTGCCGTAGATGACTTCAAGATAGCGATCAGAGTTAAGCGACAGAATGCCCACCCGGTCGGTTGCCGCCACGCCCAACTTGCGTAATCCGGCGGCAACACAGGCGACGCGATTCTTGAATTCCATGAACGACGTACTGCGGCCCTGAAAGACGATGGCGCTCGCGGATGGCCGTTCCCGCGCGGCTTTGTGAAGCGCTTGGGTGAGATGCAAGGCAGGCTCCCATTGCAATCAATTGATGCAGCGATTCCAGGGTTGTCAATGCCACGACGATACGGCAGAGAAAAAATGTTGGCTTTGTTCGAAAGAACTATTTTTCTCGATGTAATGCGATAACTGCAGGTGCTTGAGCCGATGGGCTACAGATCGTTCCATCTGAAGCGGAGGCTGGGAAACCAAGGCTTCTGCGCTCGTAAGGCGCAATCAAGGCGGTTTGGCGAAACGGTTGCCAGTTCGCAATCAAATCAACCCCTCATGTCTTGCAATCGCCACTGCCTCGGTGCGGCTGCTGGCGCCCAGTTTGGCGCTGATGTTGCGCAGGTGGGCTTTGATGGTGGTTTCGGAGACGAACATGCGTTGGGCCATTGCGCGGTTGCGTGCGCCCCCGGCCAGGTGTCGCAGCACTTCCAGTTCACGACGCGTGAGCGACTCGCGGCGTGTGGTGTTATGGGCGATGGTGGTCGGTGCCGGAGACAACGGCATGTGCGATGCAAGACGGGAAAGAAACTCCGTTGAAATTCCAAGCGGCTCGATCAGCGCGCCGTTCTGGTGCACCCACAGTTTCAGCAATGCCTGGAAGCGCGGGCCTTCATCGATAAAGCTGGCGATCATGCGTTCGCTGCTTGCGAGCTGCAGCGCTTCGGTGAGGCTTTGCAGTGCAGGGCCAAGCTTGCCTTCAGCATGGAATGTCAGGCTCAGCAATATCCTGAGTTTCAGGGACCGACGCTGATGCTGTGATTGAGAGGCCATGAGAATCGCCTGCCTGAGGTCGCCGACTGCCGAGCGGGCATCGCGCGCGGTGATCTGCAGCCGCCAGCGCATCACTACTGGGTTTTCGATGTCCTGCGCCGGCAGCTGATAGCCGGAACGTTCGTGCCAGATATCCAGTGTTTCAAGGTGTTCCAGTTTCTGTGCGGCAGCATCGTGTTCGCCCTGCAGCCAGAGCAGCCGCACGTGCTCCAGCTGCGCGCTTGCAACTGCGCGTTCCAGCCCGAAGTCAGTTGCAACGTTCTCCAGCTCTTTGAGGTACTGCAGTCCGGCTTCGCGATCTCCACCTGCCAGCGCGATGCGGGACGACAGTACGTATGACGTGATGAGCGCGTCCACCGTTCCATTCTCACGCGCATACGGCAGGCATTCGCTGAGGATGTGCTGTGCACGATCCAGTTCATCCAGCTCATATAGCGTCTCGGCCAAGGGAATGCCAACGTTCGCTCTTCCGCCGGGAAAGATGTTTGTTGCCTGCCGTTGTATCCGTTCATAGCTGCTTTGTAAGCCAGTCAATGCATGGCTTGGGCGTGCATGAATGAGTTCGGCTATGCCGTTGTTTGCTTCGCTCACCGCGCGGATGAACGTTGTGCGCAGCTGATGGTCGCGGAGCATTGCTTGGGACATGAGCCGATGTGCGGCATCGTGCTGATTGGAGGCAATTTTGCAATAGGCGAGAATGCAGACCAACACGCCTTGCTCGAGGATCTGATCCGGATCCAGCTGCGGCAGCAGCGCGATACTCTGGTGGTGACAGGCTTCGATGTGGTCTGTCATGGACAGCTGCAGGCATTGCAGTGTTCGAGCTTGCCGGATCAGCCGCAGGTTGCCTGCGCTTGTTTCGATGTGCAGGAAATGATCGATGATGGGTTGCGCCTGTGCATTACGTCGGTTGAGCACCAATGCCCACGCACGCGATAGATTCAGCGGGGTATCGGCTATCTGTTTGATCATTGTTGGTTGCAGCAACGCGAACCACCGCAGCAGCCGGCGTACCCGACCCTCGGCAAGTAGTGTGTCGGCGTGCGCTGTGAGCAGCGCGATGGCGGCGTGTTGGTCTTGATCCTGCAGCAGATGCTCGATTGCGGAGAATGGCTGGTCATGATCCAGATACCACTGTGCGGCGCGCCGGTGCAGGCTGCGCAGGTCGGCCGGATGCGCGGTGCTGAGTCGCTCGTGCAGGAAGCTGGCAAAGAGCCCGTGGTAGCGATAGCGGGTGTGCTCGTTGTTCAACGGCAGCAGGAACACGTTATCGCGTGAAAGCTTCTCCAGCTGCAGCTTGCTGTCGAAACGTCCCGTGAGGTGATCGCAGAGTTCGGCGTTCAGTTCGTGAAGGATGCTGGTTTTCAACAGAAAGCCAAGCGTCTCCTCGGAAAGCTCATCAAGAATTTCTTCGGCAAGAAACTGCGCCAGTTCGGCATGCGAACCAGAGAAGGACGCAAAAAAGGTGCCGGGGTCAACATCAGCTGGCAACGCGAGAGCGGCCAGGTGAATGGCAGCGGGCCAGCCTTCGGTGCGGTCATGGAGGATGCCAGCATCCCGCGCTTTGATCGGCCGCCCCGGCCTTTGGGTGATCATCTCCATGCTTTCAGTAAGGCTGAATCGCAGTTCCGCATGTGAGAGCTCAAGAATCTGACTCCTCGAGCGTAGGCGGCCGAGGTGGAGGGCGGGGATGCTGCGTGTGCCGATCACAAGCTCGCCATGAGCGGGTAGGTGGTGCAGCAACTGCTCGATGAAATGCATCACGGAAGGATTCTGCAATGCCTCAAATTCATCCAGGATCAGACTGAAAGGCTTGCCAAAAGCTGCCAGTTGCTCGAGAAGCCCTGGGGAATCGGATGGAGACGCCTGGATGCCGCGCGAAATCATCTGCTGGTAGCCAGACTGCAGATGAAGCACAAAGCGATCCAGATCGTTGTCTGCGTTATCCAGGTTCATCCATAGCGTGGCCGCCTGGTGCTGCTGGCGCAGTGCGTGGTACTGCAGCAGCAGGCTTGTTTTGCCGAATCCTGCGGGCGCATGGATGAGAAGCAGCTTGCGGCTTGGAGCTGCCGCCTGCATCCGCGCCAAAAGCGGCGTTCGCCAAACCTGCGAGTCGGCGAGAGGGGGAGGTATGAATTTTGTCGCCAGCACAGTGGGGTAACAGTGCATGCTGGCCGGCGCGTTGGGGGCGTGCCTTGAGCGGTTCATCGGGAATCACCAGCCGGAGTCTGCTGCGTTCTTGCGGACGGTTGTGTTGACGCTTTGATGCGTGAGTAGTGCCATCAAGTCTGCGCCGCATGCAAGTGCTGCGGAAGTCTGTGATGCCATTGTGCTGATGGCCTTGGGCGGCTGCCTGTCGCGTCGGCGTCGGCACAACAGTAGTGCTGTGATGCGTGGGTACAGCTGTGAGGAGGAGCAGGGTGTCGCGCCTGATCAAAG
Source organism: Stenotrophomonas sp. UBA2629 (assembly GCA_002359895.1). Classification (GTDB taxonomy): domain Bacteria; phylum Pseudomonadota; class Gammaproteobacteria; order Xanthomonadales; family Xanthomonadaceae; genus Stenotrophomonas. Next base: position 1,333,646 of record DEOB01000010.1, read on the forward strand.
CGCAAGGCGCCGGCAGCGTCGCGTTGAATTCGTTCAAGCGGACGAGGCCGCAGTTACGATCAGTTGCCAGACTGGCGCTCCAAACGTCATCAGGATGAGCCGGGTCATGGCCGAAGCGTTTATCGTTGCCGCGGCGAGAACGGCCGGCGGGCGCCGGAATGGTCGGCTGTCTGGATGGCACCCGGTTGACCTGGGGGCGAGCATCATCAACGCGCTGCTTGACCGTGCCGATGCAGATCCGCAACGGGTGGACGATGTGGTACTCGGTTGTGTCAGCCAGGCCGGCGAGCAATCCTGCAATCTGGCGCGCAATGTGGTGCTTGCCTCACGCTTGCCGGAGCGGGTTCCGGCCACCACCATTGACCGGCAGTGCGGCTCTTCTCAGCAGGCGCTCCATTTTGCCGCACAGGCGGTGATATCCGGCGCCATGGAGATGGTGATTGCCGCCGGTGTGGAAAGCATGAGCCGCGTGCCGATGGGGCTCCCGCATTCGCTGCCATTGCAGCACGGATTTGGCAACTACATCAGCCCCAACGTGCAGCAGCGCTATCCGAGCGTGGAGTTCAGCCAATACAGCGCTGCCGAGGCGATTGCGCGCGCATACGGTTTTGAACGCGACGCGCTTGATCGGTTCGCGTTGGCAAGCCATCAACGTGCGTCAGCGGCTACGCACGCAGGAAAGTTCACGGCTGAGATCGTGCCGGTGCCAGTGCGCGTAATGAAAGAGCAGGCGGCCAATGCTCCACATATGCAGGATGAAGGCATCCGCTTCGATGCAAGCCTGGAAAGCATCGGCTCGGTGAAACCGCTGATTGAAGGGGGCCGCATCAGCGCGGCCAGTGCCAGCCAGATATGTGACGGAGCATCGGGTGTGCTGGTGGTGAATGAGCGTGGTCTACGCAGTCTGGGTGTGGCACCGCTGGCACGTATCCACCAGATGACGGTGATTGGGCACGACCCGGTGATGATGCTTGATGCGCCCATTCCCGCCACCCGGCTGGCGCTCAGGAGAGCCGGCATGAAGCTGGCTGATATTGATCTGTATGAGATCAACGAGGCTTTCGCATCAATTCCGTTGGCGTGGCTGCATGAGTTGGATGCCGATCCCGAACGCATCAACGTATGGGGCGGCGCGATTGCCTTGGGGCATCCTTTGGGTGCGACGGGCACCAAGCTGATGACCACGTTGATCCACGCGCTTCATGATCAAGGTAAACGCTATGGCCTGCAGGCCATATGTGAAGGTGGCGGACAGGCCAACGTCACCATCATCGAACGGCTTTGAGTCCATCGTCTGGTTGCTTTGTTCGCAACTGAATCAACCAGCAGAGATATGCACGATGGCGACGTCGTCTGAAAGGACGATGTGCCGGGCGATGGCGATGCCCAGGCTACATGCCACCAGCCACAGAGTGTGCAACCTGCGATGGCATTTCAAAGAACACACTTCGCGCCCGAGCACGAACAGTTCCGGGATGTAGCGCGGCGCTTCATGCAGAAAGAGATAGGTCCGCATGCCGATCATTGGCGCGAGCAGGGTTTTGTCGACCGTGAGGCTTACCGAAAAACCGGGGAGCAGGGGTTCCTGTTGATGTGGGCGGGCCCGGAGTACGGCGGCAGCGGTGTACGCGACCTGCGCTACGAACAGATTCTGCAGGAGGAAAACATCCGCTTTGGCGACCCGGCCTTTTACCAGAATCTTCATTCGATGGTGGTGGCACCTTACTTCGACAAGTTTGCCGATCAGGCGCAGAAGCAGCGATTTCTACCGCCTGCCATCCGGGGCGACTGCATCCTCGCCATCGCCATGACCGAGCCCAACGCGGGCAGTGATCTGGCAGGTATGCGGACGCATGCCGAGGACAAAGGCGACCATTGGTTGCTCAATGGTTCCAAAACCTACATATCAAACGGGTTGCACGCCGATGTGGTGATCGTCGCGGCAAAGACCGATCCGCATGTTGCACATGCCATGGGGTTGTTCGTGGTTGAACGCGGTATGTCCGGCTTCAGCCGTGGCAGAAAACTGAAAAAGATGGGGCTTCACGGGCAGGACACCGCCGACCTGTTCTTTGATGATGTCCATGTGCCCAAGGAGAACCTGCTTGGAGAGCCGACGAAAGGTTTCGCTTACATGGCGCAGTGCCTGGCGATCGAGCGATTGCAGGTCGCCATCGGCTCCATTGCTGCAGCACAGGTGGCGTTTGATCTGACCTTGGATTACGTCAAACAACGTCGTGCTTTTGGCAAACCACTTGGCATGCTCCAACACGTGCGCTTTACCTTGGCGGCACTGCGTGCCGAGATCAATGCCGCACAGTGCTTCGTCGACCAGTGCGTCATGCTTGGCAATGACGGCCAACTGAGTGTTGATAGCGCTGCATCCGCAAAATGGCTGGCCACCGAGCTGGAAGGCAAGGTGGTGGATCAATGTGTGCAGCTGCATGGTGGCGCAGGCTACATGGACGAGTACCGCATCAGCCGGCTGTACACCGATGCCCGCGTGTCCCGCATCTTTGCTGGGGCCAACGAGATCATGCTGGAGATCATTGGTCGCGGCCTCGGCCTGGACGAACGCACGCCTGTATGAACTCAGGGGCAACACTGCAGAGCGGTGGCGGTTGCATGAAAGCTGAGTAAATCGTCCCTACGAACGATGATCGGTCATCACCCCGGAGCGAAGCTGCCTGCAAGCGACGCACAGGATGGCTATGAGATGCACCGTCATTCCCACGAGACAACGGCAATGCAGGCATCGTGATGGGCGAGGCTTTCATCTACGATCACGCGCGAACCCCGCGAGGGCGGGGGCGCGATGACGGTGCACTGCATCCGGTAACGCCGGTGCAGCTGATCAGCCAGGTATTGCAGGCACTGCGCATGCGCAATGACTTCGATCCGGGCGCTATCGATGATGTGGGCCTCGGTGTCGTCATGCCAATTGGCGAGCAGGGGGGCGACATTGCTCGCGCGGCACTTCTCGATGCCGGCTATGGCGAGAGTGTTCCGGGCTATCAGCTCAACCGCTACTGCACGTCATCGTTGGATGCGGTGAATCAGGCCGCTGCGGGTGTGATGTCCGGTGCGGCAGTGGCGATGATTGCCGGTGGTGTGGAATCCATGTCGCGCGTGCCGCTGGGTTCTGACGGCGGGCCTTGCTATAGCGATCCGCAGATCATCCGTCGCTTTCCGTACATGCCCAATGGCGTGGCAGCGGATCTGATGGCTACCGTGCACGGCCTTGATCGCGAAACACTGGATGCGTTTGCGGTTGAAAGCCAACGACGCGCAGCAAGCGCCAGCGACTTGGGTTACTTCGACGGCGCGCTGGTGCCGGTGCGTGATGGGCTGGGGCAGGTGCTGCTCTCAAGAGATGAGGCGGTCCGCCCACAGACGACTGCCTCGGGCCTTGCTCAGCTCACGCCATCCTTCGATAGGCTGGGTGCTTTGGGATACGACGCCATTGCGCTGCGTCGTTATCCGCAACTGGAAGCGATTGATCATGTGCATACCGGTGGCAACTCCAGTGGCATTGTTGACGGTGCCTCTGCAGTGCTGATCGGCATCGAGGCATTTGGCAGAGATTTCGGCCTGACGCCGCGCGCGCGCATCCGTGCGTATGCGCAGGTGGCGAGCGAGCCGCTGATCAGCCTGGGCGGCCCCATGCCTGCCACCGAGCGCCTGCTCAAACATGCGGGGCTGCAGGTGGAGGACATTGATCTGTTCGAGGTGAACGAAGCGTTTGCGGCCGTTCCGCTGGTCTACATGCGGCACTTTGGCATAGACCACAGTGCGTTGAATGTTGACGGCGGCGCTATCGCACTTGGCCATCCGTTGGGGGCCAGCGGCACGATTCTGTTGGGCACCGTGTTGGATGCGCTGGAACGGCGCAACCTGAGGACGGGGCTGGTCACGCTGTGCGCGGCGTCTGGCCAGGCCACCGCCACGCTGATCGAGCGCGTCTGATGAAGGACAGCACAAACCCGATGTCCATGGTGCAACTGCAGGTGGAAGCCTCTGGCGTTGCGGTCATCAACATCAATCAGCCGCAGCGCTCGGTCAATCTGCTCAATCCGGAATTGATCGCCGCGCTCGCATCGGGCGTCGAATCGGTGCTGGGCAGGGACGAGATCAAGGGCGCGGTAATTACATCAAGCAAGGCCGGTTTCATCGCCGGTGCCGATCTGAGGGAACTTGCCGAAGCCTACACGCAAGGCATCAGCGCACACACAGCGGCGCGGCGGTTCAGTCGCGAGAACGCGTTGCTTCGTCGCATTGAAACGGGCGGTAAACCCTTCGTCGCCGCGATGAATGGGGTGGCGCTTGGGGGTGGGCTGGAGCTTGCTCTGGCCTGCCACCACCGCTTGTTGGTGGATCATCCCAAGGCGCTGATTGGTTTGCCTGAAGTGACCGTTGGCCTGCTGCCCGGTGGCGGGGGAACACAGCGGCTGCCTCGCCTGATCGGTATCGAGGCCGCATTGCTGTTGTTGCTCGACGGTGCGCCGGTGTCGCCGCGTCGTGCGTTTGCGCTGGGGATCGTCGATGCGCTGGTCGGCGCTGACGATCTTGTAGCGGCAGCGTGCGAGTGGGTGTTGCTGCATCCGCAGGCTGTCCAACCGTGGGATGTGCCGGGCTATCGCATACCGGGGGGGAGTGGCCCCTTGGCCGAGCATGCCAATCGCAGCTTCGCGGGGCAGACGGCCGATATCCGCAGGCGTACGCAGGACAACTATCCGGCGCCGGTGGCGATTCTGAGTGCGGTCTATGAGGGAACCCAGCTTTCCATCGATCAAGGGCTGGCGGTCGAAGCACGCTACTTTGGTCAGCTGCTCGCAGGCCCGGTCGCGCGCAATCTCATGCGCACGATGTTCATCAATAGAGGGCGTGCCGACAAGCTGGAACGTCGCCCGGCGGCCGTGGCGCGGTCTCAAGTCCGGCGGCTGGGAGTACTGGGTGCCGGAATGATGGGCCGCGGCATCGCCCGGGTTGCCGCGCAGGCGGGCATCCAGGTGATTCTGCTCGATAGCGAACAGACGGTGGCCGAGCGTGGCAAGGCCGCGATTCGCGCGGGACTGGAGAAGGACGCCGCTCGGCATGGCGAAACTTCAGAGGCGGTTGATTCCGTACTCGATCGCATCACCGCTGTGCAGGATTTCCCGCTGCTCGCGGGCTGCGATCTGGTGATTGAGGCGGTATTCGAGAACCGGGCAGTCAAGGCAGATGTGATTCGTCGCACCGCGCAGTACCTGCCCGCATCTGCGGTGCTGGCCTCCAACACGTCCACGTTGCCGATCAGCGCGCTGGCCGAGTGCGGCCAACGACCGGCGCAGTTCATTGGCCTGCATTTCTTTTCTCCCGTGGAGCGGATGCCGCTGGTTGAAGTGATAGTGGGGCGGCAGACCGCTTCCGACACGCTGGCCAAGGCGCTGGACGTTGTTGCCCAGTTACGCAGAACGCCCATCGTGGTCAACGACAGCCCGGGCTTTTACACCAGCCGCATTTTCTGCAGCTATATCGACGAAGGCATGGCGATGCTGGTCGAAGGCATTGCGCCAGCGCTGATCGAAAATGCCGCGCGCATGGCCGGTATGGCCACCGGGCCGTTGGCTGTTACGGATGAGGTGTCGCTGGACCTGCAGATGCGTGTTGTCGAGCAGGCTCAGGCAGACGGACTTCCGCAGGAGCGTTTACGGCTGCATGCTCAGCCGGTGATCGCCAAGCTCAATGCACTGGGCCGGCTGGGGCGCAAAAGTGGCGGTGGCTTCTATGCATTCGCCGGTGGAACAAAGCGGCTTTGGCCGGGACTGGCAGCGCTGTATCCGCCACGTGAGCAGCAACCCGAGGTGCAGGAGGTCATTGACCGTCTGTTGTTCATCCAGGCATTGGAGAGTGCGCGCTGCATGGAAGAGGGCGTTGTCACTGCACCGATGGATGCGGACTTGGGAGCGGTTCTGGGCTTGGGCTTCCCGCGGTGGACCGGTGGGCCGATTTCCTTCATCGACACGCTGGGCATTGAGTCCTTCGTGAGCCGTTGTACGCAACTGGCCGTCCACGGCACGCGTTTCGAGCCTTCCGCCTGGCTGCGCGAACGTGCCGAGCGCGGTGTGAGCTTTTACGAAGAGAAGCCCCATGCCTGACTTCACTCTCAGTACCCGGCAGCGTGAACTGCAGGCACGTACACGTCGCTTCATTGCTGAAAAGATCATTCCGTTCGAAGGTGACCGCCGCTGTACGCCGCATGGCCCGAGCGAGGACCTACGCCGTGAACTGATTGAACTTGGTAAGGCGGAAGGGTTGATCTCTAGTCACATGCCGACCGCGCTCGGCGGGCTGGGCCTGGATCACATGAGCAAGGCCATTGTCTTCGAAGAGGCGGGCTACTCACCGCTGGGCCCGGTGGCGCTGAACATCGCCGCCCCCGATGAGGGCAACATGCACCTGCTTCATGAGGTGGGCAACGCGCAGCAGCGTGAACGTTGGTTGCGGCCGTTGGCAGCCGGCGAAATGCGCTCCTGCTTCTGCATGACCGAGCCGCCGCCTGGTGCCGGATCGGACCCGAGCATGTTGCAGACCACTGCCCGCCGCGACGGCGACGACTATGTGATTGATGGCGTGAAGTGGTTCATCACCGGTGCGCAGGGCGCGGCCGTTGCCATCATCATGGCGCGGATGGAAGACGGCAGTGCAACGCTCTTTCTGGCCGAGATGAACGCGCCGGGTATTCGTATCGAGCGCACCATGGATGCGATGGACAGCTGCTTTCCCGGTGGGCATGCGGTCGTCCGGTTCGAGGGGCTGCGCGTGCCCACGCACGATGTTCTCGGTGCGGTCGGTGAAGGCATGCTGCACGCGCAGGTGCGTCTTTCGCCGGCAAGGCTCACGCACTGCATGCGCTGGTTGGGCGCGGCACGTCGCTGTCACGAAATTGCCAGCGACCATGCACGCAGCCGCCACGCATTCGGCAAGGCGCTTGGCGAACACGAAGGCGTGGGTTACGCCCTTGCCGATAATGAAATGGACCTGCACGTTGCGCGACTTTCCATCTGGCATTGCGCGGCGGTGTTGGATACAGGCGGCTTGGCCAAGCATGATTCCAGCGCGGCCAAGGTCATCGCTTCGGAAGCCGCATGGCGTGTGGTCGACCGCAGCGTGCAGGTGCTGGGCGGGCAAGGCGTCACTCACGAGACGATCGTGGCGCGCATCTTTGCCGACATCCGCGCGTTCCGTATTTACGATGGCCCTTCCGAAGTGCATCGGTGGAGCATTGCCCGCAACATCCTGCGTGGCCGCACGCCCACTCAGCTGTGAAGGATGATCATGGACAGATCGATCAGCGAACTCTTCAGCCTGGCCGGTCGCAAGGCCTTGGTCACCGGCGCGTCCAGTGGATTGGGCCAGCACTTCGCAATGCTTTTGGGACGCGCTGGCGCCGAAGTCATCGTGGCGGCACGCCGTGTGGAAAAGCTGGCTGAGCTTGTTGACGAGTTAGAAGCTTGCGGCATCAAAGCGCGCGCAGTGGGCATGGATGTCAGCAGCGCCGCGAGTGTACATCGCGCGTTCGACGCGATAGAGCTGGAAGGTGGGCCTGCGCGCATCCTCATCAACAATGCAGGCGTGACGGTCATGCGCGCGGTGCTTGATCAGACCGAAGAGGACTGGGATCAGGTAGTGGACACCAACCTCAAAGGCAGCTGGTTGGTAGCGCAGGAGGCTGCCCGGCGTTTGGTGGCGGTGCAGCGCACGGGCACGGTGATCAACATCGCTTCCATCCTTGGTGAACGGGTGGCCGGCGGTGTCGCACCCTACAGCATCTCCAAGGCGGCATTGATCCAGGCAACCAAAGCCATGGCACTGGAGCTCGCGCGGTACGGCATTCGCGTCAACGCGCTGCTGCCGGGTTACATCGCCACCGAATTGAATAGAGAGTTTCTCGAAAGCGAAGCGGGCGAGCGCCTTCGCGCACGCGTGCCAAGCCGACGCTTCGGCAAGCCGGAGCACCTTGATGGCCCGCTGCTGCTCCTGGCCAGTGACGCAGGGCGACATATGACCGGGTCCACGCTCGCCGTGGACGGCGGTCACCTGCTCAGCTCGCTGTGAGGTACATATGAGCGATGTTGCGTTTACTCAGGCGATAGAAAATTTTGTCGCCACAAACGCCGGCGCCGAGCGCGTGCTGTTGAGTGGGCTTGCCTTGCTCGGCGGCGGCGCAATTCAACAGAATTGGGCGTTCGATGCGCAGATCATCGGCGGCCCCATGGCCGGCACATTGGCTGCGGTGCTGCGGGCCGATGCGCCGACCAGGATTGCGATGAGCCACGGGCGGGCACAGGAGTTTGCGCTGCTCAAAGCTGCGTTCCACGCCGGTGTTCTTGTGCCCGAGCCGCTCTGGTTGAGCGGTGCCGAGGTGATCGGCCGGCCATTCTTCATCATGCGGCGTGTCAACGGGACGGCAGCGGGGCATCGCCTGGTGCGTGATGCGCAGCTGGGTGGAGACAGGACACGTCTTGCCGAAAACCTGGGCGAAGCGTTGGCCCGTATCCATTCCATCCGGCCGCCAAGGCGTGATCTCGCTTTTCTGGAAGTACACGATCAGCCACCGGCAGCGGCGTTGATCAAGCGCGCGCGCAGCTACCTTGATCAACACACCACGCCGCGTCCGGTATTGGAATGGGGCCTGCGTTGGCTCGAACGGAATCAGCCATCGCAGCAACAGCGCGTGCTTTGTCACCGGGACTTCCGCACTGGCAACTACATGGTCGACGCGCATGGGCTTACCGGCATTCTCGATTGGGAGTTCGCAGGCTGGAGCGATCCGCTGGAGGACATAGGCTGGTTCTGTGCGAAATGCTGGCGCTTTGGCAATCAAGCAAGCGAAGCGGGCGGGATAGGCCAGCGTGAGGATTTCTATCGTGGCTATGAGCGCGTCGCGGACAGGCCGGTCCTGCGTGAGCAGGTGGCCTATTGGGAAGTCATGGCGCACCTCAATTGGGCGATCATCGCGCTGCAACAGGCTGCGCGTCATGTGTCCGGGCAGGAACGTTCGCTCAATCTGGCGTTGACCGGGCATATCGTGCCGGAGTTGGAATGGGAAATTCTCCACCTCACGGAAGGTGCCTGAGCCATGCGAGATCAACCCGATGGCGTGGCATTGCTCGACATCGCCCGGCAGGTGCTGCGTGAAGATGTGTTGCCACTGCTGCAGCCGGACCAGCGGTTGCCGGTGCTGATGGTCGTCAATGCACTAGGCATTGCGGAGCGGCAATTGCGGGCGGGTGACAAGCCGGTGCAGGAGCAGTTGCAAGGCCTGCAGGATCTGTTGGACGGGAAAGCCGTGCCAGTTGAGTTGTGCCAAACGCCACAAGCCGAGCGGCTGCGGCTTGGTCGCCAACTTGGCATGCTGATCCGTAGCGGAAAAGCCGATCCGAGTACCGCCTTACATGCGCCCGTTGCAGTACATCTGCGGGAAGTGGCGCTGCAGACGCTTTTGGAGAGCAATCCAAAGTATCTGAAGAAAGGGGCGTGAATAGCAGATCGCAGCCTGGGCAGTGGGTGCCGTCATTTCCATGAAGAAGGAGGCTGCACCTGATGCAGTCATTCTCGCGAAGGCGGATATCGCCCTGCGCTGTATCGAATCGGCGTTCGTGGATGTCGGGCCTTCAGGCGGACGCCCAGAGCGAATTCCGCCTGCGTGGGAATGACGACATTGAAAGCACAAAGCAAAGTCACAAAGAAAAGCTGCAACGCAAAGTCGCAACGTAAAGTCGCAAAGAAAATCTCCGCAACGATGGCGTGGCGCAACGCACCCCGCAAACAAAAACCCTCCCGGTGAGGGGAGGGCTTTGCTGTTCAAGCCAACAAACTCAACGCCGCATCACGCTTCCGGCTTGCTGTCACGCAGTTCGCGGCGCAGGATCTTGCCGACGTTGGTTTTGGGCAGCTCCTTGCGGAACTCGACAATGCGCGGGTGCTTGTAGCCGGTGAGGTTGGCGCGGGCGAATTCCTTCACCTGCTCCTCGGTGAGGTTGGGGTCTTTCTTGACGATGACCACCTTCACCACTTCGCCGGACTTCTCGCTCGGTGCGCCCACTGCCGCAACTTCCAGAATGCCGGGCATCATTGCCAGCACGTCTTCAATCTCGTTCGGGTACACGTTGAAGCCGGACACCAGAATCATGTCCTTCTTGCGGTCCACGATGTAGAAGAAACCGTTCTCGTCCATGCGCGCCATGTCGCCGGTGTGCAACCAGCCATCGGCGTCGAGCACCTTGTCGGTTTCTTCCTGGTGATGCCAGTAACCCTTCATCACCTGCGGGCCACGGATGCACAATTCACCCACTTCGCCCGTGGGAACCATCTGCCCGTCGTCGGTTTTGACGCAGGCATCGGTGGAGGGAATCGGCAGGCCGATGGAGCCGTTGTATTCCTTCAGGTCCAGCGGGTTGATGCAGGCAGCCGGCGAGGTTTCAGTCAGCCCGTAAGCCTCGATCAGGGTGACGCCGGTGACCTTCTTCCACTTCTCGGCCACCGCACGCTGTACCGCCATGCCGCCGCCCAAGGTGAGCTTGAGCGAGGAGAAATCAATGTCGGCAAAACCGTCGGTGTTGAGCAGACCGTTGAACAACGTATTGACGCCGGTGATGGCGGTGAAGCGGTTGTTCTTCAACTCCTTGACGAAGCCCTTCATGTCGCGCGGGTTGGTGATCAGGTAGTTCAAACCGCCGAGCTTCATGAAGACCAGCCCGTTCGCCGTCAACGCGAAGATGTGATACAGCGGCAGCGCGGTGATGATGACTTCCTCGCCGGCTTTGACACCCGAGGCATCAATCCAGGCCGAGGCCTGTTGCATGTTGGCCACCAGGTTGCGGTGGGTAAGCATCGCGCCCTTGGCCACGCCAGTGGTGCCACCGGTGTACTGCAGGAAGGCGATGTCGTCGTGATCTATTTCAACCACCGGCATCGGGTGACGCTTGCCCAGGCCCAGCGCTTCCTTGAAACGGATTGCCTTGGGCAGGTGGTAGTCCGGCACCATCTTCTTCACGTACTTGAGCACGAAGTTGACGATGGAGCCCTTCGGGAAGCCGAGCATGTCGCCCAGGCCGGTGGTGATGACCTGCTTGACGGGGGTGTCCGCGATGACCTGCTGTACGGTCTCGCCGAAGTTGTCCACGACCACCAGCACGGAGACGTCCGCGTCCACCAGCTGATGCTTGAGCTCGCGTGCGGTGTACAGCGGGTTGACGTTCACCACGGTCAAGCCGGCGCGCAGGATGCCGAAGATGGCAATCGGGTACTGCAGGCAGTTGGGCATCATCACCGCAACGCGGTCACCCTTCTTGAGCTGCAGCTCACCCAGCAGGTACGAAGCGAACTGGGTGACCAGTGCGTCGGTTTCACCGTAGGTGAGCACCTTGCCGAAGTTCGAGTAGGCGGGACGATCACGGAACTTGGCTACGGATGTATCGAATACGGCCGCGACGGAACGGAACTCGTTGACGTCGATTTCAGCCGGCACGCCAGCCGGGTAGCTCTGCAGCCAGGGACGTTCGTGATTCATCTTCCCCTCCAGGAAATGGATGTGATCTAGTGGTCAAGCCCGGACTCTATGTGCCGGGGCCGTTTGCGCCAGCATACCGTTCCGAATTGAAAAGGCGAAGGGATTAGATGATCCGAACAGTCCTCAACTGCATGCTTTGTGCGGTGATTGTGCTTTCCATGGCGGCCTGTGGGCGTGAACCGCCGGAGCAGCGCCTGCGGCAGAGTGTTGCTGCAATGCAGGAAGCGGTGGAGAAGGGCAGGCCGGGTGACTTCATGGAGTCGGTGGCCGACGACTTTGTCGGCAACGGTGGCTTGGACCGCGCAGGGCTTGAGCGCCTGCTCAAGGGCCAATTGCTGCTCAACCCGAATGTGACGGTGCAGACTGGCCCGCTGTCGGTGGAAATGGGTACAGCCGATGCAGCCACGGCCACGGTGCGCTTCAGCGTATTGCTGGCCGGCGGTAGCGGTCGTTTCATCCCCGAGCGGGGTGACATGCAGGAGCTTGTCAGCGGCTGGCGCGACGAAGATGGCCAGTGGCGCTTGTACAGCGCGTCGTGGAAGCCGATGGGCGCGGAGTGATGCCCTGAAACAACAACGGCGCGAGCCGCATGGGAGTTTGCGTCCCGTGCGTCCCGCGCCGCCGTGGTGTTGCGTTGGTCAGTACAGCACGCGGGTGCGCAGCGTGCCCGGGATGGCCGCCAGCTCGTCGCGGATGGTGCCGGCCTGTTCTTCGCTGGCCGCAATGTCGATGACCACATAGCCCACCTTGGGATCGGTGCGCAGGAACTGGCCGTCGATGTTGAGGTTGTGGCGCGAGAAGATCTCGTTGATCTTGGACAGCACGCCGGGCACGTTGCTGTGGATGTGCAGCAGGCGCGTGCTCTGCGCATGCTCGGGCAGGGTGACTTCCGGGAAGTTGACCGCCGACAAGGTGGAGCCGTTGTCGCTGTAGCGCACCAGCTTGGCGGCCACTTCAATACCGATGTTGTCCTGCGCCTCCAGCGTGGAGCCGCCCACATGCGGGGTAAGGATGACGTTGTCGTGCGCGGTCAGCGGCGACTCGAACTTGTCGCCATTGCCCTTGGGCTCGACCGGGAACACATCCACCGCCGCACCGCCGATATGGCCCGAGCGCAATGCCGCATCCAGCGCGTCGATATCGACGACGGTGCCGCGTGCGGCGTTGATCAGGTGCGCGCCGGGCTTCATGCGGGCCAGTTGGTGGGCACCGATCATCCATTGCGTGGACGGGGTTTCTGGTACGTGCAGGGTGATGACGTCCGAGCGCTGCAGCAGGTCATCCAGGCTGATGGCCGGCTGTGCGTTGCCCAGCGACAGTTTGGTTTCGATGTCGTGGAAGATCACCTTCATGCCGAACGCTTCGGCCAGCACGCCCACCTGGGTGCCGATGTGGCCGTAGCCGATGATGCCCAGCGTCTTGCCGCGCACCTCGTGGCTGCCCGAGGCCGACTTGGACCAACCACCGCGATGGCATTCGGCATTCTTCTGCGGAACGCCGCGCGTGAGCAGGATGGCCTCGGCAATCACCAGCTCGGCAACCGAGCGGGTGTTGGAATAGGGGGCGTTGAAGACCGGAATGCCGGCCAGCTCGGCCGCCTCCACGTCCACCTGATTGGTGCCGATGCAGAAGCAGCCCACCGCGATCAGGCGCTTGGCATGGGCCAGTACCTCGGCGCTGAGGTGCGTGCGCGAGCGGATGCCGACAATGTGCGCTTCGGCGATGCGGGCTTTGAGCTCGTCTTCCGGCAGCGACTTGCTGTACAGCTCAATCTGCGAATAGCCGGCTGCCCGGAAAGTATCCACGGCGGTCTGGCTGACCCCCTCAAGCAACAAAACGCGGATGTCCTGCTTCGGAAACGAGGTCTTCTTGGGCGACATGTCGAGTACGGCGGCACAAGTGGTTGGGCCAGCCACTATGCCAGAACCCGAGCCGCTTTGGTGCGCTGCGCAACGCGGCAAAGCATTGATGACAAAAGGTTTCATCTGAACTCAGTTGCCAGCGCGGATACGCGTGGCGCAGGCGCTGGACGGCACGCGGCAGGGCTGGCACGCTTGCCGGCTTTCGTGCCCCAGAAACACTCGCCATGACCGACTCCCGCCTGCAGTCCCTGCAGCACGCCTGCCCCAGCCTGCGCCTGAAGACCGATCCGTCCGACCTGGAGCATTACGGCCGCGACTGGACCCGGCGTTGGACGCCGGCACCGCTGGCCATTGCGTTGCCGGCTACGGTGGAAGAGGTGCAGGCGGTGGTGCGCTGGGCCAATGTGGAAGGCGTGGCGGTGGTGCCTTCGGGCGGGCGCACGGGTTTGTCCGGTGGTGCGGTCGCGGCCCATGGCGAGTTGGTGCTCAGCCTGGAACGCATGAACAAAGCGCTGGGCTTTGATGCGGTGGACCGCACCTTGACCGTGCAGGCCGGCATGCCGCTGGAAGCGCTGCACAACGCCGCACGCGAACATGGCCTGATCTACCCGGTGGATTTCGCTGCGCGCGGTTCCTGCTCCATTGGCGGCAACATCGCCACCAATGCCGGCGGCATCCGTGTGATCCGTTACGGCAATACCCGTGAATGGATTGCCGGCTTGAAGGTGGTGGCCGGCAATGGTGAGCTGTTGGAGCTCAACAAAGGCTTGATCAAGAACTCCAGCGGCTACGACTTCCGCCAGCTGATGATTGGTTCGGAAGGCACCCTGGGCATCGTGGTTGAAGCCACGGTCAAGCTCACCGATCCGCCGCCGACCACCAATGTGATGCTGCTGGCGCTGCCTTCGTTCGAGGTGCTGATGCAGGTGTTCTCCGCGTTCCGCGAGAAGCTGCAGCTGGAAGCGTTTGAATTCTTCACCGACCGCGCGGTGCAGCACGTCACCGCGCATGGTGCGCAGTATCCGTTCGAGGACATCCACCCTTATTACGTGGTCACCGAATACGCCTCGGCCGATGAAGCCGGCGAAGCCGCTGCGATGGCTGCATTCGAGCACTGCATGGAACAGGGCTGGGTGCTGGATGGCGTGATAAGCACCAGCGAGGCGCAGGCGCAGCAGCTGTGGCGCCTGCGCGAGGGCATCACCGAGGCGGTGGCGCGTTACAAGCCCTACAAGAATGACGTGTCGGTGCGAATCTCGGCGATGCCGGCTTTCCTGGCCGAATCCCAAGCGTTGATCAATGGCGCCTACCCCCATTTTGAAGTGGTGTGGTTTGGTCACATCGGTGACGGCAACCTGCATATCAATGTGCTGAAGCCGGACGACACCAGCGATGCGGAATTCCTGACGCAATGCGAGCAGGTCACCAAGCTGCTGGCGCAGGTGCTGCACCGTTTCCACGGCAGCATCTCGGCCGAACACGGTATTGGCCTGGTCAAAAAGGCCTACCTGGACAGCACCCGCGACGCGGCGGAAATCGCCTTGATGAAGGGGGTGAAGCACGCCTTCGATCCCAACGGGCTGATGAACCCGGGCAAGGTGTTCGACCTGTAAACCCGCACGGCAGGGCCGGGTACATGCCGGTACAGCCTGTTCAGGGATGAAACAGGGCGGTAGCCATGCCCGCGCTGGCTGAACGCGCACGCGTACCTGCTGCCAAGGGTTCCACCTATGCCCCTTAGCCCGGTACTCTTTGCGGCCTCTTACCTAGCTGTGCCGACATCCGATGAAGATCCGCTCGATTCTGTTCAGTGCCTTGTTCGTCCTGCCGATGACGGCCTTTGCCGGTAGCTTTGCCGGCACATCCGCCGGCTCCGCGTCGGGTGCCTCGTCCAACAGCTCGGGCAGCTCGTCCGGCGATGACAAGGTGGTGTTGGAAGCGCGCGATGACGCAGCCGGCTTTGTCGCCAGCAATGGCGTCATCCGGGGTGCGTGGTTGGAAGCGGCGCTGATTCACCTGCGCGAAAAGAATGTGGCTGCGCGCGATGCCAGCGACATGGAGCTGGCCCGGAAGATTCTGGCGCTGTGACCTGGCGTTGCCGGCTGCCGCCCTCGCGGTGGCTGGCAGTGCTATTGGCGTTGCTGATGGCAGGGCCGCTGCATGCCGCCGTCAAGGTGGACGTGGCGGCCGATGGGCTCGCACCGGCCGAACAGCGGCTCAGTCAGCAACTGGTGGCGCGCGTGCTCGATCAACTGCCGGCCAACTTGCACGACCAACATGCGCTGCAATTGCGCCTGCAGTGGCGCGATGATCTGCCAGCGCATGTGCAGGGCCGGGCGCGCGGCAACGCGTTGAGTCTGGACCGGCGCGTGTTGTCGCCGCTCGTGGCTGCGGAAGATGCGGCAGATTCAACCTCGTCCAACGCCGCGTGGCAGCTGGCACAAGCCGCGCTTATCCATGAGCTGGCGCATGCGTTGGATCGCGCACCGCAAGGCGGATGGTCGCGACAGTCCCGCTTTCTCGATCTGGCAGGCTGGCAACAGCGTGCGCTGTGGCCCGGCCGTGGGCGCAATCATTTTGAACTGCGCAGCCCCGACCGCTACGAGCTGCACAGCCCTGCGGAATTCTTCGCGGTGAACCTTGAGCACTATCTGCTGGACAGCGACTACCGTTGCCGTCGGCCGGCGTTGCACGCGTGGTTCGTGCAGCACATAGGCGCAGTGCCAGGGCAGGCCGTTGCCACCTGCGCTTCGACATTGCCGTTCATGCAGGCCGGTGAGCAGGATGGTTTGGCTGAGCTGCTTGAGCTGGACCCGGCGCGCATCTACGAAGTGGACTACCTGCTGGCCGAAGGCAATGCGCAGCCGATGAGCCGCTGGGGCCACAGCATGCTGCGATTGGTGATCTGCGCGCCGGGCCGTACGCCGGGGCCGGCCTGCCGAATGGATCTTCAACATCATCGGGTGTTGTCGTTCCGTGCCTTTGTCGGCGATGTGCAGATATCCAATTGGCGCGGGCTCACCGGCTCGTATCCATCGCGACTGTTCGTGCTGCCGTTGCACCGTGTGGTGGAGGAGTACACGCGGGTTGAACTGCGCGGCCTCTCATCCACGCCGTTGGCACTGTCGCAGCAGGAGATCGGCCAGTTGTTGGCACAGGCCGCGCGGTTGCACTGGAGTTACGACGGCCGCTATTACTTCGTCAGCAACAACTGCGCGGTGGAAACCTGGAAGCTGCTGTACGAAGGCGTGCCGCGGCTGGATGCAGCGTCGTTGTCGTCGATCACGCCCACCGGCCTGCTGCGGCGGCTGCGCAGGCAAGAAGTTGCGGCTGCTGTGCCTGCCGACCGCCAGCAGGCCATTCGCAGCGGCTACTACTTTGAATCAGCCGCCAGTCATTACGCGCTGGTGTTCGATGTCGCACGCAAGGCGCTGCCGTTGCCGGCCAAAGACGTGGAACATTGGCTGCGGCTACCGGCAGCACAGCGCCGGCCTTGGATGGAGCAGGCCAATGACGAAGTGCTGGCGGCGATGTTGCTGCTGGAGCAGGCGGCATGGCGGCGGCAGGAGCTGTTGGCGCGCGATGTTTTGAAGCGCCGCCTGCTCGGGGGCAAAGGCGTGGCCAGCGAGGTTGAGCAGTTCAATGCGTTGATGGCACGGGCCGATGTGCTGTTGGCGCCGGGTAACCTGCCGGCGCCGGGCTATGGCATTCCTACTGCGCGCGAAAGGGCTGTGCTGCAGGCCGATGCAACTGCCGGTGCTGCGCAGGTCGAGGTACAGTGGCGGGCGCTACGGCTGCAGGCGGTGTCCTTGTTGCCAGCCCGTCAGCAGCTGCAGATGGCAGGTGTCCAGGACAACCTGGTTTTTCTGCGGCAACGCTTACGCATGCGTTATGGCGAAGATTCGATACTGCCCGCGCCACCGGCTGCGGCTGACCTTGGGGAAGGGATTGAGCATGACGGGCATGGATTCACAACTCACTGACGACGCATTGCTGCGGAACCTTCATCAGCTGCGTACCTACGCAATCCTGCAGTTGGATGGCGTCGGGCGCGTGCATCGTTGCAATGCCGGGGTGGAGGCGCTGTTCGGCTATGTGGCCGAGGAACTGGCAGGGCGGCCGTTTTCCTGTCTTTTCACTGAGTCCGATCGTGAGCAGGGAACCGATCAGCGCGCGCTTTCGCGGGCATTGGCGGGGCACTTCGAGCCAACAACGTTGGCAATGGTGCGCAAGGATGGCAGCCGCCTGCGTGCCAGCCTGGTGCTGGAGTCCGTGGCAAGCGAAGGCGACACCAGCATGCTGATGATCGTTCGCGACATCACCGATTTCTTCCAGGCAGAGATACGTGTGCGCGAGGCGCGTGAGAGTGCCCAGCGCGTGCAGCAGCTGGATGCCGTGAACAAACTCAATCTGGGGCTCTCGCACGATTTCAACAATCTGCTTTCGGTCATCGGCAACAGCCTGGAAATGCTGGCCGCGCGTCGTGCGGGCGATGAAGCGGCGCGGCGCATCGTGGACATCGCCCTGCGTGCCGTGGCACGCGGCACACAGTTGACCCGGCAGATGTTGGCGTTGGGCGGCGCGCAGGTGCAGGCACCGGAAGTGCGCGAGGTATCCGGTCTGCTGCACGCATCGCAGGACCTGTACGGGCGCGTGTGCGGCAGAGGTATCGCGCTGGAAATACGCGCCGATGCCGATCTGCTGCCGGTCACCGTGGATGTCGGCCAATTCGAGGCGGCGCTGCTCAACATGTTGAGCAATAGTCGCGATGCAATGAATGGCGTGGGCCGCATTGTGGTGGAGGCCAAGACGGGGGTCATGGCGTTACCTGCGACAGAAGGGCGGGAGCGCCCCTTCGTCTGCATCACGGTGGGAGACAGCGGCCCGGGTATCGGTGGGGACATCAAGCAAAAGGTGTTCGAGCCCTTTTTCACCACCAAAACAGCAGGCGATGGCAATGGCCTGGGGCTGAGCCAGGTGCATGATTTTGCCGCCCAAAGTGGCGGTGGCGCGAGTATCGGCACTTCCGTGCTGGGAGGCGCGGCGGTGTCCATCTACCTGCCGGCGGTCGTCTAGCGCGGCCTCGGAGGCATCTGCTGACGCATGACGCAGTGGGCGTGCGGATAAGCCCGGTTTTTGCAGCACATTGCGCAACGGCAGACCCCTCCAGCCCTTTCGGACCGGAGGGGATCGCAATCAGTCGGCGCGGCCGCCGAATTCACCCGTGGTGGTGTTCACCAGAATGCGCTCACCGTTGGTGATGTATTCCGGCACCATGATTTCCAGGCCGGTGCTGAGCTTGGCCGGCTTGGGGCGCTTGGTGGCGGTGCCGCCCTTCAGTTCCGGCGGCGTCTCAACTACTTCCAGGGTGACGTGCTGCGGCAGCTGGATGGCCACCGGCTGGTCGTCGATCACCTGCACGAAGATGCCGGTCAGGCCGTCGGTGATGTAGCCGGCGTCATCGCCCACCACGTCCGCGTCCAGCGTGTACGGCGTGTAGTCCTCGTCATCCATGAACACGAAGGCGTCGCCATCCATGTAGGAGAAGGTGGACTGGCGGCGCAGCAGCTCCACTTCCGGCAGGTTGTCGTCAGCGTCGAAGCTGGCATCGAGCTTGTTGCCGCCCGGCACGCTGTACATGATGAAACGGAAGCGGACATTGCCGCCCCGGCCCTGCGGTGAGCTGCGCTCGATGTCGCGGATCTGATAGACGCCGTTGTTGTACTCGACGACGTTGCCTTTCTTGATGTCGTTGGCTTTCATGCTTGGAAAGTCGGTTGGGGTTGCGGTGGATATAAAGCCGAAACGGGCGCCTCGTGGGCGCCCGCAGAGGGATCACTTCGGTGCCAGACGCACGGCACCGTCAAGGCGAATAGTCTCACCGTTGAGGTAGGTATTGCCAATGATGTGGCCCACCAGGCTGGCGAAGTCCGCCGGCTGACCCAGTCGCGACGGGAACGGGATGGACGCGGCCAGCGATTCCTGCACATTTGCCGGCATGCCATCCACCATCGGCGTCCAGAACACGCCTGGGGCGATGGTCAGCACGCGGATGCCGAAGCGCGACAGCTCGCGCGCCATCGGCAGGGTCATGCCCACCACGCCACCCTTGGAGGCGGAGTAGGCGGCCTGGCCAATCTGGCCCTCATACGCGGCCACCGAGGCGGTGTTGATGATCACGCCGCGCTCGCCATCGTCATTGGCCTCGTTGTGCTGCATCAGCTCGGCAGCGGCCTTGGCCACATTGAAGCTGCCGACCAGGTTGACCATCACCGTGCCTTGGAAGTTGGCCAGCGGCATCGCCGCCTCGCGGCCCAGCACGCGCCCTGCGCCGAGGATGCCGGCGCAGTTCATCACCACGTTCAAGCCACCCAGAAACTCGCGCGCGGTGGCCAGGTTGGCAGCCACACCGGCCTCGTCGGTGACGTTGGTGGTGAAGTAGCGGGCGTTGTCGGCACCGAGCTCGGCCACCGCAGCGGCGCCCTTGTCGTCATTGAGGTCAAACAAGGCGACTTTGCCGCCATTGGCGACGAGGAACTGGGCAACGCCAAGGCCAAGGCCAGAGACACCGCCGGTAATGACGGCGCGAACGGAGGACAGCTGCATTGGAACAATCCTGCGAAAAATAGATCACCGATTCTAGCTGATGCCGGCACTGCTGCTGCTCCCAGGTAGTAGTTGGCCCGCCTCGTGATGTGCGGCTGACGGTCTTCTTTACGGTGTACAGCTGTCGGCGCGACGACCGATGCCACTCAGGCGATCCACTGAGGGGCGAGCTGCATGATTGCGGCCGAACGAGAGGGCATGGCGCGGCCGACCCGTACGCACTCTTCGCAGGCGCAGGCAAAGACACGGGCACGAGGTCAACGCATTCGCCGCTGGCATGGACGACCTTCGAGGTAAGGCACCTACAGCACGAAGCACTTTCGGTTTGGGGCTCATCAGGAGCGGGTTCCATGAAATCAGTCGCACCATCGAGGGCCTCTGCCTGGAAGACACCACCGTGGCGCTCGGCTCTGTGTCCAGCACGAGCATGCGGGCTGGTTGTGCCGTGCTGTGTTGATGTTGATGGTGAGGCATCGCGCGGCTGTCGCAGCGCTCCGCAGCCTTCCCGGAAGCCTTGTCTTCCCTGGTCTTTTGAAGGGATTTCAACGGATGTGAAAATTTTTGTGAAATTCGCTTGCCCAAACCGCCACGTATGCGTAATATTCGCGTCCTCGCTGGCCACAACGGCAACGAGAAAAAAGTGGCCGAGTAGCTCAGTTGGTAGAGCAGGGGATTGAAAATCCCCGTGTCGGCGGTTCGATTCCGTCCTCGGCCACCAAAGAATTCAAGGGTCTGCAGAAATGCAGGCCCTTTTTTTCGGCTTGTTGTTTACTCATTCGATGCGCCACAAGCGAGCATCTGCTTCGCATCGTCGATCGTTGGCACTGCAAGCTCAGTGTCCGCTCGAAGGGTGGCCTTATGCTTCCCCACCGTTGCAATGATGGATGTGATTTCTTTTGGGGGCCGATGGATTTCTCCGGGCTTGCCATCCGCAGGATTCGCGAATTGCGTGGTACACATCTGCCGATGTCCGTGCACTTCATTCCCGTACTCGTCCAAGCCCTGAAATGACTTGCTGACTTCCCGCTCAAGCCTTGGCTTCCCGTTGAGGTATCAATGATGATTGGAGCGCGGAATCGTCTTGGCTGGCCTGGCGGATGGGGGTTGCATGGAGTGTTTAGGGCGTCGGCCGTGCACGCGCAATCAGCCGCCACATCAACTGCATGCCAGTGTCGGCATCAACGGGGCGTTTGGTGGATTCGAAGCAGAAAAATCGATAGGCGAAAACGAAAAAAGCCACCCGATGAAGGTGGCCTTTTCGTCGATGGAAAAAAACTTTCCATCAATTTTATGGTGGAGGTGGGCGGAATTGAACCGCCGTCCGAAAGCACTCCATCCCCGGTACTACATGCTTAGCTCACCGTTGGGTCTCGTCCTGTGGCAGCACGGTGTGCCAAGCGCACCCCAGGACCAGCCTGTTTTGGTTAAGCCATGACTGACAGGCAGCCGTCACAGCCGGTTCCGTGATAATGACCCTACATCCACGAGCACGGGCACAAGTGGGTTCGGGGCTTACGCCTTAAGCGGCGAGAGCGTAGTTGTCGTCGTTGGCAACTAGAGTTTTGCAGCTGGATTTACGAGGAAAGCTACCCCCTCGGCATGCACCAAGCGACTTCATAACCTCCGTCGAAACCAGTGCACCCCCGGTTAGACGTCGAGCCATAAGCACTTTGGGTATCCGGTGGGTTGGATGACCAAAGCCTCGCTGAGCGGGACCGATACTACGACAAACAAGCTGAATCGTCACGTGTTGGGGTGGGGCTGCTGCGCGATCAGTGCGTAAGGGCGTCTGTGACGGAAATCGGGCATGCACGCTGCCGGGTTTTAGAGCGAGGCTGCTCAGGGCTTGGTTGCAACCCGGCCGGTATGGAGCAGCTTGCGCATATAGATGCGCTGATGGCCGGGCGGGTAGTCATCAAGCCGGCCGAATACGGTGTAGCCCTGGCGCAGGTAAAAGCTCTCCGCCTGCCAATCGAAGGTGTCGAGCAGCACGCCGTGGGCGCCTGCAGCCAGTGCCTGTTGTTCTGCATGAGCAAGCAAGGCGGCGCCCATGCCGCTGCGGCGGTGTTCCGGGTCAACCCACAGGACGTGGATGTTCAGCCAGCCTGCGCAGATATCCGCGAGCAGCCCCGCACAAAGGCCGTTGTGCGCGTCGCGGCAGGCCAGTTGCAGGGGCGTTTCATTGAAATGGTGGCCGCTGGCCTTGTGGTTGAAGGCCAGCAGGCGCTCACAGAGCGCGTTGACGTCCTGCGCGCTGGCTTGTCGTGGCGCGCAGGGGATCATCAGGCGTTGCGGTTGTGCGCGCGCATAGCGCGCTGTTTTTCCAGGGCCCAGTC
This sequence comes from Stenotrophomonas sp. UBA2629, assembly GCA_002359895.1. GTDB lineage: Bacteria > Pseudomonadota > Gammaproteobacteria > Xanthomonadales > Xanthomonadaceae > Stenotrophomonas. The sequence goes on from DEOB01000010.1 coordinate 1,356,004, forward strand.
ACGCTCTTTGGCGCTGTCGCGCTTGTCGTGTGCCTGCTTGCCCTTGGCCAGCGCAATCTCGAGCTTGATCTTGTTCTTGCTCCAGTACATCGCGGTGGGCACCAGCGTGTAGCCGTCGCGCTCAATGCGGCCGATCAGCTTGTCGATCTCGCGCCGGTGCAGCAGCAGTTTCCGCTGGCGGCGATCTTCGGGCACGGTGTGGGTGGAGGCTTGAATCAAGGGGGTGATCTGGGCGCCGATCAGGAAGATCTCGCCGTCCTTCACGTAAGCGTAGGCGTCGGTCATGTTGCCGCGACCGGCGCGGATGGCCTTGATCTCCCAGCCCTGCAGCACCAACCCGGCCTCGAAGCGTTCTTCCAGGTGGTATTCGTGACGGGCGCGCTTGTTCAACGAGATGGTTTTGTCGACCGTCGCGCTCTTTGCTTTATCCTTGCCGGTGTTCTTGCTCATTTACGTATTGTCTCCGATTCGGAGGCATTCCGGATATCAATCGTATTCCTCATGCCTACCATCCGCCGAAGCGCTCTGGTCGAACACTCTGCCGAACGCATGTTTGATCTGGTCAATGACGTCTCCGCCTATCCGCGCCGGTTCCGCTGGTGCGACAGGGCGGACATCCTCGAACAGGGGGACGACAAGCTGGTTGCGCGGTTGGACCTGGGGCTGGGTTCGTTCCGTACCTGGTTCATGACCGAGAATACGCTGCAGCGTCCGCGCAGCATTGATATGCAGTTGCGCGATGGCCCATTCAAGCGTCTACACGGCCGTTGGGACTTCCAGTCGTTGGCCGACAATGCCTGCAAGGTCACCTTGGAGCTGGAATTCGAGCCGACTTCCCGCTTCCTGGGGCCGGCGCTTGCGCTGGGCTTCCAGGGGTTGGCCGACCGCATGGTCAACGATTTTGTGCGTGTCGCCGACCAGGAGCCCTGAGTCGTGCGCATTGAAGTCGTGCTGGCGTGGCCGGGGCATTACCAGCGGCGCGAGTTGCAGCTGCCGGAGGGCTGTGTGGTGGCCGATGCGGTGGAAGCAGCTGCGTTGAATGCCAATGGCGAAAGCGTGTCGTTTGCCGTCCACGGTGTGGTGGCACGCCCACAGCAGATGCTGCGGGACGGTGACCGCGTCGAGTTGCTGCGGCCGTTGTTGGCCGACCCCAAAGAAAATCGCCGCCGGCGTGCGCGCGGCGGCGATTGAGTCTTTGGCGTAGCGGTTAAGCCTTAGCGGCCGCCACGCTTCTTCTTGTCCTTGGCCAGGTTGCGGCCGAACTGGCGCACGCTGTTGCGGGCGAGTTCTGCATCCTGGGTGGGGAAGTAGTCGCCTTCCCAGCGGGTCACCTGGTCGTTCTCGAAGAACACCGTGAAGTTCTTCACTTCGGTGCGGCCGAGACGGTCCACGCGCTGGCTGGAGGTGTAGTCCCAGCGCTGGGCGTGGAACGGGTCGGCAATGGACGGCGTGCCCAGCAGTACATTGACCTGCTGTTTGCTCTGGCCAGCCTGAAGCTGGGCCACGGACTGCTCGCGGATGAGGTTGCCCTGGTAGATGGGCTGCTTGTAGATGATGCCGCAGCCGGTGGTGGACAGGGCGACTACGGCGATCAACAGGAGGTTGCGCATTGGGTAGGGCGATTTAGGATATCGAGCCGATGATACACTCCCCGGCACCCAGCGCGATCTGACCGGAGGCAACTGGCGTTAAAACCGCCAAAGAACACGATGGCCATGGAATCCAATGACCTGCGCAAAGTGGGCCTGAAAGTGACGCATCCACGGATGCGCATCCTTGCCCTGCTTGAGCAAAACTCCCCACAGCACCACCTCACCGCCGAAGACATCTATCGGCAGTTGCTTGATTGCGGCGACGAGATTGGCTTGGCCACGGTTTACCGTGTGCTCACCCAGTTTGAAGCGGCTGGGCTGGTGCTCAAGCACAATTTTGAAGGCGGCCAGGCGGTGTATGAGCTGGACCGCGGCGCCCACCATGACCATATGGTGGACATGGACAGCGGCAAGATCATCGAGTTCGAGAGCCACGAGATCGAGCAGTTGCAGCGCAAGATCGCAGCCGACCATGGCTACGATCTGGAAGAGCATTCGCTGGTGCTGTACGTGCGTAAAAGGCGGCGTTGAGCCGGCGGCGTGGGCCCAGAGCCTGCGCGGTGATTGAAATGAAAACACCGGCTCTGGCCGGTGTTTTTTTGTTTTGGGCGTTTGTTTTTGGAGGCGTCTGGTCGCTGGGAAGGGTTCCTTTGGGATGGAAGCAGCAGCAACGGCTTGCCCTCACCCCAACCCCTCTCCCGTGAACGGGAGAGGGGCTTTGAGCGACTTCCCCTCGGCCTTCTTTCAGGCTTCTGTCAGTAGCTTGCGGGCGGCGGCGCGGGCTTCTTTGCTGACTTCGGCGCCGCCGAGCATGCGCGCCAGTTCTTCTTCGCGGCCTTTGGCGTCGAGCAGTTCCACGGCGCTTTGGGTCATGCCTTCCACCGGGGCCTTGCTGACCCGGTAGTGTGCGTGGCCCTTGGAGGCGACCTGCGGCAGGTGGGTGACGCAGAGCACCTGGCGGCGCTCGCCGAGTGCGCGCAGCTTCTTACCGACGATGTCGGCGATGGCGCCGCCGATGCCCGAATCCACTTCGTCGAACACCATGGTTGGTACGGCATCCAGCCCCAAGGCCGCGACTTCGATAGCCAGCGAGATGCGTGACAGCTCGCCGCCGGAGGCCACTTTGCGCAGGGCGCGCGGCGGCTGGCCGGCGTTGGCGGCGACCAGGAATTCAACCCGCTCGGCGCCATTGGGGTCTGGGCGCAGCTGCGGTTGCGGCTCCAGTGCGATGAGGAACTGACCGCCGCCCATGCCCAGTTCGCCGATCAAGGCGGTGGTGGTGTCGGAAAGTGCCTTGGCGGCGGTTTCGCGACTTTGGCTCAGCTGGCTGGCTTGGGCTTGCCAATGCTGGCTGGCCTTGTCGATCTCGCCGGCGAGTTTGGCCAGCCGTTCATCGGCGCCACGCAGCTGTTCCAGCTCGGCTTCGATCCGGTCGCGGGTGCCGGCCAGCTCTTCCATCGGCACCCTGTGCTTGCGGGCCAGGTCGTGCAGGCGGCCGAGGCGGCGTTCGATTTCCTCGAAGGCGTCGGGGTCGTTGTCCAGGTCATCCTGCACCCGGTCCAGCTGGGCCAGTGCTTCATGCAGCTGAATGCCTGCGGCATCGAGCATGGCGTCGACCTCGCCCAGGCGGCTGTCGTGCTGGCTGACGCGGGTCAGTTCGTTGCGCACCTGCTGCAGCAGCGACAACAGTGACGGCGCATCGTCGTCGCCATTGAGCAGGGTTCCGGCGCGCTGGCAGGCCTCGATCAAGGCGGTGGAATGGGCTTGGCGGCGGTGGCTGCTGGCCAGGTTGGCCACGGCGGCCGGCTCCAGATCCTCGCGTTGCAGCTCGCCTTGTTGGTGCTCAAGGAAGCCGATGCGGTCGGTGACATCGCCTTGCTGGGACAGCGCGTCGCGCTCGTCCAGCAGCGCTTGCCAGCGGTTGGTGGCGGCGCGCACGGCCGCACGTTCGGCGTCATTGCGGGCGTAGGCGTCCAGCAGGGAGAGCTGGCTGGGGCGCGAGAGCAGGGCCTGCTGGTCGTGCTGGCCGTGGATTTCGACCAGGAACGCGGCCAACTCGGACAGTTGCGACACCGGCACCGGGCGGCCATTGATGAAAGCACGCGAGCCGCCGTCGGCGCGGATCACCCGGCGCAGCTGGCATTGGTCTTCATCATCCAGCTCGTTGTCGCGCAGCCATTGGCGGGCCGGCGTGTCGGTGTCGAGGCTGAATTCGGCCGACAGCTCGGCACGGCTGGCGCCGTGGCGGACCACGCCTGAATCGGCACGCAGGCCGGACAAAAAGCCCAGCGCGTCGACCATGAGCGATTTACCCGCCCCGGTTTCGCCTGAAACAACGGTCATGCCCGGCCCAAACTCCAGCTCGGTGGCACGGACGACAGCAAAATCCTTGATCGAAAGATGTTTGAGCATGGCGGGCAGCTAGTGGGGCCGGGCAAAGCTAGCATGTGCGCCGGTCAGGTCAATGCAGAAGATGCTAGCCGGGGCAGGTTAGCTACCCGCAGTCTCAAAGCATGAGCCGGAACCTTGAAACCGCCGGCAATGCCCACATACGGGGCGGGGTAGGCGGGCAGATCCTCCGCCAGGGAACCGGAAAATGAACCAAGATCACCCCGAAACCAATCTTGAAACCGGTGCTGATGGCGTGTTGGCCGATCAGCACGAAGCGCAGATCCAAGCACTGTGCGCGGAGTTGGAGCAGGTCAAGGCTGACGCGCTGCGCGAGCGCGCGGACCTGGAAAACCAGCGTCGCCGCGTCGCCCGTGATGTCGAGCAGGCGCGCAAGTTCGCCAACGAGAAGCTGCTGGGCGAGCTGCTGCCGGTGTTCGACAGCCTGGATGCAGGCCTGGCGGCTGCCGGTACCGAGCCCAATCCCCTGCGTGAAGGCATGGAGCTGACCTACAAGCAGCTGCTGAAAGTGGCTGCCGACAACGGCCTGGCCCTGCTGAACCCGATGGGCGAGGCCTTCAACCCGGAACACCACCAGGCCATCAGCCAGGTGGACGCCGCTGACGCAGCCCCAGGCAGCGTGGTGCAGGTGTTCCAGAAGGGCTACCTGCTCAACGAGCGCCTGCTGCGGCCGGCGCTGGTGGTGGTGGCCCGGGTCGATTGACCCACCCGGCTGGCCGCCGGTTAAACGGCGCCGGCCAACCGCAAACAGTGTTCTGGGGATGGCTTGAATGTCATCGCGCCGCCCCCCACATCCCATTCATCCCCGGCAGTTGCCGGCACCCGAATTCTTAGGAGTCCTCCCATGGGCAAGATCATTGGTATCGACCTCGGCACCACCAACTCGTGCGTGGCGATCATGGACGGCGGCAAAGCCCGCGTCCTCGAAAACTCAGAGGGCGACCGCACCACGCCTTCCATCGTCGCCTACACCAAGGACGGCGAAGTGTTGGTTGGCGCCTCGGCCAAGCGCCAGGCTGTCACCAACCCGAAGAACACCTTCTACGCAGTGAAGCGCCTGATCGGCCGCAAGTTCACCGACGCTGAAGTGCAGAAGGACATCGCACACGTCCCGTACGGCATCCTGGCCCATGACAATGGCGACGCCTGGGTGCAGACCAGCGATTCCAAGCGCATGGCGCCGCAGGAAATCTCTGCGCGCGTGCTGGAAAAAATGAAGAAGACCGCCGAGGATTTCCTGGGCGAGAAGGTCACCGAAGCGGTCATCACCGTGCCGGCGTACTTCAATGACAGCCAGCGTCAGGCCACCAAGGACGCTGGCCGCATTGCCGGCCTGGACGTCAAGCGCATCATCAACGAGCCGACCGCCGCTGCACTGGCCTATGGCCTGGACAAGGGCGACAACAAGGATCGCAAGATCGTTGTGTACGACCTGGGCGGCGGCACCTTCGACGTGTCGATCATCGAGATCGCCAACGTTGACGGTGAGAAGCAGTTTGAAGTGCTGGCCACAAACGGCGACACCTTCCTGGGCGGCGAAGACTTCGACAACCGCGTCATCGAATACCTGGTTGACGAGTTCAACAAGGACCAGGGCATCGACCTGCGTAAGGATCCGTTGGCCCTGCAGCGCCTGAAGGATGCTGCCGAGCGCGCCAAGATCGAGCTGTCCACCGCGCAGCAGACCGAAGTGAACCTGCCGTACGTCACCGCTGACGCGTCGGGCCCGAAGCACCTGAACATCAAGCTGACCCGCGCCAAGCTGGAAGCGTTGGTGGAAGAGCTGATCAAGAAGTCGATCGAGCCGTGCCGCGTGGCGTTGAATGACGCCGGCCTGCGTTCCAGCGACATCAGCGAAGTGATCCTGGTCGGTGGTCAGACCCGCATGCCGAAGGTGCAGCAGGCCGTGACCGAGTTCTTCGGCAAGGAACCGCGCAAGGACGTCAACCCGGACGAAGCCGTGGCCGTGGGTGCTGCGATCCAGGGCGGCGTGCTGGGCGGCGACGTCAAGGACGTGCTGCTGCTGGACGTGACCCCGCTGTCGCTGGGCATCGAAACCATGGGCGGTGTGTTCACCAAGATCATCGAGAAGAACACCACCATCCCGACCAAGGCGTCGCAGACGTTCTCCACCGCCGAAGACAACCAGTCGGCTGTGACCGTGCACGTGCTGCAGGGTGAGCGCGAGCAGGCCCGCTTCAACAAGTCGCTGGCCAAGTTCGACCTGTCCGGCATCGAGCCGGCACCGCGCGGCATGCCGCAGGTTGAGGTGTCCTTCGACATCGACGCCAACGGCATCCTGCATGTGTCGGCCAAGGACAAGAAGACCAACAAGGAACAGAAGGTCGAGATCAAGGCCGGTTCGGGTCTGTCCGAGGAAGAGATCGCACGCATGGTCGCCGACGCGGAAGCCAACCGCGAAGAAGACAAGAAGTTCCAGGAACTGGTGCAGGCCCGTAACCAGGCTGATGGCCTGATCCACGCTACCCGCACCGCCATCACCGAACACGGCAGCAAGGTCGGCGGTGATGTGATCGGCAAGGTGGAAGCCGCGCTGGCAGACCTGGAAACGGCGATGAAGGGCGACGACAAGGCCCAGATTGAAGCCAAGTCCAAGGCGCTGGAAGAAGCCGGTCAGGCACTGTATGCCGCCGCTTCGGCTGGCGAGCAGGGCGGCGCGGCACCGGACGCCGGTGCAGCCGGCCAGGCCGCCGATGACGTGGTGGACGCTGAGTTCACCGAGGTCAAGGACGACAAGAAGTCCTGATCTAGACGGGAGCCGGGGTGATGGCGTAGGCCGTCACCCCTTTCCTGTTCCTGTACCAACAGATCCTGATAAGCGGGCAAGCCGACATCGGGGCGCCCAACAGAGGGGCGGAAGTGGTTCCGTTCCTTTGTGCTGACGAATCCCGAGCCACGGAACCCGATTCCCGAAATGAGCAAGCGCGATTACTACGAAGTACTGGGCGTAGCCCGCACCGCCACCGACGAAGAGCTGAAGAAGTCCTATCGTCGCTGCGCGATGAAGTTCCACCCGGATCGCAATCCGGGTGATGCGGGCGCCGAAGCCTCCTTCAAGGAGTGCAAGGAAGCCTACGAAACCCTGTCCGACAGCAACAAGCGTCGCATGTACGACGCCCACGGCCACGCTGCGTTCGAGCACGGCATGGGCGGCGGTGGCGGTGGCCCTGGCGGCCCGGACATGAACGATATCTTTGGCGATATCTTCGGCAATATTTTTGGCGGTGGTGGTGGCGGCCCGCGCCAGCCGCGTCGCGGTGCCGACATCGGCTACGTGATGGAGCTGGACCTGGAAGAAGCCGTGGCCGGCGTTGAGCGCCGTGTTGAGATCCCGACACTGGCCGAGTGCGGCGATTGCGATGGCAGCGGTTCGGAAGACGGCAAGGTGGATACCTGCAACGTCTGCGGTGGCCGGGGCCAGGTGCGCGTGCAGCGTGGCATCTTTGCCATGCAGCAGGCCTGTCACAACTGTGAAGGCCGTGGTCAGATCATCGCCAAGCCCTGTAAAACCTGCCACGGCAATGGCCGTGTCGAGGAAGACAAGGTGCTGTCGGTCAAAGTGCCGGCAGGCGTGGATACCGGTGACCGCATCCGCCTGCAGGGCGAGGGCGAAGCCGGCCCGCCGGGAACACCGGCAGGCGATCTGTATGTGGAAGTGCGCGTGCGTGACCACGCCATCTTTACCCGCGACGGTGACGACCTGCACTGCGAAGTGCCGATCCGCATCTCGCAGGCGGCGTTGGGCGATGCGATCCGCGTGGCGACGTTGGGTGGTGAGGCGGAAATCCGCATCCCTGCTGAAACCCAGACCGGCAAGCTGTTCCGTCTGCGTGGCAAGGGCGTCAAGTCGGTGCGCAGCCGTACCGAAGGCGATCTGTATTGCCGCATCGTGGTGGAAACACCGGTCAACCTCACGGCTGATCAGCGCAAGTTGCTGGAGCAGTTCGAGGCGACCTTCAGCGGTGAGGAAGCGCGCAAGCACTCGCCCAAGTCGGCGACGTTTCTGGACGGTGTGAAAGGCTTCTGGGAACGCATGAAGTCTTAAGTCCCATGTGCAATGCCGAACCATGCTCGGCAATGGCGTTCCCCGGTAACACTTTTGCCGAGCATGGCTCGGCGCCACGGGGAGTCCGTTTTTGCGCTGGTTTCAATGAAAAAGCCGCAGCTTGCTGCGGCTTTTTTTATTCGGCGTTTGGTTGCGCACGCAATTGTCTACAGCCGCATACCGGTGCGCGGACGTAGAATGCAGCCATGAATGAAATCGACCATAGCCATCTTGTGCACGGTCGCCGCCAACGCCCGGATGGGCCGTTGCCGGTGGACGTTATTTCCGTCCAATCGCAGCTGGTTTACGGCCATGCCGGCAACAGCGCGGCGGTGCCGCCGTTGCGCGCGCTGGGCCTGCGTGTGGCGGAAATTCCCACTACCTTGTTGAGCAACGCGCCGTTTTACTCAACGCTGCGCGGGCGCGTGTTGCCAGCCGATTGGTTTGCCGATCTGCTGCTGGGCACGCAGGAGCGCGGCCTGCCGCAACGGGCCAGGATGCTGGTGTCCGGCTACTTCGGCAGCGTTGAGAACGGCGCTGCATTTGCCGACTGGTTGGACCAGGTGCTGCCGCAGTCCCCCAACCTGCGCTACTGCCTGGATCCGGTGATGGGTGACACCCATACCGGGCCTTATGTCGAGCCGGGTTTGGAGCGGGTGTTTGCCGAGCGCCTGTTGCCGCACGCATGGCTGGTGACGCCCAATGCATTCGAGCTGGGCCGGCTTACCGGCATGCCGGCGTTGGAACAGGATGATGCGATTGCGGCATCCCGCAAGCTGTTGGAGCGCGGGCCGGAATGGGTGATTGCGCACTCGGTATCGGGCGACCCGGGCGAGCTGGTGACGCTGGCCATTGGTCGCGATGAAGTGTGGCGCTGGACCTCGCCGCATCTGCCGGTGGACGTGGCCGGCACCGGTGATGTGTTGATGTCGCTGCTGGTGGCGTTCCTGATCAAGGGGCACACGTTTGAAGAGTCGGTGGGGCGCGCCATTGCCGGCGTGCACGCGGCGCTGGAAGTCACGCTCAGCGATGGCGTGGAAGAGTTTGATGTGTTGGCTGCAGTGCCGGCCGCACTGGCGACGCCGCATCGTTTCCGTGCCGAGCGTCTGGTGTGAGTCAACCTCCGTTGATGCGCCCGGTGATTGGTATCGTCGGCAGCGGCGGCGCATATGGCCGCTGGCTGCGCGGGTTTTTTGAAACGCGCATGGGCCTGCAGGTCATTGGCCACGATCCGGTGGATGCGACATCGCAGAAACCGGAGCAGTTGTTGGAACAGGCCGATGTGCTGCTGTTTTCCGCACCCATCCGCTGCACCCCGGCATTGATCCGCGAGTATGTGCAGCAGTCTGCCGGGCGCGAACGCGGGCGGCTGTGGTTGGATGTCACCTCGGTCAAAGCCGAACCGGTGGCCGCGATGCTGGAGTCGCAGGCATCGGTCGCCGGCCTGCACCCGATGACGGCACCGCCCAAGGCGCCAACGCTGAAAGGCCGGGTGATGGTGGTCTGCGAGGCGCGGTTGGATGCGCGTTGGCAGGCATGGTTGGATGAGCTGTGTGTCGCGCTGCAGGCCGAATGCGTGCGTGGCACCGCCGAGCACCACGACCGGGTGATGGCGCTGGTGCAGGCGATGGTGCATGCCACGCACCTGGCGCAGGCCGGCGTGCTGCGCGAGTACGCGCCGATGCTGGGCCAGTTGCAGGAATTGATGCCGTACCGCTCGGCGGCGTTTGAACTGGATGCGGCCATCATTTCGCGCATCCTGACCTTGAATCCGGTCATCTACGAAGACATCCAGTTCGGCAATCCGCATGCCGGCGAAGTGCTGGATCATCTGCTGGAGCAGCTCACCCGGCTGCGTGCATTGCTGGCTGCAGGCGATGACACCGCACGCGCGGCGTTCCGCCAGCAGTTCCTGGGTGATAACCGCCAGGCGCTGGGCGAACAGACACTGCGCGACGGCAACTACAGCTTCGAGCGCGTGGGTTACCTGCTGGCCGATCTGACCGATACGCGTGCGATGAGCGTGCATCTGCCCGAAGACCGCCCAGGCTCGCTGCGTGAACTGCTGCATGTGTTCGAGCGGCACGGCATCAGCCTGGCCTCGATTCATTCCTCTCGTACCCCGGCTGGCGAGGTGCACTTCCGCATGGGCTTTGTGCAGGCCTATGCCGCAGACGTACTGAGCGCTGCAGCGCAGGAGATTGACAGCAGCGGCATCGGCCGCGTGTTGGAGCGTTGAGCGCGTGCTCCAGGCATGCATCTGGAGTTTTGGCGGTGGCGAAGGAGGGCGCGACGAAGCCTCAGGGAGCGTCGCGCGCCGTCTCACGCTGTGAGATGCAGGTGTACTAATCCACAGCGGGTGTTCACAACCATGTGGATAAGCGCGGGAACCCCTTGGGGCGTAAGGCTGTCAAGATGGTTGCTCAAATATTGACCACCACGCAGCCATATTCGTAAAGCGCATTCAGCTTTACGCGCGGTACGGCTGGCTCAGCGACAGCGTGACTTCGCCGTCGGAGGTGGACAGCCGGCCGCCTTCGCGTATCAAGGCGCGTCCGTCAGACAACTCATAGCGGGTGGAGTGTGCCGCGCCGCCGTCTTCATCTTTGAACTCGATGACGATCCAGCTTTCGCCATCGTCGGTGGTTGCAGGGAACTGTCGGAACGCCATGGTCTGCCTCCTGTTCGGGAACGCGGTGGATGACGCCACACCGCTTGCCGAGCTTGCCGCCAGCGCTGTTATGCCGGCGTTACCTGCGCGTCTTCAATCAATGAACTGCAGGCGGGCCAGTTCCGCGTACAGGCCATCCTGTGCCAGCAGCTCGGCATGCGTGCCTTGCGCGACGATGCGGCCGTGGTCCATCACCACGATGCGGTCGGCCTTGAGCACGGTGGCCAGGCGGTGGGCGATGACCAGCGTGGTGCGCCCGGCCATCAGCCGCTCCAATGCCTGCTGCACGGCGCGTTCGCTCTGCGCATCCAGCGCGCTGGTGGCTTCGTCCAGCAGCAGCACCGGCGCATCCTTGAGCAGTGCGCGCGCAATGGCGATGCGTTGCTGCTGGCCGCCGGACAGGCGCGCGCCGCGTTCGCCCAGGTCGCTTGCATAGCCTTCCGGCAATTGGCTGAGGAACTCATCGGCCTCCGCCGAACGTGCGGCGGCGCGCACTTCTTCGTCGCTGGCGTCGAGCCGGCCGTAGCGGATGTTGTCCATTGCACTGGCGCCGAACAACGCCGGTTGCTGCGGCACCAGTGCGATCTTCTGGCGCAGTTGCGCAGGGTCGAACTGACGCAGGTCCATGCCGTCCAGGCGCACGTTGCCGCTGTCCGGGTCGTGGAAGCGCAGCAGCAGCGACAGCACCGTGCTCTTGCCCGCACCGGATGGGCCCACCAGGGCGACCGTTTCGCCCGGTGCGACCACCAGGTCGAAGGCTTCCAGCGCTGGCCGGTCTGGCCGCTGCGGGTAGTGGAACGACACATTGTCGAAACGGATTTCGCCACGCAACGGATTCGGCAACGGTGCTGGATTGACTGGCGCAACGATGCGGGATTCTTCTTCCAGCAGCTCGGCAATGCGGCCCATGCCGCCACTGGCGCGCTGCAGTTCATTCCACACCTCGGCCAATGCGCCTACCGAGCCGCCGCCGATCAGCGCATACAGCACGAACTGGCCCAGCGTGCCGGCGGTCATGTTGCCGTCCACCACATCGTGTGCGCCTGACCACAACACCGCGACGATGGCGCCGAACACCAGCACGATGGCGATGGCGGTGACAAAGGCCTGGGTGCCGATGCGTCGCCGCGCGGTGGCAACAGAGGTCTTCAATGCCGTCTCGAAACGGCCACGCTCGTAAGGCTCGCGCGCGTGCGCCTGCACGGTGCGGACCGCGCCCAGGGTTTCGGCGGCCAGCGCATTGGCGTCGGCCACGCGGTCCTGGCTGGCGCGGGAGATTTTCTGCAGCCGGCGTGAGCCCAGCACGATGGGCAGCACGGCCAGCGGAATGCCGATCAACGAATACAGCGCCAGCTGCGGGCTGGTGATGAACAACATCACCATGCTGCCGATGACGGTGACCACGCTGCGCAGAGCGACCGACATGGTGGAGCCGATCACGCTGCGCAACAGCTCACTGTCGGCGGACAGGCGCGATACCAGCTCACCGCTGCGGTTGCGGTCGTGGAAACCGGCATCCAGACCGATGAGGTGGGCGTAGAGCCGGCCGCGCAGGTCGGCCACCACTTTCTCGCCCAACAACGACACGAAGAAGAAGCGGGCGGCGGTGGCCAGCGCCAATACCACAGCGACCACAAACAACAGGCTGAAGGCGCGGTTGATTTCGCCGCCGCCGGAGAAACCGTGGTCGATCATCTGCTTGACCGCCATCGGCAGGCTCAAGGTGGCCGTTGACGACACCGCCAGCGCGAGCAGCCACGCGCCGAACAAGCCGCCGTGGCGTTTCACGAACGGCCAGAGCGTGCGCAGGCTGCCCAGCTTCTGCAGGCGCGGCGGAGGAATTGAGGTGTTCTGTGTGTCAGTCATTGCGATCAGGCTCGCTCAGGCGCAGGCGGTCACGGGTGGCGTCACGCAGGCGGATGGCCAGCGCGTCGAGTCGGTCAGCCGGAAGGCGCACCTGCAGGCGCAGGCCCTCGGGCAGAAAATGTTCTTCCAGTTTTTCAGCGCCGGCATTGCCCAGCAGCGTGTGGACGATGCCCATGTCCTCGAAACCGCAATGCACGATGCGTTCGACCATCGGCACCAACGGGCTGCGTTGGGCCAGCCGCAGGCATTCGGCAGCGGTGCCGCCATAGGCGCGTACCAAGCCGCCCGCGCCGAGTTTGATGCCGCCATACCAGCGCGTCACCACCACTGCCACGCGGTCGTAACCTTGGCCATCAATGGCGGCCAGGATGGGCCGCCCGGCGGTGCCGGACGGTTCGCCGTCGTCGCTTGAGCGGTACTCGTTGCCATGCCGGTACGCCCAGCAGTTGTGGGTGGCATCGGCGACGGAAACAGCATCGACAAACGCCAGCGCATCGGCCGCATTGCCGATGGGTGCGGCGTGCGCGATGAAGCGGCTGTGTTTGATCTCCAGCGCGTGGCTGGCGGGCGCGGCAAGGGTGTCGAGCATTGCCGCCATTCTAGTGGTTGCCGATAAGGCTGTCCGCGCAGCTGTGGATCAGCGGCTGCGCACGACCGGATTGGCAGCGGTGATTGGCCTGCTGTGTCTACGGCCCGCTGCGGGCTCAATCCTTGAGCAGCGGGCGCAGGTCGCGGGGAATGCGGGCTTCAGGATAGTCCTGCACAAAGCGGTGCAGGCTGGCGCGCGCGCCTTCCACATCACCGCTGTTGTGGCGCTGGCGGATCTTCTGCAGCCATTTGTGGCGTGACAGCGTGGCGTCGGTGTCGATATCACTGGCGACGGTGTCACTGAGCATCGCCATGTCGTTTGCGGTCGAGGCCGGGCCGGTACGCAGTTGCAATCTGCGCTCACGCGATTCAGTTGCCGCCGCGGGCGCTTGCTTGAACTGCGGGGCGCTGGCTTTGGCCTGTGCGTTGCGGTTGATCTCTTCATAGGCAGCCGCGGCCGCTGGGGCGGGCGGGGCGGGTGCATAAGCGGGAGCGGGAGCGGCCAGCGGCGTAACCGAGGCGTTATCGCGTGCCTCTGGCATGCCTTGGCCTGTGGCGATGTCACTTGCGATGACCGGCGGTGCAGGCGCGGGGGCGCTTTGTATAACGACGGCTTGCGGCTGGGGCTTTGCGACCTTGGTCACGGCTGGCGGGGCAGGGGCAGCGGGTGGCGCCACGGCGGGGGGCGCTGCCATGGCTTCTGCGTCAACGGCGGGTTCCGCAATGGGCGCGCTGCTGGCAGACACGTCAGGCGCATCGGCGGCCGGCGCTTCGTACGCCGCTTCATTGAGCATGGGCGGCGGCGGAGTGACCGGGCGCAGCTGCCAGGCCAGGCCGACCACCAACACCAGCGAGGCGGCCGCTGCCAATGACGAGAACACGCGCCGGCGTCGTCCCCAGCTGCCGCTGCGGGCCGTGCGCGATGGCTGCGGTGTCGCTTGGGGCGCGGCCTGTGGCGCACGCGCCATCGCCAGGATGGCGGCATCAAGGCGTGCGTCAGGGCCAGCGGACGCACCCGGGCGCCCGAGCAGGCGTGCCAGCTCGCGTTCTTCCGGGGTCAGTCTGTCGTCGGAGATGTTCATTCGCTCAACCTCGCGCGCAGCTTGTCCATGGCATACCGCAGCCGCGATTTGACGGTTTCCCGGCCAACGCCGGTGATCTGCCCAATCTCGTCCAGGCTCAATTCCTGTTCCAGTCGCAGCAGCACGACTTCCTGCTGCTCCGGTGGCAATTCGGCCAAGGCCTGACGGAGCTGAAGCCGCTGTGCCTGCTCGTCGGCCAGCAGTTCGGGGGTGCAGGTGTCAGCCAGCCGCGCGGTGCGCTCGTCGGCATCGTCCGGTGCTGCGGGACGATGTCGGGCCGCGCGCCAGTGGTCATTGAGGCGGTTGTGGGCGATGCGGAACAGCCAGGTGGTGAACGCGGCATCGGGCTTCCAGCCGGCGCGGGCCTGGATCATCTTCTGCCATACGTCCTGAAACAGTTCCTCGGCCAATGGCCGGTCGCGCAGTTGCCCCAGCAGGTAATGGAACAAGCGGGCGCGGTGTCGGGAGTACAGTTCGGTGAACGCCTCAGCGTCGCCGCCCGCGTAGGCCAGCATCAGGGTTTCGTCGGTGGGGGCGTGCACGGCGGTATCCACGGGGCGCAAGACTAAGTGCTGGCGGGGGTTCTGCCTAGCATTGGACCGTGGCGGGCTGCATCCATTCAGATACGGGAAACAAAAGAGCGGGCCAGGTGATGCCTTCGTGAGCGCCGTGGGGCGGTATGCTGCGCAACGGGGGAGCTCCGAGTGATTGGGGTCCAGAGAAAAGCGGAAAGATGCCGAATGTCGTATAGCGAGCCTGGAACGCGTACCGAATCGTCACGCGTTGATACAAAAACGCCCATTACCAAAGTGGTAGCGACATTGCAGGGGTTGCTGGCCGCCGGCAGCACGGTTGCGCTGGCGTGGCATGACATCACCGTTGGCGAAGGCAGTGTCTGCTTCCCTGCGGGTGGTATCGCTCTGCGCAATAAGGCTGAGCGGGTCTTGCGCGAAGGGCCGTGCGCCGCGGAACAGGCCGCGCATGCCATGGAATGGCAGCACGAAACCGGTGCGCGTCTGGTGATGCTGGTCGATACCACTGAGCCGCTGACACCCGCACAGCTGCAGAGCTGGCAGGGGACTGCGCGGGTGTTGATCGACTGCGCCTGGGAGGCCATGAGCCAGCGCCTGCAGATTGATGAGCTGCAGCGCTCCAAGCGGTTGCAGCAGGCGTTGTTCGAGATAGCGGATCTGGCTGGCGCGGATCTGGCCATGCCGGAGATGCTGTCGTATTTCCATCGCATCCTGGGCTCGCTGATGTACGCGGAAAACTGCTACATCGTCCAATGCGACGAGCAGCAGAGCCAGCTGGAGTTCCTGTATTTCGTTGATACCCAGGACAGCTTCGTTCCGGAACCCGGCCGTACATATTGCTATGAGGAAATGCCCGGCAGTCTGACTTTCGCGGTGCTTCGCCATGGTCGGGTGATCAGCGGGCCTTCGAGCGAACTGGCCAAGTTTCTGGAACAACCCACCGAGCGCATGGAGGGGCTGGAAAGCGTGGACTGGCTGGGCGTGCCGATGTGGCGCGACAACCGGGTCTGCGGTGCCATCGTGGTGCAGAGCTATGTGGCCGAGGCCGCTTATGGCGCCGACGAGAGTGCGTTGCTGAGCTTCGTTGCCAAGCACATCCTCACCGCGATGGACCGCCTGCAGGCTCATCTGCAGCTTGAGGCGCGCGTGTCACAGCGCACGCAGGAGCTGGAACGCATCAACGAACACCTGCAGGCCGAGATCGTCGAACGCCGTCGCGCCGAACAGCTGCAGGCAGCGTTGTTCAACATCTCCGAGTTGGCCATGACCGGTCACGACCCGGCCCGGTTCCATGCGCAGGTGCACGAGATCATCGGTGGCCTGCTGGATGCCAGCAATTTCTACGTGGCAATGGTGACGGCCGACGGGGCGGAAATCGAGTTCGTCTACTCGGTGGACCGTTTCAACAGCAAACGCGCCTCACGGCCTTTCAGCCGGGGATTGACCGAGTACACGCTGCGCCGGCGTGAGCCGATGCTGATGATGCGGCAGGACATTGATGCGTTGATTGCCGCTGGGCTTGTCGAGGAATTCGGTACCAAGTCGCACTGCTGGCTGGGTGTGCCGCTGTTCAAGGATGACGAGGTGGCCGGCGTCATTGCCGTGCAGAGCTATAGCCCGGAAGTGCTGTTCACCGCCGATGACCAGCGGTTGCTGGTATTTGTTGCCCGGACCATCGGCAATGCGCTGGAGCAGCAGAAAAACCGCCAGCAGTTGCTGCGTGCGCATGCCGACATGGAGCAGCGGGTGAGCGAGCGCACGCAGGAGCTTGGCGAATTGAACCGCAAGCTGCGCGCCCAGATTGGTGAGCGCATGCGCGCCGAGCAGCGCTTGACCCATCTTGCCATGCACGACGTGCTCACCGGCTTGCCCAATCGCCTGCATCTGCAGGACCGGCTGGAGCGCGCCATCGCCAATGCGGAGCAGGGCATCAACCCGCATTTCGCATTGATGTTTCTCGATCTGGACCGCTTCAAATGGGTCAATGACAGCATTGGCCACGCTGCCGGCGACCGGATGTTGGTAGAGGTCGCACGACGGCTGGTGGCGTTGGCGGGGCCGGATGATGTGGTGGCCCGGCTGGGCGGCGACGAGTTCGCGCTGCTGGTCAGTTGCGAGCATGGTGCCGAGACGGCCAT
Source organism: Stenotrophomonas sp. UBA2629 (assembly GCA_002359895.1). Lineage (GTDB taxonomy): Bacteria > Pseudomonadota > Gammaproteobacteria > Xanthomonadales > Xanthomonadaceae > Stenotrophomonas. The sequence continues at coordinate 1,372,949 of DEOB01000010.1, forward strand.
GGGCCTGGGCCGGCGCCTGCTTAAAGCGTTGGAAGCGCCCATGTGGGTGGATGGCCGCGAGTTGTTTCCTTCCGGCAGCATCGGCATTGCGCTGTGGAATCCCCGCTATACCTCCGGCGCTGACCTGCTGCGCGATGCCGATGCGGCCATGTATCGGGCCAAGCTCAAGGGCCAGGACCGCTGTGTGATGTTTGACGGGGCGATGCACGAAGAGGCCATGCGCAGCCTGGAGCTGGAAGCGGATCTTCGGCGTGCGATCAAGAAGCAGGATTTCGTGCCTTTCTACCAGCCCATTGTTTCCCTGCAGAGCAACCGCGTGGTCGGGCATGAGGCCTTGCTGCGCTGGAAGCATGAGCGGCGCGGCATGTTGCTGCCGGGGGACTTTCTGGCGCTGGGCGAGGAAAGCGGCCTGATCGAAGAAGTGGATTGGCTGGTCTACACGCAGGTGATGGCCGACCTGGCCGCGACGGAGGAAGGCTATATCTCGGTGAACGTCTCACCGCGCCATTTCCGTTCGGCGGGTTTTTCCTCGCGCCTGCTCGGGTTGATGGACGCTGTGGGCGCCGACCCTGCAAGGCTGCGTGTGGAAATCACCGAGATGGCGCTGCTGGATGACGCGCCACGCACTCTGCGCATACTTCACCAGCTGCGTGAGCGCGGCATCGTGGTGCAGTTGGATGACTTCGGAACCGGTTACTCGGCGTTGTCATACCTGCACCGGTTCCCGATCAGTGCGTTGAAGGTGGACCGCAGCTTCATCGCGGGCCTGCATGCAGAAGGTGCAAAAAACACCTTGGCATTGGTGGAAGGCGTGCTGTCGTTGTCGCGCACGCTGGGCATAGAGACCATCGGCGAAGGCGTGGAAACCGAGCGTCAACGGCAGACGTTGCTGGAGCTGGGCTGCAATTTCGGCCAGGGCTATCTGCTGGGTTACCCGGCGCCACGCGAAGAAACGCTGCTGCGATAAGCGTGCCGACGTGGCGCGCGAGGCCGATGGCCGATGCTTCAGTCGCGTCTCGACAAACTCAAGCTGTCGCGGCGTTTGTCGAGGCGCGGGGCGCCGCGTTGTCGCCGCAACGTGTTGCGCTTTTTCTCGTCGAACCGCGCCTCAGCCAACATAAGGCGCTGAGGTGTTTGCCGCGTCGCCACGCGCCGAAGACTTACCGCAACGCGTTGCGCTTTTTCTCGTCGAACCACTTGTCCGCCTGCGCCGGCGAGTACGCACGCATCCACGCCAGCATCTGCGTCTGGTCATCGCCGTACCACAGGTCGTCGCGTTGCTCCGGGTGCAGGAAGCGCTCTGTGACCATGGTGTCGATCATGCTGATCAGCGGCTTGTAGAAGTCGTCGATGTCCAGGAACGCGCACGGCTTTTTGCCGATGCCGAGCTGGCGCCAGGTCAGCATCTCGAAGATTTCCTCGGCGGTGCCAAAGCCGCCGGGCAGGGCGACGAAGGCGTCGGACAGGTCGAACATGCGCGACTTGCGCTCGTGCATCGAGCCGACGATTTCCAGCGTGGTCACGCCTTTGTGCGCGACTTCCATATCCACCAGGTGCTGCGGAATGACGCCGGTGACTTCGCCACCTGCAGCCAGCACGCCATCGGCTACCGCGCCCATCAGGCCAGTGCGGCCACCGCCATACACCAGTCGCAGGCCTTCATTGGCGATGCGCGTGCCAAGTTCGGTAGCGCGTTCGACGTAGACGGGCTTGGCGCCGGGGTTGGAGCCGCAATAGACGCAGATGGACTTCATTTGAATTTCCTGATGACTGGGAAAGGGAGCGAGGTGCCTGCCAATGAACAGGGGCGGGCACAAGGGAATACAAAACAAGAAGGCTCCGCCAGAGCGGAGCCTTCAGGTCACAGGCCGTGGAGCTTAGTTGGCCTTGTGGATGGCGCGCTTGTTGACCGCCATTGCCGCGTCGTGAACTGCTTCGGACAGCGACGGGTGGGCATGGCAGATGCGGGCCAGGTCGTCGGACGAGCCGCTGAACTCCATGGTCAGCACACCTTCGTGTACCAGCTCGGACACATTCGCGCCCACCATGTGCATGCCCAGCACGCGGTCGGTTTCGGCGTGTGCCAGCACCTTGACGAAGCCAGCCGGCTCCACCATGGCAACCGCACGGCCGTTGGCGGCAAACGGGAAGCTGCCGGCCTTGTACGGAATGCCCTCAGCCTTGAGCTGGGCTTCGGTCTTGCCGACCCATGCCAGTTCCGGCTCGGTGTAGATGACCCACGGGATGGTGTCGAAGTTGACGTGGCCCGGCAGGCCAGCAATCAGCTCGGCCACGGCAATGCCTTCCTCGAAGCCCTTGTGCGCCAGCATCGGGCCGCGCACGCAGTCGCCCACTGCCCAGACGCCATCGACGCCGGTGTGGCAATGCTCGTCCACTTCGATCTGGCCACGCTCGTTGACCTTGACGCCGGAATCGTCGGCCAGCAGGCCCTTGGTTGCGGCGCGACGGCCCACGGCCACCAGCAGCTTGTCCACGGTCAGGGTCTTTTCGCCTTCACCATCGGTGTAGGTGACGACCACTTCCTTGGCCTTCTTGCCGGTGATTTCAGTCTTGGAGACCTTGGCGCCGAGCTTGATGTCCAGGCCCTGCTTCTTGAACTCGCGCGCGGCCAGCTTGGCCACTTCAGCGTCGGCAGCGGCCAGGAACTCCGGCAGTGCTTCAAGAATGGTGACTTCGGCACCCAGGCGCTTCCACACGCTGCCCAGTTCCAGGCCGATCACGCCAGCGCCGATCACGGCAAGGCGCTTGGGCACTTCGGTGAAGTCCAGGCCGCCGACGTTGTCGACGATGGTGTCGCCGTCAAACTTGGCGAACGGCAGTTCGATGGAATCCGAACCGGCCGCGATGATGACGTTGGTGCCCTTGAGCTCGACTTCGCTGCCGTCGTGCTGCTTGACGGTGACAACGTTGCCGGCCTTGAGCTGGCCGAAGCCGTAGTAAGCGGTAACCTTGTTGGCCTTGAACAACTGGGCGATGCCGCCGGTGAACTGCTTCACGATGGCGTCCTTGCGGCCGACCATCTTGCTCACGTCGATCTTGGCGTCGTTGAAGCTGATGCCGTGCTGATCGAAGATGTGGCCCATGTTCCAGTACTGGCGCGAGGAGTCCAGCAGCGCCTTGGACGGGATGCAGCCCACGCGCAGGCAGGTGCCGCCCAGTGCCGGCTTGCCATCCTTGCCCAGCGCTGCGTCGATGCAGGCGGTCTTCAGGCCCAGCTGTGCGGCACGGATGGCCGCGTGGTAGCCGGCCGGGCCAGCACCGATGACGACGACGTCGAATTGTTCAGCCATTTGAGATTCCTTGTTGCCTGTCCTTCTCCCGCCGGGAGAAGGGGGCGCATAGCGCCGGATGAGGGTGCGGGTGAGGCTTACCCTCACCCCAACCCCTCTGCCGCAAGCGGAAGAGGGGCGTAGAGCGGAATTACAGGCCGAACAGCATGCGGCCCGGGTTTTCCAGCTGGTTCTTGATGTCCACCAGGAACTGCACCGAATCCTTGCCGTCGATGATGCGGTGGTCATAGGACATGGCCAGGTACATCATCGGCGCGATCACGACCTGGCCGTTCTCGGCGATCGGACGGTCCTTGATGGCGTGCATGCCCAGGATGGCGCTCTGCGGCGGGTTGACGATCGGGGTGGACATCAGCGAACCGAAGGTGCCGCCGTTGGTCACGGTGAAGGTGCCGCCCTGCAGTTCTTCCAGCGACAGCTTGCCGTCACGGGCCTTCTTGGCGTAGTCGGCGATGGCCTTCTCGATGTCGGCAAACGACATGCGCTCGACGTTGCGCAGCACCGGGGTCACCAGACCCTTCTCGGTGGACACAGCGATCGAGATGTCCGAGTAGCCGTGATAGATGATGTCGTCACCATCGATCGAGGCATTGACCAGCGGGAAGCGCTGCAGCGCATTGGCGGCAGCCTTCACGAAGAAGCTCATGAAGCCCAGCTTGATGCCGTGGGCCTTGACGAACTCTTCCTGCAGCTCCTTGCGCGCGGCCGACACCTTGGACAGGTTGACCTCGTTGAAGGTGGTCAGCATGGCAGTCGTGTTCTTGGACTGCATCAGGCGCTCGGCAATGCGCTTGCGCATGCGGGTCATCGGCACGCGTTCTTCCGGACGTGCGCCACCAGCCTTGCCGACGCCGCCGTTGCGGGCGAAGTTGACGATGTCTTCCTTGGTCACCGCGCCATGACGGCCGGTGCCGGACACGTCAGCCGGGTTCACGCCTTCGGTGATGGCCGAGAAGCGGGCGCCCGGGGGCAGGGTGTCGGCAGCGGACTTGGCAGCCGGGGCCGGCGCAGCAGCCGCGGCGGCAGCCGGAGCGGCGGCCTTCGGTGCTTCGGCAGCAGCAGCGGCCGGAGCCGGTGCGGCGGCGACAGCGCCTTCCTCGATGACGGCCAGGATCTGGTTGGAGGTGACGGTGTCGCCTTCCTGGAACTTGATTTCCTTCAACACGCCATCAACGGGTGCCGGCACTTCCAGCACGACCTTGTCGGTTTCCAGGTCGAGCAGGTTTTCGTCACGCTTGACGGCATCACCCACCTTCTTGTGCCAGGAGGCGATGGTGGCGTCGGAGACGGATTCGGGCAGTACCGGTACTTTGACTTCGGTGGCCATGTGGTGAATTTCCTGGTTGCAGATTCTGTAAAGGGGGGGCTTATTCGGCGTAGTTGTCGTCGATGCTGTTGACCAGCGCATCGGCAAGCAACTGCTGCAGTTCGCGCAGGTGGTCGGCCATGTGGCCCACTGCCGGCGACGGAGAACGCGGACGACCAGCGTAGTGCAGGCTTTGTCCAGCGCCCACGCACGCTTGCAGGTGGTGGCGGATCTGGTACCACGCACCTTGGTTCATCGGCTCTTCCTGGCACCACACCACGTCAGTGGCCTTGCCGTACTTCTTCAGCTCGGCGGCCAATGCCGGGCGCGGGAACGGATACAGCTGTTCCACACGCACCAGCGCAACGTCGTCCTGGCCACGCTTGGTCTGGTCTTCGAGCAGGTCGTAATAGACCTTGCCCGAGCACAGCACCACGCGCTTGACCTTCTTGGCGTCCGCGTTGGCATCGCCGATCAGGTGCTGGAACTCGCCATTGGCCATTTCGTCCAGGCTCGACACGGCCAGCTTGTGGCGCAGCAGCGACTTGGGCGACATCACCACCAGCGGCTTGCGGGTGTCCATACGCATCTGACGACGCAGCATGTGGAACGCCTGGGCCGGCGTGGACGGCACGCAGACCAGCATGTTCTCCAGTGCGCACAGCTGCAGGAAGCGCTCAAGGCGCGCCGAGCTGTGTTCCGGACCTTGCCCTTCATAACCATGCGGCAGCAGCAGGGTCAGGCCGGAGATGCGGCCCCACTTGGCTTCGCCGGAGGCGATGAACTGATCGATCACCACCTGGGCACCGTTGGCGAAATCGCCGAACTGGCCTTCCCAGATGCACAGCGTGTTCGGGTCGGTGGTGGAGAAGCCGTATTCAAAGGCCATCACGGCTTCTTCGCTGAGCAGCGAATCAATGATGGTGGCCTGTTCCGGCGACTCGACCAGCTGACGCAGCGGCAGGTAGTAGTTGTCGGTCTTCTGGTCGTGCAGGATCGCGTGGCGGTGGGTGAACGTACCGCGGCCAACGTCCTGGCCGACCAGACGCAGGCCGTGGCCTTCGTCCAGCAGGGTGGCGTAGGCCAGATTTTCGGCAAAACCCCAGTCGCCTGCGATTTCACCGGCAGCCATCTTGCGGCGGTCGTCATAGACCTTGGCCACGCGCGAATGCACTTCCACGCCTTCCGGAATGGTGTTGATCATGGTGGCCAGCTGGGTCAGCTTGCCCATCTCGACCTTGGTGCTGACCGGGTCGGACAGCTTGCCGGACAGGTACTTCGGCCAATCCACGTACATCTTGCTGCTGGACGGGGTCTTTTCGACCACAGCCAACTCGGTGGTGACTTCGCCCGAATCCAGCTTGTTGCGGTAGGCGTCCACCATGTCCTTGCCAGCACCGGCAGCGATCACGCCTGCGGCTTCCAGCTTTTCAGCGTAGAGCTCGCGGGTGGTCTTGTGCTTGCGGATCACCTGGTACATCAGCGGCTGGGTGATGGCCGGTTCGTCGGCCTCGTTGTGACCCCAGCGGCGGTAGCAGGTCAGGTCGATCACGACGTCCTTGTGGAACTGCTGGCGGAAGTCATATGCCAGCTTGGCGGCAAACACCACCGCTTCGGGATCGTCGCCGTTCACGTGCAGGACCGGTGCAGCGACCATCTTGGCGATGTCGGTGCAGTACAGGGTCGAGCGCGTGTCGTCCGGGTTGGAGGTGGTGAAACCCACCTGGTTGTTGATGACGATGTGCACGGTGCCGCCGACGGTGAAACCGCGGGCCTGCGACATCTGGAACAGCTCCATCACCACGCCCTGGCCGGCAAATGCGGCGTCGCCGTGGATCAGGATGGGCATGACCTGCTTGCGGTCGGTGTCGTTGCGGCGTTCCTGGCGCGAACGCACGGAGCCGGCAACCACCGGGTCGGCGATTTCCAGGTGCGACGGGTTGAACGCCAGGGCCAGGTGCACCGGGCCGCCATCGCTGGCGACGTCGGCCGAGAAGCCCATGTGGTACTTCACGTCACCGGCGACTGCGCGGTCATCGTGCTCGAACTTGCCTTCAAATTCGTCGAACAGCTTGCGCGGGTTCTTGCCCAAGGTGTTGACCAGCACGTTCAGACGGCCACGGTGGGCCATACCGATGATCACGTCCTTGACGCCTTCGGCGCCGGCGCTGCGGATCACCGTGTCCATCATCGGGATCAGCGAATCGCCGCCTTCCAGCGAGAAGCGCTTCTGGCCGACGTACTTGGTGTGCAGGTAACGCTCAAGGCCTTCAGCGGCGGTCAGGCGCTCCAACGTACGGCGCTGGGTGTCAGCGCTGAGGTTGTAGTTGCCACCGGCTTCTTCCAGGCGCTTGTACAGCCACTGGCGCTGCTCGACTTCGGCGATGTACATGAACTCCGCGCCGATCGAGCCGCTGTAGGTCGCCTTCAGGCGTGCCAGCAGGTCACGCAGTTTCATGCGCGGCTGACCACCCACGCCACCGGTGCTGAACTCATCGTTGAGGTCGGCATCGCTGAGGTGATGGAAGGGCAGGCCCAGGTCAGGCGGATTGACCGGCGGGGTCAGGCCCAGCGGGTCGAGATTGGCGCCGAGGTGACCACGCGAACGGTACGCGGTGATCAGACGGCCAACATTACGCTCGCGCTCGTCGCCTTCACCTGCGCCGTTGCCGGCGGTGTGCGCGTTTTTAGCGGCTTCGGTGATGTGGGCGATGGCGGCCGAGTGCGGGACGTCGCCAGCCTCGCGGCCCTTGAAACCGTCAAAGTAGGACTTCCACTTGGGGTCCACACTGTCCGGAGAGACGAGGTACTGCTCGTACAGGTCCTCGACATAGGAGGCGTTGCCGCCGGCGAGCTGCGAGGTCTGCGCAAACTGCTTCAGGAGATTGTCCACGATGGAGTGTTGGATTCGCTTGTGGGGTGTGACTTTGGGAACCGGCGGGACCTGAGTCGCAGGGTGCCGCGCGGGCGTGATCTAACGCGTGAATTATACCCCCGCTAGGACAGGAAGGGGCGTGCACACTGTCCGCAGTATTAATGCGTGGCCATGGCTTGTCTCGTGCGGTCAGCGGCTCAAATGCCGAGTACGCGCAGTGCCGTGCTGGTGCGGGAGCGTTGCCATATACGCTGGAACAGTTCTTCCTGCACGCGGCTGCGTGCCGGTGCGTCCAGCCAAAGCTCGCCTTCGATGCGTGCACCTATAGGACGAAAGTAGCAGTCACCCTTTTCGTTGCTGATGGCTGCGGAAACCACTTGGCAGTCGGTCGGGTTCACCGGTTCGCGCAACTGGAACACGCTGGGCAGGCGCTGCATCAATGCAACCAGGGCTTCGGGCAGCGACGGCAGGTCGGCTTCGTGTACGAGCAGTTGCACGGTTTTGTCATGGCGGGCGGTGGCGAAGCGGCGCAATGCGGCCAGCGTCATGGGCTGGGCCAGCAGGCCATCGTTACCGCGAAGCTGCAGGTGCAGGGTGCGCCGGGCTTGATGGATGACCGTGGCCGTCGCGGCCAAGGCCTGATCCGGTGATTCGATGCGCATGGCACCGTCCAGACGCCGGCGCATGGTCTGGTGGCCGATGCCGGCCTCCTCGAATGGCGGGCCTTCGGCCAGAAAGCCATTGCGGGCGTAGAAGTCTCTGGCATGCAATTGGGCATGCAGGCTCACTTCGCCCCAGCCACGTCGCTTGGCCTCGGCAACCAGTGCCTGCAGCAGCGCATCGCCGACCCCGCGTCCACGCCAGTCGGCGTGGACCGCCATGCGGCCGATGCGCTGGTCCGGGGTGAGGCGGCCAGCACCGATGGCCAGGCCATCGGCATCCACGGCAATGACGTGGTGGCTGAGCGGGTCCAGCGCGTCCACTTCCAGCTCCGCCGGCACACGTTGTTCTTCAACGAACACGGCATGACGCACGCCGTGCAGCTGGTCGCGCTGCACGGCGTAATCGACGGATTCAACTCGGAAGCCGCCAGCCTGGATCATGCCGCAGGAGCGTCCTCGTCCTCATCTTCACAGATGACCACCACCTCGACGCCTTCCTCGCTCACCTGCACGGTGTCGATATGGGCGCTGGCCGGTTCGCCTTCGCCGGCCTGGGTGTATTCGAACACCTCGATTTCGACATCCGGGGAGTCGTCTTCGTCCTCATCCTCGAAATCGACTTCTTCGGCGATGAGCAGTGCGTCTTCGTCGAGTTCCTCTTCGTCTGCCCATGCGGCTTCGGCGGCAAGTGTTGCCACGTCCAACAACTGGTAGAAGCCGCCGGCCATCAGTTCCAGCACGGCATTGCGGCCCTTGGCGGACAGCTTGTTATAGGCAGCGGCATCCAGACGTTCGGTGCTGGCCAGCAGCTGGGCATCCTTTACCGACAGCGCGAAGTCATGGCCGGAGCAGTACAGCGAGGCGCCGCGGGTGGCACGGCGCCAGGCGGTGCGGGCCCACGGGTGGCGCTCAAGCAGGCCGCCATCGGCCAGTTCGGCGGCCACTTCCTCCGGTGAGCGCGGTGCCTGCGACGGCAAAATGTCGCCGGCCGAGCGATAGGTGGTGATGAAACGGCCGAACCAACTGCCGAGGCGGTCGGGGTCGTTCATGCGCAGCGCGTTGAGCGCGGTGACCACGCGACGCATGGCGGCATCGTCGATTTCGTGGGCATCTTCCGGCAGCTTCAGGTCGGCATCCTGGTAGCGGATGGACTCATCGGCACCGGCGACCAGGTCGTCCAGGTAATCGCTGATCAGCTCGGCCGAGGACGGCGCACGCATGCCGAAGGAGAAGGTGAGGCAGGGGTTTTCGGCAACGCCGTTATGCGGCACGTTCGGCGGCAGGTACAGCATGTCGCCCGGGCCCAGCACCCACTCGTGGGTGGCTTTGAACTTCTTCAGCAGCTTGAGTTCAACGTCCGGGCGGAAATCCAGCGGCGGGCGCTTGCCCTTGGTGGATTCACTGGCGTCAATCTGCCAGCGGCGCTCGCCATGGCCCTGCAGCAGGAACACGTCGTACTGGTCGACATGGGCGCCGACCGAACCGCCGGTGGCGGCGAAGCTGATCATCACATCGTCCATGCGCCAGCGCGGCAGGAACGAGAAGTTCGGCACCAGTGCGCGGACATCCGGGTCCCACTTGTCGACGTCCTGCACCAACAGGGTCCAGTCGTGGTCGGGCATGCCGGGGAAGTCTTCTTCCTGGAACGGGCCGGTGCGCAGGGTCCAGCCGTCGGTGGCGCGGTCATGAATGACCATGCGGGCCAATGCGCCTTCTTCGCAGGCCAAGCCGGCCAGGTCTTCGGGCATCAGCGGGGTTTCAAAATCCGGGAACGCGCCGCGGATCAGCAGCGGGCGCTTCTGCCAGTAGTCGCGCAGAAAGGTGGCCGGGGCCATGCCCAGCGGCAGCCCGGCGCGGGCCTGGACTTCAATCGGATAGGTCTTTTGCTTGCGTGCAGCCATGGGGGGAGTCCTTGCAGCGGAAAACGAAATCAGGCGCTTGCGCGCTCGTAGGCCGCCATTGTCCCCTTGTTGGGCGCAAATCGCACGGTGAGCGGCTGATCAGAATCAATTGGGGGCTTCAGCGGCGGCTAGCTTGCGTGGTTGGGTCGTTTGGGGCTCCTGTTCGGAGTGCGGCTTCGCTTGCCCTCACCCCAACCCCTCTCCCGCGTGCGGGAGAGGGGCTAAAGCACCGCAAGATGACGCACTGCATTTCCAGACGACGCAATGCGAGCCCCTCTCCCGCACGCGGGAGAGGGGTTGGGGTGAGGGGGCCTTTGCTCCCACTCCCTAAACCCCATGCCCACACAGCAGAAGAGCCGGCATGACCGGCTCTTCCTGACTGAACGGTGCTGCGTTGAGCCGGGCCTCAGATGGCCTTGGCCAGCTCCGCCGCCAAACCGACGTAGCCGCCCGGGGTCAGCTCCCGCAGGCGCTGCTTGTCTTCTGCCGGCAGTTCCAGCGTTTCAATGAACTCGCGCATCGAATCGGCGGTGATGCCTTGGCCACGGGTCAGGGCCTTGAGCTGCTCATACGGGTTGGGCAGGCCATGGCGGCGCATCACGGTCTGCACGGCTTCGGCCAGCACTTCCCACGCGGCGTCCAGATCGGCGTTCAGGCGCTCTGGGTTCACGGTCAGCTTGCCCAAGCCCTTGGCCAGCGATTCCAAACCCACCTGGCCGTGGCCGAAGGCGGTGCCCACGGCGCGCAGCACGGTGGAGTCGGTGAGGTCGCGCTGCCAGCGGCTGATCGGCAGCTTGGCGCTGAAATGCTCGAACAGGGCGTTGGCAATACCGAAGTTGCCTTCGGCGTTCTCGAAGTCAATCGGGTTGACCTTGTGCGGCATGGTCGAGGAGCCCACTTCGCCTTCCTTGAGCTTCTGCTTGAAGTAGCCCAGCGAGATGTAGCCCCAGATGTCGCGGGCCAGGTCCACCAGAATGGTGTTGGCGCGGCGTGCGGCGTCGCCGATTTCGGCCACGTTGTCGTGCGGCTCGATCTGCGTGGTGTAAGGGTTGAACACCAGGCCCAGCGAGGTGACGAAGCGCTCGGCAAAGGCCGGCCAATCCACCGCCGGGTAGGACACCACGTGCGCGTTGTAGTTGCCGACGGCACCGTTGATTTTGCCGGTCAACTCGACCGCGCCAATCTGGCGGATCTGGCGTTCCAGGCGGGCCACGACGTTGGCCAGTTCCTTGCCCAGCGTGGTCGGCGAGGCAGTCTGGCCGTGGGTGCGCGAGAGCATCGGCTGCCCGGCCTGCTCATGGGCCAGCTTGCGCAGCGAGGCGGCAATGCCGTTATAGGTGGGCAGCAGCACCTGGCTGCGTGCCTGAGACAGCATCAGGCCGTAGGACAGGTTGTTGATGTCCTCGCTGGTGCAGGCGAAATGCACAAACTCCAGCGCCGGGGCCAGCTCGGCGTCGTCCTTGAGCTGCTCTTTGATGAAGTACTCCACGGCTTTGACGTCGTGGTTGGTGGTGCGCTCGATTTCCTTGACGCGGGCGGCGTTGTCAACCGAGAAGCCCTCGGCCAGCGCACTCAGCTTGGTCTTGGCGGCGGCGGAGAAATCGGCCAGTTCGCTGATGCCCGGCTCGGCGGCCAGCGCCAGCAGCCATTCAACCTCCACCTTCACGCGGGCCTTGATCAGGCCGTACTCGGAGAAGATCGGGCGCAGCGCGTCCACCTTGCTGGCATAGCGGCCATCAAGCGGGGACAGGGCGAGCAGGGTGGCTTCTGTGCGGGACGTATCCGTCATGTCGGCGGGCAGTGGGCAGTGGCGGGGGCGCACATTCTACGCTGCCCGGCAACGCTCGGCCCGTGGACCGGTGAATCCTGTCGGCCGCGGGTGCCATTGCGTGGCCTGCGGCGTATGGTGACGGCAGCCGCAAGCCGGGGAAGTCGCCCATAGCCAGCCGCTGCTTCCCTTTCCCCAACGAAAGTAGTGCGGAGTTGATGATGAGCAAAGGTTCCAACAACGGGTTCCGGACGGAACACGACAGCATGGGCGAACTGCAGGTGCCCGCCGATGCCCTGTGGGGCGCGCAGACCCAGCGCGCGGTGCAGAACTTCCCGGTGTCCGGGCAGCGCATGCCGCGGGCTTTCATCCGGGCACTGGGGCTGATCAAAGGTGCCGCCGCCGAGGTGAACACCGGGCTGGGCCTGCTGCCCAAGGGCGTGGGCAAGGCCATCCAGGCTGCCGCGCAGGACGTGGCCAGCGGCGCGTATGACGCCCACTTCCCGATTGATGTCTACCAGACCGGCTCGGGTACCTCGTCAAACATGAATGCCAACGAGGTCATTGCCACCTTGGCCAATCAGGGCGGCAAAGCGGGCAAGACTTCGGTGCACCCCAATGACCACGTCAACCTGGGGCAGAGCTCCAATGATGTGATTCCCACCGCCATCCGCGTCTCGGCGCAACTGGCCACGGTGGAAGACCTGCTGCCGGCGCTCAAGCACCTGCGCAAGACCATCGACAAGCGCGGCCGCAGCTTGAACAAGGTGGTCAAGACCGGCCGCACACATTTAATGGATGCAATGCCGCTGACGTTCGCGCAGGAGTTTGGCGCGTGGTCAGCCCAGCTGGAATCGGCCCAGGCGCGTATTGAGGATGCCCTAAAGCGTCTGCGCCGGCTGCCGCTGGGCGGCACCGCTATCGGCACCGGCATCAATGCTGATCCGCGCTTTGGCGGCAAGGTCGCGCGTACGTTGAGCACGACGACCGGGGTCAAGTTCGACAGTGCCGAGAACAAGTTTGAGGGCCTGGCCGCGCAGGACGACGCGGTGGAGTTGTCTGGCCAGTTCAATGCGCTGGCGGTGGCCTTGATCAAGATTGCCAATGACCTGCGCTGGATGAATGCTGGCCCGCTGGCCGGGCTGGGGGAGGTGGAGCTGCCAGCACTGCAGCCGGGCAGCTCGATCATGCCGGGCAAGGTCAACCCGGTGATTCCCGAGGCAACCGTGATGGCCGCCGCGCAGGTCATCGGCCACCACACCGCAATCACCATCGCCGGGCAGACCGGCAACTTCCAGTTGAACGTGACGCTGCCGCTGATTGCGGCCAACCTGCTGGATTCGATCCAACTGTTGTCCAGCGTGATGAACCTGCTGGCGGACAAGGTGTTTGTCGGGCTGGTGGTCAAGCAGGACCGCGTCCGCGAGGCGTTGGCGCGCAATCCCATTCTGGTGACGGCGCTCAACCCGATCATCGGCTACGAAAAAGCCGCAGCCATCGCCAAGCGTGCATACAAGGAACAGCGCCCGGTGCTGGAGGTGGCGGTGGAAGACAGCGGCTTGTCCGAGGCCGAACTCAAGCGCCTGTTGGACCCGGCGGCGCTGACGCTTGGGGGTATTCACGGGGGTTGAGTGCGGAGGCGTTCGTCTTTGATTCAACCCTTGGCTTCAGCCCCTCTCCCGCGTGCGGGGTGAGGGGGCGCTTGCGAACCCTCGGTTTGCTGCCCTTGGAAGCCCTTGCGCCAGCGCGAGGGCCGGAGCGGGGCTTGAGGGGAGGGCCAGCGTTTTGCCATTAGCGGGTGCCTTCAGCCAAACGCTCCCCCAACCGCCCTTCGGGCACCTTCCCCCGCAGGCGGGGGAAGGGATAGGCGGGTATTTATGTGGTCCGCGTTGCTTCCTTCCCGCGCAGGCGGGAGAAGTTGCGGGCCTGCAACTGTGCGGTCTGTGCCGGCTTTCTTCCAATCAATACAGTGCGCGCGGATTGGCCAGCGCTTCGCTGTATTCCTTGAACTCAGGAATGCGCTGCGCCAGATCAGCCGGGAACGGCTCCTGGCCTGCAGGAATCTTGATCGGCAGGCTGCGTTCCTTCGGGCCGGTTGGCGGTGCCGAGGCGGCTTCGGTCAAGGTGTTCTGGCGCAGGATCTGCAGTTTGACGAAGCTGACCTGCAGCAATGCGCGCTGCTCGTCGTTCATCGGAATCTCGATGTCGTCCACCCGCAACTGGCCGCTGGGCAGGATGTCCAGGTTGGGGTAGGGCGCGCGTCGGATGGCAACGCGGTCATCGCCTACTTCGGTCTTGGGCTTGCTGCGCTCACTGCGGTGCGCGGCGTACTTCTCACGGTCGCAACCGGTAGCCAGTACGGCGAAGACGACCAGAACGAGCAGTAGCAGTTTTTTCATGACAGTACAGACATCAACGGCGGAGGCGGCATTCTACCGCCCCCGCCGTGCAGGGTGCTTTGTTGCGCGCTGGGCAGCTCGTAGGAGCCGCCATCACTTCAACGCACAGCACTTCAACGCACGTTGACGTGGCCGTCGCGGCACTCGTCGATATCACTCTGGTCCATCTTTGCGTAAGGCTGGAACTCCGGCACTGCGGCGGCAAGACGCTGCTGCGTGGCCATCAGGGCCGGCAGCTGATCGCAGATCTTCGATGCGCTGGCTTCCAGCTTGGCGGCCTCGGCATTGATGCGTTCTTCAATCTTGTTGGTGTCGCCAGAGAAAATACCCTTCAGCGCCTCGCCGGCCGCGCTTGCGCCCAGGTTTGCACCCTGTACGCCGATTTCAATGCCGGCTTCAGCCACACCCATCATCTGCTGGCGGTACTGCAGCACCAGCGCGCGCTGGCTGTCGTTCAAGGCCACCGGCGTGTTGTTGATGAGTAGATCGCCGGTGGGCGAAACCTCCACCTTGGTGCCGCCTTCGCTGGAGATGCTGAAGTTGCCCTCGGCCATTTCCTTGCGGGCCTTGTCGGTGGCTTCGCGGACTTTCTGGCCAAGCGTGGTGTCCGCGCTGGCAGTGCCGTTGGTTTGCGGGCGTTCGCCGCAGGCAAACAGCGGCAGACAGAGCAGGGCGGCAAACAACGGTGTACGCAGGTTCATTGCGGAATTCCTTTGGGTTGGGTGGGCTCAGAGCGCGGCAATCTCGTCGCGCAGCTCGCTTTCGCAGCTTTCCACGTCGGTCTGTTCCAGGTTGGCGTAAGGCTGGAACTGGGGAACACTGGCTGCGAGCGCCTGTTGCGAGGCCAGCACTTCAGGCAGGCGCTGGCAGATCTGCGTCAGCATCGGCACAACTTCCTGCTTGACCAGGTTCTCCACGCGGCGCTCAAGGCTGCCGGTGAGGCCGCCGACGATCAGGCTGAACACCGAGACGTCGGTAGCCTTCAGCGCTGCCATCGCCACCTTCTCGCCCCCCTCGATGCCGGCTTTCGCCACATCCAGCACCTGGCTGCGGTAGCGCAGCAGCTGCTGGCGTTGTTGCGCGGTGATGGCCACGGCCTTGCCGTCGATCAGCAGATCACCGGCGGGGGTGATCTGCGCATCTGGCAACGAGTGGTCGGATGACTTGGTATGCGATTTCTTGCCGATGTTGATGCTGTTGCCCAGGGAGAGGTTTTCCTGGTCCAGCTCAGCGCGTGCGGCGTCCATTTCCGCGCGCAGCTCGGTGCGGGCGTTGGCCATTTCCCGCTTGATTTCGGCATTCACGCTCTCCGGCTGACTGGCAGCCTGAGCGGCCAGTGGCAGGCACAACAGCAACGCGATGAAGGGTGTCTTGAACTTATTCATGAGCAGCTTCCGTTGCGGATAAACAAGGAGAGAATCAACGCTTCTTGGGCAAACTGACCGTGCCACTGATGCCGCTGTGGTTGACCGAGCCGCTACCCAGGCGCTGCACGCTGAGGCTGGCGGCATTGCGCACTTCCAGGTCGCCCGAACCCAGCTCGCCCAAGGTCACCGCGCCGCGTGCATCGCGGACATCGGCATCGCCCGAGCCAATGCTCTCGATGCTGACCGCGCCCTGCACGCCACGCAGCTTGACGTCGCCCGAACCCACCGTGCCGACACGCGCATCACCACGCACGCCCTCGGCCTTGGCATCGCCTGAGCCCACGGACAACACATGCAACGAGCCGATGTTGTAGAACTCCACATCGCCCGAACCCACGGCCGCTGTCGCCAACTCCTTGATGTCGCGGGCGACAACGTCGCCGGAGCCGACATCCGCACTCATGGTGCGTGCGCCGGTGAGCGAGGCATCACCAGAGCCCACCTTCAGCTGCACCATGATGTCGTCCGGCAGCGTGCCGGACAGGTCCAGGTACGCGTAGTTGCTGCCGCTGAAGTTGATGTTCAAACCCGAATTTTCGCGCTTCAGGCTGACGACCAGTTTGTCGCCCACCTTCTCCTGCGTGACGGTCAACTGACGGAGCATGTCCTGGGTGGATGCACAGGCACGCCCGCTGAGTGCAGCCTTGGCGCCGGGCGTGGCGTGCAGCCGCAGGTCGTGGCTGTTCACTTCGAACACCACCGCCTTGGCGCCGGTCAGGTCCAGATCCAATGCCTGCGGTTGGCTGACCTTGCAGTGTTGCTCTGCGGCCAGTGCGCTGACCGGCAGCAGGGCCAGGGCGAGCAGAACGGGTTTGATATTCATCTCGTTTCCTTGCGATTACGGAAGAAAGTCAGATTTCGTCGCGGCGCTTGCGTAGCCAGATGGCGGCAACGATGAACACTACGCCGACTACAGCGCCAATCCACAGTTGCGGGTCGGCCAAAGAGGCGAGCTGGTCGGCCGGGGTATACCCGGTAAGCGCCGATTGCAGCGATTCCGTGTCCGGGCTGTCGGCCTTGTAAGCCATCTCGATGCCGGGCACAAAGCCCAACAGCAGGCGGCCGACGATGTTGGCCCAGAACCAGTTGCCATCAATGGCGGCAATCCGGGTCAGCTGCAGCGAGCTGACGATGACGCCGGCAAACAGCGGCACCATCACGGCCCACAGGAATGGCTTGGTCTTTGCCCAGGCCGAGCACATCAGCAACCAGCCAGCGGTAGGCAGTGCCCACAAGGCGTAGACCGGTATCCAGCAAAGAATGCCGGCGGCGATGGTCAGTGGGCTGGCCGGCCCCCAGATCAGCGCCATCGGGCTGCCGCCGTGCGCCAGCAGCACCAGGCTGATGACCGCGGCGAACACAAACAGCGTCACGATGCCGATCAGCGCGGCAAACACAGGCGCCACGATCAGGGCGCTGAACACCTTGGAGAGCACGGTCTGGGTGTCGGAAACCGGCATGGATTTCCAGAACAGCACGCTGCGGTCGCGGCGGTCGTCGTACAGGGCACCCAGGCAGTAGAAGAACGCGACAAAACCCAGCACCAGGAACGGCCACACCGAGCTGATCAGCAACGTGAAATCCATGCCGTTGGCCCACTGCACCATATCCTTGGGCGACATCTGTGCGGTCAACATCTCTACGTTGAGGCCGTTTACGTTGACCCCGTTGACATGCAGTTCGCCATTGTTGGCGGCGCGGCGTACGGCAAACAGGCCTGCCACGATCGCGAACACGGCCAGCAACAGCGAAATGGCACTGGCAATCACCGGGGCCCAGAAAAAGCCGCCCCTGTTTTCCCAGTATTCGCGCTTGAGCAGCCACTTGAATTTGCCCAGCGGGGTGATGGTGTGAGCGGCGTTCATGCGTAGGTTCCCTTCATGATGGCCACGAACAGGTCGGCCAGACCGGGGTTGCGGGTTTCGCCGATGCCAGCCAGGCGGCTGCGCTCGATGCCGTCATACAGCAGCACGGTTTTGCCGAACGGCAGGCCGCGCTCGTCGATCGGCCCCAGTGCGCGCGCTGCGTCCAGGGTGTCGGCCGAGGCCAGCACTTCGGTATAACGCTCGGCCATGGTCTCCATGTCGGCCGACAGCACGATCTTGCCGTCGCGGATGAACAGTACGTCGGTGAGGATGTGCTCGATCTCTTCGACCTGGTGGGTGGTGACGATGATGGTCTTCTGCTCGTCGAAGTAGTCCTCCAACAGACGCTGGTAGAACTCTTTGCGATACAGGATGTCCAGGCCCAGGGTGGGCTCGTCCAGCACCAGTACCTTGGCGTCGATGGCCATCACCAGTGCCAGATGCAGCTGCACCACCATGCCCTTGGACATCTCACGCACGCGCTGCTTGGGGTGCAGTTTGGTGTTGGCCAGGAAGCGCTCGCAGCGGGCACGGTCAAAACGTGGGTGTACCCCGGCCACGAAATCAATGACCTCCTTCACCCGGATCCAGCGCGGCAGCACTGCCACGTCGGCGATGAAGCACACATCATTCATCAGGGCGTTGCGCTGGCTGCGTGGGTCCATGCCCAGCACCTGCAGGTCGCCTTCAAACTCGGTCAGGCCAAGCAGCGCCTTGAGCGCGGTGGTCTTGCCGGCGCCGTTGGGGCCGATCAGGCCCACAATTCGGCCGGGCTCGATGGTGAAGTGGGTGTTGTCCAGCGCCGGTTTCTGCCGGTAGACCTTGCGCAGGCCCTTGGCGGAAATAACGGCTTCGACTGCGGCATTCATAGCGTGGTCCCCGGTGGCAGCAGATCTTTCATGGTCAAGCCCAGGCGCTGGATACGTTCCAGCACACCGGGCCACTCGTCATTGAGAAAACGTTCGCGCTCGTTGCCGCGCAGTTTCAGCGCAGCTTCCTCGGTCATGAACATGCCCAGGCCTCGGCGCTTCTCGACCAGATTCTCGTCGGCCAGCTCTTGGTAGGCGCGCGAGACGGTGATCGGGTTGAGCTGGTATTCGGCCGCAACCTGGCGGACCGAAGGCAGGGCATCGCCCGGCTTGAGAATGCCGTCCAGCATCATCGCAATCACGCGATCCTTCAGCTGGCGGTAGATGGGAGCGCCATCGCTCCACTGGATATCACTCATGGGTCAGCTCCGCGGGTTCAGCGACTGTGCGAACGAGAAGTACGGCATGGACAGACTTGTCCGCATCCGTCGTGCCGGTCGTTTCACATTGGGTTGGGCGGTAGCATCCTGCTCAGTACCAGCCACCTCGGCGGCATAATTCCGCTCGCCAGCAGCACCGGACACCGGTGATGCCGCACAACCGAGCAGAAGCAGGGCGCCGGAGGCGACCATTGCCTTGAATACGTGCTTGCCATGCTGTGCGTTCATCGCGGCTCCCTGTGCAGGGTGGCTGGTGTTGTATGCAACTATAACACCGACACGCCCGTATGCAACTCCCAAGTTACCCAACTGATGGCCTATGCCATGTTTGCCTCATAAAACGTGCTGGAGAATGAAGATGAATCTTCGCAAGATATTGATTGGAATGGTTTTTGTGGCTGGCGTTGGAGTGGCTGCCGGCGCCATTGCGGGGCCGTTGCTGGACCGAGAGTTCCGCCCGCTGGCCGGTACAGGTGATGTCAATCTGAATCAAACCTACGGTGGCAAGGTGCTGCTGATTGTCAACACGGCGTCCAAATGCGGCTTCACGCCGCAATACGAAGGCCTGGAAGCGTTGAACCAGACGTTGGCCGGGCGGGGGTTCGCGGTGCTGGGTTTCCCCTCCAATGACTTCAAGGGGCAGGAGCCGGGCAGCGAGGAGCAGATTCAGGAGTTCTGCACGCTGACCTACGGGGTCAAATTCCCGATGTTCCAGAAGGTGCACGTGATCGGCCCGGACACCACGCCGCTGTACCGCGACCTCACCAGTGCCACCGGCGTTGCGCCGGCATGGAACTTCCACAAATACCTGATCTCCCGCGATGGCCGGGTAGTGGCGCAGTTCCCCAGCAAGGTGCGTCCGGATGACCCGGCATTGCGTGCGGCCATTGAACGTGAGCTTGCCACGCCAGCGCCGCAGCGCTGAGCGCCTCGACATATCCGGCACGCGTGCGACAATGGCGCCCTTCACGCCGACCGTGGCGTCTGTTCACTTCCAGGAATGCAGCAAATGAAGATGGGAACGCGCGGCGCAGCAGCGTCGCTTCTGATTCTGGCGATGGCGGCCCCAGGGGTCGTGTTTTCGCAACAACCTGCCGCGCCGGCAACTAGCAAGGAGAAGTCTGTTTTGACCTCGGATCGTGAAAAGATTGGTTACGCCATCGGCGTTGATGTCGCCAGTTCGTTTGAGCCTGTCGCTACTGAAGTAGACGTGGCCGAGCTGCGTCGTGCTGTCGAGAACGCATTTGCCGGCGGCCAGCCGCTGATGTCGCAGGAAGAAGCCCAGGCCACCGACCAGGCGCTGCGCACCGTGATGATGGCCCGCTCGGGCCAGCAGGTGCCGGGCATGGCACCGGGCAGCCAGCCGCCTGCCGTTGACCGCAAGAAGGTCGGCCTGATGTTGGGCAGCTTCGCCGTGGGCCCGTCGCTGGCTCCGATCAAGGACGAAATCGACCTGGACTCGGTGTTCCAGGCCATCACCACCGTGTTCGCCAAGGGCACGCCGCTGATGAACCGCGAGCAGTCGCAGGCCGTGCTGCAGGCGTTCAGCGCCACCAAGCAGGCCCAGGCAGAAGCCCAGCAGGGCGCTGCTGCTCAGGCCAACCGCGTGGAAGGCAATGCATTCCTGGCCAAGAACAAGACCCAGCCGGGCGTGGTCACCACCGCCTCGGGCCTGCAGTACCAGGTGCTGCGTGCCGGCGCCGGTGAGCGCCCGGTCGCGACCAGCCGCGTGCGTGTGAACTACGAAGGCAAGCTGCTGGACGGCACCGTGTTCGACAGCAGCTACAAGCGTGGCGAGCCGGTTGATTTCGGCCTGAACCAGGTGATCAAGGGCTGGACCGAAGGCGTGGCGCTGATGCCGGTTGGCGGCAAGTACCGCTTCTGGATTCCGGGCGAGCTGGCCTACGGCGAAGCAGGAACCCCCGGTGGCCCGATTGGCCCGAACGCAACGCTCACCTTTGATGTTGAGCTGTTGAGCGTCCTGCCGTAACGCAACGGAGTAGTCGCAGTCATGCGTGTAGCGATTTTCGGTACCGGTTATGTGGGTCTCGTCACCGGGACCTGCCTGGCAGAAGTCGGTCACGATGTGATCTGCGTTGATATCGACCAGGCCAAGGTCGACGGCCTTGGGCGCGGGATCATTCCGATCTACGAGCCCGGGCTGGAGCCGATGGTGAAGGCCAACCACGCCGCAGGGCGTCTGGCCTTCACCACCGATGCCGCCGCCGGCATCGCGCACGGGCAGGTGGTTTTCATTGCGGTCGGTACGCCGCCCGATGAAGACGGCAGTGCCGATCTGCAATACGTGCTGGCTGTGGCCCGCACCATCGGCCGTCATATGACGCAGCCGACGGTGGTGGTCAACAAATCGACGGTGCCGGTCGGTACCGCCGACAAAGTCCGTGCCGCCATCTCTGAAGAGCTGGCGGCGCGCGCTGTGGAAATCGCATTCGATGTGGTTTCCAACCCCGAATTCCTGAAAGAAGGCGATGCCGTCGCCGACTGCATGCGCCCGGATCGCATCGTCATCGGTGCGTCGAGCCCGGATGCGGTGGCCGTGCTGCGCCGTCTGTATGCGCCGTTCAACCGCAACCGCGACCGCGTGGTGGAGATGGACGTGCGCTCGGCCGAGCTCACCAAGTACGCGGCCAACGCCATGCTGGCCACCAAGATCAGTTTCATGAACGAGATCGCCAACATCGCCGAGCGCGTAGGTGCTGATATCGAGCATGTGCGGCAGGGTATTGGCTCGGATCCGCGTATCGGCTGGCACTTCATCTATCCCGGCGCTGGATATGGCGGCTCCTGCTTCCCCAAGGATGTGCAGGCGCTGGCACGCACGGCATTGCAGTACGGCCACCAACCGCACCTACTGGAAGCAGTGGAGGCGGTAAACAACGCGCAGAAGGGGCATCTGTTCGCCCTGATTCAGCAGCATTACGACCGTGGTGAAGACGAAGGCGTGCGCGGCAAAACCTTTGCCGTGTGGGGGTTGGCGTTCAAGCCCAACACCGACGACATGCGCGCCGCACCCAGCCGCCGTCTGCTGGAGCAGCTGTGGGAAGGCGGTGCAACCGTGCGTGTGTACGACCCGGAAGCCATGAGCGAGGCGCGCCGTATTTTTGGTGAGCGCGAGGACCTGGTGTTCTGCGATTCGGCCTACGAAGCGCTGGACGGCGCTGATGCGTTGGCCGTGGTTACCGAGTGGAAGCAATTCCGCAGCCCGGACTTTGCGCGCATGCGCCAGGCACTGGGCGATGCGGTCGTCTTTGACGGCCGCAATCTTTACGAGCCGCAGGAAATTGAAGCGGCCGGTTTGGCTTACTACGGCATTGGCCGGGGACGTTCGCTGCATGCATGACCTGATCCCAAGCGAACGCGAGCAGGTGCTGGAAGCACGCCTGGTCGAGTTGGAAATGCGCGTTTCCTTTCAGGAACAGGCGCTGGCAGAACTGAGCGAAGCCTTGGCTGACGCTCGCATGGAAGGTGCGCGCAACAGCAACGTGCTGCGCCACCTGTTGGATGACCTGGGTAAGGTGCGCACGGCGTTGTACGCCGCTGATCCAACCACCGAACCGCCACCCCCGCACTACTGATACAGAAGCACTGCACGCCATGAGTGACACTCTCCGTGACCAGCTCCTCGGGCTGGGTTTCAAGACCCTGCCCAAGCCGGAGCGCAAGCCCGACACCCGCCGTGATGGCCGCCCGCAGGGCAAGGCCGGCCCGGCAGAAGCCAACAAGCACAGCCGAGGCGGCAAGCCAGGGCAGGGCAAGCCACATGCTGGCCGTCCGCCGCAGCAGGGCAGGCCCCCGCAGCAAGGCAAGCCACAACAGAACCAAGGCCCGCGCAAGCCGCGCTCGCAGGAAGATATCGACCTGGCCAAGGCTTACGCCATCCGCGCCCAGCGCGAGAAGGACGAGCGTCTGGAAGCGGAGCGGCTGAAGCAGGAAGAAGCGCGTCTGCGCCGCGAAGCCCGCGCCAAGGTGGAAGAGCTGGTCAAGGACAAGGGCTTGAATGACCCTGCCGCCGACATCGCACGCCACTTTGAGTACGGCGGCAAGATCAAGCGTGTCTACGTCAACGCCGAGCAGCTCAAAGGGCTCAACGCCGGTGAATTGGGTGTGCTGCAGCAGAACGGCCGCTATCTGCTGGTCACCGCTGCTGTGCTGGCCGAAGCCGAGGCATTGTTCGCACCGAGCGTTGCGTTGAAGGTGGACCCGAACGCACCGGCTGAAGCGGATCCGTATGCCGACCCGCAATTCCAGGTGCCGGACGATCTGGTCTGGTGAGTTCGAAAAGCCACTGACACGCGACAAAGAAAAACGACAGGCTTTCAGCCTGTCGTTTTTTGGTGGCGGCGTGCCTGCCGTGAGGGTGGCAACCAGTACCAGGCAATCAACGAGCCGGTCAACGCGAAGAAGCCGCCGACGATGAAGGCCACTTTGCCGTCGCCGAACTGCCACAGCTGGCCCGCGATCAAGGCGCCGAGCACGCCACCCAAGCCGGACGAGAAACCGTAGAACAGGCCTTGGCCGTGACCGTTGAGGTTGCCAGGGAAGTACCGCGCCAGCAGTTGCATGGCCGAGGCGAAGAAGGCGGCAAAGCCCAGGCAATGCGTGGTCTGCGCCACCAACATCACGGGAATGTTCTCCGGCCACATCGCCGTTGCCCACCAGCGCAACGCGGCACTGGCCATGGAGATGATCAGCAGCCAGCTGGCATCCCAGCGGCGGAAGAAGCGGGCAATGAGGAAGAACACCGCCACCTCGAACACCACGCCCACGGTCCACATCAAACCCAGCAACGACGTGCTGTAGCCGTGCTGGTCCATGTACAGCGAAAAAAACGTGTAGTACGGGCCGAATGACAGCTGCTCAAGAAACGCGGCGATGAAAAAGGCGATGACTGGTTTCTGCCGGACGATGGCCCAGAAGCCGCCGCTTTGATGGCTGTGCGTACCGATGTTGCGCGCATAACGGTTGAAGAACGCCGAGCCGGCCATCAGCACGAACAACGGCAGCATCATCCACGGCAGCACGCCGGCGCCGTTGCGCTCGATCAGCCAGCCAAACAGCGTCACCACCAGAATGAAACCCAGCGAGCCCCACACGCGGATCATGCCGTAGCGGTGGCTGTCGCTGCCCAAGTGGGTGAGGGTGATGGATTCAAACTGTGGCATCACCGCGTTGTAGAAAAAGCAGAACGCAATCATCACCGCATACAACGTCCATTGCGGTGCCGGCACCAAAAACCCGGCGAAGCAGACGATGGTCAGCACGCAGCCGATGCGCAGCCAGCGGATGGGCTTGGGTGACACCGCTGCCAGCGAGGTCCAGGTGCTGGGCGCGACCACACGCGTTGCGTACCACAGGCTCATCATCACGCTGATGGCGGTGACCGTCATGCCGCGCGACTGCAGGTACAGACTCCAGTACGGGGTGAACGCGCCGAGTGCCGCGTAGTAGAAGAAATAGAAACTGGACAGCCGCGCGGTGGGCACGACAGCCGGTGAGGCGGAGGTAGTCATGGGATCAGAAAAAATCTTCGACCGGTGTGGTCAACAACTCAACGGTGCTGTGCTTGAGCCGACGCAGGCTGGAGATGCCAAGGTCGCGGATGATGGAATGATTGCGGTGTGGCAGGGCAGAATCGTACAGGTCCTGCGGCGCCACGTTTTTGCCATGTACGCCGGGCATCAGGTCAATGCCGGCCGCGTTGTAGCAATGCTGCACCATCGCCGAGCAATACAGCGCGCCTTCTTTGGAGAGCAGGTTGCCGCGACGTCGCAGGCGGGTGCTGTGCATCGCAAACAGCGTGCCGACCAGCTCGCTCAACGAGTAGCTTGATTGCCCGGCAAGCAGGTCCAGCGCGGCCACCTGCACATTGCGCGTCTGCTCGGCGTCCAGCTCGAAATCAAGAATGGCCAGGTTGGGGAAGGCTTCGTCATCGAAGTAACGATCGGCGCGGTTTTCCTGTGCACCCAGACGCAACTGGCGGTTGCGCAGGTCCAGGTCCGATTCCAACACCCACCAATGGCCGTCCAGGCGCTGCTCGCTGAACAGGAATGCGTGCGACCACAGGCTGCGGTGGCCGTCGTCGGTCAGCGGTGCCTGCGCCTTGCGGATGGTTTTGCCGATCCAGTCCGAGGTGCCGCACAAGCCAATGCGGCCCGGCGCGGCGTGTTTGCGGATCAACTCGGCGTTGCGGCTTTCCATGGCGGGTGGCGATACGAAGGAGAGGGGGTGGAGTGAGCCTGGCTCACTCCGGATCGTAGTCGAGATTGGAAGCCAGCCAGCGTTCCACCTGTGCACGGTCCACGCCTTTGCGCTTGGCGTAATCGGTCACCTGCTCGCGGGATACGCGGCCGACCACGAAGTACTGGCTCTGCGGATGGCTGAAGTAATAGCCAGACACCGCCGCCGTCGGCAGCATGGCGAAGCTTTCGGTCAATGACATGCCGATGTTCTCGGCGCCCAGCATCGCGAACAAACGCTGTTTCTCGCTGTGTTCCGGGCAAGCCGGGTAGCCGGGGGCGGGGCGGATGCCGCTGTACTTCTCGGCGATCAGGGCCTCGTTGTCGAGCTGCTCATCGCGCGCATAACCCCAGAACTCGGTACGCACGCGCTGGTGCAGGCGCTCGGCCATGGCTTCGGCCAGGCGGTCGGCCAGTGCCTTGAGCAGGATCGCGTTGTAGTCGTCGTGGTCAGCCTCGAAGCGCGCGACATGCGGCTCGATGCCGATGCCGGCGGTAACTGCGAAGGCACCGATCCAATCCTGCTTGCCGCTGTCGTGTGGGGCAATGAAATCGGCCAGGCAAAAGTCCGGGCGCTCGGCAGGCTTGTCGACCTGCTGGCGCAGGAAGTGCAGGGTCTGTTGTTCAAGCTCACGTGGATTTACTTCGCTCGGATTGAGCCCCTCTCCGGCAGGCGAGAGAAGAGGTGAGGCGTTGCCCTCGTTGATCGGCGAGGGCGCGGAGACCACCACATCGTCGCCCTTGCTGTTTGCCGGCCAGATGCCGAACACCGCGCGGGCGGTCAGCCACTTCTCGCTGACGATGCGCTTCAACATGGCCTGCGCATCCTTGAACAGGTCGCTGGCCTGCGGGCCCACGATATCGTCGGTGAGGATGGCCGGATATTTACCAGCCAGTTCCCATGCCTGGAAGAACGGCGTCCAGTCGATGACGGGCAACAGGTCTGCCAGCGGGTAATCGTCAAACACATGCAGGCCCGGTTGTGCGGGCGTGGGCGGCGTGTAGGTGCTCCAGTCGCAGGTGAAGCGCTGGCCGCGTGCATGCTCCAGCGACACCAGTCGCTTGGCATCGCCGCGATTGCGATGGCGCTGGCGGATGTCGGCGTAGTCGGCGTCATTGGCGGCGACAAAGGCGGCGCGCAGGTCGCGGGAAATCAGCGATTGCGCCACGCCGACCGCACGCGATGCGTCCTTCACCCACACCGTCGGTGCGCTGTAGAACGGGTCGATCTTCAGCGCGGTGTGCGCGCGCGAGGTGGTCGCACCGCCAATCATCAGCGGTAGTTCAAAGCCTTGCCGCTGCATCTCTTTGGCGACGTGGCTCATCTCTTCCAGCGAGGGCGTGATCAAACCGGACAGGCCAATGATGTCAGCGTTCTCGGCGCGTGCGGCATCCAGAATCTTCTGTGCCGGCACCATCACGCCCAGGTCCACCACCTCGAAGTTGTTGCAGGCCAGAACCACGCCGACGATGTTCTTGCCGATGTCGTGCACATCACCCTTGACCGTGGCCATGATGATCTTGC
This sequence comes from Stenotrophomonas sp. UBA2629, assembly GCA_002359895.1. Lineage (GTDB taxonomy): Bacteria > Pseudomonadota > Gammaproteobacteria > Xanthomonadales > Xanthomonadaceae > Stenotrophomonas. Next base: position 1,399,494 of record DEOB01000010.1, read on the forward strand.
CGTTGGATTTACCGACATCGCCGGTGCGCGCTTTTTCTTCTTCGATGAAGGGCAGCAGATACGCCACGGCCTTTTTCATCACGCGCGCGGATTTCACCACCTGTGGCAGGAACATCTTGCCGGCGCCAAACAGATCACCCACCACGTTCATGCCGTCCATCAACGCGCCTTCAATCACGTCCAGTGGGCGTGAGGCCTGTTGACGGGCTTCTTCGGTATCTTCCTCCACCCACGCGTCCAGACCCTGCACCAAGGCATGGGCCAGGCGCTCGCGTACCGGGTGGCTGCGCCAAGCCAGATCCTCGACCTTCTTCTCGCCCTTTTTGCCCTTGTAGCGCTCGGCCAGCTCCAGCAGGCGTTCGGTGCTGTCGCGGCGGCGGTTGAGGATGACGTCCTCCACCGCTTCGCGCAGCTCCGGATCAAGCTGGTCGTAGATGGGCATGGCGCCGGCGTTGACGATGCCCATGTCCATGCCGGCCTTGATGGCGTGGTACAGGAACACCGAGTGGATCGCCTGACGCACGGTCTCGTTGCCACGGAACGAGAACGACACGTTCGACACGCCACCGGACACATGGCAGTGCGGCAGCGTGCGCTTGATGATGCGCGTGGCCTCGATGAAGTCCACCGCGTAGTTGTCGTGCTCTTCGATGCCGGTGGCCACGGCAAAGATGTTCGGGTCAAAGATGATGTCTTCCGGCGGGAAACCCACCTGCTCGGTGAGAATGCGATAGGCGCGGGTGCAGATTTCCACCTTGCGTTCGCAGGTGTCGGCCTGGCCCACTTCATCAAATGCCATCACCACCGCAGCTGCGCCGTAGCGGCGCACCAGACGTGCGTGTTCCAGGAACGCTTCCTCACCCTCCTTGAGCGAGATCGAGTTGACCACGCTCTTGCCCTGCAGGCACTTCAGGCCGGCCTCGATCACGCTCCACTTGGAGGAATCCACCATCACCGGAATGCGGGCGATATCCGGCTCGGACATGATCAGGTTGAGGAAGCGGGTCATCGCTTTCTCCGAGTCGATCAGGCCCTCGTCCATGTTGACGTCGAGAATCTGCGCGCCGCTGGCCACCTGTTGGCGGGCAACATCCACGGCTTCTTCGTAACGCTCTTCCTTCACCAGTTTGCGGAACTGCGCGCTGCCGGTGACATTGGTGCGCTCACCGACGTTGATGAACAGCAGGTCCGGGGTGATGACCAGCGGTTCCAGCCCCGACAGGCGGGTGTGGCGGATTTCAGTATTCAATTCGCTGTTCATCACCAGACCTTGAACACCTGGCCATTGGCGATGCCGTCGATGCTGCGCTGGTAAGCCAGCGCGGCACGTGCGGCAGTCACCGCTTCAAAGCCGGGGAAGAAATCGGCATAGCTGTCCCATGCCTCCAGCAGCACGCTGGGGCTGACCGCATTGATGCGCAGGCTGCGTGGCAGCTCCAGCGCGGCGGCACGGACAAACCCCTCGATGGCAGCGTTCACTGCAGTGGCATTGGCGCCTTGGGCGATGGGCTGCTCGGTGAGAATGCCGGTGGTCAGCGTGATGGAGCCACCGTCATTCAGATGATGTTGGCCCAGCAGGGCCAGCCTGACTTGGCCCAGCAGTTTGTCCTGCAGGCCGAGCGTGAACTGCGCCGGCGTCATCTCGGTAAGCGGGCCGAAATGCACGGCGCCGGTCGTGGCGACGATCGCATCGACCTTGCCCACGGACTGCAGCAGCGCAGTGACGCTTTCATCACTGCCAAGATCCACCGCATGGCTGGCATCCGAGCGCGAGGCGGTAATGACATGGTGCTGTTGCCGCAGGTGCGCGGTAACGGCCGAACCCAAGGTGCCACCGGCACCTACCAGCAGAATCTTCTTCACGGTGTACTCCTCAGGCGGCGCGTGTGGCAGGGAGCGGCAGGGCGCGCGGCGGCAGGCCTGCAACCGCCTCAGCAATGGCGCGGATGTGATCGGGTGACGTGCCGCAGCAACCGCCGACAAGATTGAGCAGGCCGGACTGTGCGAATTCCTTCAGCGTGGTGGCCATCTCTTCCGGTGTTTCGTCGTACTCGCCAAAGGCATTGGGCAGACCGGCATTGGGATGCGCGCTGACGTAGCCGTTGGAGATATGCGCCAGTGTTTCCACATGCGGGCGCATGTCGGTAGCACCCAGTGCGCAGTTGAAACCCACCGACAGCGGCTGGCTGTGTGACACCGACGCGTAAAACGCCTCGGCGGTCTGGCCAGACAACGTTCGGCCGGAAGCATCGGTGATGGTGCCGGAGATCATCACCGGCAGGCGGCCACCGCGCGCGTCGAATACTTCTTCAATGGCGAACAGTGCGGCCTTGGCATTGAGCGTGTCGAAGATGGTCTCCACCATCAGCGTGTCGGCACCGCCGTCAATCAAACCTTCTATGGCTTCGCGGTAAGTGCCGCGCAGCTCGTCAAAGCTGGTGTTGCGGAAGCCGGGGTCGTTGACGTCCGGGCTGATCGAGGCGGTGCGGCTGGTCGGGCCGAGTACGCCAATCACGAAGCGCGGTTTGTCCGGCGTCGTCGCTTCGATGGCGTCACAACATTGCCGCGCCACCCGTGCACCGGCCTTGTTGAGTTCGTAGACCAGGTGTTCGAGGTGATAGTCGGCCTGGCTCACCGAGGTCGCATTGAACGTGTTGGTCTCCAACAAATCCGCGCCGGCTTCCAGGTAGGCGGTATGGATGCCGGCGATGACGTCCGGGCGCGACAGCAGCAGCAGATCGTTGTTGCCCTTGAGATCATGCTCGCAGCCCGGCCCGTGCTCATGCTGGCTGTCGAAACCGCCCACGAAACGCTCGCCGCGATAGTCCTCTTCCTGCAGCCGATGGCGCTGGATCATGGTGCCCATGGCGCCATCGATGATCAGGATGCGGCGTTCAAGCGCGCCCAGCAGTTTGGCGACGCGTTCGGGGTGGAGCCAGGGGAGGGCTTGCATAGGGCGGGCCGGTTCTCGTGAATCAGGGGCGATGGGCGATCAGTGAGATCACTTCAAAATGCGGTGGGCGCTTTTCGCGGGTCACGGTTTCCAGGCTGGACACTTCCAGTCCAGCCTTCTCCACGAATTTGCGCAGCTCCTTGCCGGTGAAGCCAAGGTTGACGTGGCCGTAAGCCTCTACCGCGGCTTTGTGCTCGTGGCGCGCGAGGCTGCACAGCATCAAGCGGCCGCCGGGCCGGACGACGCGCGCGCATTCGGCCACGGCTTTGGCCGGGTGGCTGGCGTAGGTGAGCGCATGCATCAGCACCACCAGGTCGAAGCTGCCATCGTCGAACGGCAGCTTGTGCATGTCGCCTTCGCGCACTTCCACGTTGGGCAGCTTGCGCAGGCGCTCGCTGGCGGCGGCCACCACGCGGGCGCTGGTGTCGATGCAGACATAGCGCTGCGCATGCGGGGCCAACAGTTCGGCCAACACGCCATCGCCGGAGGCGATGTCCAGCACGTCGCCGGTTTCCAGCAGCGGCAGGGCACTGCGTGCCAATGCTTCCCAGGTACGGCCCGGGGAGTAGTGGCGCTCCATGTCGCCGGCCACGCTGTCGGCCCAGTTCTGGTCGGCAGCACGCATGGCCAGTACCGACGGCACGCGCTCGGCGTCCTGGCGCAACAACGGGTCGTCGCTGCCGGTGCTCAGTGCATGCCACAATGCGCGTTGTGCGGGGTCCAGTGCGGCCTCGTCAAAGCGGTAATAGGCCGAAACGCCTGCGCGGCGGTCGCGGACCAGGCCGGCTTCTTTCAGCCGGGCCAGGTGTGTGGACACGCGCGGCTGCGCCAGCGTGGTGATGGCCGACAGTTCGGCCACCGTCAATTCTTCTTGTTCCAACAGTGTCAGCAGGCGGACCCGCGTGGCATCGGCGAACACTTTCAGACGGGTTGACCAGTCTTCCAGATCCATAAATATCTACCTATCGCGATATAGAGATATTTTCCCTCCTGGCGCCATGCCGGGTCAAGGCGAGGCATAGGCTGAACGGGGTGGCGATGGTTACAATCGCAACTTGATCAACCCTGGGAGGGGTGTAGTGGATTTCAGTTTTTCCGACGAGCAGCTGATGCTGCAGGACGTCGCGCGCCGTATCGCCAATGAAAAAATCGCCCCCAGTGCCGAGCATTTCGACGCGACCGGTGAGTACCCGCTGGAGAACATCCAGCTGCTGGGCGAAAACGGCCTGATGGCCATCGAGGTGCCGGAACAGTACGGCGGCTCGGGCATGGACCCCATTTCCAGCGTGCTGGCGATTGTTGAAGTGTCGGCAGCCGATGCGGCGCATGCCACCATCATGTCGGTCAACAACTCGCTGTTCTGCAACGCGGTGCTGGCCTACGGCAGCGAAGAACAGAAGCAGACTTATGTGCGCGCGATTGCCGAAGGCCGCGAGATTGGCGCTTTTGCACTGACTGAATCGCAGTCCGGTTCCGACGCGACGGCGATGCGCTGCCGCGCGGTCAAGCAGGACGATGGTTCGTATGTGATCAACGGCCAGAAGAGCTGGATCACCTCCGGGCCGGTGGCGCGTTACGTGGTGCTGTTTGCCATGACCGACCCGAGCAAGGGGGCACGTGGCATCACCGCTTTCATGATTGACGCGAACAAGCCGGGCTACGGCCGGGGAAAGACCGAGCCCAAGCTGGGCGTGCGCGCGTCTGCGACGTGCGAAATCGAATTCCAGGACTACGTGGCCGCCGCCGAGGACGTGATCGGCGAAGAGGGCCAAGGCTTCAAGATTGCGATGAGCCTGCTGGATTCCGGCCGCATCGGCATTGCTTCGCAGGCGGTGGGCATTGCCCGTGCCGCTTACGAGGCGTCGGTGGCCTACGTGAAGGAGCGCAAGTCGTTTGGTGCGCCGATCGGCACGTTCCAGATGATCCAGGCCAAGGTCGCGGACATGAAGTGCAAGTTGGACGCAGCGATGCTGCTGACGCTGCGCGCGGCCTGGTTGAAGTCACAGGGCAAGCGTTTCTCGACCGAGGCGGCGGTGGCCAAGTTGACCGCCTCCGAAGCGGCGATGTGGATTGCTCACCAAGCAGTGCAGATTCACGGCGGCATGGGTTACTCGAAGGAAATGCCGCTGGAGCGTTATTTCCGCGATGCCAAGATCACCGAGATCTATGAAGGCACCTCAGAGATCCAGCGCATGGTGATTGCACGCAACGAGACCGGCCTGCGCTGATTTCGGTATGCGTTGATGCAAAAAAGCCCCGGCAATGCCGGGGCTTTTTTGTTGTTCACTGGCGGGCAGATGCACCCGCCGGTGATTGGATCAGCGATCCTGCTGTGCCGAGCGCACCTGGTGCTGGGCCACGTATTCCTTCGACGGCTCGTCCAGCTTGTCGCCCAACACGCGGCGTACGCAGACGAAGAACAGCGGGATCAGCAGCACGCCGATGACGGTGGCAAACAACATGCCGCCGATCACGCCCGTACCCAGCGAGTGACGGGCGTTGGCGCCGGCACCGGTGGAGATCGCCATCGGCAGCACGCCGAGGATGAAGGCGAACGAGGTCATCAGAATCGGGCGGAAACGCAGATGCGCCGCTTCGATGGTGGCCTCACGCAGGGTCTTGCCCAATGCGCGCTGCTCGACGGCGAACTCCACGATCAGGATCGCGTTCTTCGCTGCCAAGCCAATCACCGTCACCATGCCGATCTTGAAGTACAGATCGTTGGGCAGGCCGCGCATCAGCGAGAACACCACCGCGCCGAGGATGCCGATCGGCACCACCAGCAGCACCGCGACCGGGATCGACCAGCTTTCATACAGCGCGGCCAAGCACAGGAACACCACCACGATCGACAACACCATCAGCAGCGTCGCCGCGTTGCCCGCCAGGATTTCCTGGTAGGACATGCCGCTCCAGTCGAAGCCGAAGCCGGCCGGCAGGTCATCATGCACCAGACGCTCCATCGTCGTCATGGCTTGGCCCGAGCTGCCGCCCGGTGCCGGCGAGCCGACGATGTTGACCGCCGAGTAGCCGTTGTAGCGGCTCAGTGCCGGCGGGGCATAAATCCACTCGGACTTGACCACCGAACTCAGCGGGATCATCGCGGCCTGGCCATCGGCGTCCTTGCTCAGCGAGCTGGGCACGTAATAGCTGCGCAGCGATTCCGGGCCGGTGCGGTAGGCCGCATCGGCCTGCATGTTCACCCGCTTGATGCGGCCGGCGTAGAAGAAGTCATTGATGTACACCGGCGCCAGCATCATCTGGATGGAGGAGTACACATCATTGACCGAAACGCCCATGGTCTGGGCCTGCACGCGGTCCACATGCAGCTGCAGCTGCGGAGCGTTTTCAAGCGTGTTGGGGCGTACCGCAGTCAGTGATTTGTCCTGAGAGGCCGCACCCAACAGCGTGTTGCGTGCGTCCATCAGGGCATCCTGACCGGCACCGGCACGGTCCTGCAGCCACATGTCAAAGCCGCCGAACTGGCCCAGGCCCTGCACGGTCGGCAGGTTGACGAAGAAGATCTGCGCGTCCTTGATGCCGTAGGCCTTCTGGTTCATTTTCTGGATGAACTCGGGCGCGGTTTCCTTGCGCTCGCTCCAGTCTTTCAGGCGGACGAACGCCATACCCACGTTTTCACCGGAGCCGATGAAGCTGAAGCCGGTGATCTGCATCAGGCCTTCAAAGGCTTCTTCCTTCTGCAGGGTACCCAGCAACTGGTCGAACACGCCGCTGGTACGCGACTTGGTGGCGCCCGGTGGCAACTGCACGATGGCCAGTGCATAGCCCTGGTCTTCTTCCGGCAGGAAGCTGCCCGGCAGTCGGGTGAACAGGAAGCCGCACAGCACCAGCAACAGGGCGAACACCATCAGCCAGCGCGGGCTGTGCTTGATGACGCCACCGACAGTACCGACGTAGCTTTTTTCCAGCTTGCCGTAGTACTTGTTGAAGGTGCGGTACACCCAGTTGGGGTGGTCGTTGTGGGTGGGCTTGAGGAAAGCCGCACACAGGGCCGGGGTGAAGGTCAGCGCGAGCAGGGCCGAGAAGCCCATCGCCATGGCGATGGTCAGCGCGAACTGCTTGTAGATTTCACCCGACGCGCCGGGCTGCATGGCGCTGGGAATGAACACTGCCGCCAGCACCACGGTGATGGCCACCACGGCGCCGGTGATCTGGCCCATGGCTTTCTGTGTTGCCGGTTTCGGGTCGAGCTTCTCCTCGCTCATGATGCGTTCGACGTTTTCGATGACGACGATGGCGTCATCGACCACGATGCCGATCGCCAGCACCATCGCAAACAGGGTCAGCTGGTTGATGGTGAAGCCGATCGCCAGCATGCCCATGAAGGTGCCAAGCAACGCCACCGGGATGACCAGCGTGGGGATGATGGTGGCGCGGAAGTTCTGCAGGAAGATCAGCATCACCAGGAACACCAGCACGACGGCCTCGATCAAGGTGTGGATCACTTCCTCGATCGAAATGGTGACGAAGGTGGTGCTGTCGTACGGGGTGAACCAGCTCACGCCCTGCGGGAAGCTGGGGGCAAGTTCGTCCATCTTGGAGCGCACGGCGGCCGACACGTCCAGCGCGTTGGCGCCGGGCAGCAGCTGGATGGCGAACACGGCCACCGGCTTGCCGTTGTACTTGGTGTCAAAGCCGTAGTTGGTGGCACCAAAGGCAACGCGGGCGACGTCCTTGAGCTTGACCACGCTGCCGTCGGCATTGGCGCGCAGGATGACGTTCTCGAAATCCTCCGGCGAACTGAAACGGCCTTCGGCCGCCACGGTGGCGGTGAAGGACTGGCCTTCCGGGGTGGGGTCGCCGCCGACCGAGCCGGCAGCGAACTGCAGGTTCTGGGTGCCGATGGCGTTGTACACGTCACGTGCCGACAGGTGATAGCCCTGCAGCTTTTCCGGGTTCAACCAGACACGCATGGCGTATTCGGAGCCGAACTGCTGGGTGCTGCCGACGCCGGGGACACGGGAAATCTGCTCCAGCACGCGCGCACCGACGATGTCGTTCAACGCATCGCGGTCAACGCTGCCGTCGTCGGAGCGCACACCCACCGCCATCAGGAAGCCGGCATTGGCCTTGGCCACCACCACACCCTGCTGGGTGACTTCCGAAGGCAGGCGCGGCGTGGCCAGCGACACCTTGTTCTGCACCTGCACCTGGGCGATATCGGCATCGGTGCCGCTGTCGAAGGTGAGGGTGATGGTGACGCGGCCATTGGACGAGGACGACGAACTGAAATACATCAGGTTGTCGATGCCGGTCAGCTGTTGCTCGATCACCTGGGTGACCGACTTTTCAGCCGTGGAGGCACTGGCGCCCGGGTAGTTGGCGGTGACGGTGACCTGTGGCGGTGCCACGCTGGGGTAGGACTCCACACCCAGGTTGAGGATCGAGATCACGCCGCCAAGCGAGATCAAGATGGCCACCACCCAGGCAAATACCGGGTGATCAATAAAGAATTTAGGCATGAGGGCGGTCCGTTATTCCTTCGCTGCCGGTGCCGGTGCGGCTGCATCGGGCTTGGCGGCGGCCTGCGGCTGCCACGGGGAGGGCTTGGCCGGTGCGCCAGCCTTGACCTTCTGGATGCCCGACACGATGACCTTGTCACCGCCCTGCAGGCCCGAGGTAATCAGCCAGTTGGCACCCTGCTGGTTATCCAGCACCACGTTCTTGCGCACCACATTGCCGTCCGCGCCGACCACCAGGACATAGCCGCCTTGCGTATCGCGCTGCACCGCCTGCTGCGGCACCAGGAATGCGTTGTGACGCTCGCCCAGGTTGGCCTTGAAGCTGACGAAGCTGCCCGGCAACAGCACGTGGTCCGGGTTGGGCAGCTGCGCACGCAGCGAGACTGCGCCGGTAGCCGGGTCAACCGTAGGTGCGGAGAAATCCAGCGTGCCTTCATGCGCGTAGGCGCTGCCGTCAGGCAGATTGACCTGCACGGTGGTCTTGCCGTCCCCGGCCAGTGCCAGCGCGCCCTTTTCCTGTGCGGCACGCAGGGCGCTCAGTTCGTCGGCGGTCATCGAGAAGTTCACGTACAGCGGGTCGATCTGGTCGATGGTGGTGAGCAGGGTCACATCTCCCTGGCCGACCAGCGCGCCTTCGGTCACCTGCGCCTTGCCGGCCAGGCCGGAGATGGGTGCGGTGACGCGGGCATAACCCAGGTTGATGCGGGCATTGGCCACCGCGGCCTCGGCCTGCTGCACGGCGGCAGCGCCGCTACGCTCGGCAGCCACCGCGCTGTCCAGGTCCGACTGCGACACATACTTCTGCGGTGCCAGCGAGCGGGCGCGGGTAGCGGTGGCGCGGGCATTGGCATAGGTGGCGCGGGCGGCAGCCAAAGAGCCTTCGGCCTGATTCAATGCGGCCTGCAGCTGCGCCGGGTCGATCAGGAACAGCACCTGGCCGGCTTTTACGTCGCTGCCCTCGGCGTACACGCGCTTCTGCAGCACACCGGCCACGCGGGCACGGACATCAGCAGAACGGTAGGGCGACAGGCGGCCGACCAACTCACGCTGCAAGGGCAGCGTCTGCGGCTTGGCCTCAACCACGCCAACGTCCGGCGGTGGCGGAGCGGCCTGTTCCTGCGGCTTTTTACATGCTGCAAGGGTGAGTGTCGCTGCGCAGGCGAGCGCGATGAGACGGAGTGGGGCGGTCATCAGGAGAAACTCCGGGGGTTGTTTGTATCTTTTGAGGCCAAGCGGCTTTCCGAGGCGTTGGCAAACGCGCGCAGAAAAGCATCCGTGGCAAATTCGGCCCATCGCTGACGCTGCGAAGCATCATCGCGGTAGGGGGCGTGAAAGCGCTGTCGTTCAAAATCCTGGCCCGAGATCATGCTCAACAACAGCTCGGCCATGAAATGCGGGTCGTCATGGGTGAGGCGGTTGCGGGCCATTTCGGTCTGCATCCATTCAGCTACGTGGTCACGCAGTGCCTCCACGCTGCCGCCATAGATGAAGCGGGCCTCTTCCCGGAACTCGTGGGCGTTGGCCCCCAACAGTTGCGAGGCCCGCTGCACCTTGGGCTTGTTGCGGTGGTCCAGATAGCCGATGGCGAAATCAATCAAGGTCTCGCGTAACGGCTTGCGGTCGCAGGTGGAAAGCCCGGAGGTCGCATTGCTTACGTGCAGGCGCATGGCCTGGCGCAGCAGCTCCCGCTTGCAGCCGTAGCGGCTGTAGAGGGTCTGCTTGGAGCAACCGGCCAGCGTCGCCACCGCATCCATGCTCAATCGCATGCCCTGGGTTGCCAGCAATTCGCGCACTGCTTCAAACACGCGTTCGTCACGCGCGTCCGAGGAGCCGGCAGCGGAGGGAGAGGGGGTGGTTTGCACAGGGGGTGGACTATACCGTCCAGTTCAGAATCTCTGCAATGTAATTCTTATTTCGTTGGTGTTGCTCGTCAGCCAGCAGACACATGTGCCGGAATGGAACTGCCGTTGGCACCGGCGCCGTACAGCAACGGGGCGCGCCCACCGTGCAATGGTGAGCAACCGAGATTCAGGTGGCAGACATCTAGTCCATCCATCTGTGCCTGTTTCAACGCGATACACCGCTTTTTTTCCTCATGCGCCTGCGATATTGCGGCCATGCAGCAAGGCACTTTTTGTTGCGAGGGATACAATCGCGGTTTCTCCAACGAGCAGTACCCAAGCTCTGTCATGAAATCGCAAAACAACGCTACCAAGACCGCAAAAACCAAATCCAAACCGGCTGTCGTAAAGCAGAACACCGTGGAGGCCGGCCTCTCGCTCGAACCGGTTTTTGCAGCCTTGCGGAAGCGTTATTCCGCAGCAGCAGCGCAGAAGCAGGCGGTTGCGTTCGCTACGGCGTTCTACAAGCGCATGGAGGCGGACGAGTTCAAGCTGCACTCGGCAGACGATTGGGCGGTGCTTGCAGCCGGCATGCTGGAGTTTGCACGTACCCGCAAGGCGGGCAAGGCGAACGTGCGGGTGTTCAACCCGACCTTGAAGGCCGATGGTTGGGAATCGGGCCACACCGTGCTGCAGATCGTCAACGACGACATGCCGTTCCTGGTGGACACGGTGACGCTGGCATTGGCCGAACAGGGCATTGGCGTGCATGTGCTGGGCCACCCGGTGGTCAGCATCGCGCGTGACAAAGCCGGCAAGTTGTCGGGCGTGGGTGAGGGTGCGCTGGAATCGGTGATGCTGCTGGAGATTGACCGCCAGCCTGCCGCCGAACTGGATGCCGTTGCCAAGCGTGTCAGCGATGCGTTGGATGACGTGCGCGCCATCGTCAAGGACTGGCAGCCGATGACCAACAAGGCATTGGCACTGGCCGATGACCTGGGCAAGCGTGCGCTGCCGGTCAGCAAGGCTTCGCGTGTGGAAGCACAGGAGTTCCTGCGCTGGGCGGCGGACAACCATTTCACCTTCTTCGGCTACCGCGAATACAAGGTGGAGAAGAAGGGCAAGGAAGAAGTGCTGGTCGCGCAGAACGGCACCGGCCTTGGGCTGATGCGCGGTAAGGACACTTCAGTCGCCCGTCCGGTGAAGGGCCTGGCTGCCGAAGGCCTGAACGCCACCAGCAGCCTGCATGACGCACTCATCCTGACCAAGACCAATGCCCGCTCGCGTATCCATCGCAGCGGCTACATGGATTACATCGGCGTGCTGGAATTCGACGCCAAGGGCAAGATCATCGGCGAACAGCGCTTCCTGGGTCTGTTCACCTCCAGCGCCTACAACCGCCGCCCGTGGGAAATTCCGCTGGTGCGCCAGCGCTACGAAAACGTGATGCAGCGTTCGGGCCTGAGCCTGTCCAGCCATAGCGGCAAGGCACTGCGCCACATTCTGGAATCGCTGCCGCGCGAAGAGCTGTTCCAGTCCAGCGAGGACGAGCTGTTCCGCACTGCCATGGGCGTGCTGGGCCTGCAGGAGCGTGTGCGCAGCCGCCTGTTCCTGCGCCGCGACAAGTTCAGCCGCTTCATTTCCGCGCTGGTGATTCTGCCGCGCGAACGTTTCAACACTGACGTGCGTCTGCGCGTTGAAAGCATGCTCAAGGATGCCTTGCAGGGCGAATACGTCGATTCCAGCGTGGTGCTGGGCGATTCGCCGTTGGCCCAGGTACACCTGATCGTGCGCCCGAAGGCCGGGCAGAGCCTGGAATTGGACATCGAAGGATTGGAGAAGCGCTTGGCTAATGTGTTGCGTAACTGGCAGGACGATCTGCGCGAAGCGCTGGTCAACAGCCACGGTGAAAGCGAAGGCCTGCGTATTGCCTCGCGTATCGGCAAGGCGTTGCCGGCCGGTTATATCGAAGATTCCAGCGCGGAGATCGCAGCGGCCGACGTGGCCCAGCTTGATGCGCTGACCGGCCCGGACGACCTGCGCCTGAGCCTGCAGTCCACCCACCGCGAGGGTGTCGAAGGTCTGCGCCTGAAGCTGTATCGCCAGCTGGACGACATCCCGTTGTCCGACGTGCTGCCGATGATGGAAAACATGGGCCTGCGCGTGGTTGCCGAGCGTCCGTATCGCCTGATGGTCGATGACGCGCCGGTGTATGTGCAGGATTTCGAGGTTGAATCGGCCATCGGCGCGATCGACCCGGCCCGTTCCAACGCGTGCTTCAGCGAAGCCTTTGCCCATGTCTGGCACGGCGATGCCGAGAACGACGGCTTCAACCGTCTGGTGCTCGGTGCCGGCCTGGATTGGCGCCAGGTGTCGATGCTGCGCGGCTACTGCAAGTACCTGCTGCAGATCGGCGTGCCGTTCTCGCAGGCGTATGTGGAAGGCACCTTCAACCGCTACCCGCTGCTGGCGCGCTTGATCGTGGAGCTGTTCGAAGCCCGCTTCGAGCCGACCCCCGGCGCTGACAAGGCGACGATGGATGCACAGCTGGCCCAGTTCAAGCTGCTGGCCGGTGACGACGCTGCCACCCTCAAGGTGCTCGACGGCGTGGTCAAGGCGCGCAAGAGCGCCCGTGATACACGCATGGCCGTGGTCCACGAGGCGCTGATCAAGCTGCTGGACCGCGTGTCCAGCCTGGACGAAGACCGCATCCTGCGCAGCTTCATCGGTGTGATTGAAGCCACCCTGCGTACCAGCTACTTCATGGTCCGCAAGGACGGCGTGCGCGCCGATGGTGGCCCGGCCGATTACATCAGCTTCAAGTTCGACGCCGCCAAGGTGCCGGAGCTGCCCAAGCCGCGTCCGTACCGCGAAATCTTCGTGTGCGGCCCGCGCGTGGAAGGCACCCACCTGCGCTTTGGCCCGGTGGCGCGTGGCGGCCTGCGTTGGTCGGACCGTCGCGAAGACTTCCGTACCGAAGTGCTGGGCCTGGTGAAGGCGCAGATGGTGAAGAACACCGTGATCGTGCCGGTCGGCTCCAAGGGCGGTTTCTTCGCCAAGCAGCTGCCGGACCCGGCGGTGGACCGCGATGCATGGTTCGCTGAAGGTGTGGCCTGCTACAAGCGCTTCATCAACGGCCTGCTCGACATCACCGACAATATCGTCAACGACAAGATCGTCGCGCCGCTGGGCGTGGTGCGTCATGACCAGGACGATCCGTACCTGGTGGTGGCCGCTGACAAGGGCACCGCGACGTTCTCCGACACCGCCAACGGCATCGCCCGTGCGCACGGTTTCTGGCTGGACGATGCGTTCGCCTCGGGTGGTTCGGTGGGTTACGACCACAAGGGCATGGGCATCACCGCACGCGGTGCGTGGGAGTCGGTGAAGCGTCACTTCCGTGCGCTGGGCCAGGATTGCCAGAAGCAGGACTTCACCGTGGTGGGCGTTGGCGACATGTCCGGCGACGTATTCGGCAACGGCATGCTGCTGTCCGAGCACATCCGCCTGGTCTGCGCGTTCGACCACCGCCACATCTTCCTGGACCCGACCCCGGTAGCGGCGAGCTCGTTCAAGGAACGCGCGCGCATGTTCAAGGTGCCGCGTTCCAGCTGGGCTGATTACGACGCCAAGCTGATCAGCAAGGGCGGTGGCATCTACGCGCGCTCGCTGAAGTCCATCGAGATCACCCCGCAGGTGCGTGAGGCCCTGGGCATCGACGCCAGCATCAAGGCGATGACCCCGACCGACCTGATCAACGCCGCGCTGAAAGCGCCGGTGGATCTGCTTTGGAACGGCGGCATCGGCACCTACGTCAAGTCGTCGACCGAGACCCACGCCGACGTCGGCGACCGTGCCAACAACGCGCTGCGCGTCAACGGTGGCGAGCTGCGCTGCAAGATCGTGGGCGAGGGCGGCAACCTGGGCATGACCCAGCTGGGCCGCATCGAGGCCGCGCAGGTAGGCGTGCTGCTCAACACCGACTTCATCGACAACTCGGCCGGTGTGGATACCTCCGACCACGAAGTCAACATCAAGATCCTGCTCAACGATGTGGTGCGCGCCAAGAAGCTCACCGTTGACCAGCGCAACAAGCTGCTGGCCTCGATGACCGACGAGGTGGGTGGTCTGGTGCTGATGGACAACTACCGTCAGAACCAGGCGCTGAGCCTGATGGAGCGCATGAGTGCGACCCGTCTGGGTTCCAAGCAGCATTTCATCCGCACGCTGGAGAAGCAGGGCCTGCTGGATCGTCAGATCGAGTTCCTGCCATCGGACGCCGAGCTGTCGGCACGCAAGCTGCGTGGCCAGGGCCTGACCCGTCCAGAGCTGGCGGTGCTGCTGTCGTACTCCAAGATCGTCGCCTTCCAGCAGTTGCTGGAGTCGGACATCCCGGAAGATCCGTACCTGTCCAAGGAGCTGCTGCGTTACTTCCCGCAGCCGCTGCAGAAGAAGTACGCCGATGCGATGGACCGTCACCGCCTGAAGCGCGAAATCATCGCCACGGCCGTGACCAACCAGACCATCAACCGCATGGGCGCCACCTTCCTGATGCGCATGCAGGAAGACACCGGCCGCAGCGTGGCCGAGGTCGCCAAGGCCTACACCATCAGCCGCGAGACGCTGGATGCGCGTGCCCTGTGGACGCAGATCGACGCGCTGGACGGCACCTTGCCGGAAGCGGTGCAGGTGGATGCGCTGGAAGTGATCTGGAAGCTGCAGCGTTCGTTCGTGCGCTGGCTGTTGAACCGTCCGGGCGCCATGCCGGACATCACCGCCGCGGTCGAGCGTTACCAGGGCCCGTTCAACGACATCCGTGTCGCCTCGGGCGTGCTGTCTGATTCGCAGCGACCGGCTTACGAGGCCAGCGTCAAGGCATGGAAGGAAAAGGGCCTGCCGGCAGCGTTGTCGCAGCAGTTGTCCGAGCTGCAGTTCCTGGAGGCAGCGTTCGACATCATCGAACTGGCACGTACCCGCAAGCTCAAGCCGGTGGAGGTGTCCAAGGTCCACTTCCGCCTGGGCGAAGCACTGCAGATGCCGTGGTTGTTCGAGCAGGTTGACGCGTTGGAGGTCAACGGCCGTTGGCATGCCGTGGCCCGTGGCGTGCTGCGCGACGAATTGGCCGCACACCAGCGCAACCTGGCTGGCCAGGTGTTGTCGATGCGTGGCGCCACGGCCGAAGCCAAGGTGGCGGCATGGTTGAAGCGCGACGACAGCAGCCTGCGTTTCACCCTGGCAATGCTGGCCGAGTTGGCTGAGCAGAAGACGCTGGATTACCCGACCGTCTCGGTCGCGGTGCAGCGTTTGGGCCAGCTGGCCGCGCACGGGGTGTAAGCCCTGTGTGGGAGGAGGGAAGGCAAAAGCTTGCCCTCACCCCAACCCCTCTCCCGTAAACGGGAGAGGGGCTTAGAACTGCTGGAATGCTTGCTTGAAGCCCCTCTCCCGTTTACGGGAGAGGGGTTGGGG
This sequence comes from Stenotrophomonas sp. UBA2629, assembly GCA_002359895.1. Lineage (GTDB taxonomy): Bacteria > Pseudomonadota > Gammaproteobacteria > Xanthomonadales > Xanthomonadaceae > Stenotrophomonas. Next base: position 1,415,237 of record DEOB01000010.1, read on the forward strand.
TGAGGGCCGCTTCTACGCTCTCCCGGGCCGAAGCCACTGGCCTGCACAGTTGCGGGTTATCCTCGGCACCTGAGCCGAACCCGAAGATGCCTGTGTCCCCCCGAATCGCATTTCTCGCAAGCACCGTTGAGGCCGCGCAGCAGGCGCGTGAGTTGTTGGCTGCCCGCTACGGTAACCATGACCCGGAAGATGCCGATGTTATCTGCCCGCTGGGGGGCGACGGCTTCATGCTGCAGACCCTGCACCGGCATGGCAGCAAGGGTAAGCCCGTGTTCGGCATGAAGCTGGGCACCGTCGGTTTCCTCATGAACCATCATCGCGAAGAAGACCTGATCGAGCGCCTGGCACATGCCGAGCCGGCGCATCTGCGCCCGCTGGAAATGATCGCGCTCACCGAATCGGGCACCACCACCGGCTCATTGGCTTACAACGATGTGTCGATGCTGCGGCAGACGCGGCAGGCGGCGCACATCGGGATTGATCTCAATGGGCAGTCGCGGGTGGAAGAGTTGATCTGCGACGGCGTGTTGGTTTCAACGCCGGCCGGCAGTACCGCGTACAACTATTCGGCACATGGGCCGATTCTGCCGCTGGGTTCCAACACCATCGCCTTGACACCTCTGGCGCCTTACCGGCCACGGCGCTGGCGCGGTGCCATTCTAAAGGCCGAGACCGAAGTGCGTTTCCGCGTGCTTGATCCCTACAAGCGCCCGGTCAGTGTCACCGCCGATTCGCACGAAACCCGCGACGTGGTGGAAGTCACCATCCGCGAATCACGCGAGCGCCAGGTCACGTTGCTGTTCGACCCTGAGCACAATCTTGAAGAGCGCATGCTCAGCGAACAGTTCATGGTGTGACGGGCAAATGCGTCTGTCGGACGGGCCTGCGGGTTCCAAGTAGACTAGGTTCCGTTCCTTGATATCACTGGGTTCAACGTCCATGGGTGACAACACTCCCCGGCTTCTCACTGTCGCGGTAACTTCGCGCGCATTGTTCGACCTTGAAGAAGGGCACGCGCTGTTTGAACGCGAAGGTGTGGAGGCCTATGCGGCCTACCAACGCGCGCACGAGGATGACGTGCTCAAGCCGGGTGTCGCTTTTCCGGTGGTGCGCAAGCTGCTGGCACTCAACGACGGCACACCCGGCGAGACGCCGCGCGTGGAAGTGATTCTGCTGTCACGCAACTCGGCCGACACCGGCCTGCGCATCTTCAACTCCATCCAGCATTACAACCTGGACATCATCCGCGCCACGTTCACTGCCGGTGAGCCGACGTGGCCGTATGTGAAGCCGTTTGGTACCGATCTGTTTCTGTCCGCCAATCCGGAATCGGTGCGGCGTGCCTTGGTACACGGCATCGCTGCGGCAACGATTCTGCCGCAGAGTGCGGCCGAGGTAAGCGCCGCCACTGCCGCAGCGACCGATACCGGGCGCCCGACATCACAATTGCGCATCGCCTTCGATGGAGATGCGGTGATTTTTGGCGATGAAAGCGAACGCATTTCGCGCGAGCAGGGCGTGGAAGCATTTGGTCGCCACGAACGCGAGCGCGCGCACGAGCCATTGAGCGGCGGGCCGTTCCGCAATTTCCTTTCGGCCCTGCATGCATTGCAGGCGGCATTCCCGGCCGGTGAGGCTGCGCCCATCCGCACCGCGTTGGTGACGGCGCGTTCGGCGCCTGCGCATGAGCGGGTGATCCGTACGTTGCGTGAATGGGGCGTGCGTTTGGACGAGGCACTGTTCCTTGGTGGCCGTCATAAGGGCCCGTTCCTGGAAGCTTTCGGCGCTGATCTGTTTTTTGACGATTCGCAGCACAACATTGATAGCGCGCGTCAGCACGTGGCAGCCGGTCATGTACCACATGGTGTTGCCAACCCGGATTGATCGCGTTGTAAGGGCGCACACAATCAACTGCCCGCATCCAGTTCAAGACGTTAAAAGGCCTGCATTGCAGGCCTTTTGCGCTCATAGGTGCCTGGTCAGCTTTGTGGTGAGTGGTGCCTGTGCGCAGCATCTGCAGGTACGGGTTATAGCCTGTTGTGGCGCATATGCTAGGATCGACACGCTTTCGCGGGTTCATCAACGCTCAGCGGCAATCCTGCCGCGCCCTTGATCTGCACGACTGCGGCGGATCCATCTCACCCGTATGGCAACCACCCGGTGATGTAGGGACGGGGCTTCGCCTCGACCGGTAGCTTTAAGTCTGCCACTCCTTCTCAGTGCTGCGTTTGCGCGGCTGCCGGGTGTTTCGCGCGCCGCGCGGGACCGGACGCATTGTCTCTCCTGCGCTGCGCATAACGCGCCTTTGCGCAGTGCTGTCATGTTCATTCGCGACAGCAGCTACACCGGAGAAAACAACTCAATGACCATGCGTATCGCCATTCTTGGTGCCGGCCCCAGCGGCCTGGCGCAACTTCGTGCCTTTGAATCTGCCCGCCGCGCGGGCGCTGAAGTGCCGGAGATCGTCTGTTACGAAAAACAGTCTGATCTCGGGGGAATGTGGAACTACACATGGCGTACGGGGTTGGACGCTTACGGCGAGCCTGTGCACGGCAGCATGTACCGCTATCTCTGGTCCAACGGGCCAAAGGAAGCGCTGGAGTTTGCCGATTACAGCTTCGAGGAACACTTCGGTCGCCCGATTGCCTCCTATCCTCCGCGTGCGGTGCTGCGCGACTACATCATGGGCCGTATTGAAAAAAGCGGCGTGCGCGAGCAGATCCGCTTCAACATGGCCGTGCAGTGGGTGGATTACTCCGAGCAGACCGGGCGCTTCACCATCAGCGTGCGCGACCTGAAGAAAGACGAGCTGGTGTCGGAGGAGTTCGACCGCGTTATCGTGGCGACCGGGCATTTTTCCACGCCCAATGCGCCCTTCTTTGAAGGCTTGGAGCAGTTCCCGGGGCGCGTGCTGCACGCGCATGATTTCCGTGATGCGTGTGAGTTCACCGACAAGGACATCCTGTTGGTCGGCAGCAGCTATTCGGCTGAGGACATCGGCACGCAGTGCTACAAGTACGGCGCAAAGTCAGTGACCTTCAGTTATCGCAGCGCGCCGATGGGTCTGGACTGGCCGGCTGCTTTTGATGAAAAGCCGCTGCTGGTGCGCGTGGAAGGCAACACCGCGCACTTTGTCGATGGAACCTGCAAGGACGTGGATGCCATCGTGCTGTGTACCGGTTATCAGCATCACTTCCCGTTCCTGCCGGACGAACTGACCCTGCGCACGCGCAATCGCCTGTATCCGGGCGATATCTACAAGGGCGTGTTCTGGATCGACAATCCCAAGCTGATGTATCTGGGCATGCAGGACCAGTACTACACATTCAACATGTTCGATGCGCAGGCGTGGTACGCCCGCGATGTGATTCTGGGCCGCATCGCATTGCCGGAAGCAGATGCCATGCGCGCTGACAGCCAGCAGTGGGTGGCGCGTGAAGAGGCCTCACAATCGGCCGAGCAGGACATCGACTTCCAGACCGCCTATGTGCGCGATCTGCTCGATGCCAGCGATTACCCTGCGTTTGATGTCGAAGCGGTAGCTGACCTGTTCAAGCAGTGGAAGCACGACAAGAAGGACGACATTCTGGGCTACCGCAACTGCAGCTACCGTTCGGTGTTGACCGGCACGCTGGCGCCGCCGCACCACACACCGTGGATGCAGGCGATGGATGATTCGTTGGAGGCCTTCCTGGCAGACAGCGAAATCGAGGACGAGCCCGTTCGCCGCATTGCCTGATGCACAATGGCGCCGGCTTCAGCCCGGCGCCTGGCCCGTTGGCAGGATGATGTTGGTCAGCCGCCAACGCAGCCCTTGGCGACTGAGTACGAACACCAGCTCGCGACCATCCTGCAGGCGGCTGGTGGCGGTGAAGCGTGATAGCGATTCATAGCGGCCATGGGTATCGGCCAGCGGTTTCGCGGGTGAGGGCGCAGCCCACGTATCACCGCCAATCGTGTCACCGGTAGCGCGCTTCCAGAGGCTGTCGCCCTGCAACAGGGCGGCAACACCGATAGGGGTGACCAAGGTATCCACGCCGGCACCGGTGACATTGCCGAGCACGCTGGCCATCACCGCGCCGAACAGGCTGGACTGCATCTGGCTACCGGCCTGACGCACCAGGTAATCATCAACCTGCGCTTTGAGATTGACCCGCAGCGTCGGGAAATCCACATAGCGCTGCAGCTTGCCGGTGTCACGCTGCTCGATGGCATTGCTGATGCCGCGGATGGCAAGGTAAGGCCCGGCAACCACATAGCCGCCGATGGTAAGCGCCACCAGTACCACGGCGGCGATGATCCATTTTTTCATTGCGTACATCCGTAATGTCAGTGGCGGTGGTTGGTGTGTGACTCTGCCCAGCGCCGCAGCAGCACCAGCGTTTCGGCCCAGGCTTGGCTGCAGAAGCCGTAGTACTCGCTGTGCGGATCCCAGCCACGTTGCTGGAACTCCACAACCGTCATCGGTTCACCTTCATGCGGCAGTCCTCGCCACATGCCGGGACTTGCGCGTCGAGACAGATCGAAGCGGACCTCGGTGCCGGCCCACGCCGAGGCCGGGCTCTGTGGCGGATGGTGGCTGATGACTTCCCAGCGCACGCAATGGGCGGGAACGAGCTCAAGTACCTTCATCACCACCACGCCGTGGCCTGCGCCGGGGTTGTGGCTGATGAGTGTGTCGCCTTCGCGCAGGGTCTGCTGATGTGGCACCCACCATTGGCTCAGTCCGTCCGCACTGGCCAGCGCGTCGTAGACCGTGTCCAGCGGAGCGTCGACCCAGATCTGGTGATGGATGGTGGACATGGCAGCAGCCTTGCATGGGCACTGCTGCCTAGGTTGCCGCAACCGGCGAAGCATTGCGTGAAATATGCGGGCTCAGAATTCCAGGTCCAGTGCGGCGCACAGGTAATCCACGAACGGGCCCAGCGCAGCCAGGTCACCGGCCAGCGTGTGACGCAGGCGCGGGCCGGTCATGGTGGCATCGTCCAATGAGCGCCACAGCACCCAGTTGCGGTGTTTGAGGTCGTCAATGAACTCAAAATCCGCCGGGAACCCGCGCGGTGTGCGCACCAGTTTTTCGCTGGTTTCAAAGTCGTAACGTTTGCGCGTGGCCGGGGCATGGGCGGCGGCTTTCCAGCTGCCGGGGTTGTCGAAGATGAACTGCCGCAGCCGGCGCTGTACGTCCGGTTCCGGGTGCCAGATGCCGGCGCCGACGAAGCTCTCGCCCGGCGCCAGATGGATGTAATACGACGGTGCGGGAACCTGCTTGCGCCGCTCATGGAACAGCCGCGCGCCCTGCCAGGTTTTGTAGGGCGTCTTGTCGTTGGAGAATCGCGAATCGCGGTAGATACGGAACAACGAGCCGCCCACGGTGCGCGGGTCCGCCTGGAAGTGTTCGCTGACCTTGGTCAGATCCGGCTGCAGGTCGGCGATCAGGCGCAGGAATGGCTGGCGCACATGGTCTTCGTACTGTTGTTTGTGCTCGGCAAACCAGGTTTTGTCATTGTGCCGGGCAAGCCCGCGCAGGAACTTGAAACTGGCGTCGCTGAAATACTGGCTCATAGCGATGTCCGCAGGTCGTTACCCCATTGGTCCAGCGCATCCAGTAGGGCCAATGAAGTGGGGTTGTCGTGGTGTTCCTCGCGCAGGGCGGCGAGCTGCGCAACGTAGTCCGGCAGCAGTTGTTCACCGAGCCCGGGCGTTTCCAGCAGGCGTGCGCGGCGGTAGGTGTCCCAGCGCGTGCGTGCCGCAGCATCCAGCGTTTCCGGGTGATTGCGTGCGCGGTAGCGGAACAGCAGTTCGGGCAGGCGTGGGTCGCGGAAACGCTGCTCCAGCTCGGCCAGTGCCTGCGGCGGCGCGGTGCGTACCTTGCTCAACAGGCCCTTGTCGCCTTCGGCAAGAAAGCCGTCGTACAGCGATGCATCGGCATCAATCGGCCCTTCCACCGTGCGCTCGCGTGCAAACACCTGGCGTGCTTTCTCGGCCAATTGCGGACCAATGGCGCGCAGCTTGTCGGCCTTGGCTTCGATCTCGGCGGGGTTGATGCCCAACCGCTCGAAGTCAGCTTCACGCAGGTGATTCCACGCGGCCAGCGCCGGCACTTTGTTCAAGTGCACTTCTTTCAGCGGCACGCGTTGCTGGCCTTCGGGCAGATCGGCCGCGCGGGTGTAAAGGCGGCTGGCGATCTCTTCGACGGACAGATCCAGCAGGGCATCCACATCGCCTTCCAGGTCAAACACAATCACCCGATTGTTGATGTGCGGGTGGCGCGTGAGCGGCAGCACCGGCGCTGCACACAGGCGGCTGGCCGGGTAGCGCATGGAGATATGCAGTACCGGTTGCATCGCGACCACATCCAGCAGCGAGCCGACATAGCGCTTGTCACGCAGGCGCAGCGCGTAGTCCCACATGCGCGGTTGGGCCTCGCGGAAGCGGCGGGCCATGCCGATGGTGGCGTGCACGTCGGATAGCGCTTCGTGCGCATCGCCCTGGCGGACATCGTTGGCGATGGCCAGGTGCTCCAGCTTGAACGAGGTGGCGCCGTCCTCACGCTTGGGCCAGTTGATGCCGTCAGGCCGCAGTGCGTGCACCAGCCGCAGCATGTCGAGCAGATCCCAGCGCGAGTTGCCGCCGCGCCATTCGCGCTCATAGGGATCGTGGAAATTACGGAACAACCCATAGCGCACGAACTCATCGTCGAAACGCAGCGTGTTGTAGCCCAACGTGCAGGTCTGCGGGCGAGCCATCAGTTCCTGGATGCGCGAGAACGCCTCGGCCTCGGTCACTCCTTCGGCCAAGGCATGTTGCGGGGTGATGCCGGTGATCAGCGTGGCGATGGGCGAGGGCAGCAGGTCATCGGCAGGCTTGACGTAAAAGCTCACCGGTTCATCAATCTGCCGCAGCTGCTCGTCGGTACGGATGGCGGCGAACTGCGCGATGCGGGTGCGTCGCGGATCCTGTCCAAAGGTTTCCAGGTCGTAGAACAGAAAGCTCTCGGCCATCAGTGCGCTCCTTCCAGAATGGAAAGCTGTGCGTGCACGATTGTTTCCAGCGCCGTCCAGTCGATGTTTTCCAGTGTCTGCCGACCGGCGGTGGCATCGGCAAGGATGCGCTGTTGGATGCGGGTGCGTTCCAGCGCCACGGCATAGGGCGTGTGCAGGAAAGTGACCATCGTGTAATGCGGCACAAAGCGGGTGGGCCAGCGCGCCTGCAGCGCCTGTTCCAGCTCGCGTTGCAGCAGATAGGTTGGGTCGGCGACTTTGTCGCGCATCTCCAGGTAGTTTTCCAGCGCCATCTGCTGGATCGCGGCGGCATTGGGTTTGCGCTCGCGCTCGAAGGCAGCGAATGCCTGCGCGGTGTCCGGTTGCTCGCACAGCGTGCGGGCCAGCACCACGCAATCCTCAAACGCGCAGTTCATGCCTTGGCCGTGGAACGGCACCATCGCGTGTGCGGCGTCGCCAACCAAAACGGCCTTGCCGTCTTGGTGCCAACGGTCCAGATGCAGCGTGCCCAGCAGTCCGGGTGGGTGCTGTTCCCAATCGCTGCGCAGGTTGGGGATCAACGGCAAGGTGTCCGCAAATTCGCGCTGGAAAAGTGCTTCAGCCTCGGCGCCGGTGCGCACGTTGGCAAAGCTCGGCTCACCTTGATTGGGCAGAAACAGGGTGACGGTGAACGTGCCTTCGTCATTGGGCAGCGCAATGCACATGTAGTTGCCGCGCGGCCAGATATGCAGCGCATTGCCTTCGATCTGGAAATTGCCGTCAGGGCCGGGAGGAATCTCCAGCTCTTTGTAGGAGTGATCCAGGAACTCGATGCGCTCACCCAGCGGCGCTTTACGGTTCATTGCCGCACGCAGCGCCGAGCCGGCACCATCTGCACCGATCATCGGCGTGCTGAAATGAATGTCGTGCGCCTGATCGTCGCGGTCGTCAATGAAGCGCGCATAGCCGGCGTCGAAATCCACCGTATGCAGTCGGCGATGGAAGTGGATGCGCGCCCCCGCTTCTTCTGCAAGCTGCAGCAGGGTGGTGTTGAGATCTTTGCGGTGTACCGACCAGATCACCTCACTGTCATCGCGACCATAGCGCTGGAGTTCCGGTTCACCCTCGCGCGGGTGAACCATGCGCCCGCGCATCATCACCGTGCGCGCCATCACCGCGTCTTCCACGCCGGCCTGACGCAGCGCATTGCGGCCGCGCTCGGCCAGCGCCAGGTTGATGGAACGGCCGGACTCGTAATCGGCAATGCGCGGATCACCGCGACGCTCGTAAAGGGTGATCTGCCAACCTTGGCGGGACAGCAGGATGGCCAGCAGGGAGCCGGCAAGCCCGGCGCCGATGATGGTGAGGTTACGCGGGGAGGAAGTGGTCAACTCAGCGGTTCCGTTGAATCAGGTGCGGCGGGTCCAGTTCTCCACTTCTTCGGCGAAGCGGTGAATGTCCTGGTAGCGGTTGTACATGGGCGTAGGCGAGATGCGGATCACGTCGGGCTCGCGCCAGTCACCCAGCACACCGGCGGCCTGCAGGTACTCGAACAGCGAGCGCCCTTGCGGACGACCACCGATGACGCGCAGCGACAGCTGGCAACCGCGACGTTCCGGTTCGCTGGGGGTGATGATCTGCAGCACGTTGGATAGACGCGCGCGCACCATCGCTTCCAGATAACCGGTCAACTGCAGCGACTTTTCACGTAGGGCATCGCCACCGGCTTCATCGAACAACGCCAGCGACGCACGCAACGGTGCAAGCCCCAGCACCGGTGGGTTGCTCAGCTGCCAACCTTCGGCGCCCAGTTCCGGCACGAACTCCGGTGCCATCTTGAAGCGCGTGGCCTGCTCGTGGCCCCACCAGCCGGCAAAGCGGGGCAGGGTGGTGTCACGGGCATGACGCTCATGCACGAAGCAACCGGCCACCGCGCCGGGGCCGGCGTTGAGGTATTTGTAGTGGCACCACACCGCAAAATCCGGCGCAACATCGTGCAGCGCCAGTGGCACGTTGCCGACCGAGTGGGCCAGATCGAAGCCCACGTTGGCGCCTTGTGCGCGCGCCAAGCGAGTGATCGCCTCCAGGTCGAACACCTGGCCGGTGCGGTATTGCACGCCCGGCCACAGCACCAGCGCCACACGTTGGCCGTGTTCGGCCAGGGCGCGCTCAATGGCCGCCATCGAAATGGTGCCGTTGGCCTCGTCGGGCTGTACCTCGATCAGATCGGTGTCAGGGTTGAAACCATGGAAACGAACCTGCGCTTCCACCGCATGACGATCAGTAGGGAATGCGCCGGCTTCCATCAAAATGGCGGGGCGCTGCGCGGTGGGCCGGTAGAAGCTGACCATCATCAGGTGCAAATTCACGCTGAGCGTGTTCATCGCCACCACTTCTTCGGGCTTTGCGCCGACGACGCGGGCCAGCGAATCGCTGACCAAGCGGTGGTAGCTCATCCAATGCGTGGGTCCGGTGAAGTGGCCTTCAACGGCGATGCTTGCCCATAGATCCAACACTTCCTGCACCATCGCTTGGGCGCCCTTGGGCTGCAGGCCAAGCGAATTGCCGACAAAGTAAATCTGGTCGGCACCGTTGTGTTGCGGAATCAGAAACTGGTCGCGCAGATGTCGCAGCGGGTCGGCGGCATCCAGTGCGGCGGCATGGGCGGTGGACAGCATGTCGTTCATCGGTACGGGACACGTGGCAAATGTAGCCGCAGTGTACCTGCCCGGGCGATGCCGGAGCGTGTGCTCAAACGTCGCTGGTAATCGGTTTGGGTAAGGGGTGTACCGTGCCGCATTGGCTGCAGGTACGGTGTTCCAGTGAAGAATGGAAACGCTCGAAAATGCGTGGCAGGTCCGTTTCGATGTTCTTCAACGGGAAGAACTCTTCATGGATTTTGTGGTTGCACTGTGGGCAGAACCACATCAGGCCATCCAGTTCGTGCGCCAAGCGTTTGCGCTCCACCACCAGCCCCACCGAACCGGGCATGCGCTGCGGCGAATGCGGCACGCGTGCTGGCAGCAGAAATATCTCACCGGCGCGAATGGGAATGTCGCGCACCACGCCATCTTCCTGCACCCGCAGCACCATCTCGCCTTCCAGCTGATAGAACCACTCGGGGCCTTCATCCCAATGGAAATCGTTGCGGTTGTTGGGCCCGCCCACGACCATCACGATGAAGTCGCCGTTTTCGATCATCTTGTTGCCGACCGGCGGCTTGAGCAGATGACGGTGTTCTTCGATCCAGCCTTGGAGATTGAGCGGCGGTGCGAGCATGAGAGGGTCTCGTGGGTCTGCGTTGTTTGCTTCATCCCTTCTTCCGCATGCGGGACTGTGGGCCCCTTTCTTGGGTGAAGGGGCCCCGAAGGGGAGGGGCTTGCTCAGTCGCGTTTGCCCTTGCGCGGCACATGCGACAGTGCTTTTTCATAGGCCGGATTCAGTTCTTCCGGACTGCCCACGTCAATGCCCATTTCGCGCACCCGGCCGTCGCGCAGGCTGTAGACCCAACCATGCACCATCAGTTTCTGGCCGCGCGCCCAGGCGTCCTGCACGATGGTCGAGCGGCAGGCATTGACCACCTGCTCGATCACGTTCAACTCGCACAGACGCGCGTGCTTGAGCTCGGGTTCTTCGATGGCATCCAGAATGCCCGCATGCTTCTGCGCGACATCGCCGACATGACGCAGCCAGTTGTCAGCCAAGCCGACCCGGGTGTTGTTGAGGCTGGCGTGCACGCCGCCGCAGCCGTAGTGGCCCACGATCAGGATGTGCTTCACCTTCAGCTGGTCCACCGCGTACTGCACCACGCTCAGGCAGTTGAGGTCGGTGTGTACCACCACGTTTGCCACGTTGCGGTGCACGAATACTTCGCCCGGTGCCATGCCGATGATCTGGTTGGCCGGTACGCGTGAGTCGGAACAGCCGATCCACAGATATTCGGGATGCTGCTGCTGGGCCAGTTGATGGAAGAACTCAGGATCTTCCTTCTCGATCCGGTCCGCCCATTCGCGGTTGTTCTGCAGCAGTGCGTGGATGTCTTGCATGATGGATGTCCCTGACGTTGGTTTTGGGGGCAAGGCGCGGCACAAGGCCACGTGGTCGCGGGAAACAGGTGCGTGTCAGTCGCTGATGGCGGCTTGTTCGCGGCGTTGGCGCATCCAGTGCGCCAACTCATGGGAAGCGGGTGTGGCCAGTTGTTGCAGATTCTCGATCACTGATTGCTGGTTGGCTTCAGGATGGTTCTGGCTGAGTTTCAATTTGAGTTGTACCTGCTCGACCGTGAAACGAAAGCCGATGATGCCGCGCAGCTGTCGGCGATGGTCATCGCGTTCAGGTTCGAAGCGCCACGACTGGCCGACGCTGGCTTCGAATTGATTGCTCAGCGCGCAGACCAGTTCGGCCAGCGCATCGGTATCGTCGAATGGCTGCAACTGGCCGCGCAGTTCAGCGGTGGCGTAGTTCCAGGTGGGGACGCGCGCGGCGCGATTTTTATCGGGATACCAGCTGGCCGACACATAACCGTGCGGGCCAGCGACCAGCACCTTGGCGGTGCCATGACGCTGCGCCTGCGGGTTGGGCCGGGCCCAATGCCCGAGCAGGGTGATGTCCTGCGCCTGCCGGCGGTACAACACCGGCATCGGCGTGATTTCGGGCAGGCCGTCGTCACCGGTGGTCAGCAACGTCACAAATGGATCGCGCGCCAGCAGGCGATCCAGCCAGTGCAGGTCGTTCTCACTGAAGGCGCGTTGGCTGAACATTGGCGTGGCTCAGACCCGGCTGCCGAGCAGCTGCACCATGCGGTCGCGCAGGGCTTCATCGTCGTCGCCAACGGGCGGCTGCACTTCGTGCAGCGAGAAGCCGCGTGCCAGCGCATCTTCTTCATCAAGCCCGTCAAAGGCCACGAACTCGGCGTCGAACAACTGCGCGCGGGCCGTGTCCTCGCTGTCATAACTGAGCGTGTTGCCGTCGCTGTCCAGCACCTCGGCGGTGCCGGCCGGGCGCACGCGCAGGCGGGCCCAGATCAGCGTGCCGCCAAGTTGTGCGAGCCACCACTGGTCGATGGAATTGTCGAGGTCGTTCATTTCATTACCTGGGAATAAAGCCAAAGCAGCAGCGCCATGCCCAAGCCCAGCCAGATCACCCACAAGGCGATACGGGCCGGGGTGGCCAGGCCGCTGAGTGAGCGGTCGTTGAGGGCGCGATAACGGCCGGACAGCAGCCAGCGCAGCGCAGCGCCGTCGAGAAAAGCGAATGCGCCAAAGCCAGCGGCCGTGTCCGGATGCCGGTCGCGGATGTGCACCAGCGTCAGCGGCCAGAAAATCACAAACGCGCTGAAGCCTGCGATGGCGATGCCGACAAAGCACAACGCGAAAAACAGCGTCATGAGCGCAGGAATGAGTGAAGAGAAACAAGCAGTGAGCGACAGCCAAGGCGGCTCACTGCGGATGGGTTTGCTGCTCTCTTGCGACGCATTCCTGTCTCCTGAGGTGTGTGGCTTAGAACTCCGCCGAACCCGGTGCGCGCGGGTAAGGGATGGCGTCGCGGATGTTGGACAGGCCGCAGACGTAAACCACTAGGCGCTCGAAACCCAGGCCGAAGCCGGCATGCGGCACCGAGCCATAGCGACGGAAATCGCGGTACCACTGGTAGTGTTCCGGGTCCAAGCCGAACTGCGCCATGCGCGCATCCAGTACGTTCAGACGCTCTTCGCGCTGGCTGCCGCCGATGATCTCGCCGATGCCCGGGGCCAGCACGTCCATCGCCGCGACGGTTTTGCCGTCGTCGTTCAGGCGCATGTAGAACGCCTTGAAGTGCTCCGGATAGTTGGTGACCACGACCGGTCGGCCGACGTGCTCTTCGGTCAACCAGCGCTCGTGCTCGGTCTGCAGGTCCAGGCCCCATTCGACCGGGTAGTCGAACTTCTTGCCGGACTTCTGCAGCAGGCTGATCGCATCGGTGTATTCGATGCGCTCGAACGGTGCGTTGACGAAGGCTTCCAGGCGCGTGATGGCGTCCTTCTGCACGCGCTCGGCAATGAAGGCCATGTCGTCGGCGCGCTCGTCGAGCACCGCGCGGAACAGGTACTTCAGGAATTCTTCGGCCACGCGCGCGTTTTCGGCCAGGTCGGCGAACGCGATTTCCGGCTCCACCATCCAGAACTCGGCCAGGTGGCGGGTGGTGTGGCTGTTTTCAGCGCGGAACGTGGGGCCGAAGGTGTACACCTTGCTCAGCGCCAGGCAGTAGGCCTCGACGTTGAGCTGGCCGGACACGGTCAGGAAGGTTTCCTTGCCGAAAAAGTCGCGGCTGAAGTCGATTTCACCATTGCCGGTGCGCGGCAAGTTGCTCATGTCCAGCGTGGACACGCGGAACATCTGCCCGGCGCCTTCGGCATCGGAGGTGGTGACGATGGGTGTGCTGATCCAATAGAAACCGTTCTCGTGGAAGTAACGGTGCACGGCCTTGGACAGGCAATCGCGGATGCGGGTGACCGCGCCAAACAGGTTGGTGCGCGGGCGCAGGTGCGCTACTTCGCGCAGAAACTCCGGCGACATCGGCTTGGGCTGGATGGGGTAGGTCAGCGGGTCTTCAACCCAGCCGACGATCTCCATGCTGTCGCCCTGGATCTCAAAGCTCTGACCCTTGCCCTGCGACTTGACCAGCTTGCCGGTGGCGATGACCGAGCAGCCGGGGGTCAGGCGCTTGATGTCCTCGAAATTGCCCAGCGCCTCGGTGGCCACAACCTGGATCGGGGCAAAGCCCGAGCCATCGCTGACGTTGACGAAGGCCAGTCCAGCCGAGCCACGCACCGTGCGTACCCACCCGCGAACCGTGACTTCTCCGCCTTCCGGGAACTTCCCGGCAAGGGCGTGTGCAACGCTGACCACCGTCATGACTTGAATCCTCTGTTGATCGACTCGATCTGTGAATGCGAGATTTTAGCGGCTGTAGGGCCGGGCAGGCGAGGCATTTATCAGCGCTTGCATCAACCGATGGCCGGCCCCACCTATAATTGGCCCGTAATTTAGCTGGAGTCGCCCATCATGGCTGTTCATCTGACCCCCATCGCCCACGCCCGTGTGCAGCGTTTTGTCGCTACCACGCCGGGAGCGTTGGGCTTGCGTTTCGGCGTTACCCGCACCGGCTGTTCCGGCTGGGGCCACATCACCGACCTTGCCAAAGACCAGCGTGAGGGCGACGTGGTGTTTGAGCAGGACGGCGTGCGGATCTACGTGGACGCCGACAGCTTGGCGCTGGTGGATGGCACCGAGATCGACTTCGGCAAGCAGGGGCTGAGCGAGACGTTCACGTTCAAGAACCCCAACGCAGCGGCCGAGTGCGGCTGCGGCGAGAGCTTCACCACGGAAGACATGCATCGCTGAAGATGAGGGGCTGCTTGCGGTGGTTGCGCGTTGAAGCAGTGCAAGACGACGAAAAGGCCGGTCCCCATTGGGGGCTGGCCTTTGTTTTGGGTGGAAGCCTGCCATCGCAGGGCAGGGCTTTCAGGTCGCTCGGGGCGCGCAGGAGGTCGGGCCTCACTCCGGCCGATCCGCGCCCCGGCCCTTGCGCAAGGCGGTTCGGCGGGCTGTGAGCCGATGGTTCGCAAACTGCCCCTTCTCACTCCGCAGGCGAGAGAAAGGCTTGGGGCAAAGGCAGAGCGGTTTCGAGTCTAAGCAGGGCTTTACTGCTGGCTGCAGACCGGCTCGCGCCCCGCGCCCCGGCGTTCCAGTGCGACCGCGACAAGCCACAGCAGCAAACCGGCCGCTGCCGTAGCCGCGCCGACATAACCGGTGCTGGCATGGCCATAGCCTGCATTGATCGCCATGCCACCCAACCACGGGCCCAGGGCGTTGGCGGTATTGAATGCGGCGTGGTTGGAGGCGGCGGCCAGGGTTTGGGCCTCGCCAGCAGCGTCCATCAGGCGGGTCTGCAGCGCCACTGCCAGCGCGCCCATGGTGCCCACGGCGATGATCGCCGGCACCATTGCCCAGCCCGAGCGGGCGGCCAGCGGGAACAACAGCAGTACGATCACCGACCACGCCAGCAGCACGCCAGCCGCGCGGAACTGCAGCCGGTCCACCAGCTTGCCGCCGGCAATGTTGCCGATGATCGCGCCGACGCCAAACAGGCCCACCGCCACCGGCATCCAGCGCTCTTCCACGCCAGTGACGTTGACCAGCGTGGGCGCCAGGTAAGTGAATACGCAGAACATGCCGGCAAAGCCAATGGAGCCGATCGCCAGCGCCAGCCACACCTGGGTCTGGTTGAAGGCGCGCAGTTCGCGCATGGGTGAGGTGCGCACCTCATTGGGGTCCGGGCGAAGGTGGCGGGCCACCATCACCACGGTCGCCACCGCAAGCAGGCTGACCAAGGCGAAAGCGGTGCGCCAAGTGAACTGCTGGCCCATCCAGGTGGTCAGCGGGTTGCCCACCAGAATGGCGATGGAAAGGCCCAGCAATACCTTGGAGACGGCTGCGCCGCGTTGCTCCGGCGGGCTGATCGAGGCCGCCACCAGCATGGCCACGCCGAAGTAAGCGCCATGCGGCAGGCCGGCAATGAAGCGCGCCAGCAGCATCGTGTGATAGTTCGGTGCCAGTGCGCTGGCCAGGTTGCCGGCGGCATAGAAGCCCATCAGCCACAGCAGCAGGGTGCGGCGGCTCAGGCTGGCGCCGGCGAACGCCAGCAGCGGCGCGCCGACCACCACGCCAATGGCATAGGCGCTGATCAAATGCCCCACCTGCGCCTCGCTGATGCCCAGCCCGCGGCTGATTTCCAGCATCAGGCCCATGCTGGCGAACTCGCTGGTGCCAATGGCAAAGCCGCCGAGCGAGAGCGCCAATAGAATGAGGGTGCGTTGGCCTGAACTCAGGGACGCGGCCAGGGAGAGCGGGTTGTTCACGTTGAAACCTGTGGCGGCGTCGAAAACGGCCGTGAATTGTACTGCTGCGCCGCAGCACGGATTGGCCGGGAAGTGCCCCGGGCATCGAACACTGTGTTCAGTTTGAGCGGCAATGACTTGCCTGCGCGTCCCGCGCGTTGGATAATGCGCGGCTTCCTTCGCTTCCGGCGTTGGAATCCTTGCCCCACCGCAAACACAGCGGGGGGCTGTCCGGCCCACAAGGGCTACATCCGAAAGGTAGAAAAACATGAGTCGTCATTACGAAGTCGTGTTCCTGGTCCATCCGGACCAGAGCGAACAGGTCCCGGCCATGATCGAGCGCTACAAGGCGCTGGTCGAGAACGGCAACGGCACCATCCACCGTCTGGAAGATTGGGGCCGCCGCCAGCTGGCTTACCCGATCCAGAACCTGGTCAAGGCCCATTATGTTCTGCTGAACATCGAAGCCGACCAGGCAGTTCTGAACGAACTGACCGAGAGCTTCCGCTTCAACGACGCCGTGCTGCGCAACCTGGTCATGAAGCGTGACGAGGCTGACACCGAGCAGTCGCTGATCATGAAGAGCAAGGACGAGAAGGGTGACAAGCCCGAGCGTGGCGAGCGCCGTCGTCGCGACGACGAAGAGGGTGCCATTTCCACCAATGACGAAGCCGGCGACGACGCCGTTGCTTCTGCTGAATAAGGAGCACACTCATGTCCAAGTTCTTCCGTCGCCGTAAGTTCTGCAAGTTCACCGCTGAAGGCGTGAAAGAGATCGATTACAAGGATCTCAACACCCTGCGCCAGTACCTGACCGAGAACGGCAAGATCGTTCCGAGCCGCGTCACCGGCACCAAGTCCAAGTACCAGCGTCAGCTGGCTACGGCGATCAAGCGCGCCCGTTTCCTGGCCCTGATCCCGTACACGGACAACCACGACGTCTGATTTCAGGCGTGAGTGGCAGCGCATGCGCTGCAGGCAGTGAGGAACGGGTGCGAATTCAACTTCCGCCTGCTCCTCACTTCGCTTCACTCACCGCTGTCTTCAAACCCGTCCTATTCGGACAGCAAGCGTTGCGGCGCCATCGGTGCCGCTAACGAATAACGGAGTAATACAAATGAAGCTGATTCTTCTGCAGAAAGTGACCAACCTCGGCGGCCTGGGCGACCTGGTTGACGTGAAGCCGGGCTACGGCCGTAACTTCCTCGTGCCGCAGGGCAAGGCCGTTCCGGCCACCGAGAGCAACGTTGCCGAATTCGAAGCCAAGCGCGCTGAGTACGAGGCCAAGGCCAAGGCACAGCACGACGGCGCCGAAAGCCGCGCTGCCAAGTTCGAAGGCGCCAGCGTCACCATCGGTGCGCACGCTTCGACCGAAGGCAAGCTGTACGGTTCGGTGGGCCCGCGCGATATCGCCGAAGCCTTCACCGCCGCCGGCCTGGAGCTGAGCAAGAGCGAAGTCATCCTCGGCGAAGGTGCCTTCCGCAACGTGGGTGAGTTTGACGTCATCGTCAAGCTGCACGCCGACGTGGAAGCCACCGTCAAGGTCATCGTCCAAGC
This sequence comes from Stenotrophomonas sp. UBA2629, assembly GCA_002359895.1. Lineage (GTDB taxonomy): Bacteria > Pseudomonadota > Gammaproteobacteria > Xanthomonadales > Xanthomonadaceae > Stenotrophomonas. The sequence continues at coordinate 1,432,652 of DEOB01000010.1, forward strand.
CGACGCCTGATCCTGCCGCAGTGGATGTAGAGAAACGGGCGCCGCAAGGCGCCCGTTTCTTTTGGGCCGCCGGCCATGCAGCCGGGGGCGGGCGGTGTCGCTATACTCGTTTCCCAGTGCTGCGCTTCGGGTTTTGAATCTTCACGGATATCAACCACTTGGCGGCGGCAAAGGAAATCCGGAATTTCTCCCGGGGTGTCGGCAGACCAGTGCCGGGCTCCGCCAACAGCCCGAGTCCATGCGTCTATCCACGATCAAGCTTTCCGGTTTCAAGTCCTTCGTCGATCCCACGACGCTGCACCTGCCGACCAACATGACCGGCGTGGTCGGCCCGAACGGTTGTGGCAAGTCCAACATCATCGATGCGGTGCGCTGGGTCATGGGCGAAAGCTCGGCCAGCCGCCTGCGCGGTGATTCGCTGACCGACGTCATCTTCTCCGGTTCGGCGGGGCGCAAGCCGGTGTCACAGGCCACGGTCGAGTTGATCTTCGACAATACCGATCACGCGATTTCCGGCGAATACGCTGCGTTCAACGAAATCTCGGTCAAGCGTCTGGTCAGCCGTGACGGCACCAGTAACTATTATTTGAACGGCACCAAGTGCCGGCGCCGCGACATCACCGATCTGTTCCTGGGCACCGGGCTTGGCCCGCGCAGCTACTCGATCATCGAGCAGGGCATGATCAGCCAGATCATCGAGGCGCGCCCGGAAGACCTGCGCGTGTATCTGGAAGAAGCCGCTGGCATCTCCAAGTACAAAGAGCGCCGCAAGGAAACCGAAACCCGCATCCGCCACACGCGCGAGAATCTGGACCGCCTCAACGATCTGCGCGAGGAGATCGGCAAGCAGCTGGAGCACCTCAAGCGACAGGCCAAGCAGGCCGAACAGTACCAGGCGCTGCAGGAAGAGCGCCGGGTCAAGGATGCCGAATGGAAGGCGCTGGAATATCGCGGCCTTGATGGCCGCCTGAGCGGGCTGCGCGAAGCGCTGTCGCGTGAAGAAACCAAATTGCAGCAGCTCATCGCCGAGCAGCGCGAAGCCGAAAGCCGCATCGAAACCGGCCGCGTGCGCCGCGAAGAATCGGCCGAGGCGTTGAACCGTGCGCAGGCCGATGTCTACCAGGTGGGCAGCACGCTGGCGCGGCTTGAGCAGCAGATCCAACACCAGCGCGAGCTGGCGCAGCGCCTGCACAAGGCGCGCGATGAAACCCGTCAGGCACTGTCCGAACTCGGCCAGCACATCAGTGGCGACGAAGCCAAGTTGATCGTGCTGCGCGAATCCGTCGAAGGCGCCGAGCCGCAGTTGGAGCAGTTGCAGGAAGAGAACGAACTGCGTCAGGACGCGCTGCGCGATGCCGAAACCAAACTGAGCGATTGGCAGCACCGGTGGGAAGCGCATAACCGCAACACCTCCGAAGCCACGCGCTCGGGTGAAGTGGAGCGCACCCGCGTGGACTACCTGGACAAGCAGGTGCTGGAGGCGGACCGTCGCCGCGAGGCATTGGCATCCGAGCGCGCCGGGCTGGACATGGAGGCGTTGGCCGAAGCGTTCGAGCAACTGCAGTTGCAGCATGAAACGCAGAAGGCCAGCGTCGATACGCTCACCGAACAGGTGGAACAGCGCAAAGAATCGACGTCGGCATTGCAGGAACAGCAGCGCACCAGTCAGTCCGAATTGGCCGAAGTGCGCAAGCAGGCGCAATCCGCGCGCGGGCGGTTGTCATCCCTGGAAGCGTTGCAACAGGCTGCGCTGGGCCAGGAGCAGGGCGCTGCCGTTGCATGGCTGAAAACGCGCGGGCTGGATTCGGCCGCGCGCGTTGGCGAGCGCATCACTGTTGAAAGTGGTTGGGAAAACGCGGTTGAAAGCGCGCTCGGTCAGCTGATCGAAGGTGTGCTGGTGGATGCCCCGGAAACGCTGGTGGATGCACTCGGCGAGCTGGACGAAGGCCGTATTGCGCTGGTGTCCGGTGCCGAAGGCAAAGCGGACTTCGCGCCGACCGCACTGGCTGCCAAGGTGCAGGGGCCACTGGCCATCCGCCGGCTGTTGGCGCGGTTGCATGCGGCCGATGACCTGACGCAGGCGCGTGCGTTGCAGGCAACGTTGGCGGACGGTGACGCGGTCATCACCCGCGATGGCGAACGGCTCGGCAAAGGCTGGGTGTATTTGTCGCGCTCCGGTGCCGCACAGCAGGGTGCGTTGTTGCGTGAGCGCGAGATCGTCACGCTGCGCGAACAGATTGAAGGCCTGCAGGAGCGCGAAAGCGCGCTGGAGCAGCAGCTGTCCAACTTCCGCGAGCAGTTGCTCGCCGCCGAGCAGCACCGCGAAGAAGCACAGCGTGCGCTGTATCAGGCACACCGTAGCGCATCGGAATTGGCCGGGCAGCTGCAGAGCCAGCAAGGCCGCCTGGATTCTTCGCGCGCCCGTATTGAACGTATTGAAAGCGAGCTGGCGCAGCTGCTGGAAACGCTCGACGTCAGCCGTGAGCAGGCCAGCGAGGCGCGGGTGCGTCTGGATGACGCGGTCTCCAGCATGGGGGACCTGGAATCGGCGCGGAATGCATTGGAGACAGAGCGCCGGCAGCTGACCGAAGCGCGCGACCAATCGCGCGATGCCGCGCGCAACGTCCGCGACAGCATGCACGCATTGGCGTTGACGCTGGAGTCGCAGCGCACGCAGATCAACTCCCTCAGCAATGCCCTGGAGCGCATGAGCAGCCAGCGTGGGCAGTTGGATTCGCGCTTGGGCGAGCTGCATTCGCAACTGGATGAAGGCGATACGCCGGTCACCACGCTGGAATCGGAGCATCAGAACGCGCTGGGCGAACGTGTGCGCGTGGAGCGTGTGCTGGGCGAGGCCCGCGCGCAGCTGGAAGGTATTGATGCCGAACTGCGCAGTGCCGAGCAGACCCGCCATCAGCGCGACGAACAGGCGCTGGCGCAGCGTGAGCGCATTTCACAACGTAAGTTGGACCAGCAGGCGTTGGTGCTCAGTGCTGAGCAGTTGTCCGGTGCGGTGGAGAAGGCAGGCTTCGTGCTGCAGGACGTGATCAACACGCTTGCCGAAGATGCGCGCCTGGGCGACTGGGAACAGGCGGTGCATCAGATTGATGCGCGCATGCGCCGTTTGGAGCCGGTCAACCTGGCCGCCATCCAGGAGTACGGCGAGGCCTCGCAGCGCTCGGAGTATCTGGATGCGCAGAACACCGACCTGACCACTGCGCTGGAAACGCTGGAAGACGCCATCCGCAAGATCGACCGCGAGACCCGTGGCCGCTTCAAGGATACCTTTGATCGGGTCAATGCCGGTGTGCAGGCGCTGTATCCCCGCCTGTTCGGTGGCGGTCATGCGTATCTGGAATTGACCGGGGAAGATCTGCTCGATACCGGCGTGACCATCATGGCGCGCCCGCCGGGCAAGCGCGTGTCCAGCATCTCGCTGCTGTCCGGTGGCGAAAAGGCGATGACCGCCGTGGCGCTGGTGTTTGCCATCTTCCAGCTCAACCCTGCGCCGTTCTGCCTGCTGGACGAGGTGGACGCACCGCTGGACGAGGCCAACGTCGGCCGTTTGGCCAACATGGTCAAGGAAATGAGCGAGAAGGTGCAGTTCCTGTTTGTCAGCCACAACAAGGCCACGATGGAGGCTGCGCACCAGCTCTCGGGCGTGACCATGCGTGAGCCGGGTGTCAGCCGTTTGGTCAGCGTGGATCTGGAAGAGGCTGCGCGATTGGCGGGCGCGGCGTGACGTGCCATCCTTTATCCACCTGAACAATCCTCCGGAGACTCCAACGTATGTCCGACATGGCACTGTTGCGCATCGGCATTCTGGTTGCCGGCCTGCTGTTAGTCGCTGCAATTTTCCTGTTTGGGCGCTCCCGTCGGCCCGCGCAGGGCAAGCGTAAAGAGCTGTCGCCCGCAGAAACGACCGAGCGTGGTGAACGCCGTGAGCCGGTGCTGGGCGCGGTAGACGGCGCCCATGGCGTCGAGTCGGCGGAATCGGCCGATGGTGAAGGCATCAGCCAAGCCGAGTTGGGCCTGCCCGATGTGGAGCCGGCCAGCACCAGCGACCTGGGCAAGCGCCCCAGCCAGGATTTCGACAAGATCGTGTCGCTGTATGTGGCCGCCCGTTCGGGCGAAGTGCTGCGCGGTGAGGACATCGTGGTTGCCGCGGAGAAGACCGGGCTGGTCTTCGGCTATATGAATGTGTTCCACCGGCTGGTGGAAGGCCACCCCGAGCGCGGCCCGATCTTCTCGATGGCCAGCATCATGAAGCCTGGCAGCTTCGACATGGCCAACATCCGCGAGATGGAGACCCCGGCCATTGCGTTCTTCCTGACCTTGCCGGCACCGCTCACCGCGCTGGATGCCTGGGAAAAAATGCTGCCGACCGTGCAGCGCATGGGCGAGCTGCTGGATGGCGTGGTGCTGGATGACAGTCGCAATGCCCTCGGCCGTCAGCGAATCGCCCACATCCGTGATGACCTGCGCGCCTACGACCGTCAGCATCAGGCACCGCCGCTGACCAAATCGCCACGCTGGTAAGCACACCGCAGGAGCGGCGCACACCCTGACACCCTGGCGTGGTCTGCCACGGGCATCAGGGTCTGCGCCGCTCTTGCGTTCCATCATCCGGTGCGATGCCTACGGTGCATGCACTGGCGCACGAGTAACATTGCCGCATGAATTCCAATACCCCAGCTTCCCAGCGTATTGCCGCGCTCCGGGCGCAACTGGCCGCTGCTTCGCGCGCCTATCACGAGCAGGACGAGCAGCTCATTCCCGATGCCGAGTACGACCGGCTGATGCGGGAGCTTGAAGCGCTGGAAGCGGCGCATCCGGAGTTGGATAGCGCCGATTCGCCCAGTCACCAGGTGGGCGGAAAGCCGTCTTCGCGCTTCCCCGAAGTGACGCACGCGGTGCCGATGCTGTCGCTGGGCAATGCGTTCAGCGACGAGGAAGTGCGTGACTTCGTGCGCCGTATCGACGAGCGCCTGCGTCGCAAACAGCTGCTGTTTTCGGCCGAACCCAAGCTTGATGGTCTGGCGATCAATCTGCGTTATGAAGGCGGCCGTTTTGTGCAGGGCGCGACGCGCGGCGATGGCGCCACCGGCGAGGATGTGTCGGCCAATCTGCGCCAGATCAAAGTGATTCCGCAGCAGCTGTTGGGCGAAGGCTGGCCCGAGGTGCTGGAAGTGCGTGGCGAGGTTTACATGCCGCGGGCCGATTTTGAGCGTTACAACGAACAGGCGCGCCTGCACGGCGGCAAGGTGCTGGCCAATCCGCGCAACGGTGCGGCAGGCTCGCTGCGGCAGCTTGATCCCACGATCAGCGCACAGCGCCCATTGAGCTTCTTTGCCTACGGTCTGGGCGAAGTTGCCGACGGTGAGTTGCCGGCAACGCACTCACAGACGCTGGCACAGTTGGCGCAATGGGGTTTCCCCGTCAGTGATCTGTGCAAGGTGGTTGAAGGTGCGGACGGGCTGCTGGCGTATTACCGCGATATCGGTGAGCGCCGCGATGGCTTGGCGTTCGATATCGACGGCGTGGTCTACAAGCTGGACGACCGACAGGGCCAGCAGGAAATGGGCTTTGTCGCGCGCGCGCCGCGCTGGGCCATCGCGCATAAATTCCCCGCGCAGGAGCAGACCACCACGGTCGAGGCCATCGAGATCCAGATCGGCCGCACCGGTGCGGCAACGCCGGTTGCGCGGCTCAAGCCGGTGCATGTGGCCGGCGTGGTCGTCACCAATGCCACCTTGCACAACGCCGACCAGATCGCACGCCTGGACGTGCGCGTAGGCGACACGGTGATCGTGCGTCGCGCCGGTGATGTGATCCCGGAAGTGGTCAGCGTCATCGCCGACAAACGTCCCGAAGGTGCGATGCCGTGGCAGATGCCGCGGGTCTGCCCGGTGTGCGGTTCGGAGATCGTGCGCGAAGAGGGCGAAGCCGCGTGGCGCTGCTCCGGTGAGCTGAGTTGCCCGGCGCAGCGCAAGGAAGCCATCGCTCACTTTGCCTCGCGCAAAGCGATGGATATCGACGGGCTGGGCGACAAGTACATCGAAACCCTGGTGGACGCTGGCATCGTGCGCGGCGTGGCCGATCTGTACGCACTCAACCGTGACCAATTGCTGCTGTTGAAGCTGGCGCTGGATTCGGATTCACCCGAAGCCTTGGCCTCGCAGCTGAGCCAGCATCTTGCGCCGGAAGGCAGCGGGGAGACGTTGAATCAACTGTTGAAGTTGTCTGCCGATGACGCGGGCTGGCGCGCGCAGGCGTTGGCGGTGCCGGCGCAGTTCCAGTGGAACACCAAAAAGATCGCCACCAAGTGGGCCGACAACCTCATCGCCGCCATCGCCAACAGCCGCAATACGAAGTTGGAGCGGTTGTTGTTCGCGCTCGGCATCGAGCATGTGGGCGAGAGCACGGCCAAGGCGTTGTCGGTGTGGTTTGGTGATCTGGAACTGATCCGTCACCTGCCGTGGCCGCTGTTCAAGCGCGTGCCGGATATCGGAGGCGAAGTGGCGCGTTCCATCGGCCACTTCATGGCGCAGCCGGGTAACCAGCAGGCCGTCGACGATTTGCTGGCGCGTGGCGTGCAGATCAGCGATCGCCATGCGCCCAGCGCCAAGCTGCGTGGCGAGTTGACCTTGACCAACCTGCTGCAGGACATGGAAATCCCCAAGGTCACGCCGGTACGCGCGAAGCAATTGGCCGAAGCATTTCCGTCGGTGGATGCCATTCGCGACGAAAGCGCGCACAACTTCGTCACTGCGGGTTTGCCTGCGGAAACCGCGAATGCGCTGGTTGCCTGGTTGGACAAGGACGCCAACGCCACGCTGTTCTCGCAGGCCGGCGCGCAGATGCAGATTCTGCTGCAGCTCACCCCCGAGGCTGAGCAACAGGTCGCCGGTCCGCTGGAAGGCAAGACCGCCGTGTTGACCGGCACCTTGGCGCAGATGAGCCGCGACGAAGCCAAGCTGCGCTTGGAGGCGTTGGGTGCAAAGGTGTCTGGCAGTGTGTCCAAGAAAACCAGCTTTGTCGTCGCCGGTACCGAGGCCGGTTCCAAACTGGACAAAGCCAACGAATTGGGCGTGGAAGTGTGGGATGAAGCACGCCTGCTGGCCTTCCTTGCCGACAACGGACAAAGCGCATGAGCAACTCGATTACCGCCCGCGTCGCCGGGCCTGAAGACTTCAATCAGCTGATCGCGATGGTGCGTGACTTCTATGTGGAAGACAGCATCCCGTATCAACCGGAATTGGTGGAGCCGGGCCTGCAGGCGGTGCTGGGTAATCCTTCATTGGGCGCGGTGCTGCTGCTGTCCAGCGATGAGGTGGCGATGGTGGGTTACGTCACGCTGGGCTGGTGCTTCAGCGTGGAGCAGGGCGGGCGCTTCGTGCTGTTGGATGAGTTGTATCTGGTACCGGCCGCACGCGGTCGTGGCTGGGGCCGGCAGGCGCTGGCTGTTGCACGCGACTGGGCCGCAGGGCAGGGCGCGGCGGTCATCCGTCTGGAGGTCAATCATCACAATGCCAAGGCCAAGCGTTTGTATTTGGGGGCTGGTTACCGCGATGACGCGCGCGACATCCTGACCCTGTCGTTGAATGGCAATGCTGGGGGATTGCACTCGTGATTGAGGCACTGCGCCAGCGCGCGCGTTTGAATGCGCTGATCCGCGATTTTTTTGCGCAGCGGCAGGTGTTGGAGGTTGAAACGCCCATCATGTCGGCGGCCGGCAACACCGAGCCCAATATTGAAAGTTTCCGCACCTACTTCACCGGTCATGCCGATGCAGGCGCCCCGCTGCGTTGGTTGCGCACCTCGCCGGAATACCCGCTCAAGCGCCTGCTCGCCGCCGGCGTGGGTGATTGCTATGAGCTGGGCCGCGTGTTCCGTAATGGCGAGGCGGGTGGCCGGCACAACCCCGAGTTCACCATGCTGGAGTGGTACCGCGTGGGTTGGGATCATCACCGTCTGATCGATGAAACCGTGGCCTTGGTGCAGCAGGCGCTGGCGATGGTCGGGCGGAAGGCCTCGCTGCGTGTACTCACCTACCGCGCGTTGTTCATCGAGGCGCTGGGGTTGGATCCGTTTCTGGCCGATGTGGCGCAGCTGCGCGCGGGGCTGGGGGAAGTAAGCATCGATCCCGACGGTCTCACTCGCGACGATTGGCTGGACCTGCTGATGACCCACCGCATCCAGCCGCAGTTCGCGCCCGATTGCATCACCGTCATTCACGACTGGCCAGCCACGCAGGCCGCTTTGGCGCGCATCCGCTCCGGCGAAATACCGCTGGCCGAGCGTTTCGAGCTTTACCTGGGTGCGGTGGAGCTGGCCAACGGCTACCACGAATTGAACGATGCACCCGAACAGCGGCAACGTTTCGAGCGCGACCTTGCGGTGCGTGCGGCGCGTGGTACGGAGTTGCCGCCGCTGGATGAACCTCTGTTGGCCGCACTGCCGGCCATGCCCGACTGCGCTGGCGTTGCGGTCGGCGTGGACCGCCTGTTGATGGCGTTGGCGGGCACGCCGCGTATAGCCGATGTGTTGGCGTTTGATTTCAGGAATGCCTGAGCATCCCCGTGGATTCGCCTGAGGCACCGCTAATGCCGATGGCCAATGGCCTGTTCATGTCATGGATTAGCCTTGCCGGTTTGGTGATGATGATGCTTTGATCACATGCCCTTGTGCAGGGTAGGGGTTACCGGAGTCCATCACGTCATGAGCGGAAATTTCGGATGAAGGCAGTTTGCGCGTTGGTATTGCTGGTGCTTCCCGCAGCGTTTGCTGCGACGGCGGGCGAGCCTGCGATGGGGTCCACCCAGGTGGTGCGCTGCGAATCCAGGGACATGCTGCGCGTGTTCTGCGCGATGGACGTGAGCAGGGGCGTGGAGCTGGTGCATCAGTTGTCCGAGCAGAGCTGCATCCGCGAAACCAGCTGGGGCGTGGAGGGCGACGCGGTGTGGGTCAGCAGCAACTGCCGCGCGGAGTTTGCCGCGCGCCAGCAGAGCTCCCGCAAGAGTCGTCGCGTGGTGCGTTGTGAGTCGCGCGGACGCGTCGAAACCTGCCCGGTGGTGCTCAAAGGTGCGCCGGTAAGGCTGCTGCGTCAGCAGTCGGTGCTGCCTTGCCGGGAAGGGCGCAGTTGGGGTTATGGCCGTAATGAAGTCTGGGTGAGTCGTGGCTGCCAGGGCGTGTTTGAAGTAGGTGCCGAGGACGGCTCCGGCTTCGTGCAGACGCCGCGCAAGGTGGTATGTGAATCCAAGAGCAAGCTCCGCCGCGAGTGCGGGGTGAGCGTCGAGCGCCGGGTGACGCTGGTGGAGCAGCTGTCCGGCGCACCCTGCCGCGAGGGCGAGAGCTGGGGTTGGGACCGCGATGGCATCTGGGTCGACAATGGATGCCGGGCTGAATTTTCCGCTGACTGAGCGGTGCATCGGCCGGGGCCGATTACAATGGCGCCATGAACGCTACCCCTGCCATTGATTACGCCCGTTATGACCATGTCCGCCCGATCCGCTGGACCGGCGATGCCCTCGAATTGCTGGATCAACGCAAGCTGCCCTTCGTGGTGGAACACGTGCTGTGCCAGGACAGCGATGCCGTGGCCGAGGCCATTCATGCATTGACCGTGCGCGGCGCCCCGGCCATTGGTATTGCGGCCGCGTGGGGTGTGGTGCTGGCAGCTGCCGAGGTCGAGGCCGACAATGGCGCCGCCGCGCTGGAACGGCTGGAGCCGGCGCTGACCCGGTTGAATGCCTCGCGCCCGACCGCCGTGAATCTGGCCTGGGCATTGGCGCGCATGCGCCGCGTGTTGGCCGTGGCTGGCGCGGACTGGAAACAGGTGGCGGCGCTTGAAGCGCAGGCCATCGCAGACGAAGATCTGGCTGCCAACCGTCACATGGGTGCATTGGGCGCCGGCTTGATTGCCGACGGCAGTGGCGTGCTGACGCATTGCAATACCGGCTCGCTGGCGACGGCGGGCTTCGGCACCGCGTTGGGCGTGATCCGTGCGGGCAAGGCGCAGGGCAACATCGCCCGCGTATTTGCAGGCGAAACCCGGCCGTGGTTGCAGGGCGCCCGCCTGACTGTTTGGGAGCTGCAGCAGGATGGTATCGACGCCACCCTGATCGCCGATTCGGCCGCTTCGCACCTGATGAAGACCGGCGCGGTGCAGTGGGTGATCGTGGGCGCCGACCGTATCTGTGCCAACGGCGACACCGCCAACAAGATCGGCACCTACCAGCTGGCTATTGCCGCGCGCCATCACGGCGTCAAATTCATGGTGGTGGCGCCGTCATCCACGGTGGACATGGGCACTGCCCATGGCGATGAAATCGAGATCGAGCAGCGCGATCCGGGTGAACTGTACGGTGTGGGCGGTGTACGCACCGTAGCCGAGGGTATTGCTGCCTGGAACCCGGTGTTTGACGTCACCCCGGGTGAGCTGATCGACGCCATCGTGACCGAGCGCGGCGTGATCCTGAAGCCGGACGAGGCCGCCATGAGGGCGGCTTTCAACGGCTGAAATGGCGCCTGTTTCCGCGTTCTGCCCCTGCGTGGCGGGCTGACTGGCGGGCCGGTTTATGCCGGCCTGTCGGCAGGGCGGGGCACAGGGGCGGTAGTCAGCCCCTAAGTTCCTGATTTGTTCCGGTAAAAGCCCCGGAAAGTGAGGCGAAAAGCCCCCTTTTGTGATAGAGTCCGTCGGTTGATTCTCGATTCCGACAGGGCGGCCAAACAGGCGCCTTTGTCGGGCTGGATCGCTACCAGACAACGGAACCGGAATGGCAGAAACCGCCAAGGAAATCATCCAGGTAAACCTGGAAGACGAGATGCGCAAGAGCTACCTCGATTACGCCATGAGCGTGATCGTGGGGCGCGCACTCCCCGATGCTCGCGATGGCCTCAAGCCTGTCCATCGCCGCGTGCTGTTCGCCATGAGCGAACTGGGCGCACACAGCAACAAGCCGTACTACAAGTCAGCGCGTATCGTCGGTGACGTGATCGGTAAGTATCACCCGCACGGCGACCAGTCGGTATACGACACGCTGGTGCGCTTGGCGCAGCCGTTCTCGCTGCGTTACATGCTGGTGGACGGCCAGGGTAACTTCGGTTCGGTCGACGGCGACTCCGCCGCGGCAATGCGTTACACCGAGGCGCGCATGTCGCGGCTGGCGCATGAGCTGATGGCCGACCTGGAAAAGGAAACCGTCGATTTCCAGCCCAACTACGACGAAAAGGAACTGGAGCCGACGGTCATGCCGACCCGGTTCCCGAACCTGCTGGTCAATGGTTCGGCCGGTATCGCGGTGGGCATGGCGACCAACATTCCGCCGCATAACCTCACCGAAGCCCTCAATGCCTGCATCGCGCTGATCGACGATCCGTCGATCGACGTGGATGGCTTGATGGAATACATCCCGGGCCCGGATTTCCCCACTGCTGGCATCATCAATGGCACCGCCGGCATCATCGCCGGCTATCGCACTGGCCGTGGCCGCGTGCGTATCCGTGCCAAGGCCGATATCGAAGTGGCTGACAATGGTCGTGAATCGATCATCGTCACCGAGATTCCGTACCAGGTGAACAAGGCGCGGCTGATCGAAAAGATCGCCGAGCTGGTCAAGGAAAAGAAGCTCGAAGGCATCAGCGAGCTGCGCGATGAGTCCGACAAGGACGGCATGCGCATCTACATCGAAATCAAACGCGGCGAGTCGGCTGAGGTTGTACTCAACAACCTTTACCAGCAGACCCAGATGGAGTCGGTGTTCGGCATCAACATGGTGGCGCTGATTGATGGCCGCCCCAAGCTGATGAACCTCAAGGAGATGCTGGAGGCGTTCCTCCGCCATCGCCGTGAAGTGGTTACCCGTCGCACCATTTTTGAACTGCGCAAGGCGCGTGCGCGTGCGCATGTGCTGGAAGGTTTGACGGTTGCGTTGGCCAATATCGACGAAATGATCGAGCTGATCAAGACGTCGGCCAACCCGGCTGAAGCCAAGGAGCGCATGCTGGCCAAGGTGTGGGCACCGGGCCTGGTGGGTTCGCTGCTGGCGGCCTCCGGTGCGGAAGCTTCGCGTCCGGAAGATCTGCCCAAGAGCATCGGCCTGGTCAACGGCAACTACCAGCTCAGCGATGTGCAGGCCACGCAGATCCTCGAAATGCGCCTGCACCGCCTCACCGGGCTGGAGCAGGACAGGCTGACCGAGGAATACAAGGTTCTGCTGGAAGTCATTGCCGGCCTGATCCGCATTCTGGAAAACCCGGAAGTGCTGCTGCAGGTCATCCGCGAAGAGTTGGAAAACGTGCGCTCGGAGTTCGGCGATGCACGCCGTACCGAAATCCGTCACAGCGAAGAAGATCTCGACATCCTCGACCTGATCGCGCCGGAAGATGTGGTGGTGACGCTGTCGCGCGCCGGCTACGTCAAGCGCCAGCCGGTCAGCGCCTACCGCGCACAGCGTCGTGGTGGCCGTGGTCGCAGTGCTGCTGCAACCAAGGACGAGGATTCGATTGAACAGCTGTGGTTGGTCAACACACACGACACGCTGTTGACCTTCACCAGCTCGGGCAAGGTGTTCTGGTTGCCGGTGCATCAGTTGCCGGAGGCCGGCTCCAATGCGCGTGGCCGCCCGATCATCAACTGGATTGCGTTGGAAAACAGCGAGCGCGTGCAAGCAGTGTTGCCGGTGCGCGAGTACGACGACAATCACTTCGTGTTCTTCGCTACCCGCAACGGTACGGTCAAGAAGACCCCGCTGAGCGAATTTGCATTCCGTTTGGCGCGCGGCAAGATCGCCATCAATCTGGATGAAAGCGATGCGCTCGTTGGCGTTGGTCTCACCGATGGCGAGCGCGATGTGCTGCTGTTTGCCTCCAATGGCAAGACCGTGCGCTTCGGCGAAGACAAGGTCCGCTCGATGGGCCGTACCGCTACCGGCGTGCGCGGCATCAAGATGGCCAAGGGCGAAGAAGTTGTCAGTCTGATCGTGGCCGAAAGCGCCGGTGGCGTTGAGGACGAGAACGAGGATGACGGCAATGTTGCTGAAGAAGTGCTGGCAGATGGCGGCGATATCGCCGATGCCGGTGCAGACGATGCGAGCGTGCAGTACATCCTCACCGCGACCGAGAATGGCTATGGCAAGCGCACCCCGCTGGCCGACTACCCGCGCAAGGGTCGTGGTACACAGGGCGTGATCGGCATCCAGACCAGCGAGCGCAACGGCAAATTGGTCAGTGCGGTGCTGGTGGGTAACAGCGACGAAGTGTTGTTGATCTCTGACGGTGGCACCTTGGTGCGTACCCGTGGTTCGGAAATCTCGCGCGTTGGTCGCAACACGCAGGGCGTCACTCTGATCCGCCTGTCCAAGGGCGAGAAGCTGCAGGCGGTTGAACGCCTGGATGCCTCGCTGGATTCGGGCGACGATCTGGACGAGGAGGGCGAACTGCCTGCCGTGGATGCAGCACCGGCAGCGCCGGAAGCCTGATCACTGTAGTGGTTGAATGAAAAGCGCCGGCAATGCCGGCGTGCTGTTCGCCTAAGAATAACGCCGCGATTCCAAACAGAATCGCGGCGTTTTTTTATACCAAAGCGGCTATCTGTGATCGTCTCCGGCGGCGAGAATGTTTCTCCATTGGAATTGGAAGGCATGCGGTAAGGAGCCTGCTGAGTTGGATCACGCCGCAGCGTTGGTGCATTGCCTGGCTCAGATGGCGGACTTCAAAGTGCCGCGTAGTTTTGTCGCCGGCCCGTCGCCGCGTACCTCGACCGGGCCAAACATCTATTGGGCAGCCAATAGCGCAAAATAAGGAATGGTGACGTGTTGCCTGAGCCGACGTCTGACAGTGCCAGCAGCGGCGGGCACACAATTGCAGCGCAGGTGGGAAGGTTGTAGCATCGGCTGAACACACATAGAACAAGGATGTTTATGTACGTCAAACGATTGTCGCTCGTGGTTTTCGCTCTGATCGGATTGATAAGTGCGCCAGCTTTTGCTGCTGACGATGCGCCCTTGGATTTAGGCCCAGCTGAAGCTCTGAAGTATTGGAAGCCCAAGGAGGGCGCATTCAGTCCAGAGACCAGGGCGGACCCCGCTCGGGTGGCCTTTGCCGAAGATGTCACAGTGGGATACACCGTGACCAAGCGTGGCCGCACCAAAGATGTGTATGTCATTGAGGCCAAGCCCGCAGGCGCGAGCGTTGAGTGGGCGTTGAATGCTGTTAAAGCAATGCGCTTTGAGCCGACTGAGAGCAATCCGTCGCGGCAGCCGGTTCGTAGTCAGCTATCAACACACTGGAGTTCCGGCGGGGCCGCGGATAAGCCTTGATTGATACAGGGTGCCGTGGCTCGGTCGCGGCACCTTGAACGAAATCATCCGACGTCAGCGCGGCACACGCACCATGCGTTCCAGCAGGTGCTCGACGATCCCCGCTGGGTTGCTGGTGCGGCCGACGTGGGTGACCGAAGTCTGCACGACGGAGCTGCGCTTGGCGGTCAGGAAATGAAAGCGTGCGCGTGGCGGCAGTTTGGCGATGGGGCCGGCGTCGGGTTGGCCTTCGCAGATGGCGACGATGGCATCGAGCCAGGGTTGCACGGCGTCGATATCCAACTGCGGTGCAAATGCCTGCAGACGGGCGACATCGATCTCGATGGCGGCCTGCAGATGTGCCGCGCCAGGGCAGGACACGATCACCCCGACATTGATGAACTCCTCGCGCTCCACCCGCGGTACCACGCGGATGACGGCATAGTCATAGGTGTGCAGTGTGGGCACGGATGGCCTCCTGTACGAAGGCATCGCGAAGCTGCAGGCGGCGTTTGAGGTAATCGGAATAAGCCTGGCGGTAGCTGTGTGCGTCGCTGAAAAACGGCTCGTTCTGCAGCCAACTTTCTGGAATGTCAGCCACGGCGGCATCGATCACGGCGTCGGTCAGTAGCGGCGCCAGCGCGGTATCCGCGTCGGCAATGGCCCCGGCGAAAGGCAGCAGCACGTGGTCGGCAATGAGTTTGAACGGCTTGGCGCAGGCTTCGCCCGCATGTTCCCAGTCGTGATGAAAATACAGCGCCGCGCCGTGGTCGATGAGATACAGCTTGCGGTGCCAGACCATCAGGTTGGGGTTGCGTGCGGTGCGGTCTACATTGCTGGTGAAGGCGTCGAACCAGACGATGCGTGAGGCCAGTTCAGCGTCGGGCTGCATTGCGGCGGGGTCGTAGTTGATCGCACCCGGCAGGTAATCGCTGCCAAGATTGGTGCCTTCGCTGGCGCGGATCAGGTCCTGGATTTCCGGGTCCGGCTCGGTGCGTGCGAATTCGCGGTCCAACTCGACCAGTGCCATGTCAGGCATCGGCAGTTGCAGTGCCTGCGCCAATCTGCCGACCACCAGTTCGGCGATCAGCGCCTTGGGCCCTTGGCCGGCGCCACGGAACTTGAGCACATACATGCCGTCGTCATCGGCCTCGATGACTGCGGGCAATGAGCCGCCTTCGCGCAGCGGTGTGATGTAGCGGGTGGCGTGTACGGTCTTCAATGCGGCAGGCCGGTACGGAGAAGCCATAAGCCTAGCGTAAAGCGGGCGTGACTTGCGTGGCTGACGCGCTCAGGCGGTGGCCTCAAACGCGTCGTGATAGTGCACCTGTGCAACCGGCGGTTCACCGCTGAATGACAGTGTTTGAAAGTACTCGGCGGGCACGCCGGCCAACGTCAATGCGGGCAGCGCATTGAAACCGAACCGTGCGTAGTAAGCCGGCTCCCCCAGCAATACGCAGCCTGCGCTTCCCATCGCCTGCAATCGTTGTATGGCAGCGTGCATCAGGGCTGAGCCAATCCCTTGTCGCTGATGTGAGGGTGCCACTGAAATGGGCCCCAGGCCGTGCCAGCCGGTATCCCCCGAAGAAAGCGATACGGGCGACACTGCGACGTGCCCGACAAGCACGCCCTGTTTCAGTGCGACCAGCGAAAGTGTCAGCTGATCCGCTTTGCGCAACGCCGCGATGATGAACTGTTCGGTATGGCTGGAATACGGTTGGTCGGCGAATGCGGTTTGAGTGAGTTGGGCAATCGCCTCGATATCGTCGGGGCGTTCGTCACGGATGTGCAGGTCGATATCGCTGTTGGATGACGGTGGTGTTGGCAGGGACATGCGGTTGGCTTCCGGTGAAGTGCATGTCCGCCATGATGTAGGCAAGGGCGATGGACGGAAAGCGCTGCGATTGGTCTGCATCGCAACGTACAGCGCCCGCAGGAGGTAGTCTGTGGGCGGTCGCGGCAGTTACTGTTGCGACGTGCAGTGCTTCCTTCAACCAGTACGGACGGTGCGGTTTATGGAGCGGGCCTCAGTGCAACCGAATCGTGTCAGGCAGTTCTGGAGAAATGCGTGAAGTACAACGGCAGGAAGGGCAGGGCGTTGCTGCATCAGCGTGGTTCGTTGGTCTGTTTGTTGCTGCTGGCGCTGGTTGGCTGCAACACCGTGCCGCAAGCGCCTGTCGCCCCGGTGCAGGATGTGCGGGCTGACATCGAGCGGCGCATCCCTGCCAAGACGTCGGACCGGGACGGTTGGGCAGCGGATATCGAGGCGGCCTTCGTTGCACAGCGCATCCAACCCAATGTCGAAAACATCTGCGCGGTGCTGGCGGTGATCGAGCAGGAGTCGGGCTACCAGGCTGATCCCCCGGTTGCCAATCTGCCGCAGGTCGCGCGGCAGGAAATCCGCCGCCGTGCATCGGCAAAACGCATCCCTGCGATGCTGGTGGACGCGGGTTTGAGAGTCAAAGCGGCCGATGGCAGAAGCTATGGCGACAAACTTGCCGGCGTGCGTACCGAGCGTGATCTGAGCCGTCTGTATGAAGAAATCATCGACCGCCTGCCGATGGGCAAGCGCTTGTTTGCCGGCAGCAACCCGGTGCAGACCGGTGGCGCGATGCAGGTGAGCATTCCATTTGCTCAGGCCCATGCGCAGGGCTATCCGTACCCGATGCAGAGCGGTATTCGCGATGAGGTGTTCAGCCGTCGCGGTGGCGTTTACTTCGGCACGATGCATTTGTTGGGCTATCAAACGCCGTATACGCGCAAGGTGCATCGCTTTGCCGACTACAACGCGGGCTGGTATGCCAGCCGCAATGCGGCGTTTCAGAGTGCGGTGGCGACAGCAACCGGTACCCCGCTTGAACTGGATGGCGATGTTCTGCTGCCGGGTGCGCCGCTGGACAAGCCGGGCCAGACCGAACGCGCGGTGCGTTCGCTCAGTGCGCAGTTGCAGATGGATGAGGGGGAAATACGACGCGGGCTGGAGCAGGCCGGTACCTTGTCCTTCAGCGAAAGTGAACTGCATGGCCGTGTATTCGCCATCGCCGAGGCGCGGACAGGGCAGGTGTTGCCGCGTGCGGTGATTCCGGGCATCCGCTTGGACAGCCCCAAGATCACCCGCGAGCTGACCACCGAGTGGTTTGCCAACCGGGTGGATGAGCGTTACCGGCAGTGCCTACAACGGTGAGGGTTGGGGCGCGCCTGCGCCCTGATTCACCCCGGTATGAACTCAGATTCTGATCGGGTGCCGCGCCAGCGCGCGCGAGCCGGTGATGATCATGCGGATCATCTGCGACATCTGCTCGATCAGCTCCGGATCTTTCTCTTCCGGTAGATCCATCGCCATGCCGCCCATTGCGAAAATCAGGCGGGTGATGGCTTTGGCAGCCAGCGCGGGGGCGTAGAGCGTGGCGTTGTCGAGTGCGGCCAGCCGTACCAGGTCCACCTGCAGCTCTTCTTCGAAATAACCCAGCTCACGGTCCACCGCCTCCTTGAAAGCATCCGAACCGGCGGTGCCTTCGCGCAGCAGCACATGCATCAGGCGGTCATCGGCGCGCAGTTGCTCCATAAAGGTTTCAACCGACAACCGGATCACCCCCCGATTGCTGTCAGCCGCGCGCAGTCGGGCCTGGCCGATGATGGTGCGCAGCGAGCGGCCGGCCAGGTCGATCAAGGCCACGGTCAGTTCATCCATGTCGCGGAACTGACGATAGAACGAATTGGGCGCGATGCCGGCTTCACGCGCCACTTCGCGCAGGCTCAGCGTGGAGACGCTGCGGTGGGGGCCGATGAGGGCGAGCGCAGCGGCCAGCAGGTCGTCACGCGAGATCGAGGCCTTGCGCGCGGGGTGCAGGTCGTCTGGTGCGGCAGTGGGCTGGTCGTGGGTGCTCATCAAGGCTTTGGCGGTCAGGACGATGAATCATAGCCTGTGTTGCGTATATACAGCTGTATACACACTCGTATGCTCGCCCGTATAGTGCGTCCCCATGAGTGCTGTCTACCGCAATGCCACGCCGCCGACGATTCCCTGGCTGAGCGAGGGCTTCTTTGATTTCTGGTCGTCCCGGGTGCATCCGCTATGGACGCTGCGCCGCCCGCTGGCCCGGCTGGTGGCCCGCCACACGGCCAGTTGCGACGCGGTGACGCTGGAATTGCAGCCCAATCGGCACTTCAAAGGGCTGCTGGCCGGGCAGCACGTCAACCTTGGCGTCGAGGTGGAAGGCCGCCTGACCACGCGCAGCTACAGCCCCACAGTGCTGCCGGGCGGCAATCTGGCAATTACGGTTAAAGCCATTCCCGATGGCAAAGTCAGCAGCCATCTGGCACAAAATGCGCCGCTCGGTACGGTATTTGCGCTGGGCCAGGCATTTGGCGAGATGACCGTGCCGCTCGCTGCGCCGCCGCGCCTGTTGCTGCTGGCTGCTGGCAGTGGCATCACGCCGATGCGGGCGTTGCTGCGTCAGCTGGATGCGCAGGGCATGCCGGCGCCGGTGGACCTGCGGTATTGGGCGCGCCGTCGTGAAGAGCTGTGCTTTGTCGATGAGTTGAACGCACTGGCAGGCCGCCACCCCAATTTCCGAATGCAGCTGCTGCTGACCCGCGACCCGCACACGCCGGATGCGCGGGTGGATACGCACGACTTTGCCGATGTCCGTGCATTGGAGAGCGCGCAGGTACTTGCCTGTGGTCCGGGCGGTTTTGTTGAAGCCGCACGCCAGCGCCTGCAGGGCCAGGTGGCGGGCTTCCAGAGCGAGGCGTTCAGCCTGCTGCCGTTGCCCGCGCAGGAAGAAGGCAGTGTGCAGGTGCAGCTGCTGCGAAGCGGTCGCACGCTTACCGTGCCGCGCGGCACCGCGTTGCTGCAGGCGCTGGAAGCCGAAGGCATTCAGCCCGCCAGTGGTTGCCGCATGGGCATCTGCAATACCTGCGTGTGCGGCAAGGTTTCGGGCGTCACCCGGCACACGCTGACCGGCGATTACGCCGACGAACCGTCCACACCGCTGAAGCTGTGCGTCAACAGCGCCAGCACCGATCTCGCTTTGGAGCTGTAGCCGATGTCTTCCGTGCACAACCGGGCGCTGTCGCCCACGCAGCTGCAGGCGTTTGGCGACGAACTGGACGCGCTGCGCGCGCGTCATCAAGCCACGCTGGGTGCGGCCGACGCGCGCTACATCCGCAAGGTGGTAGCTGCGGTGCGTTGGACCGGCGTTGCTGGACGTGCGCTGCTGTTTTTGGGTGCATTCGTGCACAGCGTGCTGGTGCCGGCGTGGATTGCCGGCGTGGTGTTGCTGGCACTGTCCAAGATTCTGGAAAACATGGAGTTGGCGCACAACGTCATCCATGGCCAGTACGACTGGATGGGCGACCCGAGCCTGCAGGGCAAGAACTACGAATGGGATATTGCCGGTACGTCGGAAAACTGGCGAAAAACCCACAATTTCCGTCACCACACGTACACCAATGTGCGCGGCTTGGACGATGACATCGGTTATGGCCTGCTGCGTATTTTCCCCGAGCAGCGGTGGCAGCCGTTCTATCTGCTGCAGCCGTTCGTGGCGGTTGTTTTTGCGCTGCTGTTTGAGTGGGGCATCGCGATACAGGATCTACGCGTAGGCCGCGTGCTTGCGCGCAAGGTCACCCTGAAACAACTGTGGAAGCAGGCCAAGCCGGTGCGCCGCAAAGCGCTCAAACAGGTGCTGAAGGACTATGTGCTGTTCCCCGCGCTGGCCGGCCCGTTCTTCCTGCCGGTGCTGCTGGGCAACCTGGTGGCCAACATCATCCGCAACGTATGGACGTATGTGGTGATTTTCTGCGGGCACTTCACCGCCGACGCGGAGACTTTCCCCAAGGATTGCGTGCGAAATGAAAGCCGCGGCCATTGGTACCTGCGGCAGCTGCGTGGCTCGTCCAACATTGCCGGCGGCAAGGCGTTGAACGTGATGACCGGCAACCTCAGCCATCAGATCGAACACCATTTCTATCCGGATATTCCGGCCAACCGCTATGCGGCCATGGCGGTGGAAGTGCGGGAAATCTGTGCCCGTTACGGGCAGCACTACAACACCGGCTCGTTGCCGCGTCAGTTTGGCCAGGTGATGTGGCGCATCGTACGGCATGCGTTTCCAAGCAAGCCGAAACCAGCGCGGCCGCTGCTGGCCGAGCACCGGGAAACCAACGAGCCGCTGGATGGCCAAACAGCCGCGTAAGCAGCGGCGTGTTCGGCAATGCAGCCCTGGCGCGCTCGGCGTGCCGGGGCTTTTTTCTGCCTTGCTCAGGCGATTTCTGCGCCGCCCTGCGTGCGACGCGCACCTGGAGCGCTGAGTGCGTCAGCCGCGCCGTGCCGCTTCTATCGCGGCGACCTCAATCTTGGTCATGCCCATCATGGCCTCGAACGCGCGCTTGGCGGCGGCCGGGTCCGGATCGGTGATGGCGGCACTGAGCACGCGCGGGGTGATCTGCCACGACAAGCCCCATTTGTCCTTGCACCAACCGCAGGCACTTTCCTGCCCACCATTGCCGACGATGGCATTCCATAGACGGTCGGTTTCGGCCTGGTCGTCGGTGGCAACCTGGAACGAGAACGCTTCGGAATGCTTGAACATGGGCCCGCCGTTCAAGCCCAGGCAGGGGATGCCCATCACGGTGAACTCCACCGTCAGCGGGTCGCCTTGTTTGCCCGAGGGGAAGTCGCCCGGTGCGGGGTGAGCGGCGATGACTTTGCTGTCGGGGAATGTCGCGGCGTAGAACGTGGCCGCTTCCAATGCGTCACCGTTGAACCACAGGCAAATCGTGTTCTTGTTGAGCATGATGTTTCTCCCGAATGAACGGCCTGCATAGCACGCCGAACATTCAGCCATCGTGGTCGAACGGTGGGCTTTCAGGCCCCGGCATTCACGTCGAAGCCGTGCCGCTGGATTCAGCGGACTGACTTCCCTGCGTCAGACGCTTCTGCGCGCAAGCCTCAGTGCTTCGCGCTGGGTGCGCCCGCACGCAGCCCGAAGTAGATCGGCAGGCCGGCCAGGATCAGGCCCACGCCCCACAGCAGGGCTTCGGCACCAATGCCGCCAATGGCGTACACGCTGAAAACCAGCGCGCCAGCGGCAGCAATGCGCGAAGGGATGCCCGTGCCGCGCCACAGCCATGCCGTCGCGCCGGCCAGATAGGGCAGCAGGGTGGCCGCGGTGGACAGCAGCACCGAGAACTTGAACAGGTCCACCAGCGAGCGGTTGTAGTTGCAGATGACCAACACCGTGGCCAGCACGCAGCTGATGATGACGCCAAACGCTGGCGAGCCGCGCTTGTTGATGCGGGCGAATGCGCGGGGAAGCACGCCATCACGCGCGGCCGCCATCGGCAACTGCGCTGACAGCAGCGTCCAGCCGTTCAGCGCGCCGACGCATGAAATGGCCATCACCACCGCCAGCAGCTTGCCGGCAGTCGGGCCCCACAGCGCAGCGGCGGCATCGGCCATCGGTGCGCTGGAATTGGCCAGCACGTCGGCCGGCAGCAGGCCCAGCACCGTGGTGCAGGCCAACACCGTGGCAACGCCGGCGATGGCGGTGCCGGCAACGGTGGCGCGGGCCACGGTACGTGGCGCGTCGTCAACGGATTCCGCCGGCACGGTGGCCGCTTCCAGGCCGATCATGGCCCACAGGGTCAGCGCCACGGTGGCTGCGGCGACGCTGCCCAGCGACTGCCCGCTGGGGTTGAACGGCACGTAATGGCTGGTGTCGATGAACCACAGGGCCACTAGACCAAACAGCAGTAACGGCACCACTTTGAGAACGGTGGTCAGCAACTGCAGGCGGCCGGCCTCGCGCACGCCGATCAGGTTGACGCCGGCACACAGCCACAACGCCACCAGGCCGCAGGCCGCAGCGCTTACCGGCGTGGCGGTCAGCGCGGGGAAAATGGCGCCGATGCTGCCGGCAAAGGCCACCGCGATGGCGGCAATGGCGCACCACATGGAGATCCAGTAGCTCCAAGCCACCATGAAGCCAGGCAGTTCACCAAACGCGTTGCGGGCGAATACATACGGCCCGCCGGTCTGCGGCCAGCGCTTGGCCAACTGGGCGAAGGTGACCGCCAGCAGCAACGCGCCGCACAGGGTGATGCCCCAACCGATGAGGGTGGCGGCGCCATAAGGGGCGAGGGTGGCCGGCAACAGGAACGTGCCTGAGCCGATCATGCTGCCCACCACCAGAGCGGTGGCGGACCAGAAGCCCAAGGGGCGGCGCGGATTAGTCATGTCTACAGCAACGGCAAAGGTCACGCGGCGGAGCAGTGCGCGCCGGGCGGGACGGAAGTGGGAGCGGCAGCTGGCCGGAACGGAAAGCTGCGGAAGGGGGCGAATTATGACGGTTTGGCGGCCCGGCTGCGATCCCGGCTGCGGACAATGACCTTTGGCCCTTTCCGTCCGGCGGCGGCAGCGTAAGGCTGGCGGCCTCGTTCTTCCTATGGAAAGCCCCATGAAGCTCCGCCCGTTGGCATTTGCTGTCTCCCTGTCCGTTGCCGCCGCGCTGGGCGCCTGCACGCAGTCCCCGTCGCCGGCGGGTGGCGAGGCTGCTGGACAGGCCGCGCAGGCCGACAAGGCCGCGCAGCTCACCCAGCTGTACGCCGACTACTGGGAAGGCGTGCTCAAGCTGAACCCGCTGCAGGCTACTTTCCAGGGTGACAATCGCTATAACGACCAGCTGCCTGACTTTGGCTCGGCCGAATTCCGCAAGCAGAGCCACGACTTCACCAGCGAATGGCTGGGCAAGGTCGAGAAGCTGGGCGACGCCGGTTTGGCCGGGCAGGACCTGCTCAGCTACCGCATCTTTGTTGAAGAGCAGAAGCAGTCGCTGGAAGGGGAGAAGTTCCCGGGCTGGATGATGCCGGTCAACCAGATGGGCTCCACCGTGAGCTATGCGGTGATGCTGGGCTCGGGCCAAGTGGCGCAGCCGTTCAAGACGGTGAAGGACTACGACAACTGGCTGGCCCGTGCGGCACGCCTTCCGGTGCTGCTGGATACCGAAATCAGCAACATGCGCGAAGGCATGAAGGCTGGCGTGGTGCAGCCGCGCGTGCTGATGGAAAAGGTGGTGCCGCAGTTTGATGAAATTCTTGCAGCCAAGGCCGAGGACAGCCAGTTCTGGGGCCCGATCAAGGCCCTGCCGGCCGACTTCTCCCAAGCCGACAAGGACCGCCTGACGGCTGCCTATCGCACCTTGATTTCCGAGCAGCTGCTGCCGGCCATCAAGAAGCAGCGTGACTTCATCGCCAACGAATACCTGCCGGCCACGCGCGACACCGTGGGCCTGGATTCGTTGCCGGACGGCAAGGCCTGGTATGCCTTCAACGCCAAAGAGAGCACCACCACTGCGCAGACGCCGGAGCAGATCCACGAGATCGGCCTGAAAGAAGTGGAGCGCATCCATGCCGAGATCCACACGGTGATGGAGCAGGTGGGCTTCAAGGGCTCGCTGCAGGACTTCTTCAAGTTCATGCAGAGCGACAAGCAGTTCGAGTTCAAATCCGAGCCGGAGCTGCTGGAGCATTACCGTGGGCTGGAAGCCAAGGTCAATGCCAGCGTGCCGAAGCTGTTCTCGCTGACGCCGAAGGCTGCCTTTGAGATCCGACCGATCGAGGCGTTCCGCGCCAAGTCGGCCGCAGGCGGTGAATACATGCAGCCGAGCGAGGACGGTACCCGTCCGGGCATCTTCTACGTGAACACCTACGACCTGCCGACCCGCAAGACGTGGGATGCCGAAGACCTGTTCCTGCACGAAGCCATCCCCGGCCATCACTTCCAGCTGGCATTGCAGCAGGAGCTGCAGGGCGTGCCGGCGTTCCGCCGCTTCGGTGGCGAGACGGCCTTCATTGAAGGCTGGGGCCTGTATGCCGAGAGCCTGGGTAAGGATCTGGGCGTGTACACCGACCCTTACAGCTACTTCGGCCGCCTGCAGGGCGAGCTGTGGCGTGCGGTGCGTCTGGTGGTGGACACCGGCCTGCATTCCAAGAGCTGGACCCGCCAGCAGGTGCTGGACTACATGTTCGCCAACTCCTCGGTGAGTGAGCCCGATGCCATCGCCGAAGCCGAGCGTTACATCGCGTGGCCCGGCCAGGCACTGGCCTACAAGACCGGTGAACTGAAGATCCAGGAGCTGCGCAAGCGCGCGCAGGAGAAGCTGGGCGACAAGTTCGACATCCGTGAGTTCCACGCCGAAGTGCTGAAGGACGGCTCGGTGCCGCTGGATGTGCTGGAAGAAAAGGTGGACGGCTGGATTGCCCGCAAGGGCCAGTAAGCGGTCCATTAAGCAGTCCACTGAATAAGAGAGAGGCACCGCCAAGGCGGTGCCTCTTTCGTTTGCGGCCTCGGCACATGCGCCGCTGCCGGGGCTGGACTGCGCGAGGCGGTGGCGATGGGATGGTGGCCAGCACGCCGCGCTCAGCAAGTTCCAAGCGAAAGCAAACGGGACGAAAGCCTGCCTGGCGTGCTGTCATAGGCGGCCAAGGAGATCGCAATGAAAATGTATCTGGTGATGGCCATGCGCAAACCGTCGTTCGACAGCGCCGTGGTTGCCCCGCACAAAGCCTTCCTCGACGTGCTCAGTGCCGCCGGCCAGTTGCACCTGACCGGTGGTTTCAGCGACGGCAGCGGCGGTGCCTACGTGCTGAAGAACATTGAGAGCCTGGACGAGGCCCGGGCCATCGTTGCGCGTGACCCGCTGGTCATCCACGACAGCTCCGATATCACCGTCCATGAATGGAATACCCGTTGACGTCATGAGCACTTCCACGAAACCTCCCTTCGCCGAGCAAGTACTGCCGCCGTGGCGGCGCGCGGTGCTGAAAGTCGGCAGCAGCCTGTTGGCCGCCGATGGCGGTGGCTTGACGCCACGCTTCGCGCTGGGGCTGGCGCAGTTTGTGTCGGCCAATGTGTTGGCTGGCCGGCAGGTGGTGATTGTGTCGTCAGGCGCGGTGGCGGCGGGGCGCGCCATCGTGCCCAAGGCGGCCGAAGCCGGGGCGGCGATGGCAGCGCGACAGGCATTGGCAGCGTTGGGGCAGGCGCAGTTGATCACGCTGTGGCAGCGTTTCTTCGAGCGGCCCGTAGCGCAGGTGCTGCTCACCCATGACGACCTGCGCAACCGCCGCCGTTATCTCAATGCGCGGGCCACGCTCAACGAACTGTTGGGCTTGGGCGCGCTGCCGGTCGTCAATGAGAACGACACCGTATCGGTGGATGAACTCAAGCTCGGCGACAACGACAACCTCGCCGCCATCGTCGCGGCATTGGTGGATGCCGATGCCTTGTTCATCGCCACCGATATCGACGGCCTGTACACCGCTGACCCGCGCAGCAACCCACTGGCCCAGCCGATCAATGATGTGGCCGCACTCACGCCTGAGGTGATGGCGATGGCCGGCGGCAGCGGCAGTGCGGTTGGCACCGGCGGCATGCACACCAAGCTGCAGGCCGCGGCCAAAGCTGGCGCGGCGGGCATTGATACGTTTCTGTTCAATGGCCGCGATGGCGACGTGGTGCGTGACCTGGCACAGGGCCGGCTGCGCGGTACGCGCCTGCATGCCGGGCAGTCACGCATTGCCGCCCGCAAGTATTGGCTACGGCACGCGCCGCTGGAGCCGGGCGCGATTCTGGTTGATGCCGGCGCTGCGCGTGCGTTGCGTGACAAGGGCGCATCGTTGTTGCCCGGTGGCGTGGTGAGTGCCGAGGGCGAGTTCCGGCGCGGCGACATGGTGGAAGTGCGGCTGTTTGAGGCGGACGGCCAGCAGCGCATCGCGCGCGGTGTCAGCCAGTATTCGGCGGTGGACATCCGCCGCATCAGCCAACAGCACACGCGCGAGATCGAGACCATTCTTGGGTACAACTACGGCGACAACGTCATCCATCGCGATGACATGGTGGTGTTGTGATGTGTTTTTTTGAGGCTTACCGAAGGTGCTGCCATGAGTGATATCCGTAACCTGGCATTGCAATGCCGGCAGGCCGCACAGACGCTGGGCCTGCTCTCGACGCAGGCACGCGGCGATCTGTTGCTGGCGATGGCCGGCGCATTGGACGCTGATGCCGAGGCGATTCTCATCGCCAATGCGCGTGACCTGCAGGCGGCGCGGGACAAAGGCGTGGGCACGGCAATGCTGGATCGCCTTGCGTTGAACCCGGAGCGGCTTGCCGCTGTGGCCAATGCACTACGCGACGTGGCGGCGTTGCCCGACCCGGTAGGCGAGGTCACCCGTGATTACGTGCGCCCCAATGGCATCCGTGTGCAGAAAGTGCGCGTGCCGTTGGGCGTCATCGCGATGATCTACGAGGCGCGGCCGAACGTGACGGCCGATGCCGCAGCGCTGTGCATCAAGGCCGGCAATGGTGTGATTCTGCGTGGTGGCTCCGAAGCCATCCATTCCAATACCGCCATCGCGGCCAGCCTCAAACGTGCCCTGCGCGAAGCCGGCTTGCCCGAAGCGGCGTTGACCTTGGTGGAGGATCTGCGCCGCGAGACCATGCTGGAGCTGCTGCAGCTCAGTGACATCATCGACCTGGCCATTCCGCGCGGGGGTGAAGGCCTGATCCGCTTTGTGGCCGAGCATGCACGTGTGCCGGTGATCAAACACTACAAAGGCGTGTGCCACCTGTTTGTGGATGACAGCGCCGACCTCGAGCTGGCGGTGAATCTGCTGGTGGACGGCAAGGTGTCGCGCCCATCGGCCTGCAATTCGTTGGAGACGTTGTTGGTGCATGAAGCCGTCGCGCCGCAATTTCTGCCGCTTGCTGCGGCTGCATTGCGTGAACGCGGGGTGGAGCTGCGGGGGGATGCGGCAACGTTGCTGCTGTTGCCAGATACCGCGTTGGCCAACGAGGACGACTACGCGGCGGAGTACCTCGATCTGATCCTGTCCATCCGTGTGGTGCCAGACATGGCCGCCGCCATCGCCCATATCCAGCAGTTCACCTCCGACCACACCGAAGTGATTGCCACCGGCAATCCCGCGCACGGCGAGGCATTTGTGCATGCGCTGCGCTCGGCGGTGGTGATGGTCAATGCCTCTTCGCGCTTCTCTGATGGTGGTGAGCTTGGGCTGGGTGCGGAGATTGGCATTTCCACCACGCGCCTGCATTCCTACGGGCCGATGGGCTTGGAAGCACTGACGGTGGAGCGCTTTGTGGTGCGCGGCGAAGGGCAGGTGCGGCACCCGCTTGCTCACGCATAAGCAAGCCAATGCGGCAGTTCCATCTAGTGGGGCTTGCTGGCCTTGCGTGAACAAAAACGGCCCCGACAGTCTCTGACGGGGCCGTTGACGTACAGGACAGTTGCGTGGATCAGAACTCCTGCCAGTCCTCACCGTTGGCGACCATCGGCTCCATCTTGCGCGGCGCACTGGCCGCACGTGCCGGCCGATAGCCGGTGGCGGCTACCACTGGCGCGGCTTTGATTGCGGAAACAGGGCTGACAGCCGCCGGACACGGCGCGGACGCGACGCGGAACGCGGCAACGGCCTCGTTCAGCAGCAGTGCCTGCTCCTCCATGGCCCGCGCCGCAGCGGTGGCTTCTTCCACCAGCGCGGCATTCTGCTGCGTGGTTTCGTCCATCTGCACCACGGTCTGGTTGACCTGTTCGATGCCGGCCGACTGCTCCTGCGAGGCTGCGGAAATCTCGGCCATGATGTCGGTGACACGCTGCACCGAAGCGACGATCTCGCCCATGGTGGTGCCGGCCTGTTGTACCAGCGCCGAGCCTTCACCGACCTTGCCGACCGAGTCTTCGATCAGGCCCTTGATCTCCTTGGCCGCACCGGCCGAACGCTGTGCAAGCGTGCGCACCTCCGAGGCCACCACGGCAAAGCCCCGGCCCTGCTCACCAGCGCGGGCCGCTTCCACGGCCGCGTTCAGCGCCAGGATGTTGGTCTGGAAGGCGATGCCGTCGATCACCGAGATGATCTCGGCAATTTTCTTGGAAGACGCCTCGATGCCGCTCATGGTGGTCACCACCTGCTGCACCACGTTGCCGCCCTGACTGGCGACGCCATGCGCGCCGATGGCCAGCTGGTTGGCCTGACGTGCGTGTTCGGCGTTCTGGCGCACGGTGGAGGTCAGTTCCTCCATTGACGCGGCGGTTTCTTCCAGGTTGGCGGCCTGCTGTTCGGTACGGCGCGACAGGTCGTTGTTGCCGGTGGCAATTTCAGTGGCGGCCAGGTTGATGCTGGAGGCGGCGTTCTGGATACGCCCGACGATGCCGGCCAGCTGATCCACCGTGGCGTTGGCGTCGTCGCGCATCAGCGCGAACACGCCATTGAACTGACCTTCCATGCGCACGGTGAGGTCACCCTGTGCCAACGCCTGCAGCACCTGCGAAACCTTGGCCAGATTGCCATCTGCCGTTTCCATCAGGTGATTCAGGCCATCCACCATGTCGCGGAAGTCGTATTCGTAGCGCTCCAGATCGCCGCGCTGGGTGAAATCGCCTGCGGCAGCGGCGGTGGCCAATCGCTTGATGTCGGTATTGATGGCCGACAGATTGGCCTTGATGCTGTCCACGGTTTCGGTGATGGCGGCTTTTTCGCCGGGCAGGCGCTCAATGTCCGCACTCATGTCGCCAATGGAGTAGCGCTTGAGGATGTCCAGCGTGTCTTTGATGGTGCTGACATTGGCTGCGACCAGGCCGTTGGTGGCGCGCACCATCTGGCCGTAATCACCGGGGAACGCGGTCTCGTCCATGCGGTAGCTGAGGCTGCCCGCATCATGCTGACGGGCCATCTCGCCCTGTGCGGAAATCACCGACTGCAGCTGGGTCTGCATGCGCTGCATGGCGCTGAGCAGCATGCCCACTTCATCACGGCGCGAGGCATCAATGCGGCGGTCAAGCTTGCCGGCAGAGACATCGTCGGCGACGCGCACGGCTTCGCCCAACGGCAGCATGATCGCGCGGGTGATGGCCCAGCCCAGCAGGGCAGCCATGGCGAGTGCCAGGGCGAGCATGGCAAATACCGCGTACAGCGAGCGCTGGTGAGCCTGCTGCGACGCAGCCGTCTGCTTGCTCAGTTGGGTCTGGTTGTATTGGGAGAGCTGTTTCAGGTTGTCGAACAGGTCGCGTCGCAGCATGCGCGAGTCGTTGCTCGAAATCTCGGTTGCCGTAGCGAAGTCATCCATGGCGATGGCTGCCGAAATGCGCTCATGCGCATCGAAGTAGCCGGCGCGCGCCTGCTTCACCTTGTCGTAAAGCGCTTTCTCTTCGGCCGAGGATTCGGTGTCGATGGCGTCATAGGCTTTCTCTTCGGCCTCGATCAGGGCGCGGGTGTCGGCCATGCGCTTTTCGTAGTCAGCCAGCTGTTGCGGGTTGCCCTGATAGGACAGCTGCGCCTGCTCGAAGGTGCGGAACTCGCCCAGCTGCGCGCGCATTTCGCCCAGATGCTGCACCGAGGGCATCCAGTTGTGCGTGGCCTGTTGAATCTGTTGCTCGGACAGATCCATGCGCCATACCGAGAAAAGGCCCAGCAGCAGCGTGAACAGGCTGGTAGTGCAGAAAGCCAACAGCAGCTTCCGCGTGATCGACAGGTTCTGGAACCACTTCATTGCAGACGCCTCCATTGGCATTTCGCGCTAAGCACAGGTCCACGCACCTGAGAAATTTCTTGTTGACCGGACAGGCGGCGGGGGCGCCCAGGTAATGCAGGAACCGCGGTGTGCTGTGGTATCGGCGATGCAGGTTGCTTCTTGA
Organism: Stenotrophomonas sp. UBA2629; assembly: GCA_002359895.1. Lineage (GTDB taxonomy): Bacteria > Pseudomonadota > Gammaproteobacteria > Xanthomonadales > Xanthomonadaceae > Stenotrophomonas. Next base: position 1,462,662 of record DEOB01000010.1, read on the forward strand.
GCGGCCGAAAAACGTGTCGCTGAACGGCGTTAAGCCAGGCGATTGCGTAGGGCAAAGACGGAAAAAAAATCAGAGGGAATGTGCGGCATTGCACTTACCCCACTCAGGGTTCTAGAGGCATTGCAGAACCCATCTATCGCGGTTGGCTGGAGCGATCTACGCGGTACCCGTCGGATGTGGCCGGTGATTGCCCCGCATACCGTTGACTGTGTTGTCTTGCGCGCAATGCGACTGATGAGGCGGCGCGTTGTTGCCTGACGCTGAGGGATGCGGGCCCAAGCCAATCCCGACAGCACGCGCGTGCGCAAGCTTCACTGCGTGGATGTCTTCGCGCAGGTGGGCGTTATCAGTTGGGATCTATCAGTGTGTATGCGGCCTCCATTCCCCATGAAGGGAATGGCGTATCAGGCAGACGCAGTCCGTGCCTTCTCTGCGGCCCCCGAGGGATGGAATCAAGCCGCCTGCGGCACCCGCAGCGAGCGGACCAGCCCGCCGATATCGACGATCAGCGCCACGCGGCCATCGCCAAGGATGGTCGCACCCGAGACACCCCCGATACGGCGGTAGTTGTTCTCGATGTTCTTGACCACCACCTGCTGCTGGCCGAGCAGTTCGTCCACTTCCAGCGCGATCTTCTGGCCGTCACTTTCGACGACGACCACCAGCGGATCGGCATGGCTATTGTTGCGGTAGCCGTAGTGCTGGCCCAACGCGAGGATGGGCAGGTATTCACCACGCACCCGCAACACGCGGCCTTCGCCGCCCATGGTGCGGATGTCCTCGGCCTGCGGTTGCAGTGCTTCCAACACATACGCCAATGGCAGGATCAGGGTTTCGCCGGCGACGGAGACGGTCATGCCGTCGAGGATGGCCAGCGTCAGCGGCAAGCGGATCAGCACCCGGGTGCCGGCGCCGGTGCGGCTTTCCAGCTGAACCTCACCGCCAAGCGCCTGAATGTTGCGACGGACCACATCCATGCCAACGCCACGGCCCGACAGATCGGTGACTGCATCGGCGGTGGAGAAGCCGGGTTGGAAGATCAGGTCCCACACCTGCGAATCGGTGGGGTTGTCCGGTACGTTGAGGCCGCGCTCCAAGGCTTTGGTCAGGATTTTGTCGCGATTCAAGCCATAGCCGTCGTCGCTGACTTCGATGACGATGTGGCCGCCCTGATGCGACGCTGCCAAGGTGATGGTGCCGGTTTCTTCCTTGCCGGCCTCGCGACGCACGTCCGGCATTTCCAGGCCGTGGTCGATGGAGTTGCGGACCAGATGCACGAGCGGGTCGGCGATCTTTTCGATCAGGCCCTTGTCCAGTTCGGTGCCTTCGCCGATGGTGCGCAGGCGTACCTGCTTGCCCAAGCGGCTGGAGAGATCACGGACCAGGCGCGGGAAGCGGCGGAACACCGCATCCACCGGCAACATGCGCACGCCGATAACCGCTTCCTGCAGATCGCGGGTGTTGCGCTCCAGCAGATCAAGGCCAGCGAGCAGCTGTTCGGCATGGGCCGGATCCAGGCCACCGGAGACCTGCTTGAGCATGGCCTGGGTGATGACCAGTTCGCCGACCAGATTGATCAGCGCGTCAACCTTGTCGACGCTGACACGGATGGACGATTCGGCTTCATGCGCGTGCGCGGTGTTGGCTGCTGGCTTGGCGGCGTCGGCAATGTTGACCGGTACGGCGACGGGTTCGGCCTGCGGTGCTTCAATTGCCAGGCTCGGCGGTGCGGCCGGTCGGATATCCAGCTCGCAGTCGTCCACGACCCAGGCAAACGTATCTTCAATGCGGCTGCGCGGCACCTTGCCGACCAGGCCAAGATCCCAAGCGAGATAGGCTTCCAAGGGATCCAGCTGTTCGAAGCCGGGCAGGCGTTCCATGCGCGGGGCGACATGCAGCGAGCCCAGCGTTTCCAGCTCGCGGATGATGCGCAGCGGGTCGTTGCCGCTCATGAACAGCGACGGAGCCGGTACAAAGCCAATCTGCCATGCGTCCGGGGTGTCGTCCTGTTTGGCGACGGCAGCCGTGCTTGCCGGCGCCGGTGCTGCCCCGGTCAAGACGGCCTGCAGCCGGTCGGTAACAGCTTTCACCGCTGCCGGGTCTGCGGCTTGGCCGTGCTCGGCTTCGCGCAGCAACGCGCGAAGCACGTCGACCGAGGCCAACATGGCATCGACGGCGTTGCTGGCCAGCGCGCGTTTGCCGGAGCGCAGTTCGTCCAGCAGCGTTTCGAGTACATGGGTGAGGCTTGCGATGGCGTCAAAGCCAAAGGTGCCGGCACCGCCCTTGATGGAGTGTGCGGCGCGGAACACGGAGTTGATGATCTCCGGGTCCTGCGCGCCGTCTTCCAGGGCGAGCAGCCCGGCTTCCATCGCATCCAGCCCTTCGCGGCTTTCTTCAAAGAAGGTGGCGTGGAAGCGTTGCAGGTCCATGCTCATCGGCGCGGTATCCGTTGGTAAGGCAGGTGAGGCTGATCAGCCCAGGACTTTCTGGACGGTGGCGACAAGCTGTTCGGGGTTGAACGGCTTGACCAGCCAGCCGGTCGCACCGGCGGCCTTGCCTTCGGATTTCTTGTCAGCGGCCGACTCGGTGGTGAGCATCAGCATCGGGGTGAACTTGTAGTCGGGCAGTTGGCGCAGCTCGCGGATCAGCGAGATGCCGTCCATGTTCGGCATGTTGACGTCGGTGACCACCGCATTGAAGCGCTGGCCCTTGGCGCGGCCCAAGGCAACGGCGCCGTCTTCGGCCTCTTCAACCGAAAAGCCGGCAGAGGTAAGGGCGAAAGAGACCATCTGGCGCATTGACGCCGAGTCGTCCACCACCAGGATTCGTGCGCTCATGCCGCGTTCTCCACAGATTTCATTGATTCAGGGGTTGCTTCCAGACCCAGGGTCTGGAGGACGCCGAGCAAGCGCGCGGCGTCATGGAAGGTTCCGGTCGCGTTGTCGAAGACGGTGGCGTGGCCGGCCTGTCGCCGGGCCAGCGCAAAGGCGCACAGCACCTGTATGGACGCGGTGTGTACCCGCGCCACCTGGCTGGCGTCCACACGCAGCTCGCCGCTTTGGCCAAGGTGCGGGGCCAATTGCTGTTTCAACTCGCTGGTGGTCTCGATACCGAGATCCTGCAACAGCGCCACAGTGCTCATCGTCGCTCCGGACAAACGTTACTGGGAGATTTAGCGGCGCTGGTCCGTAGATCTTTAGGGGTGGGCGCGAATGCGGAGGAGAATGCGAACGGGCGCACGCTTTGGACGGCTGCGCGTGCCAGCAAAAGACCAGAAAACGACTGCACACGGCAAGCCAGCGGTATGCGCTGGCCGCTTGCTGGTTCCGCTGTGCGTTGCTCAGGCATGCGTGGAGCCGAACGGGTTACTGCAGCAGTCGCGTGGCATCCAGCAGAATCATCGGCTGGCTGCCCAAGCGGGCGATGCCTCGGAACAGTTCGTTGGATATCTGGCAGATGCGCGCGGTGTCGGGTGGCTCGATCTGCGAGTCGGTGAGGCTGGCGACATCTTCGACAGCCGATACGCGCAGGCCCAGTACTTCGCCATTTTCTTCCAGCACCACGATGCGGGTCTGCGCATCTTCGGCTGAGGTCGGCATGCCCAGGTGCAGGCACAGGTCCATCACCGGTACCACCTGACCGCGCAGGTTCATGATGCCGAGCATGGAAGCGGAGGTGCCGCGCAGCGCCAGCAGCGGTACCGGCAGAACGACTTCCTGCACTTTCAGCAGTTCCAATGCATAGGTCTGCTGCCCGCAACGCAGGCGCAACCAGCGCGAGGCCCGCTCGGTGGCGCGGCGGTTCTGCGGCGCGTTTGCGGGGCGTTGCGCCTGCGCCTGCAGTTCCTGCCAGCTGCTGGGCCGACTGGCAGGTGCTGGTGAGCGGGTGGTGGCGGCTGGCGCGGCCGTTGGAACCGGTGCAGCGGCGCTCGACGTGACTCCTGCAGCGGCATCAAAGGCGCTCTGAAGGCCGGGGCTGTCGGCGTGCGCCAGTTTGGCGCTTTCGACGGGGTCGGTCTCGTAAATGACTTCGTCCGGCAGGTCGTCCCAGGTCGGCTCGGCGCTGTTGTCGGCATTGCTGTTGACCGCAGCCTGCGGGGTTTCAGCAGGCACATCCTCCCAGCTCGGTTCGGCCGTGGGCGCAGGCGGTGCCTGCATTGCTGCCAAGGCTTCCTCGAAGGCGGCCTCCAGTTCGGCACTGTCGCCAGGATTGCCGGCGATGGCGCGCGCCGCCGGTGCTGATGCAGGCGGTGCAGGCGTGGCTGCAATTTCATTCGCCGCCGGAATGGCTTCGCCCAGCAATTCGTGGAGGTAGTCGTCCAGTGCGCCGACGGTGCTCATGCGGCCTCCTGCGCCTGCAGCCGGCCGTCCTCGCTGAGAATCCACTCCAGCGCGCGCCGATAGGCCGCGTGGCCACGACCGGGATAGTCGTCGCCCTGCATGGGTTGGGTGAGGCCGGCGGCGTGGCTGATGCGGGTGTCCACCGGGATGGCGTCTTCCCACACGCGGGCGCCGTGCTTGTCCTGCATCTGCTTGAGGGTTTCGTTGCCGGTGCGGGTGCGCCGGTCGAACAGGGTGGGCAATACCGAAATCGGTAATGCACGCTTGCGCGAGCGTTCCACCATTTCGCCGGTGCGGATCATGCCGTCGAGACCGTGCAACGCGAGAGGTTCGGCTTGAGTGGGGATGATCAAGCGATCGGCCGCAGCCAGCGCGTTGATCATCAGCAGGCCGAGTGTGGGCGCGCAGTCCAGCAGGATGTAATCGTGGCGTTCGCCATGGCGGGTGAACGCCTGCTGCAAGGCCAGGCCGAGGCCGGGCTGGTTGGCGCTGCGCCGCTCCAGTGTTGCCAGAGAGGCCTGCGCGCACAGGTAATCCAGGCCGGGGATGTTGCTGGCATGCGCCAACGCGACGATCTCATGCGGCGGCGTGGCAAACAGTTCCTGCACGCCCAAGGGCACCGGCTCCAGTGGCACGCCGAAGGCGCGGGTGAGCGAGGAATGCGGGTCCAGGTCGATCAGCAGCACCTTATGACCGCGCGCCGCGAGGCCGCGCCCAAGTGACAGCGTGGTGGTGGTCTTGCCGACGCCACCTTTCTGGTTGGCAATGGCCCAGATGCGCATCAATGAACTCCTTCGATGACCGCAGGTGCCACGGCGCTGGCGGCGGGTGCGCTGCCTGCGGGTGTCGCGGTGTCGGTGCGGGTAGTGCTGGCGGTGGTGTTGCCAGCGCCGGGTAAGTCGGCCGCTGCGGCGGAGTCGGCCAGAATGATGACCATCACCCGTCGGTTGCGATTACGGCCTTCCGGCTGGTCGTTGCTTTCGCGCGGGCGGAACTGGCCATAGCCGACCATCGCCAGCCGCGCCGGTTGCAGGCCGTGGTCGGCGAACAGGTGCACCACGCTGGCCGCGCGGCCTGCCGACAGTTCCCAATTGGAGGGAAACTGCGCGGTGGCGATGGGCAGGTTGTCGGTGTGGCCTTCCACGCGCACGCCGTTGGGCGCGTCGAGCAGCACATCGGCCAGCTTGCCGAGGGTGTCGCGGGCGCCGCTGTCGAGCGCGGCCGAGCCGGTGCTGAAAAGAATGTCGCTGTTGATTTCCACCTCCAGCCACAGCTCGGTGCGTCGCACGGTGATGACGCCCTGTTTGATCAGCGGCGCCAGCGTCGAGCTGAGGCGGTCGGCAATCTGGTTCAACTGGCGCTCGGCGCGCTTGAGTTGTTCCTGGTTGTGCATCGACACCGGCATGCGCATCTGCGATGCCATTGACGGCAGCTGGGTGGGATCGGGCATGGCGCCGCCGGTCATGCTGGGCGCGCGGATCACCGACGGGGTGTCATGGCCGCCGCCCTGCAGCTGCACGTTGCCCACCTGCACCTGGGTGATGGTGCGCGGCGCACCACCAAAGGCGGTGGAAAGGGAATCGGCCATCACCCGGTACTTGCCCTCGTTGAGCGAGGAGATGGCGTACATCACCACGAAGAAGGCGAGCAGCAGGGTCATCAGATCCGCATAGGGGATTGCCCATGCTTCGTGATTGCCGTGCTCTTCGTGGCGCTTGCGACGGGCCATGGCTCAGTTCACGAACCCGGCAAGGCTGTTTTCAATGTTGCGCGGGTTCTCGCCCTGCGCAATGGCGATGAGGCCTTCGATGACCATCTCGCGCTCACGGGTGCTGTGTGCGATGACGCCCTTGAGTTTTGCGGCCACCGGCAGGAACAGCAGGTTGGCCGAGGCAATGCCATAGATGGTGGCAGTGAACGCTGCCGCGATGCCGTGGCCGAGCTTGCTCGGGTCGGCCAGGTTTTTCATCACTGCGATCAGGCCCAGCACGGCGCCGATGATGCCCAGCGTGGGCGCATAGATGCCCATGCCTTCAAACACCTTGGTGGCGGCCAGATCCTGTTGCTCCTGGCTGCCCAGTTCTATTTCCAGCATGTGGCGGATGGTGTCCGGCTCCACGCCATCGACCACCAACTGCAGGCCTTTGCGGATGAATGGATCGTCCTGCATGTCCACCTGCGGCTCCAGGCCCAGCAGCCCCTGGCGGCGGGCGATGTTGCTCCAGTCCACGATCTGCTGGACCAACGCACGGCGGTCGCTGGCCGGCGGCTTGATCACCCAGCGCACGATCTTGAAGGCGTGTTTGAACACGGCAGGCGAGGTGTGCAGCAGGATGGCGGCAAGCGTGCCGACGATCACGATGACGAACGCCGCTGGCGACCACAGCGAGGACAAGCCAGCACCTTTGAGAATGCTGCCGCCCACCAGTGAGAGCAGGGCGAGGAAAAGTCCAATGATGCTGAGTCGGTCCATGGTGTGGGATATCGGCCTGAGGGAGGCAGTCTTGAATGGGGGCGGTGGTACGGGGAGGGGGACGAGGGCAGTAGACCAACTGGAGTTGACCCCTCTCCCGCAAGCGGGAGAAGGGAGGCCGTTATTGCTTATCAGCCATTGCCACCACGCAAGCCATCCACATCCAGAATCAAGGCCATGCGTCCATCACCAATCAAGGTTGCGCCGGCATAGCCGTGCAGGCCGCGCAGTGCCTTTGGCAGCGGTTTGATGACCACTTCTTCGCGGCCACGTACCTGGTCCACCACCAGCCCAAAGCGGGTTTCACCCATCTGCAGTACCACGATGGTCAGCAGGGTGGTGGGCATCGGCGTGACACCAAGCCATTGGCGCAGGTCCAACAAGGCCAGCGTGTGGGTTTTGCGGTCAAGCACGGCGCGGCCGTCGAACCAACCCAGTGAGGTGGCCGGTGCATGCAGCACTTCCATCACGCGTGCCAAGGGCAGTGCATAGACATCCTCACCGGCCTGCACCAACAAGGTGGGCAGGATGGCCAGCGTCAGCGGCACGCGGATCAGGAAACGGCTGCCACGGCCCAGTTCCGATTGAATCTGGATCTGCCCGCTGAGTTCGCGGATGCGCGACTGCACCACGTCCATGCCGACGCCGCGGCCGGAGATGTCGGTGACCTGTTGCTTGGTCGAGAAGCCGGGCAGAAACACCAGGTGCAGACATTCCTCGCTGGTCAATCGCGCGGCCGCTTCCGGGTCGATCAAGCCTTTTTCGCGGGCCTTGGCGCGCAGCCGCTCGGGGTCGATGCCGGCACCGTCGTCCTGTACCTCAATGCTGACGTAGTCGCCTTCCTGCTGTGCGGAAAGACGCACGCGGCCCATGCGCGGTTTGCCTTGGGCTTCGCGCAGGTCGGGCATTTCAACGCCGTGGTCGATGGCGTTGCGCACTAGGTGTACCAGCGGGTCGGCCAAGGCTTCGACCAGGTTGCGGTCCAGCTCGGTTTCCGCACCGATCAACTCCAGGTCAACTTCTTTCTGCAGTGAGCGCGCGACATCGCGGGCAACCTTGGGGAAGCGCGAAAACACCTTGCCCACCGGCTGCATGCGGGTGCGCATCACCGCCGATTGCAGGCGCGCGGTGGCGATATCCAGCGTGGACACAGCGCGATCGAGTTCTTCGTCTTTCAGTCGTGTGCGCAGTGTTTTGAGGCGGTTGCGCGACAGCACCAGCTCGCCGATCAGGTTGACGATGGCGTCCAGGCGCTTGGTGTCAACGCGCACGGTCTGCTCGGGCTCGGCGGGTTTGGCCGCTGCCGGCTTGGGCGCGGCCGGGGCAGGGCGCGCAGCAGCCGGTTTGACGGCGGCAACCGACGCGTTCGCCGGCGCACTTGCAATCGCGCCCGGCGCAGCCGCGCCGTGCAATTGGTCGAGCAGGGCTTCAAATTCGTCTTCGCTGATCAGCTCGTCGCCGGCTTTGCCTGCGTGCACCGCAGCGGTGCCGGGAACGGTGCTGCCATGCAGCTGATCAAGCAGGGCCTCAAACTCGTCTTCGCTGATGAGGTCGCTGTTGGTGTTGACCGGCGCAGCGACCGCAACCGGTGCGTCGCTGACATCGAACTGGGCAATCAGCGCTGCGGGCGCATGTTCCGGATCGGTGCCGTTGGAAACGGCATCCAGCATGGACTGCAGCCAGTCCAATGACTGTTGGGCGGCATCGAAGTGATGTGCCTGCAATTCCGCCTTGCCGGCGCGTGCCATGCCGAGCGTTTCTTCGGCGGCGTGGCACAGCTCCACCATCGGTGTGATCGCCAGAAAGCCGGCGCCACCTTTGAGCGTGTGGAAGCCACGGAACACGGCGTTGAGCTGGTCGGCGTCCTGCGGCGCCTGTTCCAGCGCCACCAGCTGTTCGCCCAGCCGATCGAGGATCTCCTGCGCTTCGAGGATGAAATCAGCGGCGATGTCGTCGGCAAAGGCGCTCATGCGTTACAGCCCCAGATCCGACAACAGATCGTCGGCGTCGTGCTGGGAAACGGCATGACGGTCCAGCCCTTTGAGTGCAGGCCCAGCCAGGCCGGCGTTGCGGACGTCTTCTTCCGGCGGCGGCAGGCCAAGCGCGCCGAAACCTTCGTGCACGCGGCGGACGATGCCGACCACGCGGCGGATGATCTGCCCGGTGAGGTCCTGGTAGCTCTGCGTAAGCGCCACTTCGGTGAGGTTGTGGCGGATGCGGTCGAGCAGCTCGTCCTGATCGGGGTTGAGGCCACCGGCGCGCAGGCGCTCGGTGAGCTCGCGACATTCCTCGGCCAGGTCCAGCGTGCGGTGGGTGGCCTGTTCGGTCATCTGCACCACGTGGTCCAGACGCGCGCAGGCATCGTCCAGTTCGCCGGCTTCGGACGGCACGCTGGGCAGTTCGCCCAGGGCTTGGCCCAGCTCACGGGCCAAACGGCCCAAGCCGACCATCATTGGCTGCGTGCGTAACGCAGCCAATGCGTCGATTTCACGGCGCCAGCTGGCTTCGTCACCGTTTTCCAGCGCGGCCAATGCATCCTGCAGGCGCTGCACCAGGGCGGATTTGTCGCTCAATGCTTCGGCGCGCGGATCCATCAGGCGCTCGCTGCCAGGCGTTCAAAAATCTTGCCGAGCTTTTCTTCCAGCGTCTGCGCGGTGAACGGCTTGATGATGTAGCCGTTCACGCCGCACTGGGCGGCTTCGATGATCTGCTCGCGCTTGGCTTCGGCGGTGACCATCAGCACCGGCAAGGTCTTGAGCTTGCCGTCGGCCCGGATGGCCTTGAGCAGCTCGATGCCGGTCATCACCGGCATGTTCCAGTCGGTGACCACGAAATCAAACGGTTGGCTCTGCAGCAGGGCCAGCGCGGCATGCCCGTCCTCGGCTTCGGCAGTGTTGGTGAAGCCCAGATCGCCGAGCAGGTTCTTGACGATGCGACGCATGGTCGAGAAGTCGTCAACGATCAGGATGCGCATGTTCTTGTTCAAAGGATGTTCCTCTTCATGGTTCCTCAAGGCCGGCGTCAGCGGACTCGAAACTCTTCAGCCGGCCGCGCAGTCGCAGCGTGGCCTGGCCGTGGATCTGACAGACGCGTGACTCGCTTACGCCGAGCACCGCGCCGATTTCTTTCAGGTTCAATTCCTGCTCGTAGTACAGCGACAGCACCAGCTGTTCGCGCTCGGGCAGTTGTGCGATGGCCTTGCCCAACTCGGCGCCAAACTGGCTGCGTTCGAGCATCTGTTGCGGGGTAGGGCCACCGGTGGTCGGGGTGTCCAGCTCGCCGTGATCTTCAATGCGTGACTCCAGGCTCAATACCTGGCCACGCGATGCGTCTTCGATCAGACGCATGTAGTCCGGCAGCGGAATCTCCATGGCCTCGGCCACTTCGCTGGCGCTGGCAGCGCGGCCGCTGGCCTGCTCCAGGCGACGGATGGTGGCGGCCGCATCGCGGGCGCGGCGGTGTACCGAGCGCGGCACCCAATCGCCACGGCGGATCTCGTCGATCATCGAGCCACGGATGCGGATGGAAGCGTAGGTCTCGAACGAGGCACCCTGGTCGGCGTCGTAGCTGCGCGAAGCTTCGATCAGGCCCATCATGCCGGCCTGGATCAGGTCATCGACTTCCACGCTGGCCGGCAGGCGTGCGGCAAGGTGATGGGCGATGCGGCGTACCAGATCGGCGTGGCGGGTGACGCATTCGGTGGCGGCATTGCGCTGTACTTCCCGGTACTGGGCTGCGGCGTTCATGCGCTCACCTTCTGCTGGAGAATGCGTTCCAGGAAGAACTCAACGCCACCGCGTGGTGCGGTGGGCGCCTGCCAGCGGGCGGTGCGACGGGCGATCTCCTGGATCGCCAATGCAGCCGGCGCGGACGGGTACAACTTCACCACCGGCTGCTGGCGCTGTACCGACAGGCGCAGCCAGTCGTCCTGCGGCACGCAGCCCAGATAATTGAGCGACACATCAATCAGGAACTTCTCGCAGACGCGCACCAGTTTTTCGTACAGGGTGCGGCCTTCGTTGGGGTCGCGCACCATGTTGGCGACCACTTGAATGCGGTCAACGCCGCGCTCGCGCGAGAGCACTTTGATCAGGGCATAGGCGTCGGTGATGGAGGCGGGCTCGTCGCAGACCACCACCACGGTGTCCTGCGCGGCCTGGCAGAACGTCAACACGCTGTCGGTGATGCCGGCAGCGGTGTCGATGATCATCACGTCCAGGTCGCGTTCCAGTTCGGAGAACACGTTGACCAGGCCGACATGCTCGGCCGGTTGCAGCTCGGCCATGTGCCGGCGGCCCGACGCGGCGGGCACTACCAGCACGCCATTGGGGCCTTCGATGATTACTTGTTCCAGCGTGGCACGCCCGGCGACCAGGTCGGCCAGGGTGTGTTTGGGCTGCAGGCCGAGCACCACGTCAATGTTGGCCAGGCCCAGGTCGGCGTCCAGCAACAGCGTGCGTTTGCCCATGCCGGCCAGTGCCACGGCCAGGTTGGCCGAGACATTCGTTTTACCCACGCCGCCCTTGCCGCCGGTGACGGCGATGGTGCGTACCGGCCCGGCGGGGTCGCGCCGGGTGGCCGATAGCGGGAAGGTGTGGGTCAGCTTGGCGTACTCACGCGACTGCATTGTTCAACTCCGGATTGCAGGGCATATCGGCCGCGCGCCGCAAATCTTCAAGGCGAAGTACAAGATTGGCTGCCGAAGCGCGATGCAGGTCTTCCGGTACGTCCTGGCCGTCGGTCACCCAGGTGATTGGCAGGCGGTGATCTACAGCCACTGAAAGCGCCGAGCCGAAGCGGCCGGTCTCGTCCAGCTTGGTCAACACCAGGCCCTGCGGGTTGGCTGCACTGAAGCGGCGCACCACTTCGTCCATGTCCTGGAAGGAGGTATTGGCCGGCAGCACCAGCAGGGTGCGGATCTGGCCGGCGGCACGCAGCCACTGCAGCTGGGCGGTGAGTGCGCGGTCGCGCTGGCCCAGGCCGGCGGTGTCGATCAGCACCAGCTTGTAGTCGGCCAAGCGTTCCAGCAGCTGGTTGAGGTTGGTGCTGCTGTTGGCCTCGTGCACGGCGATGCCGAGCTGGCGGCCAAAACCGTACAGCTGCTCACGGGCGCCGATGCGCTGGGTGTCGGTGGTGACCAGGGCAACGTCGCGGGCGGCGTGGGTGGCGGCAAAGCGTGAGGCCAGCTTGGCGATGGTGGTGGTCTTGCCGGCGCCGGTCGGGCCAACCAGCGCAATCACGCCGCCCGCTTCGATGGGGTCGGTGGGTGCGACTGGCAGCTTGCGCGAGATCAGGCCCAGCATCAGGCCACGGGCGCGCACCGGGTCGGTGTCGGCCGGCATCTGCATCACCACGTCACGCGACAGACCGGGGTCAAAGCCGTACTCGTCCATCAGGTCCAGCGCGTTGGCACGCACCGCGCTGCCGCGCAGGCGCTCGTCGGTGAAGCGGTTCATCTCGCGCTCGATCATCTGGCGCATGCCGACCACTTCCTGGCGTAGCTGGCTGAGCTCACGCTCATTGCTGGCATTGCTGAGAGTGACCGGTGCAACCACGGCGGCTGCGAGGGCGACGACCGGTGCGGGTGCCTCCACTACGGCGGGCGGGGTAACAATTTCTTCGGGCGTCGCTTCCGGAGCGAGGTCCGGTGCCGGCGCGTCATTCTGCGCAACCATCGGCGCGGCCAAAATGGGCGCCTGCGGCAGCTCGACGGCGGGTGTTTGGTCAGCCAGCGGCGGGTCAATCACAAAGCGCGCACGCTCGACCGGGCGCTCGATGGTCATCTCCTGCAACTGCGGCGGGATGACGCTGGCGGCTGCGTTGATGGCGGGACGGAAAACCGGCACCACCGGCGCTTCGTCGCTGCTGGCAGTCAAGGTGGCGTAACGCTGCTGCACCATCTGCAGCGGCATGTCGTCCGAAGACGGTTGCTTCAACAACGAGGCAAAGCGGCTGCCCGGCGCCAGCTCGATGCTGCTGTCGATGGAACGGCCGGTGGCGCCCACCGCCGAGCGTGCCAGCGCGGCAACGGCCGAGGTGGTGGCGGCAACCGGCTCCGGCTCGGGTGTGCGGCGGCGGGTGACGGCGGCCATGATGGCCTCGGCGGCGCTGCGCGGCTTGGCCGGTGCCGGCGCGGCCGGGCGGCTGGCTTCCAGCGCCTGCTGCACGGCGGTTTCGTCGTAATGGGCGGCCGCCACGATTTCGACACCTTCCTCGATGCGGCGGTTGGAAAGGATGACCGCATCCGGCCCATGTTCCTTGCGCACCAGGTTCATGGCGGTGCGCATGTCGGCGGCGACGAAACGTTTGATCTTCATGTTCTGGTACCGGGATTGGGGCTGGCCCGAAGCAGCTGCGTTGGCGATGGCGGTGTCCTGCATGGCGTTGCGTGCTCCTTCGTGCGGGTGTGTCGGGATGCGGATCGGGTGTCTGTTTTCCGTCGCCTTCACCGTTGCCGGTGACGGTTTCCGGGTGGCCTCAGCTGATCGTGCCGACCAGCTTCAGCCGCTTGTCTTCCGGTACCTCGCTGTAGGCCAGGACCGACAGCGAGGGAACGCTGTGGCGGACCAGGCGCGCCAGCGCGGCGCGGACCGGCGCCGGTACCAGCACCACCGCGGGCTCGTTTCGGGCCTCCTGCTTGCCGACACAATCGGCAAGACTCTGATGGAGGCGTTCGGCGAGACCGGGTTCCAGTGCGGCACCATTGCCTTGTGTTGACTCCTGCAAGACCCGTTCCAGTTGTGGGTTGAGGGTGAACACCGGCAGCTCTGGCGACATCCCGGCGATTTCCTGCACGATGAAACGGCCCAATGCGTTGCGCACGGCGGCGGTGAGTGCGGCCGGGTCCTGGGTGACGGGAGCCGTTTCCAGCAGGGCCTCGGCGATCTTGCGCAACTGGCGCACCGGGATGCGCTCGATCAGCAGGTTCTGCAGCACACGGGACACGGTGGACAGCGGCAAGGCCTTGGGCGACAGCTCCTCGGCCAGCTTGGGTGCGCTCTTGGCCAGGGTTGCCAGCAGCTGCTGCACCTCCTCGTGGCCCAGCAGTTCCGGCGCGTGCTCGCGGATGAGATGCGACAGATGCGTTGCGACGACGGTGGCCGGATCAACCACGGTGTAGCCCAGCGATTCGGCATGGGCGCGCTGATGGGCTTGGATCCAGGTGGCGTCCAGGCCGAAGGCGGGGTCCTTGCCGGCAATGCCTTCCAGCTTGCCCATGGCGCTGCCGGGGTCCAGCGCAAGCTCGCGGTCGGGATGGATGTCGGCGGTGGCGACCGGCACGCCGTGAATCAGCAGGCGGTAGGCGGTGGCGGGCAGTTCCAGGTTGTCGCGGATGTGCACCGGCGGAATCAGGAAACCCAGGTCTTGGGTGAGCTTGCGACGCACGCCCTTGATGCGGGCCATCAACTCGCCGCCCTGGGTCTTGTCGACCAGTGGAATCAGGCGATAACCCACCTCCAGGCCCAGCGGATCGACCGGGCGAAGTTCATCCCAGCTCAGCTCGGCAGTGGGCGAGGCCGGCGCGGCCAAGCCGGGGATGCCAGCCTCGGTGGCAGCACCATTGGCCGCAGCGGCCTGCGGATTGGCAGCGTCGGCGAGTTCGCGCTTCCACAATTTCCAGGCCAGAAACGCCAGGATCGCGGCAAGCGTGAGGAAGGCCAGGTTGGGCATGCCCGGCACCAGGCCGACCAGGCCGATGATGCCGGCGGCAATGGCAAGCGCGCGGTATTGGCCGAATACCTGGCCCATCATGGCCTGGGCCATGTCCTGCGAGCGCGAGGCGCGGGTGACCAGCATCGCCACGGCGCTGGACACCAGCAGCGCCGGCAGCTGCGCCACCAGGCCGTCACCGATGGACAGCAGGGTGTAGGTGGATGCGGCATCGCCAAACGGCATGCCATGTTGCAGCACGCCGACGGCCAGGCCGCCGATCAGGTTGATGAACAAAATGAGGATGCCGGCAATGGCATCGCCCCGGATGAACTTGCTGGCGCCGTCCATCGCACCGTAGAAGTCTGCTTCCTCGCGCACTTCTTCGCGCCGGGCCTTGGCCTCTTCACGCGTCAGCAAACCGGCGTTGAGGTCGGCGTCGATCGCCATCTGCTTGCCGGGCATGGAGTCCAGGATGAAGCGTGCGGTCACTTCCGACACGCGCCCGGCACCCTTGGTGATCACCACGAAGTTGATGATGGTCAGGATGGCGAACACCACGATGCCCACCGCGTAGTTGCCGCCGATGACGAACTCGCCAAAGGCCGCGATCACCTTGCCGGCGGCGTCGTGGCCGTTCTGGCCATTGAGCAGGATCACGCGGGTGGAGGCCACGTTCAGCGCCAGCCGCAGCATCGTGGTGATCAGCAGCACGATGGGGAAGATGGAGAAATCCAGCGGCCGCTTCACGTACACCACCGCCAGCAGCACCATCAGCGAGATGGCGATGTTGAGGGTGAACAGCGCATCCAGCACCGGTGCAGCCAGCGGCACCACCACCATGGCCAGCAGGGCCAGCACGATCAGCGGTGCGCCAAGTCCTTGGCGCACCATGTCCAGCACGCGACGCGCGGTGAACCCCGAGGTCTGCGCACTCATGGCTTGGCTCCATTGCCGAATTCATCCACATCCAGCGACGGCATCGGCGGCATCGGGCCGGTGCGCCACTGCCGCAACTGGTAGACGTAGGACAGGATCTGGGCGACGGCCGAATACAGTCTCACGGGGATTTCCTTGCCAAGTTGGCCTTCCCGATACAAGGCGCGTGCCAAAGGCGGCGCCGAGACGATGGCCACCTTGTTGCCGTCAGCTACCTGGCGGATGCGCAGGGCCAGTTCGTCCACGCCCAGCGCGACCACGGTGGGGGCGCCCATACGGCCGCTTTCGTATTTCAGGGCGACCGCGTAGTGGGTGGGGTTGACCACCACCACGTCGGCGCTGGGCACCGCTTCCATCATCCGGCGTTGTGACAGCTGCATCTGCATCTGCCGGATGCGGCCTTTGACCTCGGGGCTGCCTTCGCTTTCTTTCATCTCCCGCTTCAGCTCCTCGCGGGTCATCTTAAGCTTCCGCAGCCAGTTCCACTTCTGGTACGGCGCGTCGATGGCGGCCAGCAACGCCAAAGCGCCGCCGGTGGCGAGCAGCACTTTCAGGGTGAGCCATAGGCCGTGGCCGATGGCCAGTTCAAGGGGTTGATGCAGCAGCGCGCGCAGGGTGTCCATGCCCTGCCAGATGCACAGGCTGGCGGCGCCACCAATGAACGCCACCCGCAGCATGGATTTGATCAGCTCGGCCACCGCCTCGCTGCCGTACAGGCGCTTGAGCCCGCTCATCGGGTTCATGCGTTTGAGATCGGGCATCAGCGCTTTGTTGGAAAAACGCAGCCCGCCCATCATTACCGGTGCGATGAAGCCGGCGGCCAGGCACACCGCGATGATCGGGCTGACCGCCAGCATCAGCCGCAGCAGCAACCAGCCGGCATGGCCGAACAGCGCCTGCGGGGTTTCGAGCAGGGCAGGGCTGGGGCTGAGCGCGGCTTTCATCCACTCGCGGGAGTTGTCGGCCACCGGGCCGGACAGCGTTACCAGCGCCACCACGGCGGCGGTGAACACGGCAGCGGTGGCAAGCTCTTTGGAGCGCGGGATGTTGCCTTGCTCGCGTGCATCACGCAGGCGTTTTTCGGTGGGGAGTTCGGTTTTTTCCCCGGCCTGTTCGTTCTCGGACATGGCACGGCGCGGATGAGGAGGTCATCTGCGGTAGTGCAAGAAGTGTTCCTGAGCGGAAAAGCTTCCCCTCTCCCCAACCCCTCTCCCGCTAGGGGAGAGGGGCTAAGCGCAGCGCAAGTTGAGGCAATTCGTGCGACTGCAGCTTTAAAGCCCCTCTCCCCTTGCGGGAGAGGGGTTGGGGAGAGGGGGGAAGCGCAAACACAAACACAAACGGGCAGGTCAAAGACCTGCCCGCTGCGTGCAGCCCGCTGCAATCAGATCAACCAAGAATGCCCGGCAGATCCAATCCCTTCTCCTTGGCGCACTCAATGGCGATGTCGTAGCCGGCATCGGCATGGCGCATGACGCCGGTGCCCGGGTCGTTCCACAGCACGCGGGCGATGCGCTGGTCCGCCGCCTCGCTGCCATCACAGACAATCACCACGCCGGAGTGCTGCGAATAGCCCATGCCGACGCCGCCGCCGTGATGCAGGCTCACCCAGGTGGCGCCGCCGGCCACGTTCAACATGGCGTTGAGCAGCGGCCAGTCCGACACCGCGTCCGAGCCGTCCTTCATCGCTTCGGTTTCGCGGTTGGGCGAAGCCACGCTGCCGGAATCCAGATGGTCGCGGCCAATCACCACCGGCGCGCTGAGCTCGCCATTGCGCACCATTTCGTTGAACGCCAGGCCCAGCTTGTGGCGCAGGCCCAAGCCCACCCAGCAGATACGCGCCGGCAGACCCTGGAACGCAATGCGCTCGCGGGCCATGTCCAGCCAGCGGTGCAGGTTGGGGTCGTCGGCGATGATTTCCTTGACCTTGGCGTCGGTCTTGTAGATGTCCTCCGGGTCGCCACTCAGCGCCACCCAGCGGAACGGGCCAATGCCACGGCAGAACAGCGGGCGTACATAGGCGGGGACAAAACCGGGGAAATCAAATGCGTTCTTCAGGCCTTCATCAAACGCCATCTGGCGGATGTTGTTGCCGTAGTCCACGGTTGGAATGCCAGCTGCGTGGAACGCCAGCATCGCTTCCACATGCACGCGCATGGCGGCTTTGGCGGCGTCGCGTACTTTTTCCGGGTTGGCCTGTTGCTCGGCCAGCCATTGCTCGACAGTCCAGCCCAGCGGCAGGTAGCCGTGCACTGGATCGTGCGCGCTGGTCTGGTCGGTGACGCAGTCCGGGCGCACGCCGCGACGCACCAGCTCCGGCAGAATTTCCGCCGCGTTGCCGAGCAGGGCGATGGACTTGGCCTCGCCGGCAGCGGTGTATTTGGCGATGCGTGCCAACGCGTCGTCGATGTCGTTGGCCTGCTCGTCCACATAGCGCGTGCGCAGGCGGAAATCGATGCTGCTCTGGCGGCATTCGATGGTCAGGCTGCTGGCGCCGGCCAGCGACGCGGCCAGCGGTTGCGCGCCGCCCATGCCACCCAAGCCTGCGGTGAGGATCCACTTGCCGGTCAGGCTGCCGCCGTAATGCTGGCGGCCCATTTCAACGAACGTTTCGTAAGTGCCCTGGACGATGCCCTGGCTGCCGATGTAGATCCAGCTGCCGGCGGTCATCTGCCCGTACATCATCAAGCCCTTCTTATCGAGCTCGTTGAAGTGCTCCCAGTTGGCCCAATGCGGCACCAGGTTGGAGTTGGCGATCAGCACGCGCGGGGCGTCCGGATGGGTGGGGAACACGCCGACCGGCTTGCCCGACTGCACCAGCAGGGTCTGGTTGTCGTCCAGTCGCTTGAGCGTTTCCAGAATCTTGTCGTAGCTTTCCCAATCACGCGCGGCGCGGCCAATACCGCCGTAGACGACCAGCGAGGTGGGGTCTTCAGCCACTTCGGCATCAAGGTTGTTCTGCAGCATGCGGAACGGCGCTTCGGTCTGCCAGGATTTGCAGTTGAGCGTGTTGCCGCGCGGTGCACGCGGGTTACGGCTGGGGTCGTGACGGGTGGTCATGCAGTTCTCCGGGTAGCAAATTCCAGACAGGCGCTCAGCACTTGCTGCAACGTTGTGCGCACGGGTGCGGCGTGTTCGGGGTCGTAAGGCGTGGGCCAGCTGTGTTCATCCACACCGGCAGGCGCCGGCTCGTGCATGTAGCCACGGCAGCCCAGCTCCATCTGCAGGGTGTGCACGCCGGCAGCGGTGTTGCTGTAGTGGCGGGTGATCCAGCCACCTTTGAAGCGGCCATTGCGCACATGGCTCATGCCGCTGAGCGCGCACAGGTTTTCCACCACGTCGGTGAGCGCGTTGTCGCAGGAGGTGTCCGGCGCGCCGCTCGGGCCTGCGCTGCCGATGTTGAACTGCGGCAGCTCACCCTCAAACAGATGCGGAATGAGTGAGCGGATGGAATGTGCGTCATACACCACCACGGTGTCGTGCTGCTCGCGCAGGCGCGTGATCTCGCTGCTCAGCGCGGCGTGGTACGGGTCGAACCAGGTCTGCCGGCGACGCTGGATTTCAGCTTCATCGGGCGCGTGGCCGTCGCGGTACAGCGGTTGATTATCGAAGGTGGTGGTCGGGCACAGGCCGGTGGTGTTCTGGCCCGGATACAACGAAATGCCAGACGGGTCGCGGTTGACGTCGATCACCGAACGCGAGACCGCCGTGCGTACCGTGGTGGCGCCCAGTTCTTTGGCAGCGAACGCGTACAGCTCATGCACCCACCAATCGGCATCGCGACGCGCCAGCCACGGCGAGACAAAGTGGCCAGCCAGTTCGTCAGGCAGCTCGGTGCCGGTATGCGGGAAGCTGATGATCAACGGCGCATTGCCTTGATGTATCTGCAGCCAGTCAGGTGTGGTGGTCATGACGGATTCCTGAGAGTTGAAACGTGTTTTGCGGTGCTGAAGAACGCCCTCATCCGGCGCTGCGCGCCATTGGATTTCGCGTTTGCAGCGGGTATTGCGTGAACTGACGGATCCCCGCGCAGTCGATCGAAATCCCCTCTCCCGCGTGCGGGAGAGGATGCCCGAAGGGCAGGTGAGGGCGCTCTTGGCGACTTAATTGCCCACCACATCCACACCCGGCAACTGCATTCCCAGGCCTGCTGCCAATGCACCGCTGCGCACCAGGTCGGTGGCAGCCACCATGTCCGGGTGGAAATAACGGTCGTCTTCCAGCGTCGGCACCTGCGCACGTAGCGTGGCGCGTACCTGCTCCAGCGCGTTGCTCGAACGCAGTGGCGCATGGAAGTCACAGCCTTGGCCTGCAGCCAACAGCTCGATGCCAATCACGTTGGCCGCGTTCTCTGCCATCGCCATCAGCCGGCGTGCGCCGTGTGCGGCCATGGATACGTGGTCTTCCTGGTTGGCTGAGGTCGGGATCGAATCCACGCTGGCCGGGTAGGCGCGCTGCTTGTTCTCCGACACCAGCGCCGCTGCGGTTACCTGCGGAATCATGAAGCCCGAGTTCAAGCCGGGCTTGGGCGTCAGGAACGCCGGCAGGCCGCTCAATGCGGGATCCACCAGCATCGCAGTGCGGCGTTCGCTGATGGAGCCGATTTCGCAGACCGCCATCGCCAGCATGTCGGCCGCAAAGGCCACCGGCTCGGCGTGGAAGTTGCCGCCGCTCAACGCCTCGCCGGTATCGGTGAACACCAGCGGATTGTCCGAAACACCATTGGCTTCGATCTCCAGCGTGGTCGCTGCCTGACGCATCACATCGAGCGCCGCGCCCATCACCTGCGGCTGGCAGCGCAGGCAGTACGGGTCCTGCACGCGCACGTCGTTGCTGCGATGCGATTCGCGGATGGCCGAGCCCTTCATCAGCTCGCCAAGCACCGCAGCGGTGGCGATCTGCCCACGCTGACCACGAATGGCATGGATACGCGGGTCGAACGGCGTGTCCGAGCCCTTGGCCGCTTCCACCGACAATGCGCCGGTCACCAGTGCGGCCTGGAACACGGTTTCGATTTCAAACAAGCCGGCCAGTGCATAGGCGGTGGAGTACTGCGTGCCGTTGAGCAGCGCCAGGCCTTCCTTCGCGCCCAGCACCAACGGTGCCAGGCCCGCCTGCTGCAAAGCCTGTTCGGCCGGCATGCGCACGCCGCCGACGAAGGCTTCGCCGACACCAATCATGACGCTGGCAAGGTGTGACAGCGGGGCGAGATCGCCCGACGCACCCACCGAACCCTGGCACGGCACCACCGGCACCACGTCCTGCTGCAACATGGCTTCCAGCAGCGCCAGCGTCTGCGGGCGGATGCCCGAGGCGCCCTGTGCAAGGCTGGTGAGCTTCAACGCCATCATCAAGCGCACCACGTTGGCGGGCATCGGCTCACCCACGCCTGCGGCATGCGACAGCACGATGTTGCGCTGCAGGGTTTCCAGATCCTCGCGTTCGATACGCACGCTGGCCAGCTTGCCGAAACCGGTGTTGATGCCATACACCGGCTCGCCCTTGGCGACGATGGCTTCCACCACCTGTGCGCTGCGCAGCACGGCGGCCTGCGCGGAGGCGTCCAGGCGCACGGTGGCACCACGGTAGATCTGCCGCCATTGCGACAATGGAACGTGGCCGGGGAGAAGGGTCAAGGTGGTGCTCATGTGCGCTCCAGTAGTGCGATGTTTCAGGCGTGCTGCCCGCGCCAGATGCGGGCATGCAATGGATTGAAGCCGATGCGGTAAACCAGATCGGCCGGTGCTTCGATGTCCCAGATGGCCAGGTCGCAGTCCATGCCGGCAGCGAGCTGGCCGAGGCGATTGCTGCGGCCCAAGGCGCGCGCGGCTTCGCGGGTGAAGCCGGCAATGCATTCGTCCACGGTCAGGCGGAACAGGGTCGCGCCCATGTTCATGGTCAGCAGCGGGCTGGTCAGCGGCGAGGTGCCAGGGTTGCTGTCGGTGGCCAACGCTATCGGTACACCGGCATCGCGCAGGTGCTGGATCGGCGGCAGCACGGTTTCGCGGGTGAAGTAATACGCGCCCGGCAGCAGTACCGCGACGGTGCCGGCAGCACGCATGGCGGCGATGCCCGCGTCGTCCAGGTGTTCAATATGGTCGGCCGACAGTGCGCCGTAACGGGCTGCCAGTTCAGCGCCGTGCTGGTTGGACAACTGCTCGGCGTGGATCTTGACCGCCAAGCCATGCGCCTTGGCCGCTTCAAACACCTGCTGCGCCTGCGCGGGCGAAAACGCGATGTTCTCGCAGAAGATGTCCACCGCCTCGGCCAGCCCTTCGGCAGCAATGGCGGGGATCATCACTGCGCACACTTCGTTGATGTAGGCCTGTGCTTCATGGCCGGGCGGTACCGCGTGCGCTCCTAGAAAGGTCGGCACCACTTCCACCTTGCGTAACGCGGCCAGTTCCCGGGCCACGCGCAGCTGTTTGCGTTCATCGACCAGGCTCAAGCCGTAACCGGATTTGATCTCGATGGTGGTGACGCCTTCGGCCAGCATCGCGTCGAGCCGGGGCAGGGTGGCCTTCAACAACGCGGCATCGTCAGCGGCGCGGGTGGCGCGCACGGTGGAGACAATGCCACCGCCGGCACGGGCGATGTCGGCATAGCTCACGCCCTGCAGGCGCTGCTCGAACTCGCCGGCGCGGTTGCCTGCGTAGACCAGATGGGTGTGGCAGTCGATCA
This sequence comes from Stenotrophomonas sp. UBA2629, assembly GCA_002359895.1. Lineage (GTDB taxonomy): Bacteria > Pseudomonadota > Gammaproteobacteria > Xanthomonadales > Xanthomonadaceae > Stenotrophomonas. Next base: position 1,484,742 of record DEOB01000010.1, read on the forward strand.
GGCCGGGGCTGATCCAGCGGCCTTCACAGTCGATGCGCTGCTCAGCCTCGAACGCGGGCGCAGCACTCGCGGGGCCGGCGTGGACAATCTTGCCGCCGCGCGCGGCAATCACGCCGTCGCGCACGACACCAAGGCCGCCGTTGTCGTCATCCAGCGTCATCAGGTTGGCGTTGTGCCAAAGTGTGTCGCAGCGCATGTGCACTCACTCCGTGAATTTGTATATACAATAACGACGGAAAACGGAGAGTGTCCAGTGATGTCTGACAAGGCCAGCAAAACAGTTCATTTCCATGCCGCCCAAGCGCTGTTGCCTGAAGGCTGGGCGCAGGATGTCCGCATTGAAAGCGTGGCAGGGCGCATCACCAAGGTGATGGCCGGCGTTGTCCGGGAAGCCGGCGATCAGGCCCTGGGCACTGTTGTAGCCGGGCTGGGCAACCTACACAGCCACGCCTTCCAGCGCGCCATGGCCGGCCTGACCGAAGTTGGCGGGCGCTCGGGCGACAGTTTCTGGAGCTGGCGCGAACTGATGTACCGCTTCCTCGACCGCATCAGCCCCGACGATTTGCAGGCCATTGCCGCACAGGCCTACATGGAAATGCTGGAAAGCGGCTTCACCCGCGTTGGCGAATTCCACTATCTGCACCACGCCGCCGATGGCAGCCGCTATGCCGACCACGCCGAAATGGCAGGCCGCGTCGCCGCCGCAGCGGATGAAACCGGGCTGGGCCTGACCCTGCTGCCGGTGTTTTACGCGCATTCTGATTTTGGCGGCGCCGCGCCTGTGCCTGCACAGCGTCGCTTTCTGCATGACATCGACGGCTTTGCCGCATTGCTCGAAGGCTGCCAGCGCGCATTGGCCGGCACGCACGATGCGGTGCTGGGGCTTGCACCGCACAGCCTGCGCGCCTGCACGCCGGAGGAATTGCAGGCACTTGCGGCCATGGCGCCGGGGCCGATCCACATCCATATTGCCGAGCAGACCCGCGAGGTGGACGCCTGCTTGGCGTGGAGCGGGCAGCGCCCGGTGGAATGGCTGTATGCCAATGTGGACGTTGATCCACGCTGGTGTCTGGTGCACGCCACCCACGTCAATCCGAAAGAAGTGGCTTTGATGGCCGGCAGCGGCGCGGTGGTCGGGCTGTGCCCGATCACCGAGGCCAACCTGGGCGATGGCGTGTTCCCGATGCGCGAGTTTGTTGCTGCCGGCGGCCGCTTTGGTGTGGGCTCCGATTCCAACGTATTGATCGACGCGGCCGAGGAACTGCGCCTGCTCGAATACGGCCAGCGGCTGACGTTGCGCGGTCGTAATGTGATCTCACCCGGGGCGCTTTCCAGCGGCCGCTGGCTGTACCAGCAGGCCGGCGACGGCGCGGCACAGGTGCTTGGCGTTGCCGCCGGGCTGGCCGTGGGGGCACCTGCGGATCTGCTCGAACTGGACACCGAGCACCCTTCGCTTCACGGCCGCCAAGGCGACGCCTTGCTTGACAGCTGGCTGTTCGCCGCACGTAATGGCGCCCTCCGCAGCGTCTGGCGTAATGGCCGTGCGTGGGTGCGCGCAGGTCGCCACGTGCATCGCGACGCGATCACCACGCGTTACCGCGCCGCATTGGGCCGGATACTGGCCTGACGCATAAGCGTCAAACCGCAGCCCCCTTCAGGAACTCCGAGTGAAGAGCAAGAAAGCTCCCACCCTCAATCAACGCATCCGCGGCGAAATTGAAAGCCGCATTCTCAGTGGCGAATGGGCGCCGGGCCATCGCATCCCGTTCGAGCATGAACTGATGGCGCAGTACGACTGCTCGCGCATGACGGTGAACAAGGTGCTGACCACCTTGGCCGAGAGCGGCATGATCGAGCGCAGGCGCCGGGCGGGTTCGTTTGTGGCGCGGCAACCACCGCACCTGGAACAGGTGGCGCTGGAGATTCCCGATATCAAAGTGGCGGTCACCGAGCGCGGCCACGAGTACAGCTACCAGTTGCTCGATCACGCACAGCGCAAGGCCCGCGACGGCGCGCCGGAAGAGTTGGTGTTGGTGGGCGAGGGCAAGCTGCTGGCGATGCGTTGCCTGCATCTGGCCGACGGTAAGCCGTTGGCGCTGGAGCGCCGTTTGATCAACCCCGAAGCCGTGCCGGAAACCTTGAACGTGGATTTCTCCATCCACGCACCGGGCAGCTGGTTGCTGCAGAACGTGTCGTGGACACGCGGCGAGCACCGCATCAGCGCCGTAGCCGTGACTGCGGAGGAGGCGGCGATATTGAAAGTGCCTACCGGCACCGCGTGCCTGGTGATCGATCGCCAGACCTGGCGCGGCGACCAGCAGATCACCTGGGTGCGGCAGAAATTTCTCGGCGACGCTTACGACCTCATCGCCCGCTTCGCTCCTGGGTCACGTTGATGGCTGTAAGGCCTGAAGTAGTGAAGCGGGAGCAGTGAAGCAGCGGTAATGGAGCCGGGGCAGGAAGGCCGCAGTAGGTAGGCGAAAGCTGAGGCTGACGGAGTAGGCCCGAGCCGCCGCTTTCGCCTGACCCGAGCCGCCGTTTCCATCCCTTCTCCCGTTAACGGGAGAAGGTGCCCCGCAGGGGCGGATGAGGGCAGCTTTCCCACGCGCCTTGAGAAAAGCCGCAACGAGCCAGCTTTCAGCTGAACCGTGCAGAGCAACTCAGTAGGTGCGGCACTGCCGCCAACGCACAGCTTCTTCTACGCCCGGGCGTGGGTTGAGCTGCACACGTGCGGTACGCAGCGCGGGGTAGCGTTCCAGCTCCTGACAGATCAACGGCCACACTTCGGCATCGTCGCCGCTGCGTTCGACCGATAACGTGGAGCGGGTCACCCAGATGCCGCTGACCACCCCCGGCATGCGTGACAGCGCCTTGGAAACCGATTGCTGGTAGCGCAGCAGAGTGGCCGGGTCGGGATCGGCTATCTGCGTGCCTGCATCCACCGGCGTGGCTGCAGCCGCCTTGCCCGCCTCGGCAGGAACGGGCGGGGCATCCGCACTGTTCTGTTTTTCCGTGCTGACTACAGCCGTGCTGACTACAGCCGTTGCCTGCGGGGCGCTTACACCATTTGAAGAGGCGTCCTCGGTCTGCATCGTCAGGTAGCCCATACCGGCCAACAGGCCGATGGTCAGTGCGGCCAGGCCGGCAATGCCGGTTTGGCGCGCGGCTTCGCGCTGGGCAATGCCCGTCACGGTCTGGCGCATGTCGTTGGAGACATAGGGCTTGAGCAGCGGCCACAGATTGCGTTCGTCAAACACCTCGATCGCGTGCTTCTGCGCCTCGTTGAGGCCATCGCGGTCCACGTGGCCTTCGGTGATCAGCAGCCCGCCCACCGCGCCGGTCAGGCCCATTGCAGACGCAAGCTCATTCACCGCGTTCACGCCGAAACGGTAGGCCCGGCCGTGCTTGCAGGACACCAGCCAGCGCTGCTCATGCTGCTGCAGCAGGAAATCGCTGCTGGTACCGCGGTCTGCGTCTTCGCTGTCGGTCAGCGGCAGCAGGTTGCGCTGCTCGGCCATGGCCTGGCGCACGATCTGCGAGAACTCGCGCCAGCGTAAGCCAGCCAATGCGGCCAGCCCATGGTGGTTTTCAGTTCTCTTGCGTTTGACCAGCCACAGATAAGCTGCCGCCAAGCCCCATAGAGCCAGCGCGAGCACCAAAGCCAGAATCCAAGAAAACATCAACAACATCCAAGGGCGAAAGGGTGGGGTGGCAGTCTAGCGTCCTTGACCGGTAGGGAATGTCCTTGCAGACCCCTGAATGTTGTATTGAGTTGGCGGTTTCAGCCGGCCGAAGGCCAATAGTGGCTGTCAGGCAGGGCCCGGGCGCCAAAGATGGCCTGGCCGACCCGCACCACGGTGGCACCTTCCTCGATGGCGATCTCAAAATCACCGGACATGCCCATCGACAGTTCATCCAAACCGACTCCGGCCGGGGCGTCCTGACGCAGTTGATCGCGCAGTTCGCGCATGCGCACGAAACAGGCACGCACGCGCTCGGCCTCGGCCGAGAACAGCGCCAGCGTCATCAGCCCGCGCACCCGCAAGGCGGTGAACTGCGGCAGTGCCTGAAGGAAAGCACCCACTTCACGGGGCGGCAGGCCGAACTTGCTGTCCTCATCGGAGCTGTTCACCTGCACAAATACGTCCAGCGAACGGCCTTCATGCTGCAGGCGGCGGTCCAGCGTTTCGGCCAGACGCAGGCTGTCCAAGGCCTGGAATTCGCTGGCAAAGCGTGCCACCAGCTTGGCTTTGTTGGTCTGCAGGTGGCCGATCACCGACCACTGCAGGTCTTCCAGATCCTGCATGGCTTCCCACTTGTGATGGGCTTCCTGCACCTTGTTTTCACCCAGCAGGCGGCAACCGGCCTGATAGGCCAGGCGGATGCGCGCTTCATCGATGGTCTTGCTGACAGGCAGCAGGCGCACCTGCGCCGGATCGCGGCCGACGCGCTGGCTGGCAGCGGCGATGCGTTGCTGCACTACCGCCAGGTTGTGGGCGAAATCCTCAACCGTCTCGGCACGTGGGTAACGCCCGTGCTGGTGATGGCGGGTGGCGGTATCTGGGGTTGCGGAGTGCATGGCAGTTCTCTTCCCGGCGGGCTATTAAACGCCACACACGAAAAACCCGCCATCCGGCGCCGTGAGGGGAGGGAGACAAACGGCGCGCGGTACTGCTGGCGGGTGTAGGGATTCTCACTCAGCTTTTGCTGCTTTGCAACATCAGAGTTCTTCAGGTTTTCCCGTCGTGGAAGAACTGCGGTTTTCCGCCTGGGCCAGGCGTTGGTTGAGTGCGTCCAGCCGTTCGTTCAGGGCTTCAATGTCAGCGCGGCTGGGGATGTCCATCCGTCGCAATACGCGATGCACGCTGTCATCGACACTTTTCTCCAACCGGTCCCAGGTCCCGGCAGCACGGTCACGTGCCTGGCCGAGCGTGCTCTCGACCGAATCGCGCAGGCTGGCGCCAGTGGAGGACTCCTCTCGGGAACGCGCTTCAGCGCTCTCACCTTCCTTGACCAGTGAATCAAACAGCCGGCTGCCTTCGTCCTGCGCGCGTGCCAGTGCGCCCAATCCAGCAAGCCATACCTGTTGAGCGGAATGAGTCACCTTGCGGCCCAGGCGCTCGGCCTGGTCCTGCAAGCGGGGGCCACCGCCATTTTCGTCCCCGGTACGTTGATCATGTGATTTCATTTCGGTGCTCCTGAGTCTGGATGTTCAACTCCAGGAACACCGTACCGGCCCGTTCGCCAGCGCAGCGTGACGGGCGCCGGTTCAGCGCAGCTTTTCAGCCAGCACGCGCTGGATTTCCGACTCGACCATGCCCTTCATTGCCGACAGCAGAAAGCCCAGTTGAGCCTTCACGCGCACCGCGCCCGGCAACAACTCAATGGCGCCCTCGACACCCGAGCGGGTGAAATGCAGCACCTGGCCTTCCCAGTGCGTGGCCACGTCGAAGCGCTCCTTGAGTTTTTCGGCTACTTCGCCGATGGCGCTGCGGGCCTTGTCGTCGGACAGGGAGTGGGCGTGTTGAATGTCGATGTTGGACATGGGCGTTCCTGGGTGCTGCTTGAATGAAGATGGGCGGCATTGTGCGGACGTTCGCGGTGCACTCCAAGCCCTGTCGCCATCTTCTGCATGAACCGGTGACCTGCTAGGCTGCCGCCTGTGCAAACTTTGCAAGTCCATTTCAGCAATCGCCAGCAACCCGACCAGCCGATACGGCCGGGCGTTCAGCGCATCGTGCGGCATGCGTCAGGCCAGGTGCGGCTGGGTGATGACACGGTTGGGCCAATGTTGCTGGCGCAGTTCTGCACCGACCAGCGCGGTGTCTGGCTGCAGGTCGCCAGCGGTGTACGTGGGGTCCATGTCAATGGCCGGCCGGTGCGGCGCATGGCGCTGCTGCGGGCCGGTGATTCAATTTATGCCGACGGCGCTGAGATGCTGCTGCGCGGCAGTTGCGAGCAGGTCCCGCATCCGCCGGAAGCGGCCAACGAGCAGGTCGAAGATCTGCGGGTGTTGCTGCGCGGCGTAGGTGGTCATCACCACGGGCGCAGCTATACGTTGGAGCGCCCCCGAACCGTGGGTAGCGAGCCGGGCAGTGACATCGTCATCGACAACCCCGCGTTTGCCGGTGCTCATGCCCGCTTCGAGCGGCATGGCGAAAAAGTGCTGCTGCGTGATCTGGGTTCGACCGAGGGCACCCTGGTCAATGGCGTCCTCAGCCGGCACTGCTGGCTGCAGGCCGGTGACCAGGTGGTGTTCGAGGGCGGGCATCGCTTCGTGCTGGAAATGCCATTGGCGCGGGGCGTGCCCAACCAGGCGTTCGTTGCCGACGAAGCGCCCTTGGTTCCCGAGCCGGTGATTCAGCCCGCGCGGCCGCCGCGTTCAAAACGCTGGCCTTGGCTGCTGCTGAGCGCGCTGCTTCTGGGTGCGGCCATCAGCGCCTTGCTGATGTTTGGCGCGCGCTGATCCGGCGCTGACGCTCGCCGCGTTGATGCGCCAGATGACTGGCAGACTGCCCCGTTTATTGGGTGCAGATGCAACCTTTTTTGCCTCCCCCAAGGCTGTTGCGCTGCGGCATACTACGGGTTCTGCCTAAAGGTGTGACATGACGCGCGCATTCAATTTCAGTGCCGGCCCTGCAACGCTGCCGGAGCAAGTTCTCCGCCAGGCGCAGGAGGAAATGTTGGAATGGAATGGCGTGGGCGCGTCCATTGTCGAAATAAGCCACCGCAGCGCCGATTTCATGGCCGTTGCGGCCCAGGCCGAAGCCGACCTGCGCCAGCTGATCGGCATTCCCGATGACTACGCCGTGCTGTTCCTAGGCGGTGGTGCCACCACCCAGCAGGCACTGCTGCCGTTGAACTTTGCCAGCGCGGGCGAGCGTGTGGATTACGTGGTCACCGGTCACTGGGGCAAGACCGCGATCAAGCAGGCGCAGCCCTACGTGGATGTGAATGTCGCCGCCAGCGGTGAGGCCAGCGGTTTTCGCGACATTCCGCCGGTCGCGCAATGGCAGTTGTCCAAAGACGCCGCCTATGTGCACATCACCGCCAACGAAACCATCCACGGCATCGAATTCCGTGATGTGCCTGACGTGGGCGCTGTGCCGCTGATCGCCGACTTCAGTTCGTCCATCGCCTCCGAGCCCATCGATGTTTCGCGCTATGGCGTGATCTATGCCGGTGCGCAGAAGAACCTCGGCCCGGTCGGTATTGCGGTGGTCATCATCCGCCGCGATCTGCTGGAGCGCAGCGGCCAGCCGCGCGCCGATATTTTTGACTACCGTTCGCATGTCGCCCGTGATTCGATGCTCAACACGCCGCCCACGTGGAACTGGTATCTGGCTGGTTTGATGTTCAAGTGGATGTTGGCGCAGGGCGGCGTTGAAGCGTTTGCCAAGCTCAGCCAAGCCAAGTCGGCGTTGATCTACGACGCCATCGACGGCTCGGGTGGCTTCTATCGCAACGACGTGGCGGCGGCAGTGCGTTCGCGCATGAACATCCCGTTTTTCCTGGCGGATGAGGCGCTCAACGCGCGCTTTGTCAGCGAGTCCAAAGGCGCCGGCCTGCTCGCGCTGAAGGGCCACAAGGCGGTCGGCGGCATTCGTGCCTCGCTGTACAACGCCATGCCGCTGGAAGGCGCACAAGCGCTAGCGGCGTTCATGCGTGACTTCCAGCAACGTAACGGCTGATCAACTTTTTACGCCGCGCGCCTGGCGCCGGCCTGCAACAGGTAGAAGATTCCATGGCAACCAAGCCGCCCAAACCCGCCGCCAAGGCCAAGCCCGCACCAGTAAAGAAAGTCGCAAAAACAGCTTCCCGGAAAGAGGTTGTGGTGCCGGTCGCCAAGCCTGTCCTGGCCGATGTGCGCGCCAAGATCGACCAGATTGACCGCAGCATCCAGGAGCTCATCGCCGAGCGCGCGCAGTTTGCCCATCAGGTGGGCAAGGCGAAGGGCAAACTCGCCGCCGCCGTCGATTACTACCGCCCCGAGCGCGAGGCGCAGGTGCTGCGCATGGTGGTGGACCGCAACGAAGGCCCGCTCAGCGATGAAGTGCTGGTGCACGTCTACCGCGAAATCATGTCGGCCTGTCTGGCCCAGCAGGAGCCGCTGAAAATCGGCTATCTCGGCCCGGAGGGCACCTTCAGCCAGCAGGCGGTGCTCAAGCACTTCGGCCGCTCGGCGATGGGTTTGCCGATGGCCAGCATCGAGGAAGTGTTCCAGGAAGTGGAAGCCGGCAACGCTGATTTCGGCGTGGTGCCGGTGGAGAACTCGGGGCAGGGCACCATCCAGATCACGCTGGACATGTTCCTCACTTCAAACCTGAAAATCTGCGGCGAGGTGGAGCTGCGTGTGCAGCAGTTCCTGATGTCGCGCAGCGGCCGCATCGACGATATCGAGCGCATCTATGCGCACCCGCAGTCGTTCATGCAGACATCGGCCTGGTTGCGCGCAAACTTGCCGAAGGCCGAGAAGATCCCGGTGTCCAGCAACGCCGAAGGCGCGCGCCGCGCACGCAATGCCGACGATGCGGCGGCCATTGGCGGTGAGAGTGCCGGCCATGTCTATGGCCTGAAGAAGGTAGTGACCAAGCCTATCCAGAACGACGCCGACAACACCACGCGCTTCCTGGTGATTGGCCGCCAGTTCTTCCCGTCGTCCGGCCACGACCGCACCTCGGTGCTGGTGTTCATCCACGACAAGCCGGGCGCGTTGTTCGACGTACTCAGCCCGTTTGCGCGGCATGGCATCAGCATGAATCGCATCGAGTCGCGTCCGTCGCATCAGGCCAAGTGGGAGTACGGCTTCTTCATCGACCTGGCTGGCCATATCGAGGACGAATCAATGCAGGCTGCATTGGCCGAGCTCAAGGCGCACTCGGCGGAAATCAAAGTGCTGGGTTCGTACCCGGTCGCGGTGCCCTGAGTTCATCCCAAGCCGCAACGCATGTAAACCTTCTCCCGCAGCGCGGGGGAAGGTGCCCGGAGGGTGGATGGGCCGGTGTTGCCCGGGCACCCAATCCGTCTTCAGCCCCCGCTTCCCGCATCGCGAAGGGAAGGACGCACGTTTAGAGAGAGCGCATGAATTCCCAGCCTTACTGGATTGCACGTAAAGGTTCCGCCCTGCAGGGCACGCTGGCCATCCCCGGCGACAAATCGGTGTCGCATCGTGCGGTGATGTTTGCTGCGTTGGCCGATGGCGTATCGCAGATCGACGGATTTCTGGAAGGCGAGGACACCCGCGCTACTGCGAACATCTTTGCGCAGATGGGCGTGCGCTTTGAAACCCCGAGCGCTTCGCAGCGCATCGTGCATGGCGTTGGCGTGGACGGTCTGAAGGCCCCGCAGGGCGAGCTGGATTGCGGCAACGCCGGCACCGGCATGCGCTTGCTGGCCGGCCTGTTGGCCGCGCAGCCGTTCGACACCACGCTGGTTGGCGACGAATCGTTGACCAAGCGGCCGATGCGCCGTGTCACCGGCCCGCTCGCGCAGATGGGCGCGCGCATCGACACGCAGGACGACGGCACGCCGCCGCTGCATATCCACGGTGGTCAGCCGCTGCAGGGCATTCATTACGAACTGCCGGTGGCCAGTGCGCAGGTGAAGTCGGCGGTGTTGCTGGCGGGCCTGTATGCCCAAGGCGAAACCACCGTGGTCGAACCGCATCCCACCCGCGATTACACCGAGCGCATGTTGCGCGCGTTCGGCGTTGAGATTGATTTCGAGCCGGGCAAGGCGCGCCTGCGTGGCGGTCAGCGGCTGCGTGCGACCGATATCTCGGTGCCTGCGGATTTCTCCTCGTCGGCGTTCTTCATCGTTGCCGCCAGCATCATTCCGGGTTCGGAAGTGCGGCTGCGGTCGGTGGGGTTGAACCCGCGTCGCACCGGCCTGCTCACTGCGCTGCGGCTGATGGGGGCGGACATCACCGAGGAGAATCACGCCGAGCACGGCGGCGAGGCCGTCGCTGATCTGGTGGTGCGCTATGCGCCGCTCAAAGGTGCGGAAATTCCGGAGAGCGTGGTGCCGGACATGATCGACGAATTTCCGGCGTTGTTCGTTGCCGCTGCCGCTGCACAGGGGCAGACCGTGGTGCGTGGCGCCGCCGAACTGCGGGTCAAGGAATCAGACCGCCTTGCGGCAATGGCCACGGGCCTGCGCACGCTGGGCCTGCGTGTGGACGAAACCGACGACGGCGCCACCATCCACGGTGGCCCGTTGGGCAGCGGCACGATTGAAAGCCACGGTGACCACCGTATCTCGATGGCCTTTGCCATCGCCGGTCAGCTGAGCACGGGCGAAGTGCGCATCAACGACGTGGCCAATGTGGCGACCTCGTTCCCGGGCTTTGACACCCTGGCGAGCGGCGCAGGCTTCGGGCTCAGCGCTCTGTCCTGAACTCCACCGGCACCTGCACCACGCTGGAGACGGCCTGGCCATCTCGCATGGCCGGGCTGAAGCGCCACTGTCGCAGCGCGGCGGTGGCGGCGTCATCCAGGCGCGCATCTGAGGCACCTTGGCGCGCCACGATGCTCAGTTCGCTCACATTGCCGCTGCTGTCGATCTGCAGACGTGCGATGACATCGCCTTCAATGCCGGCCTGCAACGCGGCGGCCGGGTAATCCGGCAGCGGGTTGCCCGCCAGCGGCTCGGCATCAGCGTCCGCAGCCGGCGCGGTGACCGCGGGCACGTGCTCGACAATCGGCACTGAAGCAGGCACGACCTTGCTGGGTTCGTCAGAGAGCGGCTGGGCGGTCTGGCGTGCGAACAACAGCATGCCGATCAACAGCGACGCCGCCAGCAACGCCCACAGCCAGCCGGCGACCGTACCCGCACCCGAAGGGGAGGTAGTGGTGCTTGCGCTGGCTTGATCGTGGGGAATGCTGGACATGGATGTGACCGCCTTGCAGGTTCTGCAGTGGGGGCAGTCTGGCCATGACGGGGTGACCTGCGGCTAAATCCAGCCGCCATCGAATTCTCAGGGTTCAGCTTACTGAGCGGGCTTGAAATCGAAAGGTATTTCGAGCGTGCCCTGCATCGGCTGACCATTGCTCTGCGCCGGCTGGAAACGCCAGCCACGCACGGCATCCAGAGCGGCACGATCCAACTCCCGCGAACCACTGCGCTGGATCACCTTGGCATCCAATGGCTGCCCCTTGGTATCCACTTCCACCTGCACCACCACGGTGCCGCTTTCGCCACGACGCAGCGCGGCCGGCGGGTAATCCGGGGCGGGGCTCTGGCCGGGCAAGGGCACCGGTCGATCGGTCGGTGCGGCGGCTATCGGGGTAGGCGCAGGTGCCGGCGCTGACTCCGGTTGTTCTGCGATGGGCGTTGGTGGCGGTGGCACAGTCTCCACCAGCTCCGGCTTCTCCTCGACCACTTCAGGACGCGCATCTGGCATGTCGCTGGCGCCGGCACTGGCTGGCAGTGGTGCTGGCAACGGTGCGGCTTCGGCAATGGGCGTCTGCGGCTGTTCCGGCCCTGCGGCCTGGACATTGTTGCTGCGGCGGGCATTGAGCCATACCAGACAGAACAGCAGTACGCCGATGCCGAAGGCGATGCCAGCGATTTTCAGCGCGTTGCGGGGCAGCTGGAACGTGATGTTCTGGTCAGAGCGGGAGCGGGATGCGGACATGGGCTGGACCGGGTTGAACAGGTCGATTCTTGCACAACAGGAGCCGGACACGGCAGAAAGTCGCGGTTCGCGCGATAATCCCCTTTCACATCCGTACACAGTGCCTGCCCATGCTTGATCCAGCCCTTCTTCGCCAGCAGCCCGCCGAACTTGCCCAACGCCTGCGTGAGACACGCGGTTACGAGCTGGACGTGGCCGCCTTCGAATCCCTTGAGGCCGATCGCAAGCGCATCCAGGTGCGCACCCAAGAGCTGCAGAGCCTGCGCAACAGCCGTTCCAAGGCAATTGGTTTTGCCAAGTCGAAGGGCGAGGACGTCACGGCGATCATGGCCGAAGTGGCCGCGTTCGCCGACGAGTTGAAGGCATCGGAAATCCAGCTGGACGAGCTGCGCGAAAAGATTGAAGTGCTGTCGATGGGCATCCCGAACCTGCCGTCGGCGGACGTGCCGGCCGGCAAGGACGAGAACGACAACGTCGAACAGTTGCGTTGGGGTACCCCGCGCGAGTTCGATTTCCCGGTGCTGGACCACGTTGAGCTGGGTGCACGCAATGGCGGCCTGGATGCGGAGACCGCCGCCAAGCTGTCCGGCGCGCGCTTTACCGTGCTGCGCGGCCAGGTGGCTCGCCTGCACCGTGCGCTGGGCCAGTTCATGCTCAACCTGCACAGCGGTGAGCATGGTTACGAAGAGACCAATGTGCCGGTGCTGGTCAACGCCGATTCGCTGCGTGGCACCGGGCAGCTGCCCAAGTTCGAGGAAGACCTGTTCAAGACCGCGCTGGGCGAATCCACGCGCTACCTGATCCCTACCTCGGAAGTGCCGCTCACCAATATCGTGCGTGACGAGATCATCGACGCCGAGCGCCTGCCGTTGCGCATGACCGCCCACTCGATGTGCTTCCGCTCCGAAGCCGGCAGTGGCGGTCGCGATGTGCGCGGCATGATCCGTCAGCATCAGTTCGAGAAGGTGGAACTGGTCAGCGTCTGCGCGGCCGAGGACAGCGATGCCGAGCACCAGCGCATGACCGGGTGTGCCGAAGCCGTGCTGCAGAAGCTTGGCCTGCCGTACCGCAAGGTATTGCTGTGCACGGGCGACATGGGCTTCTCTGCGATCAAGACGTATGACCTGGAAGTCTGGCTGCCGTCGCAGCAGACCTATCGCGAGATTTCCTCGTGCTCCAACTGTGGCGATTTCCAGGCGCGCCGCATGCAGGCCCGTTGGCGCCATCCGGGCGGCAAGCCGGAGCTGCTGCATACGCTGAACGGCTCCGGCGTTGCGGTGGGCCGGGCGATGATCGCGGTGATGGAGAACTACCAGAACGCCGACGGCTCCATCACCGTGCCCGAGGCACTGCGCCCGTACATGGGCGGCATTGAGCGTATCGGCTGATCCAGCCTGCGCAGTTGGACCGAAGCCCAAAGCCCGCCCCAGTGCGGGCTTTTTCGTGGGCCGGATCAGAAGCGATTGAAGCGTAAGAACTTTCCGTTCCTCACGGACATTGGCCGTTGTTCCTAAATAGGACTGTTTGCGGCCTCATTTGTAAATTCAGGACAAAGCTGTTTGAATTCACCGGTTCGTTCCAATATTGGGCTCAATCCATGCAGGACCTCAACGACCTCTACTACTTTGCGATGGTGGTGGACCATGGCGGTTTTGCCGCTGCTGAACGCGCTTTGGGCATCCCCAAGTCGCGATTGAGCCGGCGCATCAGCCAGCTGGAAACCGAGCTTGGCGTGCGCCTGCTGCAGCGTTCCACCCGCCGTTTTGCGGTGACCGACGTGGGCATGAGCGTGCATCGCCACGCGCAGACAATGTTGGCTGAGGCCCAGGCCGCGCGTGAAGTGGTTGACCGGCTGAGCGCGGAGCCACGCGGGCTGGTGCGGGTAAGTGTGCCGGTGTCGCTGGCACAGATGCAGTTGTCCAAGCTGCTGCCCAAGTTTCTGGCGCAGTACCCGAAGGTGCGGCTGCAGTTGGCGATTACCAATCGCCGCGTGGACATCATCAATGAAGGCTATGACGTGGCCCTGCGCGTGCGGTCGCGTCTGGATGACGACGGCAGCCTGGTGATGCGCAGCTTCGGCCAGGTGCAGGAGCTGCTGGTTGCCAGCCCCGGGTATCTGGATCGGGCTGGGCGTCCGGCGTCGCCGCAGGACATTTCCAACCACGTCACGCTGAGCATCAGTGAAGACGAAGCCCGCCAGCGCTGGGAGCTGCATGGCCCGGGCGGTGAAGTGCACCGCGTGGAGCTGCAGCCGCGCGTAGCGGGATCGGATTTCCCCTTGTTGCAGTCGATGATCAAGGACGGCTTTGGCATCACCATGCTTCCGGAGACCATCTGCGCCGAGGCTGTGCGCAATGGCGAACTGGAAGTGGTGCTGCCGGATTGGTCGCTGCCGCAGGGCATCTGCCACGCGGTATTCGCCTCACGTCGCGGTCTGCTACCAGCGGTACGCGTGTTCATCGACTTCCTGGCCGAGCATCTGCCGCCGGAGCTGGAATCCTCACGCTTGGATTGCGGTGGTGCGTGTGAGCGTGCGAAGGAGAAGATCCGCTCTTCGCCCATCGGCGCCATGGCCATCGAGACCGGTTGAGCAAAACCTGCGCAGGCGTGCGAGAATGCGCGCCCGGCAACGCGTGTCGTTGGCTGGTTCAAGCACACCAAGGACAGATGGCCGAGCGGTTGAAGGCACCGGTCTTGAAAACCGGCGAAGGGTTAAACCTTCCGTGGGTTCGAATCCCACTCTGTCCGCCAAGAATGATCTAAGCCACTGGAGACAGTGGCTTTTTTCATGTCTGTGATTCGGGCGCGGGGCTTGTTTCACGCCGCCACGCTAGGCCTGCCGATCACTAGACGGGGATGGTGAACCGGCAGCGGCGCTGTCCCGTCGCGCTGACTTCGCGCGGCTTTGGGGGTTGCGTTGTATCGGCTCCGTGCGCAAGTGACGTCATGTGATTGTTGATCCCAAAGCCACTGCGCTTTGGCGGGATTGCTTCGTGGCGGCACCCACGTTTGGCCGGTGCGGTTCCAAGAAGACACGCGCCTGTGAGGAGGGTGTTTGCTGTTCTAAGACGACGATGCAGTGGAGGCAGCGATCTGCGCGTATCAGAACGACTCATGCGCCGGATCGACAGGCAACGCTCAAGTCGTACTGCGTGACAACGCTGGCCCTGGAGGCCAGCCATGCCAGCCACGTGCGGAGCCTGTCACGCAGCTTTTCCGATGCATGCCGCCTTGAGAGCAGCAGCGCACACGCGATCAACGCGGTTTCGGTGAACGGGAAGTGATGCGCACCCTGGCTGGCATATTTTTGTAACTGTACCCCTGTAAATGTGAGTGCTGTCACGTTATTGTGTCGTGCAAGGAACAGATGATCAGGTACAGCCACACGCGTCGTGAGATGGGTACGGCGGTTGTCTGCAAGGGGGGCAGGGCGCTCTCACAGGGTCAAGCAGACGACGTCGCGATGTAGGCGGCTGCGTAAGTTTGCGTGGGAGTTGCTTTGTTTTGTGAAGACCAGCACAGGTGTCTGGCCTAGTTAATGCGCTTACCGTTCTCAGATACGTTGTTCGCAAATACACGCCCAATCGTGATGCGCTGGTCGCGTCTGATGGCACGTATTTTCCACTTCTGCGCAGCGGCGTCGCCCGCTGCACTCGTGCTGTTGTTGATGGGGGTCCACGACGGCGCATTGATACGCACCTATGGGGTGCTGGCATTGCTGGCCGGCCTGTTGACCATCCTGGTGTTCACCGCCTTTGGCATGTACGGGCGGGAGATGTTCAGCAACCGGGTGTTGATACGTTCCACGATCATCGCGTGGTCGGCTAGCTTCGGCCTGGTGCTGTTGCTGCATACGGTGTTCAAAGTCATCGCCTACCTGCCCCTGAAAATGGCGCTGCTCTGGTACGTGAGCACCCTGCTGTTGCTGGTGTTGGGGCGGTTGATGATGCTGGTGTTTTTTCAGCGTCGCATCCGCGAGGGTCATTTCGTCGGCCGCTCGGTGATTCTGGGTGCCACGGAAAATGGCGACCGTCTTGCCCAGCACATGCAACAGAACATGGATATCGCCAGTGGCCTGTTGGGGTTCATTGACGACCGCGTTCCCAGCCGCATTGCCTCGCACCTGCGCCCGCAGCTGATTGGCAACTTCGCGATGCTTGAGCGGTTGATCCGCAACAACGAGGTGGACCAGGTGTTGATGGCGCTGCCGGCGGCTGCCGAAGGGCGCAATCATCACTACGTGGAGCTGCTCAGAAAAATGCCGGTGCAGGTGTTTCTGGTGCCGGAAATGCAGGCGTTCAACTTCGCGTTGCCGCGTGTGGCCGATATCTCCGACGTGCCCATGCTGGTGGTGTCAGAGCCGCCGTTGAAGGGCTGGGCCCCGGCGTACAAACGGGCCGAGGATGTCGTGCTCGCAAGCGTTGCGCTGTTGCTGCTGTCGCCGCTGATGCTGCTGGTTGCCCTGGCGATCAAGCTGGACTCGCGCGGCCCGGTGCTGTTCCGGCAGCGGCGCTATGGCTACAACCATCAGCTGATCGAGGTCTACAAGTTCCGCTCCATGTTTCATGACCAACGCGACATGGATGCGCAGACGCAGACGCGTGTGGGCGACCCGCGCATCACCCGGGTGGGGCGCTTCATCCGTAAGAGCAGCATTGACGAGTTGCCGCAGCTGTTCAACGTGCTGGCTGGCAGCATGTCGATGGTGGGTCCGCGCCCGCATGCCACGGCGACCAAAGCCGCGGACATCCTGTTTGAAGAGGCGGTAGCCAACTATGTGGCGCGGCATAAGGTGAAGCCCGGTATCACGGGGCTTGCGCAGGTGCATGGCTACCGTGGCGAAACCGATACGGTGGAGAAGCTGCAGAAGCGCGTGGAATACGACCTTGCCTATATCGAGAACTGGTCGCTGGGCCTGGATGCTTTCATCCTGCTGCGCACCTTGCCGGCGGTGCTGTCGATGAAGGCAGCCTACTGATGGCTACGCCTCGGGTTGCACTGATAATCCCGGTGCGCAACGGCGAGCCGCACATGGCGCGGATGTTGCCTGCACTGCGTGCGCAGTCGCTGCAGCCGGACGAGTTGCTCATCATCGACAGTGCCTCCACCGATGGCAGCGTTGCGCGGTGGCGTGAGTTTGGCGCGAGGGTTGTGGAGATAGACCCTGCCACCTTCAACCATGGCGGCACGCGCCGTTTTGCGGCGGGCCTGGTCAACGCTGATGTGCTGATCTACATGACCCAGGATGCGATTCCGGTGCCACCGGATGCCTTGCAGTCGCTGGTGGATGGCATCTATGCCGCAGCCGATGTGGGCGTTGCCTATGGTCGACAGATTCCACACCCGGACGCAGGCGTTCTGGCGCGGCATGCACGCGCTTTCAACTATCCCGCGCAAGGCCGTATCAAGCGCCGCAGCGATGCGGCCGAACTGGGTATCAAAACCTGTTTCAGCTCTGACGCGTTCTGTGCCTACCGCGCCGATGCGTTGGCGCAGGTGGGTGGCTTTCCCGAGGATGTGATCGGCACCGAGGACACACATGTCGCCGCACGGATGTTGCTGGCGGGCTGGGCGGTCAATTACGCGGCGGCCGCTGAAGCGTGGCACTCACATGACTACACCCTCTTGGAAGAGCTGCGCCGCTACTTCGACATTGGGGTGTTCTATTCACGGGAACGGTGGATAGGGCAGAACTTTGGGGGTGCCGGTGGTGAAGGCGGTCGCTTTGTCCGCTCTGAACTGCGAGCCCTGCGCCAGGCGGGCAAGACGGCCGCAATACCGGGCGCGCTTGCGCGTACTGCCGCAAAGCTCGTCGGCTACCGTCTGGGACATCTGGAGCGGCATCTGCCGCTGCGACTTAAACGCAACATTGGAATGTTTACCGGCTATTGGAGGCAACCATGAAATCCCTGCGATTGGCGTTGGCAGCGCTATTCACTCTGCTGTGCACCGCCTGCGCGATGTCCAACGTTGTCCAGTTGCCTTCGGGCAAAGTGGTGCGTGAAGGACAGATCAGCAACTTCAGCCCGGAACAGCTGCCCAAGCCTGTGCTGAAGGTGCATGTGGGTGATGTGCTGCGGATTGTACGTGACGCACAGACGCCGGCCGAAAAAGATGAGGCGACGCTGTTCCGTGTGCGCCCGGACGGCAATCTCGCGTACCCGTTCATTGGTATCGTCAAGGCTGGCGGACGTACACCGGAAGCGATCGGCGAGGAGATCAGTGAGCGTCTGGACGCGATCTACCGCGAGCCACGGGTGACCATCAACATCGCCGAAGCACCGGGAAGCCGCGTGTATGTCGGCGGTGCGGTGCGTAACCCCGGCACGTTTGATCTGATGTCGGCGGTGACCGTGCCGCAGGCCATCACCGCTACCGGCGGCGTGTTGCCCACGGCCGACAGCCGCCATGTGGCATTGGTCCGCCAAGATGATGAAGGCGTGCAGCAGGTTTACTTTTTTGATTACGCCGCACTGCTGAGCCCTGACACCAACGGCAAGCAGGGTGTGCAGCTGCAGCGCGGTGACCTGGTGTTCGTGCCCAGCTCGCGCATCGGCAATGCCATCCAGCGCGTGGATATGTATGTGGGCCAGTTGCTCATGTTCCGGGGCTTCGGTGCTTCGGCCAACTATCAGATCAATGAGCCGTCTTATCGGATCAATACCCCAGACGGGAGCTTGCCGTGATCGAGGTCCGTAGCCTTCGCGACGCCCTGCGTCTGCTGTTTATTTTTGGACGGGAGTTCCGCCTGACCTTGTGGGTCACCATTGCCGTGGTGGTGGCCGGTGCGTTCCTGTTGCCGAACCGCTTCGTATCCGATGCGCGGCTTCTGGTGAAGCCCGCGCAGAGTGCCAGCGTTCAGTTGCCGGTGCAGCCGGGCCCGGAGTCCGGGTTCGTGCAGCAGAGTCCACAGCGCGATCCGCTGCTGGACGAGGAAAAAATGGCGACCAGTGCGCCGGTCATGCTGAAAGTGGCCAATGCGTATCTGACGCTGTCATCGGTGCCGCCGCAGGGGGGCTGGGCGCGTTTCAAGTTCCATATCAGCAAGGCTGTGGCCTGGTGCAAGGAGCTTGTGCGTGACGCGCTGGTGTTGGTCGGCCTGATGGACGAGGCACCACCGGAAGATCGTCTGGCCGCACGCCTGGCCAAGCGGCTGGCGGTCAGTCACGACCCCGGCTCGAACGTGATGGAAATGCGCGTGACCTGGGGCGATCCGCATGTGGCGCAAGCCATTTCGCGCGCTTGGGTGGACGCGTATTTTGACGAGCGTGCGAACGCGGCCGGTGGCGATGCGCTGTTTGATTTCTACCAGGGCCAGAGCAACGAGCTCAATGACAGCATCGTCAAGCTGAAGCAGCAGCTGCGTGATCGCCTGCGCGTGATCGACGCGACAAGTGTCGAGCAGCGCATTGAAGATGTGACCGATCAGCTGCAGAAACTGTACCGTCAGCGGCGCGAGCTGCAGGCAGAGCGTGAAGCGTTGATGGGCATTCTGGGTGCGGCCGGTCGGCAATTGCCTGCCGTGGCAGGTGAGGTTGAGACCGAGCGTGAAATCAGCCTCAATCCTGCACGCGAAGACCTCAAGTTGAAATTGAATGGCCTGAAGCAGCAGCGTCTGGATCTGCTGCGAAACTTCAAGGAAGGGGCGCCGCCGGTGCGTGCGTTGGATGAGAGCATCGCGGCGTTGGAAGCGGAGATCACCGCAGTCACCGGCAACGTGGTGCGCTCACGCAATGTTGCGCCCAATGCACTGGGCGCACGCCTGCGCCAGGACATGCAGGATGCACGTCTGAATGTTGCCAAGATCGACGCCAACATCGCCGAGATCGACACACAGCTCAAGCAGCTGCAGGCCTCGCGTGAAGAGGTGATGTCGGCTGAGCCGTCGTTGTCGCGTTTGAGCCTGGAGCTCAGCTCAGCCGAAAAAGCATTTGCGCAGTATTCGGAATATCTGCTGCGGGCGCGCGTGATCCGTGACTTGAACCGCAACCGGCTCAGCAACGTGGCGTTGGTCGGAGAGTCGAGCTTCACGCCGTCGCGGGTATTCCCGAAGAGCATGCTGATGCTGCTGCT
Source organism: Stenotrophomonas sp. UBA2629 (assembly GCA_002359895.1). Taxonomy (GTDB): domain Bacteria; phylum Pseudomonadota; class Gammaproteobacteria; order Xanthomonadales; family Xanthomonadaceae; genus Stenotrophomonas. The sequence continues at coordinate 1,504,450 of DEOB01000010.1, forward strand.
GACCTTGCCGGTGGCATTGATCGTGGCCTTGGTGGTGGTGTTTCTGCTGTACCTGATGGACCAGCGTATCCACGATGGCGGACGTATCGAGAAGACCTTCAACGTACCCTTGCTGGCGACGGTGCCGGAGATGGAGCGCGACCATGACGATTCGCAGGCGCTGCGTGCGGCGCTGTACCGCATCTGTTGCCGCCTGCCGTTGGAGCAGATTGCCGAACGCGGTGTATCGCTGGGTTTGACATCAAGCCGCGTGGGCGAGGGTGTCAGCTTCCTGGCTTCGCGCCTGGCCATCGTGCTGCGGCAGCAGGGCCATGTGGTGCGTGAGGGCTCGCTTCCTGCGCAGCCGGGCGAGGTGGTGATCGTGCAGGCACCGCCGCTGAGCGATGAGAACGCATTGTTGATACTGCGTGGCTGCGACCGCATCGTTCTGGTGGTGCAGGCACGAAGCACCACCATTCCTGCGGTGGAAAGTGCATTGGCGCTTTTGCGTGATGCGCTGGGACGGGTGGACGGCATTGTGTTGAACCGTCGCGTGTTCGAAATCCCCGCCAAGTTCTGGAAGCCCATCAGCCGTTGGCTCGGGGCGTACTGAGTGAAGGTTGCACTGCTTTCGCCGTTGCCGCCGTTGCAGAATGGCATTGCCGACTATGCGCAGGCGTGGATGGAAGCGCTGTGCGGCGCGGGTGTGCAGGTGCTGGTGCCCCCGCAGGGTGCTGACGGTAGTTGGGACACCGGCAGCCCGGAATTCTGGCAGGACGTGGACGTTGTTCACGCCCAGCTGGGCGGTGGTCGCAGCCCAGAGTTCCTTGCGCTGGAACAGTTGCGTGAGCGTTGGCCGCGCCTTGGGCTCACCGCCACCGTGCATGATCCGGAACGGTTGGTCTGGCGCTCGCCCGATCCGCCGCAAGGGTTGGCACATCGCATCGCGTCGTGGCCACGCCCGCTGCCGCAGTTGCTTGCGTTGGCGCAGGACCGCAGCACGTTGGCCCGTGAACGGCGGTTGGCTGCCGGTCTTGATGCAATGGTGGCGCTCACGGCTACCGGCGCGGCGTGTCTGGTGGAACGGATGCGGATTTCACCGGGGCAGGTGCACTGCATCGCGCATGGCAATCCGGTGTTTGCGTCAGCGCAGCCGCCCGCAGACGGGGTGCTGAAGTTGTTGTACTTCGGCTTTATCTATCCGGGCAAAGGCATCGAAGATCTGTTTGATGCAGTGTCGCTCGTTTGTCGTCAGCGGCCGCAGGCATCGTTCGTATTGACCATGGCCGGTGGCTCGTCACCCGAGTTGGCGTTTGGCAGTCGCGGCAATTACCTGTCGCAGCTGCGTGAGCTTGCGGGCGGGCTGGGTATCGCGGACCGGATTGAATGGCGCTTGGATCTACCGGCCAGCGGCATTCTGGACTGCGTGCAATCACATCACGTGATGGTGCTGCCGTATCGGGATTCACGAAAGCTCGCATTGTTGGGCAGGATGCGCGGCACCAGTGGCGCGCTGTCATGGGCCAATGCGAGCGGGCGCGGGGTAATTGCGTCGGATGCGCGTGCCTTTGCCGAAGAGGTCTCCTACGGAAATGGCGTGGTGTTTGCCCAGGGGCAAAGCCACGCATTGGCCGAGCGGATCGTGGCGTTGCTGGATGATCCATCACAGGCAACGGATTGGTCTGCAGCGGCGATGGCGCTGGGAACGCAGCGCCGGTGGCCGGCGATTGCCGAAAAATTTGCCGCGCTGTTTGCATCGGTCCTGGAGCGTAAGCGATGAGTAAGCCCGCCTTGTTCAACCAGTCAGTGGTTCGCACGCTTGCATCCGCGTTGCTGCTTGGCGCTTTGCTGTGGGGCGTGAGCGCATGTGCGAAAGGTGAGCGTCCCGCGTTGGAACTGCAGCCGCCTAGACCGGTGGTGTGGGCCGATTATCTGGGCGTCAACGCGCACTTTCTCTGGTTTGAACCGGCGCAGTACCGCAAGCAGATGGATCAGCTGCAGGCGCTGGGCCTGCAATGGGTGCGGGTGGATCTGCATTGGGACACCATCGAGCCGCGTGAAGGACAGTTCCGTTGGGATGTGTTGGACCCGCTGATGGCGGAAATGGAGCGTCGCGGGCTGCAGGCCGAGGTGTATCTGGTTGGATCGGCGCCGCATGCGACCTCCGCACCGGCAGGCAGCGCCAATCCTGACCAGTACCCGCCGAAAGATCCGGCGCTTTATGCGCGTGCCTTGGTGCACTTGGCGCAGCGCTACCCCAAGGTTGTGGCATGGCAGGTATGGAATGAGCCCAACCTGCCGGCGTTCTGGCGTCCGCGCGAAGACCCAGCGGCGTATGGCCGTTTGTTGCAGACCTCGGTGCAGGCCATGCGTCGTGAAGCGCCGGGGCGCAGGATCGTGCTCGGTGGCATGGGTTACTTCAGCCAGATGCCCACCCGTGGCGGCAGCCTGATGGTCGAGGCACTGGCCAAGGGCGGATTGTTTTCATTGGATGTGATCACCGCTTATCACCCGTATTCGTTGTACCCGGAAGGCGACGATGCGCAGGCGCTGGATTTTGTTCACCGCGCACGCCAAGGCAACGCATCGTTGCGTGCCGCCGGCGCGCGTGACATCTGGGCGGACGAGTGGGGTTGGTCCAGCTATGCAGGCCCCAAGGAAGAGCAGCCCATCATCGGTGAGCAGGGACAGGCGGATTTCGTCACACGTCGGCTGGCACTGATGAGTGCCCTGGATTACGACAAGATTTTTCTGTTCGCACTGAGTGACCTGGATCAACGCGCCGGTGCGCGCGACCGGCGCTACGGTCTGCTCGACGAAGCCGGCAACACCAAGCCTGTTTACAACGCGGTGCAACGGCTGCTGCAGGTGACCGGGCCACGTCTGCTGCCCGGCAAGGCACCGGTGGTCAGTGGTGCTGTACCAGGTTTGATCAGCATTGGTTGGCAGCGTCCGGACGGGCGTCGCCTGTGGATGTTCTGGGCTGCGCAGCCGGGGCAGGTGCAGGTCAATGGTGTGAAGCAGGCGGTGCTGCACGATGTGTTGACCGGCACACGCAAAGAGCTGGGCAGCGCTGGAACGGTGCAGGTGCCGGTGTCGACATCCCTTTCCGTGTTGGAGTGGTGATGCGAGCGCTGCATATTCTCTGGATCTTGCCTTATCTGCCGTGGCCGACCACCAGCGGTGGCAAGCTGCGGCAATACCATCTGCTGCGTTGTCTGGCAGCGCGCGGGCACCGCATCACCTTGTTGGTGCAGAGCAAGGTAGCGCTGGATTCGGCGACGAAGCAGCAGCTGGAACCGCTGCTGGAACGTCTTGTCGTGCTGGAACGGCGTCCGCTGCGTTCGGTAAAAACGCTGCTCAATGGGCTGTTGTCTCCGGTGCCCCTGCTGGCGTCGGTCAACGGTCACGCGCCGGCCTTCAGTCACGCGCTTGACCAGCTGCTGCAGCAGCCATGGGACATCGTGCAGATGGAGCACTCATACATGTACGAGCCGTGCCGGCGCCCCCTGCAGCGGCATGGACGCGACTTCCTGCTCAGCGAACACAACGTGGAGTCCACGCTTGCCGAGGTGACCTACAGCCGCCTGCCGGCGTTGTTCCGCCCCTTGGCGCGATTGGACCGCTTGCGCTACCAGCGCTGGGAGCGCCAGGTGGTGGGGGCCGCGCGCAAGGTGGTGGCGTTGACGCCGGATGATGCCAAGGTGCTGGCGCCGTTCAGTCGGCAGCCGATAGCGGTAGTGGTGAACGGCACCGACACCGAAGCGTTTTCCAACGTGACGGCCGATCCTGTTGCAGGGCGGATTCTGTTTGTCGGCAATTTCGAATACGCACCCAACATCGATGCGGTGGAGTGGGTGCTGGATGTGATCATGCCGGCGGTGTGGGCGGCGGCACCGGCCACGCGCCTGTGCCTGTGTGGTTACGCATTACCGGCGCACTGGGCGACACGTTGGCCTGACCCGCGTATTGAATGGCGCGGTTTCGTGCCCGAGCTGCAGCCGGTGCAGGCGCAGAGCAGTCTGTTTCTGGCAGCGCTGCGCGATGGTGGGGGCTCCAAGCTCAAAGTGCTGGAAGCGATGGCGGCCGGCTTGCCGGTGGTGGCCACGCCACAGGCGGTGTCGGGCCTGGAGGTTCAGCGCGGTGTGCATTACCAGGGGGGCACGGATGCGCAGGCACTGGTCGCTGCCACATTGCAGCTGTTGTCTGATCACGCTCTGGCGGTCAGAACGGGTGAGGCGGGGCGCAGCTACGTGCGTGCACAACATGATTGGCGGCGCTCTGCAGATCAGCTTGAAGCGGTGTACGCGGAGCTGCCATGCGCATAGGCATCGATTACCGCCCGGTTACTGCAGCGCCGTACTCGGGCATCGCCCGGCAGGTAGTGGCGTTGGAGCAGGCGTTGCTGGCCGAAGGCTGCGACGTGGTGCATTTCAGCATGGCGCCGGACGGTCATCCGCATCGGCTTGCTGCGTGTTGCCCGGAGGCATCCATAGCGACGGGTGGATTGCATCGCCCACGCATGCGGCTCATGTTCGAACTGAACTTTCTGCCGGCGGCGTTACGCGAGCAGCGGATTGATCTGTATATCGCCACCGCCAACAGCGGCCTGCCGCTGCGTCGTCCTGCGACATTACGCAGGCAGGTACTGCTGTTGCATGACGTATTCCAGCTGACCCTACCGGGCCGGCATGCCAGTTGGCTGCGCGGCAGCGTGTATGGCGCGATGGATCGCTTTCTGATCGGCCACGCGGTGCGTAATGCCGATGTGATCTGGACGCCTTCGCAGTTCAGTGCGGATGCACTTGCTGGATTGTTCCCGGGCACGCGCGGGCGGACATCGGTGCTGCCCAATGCGGTGTTGCCGCTGGCCGCATGCGATCCGACGCCGGCCCCGACATTGCCCGTGCGCTACTGGTTGGTGGTCGGTACCCGCGAGCCGCGCAAGAACATTCCGTTCCTGCTGCAGCAATGGCAGGCAATGCGTGACAGCGGCAATGCGTTGCCGGATCTGGTGCTGGTCGGCGACCGCGGCGACGTAAGCGCCGATCAGGCCGGGCTGGCAGGCCTGCATTGGCGCAGCGGGTTGAGCGATGCACAGCTGTCGCGTCTGTATCACGATGCAGAGCGGCTGCTGCATCCGGCCACTGCTGAAGGCTTTGGGCTGCCCGTGATTGAGGCATTGAGCTGCGGCACGCCGGTTGCTGTTGCAACAGGCAGCGCGCTGGATGAAATCACACCAGCCCAGGCACTGCGATTTAATCCGCTGGACGCGGCGTCACTGCGTCAGGCATTGGCCGCTGCGGCATCTGGCCGTCGCGAAGATGAGGCACCTGAAATTCTGATCCAGGCGGCGCAACGCTATGCCGTGGCGCCGTACCAGCAGCGGCTGGCGCAGTTGTTGCGGGAGGCATCGCGATGAGGTTGGGTAGCACCGTTGCTGTGCTGTGCGGCCTGCTGTTCGGCGGTTTGCTGCTGTTCCTGCCACCGTCCAAATTCTTTGTGGTGTTGGCAGGGTTGCCGGCAGCGCTGGTGGTGCTGCGGTGGCCGACGGTGGGGCTGTCGGTATTTGCACTGGTGGCCACCTTCATGCCTTTCAGCACGTTGCAGGTGGGGTTCCGCTTCACCTTGGCCGAGGCGATGCTCGGGCTTACCTGGGCCGGTGTGGCCCTGCAGTTGTTCTTCCAGCGGCTGGAGCGCCCACAGTGGGGCCGCGTCGAGCGTGGTCTGCTGCTGTTGATGGTGTTCAGCGTGGTGCCGTTTCTGGTCGGCCAGGTGATGGTGCAGGCTGACGGCAACGGGCCGGTGAACTGGGTACGTTGGCTGGCCAACCTGTCGCTGCTGTTGCTGGCACCGTTGATGCTGTCGCAGGAAAAACAGCGCGAGCAGCTGATGGTGATGCTGTTGCTGGGCAATCTGGCGATGCTGCTGTTGTCGCTGGGCATGTTCGCCAAATCACGCAGTGCGCTGGACATGATTCCGGTGCTGGAGAAGATGCGCTACGCACATCCTGAAGCGCTGCTCGACATCTTCAGTGCGGAGAACGCCCGGCTGGGTTCGCCGTGGGTGCACCCCAACCTTACCGGCGGTGCCATGGCGATGTTCGTGCCGCTGGCAGCGTTCTATGGGCTTTATCAACACGGCTGGCGGCGTGCGCTGGGTGCGGCGGTCGCTGTGCTGGGTGCGGCGGCACTGCTGTTGAGCAGCTCACGCGGCGCCATCCTCGCTATCGGCGTGGTGCTGCTGTGGCTGTCCTGGCTTCGTGTGCCCTATGCGCGGGCAATGGTCATGGGCGGGATCATCCTGGGCGGTGTGCTGGCCTTGACCTATACGCCATTGCAGGACCGCTTGGCCACGATGTTCTCCTCCGACAACGCCAGTACCGAAGTGCGCGTGGACGAGTACAAGCGCTTCCCCGAAGCGGTGGCGCGCTACCCATTGGGCATCGGTTTCCGCACCGAACCGCCGGTGCCGGGCAGCGGCCTGTTGGGTATTTCCAATCTGTGGCTGTATTACATGTACAAGCTGGGCCTGATTGGCATGCTGGTGTACTGCGTGATTACCTGGCGCTGGTGGCAACAGGTACGCCCGCGCGGCAAGGTGTTTACGGTGAACCGGCGCAACGGGCTGTGGATGGGCTGCACTACCGGCTTGGTTGCCGCACTGCTCACCGGCCTCATCGATCACTACTACAGTTTCACCATGGTGCTGGTGGCCTTGTTCTGGCTGTTGATGGGCATGGGCCTGCAGAGCGCTGCGGCCGTGTCGTCGGGTACGCCGGGTCAGCCTTTGTCGAGTTTGAGGAAGCAGCAATGAAACATCGGATTCTTCATTCACTGGATCTGCGTGAGCGGCTGGGTGATTACGCCGCACGCATGGGCGTGGAGCCGGCCGCGTTGAACGAGGCATATGAGTGGCTGCTGGCCAACGAGGGCGCCTTCGAGGAGCCCAGTGGCGACCAGGTGCGCGTGTCGATCTGCTCGGTCGATATCGAGTGGAAGCTGGAGCACCCGCTGGGCCGGCAGCTCTATCACGTGCTCAAGACCGAGGTGCCGGCAAAGCTGGTGCCGCGCTATGGCATCAACTGGCCCACCTTCAAGGACCGCTGCCTGCGCCTGTGGGAGCAGATCTACAACATCGCAATCAACAAGGTGCCGTTCCATTGGGTGCGGTTGACCTGGTTGCGTATCGGCGGCGCCAAGATAGGCGAGGGCTCCACCATCTGGCGCAATACCGAGGTGTTGGGAGTCAATAACCTGGTGATTGGCAAAGACAGCGTGATCGCCTGGCACTGCCAGATCGATGCGCGTGCCGGTCTGCGCATTGGCGACCATGTCGCGGTGGCATCGCACGTGCTGATCATCGCCGGTACCCATGACCTGACCGCGCCGGAATTCTGGTCCGTTTCGGCGCCCATCGTCATCGAAGACTATGTCTGGATTGCCAGCCGTGCGCTGATCGCGCATGGCGCGCATCTGGGGCGTGGCTGCGTGATCACCGCCAATACCGTGGTGGCCAAGGAGGTGCCGCCGTACAAGATCATTGGCGGCACCGGCGCCAAACCCATGGGCGAGCGGCCGCACAACCTGTCGTACCGGGTAGGTGGCAAAAACATCCTGACGCTGCTGCACTGAGCCATGTTCCGCGCAACGCTCTGGTTGACGTTGGTGACGGTGGCCGGGCTTGTGCTCGGCTTCGGGCGGGAGTGGCTGCTGGTGGACGCCTGGGGAGCGGGCGCGCGTACCGATGGCTTTCTGGTGGCGCTGTTTGTGCCTGAAGCGATCCGCATGACGTTGGCGGCCGGGCTGTTGCCGTCTGCCGCGTTGCCGCTGTATCAGCAGTTGGATGCGCAACGACGGACGGGTTGGGTATCCGCTCAGATGAGCAGTCTGCTGCTGTGTGGTGTGGTGATCGCCGCCGTGCTGGCAGCAGGGGCGGGGCTGTGGGTTCGGTTGGTCGGCCCAGGTCTGGCCGGGCATGTGCAGCAGACCGCAGCATCCAGCCTGCTTATCCTGTCGTGCGTCGTGCCGATGTTGCTGGTGCACGCATTGGCCGCAGCGGTGGGGCAGGCGCAGCAGCGTTTTCTGGTGGCGGGCCTGGGGTCGTTTCTGTACAACCTGCCGCCGGTGCTGTTGCTGTTGATGCAGCGTGGCGCAACCGATGAGCGCAGCCTGTCATGGGCCTTCGTTGTTGGTGGCATTCTGATGCTGCTCTCGGTGCTGCCCCTGCTGTGGCGAGGCGGTTGGCGCCCTTGGCGTTGGGGGTGGCAATCACACGAGATTTCCGCGCTTTACGGGCGGCTTGGGCCGTTGCTGGCCAGTGCCGGAGCCAGTCAGGGACTGGTGTTGTTGGAACGCATCTGTGCCTCCTTCCTGGGCGAAGGTGCGATCACCTTGGTCAACCTGGCACGCAAGCTGGTCAACCTGCCACTGGTCGCGCTGATGAGCCTCAACCAGGTGTTGCTGGCGCGCATGGCGCAGTTTGCCGAAGACGTTGCCGCGCGTCGTAACGCCTTGCGGTTGGGCTTGTTGGTGACCGCCACCCTGACCATCCCGGCCGCGGCCGGCATGGTCGCTGCTGCGCCGTCGTTGGTGAAGTTGCTACTGCCTGCAGGAATGGACCAAGGGCCGCTGCCGATGCTGCTGGCATGGTTTGCGTGCGTGATTGTGTTCGGCGCATGGAATGCCTTGCTGGCGCGCTATGCCTATGCAGGCGGAAATACCGTGCTGCCGATGCGCTATGAGCTGGCAGGCAGCGGCCTGAATGCCGCAGCCCTCGCGCTGGTACCGATGGTCAGCGGGATTGCCGGTATCGCCTGGGCAGCCCTTGCGGCCTGTCTGCTGACCGCGTTTCTGTTCCTGCGCCGGTATGCATTGCTGGACGATCCGCTGATGCTGCGCCTGCCGTTGGCGGCCATGGTGGCCTTGGCCGGGGCGGTGCCGGTGTTCCAGTTTGTGCCGGGGGTTTGGCTGCAGATTGGCGTCGGCGCGCTGTATGCCTTGGGCTGGTTGCTGTTGCTGGGTTACTGGAGCGTGCGCGCGGCGCGGGGCGCGTTGAAGACAACGGCAACCCAACCCTGAGGTATGGCTGCCGCTGATTGATGGTGAACGCAGCCCTCGCTGCTGCGCGCATATTCGCCGCTCAATTGGTTCTGCCGGGATCGCGCCCTGTCAGTCTTCAACGTTTCTTAGAAGGTCTTGATGGGCTCCGCCTTCAGGAGTTGTCGTCGGGCAGTGACAGCCGTGCGTTCAATACAGCCTGTCGGGCAGCTCCCCCGTGCAGGCGCATGAAGCTCTCGGCACTGACCGGACGCCCGAGCAGGGCGCCCTGCAGGTGGTCGCAGCCCAGGCGCTCGGCGTAGGCGCGTTGTGCCGGGTTCTCGATGCCTGCGGCCACAACACACAGGTTCAGTGCATGGCCCAAGGCGACGATGGCCGAGACGATCACCACATCCTCGTCGCTTTCTTCCAGTGTCAGCACGAAGGCGCGGTCAATCTTGATTTCGCTGGCGGGCAGCCGCCGCAGATGCAGCAGGCTGGAGGCGCCGGTGCCGAAGTTATCAATACAGATGCCGGTGCCCAGTGCGGCGATATTGCGCAACAGGGCGATGGTGTTTTCGGTGTCACGCGCCATCGCGCTTTCGCTGATTTCCAGGATCAGCCGCGCCGGCGCCAGTTCATTGCGCTCCAACGCATCGCGAACCTCGTCCAGCAACTGCGATGAACCCAGCTGCCGGTCTGACACGTTCACCGAAATGGTCCAGTCATGGTGGCCGGCATCCTGCCAACTCCGCATCTGGCGGCAGGCTTCATCCAACACCCACGTGCCCAATGTGTTCATCAACCCGTTCTGCTCAGCCAGGCGGATGATCCGTTCGCTGGGCACGTAGCCGTGCTCGGGGTGGCGCCAGCGAATCAGCGCTTCGGCGCCGCTGATGCTGCCGCTTTCGGCATGAACACGCGGTTGGTAATGCAGTGACAATTGGGCGGTGCCCATGGCCTTGCGCAGGTCTTCGAGCAGGTGGCGGTCCTGCTCGACGTTGTCATTCATCCAGTCGGCAAACACCGTGTGTGTGTTGTGCGCGGCTTGTTTGGCATAACGCATGGCCGTTTCGGCCATGGCGATCAGCTGGGGCGCGGAATTGCCGTGCTCCGGATGCAGGGCAATGCCCAAGCTGCCGGTGATACGCATGTCGCGGCCACCGACCCGCGCGGAGTTGACCGCCAGAATGATGCGCTCGGCGTAGGCATCCACGGCATTGGTCGGCGTCAGCAGGGTGGCAATGACGAACTGATCGCCACCCAAGCGACCGACCAGGTCTTCCGGCGGCAGCATCCGCCGCAGCCGCTCGGCGATGTCCATCAACACGGCATCACCCACCGGCGCGCCGAACGCACCATTGATGTGACGGAAGCCATCCAGGTCGATCGACATCACTGCAAAAGCTTCGCCGTCTTTCAGCAACTGCTCGATACGTTCGTGGGACAGCTGTCGGTTGGGCAGGCGGGTGAGGGCATCGTGCTGGCTGGCATGGAACAGCTCTTTGCGGGCATCGTCCAGCGATGCCACCAGCATGGAGTTGCGCAGATGCAACAAGCGCGACTGCATGCGCTGCTCCTGCAGCGAGAAGATCAGCACGATGGCCATCACGCCCACGGTCAACAACACCACACAGGCGGCCAGCCACTCAGTGGGAACGCCGCCACTGGCTGCCGCACCGCAGATGGTGCCGGCCGGGAACTGGGCAGCGGCCATGCCGGTGTAATGCATGCCGACAATGGCAAGGCCCATCACCACCGAGGCGATAAGGCGGGGCAGTAGCGGATGTTCAACGGTGCGCAGGCGGAACGCGATGTACAGCGCGCTCCAGGAAGCGCCCACGGCAATCACGATGGAGAGCACAAACCAGAAATGGTCGTACTCAATGGCTGGCTGCATGCGCAGCGCGGACATGCCCACGTAATGCATCCAGGCGATGCCAAGGCCCATCAACAGTGCGCCAAGCGCCAACCGCAGATGCGGCAGGGTAGGCCGGGACACCAGCCACAGTGCGAACAATGATGCAGCCACGGCAACCAGCAGCGACTCCAGCGTCAGCCACAGGTCGTAGCCCAGCGGGATGGGCAGGCGGAACGCCAGCATGCCGACGAAGTGCATGGACCAGATGCCAGCGCCCATGGCCACGCCACCGGCCAGCAACCACCGGGCGGCGGTGCGGGGGGCTTGGGTGACCGACACGCGCGAGGCCATATCCAAGGCCGTGAACGACGCCAGGATGGCGACCAGAATGGAAAGCACCACGAACAACGGGCTGTAGCTGCCGACGAGCATCAAACCCCTCCTTTAGTGTCCGTACCGCATGGCGCCATGCCCCCGCATGACGAATGGCCACTCAATCCGCATTGGCCTACCGCAACAGACTATCGCCAGCTACCGCGATTGCGGCAATAGCCGGCGAACACAATAGGAATACCGGACGTGTGACCTGTGGAGTACATCACATTGTGACCTGTCGTGCCGCATCAAACGTCGTGTCGAACAGGCGTTGCACGGGTGGCCCCATTTCGCCGGACAGCAGAACCAGCAGCAATAACCCAACCAGCAACGCCACCGGCAAACCCAACTGGATGGGATTCAGTGCCGGCGCGGCGCGGGCCAGCACACCAAAGGCCAGGTTGATGGCCAGCATGGCCACCACCAGCGGCAAGGCCAATGACAGCGCGCCACGGAAGATCTGCAGCGCCAGCGTCGGCGCGAGGCTGGCAACGGCGTGTGCATCGGGCAAGGCGGTGCCAATGGGCAAGGCCTTGTAGCTGTCCACCAGCAGTGCAATCACCGCCAGGTGCCCGTTGCTGGTGAAGAACAACAGGCCAAACAGCAGGTAGAACCACTGGCCGATGACGCCCGAGCTGCCGCCCCGTAGCGGGTCGCTCATCTGCGCGAATGCCAGGCCGGTGCTCTGCGCGATCATTTCACCGGCCATCGCGCCGGCTTCAAAGATCAACCGTAAGAGGAATCCCATGCTGATGCCCACCGCCAGCTCGCGGACAATGGTGAGCACGGTGATGGAGTCAAAACCGTAGAACAACGGCACCGGCGGCAGTACCGGCGCCAGCGCGACCGAAAGCGTTACCGCCAGCAGCCCTCGGATGCGGCCGGGTACCGCACGGCTGCCGATCATCGGCATGGCCATCAGCATCGCGCCGATGCGCAGCATGATCCACAGGGTGTTGCCGATGATGGCGAAGGCTTGTTGGCCGTCGATGACTGTCTGGGTGACGGAGTCCATCGCCGTGGCTACCCGATCAGGTGCGGTATGCGCTGGAACAGCTGGATGGTGAATTCAACCAGATGGCCCACCAACAGGCTGCCCAGCGCAAACAACGCGGCGGTCAGCGCGGCCGCTTTGGCGACAAAGGCGATGGTCGGCTCGTTGAGCTGGGTGGCTGCCTGGATCACACCCACCACCACGCCGACCACCAGCACGGTGAGCAGCAAGGGGCCGGCGACCCAGAGGGTGGCGACGAGGCCGCCGCGCAGTTCAGTAAGGGCTAGTTCGGGACTCATGCGGGTATCGGATGCAAGGTTGGTGCCAGTGACGTGGCGGAATTCCGGCGCGTGCGGAGGCTGCAGTGGCCCGGCCTATGGCTGCGGAAACAACGAAGCCGCGATCGGCTCGCGGCTTCGGCGGTGCAATGCACGGGTTTGAATCAGACCGCGTTGAAGCTTGCCGCCAGCGTGCCGACCACAAGCACCCAGCCGTCCACCAGCACAAACAGCAGAATCTTGAAGGGCGCCGACACCAGCATTGGCGACAGCATCATCATGCCCATCGACATCAGCACGCTGGCCACCACCAGGTCGATGATCACGAACGGGATGAAAATCAAAAAGCCGATCTCGAATGCCGTCTTCAACTCGCTGGTGACAAACGATGCCACCAACACCGGGAACGGCACCGCCTCTGGGCTTGCATAGGCACCGTGGCCGGCCAGGCCGGCGAAGGTCATCAGGTCGGTTTCGCGCACCTGCGCCAGCATGAACGCACGCAGCGGCTCGGTGGTCAGCTGCCACGCGGTCTGGAAGTCGATCTGCCCATCCAGATACGGCGCCATGCCGGTGGACCAGGCTTTGTCCCACACCGGCATCATCACCATCGCGGTGAGAAACAGCGCCAAGCCAAGCAGAATCTGGTTCGACGGCGTCTGCCCGGTGCCCAGAGCCTGACGCAGCAGGCCCAGCACGATGATGATGCGGGTGAAGGCGGTGAGCACCAGCAGCATTGATGGCAGCAGGGTGATGGCCGTCATCAGCAGCAGAGTCTGCAGCGGCAGGCTCACCGGCTGGCTGCCGATCTTGCCGACATTCACGTCGGGCAGGGCAGGCATCTGCGGTGCGCCGGGTGCGGCAAAGGCGAACAGCGGAAGCGCCAGCATGGCCAGCAGCGCAAGCAGTTGCCAGCAATGACGTTGGTTGAAACGAAGGCCCGGCATGATCAGGAATCCTTGCGCAGTTTCTGCGACAGCAGCTGCGCGAAATTCGGTAATTGTTTGAGGTTGGGAAGCGGCGCAGGCGGCGTCTGCGGCAGCGGCTCGGGCAAGGCATGCAGGGTACTGATGCCCCCGGCAGTCACGCCCAGCAGCAGTTGCTGGCCGTTGACGTCCACCACCACCACGCGCTCTTTGGCACCGACGTTGATGCTTGCCACCACCTTGAGGCCTTCGGCCGGCCGGAACGCACCACCGGGCAGGCGCTTGAGCAGCCAGCCCAAGCCGATGATCAGGCCCAGCACCACCAACAGCATGAACACCGCGCCGAACATGCTGGGCGTGTTGGCCGCATGTTGGCCAACCGGCGTAGCCGCTTTGGCGGCCGGTGCGGCGAGGGCAAGCAATGCGATCAACGCAGTCTCCGGATCCGCTCGCTGGGGCTGACCACATCGGTCAGGCGCACGCCGAAGCGGTCATTGATGACCACCACTTCGCCGTGAGCGATCAGCGTGCCGTTGACGAACACATCCAGCGATTCGCCCGCGCCGCGCTCCAGTTCCACCACCGAGCCCTGGTTGAGCTGCAGCAGGTTGCGGATGGGCAGGCGTGCGCGGCCGACTTCCAGTGACAGCGTCACCGGAACGTCGAGGATCACGTCCAGGTCGAGATCGGTGCCGGTGGCCGCATCGGCCTGCAGATTGGCGAACTGTGCCGGCGTCGCGGAGGCGACGGTGTCGTTGGCTTCGGTGTCATTCATTGGATGTGTCCTGGATCACGGGAACGGTGGGACGTTTGCCCGGCGGATGGGTTGCGGTGATCTTGATGGCGTTGCGCTCGTTGGCCACGCCGAATTGGCCGGTGAACACCGGAATGCCCTCCACGCACAGCGGCACCTCCTTGGGCATGTCGATGGGCAGGATGTCGCCGATCTTCAGCTTGGTGAGTTCGCGCAGGCTCATGCGGCGGCGTGCCAGCACGCTGGAAAGCTCGACCTCGGCGGTATTGAGCTGGTCGCGCAGCATGATGGCCCAGCTCTCGTCGCGGTCGTTGCGGTCGCTTTGAATGCCGGCATCGAGCAGCTCGCGGATGGGCTCCAGCATCGAGTACGGCAGGGTGATGTGGATGTCGCCACCCCCGCCGTCCAGCTCAACATGGAAGCGGCTGACCACCACGTACTCGCGCGGGCTGACGATGTTGGCGAAATGCGGGTTGATTTCGGAATTGATGTAGTCGAAATCGACATTCAGAACCGGGCCCCAGGCTTCGCGCAGGTCGGCAAAGGTCTGCTTGAGCATCAGCTGGATCACGCGCATTTCAGTGGCGGTGAACTCGCGGCCTTCGATGCGGGTGGGGTAACGGCCGTCACCGCCAAAGAAGTTGTCGACGATGGCAAACACCAGCGTCGGCTCGAACACGATCAGGCCGGTGCCACGCAGTGGCTTGAAGCGGATCAGGTTGAGGTTGGTCGGCACATACAGCGAGTGCAGGTAGTCGCCGAACTTGATCAGCTCGATGCCGCGCACGGACAACTCGGCCGAGCGGCGGATGAGGTTGAACAGACCAATCCGCCACAGGCGGGCGAAACGTTCGTTGACCATCTCCAGCGTCGGCATGCGCCCGCGGATGATGCGGTCCTGGCTGGCGAAGTCGTAGGCGCGGGCTTCACCGGGCACCGGGCCCGGTTCGGCGGTGCTGACGTTGCCGGAATCGACACCATGCAGCAGGGCATCGATTTCGTCCTGTGACAGCAGGTCGTTGATGCTCATCGTGGCCCCTTACTGGGTGACAAAGCTGGTGAACAGCAGGGCATCGGCCGACTTCTTGCCGGTCTCGGCCTGCATCAGCTTCTGCACCTCGGCCAGTGCCGCGTTCTGCAGCGCTTCCTTTCCGGCGCGGTCTGCAATCTGTGCCGGCTCCACCTGGGAGAACAGCATCAGCAGCTTGGCGCGGATGGCCGGCGCATGCGTCTGCATGGCCTGCAGCGCGAGCGGGTCGCGGGTCATCAGTTGCACGTCCACCTGCAGGTAGCGCGGACCGTCGATGGGGCCGTTGAGGTTGACCACGAACGAGGGCTCCAGCGCGAAGTACTGCGCTGGCGCAGGCGTGGCCTTGGCGGGCTTTTCCGCTTTGGCCGTGCCTTCGCCCTGGGTGAAGTACCAGACCGCGCCACCGGCGCCGCCGGCAGCAACCAATGCGATCAATGCAATTACCAACAGCGGACGCCGCGACTTGCCCGTCGCCTCCTGGGTCGGTTCGGGTTTACGGGATTTGTCGGCGGCTACAGCCACGGTGTGCTCCTCAAGATTGCTGCGTGTTCACATGCAAGCAGCGTGCCGGAGGTGTGGAGGAGGGCAGTGGCGGAATGTTGACGGGGAGCCTGCAGCTTCGTCCCTTTCTTTCCAACCCCCGCTCAGCGCCCAGACCCTTGCGCTGGCGCAAGGGGAGAGGGGCTAGTGGATCGTAAGCGGAGAAGTTGCGTGCAATTGCAGCTTTAGAGCTCCTCTCCCCCACCCCTCTCCCGCAGAGGGCAGAGGGGCTAGTGGGTCGCAAGCGGAGAAGTTGCTTGGAATTGCAGCTTTAAAGCCCCTCTCCCCAACCCCCGCTTTGCGCCCCGCCCCTTGCGCCAGCGCAAGGGCGTTCGAAGGGCAGCGAACCGTTGTTTCGCAAGCTGCCCCCTCTCACCCCGTAAGGGGAGAAGGGCTATTGGATCGCAAGCGGAGAAAGTACATGCAACTGCAGCTTTAAAGCCCCTCTCCCCTTGTGGGAGAGGGGTTGGGGAGAGGGAAGATACTTCCCTCCAGCTCAGGCGTAGGCGTCCAGCAGCCCGCGCATGCGCAGGGTTTGATTGGCCGGTGGCGGCATATCGACGCCGGATTCCTGGCCGTTACCGAAGCCGCCTGCGCTCGCCGTCTGCCCGTCGCCGGATTGTTGTTGTGACGAAGGCTGTTGGCCGACATCGGCCTGCGCCAATTGCAGGCCTTGTTCGCCCAGCATTTCGCGCAGGCGCGGCAGACTGCTTTCCAGTGCCTGGCGCACGTCGGCGTGGGCGCTGCTGAAGCTTGCGTGCACGCGGTCGCCGTCCAGCTGTAGCTTCACTTCAACCAGGCCGAGGTCGTGCGGAGTGATGCGGATATGGGCGTGGCTGATCTTCTGGTCCGCCAGCCAACCGACGCGTGCGCTGAAGGCTTCGTCAAAGTCGCCGCTGTTGATGTCCGGGGTGCCAGTGGGCGCCTGCACGCTGCTGCCGGGTGCGGCTGCACGCAGATCCTGCAGGGCCTGGTTCTGCAACAGGGCGCCGAAATTTGTGGGTGCCGGTGTTTCGATGGCATCGAGTTTCACGCTGGACGCATCGTCTGTGGCGGTGGCCAATGCGGGTGGTAATTCCAGCGGCGCCGGTTCTGCCGGCTCGGCCGCGGTAGCGGTTGCTGCAGTGGTCGCTGCTGCCAACGCACCCGTTACCGGAAGAGCCGCGGCGGCCTGCTGTGTGGCGGGCTGGTTGGCAACGGCAGGTGGCGCGGGTGCCGGCTCCGGCGCGGGTGCCAACAGGGCAGACAAGCCCAGCGGCGGCCATGGCGCTTCGTCGGCTGGTTCAACCGTGTCGGTCTTTGTGCTGTCCGTGGCGGCGACAGTCGGCGGGGTTTCCTCGCTCTCGGCGGCACCGGTTTCGTCCCTCGCGGAGGAGGGCCGGGGCGGCCTCGAATCCTTCTGCGTGGCCTGCGGCTGCGTGTCGGTTTTTTGCGTGGCTGGTTTGTCTTTCAGCAGGGCCTCGAAGCCGGTGCTGGATTTGCTGCCGCTGCCCGCGCGCGATGCGCTGCCGGCGTCGCTGCTACCGCCGCTTACGGACAGACCTGAACTCAGCACGTTCATGCGTCTTCGCCTTCCGCTGCTGACTGCGCCTGACGTACACGGCGTGCACCGATTTCGTCCATCTCGCGTTGGTCGCGGCGGTCTTCGGCTTTCTTTTCCTGCGCGCGATAGCTGGCAGCCAGCTGCTCCAGTACCTGCTTGTCGCGGCTGGCCAGCAGCAGGCGAGCGCGCTCGGCATCCACACGCTCGCGGTTGCTGTCCACGGTTTTGCTTTGCGCTTCCACGGCGTTGTCCAAGCGGTCTAGGAAGGCGCGGCGGTTCATCAGCTGCGCCGCGCTGGTGGCCGACATCTGTGCGTTGGCGTATTCGTCCGCGTACTGGCGCAGTTCGGACAGGCGCGATTGATGGACATCCAGGGCGCGTTGGCGCTCGGCCAGCTCCTTGGCTACCTCGTCTTCACGACCCTGTGCGTGGCGCAGCAGGGGATCCATGCGGCGGGAAGGGCTCATGCGGCGCTCTCTTTATCTACCAGCTGTTGCAGGGCGTTGAGGCTGTGCTCAAGGTCGGCAGCGGCGTGCACGTCCTGGCCCAGGAACTCCATGATTTCCGGCCAGCGATCCAGTGCCTCGTCGGTCACCGGATCGTTGCCGCGTTGATAGGCGCCAATGGCGATCAGGTCGCGGTTGGCGGTATAGGCCGACACCAGCCGTTTGAGCTTGCGGATGCGCGCCCGCCAGGTGTCGTCTGCAATGTCCTGGACCACGCGGCTGACCGAGGATTCCACGTCGATGGCCGGATACAGGCCGCTGTCGGCAACGCGCCGCGACAGCAGAATGTGGCCGTCCAGAATGGCGCGGGCGGCGTCGGCAATCGGGTCCTGCGGATCGTCGCCTTCGGTCAGTACGGTGTAGAACGCGGTGATGGAACCGCGCCCCTTGGCGCCATTGCCGGCACGTTCCACCAGCGCCGGCAGCTTGGCAAACACCGACGGCGGATAGCCGCGCGTGGTCGGCGGTTCGCCCACAGACAACCCAATCTCACGCTGCGCCTGGGCGAAGCGGGTGAGGGAATCCATCAGCAGCAATACGTTCAAACCCTGGTCGCGGAACCATTCGGCGATGGCAGTGGCGCGGTACGCACCGTGCAGGCGCGCCAGCGGTGGGCGGTCGGCCGGGCTGGCGACGACTACGGCGCGGCGCAGGCCTTCTTCGCCCAAGGTGGTTTCGACGAAGTCACGGACTTCGCGGCCGCGTTCGCCGATCAGGCCGACCACAATCACATCGGCCGCGGTGTAGCGGGTCATCATGCCGAGCAGGGTGGATTTACCCACGCCGGAGCCGGCGAACAGGCCCACACGTTGGCCGCGACCAATCGGCAGCAGCGAGTTGATGGCGCGCACGCCCACATCCAGCGGTTGAATGATGGGCTCGCGCGCCAGCGGGTTGATCGACACGCCGGCCATGCTGACGTTGCCTTCGGCGCGGATCGGGCCTTTGCCATCCAGCGGTACGCCATCGCTGTCGATGACGCGGCCGAGCAGGCCTTCGCCCACTTCCACGCCGCTGCGGCGGTACGACGGCACCACGCGTGCGTTTGGCAGCAGGCCGTGCAGTTCAGCGCTGGGCATCAAATACGAACGGTCGCCGGAGAAGCCGACCACTTCGGCATCCACCCAGCCGCCGTCAATGATTTCCACTTTGCAGTTGGCGCCCATCGGTGCCTCGCAACCCACGGCTTCCAAGGTAAGGCCGACGGCGCGGCGCAGGATGCCTTCGCGGACCAGCCCGTGGCCGTTGGCGGCGTCCAGCGAAATGCCATCCAGGCGAGCCGCCAGGCGCAGGTTGCGGGCGGCGGCCCATTCGGCCGGTGCGGGCGTGGCGGTGGTCATGGATTGGCTCCGGCGCGTCGCAACACGGTGCTCAGCGCCGCGCGTAGACGCGCATCCAAAGTGCCGTCGATGCGCACGGTTTCGGCGTGTACGCGCAGGTCGCCACGGCTCAGGCTGTTATCAGGGGCAAGCCGTTGGCCTTCGGGCAACGACAGCAGGCCGCTGAGCGCGGCGATGTCGTCTGGATGCAGGCGCACTTCCACCTCGCGGTTGGCACCGCTGACGGTGTCCAATGCCTCGTTGACCAGATCCGACAGCAGCGAAGGGTCAGCTTCATAAGCGCGGCCGATCAACGAGCCGGCGATACGCACGGACAGTTCGCCCAGTGCGCCGACGACTTCGTTCTCCATGCGAACCAGCGGCCGGCTGAAGTTGTCGAGGATGCCTTCAATCTGCGCGACCAGACGACGTACTTCGGCCTGACCCTGCGCATAACCGTCGGCATGACCCTGCTGGAAACCTTCTTCCTGCGCGGCGTCACGGATGGCCTGTACTTCGTCCAGCGTCGGCAGCTGCACCGGCGGCGGGGCTGGCTCCGGGGCGGTGATGGTTTCAATCAGGTCCGACGCAAACACGGGTGCGCTTGCGTCGTTCGGCGCGTTCAGATCAGGCGCATGCCAGCGGACGGCGTTGATCACAGCATCGCCTCCGCGCTGCCGCCGACGGTGACGGTGCCTTCATCGGCCATGCGTTTGACGATGGCCAGAATTTCACGCTGCGCGCCTTCCACATCGGACAACCGCACCGGGCCGCGTGCTTCCATGTCCTCAAGCAGAATTTCTGCCGCACGCTGCGACATGTTGCGGGTGATCTTGTCGCGCACCTTGATGTCGGCACCGCGCAGGGCAAGGCCCAGGCGCTCGCCGCTGACTTCACGCAGCACCAGCTGCATTTCGCGGTCGTCCAGATCCACCAGGTCGTCGAACACGAACATCAGATCCTGGATGCGGTTGCCCAGCGGCGCGTCGATGCGTGCGATCTCGCTGAGGATGGTCTGATCCTGGCCACCGTCCATGAAATTGAGGATGTTGGCCGCGCACTGCACGCCACCGATGTTGGACGACTTGAGATTCTGGTTGCCGGCAAACTGGCGCTCCATGATCTCGTTGAGTTCGTTCAATGCATTGGGCGGAATGCCGTCCAGCGTGGCGATGCGCAGCAGCACGTCAACGCGGGTGCGGTCGGGCAGCAGCTTCAGGGCTTCGGCGGCCTGGTCGGTTTCCAGGTGGGCCATGACGATGGCGATGATCTGCGGGTGTTCGTTGCGCACCAGATCAGCCACGGCACGCGGGTCCATCCACTTCAGCGCATCCAGGCCGGTGGTGTTGCGGCCCAGCAGAATGCGGTCGATCAGATTGCTGGCTTTCTCGTTGCCCAGCGCCTGCACCAGCATGTTGCGGATGTAGTCGTCCGAGCCGACGCTCAGCGAGGTTTTGTTGCCCAGCTGGGCGCCAAAATCGTCCATCACCTGCTGCACCTGCTCACGCGTGACATCACTGAGCGTGGCCATGGCGATGCCGATCTTCTGCACCTCTTTGGGTTCCATGTGCCGCAGCACTTCGGCCGCGTCGGTTTCGCCGAGCGACAGCAGCAGCACGGCGGCGCGCTGCACGCCGGTCATGGGCATCACGTCAGTCATTTGCCACCCAACCCTTCACTACCTGTGCCACGCGCTTGGAGTCGGTACGTACCGCCTCACGTGCCATGCGCAGGCGTTCTTCATAAGCATCCACCGGCAAGGCGAGCTTGGCGTCGTTGTCCAAGCGCAGGCGGTCGGCAGCAAGTTCGGGCATCTGCACGCCGTCTTCCATCACCTGAACATCGGCGCTGAGCGGGTCATCGGTCCTGCCCGGCAGGGCCTTGGGCGGGCCGGAAATCTGGCGCAGCGCCGGGCGCAGCACACCAAACAGCAGGGCCAGCACCACGATGGCACCCAGCACCAGGCGCAATGCATCGCGCAGCTGTGGGTTCTCCCACCAGTTGGGGGCTTCAACCGGGATGGATTCGCGCACGAACGGTGCGTTCATCACCGACACGGTGTCGCCGCGCTCGGCACTGAAGCCTACGGCCTGTTTGACCAGGGCTTCCACGCGGGTGAGTTCGGCTGCACTGAGCGGCTGATCGCTGACCTTGCCGTTGGCACCGGGCCGCGGTACGTGGTCAACCAGCACCGCCACCGACACGCGTTTGACGCGACCGGCCGGCTGGCGAGTGTGTTGCAGGGTGCGGTCCAGCTCGTAGTTGCGGGTGGCGTTCTTGGAGGTTTCGGTCGGCGTGGCAGCAGTGGCCGGGGGCGGTGTTGCAGCCGGGCCGGGCGGGGTGTTGCTGGCGGCGCCGGGAACACCCTGCGGGCCGGTGCTGCTGGTGGAGTTTTCGCTGATCTGCTCGCTGCGGATTTTCTGCGGCTCGGCGTTGTACAGCTCGCGGGCCTCTTCGGTGACGGAGAAGTCCATGTCCACGCTGACTTCCGGATTGACCCGGCCAGCACCGGCCATCGGCTCCAACAGTTCGCGGATGCGCTGGTTGTAGGAGCCTTCCAGGCGACGCACCTGATCAAACTGTGCGGCGTTGAGTGCGGCGTCACTGTTGGGGTCGGCGATGGTGAGCATGCGGCCGCTCTGGTCCACCACGGTCACGCGCTCGGGGGCCAGGTCAGGAATGCTGGAGGCCACCATGTGCACGATGGCATCCACCTGGTTGCGTTCCAACTGTTGACCGCCGCGCAGCTCCAGCACCACCGAGGCGCTGGCGACATCGCGTTGACGGGTGAACGCGCTGGGCTTGGGAATGGCCAGATGCACGCGGGCATCACGCACCGGGCGCAGGGTTGAAATGGTGCGCACCAACTCGGTTTCCAGCGCGTGCTGGTAACGCGCACTTTCGACGAACTGGCTGACGCCGAAGCCGGGGTCGCGTTCCATCAGCTCAAAGCCAAGGCGGCCGCTCTCGGTCAGGCCGGAGCCGGCCAGCTTCAGTCGTGCGTCGTGCACGTTCTTTTCCGGCACGCTGATGGCGCCGGTGGTGGCGTTGAGCTCAAAGGGAATCTGCGCCGCGCGCAGCAGGTCGGTGGCCTCGGCGGTGGCCTTCTGATCCAGCCCGGTATAGAGCGGCATCATCTGCGGCTTCTGCGCCCAGAAGAACACGAACAAACCTGCCGCCACGGCCAAGGCAATCATTGCCATCAAACCCAGGCGACGGGTGATCTGCAGGCTCTGCAGGCGGTCAAACCATGCACCGGCCTGCTGCGAGTTCAGGGAATCTTTGGGAAGCGCGAGGGCCATGCGTTTCTATCCTTACAGCGGCATGTTCATCACGTCCTGGTAAGCCTGGACGAGACGGTTGCGGACTTCCACGGTGGCGCGGAACGCCAGCTGGGACTGTTGGGAGGCGACCATCACTTTGGCCAGGTCGGCGCTGGCGTCGCCGCGCTCGAAGGCCGCAGCCAATTGCCCGGATTTCTGCTGGGCTTCATTCACGCCCTTGATGGCGCCCTGTAGTGTCTGGCTGAACGACGGCGCATTGACGGCCTGGCTTTCTCCCAGCCCTTGGATCGCATTGCTGCGCGGCATGTCGGCCGGCGGCGCAACCTGGCCCACCTGGGTCTGCAGGGTTCGGATCTGGGAAAGAACGGAGGTGATGGAATGAGACATCGAAACGGATTCCAGAGAGAGAGCTTTCTGCCTTCACGGTTGCAAGTGGCGTGCCACGAATGTGAAGACGTTTATCCGACGCGGTGACTGTTTGCCGTGTCTGCGTGGCGCCGTGCTGTCGGAATTCCGACTTCGTACGCGGGCCGAAGTCAGGGAGTCGGCGCGGCCCGGCAGCGGGCTTCATTGCGGCCACTGCAGGCGTTGGTGATGGATGGCCGCCCGCGTTGGGGTTGGCGTGTTGGAAATGTGGTGGAGCAGGCGGGTCAACCGCTGCCGGTGGCGTGACGCATTGCGTCTTGCTTGCCGGGATGGGCTGCTGTGGACGAGGGCAGATCACTCGTCCAAGGTTGGGTGTTGCCGGCTACGTTTCATGCGGGACGGCGAGCATTGCCGTCGTATGTCGTGCTTATGGTTTAGCGGGCTTCAACCTGCGGTGTCGATCTGGTCGCGTTCAATACCGTACTTGCGCAGTTTCTCCACCAAGGTGGTGCGTCGCAGGCCGAGCAGCTGCGCGGCGTGGGCAACCACCCCCTGCGTGCGTTCCAGTGCTTCGTTGATCAGTGCCAGTTCAATGCCGGCCATATGGTCGCGCAGGTCCAGCCCTTCGTTAGGCAGGCGGGCCTGGTCCGACGTATTGGCTGCCGGCGTATCACTGCTGGTGGCCTGCATCGGGCTGGCGACGGCGGCAACTGCAGACGTGGCGCGCAAGGGGCGCTCGTCGTCCTCATTGGCGGCCTGCACCACCTGCTGATCACCGCGATAGCGGCTGGGCAGGTCCTGCACGCGGACCAGACCGTTGGGATGCAGCACGGCCAGGCGCTCAACCAGATTGGTCAGCTCACGCACGTTGCCCGGCCAGGCATAACCGGCCAATGCCTGCAGCGCTTCAAGCGCGAAGCGCACTTCACCGCGACCGGTGCGTGCCAGCTGCGCGGCAATGGTTTCCACCAAGGCCGGAATGTCCGAGGTGCGTTCGCGCAGGGCGGGCACTTCGATGGGGAAGACGTTGAGCCGGTAGAACAGATCCTCGCGGAACTTGCCGTCGGCAATGCGGGTTTCAAGGTCGCGGTGCGTGGCGGCGATAACACGCACATTGCAGCGGATGGTCTGGTTGCCGCCCACGCGTTCGAAACTACGCTCCTGCAGCACACGCAGCAGTTTCACCTGCATCGGCAGGCTCATGTCGCCGATCTCATCGAGCAGCAGCGTTCCGCCCTCCGCCATTTCAAAGCGGCCCTTGCGTGCGCTCAGGGCGCCGGTGAATGCACCTTTTTCATGGCCAAACAATTCGCTTTCCAGCAGATCCGGCGGGATGGCGCCGCAGTTGATCGCCACAAACGGGCCATCGCGGCGCGGTGAGCGCTGGTGGATGGCGCGCGAGACCACTTCCTTGCCGGTGCCCGATTCGCCCAGCACCAGCACGGTGGTGTCGAAATTGGCGACCTGCTCGATCAACTGACGCAGCTCAGCAACGGCCGGGCTGTGGCCGGTGGGGCCGGTGTCATCGTTGGTGCTGGCCTGGTGCTCGGCATCCAGACGGTTGAGGCTGGCGCGACGCAGCAGCGCTTCCACCTGCGGGTGGCGCATGGGCTGTTCCAGCGGCCAGACATTGGCTTCGTGCAGGCCGTAGTGGCGCGAGAAGGCCAATGGGTCGCTGCCGGCCAACAGCACCGGCGGTGGCAATGCGCCGGCCGCCAGCCAGTTGAAAAAACCGGCGGCGCGATCAGCGTCTTCCAGCGTGCCGACCACAATGGCCATCCAATCGTTGGCCCGGTGGCGGCGGGTGTCGATGTCCTGTGCTTCGCTTACCCAGCGCGGGGTGTAATCCATGAATTCCAGCAGCGCGATGGTGCGCTCGGCACGTACCGCATCGGCATCGATGACCAGAATGCGCGACTCACTCATGACCCGGGTCCTTCAGTGTTTCCAGGATCGGCATGACCTCCTGGATGTACGACAGTTTGCTGACGAAGTTGTCGGCACCGGCACGCAGGGCGTGCTCGCGGTGTTCGGAATCGTCGAAGTGGCTGGCGATGACGATGTAGGGCGCGTCATCCTGGCTTTTGATCAGGCGCGTGGCCTGCAGCCCGCCCATTTCCGGCATGGCCAGGTCCATCAACACCACCTGCGGGCGCAGCGATTCGGATTGTTCAATCGCCTCCAGCCCGTTGGCGGCACTGCCAACCACCTGCAGCCAATCGATCTTGCGGAAATGGCGCATGGCGGCATTGATGAAGCCTTCATGGTCGTCGACCAGCAATACGGTGAGCTTGCTCATGGGAATCCTTGGTTTCAGCCCACACGGGCCAGCGGGGACTTGGCGTCGCAACGACGGCGCTCGCGGGCCGGGGCGATATCAAGCTGTTCGCGGTATTTTGCGACGGTACGGCGGGCAATGTTCACCCCTTGGCGTGCCAGCAGGCCTGCGATGGCCTCGTCGGCAAGCGGGCGGGCCGCAGGTTCGGAGTCGATCAGGCGCTTGACCATGGCTTTGACGGCTTGGCCGGAGACGCTGGCCCCTTCCAGGCGCACAGCGAAGAAGTGCTTCAATTCAAAGGTGCCGCGCGGTGTCTGCAGATACTTGCCGGAGGTGATGCGCGAGACGGTGGATTCGTGCATGCCGATGATGTCGGCCACTTCCTTCAGGGTGAGTGGCGCCATGGCCTCTTCACCGTTCACCAGAAACGCCGCCTGGCGTTCGATGATGACCCGGGCGGTGCGCAGCAGAGTGTCATAGCGCATCGACAGCCCACGGGTGAGCCAGCGTGCTTCCTGCAGCAGTTCGCGCAGCGGCTGTGCAACATCGCCGCTGCTTTCGGAAACCGCACGCTCATAGTTGGCATTGATGTTGATGCGCGGGGTGGTGGCCGGATTCAGCGCCACGCGCCACAGGCCATCGGCATGCCACGCAACAACATCGGGAATGACCGCCATTTCCGGCTGTGGCAGCAGCATTTCGGCTGGACGTGGCTGCAGTGAAAGCACCAGACGGAAGGCCTCGCGCACGTCGTCGATTTCGGCATCCAGCGCCTGCGACAGTGCGGGAAGATCATGGTTTGCCAGCAACTGCATGTCCGCATCCAGCAGGCGCGCGGCCAGGTGGCGTGCGGGTACGCAGCCCGGCAGCGCGGTCAGCTGTGCCAGCAGGCACTCGCGCAGGTCCACCGCGGCCATGCCCGCCGGCTCGCCCTGCAGCAGGCGCTGGCGTACCGCTTCAACATCGGCAGCGGTGCGGTCCAACCGCGCGCAGGCCAACTGGGTGAGCGCAGGCAACGCGCCTTGCAGATAGCCGGCGTCATCGCATTGTTCCAGCCAGTAACGGGCGACGATGAGATCGGCTTCGTCCAGCTCCAGTGCCAGCGTATTGAGAATGCGCAGCTGCGGATCGGTGGATTCACCTGCGGCAATGCGCGCCATGTGGTCGTCGTCGGCACCGTTCCAACTGGCGGCCGGGGTATCCCACATCGTGCTTTCGGGCAGCTCGTCGAACGCGGCAGTTTCAATCTGCGCCTCGTCGCTGGCGGTGGAAGTGGGGGCTTCCTCGCGTTCTTCGCTCAGTTCCAGCAGCGGATTGTTTTCCAGCGCCTGCCGCACTTCCATTTCCAACTGCATGCCGTTGAGCTGCAGCAGACGGATCGACTGGAGCAGGGCAGGGGTCAGGTGGAGTTGCTGACCCAGCTGAGCGGACAGTGTGGTTTTCATGCGTTTTCCCCGGCTGCACCGCATCAACGGCGCGTTGTGGAACGCATCTTGCGTGGCGGCTGTCGGGGCTGGAATAGGTAAACACCTGAGAGCTGTAGTCTTACAGCTGACTCAATGTAGGGTTTCCCCCCACATGGCGACGGTTATATGACGCTGGATTATGCGTTGATCAAGGCAACTTATTGATTTTAAAGCCTTGCCATTTCAGTGCGCCGGAATTCTGTTTTTGTGACGTGCGACATATTTGGAGGGCGCAGTCGGCTCAGGCCAGGTCTTTTTCGTGGCGCACGGCCATCAACAGCAGGTCGTTTGCGCGGCGGCAGCCCAGCGACTCCATCATCCGGGCGCGGTGGGTTTCCACCGTTTTGATGCTGATGCCGAGGTCGGCCGCGATTTCCTTGGTGGTCCGGCCATTGCCCAGGAACCGCAGAATCTGCCGCTGGCGCGGCGACAGCGCGGCAATGCCGGTTGGGCGCGTGCGTGTCAGTAGCGGGGCCAGCATCTTGGCGGAGATCTGCGGGCTGAGGAACACCTGGCCCGCATGTGCGGCACGCAGCGCCAGTTCCAGTTCGGCCGGCGCGGCATCCTTGACCAGGAACCCCACCGCGCCGCGATCCAATGCATCACGTACATGCCCGGCATCGTCGTGCATGGACATGATGACCGCACGTACATGAGGAATGCGCTCGCGGATGTCGCTCAAGGCTTCCAGCCCGCTGCGGCCGGGCAGCGAGATATCCATGAGAACCAGGTCGGGGACATGGAACAGCGCCATTTCCAATGCCTGCTCGGCATTACTGGCTTCGGCGACGACTTCGATGGCGTCGAACGACTGCAGCAACCGGGTCAACCCGGCTCGCACCAATGTATGGTCGTCAACGATCAGAACGCGCACAGGAATGAGTCGACTCAGCTGAATGCAGCACAGTAGCGGAGCGGGCGGGCAGGCGCCAGCAGGCTAAAAGTACTGTGTGAATCAACGATTGCGGCGGCTGTCAGCAATTTGACGACGATGCAGGCGAAACAGGTGCCTTTCCACGGCAGAGCCCAGGTTTTCGCTGATGTTGTGCAGCTGAAGCCACAGATGGAACTCGCCATCTGTACCTGTTTCTGCAAGTACCACGACCGGCAGTTCAATGTTGTCGGGCAACCATTCGGCTGGCTGCAGTTTCACTACGCCGGCCGTGCCTGGCGCCACGCCGCTGGGGCTTTCAAGATCAATGCGCAGGCCATGCCGGGACCAACGTAGTGGATGCATCGGCAGGCTGCTATTGGACTGCAGCAGCAGGCGCCCGAGCAGCACCAGCGTCAGGTCCATGCGCGCCTCCAGCCGCTGCAGCTGCGCGCTGCTGTCGGTGCGCTCCTCGCTGTCATCACCGCCGCGCGAATCCTCCACCAGCGCAACGCTGCGCAGGAGCATCTCCGACGCCCCCGGCCGTAGCACGCTGGCGCCGGCCTCAAACGCCACCGGCAGCGTGACGTCACAACTCAAGGTGTCGTCAAACAACGTTGCTTCTGCGGGGTGCGCAAGGGCGGCGGAGGTCATGGCAAGGTGCTGGCCTGTTGGTAAGCGTTGACGGCGCGGACCGATTGTCGCTCCTGACGCAGATACGCCGAAGCTTCGTCGCGCAGTTCACGCATGCGGTCGATCAGCGCCTGCTGCTGCGCGTGCAGCTGCTGCAGGGCGGTGGCCTGCGTGGCCACGCCGTGCGCCAGAACATACGCACGCAGGCGTTGGTCATGCGTATCAATGAGCTGCTCGGCCTGCGCGTGGTCTTCGCTGTCAATGGCGTTCTTCAGCGATTCAAGATCAGTCTGCAGCGCCTGCAGCATTTCATTCTGGACGGTGGTCATTTCAGGCTCCGTGAGGGGACGGAAGACTGCGCTGCTCCGCAGGGATCGCATTCCAGGCCGATTCGATCTCACCCAGCAGGGACAGGGATTCCTGCAGCGCATTGACGTCGTTGTTGAGGTTGGCCTCGGTGAGGCGCTGCACGATGTAGTCATAAAGCGCAGACAGATTACCCGCTACCTCGCCGCCGGCAGCGTGATCCAACGAGCCATTGAGGTGGCCGACGATGGCACAGGCCTCGCCGATGGCTTTGCCTTTCAGTGCTTGGTCGCCTTTGGCCAGGAAGGCTTCCGCACGGCGCATGCGTTCATTGGCACCTTCCAACAGCAGGGATACCAACTTGTGCGGATCGGCATCCACCACGCGGGTGGAAACGCCAATCTGGCGGTATTGCTCGGCAAAATTGCGGCTGGGGCCGTACATGTACTCAATCTCCTGGTGTACGCGCAGTGACGATGGCGACTGCCGATACAACGTGTGTGTGGCTATAACTGCTATCGGCCGTCAGCGCTGTTGGCTTGAGCCTGCCCTTGGTTGTCAGCCGGACATCGACGAAAGCTGCTGCGACAGATAGCTGCTGGTGCCCTGCATCTGGGAGACCAGCTTGTCCATTGCCGTGAACTGCGCGGTGTAACGCGCGGAAACCTTCAGCATGCGGGCGTCCAGCTCGTCCAGCTGCCTTTCCAGCTTCTTGATTTCCTTGTTGAGCGTGTCGGTGCGTTGCACCAGCGTGCCGGTGCCGCTATCCAGGTTGCTCTTGAGGATGCTGTTCATGCCTTCAAAGAGCTTGCCGCTCTTGCCGACCAGCGCTTCGGCGGCAGCGGGATTCTTGACCATAGCCTTGTCGAAAGTGCTGGCATCCAACGACAACGTGCCGTCTTTGGTGACGGTCAGGCCCAGTTCCTTGAGGTCAATGATGTTGGCGCTGAGCTGCCCGCGCAGCTGCTGCTGCATGCCGCGCACCATCGAGTCGCCGGTGAGTACCGAGGCTTTGTCCTTCTCGGCATCGTAGGCGCTGGATGTCTTGAGCAGGCTGACCGAGGCGTTGTAAGCAGTGACGAACGCCTGCACCGCCGTCTTCAGCGGCTCGTTGTTCTGGGTGATGGTCAGTGCCGTGACCGTGCCTGCCTCGGCCTTGGTGAGATCCAGTGTTACACCGGCGATGATGTCGCTGATGCTGTTGCTGCTGGACTCGCGGTCAAAACCGTCCACTTTCACATGCGCGTTGGTTGGGGCAGTGGTCTGCGACATGCCGCCGCTGGTGCCGTCCCAGGTCAGGGCAGATAGCCCGCCATTGCCTTCGCTGGTGGTCACCTTCAATGCGCCATCGGTGCCCGAATTCACAGCACTGAGCACCAGATGCTGGCCATCGTTGGCGGTGATGACGGTGGCGTTGACGCCCTTGCCGCCAGCTGCGCTGTTGATGGCCGCCGCGATGCTGGTCAAGGTGCTGCCAGGGGCGATGTCGACGGAGATCGAATCCTTCTCGCCCCAGGCGATGGAGAGCTTGCCGTCACCCACGACATCCTCTGCGTCGAACGCACCGGAGCTGAGTTTCTGCGGCTGGGCCAGGCTGATCACTTCAATGTTGTAACTGCCCGCTGCAGCCAGGGTCTTGCCGGTGGCAGGGTCGGTAACGATGGTCGCACCGAAGCCACTTTTCTCCGGCACGGATGTCTTGTAGGCGCGCACATCCGCTGCCTTGCCCATTGCTTCCATTGCCGTCTGCAGAGTGCTGAGCGAGCTTTTGATGTTGCCCAGCGCCGACAATTTGGCGGTGGCCGTAGTCCCTTGGTTGTTGATACGGTTGGCCGAAGGCGCGCGTTCAGCGGCGACCAACTGCGCAACGATGGTAGGAATGTCCAGACCGGAGCCGATGGTGGACAGGGAAGACGTGGCCATGTGGTTTCCTCTTGCGGCAAGGGGATGGCATTACTGCAGGCATCCCGGATATCGGCACCTGGCCGGAGAGCTTTAGCCGGGTGATCGCGCAGGGAACTGCAAGTGGCGTGCCAGCACGGGTTAGAGCAAGCCAAGGGGAGCAGCCCTCGTCGTGCAGCTACTGGTGCTGCGGAAACAGGGTTACAAGGCAGCAGCCGATGGGATGCCCGTTTGATGCCTTTTCTGATCGGCGACTGAGACAGCGTTTGCAGATGGTTATCCCGCCTTTCAAAACAGCAAGCCCCGCCTTTGAGAGGCAGGGCCTGTGTTGGCAGTGACGAGTTCACGTCACTGCCGGGGTGTTGCCTGCGGGATCAGCGCAGCAGGCTCAGCACGTTCTGGCTGGTCTGGTTGGCCTGGGCCAGCATGGCGGTACCGGCCTGCTGCAGGATCTGCGTGCGGGTCAGCTCTGCCGTTTCCTTGGCGTAGTCGGTGTCACGAATACGGCTACGTGCCGAGGACATGTTTTCCGACGAGGTGTTCAGGTTGGCAACCACCGAGGTGAAGCGGTTCTGCACAGCACCCAGGTCGGCACGGGCCGAGTTGATGGTGTTCAGAGCAGCGTCCATCGCGTTCAGTGCGTTGTCGGCACCGGCAGTGGTGGAGATGTCCAAGTCTGCGAAACCGGTAGCGGACTCGCCGCCCACCCATGCGGTACCGCCCGTGCCATCGGCGGTCTTGCCGACGGTCAGGCCGGTGTGCTTCAGCACGTCGGCAGCGGTACCGGAAACTTCGAAGTCGCCCTGCGACGAGGAGAGAGCCAACTGGCCATCCTTGTCCAACGAGGCCGATACGCCGGTGTTGTAGCTCTGGTTGTTGATTGCCTTGACCAGGTCGGTGGCACGCTGGGCAGCAGAGCCCGCCGCGCCGAAGCTGATCGTCACGTCGCCCTTTTCGCCCTTCAGTGTGAAGCTGCCGGCATCAAAGGAGGTCTTCTCACCTGCGACGGAGGTGTTGGCGAACTGGCCGCCGGCGGCATTGACCGTCAGTGCCTTGTTGCCCGCAGCGCTGTTGTCCAGTGCAATTTTGCCGGCGGTTGCTGTGGCAACCGTGGAACCAGCGGCGGTGTTGACAGCATTAGCAATCTTGTCGGCAACGGCCTGCTGTGTAGCGGCGACGCTGGTGGTATACGCGGTATCGGTAATTGCTACTTTTGCGCCATTAATTTCGATCTCAAATCCAGCAACACCATCTGTGGTGTCGACGGCAAGTGAGGTCAGGTCGAGCTCACCGGCGCCGCCGGCAGTGACCGTGCCGGTCGGTTTTGCGGCCGAGGCTGCAGCCGAGGTGGCAACCTTGTTCCAGTTGCCCAGGTCCTTGATGTTGGCATTGGCGATCTGGGCGATGTCGATGGTCTGGCCCTGGTCAGCGCCGATCTGGAACGACTGGCTCTGGAAGCCGCCGTCCAGCAGCTTGGTGCCATTGAAGTTGGTGTCTTCGGCAACGCGCTGGATCTCAGCCTTCAGCAGCTGGACTTCGGCGTTCAGTGCTTCGCGGTCGGACGGCGAGTTGGTGGCGTTGCGGGCCTGCACCGACAGTTCACGGATACGCTGCAGGTTGTTGCCGATTTCAGTCAGCGCGCCTTCGGCGGTCTGTGCCAGCGAGATGCCGTCGTTGGCATTGCGGGCAGCCTGATCCATGCCGCGGATCTGGGTGCTGAAGCGCTCGGAGATCGCCAGACCGGCGGCGTCGTCCTTGGCACTGTTGATGCGCAGGCCCGAGGACAGGCGCTGGATCGAGGTGGCCAGGCTGGAGCCGCTGGTACCCAGGTTGCGCTGGGCGTTGAGCGACATGATGTTGGTGTTGATGACTTGTGCCATGATTCGGGCTTCCTGTGTGGCGTTTGGTCCGGCACATCACCTGGCCGGTACTGGGTGCAGTGGGGCGGGGTGTAGGAGCCGTAGCACCGCTGCTGATACCAATAACGGCAGCTTTCCGGGCAGCTTTAGGGCCTTGCTGGAAAGTGATTTCAACGCCGCAGGAACACACAAGCCCCGGGGAAACCGGGGCTTGTGTGTTGTAACGTCGAGCCATGCTCGGTAGTGGCCTTATGGATAACGCGTTAGCGGAGCATGGCTCAGCCCTACAGGTGGGGCTGATTTCATCGTCGCAGGAACGCATAAGCCCCGGTTGCCCGGGGCTTATGCGTTGTAGTGCCGAGCCACGCTCGGTAGCAGCTTCACAGCTAAAACCAGAGCGGAGCATGGCTCCGCTCTACAGCTGCAGCATGCTTACTTGAGCAGGCTCAGTACGTTCTGCGGAGACTGGTTTGCTTGGGCCAACATCGCTGTGCCGGCCTGCTGCAGGATCTGCGTGCGGGTCAGCTCTGCGGTTTCCTTGGCGTAGTCGGTATCGCGGATGCGGCTGCGTGCGGCCGACAGATTCTCCGAGGAGGTATTGAGGTTGGCGATAGTCGAGGTGAAGCGGTTCTGCACCGCACCCAGGTCAGCCCGCGAGGAGTTGATGGACTGCAATGCCGAATCGATGGCATTGAGTGCGTTGTCGGCACCGGTTGCCGACAACACATCCAGGTCTGCAAAGCCGGTCTCGGCCGCACCGGCAACCCAGTTGGTGGTGGTGTCTGCGGTCAGGCCGGTCTGCGCGGTCAGCGAAGTGTCTCCTGCGACGGTGAACTGACCCGATGCCGAGGACAGCATGAGGTTGCCAGCAGCATCCAACGAAGCGGTCACGCCGGTGTTGTAACTCTGGTTGTTGACTGCCTTGACCAGGTCACTTGCACGCTGCGCGCCGCCGCCTGCGGCGGAGAAATTGATGGTTGCTTCACCCTTGGGCCCCGTGAGGGTGAAGTTGCCTGCCGAGAACGTGGCGGGTGTTCCACCGACTTCGGTCTGCGGCCCCACATTGCCGGTCAAACCGCCGGAAACGGCGATGGCGGCCGCATTGGTGTTGCTTAGGCCGATATTGGTGCCATTGACCGTGGCGGTCAGGCCACCCACGTTGGTTCCGATGGCAGCCTGTACGGCTGTGGCCAAGTCGGCAGCGGTGGTACGTGCCGGGTCGGCGGCAACGGTGATGTTGGTACTGCCCACCTGGAAGGAGAGCGCGCCTGCCGGGTTGGCAACACCTGCCAAGCTCAAGGTGCTGGTGCCCGGTGTCGGCGTGCCGGCAACATAACCGCCATCGGCGGCGACACTGCTGGCCGTTGCAGGCGTATCCACGCGGTTCCAGTTGCCCAGTTCCTTGATGTTGGCATTGGCGATCTGGGCGATGTTGATCACCTGGCCCTGGTCGGCGCCTACCTGGAATGCCTGATTCTGGAAGCTGCCATCCAGCAGTGGCGTGCCGTTGAAGTTGGTCTGCTCGGCAACGCGCTGGATTTCAGATTTGAGCAACTGCACCTCGGCATCCAATGCGGCGCGATCGGAGGGAGAGTTGGTGGCGTTGCGCGACTGCACTGCCAGCTCGCGGATGCGCTGCAGGTTGTTGCTGATTTCGCCCAGCGCGCCCTCGGCGGTCTGCGACAGCGAGATGCCGTCGTTGGCGTTGCGCGCGGCTTGGTCCATGCCGCGGATCTGCGTGGTGAAACGCTCGGAAATCGCCAGGCCGGCGGCGTCGTCCTTGGCGCTGTTGATACGCAGGCCCGAGGACAGGCGCTGGATCGAAGTAGCCAGGCTGGAACCGCTGGTGTTCAAGTTTCGCTGAGCGTTCAGCGACATGATGTTGGTGTTGATGATCTGTGCCATGGGTACGTCTCCGTTGTGCTCGGTGCCTTGCGGTGTGGATAGGCAGGTGTGCTGCCGTGGATGTGGATCAGCGGATCATGTTGAACAACGACATCGACTGCATCTGGCTGAAGATGGTCTGTGCCGCCTGCAGCGCCGCGCCTTCGAGCTGGTATTGCCCGATGGCTTCGGCGTAGTTGAGGTCACGCATCTGCGAGAGCGAACTCTTCAGCGTGACGGTGTTGGCTTCGCGTAGTGCTGCTGCGTTGTCGATGGAAAGCAGTTGGGCGCCGCCTGCTGCGCGCGTGTCGATCATTTTGTTGGAGGCTTGACGGACATCGCGGATGCTCGCCTGCAGCGCGTTCTGTTGCGCGACCCGCCCCTCCGGGGTGGAGATGTCCATCTGCAGCGTCTGCACCAATTGGTCGATGGTGCCGAATACGTCACGTGCACCCGCGTTACCAGCGGTGAATTCGTCGCCGGCTGCAGGCGTTCCATCAATGCGCAGGCGCAGCCCTTCGAAGACGACGTCCTCGCCGCTTGCATAGGTGCCGGTACCCACCACGTTGTTGCTGGCGTCCACCACCTCGTAGGTGTCCGCTGCGGTGAAACGCAGGGTGTAGCTGGAGCCGTCCCAGTTGCCCGAGCCATCACGGCTGACATCGGTCAGCACAGCCTGGCCGGTGTTGGTTGCGGCTGCGCGACCATCGACGATGCCGTCGCCGGTGCGGATGCGCATGAATATCTCGCTACCGGGCAGGGCATCCTGGGCGAAGGTGCCGGGCGCAACCTCCACCTGGCGTTGGGTCTGGTCGCCGTTGTAGGTGACGACGCCATTGCTTAACGCAAACGGCGCACTGGCGTCTGCCGCACCTCCGAAAAGGTAGCGGCCACTGCCGTCGGTGGTATTGGCCAGTGCAAGCAGCGATTCTTTGATGGACTTCAGTTCACTGGCCACGGCCTTGCGGTCGTCAGCGGAAAGCGCCGGATTGTTGGCCTGCACCGTGAGGTCGGACACGCGATTGAGCAGCTCGCCTGCTTGTGCAAGCACGTTTTCCTGCAGGCCCAGACGGTTGTGCACGGTGTTGGCGTTTTTGCCCAATTGGTCCAATTCGGCAAGTACGCGGTCCATGCCAACCGCAGTGCCCGACGCCACCGGGTCATCCTTGGCCGTGACGATCTTTTTGCCCGTGGCCAGCTGCTGCTCCAGGTGTGCAAGCTTGCTCTGCTTGGACAACATGAGAGATACCGACTGGTCGTACATCATATTGCTGGAAATACGGTTGTTCATCAGCCCACCGCCCTGAGAATTGTCTGGAACATGTTGTCGGCGGTGGATATCAGCTGCGATGCCGCCTGATAGGCCTGCTGTAAACGCAGCATGTCTGCCGCCTCTTCGTCGAGATTGACGCCGGATACCGAATCACGGCTTGCTTTGGCGTTGTCATTGATGACCCGCTGTGCCTGCAGCGAGTAGTCGGCTGCACGCGCTGCAGAGCCCACCTGTGTGGTGAGCCCGCCCAACGCGCCGTTGAGCGTCACGGTGCCGCTGTTGAACGCTTTGACGTCTTCCACGCCGGCCAGCCTGGATGCGTTGCCATTGTCACTGGAGCCTGCGGCGGTCTTGCCCACGGTGAAGCTGTCACCGGCAGCGGGTTTGCCATCAAGCACCATGCTCCAGCCGTTGGCGCTGATGGTTTGACCAGGGGTATAGGGGAATGGGCCGGCACCGTCGATGGTGTACTGGTTGGCATCAACGAAGGTGATGTTGGCCGGATTCAACAAAGCAGGGTCGCTTGAATCAAGCACATCCATCTTGCCCAGCACACCGGTACCGGTGTTGCTCACGCTGGCGGCTGCCTTGACCGGATTGGCCGCGGCAATGCGCGAAGGATCGGTAATGGCAACGGACAGGCCCGTGGTGGCTGCTGCGGTCGGCTGCAACAGGAAGCGGTCATTGGCGGCCGGGGTTCCATTGACCACGAACTGCACGCCGTTGACCACGAACGGATCGGCTGTGGTGCCTGTGCCGGTCATCGGTACGTTGGTGCCGGTATCGGCACGGTTGGCTTCCCAGTTGGTGCCGTTGAACTTCAACAGCAGGTTTTGGCCGTCCAACGCAGCGGTGTCGCCATAGCTGGCAGTCAGCGTCGCTCCGCCGGTATTACCGTTGTGTCCGGTGATTTTTGGCGGAGCGAGGTTGAAGAAATCAACGCCCATCTCGCCGTACATGTCCATGCCTTCGGCATGTGCTTCGTTGAACTGCAACGCCATTCCGACGGCGATGCGGCCCAGCTCTGCCTGTGCAGGCGTCAGTACCGTGTCACGGAACTCCATCAGGCCGCCGATCTGGCCTCCCATCGCATTGCTGTCCAGCGTGACCGTCATGCCCTGGGTCTTGATTGCCAGCTGCAGCCGCTCGGGGCGATAGGGATCGGTGGTGGTCGTGATCTGCGAAGCGGTGGTGCCGACAACCAGTGCGTGGCCACCGGCCGAATACACGTTCATGGCGCCGCCGTCCTGGATCACCGCAGTGCCGCCGGTGAAGCCCACCAGCTGCGAGATCAACTGATCACGCCGATCCAGCAGATCAGGCGCTGCTGCGGCGGCATTGCTGCCGATGGCGCCGTTGATCTGTGCGATTTCCGAGGCCAAACGGTTGACCTCGGTAGCGGCAGAGAGCAGACCGTTGTTGACCTCGCTGTTCAGCGAATCCAGGTTGCTGGTGAGCTGCTTGAAGCGTGTGACCAGTGTGTTGGCGCTGTCCAGCACGTTGCGACGGTCTGCAGCGCCGGAAGCGTTGGCGGACAGCCCGCCGATCGAATCAAAGAAATTCGACCACACACCGGTGACGCCGGTCGCCGTATCCGAGAACAACGCATCGACGCGGTCGGCCATGCCGGACAACTGCTGCAGTCGCGCCAGTTCGCCATTGCTGTCGAGCAGGCGCGAGATGGCCAGTTGATCTGCCACGCGCCGGATGTCGGTGATCTTGGTGCCGTTGCCTACGTCGCCGTAGCCGACATCGGTGGGATTACGCGTGGCGAAATCCACCTTCTGCCGGCTGTAGCCGTCGGTCTTGATGTTGGCCACGTTGTGGCTGACGGTCGCCAGTGCACGCTGGAAAGCGAGCAGGGCACTGGTACCGGTGGAAAGAACATTGGACATGGACGTCTATCTCAACGACGGGTGATGCCGGTCAAACCGGCGGTGCTGGCAAAGCTCTGGCCCACCCGTGCGCCCGCATCGCCAATGGCGGCGACGGCGCGCGAAATGGTGGGGCCGGCAGCAATGGCGGCGATCTTGGCGGCGTAGGCCGGATCAGTGGCGTAGCCGGCGCGCTGCAGGCCCTGCGCGAAGCTGCGGACGTCACTGCCGGCCTTGAGCGCGCTCTGGTAGCGCGGGCTGGTCTTCAGCATGCGTACGTAGTCGCCAAAGCTCTCGGCAACCGATCCATAGGCACGGAAGCTGGCGGTCTCGTTGCGGCGCTGGCCGTTGACGTATTCGTGCGTGCCGGTGGTTGCGCGTTCGCCGCTCCAGCCGGTGGCCTTGATGCCGAACAGGTTGTGGCTGCTGTCGCCGTTGTCGCGACGGATGTGGCGCTTGCCCCAGCCGGTTTCCAATGCGGCCTGGGCGACCAGCGCACGCGGGTCGACGCCCAGTTCACGACCGGCGCGTTCGGCATGCGGCCAGATGCTGGCGACAAAACCTTCCGGCGTGTGCGTGCCCAACTGCTGGGCGGCGAGATTGGCTTGGCTTGCATCCACCGCGTCGCCGCGCTCGGCGGCGGAGACGTTGGTCCAGCGGTCGTTGGTCGCCGCCCAGTCGGGTGCGGCCAAAGCGTCAGTTTGCTGATAAGGATTGTGGCTGCCCAGCGCGGCGTGCAGATTGCTGGTGTCGCGGCCGGCAATCAGATCCAACGCCTGCGCTTGAGGCGTCATATAGGCGGCGCGCTCGCTGTCGCCGAGCACCTGCAGTGGATCAATGTTCAACGGCGTTTCGGTCTGCAGCGGCATCGCTTCCGTTGCCGGCTTGCCCAGCTCATAGGCGCGTGCAGCTGCAGCGGGGCTGATGGTGCCATCCAATGCAGGTTTGTCTGCCGCGTCGCCGCCGCCCAATTGGCGGGCGATCATCGCCGACAACCCCAAGCCACGGCCGCGCGTCATCGACTCGGCCATGCGCTGGTCGTACATCTCGCGGAACATCTTGTTTTCGCCGGGAAACAACGAGTCGCCAAAACTCGCTTCACGCATGCTCTTGATCAGCATCTGCGCGAACTGGCCTTCCAACTGGCGCGCGACCTTGTCGATCTTGGCCGGGTCGTTGGCGAGCGTGGGGTTCAGTTCCAGTGGCGAGCCGCTGATACGCATGTCAGATGACCTCAAGCTCAGCGCTGAGTGCGCCGGCCTGCTTGAGTGCTTCCAGGATGGCGATCAGGTCGCCGGGTGCAGCGCCCACCTCGTTCACGGCGCGCACAATTTCATCCAGCGTGGCACCGCCGTCGAAGCGGAACATGCGGCTGCCTTCATTGCTGGCGGTAATAGTGGATTGCGGCGCGACAACGGTCTGGCCGCCACCGAATGCATTGGGCTGGCTGATCTGCGTCGATTCACTGACGGTCACCGTCAACGAACCGTGCGCGATGGCCGCCGGGCTGACACGCACCTGTGCACCAATCACCACGGTACCGGTGCGCGAATTGACCACCACGCGGGCCGGTGCGGTGCCGGGTGACAGTTCCACATTCTCGATGCGTGCCAACATGCCGATGCGCGCGCCGGCATCGGTCGGTGCCTGCACCGCAACGGTGACGCCATCCACCGCGCGTGCCGCGCCTTCGCCGAAGGTCGCATTCAATGCGTTGACCATGCGCGAGACGGTGGTGAAATCGTTCTGGTGCAGGTTCAAGGTGATCTCGCCGCTGGCGCCGAACACGTCGGGCAGAGCACGTTCAACCGTGGCGCCGTTGGGGATGCGGCCAACGCTGGGAATGTTCACCGACATGCGCGAGCCATCTTTGCCCTGCGCACCAAAGCCACCGACGATCAGGTTGCCTTGGGCAATGGCGTACACCTGGCCATCGGCACCTTTCAGTGGTGCCATCAACAACGAGCCGCCACGCAGCGACACCGCGTTGCCGATCGACGACACGGTGATGTCGATTGGCTGGCCGGGTTTGGCGAACGGCGGCAGTTCGGCGTGAATCGCCACAGCGGCGACGTTCTTCAGCTGCGGGTTGACGTTGCTGGGCACGTTGACGCCCAACTCGCCGAGCAGGTTCTTCAGGCTCTGCACGGTGAAGGGGGCCTGGCTGGTACGGTCGCCGCTGCCGTCCAGGCCAACCACCAGGCCGTAGCCAACCAGCGCGTTGCCGCGCACGCCGCCGACCTGTGCAAGGTCCTTGATGCGCTCGGCGTGAGCAGCGGGCAGCACGCAGACCAGCGCCAGTACGGCGGCCGCGCAGCGGATGAGAGAGGGAATGCGCATGGTCATGCTCAGAACGGCGCCAGCGCCGAGGTGAAGAAACGGCTCAGCCAGCCCATCGAATTGGACTGCGCCATCGCACCGCGCCCGCCGTAAGCGATGCGGGCATCGGCGACCTTGCTGGAGGGAATGGTGTTGTCCTGCGAGATGTCCGCTGCGCGGACCACACCTTGAATCTGCACCAGCTCATCGCCTTGATTCAGGCGCAGGTTCTTCTGCCCCTGTACCACCAGGTTGCCGTTGGGCAACCGCTGGATCACGGTGACGGTGACGCTGCCCAGCAGGCGGTTGCTCTGCGCGCTGTTGCCCTTGCCGGCAAAGTCGCGCTCACCACTGGCCGAAGCACCCAGGATGTTCTTGCCGCCGAGTGTCACCGGTGCCCCGAACAAGGTAGGCGAGCCGATATCGACATTCGACTCCTTGCTGATGGCGGTGCTTGCGGTGGTGGTGGCGGTGGTGTTCTCAACCAGGGTGATGGTCAACAGGTCGCCCACATCACGCGCGCGCCGGTCGCCGTAGAGGTTCAACGACGGACCAGCAGCATAGATGGCGCCGGCGGTTGGCTCGGCAGACGGCACGATGATGGGTTGGATGGGCGCCATCGCCGGATAAGGGCGGACATCGCCGGCCACCACGCAACCGCCCAGCAGGGCGATGGTGAGGGCGGCGGAAAGCTGGCGCAGCAGTGCGGTACGGCTCATGTCGAAATTCCTGGGCAACTCAGACGTTGTTGTTGAGGTAGCCGAGCATCGAATCGGTGGTGGAGATGGCCTTTGCGTTCATCTCGTAGGCGCGCTGGGTTTCGATCATTGAAACCAGCTCTTCCACCACGTTGACGTTGCTGCCTTCCAGCGCGCCCTGCACGACATTGCCCAAGCCATTGAGGCCGGGCGTACCGTTCTGCGCGGGGCCGGAAGCGGTTGTTTCCAGATAAAGGTTTTCACCCTTGGCCTGCAGGCCCGCGGGGTTGATGAAGTCGGTAAGCGTCAACGAGCCGATCTCCACGGACGCCGCTTCGCCGGACATCTTTACGCTGATGGTGCCGTCGGTGCCGATGGTCATTGACTGCGCGCCTTCGGGCACTTGGATGCCGGGCTGCACGGGGTAGCCACTGTTGGTCACCACTTCACCCTGCGCATTGATCTGGAAGCTGCCATCGCGCGTGTAAGCGGAGGTGCCGTCCGGCATCTGCACTTCAAAGAAGCCGCGGCCATTGACCATCACATCAAGCGCGCGGCCGGTCTGCTGCTGGCTGCCCTGCTCGAAGTGCTTGGAGGTGGCGACCACGCGCACACCGGTGCCCAACTGCAGACCGGTAGGCAACTGCGTCTGCGCCGAAGAGGAACCACCGGGCTGCCGCACCTGCTGGTACAGCAGGTCTTCAAAACTGGCGCGGTCGCGTTTGAATCCGGTGGTATTGGTGTTGGCCAGGTTGTTGGAGACAACGGACATACGCGTCTGCTGCGCATCCAAACCGGTCTTGGCGACCCACAATGCCTGATTCATGGAGCGATTCCTCTGCTGCTGATGCCGGCCACGATGGCCCTTGCTGCAGTCAATGCATGGCGCGTGCCAGAAACCGCGTCGGGATGCTGGCGCCGGGCCGGGCCGGGCCGGGGCAGGGCTGGGCGGCGAGGCGAGGCGAGGCGAAAAGAGGAGCGGCTTTGAAAGCCCCTCTCCCGTTCGCGGGAGAGGGGTTGGGGTGAGGGCGCCTTCCACTCGGTGTTTCCCAAGCCGCGGGCGCGCACAGTCAGAACAAAAGCTGAAAAGCCAAGGCAGCCCTCATCCGCCCCTTCGGGGCACTTTCTCCCAAGAAGGGGTGTGCAGTCCCGCATGCGGGAGAAGGGAGGAACGTGAAGAGCCCGAAGCAGAGCCAAAGCCAGAGCCCAAAGCGAGAAGCCCAAAAGCTGCCAGCAATCCAGCACTCGCCCTGCTTCGGCGTAGCGTCAGCCGTTCAAGCGCAGCAACGAGTTCGCACTGCGTGCATTCTCATCGCCGTGCTTGATCACCTTCACCTGCATTTCAAACTGGCGCTGCAGCTGAATCATCTGTACCAGCGCACCGGCCGCATCGACGTTGCTGGACTCCAGCATGCCGCTGTCCAGTGCCTTGCCCTGGCGTTGCGCGAAGGGCTGTTGTGGATCGGTGTTGCGCATCAGGCCATCCAAACCGCGCGTCAGACGGTCGTCGGCGGCATCCACCACGCGCAGGCGGCCG
Organism: Stenotrophomonas sp. UBA2629; assembly: GCA_002359895.1. Taxonomy (GTDB): domain Bacteria; phylum Pseudomonadota; class Gammaproteobacteria; order Xanthomonadales; family Xanthomonadaceae; genus Stenotrophomonas. The sequence continues at coordinate 1,546,143 of DEOB01000010.1, forward strand.
ATCATCGCCATCGTCTGCGGGCCTTCGCCCAGCGGAATGATCGATAGCGTTCCGTCGTGGCCAATCTCAATGGCCTGATGCGGCGGCACCGCGACCGGGTTGCCGTTGTCATCCAGCACCGCGTTGCCTTCAGCGGTTACGAGTTGCCCATTGGGCGTCAGCGACAAAGCACCGCCACGCGTGTAGGCCTCGCTGCCGTCACCGGACTGCACGGCGAGCCAACTGCCCGGCTGCAGCGACAGATCCAGCGCATTGCCGGTGATCTGCTGGGCGCCGACGCGGCGGTTGAACCCTGCGTCCACATGCAGTGCATCCACGCGCGAAGGAAAGCCCGGCCCCTGGATGCGGAACGCCTCGGTGTTGGCCAGCGCTTCTTTGAAGCCCGGCGTGTCCGAGTTGGCCAGGTTGTGCGACACGGTGGCCTGCGCCTGCAGTGAAGCGCGGGCGCCGGTCATGGCGACGTAGAGGGCTTTGTCCATGGGGTTTCAAGCTTCCGGGGATGCGACAGGTAATCTGGAACACGACGCGCGCGGGCAGCATCAACTGCCCGCAATCGCCGTCAACGGTTGGCTGCAGCAATCATCGGATGTTGATGATCGTCTGCGTGACCTGGTCCTGCGTGGACACCATCTGTGCGTTGGCCTGGAAGTTGCGTTGGGCCACGATCATGTTCACCAGCTGCTCGGTCAGATCAACCGTGGACGCTTCCAGCGAACCCGCCTGCACCTGGCCGAAATCGGATGTGTCCGGTGCGCCGGTACGCGGGCCGCCCGAGGTGAAGGTCTCGGCCCACAGGTTGTTGCCTTGGTTCTGCAGGCCTTGCGGATTGTTGAAGTTGGTCAGTGCCACCTGGCCCAACGGCTTGTCATCGCCGTTGGTGTAACGCGCATACACCACGCCTTCTTCGGAGATGCTGATCTCATTGAGCTTGCCGGCGGCGTAGCCGTCCTGACGGGTGTCGCGCAGGGCGAATTTTTCGCCGTACTGCGTGGACCCGGCCACATCCAACGTCAGATTCACGACGCCCGCGCCGGTGGTCGGGGTGAACGGGTCCAGCGTGATGCGGCCGTTGGCCGGGCTGGTCAATGCGCCGCTGTTTGAGAACTGCAGCGTCGTCGGTGCGCCCGCCGGCTGGCCGTCAACGTAGTTGTGCACCTGCCACTCGTTGGCGTTGCCGGTTTTCACGAAGTACGAAGTCTGCGTGTGGCTCACACCCAGCGAGTCGTACACGGTCACACCGCCGGTGGAGTGGTTGTAGCTGTTGGAGTCGGTCGGGTCGAAGGTACCCACGGTCGGCGTGGATGCACTGCCGGGCAGGGTGAACGCCATGTTGACCAGGCTGCTCTGCTTGGGCGGGCTGTCGGTGGTGAGCAGCTGCAGGTCGGTGAGCTGACCATTGAACGAGGTGCCGTCGGCATTGGGAGCAAACACCTGCAAACGTGCCCCTTGCGGGTTGACCACGAAGCCGTTGTTGTCGGTCTGGAAATTGCCGGCGCGCGAATACACGCGGGCGCCGTTCATGTTCATGGTGAAGAAGCCTTCGCCTTCAATCGCCAGATCCAGGCTGCGACCGGTCTGGTTGATGTTGCCCTGCGAAAACTGCTGGGCAACGTTGGTCAGGCGCACGCCAGCACCTACGGCATTACGCGACAGGCCGTAACTGGTGGAGTTGAACAGATCAGCAAACTCCGCACGCGACTCTTTGAACCCGGTGGTGTTGACGTTGGCGATGTTGTTGGCGGTGACATTCAGGTCGGCGTTGGCGGCATTGATGCCGGACAGCGATACGTTGAAGCCCATGACGATTACTCCTGCGAAATGCGTGGTTGGCTCAGCTGATGCGGAGCACGTAGTCGAGCGGGGCGGTGCCCAGCCCCTTGAGATTCAGGTAAAGCCCATCGGCACCGACGGTGACGCTTTCCACCTCGGCCTGCACATAGGTGTTGAGCTTGCTCTGCGCACCGGCACTGTCGGTATGCGTGGCGGTGATGGTGTAGCTGCCCGGTGGCATGCGCTTGCCATCGGCGTCGGTGCCATCCCACTCGAACGAGACTTCGCCGGCAGCATCGGCCGGCACGCTCAGCTGGTCCACCTTCACTCCATTTGCGTCGGTGATATCGATGGTGACCGTGCCGCCGCTGGGCGCGGCCACGGTACCGGTGGCACCGCCTTCGCTCTCCAGTGTCAGTTTGGTGGAGGGCACCAGTACGTCGTGGCCGACCAGGGCTGCGCCACGCAGGATCTGGTCGCTGGACATCGACTGCTGAAAGCCCTTCACCGTGCTGTTCAGGTCATTGATGCCCTGCACGGTGGACAGCTGCGCCATCTGCGCGACCATCTGTGCGTTGTCCACCGGCTTGAGCGGATCCTGGTGTTGCAGCTGGGTGGTCATCAGGCGCATGAAATCAGCCTGATCGAGCGTGTCTTTCTTCTTGGTGCTGGTCGTGTTTGGCGCGTTCAGGCCAAGCGAGCCGTAAAGATCGGTGTTGACGCCTGTACTCATGGCGGCGGGTTCCTTCAGTGATGGGCTCAGCGGCCCATGGTCAGCGTGGCCAACGCAAGTTCTTTGGCGGTGCTGAGCATTTCCACACCGGCCTGGTAATTGCGCGAGGTGGAGATGAGGTTGACCATCTGCGCCACCGGGTCCACGTCCGGTGCGTAGACGTAGCCATCGCCATCGGCCAGCGGGTGGTTGGGTTCGTAGCGTTTGATGGGCGCCGCCTCGCTCTGCACCACTTCCTTGACCTGCACGCCGGTGAGGTTGGGGTCGTTGCGGCTGGTGACAGCCTGGAAGATGGGTTCCAGCGGGCGGTACACCGCATCCGGCGAGCCGGCCACGGAATCGGCGTTGGACAGATTGGAGGCGATGGTGCTCATCCGCACCGACTGCGCCTTCAGGGCGGAGCCAGCGATGTCGAAGATCGGCAGGTTACTCATGGCAATGCCCCTTACTGGCCGGTGATCGCGGTGAGCATGCTGCGCACCTTGGATTCGACGAAGCTCAGCGAAGCGCGATATTCCAGCGCCGCGCGGCCGTAGGCGGCACGTTCGGTATCCGGGTCAACGGTATTGCCGTCCAGGCTGGGCTGCGCGGCTGCGCGGGTGATCTGGAACGGATTGAGCCCGTCGCCACCAATGGCGTAATGCTGCTCGGCGGTGGTGGTCATCAGGCCATTGCCGGTTGCGCCTTGGGCGTGTCGCAGGGCGGCATCAAAGTCCAGGTCGCGCGCCTTGTAGCCGGGCGTATCGGCATTGCTGAGGTTGCTGGCGATCAGCTTCATGCGCTGTTCGCGCAACGGCATGGCCTGGGCATGGATGCCCAGGTAATCGGAAATCAGGTTGGCCATGTGGAACCTCCCACGGAACGTTGCCGGGGACGGTGCAAGGCGTGTGCCAGAACGGCAGGTGTGTGTTTGGAGCAGGCGCAACGGCTGCCTTCATCCGCCCTGCGGGCACCTTCGCCCAAGAAGGTGCCTGCAGTCCCGCAGACGGAGAAGGGTGGGGTTCCCGCGTGCGGGGAGCGGCAGGTCGGGGGCCGCGTAGATGTGGTGCAGCGGCACCCCTTCTCCCGTAACACCGGAGAAGGTGCCCGAAGGGCGGATGAGGGCAGCCCTTCGCCCTAAAGGCCTTTCAGCCCGGCCCTCAAGCCGCCTCGGCCACGCAGCGCAGCCGGTTCAGCACAAAATCGGCGAGTTCATGCGGGCTGTATTTGGCCACAAAGGCATTGGCGCCCACGCGTTCCACCATCGCATTGTTGAATACGCCCGACAGCGAGGTGTGCAACAGCACATATAAACCTGCCAGGCCCGCATGGCGGCGGATTTCCGTCGTCAACGTGTAGCCGTCCATTGCCGGCATCTCGATGTCGGAGATCACCATGGCATAGCGTTCGGCCGGGTTTTCGCCGGCCGCATGAATCTGCAGCAGGTGCTCCAGCGCCTGCCGCCCATCGGAGAGCAGGGTGGCGGTGACGCCAAGCTGGTCGAGCACGCTGCGGATCTGCTGGCGTGCCACACGTGAGTCATCCACCACCAACACCTGCATCGGCGGGGCGTCGGCGGGCAGCGCCATGGAAGGGTCCAGCACCGCTTCACCGCGCAGCTGGGCGATGTCGGCCAGCACGCTTTCCACGTCGATCACTTGGATCAACTCGCCCTGGAAGCGCGTCACCGCTGTCAGATACGTGGATTCGGCGCCCAGCTCCGGCGGCGGCTGGATGTCTTCCACCGCGATGTTGACGATGCGCTCCACGCCGCTGACCAGAAAGCCCTGCACCGAGCGGTTGAATTCAGTCACCACCAGGTAGCCCGGTGAGCGGTCGGCATCGGGCTCGCGCTCCGGGTGGCCAATGGCCATGCCCAGGTCAAGTACCGGTACCGAGCGTCCGCGCACATCGGCCACGCCGGCAAACTGTGCTGGCAGCCCGGGCACCTGAAACAAGGCCGGCCGGCGCAGGACTTCCTGCACCTTGAATACGTTCACGCCAAAAAGCTGACGGCCGCCCAGGCGGAACAGCAGCAACGCCAAGCGGTTGTGGCCAGCCAGGCGCGTGCGCTGGTCGATGCGGTTGAGCAGGTCTTGTGACATGCAGCCTGTATCGGCGGGCAGGGCACGCAACTTGAGTGTCGCCGACACCGCGTTCTGGCACGCCACTTGCCTGTGCATGGGCGTACTTCACTGCCGGGAGGCTTTGCCCGCATGCGTCTGCTCCTATTCTTATGTGTCCTGCTGCCGGCTGCGGCATGGGCCAACGCCTTCCAACCGGTGGAAAGCATCCGTGCGGCTGCCCTGTCCACGCTGGCCCCGGGCGAAGAAGGTGAGGCTGGGGTGGACGCAGGCCTGCGCCTTCCTGCCTGCCCATCGCCGTTGCAGGCCCGGGTGACCGCCAACACCACGGTGGAGGTGGCTTGCCCGCAGGCTGGCGGCTGGCGCTTGTTCGTGCCGGTAAAAGTGCGGCGTGAACAGCAGGTGCTGGTGCTCAACCGCGGCGTGGCCGCTGGAGAAACCCTCTCTGCTGCCGATATCGGAACAGTGAAGCGTGACACCGCACGCATCGCCGGCGCCGTGTTGTCCGCACCGGAGGCCGCCGTGGGGCAGGTGGCCCGGCGTGCACTTTCGGCTGGCAGCCTGCTCTCGGCAACGGATCTGGTAGCACCGCGCATCGTGCGCCGTGGGGACAATGTGGCGCTGGTGGCCCGTCGCGGCGGGGTGGAGGTGCGGGTTGCCGGCCGGGCCCTTGGCGATGCCGGGGTGGGGGAGCGGGTGTCGGTGGAGAACCTGTCTTCCCGCCGGGTGATGCAGGGTATCGCCGCGCCCGGGGGCGATGTGGTGGTCACCCGATAATTCCGCTAAAGATGTCCCAGCCGCTGCCGTTATCATTTTTGAACCGAATCAGGATTTCCGTCACATGAGCCAGAAAATCGACGGTGGTATCGCTGCCGCAGCGCAACTGCGCAGTGTTGCAGTCAACACCAAGGTAGCCCCGGCCGGTGAAGCCAAGACCCAGGCGGTGCAGTCCGTGGACAGCGTCCGCCTCACCGACGAGGCCACCCAACTGCAGGCCATGCAGCGCGAGCTGAGCACGGCGCCGGCCGTGGACATGGCCCGCGTGCAGGCAGTGCGTGAGGCCCTGGAGAATGGCAGCTACCGGATTGACCCGGACGCGATCGCCTCGCGGATGCTGGACCTGGACCAGCAGCTGCGCGGATGAACCTCACCCCGGCCACCCCGTTACAGCGGCTGAGCGAGGCGCTGGATGGCGAACAACAAGCGCTTGTCGAACACGACATAGCAGCGCTGGTCGTTGCCACCGGTAAAAAGCTCGAAGCGCTGCGTGAACTGGAGCGGCACCCGCCGCTGCAGGAAGCCGCACGTCTGAGAGAGTTGGCTGAGCGCAACCACGCCAACGGCGTGCTGTTGTCGCGCCGCCGGCGCGAAGTGAACTGGGCCCTGCGCCAACTGGGTCGCAGCGAGGATGCCCCGGCCTACGACGCCAAGGGCCAAGCGCAGACCATGCACACCCGGCGTCCGCTCGCGGTCGCCTGAAGCTTACGGTTGAACGCCGCGTACTGCGGCGGCAACCGCGACAAGCCAGTTATAGTGACGGCCCGTTCCCGCGCCGTACCGTAACCGTGACCCAGCCTTTCAATCTGCCCTTTGCTTCCATGCCGTCCCCGGCAGTCCTGCGTGCGCTTGCAGAGCAGGTGCGTATGGGCATCCTGGTGTTCAACGGCAAGCTTGAGGTCAGCGCTGCCAACAAACTGGTGCGCGAGCTGTTTTCGGCGGATGAGAAAGGCAGCTTGGCGCTGGCACGTGAGCTGGAAGCCTTGTTGCCGCCGTTTGCCCTGCTGCAGGCACGCGAATCAGGCACCTGGACCGGCAGCCTGCCCATTGGCGAGCGCGTGATCACCGTGCACCTGCATCATCACGCTGAAGGCACCGGCGAAGCGTTCATGGCCATGTTTCAGCAATTGGAAGGGCCGGAAGACTACGAGCGCGAGTTGCAGCAGCGGCATGCCGAACTGCGCCAAGCCTATCTGCGTTTGAACGGCACACAGGAAAAGCTGCTGCAGTCAGAGAAAATGGCCTCCATCGGTCAACTGGCTGCCGGCGTCGCGCATGAGATCAACAACCCCATCGGGTATGTGCATTCCAACCTGGGCAGCCTGCAGGAATATCTGCGCAGCCTGTTCACGGTGATCGAATCTTACGAGCGGGCCTTGCGCGCGCCCGATCCCAAAGCCTTGATCGACGAGATCGACGATATCCGCAATCGCTTGGATATCGACTTCATCAGCCGCGATCTGCCGCAGTTGATGGCCGAATCACGCGAAGGCATCGAGCGGGTGACGCGCATCGTACGCGACCTGAAAGACTTCTCATATTCCGGCCGTGATGAGTCGTGGAAGCTGGTGGACCTGCATGCCGGCCTTGAATCGACCATCAACATCATCTGGAACGAGCTCAAGTACAAGGTGACGTTGGAGCGCCGCTACGGCGAGCTGCCGATGATTGAATGCCTGCCGTCGGAGTTGAACCAGGTCTACATGAACCTGCTGCTCAACGCCGGCCATGCCATTGCCGAGCGCGGCAGCATTGTCGTCAGCACCGGCGTGGAAGGTGACGAGGTGTGGGTGGAGTTCCAGGACAATGGCGCCGGCATTTCGCCGGAGCTGCGCCAGCGTATCTTCGACCCGTTCTTCACCACCAAGCCGGTGGGCAGTGGTACCGGCCTGGGTTTGTCGATCTCCTACGGCATCATCAACAAGCACCATGGCCGCATTGATCTGGAAAGCACCATGGGCGAGGGTTCCCGCTTCCGCGTGGTACTGCCGATCCGTCAGCCGAAGTGAATTGCAGGCGCGTTTGCAACCACGCGCCTTTGCTGCCGGCACAAATGCAGTTTGCCGTTACGTCGGAGCCCCGCCGCGCTTTTCGTCGTGCGTGCGGAATGCCTGGCGGATGTGCTCGCGCAGTTCGTCGTCGTTCCAGGGTTTGGTCAGGAACCGGTAGATCGCACCACGGTTGATGGCGTCGGTGACGGTGTTCAGATCGGTGTAACCGGACAGCACCAGGCGGATGGTGTCCGGGTACAGCATTTTTACCCGTCCCAGGAACTCGGTGCCGCTCATGTCGCTCATGCGTTGGTCGGACAAAATGACCTGCACATCGTTGATGGCCAGCAGGTCGAATGCATCGCGCACATTGCCTGCGGCAAGAATCCGGTAACCATCGCGGCGGAACAGGCGCACCAGCGATCGCAGAACGTTTTCTTCGTCGTCCAGCAACAGCAGCGTGCGGTCGGGGCGGGTTTCGGCAAATGCCTCAGGGCGCAGATAACGGCGGCGCAGGGTCATGCCGGCGGCGTCGGCCGACATCGGCTCGCCAAACAGATAGCCTTGGAAAACGTCACAGTCATTGCGTCGCAGAAAGCCAAGCTGTGCCTGTGACTCCACGCCATTGGCAATCACCGTCATGCCCAGTTGGTGGCCCATGGCGATGATGGCGCGGCTGATGGCGGCCTCGCGGTTGGCAGCTGGCGCACTCTTGATGAAGCTGCGGTCAATCTTGAGCTTGTCCACCGGGTAACGCACCAGCGCGCTCAAACTGGAGTCGCCGGTACCGAAGTTGTCCAAGCTCAGGCTGATGCCTTCGTTGCGCAGGTTGGCCAGCGTTTCGTGGACAAAATTGACGTTATTGGTGAGCGCGCTTTCGTTGATTTCCAGCGTCAGCATGCGCGCAGGCACGCCAATGGACTGCAGTGCGGCCATCACTTCGGTAAAGAAATTGGGGCGCAGCAGCTGCAGCGTGGACACGTTGACCGAGACATTGAAGTCCTCAAAGCCCTGGTCACGCCAGATGCGCGCCTGACGCAGCGTCATCTCCAGCACCCATGCGCCAATCTGCACGATGATGCCCAGCCGTTCGGCGGTACGCATGAAACGCTCCGGCACCAGCATGCCCAGGGTGGGCGACTGCCAACGCAGCAACGCTTCCATGCCGACGACATGACCGTCGCGTGCACTCACCAGGGGCTGGTAGCGCAGGCGCAGTTCGCCGTTATCGATGGCGTCCACCAGTTGCCGGGAGATGATGCTCTCGCTATGCGCGCTGCTGGGTTTGTGCAGCACATGCACGTGCACGGTGTTGCCGCCTTCGCGGCTAGCCTGGTGCAGTGCGTCTTCGGCCAGATCCAGCAGGCCAGTGGCGGTGGCGCTGTGTTCCGGGCATAGGCTTACGCCGACTTTGCCGGTAAGGAACAGCGTGTACGGCAACACAGAGAGCGGCAACTCGATCTGCTGGCGTATCTGCTCAGCCAATTCGTGCGGTGACGGCGTGTCTGCACCGCGCTCGATGGCCAACAGAAATTCGTCACTGCCATGGCGCCATAGGCGGCCGCGTCCGGCGATGAATTCACGCAGGCGCTCGGCAATCATCACCAGCGCCTGATCGCCCACTTCGGCACTCATGTTCTCGTTGACCGAGGCAAAGTGGTCGATGTCCAGATGCAGCAACACCAGCGCCGGGCCATGCCGGTTGGCGGCTTCCACCATCGCGATCAGTTCCGGATTGCCGGCACCCAGGCGAGCGGTCCGCAGATCCGTGCGGTCAGGGCTGGGTTGAGGGCTGTGACTCCACATATGAACGTTGTCCTGGTGCCCTCAGTGGGCGGCCGTGGTGTAGGGCAGGCGCAGATTGATGCAGGTGCCTTCGCCGGGTGCGGTTTCGATGTGCAGGCTGCCACCTGCACTTTGTGCGCGTTCGCGCATCACAATCATGCCCAGCCCGCGCGGCGCCGAGGGATCAAAACCGTCGCCGTCATCAACCACCTGCAGCAGCAGCTCGCCGTCGCTGGCATCGCGCAGCAGTAACGAAACCTGGCTGGCGCGGGCGTGGCGCAGGGCGTTGGTCAGGCTTTCCTGGGCAATACGGAAACACGCCTGCTCGACTTCGTTGTCAGGCCGCTGGGCGAGGGTGTCCACGTTGAGCAGCAGTTCGACCGGCGTGGAGCGGAACAGCATGTTGGCCTGCCAACGCAATGCGGCCTCAAGCCCCAGTGCATCCAGTTGCGGCGGGCGCAGCAGCATCGAGAGATTGCGTAGCTTGATGACGGTGCTGTCGGCCAGCTCGATGATCTGGTCGATGTCCCCCTGCCGACGCACGGTGTTTTCTTCGTCGCGGGCCGCACCTGCCGCCAACTTCATCGCCGTGATGGCCTGGCCGATGTCGTCATGCAGGTCGCGGGAGATGGCGCGGCGTTCGTCCTCCTGCAACGAGAACAGGCGTCCGGCCATTGCCTGCAGCTCGGCATTGCTGGCAGCCAGCGCATTGCGCCCGCGCTCCAGCTCGCTCAGGTCATGGATCACAAACAGCCGGCACGGCTGGCCTCGATAGAGTGCAGGGCGGATGCTGATGGACGCATTGAACGGCGTTCCATCCGGCCGCTGGAGCTGGGCCGGCACGGTAGCCGGGCTGCTGCTGCCATCCACTTCGGTGACCACGGCACGCAGCAGGCGAGAGATGTCGGATGCGTCATTGGCACGCAGCAGGCCTAAGGCGGCATGGTTGGCGTAGTGCACCGTCTGCGGGCCTGCAATCACCAGGCCGTCGGCCAATGCCGCACCTAGCTGCTCCACCCACTGCGTGGTGTCATCTTTGCCCGGCCCAGCCGTCGTGCCCGGCGCCGGCTGCCTGCGCCAGAGTGCAAACGCGGCGGAGAGTAAAAGCAATGCGATGAAGATCACACTCCAGCCCACTTTTGCCCCCGTTCTGTTCCTGCTGAAAAGCTCATCGTTGAAGTGGCCCGGTCCACTGCCTCTGCCTCCAAACACGTGCCGACCGCATCGCAACACGGGCCATCCCACAGCAGGGCTGCGGCCGCTAGCAGAGGACGGGTGACTGGACCGGCATCCATGAGCACAGACAGGGTTTCAGGCTAACAAAGTGCCATCTTAACGAGTTGTACGAATACCGACGACGGAATGCTCAATTCTGGGCGCTGCATGCCGTTATGGATTTAGTCCCCGGTTTGTCGGGCATGGAGATAGAGCGCGTGGATCGCGGCGTAATTGCTAGCCTGCTCAGCCATCCGTTGAACGCAGCCGTGGTGCTGCTGGATACGGAAGGGCAACCTCTTGCCGCCAACGCGGCGGCCAGGGAGTCTGGGCTGCCCGGACGACTGTCACGCTATATCCGCCAGTTGTCGGGCATTCGCCAGCAGGCAGCGGTAAGCGGGCCTCTGGCCTGCCCGCTGCCCGGCACCCAGGCATCACAGCAGGGCTGGTTGAGCCGGCTGCAGGCGCCCTCGGGTGCATCGCTTGGGTATCTGTACACGGTCACAAACGACATTGAATCAGCCGACATGCTGTGCCGTATGGCCATGCAGTCGGCGGGTCATGGGCTTTGGGATTGGGATGTCGCGGCGGACCGCGTCACGCATTTCGGTGGCATAACGCCTGAGTTGGCACAACCACCCAACGGCCTGCTCGACAACGTACATCCCGACGAACACGCCGTGGTCCGCCAGGCCATCGCGGCACATATGCGCACGCCGAGTTCGCCGTTTGTCTGTCAGTTTCGCCTGCGTGGTGCAGACGGGCAGTGGCGCTGGGTAATCGACAAAGGCAGCGTGATCACACGTAGTGCCGATGGCCAACCACTGCGAATGGTGGGCACCCGCACGGAGTTGCTGGCACACCGGCCATTGGAAGAGGAACTCCGCTCCCGTCTGGCCCTGTTGCAGCGCGCACAGCAGGCCGCCGGTATGGGCAGCTGGGTGTGGGAATGCCGGCAGCAGCGCATGCATTGGTCGGCCGAAGTTGCCGCCGCCGTGGGTTGGGATGGCAATGACCTGCCAACGGGGCGGCAGTGGTTGCGACAGGTGCCGCCGGAAGCGCGGCAGCAGTTGTTCGTCAGCTGGCGCCGCCTGCTGGCCGATCCTCAATCCTTGTGTCTGGAATTGGCCTGGGGGCTAGACCCGGTACTGCAGCAGCAGTTGCGGGTGTGGTTGGAGCCGGAGTGCGACGCAGATGGCACCTTGCTGCGCGTAATCGGGCAGGTCCAGAACATCAGCGGACAACGCCGTACCGATGCGCTCATTCGTTGGCGCACGGAACTGTTGAATCGTGTCTCTGCACTGGGCCGTATCGGCGGCTGCGAAATCGAAGTTGATACGCGCGGCATGCAGTGGACCGAGGAGTGCTACCGCATCCACGGCCTGCGTAAGGCGCCCATCACGCTGGACGAAGCGCTGGCGTTGTACACGCCGGATTCGCGCGACAGCTTTGAAGCGGCGCTGCAACGCATTGTGGATGGCGGGCTGCCGGAGCAGCTGGATCTTTGCTTCTATCGGCCCTCCGGGCAGCGCGTGTGGGTGCAGGTGCTGATCGAGCTCGACAAGCGCGAAGGTCTGCCGGAGCGGCACGTGGTGTTGTTTCGCGACATCACCCGTGAGCGCGAGGCGGACGAGCGCATGGAGCTGCTGGCCCATTACGACCTGCTGACCGGCCTGCCGAACCGCATGCTGCTGCGTGAGCAGGCCTCCGAAGCCATTCTGGAAGCGCGCGATCGCGGCGCGATCCTGGCCATGCTTTTCATCGATCTGGACGGCTTCAAGGCCATCAACGATACCTACGGCCATGCCACCGGCGACGTTCTGCTGAAGTCGGCGGCCTCGCGCCTGCATCAGAATCTGCGTACGGCAGATCTGTTCGGGCGCTTCAACGGTGATGAATTCATTGTCGTGCTCCGCAACCTGGTGGAAGCGGAAGATGCCGGGCACGTGGCGCGCAAGTTGATCGCCTCGCTGGCCGAGCCGCTGTACCGCGAAGACGTCACGCTCAAAGTGGGCGCCAGCGTAGGTATCGCCTTGATGGACGAAACCCGCTGTGATTTCGAGAGCCTGCTGCGCGGCGCCGATGCGGCCATGCATGCAGCGAAGGAATCGGGGCGCAACACCTATCAGTACTACAGCCAGGATGCATTGGCCCGCACGCAGCGGCGGCTGGACATCGAGCATGCGCTCAACGGCGCGGTAGACCGCGACGAGTTCAGCCTTGTCTATCAACCACTGGTGCATGCGGTGGGTGACCAGCCGCCGTCCATCGAAGCCCTGCTTCGTTGGGAAAGCGCAAAGCTTGGTGCGTGCAGCCCGGCAGAATTCATTCCCATTGCCGAGAAGTGCGGGGAGATCATCCGCATCGGCGATTGGGTGCTGGACGAGGCCTGCCGACAGGCGCGTGCGTGGCAGCAGGCCGGCCTGCGCTTTGATCGCATTGCGGTCAACGTATCGGCACTGCAGCTGCGCGAACGTGGCTTCGCCGAGCGTGTCATCGCACTGTGTCATCGGCACGGATGGTCGCCCAAACGGCTTGAACTGGAATTGACCGAGTCCGCGCTTATCCGCGACACCGACGCATTACGCCAGTGCTTTGATGTGTTCGAGCGCCACGGCGTGCCGTTGGCGGTGGACGACTTTGGTACCGGGTTTTCCAATCTGCACTACCTGAATCGCTTCCCTGTGCAGCGTTTGAAGATCGACCGCAGCTTCGTACAAGGGATGTTGCACGATACGGGCACGGCGGAAGTCACCCAGGCCATCGTGCATCTTGGTCATGCATTGGGCATGCAGGTGGTTGCTGAAGGCGTGGAAACCTCCGCCGAAGCATCCATGCTGCAGCGGCAGGGCTGCGATGAACTGCAGGGCTACCTGTTCTCACAGCCGTTGCGGCCGCGTGACATGGTGCAGTGGCTCCGGAGCAGCCAGGATGCGGCGCCGGGTGCCCACGCGATGATGATCAGCTCGCAGGATTCAGCGACACACTGAGCACTGCCGGCGCGATGGAGATCATTGCGTTGCAGGCGGTGCGGCTTTCCCAATCGCAATCTGGTGAGCAGTGCCTTGGGCAAGCCGCCGAGGTTGGACCCAGCTCGCCTGAGTGGCGCACTTTCAGCCTGACATCCGCTTCAGAGACGGGGTGTACTTCCTCGTGTTTCTCAAAGCTCTGAGCGTTGCCGCCGGCATGGGGGCGTCCAGCGAGGCAGGCATCCTCCGCAGCTCAGCCTTGATCCATTGGAGGATTGAGTGCTGTTCCTTGAGGCGTGCGATACACGTTGCGCGCCATCAGCACGAATGATGGAAAGCGATTGCGCTGCTCCTTCTGCGAGCATGTTGCTGGCTAAGGAAGCAGATAGCTACAGCACTTTCGTTGGTCGTCAGTTCGCTTTGCTTTCATGGCAGCGAGAAGGGTGGGATTCCGTCATTTCAAAGTCGCTTTCAGCAATCTAAGACTTGGCCATGATCAGGGTGAGCGCCGCGCATCCGAGAGGCCGAATGCCGACCGAGCTCGCCGGCTTGCGTCAGCAAGTAGCCACTCTGCACATGGCCGCGCGTCTGTTTGACGGAATGTCAAAGCGCTGAGAGGTCCCAGTCGATGTTGCTCGCCAGTTCGTCATCAGTGGCGCCTGCAGGTGCGGCCAGTGGGCTGAGCGAGAGAAACTCCAGCTGTGCTGATTGCTCCAACGCAGCCAATTGCTGGCTGCGTGAGGGTGCCATGGCAGGCACAGGTGCTTGCCCGCAGGCCGGCGAGGCCTGGCCGGGTTCAGCGCATTCCGGCACATGCTCCGGGGTGTTCGAAAGCATCATGGGTTTGCCGGATCCGCGCATGACAAAGCCCCGGTCATGGACCAGGGCTTTGAAGGGCTGCAGGGCAGGGCAGGATCAGAACAGCTCCACGGTGCCGGCGCCCATGCTCTGCTGCGTCACCGGCTTGTGCGGCGGACGCTCCCACTCGCTGCGCATTTCGCGCAGGCGGCTGCCGGTACGCTGCAGCGCGGCGACCATCTCACCGTCGAAAACGCCACCGTTACGGTGCAGCAGCTCCTGCAGCGCGACGGCCTCACGGTTGATGGCGCCCAGGCGATCCAGGTGGGTATGCACGCCGCCCAATGCCTGGGTGGCGATATCCTCGAACTGCAGGGCGCGCACGGCTTCGGCGACGCTGCCGTCGATGGCGCGGCCGCACTCGGAAATCTCGCGCATGCCTTCGCCCAGCGAGGCGTTGATGGCAGCGACGTTGTCCAGCATTGAGGCTGCTTCCTGGCGGGCTTCGCGCGAACGGTCCATGTCTCGCGAGGCCATGTGCGAGACCGTTTCGCGGACCTTGGCGATGGCGTCCTTGGAGCTGTGTGCCAGCTTGCGGATCTGCTCGTTGAACGTGGTCGAACGCTCGGACAGGTTGCGCACTTCGTCTGCCACCACGGCAAACCCGCGGCCGGCTTCACCGGCGCGTGCGGCTTCAATGGCAGCATTGAGCGCAAGCAGATTGGTCTGGTCGGCAATCGACTTCACGTCTTCCAGCAAGGCGAAGATGCCGTCCAGGTGCTGCGCCATCTGGTCGATGTGCTGCACGGTGTTGGAGCTTTGGCCGCTCACCTGTTCCAGCGCTTCCACCAGCTGTTCCATCTGGTGACTGGCGTGCTGAGCGAAACGGGCCACGTCCAGGCCGGCACTGCCTTCCTCGCCGGTGCGGTCAACGATGCGGGCCAGCGCCTGGCTCTGCTGACGCGAGCGACGGTTCATCGCATCGAAGCTGCCGCCCAAGCCACCAACGGCTTGGCGGATGAGTTCGCGGGCACGCTCGATTTCACTGCGCGAGCCGTCGATTTCATTGCTGACAAAGCTGCGCAGTTCATTGAGCAGCTGGTCCTGCTCGCGCAGTACCTTGGCCTGCTCCGGCGAGCGATGGGTCTGCGAATGCACGCTCCAGTAAGCGAACACCAGCCAGCTCAGCACCATGGTGGTCAGGATCGCCCAGACGGCGGCCGTCGGCCAGGCAAGTGCGGCAGCAAGCGGCAGCAGAAAAGTAAGGGCCAATGGGGCGGCCAGGCGGATTGCAATACGTGAGTACATGGACGTTCTCGGGAGAGTCACGAGTGCAGTATCGGCCGTTGCCCATGCCTCTTTAGCGCTGCGGTCACAATCGACGAACGTCCATCACAGCCCCGTGCATGAACGGGGCTGTGGAATGAAAGCCCTCAGCGCAGACGGCTTTCGATTGCCTCAACCATGGCTTTGCGCGAGAACAGGAAATCAAAGTAGCTGCCGCCCAACTGCCGCCACAGCACCGCGGAACGAACGGCGGCCAGCAGCAGCGCACGAATTTCCGAAACCACGGCCGCCTGGCCCAGGTAATGCGGGTTGCCCTGCACCATGATCTTGGGCTTGAGCTGGCTGATGGTGTCCGCGTACAGGCTGCCCATCGCCGACAGCACGTCCGGATGGCTGCTGTCGCCCAGCTCCTGCGCACGCGCTGCTGCGCGCTCGATGCCGGCAGTGACCTTGTCCACGGTGGCGTCTTCACGCACGAAGCGGCGCTCCAGCTGCATCACCGACAGGGCCAGGCGCGGCAACAGGTCGTCCTTGCCCTGGTTGCGGAAATAGTCGCGCAGCAGGCGCAGGCCGGGTTCCACCTGGGTCGGGTTGCCGTACACCGCGCCGGGCGAGCCGGCGTCGATGCGCATCACGCTGTCCATGGCGGTACGCACAACGGCGTTCTCCGAATGGCCGGTTTCAGCGATGCGGCGCACCTGCTGCAATGCCTGGGCAATGCCGGCCAAGGCAAGTACGCGGTCATCGATGGAAAAGCTCATGGGTTACCTCTCAAAGGGAAACAGGGGCGCCCAAGCGGCGCTCCAATGGGGCGTCGGTTGCGGCAATCACGGCACCACCCAGGCACTGCGCGCCGTCGTACAGCACCAGTGACTGGCCGGGCGTCACCGCCCGCTGCGGGCGGCTGAAGCGGACATCCAGCGTGCCATCGTCACGTACCTGCACGCTGCAGGGTTCGTCCGGCTGGCGGTAGCGGGTTTGTGCGGTGCATTCAAACTGCTGGGCGGGCGGCGCGCCGGAAATCCAATGCATGGTTTCGCTGCGCAGCCAGTTGGACTGCAGCCACGGGCTTTCGTGGCCCTGGTCGACGTAGAGAATGTTGCGCTCCACATCCTTGCCCACCACGAACCACGGTGCTGCGAGGCGGCCACGCACGCCGCCGATGTTCAGGCCTTCGCGCTGGCCCATAGTGAAATAGAACACGCCGGGGTGACGCGCGATGAACTGCCCATCGGGATCGTGGATCTCACCCTCGCGGGCCGGGAGGTACTGGCCGAGGAACTCACGGAAGTCGCGCTCGCCGATGAAGCAGATGCCGGTGGAATCCTTCTTGGCATGCGTGGGCAGGGCGGCATCGCGGGCAATGCGGCGGAGCTCGCTCTTTTCCAGGTGACCAATCGGGAACAAGGTGGCTGCCAACTGTTCCTGGCCCAGCTGATGCAGGAAATAGCTCTGGTCCTTGCCTCGGTCAGCACCGCGCAGCAGCTGCCAGTGCGTGCCGGACTTCGCCACCTGGGCGTAATGGCCCGTGGCGATGCGCTCGGCGCCCAGTTCGCGGGCGGCGTCCAGAAAGTGCTTGAACTTGACCTCGCGGTTGCACAGTACGTCCGGGTTGGGCGTGCGCCCGGCGGCGTATTCGGCCAGAAAATGCTCAAAAACGCCTTGCCAGTATTCGTTTGAAAAATCCCGGAAATGGAACGGGATATCCAGCCGGCCACAGACGGCCACCGCATCGCGACGGTCGTCCTCGGCCCGGCAATGGCCGCTGCCGTCGTCGGCCCAGTTCTGCATGAACAGGCCGGCCACATCCAAACCCTGCTGGACCAGCGTGAGCGCGGCAACTGAGGAATCAACACCGCCGGACACGCCGACAACAACACCAGGGCCGCTCACGACACGTGCCTCAGAATCGACAGTGGATGGCGCTGGCCGGCCAGCCAATCCGACGCGGTCTGCCAGACCAGCGGGCTGCGCAGCCGGGCCATCTGGGCCTGTAGTTCTTCAGGCGTCAGCCACAACGCCTGCACGATGCCGTCATCCAGCGGCTGCTCCGGGTGGTGCAGCACGGGCTCGGCGGCAAAGGCAAAACGCAGGAACGGCGTGCCATCGGCCGCCGTCCACTGGTAGGTGCCGATGAAACCCGTCAGACGCACGTCCCAGCCGGTCTCCTCGCGGGTTTCGCGCACGGCGGCTTCAAGCAGGCTTTCATTCGGTTCCAGATGACCGGCCGGCTGATTCAGCAGCCGGCGGCCATCCTTTTCCTCTTCCACCAGCAACAGCTGCCCGGCGCGGGAAACCACGCTGGCCACGGTGACCCGCGGTGCCCATCGCTGGGAGTGCAAAGCATTCACGCTTAGTAATCGTCCTTCTTGGTCAGTTCCAGCTCGATGGCATCGGCGGAGCGGGAAGCGGCATCGATGGCATCGGAGAGCTGCTCGGCGGTGGCATCTGCATCGATCTTGACCACGAACATGGCCAGGTCTTCCTGCTTCACCCAGCTGCCCATCTTGGCCTCGTTGGAGTCTTCCAGCAGGCGGTTGGCAACAGCAGCCGGAAACTGCGGGCTGGGCGACTTGTAACCCGGCGACCAGATCTCGCGGACGCGATGGCTGCCGTAGGTTTCCACATTGGAGCGCACGAACACCATCTGGGTACGGTCGCCCTCCAATTCAAATACCAGACGATAGTCGCCGTCTTCGTCGACCTCGTACTTGTACTCCAGGGTATCCAGCAGTTGCCCGGTGGCCTTGTCCGGCTCTGCCGCAAGTGCGCTCCCCGTGGCGCCAACAAGCGTGGCGGCCATAGCGATACTTGCCAGATACTTCTTCATGCTTTCCCCATGCGTGGTTGTTTGAGCTGCAAATTGTGCGGGGCCGATGGGGGGTACGTCCATTGGCGGGAGGGCAGGGCGAGCGGAAACGCTATAATCGGCGGATGCCTTCAACCCCCGAACATGAAAACGACCATGGCCTGCTGGTTGCCCCCAGCAAGCCCGAGATCGCGCCGCCGCCGCAGTACCAGGTGATGTTGCTCAACGACGACTACACACCGATGGACTTCGTGGTGACGGTGCTGCAGAACTTTTTCTCGATGGACATGGACAAGGCCACCCAGGTGATGCTGCACGTCCATACGCGTGGCCGCGGTATCTGCGGCGTTTACAGCCGCGAAGTGGCCGAAACCAAGGTGGCGTTGGTCAACGAGTTCTCGCGCATGAACCAGCACCCGCTGCTGTGCACGATGGAGCGGGCCTAACCCGCCGGGCCGTCGTTGAGGCGTCGGCTATGCCCTGCATTGCGCAGGGGCCAGTGCGTGAAGCATCCGTGGTGCGCCCAATCGTTCCCGTTGACTGGGAAACAGCGTCCCGCCCGAACAGCCAATGTCCTTGCACGCCTACGCAATGGCGGGCTTTTTTCGGCCAAAAAGCTGAATGCTGGATTCATGACACGCCAGATTGGCGATTTTTTCTGACGCGCCGTGTACATCCGCGTCGTTAGGGTGCTGGAAAACCTGAAGCAAGGCCGCATATTGTCTTCAACCGCTACCGGAGTGCCCCATGTTCAGTAAAGACCTCGAGCAGACCATTGGTCAGTGCTACAAGCGCGCCCGGGAAGCCCGTCACGAATACATGACGGTTGAACATCTGTTGCTGGCCCTGCTTGAAAACGCATCCGCCCAGGCCGTTCTGAAGGCTTCGGGCGCTGACCTTGAGCGCCTGCGCGCCGAGCTGGAAAAGGCCATCAACGCCTCGGTGTCGATCCTGGCCGAAGACGATGGCCGCGACACCCAGCCCACGCTGGGCTTCCAGCGGGTGCTGCAGCGTGCCGTTTACCACGTGCAATCCTCCGGCAAGAAGGAGGTCACTGGCGCCAATGTGCTGGTGGCGATCTTCGGCGAGAAGGAATCGCACGCGGTTTATTACCTCAACCAGCAGGACGTGACCCGGCTGGACGTGGTCAATTACCTGTCCCATGGCGTGGCCAAGACCGGTGAAGACGCCGACTCCTCCGCATCGCTGGACGGCGAAGGCCGTGCCGAAGGTGCTGAGGGCGAAAGCAAGGGGGATTCGCTGACCGAATTCGCCAGCAACCTCAACGAGCAGGCCAAGGCCGGGCGGATCGACCCGCTGGTTGGCCGTCGCGATGAAATTGAACGCACCATCCAGGTGCTGTGCCGCCGCCGTAAGAACAACCCGCTGTACGTGGGTGAGGCCGGCGTGGGCAAAACCGCCATCGCCGAAGGCCTGGCCAAACGTATCGTTGATGGCGAAGTGCCGGCCGTGCTGGCCGATGCGGTGATCTACTCGCTGGATCTCGGTGCGCTGGTTGCCGGCACCAAGTATCGCGGCGATTTCGAAAAGCGCCTGAAAGGCGTGATCGGTGCATTGAAGAAGATCCCCAATGCCGTGCTGTTCATCGACGAGATCCACACCATCATCGGTGCTGGCTCGGCGTCGGGCGGCACCATGGACGCCTCCAACCTGATCAAGCCGGCGCTTGCGTCGGGCGAGCTGCGCTGCATCGGCTCGACCACGTTCCAGGAGTACCGCGGCATCTTCGAGAAGGACCGTGCGCTGGCACGCCGCTTCCAGAAGATCGACATTGTCGAGCCGACTGTCGGCGAGGCTTATGAAATCCTCAAGGGCCTGCGACCCAAGTACGAAGCACACCACGGCGTCACCTATGGCGACGACGCGCTGCAGGCGGCGGTGGACCTGTCGGTCAAGCACATCGGCGACCGTTTGCTACCGGACAAGGCCATCGACGTGATGGATGAGGCTGGTGCGCGCCAGCAGCTGCTGCCGGAAGGGCAGCGCAAGGCGCATATCGACATCGAGGAAATCGAGGCCATTGTTGCCAAGATGGCGCGTATTCCGGCCAAGCAGGTCACCGCCACCGACAAGGACGTGCTGCGTCACCTGGAGCGCAACCTCAAGATGGTGATCTTTGGCCAAGACCCGGCCATCGACAGCTTGGCATCGGCCATCAAACTGTCCCGCTCAGGCCTGGGCAACCCGGAAAAGCCGATCGGCAACTTCCTGTTTGCCGGCCCCACCGGCGTGGGCAAAACCGAAGTCACCCGTCAGCTTGCCCTGCAGTTGGGTATCGAGCTGGTGCGCTTTGATATGAGCGAGTACATGGAGCCGCATTCGGTCAGCCGTCTGATCGGCGCGCCTCCGGGCTATGTCGGTTTCGACCAAGGTGGCCTGTTGACCGAGAAGATCGTCAAGACGCCGCATTGCGTGCTGCTGCTGGACGAGGTGGAGAAGGCGCATCCGGACATCTTCAACATCCTGTTGCAGGTCATGGACCGCGGCATCCTCACCGATACCAATGGCCGCGAAGCCAATTTCAAGAATGTGGTGCTGGTGATGACCACCAATGCCGGCGCGACCCAGGCGGCGCGTCGTTCCATTGGCTTCACCAAGCAGAACCACGCCACCGATGCGATGGAAATCATCCGCAAGAGCTTCACGCCGGAGTTCCGCAACCGTTTGGATGCGGTGGTGCAGTTCCAGCCGCTGGGCTTTGAGCACATCCTGCGCGTGGTGGACAAGTTCCTGATCGAACTGGAGATGCTGCTGCAGGATAAGCACGTCTCGTTGTCGGCCACCCCGGTCGCGCGTGATTGGCTGGCCCAGCATGGCTTCGACCCGGAAATGGGTGCCCGCCCGATGAGCCGCGTGATTCAGGACAAGATCAAACGCCCGCTGGCCGACGAACTGCTGTTCGGCAAGTTGGTGGGCGGCGGCAAGGTCAGCATCGACGTGCGCGATGGCGAGCTGGTGGTCGATACCGAAGCCGAGCCGGAGCACCTGTTGCCGGCCACGGTGGAGTAAGCCACGCAATACACGCTGCGTGAGCAGTGGGCTGAGAACTTCAGCCGCTTGATGCCCGCTTCGCGCCAGTCGTGATGCGGGCATTTTGTTTGGGTGTGCGCCATGAGCAGGGCGCATCAATTTCAGCCAAAACGCAGCCACGCAAAAAAGCCAGCCCTATGGGGCCGGCTCTTTTTGGCAAACGCCTTGGTTACCGCATTACTTCATGCGGTAGGTGATACGGCCCTTGGTCAGGTCGTACGGCGTCATCTCTACCTTGACGCGGTCGCCGGTCAAGATGCGGATGTAGTTCTTACGCATGCGGCCGGAGATGTGGGCGATGATTTCATGCCCATTTTCCAAGCGAACACGGAATGTGGTGTTCGGCAGCGTCTCGCTGACGGTGCCTTCGAACTCGATGGAGTCGTCTTTCGACATGTAGTCCTGTGCGGTTCTGCGGACGGCCCTCGTGGGCCTAAGGGCGAGGATTTTACGCTGCCGCGCGCAATCATGCAAAGTTTGCGTTAAGTGGTTATGGATTCAGCAAGAAAAGCGGCGGAAAACTCGCCAAACCGGCCGGTCCAGGCCCCCACCTCAGCCGGCTGCTGTACCAGCTGCCGTATCAGCGGCAGGAAATCGGCCCGTGGCAGGTGCTCGGCACCCATCCGCATCAGGTGCGGGTTCTCGACTTGTGCGTCGATCAATGGCCAGCCCCAGCCGGCCAGGGTGTGCGCCAGTGCGGCCAGCGCCACTTTCGAGCCGCCGCTGCGGCCACTGAACATGCTCTCGCCGAAGAACATCCGGCCAATGGCCACACCGTAAATGCCGCCGATAAGCAGGTCTTCGTCAAATACTTCCACCGAGTGCGCGTAGCCAAGCCGGTGCAGGTCGACATAGGCGCGGTGCATGTCGTCGGTGATCCAGGTGCCGTCCTGGCCAGGGCGCGGTGCCTGCGCGCAGGCCTGCATCACCTCCGAGAACGACGTGTCGGCCCGGATACGCCACGGTGACGCACGCAGTTGCCGGCGAAAGCGCGAGGACAGATGAACCCCGTCGGTGCGGAACACCATGCGCGGGTCGGGCGACCACCACAGCAGCGGCTGGCCTTCGGAAAACCAAGGGAAGATCCCGCCGGCGTAAGCATTGAGCAGGCGCACCGGGCTGAGATCGCCGCCGACGGCGAGCAGGCCATCGGGCTCGCGCAAGGCAAGTTCCGCAGGGGGGAACGGCGCGTCACAGGCGTCGTCCAGCAGGTACGGGCCTTTGTTGTTCATGGCGCGTCCTGCGATGACTTGAACGGCGAATGGCGTAGCAGGGTTGCATGGTAGGCGCCGACCTCAACGCGTTCGCGGGCGCACCAGCGACGCAGCGCCTCGCGGAACTCGGGGTGGGCAATCCAATGGTGGCTTTGCACCTGCGTGGGCAGAAAGCCGCGCGCGAGTTTGTGCTCGCCTTGTGCGCCGGGCTCGAAGCGTCGCAGGCCTTCGCGCAGGCAGTATTCGATGCCTTGGTAATAGCAGGCTTCAAAGTGCAGGCCGGGTAGGGTAGCGCCGCCCCAGTAGCGACCGTACAGCGTGTCGGTGCCGCGCAGGCACAGCGCGCCGGCTATCGGCTCGTCGTCCTGCAACGCCAGAAACAGCACCAGCTGGCGCGGCAGTTGGGTCGCCAGATGACGCAGAAACGGCAGGGTCAACGCCGGCGCATTGCCGTACTCAGCGAAGGTTTGCAGGTAGAAGCCAAACATCGCGCGCAATTCGTCGTCGCTTGCCTCGTCGCCATGACGGACGACGAAGCGGATGCCGGCGCGGCTGACTTTGGCGCGTTCCTGACGGATGTTTTTGCGGTGCTTGTGGTCCATTGATGCGAGGAAATCATCAAAGTCCTGCCACTGCGGTTGCCGCTGCCACTGGAACTGCACGTCGGTACGCGCCAGCCAGCTTTCATTGAACAACGCAGACTCATCAGGCAGATGAAAGTTGATGTGCACTGATGACAGCGCTTCCGCCTCGACATGACCGACGATGGCGGCCAGCAATGCCGCCCGGTCCGTATCGTTACGGGCCATCAGGCGCGGGCCGGTGACCGGCGAATACGGCACGCCGCCCAGCCATTTGGGGAAGTAGTCCATGCCGTGCCGCGCGTAAGCATTGGCCCAAGCGTGGTCGAACACGAACTCGCCGTGCGAGTTGTGCTTCAGGTAACCCGGCGCTGCGGCGATCAGTTCATCGCCACGCCACAAGGCCAAATGCTGCGGTTGCCAGCCCCAGTCCGGGCGCAGACACCCGTACTGCTCCAGCCCACTGAGAAAGGCGTGGCTGATGAACGGATTGTTGCCGTCGTGCAGGGCATCCCAGGCCGAGGCGCGGATCTGCGTGAGTGCCGGGACAACCTTGAGCATGACGTTCATGGCTTCAGTTCCAGCACATCAATCGTCGGTGGATTGAACAGCCGCAGCGGCAGCCCGATCTCACCCACGCCCCGGGTGGTGAACACACGCACCGGCCCGCAAACGCCCTGCATGACCTGCTCGCCGCGATCAAAACCATGTGCGCTTGGGATGACTTTGCGGTACAGCCAAGGGATGCGGATCTGGCCCCCGTGCGTATGCCCGGCAAGCACCAGGGCCGCATCGCCAGCGCATACCTGCAGGGCGCTGTCGGGATTGTGGGTGATCAGCACCGTGGGGCCGCGCGGCGTCGCTCCTTGGCGCAGGAAGCGGGCATCATCACGGTTTGCCCAGCGATCTCCCAAGCCGGCCCAATGCACGCCATTGGCGCCGGTAAGCAAGCGTCCTTCGATGACCTGCATGCCGTGCGCGGCGAGCGCGGCACGCAGCGGTTTGTCGATGTCAGGGCCGGGTTGTTGTTGGTCATGGTTGCCCAGCACCACATAAGCCGGCGCGCGCAGGTCCGCCAACGGTGCAAACAGCGCCTGCAGTGAACGGCCTTGCGGCTCGTAGGTCAGGTCGCCAGCGATCGCAACCGCATCGACCTGCTGGGCGTTGATACGCCCCACCAGCCGCTCAAGAAAACGCCGGTCCTTGTAGACACCCATGTGGATATCGCTGACCAGTGCGATGCGGGTGTTGATGCCTGTGCCCGTTAACGTGGTGGTATCCACGCGGATGATCTGCGGCTCGATGAATCGTGCCCAGGTGAACACACCGCAGCCTAGCAGCAGGACCGCCAGCAGCCAGCGATGCCGGCCACCGCGCCAACGCCACACCAGCCAAGCAATCGCTGGAAACACCAACCAGCTGCCGTGAAACAGCAGCTGTTTGATCAGCACCTTGTCCATGCCGGCGGTGGTGACGGATTGTCGTCAGGCGCCCTGTGCGTCCAGGTAACGCTCGGCGTCCAATGCGGCCATGCAGCCGAAGCCAGCCGAGGTGATCGCCTGGCGGTAGTGCTGGTCGGCGACGTCGCCGGCGGCGAACACGCCCTCGACCGAGGTCTGCGTGGCGTTGCCGCCCAGGCCCGAGCGGATTTCCAGGTAGCCGTTGTTCATGGCCAGCTGGCCGTCGAACAGGCTGGTATTGGGGTGGTGGCCGAT
This sequence comes from Stenotrophomonas sp. UBA2629, assembly GCA_002359895.1. Lineage (GTDB taxonomy): Bacteria > Pseudomonadota > Gammaproteobacteria > Xanthomonadales > Xanthomonadaceae > Stenotrophomonas. The sequence goes on from DEOB01000010.1 coordinate 1,570,901, forward strand.
GGCGACGAAGAAACCGTGCGCGTCGATGTCACGGGTGCTGCCGTCCTGTACCGACTTCACACGCACGCCGGTGACGCCCATGTCGTTGCCCAACACCTCGTCCACCTGGTGGTGCCACACGGTTTCGATCTTGCCAGCGGCGACCTTGGCAAACAGCTTGTCCTGCATGATTTTTTCCGCCTTGAGCGTGTCACGGCGGTGCACCAGGTAAACCTTGCGGGCGATGTTGGACAGATACAGCGCTTCTTCCACCGCGGTGTTGCCGCCGCCGACCACGACCACGTCCTGGTCTTTGTAGAAGAAGCCGTCGCAGGTGGCACAGGCCGACACGCCACGGCCCTTGAAGGCTTCTTCCGACGGAATGCCCAGGTATTTGGCGGTGGCGCCGGTGGCGATGATCACCGCGTCGGCGGTGTACTGGGCGTTGTCACCGATGAGGGTGAACGGGCGCTTGGAGACATCGGCGGTATGGATGTGGTCGAACACCACTTCGGTCTCGAAGCGCTCGGCATGCGCCTGCATGCGCGCCATCAGGTCCGGGCCCATCAAGCCGTGTGCGTCGCCCGGCCAGTTGTCCACTTCAGTGGTGGTCATCAGCTGGCCGCCCTGCTGCAGGCCGGTGATGACCAGTGGCTTGAGGTTGGCGCGCGCGGCATACACAGCGGCGGTCCAGCCGGCAGGGCCGGAGCCCAGAATGATCAGCTTCTGGTGGCGGGTGGGCAGGGTCGGGGCGCTGGAAGTGCTCATGTATACTCGCGAAATTCGGGGGTTGAAGGCACGATCGCTGCATTGCGCAACCGTCCGGGCAAGCTCATAGAGTGGCGGTCTGATCACAGTGAATCAAGGCACGTGAATGGAATTGCGCGACCCGTCTGCTGGCAATCTCTTTCTTACCTGTCTGTTGATGCCGCTATCCGGCGGTTTTTTGGCGTTTTCTGTATCTGCGCAGTACAACAGTGTCTGCCGAGCGCGTGAAACACCGCGCCGTGTCGTTTAATATCAAGCACTAACCGTGCATTTCTAAGGTCTGGTCAAAGGTGGCGAAACAGGTCCCGGAACGTGGCAAGAACTCCAGCGCGGGCGCCAGTGCCCGCAAGCAGGCGGCCGCGGCGGACAACCCGCGTCGGCATAAGCTGTGGCGCGATCTGGCGTTGATCGCCATCGCCCCGGCATTGCTGTATCTGCTGGCAAGTCTTTTCACCTATTCACCCACGGACCCGGGCTGGTCACAGGCCGGCTCGGTGGTTGCACCCGTGCACAACGTCGGCGGCGCCGTGGGTGCGTGGATTGCCGATGTGATGCGGCAGTTGTTCGGCTATGTGGCGTATCTGATTCCGCTGGCGCTGGCGGCGGTGGCGTGGGTTGCGATGTTCGGCCTCAACCGCGAAGAGCGTGGCCAGGATGACCTGGGGCCGGCGCTGCGCCTGGTCGGCATTGTCGGCTTCCTGATCGGCGCCACCGGCTTTCTGTATCTGCGCCTGCCGCCGGGTGATGTCGCCCGTGCCGGCGGTGGCTTGGGCGTGCTGGTCGGCAAGTCGCTGCAGAGCGGTTTTGGCCCGGTCGGCAGCAACCTGTTCCTGCTGGTGCTGTTGCTGACCTCGATCACCTTGGCGACCGGTTTGTCGTGGTTGATGGTGATGGAGAGGATCGGCAAGTGGGTGTTGGCGCTGGGCCCCATGCTCAACAAGAAAAAGGAGCAGGCCACCGAGTGGCAGCAGACCCGCGTGCTGCGTGAGGAGCGCGAGGAAGTGCGCAAGGTGGACGCCGAAGTGCGCGCCAAGCGCGAGCCGGTGAAGATCGAGCCGCGCCCTGCACCGGTCATCGAAAAGAGCGACCGCGCCAAGCGCGAGACGCAGATTCCGATGTTCCAGGGCGTCAATGGTGATGGCTCGGATATCCCGCCGCTGGCGCTGCTGGACGACCCCAAGCCGCAGCCCAAGGGCTACGACGAGCAGACGCTGGAAACGCTGTCGCGGCAGATCGAATTCAAGCTCAAGGATTTCCGCATTGATGCGCAGGTGGTGGGGGCCTATCCGGGCCCGGTCATCACCCGTTTTGAGATCGAACCAGCGCCGGGCATCAAGGTCAGCCAGATCAGTTCGCTGGACAAGGACATCGCGCGCGGTCTGTCGGTTAAATCGGTGCGTGTGGTGGATGTCATCCCCGGCAAGTCGGTGGTGGGCCTGGAAATCCCCAATGTCACCCGCGAGATGATCTTCCTGTCCGAGCTGCTGCGCTCCAAGGAATATGACAAATCCGCCAGCGTGTTGACCCTGGCGCTGGGCAAGGACATCGCCGGCCGGCCGACCGTGGCCGACCTGGCGCGCATGCCGCATCTGCTGGTGGCCGGTACCACCGGCTCGGGCAAATCCGTGGCGGTCAACGCGATGGTGCTGAGCCTGCTGTACAAGGCCAGCCCGAAAGACCTGCGCATGCTGATGATCGACCCGAAGATGCTGGAACTCAGCGTCTACCAGGGCATCCCGCATCTGCTGGCGCCGGTGGTCACTGACATGAAGGAGGCCGCCAACGGCCTACGTTGGTGCGTGGCCGAGATGGAGCGCCGTTACAAGTTGATGAGCGCGGTAGGCGTGCGCAACCTGGCCGGCTTCAACAAGAAGATCAAAGACGCCATCGACGCTGGCCAGCCATTGATGGACCCGCTGTTCAAGCCCAACCCGGAAATGGGCGAGGCGCCGCGTCCGCTGGAGCCGCTGCCGTTCATCGTCATCTTCATCGACGAATTCGCCGACATGATGATGATTGTCGGCAAGAAGGTCGAAGAGCTGATCGCGCGTCTGGCGCAGAAGGCGCGTGCGGCCGGCATCCATCTGATCCTGGCCACGCAGCGGCCGTCGGTGGACGTCATCACCGGCCTGATCAAGGCCAACATCCCCACGCGTATCGCCTTCCAGGTGAGTTCCAAGATCGACTCGCGCACCATTCTTGATCAGTCCGGCGCCGAGGCGCTGCTGGGCAACGGCGACATGCTGTACCTGCCGCCGGGCACCGCGTTGCCGGATCGTGTGCACGGCGCGTTCGTGTCTGACGAGGAAGTACACCGCGTGGTCGAGCACCTCAAGGCCAGCGGCCCGGCTGACTACATCATGGGCGTGCTGGACGAAGTGCAGACCATGGGCGACGGCATCGTGGTCGGCGCTACCGGTCTGCCGGAGAGCAGCAGCAGTGGCGGCGACGAATCCGACCCGCTGTATGACGAAGCCCTGCGCATCGTCACCGAAACCCGTCGCGCGTCCATTTCCGGTGTGCAGCGCCGGCTGAAGATCGGCTACAACCGCGCCGCGCGTCTGATCGAGGCGATGGAAGCGGCCGGCGTGGTCAGCCCGCCAGAACACAACGGTGATCGTTCGGTATTGGCGCCACCGCCGCCAAAATAAACGGTAAGGCGGTATTCACACGCTGATTGCCGCCCATTCAGATTAAAAACGGCAGACTCTGCCTCACACCCAACCTCCAGGCTCACGCCCGCCATGAATGCATTCCTGCGCCATTCGTTTATTGCTGTTGCCTTGGCCTGTAGCGGCGCTGCCGCCGATGCGCGTGCCGGCGCCCGTGACGACTTGAAGGCTTTCACCACCGGCCTGCGTGGCCTGGATGGCCAGTTCTCGCAGCAGGTGTTTGATGCGCGCGGCAAGCTGAAGGAAACCTCCAGCGGCCGCGTGGCGCTGTCGGCGCCACGTCTGTTCCGCTGGGAATACACCCGCCCGCATCCGCAGCTGATCGTCGCTGACGGCGCCAAGGTGTGGGTGTACGAGCCGGACCTGGAGCAGGCCACCGTGCGTGAGCAGGGCGCCGAGGAACAGAACAGCCCGCTCACCGCGCTGATCAACCCGGCGCTGCTGGAGCGTCAATACGACCTCAGCGAAGAAGCCGCGCCGCGCGATGGCATGCAGTGGCTGTCGCTCAGCCCCAAGCGTGAGACCGAGGCCAGCTTCCAGCACGCCGCGCTGGGTTTTGCCGCTGGCGGCCTGAGCCGCATGGAGGTGGTGGACGCGGTGGGCCAGCGCACTGTCATTGATTTCAGCGGCTGGAAGAAGAACCCCAGCTTTGCTGCCGGCACCTTCCGTTACGTGCCGGGCGCGGACGTGGATGTCATCGGCGAGCGCTGATCTGCAGCCCGACGTGGGGCAGGGAAGTGGCCGCGCTAGAATGTCGGCGTGGCCAGATCCCGAAACATCTTCATAGACGACGCCCCCTCCGACCTGCTGAGTGTCGACAGGGAAAGCATGCGCCCGCTCGCCGAGCGCATGCGCCCCCGCACGTTGGACGAAATGGTGGGCCAGAAGCGCCTGCTGGGCGCCAACACCGCATTACGCCGCGCGGTGGAATCGGGGCATGTGCATTCGATGATCCTGTGGGGCCCGCCGGGGTGTGGCAAAACCACCTTGGCGCTGTTGCTGGCGCAGTACGCTGATGCTGAGTTCAAGGCCATTTCGGCCGTGCTTTCCGGCCTGCCGGATGTGCGCCAGGTATTGGCGGCTGCCGCGCAGCGCTTTGCCGATGGCCGCCGCACCGTGCTGTTTGTTGATGAGGTGCACCGCTTCAACAAAGCACAGCAGGATGCTTTTCTGCCGCATATCGAACGCGGCACCATTATTTTTGTCGGCGCCACCACCGAAAACCCTTCTTTCGAATTGAACTCGGCCCTGTTGTCGCGCTGCCGCGTGCATGTGCTGGAGTCGGTATCACCGGAAGATGTGGTTGAAGCGCTGGAACGGGCGCTGGGCGACAACGAGCGCGGGCTGGGTGAGCAGGACATCACCGTGTCGGCGGAATCGCTGCTGGAAATCGCCCGCGCCGCCGATGGCGATGTACGCCGCGCCTTGACCCTGCTGGAAATCGCCGCCGAACTGGCGAGTGGCGAGGGTGGTGAGATCACCCCCGAGACGCTGCTGCAGGTGCTGGCAGACCGCACCCGTCGTTTCGACAAGAACGGCGAACAGTTCTACGACCAGATATCTGCGCTGCATAAATCGGTGCGCAGCTCCAATCCCGACGGTGCGATCTATTGGTTGGCGCGCATGCTCGATGGCGGCTGTGATCCCTCGTACCTGCTGCGCCGGCTGACCATCATGGCGGTGGAGGACGTAGGCTTGGCCGACCCGCGCGCTTTGGAAATGGCGATCAACGTGTGGAACGCCTATGACCGCATTGGCGCGCCGGAGGGTGATATCGCGCTGTCCAATCTGGTGGTCTATCTGGCCAGCACCGCCAAATCCAACGCCAGCTACATGGCCCTGAAGGCTGCGCGCAAAGACGTTGCCGAGCTGGGCACACAGCCGGTGCCGATGCATCTGCGCAATGCGCCCACGCGCTTGATGAAGACGCTGGGATACAGCCAGGGCTACCAGTACGACCACGACGTTGAAGGTGGCATCGCACTGGACCAGACCGCCTTCCCCGATGACATGGGCGAGCGGGTCTATTACCAGCCGGTGGAGCGTGGCCTGGAGATCAAGCTCAAGGACAAGCTCGACCGCCTGCGTGTTGCGCGTGAGCAGGCCCGCGCGGCACGGAAACCCGGCGCCTGATGCGCGTCGCCCATCGCACAGCAGGGGAATGACGGGATGTGGCTTTCCTTCCTGGCCATTGGTGTTGGCGCGGCAATCGGCGCATGGCTGCGCTTTGGTTTGAGCTTATGGTTGAACCCGATGGCTGGCTCGGTGCCGCTGGGCACCTTGGCGGCCAATCTGCTGGGCGGTTATGCGATCGGCGTGGCCCTGGCATGGTTGGCCGCGCGCCCAGATATGGCGCCGGAGTGGCGGTTGTTTGTGGTGACCGGCCTGCTGGGCGGTTTGACGACGTTTTCGACATTTTCCGCCGAAGTTGTGGACATGCTGCAGCGCCAGCATTTCAGCTGGGCGCTGACCACCATTGGTCTGCACCTGGGCGGTTCGTTGTCGATGACCGCGCTGGGCTGGTGGAGCTGGCGTGCGCTGCGGCCGCTGATCTGAAAGCAGCATTCCAAACAGTAGGACGATGGCGCATGATGCGCGCACTACTGACGGGAGCGTCAAAAATATGCCGCTGCTGCAAGCAAAAGGAAGGGCAGGCCTGTGGCCTTGAACACTGCTGTTGAAGAGCACAACCCGGTTGAACCCATCACGCTGATAGGGGCTGATGTGGGCGGCACCTATGCCCGCCTTGGCTGGGCCGAGTTGGTGCCGGGTAAACCGATTCAGATACGTGATTTCCGCAAATACACCTGTGCCGACTACCCCAGCTTGGCTGCGATTCTGCGGGACTACCTGCAGTCGCTGCAGCAACAGCCCCCGCTGCCACCGGTGCGGCATGCGGTGGTGGCCATTGCCGGCCTCTTGGACGGCGACACCCTGCTGAACACCAATCTGGCCTGGCCGGTGTCGCTGTCGGCAACGCAGCGCGACGCTGGCTTGGAGCGGTTGGAGCTGATCAACGATTTTGCAGCGGTCGCACAGGCCATGCCGCATGTGGACCGCGCCACGCTGCATCGCATCTGCGGCCATAGCGACGACACCGCGCGCGGCCCGGCCGTAGTGCTGGGGCCGGGTACCGGCCTGGGTGTGGCAGTACGTTTGGGGGCGGGCAACCCGTCTGTGCTGCCGAGCGAAGCCGGTCATGCTGCGCTTGCCGCCAACACCGCGCTGGAGCGCGATGTGCTGCAGCTGTTGTCGCAGCGCTACGAACACGTGGACAACGAGCGCGTGTTATCGGGCCCCGGCTTGATGGCGCTGTATGCCTGCCTGTGCGAGTTGCGCGGCGCCGCTGTGCGCTGGCGTGATCCGGCTGAGCTGGTCGCTGGCAGCCGCGCCGGTGATCTGCTCGCGGTGGAAAGCATTCAAGCGTTCTGCGGTTGGATGGGCAGCTTGGCCGGTGATCTTGCGCTTACCTTTGGTGCACGCGCGGTGTATCTCACCGGCGGTGTCACCGGGCACTTGGCCGCGGAGTTGCACGATGGCACCTTCCAGAAGCGCTTCCTGAGCAAGGGCGCATTGTCGCCGGCGCTGCGACAAGTGCCGGTATGGCGGGTGGATCACGGTGAATTGGGCGTGCTGGGCGCCTTGGCGTGGCATGCGGATCGTCTGGATGCGTGCCTGCCCAACAACGCAACAGGAGTTTGATGGATGAGCACTCGCCGACAGTTTCTACAGACCTCGATGTTGTTGGGCGCCGCCGGCGCAGCACAGGGGTTGCTGGCATCGCCGGTGGGTTCATCCGGCGCACGCGTGGTGTCCACATGGGACTTCGGCGTAGGCGCCAACCAAGCGGCCTGGAAAGTGTTGGCCGCCGGCGGTAACGCACTGGATGCGGTGGAAGCCGGTGCGCGCTGGGCGGAAAGCGAGCTGTGCAATCCCACCGTGGGCCGCTGCGGTAACCCCGACCGCGACGGTGTGTTGTCACTGGATGCCAGCATCATGGCCGGCGACGGCCGCTGCGGCTCGGTCGCTGCGCTGGTGGATATCCTGCACCCGGTATCGGTCGCGCGCCGGGTGATGGAGCAGACGCCGCACGTCATGCTGGTAGGCGAAGGTGCCCAGCAGTTTGCCGTGCAACAGGGTTTTGAACGCCAGCACCTGCTCACGCCCGAGGCCGAAAAAGCGTGGCGCGAATGGTTGAAAACCGAGCAGTACGCGCCACAGATCAACGCCGAGCGTCGCGGCCGCCCCGGCGACAAAGACAATCACGACACGTTGGGCATGCTTGCCATTGATGCCAATGGGCAGATGGCCGGTGCCTGTACCACCAGCGGCATGGCGTGGAAGCTGCATGGCCGGGTTGGCGACAGCCCCATCATCGGCGCCGGCCTGTATGTGGACAACGAAGTCGGCGCAGCGACTGCATCGGGCGTGGGCGAGGAGATGATCCGCAACGCGGCCTCGTTCCTTGTCGTGGAGCTGATGCGGCAAGGGCTCTCCCCGGCGGACGCCTGCCGCGAAGCCATTGGCCGCGTGGTGCGTAAACGCCCGGAGGCCAGCCGCACGTTGCAGGTGTGTTTCCTGGCGCTGAACCGCAATGGCGAAGTCGGCGCCTATGCGCTGCACCGCGGCTTTGTCTATGCGGTGTGTGATGCGAAGCGACAGGACGCGCTGCTGGATTCGGCCTCGGTGTATACGAGTACGCAGGCGTGAGTACGGCGTATCTGCTGGAAATCGCCTGTAATTCGGCGGCCTCCGCGCTCGCGGCGGAGCAGGGCGGGGCTCACCGGGTGGAGTTGTTCGAGAACCTGGCTCAAGGTGGCACCACGCCGTCCTACGGCACGCTTGCCGTGGCCCGTGAGCGCGTGCGCATTCCACTGTTTGTGCTGATCCGCCCGCGCCCAGGGGATTTCCTGTACGACACGCTTGAGCGCGACATCATGCTGCGCGACATTGAAACCTGCCGGCGGCTGGGGTGCGATGGCGTGGTGATTGGCGCGCTGGACAAGGCCGGCGCCATCGACCTGCCACTGTGCCGTGAGCTGGTGGCGGCAGCCGGGCCGCTGGGCATTACCTTTCACCGAGCATTTGATGCCGCACGGGATCTGCGCGTGGCGCTGGAAGCGGTGATTACCTTGGGGTGCCAGCGCATCCTGAGTTCTGGCGGAGCCGGCGATGCCATGGCCGGCAGTACGGTGCTGGCGCAGCTGGTGGAGCAGGCAGGCACACGCATCCAGATGATGGCCGGTGCCGGCTTGAACGCCCACAACATTGCCGCCGTCGCCCGGCAGAGCGGGTGCCGCCAGTTGCATGCGTCTGCCAAGGCAGTGCGCCGTTCAATGATGGATTTCCACAACCCCGCACTGCTGGGGCTGGAAAGCGAATGGGTGCAGAGCGATGCCGATGCAGTTGCCGCGCTGCGCAAAGCGCTGGAACGCACTGCCTGAGGCCAGTGCGTTCATTGCGGAGCGTGCGGGGGATTTTCCTTGTCGCGTAATGCACGCGCGCCGGCAATGAGCATGTCCAGCATTACTTCCATCTGCCTGCTGCCATAGGTGTCCACGCCGAGCCCGGCGATTCTGCGCAGGTTTTCATGGTCGTGAGGTTCAACGTCCTGCAGCGCGGCCTGTAGCGCACGAGTGCGGGGGCGCGCTCCTTCGGCCTCTGCCTGGGCGGCGTCGCGTGCATGGCTCAATGACATTGAAATCAACGTTGCAACCAGGCGTGTCGCCGTTTCGTCGGTGAAGCCGGCCTCGCCCAGCCGCTTGAACAACGCTTCGCTGGGCGCCAGTGCCCAAGCGGCCACCGAGCCACCAAACCAGAGGTAGTCGGCCAAGCCGCCCACACCGCGCACCCCTTCGAAAAAGCCAATGCCATAGATCCGGCAGGCGTGTTCCCAGGTCGCCGCCTGGGCCACATCCGTGCTGGAGAACCGCGCCGTAAATGCGTCCATGGCCACCAGCCCCAGCAGGGTCTGCTTGTCCTTGACGTGGTAGTTGAGCGCTTTGCGGTCCACGCGCAGGTGGTCGGCCAGCGACTGCATGGACAGCGCATCAACCTGAATCGTGCGCGCGGCATCGACTATCTGCCGCAGGTCCAGCCCAGCGCGCTTGCCGGGCTTGCGTGCTGTGCGGGTGGTGGGCTTGCGGAGGCTTGGCATGCATTACCGAAGGTGGCGACTTGACGCATTGTGGGTGCAGAAGCGGCTGGCGCCAACTGTACCCGTGGCAGGTGCGGAGTTCGGTGCTGCGCCCACCCTAGCGGAGGTGAAATGCCTTGTTTTCAGGCTTTGCGGCGGCATGCTGCAAGCGCACTTGACGGCCTGAAACTTCAGGAATAGCGTCCGCCACAGCAATATTCCCTGTCGGGAATATTGCCTTCGGAGGATGACCCCATGAGCACCAAAGCAAGCAATGCAGTGACTCAACCCAACAAGGTAGTAACCCGGGAGCGACTGCTGGGCAATGAAAACCGTTGGCGTCGCCGGGGCGAGCCGACCCCGGCGGCAGCGGATGAGGCGGCCGATGGCGGTGTGTTCGGCCCCGGCTCGGTGGCCTGGGATGTACTGCTGCACCCGGCCACCATCGTGTTCCAGACCGCCGCCCAAGCGGTGCTGCAGTTCACCTACAAGCCCATCTACGCCGGCTTGCGTGATTGGGACCCGATGTCCCGCAAGGGGCGTATCGGGCAGCTGACCATTTTCGATGTGTTTGATCGGCACCAGCGCAATTCCGGCATCCACGCACCGATGTGGCTGGGTGACACCGAAACCGCCAAACGGGTCGCGCTGCATCTGGCTCGTATCCACGACAAGGTGCAGGGCGATCTGATCGACCCCGGCGATCCTGCCTTGGGCGGCTATGCGGCCAACTCCCCGCGTGAATCGATGTGGGCTGCGCTGACCGAGCTGCATTCGATGCTGTGGCTGTATGAAAGGCTGGCATTCCGTGGCGGCTGGTTGCCCCGGCGGTTACCGGCCGACACGCGTGACAGGTTTGTTGCCGAGGTGGCCGAATACTGCAAGTTGTTCCCCGCGCGCGAAGAAACGCTGCCAACCAACATGGCGGAACTGCGGGCGCTGTACGAACGCGATGCCAAGTTGTTCGGCATGCCTCACTCCATCCACGTCATCCCGGAAACCGGGCAGAGCTTCCCGAAGGTGGTGGCCGATTCCATCCGCAAAAACCACCATCGCTCGCAGTACCGGGTAAAGATCCAGCTGTTTCTGCAGACCAAAGTGCTGCGCTTGCCGGTGCTGGCGGCAGTCTCGGGTAAAACCCGCCGTTCAAAGGGCATCGGCCCGTGGCAGGAGCGGGCGATTCTGCTCGCGCGCTACGTGCTGTTGCCGATGATCCTGCTTGTGCAGCTGCCCCCGGTAGAGCGCTACTTCATGCGGATGATGTGGGGGCCGGATGCGGTCAAGTTGATCCACTCGGCGCGCCAGAAACAAAAAGCGGCAAAGCGGGCACGCAGCTAGTCCGCGGATATCGAAGACGGGCATGTCAGCACGGTCGGCCGCCATACGGGTGTGTGCCAGTGCGGCGGGCCGGCGCAGCACTGGCACACACCCGATACCCCTCATCTGCGATGCCGTGCTCGTCAGCCGTGGCGGGGGCACAGGCAATGCAGGCCAATCCTCTACTTCGCAATCCTCAATGCGGTCTTTCGCAGGAGTGTGGCAATGAGTACTCCCGATATTTCCAAGGCAAACACCCGTAACAGACACTGGCTGCGGGCACTGTATGCCGCTGGCCTTCTATTGCCGGCAGGCATGGCCTGTGCGGAATCTGATGACACCAAGCAAGCGGCTGCAGACCGCCCCGCAAGTGACGCCGCGCAGGCGGGGAAAGATGCCACGACAGATATCTACGCCAGGTTTGATCGGCTGCGCGAGCAGGGCGCACTGGTGAGGTTGCCGCCCATCCGGGACACCATATTGCGCGACACCGGGGGCATGCGTTCAGCCCTGGCCGAGCATGGCATCGGGGTGATGCTGCTCAGTGTCAACAACGCCGCCTACGACGTCTCTTCTCCGGTGCCGGCATCACCGCAGCGCTACAACGGCCAGGACTTCACCGCCAGCGGTTTTCAACAACTGCTCATTACCTATAACTTCGCCCCACGCGGCAACGACCAAAGCCAGTTCATCCTTGGCATCAATTCTGCAGCCGCCAGTTGGGAGCCCATGGGGCCGCGCAGCAAAATCGCATTGAGCCGGCTTGCCTATTACCGCACGTTCAATGATCGCCAGTGGGAACTCAAAATCGGTTACGTGAGCAATCTGCTGGAGTACCTGGGCACCTACACCGGCGGCTCCATGACGGGCGGGACACAAGGCCTCAGTGCGGTGATTCCGTTCCAGGTGGGGCTTACGCGGCTGCCGTTGGCCGCACCGGGATTCAACCTGCAGTACAACGGCAAAAATGGTTTCTACAACAAATTTGGACTGCAGCGCAGCGTCAGCCCGGACGGTGCCCAGGCCGAGGTTGATGCGAACTCAAAGGGCTTCCGTTTCCGTACCCCGGGCAGCAACCTGCTGCTCATCAATGAGGTGGGCATCAAGCGCAATGCCAGCCCCACGCACCAATCCATCTGGTTGCGCGCCGGTGTCATCCAGAACTGGTCCAACTACCGGCGTTTCGGTGAACCCACGCGCAGCGATGGCAATCGTGCGCTTTATGCCTCCGGTGACGTGCAGTTGACCTTGCCGCCCAACCGGGCGTTACCGACACAGGGCTGGTATGCCGGCGCAAGTGTTCACTACGCACCACAGGACCGGAACCTTTACACGCGCTATTACGAAGCACGTGCTTATCGGATAGGTACGTTCCGCAACCGCCCGGCGGACATGCTGTCGATGACGGCAAGCCATACCAAATTCAGCGAGAACGCCAGCGATGCCTACACCGCACGTGGGTTGAGCAGTGCAGATGCGATGACCACCATGACGGTGTCGTACATGACGCGCGTACAGCCGGGCATATATCTGAGTACCGGCGTGAGCCGTATCACCAATCCCACGTTCAGCCCGCGCATGGATGACGTGCTGAATCTGACGCTGGGCTTGAACATGTTCTTCTGATGCGCGCAACGCATCGCGCGGAAAGCCAGTTCAGCGCATTGCTGCAGCCTGCGCTGCAGCAATCCGGGATGCCGGGTTTGAGCGCCGCTTGGTGCCGCTGGCGAGGCAGTGCCAGCGGTTGCGGACAGCTTTTCCAGGTGCGGCCAACGGAATAAGTGATCCGTCACTTAATTGATTGGCCGCAGGTGCAGAACTACCAGTCGGTGGGAGCGTAGTCCTTCAGGAACTGGCCCCAGACATGCTCACCGCTGTTGATGCCGTGGATGATCGGGTCAACGATGCGGGCGGCGCCGTCCACGATGTCCAACGGCGGATGGAAGCGCTCTTCCTGCACCTTCTTTGCAGCAAGATCTGCCGGATCTTCATCGGTCACCCAGCCGGTGTCCACACTGTTCATGTGGATGCCGTCGTTCTGGTAATCCGCCGCCGAGGTACGCGTCATCATGTTCAACGCCGCCTTGGCCATGTTGGTGTGCGGATGCCGGGTGGTTTTGAAGTTGCGGTAGAACTGGCCTTCCATCGCCGACACGTTGACGATGTGCTTGTCGCGCCCCGGCGTGCGCAGCATCAGCGGCTTCAGGCGTGCATTGATGATGAAAGGTGCAATGGCGTTGACCAATTGCGTCTCCAGCAGCTCCACCGAAGGCACTTCAGCCATCTGCATGCGCCAGGAGTTGCGGTCGCGCAGATCCACCTGCTGCAGATCCTTGTCCAACCGTCCATTGGGGAACAGGTGTTGCTGGCCCACCAGCTCGTCGGCCAACAACGGCACCTGCGACAGCTCGGCGGCGCGGGTCAGGCCATTGGCGCCGTCATAGTTTTGCGCCTGTATTGCAGGCAGCGACTCGGTTGACGTGGTGCCCAACAGCTCGGCGCTGCGCAGGCCTTCGTAATCGCCAATCAGCTTGCGCAGTGTTTCCGGCACCTCATGCAGCGCGGCAGTTTCGCCGGCCATCATGTGCGCATAGAACTGCGGCGGGCGGCGCACGGTCTGGCAGGCGTTGTTGATGATGAAATCCAACCGTGTACGCGTGGCCAGCAACTCGCTGCAGAACGCTTCCACGCTGGGCGTATGGCGCAGATCCAGGCCATAAACCTGCAGGCGGTGGCCCCACTCGGCAAAATCAGGCTCTTCGGCATAGCGTGCGGCCGAATCGCGGGGAAAGCGCGTGGTCACAATCAACTCGGCGCCAGCCCGCAGCAGCTTCAGCCCGGCCTGGTAGCCGATCTTGACCCGGCCGCCGGTCAACAACGCCACACGGCCGCGCAGATCGGCGGTCTCGGTGCGCTTGATGTAGTTCAGGTCGGCACACGCCGGGCACATCTGGTCGTAGAAATGATGCAGTTGAGTGAATTTCTGCTTGCACACATAGCAATGGCGCAGCTCCGGGGAGTGCACCACTTCCGCAGCAGGCGCCTGACCTTCGCCATTGCTGGCGTCATGCAGGCCGGCGGCATGCGGCGGGAAATAGTTGGGTGTGCTGAACACCGCTTTGCGGCGCAGCGCCCGGATGCCGGTCTGATCAAGCAGGGCCTCGGCTTTGCGCACTTTTTCCTGGTGACGCACACGAGCCTGCTGCTTGAGCATCTGACGGCGGGCTTTTGGCTCGGGGTGATAGACCTTGGCCACTACTTGATGCAAGCGCACCCGGTCGTCTTCGGGCAGAGTTTCGAGCAGGCTGCGGTCAGCTTCGATCGCCTCCAGCAGATCCAGTGCCGCGCGCAGGCGGTCGGTCAGGGGCAGGTCGTCGTCGGCAGGGGGCGAGGCAATAGCGTTCAAAGCAGATCCGGGAAAGAGCAGCGGGGGCCAAGGGGCGGCAAACAGAGAAGCGATGCGGAGCCCGGCAAACGCGGCTCAAGGGCATCCAATGGGCGGCCATTCTCCCTGATCTTCGGGCATTGGTGCCAATGCCGGCCCTGTGCGGCGGGGATGAATGGGCCGTCCGGACCGGATGGCGGCCGGGTTGCTGACTATCATGGCCCGTTCGGGCGGGCTGGATTGCCACGTTTTGAATGAAGCAAACCCCCTGCGCCAGAATTCGGCGATGTGGCTGACGCTGGGTTTGCACAGCCTCGATCCCGGGCGGAGTGCGCGGATTTCGAGTCTGCAGGTGGAACTGCACAACCCCGCGTACCGGCGAGGACAGCGAACCTTGTGGCTGAATCAGACGCCGGCACTGGCGCGGCGCCTGATCTTGTCAGCGCGATAAGTTGCCCCGAAGCGCCGTATCGGCAGGCTTACGGCAGCGTGATCGTGATGTGCGCGGTGCGCTCGGGCATCTGCACCAAATTGTTGAATGCCGCCATTGGTTGCTTGGTTTCATGGCCAATTAAAAGCGTAGGCCAAAAAAACGCCAGCACGCCGAAGCAACCCATAAACACGGCAGGCACCCAGCGGAATGACCCGGCGCAGTTGATGGCGCACGGCGTCGGGGGCAGGGCATGCGGTACAAACCCGTGGCGCTTGCCTTTCAGAAAGACGATCTCGTCGCCTAGGCGTGCAGTGAGATAGCTGATTTTTCGCTGCCCCTCAGCCGGTAATTACCTTCAGAGCCCATCAGCAGGCAGTAGTGGTACAGTTCCAGCGAGGGCAGCCGCGCTGCGCCTTCCCGGCGCGGTTCTTCCAGTCGATCAAAGAAACGCTTGCCGGCAAGTGCTCGCCGAACAGACGCAAATGCAGCGGATTACGCTCCCACACCTTGCCCAAGCAGGCAGGTCCGTCCCGGGTGACTAAAGTATCGGGCGTCGAATTCAGAGGAAAAAGGGCACGTTAAAGGACACGTTGAAGGATATGCAATGGCATCACTGTCTACCGAGACGGTTGCTTTCGCCACACGTTAGACCGGAGGACAAGTCATGGACGTCTGCCGTGTACTGTGCCTATCCGATGCGCCTTGGGACGGATGAAAGTCGAAGCACTGAAGCATTAAAACTTCGGACGTGCGGCGGCTAGACGACGTTGAAGCGCATGGCCGCTGATCCCAACGGAAACCTCTCAGTTAATTCAATCCGGTGCCTTGGCGGGAACAAAGGGTGAAACCGGGTCGCTGGCCGGGAATGTTTCTTCCAGCGCTTCATCGTGGTTGTCGCTTTCGTGCTCCTTCCGCCTTCTCTCGTCTGCCGGGCTCGTCGGCTGGTCGCGTTTTTCGGTGGGTTCTGGCGGATCCTTTCGGTCTCTGTTCATTGCGAAGCTTTCTCTAGCTGAGGAGGAGTGAGTGTCGGCGCGCGTTGGCGGGCGCGGCGTGAGTCTTTGTGAAAGCGGGCTCGACGGTGCCACTTGTCATCGCGTCGTCCGCTGTACACGTATCTTCACGGTCGCTTTAGGCGGCAGTGTCCACGTTGCGGGTAACTCACACCGACACAGCCCTGCCATGGCGCGCCCTATCTGGACTGGAACCCTTTCGTTTGGCCTGTTGAACATTCCTGTCTCGCTGATGTCGGGCGAACGGCGCGTGGATCTCAGCTTCCGCATGCTCGATTCGCGCGACAAGAAGCCCATCCGCTTTGAGCGGGTCAACGCCGATACCGGCGAGGAAGTGCCGTGGAAAGATATCGTCAAGGCATTTGAATACGACAAGGGCAGCTATGTGGTGGTGGAAAAGGAGGACATTGCCTCCGCCGCGCCGCAGACGCATGAATCGGTGGATGTGGAGGCGTTTGTCGGCCGTGATGAGATTGGCATGCGCTTCTACGAGAAGCCCTACATTCTGGTCCCCGGGAAGAAGGCCGAGAAAGGTTATGTGCTGTTGCGCGAGACGCTGAAGAGCACAGGCAAAGTGGGCGTTGCGCGGGTGGTGATCCGCACCCGTGAATATCTATGCGCAGTCGTGCCCGAGGGCGATGCGTTGATACTGATGATGCTGCGCTATCCGCAGGAACTGGTGGAGCCGGATGACTACACATTGCCGGCTGGTAAAACCAGCGACTACCGCATCGCGCCCAAGGAACTGGAGATGGCCAAGGAGTTGATCGCCTCCATGCAGGCGCATTGGTCGCCCGAGGACTATCACGATGAGTTCCGTTCCCGCCTGGAGGCAATCATCAAGAAACGCATTAGAGCCAAAGGCGCGACGACCAAGATCATCGAGCAGGGCGTGGATGAGCACCAGGACAACGCCACCAACGTGGTGGATTTCATGTCCCTGCTGCAGAAGAGCCTGGACAGCAACCGCAGGACTCCCGCTGCAAAGAAAGCTCCTGCAAAGAAGGCCGCGAAGAAGTCAGCCACAAAGACGACCAAGAAGACTGCCACCAAGAAAGCCGTTGCACGGAAGACGGCGCGTTGATGCGATGACATGAGCCGCCGCATCGTACCGCTGGAAGGCGTGGGTACCGGGCCGCGCGGACGCACGTTTTTGTATGCGTTCCCGTGTGCTGGCGAGGATTTCGCAAAGTTGGGTATCGCCCGTGATCCCATGATCCGCCTGCAGGCATTCTCACGGCGCTACTACGATTTCTTTGATCTGGAACAGGGATGGTTGGTTGAGGCCGAGAGCGTGCGCGAAGCTCGCGCTTGGGAGAGTCACTGGAAGCGGCTGCTGCGCGAACATGCAGCGCCGGCGCCGTTGCTGATACCCGCAGGCGCCGGCGGCCATACCGAATGGTTTCGCGGCGCATCGGCTCAGTTGCAGCACGCGCGGCAGACCTTGGCCGACGAAGGCTTTGAGGTCCATGCCCCCTTGTCGGCGTGGGTGAAAGGTCAGCTGCAACCGTGGCGCGATCAACTCGATGGATTGGAACGTGGGTTGGTCGCCCAGTTGGGTGCCGTGGAGAACTGGCCGCCGGCATGGTCCCACCCCCTGTTGTCTTCATTGCGTGATGCGTTGGATGCCTGCACCACGTTGCGGGTGCCACTGGACGACACGGCATCGCCCACGCTGCGGGCGTGGCTAAAGCGCAACAGCCTGTCGCTATCATGATCAGGATGCAATGACATGAGCCTTCAGCAATACCAGCGCAAACGACGCTTCGACCGTACGAAGGAGCCCACGGGCGACGCGCGAAGTGGCCAAAGTCATCGCGCCATCTTTGTCGTGCAACTGCATCATGCCAGCCGTCGTCATTACGACTTCCGGCTGCAGGTAGGCGGCGTGCTGCGCAGCTGGGCGGTGCCCAAGGGCCCGAGTTATGACCCTGCGGTAAAACGCATGGCGGTGGAGGTGGAAGATCATCCATTGGATTACGCGGAGTTTGAAGGGCAGATTCCCAAAGGCCAGTATGGTGGCGGGCATGTCGCGCAGTTCGACACGGGCGTGTGGTCAACCGAAGGCGATGCGGAGCAGCAGCTTGCGGATGGACATCTGCGTTTTGAACTTTTCGGTGGGAAGCTCAAAGGCGGATGGCACCTGGTGCGCTCAGGCAGGCCGGCCAGGCAACCGCAGTGGTTGCTGTTCAAGGACAAGGATGCCTATGCGGGAACGTTGGAAGCAGATGATCTGTTGGGCGGCGTCGCGACGCCGCCCACGGATGATGTGAAGCGTGCCGGCGCGGGCAGGAAAACGGCGCACAAGCGGACCGCTGTAGCTGCCGTTCGTCGTGGCAAACGTGCCTTGACGAGCAAAGCACTACGACTGTCCGGTGCGCGCAAACGCGCGGCGCCCACCAGCGCCTTCTCACCCCAGTTGGCCAAACTGGGCGAAACACCGCCCAGCGGTGCGAAGTGGCTGCACGAAATCAAATGGGACGGCTACCGCATTCTGACGACGGTGACAGCCGGCGTGGTCCGGCTATGGTCGCGCAATGCCTTGGAGTGGACCGACAGACTCCCCGAGATATGCGAGGCAATCGAATCACTGGCGCTGAGATCGGCGGCCTTGGACGGCGAGCTGATTGCCGGTGCAGGCACCAAGACGGACTTCAATCTGCTGCAGGCCACCTTGGCCGGTGAACAGCAGGGGCGGCTGAGTTACGTGCTGTTTGATCTGCTCAACCTTGATGGTGTGGATGTCACCCAGTCACCGCTGCACGAGCGCAAGGCACTGCTGCAGGAGGTGCTTGAAGGTGACATCGGCCACCTGTCTTTCAGCACACACGTTGTGGGCGACGGCGAAGGCGCATACCGGCTTGCGGGAGAGCATGGCTTCGAGGGCATCATTTCAAAGCGGGGCGACAGGCCGTATCAGCACGGCCGTAGTGACGAGTGGCGCAAGACCAAGCAGATGAGCAGTGACGAGTTTGCGGTGGTGGGATACACCGCGCCCAAGGGCGGTCGAACGGGTTTCGGCTCGCTGTTGCTGGCACGCCCCGACGCCACGAAAGAGTGGCGCTACGCGGGCCGTGTGGGCATTGGTTTCAGCGATGTGCTGCTTCATCAAATAAGCGCGCTGCTTGCCAAGGGTGGGCAGAAGCGTCCTTCCGTGCATCTTGACGTGGACGATGCTGAGCTGCGTGTCGCCACATGGTTTGCGCCGCGCTTCGTGGTGGAGGTTTTCTATCGCGGTATGGGCCGCCAACAGCTGCTGCGTCAACCCTCACTCAAAACACTGCGCCTGGACAAGTCGGTCGATGATCTGCAGGACCACGATCGCAGCGCGGCGCCCAAACAGTCTGCACAAAGTACCAAGACCATGAAGCCTGCCGCCAAGAAGAAGACGCTGGTATCGGCGCAGATGCCGGTGCTGTCCAGCCCGTCCAAGGTGATATTTCCTGACATCAATCTCACCAAACAGGAGGTCTGGGATTACTACCTGGCCATGGCCGATTGGCTGTTGCCGGAGATCGCAGGCAGACCATTGTCGGTGGTGCGTTGCCCATCCGGTATCGGCAATGCCTGCTTCTTCCAGAAGCACCTTACTGCAGGGTTCGAGCACGTGTCCAAGGTGAAGTTGAAGGAGGAATCCGGCGTTGGCGCCGACTATCTTGCCGTGGACGATCTGGCCGGATTGATGGAGCTGGTGCAGTTCAACACGTTGGAGTTCCACCCATGGGGCTCGCATGCGCAGACCCCAGAGCGTGCCGACCGGGTGATTTTCGATCTGGATCCGGGCCCGGGCGTTCCGTTCACCGAGGTCAAGCAGGCCGCCCGCGACATCCGGGGATTGCTGAAGCAGCTGGAGCTGGAGTCGTTCCTCAGAGTGTCCGGCGGCAAAGGACTGCACATCGTGGTGCCATTGAATCCGGGCTGCGATTGGGAGCTTACCAAGCGTTTTGCCCGTGGCTTTGCGGATGCACTGGCGCAGTCGCAACCGGATCGCTTTCTGGCCACCGCAAGCAAGCGCCTGCGCAACAAGCGCATCTTCGTGGACTATCTGCGTAATGGCAGGGGTGCCACAGCGGTGGCTTCGTATTCGTTGCGTGCCCGGCCGGGCGCGCCGGTGGCAATGCCGCTGGCCTGGAATGCATTGGGTCGGCTGCGCTCGGCCGATGCGTTCAACCTCCAGGATGTGCCCGGCAAACTCAAACGGCGCCGCAGTGATCCATGGAAAGGCATCGATACGATCAAGCAGGATCTTTCTCGCTGGTCACAGGATGAATAACGGGTGGTGTGTGGCTGCGATGGATGTTCCAACCGCCCGTGTGCCACTCGGCTGCGCCATCAATGAAACCTGTATCAGCGCCTGGCAGAAGATGGCGCGTATGGCGCTGATGGAACCGACGACATCGTTGGGCAACCATCGTTTGAACTTGCCCAAGTTAGCGTCCTGTGCGGTGGCCACGCGCAATGCTGCACGTGTGGCGATCAATGAATGCATGTACATCATTGTCATTGGCGCATGAGTGCATGGTGCTCCAGACAGGCATGCGATTAACCGCTGCAGGAGGATGCTGACCGTGGAGCCTTCCTGCTCCGTTCGAGTAGAGGACATACCCATGAACCGAGCAACCATGAGCCGCTTTGCAATGATGCTGGTACTGCCGCTGTGCATGAGCGCTGCGGTGGTAAGCGCGAATCCGCCAGCGGAGCGTGCACCCGCACAGGCTGATTCGCAGCAGCCGGGCAGCGATACCTGGATCACCACCAAGGTGAAAGCGGATCTGTTGACCACGAGCAATGTGCCGGGAATGGAAGTAAAGGTTGAAACTGTCAATGGTGTCGTGATGTTGAGCGGCAACGTTGAAAGCGCAGCCGAAAAAGAGCGTGCGGTAACGGTTGCGCGTGGCATTCAAGGCGTGAAACAGGTAAATGCCAGCAGGCTGATGGTGGCCGGCAAGCCCTGATTGGCATGGCGACAATAGATAAAAGAAGCCCCTCGCGAGAGGGGCTTTGTTCTCAACCGACAATGAGTGACCAAGCGATGTCAGAGCCGCTGAATCGGTAGCGGAAACCTTCGCCATCGATCTGTCGTGCGAGGTTGCCATCCGCGTCGACCATCACATTGATCTCGATGGCTGCGCCGGCTGATCCGCGCCCCGGGAAACCGATGGCTCCCGCGCAGACTTCTTCTATGGCATTGAGTGTGACTGGACGTCGTTCAAGCCCAGGCCCTTCCAGGTACATCTTCAAACCTTCCACGTTGGGAATCTCCCTGTGGACCCCCCAGCTCCTGCTCCGCTACTTCTAGGCGGTACGGTGTTACAAGAGCGTGAGAGCAAATGGGTACAGTTCACATTCAAGCGAAATGAAGCGGCCGCGCGTACTTTCGAGTGAGCGTCGACGGCACAGTCCATCATCAGGCCTTACGTGGTGGCCGTGGCACATTCCGCTTGGTTCACTCCACAGCAGGAGCGTGCTTGAAGAACGCCGATCTCATCGTGCTGAAGCCCGAAGGGATGTACTGTCCCGCCGGTGATTTCTACATAGACCCGAGCAGGCCGGTTGCGTGTGCAGTGATCACGCACGGTCATGCCGATCACGCGCGGCCTGGAATGGGTTGCTATCACGCAACTGAAGCCAGCCTGCCGATACTGCGTTGGCGCTTGGGCGATCAGAATCTTGTCAGCCACCTTTACGGTGAGCGGTTCCGCTTGGGCAACGTGTGGGTCTCATTGCATCCGGCAGGTCATGTATTGGGCTCTGCTCAGGTGCGCATTGAGGTGGACGGGGAGGTCTGGGTGGCCTCGGGTGATTACAAGCGGCAGCATGATCCTACCTGTGCTGCATTCGAGCCCGTTCAATGCGACACGTTCATCACTGAATGCACATTCGGCCTGCCGGTTTACCGCTGGCCCGACACTACCGAAGTTGTTGCCGAAATCGTGCGCTGGCGTGAGGAATGTGCCGCACGCGGCGAGGTGGCGATTCTGTATTGCTATGCGTTGGGCAAGGCGCAGCGCGTACTGGCCGAGCTGCTTGCACTGGCAGAGACAACGCCGGTGTGGGTGCACGGTGCCGTCGATGCCGGCGTGCAGGTATACCGCGACGCAGGTGTGGCCATGGTAGAGACGCATCATGTAATGGATGAAGTGCGCGGTGCCGATTTTGCGGGGCGGCTGGTGATCGCACCACCCTCGGCTGCGGGCAGCAGTTGGTTGCGACGCTTTCGACATGCGCAACAGGGCTTCGCTTCCGGTTGGATGCAGCTGCGAGGCAACCGTCGCCGTGGCAATTACGACCGTGGCTTTGTGCTTTCCGATCATGCCGACTGGCCCGCATTGCTGCAGACCGTGCAGCAATCCAAGGCGGGCAG
This sequence comes from Stenotrophomonas sp. UBA2629, assembly GCA_002359895.1. Lineage (GTDB taxonomy): Bacteria > Pseudomonadota > Gammaproteobacteria > Xanthomonadales > Xanthomonadaceae > Stenotrophomonas. Next base: position 1,592,965 of record DEOB01000010.1, read on the forward strand.
GGTGATCGCCACGCATGGCAGCACCGATGCGTTGGTGCGCATGCTCAACGAAACAGGGACTCACTGCACCACCTTCAACCTTGAGCGGGGCGAGGAGGACTGATGCAACGCTTTGCCGCACTCTATCGTCGCCTGGACCGCAGTACCTCCCTGCTGGAAAAACGTGCGGCGCTGGTGGATTACTTCCGCCTCGCACCTGCCGAAGACGCGGCGTGGGCGCTGTGGTTGCTGGTCGGTGGCAAAGTCGGCGGGGCCAAAGCGCGCATTGCCGGTACGCGTGAACTGCGTGAGTGGATCGCTGAAGAGAGTGGCTTGCCCGATTGGTTGGTGGAAGCCAGCCATGACCATGTGGGCGATCTGGCTGAAACGCTGGCGCTGCTGCTGGGCGAGCCCGCCAAAAACGCAACGGATGTTGGCCTTGCCACGTGGATTCAGCAGCGCCTGCTACCGGTGGCCAATGCGGCGCCTGAGGTGCGCCGTGAAGTGATCGTCAACGCATGGCGACAACTGCCGATGAGCGAGCGTTTTGTGTTCAATAAACTGCTGACCGGTGCACTGCGGGTGGGTGTGTCGCAAGGGCTGGTACAGAAGGCCCTTGCCGAGCTTTCGGGCTTGGATGTTTCGTTGGTGGCGCAACGTATGCTCGGCTTTCAGGCGCCTACGGCCGGGTTCATGCAGGGCCTGCTTTCCAAAGAGGCACAGGCTGGCGATACCGCGCTTCCCTATCCATTTTTTCTTGCGTCTCCGCTGGAAGGCGAGCCGTCTGCGCTCGGCGGGATTGAAGCGTGGCTGCTGGAATGGAAGTGGGATGGCATCCGTGTGCAGCTGATCCGGCGCGGCAGTGAAATCGCACTTTGGTCACGCGGTGAAGAACGGATGGATGGGCGTTTTCCCGAGATCGAAGCCGACCTTGCCCGCCTCGCGCGTGACGCGGTGATCGACGGTGAACTATTGGCGTGGCGGGCCGATCAACCCATGCCCATGCCATTTATCGCATTGCAGACGCGTATCCAGCGGCGCAAGCCCGGCCCTGCGGTACTGGCGAAAACGCCGGTGCGCGTGTTGGCGTATGACCTGTTGGAGCTGGATGGCGAGGACTTGCGTCAGCAGAGCCTGCAGCAGCGCCGCGCGGCGTTGACGGAACTGCTTCAAACGCATGATTCGCCGTTGCTGCAGTTGTCGCCGCAGGTACAAGCGAACGACTGGAATGCGGCAGCTGCACTGCGTGAACAGGCACGCGAGCGTGGCGTGGAGGGCTTCATGCTCAAGCAGCTCGCTTCGCCTTACCGCCACGGGCGTAAGCGTGGCGACTGGTGGAAATGGAAGGTGGAGCCGCTGACGATCGACGCGGTGCTGTTGTACGCGCAGAGTGGGCACGGCAGACGCAGCACGCTGTATACCGACTACACTTTCGGCGTGTGGGACGGTGACCAGCTGGTGCCCATCGCCAAGGCGTATTCCGGCCTGGATGACACGCAGATACTGGTGCTGGATAAATGGATCCGCGCGCACACCACCGAACGTTTCGGTCCGGTGCGGGCGGTTGAGCCATTGCAGGTGTTTGAACTGGGCTTTGAGGCCGTCAATCGTTCGGCGCGGCATAAATCGGGTGTGGCGGTGCGCTTCCCACGCATTCTGCGCTGGCGTCAGGACAAGCCCGCTGCGGAAGCCGATGTACTGGAAACCCTGCGTGCGGTGGCCCGATGAAGCACACCGTTGAAGCAACACCCAGCAGGCGCAGGCTTTTCGATGCGCCATTGATGCAATGGTTCACGACGCGCGGCTGGACACCTGCGCCATTCCAACGCGAGGTCTGGCGGCGTTATCGCAAAGGCGAATCCGGTCTGCTGGTCACACCCACCGGCAGCGGCAAGACCTTGGCGATGATCGGTGGGCCTCTATTGGAAGCGCTGGCGCGTGATGCGCTGCAGGCCAAGCGCGGCACCAAGGGAACGCCGCAGGCACGGGTGCGTGTTTTGTGGGTCACCCCGTTGCGTGCCTTGGCCAACGATACGGTCCGCGCATTGCGTGAGCCGCTGGAAGCACTTGGCCTGCAATGGACAGTGGCGATGCGTACCGGCGATGCCTCCGCGCGCGACAAGCGCCTGGCCCGCCAAGGGCGCGCTGAGGTGCTGGTGATAACGCCCGAGTCATTGGCCCTGCTGCTGAGTTACCCGGAAACGCAGGCGCTGCTTACCGGGTTGGAAGCCGTCATTGTCGATGAATGGCACGAACTGCTCGGCAACAAGCGCGGTGTGTTGTTGCAGTTGTGTCTTGCACGGCTGCGCCGCTGGGCACCCTCGCTGCGTCTTTGGGGCTTGTCGGCAACATTGGGCAATCTTGAACAGGCTCGGCAGGTACTGCTGCCCCATCTGCCCGACGCCGCATTGGTGCGCGTGCGTTCCCCGCGCCGGCTGGCGTTGCAGACGCTGTTACCTCACCAGAACGAGCGCTTCCCGTGGGCCGGGCATTTGGGCCTGTCGCAGATGCAGGGCGTGGTTGAACGGATACAGCAGGCGCGTAGCACGCTGCTGTTCACCAACACGCGAGCACAGGCGGAGCTGTGGTATCGGGCACTGCAGGCGGTGTGGTTGAGCGAACCGGACACGCTGGCGCTTCATCACGGCTCGCTCGATCCTGTACTGCGCCGGCAGGTGGAAGAAGGGCTGCGGCAGGGCAGCGTGCGTTGCGTGGTGGCCACGTCCAGCCTGGATCTGGGGGTGGACTTTCCCACGGTGGACCAGGTCATTCAGTTGGGCAGCCCGAAAGGCATGGCGCGTCTGCTGCAGCGTGCCGGGCGCGCACGGCACCGCCCCGGAGAAGCGGGTCACCTGATCTGCGTGCCCACCCATGCGCTGGAACTTGCCGAATATGCCGCTGCTCGTCAGGCACTGCAGGCCGGTGAGGTTGAGGCGCGCCGGCCACTTACGCTGTGCCTGGATGTTCTTTCCCAGCATTGCGTGACGTTGGCATTGGCAAATGGTTTCGATGCCGACGAGTTGCTTGAGGAGGTGCGTACCACCCACGCATTCGCCGCGTTGACCGATGTGCAGTGGCAACAGGTGCTGCAGTTCATCGAACAGGGTGGGGCAGCGCTGCAGCACTATCCGGATTTCCGGCGGGTCATCCGGGATGCGCATGGCCGTTACGTGGTTGAAGCGCGCAAGATCGCGTTCCGTCACCGGCTGTCCATCGGCACCATCACCAGCGATGGTGCGTTGCAGGTGAAGGTGGCACGCGGTGGCACGCTGGGCAGTGTGGAAGAGAGCTTTCTTGCCCGCCTGCGGCCCGGCGACAACTTCCAATTTGCCGGCCGCACGCTGCGCCTGTTGCGGTTGCAGGATATGACCGCGTACGTGCGGCCGGCCAAGCACGGCAGCGGTATCGTGCCGCGCTGGCAAGGAGGGCGCATGCCCATGTCCACCGAACTGGCCGAGCGCGTCGCCGACGTTCTGGCCGAGCCGCCCCACACGCCCGAACTGCGCGCACTGGCCCCGTTGCTGGCCCTGCAGGCAAGGTTATCGGCGGTGCCCAAACCCGGCGCGTTGTTGGCCGAGCGGGTAAAGACGCGCGAAGGTTGGCATCTGTTTCTGTATCCCTTTGCCGGACGCGCCGTACACGAAGGCTTGGCCGCCGTCGTCGCGCTGCGCTGGAGCCGTTTGGCGCCGAATACATTTTCCTTCGCGGTCAATGATTATGGCTTGGTGGTAACCGCTGCAACTCCGACAGAGCTGGACGACGAGTCGCTGCGCCTGTTGCTGCAGCCGTCGCAGCTGCAACAGGATCTATCCGAAAGCCTCAACCTGACCGAGCTGGCCCGCCGTCAGTTCCGTGAGATCGCACGCGTTGCCGGTCTTCTGCCACCGTCATTGCCTGGGCGCGAGCTGCGCAGCCTGCGTCAACTGCAGGCATCCAGCGGACTGCTGTACGACGTGCTGCGGCACCATGACCCGGATCATATGCTGCTGCAACAGGCCGAACACGAAGTACTGGAGCGGCAACTGGATCTGCCTGCGCTGGAAAGCACATTGCAGCGCTGTGCAACAAGCACGATCAGCCTGCAGCGCCCCCGCAGCCTGACGCCCCTGTCGTTTCCGCTGTGGGCCGAATCCAAACGGGGAACACTGAGCACCGAGGAGTGGGGCGCACGTGTGCAACGCGCGGCTCAGCGTCTGGAGCAACGTAGTGGCTGACACGTTGACCGTGCATGTCGGCGGCGAGCCGGTCATCCTGCTTGCAGACCGCGGCCTGTACTGGCCTGCGATGCGCAGGCTGATCATTGCCGACCTGCATCTTGGCAAGGGTGCCGTGATGCGCAGCAGTGGCATTGCGGTGCCCGCTGGCGGTACCGGGGCCGACCTGCAGCGGCTGTCCCGACTGCTTGCACAGACCAGCGCCAGGCAGTTGTGGATTCTGGGTGACTTTCTTCATGGGCCACGTTCCAGTCGGGCCGATGCGGGCTGGCGTGCTTTCCGCACCCATCACGCGGCGGTGGGAATGGCGGTGGTTCCGGGCAATCACGACCGGGCTTTCGACGCCGCTGCCGCAGGTGTTGAAGAAGTGCCTGAAGGCACGCGACAGGGACCCTTCGTATTCCGCCACGTACCGCCAACCGGCAGCGCTGATGCGCGCGCCGGGCACGTGCTCTGCGGTCACCTGCACCCTGTACTCAAACTGCCCGAGGTCGGCGCCCACCCCTTGTTCTGGCTGGGCCAGCAGTTGTCCGTTCTGCCTGCCTTCTCGCTGTTTACCGGGGGACAACGCGTTGCATATGCAGACGCCAAGGGGAGCGTGATGTGCAACGGCAGCGAGCTGGCACGGATAGGCTGAGTGCTCTTTTATCAGCAATGGCGGGCGTTGGCTGCCAAAGCCGAGGCGTAAAAAAGCCGCAGCTTAGGGTGCCGGATAAACCGCCCATGACTGATGTCACAAATATGTACAAATTCTCTGGATTTTGCTTTTCTCTTAACAAGCGCATGGCTATAAAAACCGGCGCTGGAACAGGGGGCAATCAAACAGGGAGACCGAGCAGTGGAAGGCATGAAACTCTATCTGGAAGGGCCGGGCCAGGAGCGTCGTCCGGTCAGAATCATCTCGACAGAGCAGAGTCGCTCCAGTGCCATGGCGGACAATTCCGCCCACCGGGCAATGGTCGGCATCGATCCGGACATCGAAATGAACACGTTGATGGACGAGGCCGGGAACATTGCTCGGCAGACTGACCGTGAAGGGTACCGATACAAGTTCGAGGGGTCTGATATCCCTTGGTCGCTGGTAGTGGGCTGAAACACGGCGGGCCCTGTTACGGGGCCCGCCTTTTTACGAACGTACAACTCACAAGCGCCGTGCAAGCTTGTTGCCCTCTGTCCATCGTTGCTGCAGGGCTGCACATGTGCATCACGCACATACACGTGCTCTGTATGCAACGCCAACGACGATGGAACCGTACCGCGGCATTCCGCTGGCGGTAATGGAGAATGTCATGGCGCAGAACCCACGCGACAACGAAGGCGGCTACCCTCCGGGCCCGAATGATCCGCAGCGCGACGATCAGATTCCGATTGATCCGGACGACAATGGCCCTGACCAGGACGAGCCGGACTTGGACGACGATGAGAATCCGAATGATCCAAACCAGAATCCGGAACGGCGTGAGCCTGATGACGGCGGCGAACGGTTGGGCTGATCGCAACCGGTTGGCGGTAAAACAGAAGGCCCCGTTTTGCGGGGCCTTCTGATGTCAGGAATGGGGTGGCCTCTACTCGGCTTTCTTCCTTGGCGGCGGTGGCCGCTCGTAGTCTTCCGGCTTGGCCGTGTGCTCGGCATCGGGCATGTCACGGTCTTTCCACACCGCTTTGTCGTTGCGGAATTTGTCGGGTGTATGCGCCTCGTCCTGGCCGCTGACATCGGCCCCCGGGTTGGAAGATGGTTTGGTCATCATCGACTCCTCAACTGGCTGACTTCAAAGTGATCACGGCGTTGCATTCTTTTCAGATGTCTTGTCGCCTGGCACGCTGTTGTCACTCTTGTCCAGAGCGCGTGCATGCGAAAGATGCCGCGCGACATGCTGGCGGGTCTGCTGCACATGCGCCTTCGCCTGCGGGCTTGCAACTGCGGGAATCAAGGTGTCATCCAGCATTGCCAGCGCCTGCGTATGGCCAACGATCATCGCGTCCACATAGGCCCGGCGATAATCGTCACCGCTCTTGTCCGCCATGTGCTGCAGCATCTGCTCACCTTTTGCCGCCTGCGCCTTGGCATTGGCGCTTTCGGCATCCGGATTCAACGCATTGGTCTGCGCTTTGTTCTGTGTATGCGCGTCGATCATCTGCTGCGCATAGTCGGCCACGTCGCCGCTGACGTTCTTCTCCAGTGCCTGGCGGCCGGCGGCAATCTCATAATCGTTGATGGCGTTGAGCACACCCAACGCGGAGCGCTCGCCCTCGCTCTGCGACTGCATCGCGCTGTCACCCGTATGGGGGTTTGCCGTACCGCCCGACGACTCGGTGCGTGGCATCGTGGTTCCCGCTTCAGCCGCGGAAGTATTCGTAACCGAAGGAGCGTCCGGATTGTCACGGCAGCCGGCCAAGGGGAGGGCGCAGGCCAGAGCCAGCGCGGTGGCTGGAATACGGATGTTCATCGGAGTAGCTCCTCCATTGTGAGTTCCAGCGCATCGGCTTAGGTAATACGCCATCTGGCTGTCTCGCTGACACCATCGGCGCGCTGCCATCCTTGCGGTTGTGGCGTTGCGCATACGTGGACCGCTGTGAGCAGCGAAATCACACTCAATAGAGCTGCTCAATTCAGGCAACCGGCTTGGGATCCGCATCACCACTCTGGGCCACCGCTTCAGCCAATGACGACAGCAGGCGAATGCGTAACTTGGCCCAGTTGGCGCCCCAACGCATGCCGGCACTGGCCGAGCCCACCGCGACGATGGGCTGCGGGCGCTCGGGCTCCTGCAGAAAAACATGCACGATCCAACCAAGGTGGCGCCTGCAGACCTCTAGCACTTTGACGGTGCCAAGGAACAGACATTTACGCTCCGGCTCTTCCACCCAATGGAACGGCGGCGGCAGGCGACTGGGGATGGCTTTGATCACAAAAAAGCTCCAGGCCACGGGAATGTGGCGCTTCTTCAGCTGGCTTGAACAAACGCCATGAACCGTGCGGACGATCAATCGCCAACGCGATCTTCGAGTGTCGTGAACTCAGGCAACGCGCATCGCGCTGTCACGAACTCCAGTGCATGGCGTTCGAAAGCCAGCACTGCGGGTTGCTCATGCTATTCAACGTTTCGTTGATATCTGCTGCGGCCGGACTGCAGAACCGCAGCGCTGGACCGCCTGCTCAATATGACGAAGCGTATTCAGCGCCTCGCTGGGCACATTTCCATTCAACTGTCGTTTGAGCAGGGACAATCCCAAGCTGACAACGTTCAGATCATTGCGCAGGTGATGCAGTTGCTGGCTATCCATCAAGCTGTGTCCGCGTGAGACGTAGGGGCCGGTCATCTGCAACCAAGGGGTCGCCTGATCGCCGGCGTTCTGTTTCGTCTTAACCCTAGGCGGGTGCGCGTTACGCGGCCGTTGCGCGCCCAGTGTTCTCGTTGACGCCTGTCACACATCGCAGCGTGGCCCACTCCATGGAGGTCGCACAACGGCTCAATGGCCTCGGCATTTCACGCTCTGGGCACGTCAACAGGCCGATATTGTCAGCAGATTCGAGGGACACGCCAGCATGCAAAACACTCTCGCGGGGCGTCGCATCCTCGTTGTGGAAGACGAGTACATTCTTGCCCAGTGCCTGTGTGAACTGCTGGAAGGCGACGGTGCCGAGGTACTGGGACCGGTAGGCAATCTGCAGGATGCAGGTGCGCTGCTAGACAGCATAGCGTTGCCGGATGCGGCTATTCTGGACATCAATCTGGGCGGGGAGAACGTCTTTCCGGTTGCCGACCGCCTGAGCAGCGGGCAGGTACCGCTACTGTTCACCTCCGGCTATGACCGTGAGCTGGTGCCCGCGCGCTATGCAGGCAGCATGCAGTGCACCAAACCATTCGGCGTGGAGCAGATGCGGACGATGCTGATGGCTTTGCTGGATGCCAATGGCGATGTCCATTGATCCCGAACGTACCGACGCCGACCTTGGCGTTTCACCGGTTGTATCGGCGGACCTGGCCGGTTGGGTATGGCAGCTGAAGGATGATTCCATCGTCTGGGCTGACCGCCGTTTCGACATCTGCGGTTACCGGCCCAGCATCATTGCGCCCACCATGCAGGCCTTGCTTGCGCGCGTGCATGAGCAGGACCGCGAAGCGCTGGGAATGTTGCTGCTGCGTGCAGGCGTGGAGTACGACGAGTTCACCTGCCGTTTCCGTTACTGGCTGCCTGACGGACAGCAACGTTGCCTGCTCCTGAAGCGGCTTTTCCAGTCGCAGCCCGCGTATGAGCCGGGACGGGTGGTCGGCACCATCCACGACATCACCGATCACATCGACAGCGAGCGAGCCCTGCAGGAAAGCACCGCACGCTTTTTCCAGTTCGGCAACGCGTCCTCCGATGTGTTGTGGATACGCAATGCAGAGTCACTTGACCTTGAGTATCTCAGTCACGCCTTCGAGCGACTGTATGGCTCCGAATGCGGCAGCATGCTCGCGCACCCCACGCTCGATAGTTGGACAAGCCACATCGTGCCCGAGGACCGCTACAAGGTGCACGAAGCGCTGGAGCGCGTGCGAAAAGGCCAACGCGTGGTCATCGAGTACCGCATCCGCAGGGGCGATGGCGCACTTCGCTGGATGCGCAACACCAAGTTTCCATTACTCGATCCTGAGGGCCGGGTAGTACGTATTGGTGGCATTGGTCATGACTGCACCGAAGAGAAAGACCAGATTGCACGCACCCAGGTGCTGATGGCCGAACTGCAGCACCGCACCCGCAACCTGATGGCGGTGATCCGCGCCGTTGCAGATCGCACGCTCAGCGAATGCGACACACTGGAGGAATTCGGCCATGCCTATGGCAGCCGTATCGAAGCGATTGCACGGGTCCAGTCGCTGCTGTCCAGCCTGGACGATGGCGGCAAGGTGGCATTCGACAAACTGCTGCACGAAGAGCTGAAGGCGCATGGTGCCGAGCGCGGCCGGGTAGTGCTGGAAGGGCCCACAGGCGTGGCCTTGCGTTCAACTACGCTGCAGACCTTCGCCTTGGCCCTGCACGAACTGGCGACCAATGCCGCCAAGTACGGCGCGCTTGGTTCTGAGACAGGGAAACTCAAAGTGTGTTGGCTCGTGCACCGCTGGGAAGATGGAACTCCCGCACTGAAAATGACCTGGAATGAAGAGTCCAGCGAAGCGGTTGCACGGCCCGCCGAACGCAAAGGCAGCTATGGCCGCGAGCTTATCGAGCGGGCACTGCCGTATCAGCTCAAGGCACGCACGTCCTATGCACTGACTTCACACGGCGTTGAGTGCACTGTGGAAGTGCCGCTACCCAAGTCGGCCTCCTTGCAACCGGGTTGAAGCAGCAGTCGGTGGATACAGTTCTCACCAGCATGTTTTGAAGGCGAGGGCACGCAAGAAACCGCGTAAGCGCTGATGACGGCACCCTCCAAGCGCGAAAGCCCCGCTACGTGAAGAGTTTGCGTACTGCGATTCAACTTCTTTATCTGGCTTTAGCACGCCAAACGATAGCGTGTGGCTTTCACATGACGGAGTACGACATGGCCAGGACCGCCCCCCGCGTTCATACCTCGCAGGAAGCGATCAGCGCGATGAAAGCGCTGCAGTTGGCCTTGGATGCAGAGCTTGTGATCGAGCTACACCTCAAAGATGGTCGCACTCTGCGCGGAACGGTGACCGAACGCCCCGCCGTCCAACAGTTCCGTGGGCCGGAGGAGGAAGAGGGCACCAATGGTCAGCTTTCATTGGATGTGCCGGGTGAAGGCGTGCAGTTGCTATGGCTGGACGAGATAAAGGGATTCACGCGCCTTGGCAGCCATTGATCGGCCCGCCGCTTCCCTGATCAACGGCGACTCCGGTTCAGTGTGCAGCCGCGCACGCCAGTAGCGCAGCTGCCAGAACCTATGTGATCGTTATCTGGCCGGAAGTTCATCAGCACGCTTCGGACTTCGGTAGTCGGAGCGCAATTCTCCGCGCGGATGTATTCGGCAGGGCAATGTCCAGAATCACCACGTCAAATGTCTGCGCAAACAGGCTGCGGTAGAGAGCCGCCGCGTCACCCAAACCGTCCACCTTGAAGCCAAAGTCACGCAGGCCCGGCAGAAGCACGCGCTCACGCAGCATCGCGTCGTCTTCGGTAACGGCCACCTTCAACGGGAGATCGAGGCTTTTGTTGGCTTGATAGGTCAAGTGGGTGGCGTCTCAATGGTCCGGGCAAGACTACTGGAGTTGCCCGGGCGTCATCCCGTCCTTCGGGCAGCGATCATCCGAGGTATCCGGTGATAGAACGTTGCCGCGATGCGTTTCCGGTTCGACTGACGTGCAGGTGCATGCGGGCGGCCCGGTGAGCAAACCTGCGCAGATCGAAGCGGTGCATCTTCGATTGGCGCACGGAGCAAGCTCAATCGACTTTCAGTCCCCGTAACAGCAATTCAAGTGCAGCGGTCGCCTGTACCAGGCGAGCACTTGCGTCGTCTCCTTCGGCAATCCAGAACGCGGCCTCGGCCAGGCTGCCGTAGATCAACGATGCCAGCGCTTGTGCATCCACCGGCGCGATCAGGCCGCGCTGGATGAGGCTGTCGATGAGGTGTTGCATTGAGGCCACGCAGTGTCGCTGCGAGTCAGGCGAGGCGCCCCCGAGTACGGCGCGTGCATCGCGCAGCACGATGCGCTGGATTTCCGGCTCCAACGCCATGTCCAGGTAAGCGACGCAACGCTGGCGGAAACCGTCCCAGGCATCCTCTGCCGCATCGCTGATTGCTGTTAAGCGCGTATCGGTCTCGGCATCAATCTGTTCGACCACGGCTGCCAGCAGCCCCTTTTTGTCGCCGAAGTGGTGGTACAGGGCACCGCGCGTAAGTCCCGCCTGGGCGGTCAGGTCGTCCATGGAGGTGGCGGCATAACCGTGCTCGCTGAACACCCTGCGGGCAGTGGACAGCAGGGTGACGCGGGTTTCTTCCATTTCGGCGCGAGTGCGGCGGACCATCCAGAGCTCCTTACAAACGGCAAGCATGATTGTTTACATACGGAGCGTATGAATGTAGCATTTTATTCATACGCATCGTATGTATTGTCATGCTGCGACCTGCACCAAGCAAGTCCGGCCGCATTGGAGACCCCGTTGGCCACTTCTTATCGTGAACTGTTTGCTACGCCTGGCGCGCCGGGGTTGGTCATGGCGGGGCTGATCGCACGCTTGCCACTGCCCATGACGGGCATCGGCATCATCAGCCTGTTGTCTTCGTTACGCGGCAGCTATGCGCTGGCCGGCGCGGTGTCCGGGTTGTTTGTCCTGACTTACGCGGTTCTCTCGCCGCAGGTGTCGCGGCTGGTCGATCGGCACGGGCAGGGGCGCGTGCTGCCCTTTGCGACTGCCCTCAGTGTTGTCGGGCTGCTGTTGCTTGCCATCGCCATGTGGCTGAACGCACCCGACTGGACGTTGTTTGCCGCCGCCGTGCTGGCTGGCTGCATGCCGAGCGTTTCGGCGATGGTGCGCGCACGCTGGACGGCGCTGCACCGTGGTCGTCCGGTATTGCAGGCTGCCTACTCACTTGAGACGGTAATTGATGAGCTTAGTTTCATCGCCGGGCCGCCAATCGCGGTGGGGCTGTCGATCGCGCTGATACCGCAGGCAGCCGTGTTGGCCGCGGCGGTGTTGCTGGCTGTTGGCATCGCTGCGCTGGTAGTGCAGCGCGGTACCGAGCCTACCGTGGAATTGATCGAAGCGACGGCGCGCAGGCAGCAACCGATGATCGCTTTCACGGGGGTTGCTTGGTTGGTCCTGCTGATGATGGCGATGGGTCTTATTGTCGGCAGCATCGATATCACCAGTGTTGCGTTCACCGCGGCGCTTGGCCAGCCCGGCGCTGCCAGCCTTGTGCTGTCGGCGTACGCGCTCGGCTCCTGCACGGCAGGGCTGCTGTTTGGTGCTCGACGCGTGTCGCTTCCACTGCATCGGCAATTGCTGCTGGGTGGCACGGCGACCGCGCTGACCACCTTGCCACTGCTTTATGTCACCGGGACTGTGCAGCTTGCGTTGGCCGTTCTGGTGGCCGGGTTGTTCTTCGCGCCGACGATGATCGTAGCGATGTCGCTGATTGAACGGCGCGGTCCCGCACAACGTGTGACCGAAGGCATGACCTGGCTTCTGGCGGGGCTCAATGTTGGCGTGGCGGCCGGTGCCGCAATGTCTGGCCAAGCGGTCGACCGCATAGGCCCGCATGCCGGCTTCGTCGTTGCGCTCTGCGCAGGCGGCGCTGTGCTGCTCACCTCCTGGCTGACCAGCCGGGCTCTGCAGCGTTCGGATCGCATCTGCTGCGGCGCTGATCCCGCTATCAAAGCCGGCTGATGCCGGTACTTTTTCCCCAAGGGTCTATTCCATGTCCAACCCATCTTCAGTGACTACTGAGGCCGCCGCGCGACACCCCTGGCTGGCTGTTTCAGCCATCGGTCTGGCCACCTTTTCTGTCGTCACCACCGAGATGCTGCCCGTCGGCTTGTTGACATCCATCGCTGAAGCATTGGGGAGCAGCACCGGCAACACTGGCTGGCTGATCTCGTTGCCGGCGATGCTCGCTGCCGTGTCTGCGCCGTTGGTCGTCATCGCCGCTGGCGCGCTCGATCGTCGGATGATTCTGCGTGCACTGCTGGGCCTGTTGCTGCTGGCCAACCTCGCATCGGCGCTGGCGCCGAACATGACGACCATGCTCATGGCGCGGGCGCTGGTGGGGCTCTGCATGGGCGGCATCTGGGCCATTGCCGGCGGGCTGGCAGCTCGCTTGGTACCCGTGCACCGGATTGGCCTGGCTACTTCCATCATCTTCGGCGGTGTGGCGGCAGCATCAGTGCTGGGTGTCCCGCTGGGCACGCTGATCGGCGATGCGTTTGGCTGGCGTGCTGCATTTGCCAGCATGTCGCTATTGAGCGGGCTGGTGCTGGCGCTGCATCTGGGCGTCATTCCCGCACTGCCGGTTGCGGTCGGGGTGAGCGCGCGCATGTTCCTGCAGCAGTTGGGCAATCGCGCACTGCAGGTGGGGCTGTTGTTGACGCTGCTGTTGGTGGCGGCTCACTTCACGGTCTTCACTTTCCTGAGGCCGCTGCTTGGCACATGGTCCGGTGTAGAAACGCGCTGGATGGGCGCATTGTTGTTTGCCTACGGCATCGCCGGAATTGCCGGTAATTTCCTGATGGGCCCGCTAGCCGCACGCCGTACCTGGCCCACGGTGGTGGCCATTTCGGTGGGATTGCTGCTGACGCCATTGCTGTGGCTCTCAGTCGGTACAACCTTCAACGGCGCCATCTGGGTGCTGCTGTTGTGGGGCCTGGCCTACGGCGGCGTTTCGGTAGGACTGATGACCTGGATGATGAAAGCCACGCCACGGGCGATGGAAGTTGCCGGCGCGCTGTACGTGGGTATGTTCAACATCGGCATCGCGCTGGGGGCGTGGGCAGGCGGGTGGTTGCTTGATCACAATGGAATCCCCGGCAACCTGTGGGTAGCCGCGGCGCTAGCATTGGCGGCACTTGTTACGTGCGCATGCGCCCGCAGACTGCCCACATAGGCGTAATACGGAAAGCACTTCGTTCCGATGTCCGGACAACGTGGGCGACTGCTGGGCGCCGCCGGTGAGGGCGCTGGGGCAGGTCAGCTGGAACATTCCGCGCACGCGGTGGGCGTTCTACGGCTACTACATTGCCCACATCGGACTGCTCGCCTTTATTTCGTGACTTGTCACGAAATTACCCCGTTGTGCCCGCGCTATGATGCCGGTTCATGTCCAGCAGGGAGCAGGGGATGTACAAGGGGGATTCTCTAGTGGCGCTGTCAGGTGGCATGGCAGCGCAGCTCGTCTATAAGTGCGTTGAGCGTGGCAAGCCTGATTTTTACCAGTCGCCCCCATGTGGAACGCGAAGTCGCGGGACGTCGAGCAGCTCAGCGTCGATTCGTTGCCGGCATCGGCGCAGGTGGTCGACGTGGCGGCGTTGACCAATGGCGCTTGCGCTGTCCACACGTCGTCGAGGTCGCGTTCCGTGGATGATGCTGTCTACAACGCCTGCAAATAACCGGGCTGCTGTAAAGACTATTTCCGGAGGTGAATGTGCGCCCCAGCCTTCTGCAGACAAAGGAAGAGCAGCGTATTTATTGTATCTACGCAAAAGTATTGATTGCTCGACTGATCTTATTCGTATTAATGCTATTTCCTATTTATTGGCGCAGTGAAGGAGTGCTTGGCGAGGATCAGTATTATTTTCTTTTGGCGATAGGCAACGGATTGATGTGCACGAGTGCTGTTTACATGCTGATAATTTCAGTTGCAACAGGAGTTTCAGTATTTGTTTATTCTTTTATCAAAACGGAGAGGTTTGAGACCATGCCCGTGTTTTACATAATCAATATGCTGTTCGGCATTGGGTTCACGGCCATTACCGGAATACTTACGTACGCGTGCTTGGTTTCTCTATTCAGATAACGAGATCTGAAGCTCACTCCACTAAGCTCAGCCTTGCCTAGCGTTGGTTCCTGACGTTCTCATTCCATAAATCCCCCCGGATTTCGTTCTGGGCAGATTGTAGCCGGGGTGTAGGGGCGTCGCCCCTACGTTGACGGTTCTAACCGGTGCCAATTTCGTGATACGTCACTTAATTAACAACTTTCACCCGGTACATTTTCCCAACCGCCGGGGATCTGCCGGAATGGGATGTGGTTGATGCAACGCCAGTTCTTCCGATCGTGCTCATACGTTTCACGGGCGCGCTGCATTTCGCCAAGTCGGCGTAGTCGCTCGGCTGCATCATCAGCTTCAATTTCAGCGTTGCGTCTCGCTAGGGCAATCATCGGGTCCTTCGTTGGTGAAGGACGTGTTTGTGCGAAACGTTGATTCCAAGCTGCCTGCGTAGCCAGGTGCTGCTTGATGCCGAAGATGGCCAGCGCAAGCACTGCGATACCAATCACGGTCATCCAAGGAAAGCTCCAGCGCGGCTTGTCGATGGGCGGCAGATATTCCGGTCGTTCTCGTTCCATGAATCCCCCAGATTTCATCCTGAGCGGATTCTAGCCGGGGTGCAGGGGCATTGCCCCTGCGGTGGCGCCGTTACCCCGCGCTGGTGCCGACGTCGCGCTCACGCCATTCGCCCAGACCCACGACAACGACCTTGACCAACGACTGCTGACGGGCTTTCGCTGCCGCGTTCCTTTTTCGTGTCGCGTCACGTAAATCAGTGGCGTCGGCGCGCCAGAGCAGACCTTGTAACCGGCGCTCCGGGATACGGATGCCACCGGGGCCAACCAGCTCACGGCCAGCCAGTCGCCAGCCAGCCCACGGCCCGGTCAATGAAACGTGGTTGTCGATCACGCGCCGGTAGTGCTCATGCGCACAGCTGTTCGGACACGGCTCGCCGGGTTCCCAGCACGGTGGACGTCTGTCCATGTCGTAGGTGTCGCTCATGCCTCAATTTCCCCCGAATCCTTAGGAGGCCGGGATGGTAGGTGAGAAGTGATCCAGAGCCAGATCCAGATGAGGCGGCGCATCAGCCATTTCGCATAATGTATAGAGTGTGGGCGCTGGAATGCCCCGGTTCTGCGGCCTGTACGTGCGCAGGGGAGGCGAGGCCGACACCTATCACTAGGGCCATCGCAGTAGCGGCCAACTTGCGCCATACGGCCTTCTCCTCCCGACTGATGGCGCGTGCTTCGCCTATCACCCCAAGCACTTTTGCGAGGGGAACGCCGGTCAGTCCGGCCAAGGTTGCGCATACCACCGGGTCGGGGTGCGATACGTTTTTTCGGTAGTTGCTGATAGCCGATGGCTTTACGCCAAGACGTGGCGCGAGGTCCTTGTCGTACTCGACCCCGCACACTTTTTTTGCTGAGTCAAGCAAAAAATTTACGTCCATTTCGATCCAAGCCTCTTGAATTATTCGATTCAAGGGTATTGAATCACGCCGTTAGTCCAAGGGTCTTGGATTGATCCCGCCCCGGTCTCCCCTA
>DEOB01000005.1:0-93487 GCA_002359895.1 Stenotrophomonas sp. UBA2629
CCTCGGGAAAGGGTACGAGAACATTCCACTTTTGGCGTCAGCTAATCTGCGGGGGGATTACCCGTCCGCCTGCAACCCCAAAGGCCGGCGGTAGCTGTTTGGTGTGATGGGGGCTCAGCAGCGGATTCCAGCTGTGTTCGATCTGGTAGTGGACAAAGCCCTACACTCCAGCCTTACACAGGGAGCAGGATCATGAAGTCATTCGTACGTTGTTTTGCCCTTATCGCGACTGCCGGGACCTTGCTGGGTTGCGGGGCGAATGAGACAAAGGTTGAGCCCGCACCAGCACGGATCGGGATGGCGAATCCGGCGTCGGAGCACTGCGTCAGCAAGGGCGGCAAGCTTGAAATGCGTAAGGACAAGGATGGCGGCGAGTTTGGCGTGTGCCATCTGCCGGACGGCTCGCAGGTTGAAGAGTGGGAGCTGTTCCGCCGGGATAATCCAAAGCCGGCGGGCTGAGCGAACAGTCGGTTTCGGTCACCGGCTTGCTTGAAGGGCTGGCCGATGACCCGCTTGCTTCAGGCGTTGAACGGCATTGGAAAAACGACTGCGACATCATTGCTGTCCAGTCAGAGTGCGTGCAACAGCGTGCATGACGACCGACATGCGGTTGCATGTTCGCAATCATGTTGCTTTGTGCGGGTTGATTTATTACGGCTGGCAGCAGTGCTGTTTACGGCACTGCGGTAGTCCCGATTCAACCGCTGCTTACTCGCCGGGTTTGGCGGCGGCCGTGGGCGATTGTGTGGCGGATTTACGCGCCAGTACCGCCTCGCGATGCGCGATGTACGCATTGGAACCGAGGATGATCAAGGCGCCAATCACGGTCCAGCGGTCCAGCGTTTCGCCGAACAACAGCCAGCCCATCACCACCACCAGTGGCAGCTGGGTGAAGCTGATGGGCGTCAATGCCGACACCTCGCCCAGCTTCAAGGCGCGGGTCCACAGCAACTGGCCGGCTGTGCCCATCACGCCGGTCAGCACCAGCCACACCCATGCAATGCCGGTGGGCCAAACCCAGACAAACAACGCCGGAATCAGCGACAGGGGCACCCAGAACACATACGTGTAGAACACCACCGTATCCGGCCCGTCGATGCGGGTGAGTTGCTTGATCTGGATAGCGACCAGGGCGCTGAGCAGGGCGGCCAGCACGGCGATCAAACTGCCGGCGTCGAAGCCATGAGACCCCGGGCGCACGATGACCAGCACGCCAATGAAACCGGCAATCACCGCTGCCCAACGGCGGATGCGAACCTTTTCGCCCAGCCACAACACGGCGGCGATGGTGACGAACAACGGCGTGGAGTACGACAGCGACACCGCCTGCGACAGCGGTAAATGGCCGACCGCCCAGAAGCCGCACAGCATCGAGGCCAAGCCGATCGCACTGCGCATGAAGTAGCGCGGTAATTGCTGGGTGCGTAGCGAGCCGTGGCCTGGTCGCAACAACATCGGCAGCAGGGCAAGCAGGCCGAAGGTGTTGCGGAAAAACGCCACCTCCTGCGTTGGCACATAGCGGGTGGCGTAGCGGATGGCGATGGCCATCAGACCAAACGCCATCGCGCTGCCAAACATCAGCAGCGCTGCGCGTACCGGTGTGGCCAGAGGTGATGCGGCCGTGCTGTTGTTCACCACTGCGCGCCGATCAGCCGAGGCTCCGGTTCGATGGGGACGCCAAATTTTTCCAGCACCGATGCAGAAACCCGGCGAGCCAACGCAAGTAGTTCTGCGCCCGTTGCGCTGCCGTGGTTGACCAGCACCAATGCGTGGTTGGGCGAAATGCCGGCATCGCCGTCACGTTGTCCTTTCCAGCCGCAGGCTTCGATCATCCAGGCGGCGGACACCTTGCGGCTGTTTTCGTCATTGCCCGGAAATACCGGCAACTCTGGATAGTGCTGCAGCAGCACGTCTACCTGGTCCAATGGCAGCACCGGGTTTTTGAAGAAGCTGCCGGCGTTGCCGAGAATGTCGGGGTCGGGCAGCTTGCGGCGTCGGATGGCGATGACGGCATTGGCAACATCGGCCGCGACGGGCAGATCAATACCCATGGCCTGAAGTTCTTCACGGATGCCGGCGTAGTCCAGCCGCAACTCATGCAGCAACGGCAGGCGGAACTCGACGGCGACGATCAGGTAACGGTCGGCCTCGTGTTTGAACACACTGTCGCGGTAAGCAAAGCGGCAGGCCTCCTGGTCCAGTCGCGCCCATGTCTGTTCCTGCGTGTCCCAGGCTTCGACGGTCTGGATGAAGTCGCCTACCTGCGCGCCGTAGGCACCGATGTTCTGGATGGGCGCAGCACCTACGGTGCCGGGAATCAATGCCAGATTCTCCAACCCGGACAGACCTTCGCCCAGCGACCACATCACCAGCTCATGCCAGATGACGCCGGCGCTGGCGCGCACGATGGCGTGATCGGCGCGGTGCTCCAGAATGCTGATGTCACGGTTGGCGAACGTCAGCACGGTGCCTTCGGGGTCGGCAGCCAGCAGCACGTTGCTGCCGCTGCCCAGCACCAGCAAGGGACTGTTGCCGACAATGGTGGCCAGCACTTCGGGAAGTGTGGCGGGGTCATTCACCTGCAACAGGCGCGGAGCGTGTGCGGTGACGTGGAAGGTATTGAGGGGCTGCAGCGATGCGTGTTCGGTGAGCGACCATGCGGGGGGAGTGGTCGTCATAGCGGTGCCATTGCGCCTCGTGAAGGGGCCTCGCGGCGGCGGCGGATAGCCTCGACGCAATCGCCGATCAAACCGGCACCCTGGAAAATAAGCCCGCTGTAGCACTGCACCAGCGATGCACCCGCCGCCATTTTGGCTGCGGCGTCGGCACCGGAACTGATGCCGCCCACGCCGATCAATGGCACCGACTCCGGCAAGCGCGCGCGCAAGCGGCGCAGCACCAGCGTTGACTGGCCCAACAGGGGGGCGCCTGACAAGCCACCGGCTTGCTTGGACAGCGGGTCGGATTCAACCGAAGGCCGGCCGATGGTGGTGTTGGTGGCAATGACGCCATCCACGTTCAACTCGCCGAGCACGCGTGCCGCCGCGTCGATATCGCGGTCGTTGAGGTCGGGTGCCACTTTGACCAGCATCGGCACGCGACGGCCATGTTGGCCGGCCAGTCGCTCCTGTGCTTCACGCAGGCCGGTGACGAGACGACGCAGCGCCTGTTCTTCCTGCAGCTCGCGCAGGCCGGCGGTATTGGGCGAAGAAATGTTGACCGTGATGTAGTCGGCCAGCGGATACACCTTTTCCATGCAGATCAGGTAATCCGACAACGCATCTTCATTGGCGGTGTCTTTGTTCTTGCCGATGTTGATGCCCAGCGGGCCGGGGCGATGGCGCACGCGCTCGACATTTTTCACCAGCACATCCACGCCCAGGTTGTTGAAACCCATGCGGTTGATGATGGCGCCATGCTTGGGCAGGCGGAACAGGCGCGGTTTGGGGTTTCCTTCCTGTGGGCGCGGGGTGACCGTGCCGATTTCGACGAAGCCAAACCCCAGCGCGAACAGCGCATCAATGTGCTCGCCGTTCTTGTCCAGGCCGGCCGCCAGGCCAACCGGATTGGGGAAATTCAAACCATAGACGGTGGTCGGCAGCGGCTTGGCGCGGCTGGCCACCAGCGATGTGGTGCCGGTGCGGTAAGCCAAATCCAGCGCGGACAGGGCCAGGCCGTGCGCACGCTCGGCATCTAAAGCAAACAAAAAGGGGCGGGCAATGGAATACATAAGCTCAGTTCAACGTGCCGGTGAAGGCACGGGTTTGGTACTCGAAGGCAACCTGTCCATTGACGGCGCAGGAATCGAACAACTGCTGCAAGGCGGCGAGCATGGGCAGGTGACGCGGATGCCCGGCTTGCGGCGCATACGAGGATGACAACAGGCGGCCGCGCAGGCTTTCAAAGTCCAGATGCTGCACGTTCGGGAAGCTGGCGATACCACGCAGGCCGTCGCCGAACCAGGCACGCATTTCGTCATCACTTTGATAACGCTCGGCCACTTGGGTGTAGTCGGTGCCGAAGTCGAGCAGCAACTGCTCGTAGCCGATCAGGAAAGGCGAGGTGTCCAGCAAACGCGAGTTCCAATACACCAGCGCCATGCCGCCGGGCTGCAGAATGCGCGCCCACTCGCGGCGCACCGCGCTGGTGTCAAACCAATGGAACGCCTGTGCGGCGCTGACCAGGCCTACGCTGGCGTCTGCCAAGGTAGTGGCTTCGGCGGTGCCATCGACCAAGCGAAGCTGCGGATACTCCGCGCCCAGCCATTGTGCTGCGGCATCGCGCATGGGGCCGTTGGGCTCCACCGCAATTACCGGGTAGCCCGCGGCCAAAAAAAGTTGCGTGGAAATGCCGGTGCCGGCACCGACGTCAGCGACCTGTGTCTGCGCGGCAATGCCGATGTCGCGATGCAACCAGTCCAGCAGCGCCGGCGGGTAGCCCGGGCGATAGCGGACATAGTCGGCAACGCGGCTGCTGAAGCGTTGGGTTGAATCAGACTGGCTCATGCAGGCCTCATGAACTCAATGTGGCGATCCAAGCCAGGCCACCAAAGAAAAGGATGAAGGCCAAAATGCCCAAGATCCACATCGCTACCGACAACCAGCCCAGAATCAGGCCAGCCACTGCAAGCCCGTCACCTTCAATACGACCATTGCTGCGGCTGATTTCACCGCGTGCCATATGGCCGAAAATGATGGCGCCGATGCTGCCCAAGAACGGAATCAGGGTCCAGCCGAGAATGCCGGCTACCAGACTGATCACGGCATAGGTGCTGGTCTGGCGGGGTGCGGGGGTGCTCATCGGTGAACCTCCATTTCAGATGTACAGACGGACGGGCAATGCCGTCCGTGCCGTAAAGGCCCCCGCCGGAGCGGGAGCCGGTTTCATTACAGGTCGAACTTGATGCCCTGGGCCAGCGGCAGCGAATCGGAGTAGTTGATGGTGTTGGTCTGGCGACGCATGTAGACCTTCCATGCATCCGAACCGGATTCACGACCGCCGCCAGTGTCCTTCTCGCCACCAAACGCGCCGCCGATTTCCGCACCGGACGTGCCGATGTTGATGTTGGCGATGCCGCAGTCGCTGCCGGCAGCAGACAGGAACTTCTCAGCGGTCTTCAGGTTCTGGGTGAAGATCGAGGACGACAGGCCCTGCGGCACGCCGTTCTGCATGTCGATGGCTTCGTCCAGAGTGCTGTACTTCATCACGTACAGAATCGGCGCGAAGGTTTCGTGCTGGACGATTTCATCGCTGTTCTTCAGGCCGGTGACGATGGCCGGCAACACGAAGTTGCCCGCGCGGTCGATAGCGGTGCCACCGGTTTCGATCGTGCCGCCGGCGGCCTTGGCCTTGGCAATGGACGCCAGGAACTGCTGCACGGCTTCCGGGCTGTTCAACGGGCCCATCAGATTGGCGGCATCGGTCGGATCGCCGATCTTGCCTTCGACCTGCTTGTACGCTTTGACCAGCGTGGCCAGCACGTTGTCGTAGATGGATTCATGCACGATCAAACGGCGCGTGGTGGTGCAGCGCTGGCCGGCTGTGCCCACCGCACCAAACACGATGCCCGGCACGGCCAGTTTCTGGTCGGCGCTCTCGTCCATGATGATGGCGTTGTTGCCGCCCAGTTCCAGCAGGCAACGGCCCAGTCGCTGAGCGACCTTCTGGTTGACGGTGCGACCAACGGCGGTCGAGCCGGTGAACGAAATCAGCGGCACGCGACGGTCCTCGACCATCTTCTCCGACAGCGCAGTGCCGGCGTCGTTGATCAGGAAGAACAGGTTCGGGAAACCCGCATCCTTCAGCGCGTCATTGCAGATTTTCATCGTGGCAATGGCGGTGAGCGGCGTCTTGTTGGACGGCTTCCAGATGCAGATGTCGCCGCAGATGGCCGCAAGGAATGCATTCCAGCTCCACACCGCCACCGGGAAGTTGAAGGCCGAGATGATGCCGACCAGACCAATCGGGTGGTACTGCTCGTACATGCGGTGGCCGGGGCGCTCGGAATGCATGGTGTAGCCGTACAGCATGCGGCTCTGGCCCAGTGCGAAGTCGGCGATGTCGATCATCTCCTGCACTTCACCGTCGCCTTCCGGCTTGGACTTGCCCATTTCAAGCGCGACCAGCGAACCCAGAGCGTCTTTGTGCTTACGCAGCGCTTCGCCGCACAGGCGTACGGCTTCGCCGCGACGCGGCGCCGGCGTGGTACGCCACACTTTGTAGGCTTCCTGCGCACGGGCGATCACGGTTTCGTAATCAGCCTCCGTCGTAGCCTGAACTTCTGCGATCACCTCGCCGGTGGTCGGGTTCTGCGGCTTCAGGACGCCCGCGCCAGTGGCGGTCGACCATTCCCCGTTACCCAGATAGGTGCCAGCGTTGGTGGCATCCAGAGCCAAAGCCTTGAGCAGCTCGGAAGACATGCAAACTCCTGTTTCTTAACGTGATTTTGGCGCCGTCGTGGGTGAAGTGGGGTCGACGGGGTGAGCGCCACATAGTATCAGAGTGAACTGATGCCCCCGCGGGCTTGAAGCTGGCTGTCACGGGTTAACCCTGCGGGCCGATAATCAGTGCCTGCCGACGCATTGTCCTGCAGCGCGTAGTGCTGTCGCTCGTCGCCGTTTTCGGCGATATTCGCCCACCTTGATAGGGGTTTCCCCTGATGTTGAACAGGAAGAGCAAATGAACGTAACGATTTCCGATGGCGTAGTGGTCGGCAACAGCCTGCCGTTCGTGTTGTTTGGTGGGCTCAATGTGCTGGAGGACCTAGACTCCACCTTGTACGCCGCCGAGCGCTATGTGGAGGTCACGCGTCGCCTGGGTATTCCTTACGTATTCAAGGCGTCTTTCGACAAGGCTAACCGTTCCTCGATCACCTCTTTCCGTGGCGTCGGCATGGACGAAGGCCTGCGTATTTTTGAACAGGTAAAGCAGCGTTTCGGTGTGCCGGTGATCACCGACGTGCACGAAGTGGCGCAGGCCGCGCCGGTGGCCGAAGTGGTGGACGTGCTGCAGATCCCCGCGTTCCTGGCACGGCAGACGGATCTGGTGACCGCCATCGCGCGCACCGGCCGTGCGGTCAACGTCAAAAAGCCGCAGTTCCTCAGCCCCACGCAGATCAAACACATCACCAGCAAGATCCGCGAAGCGGGTAACGAGCGCATCATTTTGTGCGAACGCGGCGCGCAGTTCGGTTACGACAACCTGGTGGTGGACATGCTCGGCTTCCGCGAGATGATCGAAGCCACCGGCGGCTTGCCGGCCATCTTCGATGTCACGCATAGCCTGCAGCGTCGCGACGCGGGCAGTGAAGCATCGGGCGGTCGCCGCCGGCAGGTGGTGGAACTGGCGCGCGCGGGCATGGCCGTCGGTATCGCCGGCCTGTTCCTTGAAGCGCATCCGGACCCGGATAACGCGCGCTGCGACGGCCCCAGTGCATTGCCACTGGACGCGCTGGAGCCGTTCCTGGCGCAGATCAAACAGCTGGATGATCTGGTCAAGTCATTCCCGGTGTTGGATATCGCTTGATTGCAGGCGATGTGAAGCATGCAGCCGGTGTGTCTGCGCGAATGCCGGCTGGCGTGCTGCGCTCAGTAGCGAATGATTACGACGTTGTGTTTTACGCGCTGCAAAACCGTCGGGCAGCGCCATTGAGGGCCGGTTAAACACAAGCAGCGCTCCCGTGATTACGGCGGCGCTGTTTTTATCATCGAGAGCGGATCAGGCGTGGCGCGGGAACCAGCTCGGTGGATTGCGATGCCACTGCCACGCGCTTTCGATGATAGGTTCCAATTCGGTCCAACGCGGCTCCCAGCCCAGTTGCTCACGTGCCTTTTGGCTGGAGGCAACCAGCGTCGCCGGGTCGCCCTCACGGCGCGGCGCGATTTCGTAGGCAATCTCTTGGCCAGAGATGGCGCGCGCGCAGTCGATTACCTCGCGCACGGAGAAGCCGCGGCCATTGCCGAGGTTGAAGGTATGCGCGCCCTCGTTGTTTTCCATGAAAGCAAGGGCCAACGCATGCGCTTGGGCGAGATCCTGCACATGCACATAATCACGCACGCAGGTGCCATCCGGCGTGGCGTAGTCATCGCCGAATATTTTCAGTGTTTGATCGCCACCCAGCGCAGCGCGCAACACATTCGGGATCAAATGCGTTTCGCAGGCGTGGGCTTCACCAATACCGTGATCGGGCAGGGCGCCTGCAGCATTGAAGTAGCGCAGGGCGACCGAGCGCAGACCATAGGCCGTAGCGGCGTCAGCCAGAATGCGTTCGGTCATCAGTTTGCTGGCGCCGTACGGGTTGATGGGATTCTTGGGATGGTCCTCATCAATCCGCGGGCTGACGGGGCTGCCGAATACCGCCGCAGTCGATGAAAATACGATGCGGCCAACGTCATGCCGGCGCATCGCCTTCAACAGATTCAACGTGCCGGTGACATTGTTGGCGTAATACGCATAGGGCTGCGTGACCGATTCGCCCACCAGAGAGCGCGCACAGAAATGCATGACGGCATCAAAGTTCCGCCCTTGGAAGGCGTTATCCAGCGAAGCGGGGTCCAATAAATCAGCCTCGACAAAATCGCCCCACTGCATCGCACCGCGATGGCCGGTGGAGAGGTTGTCCAGGATGGTAATGCGATGGCCGCGCTCGCTAAGCCAATGCGCCATGTGGCTGCCGATGTAACCGGCGCCGCCGCAGATCAGAATATCCATGTGCTTCTCAGGTTTATGTGTAAATCAGCTGTCTTTGCGCTGTTTGTCTTCGATGAAGGAAGCTATTTCTTCTCGGAATCGGGCAGGGGTAAACCTCTCTGCCTGGCGGCGACATGCCAGCGGCGAGATACGCTCGGGCAGGGACTCAAAGCGGGAGAGGGCCTCGTCCAAAGCGTCCATCGACTGTTCGTGAAAGAACATGCCTGTCGCTAGTGAGGGGTCGTTGCTTTCAACCACCGTTTCAAGCGCGCCGCCTTTAGCAAATGCAATCACGGGTGTTCCGGAAGCCATGGCTTCAAGCGGAACAATGCCAAAATCTTCAACCCCTGGGAAAATTAGCGCTTTTGCATTGGCAAGGTGCTCTTTCAGTACAGAAAACGATTGCCGACCAAGGACTTTTACTTTGTCGGTGGCTTTGGCCCTCAGCTCAGCCAATTGCTCGCCTTCACCGATGATTACCAAACGTTTGCCGTTGCGCAGGAAGGTATCCATCACAAGGTCGGTTCTTTTGTAGGCCGTCAATTGACCAAGCATCAGGTAATAGTCTTGTTTTTCGGCAAGGCACTCGAATTCGTCGATATCCACGGGCGGATGAATGACCGTAGCCTCCCTCCGATAGCACTTGTCGATCCGACGCGCGATGAATGCCGAGTTGGCGATGAAGTGATCCACACGCGAAGCCGATGCCCCATCGACCAAACGCATGTAGTGCATCAGGGGCCGCATCAATGCTTGAGTGAGTTTCCCTGCGCCGTCCAAATAGAGTCGGTACATATCCCAGACATAGCGCATCGGGCTGTGGCAATAACAAACATGGAGCGCATCTGGATGCGTAATGACGTTCTTGGCCGGCCCCGACTCGCTGGAGATGACCAAGTCATAGTCGGTCAAGTCCAACTGCTCCAAGGCGATAGGCATGAAGGGTAGGTACTTTTGGTAAAACCGTTCCGCCATCGGTAGCCTGTTGATGAAAGTACGCTGCACGCGATGACCGGCTAGTTGCTTGCCTTCAATCTGCGGGGTGACGACGTGGGTAAATACGTCCGCTTGGGGGTAGATGCGGAGCAATTGCTCGATTACCTTTTCGCCGCCGCGCCAAGTGACGAACCAGTAGTGGACGATTGCTACTTTCATTTTTGTCAGTTGCATTTCAGTTGGAGGTCGAGGTCGTTGCGTGTTGTATAGGTTGTTAGTGCAATTTGATGCTCGCCGGGTTACATTGAATTAATAATGCTGGCGACCTTCTCGGCCGATAGCTTCCAGTCGAAACGAGCTGAGTTGACTAAACCTTTTTGTATCCACGCTTGGCGCTGCGGTTCGCACAGCAATGAGTCCATTGCCTCTGTCAGTTGATCGACATTGTTAGGGTCAAAATAAAGTGCCGAATCGCAGAGTACCTCGGGCATTGAGGCGGTGTTGGATGCAATTACAGGACAGCCGCAGGCTTGAGCTTCTAACGGCGGAATGCCGAAGCCCTCATAAAGAGACGGGAAGATGAAGCCTATGGCATTGGTATACAGATCGATTAGTTGGTCATCGCTGATTCGACCAAGAAAATCCAATCCTGCTGGCAGATCCCCATAGCTTTGCGGTGAGAGACTGGCGCCTGCAGTGCCCACGATTTTGAGGCCGATCTCTTTGCGATGTCGCCACCGTTTATAGGCTGCGATGACGGTTGGGAAGTTCTTGTGATAAGCAGGTGACGAAACCGCGAGCAAGTACTTTCCGGGGGATGCTGATGGTTTCCTTATCGTAAATCGCTCGTCGGCCGCATTGTGCACAACGTAAATCTTATCCCTGCTGACAGCGTAATGTGACGCTATCTCATTCTTTGAGAACTCGCTAACAGTAATTAACGCGTTGCAGCTGCGAACGATACGTGGTGTTATAACTTTGTACGCGAGACGAAAGGGTAGTGAAAAGCTCTTCGGGTAGCGTGCTAGTGTGATGTCGTGAAGGGTGGATATATGGTTTTTGTATAGCAATGGCCCGGTGTTGGCTAAGTTGACAAGTAGTGGTCGATTATTCCTGTGAAGATATAGTGGGAGGTCCACTTGCTCCCATAGGTGGCCGCTTGAACGACCAATCGATTCGGCACCCAGGATGGATGCTGTTTTGATGTCAATAATGCTTCTTGGGGCTACAAACTCGACGTCAGGAAGAATATTCTTTAGTTCTTGACAGATTTGGCCTGCAAATCGTTGAACGCCGGTAACCGGTTGGGATAAGAATCTGCAATTTACAACAATGCCTGTCATGATAGTGTAGGGCTATAGCGCCCTGCATTCTTATTCTTTAGCGATGCGATGGCGGCGCCGACGAAGAACGCTAAAAATGGCTCCTCTATGACATTAACCACGATGCCGTATAGAAGTACGGAAGTAATGATGGAGAGCGCCACTAATGAGGGCCTACAGGAAAGGAGTGTTGAAGTAGCCTTTTGGGTCAGAATTATCAGTGTCGCTAGCGCGAGTGTTGGTCCCAATGCTACGGCCAGATATACAAATATGTTGTCAGCGGCGAGATATGCAGTTGACTCAAAGTGCAGCTGAGCTGTGCCTATGCCGCCTATTCCTCGGCCCAGTAGCCATTCCAACGGGTCACCCAGTAGGTTGAACGAATTTGGCCACATCCAGGTAAGACGATCTCCGAGACTCGCAAAGAGGAAAGCGTCAGTTGATGACTGAATGTCGGGGGTGTATTGGTGCAAGAGTGTACTTGCAGGTGCAGTTACCACAATGGCAAGGATGAGCCAAAGTGCTGCAGACCAAAGAAATTTCCATGCTTTAGAGCGGCGAGTTATGTGGGCCGTAATGAAGAATAAAGTCAGAATCAACCACGCTACAACGGGGCCTTTGGCCGTAGTAAGAGCAATTGCGCAGCCACCCAACAGCCAAGCGAGGATGGTCAGCGATCGAGAGCGGTTGCTTAGTGCTAGGAGAATTGAAAGGATTAGTATCTGGGAGGCTGCGTTGAATGATGCGCGCGAGAAACCCGCGTGCCGATCAATTCCCATTGCAGTCCATTGCCGTGATACCTCAATTGATTTTCCGTCTACGATCATCTCCGCACCTATCCATGGGAACGAAATGAAAGGGGATAAGAGAACCCCGCTAACGGCAATCGTGTATGCGATGATGGCAATCTTACGGTAGGCTGAAGGGTCTTCGATTACATGCCGGCCCGCTGTCATTCCGTATAAGAGTGGCACGGCGATCCATAGGCCGAAGAGGACTTGCCAAATGGTCGGCAGGTTAACCATGGCCCAAAGGATTGATATGATCGCCGCAATGCTCGCTAGGGCAGGTCCGGCGAGATTTCTTTTTCTCACGATCAAAATGATAGTTGAAACTATCATCAGGATTTTGGGGAGGTAAGTGAGTAGTGCTGAGGACTCTAATGTCAGGTAGTATCTGAGCGGCCCCTCTAGTACAGACGTGAGCAGGAAAAGAGAAGTGATTGCCTGGAGAGTTTTGGGCTCGCTAAATGCCCATCGTCCTCGGCTGGAATATGTGGGTGTGGAAATGTCTGCCGCCATGGCAGGGAAATTAAATCCCGGTGCGCTTTTTCTGGATTTGATAAGGTTTTTATGTTGAGCTGCGCGATATTTTTTCATAGATGCTCGTGTACTTCGCAGCCCATGTGTGAGTGTCTAGGAATGGCGCGGCTGCGCCGAGAGCGGCTGCGGACATTCTTCTTCTGAGACTAGAATCAGCTGAAATTTTTTCCAGCAGTAGTTCGAGCTGATTGGGGCTGTCGGGATCAAATAGGAATCCCGTTTCGCCGTTTACGATCATCTCCGGGATGCCGCCTCGGCCGGAGCCTATAACCGGTCTCCCGTACGCAAAGGCTTCTGCGACCACCATTCCTAGTGGCTCTTGCCAAAGAGAAGGTACGACGACGACATCTATCCGCGGATAGAAGTGCCGCTGGAACACCCTGCCGAGGAACCGGACCCTGTGATCTGTGGTGCGCCTTTTAAGGTCGTCGATATAACTCGCATCCCCACTGCCTGCGATCCACAGTTCTGCATCAGCACGACCTAGTCGGGAGAAGACGCTAAGCAGCAACTCAATGCCTTTGGTCGGATCGATCTTTCCAATGAAACCGAATCTTATTCCATCATGCGTTTCCGGCGGTTGGCTCAAATCAAGCTGGCCAGCATTCCGTGTATTGGTGATGGCGTGCTTTATCGGAACGTCTTTGAAGTAGCCTTGGGCCTGATGCCAATCGAGAATGAATTTGCTAACGCCTACTACGGCAGACGGGCGATTGCTCCATCTGCGATGCGGCAGTCTCAGAAGCCGACAGTCGATGCATTGCTTGGCGCAGTTATGCCCGCCCCGAAACATTGAAGTGCGGGCGCAGATTGCGTACTGATCATGTAGAACTTGTACGAACGGGTAGCCACCTTCCTTTAGTGTTTTCCAGGAGTAAGCCGACCAGCCGGGAAGGTTATGAACCGACACAACATCAGGAAGCTCACGCCGTAGAACTTTTTTCAGATGCCTTTGCATGAGGGGGCTGTAAGCATCAATAAGATGCCAAGATAGCTTTGTTATTGACGATGAGCATCTATCTTTGGTTGGCCAGTATATGTTTCTGATTCCAGCGCGCCAGATGGTGATTCCGTCTCGATATGTTCTTTGCAAGCCTGAACCCTTGTGTGTGGCGAGTACAACACATTGATGGCCCTGCTCAGTCAGCGCTTGGATGAGTGTCCACATCGTGATCTCGGCTCCGCCGCCATCCGATGCATCGTCATATGAGTTGAGAAATAGAATTTTCATTCGTGGGGGTAGGTGGGCTGCTATAGCGTGTGGAATTCTGATGTGCCGAGAAGCGAGAGCTCGCCTTGCCTTATTGCTTTGATTAACAAATCATGTCGTCCTTTCTTCCCCGTTTTGAGAGAGAGTAATTTCAAGACGGAATGATATGTAAGTCGATTGATCGCATGTGTGACGCCGGATTCTGTCCAGACATGTTTATCGAACCACGCTTGATTGCGAGCCGCATAGAATGCACGAAGATCTGATTTTCCCTCCAGCCAACCAATAAATGCATTGGGGTATTTCTCTTTCAGGTTCCAGGAGCCCTCGAGATCTTCCAGCTCCGCATCAGTTACCAGCTCAATCATCCCGCCACCGGCAGTGATTCGGTATGTGTATTCGGTGTCATCGGCATACAGCACCAACTCGCACATCGGCAAGCCGATGCGTTCAAATAACGCGCTTGATGCTAGTAGTCCGCCGTAGGGTGCATACGGCACGGCCACTACGCGGGCGGGAGAACGGGGAGTCTTGTTTGGCCGAATCCTTCGCCAGATTTTGAAAGGAATCTGCCGGTAATGAAATCCGAAGAAACTTGAACGTGGCGGGTACGCGCGTTCCACGTCGACGCCGTTGGCAATATCGGCTTGATGCGTGGGCCTGAATCCAAGTACCGCTGCGCTTTCGGCTCCGCGGACGCTAATGCTATGCAGCAGGTGACGATGGAGAGTATCTAGCGCACCTTTCTTTGGCGCATTGTCATCGTCCATCAGCCAGATGTAAGGGGCCCCGTCAGCCAACGCCGCTGCGATCCCTGCCGCGTACCCATTTGCTGATCCAGTGTTCTGCTGCAGGCGAATCACGCGCAGGCGTGGTCCCCATTGCCGCTCCAGAAGCTCCAAGTTAGAGGTGGATGCATTGCTTACGATGACGGCACGCGCGATTTCTTCGACGTCGAAAGCACGGGAGAGGAGCTCGCGGAGGTATCCGATGCGGTCGGCATATGTAACGGTCACCAAGGTGGTGGTACTTGATGCTGTCGTGAGGGAGTCTGTATTAATCATTATGGCGGATACGAATAAGGGTGGGGAGCGCGTAGGCCATGCCGATCAGCGCGACCAGGATGCAAATCGACAGCCTGATCCAGAGCGATTGAATAAGCGGGGCGGCGCACATGATCAGTGCCGCAGTTGCAGTCGTTGCCATAAGAAGAGCGGCTTTGCGACGGATATCCGGGAGCGCCATCCCTGAGCACAGGGTCAGCAGAACGAAGTCGAGCGCCATCCTGCCGGCCCATGCAATTGCCGCACCCAAAATTCCGAAATGCTCCAGAAGCAACCATAAGCCCGTGGCATACACAGGCAGCTCCAACAGATGCAGTTTTGCTGTGGTGTCCGGGCGCCCGATTGCCTGCAGCAAGGCATGTGGAATGCGCGCGGCACTGTTTATTAGCAGGCCAATGCACAGCCAGCGCATCAGAGGGGCGGACTGTTGGGAGAATGCTTCGCCCATCCACAAGCTGAGCGCGTCAGGTGCCAGGGCATACAAAGCCAACGCCAGAGGGAAGACGATTGCAAGCATCACACCGCTCGCGGCGCCATAAAGAACAAACAAGCCGCCCCGATTGCCTGCGGCCCAATGTGCAGCAAATGCCGGGAAGAACACGCCGATCATCGCCACCGGAATAAAACTGAAGCGATTAACCAAGTCGCCTGGAACAGCATAAAACGGCAATAGATATAGAGCGAGGACGCTGCCGATCACAATCTTGTCCAATTGCGCCATCAAAGGGCTGATCAGATTACTGAGTGTGATCCAGCTGCCATAGCCGAGTAGCGCCTTCACGTGATCAATGCGAAAACGACCAGTAGAGGTATCAAGAGCGCCGACGTGCTTGGCAACGATGAAGTAGAGGGCAGTGGTGAAGGCGCGGCTCACCGCGAGTGCGATGGTCGCGGGAACCAGGCTGTTTGACCATGCGAGCATCATCAGAGGCGCGGCAAAGTTGAGCAACCCCATTACGAGGCGAACCTGATTGATTGAATGGAATTTTGCCCGTGCCTCGAGTAGGCCGATCAAACCAGCGGAAACGATGACGAAGGGGATTCCCAGCGCGAGTATGCGCAGGCTCAGTACGCTCTCGCCGTACAAAGCGGGAGGCAGTTTGAGCAAACGGGAGAGGCTGGGTGCAAGAGGCGCCAAAGTCAGGCAGGCAAAAATGCCCAGCACGAACATTGTGGTGAGTGCCGTCTTGGCAATGTCCGGTATGTCGGTGTGTTTGCCGCTACCAAGCCGGTCAGCGACGAGCTTGGTGAGTGCGCGACCAATACCGAAATCGAAAATGCTGAAATAGCCGATCAGCGCCCAGATGATGGTGAGAAAGCCGAAGCGTTCGTTTCCGTAGCCCGCTAAAAGTGCCGGGATGGCAAGAAAGGCGAACGCCAAGGGAACTCCCGCGCCGACGAGATTCCACGCAACACTGTGAGCAAAAGAGTGTGACTTCTTGACCATGACGCGGCGTCAATCCGCACCGAAAGTATCGCGGCTGTAAACCTTTGAAATTACATCGTGCAGATCATCGGAGACGCGATTTGCAATCACTACTTCAGCGAGCGATTTAAACTCAGCCAGGTCATTGATGACGCGCGAGCGGAAGAATTCCGGTTCTTCCAGTGCTGGTTCGTACACAATGACTTCCACGCCCTTCGCTTTCAGGCGTTTCATCACCCCTTGGATGCTGGAGGCCCGGAAATTATCCGAGCCCGACTTCATGACCAAGCGATAGATGCCGACCACTCTGGGGTTGCGGCGCAAAATTTCGTCGGCAATGAAGTCTTTGCGTGTTGTGTTGGAATCGACAATTGCCCCGATCAGGTTCTGCGGAATATCGCGGTAGTTGGCGAGGAGCTGCTTGGTGTCTTTAGGGAGGCAGTAGCCGCCGTAGCCAAATGAGGGATTGTTATAATGATTGCCAATGCGGGGGTCCAAGCCTACGCCCTCAATAATCTGACGCGTGTCGAGGCCATGCAGTGATGCGTAGGTATCCAACTCGTTGAAGTAGGCCACGCGCATGGCCAGATAGGTGTTGGAAAAGAGCTTGATCGCCTCGGCTTCAGTGGAGCCGGTGAAAAGCACGGCGGCATCACCATGGGCGGACCCCTGTTGCATCAATGCTGCAAAAAGTTCTGCTTTTTCCGAGGTGGCACCAATGACAATGCGGCTGGGGAACAGGTTGTCATGGAGTGCATGTCCCTCTCGCAAAAACTCGGGTGAGAAAATGATGTTCTCGATCCCCTTGGATTCGCGCAGGCGTTGGGTGTAACCAACCGGGACCGTGGACTTGATCACGATCGTCGCCGCCGGATTGATGGATTGAACGTCATCAACCACGGACTCTACCGAGCGGGTGTTGAAGTAATTGCTTTGAGGGTCGTAGTCGGTTGGCGTGGCAATGATGATGAAGTCGGCGTCTCGATATGCCGCATGCTTATCCAAGGTGGCACTCAGCGCGCCACCGCCGGCGGCAAAGAAGGCCTCAATATCAGAGTCTTCAATCGGGGAGCGCCGGCGGTTCAGCAGTTCAATGCGTTCGGCTGATACATCAAGTACGGTGACGGTGTGATGGCGGCAAAGCAGGACGGCGTTGGAGAGGCCAACATAGCCGGCGCCGACAACAGTGATCTTCATTCTTGCGGGGAGAATGCTTGCATTCCCTTTTTCAACAAGGCTCATGTTTTGCGGTGCTCAGTACGCGTTCTTATGCACAAAGCCCTTGAAGAGCGTTGCAAAGATGATTTTCAGGTCAAACCACAGTGACCAGTTCTCGATATAGAACAGGTCGCACTCAATGCGCTTTTGCAGGTCGGTCGATCCG
Source organism: Stenotrophomonas sp. UBA2629 (assembly GCA_002359895.1). Taxonomy (GTDB): domain Bacteria; phylum Pseudomonadota; class Gammaproteobacteria; order Xanthomonadales; family Xanthomonadaceae; genus Stenotrophomonas. Next base: position 17,353 of record DEOB01000005.1, read on the forward strand.
CGCCAGCCATTTATCTGTGCCCAGCCGGTGATGCCGGCTTTTGCCATGTGCTTTTTCATGTACGCCGGGATGTCGTGCTTGAACTGGTGCACGAATACCGGCCGCTCCGGACGCGGCCCGACGATGGACATGTCGCCGAACAGGACATTCAGGAATTGCGGCAGTTCATCCAGGCTGGTTTTACGCAGGAACGCGCCGACGCGGGTTGCCCGGTTCTCGCCGGCTTTAGCCCACACCGCACCGGTTCCTGTCTCGGCATCCACCGGCATCGAGCGGAATTTGAGCATCTGGAAGGTCTTGTTGTTCCAGCTCATTCGTTCCTGTCGATAAAACACCGGGCCCGGCGAGGACAGCTTCACGGCGACGGCGATGGCGAGCATCACGGGTGCGATGAGCAGCAGAATCAACACGGCCAGAATCCGGTCTTCCAGCGCTTTGAGTAATTGCGCATTGCCCCGGAACGGCGTCTGCTGAAGATTGATTACCGGCAGGCCCGCAACCTGTTCAACGGAATGGTTGAGTAGCTGCATGCCAAGCATGTCGGGCACGAACTTGATGTCAGCCGTGGAGTGCTGAAGCTGTTCGAGCGCCAGCGCGATCTGCGCTTCTTCGCGCATGGGCAGCGCGATCCACACCTGGTCGATGGCATGGCCCTCGACGTAGGCGCCAAGCGACTGCAGGTTGCCCAGAATTTCCGGGCCATCGATGCGGCCGCGGTCCACGTCAGTCGAGAACCAACCCTTGATGGTGATGCCGGCCCAAGCGTTGTCGCCGATGGTGTTGACGATGACCTGTGCATCGGTGCTGGCGCCGACGATGACAGCGCTGCGCTGATCAAAGCCGCGGCGGCGCACCCACGCAGCGGCACCGCGCGTGATGGATCGCAGCGCCAAGGCACCCAGCAGGCTCAAGCAGAACCACGACGCAAGCCATAGGCGCGAAAGTTCGTCCGCTGCCTGGATGGCAACCATGTAGGCGAACAGTGCACCGAAGACGATGAGCCAACGCAGCAGCAGGCTGCGGGATTCGGCCCACAAGCTGCGACCACGCCAACTGCGATACAACGGCGAGGCACCCAGCACCAGCACGGCAAGCAGCAGCGTGATGGCGATCAGTCGCCAATAGTTGACCGGCAACTGCAGGTCACCAAAGCGCCAGTAGTAGGCCGCCATTGCAGTGCCGATGAGGGTCAGGGGATCGCCGACTTTGAGTGTGAGGGCGAGGCAGGCCGAGATGCGATTGCGGGAATTCTTCACAGCCCGGTCCGGAGTTTTGGGTGGGGGAGCCGCATGAACGTGCTTTTCCTTTATGTATCGACGCGTGTTGCCGTCGATTTCCTTCTCTGCAAGATGAGTTACACTTCCTCACTTATAGTATCACTCGATAACTATTGGTCGGCCTTCCACCCGGGGTGTCCTGGGCCTAAACGGCTGCCCCAAAAATGGTTATCTGGTCCTAAGTGGCGTGGTTGCCGTATGTCCGAGGTAGCTGCGCCGCGTTTGTTGGCAGCGTGTATCGCCTTGTTGCCGGCGGAACACGGAATCGAAAAGTGAAGCGCGCGCGTGTTCAAAAACCTGTTGCTTGTCTGTGTCGGCAACATCTGCCGCAGCCCCACCGCAGAGATCCTGATGCGGCGGAAACTGCGTGATCGTGAGGGAGTGGAAGTGTCATCAGCAGGCCTGCAGGCACTGGTCGGCAAGCCTATTGATGCAACGGCCGCACAGCTGTTGCGCGAGCAGGGATTTGCGACAGATGCACATCGTGCGCGGCAGGCATCGCCCGCGGTGTTGAGCGCGGCGGACCTGATCCTGGTGATGGAGCGCTCGCACCTTGCGCGTATCACCCGCGAGGTGCCGCAGGTCAGTGGCAAGACCTTTCTGTTGGGCCATTGGGATGGGCTTGAGGTGCCTGACCCGTATCGACAGCAGCGCATCGCTTTCGAGCACGTCTATGCGTTGATCGAGCAGGGCGTCAACCGTTGGTCCACCCACATCAAGTAACCGTCGCAGCTTTGCGACGCACCCATAAAAGAATGGAAGTCATGACCAAGGAAAGCGGTACGCGGGCTGCCCGCGACGAGGATGAAATCGACCTGCGGGAGTTGTTGGGGCTTCTGCTCGATCGCAAGTGGTTGATCATTGGCAGCACGTTGTTGTTCGGCGTGATTGGCGTTGCCTATGCGCTGTTGGCCAAGCCGGTCTTTCAGGCCCAGGCGATGGTGCAGGTTGAATCGAAGATGCCTTCGATACCCGGCTTGGCTGACCTGACATCGCTGGCCGGCGGAGGCAGTAGCGCGGCAACGACGGAGGTGGCTTTGCTGACCTCACGTGCAGTGGTAGGCGTGGCAGTGGATCAGCTGCAGTTGGATATCGATGTGGAGCCCAAGCGGTTCCCGTTGCTGGGGGGCTCTATTGCAAGGCGTTTTGAGGCGCGCTCGAGTGGTGATGTGGCAAGCCCGTTGCTGGGCTTGGCGCGCTATGGCTGGGGCGGCGAGTCGTTGGTTATCCATAACCTGGAAGTGCCGGAATTCCTGCTGGATGAGCCGCTGACATTGATTGCTGGCGACACGCGGGGCAGCTACGTTCTGTTGAACAGCCAGAATGAAACGTTGCTTGATGGCGTTGCAGGTACATCGTCGCAGGGGCAGGGTGTCGTACTTGACGTGGCGCAGCTGCATGCAAACCCAGGCACGCGGTTCCGTGTGTCGAAGTTGCGCCGGTTGGATGTTATTGCGGGGCTGCAGAAGGACATCAAGGCGTCCGAGCAGGGCAAGGAATCCGGAATACTGCGCATCTCCTATGAGGATACCGATGCGTTGCGCGCCGAGATGCTGACGCAGAAGGTGGTGGAAGCCTATGTCCGACAGAACGTGGACCGTAGTTCTGCCGAGGCGGCCTCACAGCTGCAGTTCGTGAAGGACCAGCTGCCCACCGTTCGCAAGCAGGTGGAGAGCGCCCAGGCCGCGATGGCCAGTTATCAATCACGCTCGAACTCGGTGGACATCACCATGCAGACCAAGGGCTTGCTGGAGCAGGAAGTGGCGGTTGAAGCCAGCATCCAGCAACTGCGCTTGAAGCAGGCGGAGATGGATCGGAGCTTTACCCGTGAGCATCCGGCCTATCGCGCGCTCATGAATCAGATTGGTGGATTGCAGGCGCGCAAGGACGGCTTTCGTCGCGACGTGAGTGCGTTGCCCGATACCCAGCAGGAACTGCTGCGTTTGACGCGCGATCTGCAGGTGAGCAACGAGTTGTACACGGCCTTGTTGAACCAGGCGCAGCAATTGGATGTCGCGCGCGCAGGCACCGTTGGCAACGTGCGTATTGTCGACTCGGCCGTGGTGGACAGAAGCAAGCCGGTGGCGCCGCGTAAGTTGCTGATAGTGCTGGTGGCGCTGCTCCTGGGCAGCATGTTGTCCATCGGCGGGGTATTCGTATTGCGCATGTTGAACCCCGGTATCGAAGACCCTGCGCAGATTGAAGAACTGGGTTTGCCGGTGTATGCGGCCATTCCGTTGAGCGAGTCCAATCGCCTGTTGGCCACGCAGAAACGGCGTGGGCGGCACAAGCACGGCGCCGCTGATGGCCAGTCCCACCTGCTTGCAAAAGTGGAGCCCGCAGATCTTGCGGTAGAGGCATTGCGCAGCCTGCGTACCAGCCTGCACTTCGCGATGATGGAGGCAAAAAACAACGTGCTTGCCATCTCGGGACCGTGCCCGGGAGTAGGCAAGACATTTGTTGCGGCCAACCTGGCGGCGGTGATTGCGCAGAGTGGTCAGCGCGTGTTGGTCATTGATGCGGATATGCGCAGAGGTACCGTGCACAAAGTGCTGGGTGTGGGACTGGGTAAGGGTTTTTCGGAGGTCCTGTCCGGCGCCACGCAAGCCGGAGATGTGATTCATTCCGTTCCCGGTCTGGGCAACATGCATTACATGACGCGCGGGGAGGTGCCGCCGAACCCTGCCGAACTGTTGATGCACCCGCGCTTTGAAACGCTGCTGGAAACATTGGCCGCTTCGTATGATCTGGTCATCGTGGACACGCCGCCAATTCTGGCGGTCACCGATGCGGTCATCGTTGCCGCGCATGCGGGGTCAACGCTGATGGTGACCCGTTTCGGCCTGAACCAACCCAAGGAGATTTTGTTGTCCATGAAGAGCTTTGAGCGCAATGGTGTGCAGGTGAAGGGTGCCATCTTCAATGCGGTGGAGAAGCGGGCAACCGGTTACCACAGCTACGGCTATTACGAGTACGCCTCCGATAAGGCGTGATGCGCAGACGTCGTTGTGCATGAACGAAACGGGCCGGCAGCGAAAGCTGTCGGTCCGTTTCTGTATGACGGCGGTGAAGTGAACTCAGTCCTGAATCAGATGCAGGTTGTCCATCAGCGTCGACGGATCGCGCTCGGCCGTCAGCTGATAGAGCCCATACGTACGTGAAAGCCGCGCGCCGCCGTCACGGTACAGCGGGTTCCAGTTGAAGTTGGCGCGCGAGCGGCTGGAGCGCGGTAGCATGAGGTCGAAGGGGATGGATACGAAGATGCCTTTGTCGAAGCTGCCTTCGCCAAAGTCTTCGGACGATACGTTGGTCTTGGTTGCGTAGGCACCCATCCCCACGCCGTTGTCGAACAGGCGGGCGAGCGATAGCGTAGCGCCCCAATCCTTGGCCAGGTAGCGGCCTGCGCTGAGGATGCCGACCATCTTCTGCTGCTCGCCCCACGTGTAGTAAAGGCTGGCATGACCGGTGCTGACGCGATAGTCGCGCAACGCAAAGCGCTGGTCGAAGTCGCGCTGCCGAACCCAATTCACGTCCAGGCCCAGCGCCCATGGCTGATTGAACGGGCGGTACAGCAGTTCCGCGCCGGCGCCGGCATACATGGTTTCCAGCAGGCCCGCATATGCCATGCCATACAGGTCACGGCCCAGCTGTGCTGTGCCCGTCATCTGCAGCGTGGGCAAGGTGAGGTCTTCGCTGGTCAGGTACTGGCGAATATGCGTGCGCACGCGTGGCAGGCGGCTCGGCGCGTCATAACGGAATTTGTCGTAGTTGTTGTACGCGTTGTAGTTGAGCTCGCCGTGCAGCCAGGTGTTCTGGGTGAAGTGCAGGTTTGCGGTATAGATGCCGGACAGCTGGAACAGCACAAAGCCGTCAGGGCCGCCCATCGATTGGCGGTAACCCACGTTGAACTCCCCATTGAAGTGACGCTGCGCAGCCTCGTACAGCGTATGGCTGTAGTGATTGGCCGGTGCGGCTTGTTCGATATGGCGCGACAGTTGTGACAGCGTGGTGCGGTTGTCCAGATACGTGTTGAATGCATCGCGCTGGATGCTTGTGTCGATGATCGGCAGGCCAGAGCGCGTGTTGCGGAGCGTGAACCAGTCAATGGAAGACGGCGCGCTCGCGTCAAGAATACGCGCGGTGCGCCCCAGCTCCTGTGCCGGTTGCAGGTAGCGCTGCTGTTCACCGGTGACGGTCAGCTCGCGGCCTTTTCGTGAGATGCGCCTGACGCGCAGGCCCGCGTTCTCTTCCAGCTGTGCGGCAACGGCTGCCCAATCCGTGGCAGCCCGTGTCGCAATGTCCGCATCGGTAGCGGGCACGCGCACAGTATCCACAGGTAGCGGATCAAGCGGCTTTGGCGATGATCGCGCATGTGCTGGATTGCCGTGAATGCTGATGCCGAACACCGCTTTGTCACCGCGTTCCCAGCCGGCCAGCAGTTGTACGTTCCGGTGCGCCTGATAGGTGACGCCGAGGTTGAACGGCGAACGCTGGCGTTGATTGTTCTGCTGCGGCTCGTGTTTGTAGTCGTTTCCGTCGTACTCAAGCTTCAACTGCAGCGGTTGCCAGGGCGTCTGGTAGGCCATGCCGCCGAACACGCCCACTGGGCCACGGAACATGCCTTTTGCATTCAGATTGCCTGCCGGCGTGCCGCTCTGATGGCCCGGCCGTGTCGCGAAGCGGTCATCGAGGTGCCGCAGCGGATTGCTGAAATCACCACGGTTGCCGATATAGCCGGTCGCCAGGCCCAAGCTTGCATCCACTGGCCCCCAACGTTTGTTGGCCACCATGTACTCGCTGGAGAACAGGCCTGTTCCCCCAATGTCACGCGCACCAATGGCAACCTCGGGCCGCCAGCGGGTTTCACGCAGTACGCGCAGCTTGAAGTCGATGGATTTGTCTTTGTAATCCTGCGTGCCACTCAACGACTCAGGGCCATAGCGTCGATTGGCCACCGAGATATAGCGGAACGAACCTTCCAGCCAAGGCAGCGGTTGCAAGGTCACGGTGTAACGGCTGTACGGCTCGGTGTGACTGACGGTCAAGCTCAGTTCGCCCTCACTTGCCATGCGTGCGGTGGGTGTCTGCAGCAGACCGATTCCACCCCAGTCACTTGCGGTGAGTGCGGGGCCTTCCTGCGCATGCAGTGCGTTGCAGATGCTCAGTGCAAGCAACGCCAGCGGTGCGCTTGCCCGCGCGGTAAACGAAGAGGCTCTTGCTTTCATGCTTAGCGGACATCCAGTACCTGGGTGGCAAGGAAGTTGGCGGCTTCCTCATTGATATCGGGTGCGATGCTGCGCACCAGTTGCCCCGCCAAGGGCACGAAGACGATGGCGCCGGGGGCGAGCGATGCCGCCTTCTCGCGGTTCCACAACGCGATGCCGATCTTTCGATGGCTTCCATCCGGCTGGATGAGATACAGATCGTCGCGGCTGGCGGCCGGCAGTACGGCACATTGCGAGCGATAGGCCGCGGCTTCGGTCAGCGCGTCGTGGCGAAGCGTGCAGGCTTGGGTGACCGCGCCGACCACGCGGATCGTGTTCGGACGTCTTGGATAGATGAGTTGATCGCCGCCAAGCGCAGGCGTGTTCTGTGCGCGGGACGCTTCTAGCGGACGCGGATCCAGCAACTGCGGCACCCGGCCGGTGACAGGCATCTGCTGGAATTCACGCAGCATGCGCGTTGCCGCGTCGGCGGTAGGCGGTGCTTCGGCAAGCCGCTCAAGGTCGAACAACAACCCGGCTTTCAATCTTGCCTGCGCGGGCAGCGCGTCGCTGCGCAGCAACGCGGCCCCCAACATGTATGCGTTGCCGTCAGGCGCCGCGGCGAGGGCTGCGGCGCTCAGGCGTGCAGAAGCCGGCAAGGTGTGCGAGCCGGGCTGACGGACGCTGCCGCGCGCTTGGATGTGGATGGGAGTGACGGCCTGTGCCGTTGCGGCCAGCAGCATGCCGAGCAGGCCGGCGAACAGTTGCAGCTTCATCGCGGCGTGAGGTCTGGGGAATAAGGTTTGAGCTGGACGATTTCGAGAGCGACATCCGGCGCGATGGCCTGCACGCTCTTCCAGATGAAGCCGTTGGCCGGATCAACCCAATAGTGGTTGTCGCGCTTCCAGCCATTCCCGCGCAGCTGTTCGCGTACATGCAGCAGCTCGCGCGTGCGCCCGAGAATCTGCACGTGCTCACGGCCCTCTGGCTGCAGCGTTCCGGTGACGCGCATGCCATAGCGATGGCCGGGCATCACGTCGTAGCGCCGTTCCACGCGCGTGCCGGGTGTGATGCGGCGCAGGTCGATGAACGGGTTGGTGCCGATGATCGACATCTGCCGCAGTTCGGGCGTGCCACCATGGCTGCCGACAATCACACCTTTACGCAGAAACACGATGCTGCGCTCGCTGCTGTACCACGCTTGGCGGCCGTCATCGAGGTTGCCAAGCACCAGGATCGCACCGCCGCTTGGGCCGGTGACTTTCATCTGTGGAAAGCGATTGGCGGCCACTATGTCTGCCGTGGCCTGCACATCGGGCGTGCCACGGATGGCCAGTCGGATCGCCTTGACGCTGGACTGGCCAATCGCGCCGCAACCTGTCAGCACCAGTAGCAGCACGCACGAGGCGGTGCGCAGCGATGTCCCGCAGATCGCGGCGTTGAGGCTCATCTCCGTTGCGCGTCAGTTGTTGTCGAGATCGCTGCGCGTGCTGGCCGCGTTGCTGATGATTGCCGAGAACGGCAGCAACTGGTTCACGAAGCGGCTCCAGCGGGTCACACCTGCTGCGCCGACGAACACCACATCACCTGGCAACAGCTCAAACTGACTTGCCACGGCAAACGCAGCCGGCGAACGGGCTTCCAGATGAAAGACCTGGGCCGGCGTCTGCTGCAGATCTTTTGCGCCGCGGATGACGTAAACGGCATTGCCATTGGAGGTTGTCTGCAGCAGGCCGCGTGCGCGGCCCAGCGCTTGGCTGAGCGAGATATCGCCGGTGCGGAAGCTTAGAGCACCGGGCTGGCCCACTTCGCCCACGACAAACACTTCCTTGCGATCAAGGTAGGGCACATAGATCTGGTCGGCCGGCTTGAGGTAGATGTTGGCACCGGTACCGTCCTGGCTGATGCGATCCAGATCGATGGTGTGAGTGATGCCATCGCGCGTCAGGCGAATGCCCGACAGATCTGCTTGGACGGGATCCAGGCCGGACTGACTGATGGCATCGGCCAGGGTCAGTGGAGTAACGGTGATTGGCACGGCGGCCGGCTGGCGTGAGGCGCCGGTCACCCAGACGCGCTGGCTGGCGTAGGTGAGGATGGACACATCCACCTGCGGCGCTTCGATATAGCGCGCCAGCTTGTGGGTGATGTCCTCACGCAGTTGTGCCGGCGTTTTGCCGGCGGCGGGAATCTTGCCGATGTACGGATAGAACAACGTGCCATCTGATTGAATCAGGCGGCCAGCGGCGTTGAGTTGCTGCTGTGGGCCGGCGGGCACGGTCAGTTCCGGGTGATCCCACACGGTGATGTACAACACGTCGCCCGCACCAATGCGATAAGCCGCAGGTTGATAGCCGGACAGCGCTGCGGGAAACGAGAAGGCCTCGCGCTCGGCACGTTCCATCGCAATCAGTTTTGGCGTGATCGCAATAAGCTGTATCTGGTCTTGGCCCAGGACCGGTTTGTCGCGCACCAGCGCGCCTTGGCGCATGTGTTGGCCCGGTGCCCAGATACAGCCGGACAGCAACAGGGCCGGCGCCAAAAGGATGGCGAGGCGTTTGCAGAACATCAGAGTCTTCCTCGCCCCTCAGGGCAAAACGAAGCCCACGCCGGCGCGGTGTCCGGCGTGGGTCTGGCCACGACTGATCAGGCGATCAGTGGGTGCCGGTGGTGCCGCCCGGGGACGGGGAGCTGTTGTCGCTGCTGGAGTCCGAAGCCACGGCATAGATGGCCGCAGCAGCGGCAATGCCGAAGCCAACCGTGGCAGCGGTGGTCAGCGTGCCGGTGGCGGCAACCTGGGCGCCTTCGGCACCGGCGGCGATTTCTTCGCCGGCCACTTCGATGGCGGCATCGGTATGGGCCATTTCAGCTACGTCGGCCACTTCACTGGCAGCTTCGGCGGTGTTTTCCGCAACTGCCGTGTCGGGCGCTACGGTGTCCTGGGAGATTTCATTGGGTGCTGCAGGTGCTTCGCTGGCGACGGGCTGCTCGGCGGAAGCTTCCACCCATGCATTCTCGGCGCCTGCATCAATGCCCGGTGCAGGCTGGGAAGCCGCTTCAGCGACGGCCTCGGACGGTGCGACGACGGTTTCAGCGGTCGGTGCGGCGGCTTCTGCGGCAACAGCGACGGGCGCTTCCTGGGCGATGACGGGCATGGACAGCCCCATGAGGACCAGGGCGGCGGAGATCTTCTTCATTACGGGGGATTCCTATTCCGTTGGATTCTTTAACTGTCACATTCTTTCTTTTGCTCTCTTATGGTGTCAATCGGACTGCGGGCAATGTTTTCGAATCTGCAGGGCAGGTGTGCAGCCAATCCTTTGCAATGAAATGGATGGCGGATTTGGGTTGGGGTGCCTGCAACGAGGATGCGTTCGCATCCATATGTGCTGCTTTCGGCCACCACCGGCACCATTGCAGAGCGCGATTTCGCGGTGTCCATCATTGCCGGCGCTGGCCGGAACAAGCGGTTGCCTGTACTCTTGCCACCGCATTTAGGCCCCGTAGCTCAGCTGGATAGAGCGGTCCCCTCCTAAGGGACAGGTCGCCCGTTCGAATCGGGCCGGGGTCACCAGTGGTGTTGCTTCGCTTTCCACACCGGTTGCCATTGTGTGAATGCTCGAGCTCCCGCACCTGCGGAACATTCTGCTTTATCACGAGCATTGCACCGGCTTTTGAAGGGACACGTCCAGTGTCGCGCCGAAGTCTGCCGTTCCTCTAGCAGAATACGTTTGTTACGGAATTTGCCGCTGAAGCCGCGCCGCGTGCAGACTGCGTCCATGTCCGCCACCGACCGCCATCTACGTCGTTATCTCCAGCCCACGGGCCTGGAGTGCCATGACTATGCGCAATGGGTGTTGCCGCTGCGTGGCGATCTGCAGCTGGAGGTGGGAGGCGTAGGTGGGCGTGTTGATCTGTTGCAGGGCGCTTTTGTTGCCCCGCGCGAGACGCACGATCTGCTGGCACAGGGGGACAACTGCTGCCTGATCATCGATTGCCATGCAGGCGTGCTCGATGACGACACGCTTGAGCACCTGTATCAGCAACGTTGGTTGGCCTTGCCCAACGGCATCCGCCAGCAGTTGCAGGGCATCCATGCCGAAGGGGTGGGGAACGATCCGCTTCCGCAGTTGTTGCGGTACTTTGCCCCCGACGGCAGCGGCGCACGGCTGCAGGCACTGTGCATGTCCATTGCCAAGGCGCCGGGAGGTGACTGGTCGGTGGCGCGGATGGCGTCGGCGGTGGGAGTGAGCGGTAGTCGGTTGCATGCGCTGTTTGCCCGCGAGTTCGGTTTGTCGCCGCAGGCTTGGGTGAGCGCCGCGCGGCTGCGTTGGGCAAAGCAGCAGTTGCTGGGCAGTCGAGCGGCCATCAGTGATATCGCGCAACGCGCCGGGTATTCAGAACAAAGCGCGTTCACCCGCGCGCTGCGGCGGGAAAGTGGGCTCACTCCGCGTCAATGGCGAATATCGGGCAGTAGCCTGAGTCAAGATTTGTCTGAAACCCCGGCCTAAACTGCGCGACCCAATCCAATGCGTGGCAAGAAATGAACCGTTCAATGGGCGTCGGTATAGCCAATGGCGTGGCGTCTGGCGCGCTGTGGGGATTGGTGTTTCTGGCACCGGCGGTGTTGTCTGGTTTCTCGCCCCTGCAGCTTGCCGCAGCCCGTTACCTTGTCTATGGCCTGGTCGCGGTCGTGCTGCTGATCCCGCGCTGGCCCGCACTGCGCGCCACCATCGGCAAGGTGGAGTGGACCGCGCTTACGTGGCTGAGTCTGCTGGGCAATCTGGTGTATTTCGTCCTGTTGTCGATTTCAGTGCAATGGAGCGGTGGTGCCTCGGCGGCCTTGATTGTTGGCATGGTGCCGGTGCTGGTGGCCTTGGTCGGCTCACGCGAGCCGGGCGCACTGCCCTTGTCGCGATTGGCACCGGCGTTGGCACTGTGCGTGATCGGCGTGGCATTGATGGGCCACGAGGCAATGAATTCCTCGCATGTGCAGACCAGCGCGACACAGCGCGTGATTGGTCTGCTGTGCGGCGTGGGGGCGTTGGTGTCATGGACGGCGTATTCGGTTGGCAATACGCGCTGGCTGGCGCGGGTGCCGACTGTGTCCGGCCACGACTGGTCGTTGTTGACCGGCGTGGCCACCGGCGGTTTGGCGTTGTTGCTGGCGCCGGTCGCGTTCCTGGGTGACACCAAGGTGCACACCGGTAATGAGTGGCTCGGTTTCTGGGCGATGGCGGCGGCGGTGGCGGTGTTTGCCTCGGTGCTGGGTAATGCCTGTTGGAACCGCGCCAGCCGCGCGCTGCCGTTGACACTCGGTGGTCAGATGATCGTATTCGAGACCCTGTTTGGGCTGGTCTATGGCTTCCTGTGGCAGCAGCGCTGGCCCGTTCCCACCGAGATGCTGGCAGCGGTATGTCTGGTAATTGGCGTGGCCTGGAGCGCAGCGGCGCATCGATCGACCGCGCCGGTGGCGGGTTCTGCCTGAGGCAATCCGCGCAGACCGGTGCGAAAGCTGTCTGCGCGGGTTTCTTTCGGGATGGCGAAATTGGAAGGGGCTCAGCCACGCGGGGTGGTTGCACTGTCGTTGCGTATTCGTGCTGTTGCCTGATGCTTGCGCGTTAAATGCGCGATGTTTGCGTTTGATGACAATTGCAACTTTTAAGTGCAGCTTCGGCGAAGTTGCGCTGCGATGTCGTTTTGCACTGCAGCACTTGACAGGCCGATCCCTGCTGTAGTCCTCTTGATCGCATGACTGCCAACCCCGCCAACACGATGTGCCTGCAAACCCTTACCGGTGAGCGGCTTTGTGTGCCCGGTTCGGCCATCACCATTACCACCACTATTACCGTCACCACTCGCATGGTGCGGCCCGTCGTCTTCGCGTAATTTCCGAAAACCACGGCCCCGCACCCGGATCAGGATGCGGGGGAACCTCATCCAGATACGTGTCGGGGCCTCCTGCAGAGGTTCATCCGATGTCGTCAGTTGCCGCTTCACTCGCCGATCCCGCCGCGGACGCCGCCGTCCGTACGGTTGTCCATAAATTTGGCGGCACTTCGGTGGCCGCTGCCGACCGTTACCGTCATGTGGCGCAGCTGCTGCTGGCGCGGCCGGAAGAAACCCAGGTCACCGTGGTTTCGGCGATGAAGGGTGTGACCGATGCATTGATCGACCTGGCCCGGCTGTCGGCAGTCGGCGATGTTGCCTGGGACGACCGCTGGCACGAGTTGCGGGCGCGTCATCGCGCGGCGGCAGCCTCATTGTTGGGTGAGCACTCGGGTGTCACGGTCGAATGGCTTGATGCGCGCTTCGAGCGGCTGCGTGAGGTGCTGGCTGCATTGGCGGTCATCGGCGAGCTGCCGCAGGAAGTGCTGGACCGCGTGCAGGGCTTGGGTGAAGTGTTCTCCGCGCATCTGCTGGGCCATCATCTGCAGGCGCTGGGCGAAGACTGCGCTGTGCTGGATGCGCGCGACGTGCTGGTGGTCAACCACGGCGAACTTGGCGTGGATGTGGATTGGAAGTCCAGTGCAGCCAAGCTGGCGCTGTGGCGTCAATCGCATCCGGCGCGCCGGGTGGTGGTGACAGGCTTTGTCGCGCGTGATCGCAAGGGCAACATCACCACGTTGGGCCGCAATGGCAGCGACTTCTCCGGCGCGATTTTTGCTGCATTGTTTGCGGCGCAGGAGCTGCATATCTGGACCGATGTGGATGGTGTGCTGTCTGCCGATCCGCGCGTGGTGCCCGAGGCGGTGCAGCTGGACGCACTCAGCTATGACGAGGCCTGCGAGCTGGCCTATTTCGGTGCGAAGGTAGTGCACCCGCAGACGATGTCACCCGCCATTGAGCGCGGCTTGCCGATCATCATCCGCAATACGTTTGCACCGGATCATGCGGGCACCCGCATCACCGCGGAAAGCTCCAGTCGTGGCCCGATCAAGGGCTTGACGCTTAGCGCGGATCTGGCCGTGTTGAACCTGGAAGGCACCGGCCTGATTGGTGTGCCGGGTACGGCAGAGCGCGTGTTTGCCGCGCTTCGCAACGCGCATGTGTCGGTAGTGATGATCTCGCAGGGTTCATCCGAGCACTCCATCTGCTGCGTGGTGAAACAGGCTGAATCCGAACGCGCACGCGATGCATTGCTGCAGGGCTTTTCGCACGAATTGGCGGCCGGCCAAGTGCAGCGTGTGCAGTTGACCGCAGGCGTGAGTGTGCTTGCCGCCGTGGGTGATGGCATGGCCGGGCAGCCGGGTGTCGCCGCGCGCTTGTTTGAATCGCTGGGACGTGCGCAGGTCAATATTCTGGCGATTGCGCAGGGCTCGTCCGAGCGGAATATTTCTGTCGCCATTGAAAGCAGCGACGCTACCAAGGCGTTGCGCGCGGCGCATGCGGGTTTCTGGTTGTCGCCGCAGACGTTCTCAGTGGGCGTGATCGGCCCCGGTAACGTAGGTGCGGCGTTACTGGATCAACTCAATACCGCGCAGCCGCAATTGTTGGCCAAGGCCAAGCTGGATCTGCGCCTGCGTGGCATCACCTCGCGCAACCGCATGTTGCTGGATCAGCGTGGCCTGCACGGCGAATGGAAGCAGGCATTTGAAGCATCCAATACGCCTGCAGATCTGGATCAATTCACCGAGCACCTGCTGTCCGCGCGGCTGCCCCACACCTTGATCGTCGATTGCAGTGGCAGCCCGGAAGTGGCCGAACGCTATGCCGACTGGCTGACCGCCGGCATCCATGTGGTGACGCCCAACAAGCAGGCCGGTGCCGGCCCCTTGGTGCGCTACCACGCCATCCGCGCGGCGGCTGAGACCAGCGGTGCCCGCTTCCGTTATGAAGCGACGGTGGGCGCGGGCTTGCCGGTCATCACCACGCTGCGTGATCTGGTGGATACCGGCGACGAAGTCACCGCCATCGCCGGCATTTTTTCCGGCACGTTGGCATGGCTGTTCAACAAGTACGACGGCAGCGTGCCGTTCTCCGAGCTGGTCACGCAGGCGCGTGGCATGGGCTACACCGAGCCGGACCCGCGTGATGATCTTTCAGGCGTGGATGTCGCACGCAAGCTGGTGATTCTGGCGCGCGAAGCCGGCAACGACATCAGCCTCGAAGATGTAGCGGTTGAAAGCCTGGTACCCGCGTCGCTGCAGGGCGCCAGCGTGGACGACTTCATGGCGTGTCTGTCCGAGGTCGATGCTGCATTTGGTACGCGCCTGAGCGAGGCGCGCGGGCGCGGCAACGTGCTGCGTTACGTTGCCCAGTTCAAGCCGGGGCAGCGGCCGAGTGTTGGGCTGGTGGAGTTGCCAGCGGACCATGCGTTCGCCAACCTGCGCCTCACCGATAACGTGGTGCAGTTCACCACCGGCCGGTACTGCGACAACCCGTTGGTGGTGCAGGGCCCGGGTGCCGGTCCCGAGGTGACTGCCGCCGGCGTCTTTGCCGACGTGCTGCGCGTGGCAGCGGGTGAGGGGGCGCGCTTGTGAGCGACGTTCTGAATTCTGCAGGCCTGCGTGAGGCCCGCGCGTTCGCGCCAGCCTCGGTCGCCAACGTGGCGGTGGGCTTTGATCTGCTCGGTTACGCCGTGGCCGGTGTTGGTGACACGGTGACGGTGCGTCGGATCGACGCGCCTGAAGTACGCATCGTCGCGATTCGTGGCGCGGTAGTGGAGCTGCCGCGTGAGGCCGCCAACAACACCGCCGGTGCCGCATTGATCGCGCTGCGCGAGGCATTGGCGTTGCCGTTCGGTTTCGAGATCGAGATCGACAAAGGCATCCCGCTCAGTTCGGGAATGGGTGGCTCTGCGGCATCATGCGTGGCGGCGCTGGTGGCTGCCAACGCGCTGCTGGATGTGCCACTCAGCCGCGAACAGTTGTACCTGTATTCGCTGGACGGTGAAGCCGTTGCCAGCGGCAGCCGCCACGGCGACAACCTCGGGCCGATGTTTTTGGGCGGCTTGGTGCTGTCCACCTTGGAGCGCCTGGTGCCGGTGCCGGTGCCATCCACGTGGCACAGCCTGTTGGTACATCCGGACGCGTTGCTGGAAACCCGCCGCGCCCGCGCCGCGTTGCAGGGCGCGTATGAACTCAAAGAGTTTGTCGCACAGAGCACCAATCTCGCCTTGGTGCTTGCCGGCTGCCATGCCGGTAATGCCGACCTGGTGCGCGCAGGCTTGGCGGACGTACTGATCGAGCCGCGCCGCGCGCCGCTGATTGTCGGTTTTGACGCGGCCAAGCAGGCAGCGCTGGATGCCGGCGCGATGGGCGCCAGCATTTCCGGCGCCGGTCCCAGCATCTTTGCCTGGTTCCAGACCCGCGAATCCGCGGACGCTGCTGCACAAGGCGTGCAGGCCGCATTCGCCGCCGCAGGCTTTGCCAGTCAAGCGTGGGTGACGCCGTTGAACAGCCCCGGCGCGACGCTGCTCCAAGGCTGATGTCGTCACAACGCCATACACATTCCGGATACCGCAATGAACTTCATTTCCACCCGTAACGCATCCCCTGCTGTCAGTCTCAGTCAGGCCATCGCCGCCGGCCTCGCGCCAGACGGCGGGTTGTATGTACCGCAAAAGATGCCAGCCGCCCGCACGTTGCAGCCGGGCGAATCGCTGGCCGCAACGGCAGCGGAGTTGCTGCAGCCGTTCTTCGCGGACGATGGGCTGGAGGCCGAGCTGCCCGGCATCTGCCAGCAGGCCTTCGATTTCCCAGCACCGTTGCTGCCGTTGGCCACCGCCAATGATCACGTGCTGGAGCTGTTTCATGGGCCTACCGCCGCTTTCAAGGATTTTGGCGCGCGCTTCCTTGCCGCCAGTCTGTCGCGGCTGCGCGCTTGGCAGCAGTCGCCCTTGACGATTGTGGTGGCCACTTCCGGCGATACGGGCGCGGCGGTTGCTGCGGCCTTCCACAATCAACCCAATCTCAAGGTGGTTGTGCTTTACCCGGATGGCCGCGTCTCGCCGCGACAGGCGCATCAGCTGGGTTGCTTGGGCGGCAACATCCGCGCTTTGCGCGTGGCCGGCTCGTTCGACGACTGCCAGGCCATGGCCAAGCAGGCGCTCAATGACGCGCAGTTGCAGGCACAGGTTCCGTTGAGTTCGGCCAACAGCATCAGCCTGGGGCGCTTGCTCCCGCAGATGAGCTATTACGCGCATGCGGCGCTCACACATCACGCGCAGCACGGTGTACCGCTGAATTTCGTCATCCCCACCGGCAACCTGGGCAATGCGATGGCAGCTGTGATGGCCCGTGCGATGGGCGTGCCATTGGGTCGTATCGTGTTGGCGACCAATGCCAATCGTGTGCTGCCGGACTATTTCGCGGGAGGCGACTACGCACCCAAGGCCAGTATCGCTACCTTGGCCAATGCCATGGATGTGGGCGCGCCCAGCAACTTCGAGCGCCTGCGCTGGCTGTATCAAGGTGACGATGTTGCACTGAGGCAGGCTTTTATTTCCCGTGCGGTGGACGATGCGACCATCCGCGAGACCATCGCACGGCGCTATGCCGAACACGGCGAAGTGTTCTGCCCCCATACCGCCACTGCGGTGCAGGTGTTGGAACAATTGCGGGCCAGCGGTGACGCAGCGGCCGGGGAGCATTGGGCGGTTGCCGCCACCGCGCATCCGGCCAAGTTTGAATCTGTGGTCGAGCCGCTGATCGGGCGTGAAGTCGCAGTGCCAGCGTCATTGGCCGAACTGCTCAGCCGGCCAGCGCAAGCCGAGCCCTGCGCGCCGGAGTACCCGGCACTGCGGAAAACATTGCTGGAAGCGTGAGCAAGGGCTTCGGAGTGGCGGAACGTTGCCGCTCCGCGTCGGCGTGCTTGGCGGTACTCCCGCGACAATGCCGGCGCCATCGAGGTGGCGCTGGCATTGGCCATTCAAGCCTTGGTAGGTGGTGTTCGGGGCGAATTGGCGGCCGTCAAGAATCGCGGCGCCCGCATCATGCTGCGGGCAACATGCTCAGAGCGCGTCGTTGGCCAGCTTCTGCAGGGCATCAACGTCCAGGATCTCGACTACGTTCAGGTGCGGCAGGGCGATAAGGCCCTGTTGGCGCAGCTTGGTGAACGTGCGGCTCACCGTTTCCATGGTCAGGCCCAGGTGGTCGGCAATATCGCCACGGCCCATCGGCAGCGAAACGCGGTTGCTGCTGCGGCCGAGCAGGGTGCTTTCACGTGCGGAAAGGCGCAGCAGGAAGTCGGCCAAACGCTCCGGTGGCTGTAGGCGGGCGAGCGCCATTGCGTTGTCCTGCGCGGCATCCAGTTCCTGGCAGGCGCGCTGCAGCAGCTTGCGTTCCAGGTGTGGGTAGCGCTGACGCAGGTCACGCATCTGCGACATCGGCACCCGGCAGACGCGGCTTTCGGCAATGGCTTCGATGTCATAGCGGTGCAGGTCGGCGCCGCTCAAGCCCACATAATCGCCCGGCAGCACAAAGCCGTTCACCTGGCGCCGGCCATCGGCCAGCGTGCGCACCAGCCGCAACGCGCCTTCGGTCACTGTATAGACATAAGCACGCGCTTCGCCGGTGCGGGCCAACGTGGCGCCCATCGGGACGGGCGTGGAGGTGGTGATCTGCTCCAGCGCCTGCACTTCGTCACAGGACAGTGCAGAGCACACCGACAGGTGCCGCACCGAGCACTGCAGGCATTCGCGCGCAGCATTGCCATCCGCATTTGCGGATGATGCAGGAGGTTGCTCGGGGCCGAGGGCAGGCCGGGACATGGCGTCGTACGGGTAAGGAATGAGGTAAATGATACTTCATGCGGCCAGCGAGGCGGCCTGGCGCTAGAATTGGCAGTCGTCCACCCCATTGAGTTGCAGGAGTTTCACCCGTGATCAAGCCCCGTACCCCGCCTGGCATCATGGAATTGCTGCCGCGCGAGCAGATCGCGTTTCAGCGCATGCTGGACGTCATCCGGCGCAACTACGAGCGTTTCGGGTTCCTGCCGGTTGAAACCCCGGTATTCGAGCTGTCTGATGTGCTGCTGACAAAGTCTGGCGGCGAGACCGAGCGCCAGGTGTATTTCGTGCAGTCCACTGGCGCGTTGGCCAATGCAGCCGAATCCGGTGCCACCGGCCTGCCGGAACTGGCGTTGCGCTTCGACCTCACCGTGCCGCTGGCCCGTTATGTGGCTGAGCACGAGCACGACCTGACCTTCCCGTTCCGTCGTTATCAGACGCAGCGCGTCTACCGCGGCGAGCGCGCCCAGCGCGGCCGCTTCCGCGAGTTCTACCAGTGCGACGTGGATGTCATCGGCAAGGACACGCTGAGCATTCGCTATGACGCCGAAGTGCTGGCGGTCATCCATGCGGTGTTCTCCGAGCTGCGCATCGGCAAGTTCGCCGTGCAGTTGAACAACCGCAAGCTGATGCGTGGGTTCTTCGAGGCGCAGGGTGTCATTGATCCGCAGCAGCAGGCGCTGGTGCTGCGTGAGGTCGACAAGCTCGACAAGCGCGGCCTCGATTACGTGCGTGAAACCCTGGTCGGCCCGGATTTCAATCTGCCGGCCGAGGCGGTGGAGCGCATTCTGGCGTTTGTCGAAGTGCGCTCAAGCTCGCACGCCGACGCGCTGGGCAAGCTGGATGCGGTGTTGGCGCAGGCGGGTGAATCGGCGGGCGAATCGCTGCGCACCGGCGCCGCCGAGCTGCGTGAAGTGCTGGAGCTGGTGAAGGGCCTTGGGGTGCCGGAAGCCGCGTATTGCCTGAATTTCTCCATCGCGCGCGGCCTGGATTACTACACCGGCACCGTTTACGAGACTTCGCTCAGCGACCACCCACAGATTGGCTCGATCTGCTCCGGCGGCCGTTACGAAGATCTGGCCAGCCATTACACCAAGTCCAAGCTGCCGGGCGTGGGCATCTCCATCGGCCTGACCCGCCTGTTCTGGCAGCTGCGAGAGGCGAACCTGATCGACGGTATTGCTGAAAGCAGCGTGCATGCGATGGTCGCGCTGATGGATGATGCGTCCATGCCGCAATCGCTGGACATCGCCCGCCGCCTGCGCGCCGGTGGCATCAATACCGAAGTGCAGATGGAGCCGAAGAAAATCGGCAAGCAGTTCCAGTACGCGGCCAAGGCGGGCATCCGCTTTGTGGTGCTGGCTGGTGAGGACGAATTGGCGCGCGGCGTGGTGGCGGTCAAGGACCTACTGCGGGAGCAGCAGTTCGAGGTGGCCCGCGACGAGCTGGCCTCCACCTTGCAGGTAGAGCTTGAACAGACCCGCGCCATGGCGCGCTGAGCGGTCACTTGCCGCTGAACCGTAGAAGGCCCCGCATTGCGGGGCTTTCTTTTTGTCCTGCGTTTGGCCGAGGCGGGTGGACAAGCCTCGGAAGGCTTGCTGTTACTGGGTTTGACCAAGCGTGGATTTCGTACTAATGTACTAGCACGCTAATACGTTGATACAAATGAAACCGCGCATCGAATCCGAACGTGAAAAGGCTTCCGACGCCCCTTTGAGGGCGTTGGCGCGCGCGCTGGCCGCGCTGGAAAAGCCACAGGACGTGCAGTCCTTCCTGCGCGACCTGTGTACCCCCGCCGAACTGGAAGCCATGGCCGACCGTTGGCGCGTGGTGCCCCTGCTGCGCAAGGGCGTGCCGTATCGCGAGATCTACGAACTGACCGGGGTGAGTGTCACCACCATCGGCCGGGTCGCGCGCTCGCTCGAACATGGCGCGGGGGGCTATGCCGCCGCCATCGAGCGGCTTGCCGCGCGCAAAACCGAATCCAACTGAGAATCGAACATGAGTGCTTCAACCACGGCCCCGGCACGTGACCGGCTGCGCATTGCCATCCAGAAGAGCGGCCGCTTGGCCGACCCCGCGCGCAGCCTGCTGGCAGCCTGCGGCCTGAGCTGGCGGCAAAGCCGCGACAAGTTGTTCTGCTTCGGCGAGTCGTTGCCGGTGGACCTGCTGCTGGTGCGCGACGACGACATTCCTGGCCTCATCGCCGATGGTGTCTGTGACCTGGGTGTGGTCGGCCTCAATGAGCTGGACGAGCAGGCCAAGGCGCGCCGCCAGATCGGTTTGCCCGATGCCTATCAGCCGCTGCGTGGCCTGGGGTTTGGATCGTGCCGCCTGATGATCGCGGTGCCGGAGGAGTGGGATTGGCAAGGTGTGCACATGCTGCAGGGCAAGCGCATCGCCACCAGCTACCCGGCCATTCTCGCGGCATGGTTGAAGGAAAAAGGCGTGGATGCACAGGTGGTGGAGCTGTCGGGTTCGGTCGAAATCGCGCCGAAGCTGGGCACCGCTGAATTGATCTGCGATCTGGTTTCCAGCGGTGCAACGCTCACGGCTAACCAGCTCAAGCCGGTGGAGACGCTGTTGGAGAGCGAAGCGGTGCTGGCTGGCCCGGTCAATGAGCTCGATGATGCACGTGCCGGCTTGATGGCCATGCTGCTGCGTCGCCTGGATGGTTTGACCAAAACGCAGGACCGCAAGCTGCTGATGTTCAGCGCTGCGGAAGATCGCGTAGATGCGCTGGCGCGTTTGTTGCCGGATGCGGAGCCGCTGTTGCGGTTACCGGGCGACGGCGGTGCGATACGTCTGCAGACAATGTGCAACGGCGCACTGAGTTGGCAGCGGCTGGAAGAGTTGGAGCGTGCAGGCGCGCAGGGCTTGATGGTGCTGGCGGTGGAGAAATCGCTGGTATGAACATCCTGGACTGGAACGCATTGGAGGCAGAGGGACAAGCGCGCGCGTTGACCCGCCCGGTGCAGACGGTGGCGGCGCAGACGCGTGAGTCAGTTGCCGGCCTCATTGGACAGGTACGCGAATCGGGTGACGACGCGCTGCGCGAGATCACTGCGCGCTTTGACGGCGTAGCGCCCGGGCGCTTTGAAGTGAGCGAGGCGGAATTCGCAGCGGCGGAGTTGGCCGTGCCGGCAGAACTGCGCATCGCGATGCAACAGGCCGCTGACAGGGTTGATGTATATCACCGCGTTGGCATGGTGGAGCCGTACTCGGTGGAAACCGCACCGGGCGTGGTCTGCGAAAAGATGATCCGCCCCATTGGGCGCGTGGGCCTGTATGTGCCTGCCGGAAGTGCGCCGCTGCCGTCCACCGCGTTGATGCTGGGTGTGCCGGCGCGTTTGGCCGGCTGTCGTGAAGTGGTGTTGTGCACGCCGCCGCGTAAAGACGGTACGGCCGACCCTGCGGTGCTGGTTGCCGCGCGCCTCACCGGCGTGCACCGCGTGTTCAAGATTGGCGGCGCGCAGGCGATCGCGGCGATGGCCTACGGAACGGATTCGGTCCCGTCCTGCGACAAATTGTTTGGCCCGGGCAATAGTTTTGTGACTGAAGCAAAGCAACAGGTGGCGCAGGCCGGCGCTGCCGCCATCGACATGCCGGCAGGTCCATCGGAAGTGTTGGTGATCGCCGACGCAGGCGCCAATCCTGCATTTGTAGCTGCCGATCTCCTGTCGCAAGCCGAGCACGGCCCTGACTCGCAGGTGCTGCTGCTCAGCGACGATGCCGGCTTGATTGCTGCGGTACAGGATGAAGTCGAGAGGCAGGTTGCATTGCTTGAACGTGCAGATATCGCACGCCAGGCGCTGAATTCTTCATTGCTGATCAAGGTGGAATCCATCGATCAGGCGTTCGCCATCTCCAACCGTTATGCGCCCGAGCACTTGATTCTTGCTCTGCGTCAACCGCGCGACTGGTTGGTAAAGGTGGAGGCGGCAGGCTCGATATTTCTCGGTGATTTCACGCCGGAGGCGCTTGGCGATTACTGCTCCGGTACCAACCATGTGCTGCCAACTGCCGGTGCGGCGCGCGCCTACAGTGGCGTCAGCGTGGCCAGCTTCCAGAATCAGATCAGTGTGCAGGCCGCTACCCGCGAAGGTATTGCCAACATCGGCCCGTGCGCACTGACGCTCGCCCGTGCCGAGGGGCTGGGCGCGCATGCCAATGCAGTGGCGCTGCGGTTGGGAGTTTCGCCGTGAGCAGCGTGCTTGACCTAGTGCGTGACGATCTGCGCGGGTTCGCCGGTTACTCTTCGGCCCGCAGCGCGAAGTTGGAAGGAGATGTCTGGCTCAACGCCAACGAGTCGGCGTGGGCCAATCCGGGTGATATGCAGGCCAGCTGCCGTCGCTATCCGGACCCGCAGCCACAAGCGCTGCGTGAGCGCCTGGCGGGGTTGTATGGCTGTGCGACGGACCAGCTGCTGATCGGTCGCGGTAGTGACGAAGCCATCGATCTGCTGGTGCGGGCATTGTGCGCACCTGGCCGCGATGCCGTGCTGTACACGCCGCCGGTGTTCGGCATGTATGCGGTGAGTGCGCGGCTGCAGAATGCGCCGGCACGTGAGGTGCCGCTACGCGACACCGAGGTGGGTTTTGTGCCGGATATCGGCGCCATCATCGCAACCGCAAAGCAGGGCAATGCCAAGCTGGTGTTTCTGTGCTCGCCGTCCAATCCCGGCGGTTTGAGCATCGGGCTGCAACAGGTTGAAGCGGTCGCGTCCGCGCTGCGCGGGCAGGCGTTGGTGGTGGTGGATGAAGCCTATGGCGAGTTTTCCGATGAGCCATCCGCAGTCAGTCTGCTGGCCCGTTACGACAACATCGCCGTGCTACGGACGCTGTCCAAAGCACATGCATTGGCGGCTGCACGCATCGGCACGGTCATCGCCGATAGCGCATTGATTGCGGTGTTGCGAAGCTGCCAAGCGCCTTATCCGATCCCGACGCCGTGTTCGTCACTTGCGCTCGAGGGCCTGAGCGATGCCGCACTGGCGTTGACTGACAGTCGCATTGCCACCGTGCGCGCTGAGCGCGAACGATTGCGCGCCGCGCTTGCTGGCTGCGCGTGTGTACGCCGCGTCTACGTTTCGGATGCCAATTTCCTGTTGGTTCGCTTCAATGATGCCGAGGCGGCGTTTGGCGCGCTGCTTGCAGCGGGCGTGGTGGTGCGCGACCAACGTGCCGCACCGCAACTGCATGACGCGCTGCGCATCACCTTGGGCACCCCTGAACAGAACGACCGCGTCCTCGACGCACTCACCACGTTGGAGCCAGTTGCATGACCCCCATTCTGTTCGTCGATCGTGACGGCACCTTGATCGAGGAGCCGGCGGACTTCCAGATTGACGCTTACGAAAAGCTGCGTCTGGTGAAGAACGTCATCCCGGCCATGCTCAAGCTGCGGGATGCGGGCTATGAGTTCGTCATCGTCTCCAATCAGGATGGGCTGGGCAGCGAAGGCTATCCGCAGGCCAGTTTCGACGGCCCCAACAATCTGATGCTGCAGATCTTCGCCAGCCAAGGCATTGTGTTCCGCGACGTACTGGTCGACCCCAGTTGGCCGCAGGACAACAGCCCCAATCGCAAGCCGGGTATCGGCATGATGGTGTCGTATCTGCAGGACCGCACCATTGATTGGGCGCGCTCGGGCATGGTGGGTGATCGTCCTACCGACAATCAATTTGCCGACAACATGAAGATCCGCGGCTTCCAACTGCGTACCGAGCAATTCGGTGGCCAGTGGGATTGGGACAGCATCGCGCATGAGTTGGCCGATGCACCGCGACGTGCCACCGTGCAGCGCGATACCAAGGAAACGCAGATCCGCGTGTTTGTGGACTTGGATAAAGTGGCCGGCGCAAAGATCAGTACGGGCTTGCCGTTCTTTGATCACATGCTCGACCAGATTGGTCGCCATGGTGGGTTTGCGCTGGAAGTCGAAGCAAAGGGCGACCTGCATATCGACGAGCACCACACCATCGAAGACACCGGTTTGGCGCTTGGCCAAGCATTGCGCGAAGCATTGGGTGACAAGCGCGGCATCGGCCGTTATGGCTTTACCTTGCCGATGGATGAAACGCTGGCCAGTGCCGCATTGGACTTCAGCGGTCGCCCCTATTTCGTGTTTGAAGGTGAGTTCAAGCGCGAGCGGGTGGGCGACATGCCGACCGAGCTGGTGCCGCATTTCTTCCGTTCCCTGTGTGATTCGGCAGGCTTGAATCTCAATCTGAAGGTGCACGGCGACAACGATCACCACAAGGTGGAGGCCTGCTTCAAAGCATTGGCGCGCGCCTTGCGCCAAGCCATTCGTCGCGAGGGCACGGAACTTCCTTCGACGAAAGGCGCGCTATGAGTGCCGTTGGGCTGGTTGATGCGGGTGGCGCCAATCTTGGCTCGGTGCGCTATGCACTGGAGCGCTTGGGCGTTGAAGTGCGCATGGTGCGCGAAGCACGCGATCTGGACGGTCTACAGCGGGTGATTCTGCCCGGTGTCGGTGCCGCTGCCGAAGGCATGAGGCGCCTGCATGCGCAGGGATTGGTCACCCCGCTGCGTGAGTTGCAGGTGCCGCTGATGGGCATCTGCCTTGGGATGCAATTGCTGTTTGAGCGGTCGGAAGAAGGCAACGTTGAATGTCTTGGTTTGTTGCCAGGCATTGTCCGGCGCCTGCATCCGGGCGTAGGTGTGCGGGTGCCGCACATGGGCTGGAACAAGTTGCTCGCCTTGCGCGAGTCATCGCTGATGGAAGGTGTGCCAGCTGGCTCAAGTGCCTATTTCGTACACAGTTATGCCGCGCCTGTGACCTCCGATACCGTCGCCGCGTGCCATCACGGCGGTCTGTTTACCGCAGTGGTTCAACGCGGCTATTTGTATGGCGCGCAATTCCATCCCGAGCGCTCTGCCGGTCCTGGCGCGCGCATCCTGCGTAATTTTCTTGAGGCGGCATCGCAATGAGTTTTACCGTATATCCCGCGTTGGACATCCGTGAAGGCCGCGTCGTGCGCCTGCTGCAGGGCGATTACGCAAAACAGACCACGTACGGCGACGATCCGCTGCCGCGTGCGCAGGCCTTTGCTGCGACCGGCGCCACGTGGATGCACCTGGTTGATCTGGATGCAGCCAAGGCCGGCGGCTACACATTGACGCCGTTGCTGGCGCAGATTGCGGCCAACACCCCGCTTAAAGTACAGACCGGCGGTGGTGTGCGCGGTCGCGACGATGTGGCGCGTATCCTGGATGCGGGCGCAAGCCGCGTGGTGATCGGCTCGTTGGCGGTGCGCGAACCGGACCGTGTGGAAGCCTGGTTGCAGGAGTTCGGCGCCGACCACCTGACCATCGCGCTCGATACCCGTCAAGGTGAAGACGGCGTATGGCGTCTGCCGGTGCACGGTTGGACGGAAACGGCCGACGTCACGCTGGACGAACTCGCCACTCGCTACGCGCAGGCCGGCATGAAGCACCTGCTGTGCACGGATATCTCCCGCGACGGCATGATGTCTGGCCCCAATGTCGAGCTCTACGCGCATCTTTCGCGGTTGTTACCGGGTGTGTCCGTGCAGGCCTCTGGCGGCGTGCGTGATGTGGCGGATATTCAGGCATCAAAAGCCGCCGGTTGTGGTGGGGCAGTGTTGGGGAAGGCGCTGTTGGAAGGCCACCTGAAGCTTGACGAGGCATTGGCATGTTGAGCCGCCGCATCATTCCCTGTCTGGATGTGCGCGATGGCCGCGTGGTCAAGGGCGTCAGGTTTCGTGATCACGTGGACATGGGCGACATCAGCGAGTTGGCGTTGCGTTATCGCGACGAAGGTGCCGACGAGCTGGTGTTTTACGACATCTCAGCCAGTCCAGAAGGCCGCTCGGTTGATCGTGAGTGGATCGAGCGCGTGGCGCGCCTGATCGATATTCCGTTCTGCGTAGCGGGCGGCATTCGCGATGTTCAAACCGCACGCGCTGTACTCAACGCCGGCGCTGACAAGATTTCGATCAACACCCCAGCGCTGGAACGGCCAGCGTTGATTGGTGAGCTGGCTGACGCATTCGGGCAGCAGTGCGTGGTGGTGGGCATCGACTCCATCCGTGAGCCCGATGGGCAGTGGCGGGTACGTTCGTACACCGGCGATCCCGCCAAAACACGTGCCGAGGCGCGATTGACGCTGGACTGGCTGCGTGAAGCCCAGCATCGCGGCGCAGGTGAAATTGTGCTGAATTGCATGGACAGCGATGGTGTTCGCAAGGGGTACGATATTGCTCAGTTGCGCCATGCCCGGGCGCTGTGCACGGTTCCGTTGATCGCCTCTGGCGGCGCGGGCGCGCCACAGCATTTCGCCGATGTATTCGAACAGGCTGACGTTGACGGGGCATTGGCGGCCAGTGTGTTCCATTCGGGCGCCATCGTCATTCCGGAACTCAAACAGTTCCTGCGCGAACAACAGATCGAGGTAAGGGATGTCTACTGAATTCAAAGCGCTTGACCCAGCCACGTTGGACTGGGCCAAGGTGGATGGGCTGATGCCGGTCATCGTGCAGGATGCCACCACATTGCGCGTGCTGATGCTTGGCTACATGGACCGCGATGCACTGGAAAAAACCCGCGACAGCGGCAAGATCACCTTCTTCAGCCGCACCAAAAAGCGGCTTTGGACCAAGGGCGAAACCTCCGGCAATCATTTGGATGTGGTGGATATCCGCGTTGATTGCGATGCCGACACCGTGTTGATCAGCGCAATCCCGCATGGCCCCACGTGTCACACCGGCAGCGCGAGCTGCTTCAGTACCGCGCCCGGAAACTTTCTGGGTGCGCTGGATGCACTGATCAAGCAACGCGAGCATGATCGTCCGCTCAACAGCTACACCACCAAGCTGTTTGAGCAGGGCCCGCGGTACATCGCACAGAAAGTGGGCGAGGAAGGCGTAGAGACCGCACTTGCCGGTGTCGTGCAGCGTGACGAAGACCTGCTTGGCGAATCAGCCGATCTGTTGTTCCACTTGATCGTGCTGCTGCGTTCACGTGGACTGTCGCTGGATGCGGCCGTGGCTGTACTGGAAGAGCGTCATGCAAAAGCCGCAGAAAAAACGGCCAGTTGAGCGAGGCGGGTACTCTAGAGCCCTGTGAGCACCCATCGGATGGAGTTTGATGCTGCTCTTGAAGCCTCTCGCCCGTTTTACGGGGGAGGGGTGAGGGCAGGCTGCCTTCGGCGACTAATCAAAGAGGCAACCGTGGCCCACCAAGCCCGGCAAAGCAGCCGCCACGCATCTGTCGCATGGCAGGGCGATAATGGACGCCTGTCCACCGCCCGCTGAGACGTTCATGCGTAAAACCCTGCTGACTGGCCTGCTGTTGGCCTGCACCCCATTCGTGGTTGCGGCCTCCTGTCTTGAAGGTGCGGTGTTCAACGACACCAACGGTAACGGTGTGCACGACGCAGGCGAAGCGCCGCTGGCGGGCATCAAGGTGTCTGATGGCGAGCACATCGTCATCACCGGCAGCGATGGCCGCTATCAATTGCCCAGCTCGGCGCAGCCCAATATTTTCATCATCAAGCCTGCAGGTTATCGCGCTGGATCGCGCCCCGACGGGCTGCCCGACATCTGGCGTGCTGCGGTGGGCGAAGGTGACGCAGCGCAATGCCGACCGTTTGCGCTGGTGCCTCAACCGGATGCACCGGCCAGCTTCCAGAGTTTGGTGATGGCCGACAGCCAGACCGGCAGCGCGCTGGACGTGAGTTACTTCGAGCGGGACATCATCGCGCCGTTGCGCGGCAAGCATCAGGCGCGGTTGGGAATGACGCTTGGCGATATCACCAATGACGATCCGTCGCTGTATCCCGCCTTGACCAAAGCGGTGACGTCGCTGGGCGTGCCGTGGCTGCATGTGCCGGGCAATCACGACATGGACATGGGCGCGCAGACTGATTCGACCTCACTGGCCAGCTATCACCGGCACTTCGGCCCGGATACCTACGCCTGGGAAGAACCGTCGATGGTGTTCATCGGCATGGACGACATCATCGCCCAGCCGGGGCAGAAGCCGGCATATGTCGGCGGCCTTCGGGAGGATCAGTTCGCGTTCCTGGAGCGTTATCTGCCGACCATCGCCAAGGACAAACTGGTGGTGCTGGGCTTCCACATTCCATTGTTCGACCACGTTTATCGCGCTGAAGATCGCGCGCGTCTGTTTGCGTTGCTGGCGAAAGTGGAGCATCCGTTGATTCTCAGCGGGCACACCCACAACCAGAGCCAGGTGTTCTGGTCAGCGGAGCAGGGCTGGGCCGGTGCGCGGCCACTGCATGAGTACAACGTAGGTGCCGCCTGTGGTGCGTTCTGGTCGGGCGTGAAGGATGCGCAGGGCATCCCGGACACCACCATGGCCGATGGCACCCCAAATGGTTACGGCCTGCTCAACGTGCAGCCGCAGGGCCGTTACAGCGTCGAATATCGCGTTGCGCGCGCACCGGAGGATGTGCAGATCGCGTTGCATGCGCCCAACGTGCTGCGGCAGGGCGCGTACCCGGCGTGGGGTGTGTATGCGAACGTGTTCATGGGCTACGACGGCCTGCCAGTGGAATTTCGGGTGGATGGTGGGCAGTGGCAGCCGATGAAACAGGTCAAGCAGCCCGACCCCCGCCTGTTGGTGCAGAACATCGCAGACGACCTGGCCGATGGCCTGCGCGGCTACGACCGCTCCCCCGAAGCAGTGCCATCCTCGCACCTGTGGCGCGCTGCGTTGCCGACCAAGCTGGCCGAGGGCGAACACACCGTCGAAGTACGCACGACCTTGGGCGGCAAACAGTACAGCAGCCACACGCGCTACCGCCTACAGTCGGCGACGCCTTGATGATGACGGTGGGTGTTGCGTTCGGCGGATAGCGAGTCAGGCCGAGCGTCGGCTCGGTCTTGGTTGAACCATGCAGAGTTCAAGCTGTGTGAGCCGCCGGAGGCGAAATCAAAGTGCTTTCCGGTTGATCTGTCCTGCTGCGGTCTTTTCTCTGCCAGTGGGCAGCGCGGGTCGCAGCTGATGCACGAACGGGTAGGGTACGGCCGGCGTTGTAGGCAGGCTTTCGCGCCATTTTGCCAAGATCTCGGTGATCGCTTGCCCGGCCCGGAATTGCGGTTCCGATGGCTGCTCACGCTCTTCCTTCTCGCGCCGCCTTACTGTCATCTTTGTCTGTGAGTACGCCGCAGTGAAGTCGTTGGTCGCATTCAACGCCTCCACCAGAAAGGCGCGTCCGGACCACGTGGCGCTGTCGGTGTTGCCGCAACCAAAGGACGGGCGGTCCTTGCGTGCGGCGGTGATGATCATGCGATTGGGGGCTTGCAGCGCCGGCACAAAGCCGCCCGAATAACAGGCGGAAACCACAATCACCGCATTGCCGATCTTCGCCTCATCCAGCATCTGCGCCAGGTCCGCCGGCGTCAGCAGTTCCTCTTCGTTCCGGTCGGTGTGCAGATAGAAGCTGTTGTCGCGCAAGCCGTGACTGCTGAGGTAGAGAAACAGCACGTCCTCCTGGGGGTCGAGTCTTTCGCCGAGCGCATCCAGTGTGTAGTCCAGGCTCTGGTAAGTAGCCATCGGCACGGCGTTGGTGCCAGTGCGCGTCTGCGGATGGTTGATCAGGCTGATCATTCGCCCTGCGGCATCCCAGCGTTGTGATGACAGCTGCTGCAGATACACGACCTCGTTGCGGAAGACATCTTCGTCACTGTCACCAGCGACGCCGAGCACATACATGTCGGTCACGCCTTGGCGCTGCGGTGCCAACCGGCCCAGCGCGGCATCCAGTAGCGCCTGTTGGGGGCCTTCCAGTCGTGGCGTCGTCGTTGCCCTCGGTGCGGCGACGGGCGTAGATGCCATTGCCGGCCCGATGCCAATGATCAAGGCGCCCAGAAGGCACATGGCACGCAAGGAGTAGCGCAACTGATGGGCAGGGCGGTTAGGCATGGCAAGAGGGCGCATGGGCGACAAGCGCGATTCTATCCAGTCGGCGTGATGGCCGATGGGTTGCGGGTTTGCGGCGTCCCGTTTGTCTGCGCTTTGGGAGGTTTTTCAGCGGCAGGCGTCGTGCACGCGGTTGTCCCAGCGGCTGGATAGCGCGAAGTCGCGGTGCAGGCCGGCCTTTGTGTAGGCATCCGCGCGGCCTCTTTTGGCGCGCTCGCAAGGCGTGACGGTTACGGTCCTTGCCGAGCGACTGGAGCGATAGCGTCCGCGTGACTGCCGTTTTGGCGGTGACGTGCTGCGCGATGATTCGATGCGTGCCTGCGTAGCGGAATCAATCGCGCGGGGTGTGGCATCCCAGCTTCGCAGCGTGGCGCCGTCGCAGGGCAGGGATTGGTAGGACACACCGCTATCGACGCTGCACTTGAAGACCTGCTGGGCAAGCGCCGCTTCGATGAAGAGGTGGACAAGCAGGCAGGCGATGATGAAACCGGTGACGCCACGCATCGCAATGGCCTTGTACGCACAGGGAGTGCATTACCTTGTCGTGTGCGATGTTCACAGGCATCGAGGGTTCAACATGTCGTGTCGTAGGGGTTCCACCGCGCGCGTTTGAGCGTTTGTCTTGACGTCATGGCACGCAGTGCGCAGCACGATGTGAAGAAAAAATTTCACAAATGTCTTGCGGGCCTAAAAAAGGCCCGCTATTATTTCGTTCTCGGCAACGTCGGGGCCATAGCTCAGCTGGGAGAGCGCCTGCATGGCATGCAGGAGGTCAGCGGTTCGATCCCGCTTGGCTCCACCAAATCCGGACATTAGGCCGTCTGGATTGTCGAAAAAATTGATGAGTTACGCGTCCCCATCGTCTAGAGGCCTAGGACATCACCCTTTCACGGTGGCGACCGGGGTTCGAATCCCCGTGGGGACGCCATTCATCTAATGTATCAGGCTCCAGAGTTTGGAGCTTTGTTGGACGACACAGCTTGCCAAGTGTCACGGAAGAAAAAGCTTCCATTTCCAACAAAACCCCGCCATAATGGCGGGCTAGCAACAAGACGTGGGGCCATAGCTCAGCTGGGAGAGCGCCTGCATGGCATGCAGGAGGTCAGCGGTTCGATCCCGCTTGGCTCCACCAAATTCGGATATTAGGCCATCCGAATCACAACTTGAGATTTGAAGAATACGCGTCCCCATCGTCTAGAGGCCTAGGACATCACCCTTTCACGGTGGCGACCGGGGTTCGAATCCCCGTGGGGACGCCATTTCATAAAAAGCTCCGGGAAACCGGGGCTTTTTTCTTTTTCCGCTACCGGCGAGTGAAGGTTTCGGCGGTATGGATCTGTTGCGAGGCTTGTCGATTGGCGAGCCCGCTTGTTCCGCATCCACTTTCGCTCTGTTCATTACGGGCGGCAGCGTAGGGCGTGGATGACACGGGCATTGAGGCGCCGCATTGGCGAGCCGTCATGCGCTGGTTGATGGCGCGCACTAGGAAGTTCTTTCGAGCGGGCGTGTTTGCCCCTGTTCGCGCCCGCGGCTTTTCTGTTTGAGATGCGCGTGGAGCCGCTCTTGGTGTTGTGCGGTGGAGAGGTGTTGCCCGTCGCGTGCGTTTCAGGTGCGCGGGGAAGGGCATTCACTGCGGTCTTCATCTGTGGCCGCCGCTAGGGCATGGGCGCAATGCCCGCTATCGAACGGTTGTGCTGTCTGTCTATCGTGCAGCACAGACGGCGCACTCAATCCGAAATGAAAAGGGCAGCCCTGAGGCTGCCCTTCTGGTTTGCGCTACGGCCGAGCGATTACAGCGATTCGAAGATGCCTGCTGCGCCCATGCCCGTACCGATGCACATGGTGACCATGCCGTACTTCTGCTGGCGACGACGCAGGCCATGCAGGATGGTGGCGGTACGGATTGCGCCGGTGGCGCCCAGCGGGTGGCCCAGGGCGATGGCGCCGCCCAACGGATTGACCTTGCTCGGGTCCAGGCCGCAGTCACGGATGACCGCCAGCGATTGTGCGGCGAAGGCTTCGTTCAGCTCGATCCAGTCCAGCTGGTCCTGGCTCAGGCCGGCCTGCTTGAGCGCCTTGGGGATTGCGGCGATTGGGCCGATGCCCATCACTTCCGGCCGCACGCCGGCAACGGAGAAGCTGACGAAGCGGGCCAGCGGGGTGAGGCCGTAGTCTTTGATGGCCTGTTCCGAAGCCAGCAGCACTGCGCCGGCGCCATCGCTCATCTGCGAGGAATTGCCGGCGGTAACCGAGCCGCCGAACTGGCCGTTGCGGAACACCGGGCGCAGCTTGGCCAAGCCTTCAGCGGACGAATCCAGGCGCGGGCCTTCGTCGGTATCAGCCAGCTTGTTGCGGGTGATGATGCGCTTGCCATCGGCCAGGTCGGGCAGGTGCGAGACGATGTCGTAAGGGCTGATTTCGTCCTTGAACTCGCCGTTCTGGATGGCAGCGATTGCCTTCTGGTGCGAGGCCAGGGCGAAGGCGTCCTGGTCTTCGCGCGAGACCTTCCATTCTTCAGCGACCTTTTCGGCGGTGATGCCCATGCCATAGGCGATGGCGGTGTGGTCGTTGTCGAACACGCTCGGCGCCATGGCGATCTTGTTGCCCATCATCGGCACCATCGACATCGACTCGGTGCCGCCCGCTAGCATCAGGTCGCTGTTGCCCAGACGGATCTGGTCAGCGGCCATCGCCACGGCCTGCAGGCCGGACGAGCAGAAGCGGTTCACCGTCTGCGCGGCGATGGTGTTGGGCAGGCCGGCCAGCAGCACGCCGATGCGCGCCACGTTCATGCCTTGCTCGGCTTCGGGCATGGCGCAGCCGATGATGGCGTCGTCGATGCGGTTGACGTCCACGCCCGGCGCCTGCGCGACGACGGAGCGGAGCACGTGGGCGAGCATGTCGTCCGGGCGGGTGTTGCGGAACATGCCTTTGGGTGCCTTGCCAACCGGGGTGCGGGTGGCGGCGACGATGTAGGCGTCCTGGATTTGCTTGGTCATTGCACTGATCTCTTCAATAGGTGTGAGCGTGAGGGCGGGCAAGGGCGACGCGTTGGCATCGCCCTGGAAGCACGCTCACTCAGTTCCGCAGCGGCTTGCCGGTCTTGAGCATGTGCGCGATGCGGGCCTGGGTCTTTTCCTGTTGTGCCAGTTCGACGAAGTGCTTGCGCTCCAAGGTGAGCAGCCACTCTTCATCGACCAGCGTGTTGCGGTCGACCTTGCCGCCGCACAGCACGGTGGCGATGCGCTCGGCGATTTCGTAGTCGTATGGGCTGATGAAACGGCCTTCCAACATGTTGACCAACATCATCTTGAAGGTAGCGATGCCGACATCGCCGGCCACGCGGATGCGGCGTGCGGGCATCGGCGGACGGTAGCCGCCTTCGGCCAGTGCGGTGACTTCGGCCTTGGCGATGTGCAGGAGCTCGAAGCTGTTGAACACGACCTTGTCGGTGCCACGCATCAGGCCCAGTTCCTTGGCGTTGACCGCAGAGTTGGACACCTTGGCCATGGCGACGGTTTCAAAGGTCTTCTTCAGTTCGGCAAACACATCGCCGTCCGGGCCTGCGGCCTGCGAGGCGCGCACGGCGATTTCCTTCAGGCCACCACCGGCCGGCAGCAGGCCGACGCCGGCCTCGACCAGACCGATGTAGCTTTCCAGCGCGGCGACCGACTTGGCCGCGTGCATCTGGAACTCACAACCGCCGCCCAAGGCCAAGCCGCGCACGGCGGTGACGACCGGCACGGTGGCGTACTTGATGCGCTGGCTGGTGCGCTGGAAGTTGGCGACCATCGCCTCGAACTCAGCGAACTTGCCGGCCTGCAACGCGCTGAGCGCGCCGGACAAATCCGCGCCGGCAGAGAAGGGCTCCTTGTTCTGCCAGATCACCACGCCCTTGAACTGCTTTTCCGACAGGCCGATGGCGTGCTGGATGCCGTCCAATACCTGGTCGGACACGGTGTTCATCTTGGTCTTGAAACTGATGACGCCGATGCCGTCGCCGTCGGTCCACAGGCGGATGCCGTCGTTCTCGAACACGGTTTCGCCCTGCGCGAACTTTTCGCCCAGCAGTGCATCCGGGAAGCGCTGGCGCTGGTACACCGGCAGCGACGAGCGTGGCACCAGTGCATTCTGCGACGGGCTGTAGCTGCCTTCAGCGGCATGCACGCCATCGCGGCCGTCCAGCACCCACGCCGGCAACGTCGCATTGCTCATGCTCTTGCCGGCGGCGATGTCCTCGGCAATCCACTGCGCCACCTGCTTCCAGCCGGCAGCCTGCCAGGTCTCGAACGGGCCCAGCGACCAGCCATAGCCCCAGCGGATGGCCAGGTCCACGTCGCGCGCGGTTTCGGCGATATCGGCCAGGTGGTAGGCGCTGTAATGGAACAGGTCGCGGAAGGTGGCCCACAGGAACTGCGCATGCGGGTGCTGGCTTTCGCGCAGCTTGGCGAACTTCTCGGCGGGGTTTTTGATCTTCAGGATCTCGACCACTTCCGGCGCGGCCACGCGATCAGCCGGACGGTAGTCCTGCTTTTCAAGGTCGACGACCAGGATGTCCTTGCCCACTTTGCGGAAGATGCCAGCGCCGGTCTTCTGGCCCAGTGCACCCTTGCTGATCAGCGCGCCCAGCCATGCCGGCGCGTTGAAATACTTGTGCCACGGGTCGTCAGGCAGGGTGTCGCCCATGGTCTTGATGACGTGCGCCATGGTGTCCAGGCCAACCACGTCGGAGGTGCGGTAGGTGGCCGACTTGGGGCGGCCGACCAGCGGGCCGGTCAGGCCGTCCACTTCGTCGAAGCCCAGGCCAAACTGCTGGGTGTGGTGGATGGTGGACAGGATCGAGAACACGCCGATGCGGTTGCCGATGAAGTTCGGGGTGTCCTTGGCGTACACCACGCCCTTGCCGAGGTTGGTGGTGAGGAAGGTTTCCAGGCCTTCCAGCACGGCCTTGTCGGTGGTCTTGGCCGGGATCAGCTCGGCCAGGTGCATGTAGCGCGGCGGGTTGAAGAAATGCACGCCGCTGAAGCGGTGGCGCAGCTCTTCCGGCAGCACATCGGCCAGCTTGTTGATGCCCAGGCCGGACGTGTTGGAGGCCAGCACCGCGTGTTCGTTCACGAACGGCGCGATCTTCTTGTACAGATCCTGCTTCCAATCCATCCGTTCAGCGATGGCTTCGATGATCAGGTCGCAGTCGCGCAGCTGTTCCAGGCCGGAGTCGTAATTGGCCGGGGTGATGGCCTCGGCCAGCGACTTGCTGGCCAGCGGGGCCGGGCTCAGTTTGCCCAGGTTGGCGATGGCCTTGAGCACGATGCCATCGGCTGGACCTTCCTTGGCGGCAAGGTCGAACAGGACGGTGTTGACGCCGGCATTGGTCAGGTGGGCGGCGATCTGCGCACCCATGACGCCTGCGCCAAGGACGGCGGCGCGGCGGACAAGCAGGGAATTGGACATATCGATAAACCTTTGGTCTGCGATGACGGGTGGATCAGGGGAGGGGAGTTGGCGTACGTGCACTGGCACGGAAGCCTGCTTCGGCGAAATGGATCAGTTCCTGCGCGGCCTTGCTGCGGTGTGCGGCCTCGCTGATGTTGTGCGGGCGCTTGATCAGCCCGAAATCGGCCATGGCGTAAGTGAGCGCGCCGGCCAGGAAGTCCAGGCGCCAGTACAGGTCTTCCTTGCTCAGCCCCGGCACGCAGGCGCCGATGGCTTTGCCGAAATCACGCAGCACATGGCCGTAATGGTCGGACAGGAACTTGCGCAGGTTGTCGTTCTTTTCGGCGTAGGCACGGGCGATGACGCGCACAAAGGCGCCGCCGCTCTGGCGGTCCTGGGCCATGGCCAAGGCCGGCTCGACGAAGGCAGCCAATACAGCGCGCAGGTCCCCCGGGTTGGTGCTGCGGGCCTGTTCCAGCTGGCTCAGGCGCGCGCTGGTCATTTCGTCCATGCGGCGGCGGAACACTTCATTGACCAGGTTGTCCTTGGAGCCGAAGTGGTAGTTGACCGCGGCAATGTTGACGTCCGCATGACTGGTCACCTGCCGCAACGAGGTGCCAGCAAAGCCATGTTGGGCAAACAATTCCTCGGCTGCGCCGAGAATGCGGTCCTTGGTGGAGAAGCTGGCGGATTTGGCCATGGTCACAAAATCAATCAAACGATTGTTTGGATCCTACGCCCGGCTGTGGCCTCTGGTCATGTTGCTATGCAGCATCATTCATGTGCCGCTGTGCAAAGGCGCAGAGCACCCGGTAGAATTAGCCACCGCAATTCAGGCTAAGCCCGCGTCCGCACGCGGGTTTTTTCATATACCCTCGGGCCAACCGGCCCTAACTCCGGAGAATTCCATGGCGCTCGAGCGCACTCTTTCCATCATCAAGCCTGACGCCGTTGCCAAGAACGTGATCGGCGAAATCTACGCCCGCTTCGAAAAGGCTGGCCTGAAGGTTGTGGCCGCCAAGTACAAGCAGCTGTCGCGTCGTGAAGCTGAAGGCTTCTACGCCGTGCACCGCGAGCGTCCGTTCTTCAACGCACTGGTCGAGTTCATGATCTCCGGCCCGGTGATGATCCAGGCGCTGGAAGGCGAGAACGCCGTGCTGGCACACCGCGACCTGCTGGGCGCCACCAACCCGAAGGACGCAGCACCGGGCACCATTCGCGCTGATTTCGCCGATTCCATCGACGCCAACGCCGCCCACGGTTCGGATTCGGTCGAGAATGCAGCCAATGAAGTGGCTTACTTCTTCGCCGCCACCGAAGTGGTTTCGCGCTAAGTAGCAAGTAAAAAGAGGTTGAAGCCGTGAACGAGGTCGTACAGACACCCGCCATCCAGCCGCTGCCGAAAACGGCGCCCACGGCTGGCAAGCAGAACCTGCTCGACCTTGATCGCGCGGGCCTGGAAAAATTCTTTGTCGAAACCCTCGGCGAACAGAAGTTCCGTGCCCATCAAGTGATGAAGTGGATTCACCATCGCTACGTCACTGATTTCGACCAGATGACGGACCTCGGCAAAGCGCTGCGTGCCAAACTGCATGCGCAAGCCGAGGTCGTCGTCCCCAACATCGTGTTCGACAAACCCTCCATCGACGGCACCCACAAGTGGTTGCTGGCAATGGGCGTGGATGGCAAGAACGCCATCGAAACCGTGTATATCCCGGATAAGACCCGCGGCACGCTGTGCGTGTCCTCGCAGGTTGGCTGCGCGTTGAACTGCACCTTCTGTTCAACGGCCACCCAGGGCTTCAACCGCAACCTGTCCACCGCTGAAATCATCGGCCAGGTGTGGGTTGCCGCGCGTCACCTGGGTAACGTGCCGCACCAGATGCGCCGCCTCACCAACGTGGTGATGATGGGCATGGGCGAGCCGTTGATGAATTTCGACAACGTCATCCGTGCGATGAGCATCATGCGCGACGACCTGGGCTACGGGCTGGCCAACAAGCGCGTGACGTTGTCCACCTCCGGCCTGGTGCCGCAGATCGACCGCCTCTCGGTGGAAAGTGATGTGTCGCTGGCCGTGTCGCTGCATGCGCCAAACGATGAGCTGCGCGAAACACTGGTGCCGCTCAACAAAAAATACCCGATCGCTGAATTGATGGCGTCCTGTGCGCGCTACCTGCGTGGCAACAAGAAGCGC
Organism: Stenotrophomonas sp. UBA2629; assembly: GCA_002359895.1. Classification (GTDB taxonomy): domain Bacteria; phylum Pseudomonadota; class Gammaproteobacteria; order Xanthomonadales; family Xanthomonadaceae; genus Stenotrophomonas. The sequence continues at coordinate 55,125 of DEOB01000005.1, forward strand.
GATTCGGTGACCTTCGAATACACCCTGATGAAGGGCATCAACGACCAGCCCGAACATGCGCGCCAGCTCGCGCGGTTGATGCGCCAGTTCGACAACGCGGTGCAGGCCAAGGATTCGGGCAAGGTCAATCTGATTCCGTTCAACCCTTTCCCGGGCACGCGCTATGAGCGCTCGGACGAGGAGCAGATCCGCGCTTTCCAGAAGATACTGCTCGACTCGCAGGTTCTGACGATGGTGCGGCGCACCCGTGGCGACGACATTGACGCGGCCTGCGGCCAGCTCAAGGGGCAGGTGATGGACCGCACGCGGCGCCAGGCGGAGTTCAACAAGACCCTTCGGTCACTGGATGCTGGAGATGCGCTTGCCTGACCGTCTGCTCGTGCTGTTGATTGCCTCGCTGCTGCTTGCCGGTTGCGGGAGCGGTGGCGGCATGAAGATCGGAAAGATCAAGGGCGATTACTGGGCAGCGCCGGAATACGACGTTCGCGATGACCGAAGTGCGCGCAAGCGCATGAAATACGACGAGTTGATGAGCGTGGTTGGTGACCGCTTCAACCGCGGTGAGCTGGATGAGGCCGCCAAGTTTGCCCGCGCCGCGCAGAAGCTCGACCCGAAGGGGCCGGATGCCTTTACCGCGCTGGCGGTTGTTGAAAGCCGCCGTGGCCAGACGGTTGCGGCCGGTGAGGCGTATCGCAAGGCTGCGGAACTGGCCCCCCTGCGCGGCGACGTGCTCAACAACTACGGCACGTGGCTGTGCAGCAACGGCCACCCGGCTGAAGCCCTGGTCTGGTTTGACCGCGCGCTGGCCGATCCCGAATACGACTCACGTGCGGCGGCGCTGGCCAATGCGGGGGGCTGTGCATTGGATGCGGGCCAGAATGAGCGGGCCGAAGTGGACCTGCGCCAAGCCCTGGCACTGTCCCCGGATAACCCCTTTGCACTGGAGTCGATGGCGCGCAGCGAAGTGGCACAGGGCCGGTATTTTGAGGCGCGGGCCTTCTACCAGCGTCGTCTTGCGGCTGCGCCAGCAACGGTTTCCGTGTTACAACTTGCCATTCAGGTAGAAGAGCGGCTGGGCGACAGGATTGCTGCCGGTCGGTTCCAACAGCGGTTGCGCGAGGAGTTTCCCTCGAGCGCGGCCTCGAATCCCCAAGGCTGATGCATTGTGATCAATGATCCGGGTGTGAACGCTCTAGAAGGTGTGGTGGGCTGTGGCGAACAGCTCCGAAAAGCCCGTGAAGCTGCGGGTTTGTCGCTGGAAGAGGTCGCCAGTCAGTTGCGTATGCCCATTCAGGTGGTGGGCTCGCTGGAAGCAGAGCGCTGGGATCGTCTCGGTGCGCCGGTGTTCGTGCGCGGCCAGCTACGCAGCTATGCCCGCCTGCTCAAGGTTGATCTACAGGGCCTGTTGCAGCAGGCGCAGATTGAGCCGATCGTGCCGGCCACCCTGGTCAGCCATACCCATACCCCGCCGATCCGGCGCATGGCCGAAAGCCTGGGCCGCCGCGCGATGTACGTGGTGATTACCGCCGTGTTGGTCGTGCCCATGTGGTACGTGATCAGCGGTAATTCCAGCAAGGCGCCGCCGAGTACGGCCTCGCTGGATGTGGTGCCGCCTGCGGAGAGTGCGGTTTCCGGTGCAGGTGCTTCGCCGTCAACTGCGGCCGCCAAGCCGGTGGCTGCGCAGCAGAACGATCCCTACATCGCCTCCATGGCGCCGATGGCACGGCCTGCGGTCGCCGCGCCGGCAGCCGCGCTGACGCTGCGTTTCAATGGGGACAGCTGGGTGGAAATTTCCGCGCCGGACGGTTCAACGGTCGAAAAGGCCTTGGTCCGTGCGGGCGAGTCGCGCAGCTTCAGTGCGGGCCAGGTCGGCCGCATGGTGCTGGGTAATGCGGCGGATGTGGAGGTTCGGCAGGCCTCCGGTAACGTCGATCTGGCGCCGTACAAGCGCGGTAATGTGGCCCGCTTTACGGTATCCTCTGACGGCTTCGTGGCGCCGGTTTCGCACTGAAACAAGGCGTTGATCAATACAACAAGGCTCCCCGGCAGGGTGGGCGAGAGTACGCATGGCGATTGACGACCTGCTCGACGAGCACGAACAAAGTGAACGCGTCCGCGCTTGGCTGCGCAAAAATGGCGCCGGAATCCTCAGTGGCGTAATTCTTGGCGTTGGCGCCATTGCCGGCTGGCAGTGGTGGCAGAAGGAGCAGGTAGGCAAGTTGGCGGAAGCCAATGTCCGCTATGAAGCGGTGTCGCGCAGCCTGCAGTCCAAAAATCTGGATGAAGCCGCCAAAGAAGTAGCTGCACTGGAAAGCGGCAAGGCCGGCATCTACGCCGACCTGGCGTCGTTGGAGTTGGCCAAGGCCCAGGTCGAGGCTGGCAAGTACGACGACGCCATCAAGACGTTGCGCGCGCTGAAGGCCGAAGGCGAGTTCAAGGCGCTGATCGACCAGCGTGTGGCGCGTCTGCTGATTGAAACCGGCAAAGCGGATGAAGCGGCCAAGTTGATCGGTACCGCCGATGACAGTGCCAGCCTGGAGATCCGCGGTGATGCCCTGATTGCGCAGAACAAGCGCGACGAGGCACGTGAACTGTATACGCAGGCGCTGGCCAAGCTCGATGTGGCCGCGCCGCAGCGCCGTCTGCTCGAAACCAAATTGATGGATGCCGGCGGTACTGTGGCCGATCCTGCAGCGGAGAAGATTTGATGAAGCTCAAGCATGTTGCAGGCCTGGCGTTGGTGGCGATGACGCTGACCGGCTGCTCGACGGTCAAGGGTTGGTTCGCAGGTAAAGATGCCGAGGCCAAGAAGGCGCTGGAGCCGGCGGAGCTGGTGAAGTTCGACGCGACGGTGAAGGTCAGCAAGATCTGGTCGGCCAACGTCGGTAAGGGCGAGGGCCGTATTGGCCTGCGTCAGGCGCCGATCGTGGCTGATGGCCGCGTCTATGCGGCGGCAGTGGAAGGCGGCGTGCACGCGCTGGACCTGCAGACCGGCAAGGAAGTGTGGGAATACAAGCCGGCCAAGGAAAAGAAGAAGCCCAAGCTGCGTCTTTCCGGTGGCCCGGGTGTGGGTGATGGCCTGGTCGTGATCGGCACGCTGGACGGTCAGGTGATTGCGCTGGACGCCAGCAACGGCACCGAAAAGTGGAAGTCGAAGGTGACCGGCGAAGTGATTGCCGCGCCGGCAGTGGCCCAGGGGCTGGTGTTTGTGCGTAGCAATGACGGTCGCACCACCGCGCTGGATGCCGCCACCGGCGAGCAGCGTTGGTTCAACATGCAGGAACTGCCTGCTCTGACCGTGCGCGGCAATGCGCCGGTGGTTGCAGGCCCGGGCGTGCTGTTCATCGGTAACGACGACGGTACCCTCAGTGCGCTGGCCATGCAGGACGGCCGCCCGCTGTGGGAACAGTCGGTAGGTACGCCGGAAGGCCGTACCGAACTGGAGCGCATGGCCGATATTGACGGCGCGCCGGTGCTGGAAGGTAATACGCTGTACGTGAGCAGCTTCAAGAACGAGACGATGGCCATTGAAGGGCCGACCGGTCGTCCGTTGTGGTCGCGCGATCATGGCGGTAGCGGTGGCGTTGCGGTGACATCGGGCAACGTGATCGTGACCGATGCCAAGGGTACGGTTTACGGGTTGGACAAGACGTCCGGTTCGGCGATGTGGTCGCAGCAGGCGCTGGCCCGTCGTTCGGTTACAGGTGCCGCTGTCCAGGGCGATTACGCCGTGGTGGGGGATTACAAGGGTTATCTGCATTGGCTGCGGTTGAGCGATGGTGAGCTGGCCGCGCGTGCGAAGAGTGGTGGTGACGCCCTCCTGGCCGCGCCGGTGGTTGCCGACGGCATTGCGCTGGTGCAGAACGTAGATGGGAAACTGACCGCATTCCGGTTGGCCCAATAAGGAGTTAACGCGATGCTGCCTTTGGTCGCCCTGGTTGGACGGCCGAACGTCGGCAAGTCCACGATTTTCAATGCGCTTACCCGTACGCGCGATGCGCTGGTCCATGACCAGCCCGGGGTTACCCGTGATCGCAACTACGGTGTCTGCCGTCTGAACGAGGACAATCCCTTCCTGCTCGTGGATACCGGCGGCATTGCCGGTGAAGAGGAAGGGCTGGCTGGTGCCACTGCGCGCCAAGCCCGAGCCGCCGCCGGTGAGGCGGATCTGATCGTATTTGTGGTCGACGCACGTGATGGCACGTCGGCGCTGGATGACGAGATCCTGTCTTGGCTGCGCAAACTTGCGCGGCCAACGTTGCTGTTGATCAACAAGATCGACGGCACGGATGAGAATGCGGTACGTGCGGAGTTCGCGCGCTACGGCTTCAGTGAAATGCTGATGGTTTCTGCCGCACACCGGCAGGGGCTGGATGACCTTGTCGACGAACTCATCGAGCGCTTGCCCGAGGAAGGTTCCGGCGAGGTGTTGGACAACGATCCTTCGCGAGTACGTATTGCCTTTGTCGGCCGCCCGAACGTGGGCAAGTCGACGCTGGTCAACCGCGTGCTGGGCGAGGAGCGGATGATCGCCTCCGAGGTGCCAGGTACCACCCGTGATTCCATTTCGGTGGACATGGAGCGCGATGGTCAGCTGTACCGCTTGATTGACACGGCCGGCCTGCGTCGCAAGGCCCGTGTGGAAGAAGTGGTCGAGAAGTTCAGCGTTGTCAAAACGCTGCGCTCGATCGAGCAGGCCCAGGTGGCGGTGTTGATGCTGGACGCCAACGAGGGTGTGACCGACCAGGACGCGAGCGTGCTGGGCGCGGTGCTGGATGCCGGTCGTGCGTTGGTGATTGCCATCAACAAGTGGGATGGTCTAACCGACTACCAGCGTGAGCAGGCCGAGGCATTGGTGTCGCGCAAACTGAGCTTCGTGCCGTGGGCTGAAGTGGTGCGCATCTCGGCCAAGCATGGTTCGGGCCTGCGCGAGTTGTTCCGTGCGGTGCATCGCGCGCATGACTCGGCAACGCATGAGTTCAGTACCAGCGAGGTCAACAAGGCGCTGGAAGTGGCGTACGAAACGAACCCGCCGCCGAGCATCCGTGGCCACGTTTCCAAGCTGCGCTATGTGCATCCGGGCGGCACCAATCCACCGACGTTCATCGTCCATGGAACGCGCCTGAAAGAGCTGCCGGATTCGTACAAGCGCTACCTGGAAAACTTCTTCCGCAAGCGCTTCAAGCTGGTCGGTACGCCGGTGACGTTCCTGTTCCGCGAAGGCGCCAACCCTTACGAGGGCAAGAAGAACGTGCTGAGCGAGCGGCAGGTCAAGGCCAAGCGGCGCTTGATGAAGCACGTGAAGGGCAGGAAGTAGTCACGTGGAAGGCAGTAAGCGATAACGCAGGGGCGGCCGTAAGGTCGCCCTTCTGCGTTTTGGGGGCGGCGGTAGTGGTTTTCTGTGCGGCCTGCGGTCGCGACGCCCCACCGTCATTTCCGCGCAGACGGAAATCGCTCTGGCGCTGTCTCCGCTCTGGCTTGATGCGGCGAAATGGCCAGAGCGGACTTGCCTGCGCAGGAATGCCGGCCTACAGCGGAATCATGGTTCGCGGAATTGTTGGCGCGGCTGCGGTTTGCCAAGGCTTGCTGGGGATGTAGGCATCTCACTTTCACCGGCGCGCTGCAGCTGAAGTGCCGGCTGCACAACACGCGCGCCACGCTTGGCCGATAATCGGGCCATGAGCATCTGTGAACTGACCCCCGAACAGGCCCGTGCCAGGCAACAGAATGGCGTGATGTTGATCGACGTGCGGCAGGCGCATGAGCGCGCGGGCGGCATGGCTGACGGTGCGCTGGGCATTGCCAAGGACGACCTGTTGGCTGATCCGGCGCGTCATCTGCCCTGCCTTGATGGCGAGGTCATGCTGATCTGCCAGAGCGGCAAGCGTTCGAGTGACGCGGCAGCGGTGTTGGCGCAGGCCGGTTACACGCAGGTTGCGTCGGTGGCTGGCGGCACGGTGGCATGGCGCGTTGATGGGTTGCCCCTGATGCAGCCGGCGCTCAACGCGGAAGACCGTGATTTCTATGACCGCTATTCGCGCCATCTGCTATTGCCGCAGGTGGGTGAGGCCGGGCAGCGTCTCCTTCAACAATCACGCGTGCTGGTGCTGGGCGCGGGCGGACTGGGGGCGCCGGCCGGCTTTTACCTGGCTGCAGCGGGCGTGGGCCATCTGCGCATCGTCGATCACGATGTGGTGGAGCGAAGCAATCTGCACCGGCAGATTGTCCACACCGAGGCCAGCGTCGGGCAAGCCAAGGTGGCGTCAGCGCACGCGCGGCTGCAGGCCTTGAATCCGCAGATCCAGGTGGAGGCCATCCGTGAGCGGGTAACCTCGGACAACATCGACGCGTTGATGGACGGCGTGGATGTGGTGCTGGACGGCTCGGATAACTTCCCGCTGCGCTACCTGCTCAACGACGCGTGCATCAAGCACGCCAAGCCGCTGGTGTATGCCGCCATCGAGCGATTTGATGGTCAGGTGAGCGTGTTCGACGCCGGCCGCCACCGTGGCCAGGCGCCGTGCTACCGCTGCCTGTTCCCGGAGCCGCCGCCGCCGGAGTTCGCGCCCAATTGCTCCGAGGCTGGCGTACTGGGCGTGCTGCCGGGACTGGCCGGCGTGATGCAGGCCACCGAAGTGCTGAAGCTGTTGCTGGACATCGGTGAGCCACTGACCGGGCGGCTGCTGCGTTTTGACGCGCTGCAGATGCGCTTTCGCGAAACCCGCATCACTGCCGACCCTGCTTGCCCGGTATGCGCGCCGGAGCGACCATTCCCGGGCTATATCGACTACGCCGCGTTCTGTTCGCAGGGCGCGTGAGCTGATCTGTTCTGCCGGTGGAGGGGGTTGAATGCGCGGCTTGCATCCGGCCTGCACACTTTCTGCTTTATCGTGCGCACATTGAAATGAGCAGGGTGCAGGTATGTCAGCGGAATCCTCGACCGAACTGGTAAAGGTGGTGGCGCTGTTGGGCGCCGCCGTGGTGGCGGTTCCGTTGTTCAGGCGGCTGGGGTTGGGCTCGGTGCTGGGCTACTTCGTCGCCGGTCTGGCGATTGGGCCCTTCGGCTTTGGCTGGTTCTCCGAGCCGCAGGCCATCCTGCACGTGGCCGAGTTGGGTGTGGTGATGTTCCTGTTTGTGATCGGCCTGGAAATGCGGCCGTCGCACCTGTGGAGCCTGCGCAACGAAATCTTCGGCCTGGGTACGGCACAGATCTTCACCTGTGCGCTGGTGTTGACCGGCGTGGCGATGCTGTTCGGCTATCGGCCGCAGGTGGCCTTCATTGCCGCGTCCGGCTTCGTGCTGACCTCCACAGCGGTGGTGATGCAGCTGCTGGCCGAGCGCGGCGATGTGGCTCTGCCATCGGGACAGAAAATCGTCTCCATCCTGCTGTTTGAAGATCTGCTGATCGTGCCGTTGCTTGCGTTGGTGGCCTGGATGGCGCCGGTGCATGCGGGCGCGCAGGAGGGCTCGCGCTGGGTGAGTATCGCCATTGGTGCGGGCGCGATTGTGGGCCTGGTGGTGGTCGGCCGTTATCTGCTCAACCCGTTGTTCCGCATCCTGGCCGAATCCAAGGCGCGCGAGGTGATGACCGCTGCCGCGTTGCTGGTGGTGTTGGGGGCGGCGTTGCTGATGCAGTTGGGTGGGCTGTCGATGGCGATGGGCGCCTTCCTGGCCGGCGTGCTGCTGTCTGAATCCACCTTCCGTCATCAGATTGAAGCCGACATCGAGCCGTTCCGCGGCATTCTGCTGGGGCTGTTTTTCCTCAGTGTGGGCATGGCGCTGGATCTGTCCGTAGTGGCCGCCAACTGGAAGCTGATCGCGCTGCTGGTGCCGGCGATGATGCTGGCCAAAGCGCTGTGTATTTATGGTGTGGCGCGGGTGATGGGCAGTGACCACCGGCAGGCGCTGGATCGTGGCGTGTTGATGGCGCAGGGCGGCGAATTCGCCTTCGTGTTGTTTGCCGCAGCGGCAACGGCTGGGGTGATTGATGCCAAGGTCAACGCCAACCTCACCGCGGTGGTGGTGTTGTCGATGGCGCTGACGCCGCTGTGCATGCTGGTGTATCGGCGGATGGTCAAGGACGGTTCCGCCTCCACCGAGGGAGTGGAAGTTGCCGATGGGCTGAGTGGCAGCGTGCTGGTGATCGGCTTTGGCCGCTTTGGACAGGTGTCCAGCCAATCGCTGCTGGCCCGCGATGTGGACGTGACCATCATCGACAACGACATCGAGATGATCCGCAGCGCCGCCAAATTCGGCTTCAAGATCTATTACGGCGACGGCACGCGACTGGACGTGTTGCGTGCATCAGGTGCCGAGACCGCCCGCGCCATTGCGGTATGTGTGGACGACCGCGCTGCGGCCGATCGCATCGTCGAGCTGGTGGTGCACGAGTTCCCGCAGGCAAAGCTGCTGGTGCGCTCGTATGACCGCGAGCATTCGCTTGCGCTGATTCACGCCGGCGTCGATTTCCAGATACGCGAAACGTTCGAGTCGGCGGTGGAATTCGGCCGCGCCGCGCTGCTGCAGTTGGGTGCGGAAGAGGATGAGGCGGACCTGGTGGCGCGGGAGATACGTCGCCGCGACGCCGAGCGTCTGGAGCTGGAAATGGCTGGCGGTGGGCTCAAGGCCGGTGTCGGCATGTTGTATGGCAATACGCCGCCCGCACCCAAGCCGACACCGACGCCGTTCATTCCGCCGCGGCGTGAATCGCGCACCTTGAACCCGGATGCGGTGGTCGGGGCGGAGCCGGACGCGGGCGCATCCTGAGCCGGGTGCGCGCGATTTGATGGCAGCGTGATGTGGCCGCCTGCGTAATCAGGGACAATAGCGGCCCCCGCATTCGCCCCACGCCCAATGACTGTCCCAGCCGACACCTCCGTGCAGACCTCTCGCATCCTCGATGGCCGCCGTATCGCCGAAGAACTCCTCGACGACCTGAAGGTGCGCGTGGACGCGCGACTGGCTTCTGGCAAGTCGCGCCCGGGCCTGGCGGTGGTGCTGGTCGGCGGCGATCCTGCTTCGGCTGTTTATGTGCGCAACAAGCGCCGTGCGGCCGAAAAGGTGGGCATCGAAGCGTTCGATTACGACCTGCCAGCGGGCACCAGCGAGGCGCAGCTGCTGGAGCTGATTGACGAGCTCAATGCCGACCCCAAGATTCACGGCATCCTGATCCAACTGCCGCTGCCGGGCATCCCGGACGCCAACCGCCTGATCCAGCGCATCGACCCGCGCAAGGACGTGGACGGCTTCCACCCGCAGAACGTCGGCCACCTGGTGCTGCGTGAATTCGGCCTGCGTCCGTGCACGCCGCGCGGCATCACCACGCTGCTGGGCCACACCGACCAACCGGTGCGAGGCCGCAACGCCACCATCGTGGGCGTGAGCAATCATGTCGGCCGGCCGATGGGGCTGGAGCTGTTGATCGCCGGTTGTACGGTCACCAGCTGCCACAAGTTCACCCCGCGCGCCGAACTGGAACGCGCGGTGCGCAACGCCGACATCCTGGTGGTGGCGGTGGGCATCCCACAGCTGATTCCGGGCGAATGGGTCAAGCCGGGTGCCGTGGTCATCGACGTGGGCATCAATCGTCTTGAAGACGGTCGCTTGGTGGGCGATGTGGGCTTTGAGGCTGCTGCCCAGCGTGCCAGCTGGATTACCCCGGTGCCGGGCGGTGTTGGCCCGATGACGGTAGCGACGCTGATGCAGAACACGATCGAGGCCGCTGAGGCTTCGCTGTAAGCAGTATCGGGCCGCGCCCCGGGCATGGCGAGCATTCGTCGTGCCCGTTGGGACAGCCAAGGGGAGGGCGCCGCTGCCGTGCGCAGCTGAACACTCTTCGATGGGCGCGACACTGCGTCGCATCTGCCCCCTGACATCAGCGCCAAAACAAGGGTAAAATGTCGCGCTTCCCCACATCTCGGGTATGCCGATGCTGCGCATTCAGGCTGAAGCACTCACGTACGACGACGTTTCTCTCGTCCCCGCACATTCCACGATCCTGCCCAAGGACGTCGACCTCGGAACGCGCCTGACGCGCGACCTGCGGTTGAGGCTGCCGATTGTCTCGGCCGCCATGGATACCGTCACCGAAGCCCGTTTGGCCATTGCGATGGCACAGCTGGGCGGCATCGGCATCGTCCATAAAAACCTCACTGTCGAGCAGCAGGCTGCCGAAGTGGCCAAGGTTAAAAAGTTCGAGTCCGGTGTCATCCGCGACCCGATCACGGTCGGTCCGGAAACCACCATTCGTGACGTGCTGGCATTGACCCAATCGCACAACATCTCCGGCGTGCCGGTGGTGGGCAGCGACGGCCTGCTGGCCGGCATCGTCACGCACCGCGACATGCGTTTTGAAACCGAGTTGGACGACCCGGTTCGCCACATCATGACCAAGAAAGATCGCCTGATCACGGTCAAGGAAGGCGCCGCGTCCGACGAGGTGTTGTCGCTGCTGCACCGTAACCGCATCGAAAAGGTGCTGGTGGTGAACGACGCGTTTGAACTGCGCGGCCTGATCACCGTCAAGGACATCCAGAAGAAGACCGACAACCCCAACGCTGCCAAGGACGCTGCAACGCGTCTGCTGGTGGGCGCTGCGGTGGGCGTTGGTGGCGACACCGACCGTCGCGTCGAAGCATTGGTCGCTGCCGGCGTGGACGTGCTGGTGGTGGACACCGCGCACGGCCATTCGCAGGGCGTGCTGGACCGCGTGCGTTGGGTGAAGAATAACTTCCCGCACGTGCAGGTCATCGGCGGCAACATCTGCACCGGCGAAGCGGCCCTTGCGTTGCTCGATTGCGGCGCCGATGCGGTCAAGGTGGGCATCGGCCCGGGCTCGATCTGCACCACGCGCGTGGTTGCCGGTGTCGGCGTGCCGCAGGTGACCGCCATCGACCTGGTGGCTGAGGCGCTGCAGGATCGCATCCCGCTGATCGCCGACGGTGGCATCCGTTACTCCGGTGATATCGGTAAGGCGCTGGCTGCCGGCGCATCAACGGTGATGATCGGCGGCCTGTTGGCCGGTACCGAGGAATCGCCGGGCGAAAGCGAACTGTTCCAGGGCCGCTCGTACAAGAGCTACCGTGGCATGGGCTCGCTGGCCGCGATGGAAAAGGGTTCCAAGGATCGCTACTTCCAGGACGCCGCTACCGCCGACAAGCTGGTGCCAGAAGGCATCGAAGGCCGCGTGCCGTACCGTGGCCAGGTGGGTGGCATCATCCATCAGCTGATCGGCGGCCTGCGTGCGACCATGGGCTATGTGGGTTGCGGCACCATCGAAGAAATGCGCACCCAGCCCAAGTTCGTCAAGATCAGCGGCGCCGGCCAACGTGAGAGCCACGTCCACGACGTGCAGATCACCAAAGAGCCGCCGAACTACCGCGCTTGATGCCGGGTGAGTAAAGAGGAACGAGGACCAGTGTCCCGTTCCTCTTTCTCTATATGCCTGCCGCTATGTACCTATTCGTTTCTGGCTCCCACTCTTCAGATTGCTTGCCCAATGACCAACATCCATAACGACAAGATCCTCATCCTTGATTTCGGCGCACAGTACACGCAGCTGATCGCGCGTCGTATCCGCGAGTTCGGCGTGTATTGCGAAATCTGGGCGTGGGACCACGATCCTGCCGAGATCGCCGCGTTTGGTGCCAAGGGCATCATTCTGTCCGGCGGCCCGGAAACCACCACGCTGCCGGGTGCGCCGGCCGCACCGCAGGAAGCGTTCGACAGCGGCCTGCCGTTGTTGGGCATCTGCTATGGCCTGCAGACCATGGCCAAGCAGTTGGGCGGTGGCACCGAGGCGGCTGACCAGCGCGAGTTCGGTCATGCCGAAGTGAAGCTGCTGAGCAATGACGCGCTGCTGGGCGGTTTGTCCGACCACGACGGCGAGCCGCGTTTGGATGTGTGGATGAGCCATGGCGATCACGTCACCCACGTGCCGCCGGGCTTCACCATCACCGCCGCAACCGACCGCATCCCGGTGGCCGCGATGGCCAACGAGGACAAGCGTTGGTACGGCGTGCAGTTCCACCCGGAAGTCACCCACACCAAGCAGGGCTCGGCGCTGCTCAAGCGTTTTGTCACCGACATCTGCGGCTGCGCCACGCTGTGGACTGCGGCCAACATCATCGACGACCAGATCGCCCGCGTGCGCGAGCAGGTGGGTAGTGATGAAGTGATTCTGGGCCTGTCCGGCGGTGTTGATTCGTCGGTGGTGGCAGCGCTGCTGCACAAGGCCATCGGTACGCAGTTGACCTGCGTGTTCGTCGACACCGGCCTGCTGCGCTTCCAGGAAGGCGACCAGGTCATGAAGATGATGGCCGACAACATGGGCGTCAAAGTGGTGCGGGTGAATGCCGCCGACCGTTACTTCAAGGCACTGGAAGGCGTCAGCGATCCGGAAGCCAAGCGCAAGATCATCGGCAACTTGTTCGTCGATATTTTTGATGAAGAGTCCAACAAGCTCAGTAACGCCAAGTGGCTGGCACAGGGCACCATCTACCCGGACGTGATCGAGTCGGCCGGCAGCAAAACCGGCAAGGCACACGTCATCAAGAGCCACCACAATGTGGGTGGCCTGCCGGAAAACATGAAGCTCAAGCTGGTCGAGCCGTTGCGCGAGTTGTTCAAGGACGAAGTGCGCCGCCTCGGCGTAGAACTCGGCCTGCCGCGCGCCATGGTGTACCGCCACCCGTTCCCGGGCCCGGGACTGGGTGTGCGCATTCTGGGTGAAGTGAAGCGCGAGTACGCCGAGCTGCTGGGCAAGGCCGACGCCATCTTCATTGAAGAACTGCGCGCAGCGGATCTGTACGACAAAACCAGCCAGGCATTTGCGGTATTCCTGCCGGTGAAGTCGGTGGGCGTGGTCGGCGATGCGCGCGCTTATGAGTGGGTGATCGCACTGCGTGCAGTGGAGACCATCGACTTCATGACCGCGCATTGGGCGCACCTGCCATACGACTTCCTCGGCCGTGTCTCCAACCGCATCATCAACGAACTGCGCGGCGTCTCACGCGTGGTCTACGACATCTCCGGCAAACCGCCAGCGACGATCGAGTGGGAATGATTTGACGTCTGGTGCCTGCTGGCAATTGCAGGTGAAAAATGCATCTAAGTGGATGTTTTACGTGGACTTTTGGATTTTTCGCTTGGTGTTCTCTGGCACGTTCCGGCACCGGCAAGCAATTTTTCCTAATGGAATCGACGGCGGTAGCATCCAGTCCTGATGCCATGAGCTTGTTTCGATACCATATGTCGTCAGTCAGTGATGGCATGGTATCGAAATGATTTAACCAATTGATTGTTATGCATTAAATTGCAGTTTTTGTGCAACTTTTGGTCATGGCATCCACTCTGGACTCTGGAGCCTTGTCATGTTGACCGATACCAAGCTGCGCAACCTCAAACCGAAGGACAAGCTGTACAAGGTCGTCGACCGTGATGGCCTCTATGTGGCTGTGACGTCGACTGGCGCAATCTCCTTTCGCTACAACTACGCGATCAATGGCCGTCAGGAGACGATGACGTTCGGACGCTACGGTGTGGGTGGTATCACGTTGGCGGAGGCGCGTGAGCGGCTGAGCGAAGCCAAGAAGATGGTTGCCGCGGGCAAGTCGCCGGCCAAGGAGAAGGCGCGCGACAAAGCGCGTACCAAGGATGCTGAGACGTTCGGGGCGTGGGCTGAAAAGTGGCTGCGCGGCCACCAGATGGCTGATTCCACCCGCGACATGTGCCGCTCAGTCTATGAGCGTGGCCTCAAGGCCAAGTACGGCAACTGGAAACTGACAGAGATCAGCCATGAGGACTTGAGGGTGACACCTGCCCGTGGCAGGCACCACGATCTGTCGGTCTTCAATTCACTCCAGTCAATCACGATCAACGGGCGTGGACCGCGTAGCAGCCATCGCGCCATCGCAACCTGCAGAGGCTGACACTCGGCATGCAGACGACGATTACTCAGCAGCCGATCCAGGGCCTTGAGCGGCCCGCGCACACGCTGGGCATCGGGCCAGCGACGGGCAATGTCGATGAGCGTCAGTCGCCAGCCTGCCGCCAAAGCATCCACTGCACGCAGTAAAACCCGCCCGCGTAATGCGTGCATGGGACCCAATGCATCGGAAAGGCACCTCTGCAATACTTCGCTGGCGCGCATGGTCGTCAGTCCTCTTTTGGTTTAGTCACCTTGAAGACTGCGCCATGCGCGCACTTGTTTCCAGCTGGCTACGCCGGTAACGGATTGATCTTGCGAGAAAAAATGTGGGGATACCTCAGGGTCGAACCCCTGACAAGTTCGAGGCAGGGCATCGCCCCCGCCACCGCCGATCAGATGCCTACTAGAAGCAGGATACTGCACTGATAAATGCCGATTTGTGCTGGTCGATCCAGCACCTATTTCCTCCCATCGATTCGCTTAGGGGCTGCTCCGCTTGGAGCCGCCGTCTGAGCAGGATTGTCACCGCCATAATATTTTATGAATTTCAATGGTGGACATGAGGCGATGTATGCGCCAGATTAAGGCAACGCTCTCTGCAAGCCGAAGTGCCGATACAGGCCTGATCGAAATCGTGTAGCTGACGCCTTTCTTACGGAATTGAAGAAGAGAAGCATGAGCAATGGATTGTTCCGAAAAGAAGTTGCAGAAGCGCGCCGAACAGATTGGCTTGGCACAGTGCAGCTTTCTGCTCCGAAGGTTGGCTGGCGACTTCTAATGAGCCCTGAGATCGGACAAGCAAGCCGGCAAGGTGCAGTTACGACCCCTATACAGGCTCGTGGGCCAATAGGATTGTAATTCAGGTCGTTTAAGCAAGCAGATGCTTAAGTATCCCACTAGATAAGGGTTTTTATGTGGCGATTATTTACTCTTGCATTTCTGAGTGGCGTCATTCTTTTTGGTGTCGCACCTTCCATTTGCGCGGCGACAGCGAGTTTGAATAGGGGTGATTGCAAAAAAGTATTGTTTATCGGAAATAGCCTTACGCTTCAGAACGACCTGCCGGAGGTATTCCAGGAGTATGTAGCTAGAGCTTATCCTGGCGGATCAGCTTGTACACAGTCGTATGCAAGGTATGGCGCGTCACTTAGAGACTTGAGGAATGATGGCGCCGCTGTTGATCTGATTCGCGGGGAGAACTGGGACGCTGTAATACTTCAACCTGGTAGGGAGGTGCTGAAGGGGGGGGGAGTTAAATGGGGTGCCTTACTATGTATATCCTCAAGAGTTTATCGATGATGTTCAGTACTTCACGCAAATCATCATAGATAACGGATCCTCGCCGTTTCTTTTTGAGCTGTGGAGGCGAGAGGTAGGTTCCGAGTCCTATATAACGGCCGCCTATCGAGCTGCTGCCGGTAGTTCCGGAGCGACTATAAGCCCAGTCGGAAGCGTATTGAATAGATTCATCGAGCGGGATCCGTCTGAGGTCCTTTCTGATTCGATACACCCCACTATTAGAGGGACGCGACTGATTGCTAAGACTCTTGCGCAGACGATTTATGGTTCGCCCATGAATGGAGAGACTGCAGATAGATATTTCGAGTTCAATGCTGGCGACAATTATCTGTACAGTCAGGCGATTTCAGCGGTGAATCCATATGGCGCCGAGATGGGCGATGTTAAATACCTTCGGCCAGAGGAAGTTGTCCCGTCTCAACGACTGGGCATATGGAAGCCATTGTTTATTCAAGCAAAATCACCTGGGATTAGATATAGTTTGGGGGCGACGATTTTCATAGATCCTGTTGTAAAAGAGATATCCATTATCAATTTTACGCCTAGTGGAAAAGTCTCTTTGCCTATTCGTTCGATCAGTTTTGACTCGAGGTCGATAAGCTTTGATACAACTGCCGGGGGGGTAGAATATAAAGCAAAGGTTGCCCGCAGAGGGTCGGAGTTTGTTGTTAGTTATTCATATTTGGCTAATGATAGTGCGGAAATCGTATTCACCTCTGTTTATTCTATTGGCCAGGATTCCGCTCATTTTTCTGTTCTGAAAGCGATGTATGATCATCTGGAGTCTGAAGAGGCCTGCTGCGGACTTGTTTCCGGACTTAAACACCATTATCAAATGATCAGGGAAAAGCTTGGGGCCGATTTTGTTGAGTCGGCGCTTCTGGGGAGTGGTTTGGATGAGTGGGATTTGATAATGCTGAGCTGGGTCTACGAAGAAAAAGGAGATGGTGAGAGATACATAAAGTACCTTGAGGCAGCTTCCGAAATGTTTCCTGAATCGTTTGATGCGAAGACAAACTTGGCTGAAGCGTACGTCGAAAATGGTCGTGTGAGTGATGGTGAGCGCATTCTTGAGGATTTATTGAAAGGAGCTGATGTCGGGTCTGATCGTCATAAACTGGTTCAAAAGAAGCTGTCCAAGATTCGCTCATCTCTATAGTGCTTCCTTGGATCGCCGCGCTGCAGCTGGGAATATTAAGTGCTTGTAGTGACCCGCTGAGAACCTGCTCAGGTGCTGAGGTATCCCCACGTTTTTTCGGCACAGGACCATCTCCCGGCGTTTGACTGACCACCTCCCAGCTTTTTGAGCCATTCAAAAGTAGAGAAATTCGGCGAAACTAACCCCAAGCAGAAAGGTGGTTTTGCCATGAAGAAGTCGAAGTTCACCGAAGAGCAGATTGCGTTTGCCCTACGTCAGGCCGAGGGCGGGACATCGGTCGGCGAAACGTGCCGAAAGATGGGAATTTCCGAGGCGACGTTCTACAACTGGAAGAAGAAGTACGGCGGCCTGGGCGTATCGGAGCTGCGTCGGCTGCGGCAACTGGAAGAGGAAAACCGCAAACTCAAGCAGTTGGTCGCGGATCTGAGCCTGGGCAAGGTGATGCTGCAGGACGTCATTCAAAAAAAGCTCTGAGGCCGGTGCAGCGGCATACGCTCATCGGCTTTCTACAGCGCGCTTACGGGATCAGTCAGCGACGGGCCTGCGGCGTGATGCGCCAGGCACGTTCCGGACTGGCGTACAAACCGGTGCGCAAAATTCTGGACGCGCCGTTGACCCGGCGCATCGAGGAGATAGCCCAGACGCGGGTGCGTTACGGCTACCAGCGCATCCATATCCTGCTGCGTCGTGAAGGCTGGCCGATCAATCGCAAGCGTGTGCATCGGCTATACAAGCTTGCAGGGCTGAATCTGCGCTCAAAGCTACCGCGCCGACGCAGGGCCGCTGCGGACCGATTGGATCGACCACTACTCACCGCACCCAACCAGAGCTGGAGCATGGATATCGTCAGCGATGCACTCTTCGATGGACGCCGTTTCCGCTCGCTGACCGTGGTCGACAACTTCAGCCGCGAATGCCTAGCCATTGTCATGGGGCAGAGCCTGCGTGGCGAAGATGTTGTCGAAACGCTGGAACACCTGCGCCAGGAACGCGGTTCACCGCGTCGGGTTCAGGCGGATAATGGGCCTGAATTCATCAGTGTCGTGCTGGACAAATGGGCTTACGATCACGGCGTTACGATCGATTTTTCGCGCCCAGGCAAGCCGACCGATAACGCGTTCGTCGAATCTTTCAATGGTTCATCGCGACGAATGCCTGAATGTGCACTGGTTCCTGTCCCTTGACGATGCCCGCCAGAAGATCGAAAACTGGAGAACCGACTACAATCATTTTCGTCCGCATTCGTCTCTGGGAAATGCCGCGCCAGCGCAGTTCGCCGAGGCATTTCTGACAACCCCAAACACGCCGATTTCTCTACCGTAGGGCGGCTCAAGATTTGGGAGGCCGTCAAACATGCCGATTTTTCTACCTTAGATCGGCTCAAGATTTGGGAGGCCGTCAGCGCCTCTGTTTTCCCTGTATAAGTGCGCGCGTTGCCGGGGGCGGGCGCGTTGTGACGGAGGCACTGCAGGTGACGGCCCATGCGCGGCCGGCGTATGCCTCGGCGCAAGCTGACCGGCTTGCGAAGCTTCACGGCGTATATGTCGCGTTTTGTTGACTGGCGGCAAGAGATGCTAGAATTGTGGAATGCACATTCCATAATGGAGCGAGCAGGGCCTTTCGGTTCCTGCTCCAGTCCCGCCATGAGCACCGAAAAACCGTCCTATCAGGGGCGCCCGAGGCAGTTCGAAGACGAGGACGTCATTGATGCCGCCGTGGCGGTGTTCAGTGCCAATGGATTTGCGGGCACCTCCGCGCAGGATCTCTGTGACGGCACTGGCTTGGGCCGGGGCAGTCTGTACAACGCCTTTGGCAGCAAGCAGGGGCTGTATGAGCAGGCGTTGCTGCGCAGCCACGAACAGACGATGGCGGCGCAGCTGGCCATTCTCACGCAGCCGGGGCCGGTGAAGGCGAGGCTGCACACCCTGTTGCTGTGGGGCATGGATGAAGATTTTTCGCAGCCGGGGCAGCGCGATGCGATGGTGCTGTTCTCCGCGCTGGAGCGTGGCAGCAAGGATGACGCTGTTGCCGCGCTGAATCTTGAGTATCGGCAGCGGCTGGAACAAACGCTGGTGGCGGTGTTCAACGAAGGCCAGCAGCGCGGCGAGATTGCTGACCGCGCGTCTGCTTTGCAGATGGCCAGGGGCTTCCTCGCCAGCTATTACGGCTTGCGGGTGCTCAGCCGGAACATCCCGGACAGGGCGGTTCTTGAAGATGTCGTCAGCGGTTTGTTGATCAATTTCTGAGTATCGGGGGCGGGCATCGTGTTCGCCGCCTTTTGCCTATTTTTGTAACGTTCATTCCATTATCAGGAGAAGGTCGAGAAGTATGTCGTCCACAAAGAGTCTGCCGATTTCAGTCTATGTGCTGGGCTTGGCCATATTTTCCCTGGGCACGGCCGAGCTGATGGTGGCCGGCATGATGTCCACGCTCTCGGAGGCCTTCGGCGTCACGGTGGGTGAAGTTGGCCACTTGATCTCGTACTACGCGTTTGGCGTGATGTTGGGCGGCCCGGTGCTGACGTATGCCTTCCTCAAGTTGAAGGTTCCTTACCGCTCAACCTTGCTGTGGCTGCTGGTGTTGTATGTGGTCGCGCAGGGGCTTAGCGCGTTCAACTCGGACTACCGTGTGCTGGTAGCCATCCGGCTGATTACCGGCGTGCTGTGTGCGGGTTGTTTGAGCCTTTCGCTGGCCACCAGCATGGCGTTGGTAACCACTGAAAACCGCCCACTTGCGGCTTCGGTGGTGATTGGTGGCTTCATGGTCTCCAACGTGTTTGGTGTTCCACTGGCGACCATCGTTGATCAACACTGGGGGTGGCGTGTCGCGTTTGGCCTGGTCGCGGTGCTGGTGCTCGTGTGCCTGTTCGCCTTGATCCGTTTGTTGCCCAAGCTCGCCGGCGGCGGCACTCTCAAGATGGAAGAAGAGCTCAAGGCTTTCAGGAACAAGGCCTATTGGAAAGCCTGCGCCACCAGTTGCTTGATCCTGGGCGCCAGCTTTGCGGCCTTCAGTTACTTCGTGCCGGTGCTGGTGGACGTGACAGGTTTCAGCATGGCCGTGGTGCCTGTCATTCTGATGATCTATGGCTTGGCCAACATCGTGGGCAATGTGATCACCGGCCGTCTGGCCTACCGCCACAGTCTGGCCATCATGGTCGTCGGCCTGAGTGTGCTGACCGTGTCGCTGTTTGGTATGGCGATGTTTGCCGAATACAAATGGGTGGCAATTGTGGCGGTGATCCTGATCGGGTTGTCCGGCGTGCCGATGAACCCGGCGATGATGGCGCGCATCGTCAGCGTCGCCCATCCCGGCCCGATGGTGAATGCCGTGCACACCTCGGTGATCAATATTGGTCTGGGCGGCGGTTCTTACTTGGGTGGCATGGCGATCTCTGCCGGTTACGGTTTGCGCTCGGCGTTGTGGATCGGCTTGGTGCTGGCTGTGCTGGCGTTGTTATCGGTGCTGCCGTATCTGCGTGCTGGCCGAAAAGGCTGGGAGTAAGCGGAGTCCCGTCCATTCGCGACGGGTGGCTGCAAGAACTCGAGACAAAGAAAAGCCCCTGCAAGAGGGGCTTCCAATAATTGGCCGGCTTGAACCACCCGGCCATGCATCATCTGCTGGGCAACTTTCCTGATCAGCTCGCCGCACTCAGTGGCGCAGCATTGTCCTTCAACTTCGGCCAGCGTTTGAGGATGGCTTCGCGGATGCCTGCGGCATCGATGCCGGCTTCGGCCAGCAGATCTTCGCGGCTGGCGTGGTGCTGGAAACCATCCGGCAGGCCGAGGTGCAGCAGCGGCATCAATACCGCTTCGGCGTTGAGCAGCTCGGCGACACCCGAGCCGGCGCCGCCTGCAACCACGTTGTCCTCGACGGTAACAAAGCCTTCGTGGCTGCGCGCCAGCTCCAACAGCATCGCCTTGTCCAGCGGCTTGATGAAGCGCATGTTGACCACGCTCAAGCCCAACTCGCGACCGACCTGTTCGGCGGCAGTGAGGGTTGCGCCGAAGGCGAGAATCGCGATGCGGCTGCCTTGCTGACGCAGCTGTGCCTTGCCGATTTCCAGCGTGGACAGATCCGTGCCGACGGCAGCGCCGGGGCCTGTGCCACGCGGGTAGCGCACTGCCGCCGGGCCGTTGTACTGCAGGCCGGTGCTGAGCATCTGCCGGCATTCGGCTTCATCGCCCGGCGCCATCACCACCATGTGCGGCACACAGCGCAGGAAGCTCAGGTCAAGGTTGCCGGCGTGCGTGGCGCCGTCCGGGCCGACAACACCGGCGCGGTCGATGGCGAACAGTACGTCCAGCTCCTGCACGGCCACGTCATGCACCAACTGGTCATAGGCGCGCTGCAGGAACGTGGAATAGATGGCCACGACAGGCTTGGCGCCCTGGGTTGCCATGCCGGCGGCCAAGGTCACCGCGTGTTGCTCGGCGATGGCCACGTCGAAATAGCGCTCCGGGTACTCCTTGCTGAAGCGCACCAGGCCGGAGCCTTCACGCATGGCCGGGGTGATGCCCAACAATTGCGGCTCGGCAGCAGCGGCGTCGCAGATCCAGTCGCCGAAAATGTCGGTATAGGTGGGCTTCTTCGGCGCGCTCTTGGTCGGCAGGCCCTTGCTCGGGTCGAACGGGCCGACGGCGTGATAGCCGATCTGGTCGTCCTCGGCCGGCTCGTAGCCTTTGCCCTTGGTGGTCATGATGTGCAGCAGCTGTGGACCCTTGGCCTCTTTCAGGCGCTTGAGCGTGGACAGCAGCAGCGGCAGATCGTGGCCGTCGATGGGGCCGGTGTAATGGAAGCCCATCTGCTCGAAGGCAGTGGAGGGCACAAACATGCCCTTCCATTGTTCTTCCCAGCGTTTGACGAAACGTGCCGGCGGGCTGTGCTTGTCGCCGAGGATTTTCTTGCCGCTTTCGCGCAACGCATTGAGCGTGCGGCTGGCGGTGGCGCGGCCAAGCATCTTGGTCAGCCCGCCCACCGCTTCGGAGATGGACATGTTGTTGTCGTTGAGCACGACCAGCACGTTCGGTTCGTCATCCATGCCGCCAGCGTGGGCCAGCGCTTCGAATGCCATGCCGGCGGTCATCGCCCCGTCGCCAATCACCGCGACTACTTTACGGTCGTCGCCCTGGCGCTGACGTGCGATGGCCATGCCCAGTGCGGCGGAAATGGAGGTGGAGGAATGGCCGACGCCGAAGGTGTCGTACTCGCTTTCCTCGCGCTTGGGGAACGGCGCGACGCCGTCCTTCTGCTTGACCGTATGGATGCTGTCGCGGCGGCCGGTGAGGATCTTGTGCGGGTAGGTCTGGTGGCCGACATCCCACACCAGTTGATCGACCGGTGTGTTGAACAGGTAGTGCAGGGCGACGGTGAGTTCAATCACGCCAAGCCCGGCAGCAAAGTGACCGCCGCTCTTGCCGACCGATTCGATCAGGTAGGCACGCAGCTCGCCCGCGATAGCGCCCAGCTCGGCTTCATCGAACGTGCGCAGGTCATCGGGAATCTGGACGCGCGACAGGCGCGGATAGCAGGCAGAGTCGATCATTATCTTTGCGTTTCTAGCGACACGGCATTTTCGCCGCCAACGAGGGGTGGGGCAAGCAAAGCGCGGCGTATGTGAGGAGTAGATGACGGCGATTGTCATCAATCTGAAGCGGTGGTTCAGTTAGGCGTCCGCAGGCGCTGGTTTTGGCGCGCGGCGGCTGAGGGCCGGCAAACGCGACTGCGCGACTCAAATGCCGCGTCGCAGGGCGTTCTTGGGCAATTGCGACTTCAGGAAGGCCATCTGGTCGGCCAGGATGTTGCGGTTGGACAGGATCAGGTGTTCGATCCAGCTGGGCCGGTACGGCACGGCCAGCAGCGGCATGTTGGCCTGCTGTGGGGTGCGGTTGCTTTTGCGCGAATTGCAGTGGAAACACGCACTGACTACGTTTTCCCAAGTGTCCAGTCCGCCCTTGGAAATAGGCATGACGTGGTCGCGGGTGAGATGTGGGCGGCTGAACTGGTGGCCGCAATACAGGCAGAGCTGCGCGTCGCGGGCAAACAACGCGGTGTTGGTGAGGTTGGGTGTGGGCGCGATGGCGCGCGAGCGGGCAAAGCCGCGCGAGGCGATGATCGGGTGCAGATCCAGGCCGCTGCGCAGGCCACTGTCGCGATTGATGGCGCCGTGCACATGCAGGCAGGGGTCGCCCAGCGTCCACGCCACTGCGTCGCGCACATACAGGCAGGCGGCGTCTTGCCAGTTGATCCAGTCCAGCACGCGGCCATGCGCATCCAGCGACAGCAGTCGCACGGATCCAAGGCGGTGAAGTGAGGGCGGGAGCGAAAACCCGGCCAGCGGAGCGGTGGTGTCGGCTCCGGTATCGATCAGACTACGCGGTGTAGTGTCTGTCTCCATCGGGAAAACAGCTTATACACGAAGCATGACAATTTGTGTAAATGCGCGGTTGTTGTGTGTATTCGTTTATCGGCGAAGAGCAGGAGCTGCCCTCACCCCAACCCCCGCTCCGCGCCCCGGCCCTTGCGTTGGCGCGAGGGCGTTCGACGGGCAGCGAACCGGTGGTTCGCAAGCTGCCCCTCTCACCGCGTAAACGGGAGAGGGGCTTTGACTGCCCTTTACCCCACAGGCGGGGAGGGCTATGTGCGGTTACGGCTGTGGGCTTAGTCGCCGAAGCGGACTGAATCCATCGCCATCAGCGAGTCGGCGCCGCTTTCCATGCTGGCGGCATGGGTGAGGGTGCGCGGCAGGATGCGGGCGAAGTAGAAGCGCGCGGTTTCCAGTTTGGCCTGCTTGAAGCTGTCGGTGTGGCTGGAGGCCTGTGCGGCAACCACGGCGCGGGCCCACCAGTAGGCCAGGGCAACGTAGCCGCTGTAGAACAGGTAATCCCAGCTGGCCGCGCCCAGTTCTTCCGGATTGGCGGCGGCGCGCTGCAGCACGTTGACGGTGAGCTTGCCCCATTCCTTGGATTTGGCACCCAGCACCGGCAGGAATTCCGCCACGGCCGGGTTGTTGGCGTTGTCGGCGATGAATTGCTCCACCTCGGCCAGGAACAGCTTCAGGCCTGCGCCCTGCGACACGGCGGTCTTGCGGCCAATAAGGTCCAGCGCCTGAATGCCGGTGGTGCCTTCGTACAAGGTGGTGATGCGAGCGTCGCGGGCATACTGCTCCATGCCGTGCTCGGCGATGTAGCCGTGGCCACCAAAGCACTGCTGGCCGTTGTAGGTGGCTTCGATGCTCCACTCGGTGAGGCAGGCTTTGACGATGGGCGTCAGGAAGCTGACAAGGGTGTCGGCGTCGCTACGTGCCTTCTCGTCGCTGGCGTAATGGGCCGCGTCGAGCTGGGTGTAAGCGTGGGCGGCGAGCAGACGGCCGCCTTCGGTCAGCGCCTTGGTGGTCAGCAGCATGCGGCGCACGTCCGGCTGCATGATGATCGGGTCGGCCGGCTTGTCGGCCAGTGCCGGGCCCTTGGGCGCGCGCGACTGCAGGCGGTCACGGGCATAGGCCAGTGCGCCCTGATAGGCGCGCTCGGACTGCGCCAGGCCCTGCACACCCACGCCGAGGCGGGCGGAGTTCATCATCACGAACATCGCCTGCAGGCCCTTGTGCGGCTGGCCGACGAGGTAGCCTTCGGCGCCGTCGAAGTTCATCACGCAGGTGGACGAACCGTGGATGCCCATCTTGTGCTCCAGCGCGCCACAACGCAGCGCATTGCGCTCGCCCTGGCTGCCGTCGCGGGCCACCTTGAACTTGGGGGTGACGAACAGCGAGATGCCCTTCGGGCCCGGAGGGGCATCGGGCAGCTTTGCCAACACCAGATGCACGATGTTGTCGCTGAGGTCGTGCTCGCCGGCAGTGATGAAAATCTTGGTGCCGGTGATGGAATAGCTGCCGTCGGCGTTGGGCTCGGCGCGGGTCTTGATCAGGCCCAGATCGGTGCCGGCATGCGGTTCGGTCAGGCACATGGTGCCGGTCCAGTTACCGGCTACCAGCGGCTTGAGGAAAGCTTCTTTCTGCCAGTCTTCGCCGTAATGCTTGAGCGCTTCCACCGCGCCGTGCGACAGCATCGGGAACAGGCTCCACGCCAGATTGGCCGAGGACACCATTTCGCTCAGCGCCATGCCCAGCGTGCCCGGCATGCCCTGGCCGCCGAACTCCGGCGCGGCGGTCAGGCCGGTCCAGCCGCCTTCGACAAACTGCGCATAGGCTTCCTTGAAGCCCGGCGCAGTGGTGACATCGCCGGTGGCTTTGTCGAGTTTGCAGCCAGCCTGGTCGCCAATGGCGTTCAGGGGTGCGAGCACGGCAGTGCTGAAGCGGCCAGCTTCTTCCAGCACGGCATCGATGACGTCGGCGCTGGCGTCTTCAAGACCCATCGCGGCAAACAGGGATTCGGCCTTCAGCACGTTATGCAGGGCAAAACGCAGGTCGGTAACGGGGGCTTTGTAGTTGCTCATCAGGACGATCTCGAACGATGCGGAAACAGGGAGGGCAGGTCAGCGCAACACGCCGGGCAGGCCCGGGGCTTGGCTGAGGCTGTTGCGTGATTTGATCTCGAAGCTGCGCTGCTTCTTTTCATCCGGCGTGGCACTGACGGTGCCTTCCAGTTCATAGAACAGCGAGCGGCCACCGGCCAGCGAATCGGCCACCACAATGCGGGCCGAAGAGGCTGGCTGCAGGCGGACCTTGATGACGTCGGCCGACTCCGGGCCGATGGACAGTGCCGGTGTGGCGCTCAGCGTGCCGGCGGTTTCATCGCCGACTTTGACGGCCAGCGC
Source organism: Stenotrophomonas sp. UBA2629 (assembly GCA_002359895.1). Classification (GTDB taxonomy): domain Bacteria; phylum Pseudomonadota; class Gammaproteobacteria; order Xanthomonadales; family Xanthomonadaceae; genus Stenotrophomonas. Next base: position 80,279 of record DEOB01000005.1, read on the forward strand.
TACCGAATCAAAACGCATCGGCATGGAGCTGTAGTTGCGCAGGCGCAACTCGACATCCCAGTTGCCGTCATTGCCGACGGTGAGCTGCTGGATGCTGGCGGCCGGCTCTGACACGCGCTTGACGGCGCCACCGCCGCAGGCGGTAAGGGCCAGCGCGAAGGCGGTGATCAGGACGAACTTGGGGCGAAAGCGCATGTGGCGCGGACCTCCGATCCGGGTGGGTTGTCGCCGAAGGATACTACGGCGTATGGCGGGCTGCGCGGGCGCAGGTCTGCTTTGTCGGAAACAATAGTAGGGGTGGATGGCGGAACCTGCGCCCCGGTGCATCAAAACATGCAAGGGGCAGTGGTTGCCGCTTTTCGCGACATTTTTGGGGGTACATCCATGCGTTCATTCAAGTTGTTGCCGCTTGCAAGCGCTATCCGCGGCGGTTTGGCAGTTGTGGCCTTGTGCGCCACGGTTCCGGTGTTTGCAGCACCGCCGCAGTTCGATCTTGATGCGGGCAGCATCGAGGATGTACTTCCGGAGTTTGCCCGGCAGGCAGGCATCCAGATCATTGCTCCAGCACATTCCAGCGTGCAGGGGCGCACCGCCGTTGCGCAGCTCAAGGGGCAGATGGACGCCCGCCAAGCGCTGGGAAAGCTGCTTGAGGGTACTGGCCTGACCGTAGCCTCCGATGATGGCCGCACCATCACCCTGCGCGCCGCATCGCCGATGCTGGCCTCGCTGGGGGGTATGGGCGGGATGGGCCTGGTGCAGGCGGCACAAGTGGAACCCGCGCCGAGCGAAGAGGCGCCGGCCGCCAATCCGAATGTGAGCACGCTGGACCAGATCACCGTGGTCGGCAGCCAGATCAAGGGCAGCAAATCGGCGGCGATTCTGCCGGTTGCCACCCTGCAGACAGAACAGATTGAAGCCACCGGTGCGGTTTCTGGCGATGAGTTGTATCGCTCGATTCCGCAGATGGGTGATGTGTCCTTCAGCGGCACCAATGGCGGTAACAGCTCCAACTACGCCCGTGGCGACATCGCCTCGGTGAACCTGCGCGGCCTGGGTGTCGGCAATACGTTGCTGCTGATCAATGGCCGCCGCACGGTGGTGCACCCGATGAGCCAGGCCGACGGTAATCTGGTGCCGGTGCTGACCTACAACGCCAATGCGGTGCCGGTTTCCAACTTGCAGCGAGTGGAAGTGCTGCTTGACGGCGCGGCGGCCATCTACGGCACCGATGCGGTGGCCGGCGTAGTCAACAACGTGCTGCGCGATGACATGGACGGCGGCACCATCAGTGTGCAGAAGGGTTTTGGTGAAGGCACCAACCTGAGCGATGTCGGCGTCAACGGCATGTGGGGGAAGAATTCCGAAGACCTGCGGTCCAACATCACCGTCGCTTTCAATTACTACAACACCACCGGCCTGAATTCACTGGACCAGGACTGGACCCGCAATGGCAACCGCGCCGACGACTTCGCCGGTACGCCGTTTGAAGGCCTGGCCGGTGTGGACAACCGCAACACCAACAGCCCGTGGGGCAACTTCACCGCCGTTGGTCCGCGCGTGTCGAAAAATGGCACTTGGTTGACCACTGCTGCCGGTGCGTTCCATGTGCAGCCGACCAGCAACAGTGGTTGCGGTGCGACCATTGGTGATGACGTGTGTGTGCAGTCCGGCAGCAAGGCAACCTCGGGTGCCGATGCCAACCTGCGCGATAACCAGCAGTCGCAGTACCCGTTGTCGATCAGCCCGGACGTGCGCCGTCTCAATCTGTTTGTCACCGGCAAGCATGATTTTGACAACGGCGTCTCGTTCTTCAGCGAAGCCGGCATCTACAACTCGCGTGCGTACAGCCTGCAGAGCGGTGTGAACACCATCACCGCGTTGCCGATGACGGTGTCCGCGAACAACTACTGGAACCCGTTCGGCGCGATGTACCTGCCGGATGGTTCGCTCAATCCCAATCGTCTGCAGGGGTTGAACATCGGCCCGGATGGCCTGCCGGTGACGATCACCAGCTACCGTTTCGAGCGGCCGACCCGCATCGAAGTGAATAACACACAGGTGCGCGCGTTGGCCGGCCTGCGTGGCTTCCACTACGGTTTTGACTGGGAAAGCGCCGCGCTGTACTCCAAGGCCAAGGTCAAGGACACGCAGGACGCAGTGAGCATGTCGTTGTTCCAGCAGGCGCTGGCCAACCCGACGGCTTCGGCCTACAACCCGTTCTGTGGTGGCTGTAACGATTGGGACAAGCTGGACCAGTTCTTCTACAAGGCCAAGCGCCAGGCGCAGACCGAGCTGTTCCTGTGGGACTTCAAGGTTTCGCGCCCGGACCTGTTCAAAACCTGGGCGGGCGATGTGGGCATGGCAGCGGGTTTCGAGGTGCGTCACGAAACCCAGCGCGATGACCGCGATGCGCGCGTGGATGGTTCGGTGACCTTTACCGACGCCATCACCGGTGTGGCATATCCGAGTGACATGTACGGTGTCAGCCCGACGCCGGATACCTATGGCTCGCGCACCGTTGCCGGTCTGTTCGCTGAGTTTTCGGTGCCGTTGGTGTCGCCGGAGATGAACGTACCGCTGGTTCGTTCGCTTGACCTGCAGGTTGCCGGTCGTGCCGAGCGTTACAACGATTTCGGCAATGTCGCCAAGCCGAAGCTGGCCTTGGGCTGGCAGATTTTCGACGGGCTGACCCTGCGTTCGTCGTGGGCCAAGGGCTTCCGCGCGCCGAACCTTGAGCAGATCAACGCCACGGTGGTGAGCCGTTCCAACAACCGCACCGATTACATCCAGTGCGAGGCTGACGTGCGTACGGGCGCGCAGGCATCCATCAACGGTTGTGGCGGTTATACCTATTCGACCACGGCGCGTCGTTCCGGCAACCCGAATCTGAAGCCGGAAACCTCCACCAACACCAGCGCCGGCCTGGTCTTCCAGCCGCGTTTCATCCCCGAGAACTACGGCCGCTTCACCTTTGCCGTGGATTACTACAAGTACGAGCAGGAAGGCATCATCGGCCTGTTCGGCGAGGGCAATGCGCTGATCCTGGATTACATGCTGCGTCAGCAGGGCGGCAGCAATTCGGCCGTGGTGCGCGCCGATGCCACCAGTGACGAGATCGCGCGTTTTGCCGGCACCGGTTTGACCCCGGCGGGCAAGGTGCTTTACGTCACCGACCAGTACGTCAACCTGGAGCCGCAGACGTTGCGTGGTGTGGACCTCAACTTTGGCTGGAATTCGCCGGAAACCGCAATCGGTCGTTTTGATGTCTCGGTGACCGGTACGCACCTGATCGAGTTCTACCGCCAGCGTTCGCCGGCGCTGCAGGCGCTGGAAGATGCCAAGGCGGCAGGTTTGGTCGATCCGTCCATCCGCATCACCGGCGGTGGCGACCTGATCGGCAACGGCGGCAACCCGGAATGGAAGTGGTCCGGCACGCTCACCTGGCGTTACCAGCAGCTGTCCGTGGGCGCCACCGCGCGCTACGCCAGTTCCTACGTCGAGAACAGCCTGACGCTTGCCGACGGCACGCCGTGGACGGTCAAGTCGCAGACGCTGGCCAACGCGTTCGTGAAATACGAGTTCGAGCGTGCGGGTTGGCTGGACAAGGTCTCGGTGAAGCTGGGTGCCAACAATCTGGCCAACAAGCGTCCGCCGGTGTCCGACGATTCATTCGGCTATCCGTCCGGCGTGTATCAGGCCAATCCGCGTTACTGGTACCTCAACGTGACCAAGGCGTTCTGATGAAAGCAGCTGTTGCAAGCACCAGCGCCCGTCATGAAACGGGCTCGCCGGGAGCGTCGCCATGAAGGCGGCGCAGGCGAAAGAACGCGCGCTGTGGCTGGCCGAGCATGTATTGCCATGTGAGCCCGCGCTGCGCGACTGGCTGCAGCGCCGTTTGTCGGTGCGGCAGGACGCTGATGACGTGATCCAGGAGACCTACGCAATCCTGGCGGCCATGGCGGACGTTTCTCACGTCCGCCAGCCACGTGCTTACGTGTATTCGGTGGCGCAGTCGGTGGTGTTGCAGCAGTTGCGGCGTGCGCAGGTGGTGTCGATTGAAGCCGTCGCCGAGATCGACCGCGTTGCCATCGTTGGCGACGAGGCCTGCCCGGAGCGCACGGCCTCGTCGCGCCAGGAGTTGGCGCGCATCGGTGCACTGATCGAAAGCCTGCCCGACAAGTGTCGGCAGGCATTCGTGCTGCGCCGTGTTGAAGGGTATTCACAGCGCGAGATAGCGCAGCGGATGCAGATCAGCGAGAACACCGTTGAGAAACACATCTGCAAAGGTATTCGGGTATTGATGGAAGCGATGAAGCGCGATGACAACGGGACGGAGCAGGGCAAGGACCAGCCTGATGCAGGAGAAAAATGGCATGCGCGCAGACGCTGATAATACGATTGACGACATTGCTGCGGCATGGGTGGCGCGGGAGGATCGTGCACCCTTGGCCGACGAGGCTGCCGCCGAACGCGATGTGTGGCTGCAGGCCGACACTCGGCACTATGGTGCCTATGCCCGCGCCCATGCAGTGCTGGCACGTACCGGCCGCGCACGCGCGTTGTCGGCTGGCGACATGGACCGTGCGTTCACCGCACAGGTGCCGGTGCGGAAAGTGCGTCGGTTGTTCAGATGGGCGGCGGGCATGGCGGCGATGATCAGCCTGCTGGCCATCGGCGTACACCAGCATGATGACGGTGCCGACTACTACGCCACACGCAAAGGCGAGATCCTGCGCGTGCCCTTGCAGGATGGCTCGGCAATGACGCTGGATTCGGACTCACAGGTGCGCGTGAGTTACAGCGACAAACGTCGTGACATTCAGTTGCTGCAAGGTGAAGCGCTGTTTGATGTCGCCAAGAACCCCGGACGTCCGTTCGTGGTGCGCGCCGATGAAACCGACGTGACCGCGGTGGGCACCAGCTTTGCGGTGAGCCTCACCGAGCGCCGCAGTGGCGGGGTGGAAGTGTTGGTCCGCGAAGGCGTGGTGGATGTGGCCGATGTGCAGGGTGCGGTTGCACCTACGCGTTTGGTTGCCAACTACCGCGCGTTGGCCAACCGCAGCCACGGCATCCGCATCGAGCCGGTGCTCACGGAAGATCTGCAGCAGCAGTTGGCGTGGCGCGAAGGAATGTTGTCGTTCAACGGCGACACCTTGTCGGTCGCGGCGGCGCAGTTCATGCGCTACAGCGACACACGCATTGTTATTGATGACCCCCTGGTGGGCAGCCAACGCATCGTTGGGTTGTACTCGGCCAGCGATCCATTGGGCTTCGCTCGCAGCGTCGCGTTGAGCCTGGGGTTGGTGGTTGAGCAGAAGGCCAATGAAGTACGCCTGCGCTCGCCGGACGCCGCGCCGCACATGGCGCGGTCCATGCAATGAGACTGGAAATGAACATGCACAACAAGAATGGGCGCGCGCGCAAGCTGGCGTTGATGACCGCACTGCTGCTGGCCACCGGGCAGGCCAGCGTGGTGGCGCAGGCGACTGACACGCAGCCGCTGCTGATCCGCGATGCGATGGTATTTGACGGCACCGGCCGGGCGGCCTATCCGGCAAACGTGCTGGTGGAAGAGGGCAAGATTGCAGCGATCGGCACGGATGTGGTCGCGCCGAAGGGCGCGCGCGTGGTCAATGCCCGTGGACAAGCACTGCTGCCGGGTCTGCTCGATCTTCATACGCATTGGACGCCGAATGCCGTGCCGTCGGCGCTGCCGCTGGTGGCCAATCTCTACATGGCGGCGGGCGTGACCACGGTCAGTGATTTCCACGAGCCACCGGAAGCCTATGCGCCGCGCCGGGAGTGGTTGGCCAGCATCGCCGCGCCGGAGGTGAAATTTGCAGCGCGCATGAGCACGCCGCTCGGCCACGGTGCGGACTGGGGTGATGAAAACACCACCCGTTGGGTAAATTCGCCCGCATCGGCACGCGCCGGTGTGCAGGCTGTTGCAGCCTACAAGCCGGATTTCATCAAGGCGTTCACCGATGGCTGGCGCTATTCCAATGCAGCGGACAACAGCAGCATGGACGAGGAAACCCTCACTGCGCTGGTGGATGAAGCACACAAGTTCGGCTTGAAGGTGTTCACCCATACCGTGATGGTCAAGCGTGGCAAGTCTGCTGCACGTGCCGGTGTGGATGTGATTGCGCACAGCGTGCAGGACGGCCCGGTTGACGCCGAGCTGATCGAACTGATGCGCACGCATGGCACCGCTTATGCACCGTCGCTGGCGGTGTATCTGCCTGAACGGGTAGATGGAAGTGGCCGTGCGAACGGTAAGCCGGATGTGCTGCGCCAGCGTGAGCAGAATTTCGCCAACGCACTGGGCAACGTCAAGGCGCTGCACGATGCAGGTATTCCTGTGGTCGTAGGTACCGACGCCGGTATGACCGGTACGCCGCATGGCACTTCAACGCTGCGTGAGCTGGAGCTGCTGGTGCAGGCGGGCTTGACTGCTGACGAAGCGCTGATCGCCGGCACCGCGCACAGTGCCAAAGCGCTGGGGGTTGATGATCGCGGCACCATTGAAGTGGGCAAGCGTGCCGATCTGCTGTTGGTGAAGGGTGAGCCTTGGGCGCGCATCAGCGATATCCGCAACACCCAGCAGGTGTATGTGGCTGGGCGGCAGGTGCATGGCAAGGGTGCGGTGTTGCCTGCAGGTAATCGCGCAACCGCTCTGCCGGCACTTCCGGTAGCTGCGTTGGTGGATGATTTCGAGCGCGACAATGGGCGCACCGCACTGGATACCCTGCGCATTGACGAGGCCGACGGTGGCAACGACCGCACCGTGCAGGTGACCGAAGTTGTCGCACGCGAGACCGGTGGCAAAGCACTGGCCACACAGGCCAAGCTTTCCAGCAAGGAGAGCGCATTCGCGGCAGCCATTCTGCCCTTGAGCCGTGGCTCGGTGGCGCCGGTGGACGCACGTGCCTACCGTGGCGTCCGTTTTGAACTGCGCGGCAGTTCACCGGAGCTGCGCCTGGAAGTGCGTGCATTGAACAATCGCCGGTTCACCGCGCCGCTGCAGGCCCAAGCGCAGTGGCACACGGTCGAGATTCCTTTCAGCGCATTGCAGGGGCAGCCACCGTATCGCGCCAAAGCCCCCATTGCCGAATGGAAGGGTAATGACCTGCAGCAGCTGGTGTTCTCCGCAGGTGGCGAGCCGGGTGGCAAAGTCTGGTTCGAGATCGACAACGTCACCTTCTATTGAGTCATACCGAGGCTTGCTGATGAAACCCTCCGCACTGTGCGTCGCCCTGTTGGGCTGTCTGCTGTCCGCCAACAGCGCTTGGGGCGCACAGGGCGATATCGTTGCCACGTTGGACGCCTATGCCACACGCCAGGCCGAGGTAGGGAACGCGTTGTGGCAGCACCCGGAGCTGGGCTATCTGGAGACGGAGTCCTCCGCGTTGCTGCAGCAGGAGCTGCGTGAGGCCGGGTTCCGCATACAGGCTGGAGTCGCCGGCATGCCGACCGCTTTTGTCGCCAGCTTCGGCACGCGCGGCAAGGGCCCGGTGATTGGCTTGTTGGCTGAGATGGATGCCTTGCCTGGCATGTCGCAGGCTGCTGAGCCGATCAAGACCGCAATTGAAGGCACAGATGCCGGCCAAGCCTGCGGTCACAATCTGTTTGGCGCCGCATCGGTAGGCGCTGCGCGCGCAATCGCACAGTGGCTGAAAGACACTGGCAACGAAGGTGAGGTGCGGCTTTACGGCACGCCGGCAGAGGAGGGCGGTTCGGGCAAGGTGTACATGACCAAGGCGGGGCTGTTCAAAGACGTGGACGTGATGCTGCATTGGCATCCCTCCGCCGACAATTCCGCCGCGCAGGGCACCACGCTGGCCAACACCAGCGGCAAGTTCCGTTTCCATGGACGCGCCGCGCATGCCGCCATCGCACCAGAGCGTGGCCGCTCCGCATTGGATGGTGTTGAAGCGTTCAACCATATGGCCAACCTGATGCGCGAGCACGTGCCCGACGGCACCCGCATTCATTACGTCATCAGCAATGGCGGTGCCGCACCCAACGTGGTGCCGGATGCGGCCGAAGCGTATTACTACGTGCGCCATACCGATCCTGCGGTGGTGCGCGATGTGTTTGAGCGCCTGTACAAAGCCGCCGAAGGCGCCGCGATGGGCACCGGCACCACGGTGGATTTCGAGCAGACCGGTGGTGTGTTCTCACTGCTGCCCAATGACACGCTGGGGCAGGTAATGCAGGCGGCGCTGCAGCAGGTTGGCGGCGTGAATTACAGCCCGGTCGAGCTGAGCTTCGCCCAGCGCATGCAGCAGACATTGGAGAAGCGTCCGGCGCTGGATACCGCCGTGCAACTGCAGCCCTATCGTGCCGACATGGCAGGCAGCGCGTCCACCGATGTCGGTGACGTCAGCTGGAACGTTCCCACCGCCGGCCTGAGTACCGCCACCTGGGTGCCGGGCACGCCCGCCCACAGTTGGCAGGCAGTGGCGGCGTCGGGCATGTCCATCGGCGACAAAGGCGCGTTGAATGCAGCAAAGGTAATGGCCTTGGCCGCGGTGCAACTGATGCAGTCACCAGAAACCGTGCGTAAAGCCAAGCAGGAGTTCGATGAGCGGCGCGGCGCGGACTTCCGCTACCAGCCGCTGCTGCAGCGGGATACACCACCGTTGGATTACAGGCGCAAAGCGGACAAATAACCGGATCGAGGAGCTCACAACAACCTCGCGCCCATTCCGATCTGGCGTTACATCGGGCAGTCTCGAACATCCGTGCTTTCAGGCGCACCCGACAAAGGTGCGGCCCAACCGCGTGGTCAGCTGGCGGATCCTGTGCTCTGCGACGGTTGGCGCGCGCCGAAAACGCGCGCTATGATCGGCTCACCGCGTGGGGCGGTAGCTCAGCTGGGAGAGCGTCGCGTTCGCAATGCGAAGGTCGGGAGTTCGATCCTCCTCCGCTCCACCAATTCCTGATTCATCCCGCCATAGGCTTGCACCTATGGCGGGATATTTGTCGCCTTGCAGGTGGCAGGTAAAACAAACGCCCGGTGCTCAGCATCGGGCGTTTGCTTTTTCAGGCGACTGACGGGCTTCCTTGCCCGGCAGCCTTTAAGGCTCTCGCGCTTTGCTGGCTGATCCCTTTGCCATCAATGGAGCGATGTTGGGTATTCCGTCCTGGAGCGCCCTAGAACTCCTGCCAATCATTGCTGGTCGCCAGTGGTGCACGCGCGGTCGGGCTGGGAATGGCGCGCAGGGCGGGGCGGGGGCGCGGCGCCGGCTTGGGGGCGCTTGTTGCGGCAGCACGGGCCAGGGAGGCGCTGAGGCTGTCGGACAGGCGGAACTGCGCCACTGCGTCGGTGAGTTGCTGGGCCTGGTCTTCCATGGAGCGCGCAGCGGCGGTGGCTTCTTCCACCAGTGCGGCGTTCTGCTGGGTGCTCTCGTCCATCTGCATGACGGTCTGGTTGACCTGTTCAATGCCTGCGCTCTGCTCCTGCGAGGCGCCGGAAATGTCGGCCATGATCGTGGTCACACGCTGCACCGAGTTGACGATTTCATCCATGGTGCTGCCGGCGTTGCGCACCAGTTGTGAGCCCTCTGACACCTTGTGCACGGAGTCGTCGATCAGTGACTTGATCTCTTTGGCCGCCGAGGCCGACCGCTGCGCCAAGGTGCGCACTTCGGTGGCGACGACTGCAAAACCACGGCCTTGGTCGCCTGCACGCGCCGCTTCCACCGCTGCGTTGAGCGCGAGGATGTTGGTCTGGAAGGCGATGCCGTCGATGACGCTGATGATGTCGGCGATGCGCTGCGAGGACTGCTCGATGGAGGTCATGGTGGCGACGACCTGGCTGACTGCCGCACCTCCCTTGGCGGCCACTTCAGCGGCGCCGCGTGCGAGTTGATCGGCCTGGCGCGCGTGCTCGGCATTCTGGCGCACGGTGGAGGTGAGTTCCTCCATGGAGGCGGCTGTTTCTTCCAGGTTGGCGGCTTGTTGCTCGGTGCGGCGCGAGAGGTCGCTGTTGCCGGTGGCGATCTCGCTGGCCGACAGACTGATGCTACCGCTGGAAGCCTGGATGCGCGAGACGATGGCGGCCAGCTGGTCCATGCTGGCGTTGCCGTCATCGCGCATGCGGGCGAACACGCCATGGAAATCACCTTCCATGCGCTGGGTCAGGTCGCCTTGGGCGATGGCCTGCAGCAGGTGCGAGAGGTGGCCGAGATTGGTCTCGGTGGTTTCCATCAGTGAGTTGAGCCCGCCGACCATGTCGCGGAAATCGTGTTCGAACTGGTCTGCGTCACCGCGCTGGCTGAAGTCGCCGATTGCGGCTGCACCGGACAGGCGTTTGATCTCGCTGTTGATTGCCGACAGGCTGGCTTTGGTGCTGTCCATGGCATCGGTGATGACGGCTTTTTCGCCGGGCAGACGATCCATGTCCACCGACAGATCACCCCGCGCGTAATGGCGCATCACCTCCACCGCGCGCATTTTGACGCCGATGTGCTGGGCGACAACGGCGTTGACTTCGCGCACCATGCGCCCGTATTCGCCGGGGAAGCGGGTCTCGTCAATGCGGAAGCTGATCTGCCCTTCGTCATGTTCGCGCGCCAGCTCCACCTGGGCGGCGATGACGGCTTTGAGCTGGTTCTGCATGCGCTGCATGGTGGCCAGCAGTTGCCCGACCTCACCCTTGCGGCGGGTGTCGATGACGCCATCCAGGCGACCACTGGCCACTTCGTCAGCGGTGCGCAGCGCGTCGCGAACGGGGCCGACGATGGAGCGCACGATGACTACCGCCATCACCGCCGATGCAGCGCCCAGCAGCAGCATGAACACAAGAATCGCGCTGATGCTGCGGGCTTGCGTGGTGGCTGCGGCGGCCGTCTCCCGGTCCAGCGCGGACACCACGTAGCTGCTGAGTTTTTCGACATCCTCGAACAGGTTGCGACGCGCGATGCGGGACTGGTCATTGGAAATGGCCTGTGCCGCGTCGAATTCACCATTGGCGATGGCCTTGGCCATCAGCTCGTGGGCATCCAGATAGACCTGTGTGGTCTGCTGCATTTTGGCGGCTAGCGCTTTCTGCTCGTCACTGGCGGGCAGGGCTTCGTATTGTTTGCTGTGTTCGGCCAGCTTCTGCCGCTGGTCGGTGATGCGTTGTTCGTATTCGGCGACAAACGCCGGCTCCTGCAGATGTGAGAGCTGCGAAAGCTCGGCGATGCGGATTTCGGCCAGATCAGAACGAATGCGGTCCAGGTATTGCACGGCAGGCATGTAGCGGGTGCTGACCGTATCCATCTGCGCGCTTGCCTGTTTCAGGCGGACGACGGCAAAGCCTCCCATCACCAGGGTGGCAAGCGTGGTGAGGGTGAAGGCGATTGCGAGCTTTCGGCTGATCGTGAGGTTGCGTAAGAACTCCATCTCTTGCTCTCCGAATCGATTGCTGATTGAACCGCGGTGGGCGGCTGGTCTCCTGTTAGGAGGCGCCGCCAGGAGGCGTGCATATCACCGCGCACAACGATGCGGTCAAAGGCGCTATCGGCGTTTTCACGGAGTTGCTGTAGGAGATTTGGTGGGGGAATTCTTAAGGATTCAGCGCAGTTCTTCACGCGACGATCATTCGCCGCCCGGTCCTGCTACGCGCAGGCAAAACTCTTACGAGCGCGGGTGATTTCTACCAGACCCAGCCGACCGCCTTGCGGGTGAATTCACGCAGTGGGAGGCGTGGTCATCCCTCACCAATGGTCTTCGAGATGCTGCGGGCGGCAGGCAAACCACGCGGCAATGAGCAGCACCGTTGCGCACAGGGCCAAAAAGGCGAAGGGCAGGGTCCAGTCATTGGTGCGGCCATGCAGCCAGCCAAACAGCACCGGCCCGATGCAGGCAAAGCTGTAGCCAACACCCTGCATGAAGCCGGACAGTGCGGCAGAGCCGGCGGGGGTGCGGGTACGCAGGTTGATCAGGGTCAGGGCCAGCGGGAAGGTGGACGGCCCCAGGCCAAGCAGCGTGGCCCACAGCAACGGCGCGCTCATCGGCGCCCACAGCAGGCCTGCGAATGCGGTGAGGTTGATGGCAAAGGCCAGTGCCACGATGGGGAAAGGGTTGCGCAGGCGTACTGCCAAGGCCGGCATCAGTAGCGAGGGCACCAGTCCCAGTGCCGAGAACACGGCCACCGTGACGCCGCCGAATGCGGGCGAGGCGCCGGCCTCGATCATCATTTTGGGCAGCCAGGTGAACATGGAGTAGGTGATCAGCGAGGTCATGCCGAACATCAACGCCAGGCCCCAACCCAATGATGTGCGCCAGACTTTGCCAGGGGCGTGGCTGGGCGCATTGTGGGCTTCCGGGCTGCGGGTGCTGCGTGACAGCAGCAGCCAGGGCAGCATGGCTGCCAGTGAAAGCAGGGCCCACATGCCCAGCGAGATACGCCAGTCGTAGGCTTCGGCCATGGGCACCGCCAGCAAGGCCGGGATCATGGTGCCGGCCTGCAGCACGGTGATGTACAGCGTGCTCATGGTGCCCACGCGGTCGGCGAAATAACGCTTCACCAGCGGCGGCACCACCACGTTGCCAATGCCCATGCCGGCCAGTGCGACACCCGAACCGACCAGCAACGTGCCGACGTTGCCGGCGCTGGCGCGGATCAACAGACCCAGCGTTGCCAGGCCCATGGCCAGCAGTGCCGTGCGCTCCAGCCCGATGCGCCGCGCCAGTGCAGGAGTGGACAGGCCGAACAGTGCGAATGCCGCGGTCGGCATCATGCCCAGCACGCCGGTCATGGTGCTGCCGAAGTTGAAGACCTTTTCCAGCTGATCCAGCAGCGGCGTGAGCGACGTCACCGCGGTGCGCAGGTTGACGGCAGCCAGCACGATGGCGAAGAACGCCAGCACGCGGCCGCGCAGCAATGGATGTGTGGGGGAGGTGGTGTTGGTCATGGAGCGTTCTTCACAGGTAGCGTTGCGGCCCAGGCCTATGACGGCACGGGCAGGCGAGATCGGGTGGCGATGAGGAAGCGGGGTCGCCGTGCAAGCAGGCAGGCCGGGCAATCGCAGGCGCGCATTGTACGTGCCGTGCCGTGAATGGGATGCCGCTGCGCCGCCGATGGCCTGATACGGCACGGTGCCCGTGATGCTTGGCCGGGGAGGCGGCGCAAAGAAAGTCGTGCAAAGAAAAAAGGCCTGGAAATGCGCGTGCATTTCCAGACCTTTGATCATCCTTGGTCGGGGAGACAGGATT
>DEOB01000005.1:93626-117976 GCA_002359895.1 Stenotrophomonas sp. UBA2629
CCAGACTGAGCTACACCCCGCGAAGGGAGCCGGAAAGATACGCTCAGTCCGGGCTCCTGACAATACCTTGAAGGGTTTTTTTAGCGTTTTTCTTCGTTTTTGTGTGCCTCGCGGGCTTCAAACCACATGCCGTTGAGAATGGCGACCGTCGCTGCGAGGCCAGCACCCAGAATCCAAGCGAAATACCACATGAGATGTCTCCTAGAGTGATGTCGTTGCAGGTCAGTAGGCGTTCGGGTTTTCACCCATTTCTTCCAGCGTGGTCTTGCCCTTCATGACGCGGTACACCCAGGTGGTGTAAGCGATGATGATGGGCAGAAACACTACCGTTGCCAGCAGCATGACCCACAGGGTCAGATGGCTGGACGAGCCGTCCCACAGCGTCAGGCCGGAGCCCGGCTGCGTGGAGGAGGGCAGCAGGAACGGGAAGATCGCAAAGCCGACGGTGAGGATGATGCCGGCGATGGAGGCGCCCGAAGCAATGAAAGCCAAGCCGCCACGACGCTTGCGCAGCAGTACCGCACTGGCCAGTGCACCCAGCAGGCCCACCACCGGCGCCAGGATCGTGGCCGGCATGCTGCTGTAGTTGTGCATCCAACCGCCGGCGGCAGACAGTTCGACCGTCTTCAGCAGCGGGTTGCTGGCGCCGTCGGTGACCACCTGCGAGGTGATCTGGTGACCCGGCAGGCCAAAGGCCACCCAGGCGCCGGCCAGAGCAAACAGCACGAACGAGGCGATGGCGGCGATGCTGCCGATACGCGCCGAACGTTCAGCCACCGGACCATTGGTCTTGAGTACCAGCATTGCGGCGCCGTGCGACACCAGCATCGCCACGCTGACCAGGCCAGCCAGCAGTGCAAACGGCGTCAACAGCAGCAGCAGATTGCCGGTGTAGTGGATGCGCTGGGTGTCGTCGAAATGGTACGGCACGCCCAACAGCACGTTGCCCACGGCCACGCCCATGATCAGCGCCGGGATGAAGCCGCCGATGAACAGCGCCTTGTCCCAGTTGTTGCGCCAGCGCTGGCTGGGCATCTTGCTGCGGTACTTGAAACCGACCGGGCGCAGGATCAGGGCGAACAGGATCAGGAACATCGCCAGATAGAAGCCGGAGAAGCTCACTGCATACAGCGGCGGCCAAGCGGCGAAGATCGCGCCACCACCGAGCACCAGCCACACCTGGTTGCCTTCCCATACCGGGCCGATGGTGTTGATGACCAGGCGGCGCTCTTCATCGGTCTTGGCAACGAACGGCAGCAGGGTGCCAACGCCAAGATCGAAACCGTCCATTACCGCAAAGCCGATCAGCAGGATGCCCAGCAGCAGCCACCAGATCACGCGCAGCGTTGTGTAGTCCAGAAGAATGAATTCCATGAGTGTTCTCCTGCCTTATGCCTGGCCGTTGCCGGAGGCATTGGCGTGGTGGATTGCGGTGGCCGACTGCTGCAGCGAAGGCTGGCTGTCTTCTGGACCCTTGCGGATGGCTTTGAGCATCAGCTTGACTTCGATCACCAGCAGCACCGTGTACAGCGCGGTGAAGCCGACCAGCGTTGCCAGAATTTCGTACGCCTGCAGACCCGAGGCGGCATAGAAGGTAGGCAGCACGCCATCCACTGCCCACGGCTGACGGCCGTACTCGGCGATGAACCAGCCGCATTCGATGGCGATCCACGGTGCCGGCAGCGACCACAGGGCAACTTTGAGGAAGGTGCGCTTGTGTTCGAAGTTGTTACGGCACGAGTAATAGAACGCCAGGGCGAAGAAGCCGATCATGTAGATGCCCAGCCCGACCATGATGCGGAAGGTCCAGAACAGCGGGCCGACCGTCGGTACGGTGTCCAGCGCGGCCTGTGCGATCTGCTCGGGCGTGGCATTTTCGATGTCGTCGCGGTAGCGCTTCAGCAGCAGGCCGTGGCCCAGATCCTGCCAGTGGCGGTCAAAGATTTCGCGGGCTTCAACGTCGCCCTTGTCGGCGCGGATGCGTTCCAGCGCGGCGTAGGCAATCTGCCCACCCTTGACGCGGCCTTCGGCCTGCTTGACCAGGTCAAGGATGCCCGGGATCTCTTCGTCCAGCGAACGGGTGGCGATAAGGCCCATCACGTACGGAATCTGGACTTCAAAATCATTGCGCTGTTCTTTCTGGTTCGGGATGCCGAATGCAGTGAACGGTGCCGGTGCCGGGTGCGTGTGCCACATGCCTTCGATGGCAGCCAGCTTCATCTTCTGGTTTTCTGCCGTGGCATAACCGGATTCATCGCCCAGCACCGCCACCGAGATCGATGCCAGCAGGCCGAATGCCGAGGCCACCGCGAACGAGCGGCGGGCCAGGTCGCGGTGCTTGCCGCGCAGCATGAAGAAGGCCGAGATTGACATCACGAACATCGCGCCGGCCACGTAACCAGCCGAGACGGTGTGCACGAACTTGGCCTGGGCCACCGGGTTCAACAGCACGGCGGCAAAATCCGTCACCTCCATGCGCATGGTTTCCGGGTTGAACACCGCACCCACCGGGTACTGCATCCAGCCGTTGGCGATCAGGATCCACAGCGCCGACAGGTTGGTGCCCAGCGCCATCAGCCAGGTCACGGTCAAATGCTGCACCTTGGACAGGCGGCCCCAGCCGAAGAAGAACAAGCCGATGAACGTGGCTTCCAGGAAGAACGCCATCAGGCCTTCAATGGCCAGCGGCGCACCGAAGATGTCACCCACGTAGTGGCTGTAGTACGACCAGTTCATGCCGAACTGGAACTCCATCACGATGCCGGTGCCGACACCCATGGCGAAGTTGATGCCGAACAACACACCCCAGAACAGGGTCATGCGCCGCCAGATGTCCTTGCCGGTCATGACATAGACGCTCTCCATGATCGCGATCATGAAGGACAAGCCCAGCGTAAGAGGGACGAAAATGAAGTGGTACATCGCGGTCAGCGCGAACTGCAACCGCGACAGTTCTACGACTGTTGAGTCGATCATGGCCAGGCTACCTCGTTGGTAATGGGCATCTTTGGGTGGCAGGAATGGGGTTTATGACGTGAATGCTCCGGGTTCATGGGGCCCCCCGCCTTGATCTGAATCAATGAGGCCGGGGCCTGTCACTGGGATCGTGCACAGAGCCGGCGGGCAGGGTGCAGCTTGCTTACAATCGGGCGGATTCCTTTCAGCTGAGTTGCCAGTCTTGAGCGATGTTCCACATTCCGGCGATACGTTGCGTCAACAGCGTCGTCTACAACAGCAATGGCTGGCCTCGTTGGCCGCGGGCGCGCGCTCCCGGCAGCGCTTGGCGGCAGTGGCGGTGTGCAGCTCCGGCGCGCTGTTGATCGTACAGGCCGCTGCCATTGCCTGGTTGATACAGAGCATAGTCGTGGAACGTGTAGCGATTGTGCAGGTCATTCCTGTTTTTGGGCTGCTGGCATTGACCTTGCTGCTGCGCAGCCTGCTGGGTGGGCTGGCGCAGTCGGCGGCCGGTGATGTGGCCGATACGGCCAAACTGGCGCTGCGTCGGCAGGCTTACCAGCGACTGATGGAGCGTGGCCCGCTGTGGCTGCGTCGGCAGCGCACCGGCGAGCTGGGTGAGGTGCTGTTGGCCCATGGCGACGCCATCGAGGGTTATTACGCCGGTTTCCAGCCCGTGCGGGTGGAAGTGATGGTGGTGCCGCTGTTGATTCTGGCCGCCGTCGCCTACGTGGACTGGGTGGTGGCACTGATTTTTCTGTTCACCGCCCCGCTGGTGCCGTTTTTCATGATGCTGGTGGGCTGGGGTGCCGAGGCGGCGGGGCGCGCGCAGTTGGGCGAGCTGGCACGGATGAGCGGGCATTTTGCCGACCGCATCAAAGGCTTGGGCCTGCTGCGTCTTTATGGGCGCGGCGAGGCGGAGCTGAAAGGCATTGAACTGGCAGCAGAGGGTGTGCGCGAACGCACCATGAAGGTGCTGCGCATCGCATTTCTTTCTTCCACGACGCTGGAGTTCTTCGCGTCGGTAAGCGTGGCGATGGTGGCGCTGTATCTGGGCCTGAGCTATCTGGGAATGATGTCGCTGCATGCGGCCGTACCCACGCTGGGTACCGGGATGTTCTGCCTGCTGCTGGCACCGGAGTTCTACGCGCCGCTGCGCCGATTGGCCGCGCATTATCACGACCGCGCCAACGCACTGGCCGCTGCCTCGGAGGTAGAGCGGCTGTTGGCTGATGACGGCCACATGGCAATTGTGATGGAGCCCGGCAGTAACCCGGTCAGTGCTGAACCGGTACAGCGGCACGCGCCGTTGCTGCAGGTACAGTCAATCGATCTGCGCCCGCAAGGCGCACGTCACGATGTGGTGACGGATTTTTCGCTGGATATCAGCCAAGGCCAGCGTTTGGCCCTGGTTGGCCCCAGTGGAAGTGGCAAGAGTACGTTGCTTGAGGCCTTGGCCGGCTGGTTGCCTGCACGCCAGGGCAGGATCATCACCCGCGATGGTGTGCGCATTGCCTACGCCGGGCAGCGGCCGTATCTTTTCCACGGCAGCATTGCCGACAACCTGCGGCTGGCGGACCCGGCGGTGAGTGATGCGCGGTTGCGCGCCGTGGCCGAGGTCGCCCAGGTGATGCGGTTTGCGCAGCATCTGCCGCAGGGGCTGGACACGGTGATCGGCGAGCGCGGCTTTGGTCTGTCCGGTGGCGAAGCGCGGCGTATTGGTCTGGCGCGCCTGCTGCTGCGCGATCCGGATCTGTTTCTGCTGGACGAACCCACTGCATTTCTTGACCCTCAAACCGAGCTCGATCTGCTGCAGGCGTTGGCCTCGCATACACGCGGGCGCACGGTGTTGATGGCCACCCATAGCGAGATCGCCATGCGGTGGGCGGACAAGGTGATCCGTTTGCCGGCGGGTCTGCATGCGCAAGAAGGAGAGGGCGCATGAAGCCTGCTGATAACAAGCACGATGACATCAACGCCGGCCACGACCGGCGCGATGACATGCGCAGCGTGTTCGCACGCCACCGCGGCTGGTTGCTGCTGACAACCGTATTGCTGTTCACCACCATGCTGGCCGGCGTGGGCCTGCTGGGGTTGTCCGGTGGTTTTCTGACCGGCGCGGCGCTGGCCGGTGCGCTGGGCATGGGCGCGACCTTCAATTTCTTCTCGCCCTCGGCCGGCATCCGTGGCCTGACCATGATGCGGATCGTGTCGCGGTATTTCGAAAAGCTGGTGGGCCATGACGCTACGTTGCGCATCGCGCGTGACCTGCGGGTGTGGTTCTTCCGGCGCGCATTGCCTTTGGCCCCGGCGCGCTTGGGCAGCAGCCGTACCGGTGAGCTGCTGGCGCGGTTGATCTCCGATATCAGCGATGTCGATGGTGCAGTCGTGCGCGCGGTAGGCCCACTGCTGGCCTTGGTCGGCATTGCATCGGCGGCGGTTCTGGCGGCGGCATTGATCTACTGGCCGGCCGCGGTGTGGTTGGCGGTACTGGCCTTGTTGGTGGGGCTGGGCGTGCCGGTATTGGCGGTACGTCGCGGGGAAGCGGGCGAGGCACTGCGCGTGCAGCACCGTGCCAGCCTGCGTACCTTGGCCTACGAAGGGCTGGAAGGTGTGGCCGACCTCACCGCATTGCATGCGCGCGATGCGTGGGCGCAGCGCGTGGAAGCATCTGCCGGGCAATTGGCCGTCGCGGACCGGCGCCGCAGGCAGCGTTTGATCAACGGCAACGTGCTGCATTCGATGCTGTCGGGGTTGGGCTTGGTGGGGATGCTGTGGCTGGCGTTGTCGGCTTTTGAAGCCGGCAAGGTGGAAGCGCCGCTGGCCGCCGGGCTGATTTTCCTCACCGTCGCCTTGCTGGAAGTGGCCGCCGGCAGCAGTCTCGCTTGGCAGGCACTACAGTCCGCGCGGGTTGCGGCAGGACGGTTGCAGCAGATTGTCGACCAGTCGCCGGCGGTGCTTGATCCGGTGCAGCCGCAGGCGGTGCCTTCGGCACCGGCGGTTCTGTCGTTCGAAAACGTGGTGTTCGCGTGGCCAGGCGAAACGCGCAAGCTGTTGGATGGGGTTGATCTGCAACTGGCAGCGGGTGAGCGCATTGCCATTCGCGGTGACAGCGGCTGCGGCAAGACCACCTTGTCGGCATTGATGCTGCGTTTGTGGGACCCGGAGCAGGGCGCCATCCGCTACGGCGGCGTGGATCTGCGCCAGTTCGCACAGGAAGATTGGTACCGGCAGATTGCCTGGTTGCCACAGGGCGCGCCGGTGTTTGCCGGCAGCATTGCGGAGAACCTGCGTCTGGGTGACCCGCAGGCGACGGACGAGGCGATGTGGTCGGTGCTGGAGCAGGTGCGCTTGCAGCAGTGGGCGCAGCAACAAGGTGGTTTGTCGGCGTGGGTAGGCGAGAACGGCGCCACCATGTCGGCCGGTCAGGCGCGGCGGCTGGCACTGGCCCGCGCGCTGTTGCGCAATGCGCCGTTGATGGTGCTGGACGAACCCACCGAAGGCTTGGACGTGGACACCGCGCATGCCTTGTTGACCGACCTGGCTGCCGCCTTGGGCGAGCGCAGCCTGTTGATGATCAGCCACGGCGAACTGCCCGAGGGCGTGGTGCAGCGCGAATACCGGCTGCACCGTGGGCAGTTGTTGCAGGGGTGAGAAGGGCGTCGGTGCGCGGCCGTTGCGGCCGCGTTACCGGCTGCTTCCGTCAACGTAGGGGCGCGACTGCAGGATGACGATATCGTTGCCGACCACGGCCCACTCGATATCCTGCTCGGCGCCACCCAATGCCTGCTTCGTGCTGCGGCCCACCGCCGCCAGCCGGGCAATCAATGCGTCGGTCAGCACCTGCCGTGAGCCACTGAGCGGCACCTCTCGCACGCCACCATTGGCATCGACGACCAGCTGCGTGTCTTCGGCCGAACGGCTGAGCACCTGCACGGCCTTGGACCAGTTGGAGTACATCACCTGCTCGGCTTGTCGCTTGCCTTCCACAACGCGGATGCCCAAGCCGCGCTTGGCCGAAATGTAGGTGATATGGCGGCGGCCTGCGTCGAACGGATCGCGGGTGATCATTACCCCAGAGCTGTCCGAAGGCGCGGCCAGCTGCACCAACACGGACATCGCCACCGCATCCTGGCCCAAGCCCGCCGCGCTGCGGGCCTCGTAAGCCTCGAAGTTGTAAACCGACGCCCATACCGCCTGCACGGCGCGCACCAAGGCATCGCCCTGGGTGACGTTGGGGACGGTGGTATACAGGCCGGCGCCGCTGAAACCGGGCAGGTCTTCCGAGTTGGACGAACTGCGCACGAACACGCCGGTACCTTGCAATTGGGTTTTCCATTGCGCTTGTAGAAGCTGTGACAGCGCAGGATCAGGCGTGGCGTTGCTGATTTCGCTGCGCAGGCCGGTCAATGCCTCGCGCCGCACCGCTGCATTGGTAGCAAAGCCCGGGCGCTGTTGCAGCGCGGCCAGCCGCTGTGGAATCTGCAGTCGCAGCATGGCGGCCTGGTAGTGCGAAAACGGAATGCAGAAGCCGTCCGGGACGCGCGCGACCGGTGGCAACGCCGCTTTCAACGTGCCCAGATTGGCGGCTTTGACACCGCAGAGTCGGCTGTCGCGCGCCCGCAACGCGGCAAGCGGCTTGAGCGCGGTGACCGACATGTTCGGGCGCGGCAGATTGCGCACGGTGGTGGGTGCTGCTGACGAAGGGGTTCTGGCCGGGCGCGCAATAGGGCGTACTTGGTAATTGTTGTGGGTGACATCCAGTTCCACCCATTGCCCGTTGTACTGGCGCAATACCGCCTGTGCATCACGCACATACGCATTGGGGATCCGCCAGCCTTTGGCCAGCAGATTCACATGGGACAACAGGGTAGACGGGCGTTGCGTCACCAGGCCGGCAACCGGCGGCAGCGAGATGGGCACTTCGTCCAGTACCACGATGTCCTGCGGTGACAGATCCGCCGCCTGCTCGACCGAGCGGATGATCCGCAACCGGCCCTGAGCATGGCCGGTATTCAACGGCAGGAAGCGTTGTTCCCGCAGCAAAGCTTCCTGGGTGACAAACGGCAGCTTCGCCGCGCGCGCTGCCTGCTCATGTTGTGTGGAATTTGTCTTGAAGCGGATGGCCTCATGGAACGATGCATGCAGCAACTGCTCGGTTTGCTGGAGCAGTGCGGGCGTGAGTTGATCGCCTTCCCAGAATTCATAGGTGTAGCCGGGCAGGTCGCGTTGCCAGCTGACGGTGCCAAACAGAAAGCGGCGCTGCGCATCTCTGTACTGCGCATTGAGCGTGGCTTTGTCCATCTGCGGGAGCAGCCCGGCGCGGCGGACGAAATGCTCATGCAGCTCGTAGCGCGGCGTATTGATGTAGTAAGTGCGCGCGGGCTCACGCCGGTCGATGGTGAAGATGAGGTGCGGAATCTCCAGCGCCGTACCGACGTTGTAGACCCGCGACAAGCGCATGAAATCCTCACGGTTGTTGATCTGCTGCAGGTGGTTGGGCGCCTGAGCCTGCGCACTGCTGGCCGGTTGCGAGGCCTGCGTGGATGCACCTTGCCGGTATTCGTAAGGCGATGGCTTGCGCGCCACCTGCGCCATCGCGGCGTGAGAGCAGGCCAGCATCAGCATGCCGAGCAGCGTCACCGACAGGCGGCCGAAAACAGACTGCGTACGGGCTCGTTCCATGATGCCGTTCATTGTGGGGTGCGAAATGATAAGCGACCGCCGCAATGCCCGTCCGCCAGCGGTGACACCTCGACCAATGCGATTGCCTGCCACCGCACCGCTGTTGCGGGCGGCGGTGGCGCTGCTTCATTAGACCAAGCTGGTTAGAGCCGTTCGGCAAAAAGTGGCCAGGGCGATGAAACCCAGGATGTTGAGGGCCACCGTTGCCCAGAACACCTGCTGGAAGCTGCGTTTGCTGGTTTTGTGATGGAACAACCCTTGTGCGAGCAACGCGCCGGGCCAGCCACCGAACAGGGCGATCATGTGCAGGGTGCTTTCCGGCGTGCGCCAACGGCCGCGCTGGGCCGCTGCTTTGTCGCTGAGGTAGAAGATCAGCGCGAGCAGGCTCATGCCGACGACGGCCAGCATGGCCCAGTCGGGGAAGAGCTTTGTCATCCAGCCCGCCGTGGCTGCGAGCAGGGCAACCAGCCCCAAGCTTGTGCGCGGCAACCGGGGTGCGGGGCCTTGTGACTTTTGGGCGACTTGGGCTTTGCTGGTTGATGCGAATCTGATGGCGCCAGCATTGGAGCGACCGCGTGCATCTTTGCGCAGCTCGTAGCTGATGAGCTGGCCATTGGCCGGCCGTTGCGAGCTGCGTTCAAATGCCTTGATATGGACAAAGGCGCGCTCACCGCCGCCATTGGGCACGACAAAGCCGAAGCCCTTGTCGTCGTTCCAATCCTGAAGCCGCCCTTGATAGCGCATGTTTGCCCCTGTCCTGTCAGCGGGGCATTGAAACCCATCGGCGCAGTGGTTGGAAAGTGCGTGGGCTCAGCTCAGCGTACGGCAGCCGAAGAACAGCAGCAGTGGCACTGCGGTCCAAGGTCGTCGAGCGGCCTTGGGAACAGTGGCGCCGAGCAGACTGATAGCGCTATCGGGCCTGCTGAATTGCTGACACTTGAAGCGCGTTGTCGCGCTCTGCCAGCAGCTTGCCCAACTGGTAGCCGGCATTGACGGCCAGCATGCTTGCGCCAATCGCGAGATAGGACACTGCAATTATCAAATTTCGCTTATGGCGCAGCTCAAGTACACCGATGGTCATGAGTGCCAGCGGAAAAATAGACCAATGGAAGATGACGGCAAACAACAGGCCGAATGCCAGGGTGCTGCTTGTGTAGTCATCACGCCGTGCTTTGTTGGCGAACATGGGGTGGATTATGCGGCCGGCACCGGCCTGACGCTGGCGGAGTATAGCCTCGTTGTCGCCGGAGCTATGTGCCCGGTGCATTCGAGCCGTGGACGATCTATCACGGCGCGACACGTGGTGCGGATTCATCGCGCACCCGCAGGAATCGCGCGAAGCGCGGCAGGCCGTGTACGGTGAGGCCGCTGTAGCGGTAGGTGACCAGGCTGCCGATGGCCGGTGGATTGGCGCGATGCGCGTCGCTCAGCCCGCTGCCGATACGGAAGCGCCTGCCATCGTCTGTTTGCACGTGCAGCGCGCCAGTCATGCCTTCGTACTTGCCCTTGCCGGGGAGATAGCCGATGACACGCGCTTCGGCGTCGTCAAAAGGTTTGAGCTTGAGCAGGCCTTCGCTGCGACCTGGAAGATAACGGTTGTCCTGATGGTGCAGCATCAAGCCTTCGCCACCGGCGGCAACGACGGCATTCAGTTGCCGGTGCAACGATGCAGTGTCGGCAATTCGCTCCTGAGCGATGACGGCCAGGTGCGGACTGCGGGTGGCGTCGGCCAAGGCGTGCATGGCGCTTACGCGATGACTGAACGGGCCTGGATGCAAGGGCAGATCGAACGCCATGAAGCGTAACGTCTTCCATTGCGTGTCATCGGCCGGCGTGCGGCGGATGATGGCGCTGATGGTGTCGAAGTTGCTGCGGCTGGACCACAGTTCCCCATCAAGTGGCTGCGCCGGCCACCCCCGGGTGAACCATGCCGGCGCCGGGATGAGGTGACCGGCGCGGCTTATCAGCTTGTTGCCGTCCCAGCGGGCGCGTACGCCGT
Source organism: Stenotrophomonas sp. UBA2629 (assembly GCA_002359895.1). Lineage (GTDB taxonomy): Bacteria > Pseudomonadota > Gammaproteobacteria > Xanthomonadales > Xanthomonadaceae > Stenotrophomonas. Next base: position 104,266 of record DEOB01000005.1, read on the forward strand.
CGAGTTTCTCGCTGACCAGATAACGCGAAACATCAGGGCCGTCCTGCCATTTTCCGGCCAGCATCAGCGGGGGCGGTGATGCCGCGCTGGTGCCCTGCAGGGAGCACAGCAACAGCAGACAGCAAAGCAGCAGGCGTGTTCGCAACATGGCCAATCCTCCAGTGGCGGGAGTGCCAGCGTGGAGCGCATGTGTGGTGACAACTATCGGCATCTGCCATGGCGCGGCGTAAGCCACAGCGCCATCATTTCGATAGGCGCATGCAGCATCGCTGGTGGTGAGGCGTGCGAAATTCCGTGAAGCGCGGACGCCGCGATCCGCGCATCAGCGGCTCAGTGTTGAAGCGTTGATGTGTGGCCAAGAGAGTGCTTTACCGGCTCAAGGCAGCGAATGCAGAAAGGTGCCCACTGCCGGACCAAATCGGTCGTAGTCCACCAGGAACGCATCGTGGCCCTGCGGCGAATCCATGCCGATGAAATGCGCATCAGCGCCGCCGGCACGCAGGCCGTCGGCAATCTGCTGTTGCTGCTCGACCGGGAACAGAATGTCGGTGTTGGCGCCGATGGCCAGCGCGCGCTCGACACGGATCTTGGCCAGACCGGCCATCACGTCGCCGTCGGCATATTCGGCCAGGTCAAACCAATCCATCGAGCGGCCCAGGTAGAGATAGCAGTTGGGATCGAAGCGGCGCACGAAGCGACGGGCGTGGCCTTCCAGATAACTTTCAACCTGGAACTCCAGCCCGAACGGATCGTCGTCAAGCATTTCCGATTCCGAATCCAGCCGTACACGACCGAAACGGCCATCCCATTCCAGCGCGGAACGGTAGGTGATGACGCCCAGTTTGCGCGCCATGCGCATGCCCGATTCGGGATAGCTGGCCTCGTCGTAATCACCGTTGTTCCAGGCCGGGTCCAGCCGGATGGCTTCGCGCTGCAGCGAGCGGATGGCAATGGAGAACGGCAAGGCCTGCGCGCTGCCGGAAATATTGATGTGGGTGCGGGCAATGCCGGGGTGCTGCAGCAGGATGGCCAGCGCAGTCATGCCGCCCATCGAGTTGCCGATCAGGCAGGCCAGCTGTGAGATGCCCAGTGCCTTGACCACTTCGGCAGCGGCGTTGGCGACATCTTCGATGGACAGCTCAGGGAACGTCAGCCGATACAGCGCACCGGTAGCCGGGTTGAGCGTGGCCGGTCCGGTCGAGCCTTTGCAGCTGCCCAGCGAATTGACGCAGATGACAAACCAACGGTCGGTATCAATCGGCTTGCCCGGGCCGAGCATCGGTTCCCACCAGCCGGTGGCTGGGTTGCCGGCATTGCTTGCGGCATGTGCGTCCGGCGACAAACCGGTGACGATCAGAATGGCGTTGCTGGCGTCGGCGGCCAAGCTGCCCCACGTCTCAAAGGCAACGTGCGCATGGTGCAGGGCACCGCCACGCTTCATCGGGAACGGGGACGAGAGCGCGTGAAAGCGGCTGCCTTCGGGGATGAATTCTGTCATCGGCCAATTTTAACGGGCGAGGAGGGGCAGGTTCCGCATGTGCTGATGACCGGCGGCTATTTGAATATGTCCGGCTCAGGGTTGCCCGAGCGTGATTTCCAGTGGCTTGCTGGCGGGCAGGGCGACGTGAACGGGTGCCGATTCGACATCCCCCTCCTGGCGCATCGCCTGGCCGCTGGCCGAGAGCCGTGCGAACACTTCCACCTCTTTAAGGGCAGACAGCTTCTGCGTCGGCATAAGGCTGTCACCGTCGTCCAGCGTGACGGTCAATGGCCTTGCCTGCACAGGGTGACGTTCCACCGCCACAGGTATGGGCGGCCCACCGGGGACGCGGGCGATGACGAACAGGGTGTCTTTGCCCGAAGCGGCGCGCGCAGCCAATGAAGGCGCCAGCGTGACCGTCACCGTAATGGCGTTGTTCGATGCCGAAATCGGGCTCGCGGTCGGAGCCGGGGCGGCGGCCGCTGCAGCGGGCGCTTCGACAGCCTTGCCGCGCGCGATGTCGATCTGCTCCTGCAGCGCTGCCGCGGCGGCGGGCTCCAGCTTCGGCAGCAAGGCGGTCCAGGTGCTTACGGCGTCTTCGTTCTGGCCACGTTGGCGCTGCACGATGCCGGTCAACCAGATGGCGCGCTCGTTGTCGGGCGCAAGCTTGCGAGCATGCTGCAACCACTGCACGGCGGTGCCGTCGAACAGGAAATCCGGTGCGGCCTGGGCGCGGGCTTGGGCGGCTTCCACCAACAGACCGGGTTCATCCGGCGCCAGTTGCACTGCGCGTTGGTATGCGGCGGCGGCTTCGGCGATGTTGCCGACCTCCAGCTGGGAACGCGCCAACAGTACCCAGCCGTCCATGCGCTCGGGGTTCTGCTGCAGCACCGCCTGCAGTTGGGTGATGCCTTCTTCGATGGTCTGCGGCGCAGCTGCGCGCGCCTGCGGTTGCAGTGCGGCCGGGGTGCCCACCCATTGATACAGGCCCAGCGTGGCGACCATCAGCGTGCCCACCAACGCAGCCCAGATACGGCGCTTTCCATCACGCCACAGCGGCCACAAAGTGAGCCCGGTTGCGATGACGGCAAGCACGGCGGCGCCGGCCATGAAAGCGGTGTTCACCATTCGCGGTCTTCCTGCGTTTGATCGTTTGCCACTACTGCGGGCAGGGCGCGTGCGCGCCTGCGTACCTGCACGATCAGTACCACTGCGCCGGCCAGCAACAGCACGCCGGGGCCGAACCACAGCAGCGCGGTGCTGGTTTCCATCGCCGGCCGGTACAGCACGAACTCGCCGTAGCGTTCGACCAGGAATTGCTTGATCTGCGCGTCGCTGCGGCCTTCGTGCATCAGCTTGAGCACTTCGCGGCGCAGGTCATGGGCGATCTGTGCGTTGGAGTCGGCCAGCGATTGGTTCTGGCACTGTACGCAGCGCAGTTCGGCGGTGAGCGCGTGGAAGCGTGCTTCTTCGGCTCGGTCGCGGTACTGCAGCGGGGTGGGGTCACCGACCGGCTGCGCGCTGGCGATCACCGCCATGCACAGCCAAAGCACCAGGCCGACAGCCCATTTCATCGCGCTGCCCCGACGTCAGCGGGGTGCCTGCCACCGGCTTCGGCTTCAATCTTGGCCAGCACCGGGATCAGGTGTTGATCCAAAACCTCCTGGGTGATGGCGCCGCTGTACTTCCAGCGCACGATACCGCTGCCATCGACCAGGAAGGTTTCCGGCGCGGCGGCAACGCCCCAGTCCAATGCGGTGCGGCCTTCTTCGTCGGCCAGCACCACCATGTAGGGGTTGCCCAGTTGTTCCAGCCAGCGCAGCGCGTCGGCGCGTTCGTCCTTCCAGTTGTAGCCGATCACGCGCACGCGCTTGGTTTCGGCGAACCGGGTGAGGATGGGGTGTTCATCGCGGCATGCCGGGCACCAACTACCCCACACGTTGAGCAGATAGGGTGCGCCACGCAGCTGCTGGTCGGTGACCTGGATGCCGGGGTCGTGCAGCACCGGTAGCGAGAACGCAGGTGCCGGTTTGCCGATCAACGCCGAGGGCAGGCTGTCACGGTCGGGGCGATCAGAGCGGCTCACGCCGTACAGCATCAGCCCGAGCAGGCCGAGGAAAAACAGCGCGCCGATGACGACGGCGACCAGCGGCAAGCGATGCGGTTTGTGGGTGGGTTCGGGTGAAGAGGTGTTCATCGGGATTTCTCCGGCAGCCGGCGGAAACGGCGGTCGACAGCAGTGATGAAGCCGCCCAGGGCCATCAACGCCGCGCCCAGCCAGATCCAGCGGACGAAAGGTTTGATCTGCACCCGGACTGCCCAGGCGCCATTGCCCAGTGATTCTCCCAGTGCAACGTAGACATCGCCACCCCACGCACGATGGATGCCGGCTTCGGTCATGGGTTGGCCGCCGCTGGCGTACATGCGCTTTTCCGGATGCAGCCGTGCTATCTGCCTGCCGTCGCGTCGTACCAGCAGATGGCCGCGGTCGGAGTGATAGTTGGGGCCGTCGCTGGCGTCCACGCTTTCAAGCTGCAGCTCATAGCCGCTGGCTTCAACCGACTGCCCCGGTGCAAGCGCAACCTCGTGCTGCACATGGAGTGCCTCCACCAACAGCGCGCCCACCAGGAACACCGCAACGCCCAGGTGCGCGACCACCATGCCGGTCATCTCGGCGTTCAGACGGCCGCTGCTGCGCAGGCGGGTCCACAGGTAATACAACGTGCCAGCGGCCACCCATGCCGCACTGGCGATGCCGGCGGCGGTTTTGAGTTTGCCCTGCGGTGCCATGAACCAGCCGATCACCCCCAGCAGCACAGCCAGCAACGCCCAAGGGGCAAGCAGGGCCAGCGGGCGCAAACCTTGTTCGCGCTGCCAGCGGGTCAATGGGCCGAACGGCAGCAACAGCACCAATGGCGTCATCAACACGATAAACAGTGTGCCGAAGTAGGGCGGGCCCACCGAGACTTTGCCCAGATCTAGCGCGTCGGCCAGCAGCGGATACAGCGTGCCCAACAGCACCATCGCGCAGGCGCAGGTGAGCAACAGGTTGTTGGCCAGCAGCAGCGTCTCGCGCGAATTAAGTGCGAAGGCGCGATTGGCATCACGCGCATTGCCGCCCACCGTGGGCGCGCGCAACACGTACAGCAGCAGCGAGCTGCCGACCACCAAGGCCAGAAACACCAGAATGAACAGACCGCGCGCCGGGTCAGCCGCAAACGAATGCACGCTGGTCAGCACACCCGAGCGCACCAGGAAGGTGCCCAGCAGCGACAGTGCAAACGCAGCGATGGCCAGCAACAGGGTCCAGCCGATGAACACGCCGCGCTTTTCGGTGGCTGCCTGCGAATGCAGTAACGCCGCACCCACCAGCCATGGCATGAAGCTGGCATTCTCGACCGGGTCCCAGAACCACCAGCCGCCCCAGCCCAGTTCGTAATAGGCCCACCAACTGCCCAAAGCGATGCCCAAGGTGAGGAAGCCCCAAGCCACGTTGGTCCACGGCCGTGTCCAGCGCAGCCAGCGCACATCGATACGGCCGTCGAGCAGAGCGGCGATGGCAAAGGCAAAGGGCACCACAAAGCCGACATAGCCGAAGTACAACATGGGCGGGTGAATGATCAGCCCCGGGTCCTGCAGCAGCGGGTTGAGGTCGTGGCCTTCCAACGGCGCAGGCAGCAGTCGTGCGAACGGGTTGGAGGTGAACAACAGGAACGCAAGGAAGCCCACGCTGATGATGCCCATCACCGCCAGCACCCGCGCCACCACATCGGCAGGCAGCTTTCGTGAGAAGGCGGCAACGGCGGCGGTCCAGACCGCCAACACCAAAGCCCACAGCAGCAGTGAACCCTCGTGCGCGCCCCACACCGCCGAGTAGCGGTAGATCATCGGCAACAGCGAGTTGGAGTTTTCGGCAACGTAGCGGACGGAGAAGTCCTGCTGCACGAAGGCAATCGTCAGCACCACGAACGCACCCAACAGCGTCAGCATCTGCAGCAGCGCAGCGGGCCGGGCGGTGGCGATGAGCGCCGGTAGTTGGCGTTGTGCGCCGATCAATGGCAACACGCTTTGCAGCAGTGCCGCCAGCAGCGCGAGGATCAGTAGAACCTGTCCAATCTCAGCAAGCACTCAGGGCGTTCCTGTAGCGGGTGTGGTGTCGGGGACCTGGTGTTTGGTGTGTGCCTGGCCCATTTTGTCGGCCAGTTCCTTGGGCATGTAGGTTTCGTCGTGTTTCGCCAGCACGTCTTCGGCCACGAACACGCCATCGACCATGCGGCCGGTGGCAACCACCGCCTGACCTTCGCGGAACAGGTCGGGCAGGATGCGGTCGTAGGTGACCGGCAGCATCGCATCGCCGTCCGTCACCTCGAAGCGCGCCAACAGAGCGCCGGGCTCGCGCGTGAACGAGCCTTTGCTGACCATGCCGCCCAGCCGGAAGCGCGAATCGGCCGGAACCTTGCCTGCCTGCACTTCGGCCGGCGTATACAGATAGGCGATGTTGCGCTGCAGGGCGGTTGCGACCAGCGCGACCGCGATGCCGGCCACGGCCAGTACCAGGACCACCAGCAACAGGCGGCGACGTTGGGTGGGGCTCATCGGCTGAGTTCCTCATCTACCGGCGCTGGCGTCGCGCGGCTGGCGCGTGCAATGCGGCTGCGTGCTTCACGCAGTTGTTGACGTATCTGCAGGCGCGGCACGATGAAATCCCACGCCAGCACGATGAAGAACACGGCATAGGCCATGGCGACGTATTTGAAGTAAGTCATGCCGATTTCTCCAAACGCTCGCGCAGCCACGCCTTGCCGGCTTCGCGGCGCAGGTTGTCGGCACGGGCACGCGACAACAGCGAGCCGACAAACCAGAATTTGGTGGCCAGCACCATCAGCCACAACGGCAGCATCATGCTGGCGTCCATGCTGGACTGGCCGAACACGCTGACCGTCTGCCCCTGATGCAGCGAGTTCCACCACACCACCGAGTAGCGAATGATGGGCAGCAGGGCCACACCCACGATGGACAGCAGGCCGGCGGCACGCGCGGCCGCGCGGCGGTCATCAATGGCGCCGTACAGGCCCATCACGCCCAGATAGAGAAACAACAGGATCAGCTCGGTGGTCAGGCGCGGGTCCCAATCCCACCAGGTGCCCCACATGGGCTTGCCCCAGATGCTGCCGGTGAGCAGGGTGATCAGCGTGAATGCCGCGCCGATGGGCGCGCAGGCCATGGCCAGTATTTCGCACAGTTTGATGCGCCAGATCAGCGCGATGGCGCTGTAGAAGGCCATCAAGCCGAACACGAACAGGCTCATCCATGCCGCCGGCACATGGATATAAAGAATGCGGAAGCTGTCGCCCTGCTGGTAGTCGGCAGGTACCACGGCCAGCGCCTGCCACAGGCCATAGCCAAACAGCGGAAGGGCTGCGGCGTAACACCAGAGCGACCATCGGGCGGCAAACGTGTCGAAATAGGCGGGCGAGCCCAGCCTGTGAAACCAACCGATCAAACCTTTGAACATCCGCTCGCTCGCTGGGAAGGACGAAGACCAGGTTGCGTTGAGCCCCCGGCCGGCTGGGTACCGCGCAGGTGCGGCGCCGTTGCTGTATCAGACCGGCTTCAAGATACCTGAAATCTGGCGAATGGTCGGCGGATGCGTCACCCATGATCGACGTGTGCGACCAATGGTCGCAGGCACGGGTTGCCCGTGCAGCCTCACGTTGCGGTGCGGCAAAGCCGCGCGTCAGGTGCGTGGCAAGGCACCGGCCAGAAACAGGCGCACTGCTTGACGTGCCTGCTGCTTGGCAAGCGGGAGATCAGCGGGGCTGATGCGGCCACTGACCGAGCGCAGCACCAGCCCGCCGATCACCATCATGTAGAACAGATGGGCGCTGCGGTCCGGGTCTTCCACATGCAGGCGGCCTGCCGCGGTCTCGCGCTGGAAATACGCGTTCAACATGGCTTCCATGGGGTCCACACCATGGGCCTGGAACCAGTTGCGCAACTCCGGCAGCCGCATGCCCTCGGAAATGACCACGCGGTGGCAGGCAATACGCGACGGGGTGAGGATCTCCTCGACCATCCGGTAGGCGGCCTGTTCAAGTGCCTGCTCGGGCGGCAGCGGCGACAACATCAACTCATCCAGGCTTTGCCCGAAATTGTTGATGCTGCGCTCCATCAGCGCGTGTACCAGCCCAACCTTGTCGCCGAATGCGCGGTACAGCGTGGCCATGGAGCCACCGGCGAGCTTGACGATGTCGGACAGGCGCGCGGCCTGGTAGCCCTTCTCGTTGAATACGACAGTCGCCGCTTCGAGAAACTTCTCCACGCGGATTTCCCCACGCCGCTGCAGTTCGACCGCAGGCCGGGGCGGGAGCATGGGTTTCCCCTTTTCCATGGATGTCGGGCGGTGCCGGTTGGGCATAGTGGGCAGCAGGGCCGTGAAGCAGTCCGAGAGAATAGCGTTGTTTGAACGGTATACGAATTACGAATTACGAATTGGCAATGCGGATGGCGGCAGCGGCGGTGAGTGGCGCCAGTAACGCGCAGACCACCAGTCCGGCGGCCAACATCAGCAGCGGGCCGCTGGGGTCCAGGCCCCGCGCCGCAGCCGCCACGGCCCCTGCACCGAATACCAACACCGGCACATACAGCGGCAATACCAGCAGAGCCAGCAGAATCCCGGCGCGGCGCATGCTCACCGTCAAGGCGGCGACCACGGCGCCCAACAGGCTCAACAGCGGTGTACCCAAGGCCAGCGCAGCTACCAAAACAGGCAGCTGCTCGCGGGGCAGGTGCATCAGCTCGGCCAGCAACGGGCTGATCAGTACCAGCGGGAACGCGGTGGTCAGCCAGTGTGAGAACACCCGCACCGCCACCAGCCATGCCAGTGGAATAGGCGAAAGCAGCCATTGCTCCAGCGAGCCGTCCTCGGCGTCACTGCGGAACAGCGTGTCCAGCGACAGCAGCCCGGCCAGCAACACCGACAGCCACAGCACCGCCGAGGCCACGTTCTGCAGCAGCTTGGGCTCGCCACCCAGCGCCAGCGCGAACAGGGCCACCACCAACAGCGCAAACACAATGGGTTGGGCAGCATCGCCACGCCGGCGCCATAGCAGGCGCAGGTCGCGGGCCAGCAGCGCTTTGGCCGCGGTCATCAAGGTGGGCTGTGGACCGGGCAGGCTCATGCGGCCTGCTCCTGTGCGCCGGACAGCACCAGGGTGCGGTTGCGCACGGGCGGCGCGGCATAGGCGCCGTGGGTGGTGACCAAGGCGGCGCCACCACTGCGCAGGTGCGCGGAGATCATGCGGTTGACCAGATTGATGCCGTCCAGATCAAGGTTGGCGTAGGGCTCGTCAAGCAGCCACAGCGGTGCCGGCGACAACCACACGCGGGCCAGTGACAGGCGCTTCTTCTGGCCGGCGGAGAGTTGCCGTACCAAGGTGTCCTCATAACCGGCCAGACCAACGATCGCCAAGGCGTTGCCGGGCATTTGCCGGGCGCGACGGCCTTGCAGGCCGCAGATCAGGTGCAGGTTTTCCAGCGTGCCCAGGTCCTGCTTGAGTGCGGTGAGGTGGCTGAGGTAAGCCATGTAGCGCGAGCGCTGGTGGCTGTTGGCCGGGTGCCCGTCGATATCAATCTGGCCTTCATCGGGCCGCAGCAGGCCGGCCAACACACGCAGTAAGGTGGTTTTGCCGGCGCCGTTGCCGCCTTGCACCAGCAGCGCTTCGCCAGCATCCACATGCAGATCCAAGGGGCCGAACACCGGGTCATCATTGCGGGTGAAGCGCAGGCCGCGTGCGGAAAGCAGCGGCGGGGTGTTCGGGGAGTCAATCATCGGATCGGCGCTTCCGTCCTTGAGGTGGCAGCGCAGGCGGGCTGGCGCTTGGGGCGGCGGCATTATAGACCTCGCCCCACGCGTTCACCGCATGGACGTGGGTTGCATTGGGACGATGTGCCGGCTTTGCGTACACTCGCTGCTCTCTTCCCCCGCGTGTACGTGCCAATGCAGCCGCAGACCAAGTTGCCCAAGGTGGGCACCACCATTTTCACCGTGATGTCGCAGATGGCCGCCGAGCACGGCGCCGTGAATCTGGGCCAGGGCTTCCCGGATTTTCCGGCGCCGCAGCGGTTGATCGACGAAACCGCCAAGGCCATGCGCGATGGCTTCAACCAGTACGCACCGATGACCGGTGTGGCGCCGCTGCGTCAGGCCATCGCCCAGAAGGCGCTGGACTGCTACGGCGCGCAGGTGGATGCGGACAGCGAAATCACGGTCACCTCCGGCGGCACCGAAGCCATCTTCAATGCCATCCATGCGGTAGTGCGTGCGGGCGAAGAAGTGATCGTGCTGGACCCGGCGTATGACTGCTACGAGCCGGCGATTGATCTGGCCGGTGCGCGTGCGGTGCACGTGGCGCTGGATCCGCAGACCTTCGCGGTGGATTGGGACAAGGTGCGCGCGGCCATCACGCCCAAGACCCGCATGTTGATGGTCAACACCCCGCACAACCCGTCCGGTGCGATGCTGTCGGCCGCTGACATGCAGGCGCTGGCCGATGTGCTGCGTGGCACGGATATCTATCTGATTTCTGATGAGGTGTACGAGCACATCATCTATGACGGCGTGCGCCACGAATCGGCTTTGCGTTACCCGGAACTGCGCGAACGCGCATTCGTGATTTCGAGCTTCGGCAAAACCTATCACTGCACCGGCTGGAAGATTGGTTATGCCATCGCGCCGCCAGCGATGACGGCTGAGTTCCGCAAGGTGCACCAGTACAACACCTTCACCACCTACAGCCCGGCGCAGTACGGCTTTGCCGCGATGATCCGCGACGAGCCGCAACATCATCTGGAGCTGGGCGCCTTCTACCAGAGCAAGCGCGACCGCTTCCGCGAGCAGCTGTTGACCACGCGCCTGAAGCCGCTGCCGGTGCCGGGAGGTTACTTTCAACTGGTGGATTACTCGGCCATCAGCGACCTGCGGGACCACGAGTTCGTCAAGTGGCTGACCATCGAGAAGGGTGTCACCGCCATCCCATTGTCGCCGTTCTATGAAAATCCCCCGGCCGGGCAGCGACTGGTTCGTCTGTGTTTTGCCAAAAACGACGCCACGCTGGATGCGGCAATTGAACGTCTGCGGGCGCTTTGAGCTGACCTGACATGCAGCCCAGCCAACTGTTGTTGTTGATCAGTGCGTCGTTGTTCGCGCTGGCCGCCCTGGCGAAGGGATATCTGTTCTTCGTCGTCGTACAGGATGGGCTGCGCGAACGCCGTGTATCGGTCGACGATGGACGGCTTGCACTGCGCGGCAGTTTCAATCGCTATACACGGACCTATCTGGCGCTGCTGACCGACGAGGAACGGCGCCAGCCCGGCAACCGCTGGGTGGCACGCCTGCAATGGCTGCTGCCGGCGCTGGCGCTGCTGTTGCTGGCCAGCGCGATCTTTCATACATGGCAGACAGGATAAGTGACCATGCAAGACCTACGAATTTCCCTGGTGCAGGGCGACACCCGTTGGCACGACCCGGCGGGCAACCGCGCACACTACGGTGCGTTGCTGGCGCCATTGGCGGGCACCACCGATCTGGTGATCCTGCCGGAAACCTTCACCAGCGGCTTCTCCAACGATGCAATCGACAAAGCCGAGGACATGGACGGCGCTACGGTTGCGTGGATGCGCGAGCAGGCGCGCGCGCTGGGTGCGGTTGTTACGGGTAGCGTGCAGTTGCGGGTGGGCGAGGGCGTCTACAACCGCTTGCTGTGGGCCACCCCCGAGGGCGAACTGCACCATTACGACAAGCGCCATCTGTTTCGTTTTGCCGGTGAGCACAAACGCTACGCCGCTGGCGAGGCGCGCCTGTGTGTGGAGTTGAAGGGTTGGCGGATCAATCCGCAGATCTGCTATGACCTGCGCTTCCCCGTTTTTTGCCGTAACCGGTTTGATGTGGAGCGGGCAGGGCAGATGGATTTCGATCTGCAGATTTTCGTCGCCAACTGGCCGTCGGCGCGTGCCTATGCGTGGCAGACGTTGGCGCGGGCGCGGGCGATTGAAAACCTGTGCTACGTGGCCATCGTCAACCGCGTTGGTGTGGATGGTAACGGCCTGCATTACGCCGGCGACAGCGCAGTGATTGATTTCCTTGGTCAACCGCAGCTGGAAATCCGCGAGCGTGAGCAGGTGGTCACCACCACCATTTCGGCGGCGGCATTGGCGGCGCACCGCGAGCGTTTCCCGGCCATGTTGGATGCCGATACGTTTGAGCTGGCGGGGCCGGTGGCTGCCCGCTGAACCATGGTCTGATCAGATGCCGCAGCGACGCGGAAGCGTTGGCTGCGGCTGGTAGGCTCGACATCGGTGTCAACATTCAAGAGGCTGCAACCATGAAAACCACGATGGCAGTGTTGTTGCTGGCGGCGACAGCCGGTTTGGCGCCTGCGGCGCAGGCGGCGGGCAACATTGATTGCGAGTTGCAGTACAACCTTTCGGGCTGGTCGGCGTTCTACAAAACCGCTGACGGTACCGGGACGATCACCTGCGACAACGGCACGCGCATCCCGGTCAAGATCACCGCCAAAGGCGGCGGTCTGACGGTGGGGCGTACCACCATCACCGATGGCCGTGGCAAGTTCAGTGGTGCGTATTCCACCAATGATCTGCTGGGCACATACGCTGCGGCCGAGGTGCATGCCAGTGCATCACGTGCCAGCGGCGCGCAGGCGATGACCAAGGGTGATGTGTCGTTGGCACTTGCCGGCACCGGTCACGGGTGGAGTTTGGGCGTTGGCTTTGGCAAGTTTGTGATCGAGCGCCGCTGACTTTTCAAAGCAGGGCTCCCCTCATCCGCCCTACGGGCACCTTCTCCCGCTTGCGGGAGAAGGGATAGAAGCCAAAGCCAAAGCCAAAGCCGAAGCCGAAGCCGAAGCCGAAGCCGAAGCCGAAGCCGAAGCCGAAGCCGATGGCGCAGCTGTCGTGCTTACTCTTCCTGCACCACCGGGAACGCCTTCAGCGCCGCCCACACAATCGGCTTTGCCCACTCCGGCACCTGCGCGAATTCCTCCTGCGTCGATGGGCAGAGAATCCGGCCCCGCTCCAGCTCCAGGACCAACAACGGCTCGGCCTGGCCCGCCGCATCCGCAGGGCGACTGTTGTCGTAGACGTGCAGCGTTGTCAGGTGCGGCAGCAGCTCGATGAGGTTGAGTCGCGATCCATCAAAACGTTGTCGGATTTTGCTTTCGGGAATGTCATGGCCGCCAGCCGCAACGCGTTCGGCAACCCGCTGCAGGTGCAGCTCCACGTTTTCCAGCCCGCAGAACCAGATGCTGACTTCGTGCTGTTGGCAGGCGTCGCGCAGCAGCGCAGGAATGGTGTTCGCGCCGAGTGTCGTTTCAAAGGCGTAGTCGCTGTCCTCGGCGATGGCCTCGCGTAGCCGCCGGGTGCCTTCCTGCCACGCGGTGGCGTTGGCTTCTTCAAGCGGCCAGCCGCGCTCAACCAGTTGCCGGGTAAAAGCGTCGGGGTTGAACCAGCTGGCGCCGTCTTCGCGAAGCAGGGTGCCCAGCAGCGAGCTCTTGCCGGCGCCATTGACGCCGGCCAATACCAGAATCCGCGCCACGGCTTAGAGCGATTTGCCCAGCGTGATCTTGCCGCCGCGACGAGCCGGGCGGGCGAGGGCTTTGCTCAGTCCGTCGCTCTTCAATGTGGAAAGGTGGGCGTCAAATTCATCCTGCAGCGCCTTGAGCGACTGCGCGCGCTGGGCCGCCGTCGAGCTGCTGTGCGCCTGCTCGACCAGACGTTGATATTCCTCGGCCGACACCACAACCGCCTGCGGATGATTGTGGTTGGTCACCACTACCGCGCCGCTCCTGCTCACTTTGCGCATCAACTCGGGCCAGCCCTTGGCCTTGACGTCGCTGGCCGGCGTTCTTTCCAGGTCAAGCAGATTCAGGGAGAAGTCCATGGCCGGTTTCCAGTGAGGGGCTGTGGCCGACGTTACTCGAAAATTCCCATTTTGGGAAATTTTCCCATTATTGCCATTCAGCCGGAACTCTGGTTGTCTGCTCTGCTGTCAGCAGCCGCAAACAAAACGCCCGGTGCAGGGCACCGGGCGTTGTTGTGTCACTTCACGGGCTGGCGGTAATCAGCCGCCGCGCGGGCCGCGGTTGCCGCCGCCACCGGGACGGCCACCGCCGCCCGGACGACCTGCGCCACCGGGGCGGTTGCCACCCGGGCGCG
>DEOB01000012.1:0-103079 GCA_002359895.1 Stenotrophomonas sp. UBA2629
ACTGGCACCCAATGCGGTGCCACCAACACCGGCCGAGGTGGCGCCGGTTTCCACCGGCACACCGCCAACGTTGATCAGCGCATCACCGTTTTCATCCACTGCATTGCCGCCCACGGCGACTGCGCCAGGGCCAATGGCCTGCGCGTTTTGGCCGAACGCAGCGGCGTTTTGACCTGCAGCAAGTGCATTCATGCCGACTGCCGTTGCGCCATCGGCCACGGCATTGGCACCGCTACCGAATGCCGATGCACCGTTGCCGATGGCGTTGGTGGCTTCACCGGCAGCCGTTGCGTTGTCGCCTTCCGAATACGCGCCAGCATCGCTGTCGGCACTGCCGGTGGCGGTGAAGTATTTGGCGGTCTTCTGGCCTTCCTCTGCAATGGCCGCCACATCATCGAGCTGCGATTTGTTCACCGCATCGGTGGCTTCAGTACCAGCGGCGACGTTGGTGATTTGGCGCTCGGCACCTTCGCTGCCTACCGAGACGCTGTCGGCACGGTTAGCCACGGAATTGGCGCCCAAGGCCACGCTGTTGTCTGCCGATGCGACGGTGGATGCACCGATAGCCACGGCGTTGGCACCGGTGGCCTGGGCGTTGCCGGCCACGGCGCAATCGGTCAGGAACGGACTACTGAATACCAAGCAGGGTGCGGTGCCACCTACCTCCAGCGACTGTGCCTGGGCCAGTGGCGTTATCGCCCCTCCCAACCCCAGGACAATTGCCAGCGACAAGGCCTGCAGCCGATGACCGTGCGCGCTGCGCTGGTCAACGATGCTCCCCGGCGAATTGGAAGTGGCCAACTCCGATGCCACCACCAACTGCCCCAATGCCTTGTTCCACACCTTGCGATAAATCCGATTCATCGTCACTGCTCCTTAAGTGGGCTGGGTCTTTGTGTCGCTCGCAGAAAGCGTCATCGCGGGGCTGAATAGGCCCAACGATCCCCCTGAGGTGTTTTGGATCCCGCTACCCGGACATGCCAAGCACGTGAGGCTCACGCCTGTCGTGGCTGCCCAGGTGCATCGGGAGTGCTGACACTCCGTTCGCAACGGGCCGCTACAGGACGGAACGAGTGTTAAGCCAGAATTTATGGAACGTCAACAATTTGACCTTGAGAGTGAAATCTTTGATGGGCGTCCCAAATCTCAGGCTATTCAGCGCATTAAGAATCAAAATTATCTTTTGAAACAATCTGATGCGAGCCAGCTGTATCCCTTAACAGGCATGCGGCCATACCCGTCAGACAGACTGCAGAAAAACGGCCGTAAGCCTTGTGCCATGGGCGTTACCCAGCGGCGTCCTCCATCGAGCGAATTTCGTCTACAGGAACCCTCTGATACCGCATTGCAGCAACCGCTGGGCGCGGAAAACCTGCCCGCTCCACCGACAGCAGCAATGGAAATGCCCTGCCAAAAAACCATCACCACGCACGCCCAACTCCGTGCCCCCGACATAAACAGGCCGCAACGCTGCGTGCCGCCCAGCGCTCGCGCACTGCCCCCAACCGGCCATGCAATGTGGTCACCCGGCTCAGTCGCGGCCAGCCCGATGGGCGCGATGGGCGCAACTGGCCTGCACTGCCTGCGTAGAGCATTTGCGCCCCAAGAAAAAAGCCCCGGCAATGCCGGGGCTTTTTGTGAACCTGCTTCAAGGTTACTGGCGCGCAACCAATGTCACACCGGTATACGGCGTGGTGCCCACCAGCTTGAGGTAGTACGTCCCTGCCTTGGGCGCGGTGAAACGCACGGTCTCGGCGGTGCTGCCACTGCGCACGGAGCGGGCCTCGTGGCTCACTGCCGTGGGTTCGCTGCCCATGCTGACGTACATCGACACATCACCGGAGCCGCCATAGCTCATGAAGGAAAGGACCTTCCCGGCCTCGGCCTCAAAGCGGTAGAGCACTTCACTGCCCGCAACTCCCGTCAAACCGTTGACGGCCATTTTGTTGACCAGGGGCGTGGCCACCAGCCCACACGACTCCAGCTCCGGATTGCACGGGCGCTCCCCCAACAGCTTGGTCAAGGCCGCATTGATGTTGAGAATGCCGGCACCCATTGGGGTCTCGGCCGGGATCTCGACCGGGAATGGGGTAGCGGTCTCCTTGAGCAGGTCACGCATCTGCGTCCAGGTCAGCGGCGTCTCGGCCACGCTCTGGATCATGGCCACCGCAGCCGTCACATGCGGTGCGGCCATGGAGGTGCCAAGCAGGCCAACCGATATCCAGTTCTCGGGCTCAACCTGCGTCGCACCGCCATTGATCGTCTGCCAGATGCCCCCTTTGGGGTTGCCGTCCAGTTTGTCTCCGCCCGGCGCTGCCAGATCCACACGCTCGCCAAAGTTGGAATATGACGCCTTACCGCCGGTGAAGCGGCTGGCCCCCACCGAAATGACGTTGTTGCATACGCTCATGGTGTACTTGCCCGCGTCACGGTTGATGTTGCCTGCGGCAACAACAACGATGGCGCCCTTTGCAATCGCAAAATCAATGGCGGTCTGAAAGGCCTTCTTGCAGGGGGATGGGTCTGCGCCGCCGAGGCTCATGTTGATCACCTCCGCCGGGTTCGGGTTCAGCGGAAGGCCAGGCACCTCGCCCCCCACCGACCAGATGATCGCATCGACAATATCGCTGGAATACCCTTTATCGCAGGCGCCAAGAACGCGCATCGGCAGCACTTTGGCCTTGTGCGCCAACCCTGCCAGCCCTTTCCCGTTGTTGGTTTCCTGGGCAATGGTGCCGGCCACATGGGTACCGTGCCAGGAACTGGCAATGGCGGAGTGCGGGCCCTTACGTGCCCAGCCTGAGCAGTAGTTTTCCTCGGCCCAGTCGCCTATGTCCCAGCCACCTGGCGCACGTTCCTCACTGTCCCGGCGGGAGACGCGCATGTCGGTAATCATGTCGTAGCCGGGCAGCACATTGCCCTGCAGGTCGGGATTGCCCTGCGAAATGCCAGTGTCGATAACCGCCACCACCACACCTTCTCCCTGCGACCGCATCCATGCCTGCTCGGCGTGCACGCCTGTGTTGGGATCGGAAAAATGCCACTGCAGCTTGGCGTAGTCCGGATCGGCCGGCACCATGGCCGCCGCCGTGCCGCCCGCACGCTGCATCAGCTCATCAATTTCCACGTCCTGCACCGCGGGGTCGGCCTTCAACTCGCGAATGAATGCTTCCACTTCAACAGCGTTCAAGGCACGCGACGTCCTGATCACATTCCAGCCCGGTGAAGCCAGGCGCCGCATGAACTTGGCGCGCGCAGCCGGGCGTTCAGCCGACCGGCTGCTGGCGACAACCATGCGGTCCAACCCGCTGCGCACAATTGCCGCATCCAGGCCACGGCCCAACACCGCCGCATCACGTGATTCGACCGAACCGGCACGGTACTGCACCAGAAACCGGGTGCGACCTTCCGGCTGATCGGCCATTTGCACGGAGGCCCGCAACGGTGCGATTTCCGCCGCCTGCCCAGCCGGCACACCCGCGGTGGCCATCAGTACAACGCCTGCAATTGCCATACCCAGCTTGTTTCTCTTCTTCATCTCAAACCCCTCATTGAATGAAACACAAATGAAGCCCTCACCACTGCAACCGCTCCCCATCACTGCCGTCACCCGTGGCAACGGCCTGACAACAGAGCAACGGTGTGCCTCCCATCGGTGCGCCCCCCACGAAGACGCTGGCATCGCAATGGCCTGCAAACCCCACAGGCACCAGTGCTCAGCCGCATCGCGCACAAAAAACAGGGGAAATAGGCCGTTGTCCTGCATCGCCAGCGATGCGCTGACCTCGACGCTGGCCAAGCGCAATTTCACGCATTGAATGCAACCGCACGCATGTGAAACGTCGCTCTTCGCCATGCAGCACGCTCTGTCACGGTGTTGCGCTGCTCACGCATCTCCCGGGCATGGTCGCCAGGAAACAGCGGCATGACCGGCAGCCTTGGAAGACACAAGGTGGCCCCTATTGCCGCGCTACCAGATTCACCCCCGAATACGCACCTGCACCCACCAGCCTGATGTAGTAAGTGCCTGCCTTAGGCGCGGTAAACCGCACGGTTTCCGACGTGCTGCCAGCGCGTACGGAACGGGCGTCATGCACCGCCGCAGTAGGTACCGTGTCCAAACTGACATACATCGACACGTCGCCCGTACCGGCATAGCTCATGAACGAAAGCACTTTCCCGGCTTCGGCCTGGAAACGAAAAAGCACGTCATCGTCGGCACTACCGGCCAGGTCAGTGGCAGCAACCTTGTTGACCAGCACGGTGCTCTGGCTCGAACCGCATTCCGTCACTGCCGGATTGCAGGGCGCTTCGGCAAGCGCTCGGCTCAGTGCGGCGTCAATGTTGAGGATGCCTGCGCCCATCGACGTGGCGGTGGGGATATCCACCGGAAAGGGCGTGGCCGTCTCCATGAGCAGGCGGCGCATCTGTATCCACGTCAGCGGCGTTTGCACCGCGCTCTGGATCATCGCCACCGCAGCGGCAACGTGCGGCGACGCCTGGGACGTGCCCGGCATTCCACGCAGCACCCAGTTACCGGGTTCCACCCTTTTGGTGCCGCCATTGACCATCTGCCAGACGCCCACGCCAGGGCCGATGTCCCGCTTGTCGCCGCCCGGCGCCGCCAGATCCACCCGTACGCCATAGTTGGAGTACGACGTCTTGCCACCGGTGATGCGGCTGGCACCCACCGAGATGACCTTGTCGCAGTTGCTCAGGTTGTACCAGGCCGCCTCACGCCCATGGTTGCCTGCGGCGACAACGACAATGGCGCCCTTCTGCGTCACAAAATCGAGCGCTTCCTGGTATTCCACCGGGCACGGTTCGCGGTCGGCACTGCCCAGGCTCAAGTTGATCACCTCAGCAGGGTTCGGGTTGATCGGCAGCCCCGGCACTTCGCCGCCCACCGCCCAGACCATGCCGTCGACCAAATCGCTGCTGAAGCCGCCACACGACCCCAGCACGCGTATCGGCAGCACCTTGGCCTTGTACGCCAGGCCGGCACCGCCTATGTCGTTGTTGGTTTCCTGGGCGATGGTGCCGGCCACATGTGTGCCATGCCAGCTGGTGTCCTTGGCCTTGTGCGTGCCGCCCACACCGACCATGCAGTAGTCAGCCTCCACCCAGCTGCCCACATCCCAGCCACCGGGCACGCGCTCATCGGTGTCGCGACGGGAATGGTGCTTGCTGGTGATCATGTCGTAGCCGGGCACCAGGTTGTTCTGCAGGTCCGGGTTACCTTGTGCAACGCCGTCATCCACCACCGCCACCACCACGCCTTCGCCCTGCGAGCGTGCCCACGCCTGCGGCGCACGCACACCCGCTACCGGATCAGAAAAACTCCATTGCTGACCGGCATAATCCGGATCGCTGGGTACCAGCGAGGGCGCGTCGTCAGCAGCCGAGTACACCCTTCTGTCAACGTAGGCATCGGCCACCGCCGGGTTGGCCTTCAGCTCACGCACAAAGGCTTCGGCTTCGGCCGCATCCAGATCACGGGACGTCTTCACCACACTCCAATCCGGCAGCGCCAGACGCCGCATGAGGCCGGCGCGGACGGAGGGACGCGCTGCGGAGCGCGCACTTGCCGCTACCGCGCGATCCAGCCCGCTGCGGCTGACGGCACTGTTCAAGCTGCGCCCAAGTGCCGCCACATCGCGCGTTTCCACTGCGCCGGCACGGTACTTCACCAGAAACCGATAGCCGCCGCTGTCTTGCTGCACGGCTGTAGCCGGCTCGGCGCCAGCCGCATGCACAGCAGGTACCGCCATCGACGCCATCAGGACCGCAACTGAAATGGCAGCACCGAGCGTGTTTGTTTTTTTCATCTTGTGGTTCTCATCAGATCGAACAGGAAGGGAACATCCGTCGTCGCACTCGCAAGACGTGCGGCCATACCTTCATCTGCAGACACCGGTCACCCCACAGCGTTGCCTGAGCGGCGCACGGAGGTGCCGTGCCGCCAGCCGATGTCGCAAAGGTGTCCGGTGGTGTTTGCCGAAAGGCACGGCTCGCCCGTTCTTACTCACCACCGCGTGATGCGCCGTGGTGCCAGAACGCGTGGCCATGGCATTGCCAACAGGCAATGACGTCCTGGGCAAAGAGCCCGGTTGCAACGCGGGCTCTTTGTCACGGCCGCAAGGTGTCTACTGGCGTGCCACCACACTCACGCCCGTGTACGCGGTCACCCCCACCAGCTTGATGTAGTAGGTGCCGGCCTTGGGGGCAGTGAAACGTATGACTTGTGTGGTGGTGCCACGGCGCTCAGACCGCGCATCGAATGCCGCTGCCGAAGGTTCCTTGTCCAAACCCGCATACATGGACACCTCACCGGCGCCGCCATAGCTGTTGATCGACAGCACCTTGCCCGCTTCTGCCTGGAAGCTGTACAGCACCTCGTCACCGGCCCGCCCCAGCAAGCCGGCAACCGCCACGTTGTTGACCAGCGGTGTGGCGCTGGCGCTGCAATCACCCACTGCAGGGTCACAAGGTGGCAACAGCGCCTTGTCCAACGCTGCCTTGATGTCGAGGATGCCCGCGCCGATGGATTTGTTGGCTGGCGGCGCAACCTTGAACGGCTTGACGGTGGAAGCCAGCAGCGTGCGCATCTGTACCCAGGTCAACGGTGTCTGCACCACACTCTGGATCATCGCCGCAGCTGCCGCGACATGCGGCGCGCTCATTGAGGTGCCTGCCATTCCCCGTACCACGAACTCATTGCCCGGGACTGTTTTTCCGGTGTTGACCACCTGATGAATCCAATCCGTGTCGGCAGACCCACCGGCGCCCCCCGGTGCTGCCAGTTCCACACGCGGGCCATAGTTGGAATAGGCAACCCTGCCACCATCAAAACCGGTAGCCCCTACGGAAATGACGTTGTTGCAGGAGCCCATCGTGTAGGCAGCCGCATTGCCATTGCTGTTGCCGGCCGCTGTCACGACGATGACGCCCATTCTGACCACCTGATTGATGGCCGCTTGATAGACGGCCGGGCATCCAAGCGGCTCTTTGCTTCCCAGGCTGAGGTTGATCACGTCGGCCGGGTTTGGATTGATGGGCATGCCGGGTACTTCGCCGCCCGCCGCCCAGATCATGCCATCGGCAATATCACTGCCCGTTCCGCCGCAGGACCCAAGGACACGCACCGGCAGCACCTTCGCCTTGAAGGCCAGCCCAGCGACGTACTGCCCATTATTGGTTTCCTGCGCGATGGTCCCGGCAACATGGCTACCATGCCACAGGCTGTCTTCCGCAGGATGCGTCTCCTTGGTTGCCCAACCTGTGCAGTAGTTCGTTTCAACCCAGCTACCCGTATCCCACCCCCCGGCCACACGCCCATCATTGTCGCGGCGCGACACCCGCTTGTCGGTGATCATGTCGTAGCCGGGCACAAGGTTGTTCTGCAGGTCCGGCGTGTTCTGTACAACGCCCGAATCGAGCACTGCCACCACCACGCCCTCCCCTTGCGAGATATCCCACGCTTCACTCGCATTGACGCCACTGTCCGGGTTGTAGAAATTCCACTGCTTGTTGGCACTTTCCGGGTCGTCGGGCATATAGCTGGCAGGGCGAATACCCATGTGCTGAAACAGGTAGTCAATCTCCACGCTCTCCACCGCCGGGTTGGCCTTCATTTCTCGAATGAAATCGGCAGATTCCCCGGCATCGAGAAAACGCGACGCCTTGATCACCGCCCACCCCGGGCTGGCCATACGCCGCAGCAACGTGGCCTGTACGGCGGGCAGTGCAGCCGAACGAGCGGTTGCCCGCACAATACGGTTGAGACCTGCGCGCGCGGTCGCCGCACTGATGCCCTGGTTGGCGCTGGCCGCGTCGCGCAACTCGCGGGTGCCTGCACGGTACTTCACCACAAAGCGGTAGCTGCCCCCGGCTGCATCGCCAGCGCCGGCACTGAGCGGTGCTGCACGTTGATGCCCGCTATCGGCCGCCATCGCCATGGGAGCGCCCGCTGAAGTCATCAAAACTGCGCTGGCCACTACCGCGCCAAGTTTGTTTTTTTTCATGTTCAGTTTCTCGTCTGTTGGAACAGCAAAGGAACGTCATCGCGGCACTGCCGTGCCGCGCTGGTTTCCAGCAACGGCTGCAGTGGGTGAACCAGCCGGTGGTCACCAACCCGGATGCCCCCCACCACCGTGGGTGGGAGCAGGCAACCACCGCGCTTACCAACCAAAGCCAGCGCCGACACCCACCGCGCTGTCATCACTGCTGAATGCACCACCGACCGTGACCGTGGCGCGGTCACTCAGGGCACGCTGATAGCCCACCGACAAGGCGGATTCACCGCCCTGGAAGCCCACGCCCACACCTACCCGGTTCTGCGTGCGCACACCGGCGGCACTGGTGGCCATGTTCAACATGGCCGCCCCCATTGCCCCCTGACGGTCCAGACGGCGGTCAACCTTGCGCAGCCGTGCAGCCATGTCACCGCGCAGCACGTCGAAGCGGTCGTTCAACCCGTTGAACTTGCCATCGGTGTACGTGTTGGCCGCGGAAATCCCACTGTCCAGTTGGGCTTTGTTGACGGCATCGGTTGCCTGCGTGCCGGCAGCCACGTGGGTGATCTGCCGCTCATTTCCAGCACGGCCCAACGACACCGTGTTTGCACGGTCAGCCACCGCGCCTTGCCCCAGCGCCACCGCGCCGGCTGCGGTCACGCTGGCACCCTGGCCCACCGCGGTACCTCCCGCAGCACCGACCGTGGCACTCTCACCGATGGCCACGGCGTTTTTCGCCGTTTCCAGAATCGACGAGTTGGCACCCACCGCGGTACTGCCGTCGGCATTCACTTTGGCGTTGCCGCCGATGGCGGTGTCATTCACACCCAGTGCCACCGCATCATGGCCAATGCCAGTGCCCGCCGTATCCGGCGCGGTCGCACGGTTACCCAACACCACGCCACCGTCCTTGTTGCCTCCGGTACCGTTGCCATTGCCATTGCCGTTCTTGGCCATGTAGGCATTGAATGAGCTGACCTGGCCATCCAGTGCACGCAGCGCATCACCTACGTTGTTGAAGCTGGTGCCCTGGACGACATACGTCGGGGCGACAAACAGGCCCTGCATGCCCAACGCTGCACCGCCCCCCAACATCGAGGCCATTGAGTTCAGCGACGCATACAGCTGACCGCCATTGACCGCTTGCATGCTGCCCGTTGCCACACTACCGGCAGCCACGTTATCGACGGTGGTTCCATCGGGCCCGGCCAGTTTCAAACTCGCCCGACTGCTGTCGTCATATGCCACGGCATTGGCGGCCACCCCTTCCACGCTGCCAATCCGGCTGTCGATATCGTCGACGCGGGTTTCCACTGCGCCAACGCGTTGGTTGGTTTCGTTCAACTGGGCGCCATTGACGGCATCGGTACTGTCATCGGCAACGCGTCCGGTCGCCACGTGGGTAATCTGCCGCTCGGCACCGGCGGCACCCACCGATACGGTATTGGCGCGATCTGCCAGCGAGCCGGCGCCCAACGCAACCGCATTCACTGCTGTAGCCCGCGCGTCCTTGCCCAGCGCCATGCTGCGCTCACCCATGGCAAACGCACGGGCACCCAACGCAAGGGTGCCGTTGCTCAACGCCTGGCTCCTGCTGCCGAGCGCAATGGCATCCGTGGCGCGTATGTCTAGCGCCGCAAAGCCGGTCATGGCGCCATCGCCAATGGCCAAGCTGCCAGCACCCAGCGCTGAGGCATTACGGCCCACAGCAACGTTGCCGTCCTCGTACGCGGCCGCGCCGGCGCCCACCGCCGTGGTGCCTTCGCCGGCCGCCAGACTCTCAGTCCCCAGCGCCGTGCTGGCACTACCGGCTGCGGTAGCTATCGCACCCAACGCCAACGATTGGCTGCCCTTTGCAGTGGACCCCACGCCTACCGCCGTGGCGGCAAAACCCTCGGCGTTGGCACTGGCCCCCAGGGCCGTACCGCCAGTACCTGCGCTGGTGGCCGCAGTGGTTACCGGCACCCCATCGGCACTCAGCAGCGCATCTCCGTTTTCATCCACCGCAGCACCACCGACGGCGACTGAACCGACCCCCATCGCCTGCGCGTTCTGGCCAAATGCAGCACTGTTGCGTGTGCTGGCCACAGCATTGAGGCCCACCGCCGTGGCGCCATCGGCCATGGCGCTGGCGCCGTTGCCGAAGGCCGATGCACCGTGCCCGATCGCGCTGGCCGCTTCACCGGCGGCGGTCGCGCCATCGCCGTCGGCGTAGGCGCCGGCGTCGCTCTGCGTGCTGCCTGCAGCCTGGAAGTACCTGCTGGTGGTTTCTGCAATTGCCGCGGCTGCGGCCACTTCATCCAACTGGCGCTTGTTCACCGCATCGGTGGCCTCCACACCCGCCGCCACATTGGCGATCTGCCGCTCGGCACCGGCGGCGCCCACTGACACCGTGTTCGCACGATCTGCCAGCGAACCCGCGCCCAATGCGACAGCATTTTCAACAACCGCCTGGGCACCCAAGCCCACCGCCGTCGCCCCTTCTGCCACTGCAGTTGCGCCGTTACCAAACGCCGACGCACCGCGGCCAATGGCATTGGCGGCTTCGCCTGCTGCAACCGCACCATCGCCATCGGCATAGGCGCCGGCATCGCTTTCTGTACTGCCGGCAGCCTGGAAATGTTTGCCGGTGTTTTCAGCAACCGCCGCAACGACATCCAGCTGCGCTTTGTTCACTGCGTCGGTGGCCTGTGCACCGGCTGCCACGTTGGCGATCTGCCGCTCGGCACCGGCAGCCCCCACTGACACCGTGTTCGCGCGGTCGGCAAGCGAGCCCGCACCCAGCGCCACTGCATTTTCACCTACGACCTGCGCCCCCATGCCCATGGCCGTCGCCCCCGCTGCCATTGCGATGGCCCCGTTTCCAAACGCCAAGGCACCGCGGCCAATGGCATTGGCAGCTTCGCCCGCTGCAACCGCACCATCACCCTCGGCATAGGCGCCGGCATCACTTTCCGTACTGCCGGCAGCCTGGAAATGTTTGCCGGTGTTTTCAGCAATCGCCGCAACGGCATCCAGCTGTGTCTTGTTCACTGCGTCGGTGGCTTGCGCGCCGGCTGCCACATTGGTGATCTGCCGCTCGGCACCGACGGTGCCCACCGACACGGTGTTCGCGCGATCTGCCAGCGAGCCCGCGCCCAATGCAACGGCATTTTCAACAACTGCCTGGGCCCCCATACCCAATGCCGTCGCTGCATCGGCCATCGCATTGGCACCATTGCCAAAGGCCGACGCACCGTCGCCAATAGCGTTGGCGGCCTCGCCAGCAGCTGTCGCACCATCACCGTCTGCATAGGCGCCAGCATCACTCTCCGTGCTACCGGTGGTCTGGAAGTATTTGCTGGTGCTCGCCGCAGCGGCTGCAACTTCATCCAACTGGTTCTTGTTCACCGCATCAGTGGCTTGTGCACCGGCCGCGACGTTGGTGATCTGGCGCTCACCGCCCACTGTGCCAACGGAAACACTGTTGATTCGATCAGCGAGTGATCCCATGCCCAAGGCAATGCTGTTGTCGGCACTGGCAATTGCCGCCGCACCCAGCGCCACTGCATTGGTGCCCGAAGCCTGCGCACTGCCGACCACTGCACAAGTCACATAACTAAGCGGAACCGTTCCGGTGCACGAGGTTGTGTCACCTACCGCCAAGGACTGGGCCTGGACCTCAGGAAGTCCCACCGTGCCGCTCAGGAGGCCCAGCGCGATGGCCAGTGAAGTCAGCTTCGTACTGCCCGTGCGGCGTGCATCACCACCGCCCATGGAAACAGATGAAGAAGCCAGCTCCGACGCCACCATCACCTGCCCCAGTGCTTTGTTCCACACCTTGCGATATATCCGGTTCATTGCTCACTGCTCCTGAAATGGATGAATTTCATTCGCCAACGAACGAGGCAAACGGCCGGGTTCTGCACCCGACAGCCTTCTTTTTCGTCTTGCCCCATTCGCGACTGCATCAGCGCAAAAAATCACTGGCGTGTTACCAACGCCGTAGCCCCACAACACTTGGGCGTCAGCCAGGACGGGCGGAGTGTTGGAACGGCATTCAGGAGCCGTCAAACTTTTGAGCAAAGGGCACAGATTTGTGCAGACAGCCGTAAATTCACTTATTTGAGAGCAATCGCGGTTTGAATTTCTTTTGAAACAACGCTGTCCATCAGGCATCAGGCACAGCCGGCTGGCTACAACGGTTCACCCTTTTTTTGGGCAACAAAAACCCGCAGGCGTTGCCCTGCAACTGTTTCAACAGCACGCCCATCCCCACAGAAAATTTCTTCGCCAACCGCAGCGCAACCCCGCAAAACGTGCCTATTGCGCAGCATCCGCACGCTCCAACCCATGCTTTGCATGCCGAGTGATGCCAGCAATGGAGTGCAACCACTCAAGAGAACCCACACCGGCTTGCGCGGGACAACCTTCCAGATGACGAACAGACCCCGGCATCGGCGGATGTATTCGTTACTACGGCCCCGCTCAACCAGGTCTATTGGCACGCCACCATGCGCACGCCAACCATGGGGCCGCACCTCCCGAGCCGAGGTCGTGCGTAAGCGCTCTCGGCGCCGCGAACACAACAAGGAGCGAACAGCAAAGCGCCCGGTGAAATGACACCTGGCGCCTACGCGCAAACCTGTGTGATCAGGGCAGATACCATCAACTACGGGCTCCACGCCCTGCCGTTGCTGGAACGCTGGAAGCACCGCAACAAGCGGCGTCAGCCCAACAACTCACGCGCCTGTTCCGCTTGGATTTGGCAGCATCGCAAGGCACAAAAAAACCCGCAGGCGCTGGCCTGCGGGTTTTCAATAACGCTCACGATTCAACCGGGAGCTTCTTCTACGCCGTTACTCAACCACACCAGACGCGTGCGTTGCGGAACATCCGCAGCCACGGCGAATCTTCGCCCCAGCTCTTCGGTGCCCAGCTCAGGTTGACCGTACGCGGGGTACGCTCGGGGTGCGGCATCAGGATGGTGACGCGGCCATCGGTGGTGGTCAGCCCGGTGATGCCGTCCGGCGAGCCGTTCGGATTCAGCGGGTACTGCTCGGCCACGCGGCCATCACCGTCGATGTAACGCAACGCGATGCTGGCAGCGGCCTGATCCACGGCGTTGTCGAACTCCGCGCGTCCCTCACCGTGTGCCACGGCCACCGGCAGGCGTGAGCCGGCCATGCCACGCAGCAGAATCGACGGTGACTCCAGCACTTCCAACAAGGCGGTACGCGCCTCGAACTGTTCGCTGCGGTTACGCAGGAACGTCGGCCAGTGTTCGGCACCGGGAATGATGTCCTTCAGCTGGCTCATCATCTGGCAACCGTTGCACACACCAAGTGCAAAGGTGTCCGGACGTGCGAAGAACGCAGCGAACGCCTCGCGCAGTGCCGGGCGTTCCAGCACCGAGGTTGCCCAACCGCGACCGGCACCCAGCACGTCGCCGTAGCTGAAGCCACCACACGCGGCCAAACCACGGAAGTCCGACAGCTGCACGCGGCCTTCGATCAGGTCACTCATGTGCACGTCGTAGGCATCAAAACCGGCGCGCTCGAAGATGTTACCCATCTCGATCTGGCCGTTGACGCCCTGCTCGCGCAGGATCGCCACCTTCGGCCGTGCGCCACCGGCGATGAACGGTGCGGCGACATCTTCGGTCGGGTCAAAGGCCAGCTTCGGCTTCAAGCCCGGCGCGTTGAAGGCACGTGCGATGGCACGTTCCTGATCGGCGGCTTCCGGGTTGTCGCGCAGCTTCTGCATGGCGTGGGTCACCGACCACCACGCATCAAACAACTCTTCCCAGCGCCACTCGGCCAGGCTTTCGCCACCCAACTGCACGCGCACGACCGGTGCGGTGCTCGGGCGCGCGATGCGCTGTGCGCACTCGGTCAATGCATGGCGCTCGACCAGATCGGCAAATGCCGCGCGGTCTTCCTTGGCAATCTGCACCACCGCGCCCAGTTCTTCGTTGAACAGGCTGCGGAACGGATCATCGCCCCACGCATCAAGCACGATATCCAGGCCCAGACGCGAGGCGAAGGACATTTCGCACAACGCGGCAAAGGCACCGCCGTCGCTGCGGTCGTGGTACGCCAGCAACAGGCCGGCTTCGCGTGCATCGCGGATCAGCTCGAAGAAACCACGCAGCAGCTGCGGGTCATCCAAGTCCGGCACTTCACCGGCAAACGCCGGCAACGCACTGTGGTCGCCCTGCGTCTGCGCCAGAATCGAACCACCCAGACGCTGCTTGCCAGCACCCAGGCCAATCAACCACAACTCGCTTTCGGTATCGCGGTCGAGCAGCGGGGTGAGCTGCTGGCGCGCATCGGCCACCGGCGCAAATGCGGTGATCACCAGTGACACCGGCGACACGGATTTTTCCGCCTTGCCGTCGGCCTGCCACTGCGCCTGCATGGACAACGAATCCTTGCCCACCGGGATGCTGATCTCCAGCGTCGGGCACAGTTCCATGCCCACCGCCTTGACCGCGTCGTACAGCAGCGCGTCTTCGCCGTTGTGACCGCATGCGGCCATCCAGTTGGCCGACAGCTTCACCGTATCCAGCGACAGCACCGGTGCGGCGCACAGGTTGGTGATGGCTTCACCCACCGCCATGCGTGCCGACGCCGCAGCGTCCAACAGCGCCAGCGGTGTACGTTCGCCCAGCGACATCGCTTCACCGGCGTAGGTATCAAAGCCGGCCAAGGTGATGGCGACATCGGACATCGGCAACTGCCACGGGCCGATCATCTGCTCGCGTGCGGTCAGGCCGCCCACGCTGCGGTCACCAATGGTGACCAGGAAACTCTTCGATGCCACGGTCGGGTGTGCAAGCACGCGCAGGCCAGCGTCACGCAGGTCAATGTCTGCGGTATTGAGCTGCGGCCAGCGCGGCGCGGCCGGATGCACGGTATCGCGGTGCATCTTCGGCGCCTTGCCGAACAGCACATCCATCGGCAGATCAATGGGCGCATCCGCCGGAATGTTGCCCGGCGTGGCGCCGTAGGCGACCACCAGATGTTCTTCGGTGGTGGCAATGCCGACCGCCGCAAACGGGCAACGCTCGCGTGCGCAGATGGCGCTGAACTCAGCCAGACGTTCGGCCGGAATGCCCAGCACGTAGCGTTCCTGCGATTCGTTGCACCACAGCTCCAGCGGCGACAGCGACGGATCATCCGTAGGCACCTTGCCCAGGTCGATCACGCCACCCACGCCGGAGTCGTGCAGCAGCTCCGGAATGGCGTTGGACAGGCCACCGGCGCCCACGTCGTGGAAGAACTTGATCGGGTTGTCGGTGCCCATGGCCACGCAACGGTCGATCACTTCCTGACAGCGGCGTTCCATCTCCGGGTTGTCGCGCTGCACGCTGGCAAAGTCGAGGTCTTCGGCGCTTTCGCCCGAGGCCACCGACGATGCCGCACCGCCGCCCAGGCCGATCAACATCGCCGGGCCGCCGAGCACGATGACCACGTCACCTTCCTGCAGCAGCAGCTTGTCCACCTGCACGCGGTCAATCGCGCCCAAGCCACCGGCCAGCATGATCGGCTTGTCATAGGCGCGGGTGATGTCGCCTTCAGGCAGCTCGAAACTGCGGAAGTAACCCAGCAGGTTCGGGCGACCAAATTCGTTGTTGAACGCAGCGCCGCCGAGCGGGCCGTCCAGCATGATGTCCAACGCCGGTGCCATGCGCGGGTTCAGCGCGCGCGGCGCTTCCCACGGCTGCGGCAGGGTCGGGATGCGCAGGTGCGAGACCGAGAAACCGGTCAGACCGGCCTTGGGCTTGCCGCCGCGGCCAGTGGCACCTTCGTCGCGGATTTCACCGCCGGAACCGGTCGCGGCACCGGGGAACGGCGCAATCGCGGTCGGGTGGTTGTGGGTTTCCACCTTGATCTGGAACGCGCTGGGCACCACCGCTTCGCTGCGGTACTTGCCCGTGACCGGGTCCGGGCGGTAACGCGCGGCCGGCTCACCTTCAATCACCGCAGCGTTGTCGCTGTACGCACTGAGCGTGTGCTGCGGCGTTTGCTGGTGGGTGTTTTTGATCATCTTGAACAGCGAGCGGTCCTGCTCCTTGCCGTCGATCGTCCAACTGGCGTTGAAGATCTTGTGGCGGCAGTGCTCGGAGTTGGCCTGCGCGAACATCATCAGCTCGACATCGGACGGATCACGCCCCAGCTCGCTGTAACGCTGACGCAGGTAGTCGATCTCGTCATCGGCCAGCGCCAGGCCCAGGCGCTTGTTGGCCGCTTCCAGCTCGCCCAGCGCAACGCGCTCCAGCTGGCCACGCGCCAGGCTGGTGAACAGCGCCTGCGCCTGGTCGATATCGTCCAGCAACGACTGCGTCATCGGGTCGTGCAGCAGCTTGGCCACGGCGGCCTGTTGGGCCGGATCAGTCGGCCAGCCGGCCAGGTCGATGCGGGTACCGCGTTCGACGCGCTGGATCGGCAGGCCGGCACCGCGCACCAGCTCGGTGGCCTTGCTCGACCAGGGCGACAACGTGCCCAGGCGCGGCACCACATAGCGTGACACCGCACCTTCGGCGCGATCGGCAGCCTGTGGCTGGCCCTGCAGAATGCGGCCCAGCGTGGTCATCTCGACCGCGCCGGCATCGGCAGTTTGGGTGAAGTAGACGTGCCACGCACCGGTAATACGCAGATCGGCGGCAATGGACTGCAGGCGGGATTCAAGACGTTCGCGGCGGAACGGCGAAAGGGCAGCTGCGCCCTCGAGGACGATCATGTCCGGGAGACCATGGTGGGAATCGGGCCCCGCATTCTACCGGAGTCCGTCGCCGGGGCCCGGTTTCCTGCCAAACCGGCCATCACCCGCGCAAGCCAGCCACGGCAGGCTGTATCTGCAGACCACATAAAAAGCGGCATTACATTCTGCCGCCGCTATCTTCAGCCGCGCCGGCCACATAGCGCCGGCCCGCCAGCCAGCACCCTGCCAGCCGCCGGAGTCTCCCCCAAAACCTTGGCCTATGGGCACGCGCACACCGCCTGCCCGCCGAAGGCGTGCCTGTACGGCCCGCCATCCATCCGGAGATCGACACCATGACGGACCCTTCCGCCAGCCGCGTACCGGCTTCCCTCCACCGCCGCACCGCAACGCCCCGCGCCACCTGGTTGGCCCTGCTGGCGCTCACCGGCCTTGCGCCCTCGTTGGCCCAAGCCGCGGACTGTACCGGCGTGAAAGCCTGGGCCGGCGCCACCATCTACCAGCCCGGCAATACCCTGCAGAAGAACGGCGTGCTGTACCAGGTCAAACAGACCATCTGGAATGCGCCGCCAGATCACCCGGCCGGCCGCCGCTTCTACAGCAGCCTGGGCCGGTGCGATGCGGCGGCGGGGAGTGGCAATGGTGGAAGTACCGGGGGTGGTGGGAATGGCGGCAGCGTCAATCAGGCGCCCCGCATCAACCTGACTGCTCCTGCGCCCGGCGCCACCTTCATGGCAGGTGGCGCCATCACCTTGTCCGCCACGGCCACCGACAGCGATGGCAGCATCACCAAGGTGGAATTTTTCAGCGGCAGCGTATCGCTGGGTGTTGATAGCCAAGCGCCGTACAGCGTTGTCTGGCGCAATGCGCCGGCCGGCAACCACACGCTCAGCGCCGTGGCCACCGATAACCGCAACGCCAGCAGTCGCTCGACAGCAGTCCAGGTAAGCGTCATCGCGGAAAACAAGGACACCACCGCCCCCAGCGTGCCCACCGGCCTGCATGCATCCGTGGTCACCACAAACAGTCTGCAATTGGCCTGGAATGCCGCCAACGACACCCCCGGCGGCAGCGGCGTTGCCGGTTATGACCTGTACCGCAACGGCACGCTGGTGGCCTCGCCCACCGTCGCACGTCACGTGGACAGCGGCCTGCGCGCGGGTACGGCGTATTCCTATGCGGTGCGCGCCCGCGACAAAGCCGGCAACGCCTCGGCACGCAGCCCTGCCATCAGCCTCACTACTTCGGCTGAAGTGACCGGCGGTGGCAATTCCAGCTCGGGCAGCGAGGGCAATGGTGGTTCCGGTTCCGGCACAGGATCTGGCTCTGGATCTGGTACTGGATCGGGCACTGGCACTGGCTCGGCTTCCAGCGATTCCAAGCGCGTGATCGGTTACTTCACCCAGTGGGGCATCTATGGACGCAACTACAAGGTCAAGCACATCGACAGCAGCGGCTCGGCAGCGCGCCTGACCCACATCAATTACGCCTTCGGCAACGTCCGCAACAACCGCTGCGAAGTCGGCGTCAGCCAGCTGGCCAATGCAAGCACGGGCGCGGGCGGCGATGCCTATGCCGACTACACCCGCTCCTTCGGCACCAGCGAAAGCGTCAATGGCCGGGCCGATACGTGGAACCAGCCCCTGCGCGGCAACTGGAACCAGCTCAAGCAGCTCAAAGCCAAGCATCCGCAGCTGAAAGTGCTGATCTCGCTCGGCGGCTGGACCTGGTCACGCGGCTTTGCCAGCGCGGCGCGCCCGGAAAACCGCCAAGCCTTTGTCGCCTCCTGCATCGACGCTTACATCAAGGGCAACCTGCCCCTGGTCGACAACGCCGGTGGTCCGGGGGTGGCGGCAGGCATCTTTGATGGCATCGACGTGGATTGGGAATACCCCGCTGCCTGCGGCCTGAGTTGTGGCACCCCCGCCGACCGCGAGAACTTCAACGGTTTGCTGGCCGAGTTCCGCCGCCAGCTGGATGCCGCCCGTCCCGGTCTGTTGCTGACCGTGGCCGTGGGTGCCGGTGTGGACAAAATCCGTGCCACCGACCCCGGCACGTATCACCGCTACCTGGATTTCATCAACGTGATGACTTATGACTTCCATGGCGCCTGGGCACCGCGCACCAATCACCACACCGCGCTGTTCGACTCACCGGCCGATCCGTCGCATGGCGATGAAAAGCTCTACAACAGCAACGATGCCATCGAGGCCTACTTAAGCCGTGGCGTGCCGGCGTCCAAGTTGAACCTCGGCGTGGGCTTCTATGGCCGCGGCTGGACCAACGTGCCCAACGTCAACAACGGCCTGTACCAGAGCGGCCGACCGGCGGCCGGTCGCTACGAGGCCGGCATTGAAGACTGGAAGGTGCTCAAGACGCTCGGCTGGCCGGTGTACACCGACAAAGCCGCCAAGGCCACCTGGCTCTACAACGGCAGCACGTTCTGGAGTGTGGATACGCCGGAGCTGCTCACCGAGAAGATGGCCTACGTCAAGGCACAAGACCTGGGCGGCACGTTCTTCTGGGAGTTCAGTGGCGACGATGCACAGGGCACGCTGGTGAACACGCTCAGTAATGGCCTGAAATAGTTCCTCGGGGATGGGGGAGTGAGATGCCCCTCCTGCCTGTGCAGGAGGGGCTCTCTTTTTCCCTGGTTGAGTCCGGCCGATGACCTCAGCGTTCTGAACCCAACCGTTGCACTCAGCGGCTGCCCGCAGCAGCGGTGCCGATACGCTCCAGCGCGGCCTTCAGCTGTGCCGGCGGCAGGTAGCCGCCCAACTGGCTGCCATCGGCGGCAAAGATGGCCGGGGTGCCGTTGACGCCCAACTGTTGGCCGAGGTTGTACTGCATGGCCACCGGGTTGGTACAGCTCTTGGCCGGCACGGCCGCGCCACCCTTGGCTGCGGTCAGCGCGGCCTTGCGATCGTCCGCACACCAGACCGAGATCATGTCGGTGTAATCCTTGCTGCCCAAGCCCATACGCGGGAATGCCAGGTACTCCACGGCAATGCCATTACGGTTCAACTCGGCGATGTCCTGGTGCAACTTGCGGCAGTAACCGCACTCGATATCCGTGAACACACTGATGGTGTATTTGGTATTCGGCGGCGCAAACACGATGCGGTCGGCATGCGGCAAGGTGTCCAGCAGGCCACGGCGGTACTGCAGCAGGCCGGTGCTGGTCGCCATGCCCCGCTTTTCAATGTCATAGGGCTGGGACTGCATCAGGAAGCGGCCGTCATCGGTGACATACAGCACCTGCCCGGACACGATGACCTCACGGAAGCCCGGGAACGGCGCCGCGCCGATGTATTCCGGCTTGAAATTGGGGTCCAGCTCCTTGAGCGCATCACGCACACGCTTCTCTACCGGGCCTTCCGCGACAGGGGCCGCAGCGCTTGCAGTAGCGGCAGCCGGCGGGGTCTGCTGCGCGCAGGCGGTGAGGCTGGCCGCACCCAACAGCGCGGCAATGGCAATTCGGAACATCGGCAACCCATTCAGAGATAAACAATTTGCGGATTCTCGCACACCCCCTCCCGCCGCTGCCCGAGGCCTGCGTTGTCTGAGCCAAGCGGGCGGGCACGAGCAACAACGCGGCAGGCGGCAAGGGCAACACCGCTGTACAAATTTTCACCACCACCTTGAAAGCCAACCGGCACAGGGGCTGGCGGCACTTACCCACAGCTTGTGCCGGCATTGCCGCACATGCGCTGTGGAAAACCACCTGGTGGCGGAATCAACCGCGCGGGTGGTGTTTGCGGTGCAGCTTCTGCAGGTGCTCGCGCGCCACCAGCGTGTAGATCTGGGTGGTGGACAGCGAGCTGTGGCCGAGCAGCATCTGCAGCGCGCGCAGGTCGGCACCGTGGTTGAGCAGGTGCGTGGCAAAACTGTGGCGCAGGCCATGCGGGCTGATTTTGCCCGGATCAATCCCGGCCACCGCCGCGCAGGCTTTCACCAACACCCAGAACTGCTGCCGGCTCATCGCGCTGCGGTCAGCACCAATGAACATCGGCACCTGGCCATCTTCCATCGCCAGTGCCGGCTTGCCGCCGCTCAGTTGTGGGCGGGCCTGCGCCAGGTAGCGCTCCAGCCAGTGTTGCGATTCCTCGCCCAATGGCACCAACCGCTCTTTGCTGCCCTTGCCGGTCACCCGCAGCACGCCCTGACGCAGATTGACCGCGTTGGCCGGCAGATTGACCAGCTCACTCACACGCAGGCCGGCGGCGTACATCAGCTCCAGCATGGCCCGGTCGCGCAGGCCGAGCGGGGTTTCGACATCCGGCGCGGCCAACAGCGCCTCAATCTGGCTTTCAGCCAAGGCTTTGGGCAGCGAGCGCGGCAGCTTGGGCAGCTCCAACAACGCGGAGGGATCATCAGCCCTGTCGCCGCGCTTGAGTGCATGGCCATAGAACGCGCGCAGCACCGACAACAACCGCGCATTGCTGCGCGCTGTCCAGCCGTGACGGGTGCGCCATGCCAGATAGTCGAACAGGCCGGCGCGGTCCATCGTCATCAACCCGCCGCTGGCACCATCACGCCAGCGCGCCAGACCGCCCAGATCACGGCGGTAGCTGTCCAGCGAGGCACGGGCCAAGCCCTGCTCGGCCCATATCGCATCCAGAAACCGTTGAATCGGACGTGCATCCGCCTCACGCAACGGCGGCAGTTGCTGCACCAATTGGCGGCGTTCGGCAGGGGTATGTGTGGCGGACATCGGCGCAAGGATAGAGCCTGCATCCACCGCTGCCCATGCATTGCCCCGGCCACAGACCGTATGCTCGGCCCATGAGCACAACCCTCGACGACTCCGCACGCCCGTCCGCCGTGTTGCCGCAGCGGCTTGCCGCGTTGTTCTACGACGCTTGGCCGGTGTTGGCATTGTGGATGCTGATCGCCACCGCGTTCACGCTGGGCTATACCTTCTCCGGGCATGCCACGCGGGAGAACATCCCCGCCTACAGCGCGCTGCAATGGCTGCTGTGGTTGTGTTGCTGGGTCGTTGCCGGCGTCTACGCCACGGTCAGTTGGAAGCGCGGAGGGCAGACTTTGGGCATGCGCCCGTGGCGGCTGCATCTGCGCTCGCTGTCGGGCCAGCCGGTGGGCTACGCCGCGTTATGGACACGCTATGCCGTAGCCACGCTGTCGCTGCTGTGCGGCGGGCTGGGTTTCTGGTGGGCCTTGGTCGACCGTCAACGGCTTACCTGGCACGACCGCGCCAGCGGCACCCGCTTGGTGAAACTGCCCCGGCAGTAGCGGTGACATGCGGGGCCAGGCTGTGTGTTGCCCTGGCCGGATGACTGCCACTACGCCAGCGGCAGTCTGCGTTCAGCCCACCCGTCGTCGCGACAACCAACCCGATATAAGCAGCATCAGGATCGGCGGCAGCGCATAGGCGATGCGGTAATCAAACTTCAGCACGCCGGCCATGCGGCCGAAGAACATCTGCAGCAGCATGAAGCCCAACGCGAACAGCATGCCCAGGAACAGGCGCTTGCCCATGCCACCGCTGCGCAGCGAGCCGAATGCGAACGGCACGGCGGCCAGACACAGCGCCAGCACATTCAACGGGTAGAACCAGCGGCTCCAATAGGTGTCTTCGTAATCGCGCGCGTCCAGACCATTGCGCTTGCGGTACTCGATGCTGGTTTTCAGCTCGGCAGCACTGAGGTTGCGCGGCCGTGCCAAGCCCGCGGCCAGCGCGGCGGCATCCAACTGCGAATCCCAGACTTCACTTTCTGCCGTCTGCCGCGTGACCGAGCGCTCGCCGAACACATCGCGCCGCACCTTGCTGAGCACCCAGCCCTTGTCGTCATGCGTGGCAGTGGCGGCGTAGGTGAGCGAAGCCAAACGCCCTTCCGCGTCCAGGGTGTACAGGCGCACGTCGTGCAGCTCCAAGCGCGTGCCGTGTTTGCCGTCCAGTAGTTCTTCACCACTCTGCGCATTGAGGAAGGTTTCGCCTTCACGCGCCCAGAGGCCGGAATAACGCGCTACCGACATATCCGCGTTGTACTTGGCGCTGGCGCGGAGCGTGTCGGCACGGTTCTGTGCCCACGGCGCCAGGGTTTCGCCGTTCACCACCATCAATGCGGTCAACAGCGACAGCGCAATGGTCACCGACAAGGCAATCCGCCTGCGCGACACGCCCACCGCGCGCAGCGCGGTCAATTCAGAGGTCGCCGCCAATTGGCCCAAGCCCATCAGCGCGCCGATCACTGCCGCCATCGGGAACAGGGTGTAGGCACGACGCGGCAGCGAATAGGCCGTGGTCGCCAAGGCATGACCAAAGGTGTACGTGCCGGTGCCGATGCTCTTGCTTTCGCTGGACAACGCCATGATGCCGTCCAGCCCCACCAGCACCAGCCACACCACCAGCACGGTGAACAACACGTTGCGGCCGATGTAAACATCGTGGATACGCGGGGTCAGCCTCATGCCTTTGCTCCTGCACGCGGACGCGACAGGCGGCCATCACGGAAGTACAACCACAGCGCGAAGGCCAGCAGCGGCAGGGTCAGCCACCACATGCCAACAGCCATCGGCAACTTGCCTTCCACCAGCCACTGGCGGCCAAGGAAGGAGAAATTCACCGCCACCATGTACGCCAGGAAGGCCAGCATGATGCGGCCATAGCGCGACTGGCGTGGCGCACTGCGGGCCAGCGGCATCGCCAACATCGCGAACGCCAACGCCAACAAGGCCGGGGTGATGCGCGCGTGCAACTCGGCCCGCGCCTCGGCTCGCGTGTCGCCCAGCAGCTTCAGGGTGGGCAGCATTTCCGGATTGTTCTCGTCACGGACCTCATCACGGTCCGGCAACGCCATTTCATTGCTGGCGTAGCGCATCAGGCGGTAGTCCAGCGCGCCGTTTTCCGGCCCCTCGACACGGTAGCCGTCTTCCAGCCGCAGGAAACGCTGACGCTCGCCTTCCATGAACACCGTGCCGCCATTGGCCGACACCACATCCAGCCGGCCGTCCTTCTGCCGCTGCATGAACACCTTGCCCATGCGGCTGCCGTCTTCATTGAGCGAGGACAGATACACCACGCCACCGCCGCTCAACGGGGTGAACTTGCCCGGCTCCAGACCGGCCAGCACCACGTTGCGGCTGGCTGCATCGAGCATCCGCTCAGCGGTGCGGTCGGCCCACGGACCCAGCCACAGCGAGCAGGTCGCCACCACCGCCACCACCGGCAACACCAGCGCCAACACTGGCTTGAGCAGCCGTTTGGGGCCAACGCCAATGGCCGTCAACACCGCCATTTCCGAATCCCGGTACAACCGGGCAATGGCCAACGCCAGCCCCAGCAGCAGCGCCAGCGGCAAAATGAGCGGCAGATAGACGATGAACTGCAGGCCCAGTTGCGACAGCAGCAGCCCGGCGGGGATCCGGCCATCGGCAATCCGGCCCAGAATATCCACCAGCACACCGCCCACGCTCACCACCAGCAGCACGGTCAAAGTGGCCAGAAAGCTCTGGAAGAAGTCACTCAGCAGGTAACGATCAAGCTTCGCCATGGGGTCGGTGGTTTAAACTCTCGGTTTCGTCCGCGGCACGCGTGGCCTTAGCGGCCATGCACAAGTAGCCCGCGATTGTACGGATTTGGCAACGGAATCTGATCAATGTCTCTGGAATTCACCCTGAACCACGCCGCCCCAACCTCTGCTGAGGTGGATTGCATCATCGTCGGCGCCTTCTCCGACAAGTCGCTGACCCCGGCAGCTCAGGCACTGGACACCGCCTGCGGCGGCCGCATCGCGGCGCTGGTCGAGCGCGGCGACGTGGGCGGCAAGACCGGCAACACCACCTTGTTGCACGACCTGGAGGGCGTCACCGCCCCGCGCGTGCTGGTGGTGGGCCTGGGCGACCCGGCCAAGTTTGGCGTGGCGCAGTACATCAAGGCAGTCGGCGATGCCGCCCGTGCGCTGAAGACCGGCGCCACCCGCAGCGCGCTGTTCACCTTGGCTGAGCTGGAAGTGAAGGGCCGCGATGCCGCCTGGAATATCCGCCAGGCCGTGATTGCCGCCAATCACGCCAACTATCGCTACACCGCCACGCTGGGCAAGAAGAAGCCCGAGCCGGCCGGCCTGGAGACGCTGGCCATCGCCGGCAACGACGACACCGCGTTGCTGCAGGGCCACGCCATTGCTGCCGGCGTGGAATACGCCCGCGAGCTGGGCAACCTGCCGCCGAACTTCTGCACCCCGGCCTATCTGGCTGAATCGTCGGTCAAGTTCGCCGCCGAGCACGACGGCGCCGAGGCCGAAATCCTGGACGAAGCGCAGATGGAAGCCCTCGGCATGGGCTCGCTGCTGGCCGTAGCCCGTGGTTCGGCCAACCGGCCCAAGCTGGTGGTGCTGAAGTGGAGCAACGGCGGCGACGCCAAGCCGTACGTGCTGGTCGGCAAGGGCATCACCTTCGACACCGGCGGCGTCAACCTGAAGACCCAGGGCGGCATCGAGGAGATGAAGTACGACATGTGCGGCGGCGCCAACGTCATCGGCACCTTCGTCGCCACGGTCAAGGCCAAGCTGCCGCTGAACCTGGTGGTGGTGGTACCGGCGGTGGAAAACGCC
Organism: Stenotrophomonas sp. UBA2629; assembly: GCA_002359895.1. Classification (GTDB taxonomy): domain Bacteria; phylum Pseudomonadota; class Gammaproteobacteria; order Xanthomonadales; family Xanthomonadaceae; genus Stenotrophomonas. The sequence goes on from DEOB01000012.1 coordinate 25,292, forward strand.
ATCGACGGCAACGCTTACCGCCCGTCGGACGTCATCACCTCCATGTCGGGCAAGACCATCGAAGTCGGCAACACCGACGCTGAGGGCCGCCTGATCCTGTGTGACGCGCTCACCTACGCACAGCGCTTCGAGCCGGCCGCCCTGGTCGACGTGGCCACCCTCACCGGCGCCTGCATGGTGGCCCTGGGCCACCAGACCGCCGGCCTGATGAGCAAGCACGATGACCTGGCCAACGAGCTGATCGCTGCCGGTGAAAACGTGTTCGACCGCGCCTGGCGCCTGCCGTTGTGGGACGAATACCAGGGCATGCTCGATTCCAGCTTTGCCGACGTCTACAACATCGGCGGCCGCTGGGCCGGCGCCATCACCGCCGGCTGCTTCCTGTCGCGCTTTGCAGAAGGCCAGCGCTGGGCGCACCTGGATATCGCCGGCGTTGCCAGCGATGAAGGCAAGCGCGGCATGGCGACCGGCCGCCCGGTCGGCCTGCTGATGCAATGGCTGCTGGATCGCGCTGCCTGAAAACCGGGGTCAGAGTCGGGTTTTGTAAAACCTGACTCTGGCCCCCTTCTTTTCCCTCCTTCCTCGTGACCTGATGCGCGCCGACTTCTACCTCATCGCCAAGCCACGTTTTCTCACCGAGCCGTTGAAGCTGGTGTGCGAGCTGGCCCGCAAGGCCAACGATGGCGGCCTGTACACGCTGGTGCTGGCACGCGACCAGGCCCAGGCCGAAGAGCTGGACGAGCTGCTGTGGTCGTTCGACCCGGACGCCTACATCCCGCACCAGATCATCGGCGAGGACGTGGACGAGGAAGAAGCCATCGTGCTGATCGCCACGCCTGGTGCGCAGGCACCGGAGCGGCCGCTGGTGATCAACCTGCGCGACGAGCCCTACCTGGGCGCCTGTGACCGCGTGCTGGAAGTGGTGCCGGCCGACCCTGCCGCACGCGAACCGCTGCGCGAGCGCTGGCGCCAGTACAAGGCCGCCGGTTACGCGCTCAACAAACACGACATGTAAGGGCTACATCGATGCGCCTGCTGATTGCCATCTTCCTGCCATGGCTGGCCTTCTTCACGATTGGCCGCCCCATTTCCGGCATTGTCTGTCTCATTCTGCAGATCACCTTGATCGGCTGGGTGCCCGCCGCCATCTGGGCTGCATACGCCGTCAGCCAGTACCACACCGACCAGAAGATCCAGCGCGCACTCGGGCGCTGATCTCCCCTCCGCTTTTACCGGTTCCCCCGCATGACCCAACTTGCCTCCAGCTACGACCCCAAGTCTTTCGAAACGGATCTCTACGATGCGTGGGAAAAGGCCGGCCACTTCAAGCCGTCCGGCAAGGGCGAGCCGTACACCATCCTGCTGCCGCCGCCGAATGTGACCGGCACGCTGCATATGGGCCACGCGTTCCAGCAGACGCTGATGGATGCGCTGATCCGCTACCACCGCATGCGCGGCTACGACACGCTGTGGCAGGTGGGTACCGACCACGCAGGCATCGCCACCGAAATGGTGGTCAGCCGCAACCTGGCGCTGGAAGGCAAGGGCGAAACCCGCGACTCGCTGGGCCGTGATGGCTTCATCAGCAAGGTGTGGGAGTGGAAGGCACATTCGGGCAACGTGATCGAAGGCCAGATGCGCCGCCTGGGCACGTCGGCCGATTGGTCACGCAGCACCTTCACCATGGACCCGGGCCCGAGCGAGGCGGTGATTGAATCGTTCCTGCGTTGGCACGAGCAGGGCCTGATCTACCGCGGCCAGCGCCTGGTCAACTGGGACCCGGTGCTGAAGACCGCTATTTCCGACCTGGAAGTGGAAAGCGCCGAAGAAGACGGCTTCATGTGGTCCATTGCTTACGCGCTGGAAGACGGCGCCAGCTACGAGCACGTCGAAGTGGATGCCGACGGTGTGGAGACCCTGCGCGAAACCCGCAACTATCTGGTCGTGGCCACCACCCGCCCGGAAACCCTGCTGGGCGACACCGCGGTGATGGTGCACCCGGAAGACAGCCGCTACGCGCACCTGATCGGCAAGAGCGTGACGCTGCCGCTGACCGGCCGCAGCGTGCCGGTGATCGGCGATGACTACGTCGACAAGGCGTTCGGCACCGGCGTGGTCAAAGTGACCCCGGCGCACGATTTCAACGATTACCAGGTGGGTGTGCGCCACAACCTGCCGATGATCAACCTGTTCACCCAGACCGCCGCGCTCAACGAAAACGCGCCGGAGCAGTACCGTGGTCTGGACCGTTACGAAGCCCGCAAGGTTGTCCTGGCCGAGCTGGAAGACCTGGGCATCCTGGTCGAGACCAAGGCGCACAAGCTGCAGGTGCCGCGTGGCGACCGTACCGGCCAGGTGATCGAGCCCTACCTCACCGACCAGTGGTTCGTGAAGATGGACGGCCTGGCCAAGCGCGGCTTGGAATTGGTTGAGAACGGTTCGATCAAGTTCGTGCCGGCCAACTGGATCAACACCTACCGCCACTGGATGGAGAACATCCAGGATTGGTGCATCAGCCGCCAGCTGTGGTGGGGGCACCGCATTCCGGCGTGGTTCGACGAAGCGTGCAACTGCTATGTGGGCCGCGATGAAGCCGATGCACGCGCCAAGGCCGGGCTGGTCGCCGATGTCGTGCTTACGCAGGACAGCGACGTGCTGGAGACGTGGTTCTCCTCGCAGCTGTGGCCGTTCTCCACGCTGGGTTGGCCGAATGAAACGGCAATGGCCGAGCGTGGTTTTGAGCGCTATATGCCGTCGAACGTGCTGATCACCGGCTTTGACATCATCTTCTTCTGGGTGGCCCGCATGATCATGGCCACCGACAGCTTCACCGGGCAGATTCCGTTCAAGGACATCTACATGACCGGGCTGATCCGCGACAGCCAGGGCCAGAAGATGTCCAAGTCCAAGGGCAACGTGCTCGACCCGCTGGACATCATCGACGGCATCACCATCGACGACCTGGTCGCCAAGCGCACGCACGGCCTGATGCAGCCGAAGATGGCCGAGAAAATCGAGAAGGCCACGCGCCGCGAATTCCCCGACGGCATCATCGCCCACGGTGCCGACGCGCTGCGCTTCACCATCGCCGCGCTGGCCACCCACGGCCGCGACATCAAGTTCGACATGAGCCGCGCCGAGGGCTACAAGAACTTCTGCAACAAGCTGTGGAACGCCAGCCGCTTCACCCTGATGAACACCGAGGGCGCAAGCTTCAATGGCGCACCACAGCCGCGCACCGATGCCGAGCGCTGGATCCTGGCGCGCCTGGCCAAGGTGTCGGCCGAGGCGCAGCAGCACTTCGCCGATTACCGCTTTGACCTGTTGGCGCAGTGCCTGTACGAATTCGTCTGGAATGAATTCTGCGACTGGTTCCTTGAGCTGACCAAGCCCGCACTCAACGGCGACAACGCCGACGATGCCGCCAGCACCCGCCACACCCTGCTGTACGTGCTGGAAGCCGTGCTGCGCCTGCTGCACCCGTTGATCCCGTTCGTCACCGAACAGTTGTGGAAGCAGGTGGCACCGCGTTTGGGCATCAGCATCGACACGCTGTCGCTGCGCGCCTACCCGACGGCCGACGAATTTGCCGGCGACTACGCGCAGGCCGAGGCCGACGTGGAGTGGTTCAAAGGCATGGTCAACGCCCTGCGCCGCGTGCGTAGCGAGTTGAACGTGCCACCGTCCAAGCAGGTGCGCCTGCTGTTGCAGGGCGGTCAAGCGATCGACCGCACGCGCGTGGAGCGTTTCACCTCGCAGCTGCGTTTTCTGCTCAAGCTGGAGAGCATCGAGTGGTTGGCCGCAGACGCACAGACCCCGCCGGCTGCCACCGCCATCGTCGGCGAGCTGAAGCTATTGGTGCCGCTGGAAGGCCTGGTGGACCTGGACGCCGAGCGTGCGCGCTTGGACAAGGAAATCGCCCGCGTTTCTTCGGAGAAGGAAAAGAGCGAGACCAAACTGTCCAAGTTCACCGACAAGGTGCCGGCGGCGGTGGTCGAACAGGAGCGCGTGCGCTTGATTGACTGGAACAGCCAACTGGCTGGGCTACAGGAACAGCGCGCGAAGCTTTGAGTTTGTTGATCCGCTGAAAGAAAGCGCCGCCTCCGGGCGGCGTTTTCGTATGTGTTGATTCAAGAAAAGGCAAAAGCCCCCTCATCCGCCCTTCGGGCACCTTCTCCCGCACGCGGGAGAAGGCAGTATGTCGTGCATTGCGCGCGCCTTAAGCGCACCGAACGATGACGGGCCCCCGCCGAGTGCAGAATTTCTCCGAAGCCGGCGCCGTCCCTTCTCCCGCATGCGGGAGAAGGTGCCCGAAGGGCGGATGAGGGAGCTTTTCGGCTTTTCGGCTTTCCCACCCACTATTCATTACTCTCCACTTTCCCAACCCATTCCCCTTCCCCCAACACCCGACAACCCCAACCCATGTCCCTGAGCATCTTCTGCGCGGTCCTCTTCGCCGCGCTGCTGCACGCCAGTTGGAACGCCATCGTCAAACTTGGCAGCGACAAACTGCTGACCACGCTATTGGTCACAGGTTGGGCTGCGGCGCTCGCTGCATTGGTACTGCCTTGGTTGCCACCGCCGGCACCCGCCAGTTGGCCGTGGCTGGCGGCGTCCTCTCTTCTGCAGTTCGGCTACTACGTGCTGGTAGCGCGTGCGTACCACTCCGCCGACATGAGCTTGTCCTATCCGTTGATGCGTGGCACAGCGCCATTACTGGTGGCGATCACAGGCAGCCTGGTGTTCGACGAACAGCTGCCCGCCAGCGGTTGGATCGGCATCGTATTGATCAGCGTGGGCGTTGTGTCGATGGCAGGCGCCGGCAGCCGTCGCACGCTCGGATTACCGCTGTTCATCGCACTGGTGATCGCCACCTACACCGTGGTGGATGCACACGGCGCGCGTTTGTCAGGCAACGCATTGAGTTACACCTTGTGGCTGTTTCTGCTCTCGGGTTTACCGCTACCACTCTGGGCGCTGCTCACCCGCCGCGCGCAACTGTTGGCCTATTTCCGCCACAACTGGGCACGCGGCTTGGTCGGCGGCATCGGCACCACCACGTCGTACGGCATCGCGCTGTGGGCCATGACCCTGGCCCCGGTTGCCATCATTGCCGCGCTGCGCGAAACCTCGATCCTGTTCGCGCTGCTGATATCAGCCATGGTGCTGAAAGAACGCATCAGCGGGCGACGCCTGTCCGCTGCGGCGCTTATCGTGATCGGCGCGGTGGTATTGCGGCTGAAATAACGCTCTGTCCGCGTTATCGCGTCACAACGGCGGCATGGTCGTGATGTTGTCGTCCACCAGTTCCATCGCCATCACCAGTGCATCCTCACGACCGGTTTCGGTCGGGTAATAACGCGGGCGGCGGCCAATCTCGTTGAAACCTTCGCTGTGATACAGCGCAATGGCCGGCGCATTGGATGGCCGTACTTCGAGAAACACCCGCGCTGCGCCGCGTTGGCGCGCCGCGCGCACCAGCTCACGCAGCAGCTGCCGGCCATGCCCGCGCGACTGCACGCGCGGGTCCACGCAGACGTTGAGCACGTGTGCTTCATCAGCGGCCATGCTCAGCATGCCGTAACCGGAAATGCGCCCGTCCAGCAGCAACACGCGGCCCGGATAGCCGGCCCGCAGACAATCCTGAAAAATCCCCTGTGTCCACGGGAACGGGTAAGCGCGAAGCTCAACCTCCATCACCGCGTCCAGGTCGTCCTCGAACATCGGCCGCATCGCCGGCCTCGGCTCACGGGCCTGCGCGTTCATTGCGACAGCTTCCGCCGCAGTGCGCGCAGTTGCGGCCACAGCGCGCGTTTGGCAGCCGGATTGGCGCGTAACTCGGCCAACGGCCAGCTGTCCATCAAGGCCCGCGTCTGCGGGTCATTGGGGTTGCAGCCGGAAGCACGCAGCAAGGCAATCTGCAGGCGGTCCGGCATGCGCAGGCCGCCCGAACGGCGGCCACTGGCCGCTGCAGGCCTGCTGGCCGTGGTGACCGGTGTTTCCGGAGCGGGTGCTGGCGGTGCTTCCCGGCGGGGCGCAGACACCGGCGTGGTGCGGGCAGCTGGTGCAGCCATCGGTTCGATTTCGACCGCTACCGGCGCAGGTGCCGCCACTTCCGCCAAGGCAAGCGCGTCCAGCGCGCTGCCTTCCAGATAAACGGTGTAGCCCATCGCCTGCAGCCATGCCTGCTGCTGCGCGGACCAAACCGGCGTTGGCGCGGTGCCGGTCACTGCACCTTGCCGGTCGGCTGACGCCAACGCTGCAGCAGCCACATCACTGGGCCGGACAGCGCATACACCACACCCACGGCAAACAGCACGCGCGGGGGGTCCAGCACCATGATGGCGATGACAATCGGCACCAAGGCCAGCACCAGGAACGGCACACGCTCCGAGCGCGGGCCGTTCTCACTGCCGCCCTTGAAGCTCCAGAAGCGAATGCGGCTGACCATCAGCAGGCCGGCGACAATCGTCACCGCCAGCGCCACATAACGCAGCTCCTCGCCGTTCCAGCCCAGGTTGCCGTCGGCAAAGGCCCAGACAAACGACATCATCAAGCCCGCTGCGGCTGGGCTGGCCAGGCCAACAAACCAACGCTTGTCGACCGAGCCCACCTGGGTGTTGAAGCGGGCCAGGCGCAGCGCCGCACAGGCCGCGTACAAAAATGCCGCCGACCAGCCGACGCGGCCGAGGATTTCACCGTCAAATTTCAGCGATGACAACGCCCAGTGGTACATGACCAGCGCCGGCGCCATGCCGAAGCTGACCAGATCGGCCAGTGAGTCGTACTGCACGCCGAATTCGCTGCTGGTGCCGGTCAAACGCGCAACGCGCCCGTCCAGGCCGTCCATGACGGCGGCAACGAACACCGCGATGCTGGCGGAGACAAAATCCCCGTTGGAGGCAGCGATGATGGCGTAGAAGCCGGCAAACAGCCCGGCGGTGGTGAACAGGTTCGGCAGCAGGTAGATGCTGCGCGAACGCGGCTTGGGTCTCATTTCGTCCATACCGGGGAGTTTAATCGACTTGCCAGCCACGTCACCGGGTGCTGCAATCACCATCTGCCCAGTTTCACTGTCCCCGGAGTCGCCATGCGTGCCCTGCCCCGTCTCTGCTGCCTGCTCGTATTGGCCTGTGCCAGCGCCAGCGCCGGCAACCTGTACAAGTGGAAAGACGCCAACGGGGTCACCCAGTACTCCGAGCGCCCGCCAACCGGGCAGCAGTATGAAACCCGTCGTATCGCCGCCAGTGGCGCGCCGGTGGTTGAGGCAGCGCCGGCCGAGGCTGGTGAATCCGAACAGTGCCTGGCCGCCCGCAAGAACCTGGACATCCTGACTGGCAACAACCGCGTCATGCAGGACACCGATGGCGACGGCAAGCCGGACGCGGAGCTGGACGAGACCCAGCGCGCCGCCCAGAAGCAACTGGCCGAGTCGGCGGCTGCGGTCTACTGCAGGCCCCAAGCCAAGCCCTGAGCCTTCGCGCAAGGGCATGGCGATCCGCTGGCACACGCGAGGCCAGCGGTCGTGACCAAGCCGACAGCCGGCCTTTGCGGGCGGTAATTCACCCCTAGATCTTCCTTTCGCGCCACCGCGGCGGCAGCTTGCACCCGCGCGGGCACCCCAGCGGGCGACAAGGCTGGCAAAATAGGCGATTCCGCCGTTTTGCGAAGCCCTCCCATGCGCCTGTCCCGCTTCCACCTGCACACCACCAAGGAAACCCCCGCCGACGCCGAGCTGGTCAGCCACAAGCTGATGCTGCGCGCGGGCATGATCCGCAAGCTGGCTTCGGGCCTGTACACCTGGTCGCCGCTGGGCCTGCGGGTGCTGCGCAAGGTGGAAGCGATCGTACGCGAGGAAATGAACCGCGCCGGCGCCGTGGAACTGCAGCTGCCCACCATCCAGCCCAAGGAGCTGTGGGAAGAAACCGGCCGCTGGGAAAAGTTTGGCGGCCAGCTGCTGAAGATCAAGGACCGCAAAGAGCAGGAATACTGCTACAGCCCGACGGCCGAGGAAGCGATCACCGACTTCGCGCGTCAGGAACTGGCCAGCTACAAGCAGCTGCCGGTCAATTTCTACCAGGTGCAGACCAAGTTCCGTGACGAGATCCGCCCGCGCTACGGCGTGATGCGCTCGCGCGAGTTCCTGATGAAGGACGCGTATTCCTTCCATCTGGACGACGCCAGCCTGGAGGCCGAATACGAAAACATGAAGGCCGCGTACACCCGCATCTTCACCCGTTTGGGGCTGGAGTTCCGCGCGGTGCAGGCTGATTCCGGCGCCATCGGCGGTGATGCCTCACAGGAGTTCCATGTCATCGCCGATTCCGGCGAAGACGCATTGGTGTTCTCCACCGGCTCGGATTACGCCGCAAACGTGGAAGCGGCCGTCGCTGCCGACCCGGCGCCGCGTGCGGCTGCCAGCGAAGAACTGCGCAAGGTGGAAACCCCCACCCAGAAGACCTGTGAAGACGTGGCCGCGTTGATGGGCATCGCCCTGCTGCGCACGGTCAAGTCCATCGCAATCATGACCAGCAAGAACGAGTTCGTGCTCGCGCTGGTACGTGGCGACCATGACGTCAACGAAATCAAACTGGCCAAGGTCGCCGGCCTGGCCGACTACCGCATGGCCAGCGAAGCCGAATTGGCCGAACACCTCGGCAGCGAGCCGGGTTTCCTGGGCCCGCTCAATCCGCGCAAAACCATCCGTGTGGTGGCCGACCGTGATGTCGCCGTCATGGCCGATTTTGTCGTCGGCGCCAATGAAAAGGGCTTCCATATTGCTGGCGTCAACTGGGGCCGCGATCTGCCCGAGCCGGAAGTGGCTGATATCCGCAACGTCAAAGCCGGCGACCGCGCACGTGATGGCGGTGAACTGAAAATCACCCGCGGTATCGAAGTGGGCCATGTATTCCAGCTGGGCCGCCAATATGCCGCAGCGCTCAAAGCCACCGTGCTGGATGAAAACGGCAAGGCTGCGGTGATGGCGATGGGTTGTTATGGCATTGGCGTGTCGCGCATCGTCGCCGCCGCCATCGAGCAGAATCACGACGACGCCGGCATTCTCTGGCCGGTGGCGATGGCGCCGTGGCAGGCGGTGGTATGCATGATCAACCCCAAGCAGGACGCCAACGTCATTGCCGCCGCTGAAGGCCTGTTGGCGCAGCTGCAGGCGGCCGGCGTGGATGCGGTGCTGGACGACCGTGGCCTGCGTCCGGGGGCGATGTTTGCCGATATGGAGCTGATCGGCATCCCGCACCGCATCGTGGTATCCGAGCGCGGCCTGGCTGCAGGCACCTTCGAATATCGCGCACGCAATGCCAGCGAAGCTGAGAATCTTGACCAGTCCACGGTTCTGCAGAGAATCATCGGGTAATCTGCAAAGGCCGGGAATATCCCGGCCTTTTCATTTGCACATAACACCCAACACGGTATTTGGTTTGTCATCCACACCGCGCGCCCGCTATGCTTGCGGCGCTGCCACGGATTGGCTTTCCCCTGAACCCATTATCCGGAGTAGTCCATTAGATGAGTATTGACCTGAGCAACCTGTCGGCCAAAGAACTGGCCGCCCTGATCCGCGACGCCCAGAAGCGCAAAACCGTTGTCGCCAAGCGCCAGCCGATTACCAAGGTGCGCGCTCAGCTGACCGCTGCAGCCAAGAAGGCCGGCTACACCGTTGAAGAACTGTTCGGCGCTGGCGCCCCCGCTGCCAAGGCAGTACGTGGCCCCAAGGCCGCCAAGGGCGCTGGCAAGACCGGCCGCACCTTGCCCAAGGTTGCTCCGAAGTATCAGAACCCGTCCAACCCGGCAGAAACCTGGACCGGCCGTGGCAAGCAGCCGCGTTGGCTGGCCGAGTTCACCAAGCAGGGCCGTGCGGTGGAAGATTTCCTGATTCAGAAGTAATCGGGCTGCACGTTCTGTAAATGAAAAACGCCGGCATTGCCGGCGTTTTTTTGCGCCCGGTTACAGGTTCTTACGGGCGGGCACCAAGAGGTTGCCGAACAACAGCCCGGCCACCAGCGCCATCACCACGTTCAAAACCATCAGCAAGGCGGATTCGCCGGCATTCACGTTCTGCTGTTGTGCCAGATTCAATACGCCGCGCAGGCTGATGCTGCCGGGCACCAGCATGATGATGCCGGGCAAACGGATGATCGCGCCCGGGCGTTGCACCAGCCGGCCAAACAGATTGCCGGCGGCGGTAAGCAGCATCGCCGCCAGGAAGATACCCGCCGGCCCGCCCCACTGCTGCCCGCCATAACGGGAAATGGCATAACCAGCCAGCGACGCCGCCATCACCCACGGATAATCGCGCTTGCTGGCGCGGAACAGCATGGCGAAGGCGAAAGACGCCACCAGCACCGAACCCCATTCCACCCAGTCCGACTGTGGCCGCGATGCCTTGATCACCGGTTCCAGGCCAATGACATTGGCGATGGTCACCGCAATCATCGCGCCCACGGTGAGTTTCATGATGGTGGTCAGTGCGCCGGCAAAACGCGCCGTGCCCGATACCCAATGCTGGCTGGCCAACTCGTTGACGGCATTGGTCAGCGACATACCCGGCAACAGAATCACCAGCGACGCGATGATGGTGGAATTCAGATTCAATGGGCCAATGAACGAGGCCACCAATACCGCCACAAAACCCGCCAGCAAGGCCGCCAACGCGTCACTGGCCTCCCGTGTGGCCACGCGCCGGTCGGTATAGAACAACAGCAGACCAATCAACAGACCGGTGACGCCGGCCGTTGCGATATCCAACCAAGGCAGCCGCCACAGCCCCGCCACACCGGCCGAGCCAAGGGTAAAGGACAGCAGCATCTGGATCTTGCCGCGCAGGCCCGGGTCTTTATCCAGCTGCCGCAGCGCGGTATGGCCTTGGGCGATGCTCATGCGCGCGGTGGACACCGCATCGGCAATGGCATCAGCCATGGCAAGTTTATGCAGGTCGGTATCGCCCGGCCCCAATCGGATCACGCGGGTGATATCGCTGGAGCCGATGGCCTGAGTGGGGTCGCTGAAACTCAATATCAAACCAGTGGGGTTTGACCATGGCTCGCAATCCAGATCCAACTGCTGCGCCAAGGCCACCACTGCCGCCTCCAAGCGCTGCGCGGTGGTGCCATAGCGATGCAGGCGCCCCGCCATTTCCGAAACAAAGGCGACCCGCTGCGCATACGTCGCCCGGTTGGGGGTTGAGACAGCAGAGGAGGCAAGGGGTTCGACGGACATGGCCGCTAGTATCGCCTGAAGCGGAAGCAATGCATCATCCGCGCTCCACGGATGACAGGTTATTCTCGGCAGCGGATGCCAAAGATGACAAACACTTCCCCGCCAAGCTGCACGATGGCGCCCGGTACCGAAGGCCAGCTGCGGCTTTCCGGTAGCTGGACGCTTGCCACTGCGCTCACTGCGGTCAAAGCCTTGGACGGCAATGCCGAGCCGGTTACCGTCATTGATGCACGCGGGATCGACCAGCTCGATTCGGCCGGCGTGCTGTTGTTGCTGCGCTTTGTGCACAAGGCGGGGCTGGCTGATGACACCTTGTTGTTCCGTCAGGAACATCAGGCGTTGGTCTGCACCATCGAAGAAGTTGCCGATGAGCGTCCCAAGCCGCAACGCGATTACGGCATCAATGCCGCACTGGAGCGGCTTGGCCGCTCGGTGCTGGCCATCGGCCGCAACATCGTGGTGCTGCTCAATTTCCTGGGCGAGAACCTGTCCAAGATGGCGCGCCTGGTACGCCAACCGCGGCGTCTGCGGCTGACCGCCACGGTCAACCAGATGGAACAGGTGGGCCTGGATGCCGTGCCGCTGGTGGCCCTGCTGTCGTACCTGGTAGGCGCGGTGATCGCCTTTCTCGGCTCGACGATCCTGCGCGACTTCGGCGCGGAGATTTATGTGGTGGAGCTGGTGAACATCGCCTTCCTGCGCGAATTTGCCGTGCTGTTGACCGCCATCGTGTTGGCCGGGCGCACCGCCAGCGCCTTCACGGCGCAGATTGGTGCGATGAAGGCGCGCGAGGAGATCGACGCCATCCAGACCCTGGGCCTGGACCCGATCGACCTGCTGGTGCTGCCACGCGTGCTCGCGTTGCTGGTGATGCTGCCGCTGCTGACCTTCATCGCAATGCTGGCCGGCCTGGCGGGCGGCGTCACTGTGGGCGCGTTTGATCTGGAGATTCCACCGCAGATGTATCTGGCGCGCATGCAGGAAACCATGGAACTGCGGCATTTTCTGGTCGGCCTGTCCAAAGCGCCGGTGTTTGCCTTGATCATCGGCCTGATCGGCTGCCTGGAAGGCCTCAAAGTCGAAGGCACCGCGCAATCGGTCGGCGAACGCACCACCTCCAGCGTGGTGCAGACCATTTCACTGGTCATCATCCTCGACGCCATGGCGGCGTTGTGGTTCATGCACATGGATTGGTAAGGAGCGCACCTGTCGATGATGGCAATCCCCTCCAGCAACCCCGAGAACAACGCCACCGACCTGGCCATCCAGGTGCGCGGGCTGGTCAATCGCTTCGGTAGCCAGGTGGTGCATGAAGATCTGGACCTGGACGTGCGACGCGGTGAAATCCTCGGCGTTGTGGGCGGCTCGGGCACCGGCAAATCGGTGTTGATGCGCTCCATCCTGGGCCTGCGCAAACCCGATGCCGGGCAGATGGAAGTGCTGGGCATCGACGCGCGCTCGGACAACCCCGCCGACCGGTTGCAGATTGAACGCCACACCGGCGTGTTGTTTCAGGATGGCGCCCTGTTCTCTTCGCTCACCGTCGGCGAAAACGTGCAGGTGCCGCTCAAGGAGCACCACCCGGAGCTCGAAGAACGCTGGCACTACGAGCTGGCACTGTTGAAGGTGAAGCTGGCCGGCCTGCCGGCAGACGCCATCAACAAGCTGCCCTCGCAGTTGTCCGGCGGCATGCGCAAACGCGCCGGCCTGGCCCGCGCACTCGCGCTGGACCCGCCGTTGTTATTTTTGGACGAACCCACTGCCGGCCTGGACCCCATCGGCGCGGCGGCGTTCGACCACCTCATCAAAACCCTGCAGGAAGCATTGGGCTTGACTGTTTTTCTCATCACCCACGATCTGGACACGCTTTACGCAATCTGTGACCGGGTGGCGGTATTGGCCGACCGCAAGGTCGTGGCCTGCGCGCCGCTGCCGGAGATCGAACAACTCGACCACCCGTGGATACGTGAATACTTCCACGGCCCCCGTGCCCGCGCCGCGCGCGGCATCCAGTCCGAGACCGCCTGACCATGGAAACCAAAGCCAATTACGTCCTGATCGGCGCCTTCACCCTCATCGCAGCAATTGCCTTGCTGGTGTTCGGCCTGTGGGCGGCAAAGTACTCCTCCGACCGCACCTGGCAGAACTACCAGGTGGTGTTCAACGAAGCGGTCACCGGCCTGTCGGTGGGCAGCCCGGTGCAGTACAACGGCATCGCGGTGGGCTCCATCACCGAGTTGACCCTCGCACCGGATGACCCGCGCAAAGTCATCGCCAAGCTGCGCTTGAATTCGACCACGCCGGTGAAAACCGACACCCGCGCCAAACTGGCCATCACCAGCCTCACCGGCCCGTCGATCATCCAGCTCAGCGGCGGCACGCCCCAATCGCCGGCATTGCTCGCCAGCAGCCGCGACCCCATCCCCACCATCGCCACCAGCCCCTCGGCACTGCAGAACATCACCGACGTGGCCAATCGGGTGGTCGAGCGCATGGACGAGCTGCTCAGCGACAAGAACGTGGACCGTATCTCGAACACGCTGGCCCATCTGGAAACCATCAGCGGTGGTTTGGCCGACCGCGATGCCGGCACGCAGGCCTTGCTGGTGGAGGCACGCGACGCCGCGCGCAACCTCAACACCACCCTCAACACCGCCAACGGCGCCATCGCGCATCTGGACCAGAACGTGCTGCGGCAGTTGCCCGCCACCCTGGACAAGCTCGATACAAGCCTTGGCAAACTCGATTCTGCGGCAGGCAATGCCGACGCCATCCTTGGCGAGAACCGTGCAGCCATCAACAGTTTCGCCAATGACGGCCTGGCTCAACTCGGACCGACCCTGACCGAACTGCGCGGTTTGATCCGCGACCTGCGCCGCGTCAGCGACCGGCTGGAGAACAACCCGGCCCGTTATCTGCTCGGCCGCGATGCACCGAAGGAGTTTGAGCCCAAATGAAGCGCGCCCTGTTGATCAAACTGCTGGCCCCCATCGGCCTGTTGGTACTCTCTGGCTGCTCTGTCCTGGCTGGCGGCGACCGTCAGTCAACCACCATCTATGCGCCGCAGGTGCGTGTCACCAGCGACCCCGCATGGCCGCAGGTGGATTGGCAGCTGGCCATCGCCAAGCCCAGCGCCGCGCGGCTGGTGGACAGCCCACGCATCAACGTGCGCCCGACACCGGGCGAGCTTGAGGTGTATCGCGGCGCCACCTGGTCGCAGCCGGCCACCGACATGCTGGAAGACACCCTGCTGCGCGGTTTCGAGGACTCCGGCCGGATCAGCGCCGTGGCCCGCATCGCCACCGGCATCCGCTCGGACTACAAGTTGACCACCGACCTGCGCCGGTTCGAGGCCGACTATCGTGGCAGCGACGTACCGGCGGCCACCATCGAACTCAACGCCAAGCTTATCCACAGCATCGACCAGCGCGTGGTGGCCTCACGTACGTTTCTGGTCGTCGAACCGGCAAGCTCCACCGAGCTACCGCACGTCGCAAAGGCCTTTGAAGTCGCGCTGGACAAGGTTTCAACCGAGTTGATCGGCTGGACGTTGGTCAGCGGTCAGCAGGACAACCATCCGCACGTTGGCCTGAAATCCAGCGGAAAGTAAGGTTGATACGCTCGCCCACCGGGCGGGCCGTCTTCGGCAGAGCGTGCTGATAGAAGCGCTGCGTATCGCCGGCCATCACCAGCAGGTCGCCGTGGGCGAGTTCAAACCCGCACTTGGCCGAATGATCATCACGGCGCCGCAGCACAAAGCGCCGCGATGCTCCCAAGCTCAAAGACGCGATCACCGGTCGCTGCCCCAATTCCGGCTCGTCATCGCTATGCCAGCCCATGCTGTCACTGCCGCTGCGGTAACGGTTGATCAGCACACTGTTGAAGGGCGCCGCACAGGCTTGCTGCAGCCGCTCGCTTAACTCCTGTACCGCCGGCGCCCATGGATGCGGAGCGAAATCCGCACCCGAATAGCGGTAGTGAGCCTCGGCATCCCCCATCCAGCAGCTCAAACGGGGCGAATTCACCCAGCGGCCAAACATGCGGATGCGATGAACCTCCCAAGGCACGGATTCCTGCAACGCCTGCAGCAAAGCGTCTGCCTCGGCAGATAGCAACCAGCCGTGAAAGTGGCTGACGCTGGCGTCGGGAAGATCGTTAGGGAACAGCATGGTGGTGACCAAGGGCGGCATTACCGCCCTTTTTGTAGCTCACTCATGCGTGCCGGAACGACACGCCGGTCTTTTCCTTCAACTCGTCATCGCTGACACCCGGTGCAGCCTCAACCAGCACCAGCCCGTCATCAGTGATATCGAACACGGCCAGGTCGGTGATGATGCGGTCGACCACGCCCACGCCGGTCAGCGGCAGCGTACATTCCGGCAGAATCTTGTGCTCGCCGTTCTTGGCGGTGTGCTCCATCAGCACCACCACGCGCTGCACACCGGCCACCAGGTCCATCGCACCGCCCATGCCTTTGACCATCTTGCCGGGCACCATCCAGTTGGCCAGGTCGCCCTTGGCGGTGACCTGCATGGCACCGAGGATGGCCAAGTTGATGTGGCCGCCACGGATCATCGCGAACGAATCGTGGCTGCCGAAATAGCTGGCACCAGCACGCGCGGTGACGGTTTGCTTGCCAGCGTTGATCAGATCGGCATCCACTTCGCTGTCGGTCGGGAACGGGCCGATGCCGAGCAGGCCGTTTTCGGACTGCAGCCACACGTCCACACCTTCGGGAATGTGGTTGGCTACCAGCGTCGGCAGGCCGATGCCCAGGTTCACATAGGCGCCGTCGGTCAATTCGCGGGCAGCGCGCGCGGCCATTTCATCACGGGTCCAGGCCATTTCAGTTCCCCTCCTGACGCACGGTGCGCTGTTCGATGCGCTTCTCCGGCGTTGCGTTCAATACGATGCGGTCCACATAGATGCCCGGCAGATGCACCTGGTCCGGGTCGATGGCGCCCAGCGCCACAATCTCTTCGACCTCCACCACGCAGACCTTGCCCGCCATCGCGCAGGCCGGGTTGAAGTTACGTGCGGTCTTACGGAACAGCAGGTTGCCAGCGGTATCGGCCTTCCATGCTTTGACCAGCGAGACATCGGCCTTGAGCGCGGTTTCCAGCACGTAGTGCTTGCCGTCGATCTCTCGGGTTTCCTTGCCCTCTGCCACGATCGTGCCGTAGCCGGTGGCGGTGAAGAACGCCGGGATACCGGCGCCCCCGGCGCGCAGGCGCTCGGCCAGCGTGCCCTGCGGGTTGAATTCCAGTTCCAGCTCGCCGGCCAGGTATTGCCGCTCGAACTCTTTGTTTTCGCCCACATAGGACGAGATCATCTTCTTGATCTGGCGGGTTTCCAGCAGCTGGCCCAGGCCAAAGCCATCCACACCGGCATTGTTGGAGATGGCTGTCAGGCCCTTGACCCCGCTGTCGCGCAGCGCAGCAATCAATGCTTCGGGGATGCCGCACAGGCCAAAACCACCTACGGCAAGGGTTTGGCCATCGGCCACGATGCCGGCCAACGCCTGCGCCGCGCTGGCAAAGACCTTGCCGCGTTGCCCGGCCGGGATTGAGAGATCGCTCATCGCTTCACGCCCACAGTTGTAATGATTCACGCATTCTAGCCATTGTCCGTGGCAAGCCGCCTTGGACGTTCGTCCAGTCCACAGACAGCTTGCTACCCAATAGCCGACTAAACTAGGCGTCTTTCACCAGCAGGACGCTTGCATGCCCCTTCCCGCCTTCAAGGCTTATGACATCCGTGGCCGCGTGCCCGGCGAACTCAACGAAGACATGGCCCACAAGATCGGCAAAGCGCTTGCGGCTCAGCTTGACGCCGGCCCGGTCGTACTGGGCCACGACGTCCGCCTGACCAGCCCGGGCCTGCAGGATGCGCTTGCCGCTGGCCTGCGCGGCGAAGGTCGCCAGGTGATCGACATCGGCCTGTGCGGCACCGAGGAGGTCTACTTCCAGACCGGCCATCTGCAGGCTGCCGGTGGTGTGATGGTCACCGCCAGCCACAACCCGATGGATTACAACGGCATGAAGCTGGTGCGCGAACAGGCCAAGCCGATCAGTTCGGACACCGGCCTGTTTGCCATTTCCGATGCTGTAGCCGCCGACGACTCGCAGCCCCAGCCCGCGCGTGCGGACCAGGTTGCCGAGCACGACAAGAGTGCTTACATCCAGCACCTGCTCAGCTATGTGGATGTGCCCGCATTGAAGCCGCTGAAGCTGGTGGTCAACGCTGGCAATGGCGGCGCAGGCTCCATCATCGACCTGCTCGCGCCGCACCTGCCGTTTGAGTTCGTGCGCATCTGCCATGAGCCCGATGGCAACTTCCCCAACGGCATCCCCAATCCGCTGCTGCCGGAAAACCGCGCGGCCACGGCCAATGCGGTGCGCGAGCACAACGCGGATTTCGGCATTGCCTGGGACGGTGATTTCGACCGCTGCTTCTTCTTCGACCACGAAGGCAACTTCATCGAAGGCTATTACCTGGTCGGCCTGCTGGCACAGGCCATTTTGTCGCGTAATCCGGGCGGCAAGATCGTCCACGACCCGCGACTGACCTGGAATACGGTGGAGATGGTTGAAGCCGCCGGCGGCGTTCCGGTGCTGTGCAAGAGCGGCCATGCCTTCATCAAGGAAAAGATGCGTGCCGAGAACGCTGTCTACGGCGGCGAGATGAGCGCACATCATTACTTCCGCGAGTTCGCCTATGCCGACTCGGGCATGATTCCGTGGCTGCTGATCGGCGCACTGGTTTCCAGCAGCGGCAAGTCGCTTGCCGCGTTGGTTGAAGACCGCATTGCGCGCTTCCCGTGCAGTGGCGAAATCAACTTCAAGGTCAGCGATGCAAAGGCGGCTGTCGAACGCGTCATGGCGCACTTCGCCGCGCAGTCGCCGTCACTGGATCACACTGACGGCATCAGCGCCGATTTCGGCCAATGGCGCTTCAACCTGCGCAGTTCCAACACCGAGCCGCTGCTGCGCTTGAATGTGGAAACCCGAGGCGACGCTGCGTTACTGGCTGAGCGTACCCGCGAAATTTCTGACCTGATCTCTGCCTGAGGAATGTCATGAGCCAAATCCTGCCCGTCATTCTTTCTGGTGGCTCCGGTACCCGGCTGTGGCCACTGTCGCGTGAAGCCTATCCCAAGCAGTTCCTGCCGTTGTCCGGCACGCACAGCATGCTGCAGTCCACATGGCTGCGCGTAGCGGGAGTGGCAGCACTGCCTCCGATTGTGGTGGCCAATGAATCACACCGCTTTGTGGCTGCCGAGCAGCTGCAGCAGGTGGGAACGACACCGTCGGCCATCCTCTTGGAACCCATTGGCCGCAACACCGCGCCGGCCATTGCTGCAGCGGCGTTGGAAGCACGTCGCAACGGCGATGATCCGTTGCTGCTGGTGTTGCCCTCGGATCATCTGATCCGCGACGTCGAGCACTTCCATCAGGCCATCACCCAAGCCGCTGCCATTGCCGAACAAGGCAAGCTGGTCACTTTCGGCATTCAACCCACCGCACCGGAAACCGGCTACGGCTACATCAAGGCGGTAGCTGGCGAAGGCGCGCGCGCCATCGAGCGTTTCGTTGAAAAGCCCGACCTGGCTACCGCCGAAGGCTATGTCGCCTCTGGAGAGTACTACTGGAACAGCGGCATGTTCCTGTTCCGTGCGTCGCGTTATCTGGAAGAACTGGAGCGTCTGCAGCCGCAGATGCTCGCTGCATGCCGTGCATCGTGGGACAAGGCACGTCGCGACAGCGACTTCATTCGTCTGGACGCTGAAGCATTCAAAGCCAGCCCGTCCGACTCCATCGACTATGCGGTGATGGAAAAAACCAACGACGCCTCGGTGGTGCCGCTGGATGCAGGCTGGAGCGATGTCGGCTCGTGGACTGCATTGCGTGATGTCTCCGAACAGGACGCTGACGGCAATGCGCATCAGGGCGACGTGATCGCCATCGACTGCCATAACACCTTCGCCTACGGCGAACGTTTGATCGCAATGGTCGGGCTGGAAGACGTCATCGTCGTTGAAACCGATGACGCGGTGCTGGTTGGCAAATCCGACCGCATGCAGGAAGTGAAAGATGTCGTCGCACGCTTGAAGGTCGACGGTCGCAGCGAGGCTACCTGGCACCGCAAGGTCTACCGCCCTTGGGGCGCGTATGACTCCATCGATCACGGCGAGCGTTTCCAGGTCAAGCGCATCACGGTCAAGCCCGGCGGCACGCTGAGCCTGCAGATGCATCATCATCGCGCCGAACATTGGATCGTGGTCAGCGGCACCGCCGAAGTCACGCGTGGCGATGAAGTCCTGCTGCTCACCGAAAACCAGAGCACCTACATCCCGCTCGGCGTCACTCACCGCCTGCGCAATCCCGGCAAGCTGCCGCTGGAGCTGATTGAAGTGCAGTCCGGCAGCTATCTGGGTGAAGACGATATCGTGCGCTTTGAGGATACTTACGGCCGCGCTTAAATCTGCTGCAGATTCGGCATGCCAAACAAAACCCCGAGCTTACCCGGGGTTTTGTTTATCTACTCATGCTTTGGCAGAAACCAGCTCGCCAATGACCTGCCGCAGCCCTTGCTCCCAAGACGGCAGCACGATGCCGAAGTCCTGCTGCAGCTTGTGGTTGTCGAGCACCGACCACGAAGGACGTCTGGCCGGTGTTGGGTACTCGGCGCTACTGATCGCCTGCACCGTCGGTGTTTTCGCAAGCAATCCCGCACGCTTTGCCTCTTTGAAGATCGCCTCGGCAAAGCCATGCCAACTGGTCTGCCCGGAGGCGGTCAGATGCCACGTCCCCGAAAGCTGCCCTGCATGCTGCAACGCCTGCACGGTGACATCGGCAATCAGTGCGGCAGAGGTCGGCGTGCCGATCTGATCGGCCACCACACGCAATTCATCGCGATCAGCGCCGACGCGCAGCATTGTGCGCAGGAAATTGGCGCCGTGTGACGCATACACCCATGCGGTGCGGAAGATCAGATGGCGCCCACCCGCCGCACGCACGGCCTCTTCACCATCGCGCTTGCTGGTGCCATACACACCCAACGGTGCGGTGGCTTCCTCTTCACGGTATGGCGCAGTGCCTTCACCATTGAAGACGTAGTCGGTGGAGTAATGCACCATCGGCACGCCATGTGCAGCACACCACTGCGCGATCACTCCCGGCGACCGCGCGTTGGCGAGGAAAGCTGCTTCCGGCTCCTGCTCGGCACGATCCACGGCGGTGTAGGCCGCCGCATTGACGACCACCGAAGGACGCAGGCGATCCAGCAATGCAGGTAGGCTTTCGGGCTGCGCGAAATCCGCCAGCTCACAGGCGCGACCATCCGGCAGACTGCCGCTGCGTGTTGTGGCGATCACATCACCCAACGGCGCCAAGGCACGCAGCAACTCCTGGCCTACCTGTCCGTTGCCACCAAAGACAAGCACCGTCACGGCATGTAGACCGGGAGACGATCTTCGGCGATGTCCTTCAGGAACGGCGCAGCCTCATCCTTGGCCGAAAGCGTCGGGCCACTGATCGGCCAATCCACACCGATGTCGGCGTCGTTCCAACGCACGCCAGCGTCAACCTCCTTCACGTACACATCGGTGCAAAGATAGTTGAAGAGTGCACGCTCGGACAGCACGGCGAAGCCATGCGCAAAGCCTTCTGGAATCCAGAACTGGCGTTTGTTTTCGCCGCTCAGCACCACGGCTTCCCACTTGCCGAAGGTCGGTGAACCGCGACGGATATCCACCGCCACATCGTAGACCTCGCCTTCCAGCACGCTGACCAGCTTGCCTTGCGGACGCGGCCACTGGTAATGCAAGCCGCGCAGCACGCCCTTGCTTGAAGCCGAGACGTTGCTCTGTACGAACTTGTCCGGCAGGCCCAATGCCTTGAAGCGCTCGGCATTCCAGGTTTCAAAAAAGAAGCCACGCTCGTCACCAAACACTGACGGCTCGATGACCACGCAACCGGGCATGCCAGTTTCAATTACTTTCACGGAACAATTCCTCGTTCAACCAGCTTTTGAAGGTACTGCCCGTAGCCATTCTTCAGCAGTGGCGCCGCCAGTGCTTCAAGTTGCTCGGCACTGATCCAGCCTTGACCAAACGCGATCTCTTCCGGGCAGCAAACCTGCAGTCCCTGACGCGTCTGGATGGTCTCAATGAAGTTGGAGGCTTCCAGCAACGACTGGTGTGTACCGGTATCCAACCATGCATAACCACGGCCCAGCGCTTCGAGCTGCAGCGAGCCTTCATCGAGATAACGCTGATTGAGATCCGTTATTTCCAGTTCGCCACGCGGCGAAGGCTTCAACGCGGCCGCATAGTCGCTGGCATTGCCGTCATAGAAGTACAGGCCGGTGACCGCATAGTTCGAGCGCGGCTTCTCCGGCTTTTCGACGAGACCGACCACCTTGCCGTTCTTATCGAACTCGGCAACGCCGTAGCGCTCCGGATCATTGACCCAGTAACCGAATACGGTGGCACCCTGCTGCTGAGCATCGGCACGCTTGAGCACATCGCGCAGGCCATGCCCATGGAAAATATTGTCGCCCAGCACCAAGCAGCTCGGCTTGCCACCGACAAAATCGCGACCAATCAAATACGCCTGCGCCAAGCCATCCGGGCTGGGCTGCACGGCGTATTGGATGTTCATGCCCCACTGCGAACCATCGCCCAGCAACTGCTGGAACAGCGCCTGCTCATGCGGCGTATTGATGATCAGCACATCGCGGATGCCGGCCAGCATCAGCACACTGAGCGGGTAATAGATCATCGGCTTGTCGTACACCGGCAGCAGCTGCTTGCTGACGCCCTTGGTGATCGGATACAGCCGCGTGCCGGAACCACCGGCAAGAATGATGCCCTTGCGTTGCGTCATTTCAAGATTTCCTTTTGACCAGGTGCCGTGTCACCCGTCACCAAGCCGCATGCGCGACTTGACCACAGCGACAACAATGCAAAATCAGGCAGAGGTACCGATACGCTGCAGACGGTAGCTGCCATCCAGCACACCGTTGACCCATTCCTGGTTCTCCAGGTACCAGTCAACCGTGAACGCAATACCTTGCTCGAAGGTGTACTTCGGTTCCCAACCCAGCTCGTCCTTCAGCTTGGACGCATCAATGGCATAGCGGCGATCATGGCCCGGGCGATCGGTCACGTAGGTAATCTGGCTGGCACGCGACTGCCCATCCTCGCGCGGACGACGCGCATCCAGCAGCGCGCAGATCGCCTGCACCACTTCGATGTTCTGCTTCTCGGAATTGCCGCCGACGTTATAGGTCTCACCCACCCGGCCCTTGGCCAGAACGGTGCGGATGGCTTCGCAATGGTCGGTCACAAACAACCAATCACGCACCTGCTTGCCATCGCCATAGATCGGCAACGCCTCGCCAGCGAGCGCCTTGGCGATCACCAGCGGAATGAGCTTCTCCGGGAAATGATACGGGCCGTAATTGTTGGAGCAGTTGGTGGTCAGCACCGGCAGGCCGTAGGTGTGGTGGAACGCGCGCACCAGATGATCCGAGGCCGCCTTCGACGCTGAGTACGGCGAGTTCGGCGCATACGGCGTGGTTTCGGTGAACTTGCCGGTCTCTCCCAGCGTGCCGTAAACCTCGTCGGTGGACACATGCAGGAAGCGGAACGCCTGGCCCTTGTCAGCCGGCAGTGCCTTCCAGTAGTCGCGCACCGCTTCGAGCAAACCCAAGGTGCCGACCACGTTGGTCTGGATGAAGGCACCAGGACCATCGATGGAGCGGTCCACGTGACTTTCAGCGGCGAAGTTCAACACCGCATCCGGCTGATACTCAGCAAGAAGGCGCGAGACAAGCGCGCCATCACCGATGTCCCCCTGCACGAACACATGGTTCGGATTGCCTTCCAGGCCCGCCAACGTCTTCAGGTTGCCGGCGTAGGTCAACACATCCAGATTGATGATGCGGACACCTTTGCCAACCGCTTCCAAGACAAAATTACCGCCGATAAAGCCGGCACCGCCGGTCACAAGCCAAGTGGTCACGCAAATACTCTCCTGATGTTCTGCTGACAGATACAGCAAACGGTTTGCATAAGGATATAACGCGCACCTGTTTCCTGCGCCTCGCCATTGACAGGGAGTTCGCCTCAATGCGATTTTGTCCGGACATTTGACGCGACGCAGCACAACCATACGCATTCGCATGGCCCCACCAAGCCAGCTAGAATCGCGAACGAACACCAATCACCGGCTTGCGTCGGCCCCCTCAGCACTCGAAGGACCCTGCAGCACATGAAAATCCTCGTCGCGTACAAGCGCGTGGTGGACTACAACGTCCGCATTCAGGTCAAGCCGGATGGTTCCGGCGTGGTCACCGACGGCGTCAAGCTTTCGCCCAACCCGTTCGATGAAATCGCATTGGAAGAGGCCCTTCGCCTGCGCGACAAGGGCATCGCTACTGAAGTCGTGGTCGCCACGATCGCACCGGCCGACGCTCAGGCGCACCTGCGCAATGGCTTGGCCATGGGTGCCAACCGCGCCATCCACGTGGTCACCGATCAGGCCATCCAGCCGCTGACTGCCGCCCGCACCCTGCTCAAGCTGGTCGAGAAGGAGCAGCCTGACCTGGTCATCCTCGGCAAACAGGCCATCGACGACGATGCCAACCAGACCGGCCAGATGCTGGCCACGCTGTGGGCGCGTCCGCAGGCCACCTTCGCCTCTAAGGTCGAGATTGCCGACGGCAAGGCCACGGTGACCCGCGAAGTCGATGCCGGCCTGGAAACGCTGGAAGTCGATCTGCCGGCCGTCATCACCACCGACCTACGCTTGAACGAGCCGCGCTTCATCAAGCTTCCGGACATCATGAAGGCCAAGGCCAAACCGCTGGAAACGCTGCAGCTGGCTGATCTGGCCGTGGATGCCGCCGATACGTTCAAGACCACCCACTACGCCGCGCCTGCAAAGCGCAGCAAGGGCGTGATGGTGAAGGATGCCGCCGAACTGGTGGCCGCACTCAAGCAGAAGGGGTTGCTGTAATGGCCAAGATTCTCGTCATCGCCGAACACCTGGACGGCAAGCTCAACAGCGCCGTGGCCAAGACCGTTTCGGCCGCTACCGCCATCGGCGGCGACATCGATGTACTGGTTCTAGCCGCCGACCCGGCCGCCATCGCCGCCGAAGCCGCGCAGATTGCCGGCGTCAGCAAGGTGTTGACCCTCACCAACCCGGCCAACGAACATGCGCTGGCCCAGGTGCAGGCACCGCAGATCGCCAAAGCCGCCGCTGGCTACAGCCACGTGTTCGGCGCCTCGACCACGACCGGCAAGGACCTGATGCCCGCCGTGGCCGCGCTGCTCGGCGTCAACCAGGTCTCCGACCTGATGAGCGTCGAAGGCACGCACACCTTCAAGCGCCCGATCTACGCCGGCAACGCCATCATCACCGTCGAAGCGCCCGCTGATCAGGTGGTCGTGGCTACCGTCCGTGCCGCTTCCTGGCCGGAAGCGGCAAAGGGCAACAATGCCCCGGTTGAAGCCCTCAGCATCGATGCTGCACTGCCGTCGCACACCCGCTTCGTCGGCCTGGCAGCAGGCAAGAGCGACCGCCCGGACCTGCAGAGCGCCAAGCGCGTGGTTTCCGGTGGCCGCGGTGTCGGCTCGGAAGAGAACTTCAAGGTGATCTACCAGTTGGCCGACAAGCTCGGCGCCGGCGTCGGTGCGTCACGCGCCGCCGTGGACGCCGGCTATGTGCCCAGCGACATGCAGGTCGGCCAGACCGGCAAGATCATCGCCCCGGAGCTGTACATCGCCGTGGGCATCTCAGGCGCGATCCAGCACCTGACCGGCATCAAGGACGCCGGAACCATCGTCGCCATCAACAAGGATGGCGATGCGCCGATCTTTGAGATTGCGGACATTGGGCTGGTGGGTGACCTGTTCACCTTGCTGCCGGAGCTGGAGAAGGCACTGTAAAAGACCTTGGAGGGGCTCCCATGCAAAGGAAAGCCCCTCTTTGCGATCTGGTGGCAATTGAGCTTTCGACTACAATTGACACACTCAGATCAACCGGCTGAAACATGACAGCTCCACAACCCCAACAGCTGGCGAATCGCAACTCAGCTCATGATGCAGCATCCGTCAGCTATGGCGGGGAAAAACCGCACATCTCGGTCGTTTCCCCTGTGTATGGCTGTGCAGGATGTTTGGAGGAGCTTGCCGATCAGGTCGAGCTGGCGATCTCCAGTCTTGGAAAAACCTTTGAATTGATTCTGGTTGATGATGCCAGTCCCGACAATTCATGGCCGCGCATAACCGAACTTGCCGAACGCAAACCATGGATCCGTGGCTTTAAACTGGCCAGAAACTTCGGGCAGCACGCCGCAATAACAGCAGGCATCTCACAATCTCTCGGCCAATGGATCGTTGTCATGGATTGCGATCTGCAGGACTTGCCCTCGGAGATACCGAGACTGTATGAAAAAGCCATCCAGGGCAGCCACAGTATTGTCTTTGCACAAAGGATCCAGCGCCAAGACACACCACTCAAGCGCTTTTCCTCATGGAGCTTTTTCAGGCTGCTCACTTGGTTGACAGGTATCCGCCAGGATTCTTCCACCGCCAACTTCGGGATATTCGAACGGAAGGTGATCAATGCCATTCTGCGCATGCCTGAACGTGATCGCTGTTTCCCATTGATGATCAAATGGGCTGGATTTGATACCGCCTTCCTCCCGGTGGAACATGGCCGCCGCATTGTGGGAGAAAGCAGCTACAACCTTAGAAAACTACTGAAGCTCGCGCTGGAAATATCTCTCAGCTATTCAGAGAAACCTCTTCGGATGGTCGCAGCATGCGGAGTGGGAGCGTCGCTGTTCGCGTTCATACTGGCAGCTTACGCCGTGTTCAGGTGGATATCAGGTGATGTGCAGGTTGCAGGCTTTACCAGCATCATTGCATCGATTTGGCTCACAAGCGGCCTGACGATGTTCGGCCTCGGGATTGTTGGTCTTTATGTGGGCCAAATCTTCCGAAACGCACAAGGCCGGCCAAGTTACATCCTTGCGGAGTCGACCGCACCATGAGTGAATTCACTGATCTTACCCATCAATCAGCCACGGCACGCATTCGCCTCACCCCTTGGGATGAGCGTAGCCTGCGTATTCGAACAGCCGAGATCATTGAGGCCAGCGGATCCGATTCAGATCTACCTGGACTATGGAACCTAATTGACGATTGGATCAAACAGCATGGCGTGGAGTACAGCTTCGGTCGTATATCCGCAGATGCAATGCTGGCCAAGCAGTCATTTCAGCGGCAAGGCTATCGCTTCGTTGAAACATCTCTATTGATGTCACGACTCAGAACTGATGAGTGGCCCCGCACGCCCGCATCACTGAGCTTGCAGTTGTCCCCAGTTTGCGACCAGGACATGGAAGAGCTCCGCACAATTGCCATCAATGATTTTCATCATGGACGTTTTCTTGAAGATCCATCCATCAGCCCCGTACAAGCAAGAGCAAGAACCGGCTCCTGGCTGGCTGACCTGTGTGCTCGTGGAAACCTGCATGCCGTACAGATGCACAAAAAGAACATTGGATTTGTCGCTCATACCATCGGCGACGACGGCTGCGCCGACCTAATCCTATATGGCGTCTCTTCGAACTTCCCAATGTTGGCACTTCCCCTTTGGGTATCCGCGCTGAAAAGCCTGAATGAGGCTGGAGCGACCCGCTATCGGGCAATGATCTCTGCCGCGAACGTCCATGTAGTCAATTTATATCTAAAACTAGGGTTTTCGGTGACGAGCGTGCACTACGGGTTCAGCAAATGGCACACCCAATAACCATACTCTCGAAGGAACAGTTGTATATGAAGATCGACCTCACCCCCAAAGTCTTTGAAATCATTGCATCACTTGCCGAGGTAACAGGCACCCCAATCAACGTGGAAACTTCGCTGATTGGCGAGAACCGCGTCCTCGACTCAATCAAGCTCGTTGAGCTATGCGTTGAGCTGGAAGACCTCGCTAGCGAGCACGGATTCGTCTTTGACTGGACATCTGAAACCGCGATGTCACGCTCCAGGAGCATGTTCCGGACTGCGGGCGCGTTAGCAGACGAGCTTGCCAACCAGCAAAGCACCTACGCCCCATGATTGTGGTTACAGGAGCTAGCCGGGGACTCGGAGCTGCTATTTGCGATCGGCTGCATTCTGCCGGTATTGAGACGCTAGGCTTGGCCCGAACTGTCGTGCCATCTCCGTATCGAATGCACGCACTGGACGTTACGTCGTATGCAGAATGGCGCGCATTTGCACAGACGCTTAAAATTGAGAAGGCAGAAGTACATGCATTGATCAATGCCGCAGGCATTGCCTCCATGAATCTGGCCGTCACCACTCCCGAGAGTACCACCCGGCGAGTGATCGAAACGAACCTGATGGGCTCGATTTTCGCGTGCCAAACCATTGCACCACTGATGATTCGTCGGAAAGCAGGAACAATCATCAACTTCAGCACCATTGCAGTGCATCTCGGCCTCAAGGGTGAATCCATCTATGTTGCATCGAAGGCCGGAGTAGAGGGATTCTCCAGAGCCTTCGCTCGAGAGATGGCCGACTTTGGCGTCACCGTCAATTGCATCGCGCCAGGTCCCATTCGCACCGACCTTCTGAAGGGAATCAGCAACACCCAGATTGATGCAATAGTTCAGCAACAGATCTTCCGCAAGGTATTCAGCGCTGAAGCAGTGTGTGACACCGTTGAGATGCTGATCGGAAACAATGCGCGGGCCGTATCCGGCCAGGTAATACATATCGGAGGAGCCTGATGAAACTACTGGATCAATTGCAGGAAAGATGGAATGGATCCAACGAGCCATTCCTCATCCACCAAGGTACTGAACTCAGATTCTCCGATCTCGAGAGCGGGGACAGGGTTGATTTGTCAGTCGTACAAGCTGGGGACGTGGTCGCCTTGATTGGCGATTTCGAACCAACCAGCATTGCCTGCGTGGTTCATCTGATTGACCGACGGGCGATTCTTGTACCGCTTACCAAGGAAACCAAGCAGGATCACGAGTATTTCTTTGAGACTGCCTGCGTAGATGTCGTCATCGAGAACGGCATTGCCCGTCGCATTACCCACAGCAGCAATAATCCTTACATCAAGCAACTGCGTGACATCGGCCACGCTGGCCTGGTGCTTTTCTCCACGGGAACCACGGGGCGCCCGAAGGGAATTCTGCACGACATGACGTTTTTTCTGCAGCGCTTCAACCAGCCGCGTCCCACTTTCCGCACGCTGAACTTCCTCTTGTTTGATCACATTGGTGGGATCAACACACTACTGCATACGATGTTCAATCGCGGCGTGGTCATCTCGCCCAGTGAACGCTCGGTGCAGGGGGTATTGGATACATGCAGAAACTATCAGGTTGAAGTACTGCCGACCACCCCTACGTTCCTGCGCATGCTGCTAATGAGCGGCATGCTCCCCGATTGTTTCCCAAGTTCCGTGAAGGTAGTCACTTACGGAACCGAGCGCATGGACCAACCAACCTTGGCCGCGCTCTGCGAGCTACTTCCGGAAGTCGACTTTCGGCAGACTTTCGGCATGTCGGAACTGGGCATCCTTCGGGTGAAATCCGAAGCCAGAGACAGTCTTTTCATGAAGATCGGCGGGACAGGGGTAGAAACGCGGGTGGATGACGGAGTCCTCAAGATCCGATCCGCTACTCGCATGGTGGGCTACCTCAATGCACCTTCTCCCTTCGATTCCGATGGCTGGTATGACACCAAAGACATCGTCGAGATGAAAGGCGATCTCATCAAGGTGACAGGGCGTGTGAGCGACGTCATCAACGTTGGCGGTTTGAAGTTCATGCCTTCAGAAATCGAGCGGCACGCGCTCGAGTTTCCAGGAGTGCAGCAAGCCAAAGCTTTTGCTAGAGAGAATCCAATTACCGGGCAGCATGTGGAACTGCTTGTCGAATCTGCAACCGGGAGCGAAATTGATTTGACGGGCCTCAAACAACTGCTCACGGAGAAGCTACAACCACACATGGTCCCGCGGCGTATAAAAATGGGTGGAATCGAAGTTGGCCATCGGTTCAAGAAGAAGTAGTCGCTGGAAAGATCCCGAAAGTTCAACCGAGCACGAGAAGTGGCATATATATTCATTGCTTTGACAATACTGCTGACTGTATACGGCCAAATGATCTTGAAGTGGCAGGTTGGCCTGCACGGTAATCTTCTGGCTGGCCCACTGCAGCCAATGAATCTGATCCAGCTGCTGCTGAAACCCTGGGTTATTTCTGCCTTTGTAGCCGCCTTCGGCGCATCACTGTGCTGGATGGCCGCCATCAACAAGCTACCGATCAGCCGCGCCTACCCCTACATGGCGATCAATTTTCTACTGGTCGCGCTTCTGGCTACGTTTTTTTTCAATGAACAACTGGATGGCTACAAGATCACTGGCACCGCGCTCATCATGATCGGCGTCGTCGTTCTGTCCCGCTCTGTCGTTTAAGCTCCAATTTCCGCCTTGCCGAGGTCTACCTTGATTCCCTTCAACAAGCCGTATATGACCGGCAATGAGCTTGAGCTCATCGCGCAAGCACATGCCAATGGGCATCTGTCAGGCGATGGCCCATTTACAAAGGCCTGCAATGCTTGGTTGCAGGAGCGGACTGGCGCGCACTCCGCCCTGCTTACACATTCCTGCACCGCGGCTCTTGAGATGGCTGCACTGCTTCTTCACCTGCAGCCAGGTGATGAGGTAATTCTGCCTTCCTTTACGTTCGTCACCTCTGCAAGTGCCTTCGCGCTTCGTGGTGCAGTGCCCGTATTCGTCGATATTCGCCCCGATACGCTCAATATTGACGAAAGCCTCATCGAACAGGCAGTGACTTCTCGCACCAAGGCAATCTGCGTTGTTCATTACGCAGGCGTTTCTTGCGAGATGGATACCATCATGGAGATCGCCTCCCGACTAGGTCTCGCGGTCGTTGAAGATGCAGCCCAAGGCATCATGTCCAGCTACCGTGGACGTCCGCTGGGCACGATCGGCGACCTAGGTGCCTTCAGCTTCCATGAGACCAAAAATGTAATCTCTGGCGAGGGCGGAGCACTTCTCTGCCGCGATGCCAAGTTCTCTGAAGACGCCGAGATCATCCGCGAGAAAGGCACCAACCGCAGCCGGTTTTTTCGTGGCCAGGTTGATAAATATACTTGGGTAGACGTGGGCTCCTCCTATCTTCCAGGGGAGATCACTGCTGCGTTTCTAAACGCGCAACTGCTGCACGCAGACGAGATCACTGAGCGCAGGCTGGCCATCTGGCAACGCTATCACCAATGGGCTGCTCCACATGAAGCAGCAGGGCGCCTCCGCCGCCCCGTAGTACCCGCGGAGTGCACTCACAATGCCCATATGTACTACCTGCTCCTTCCCAATCTGGAAGCACGTGGTCAGTTCATCTCACGACTGCGGGAGCATGGGGTTCAGACGGTCTTTCATTACATACCACTGCATTCATCGCCCGCTGGTCGGCAGCTTGGCCGAGCGTCAGGCTCAATGGCTGTCACCAACGACATCAGCGACCGATTGGTACGAATGCCGCTATGGCTTGGGTTGGAGCCGCACTTGGACGCGGTGTTCGAAGCCGCCGATGCCGCATTGCGGGATTACGCCATTTGATTCCAGCCGGGATGCACCACCGGCACCTGTTCTCCTGAACAGGTGCCGGCCGAGATTGTCGAAGACCGCCATCGGTGCAGATGTGAGGAACCAAAGAACCAAGGCAGCATTTCAACTGCGACTGGCACACAAGGTCTTGGAGCATGCTCGCTTACTCAAGCCTCCCGTCGGCACCTCATTGAAGCGGAACGGATAACGCAAGCACTCAATAGCTACGTTGCTTGCTGCACGGCAAGCGTGCAACCACCCGAGGCAAGCTTGGCCGTTCCACTACTACAGTAATTTCTTGCAGCGTCAGATCATCCGATCAACGGCGCAGCGGCCTCTTCCATATGCTCTCATCGACACCCGATCCCGGTGTACTGAAGAGGAAATGCGTACGCCCTGACCTTCATTCCGAGGACCCAACGGCATGGGGAAACCCCAAGCCGTCATCGTTCGCGTCGGTAAAGCTGATCTTGAAATCAACCACACGCAGGGCCACCGACAACAATGCGAGCCAGCTCTGCTTCGTGACTACTATCCCTCAGCGAGAAGCTAGTCCCGGGCATCACCCAAACGTCAGTGGTGGCACTACCAATCGGCCCGCTTTCACTGAACAGCTTTGCATCCGTGTCGGCGCCAACCAGAACTTTGATCGTAGTTACCTCCGGATGAGACTTCGAGACGTCCCAGCTCAGCGTCACCACGACCGGAGTGCAACCATCCATTCGTGCGATTGAGCTGTTGATCAATGGCGACGTTACCTCCTTGATCTCGTTCACAACTTCACGATCAGACGTTGACGACGAGGAACTACCTCCTCCCTGCTCTTCCTGCTTCGCGCAACCAGCGAGACCCGCAACCAACAGAAAACCAGCCAGCCAACTTTCGATCTTCATGCAATGCTCCAAGAAAAAGAAACCGCCAGAACTTCCAACGAAAACCGCTAAACCTGACGGGGACCCATCAGTCAAACGCGGCCATATAAATACATTGAACCCCCGCTGGAGTCATCGCGTAAAGATTGACCCCACCAAGTGTGATCATTGATCGCGCGCCGATCGGCCCGGTGGACTCGAGTTTATCTCTTGCAAAGTCAACCATCTCACGCCTCTGTCCTGCTTCGTATTCGTGAGCTGGAAGCGCGACCAGATCGGTTCCAGTGGCATACAAGAACTCAGAGAACGCCTTTTCCGATCGAAACGCCCTGGAGTTACTCCAGGAAAGCTCTTCAAAGGGTTCGAATCGAACCGGCAACATGAAAGACTCCGGTGTACGAAGCTCTCCTATCATACGAGTATGACGCCCACAGTGAGACAGCCGCTTACCCACCACTCCCAGCTTCCCACCCTCCAGAAAACTCTCTACCTGCTTTTCCTCGTCAAACACAGG
Source organism: Stenotrophomonas sp. UBA2629 (assembly GCA_002359895.1). Lineage (GTDB taxonomy): Bacteria > Pseudomonadota > Gammaproteobacteria > Xanthomonadales > Xanthomonadaceae > Stenotrophomonas. Next base: position 57,583 of record DEOB01000012.1, read on the forward strand.
ATTCACCACGGAGAGCGGGCGTATACCAGTCCCAATGTTCCAATTTGCACTGAAGAGATACACAACTCCCCCCGAAAACGCGCATGTCAGCAATATGAACAGCGACAGTCTCGAAAACCGCCTGACGGCCACTGCTCCACACACATAGAAAAACGCGATCGAAACCATGAAATAGTTTCCATCACCGGCTGGTCCTCCATCAGCCCATGCATTGAACCCCAACAGCAATGGGGTCACCAGGATGCATATCAGGGAAACGACGCCCCGAAAACCCGGAAATGCTCGATCAGGCCGAATGACAGCCGCGACAAGGAACACCAGCCAAGCCGCGCCCATCCATTTAAAAACATGCAAAGCATAGATATCGGGTGTCAAAGCTATCTTGCCGAGGGCGGAGATGCCACCCAGCAGACCGGCACGCGAGTCACCCGTACCGGTAAATGTACCAATCGGATACTTCAAATTAAAACCCAACTCTGCCAACTGCGCTTGGGTACTCGCATTTGTCACCAGTGGCACCCCGGTAAGCAAATATGTTCTCGCGTGCGTCAACAGGAAAGCCGCTAACACCAGCGCCACTGGAACCAGCATGACCAGCTCAAACTCCCTGCGCTTGGCCGAGAAGATGACCATCAAACCCGCAACCAGCCAAGCCGCGAAAATCAGCCCCAGCCAAGGTAGCGCTGAGAGCCTTATCGTCGATGCCAGAAGGCAGTAAATGACCACATCAAGCAACGCACTCGGACTTCGAGTCTCGTACGCCTTGATCAGGGCAATGGCGGAAAATATGACGAACGCAGCGGCGAGCACATCTCCTTTTGGCGTCTCTACGGTCCCCGCTACGGCTGGGAAGCAAAGCATCAGCGCTGCAAGCACTAAACCGTAAGCAGTCGGCAATCCCAGTGTCCTGCCTAGCGACACCATGGCGTGGGCAAGAAACCCGGCACAAAAAACACCAACAACAACAGTTGTGGAGATATCCCCCAGCTCAAGCACGGGAGCAAGGAGCAGCTCATACAGCTTTGGATAATAATAGACCTGTGTTGTTAAACCCAGAAATTCGTAAAATCCATGAGGGCCGATAAGAACCCTATCTGGCCGCAGTCCATACCAGGCCGAGTCAAAATAGAATGCAAGGTTTGAACGTGCGATACAAACTGCAGCAACAGCAATGAGCAGGGAAATACTCAGGTTCGAGATCGAACTTCTATGCACCGCCCCCTTCTTCCGTTGATCCACCATCAACCAGCGGATTGTAACGAAGAGCAGTCCAACACCCGTAGTTGCAAATGCCGCGAGCCTGTTTTGCGCGAAATCCCATTCAAATAGCAGCGCACCCAGCATCAGGACTACAGCCATGCTGCCCACGCCAGTGGCGACCGCCAGTGCACTACGTCGATAGCTGTAAAGATTTTCGGGACCGGCCCCTACGATCATTCTGCCAAGTCCGTAAATACCAATACAGTAAGCGGCCCCAACAGCAAGCGCGAGATCCGTGCCATGCAATCGCATGTACAGCAGGACTACAGCCCCAACAGCCAACCAGGCCAATCGCCCACGAAACAACATGAGCACAGCGGAGTTGATGACGAAAACAGCGAAAAATTCAATCACTCCTTTCTTGAAATCGGGCTGCTCGACGTGCCAACCAAAAGGACCGAGAGCAATCAGTCGATAAATTCCGTAAGCAGTAACGGCCGCGCACAGGATCGCAATCATCGTCGACCAATGAGCATGCCGCGCCCTTACCGGAACTGCCTTTGCGTTAGCCACCATCAATCACCCCGTTTCATTCCAAATCCACCCCATTCCAATTCAATGCAAGATTTCTTGTGAGCGTCGATCACTTGCGCAGCATGACGTTTGCGAACGGCGAAACTCATGCGCGACCTTGCACTTTCATGTACTCGCCGACTTTTTTCGACAGCAACTGGCAACTTGCCTTGATCAGATCAGCGTACTGAGTGTTCTGGAATCCCCAGATCGTGGAGTGTTCCTCCTCCTTGTGCCCGACGAGGAAAGGCATGGTAGTTACTACCTTCAACTGTCCATTGCTCTCGAGAAACCTGTCGATGGTATTGGTTTCGACATCGCGATTCATCTCATCCCACGAAGTGATCGATGCGAAGACACTATGATCATAAACGTTCAAAACTGTACTGATCAGACGATCAGTCGTAACGAATCGACAGCCCTCGAAGTCCGTAACTTCCAGAATTCCCGCCTGATTGCTTAAATCTGCGAGCAGACCAGAGAATATGCTCCAGCGTTCCGATCGCTGGTCGAGGTAACCATTGACCCTGCCCAACTCCGCCTCGAAGTTCGCTGGAAATTCGACATCATCCTCACAGATGGTCACTCGCTCCAGCCCCGCTTGGTCCGCCAGCTTGATCATGTATTTGTAGCTGAGCGCGCAACCCACCCAGCCCTTTGAATGGCGCAGGCCAGGGAACATCTCAAATCCGAACTTGTTGTCGGCCACAAACCCACTGCTGCGCTCGCCGAACTCCGGGAGATTCAGGCAAATACGATCACCCTTCAGCTTGTAACGGCTGCCCACCTCATCCCAGAACTGGTCAAAGCCGATGTTGTCGGTGGCAAGCAGGAATCGCATGAAGAAATAATCAAAACGATTGAGGCTATCTTTCAGAGCAGCCCGATTCCTCTCCACCGCGGCTTCACGTGCAGTCGCGTTTGCCAGCCAGTAGTGCACGCGCTGAGCCATGCCATCCACATCGCCAACGTCCACAAAATCGACAACCCCCTGCAACTCCTCATGCTCCTCCATATCGGATGACTGCTCGGAAACAATCATGCAATCGAGTGACAGGCATTCCCAGATTCTCGTCGTCTCCAACAATGCGCCGGGATAATAGTGGATATTAACCACGATTTTGGCCGAAGCCAATATCCGATACAGTTCATCTCCGAACACTTCGGAGACAACCCGCACGCGGCAGACACGACTTAGTGCATCCAGAAAATTCCTGCGACGATCACAGCTGGCGTCTCCATAGAAGACCACATCGTAATCATCAGACTTGTTGACATTCGAGTACTGACCAGCCAGTTCTGGCATGTAGTGAATGGGAACGTAATTGATCTGCTTAAGGCTCAACCCCCGTTCCTTCAGATAGGAGATATTTGCCAGCGAGTAGTCAAAGATCGCGAACGAGTTCTCCAGACGAGAAATGTAGTCCTCCGTGAACCAGCGCGAGCTCACGGATTGCTCCAATTGGAATGCCACATAGAAGCCGGGCAGTTCCGGGAACATCTGGGGACAGATCACAAAATGCGGAACGTGCGAGTATCCAGCCAGCGGGCGCTCATAGATCACCTCGGCGGAAATCCCGACCCTGCCCAATGCGCTTGCCATCAGTTGCCCGATATAGTCGCAGTGACGCGTGGTAAGAATAACCACGGGACCCTGGTGCCCTCTCAGATCAAAAACAACAGGCTCCGGTCCAACGGTAGCAGGCTGCGGCCCACCGCGTTTGACAAACCCATCGATCAAGCCTGCGACCTGAGTGGGTTGTATGCGTCGCGCCAGTCGGAAGTAGCGACCAAGTTCGCGTGGATTCAACGTAAAGAACACTCCAACTTTCACGATCTGCTTGAGACCACGAATTAGAATTCGGCCAAGCGAGGCCACTTTACGGAGGGGCGAAGTGATCCACATGGAGGTTGAGCTCTGGACAATCTTGAGCTCGCGTTCGGCACGGTCCGCACGCTCTTCCAGCACCTGCAGCCGATCTTTCTCCTCCGCGAGCATATTCGTAAGCACGCCGATCTGCGACTGGAATCCCTGCATTCCATGGAACAGACCCGCCAGAGACGTAGCATCGCTGTCCGAAGCGGAAGAGAGCGCAGCCAGACCAATGCGTGAATGATCGAACTCCGATACCACTCGCGCTTCGAACTGACGAATGGTATCGATCAATTCTTCATGCCGAGCATTTGCTCGCTGCCTGTCAGAAGCCACCTTATCCAACTGCGCAGCCAGTTGTGCAACATCTGCTGAAACACGAGCAAATCCCGCCTGCATCTGCTGCGTGCTCTGGGTCAACGCATTATCCAACCCACAGAATCTCTCCAAGGCATCGTCCGCACTCAGTTTGAGACTCTGGTCGTGCACATGCTCCATGAGCTTTGAAAGCTGCTCATGTTCAGCGGCCATCTGCGCGAAATCTCTCTGAGCCTCGCTCAGGCTCTGTGTCTTCCTTGCCAGCACATCGGACAGCAGCTTCGCGCTATGAGATGCAATCATGCTTACGATGAAGCCAGCATCCTCGGCTGCCATCGGCAATATCGAGTAAACCTCGTTTACAGGGAGCGGTAGCCTGCCAACTTCGCTCCAAGTGGTTTTATCCAACGCTAGCAATGTCCCTCCACTGACGTCGTCAAGCGGAGCATTACGGGATTTGCTCAAGCCCAGATAAAGCATTTCTCCGGAAATGGCCAGTCCACGGACATATCCATCGATGTAAAGCTTGCGCCTTATCGTTCCGTCGGACCGGTACTGCAGCAGCTGGCGCGCTCCGGAATTGGCAACCAGTAAGTCCCCCTCAACAGAGACAAGGCTATGAGGCTGGGTCAAACCGCTAATCAGTGTTTCACCCGTCAACAGATCACGGACGAACCCGGTCCCGGTGGACTTTCCCTTGTACTCACGGTGTCCCGAGAACTCTCCGAAAGCGGAGAAAACGATTCGTCCATTCCAGATTGCGATGCAATTTATGTGCCAGGAATCATCCTCTCCTGGAAACTTCCACCGCTCAAGCTCAACTCCAGCGGAATCTACACATACAACCTCATTTCCCCATGTCCCAACCAGATAGTACCTGTCGTCATGGATGAGCACATCATGGATGTCCCCAAAAGCAACATCTGCCGGGTTGAGCTCCACCACTCGTTCGCCATACGCAATTACAAGGGCCGGCTGGATGCCCCGCAACAGCTTTCGCTTATGCACGAAAAGCCCGGTTGTATCCAGCATGTCGATCTTGTGAACCCGTCCTTCGTGGACGTGCAGCAAACCGCCACCGTTGGGCGAACCTACAAGCAAATTTTCGAATACTTTATCCATGGACTTCAACCATCGGCCTGCAGGAAAAATCAATCCACTCCTGCGAAATATTGTTGGACACTGGAAGCACTCTAAATGCAGCCGCATCAGCCAATCGATGTATGACCAGCTCCGCCCCCCCGACATTTCCGAATACACCAGCATTTAGAAAGAACACACCCGGGTTCAACATGCAGTCAAATTGGTACTCAACGACGACCTTCCGGCCCTTCTGGAACTGGCGGCCATCTGCAAACGTCGGTGCGGACATGCTCCCGCCGAGATGGGTACCATTCAAAGCCTTGATCACCATTCCGAAACGAACATTATCAAGGTCGACAGAAAAATCCACGACATAACGGAAGATGTATTTCCTGCCACGAATCAGGCCATTTACACGTGTACCACCCAACGTGCGAATTTCGGGCTCACTGATCAGCGCACCATGACTCTCATAGACGATGGTATCCATGGGTACGAACGACGCATCGTACACCTCGTCCTCCCCCTTGGTCTCGTCGCTACTGGCACCTGCCTCAACGAGCTCCATGGCTCGATCAACAGTACCAACATTTGCAAGCGAGCGGTCTTTGATGCTCTGTCGCAGAGCAGCAGCAGCTGCTGCTGGCGCATACAGCAACTTCTGATACAGGCCTACAACTGCCTTGGGCGAACCATCAGCAATAAGCTCGCCCCCATCAAGCAATACCGCCCTGTCACACAGATCCACGATAGTCCCGGCGGAATGCGATACGAACAGAATCGTCGCGCCTTCAGAACGCAGTTGATCGATACGTGAAAAACACTTGCGTTGAAACAATTCATCGCCCACAGCAAGCGCCTCATCCACAATCAGGATGTCGGCACTGACATTGATCGCGACAGCGAACGCAAGCCGAACAGCCATACCACTGGAATAGGTCTTGACTGGCTGATCTATGAAATCACCGATATCGGCAAAATCGAGGATATCGGGGATTCTGCCTTCCAGCTCTGCACGGGACATGCCGATCAGCGCAGCGTTCAGATACATATTGTCACGCCCGGTGAACTCTGGATTGAATCCAGAGCCGAGCTCCAACAGTGCGGAGATCCTGCCGTGGGTTTGCACATCGCCACTGGAAGCAGAAAGAGTGCCGCAAATGATCTGCAGCAGCGTGGATTTACCGGAACCATTGCGTCCGACTATCCCCACAACCTCTCCACGCGCCACTTCAAAGCTGATGTTCTGAAGTGCCTTGAAGACCCTGAAATGATCTCTGGCCTTACGTCCGCTCAAGCGACTCATCCTTGGAAAGACGAATTGCTTCAACCGGTCAACCGGAGTCTCATAACCGTGATAGACCTTGCCCACATTCTTAACGCTAATCGAACTTTCATGCAGCGGAGCCATTACCGCGCGTTCGTCAGTATCAAAGGACATCCGCGAACCCCTTGCGAGTTTTCTGGAACCACGCAAACCCAGCGCAAGCAACAAGCCATGCGACGAGCAGGTAGAGCAGCAGACCGGAAAAATCAGGCATTCGACCCCAGACCAGCACTTCGCGAGCCTGCTGGATGATGAAGGTCAAGGGATTCATCTGTACTACCCAGCGGAAATTCGGGGGAAGATTTTCCAGCGGATAGAAAACCGGCGCAAGAAAGAGCATCACGGTAGTAATGATTCCAGTTATCTGGCCCACGTCACGGACGTATACCCCGAGACTAGCGAGAAACCAGGCCAAACCCACCGCTAGGACTAGCAAAGGCAGCAGGACCAGCGGAAGAAAAACGACAACCCAACTCACGCTTCCACCAAGCACAAGAAACGCAAGAAGAAATACAACCACACCTATGGCCGCATGGAATAGCGCCGAAAGCCCGACCATTGGGGAAAGAACCTCCAACGGGAAAACGATTTTTTTAACGTAATTGGGATTTGCAAGCACTAGCCCCGGCGCACGATTGATTATCTCCGCGAACAATCCGTGCACCAGCATTCCGACGAACATTATCAGAGCGAACTGCCCGCGACTGTCCCCGGCCGCCCCACCCCATCGCGCCTTGAATACAACCGAGAATACGAATGTGTATACAGCGAGCATAAGGATGGGGGTCACGAACGACCATGCAATACCGATCAGCGCTCCCTTGTACCGTCCAACAATATCTCGCCGTGCAAGCTGCTTGATGAGATGACGATTTGTCCGCAACGATTCGAGCATCGCAGCTGGCGATGCTCCATTCACTTTCGGCTTATTCACGCGCCGCCCCGAGCCAAGGTGCTCTGCCACATCCAACTATCGCGACACATCTCCGAGAGGCCGAGCTGCGCCCGCCAGCCAAGCAATCGCTCCGCGACTGCGGCGTCCGCCCAAGACTCTGCGACATCACCAGCGCGCCTTGGTCCGATCTGGAAGGGAACCCTATTGCCTGTAACTCTTTCGAAAGTTTCAATAAGCTGAATTACCGAGGTTCCTGTTCCAGTACCTAGATTGGCAGTCAGGACACCACTGTTTTTCGTGCAATAGGCAAGCGCAGCCACGTGCCCTTCCACCAGATCCATCACATGAATGAAATCCCGGACTCCCGTCCCGTCAATAGTGGGATAGTCATCCCCATGCACAGTCAAACTATCACGCACGCCTGAAGCGACCTGACAGATGTAAGGCATAAGATTATTGGGGACTCCTCGGGGGTTTTCTCCCAGCAGCCCGCTCTCATGCCCCCCGACCGGATTGAAGTACCGGAGCAGCGCAAAACTCCATTTCGGATCTGCTGCAGCTACGTCGGTCAGCAACGTTTCAACCTGCGCTTTGCTGTTTCCATAGGGGTTGCTTGCGCCCAGAGCCGCATCTTCCGAAAACGGCGGCCGCTGGGATCCGTCATAAACAGTAGCCGAAGACGAGAACACCATCTTGTAAACGCCAGCAGCCGACATTGCCCCCAGGAGTGTCCGGGTACCGGCAACATTATTATCAAAATACCTGAGTGGATCCGCCACGGATTCGGCAACGGATTTCAGGCCTGCAAAATGCATGACTCCATCAATCTCATACTCGCCGAACAGCTGAGTAAGCAGCTTTTCATCACGAATATCACCTTCGACAAACTTAAAGGGCCTACCCGCCAGGGTATCCAGGCGATCAAGCACGGAGCTACTGCTATTACTCAGATTATCCAGCAAAACAACTTCGTGACCAGCCTCGTGAAGTACAAGACTGGCATGCGATCCGATGTAGCCTGTTCCACCAGTAACCAATATCATTACGCAGCGTCCCCTATCCTTAGTGCGTTACGCAGATCCACCCGCAGATCCTCAACATCCTCAACACCCACGCTCAGCCTTACCAGCGCATCGCTGATGCCCAGCTGCTCGCGGCGTTCAACGGGAATGGAGGCGTGCGTCATCACTGCCGGATGGTTGACCAGGCTTTCCACGCCGCCGAGTGACTCGGCCAACGTAAATAGTTCGGTGCGTTCGCAGAAGCGCTTGGCTGCTTCGAATCCGCCTTTCAGCACGATGGAAACGATGCCGCCGTAGCCGGCCATCTGCTTGCCCGCCAGTTCGTGCTGCGGGTGTGAGGCAAGGCCGGGGTAAATCACTTTTTCCACGGCCGGATGCGTTTCCAGCCACTGGGCCAATTCCATTGCATTGGCGCAATGCGCCTTCATGCGCAGCGGCAGCGTCTTCAGGCCGCGCAGGGCGAGGAAGCTGTCGAACGGGCCCTGCACGCCACCGACGGAGTTCTGCAGGAACGCCATCTGCTCGGCCAGCTCGGCGTTATCGCCGACCACCACCATGCCGCCGACCATGTCGGAGTGGCCGTTGAGGTATTTGGTGGCCGAATGCAGCACCAGGTCCGCGCCCAGTTCCAGCGGGCGCTGCAACATCGGTGAGGCGAAGGTGTTGTCCACCACCACGATCAAACCATGGCGCTTGGCAATGGCGGCCACTGCGGCGATGTCCACGATCTTCAACATCGGGTTGGTGGGCGTTTCGATCCACACCATCTTGGTCTTCGGCGTGATCGCGGCTTCAAATGCAACCAGATCGGTCAGGTCGACGAAGCTGAAATCCAGCGCGGCGGTGCGGCGACGCACACGCTCGAACAGGCGGAAGCTGCCGCCGTAGATGTCATCCATCGCCACCACATGGCTGCCAGCGTCCAGCAGCTCGATGACAGTGGAACTGGCTGCCATGCCCGAAGCAAAGGCGAAACCACGCGAACCACCCTCCAGCGACGCCACACAACGCTCATAGGCAAAGCGGGTCGGATTGTGGGTACGTGAATACTCAAAACCCTGATGCTCGCCCGGGCTGGACTGGGCATAGGTCGAGGTCGCGTAGATCGGCGGCATGACGGCGCCGGTGCTGGGGTCGGGCGATTGCCCGCCATGGATGGCCAAGGTGGCAAGCGACAAGCTGCGCTCGCCATCCTGGCTGCGTGTGTGCTGATCCGTCATAAAGGCTTCCAGCTAAAGGGGCGAAATTCTATCAGCCTAGGCTGAATCTCACATTGTGGCGCCCCACAGGGCGCCACCGGAATCACTGAACCCTGCGACGCAGGTAGTTCAGCAAGTCGATACGGGTGATCAAACCGAGAAACGCATCACCATCGGTGACAATGGCGACTTGGCCGCGGTCGAACACCGGCAGCAGCGCTTCGATCGGCGATTTGACGTCCAGCCGGTCCAGCTTGCTGACCATGGCCACCGACACCGGGTCGCGGAAGCGGGCTTCGTCGCCGTACACATGCAGCAGCACGTCGCTCTCATCGATGATGCCGACCAGTTGGCTGCCTTCCATCACCGGCAGCTGCGACACGTCGTACAGCTTCATGCGCTGGTACGCGGTGGTCAGCAGATCGTTGGGGCCGATCACCACCGTGTCACGCTGGCCGTAGGGGCGCAGGATCAGGTCACGCAGGTCGCCGTACTGCGGGCGCTCCAGGAAACCGTTGTCCAGCATCCAGTAATCGTTGTACATCTTGGACAGGTACTTGTTGCCGGTATCGGGCACCAGCACCAGCACCTTCTTCGGCGTGGTCTGCTCTTTGCAGTACTTCAGCGCCGCTGCCAACAGGGTGCCGGTGGAGGAGCCACCCAGAATGCCTTCCTTGCCCAGCAGCTCGCGTGCGGTGTGGAAGCTTTCGGCGTCGCTGATCGCATAAGCCTTCTTGACCCGGCTGAAATCGGAAATGCCCGGCAGGAAATCCTCGCCAATGCCTTCCACCAGCCAGCTGCCGGACTTCTCGCTCACCGTGCCTTCGTTGATGTACTGGGTAAGGATCGAGCCCACCGGGTCGGCCAACACCAGCTCGGTCTTGGGCGAGAGCTTGGCGAAGGCGCGCGACAGGCCGGTCATGGTGCCCGAGCTGCCGCAACCGAACACGATGGCATCCAGGTCGCCGCCCATCTGCTCGATGATCTCCGGGCCGGTGCCAAACTCATGCGCAGCAGGGTTGTCCGGGTTGCCGAACTGGTTGATGAAGTAGGCGCCCGGGGTGCGGTCGGCCACGGTCTGGGCCAGGTCCTGGTAGTACTCCGGGTGGCCCTTGGCCACGTCCGAGCGGGTCAACACCACTTCGGCGCCCATCGCCTTGAGGTTGAAGATCTTCTCCCGGCTCATCTTGTCCGGTACCACCAAGATCAGCTTGTAACCCTTCTGCTGCGCCACCAGGGCAAGGCCCAAGCCGGTGTTGCCGGCGGTGCCTTCCACCAGGGTCGCGCCCGGCTTGAGATCGCCGCGCTTCTCGGCTGCTTCGATCATCGACAGACCAATACGATCCTTGATCGACCCACCCGGGTTGGCGCTTTCGAGCTTGAGGTACAGCTCGCACACACCGACATCCAGGCGCTGTGCCTTGACGATGGGCGTGTTGCCAATGAGTTCGAGGACGGAGGTATGGATTGCCATGGTCAGATTCGGATCACGCCGTAAAACGGCTGGATTTCCGATTATCCGACGGATGCTGCCGAAAGTCAGGCAAGACCGGCTCCTTACAATCCAACCGATCGGCATCAGCACCGTTGCGCGGCACCGGGCAATGGCGCGGACAATGACGGCCGACGAGGGGGCCGCCACCGTCCGCGACGTAACTTCAACGCATGGGGAAGGTATTAATTGATGGTGCTTTCGTACATTCGCAGGAGCCGTTGCTTGGCCAGCAGCTTCTCCCGTTTCATCTGTCCCAGAGTGACATCATCGATGGGAAGTACCCCAAGTTGAGCGTCCATGCATTTCTTGTTCAATTTCCGGTGCTGCTGATACAACAGCCTGAACTCGGGGTTGGCCTTCATCAAGGCGTCGATCTCACTCTGCGGCTGCCCTTCGAACATGACTTGACCTCCTTCATGCAGAAACAAGAACGCCCCGGCCGGGAACGGCACGGGGCGTTGCAGGGTGGAGCGCCGGAACCGCGAACAAACGACGGAACCCACCGGCCTTCTCCCGACGAACTTGCCGGGAGCCTTCGGAAACTGGTTCGCGCCACTGATGCACCGGCTCGGCCCTCCTCTGTCCGGATGGCGAATCTGCCACCCGGACAATTGACCCTACGCCTGCAAAAAGGTTCCGGCAAGCACTATCGAGAGCCGATTTTCAGAAGCCAGCTAAAGCTCACATTCAGCCTCAACCAATAAACAAAAACATAACAACATCAGCCATTTAACAAGGTCAAGGCGCAATGATGACTTCCGCTGAACGCGCCCGAGTGGAGGCAGCCTTCTTGCCCGCAATCTGGACACGGGCCGCGCCCACGCCAGCGGCGACCAGCGCATCCTTCAACGCCTGTGCACGACGCTGGCCCACCCCGGTGGCGCTGTCATAGGCCTCGATGGTCACCCGGCCCTTCTTGCCGATGTTCAGGTACTCGGCCAAGGCTTTGGCTTGATTGCCCGCGCCTGCGGACAACACGGCCTGACCTGCCGCAAAGGCATCACCGGCGAAGGTGAACACCTCACCCCGGTTGTTGAACCTGGAGGCCGGCAACTTATGCCCGGACACCAGTTCAGCCTCTTCGCGCGCCAACTTGGCGGCGTTCTGCTGGGCCGCACTCAGACGCTGCTGCTGACGGCCGGCAACACTGGTCAGGGCCGTTTCGGCATCCTGACGCGCCAGGGTTTCCGCCTCTGCGGCCAAACGCAGCCGTTCCGCTTCCTCAGCCTGGATCTGCGACTGCATGCGCAGGCGTTCGGCCTCCTGGCGGGCCTTGGCCACTTCACGGCGGCTGGCTTCGATCAGCAGGTCGCTGCGGGTGCGCTCCAACTGGTCAACCTCGCGCGCGGCCACGGCGGTGCGGGCGGCACTCTCGGCGATGGCCACTCGGCGCTCGGCCACGTAACGCGCATGGTCCAGTTCCTTGCGCTTGGCCTTGGACAGGGTAGCGATAGCCTGCAGCGCCTGTAGTTTCTCGAACGAAGCGGCATCGGCGGTCTGCATGTCTGCCTGCAGGGCCATCAGGCGCTGGTTCAACAAGGCCACGGACGGGTCTTCAGCGGCCACAGCCGCCAGCGGCAGTGCCAGCAGGCCGGCCATCACGATAGTCCTGAGGCGCATCAGCGGCCCTCCCCTGTCGCCAACTGGCGCTGCAATTGTTCAACCTCGGCCCGGCGCTGGGCCAACATGGCCTGCGCGACGGATTCCTCACTCTGCGCGCGCGCCAGATCCGCATCGACGGCGGCGCGCTGAGCCAGCATCGGCGCCTGCTTGCGCAGGCTGCGGTCGCCGGCGGCACGCTGGGCCTGTTCCAGCTGCTGGCGCGCCATGGCCATCATGTCCGGGGCGTACTGGTCGGCGTCGGCGCGGTCGGCGCGCTCCACCGCCTGTTGCGCGGCGAGCAGGTCGGCGGCGGCCGGATCCTGCGCAAAAGCGCTACCAGACAGCGCTGTTGCGCACGCCGTCACATACAGGAGACGTCGTAATTGTGCGAAGCTTGCTTTCATTGGGGAGCCGTTGCCTGAGTGACTGAGCGCGGCCATTGTGGTCAAGGCTATGGCGTGCTTGCAACGGCAAGCGGCTATCTGTTGGGGAAATATTGCGTATGGATATCGGCTACTTCCTGAAGCTGATGACCGAAAAGAACGCTTCGGACATGTTTTTGACCACCGGAGCGCCGGTCTACATCAAGATCGAAGGCAAGTTGTATCCGCTGGGGAGCACCGGCTTGCCTCCGGGGATGGTCAAGAAAATTGCGTACTCGTTGATGGACGAGGGCCAGGTGCCGCAGTTCGAGCGCGACCTGGAGCTCAACATGGCCATCGCGCTGACCGATGCCGGGCGCTTCCGCGTCAACGTGTTCAAGCAGCGCGGCGAAGTGGGCATGGTGATCCGTGCGATCAAGAGCCATATCCCCAGCATCGAGGAACTGCACCTGCCGCAGGTGCTCAAGGACGTCATCATGACCCCCCGTGGTCTGGTGCTGGTGGTGGGCTCGACCGGCTCGGGCAAGTCCACCTCGCTGGCATCGATGATCGACCACCGCAACAGCACCTCGACCGGACACATCCTCACCATCGAGGACCCGATCGAGTTCCTGCACAAGCACAAGATGTCCATCGTCAACCAGCGCGAAGTGGGCCTGGATACACATGCCTTCCACAATGCGCTGAAGAACGCGATGCGCGAGGCGCCGGACGTGATTCTGATCGGCGAGATCCTGGACGCCGAAACGATGGAGGCGGCCATCGCCTTCGCTGAAACCGGCCACCTGTGCCTGGCGACGCTGCACTCCAACAATGCCGACCAGACCATCGAACGCATTCTGAATTTCTTCCCGGAAAGCGCGCACAAGAACGTGCTGATGAACCTGTCATTGAACCTGCGCGCAGTGGTTTCGCAGCGCTTGGTCAAGGGCGTGGACGGCCGTCGCCGCCCTGCAAGCGAGGTGTTGATCAACACGCCGATGATCCGCGACCTGCTGCGCCGTGGTGAGGTTCATTCGATCAAACAGGCGATGGAAGAATCGCTGGAAGAAGGCATGCAGACCTTTGACCAATGCCTGTTCCGCATGGTCAAGGAAGGCCTCATCGAGCAGGAAGAAGCGCTGCGTGCGGCTGATTCGCGCGATGGTCTTGCGCTGAAGTTCCGGCTGTCGGAAGGCTCCAGTGGCGAGCATGATCCTTACGCCGATTTTTCCACGGCGCCGGCGGTGATCAGTCACGGGTTCTGACGCGGTGACGGGCCTGGCCTGTTGCGTCGTCCGCAGTCGGGTTTCGATCCAATACGCGGCGTCACGCTGTACGGCCAACAGCGCCCTCATCCCAACCCTTCTCCCGTACACGGGAGAAGGGCTCTAACCCTGCGCTGCGGCGGGTTGGCTGCTGAAAACCCCCTCATCCCCACCTTTCTCCCGTACACGGGAGAAGGGCTTTAACCCTGCGCTACGGCGGGTTGGCTGCTGAAAGCCCCCTCATCCCAACCCTTCTCCCGTACACGGGAGAAGGGCTTTAACCCTGCGCTGCGGCGGGTTGGCGCGCACGGCGGCCTATCTTCCGTGCGTGGGAGTGGTCTCAGATTGCGTCCGGCTGATTTTCCGGGCGGGCGGCGTCGAAGGCTGGCAGTGCCAGGCAGGCGTCTTCAATGCGGCACAAGGTCGGGTATGCGGCCAGGTCCAGATGGAAGCGGCGGGCGTTGTACAGCTGCGGCACCAGGCAGCAATCCGCCAGGCCGGGTTCGGCACCGTGACAGAAGCGCCCAGTATCGAATGAGCTCACCAGCATGGTTTCCAATGCGGCAAAGCCCGTACGCATCCAATGCAGAATCCATTCGTCGCGTTCGGGTTGCGGCACGTTCCATTCGCGGTCGAAGAACTGCAGCACGCGCAGGTTGTTGAGCGGGTGGATATCGCAGGCAACCTGCTGAGCCAGCGCGCGCACGCGCGCACGGCCACCGGCATCGGCCGGCAGCAGCGGCGATTGCGGATGCACGTCTTCCAGGTACTCAAGAATCGCCAGCGACTGGGTCAACACGCGCTCGCCATGACGCAGCGTGGGCACCAGCTCCTGCGGGTTCAACGCGGCGTAGTCCGGGGCATGTTGCTGGCCACCGTCGCGCACCAGATGCACCGGCACGATGTCGTAGTCCAAGCCCTTCAGATTCAGACCGATACGCACGCGGTACGCCGCGCTCGAACGCCAGTAGCTGTAGAGCTTCAAGCCATCTTCCATGGGGAACGTCTCCTGTCGCATGGGCAACACAGTAACCGGTGACAGTGAGGAGGCCTTCACCATCGGTCAGCCCGCGAAACCGTCAGTCGGACGGGCACGCGGGACCAGGACGACAGCTGAAAGACCGTGATATCGCGCACACGTTGAGCGGACTCAGAACGTGGCAATGCGACGCCGGGGCGCTGTTGAACCTACCCCGGCATGCTGGTATTGGACGCCGCTTCTGCGGCGCTCGGATTCAGGGGCGTGCAGCCTGCTCGATGCGCTGCTCGATGGCACCGAAGATGCTGTTGCCGTCACGGTCGAACATCTCGATACGGACCACGTCGCCGAAGCTCATGAACGGCGTGGACGGCTTGCCGTCGCGCAGGGCTTCCACGGTGCGCTGCTCGGCAAAGCAGGAGGCGCCCAAGGTGGTGTCTTCGTTGGCGATGGTGCCCGAGCCGACGATGGCACCGGCCGACAGTGGGCGCGTCTTGGCCGCATGCGCCAGCAGTTGGGCGAAATCGAACTGCATGTCCACGCCCGCTTCCGGCGCACCAAACCACTTGCCGTTGATGTGGGTGACCAGCGGCAGATGCACCTTGCTGCCCTGCCACGCTGCGCCCAGCTCGTCGGGGGTCACGAACACCGGGCTCAGCGCCGAGCGTGGCTTGGATTGCAGAAAGCCGAACCCCTTGGCCAGCTCACCGGGGATGAGGTTGCGCAGGCTGACGTCATTGACCAGGCCCACCAGCTGGATGTGGCCGGCGGCCTGCTCGGGCGTCACCGCCATCGGCACGTCGTCGCTGATGATCACGATCTCGGCCTCAAGGTCGATGCCGTAGTCCTCGCTGATCACCTTGACCGCGTCGCGCGGGCCGTAAAAACCGGCGCTGGTGGCCTGGTACATCAACGGATCGGTATAGAACGACTCGGGCACTTCGGCACCGCGCGCTTTGCGCACACGGGCCACGTGCGGCAGGTAGGCGCTGCCGTCCACAAACTCGTATGCGCGCGGCAGCGGCGCGGCCAGCGCCTGCATGTCCAGCGCAAAGGCGCCTTCGACGTCACCGGCGTTGAGCTGCTCGGACAGGCCGTTCAGGCGCGGCGCCAGGTTGGACCAGTCCTCCAGCGCCAGCTGCAGGGTGGCGGCAATGCCGCTGGCCCGCACGGCGCGGGTGAGGTCACGCGAGACCACGATAAGGGTGCCGTCGCGGCCGCCTTCCTTCAGGGAACCAAGCTTCATGGGAACGTCCAGTCTGCAGAAGAAACAAGTTTCAATTGTAATGAATATGCCGGCAACCACCAGCTCCCAAAAGGAATGCTGAACGGGCGTTTTTGTACCTATCCGGACAATCCCCTAGACTAGCGCGGTCTGCCAGCGGCCGTCCGTTTCCCTCAGGGATCGCCGGCGGTGCAGGACATCGGCTTTTCAGGCCTGTCCGCCCGCCCGCCCCCACTCCGACGCCAATCGTTACGCATTCCGACCAGCGCACCGCTCTGGTTGCATCCAGATCTTGCAGCGCGGTTTACGGGAACGCTCCGAGATCAGCGGGTCTTCAATGATCCGCAACGCATGCCCTATCGGGCGCGCGTTATTCATGTTTCGGAGTACTCCATGTCGTTTGAAAACCTGGGCCTTGCGCCCTTCCTGCTGCGTGCGCTCGCCGAGCAGGGCTACGAAAACCCGACCCCTATCCAGGAGCAGGCCATCCCGCTTGCACTGGCCGGTCACGACCTGCTGGCTGGCGCTCAGACCGGTACCGGCAAGACCGCCGCGTTCGGCCTGCCGTTGCTGCAGCACCTGGGCACCGCGCCGCAGAGCGTGGGCAATGGCCCGCGCAAGCCGCGTGCGCTGATCCTGGCACCGACCCGCGAGCTGGCCACCCAGGTGCATGACAGCCTGCGTGGATACAGCAAGTACCTGCGCATCCCCAGCGCCTGCATCTACGGCGGCGTCGGCATGGGCAACCAGCTGGACGTGCTGCGCCGTGGCGTGGACCTGCTGGTGGCCTGCCCGGGCCGTTTGATCGACCACCTGGAGCGTCGCAGCGTCGACCTGTCCGGCGTGGAAATCCTGGTGCTGGACGAAGCCGACCGCATGCTCGACATGGGCTTCCTGCCGTCGATCAACCGCATCCTGGCCAAGCTGCCGCGCCAGAACCGTCAGACGCTGCTGTTCTCGGCCACGTTCGAGGAAAGCATCAAGCAGCTGGCGCTGGAGTTCATGCGCGACCCGAAGCAGATCCAGGTCACGCCGAAGAACACCGTTGCCGAGACCATCACCCACCGCGTGCATCCGGTCGATGGCGCGCGCAAGCGCGAGCTGCTGTTGCACCTTCTGGCTGAAGACTCCCGCGTGCAGACGCTGGTGTTCGGCCGCACCAAGCACGGCTGCGACAAGCTGGCGATGTTCCTGGAAAAGTCCGGCATCAAGACCGCTGCGATTCACGGCAACAAGAGCCAGGGCCAGCGTCTGCGTGCATTGGCTGACTTCAAGGCCGGCCGCGTGACCGTGCTGGTGGCCACCGATATCGCCGCGCGCGGCATTGATATCAACGAGCTGCCGAAGGTCATCAACTACGACCTGCCGATGGTGCCGGAAGACTACGTACACCGTATCGGCCGTACCGGCCGCAACGGCTCCACTGGTGAGGCTGTCTCGCTGGTGGCACAGGACGAAGCCAAGCTGCTGCGTCAGATCGTGCGCCTGCTCGACCGCGACATGGACATCCGTGACGTGCCGGGCTTCGAGCCGCAGACCCCGATCCGCTGGGGCAACAGCGCGCCGGGCAAGGCCGAGCAGCCGGGCGGCCAGCGCGCGCCGCGCCGTGGCAACAACGCCGGTCACGCACCGCGCCGTTCGGGCAGCGATGCACCGCGTGGCGGCCGTGGTGGCCAGCAGAAGCCGGGCGGTCAGCGCAACGGCGGCAACAACAACGGCCAGCAGCGCCGCGACAGCCACCCGGGTGGTGGTCAGCGTCGTAGCGGTGGCGGCCGTGGTCAGGGCCGCACCAGCGCCTGATTCCAGTTTTTTGCTGGGATGAGAAGCAAAGAAAGGCCGACGCAGTGCGTCGGCCTTTTTGTTGCCCGCCGGTCAGCCGCTTCGCGCCATGGGCGCCCTACAATTGCGCCCATGGATATTTTCAAGGTTTTCACCCTCGAGGCCGCCCACCGGCTGCCCAACGTTCCGCCGGGCCACAAGTGCTCGCGGCTGCATGGCCATTCGTTCCGGGTTGAGCTGAAAGTCAGCGGCGAGCCGGGCGAAGACACCGGTTGGATCATGGATTTCAGCGACCTCAAGGCCGCGTTCCAGCCGCTGTACGACCAGCTCGACCACAACTACCTCAACGACATCCCCGGTCTGGAAAACCCCACCAGCGAGCGTCTGGCGATGTGGATCTGGGAACGGCTCAAGCCGACCCTGCCGCTGCTGAGCGAAGTGGTGGTGCACGAGACCTGCACCTCAGGCTGCAGCTACCGCGGCCCGTAAAACTGCCGGGAAGGGCTTGCACCGCGCGTCAATCGCGCTATGCTGCAACGCAACAAAGGTGCTCCGGTATCCGCGATGTCCGCCCAAGCCAACGATTTCAGCCGCTATACCCAACAGCTCGCCGCTGCGGCCAACCGCGCCAACCGGTTGACGTTGGAAAGCGCTGAAAGCCTGTTCGGCATGCAGCTGCGCACCCTGGAGCGGAACACCAATGCCACCGCCGGCTTCTTCGGCGAACTGGCACAGCCCGGCGCGCAGGTGGACCTGCAGACCCTGCTGCCCAAAGGGCTGCAGGTGGCGCGCGACAATTTTGAACGCCTGGCCTCGGCCAACCAGGAAGCCATCAGCCTGGGCCTGAAGACCGGCGAGGCGCTGGGCGAACTGGTAGGCCAGCCTTTTGCGGCAGCTGCCAAGGCCACCGGCACGACGCGTTGACCTCATAAGCGACTTTGCGCGGTCCCTCCCCCGCGCAACCGGACCCGACAGCAACCCCCTCCCGCTGTCGGGTCTTTTTTTTGCCTGGATTTCGCTGAAGCCGCCATCGACAGGAAACAACGCCGTCATCGCCACGTGCCGCTGCAACCTTGTGCGGGCGCGCCACGCGCAGTGCAGCGGGGCTGCAGGGTCGAAGCAAAGCTTGCTGTACGACCGCCGGCTCTGGCAGATTCGGCGGCTTGCCAGCGGTTAGACTCTTACGATGTTCAATGCCAATACGCTCACCGGCAGCAAGCCGGAACAGTACGCCCAGCTGCTGGCCCAAGCCCGTGCGCTGGTGCATGGCGAGGCCGACCGCATCGCCAATGCCGCCAATCTGTCGGCGCTGGTCTACCACGCGCTGCCGCAGCTCAACTGGGTGGGGTTTTACTTCTACGACGGTAAAGAGCTGGTGGTTGGCCCCTTCCAGGGCCTGCCGGCCTGCGTGCGCATTCCGTTGAGCAAGGGCGTGTGTGGGGCGGCTGCGAGCAGTGGTCAAACACAGCGCATTGAAGACGTGGATGCCTTCCCGGGGCACATTGCCTGCGATTCGGCGTCGCGCTCGGAACTGGTGGTGCCGTTGCTGCGTGAGGGTGAACTGATCGGCGTGTTCGATATCGACAGCCCGGTGATTGCGCGCTTTGATGCCGATGACCAGCTCGGCCTGGAAGCCATTGCCCAGGTGTTTGTCGAGGCGCTGCGTTGAGCACCACCAAGCTGCGCAACATCGGCCCCAAAAGTGCGGCGTGGCTGCGTCAGGTAGGGCTGCGTAGCGAGCAGGATCTGATTGACACCGGTGCGGTCGGCGCTTTCATGAAGGTGAAGCGCGCCGGGTTCAAGCCCAGCCTCAATCTGCTGTATTCGCTGGAAGGTGCATTGCTGGGCTGCCATTGGCAGGAGGTGCCGGAGGCACGCCGGCAACAGCTGGTGAGCGAGTACGAAACCGCCGTAGACGAACTGCCCGCCGCGCGTGGCGCGCAGGTGGCCGGGCCGGTGCATGAAACCCACATGCAGCGGGAAGATGCGGAAGAAGCCTCCGATGAAACCGATGAGATCGGCTTCAACGACAACTGAGTTCAGCGCAGAAGGCCGGCCTCAGCCGATGCCGGCCAACAACACCAGCGCCAACAGCAACATCGTCTCGGTCGCCTCGACACTGGCCCCCAGGCAATCGCCTGAAATGCCACCGAGCCTGCGCTGCCAGTACACGGCAACCAGCGGCACCACCAGCAGCGCCACCAACAACGGCCACGCCATGAAGGCGGTGATCACCGTCAACAGCGCCGCCCACAACCACATCGAACGCAGGCTCAACTGCCACGAAAAACGCTCGGCCATGCCCGCGCCATGCAGCGACGGCAGCAACCGGCTCCACCACAACGTGCCCCAGCGCGCCCACGCGGGAATCAGCACGATGCCGTACCAGAGCGGGCTCACCGCCAACTCGGTGAGCAGCACGAATTTCAGCAGCAGCTGCATGACCAGCGTGACCACGCCGAACACACCCATGTGCGGATCTTTGAGCACTTCCAGAAAGCGCTGCGGGTCCCGATGGGCCGCGCCAAAAGCATCGGCCACATCGCCCAGACCATCCAGGTGCAGCGCGCCGGTCACCCACACCCACACCAGCAGGGCCATCACACCGGCCAACCACGGGCGGTCACCCAAGATGTACAGCGGCAGTGCCAACAACACCCCGATGAGGGCGCCGACCAACGGGTAATACACCGCCGAGTGGGTGAGGTCTTCCTGGCGGAAGTCCCTTACCTGCGGCGTCGGCAGGCGGGTCAGAAACTGGATGGCGAGAATCAGCCGCCGCGCGATCATGGTTGTCGAAGCTCCAGTAGTTCGCCCCACAAACGCCCGTCTTCGCCACGCTCCACGCGCAGCCGCACACGGGTGCCGTAATCAATGCGCACCGCCCACAACATCGGCAACGGTATACCGCAGATGCGCGAGATGGCCAGCCGCAGCACACCGGCATGGCTGACCACCAACACCGGCAGGCCATCGCCGTCGTCTTCGTCCACCAGCCGATGCAGCTGTTCTTCAACGCGTGCTTGAAACTGCTGCCAGGATTCGCCGTTGGGCGGCGCCATGTCGTGCGGTTCTTCGTAGAGCGCGGCCAACTGCTCGGCGGGCAGTTCGTCGAAATGCAGGCCGTCCCAGTCGCCGAAATCCAGCTCGGCCCAATCCGGATGGATCTCGCAGAACTGGTTGCTGCCAGCCACCAACGCATGCGCGGTATCCAGTGCACGGCGGCGCGGCGAGCTGATCACCCGGCTCCAACCGATGCCGGCGTGGCAGCGGTACAGCGCGTCCATTGCACCGTCGATCAACGGCGGATCGGTGCGGCCATCCAGGTGGCCTTGGCGGCCGGTGGAGGCATGGCGCATCAGATCCAGAATCATTGCAGGCCACCGCGATCGGCGACGGAGGCTTCGGCAAACGTCGCCATGCGGTTGTGCAACGCGCAGGCCATGCGTACCAGAGGCAATGCCAGTGCCGCGCCGGAGCCTTCGCCCAGTCGCAGGTCCAGCGACAACAGCGGCTGCGCCTGCAACGCGTCCAACAGACGGATATGGCCGCGCTCGGCCGATTGATGCGAGAACAACAACCACGGGCGCACGCCGGGATTGATGTGCACAGCGGCCAAGGCGGCGGCGGTGACGATGAAGCCATCCACCAGCACCGGCACCTTGCGCTGCGCGGCGGCGATCATCGCAGCGCTAATCGCGGCGATTTCCAGGCCGCCTACGCGCTGCAGTGCTTCGTAACCGGGCGATGCGGCGTTGTTGATCGCCTCACCCTGCAGATTCAAAGCACGGGCAATGATGTTTTTCTTCTGCACCATGCGCACGGCATCCAGGCCGGTGCCGGCACCCACCAGTTCGTCCAACGGCAACGGACCCAGCACCGCAGCGAGCGCGCTGGCAGCGGTGGTGTTGCCGATACCCATTTCGCCCAACACCAACAGCTGCGCACCATCAGCGCAGGCCGTGTCCACGGCGCGACGACCCGCTGCGAACACCGCCTCCAGATCATCGGCGGACATTGCCGGGCCGGTGCTGAAGTCGTCGGTACCCAAACGGGTTTTGTCCGTGACCACGCCGGTGATGGGCGCGGCGGCGCGGCTGCCCACATCCCAGACATGCAACGGCAGGGCCAGCTCGCGCGCCAGTACGGCGATGGCCGCACCACCGCCGGCAAAATTGCGCAGCATCTGCACGGTGACTTCGGGCGGATACGCCGACACCCCTTGCGCGGCCACGCCATGGTCGGCGGCAAACACCAGCACCGGCACCTGCTGTGCCTGCGGCGCATCCACGCCCTGCAGTGCGGCCAGCTCGATGGCCAGCGTTTCCAGCCGGCCCAATGCTCCCTCGGGCTTGGTCAACTGGCGTTGGCGGGCGATGGCACGCTGGCGGTGTTCCTGCGAAGGCAGCCCGCAGGCCTGCTCGAACCATGTTTCTGTCACGACTGTTCCAAATACTGCGACTGCGGCACGCATTCTAGCTGGCACGGCCGTATTTGCCGCCCATTCGGACAGGGCCCGGAGCGATGGCATAGAATGCGCGCACTTTCGGGTGACCGTCCGGCATGCGCCGGCCGGTTGAAACGGGAAGCCGGTGCCGCGCACTGCTGGACTTCAGCAGCACGCCATTCCGGCGCTGCCCCCGCAACGGTAAGCAGGACAAGGCCAGGCAACACCGCCACTGTGCAAGGCACGGGAAGGCGCCTGACCGGAAGCAGCCACGCTGCTTCGCCTGCGAGTCCGGAGACCGGCCCGAAAGCCGACTGGTTGCGATGCGGAGGGCATGGCGGCGGCTGTGGCGCCGTGTGCGCGACCTCCGTCACTTCCCTCCCATGGCAGCCCAACCCATCCGCCTGCGCGGGAGCGCGCAGGTCCAGGAGCTTCCATGAAACTGCATTACCAAACCCTTTCCCTCGCTTTGGCGCTGGCACTGCCGGCCGTTGCGGCTGCGCAGTCCAACACCACCGATCTGGATGACGTCACCGTCACCGCCACCCGTACCCCGGTTGCCCTCAAGGACAGCGTGGTGCCGGTGCAGCTGATCGACCGCGACCAGATTGACCGCAGCCAGGCCAACACCGTGCTGGAACTGCTGCGTGGCCGCGCGGGCCTGGATTTCGTCAACCAGGGCGGCACCGGCAAGATCACCTCGCTGTTCCTGCGTGGCACCAACTCCAACCAGGTGCTGGTGCTGGTGGACGGCGTGCGCATGGGCTCGGCAACCACCGGCATGGCCGCACTGCAGGACCTGCCGGTTGACCAGATCGAGCGTGTGGAAATCGTGCGTGGCCCGCGTTCGAGCCTGTATGGCTCCGAAGCCATCGGCGGCGTGATCCAGATCTTCACCCGTACCGCCGGCAAGGGCCTGCAGCAGAACCTGTCGCTGACCGCAGGCAGCAACAACCTGCGCCAGGCCAGCGCTGGCTTCAGCAACCGGGGTGAGCGTGGTTGGGTTTCGGCCCAAGGCGGCTACCAGAAGACCGACGGCATCAACGCCTGCCGTGGCACCGCCGCTGGCTGGGGCGCGGGCTGCTTTGCCGATGAGCCCGACCGCGATGGCTACCGCAACACCTCCATCAACGTGCGCGCCGGCTATGCGCTGACCGACACGCTGAGCCTGGAAGGCCACGTGCTCAATGCCGACAGCTTCAACGAATACGACGGCAGCATCTTTGGCGGCAACGAAGCCGACAACCGCCAGCAGGTGTACGGCGGCAAGCTGGCATGGGCCGCAACCGATGCGTTCCAGTTGACGGCGCAGGTTGGCCGCAACCGCGACCAGGCCGACAACTACTTTGCAGCCGGCGGCAACCGCACCTTCGCCAGCAACTTCGATACCCGCCGTGACACCGCCAGCGTGCAGGGCGACATCCAGCTCGCCGAAGGCCAGCAGCTGACCGCCGGTGCCGATTGGCAGAACGACAAGATCACCAGCTCCACCGCGTTCGACGTCAAGGACCGCGACAACACCGGCGTGTTTGTCGAGTACCAGGGCCAGTTCGGCGCGCACTCGCTGCAGGCCAGCGTGCGCAATGACGACAACGAGCAGTTCGGCAACCACACCACCGGAAGCCTGGGTTACGGCTTTGCCTTCGGCAATGGTTTCCGCCTGACCGCCAGCGCCGGCACCGGCTTCAAGGCACCGACCTTCAACGACCTGTACTACCCGGGCTTCAGCAACCCGAATCTGAAGCCGGAAGAATCCAAGAGCCTGAACCTTGGCATCGCGCAGTACGCCGACAACTGGAACTGGACCTTCAACGCCTACGAAACCCGCATCGATCAGCTGATCGGCTATGACAGCAACTTCGATCTGGTCAACGTGGCCGAAGCCCGCATCCGTGGCGCCGAGCTGACCGGCTTCCTGTCGCTGGCCGGCTTCGACATCAACGCCCAGGCCAGCTTCACCGACCCGCGCGACCACACCTCCGGCGCGGCCACCTACGACAACCTGCTGGCTCGCCGTGCGCGCACCAGCGGCCGCGTGGACGTGGACAAGAGCTTCGGTCCGCTGCGCTTGGGCGTGACCGCCGCAGGCAACGGCCATCGTTTCGACAACGCGGCCAACAACGTGCGTCTGGCCGGCTACGGCACCATGGATGTGCGCGTGGAGTACGCCATCAACGATGCATGGAGCCTGCAGGCCAAGGCCGCCAACGTGTTTGACCGTGAGTACGAAACCGTTGCCTGGTACAACCAGCCGGGCCGCGAGTATCAGCTGACCCTGCGTTACCGCTCGGCCAACTGAGCGTCACCGGCTGAGTAAGAAAGCAAAGCCCCGGCCGCAATGCCGGGGCTTTTTCATTGGTCGCAGGCAACCACCAGCGGTACACCCCGCGTGGGGTGTTCGATCACCTGCACCGGCTGCCCATAGACACGCCCGATGATGTCGCGCGTAAGCACATCGCGCGGTGTGCCATCGGCAGCGATGCGGCCCTCGCACAGCATCACGATACGGTCTGCATAGGCTGAGGCCAGATTGAGGTCGTGCAGAACCACCACCACGCAACGCCCCTGCCGGGCCAGCGCACGGGCACTGTGCAGTGTGCGCTCCTGGTGCCGCAGGTCGAGCGCGGCGGTGGGTTCGTCCAACAACAATACGGGCGTGTGCTGCGCCAATGCGCGCGCTAAAGAGGTGCGTGCCGATTCGCCGCCCGACAGGGTCTGCACATCGCGTGCGGCCAGCGCGGTGACATCCACTTCCGCCAATGCCGCGTCGATGATGCCGGCATCGGCCACCGGATCAGGCGGATGCGGCAAGCGCCCCATCGCAACCACTTCGTGCACGCTGAAAGCAAAATGCACCGCGTGATCCTGCGCCATCACCGCCCGCTGCCGCGCCAGCTCACGCACCGGCCAGTCGGCCAGCGCGCGGCCTTGCAGCAGTGCCTTGCCCTGCTCGGGAACCGCATCGCCAGCAAGCAAGGCCAGCAACGTTGATTTGCCCGCGCCATTAGGGCCAACCAACGCAGTGAGCGAGCCTGCCTGCAGGCACAGGTTGATACCGGCCAACACCTGCCGGTTACCGCGTTGTACGCCCGCATCGCGCAGCTCCAGCAGCGGCGTACTCATGTCTGGCTCCTGCCGCGCTTGCGCAACACCAGCCACAGGAAGAACGGTGCGCCCAACGCGGCCGAGAACAGCCCGAGAGGAATTTCCGACGGCGGGTCGAGCGTGCGTGCAGCGGTATCGGCCACCACGATCAGCAATGCGCCAACCACGCCGGACAACGGCAACAGCCAACGATGACCGGGGCCCACCAGCATCCGCACCAGGTGCGGCACCACCAGCCCGACAAAACTGACACTGCCGGCAAACGCCACCGCCGCCCCCACCAACAGCGCGCTGAACGCCACCAGCAACAGCCGCGTGCGCGGTACATCCAGCCCGATATGCCGCGCCTGGCGCTCGCCCAGCGCCAGCATGTCCAAGGCGGTGGCCAAGCGGCACAACGCCAACAGGCCGATCGCAAACACCGGCGCCACCGCCGCCACATCACTCCAGCTGGCCTGCGCCAACGAACCCATCTGCCAGAACACCAGCGACTGCAGTTCACTCTCGCTGGCGATGTAGGTCAGAAAGCCCACCGCCGCCGAACAGCCGGCACCAATGGCGATACCCACCAGCAGCAACGTGGCGGTGCCATCGCCGCGTCCCGGCCGCGCCAGCAGATAGATCAACGTGGTGGCGCACGCGCCGCCGGCGAATGCGGCCAACGGTATCAGCCATGTCCCCATCGCACCGGCACCCAGCACGATCGCAGCCACCGCACCCAGCGCCGCACCTTGACTGACACCGACGATGCCGGGATCGGCCAACGGATTGCCAAACAGGCCCTGCAGCGCCACACCGGCCATGGCCAACGACGCGCCGACCAGCGCACCCAGCAATGCGCGCGGAATGCGCAACTGCCACACCACGCCCATGTCACGCGCACTCACCGACTGTGGGTCGGCCAGTCCAAACTGTGCGGCGATGGCCCGCAGCACATCGGCTGGCGGAACCTTCAACGGGCCGGTGCCGAATGACAACAGCACCGCGCCCAGCAACACCGCCAGCAATACCCACAACAGCAGCGCGCCATTGGGCCGCCGTACCTGCCCGCTCATCATCCGCGCGACAGTTCAGCCAAGGCCTGTGCCAACGCCAATGCGCCGGCACCGGAACCCACGCTGGTGGACTTCAGCTCTACGTCGGGCATCACCCACACGCGATTGGCGGCACCGGCCGGCGTGTGCTTGAGAGTTGGATAGGCTTTCCACAACCCGGCTTCACCGCCGAACAGACGCAGATCGTTTTCAGTCAACACGATCACCTCCGGCGCTGCGGCCACCACGCCCTCGTTGCTGAGCTGGGAGTAATTGGCGACACCGGCTTCCTCACCAATGTTGATGCCACCGGCAAGGGTGATCAGCTGATTGGCGGCACTGTCGGCACCGGCCACGGTGGGCAGGCCACCGGCACCACTGGCCGACAGCGCGATCACGCGCGGGCGATGTGCATTGGCTTCCGCCAGTGCGGCCGCCTGGTCCAACTGGGCCTGCACCTGCGTGGCCAGCGTTTCACCCTGCTCCGGCAGGCCGAGCGCCGCGGCGACTTTGCGCACTTTGTCCGGCGGCGGCTGCAGATCATCAATCACCACGGCGGCATGCCCGGTCGCGCGCAGGCGCTCGGCCAATACCGCGTGGCGGCGCAGGCTGTTGCCAAGAAACACGCTGCCACCAAGGCTCAACACGCCTTCCACACCGGTGGTCCGGTTGAACAGGAAGTGCTTCTCGGCCGCCTTGCCGGCCGCCGTCGCCGAGCGTTCCGGCGCGGCATAGATGTTCTGCCCAAGGCCCAGCGCCTCGATCACCGCAATCACATCATCGCCACCGGCGACGATGCGGCCGATGTCGGTGACGTCGACCTCAACACCGTCATCCGAACGCACCTTGGCCGGCAACCGCGGCGCGGCAGCGGCAATGCGAGGCACGTCCTGCCCGGCCACCCGCTTCCAGCCCTGCGGCAATGTCGCCGCGCCATTGTCGGCAGCGGCGCCGGCCTGCGGCGTTGGTGCTGCGTCGGCCGGTGCCGGTGCGTTGTCACAGCCCACAATCAGCGCCGCAAGCAGCAGCCCAAGGCCGGTGGGCAATGCGATGGTGTTTTTCATCTTCTTCTCCTCGATGGATCATTTGCTGCACGATCACGCTGCGTGCCAACCGGGCCTTCATGGCAATGCGGGAGATGCCGTTGCTGGCATCTCCCGCATGCAAACTGCGTCAGCTATCTCCGATGTGCCGCGTTGCGCTGCGATCAGCGCTGCTGCGGCACATAGCGGGTGATGCGGTCACCCTTGGCGTCGTCTTCACCGCGCGACTTGTTGATGGCAAACATCACCGTGTCCGGGCCCTTGCTGACGTGATTGGGGTAGGTGCCACCGTCGAGATTGGCAACAATGCTGCCTGCCTCATCCACCACCGTCACCGTGCCTGCCGCGCGGTTGCTCACATAGGCAAGGCGCGTGCTGGGGCTGTAAGACACATTCAACGAACCGGCACCGACATACACGTCGTGCTCCACCTTGCCAGTGGCCGGGTCGACGATGAGCAGGTTGTCGCTGCCCTGCGACACCACCAGCAGACGCTTGGCCACCGGGTTCCATGCCACACCAATCGCATCACGCGCGCCCGGCAATGCGATCACTTTTTCCACCTTGCCGCCGGCGCCGTCGATGATGGCCGCTTCTGCAGCAGCCAGGCTTACGGTGTAGACCTTGCCGGTGGCCGGATCGATGTCCAGGCTGCCCGGGGTGAAGGTTTCGCCACGCTGATTGGAGGCAATGGTGATGTTGTCCAGCTGCTGCAGCGTGCGCGTATCGAACACGCTGATGAAGTCGGCACCGGTGGCGGAGACATAAGCACGGTTGCGCTGTGCATCGACCACCACGTCTCGGGCATGCGACACCGCGCCTACCGGGAACTGCTTGACCAGGCTCAGGTCCGATTGGCGATACACGGCAACGGTGTCCTGGCGGGTATTGGTCACCCACACATTGCCGTTGGCGTCATCCACACCCACGCCGTACACGGCAAACAGATTGCCGTCATTGCCCGGCGCTGCCTGCGGCGACGCGCGGGCGACGATCTGCAGCGTTTCCGGATCAACCTTGAGCAGCTCGGACTGCTTCACCGGCGGGCGACCGACCGCGCTGGTCACGAACGCCGCCTTGCTGGCCGGGCTGTAGGCCACCTGGTACAACCCCTGCACCAACCGGTTACTGGCCGCCTGGATGCGCTGCTGGCCGGACAACGGCACCTCGCGCGACACCTTCAATGCGAACACCGCCGCCGCATCTGGCGCCGCTGCGCGCACCACGATGGGTTGCGGACCGGCCACGGCATCGGCAGGAATCGCCAGCGTGCCGCTGAACTTGCCCTCGCCATCGGCGACATAAGGCTGTGCGTTGAGCACGGTCTCGCCACGCAGCAGGGTCACCTTCTGGCCCGGCGTGAAGCCATTGCCTTCAATACCGGTTTCGCTGCCCGGCAACACCACCGGCGCGGTGGCGCGGACACTGCCCTTGAAGGCGGTGTCTGGCTGCGCAAAGACCTGCGCACCGGCAACACCCGTAGCCAACAGCAGGGCCATGCCAAGCAGATGGGGACGCATTACGCGTGCAGGGGTGAAAGCAGTGTGGGAACGAACGCTTGCCATCAGGCATTACCTCTTGAAGAGCTGCGCGACATCGCGCATATCGGGGGGCTGCCTGGGCGGTCACACTGCCTGGGTAATGGAGGTGCTGGGTGTTGAGCCCAACGTTGAACAATCACATCAGGGGCGTGGCTGTGCGCTGCGATCAGCCACGCCGGTGATTTCATGCAGTGCACGCATCAGCGAAGCACGGAACATCGGGCCGTGGCCAAGCCCCTCAAACTGGTGGTATTGGACCTGCAGACCCGGCACCTGACGCAGGCGCTCGGCGAGCTTCGCGCTGGCATCGGAGGGCGCGCCGGAAACGCGCTTCAGATGCGCAAGCACGCGCGGATTGCTCATGTCGCGGTTGCGGGTGTCGCGGTCACGCTCACCGCCACCGAGCATCATCAACACGCGCGCACGGTGGCCGGCGTTGTTGCCGATGAACTGCTGCTCCGGCTGGCCCAGCATCACGCCCTGCTGCCACCACAGTGATGGGCTGGCCGGCACATAGGTCTGGAACGCGCCGCTGCGCGTGTACAGGGCATGCAGCACGAACAGGCCACCCAGCGAGTGGCCCCACAGCGCCTGCCGGTCGGCATCCACCGCAACGTGCTGCATCAACTGCGGGCGGATGCGCCGCTCCAGCACTTCAAGAAAGGCATCAGCACCACCGCCGACCGCCACGCCGCCGTCTTCAGGCTGATCGGGCGTGGGCGTGTAGTCACGGGTGCGGGCGGGCGAGTCAATGCGCTGCTGGTTGTCGTAGCCCACGAACACCAGCACCGTGGGCTGCTTGTCAGCCAGTTCTTCCAGCAACGGCGCGTCGAACTCCATCAGCGCCCCGTTGCCGTCCAGCATCCACAACGCCGGGAATCCCGCAGCCGGCACCTTGCCGGCCGGGATGCCCACATTGACCCGCCACGTGCGCTGGCCGTCATCACTGCGCACCACAAACCGCTCGAAACGGTAGTGCTCAGAGCCGGTATCGGCCACGGTCTGGCCCATCAACTGTGCCGGGTTGCGTTGCTGGGCCGCCGCCGTCGGCGCGAGAACGCCGAGCAACAGCAGCGATGCCGCGGCAAACAGAGAATGAAGGCGGAAGCGTCTGGCGTATGTCATCGCGGTGCCTGGGTCAGAAACCAACGGTCAGGTTCACCCAGTAGCTGCGACCGGGCTCGTTGTAGGTATCGGCGCCGGCACCGGTAGCGCCGGTGCTGGTGGTGCCTTCGCGGAACAGACGCTTGTCGAACAGATTGTTGACGCCGCCACCCACGCGCACCTTCGGAGTGATCCGGTACTGACCGGCAAGACTCCACAGGTCATAGGACGCACGCGTATCGGGCGGCAGCACCGCACCGGTGGTGCTGGCCCGCGTGGCCGATTCCTGCTTGCCGTAGAACGTGCCGGTCAGCATGAACGACAACTGCGTGTTGACCTGCCAATCCAGGAACGTGTTGACGGTGTATTCGGGAATGATCGACAGCGGCTGATCAGTCGTCTTGTCGACGTTCTCGATCATCCAGGTGACATTGGTGTTCCACGACAGCACGTCGCCACCGCCCACCAGCGGCACCTTCACGTTGCCCTCGACACCACGGATGATGGCCTCCGGCGCGTTGGTCCACTGGAACACCTGGCCCTTGGTGTCATTGGTGACGCCAATGCGCTCCTGGCCGGCGACGATCTTGTCCTTGTAGTCGTTGTGGAAATACGTCACCGATGCGTGCCAGCCGTTGTCCGGCGCCCACTCGATACCGATTTCCTTGTTGATGCTGGTTTCCGGATCAAGATCGGCATTGCCCATCACATAACAGCCCGAGCCCATGTTCGGGCTCAGCACCGGGCAGCCGTTGCCGCGCGTGTAGTACAGGTAATCCGGGTTGGCCTGATACAGATTGGGCGCCTTGAACGCACGCGCGATGCCACCCTTGATCGCCCAATCCTGTGCCAGCTTGAACTGCACGTTGAGGCTGGGGCTGACGTTGTTGCCGAACTGCGAGTGGTGATCGAAACGTACACCCGGCGTCACTGTCCAGCGGTCGCCGATGTACAGGTTGTCTTCGATGAACACCGCGGCGAACTGCTGGTCGGCCTTGCCGGTACGGGTGCCGGTGTAGCCGGGAATGCCGCCACCACTGCCCGAGCTCTGCGTGACCGAGTACGGGTCATCCAGCTTCATGTCGCGGTACTCGAACCCCAGCGTGGCGACCTGTTCGATGCCGCCCCAGTTCAACGGCACGTTGATCTCGCCGTCCACACGCGAGGAAGTCAGCTCGGACGTGGAGAAAGTGGCGCCCTCATTGATCGACCCTTCCGGCCCACCGGCCAAGCCTTCATTGAGGCGGGTGTTGTCGGTGTCCTCGTAAGCGGCGCTGATGCGCGAGGTGCCCCACTCGTAACTACCGCGGTGGGTGAGGCCAAACGAACGACGCAGCATGATGTTGGTCTCTGCGCCATACAGGTCGTTCAAGCGCTGGAAACCGTCACCACTGACACCGCGCTCGCCGGAATAGATGTTGCCTTGGCGGCTGACGCTGGCATCCAGTTCCAGCACGTGGTTGTCGTTGATGTCATAACGCAGCAGGCCGCTGATGTCGCGGTTGCGCACACCTTCGCGACCGGCTGGCGGGGTCACGCCGGTGGCGAAATCCTGGTTGAGTTCCAGCGCGTCCGGTTCGGTTTTGTTGACGTTGCCGAACAGGCGGAAGGACAGGTGCTCGCTCAACGGGCCGGACAACTGGAAACCAACGCGCTCGCTGTCGCCTTCGGTGCTGTGCTCGGCCTGGTTGCCGTACAGCGTGAGCGAACCGGTGACATCACCGGTCGGCTTCTTGGTGATGATGTTGACCACGCCACCCGACGCACCCGAGCCGTAGCGCGCGGCAGCCGGGCCACGCAGCACCTCAATGCGCTCCACCGCCTCAGCCGGCACCCAGTTGCTGTCGCCGCGACTGTTGCGTTCACCACTGCGGCCCATGCGCACCGAATCGCGCGAGCTCACCGGGCGGCCGTCGATCAGGATCAACGTGTTCTCCGGGCCCATGCCGCGGATGTCGATCTGGCGGAAATTGCCGTACGAGCCCGAAGCAGTGTTACCGGTGAGATTGATGCCCGGCATGCGACGGATGACGTCGGACAGATCGTTGGCCGGCGGCATGCGCTCCAGATCCACCGCCGTGATCACCGACGTGCCCAGTGCCTGGCGCGCGATCTGCTCGGCGGTGACGTGCACCGTATCGATATCAGTGGCATCGGGCGCTGCATCGGCAGCGGCCGGGCCGGCAATCAAAGCGGACAACGCCAAAGCCACGGCAAGCGGACGGCGGGACAATGGAGCACGCGCGGACAACCGCGACGAAGAACGACGGGACATGGGGGAAAGCCTCTCGACAGTGGGGATGCGCACCTCTGGCGAACGGCTTGAGGCACGACAGATATCGATTGCAGCTGCTGGAAAAGACACCAAGCCGCTGCGGAATGGCTGCCACTTTACATCAAATGATAATGGTTATCACTAACTTTAAGGCATATCTTAAGTGCGCCCCGCTGTCCCGCCGAAGCACTGCATTCCGCAGATGCGCCACGCTAACTGCGTCCATCTCGTTGACGATGGGTACTCATCGGGCTTTACAGCAACGTCAACACAGACTGCTACGCGCGCATTACGTGATGGGCCATCGCCGTCGTCAAACGTGCTCCAGCAACTGATGCATTTCATCAATCACCGCCACTGCATCGGCCGCATCCAGATCCAGGTCACGCGTATAGCCGTAGCGCACCAGCACGATGGGCATGCCGGCGCTGTTGGCGGCATGTAGATCGGTTGCCGAGTCGCCCACCATCACGCACTCCTGCACCGATTTCCCCAACAATGCGGCCACGTGCTGCACCGGCTCGGGCGCGGGCTTGCGGTGCGGCAGCGAATCGCCGCCGATGATGTGCGCAAAAAACGAAGCAATGTGCAGGTGTTCCAACAACGGCGGCACCAAGGCCGCAGGTTTGTTGGTGCAGATGGCCATCGGCAGACCGCGCGTCTGCAGCGCCTGCAGGGTTTCGACCACGCCGTCATACAACTGCGGGCTGCGCAGCAGGCAATCGTTGTAGTGGCGCATGAACGTGGGCATCACTTCGTCCAGCGTACGGCTGATGCCGGCATCCTGCAGCGCGGTGGTCACCAGCTTGCGGACGCCCTCGCCAATCCAGCTGCGCACCGTGGCTTCGCTCACCCGCGGCAGCGATAGATCCTCAAGCGTGCGGTTCACGGCCTCGGCGATATCGCCGGCACTGTCCACCAGGGTGCCATCCAGATCAAAAACCACTGCCGACGTTGCCACAAGCACGTACTCCACTGACTGAAGCTTTCGATTGTAGCGGGGGCATGCGGCATGGCCACTGTTCGCGGGTTGCGGCTTCTTTAATTGCCGCTCCTTCCCCCTCTCCCCAACCCCTCTCCCGCCAGGGGAGAGGGGCTTTGAAGCTGCAGCCACAAACATCGCTTCAACTTGCATTGACCTGAGCCACTCTCCCACCAGGAGAGAGGGGGCTTTGAAGCTGCAGCCACAAACATCGCCTCAACTTGCATTGACCTGAGCCCCTCTCCCGCCAGGGGAGAGTGGGGTTGCCTGAAGCCCTGCAGCGCCTGTTTCAACACGCACAGGAGAATTCGTTTTCTCAACAAGCCAAACGACGCAGACAAAAGAACCCAGTCACTCATCTACCTCCACCTGCACATCCCGAAACAGATCCCCCTGCACCACTACATCTTCACGATCACGAAAACCCGACAGCCCGACACCCACCAGTCGATACAACGTCTCTGCCGGCAGCTGTACGCGTTGGCATAGCGCCAACGCAATATCGCGCAGCTCTTCCACTGACTGCGGCGGCGTGTCCGGGGTGAAGCTGCGGGTGAGGATGCGGAACTGTGCGGTTTTGAGTTTGAGTACCACCGTGTGCCCCACCCGCTCGGTGCGCCCGGTGGCACGCCAGGTTTTTTCCGCGAGTTGAGTGATGACTTCATCGAATGTGCCCAGCGGCACATCCTCACTGAAGGTGTCTTCCGAAGAGATCGACTGCACGGGTTGATCCGGCTCCACCGGCCGCTCGTCAATGCCACGCGCACGCCGGTACAGGCTGCCACCGAAGCTGCCAAACAAGGCTTCCAACTGCTCCAGCGGCAAGGCACGCAGATCGCCGACGGTGGCAATGCTCAGCGCCGACAGCTTGCCGGCCATCACCTTGCCAACGCCTGGTATGCGGTTGACCGGCAGCGGCGTCAGAAACTGCTCGACACGCGATGGCGGCACCACGAACTGGCCATCAGGCTTGCGCCAATCCGAGGCGACCTTGGCCAGAAACTTGTTCGGCGCGATGCCGGCCGAGGCGGTGAGCCCGGTCACCTCGCGGATCTGTGCGCGGATGGTGCGGGCAATTTCGGTGGCGATGCCGCCGCAGGTGGGTGAGGCGGTCACGTCCAGGTAGGCCTCGTCCAGCGACAGCGGCTCCACCAGCGGGGTGTGCTGCAGGAAAATTTCGCGGATCTGCCGGGACACCGCTTTGTAACGGGCAAAGTCCGGCGGCACGAACACCGCATCCGGGCACAGCCGCTCGGCCCGCAACGCCGGCATGGCCGAGCGCACCCCGAAGGTGCGGGCCTCATAAGAGGCCGCGCAGACCACCGAGCGGGCGCCTTTCCAGGCCACCACAACCGGTCTTCCGCGCAAATCGGGGTCATCACGCTGCTCCACGGACGCGTAAAACGCGTCCATGTCGACATGGATGATCTTGCGAAGCTGGGCCACGACAACAGTCCGAAACGGTCGCCAACATGATAGCTGTTGTCGCTAAATGCACACTTGTCCTCACAATTGTGCATTTCAAGATCGTCGATAACAGCCCACGAACGGCGTCGAACTGCGTCGAACATACGCAACCGTCCAGTTAAAACATTTGATTGAACGGCGATTGCTGCCGCATGCTCGGCGCCTCGTTCCTGGCTTTGGATTACCCCCGGATGACCCGTCTGCATACGTTCTCGCGCGACCAGTTGCTGGCCAGTGCGCGCGGCGAACTCTTCGGCCCCAACAAGGGCCGCCTGCCCAACGACCCGATGCTGATGTTCGACCGCATCACCGACATCCGCGAGGACGGTGGCGCACATGGCAAGGGCCTGATCCGGGCCGAGCTCGACATCAAACCGGACCTGTGGTTCTTCGACTGCCATTTCCTCGGCGACCCGGTGATGCCCGGCTGCCTGGGCCTGGATGCCATGTGGCAGCTGACCGGCTTCTTCCTTACCTGGTTGGGCGCCGAAGGCCGTGGCCGTGCGCTGGGCTGTGGCGAGGTGAAATTCACCGGCCAGGTGCTGCCCACCGCCAAGCTGGTGCAGTACGAAATTGATGTCTCGCGCGTCATCAACCGCAAGCTGGTGATGGCACAGACCGACGCCCGCATGCTGGTGGACGGCCGCGAAATCTACTCCGCCAAAGACCTGCGCGTAGGTCTGTTCACCTCAACCGAGAGCTTCTGATGCGTCGTGTCGTCATTACCGGCATGGGCATCACGTCCTGCCTTGGCAACGATCTGGATACCGTTTCCAGCGCCCTTCGCGATGGCCGTGCCGGCATCGTCGCTGCACCTGACCATGCCGAAGCCGGCCTGCGCAGCCATGTCACCGGCAAGGTCGATATCGACCTGGACGCGCAGGTGGACCGCAAGCTCAAGCGTTTCATGAGCGATGCGGCCGCCTACAGCTATGTGGCCATGCGCGATGCCATCGCTGATGCCGGTCTGGAAGAAACGCAGGTGAGCAACCCGCGTACCGGCCTGATCGCCGGCTCCGGCGGCGGTTCCAGCGAATGGCAGGTGGAAGCGGCTGACCTGCTGCGCAACCGTGGCGTGCGCAAGGTGGGCCCGTACATGGTGCCGCGCACGATGTGCTCGACCGTGTCGGCCAACCTGGCCACCGCCTTCAGCATCAAGGGCCTGAGCTACTCGCTGTCGGCCGCCTGCGCCACCTCGGCCCACTGCATCGGCGCGGCGGCGGACCTGATCCGCCACGGCGCACAGGATGTGATGTTTGCCGGCGGCGGTGAAGACCTGCACTGGTCGATGAGCGTGATGTTCGACGCCATGGGCGCGCTGTCCACCAGCTTCAACGAAACCCCGGCCACGGCCTCGCGTCCCTACGACGCCAGCCGCGACGGCTTCGTCATCGCCGGTGGCGGTGGCATGTTGGTGCTGGAAGACTACGACCACGCCATCGCGCGCGGCGCCAAGATCTATGCCGAGCTGGTCGGCTATGGCGTCACCTCCGACGGTGCCGACATGGTCGCCCCGTCCGGTGAAGGCGCGGTGCGTTGCATGAAAATGGCCATGGCCACCGTGGACCGCCCGATCGACTACCTCAACACCCACGGCACCTCCACGCCGCTGGGCGATGTGACCGAGCTGGGTGCGGTGCGCGCGGTGTTTGGCGATGCGGTGCCGCCGCTGTCCTCGACCAAGGCACTGTCCGGCCACTCGTTGGGCGCTGCCAGCGTGCACGAGGCCATCTTCTGCCTGCTGATGATGCGCGACGGTTTCATGGCCGGCTCGGCCAACATCGAAACGCTGGACGAGCGTGCCGAAGGCTTCCCGATCCTGCGCCAGACGCAGGACGCCAAGCTGGACACGGTGATGTCCAACAGCTTTGGTTTCGGCGGCACCAACGCCACGCTGATCTTCGGCCGCGTGTAATGCCCAAGCAGCATTGATGAAAAAAAACAGCCGCGAAAGCGGCTGTTTTTCCATCTGTGTGCAGTGCGCTTTGAGCAGCGCCAAGCGCAGGTACCGCGCAGAAGCACTACCGTGCCTCACCCGCCTGGGCGGGCAGTCTCTATCACCACACCCATCGCTTTACCGGCATCGGCCAGGCGCACCCGCTTGCCGTCGCTTTTGGCGATGAGGTAATCAGCAGACACCCAGCCGCTCTTGCCGTCGGCGCGCACGTTGCACCACTGCATGTCGTCCAGACAGCGCTGCACTTCCACCGTGGTGCCCACCGGCAATACCGCCAGACGCTCGGCACGCTGGTCGGGGGCACTGCGTAGATTCAGGCCGTTGCTGACCTGCGCGGCGGGCTCGTTGATGCGCGGTTGAAACCACAACACCGCACCGATGATCGCCGCACAGGCCGCAACACGGGTAATAAGCCGGGGCATGTCGTCATAGCTTGGGGAATACGCCGCCTAGCTTGACCCTGTGCACTCCGGCTTACCAGCCCTGCGTGCCGCTTGTGTTCAGGCAGCCATGCCGTTGTGACGCAACAGGGCGTCAATCTGCGGATCACGGCCACGGAACGCACGGAAATTGTCCGCCGCACTGCGGCTACCGCCGCGCGACAACACTTCCGCACGGAACCGCGCCCCGGTGGCCTGCAACTGCTCCGGCGCTTCTTCGAAGGCGGCATAGGCATCGGCGCTCAGCACCTCAGCCCATTTGTAGCTGTAGTAACCGGCCGCGTAACCCCCGGCAAAGATGTGGCTGAACTGATGCGGAAACCGGTTCCACTCCGGTGGGAAATTCACCGCCACCTCGCCGCGCACGCGCTCAAGCAG
Organism: Stenotrophomonas sp. UBA2629; assembly: GCA_002359895.1. Taxonomy (GTDB): domain Bacteria; phylum Pseudomonadota; class Gammaproteobacteria; order Xanthomonadales; family Xanthomonadaceae; genus Stenotrophomonas. The sequence goes on from DEOB01000012.1 coordinate 95,556, forward strand.
CTGCAGCACGCTCTCCTGCTGCGGCTGGTACTGGCTGTGCAGCAGCATATCGAACAGGCCAAATTCCAGCTGACGCACGGTGAACATGCCGCTCTGGTAGTTCTTCGCAGCGAGCATTTTGTCGAACAGTTCCCGCGGCAGCTTTGCGCCGGTGCTGACATGCGAGGTCATGCCCTGCACCTGATCCCACTCCCAGCAGAAGTTCTCCATGAACTGGCTGGGCAGCTCCACCGCATCCCACTCCACGCCGTTGATACCGGCCACTGCCAGCTCACCAATGCGCGTCAGCAGTTGATGCAGGCCGTGGCCCATCTCGTGGAAAAGTGTGGTGACTTCGTCGTGACTGAACGTCGCCGGCTTGCCATCACTGCCCCGGCCAAAATTGCAGACCAGATACACCAACGGCGTCTGCACACCGGCAGCGGTCACACGACGGTTGCGGCAATCATCCATCCACGCGCCGCCACGCTTGCCCTCGCGTGCGTACAGATCCATGTAGAACTGGCCAACCAGCGCGCCATCGGCATCCATCAGCCGATAGAAACGCACATCCGGGTGCCACACCGGCGCGCTGTCCGGCTGCACCTTCAAGCCATACAGGCGTTCGATGACACCAAACAGACCGGCAAGCACCTTCGGCTCGGTGAAGTACTGCTTCACCTCCTGCTCGGAGTAGCTGTAGCGCGCCTGCTTGAGCTTCTCGCCGACATACGACAGATCCCACGCCTGCAGGTCATCCAGCCCCAGCTCGTCGCGGGCGAACGCTTCCAGTTCAGCGCGGTCGCGCTGTGCATAGGGCTTGGCGCGCGCAGCCAGGTCCCGCAGGAAACCCAGCACCTGTGCGGCATCGCTCGCCATCTTGGTGGCGATGGAATATTCGCCGTAGTTCTCAAACCCCAACAACGCGGCCAACTCGCCGCGCACCGCCAAAATGCGGTCGATGTTGCCGCTGTTGTCCAATGCGGCATCACCAAACTCGGAGGCGCGCACCGCATTGGCGTGATACAGCTGCTCGCGCAATGCACGGTTGTCGGCGTAGGTGAGTACCGGCAAATAGCACGGCATCTGCAGGGTCAGCTTCCAGCCTTCGCGGCCGTCCTTCTGGGCGGCGGCGTGCGCACTGGTGATGACATCGGCCGGCAGGCCGGACAGTTCACTTTCGTTATCCACATACAGCGCAAACGCATCGGTGGCGTCCAGCACATTCTGCGAGAACTTGGCCTGCAGGCCGGAAAGCTCCTCCTGCAGTTCAGCAAAGCGGGCTTTGTCCGCATCGTCCAGCTCGGCACCGCCCAAACGGAAATCACGCAACGCATTGGCCAACACTTTTGCGCGCACCTCGTCATACGTTGCCGCTTCCGCCGAGGCAGCCAGGGCCTTGTACTGCGCGTACAGCGCCGGGTTCTGCGACACCGCGCTGCCAAAGCGGCTGAGCTTGGGCAGGTTGGCGTTGTAGACCTCACGCAGTTCGGGCGTGTTGACCACCGACTGCAGGTGCGACACCTGGCCCCAGGCGCGGTACAGGCGCTCGGTGGCGTCATCCAACGGCGTCACAAAGCTGTCCCAACTGATCGGCGCTACGGTTTCGGCCACCTTCACCGCTGCTTCGGCCTCGGCCAGCAAGGCCTCGATGGCCGGGGTGACGTGCTCCGGGCGCACGTCGTCAAAACGTGGCAGGCCGGAGAAATCGAGCAGGGGATTGGTGTTCATGGTTGTCCTGGAAACAGCGCCGGTGGGGTCGGCATCACGACTGATATGGCGACGCTTCCAGCCATGCACAAGGCAACGGCAAGCCGCCCTGCCCGGCCACGGCAGCAGCAACCGCCGCGTCGGCACCGGCCACATCAATGCCCTGCCGCTCGTACCAGGCCGGGTCGTAATAACTGTGTGCGTAGCGGTCACCGGAGTCGCACAGGATGGTGACGATGGAACCGCTGCGGCCGGCGTCGCGCATCTGCTGGGCGGCGTACAACACGCCGATGAAATTGGTGCCGGTGGAACCGCCAACGCGGCGGCCCAGCGTAGTGCTGACGTGGCGCATCGCGGCCAAGCTCAAGGCATCGGGCACTTTGACCATGGCATCGACGCTGGTCGGGATGAAACTGCGCTCAACCCGCGGGCGGCCGATGCCTTCCACACGCGAGCCGCCTTCACAGGTCATCTCACGCCAGTCGTTGCCGGCCAACGCGGCGCAGTAGCCGTCGTAGAAAATGGACACTTCCGGATCGGCACACAGAATCAGCGTGTCGTGGCGGCGATAGCTGACGTAGCGGCCCAGCGTGGCAGCAGTACCGCCGGTGCCGGGGCTGCACACGATCCAGTCCGGCACCGGATGCGGCTCCTCGGCCATCTGCTTGAAGATGGATTCGGCAATGTTGTTGTTGGCTCGCCAGTCGGTGGCGCGCTCGGCGTAGGTGAACTGGTCCATGAAGTGGCCACCGGTTTCACTGGCCAGGCGTTCTGATTCGCAGTTCAGGTCGCAGGCGCGCTGCACCAGATGGCAGCGGCCGCCGTGGAACTCGATGGCGGCGATTTTTTCCGGCGAGGTGCTGGCCGGCATCACCGCGATGAACGGCAAACCCAGCAGGCGGGCGAAATAGGCCTCGGACACAGCGGTGGAGCCGCTGGAGGCTTCAATCACCGGGCAGCCTTCACGCAACCAGCCGTTGGCCAGCGCATACAGAAACAGCGAGCGCGCCAAACGGTGCTTGAGGCTGCCGGTTGGATGGCTGGATTCGTCCTTCAGATACAGGTCGATACCCGGAAAGCCCGGCAGGTCCATCGGAATCAGATGGGTGTCGGCCGACCGGTTGTAATCGGCGTCGATCTTGCGGATGGCTGCCGCCACCCATGCACGCTGGGACATGGAATGCCACTTCAATGAAGACAGCGGGCCATTCTACTGGCTGCCCGGTGCTGACGTCGGCAAGCGCCGCGCCATTCACAAAGCCACCCACCGTTCAGTTCTTTCCCTACCCGGGAATGGTATGGTTCAGGCCTGTTTATGGACACCAACCTGTGCCGCGCATTCTGCTGCCCCTGCTGCTGTGCCTGTCCCTGATCGCCGGTGCGGTCGGGTCGGTATGGTCTGCGACGGTGATGGCCATGCCGATGCAGAGCATGGCCATGTCCATGGACGCCGCTGACAGCGCACACGACTGTTGCCATGAAGTGGCCAGCACGCAGTGCGATGCGGACAGTGCCGACAAAGCGCCTTCGGCCTGTGCCGATGGCAATCACTGTGACTGCAAACAGCTCTGCAACATGTTGCCGGCCACCGCCATGACCCGGCTGGGAGCCTTGCCGCATACGCTGGCACCTGTACCGCCCGTGCCATCGCGTTATGACGTGGCACCGGGCCAGCTCAACCGGCCTCCCATCGCCTGACCCCACGGCGCGTCCGCGCGCCGCACAGATGCCTGCGCCCTGGCCTTTGCCACGGTGCTTCCTTGATCTGTTCAGGACACACCACGGCGCATTACCTCGTCCGTGCGTGACCGGGAGTTCCACATGTCATCCGATTACCTTACCGACGCGCGCTCGGCGTTGTCGCGACGTCGCTTCGTGCAGGGCTTGGCCTTGGGCGGTGTCGTTGCCGGCACCGGGCTGGGGCGCATCCCCAGCGCCCTCGCTGCAAATGCCGCTGCCATGGCCGTGCCGGGCACCGAACTGCGCGGCACCGAGCTGAGCTTGGCCATTGGCCGCTCGGCGGTGAATTTCACCGGCCGCGCGCGCGGCGCCATCACCGTCAACGGTTCATTGCCCGCACCGATCCTGCGCCTGCGTGAGGGCGACACGGTCAACCTGCGCGTGGCCAACACGCTCACCGACGAAATGACCTCCATCCATTGGCACGGCATTCTGCTGCCAGCCAACATGGACGGCGTGCCGGGCCTGAGCTTCAACGGCATCGCGCCGGGTGAGGCGTATCAGTACCGGTTCCAGCTCAAGCAGTCCGGCACGTACTGGTACCACAGCCACTCGCTGTACCAGGAACAGGCAGGCCTGTATGGCGCGATGATCGTTGATCCGCTGGCACCGCCGCCGTATCACTTCGATCGCGAACACGTGGTCATGTTGTCCGACTGGACCGACATGGACGTGCATGCCCTGCACCGGCGCATGAAAAAGATGCCGATGCACGACAACACCTACATGCGCACCGTTGGCGACTTCATGCGCGACGCACGCAAGGACGGCCTGCGCGAGACGCTGTCGGACCGTGGCATGTGGGGCCGCATGCGGATGACGCCTTCGGACATCTCCGACATCAACGCCCACACCTACACATACCTGATGAACGGCACGGCCCCGGCCGGCAACTGGACCGGGTTGTTCCGCAGTGGCGAAAAGGTGTTGCTGCGCTTCATCAACGGCGCCTCGATGACGTACTTCGATGTGCGCATTCCCGGCCTGAAGATGACCGTGGTTGCCGCCGATGGGCAGTACATCCATCCGGTCAGCATTGATGAGTTCCGCATTGCACCGGCAGAAACGTTCGACGTGATTGTCGAGCCGACCGGCCAGGATGCGTTCACCCTGTTCGCCCAGGACATGGGCCGTACCGGCTATGCCTGCGGCACATTGGCGGTGCAGCACGGCCTGCAGGCGCCGATTCCGGCGTTGGATCCGCGCCCACTGCTGACCATGAGCGATATGGGCCACGACATGGGCAGCCATGGCGGTCACGCGGGGATGGAAGGCGGCTGTGGCGCCAACATGGGCAAGGGCATGGAAGGCGGTTGCGGCGCAGCGATGGGCCACGGCGCGCACGGTGCCGCCGGCGGCGACAAGACGCCCAAACACAAGCCCAGCGAAACCGGCAATCCGCTGGTGGACATGCAGACCGCCGCCACCGAGCCCAAGTTGGACGACCCCGGCATCGGCCTGCGTGGCAACGGCCGCAACGTACTCACCTACGGCGCGATGCGTTCGTTGTTCGATGATCCCGATGGCCGCGAACCCGGCCGCGAGATCGAACTGCACCTGACCGGGCACATGGAAAAATTCGCCTGGAATTTCGACGGCATTCCATTTGCCGGCGCCGAGCCGATCCGTCTGAACTATGGCGAGCGCATGCGCATCGTGCTGGTCAACGACACCATGATGCAGCACCCGATCCATCTGCACGGCGTGTGGAGTGATCTGGAAGATGCCAACGGCCAGTTCCAGCTGCGCAAACACACCATCGACATGCCACCGGGCACGCGCCGCACCTATCGCGTGCGCGCCGATGCGCTGGGCCGCTGGGCGTTCCACTGCCATCTGCTGTACCACATGGAAGCGGGCATGATGCGCGAAGTGAGGATCGAAGCATGAAGACGATTTCCCACTCCCTGTTGTTCATTGCCTTGGCCGCCAGCAGCGCGGCGTATGCGCAGGACCCGCACGCCGGCCACACCATGGCGGCCAAGCCTGCGGTTGATCCGCACGCAGGGCATGCAATGCCCAAGGCAACGCCTGCGGCGCAGAATCACGATGCGCATGCAGGCCATGCGATGCCGGCAGCGGCAACGGTTGATCCGCATGCGGGTCATGACATGAAGGCAATGGATCACAGTGCGCCTGCAGTTGATCCGCATGCCGGTCACTCGATGCAAACCGCAGCCAAGGCTGATCCGCATGCCGGCCATGACATCTCAGGCATGGACCACAGCACACACACTGCTGATCCCCATGCAGGCCACAACATGGCCACAAAGCCCGCCAGCGAAACACCGCGCGAGCCCATTCCAGTACCCACCGCAGAAGACTTTGCCGCTGCGTTCCCGGTGCTGAAACCGCATGCAATGGAACACGCACCGTCGTTCAACAGCCTGGTGGTGTTCGACCACCTGGAAGCATGGGACAACGATCACGGCAGCGGCCAGGCATGGGGCGTCAACGCGTGGTTCGGCAACGACATCGACCGCTTGTGGGTGCGCACGGAAGGCTCGCGTAGCGACAGCAGACTCGGCGATTGGTCAGTGGATGCGCTGTACGGCCGCGGGATCACGCCGTGGTGGGATGTGGTGGGCGGCGTACGGCACGACAACAGCCGCCAAAGCCCGGACCTCACCCGTGCCGCCATCGGCTTCCAAGGCATGGCCCCGTACAAGTTCGAGGTATCGGCCATGGCCTATCTCGGCGGTACGCGCAAAGCGGAGTTGGCGTTCGAGGTGGAGTACGACGTGCTGCTGACCAATCGTTTGATCCTGCAGCCTGTGGTCGAAGCCAGCATCTCCGCCGACGACGATCCGCGACGCGGGGTCGGCAGTGGCCTGGGCCATATCGAAACCGGCCTGCGCCTGCGCTACGAAATCACCCGACGCTTCGCGCCGTATGTCGGCTTCCTGCACGAGCGCAAATTTGGCCGCACCGCCGACCTGCATCGTGATGCGGGTGAAAGCGTAAGCGATTCGCGCTGGGTGGCTGGCTTGCGTTTCTGGTTCTGATCGCATCGGGCGGCCTGCCTGCAGGCAGGCCGTTCTTTTCCACTCCATTACGGATGACCACATGAAAATTCTGCACACCCTGCTGGTGGCGGTAGCCGCTACGTTTGTTCCCGCCGCACTGGCCAACGCGCAACATGCCGGCCATGGCGCACATGATCACAGCGCACACTCGGCCGCGCCCGCCAAGCCGGTTACGGACAGCGAGGCCACGTTCAAGCGCCTGGATGCCAACAACGACGGTTTCATCACCCGCCAGGAACTGCCAGCCAAGCATGCCCTGCTGCCGCACTTCGACATGAGCGATGCAAACCGCGACGGCAAGCTGGACCTCAACGAGTTCAAGCGCGGCCTCTCCATGCTTTGACCCATTCCGTCGCGCTGCTCACCCGGCGCGACGCACCACGAGAAATCAAACATCATGAAAATTCAATCGAAGCTACCGTTCTACGCGTTGGCACTTGCCGGCAGCACCCTGTTGATCAGCGCCTGCAATGCAACCCCGGCCACCTCCGCCGTGGTGGCCACCGCCAGCGCCGCAACCGCCGCGCCCGTAGATGTCACCACAACGCCGGCCAAGCAGAATCTGCCGCTGGTGAAGGTACACAAAGATCCCAACTGCGGCTGCTGCGGCGGCTGGGCCGAGCACATGCAGGCCGCCGGTTTCCCGGTGCAGATCAACGACACCACCGACATGGGCGCGGTGAAAGAGCGCCTGCACATCAGCGACAACATGATGTCCTGCCATACCGCAGAAATTGATGGCTATGTGGTGGAAGGTCATGTGCCGGTGTCGGCCATCCACAAACTGCTTGCCGAGCGCCCCAAAGCACGCGGACTGGTATTGCCCGGCATGCCGATAGGTTCACCCGGCATGGAATCCCCGGACGGCTATACCCAACCATTCACCGTGTCGCTACTGGCAGAAGATGGCAGCTTGAGTGCGTTTTCCAAGCACGAGTGATCACTGTAGAAATGCACGCTTGAGCCCCTCTCTCGCCTTCGGGAGAGGGGTTAGGCTGAGGGCGCTAAAAGCAGGACAAGAACCAAAGGCCCCTCATCCGCCCCTTCAGGGCACCTTCTCCCGTAAACG
>DEOB01000012.1:103280-237435 GCA_002359895.1 Stenotrophomonas sp. UBA2629
GGGAGAGGGGTTGGGGTGAGGACGCTCTAGAAGCAGAACAAGAACCAAAAACCCTCATCCGCCCCTTCGGGGCACCTTCTCCCGTAAACGGGAGAAGGAACGAGGTCAGTCACGCTTCAACTCCGGATGACAAAGTCCCTCTCCCGCATGCGGGAGAGGGGTTGGGGTGAGGGCGCTTCAACTCCGAATGAAAAATTCCCCACCCGCGCGACGGAAATTCACCACTCTCCTCACTCAAATCTTGAAGTCGTCGTACGCAATCCTCGACTCCTCAACACCCAGCTTGCACAGCAGTTGCCGTGTTGCCGCCAGCATCGCCGGTGGTCCGCACAGATAGAACTCGCAGCCGGACAGATCCGGATGCTGCAGCAGCAGATCCTCGTGTATCGCGTCATGCACGCGGCGTGGTTTGCCCGCGCTGTCATCGCCCGACCACACCGGGTGCCAACTGAAGTTGGAATACTGCGCCGCCAATGCCTGCATCTGCAGCGCGTAAGGGCAGTCACGCGCACTGCGGGCGCCATACCAGTAGTGGATACGTTCACTGCCGCCCTCGGCCAAGCGCTGCTGGATCATGGCCCGCAGCGGGGCCATGCCTGCGCCGGCACCAATGAATACCTTCTCGCGCTCGACACCACTGAGTGCGAAATCGCCGAACGGCCCGCTGTAACGCACCCGGTCACCTTCGCGCAGCGTGTACAGATAGGTGGAACCTTTGCCCAACGGATGCCGCTTGTTGTCCTGCCAACCCGGGCTGAAGCGCGCCAGCAACACCAGTTCTCCCGCCGTCGCGGTGACCGGCATGGACAACGAGTACGAACGCCGCACCGCTGTCTTGTTATGCAGCGTTGTTGGCAACGACAGCGGCTTCCAGTCTTCGCGGTGTTCATCCGGATGCCAAAGCGCACTACGCGGCAACGTGTATTCGGGCACATCCAGCTGCAGGTAGCAGCCTGGCTGGAACTGCGCATCGGCGGCATTGTCTGGCCGCAGATGAATTTCACGCAGGAACGGCGTCACCGCTTCCACCTTCACAACGGTTGCCCAATGTTCGGTCCATAGACTGGCACCACCGGCCACCTCGATCTCCAGATCTTCATCCACCGCTACGTTGCAGGCCAGACGACAACCCACCTTCAACTTTGCTTCGGGCAGGTGTGCACGGTCTGCGGACGTTGCTTTGCCAACACCCCCGCGCACACGTACTTCGCACAACCCACAGCTTTGACCACCACCGCAGTTGGAAGGCAGGTTCACACCTTCGCGCGCCAGCGCCACATACACACTGTCACCACTGGCCGCCGTAACCGTGCGCAGATGGGCGCCGCCCGGTGCGAACACCATCAACTGGCGACGCCTTCGCCAACGACGCGGTATGAACTCGCGCAGATGAAAGCTGGTGATCAACAACCACATGCCGGTCAGGGCCAGCCACAGGCCGCCAATGCCCACGCCCACCACCAGCGGCTTGTTGAAGTTGGCGCGCTCGGTGTAATCCATGATGTGCAACATCCAGAAGATGTCGAACAGCCGCCACGTTGCATTGCGGTGCTCCATCACCTGGCCGCTGTGTGCGGAAACATAGATCGTGGTGTCCTGCGCGTCGGTGAAATCCACCCGCCATACCGGGTCGGGGTTGGCACGTGTCTCCAGTGTCTTTGCCACGTACTGCGGCGCAGCCGGAACACCTGCCCCGCGATACGCGGCCTGTGCCACGCGCAATGCCACGGCCGCATCAATCTCCATGCGACGACCGCTGCGCGCGTCCACCACTTCGGTACCTTCTGGCGACTGAAGGCGATACACCGGCTGCTGCATCAGCCAACCGCTGTCCAGTGTCGCCGCTGGATGCCTGGCCACACGCAGCGCCTCTGCGGGCGATACGGTATCGGCCGGCCACGCGGGCAGCGCCTCCTTCGGCGCACGCTGCGCGGCGCCTTCTATCTTGTCGGGGTCGAGCAGGCTCATCATCAAGCCGCTGCCCAGCCACACCACAAACTGCAGGCCAATCAGCAGGCCTACCCACTTGTGCAGCTTCCGCATCCAGGGCGTCATGCCTGCCTCCGCTTGCCGAAGCTGTAGAACAACAACCACACACCACTCAGCGCAAAGCCGAGCCCCACTACCGAGGCCACACGCAACAACGTGTTGTTGACGTCGGTGCGGTTGTCGTAATCCATGATGTGCAGCATCCACACGAAGTCGAACCAACGCCACAGGCTATGGCGCCGCGCGAGCAGCTCGCCGTTGTCCGGCGACAGATACAACGTGGTGTCACCGCTGTCGGCAAAATGCACCGCCCACATCGGCACCGGACGCGTTTTCACCTCCGACGGTGCACGCGTGACCCACTCCACCCGCGTCACCTCGCCTTTACCCTGATACAGCGAACGCGCCAAGGTGATGGCGGCATCACGGTCCAGCGGCGGCATGCGCTCGCCGCTGGCGGCATCGACCAGAAACCGGGCGTCGGCCTGCCGCACCTCATACACCTCACGGTCCAGCACATGCTTGAGCCGGAACGACTGCAGCTGTGGATAGCGCGCCACCAGCACATCGGCATCCACACGCGCGGCCTGCGGCGGCAGCGGATCGCCATGCACGTGCGCGAGATGATCGCCGTGGATGACATCCAGTGGCACCACCGTCATGTACACACCACTGATCATCCACAGCAGCGCCTGCACGCCGATGATCAGGCCAATCCATTTGTGGGCGCGACGCGCCCAGAAAGCGGGTTTCATCTACATCGTCCTCAGTCTGCGATGCGCCCCGTCGCTCACACGGCGGGGCGCGTGCGGTCACCAGCGATAGCCGATGCGTGCGTACCAGCGGCGACCCAGCAGGTCGTATGTCATCGTGTCGGTGTTGGCATCGGTGTAGCTCTGGATGAAGGGCGGCTTCTTGTCCAGAACGTTGTCCAGCCCCAACGACACATCAAACGCCTTGCTCACCGCGTACTTGAGCTGCAGGTTGTGATAGAAAACCGACGACGCATGGTCACCAATATCGCCGCGCGAGGCGTTGATGTCTTCAGCGCGGCCGATGTACTGCGTGGACCACGTGCCCGACCACTTGTCGCGCGCCGCATTCAACGCCACCAATCCGCGCCACTTGGCATAGCTGCCCCGGCCACCGGTGATCTTGCCGGCATACTCGATGACATCGGCACCGTCATACGGGCGCACGTCATAGCGTTGCAAGTACGACACATCGGCACTGACGCTGGCATCAAAACCGGCCAGTTCAAACTCATACAACGCCCCCAGATCAACACCACTGACCCGCTCGTTGGCCGCGTTGACCGGCTGCGAAGACAGGTAGTCCACTTCGCCGGTACGCGGGTTGCGGGTGAAGTTGCTGGCATCGCAGAACGGGTGCGCCAACCCGGGCGTGTTGTAGCAGATGGCCAATTTTGTGGAACCGGCGATGCGCTGAATCGCGTTCTTGATGCGGATGTTGTAGTAGTCCAACGTCAACGTCAGGCCCGATGCAAACGCTGGCGTCCACACCACACCGGCGGTAAACGATGTCGCGTCTTCCGGCTTCAGGTCCGCGTTGCCGCCGGAGGTAGTGAGGATGCTGTTACCCGGCTGCACATAGCCGGCCGGCACGCCATACGCCTGGCAGTTGGTGCGCACGATGGAGTCGGCCGGCAAGCTGCTCCAGCCACTGCACGGGTCGGTGGTGGTCAGGTTGCCCTCGGCCACACCGCCGAACAGTTCCGGAATATTGGGAATACGGAACGCCGTGGCATACGTGCTGCGCAGCTTCAGCGATTCGTTCACCTGCCAATCCAGGCCCACTTTGTAGTTGTAATCGCGCCCAAACAGGTCGTAATCGGAAGCGCGGCCTGCCAGGTTCAGATACAACGAATCAGCGATGGCGCTGTCCTGTAGCAGCGGTATCGCCAGCTCGGCAAACACTTCCTTGGCGGTGTACTCGCCGTTGATCGGATCCTGCTGATTGGTGTTGCCGATGCCCAACACCGTGAGCGGATCGGGATTGCGCCAGCCACGTTCCTTGCGCACTTCCACACCGGCCGCAAAGCCCACCCAGCCAGCCGGCAGTTCGAATATCTGTCCGCTGAGGTTGGCGGTGAAGCTCTTCTGCTCGTTGCCGCCGGTGTCGCGCGAGTTGAACAGAATGTAGTCCAGCACTTCCTGGCTCAGATCGCCGTAGCCCAGGTAGTCGCCACATGGAATGGCCGCGCCCGGTACCGGACTGCACACGCTGCGGTTGAGCGTCTGTTCCACACGATCAAGATTGGCCACATTGTCCGAGCCATCCACACCGGTGTTGCGGCCCCAGTTGAATGCGGCCGACCAATCCCACGCGGTGCCCAACTGCCCTTTCAGGCCCGCGACCACGCGATAGGTGTCGGTTTCCTGGAAGAAATGACGCGGGCCGGCTTCTTCAATGCGGCGGCGCTGCAGCAGCAGATCCTGTCCGGTGGGGTTGGTGGGATGGTCGGCGGCGATGTTGATCGGCCGGTACACGCCCAACGCGCCGGCGGTGGCCAACTGCTTTGATTGACGGTTGGTGTACATCATCTCGACGAACGCGGTGGTGCTGTCGTTGAGCTGGCTGTCACCAAACACGCTGAAGCTCAGCCGCTCGATCGGGTTTACCGCATTGAGCGTGGAGTTACCGTTGTAGTTGTGCTTTGCCGCCGAGTACGGCTCATAGAAGTTTCCGTCACCGCCCAATACCTGATTGAAGTTGACCCGGCTGCCATCGGCCAACAAGGCGCGCCCGCCCACCGTAGTGGAACTGCCCGAACACACCAGCTTGCCGTCAGATTCCGTCAGGCCGCACGGTGCGCGCGTGGCCATGTTGACCGAGCCGCCGTCGTAGTAGTTGATCGCCGTCATCAACGAGCCGCGCTCGCCGGTGATGCCCCAACTGAAATCAACGGATTTTTCTTCGCCGTCGCCCTTGCTGGTCTGGCCGTAACGCACCGCCACATCGGCACCGTCGAAGCCCTGCTTGGTGATGATGTTGACCACACCGGCCACCGCATCGGCACCGTAGATGGCCGAGGCGCCGTCCTTGAGTACTTCAACGCGCTCGATCAACGACACCGGAATCACGTTCAGATCAACCGAACTGTTGGCGCCGGTACCGCCATTGACGATGCGCCTGCCGTTGAGCAGCACCAGGGTGCGGTTGATGCCCAGGCCACGCAGGTTGACCTGGGTGGTGCCGTAGCCGTTCTCGGCCCAATAGGCATTGCTCTGGCTGCCGGCAAAGCCGGCCGATGCCGGCAGCCGCTGCAGCAGCGTTTCAACCGAGGTGGCGCCGGAGCGCTCAATGGCCTCGGCATCCACCACGCTGACCGGGCCGACGCCGGACAACTGCGCGCGCTTGATGTGACTGCCGGTGACCTGCACCGCATCGAGCGTGCGCGCACTTTCAGGGGTCTGTGCCTGCTGCGCGTTTGCAATCTGGCTGGTGGCGGCCACACACAACACACTGCCAATGGCCACGGCCAAGGCATGGGACTTCACGTACATTTCTCTCTCCCGCTGGGGAACCTGTCTCTGGGTGATGCCCGCCTGCCGGTGCGGCAAACGGGGGCACTGCAACGTCCTGATGACGCAGAAACGACAGGTCAGGCGATGGGAGGTCGGAACACCCGCGAGAGTTTGCTCATGGGCAACTCAAGCACTGGCAGGGCGGTATCAAGTGTCAGCCGGGGATGGCTGCCGGCAAACGCCGCCACTGACGTGGGCGGATACAGGGCCAGCACACAGACGCACTCGCAGCCCATGCTGTCCACGCAGGTGCAGTCGTCATGATGCTGCTGCGGCATGCTGCCGGGCTGGTGGTCACTGTGGGCAGTGCGGAGTGCCTGCGGCTTTACCGGCTCGCAGTCCGGGTCCAGCGTTGCGTCGGTCTCGGTGATGGTCGCCATGCTGGCTACCGTTTCCATGGCCATCCTCGCGCCCAGCCATGCACCCAGCACGCCTTCGGCGGCAAGCACACAGATCAGCAGCAATGGCAGCCAGAAACGATACGGCATGGGAGTCCCCGTGGCCCTCTTTATTTGTATATACAAACAATGAATAACGCGTCTGGAGAAAGCCTGTCAACTCCCCTGACGTTTCCCCTGCGCAACGTCCCTTGCCGCACGTCCTGTGCAGCGGCGATACATCCCCGTACCAGCGTCGTCTTTGCCCCATTCAAGTGCCGACAGCACGCACTTCAGTTCTTGGCAACGCAGCAACGACTATCCTGCAACGCAGCATAGCCAGCGCAACTGTCGCCGCCAAGAAGTCCCAGGTATGCCATTGATGGTTTTTTCTGTTGATGCAAACAAGCTGCGGTATCCACTGGACAAGTGCTTTCAAGCGCAACTTTTTTTGCGACTTGCCCTACCCTCGACGCAACGCTCGCAAGCTTGGCTTTCACTCCGTTTTCCCCTCCCCTCCACTGCAACAGGACGTTACCGATGAGTCTTCAAAATCAGCCCGGCGTTGCCGCCCAGGTGCCCGCCGAAACCCACGGCTTCGTGTTCAACCACACCATGCTGCGGGTCAAGGACATCACCGCGTCGTTGGATTTCTACACCCGCGTGCTGGGCTTCCAGCTGATCGACCAGCGTGATTTCCCGGAAGCAGAGTTCAGCCTGTACTTCCTGGCCTACGTGCCCGCTGGCACGCAGGTGCCTGCCGAGGACGGCGCGCGCCGGTTGTGGATGGCCGGCATCCCCGGCGTGCTGGAACTCACCCACAACCACGGTACCGAGACGCAGGACGGCGCGGTCTACCACGATGGCAACAGCGACCCACGCGGCTTTGGCCACCTGTGCGTATCGGTGCCGGACATCGAGGCAGCATGCGCGCGCTTTGAGGAACTCAACGTGCCGTTCCAGAAGCGCCTGAGCGATGGCCGCATGAAGAACCTGGCCTTCATCAAAGACCCGGACGGCTATTGGGTGGAAGTGATCTCCAACACCGTGCGTCCATGAGCTGAACGTCGCTATTCGCCTGCCAACGCCTCCCCCCGCTCCGCGACCCGGCCCTTGTGCTGCCGCAGGGGCTCAACGGGAATTTGCGAATCATTGATTCGATGCCCTCCTGGCGCCTTCGCCGCAACCGAAGGCACTGGGATACGGGCTCCAAACTCCCAACGTAAAAACGCCGGCATCGCCGGCGTTTTTTATACGTCACTGAGCAGGCCAAGCATCACCGAGCCTCAAAGCAGTGCGCCGACCTTCAACGACCTCAGCCATGGCCCTTGCGCGTCCACGCACAGCAACGGTGCGCAAGAGCGTCGCCATGCGCATGTGCGAGGCAGGCCGCAAAGCCCAACTGCTAGCTGATCTGTTTCTCGGTGGCACGGAAACAATCACCGTGCAGCTATCCGCTGTCCCGCATGACGCTTCTGTCGATCGATGAAACGGAGAGCCCCGGTGCCGCGCCGGGCGCAGGCAAAGAAAAGCCCGGCTCAAGGCCGGGCTTCTTCACAGCGTCGGGGGAGAGAGAGAACCGGGCTGCTGGGTGTGATTATCCGCAACCCCGGTTACGCTTTCGTTACACGGATTTTCTTCCGTTCAGCTAACAAAAAGCGCTCCGCTGCGGTGGCTGCCGTCAATCAGGCAAGCAGCCAATTCAGAACGCAGGCAATACCGCGCCTTTGTATTTCTGCTCGATGAAAGCCTTCACTTCCGGGCTTGTGAGTGCCTTGGCCAGCTTCTGTACGCGGGCGTCGTCCTTGTTGTCGGTCCGCGCCACCAGGAAGTTCACATACGGCGAATCGCTGCTCTCGATGGCCAGCGCATCCTTGGTGGGGTTGAGCCCGGCATCCAGCGCGTAGTTGGTGTTGATCAGGGCCAGATCCACCTGGTCCAGCACGCGCGGCAGCATTGCCGAATCCAGCTCGCGGAACTTGAGCTGCTTGGGGTTCTCGACAATGTCGCGCTGGGTGGACAGCGCATTGCTGGCGTCCTTGAGCTTGATCACGCCGGCCTTGTCCAACAGGATCAGCGCGCGGCTGTTGTTGCTCGGGTCGTTGGGGATGACCACGTCAGCGCCGTTGGCCAGCTCGCCCAGCGATTTGATGCGGCGCGAGTACGCACCAAACGGCTCGATATGCACGCCGGTGACAGTGACCAGCGCGGTCTTGCGGTCGCGGTTGTAGGCGTCGAGGTAAGGCTCGGTCTGGAAGTAATTGGCGTCCACCTGCTTCTGCACCAACTGATCGTTGGGCTGCACGTAGTCGTTGAACACGCGCACGTCCAACGTGATGCCCTCCTTCGCCAGCAGCGGCTTGACCACCGCCAGAATCTCAGCGTGCGGCACCGCGGTTGCAGCCACCACCAACTTGGAGTCATCGGCAGCCTGTTTGCCGCAGGCCGACAGCGCCAGCGCGGCGGCAAACAAGGGAAGAGCGAGCAGCTTGTTCATGGGGATCAGAATCCTGTGGGGAAGGACGGACGGGGTACCGTAACAGGCCCACCGTGCAGAGACTGCACGGCGGGCTGAGGCTTACTTGCGGGTGTAGTGCGTGACCAAGCGGTCGCCCAGCATCTGCAGCACCTGTACCAACACCAGCAACAGGACCACCGTGACCAGCGCCACATCGGTGTGCGAACGTTGGTAACCGTCGCGGAAGGCCAGGTCACCCAGGCCGCCGGAACCAATGGCGCCGCCCATCGCGGTGAAGCCGATCAGCGCGATGGTGGTGACGGTGGCACCAGCAATCAGGCCCGGCCGCGCTTCGGGCAACAGCACTTTGAAAACGAGCTGGCGTGTTGTCGCGCCCATGGCTTGGCTGGCTTCGATGACGCCACGGTCCACTTCACGCAGCGCGGTTTCCACCAAGCGTGCGTAGAACGGCGCCGCGCCCACCACCAGCGGCAGGATCGCGCCGCGCACGCCCAGCGAGGTGCCCATCAGGCCCAATGTCACCGGGATCAACACGATCATCAAAATGATGAAGGGCACCGAGCGCAGCAGGTTCACCACCAATGCCAGCACGCCGTAGACCACCGGCTTGCGGTGCAGCTGCGGCGAGCCGGTGAGGAACAACAACACGCCCAGTGGCAAACCAATGGCCATGGTCAGCGGCAGCGAGCCGGCCAGCATCAGCAGCGTGTCGAGGGTGGCCTGGCCGATGTCGGCCCATTTGCCGGCATCCAGGTGACGGAAAAAACCGCCTGCGGTGGCAAGCATCATCGGTGCAGCTCCTCTACATGGACCCCGGCTGCGACGAAGGCGGCCTGTGCGGCGCCCTGGTCGCCGCCTACCAGCGCAACGGTGAGCTGGCCATAGGGGGTGTCCTTGATGCGGTCGATGCGCCCGGACAGGATGTTGTAGTCCACGCCGGTGTCGCGGGCGATGCGGCCCAGCAGCGGCTCATAGGTGCCTTCACCAATGAAGGTCAGGCGCATGATGCGCCCGCCCACGGCGGCGTAACTCTGCTGCTGTTCGCCCTCGTCCACATGCTCGGATTCGGACACAAAGCGCCGCGTGGTGGCGTGCTGCGGATGCAGGAACACCTCCGTCACCGGGCCCATTTCGACCAGGTGGCCGGCATCAAGCACCGCAACGCGGTCGCAGACGCGACGGATCACATCCATCTCGTGGGTGATCAGCACAATGGTCAGGCCCAGCTCGCGGTTGATCTTGCCCAGCAGCGACAGCACCGAGGCGGTGGTCTGAGGGTCCAACGCACTGGTGGCTTCGTCGCACAGCAGAATCTGTGGGCGCGTGGCCAACGCACGGGCAATGCCCACACGCTGCTTCTGACCACCGGACAACTGCGCCGGGTATTTGCTCGCATGCTCCTGCAGGCCGACGGTACGCAGCAGCTCGGCCACACGCGCGTCGATCTCGGCGCGGGGTGTGCCGGCCAGCTCCAGCGGGAACGCCACATTGCCGGCCACCGTGCGTGCCGACAGCAGGTTGAAGTGCTGGAAGATCATGCCGATGCGACGGCGCAGCGCGCGCAGGCCGTCTGCATCCAACGCGGTGGCATCCTGCCCGTCGATCAGTACGCGGCCGCCGCTGGGCTCTTCCAGGCGGTTGATCAGGCGGATCAGCGTGGATTTACCCGCGCCGGAATGGCCGATGATGCCGAACACTTCGCCAGCCCTGATCTGCAGGTCAAGCGGATGCAGCGCGGTAACCGCGCGGCCGTCAACGGCGTAGGACTTCTGCAGGTTCTGGAACGCAATCACTGCCAGGGCAACCGGAGGGGACAGAATGGAGGGCGTGCAGCCTAGCAGCGCCGGCCCTCCAGCGCGCGTGCTGCTCCGGCGAATCTTATTCCTTTTGGTTCTAAGATTTGCACCCCGGAACGCTCAGGGATGGTCAACCTGGTCCGGCCGCTTGGCGCGTTGCACCCGCTCGCGGTGCAACAGATACAGGCCGCTCGCGACGATGATGGCCGCGCCCGCCCAGGTCCAGCGGTCCGGCAGCTTGTCCCACAGCAGCAGATCCCAGCCGATCACCCAGACCAGGCCGGTGTACTCCAGCGGCGCGATCATCGATGCCTGCCCCAGCTGGAACGCCCGGGTAAGCGCGATCTGCCCCAGCGCACCGGCCAGGCCCATGCCGGCGATCAGCGCGGCATGCTTCCATTGCAGCGGTCGCCATTCCGGCCAGGCCATGAGGCCGGCGCCGATTGCCATGATCAGCAGAAACCACACCACCATCGATTGCGGCGTGTCAGTGCGGGTGAGCAGGCTCACCGTGACCGCAGCGATGGCATAGGCGGTAGCCGCCAGCAGCACCATCAGGCCGGGGAACGAGATCAACCCGTCCACGCCGGGCCGCAGCACCACCAGCACGCCGATCAGGCCAATCCCGATGGCAATCCAGCGCCGCGGCCCAACGTGCTCACCCAGCAACGGCACCGACAACGCCGCCACCAGCAGCGGCGCCACAAAATAGATGGTGTAGGCGGTGGACAGCGGCAGTGTGCGCAGCGCGTAGACAAAGCAGCCGATCATCACCATGCCCAGCACGCCGCGCAGCAGATGCAGGCCCCAGCGCACCGGGATGATGGAACGCGGGCCGGCCGAGGCCAGTACCCACACCAGCACGAACGGCAACGACGCCGCGCCACGCAACATGGTGACCTGCAAGGTGGGGTAGCTTTCGGCCAGCATCTTCATGCCGGCATCCATCAGCGAAAAGAAGGCGACAGCTGCCAACATCCAGACGATGGCACGCGCAGGGGATTTGGTCACAGACATGGCGGCGATTATCCGCTGTCACCCGGTTTGCGGATATCCCCGCAGCACGCGCGATGTTCAGCGCGGGGTTCAAGACACTACCGCTACAGAGCGGCGGCATGGCCCTCCCTGCTGGCGCGTGCGGTGCTCGCCGCCGCCCGTTTCGACAGAACCGCCGCATTACCCCTGAAAGGACGGCGTCACGTCAGGTTTGAAGCAGCCGGCCAAGCTGCCGTAGCGTTGCCGCGGGGAAGATGCTCAACCCCTTCCGCCTCCACCTCGCCCCTGCGGGCGACGCTGCTTTGCCATTCCCCCGAGGCAGCCCAAGGCTGAGGCCTGCGCCCTGATCGCCTAGAATGGAGGCTGTTTTCATTGATTGGAGCAGGCCCATGCCTTCCTTTGACGTTGTATCCGAAGTCGACAAGCACGAGTTGGCCAATGCCTTGGACCAAGCCAACCGTGAGCTGTCCACCCGCTTCGATTTCAAGGGCGTGGATGCCAAGTTCAACCTGGAAGACGAGAAGCTGATCAAGCTCAGCGCACCCACCGACTTCCAGCTCAAGCAGATGGCCGACATCCTGCGCCTGCGTCTGGCCGCACGGAACATCGATTTCCGCTGCATGGAATTTGGCGACATCGAAACCAACCTGGGCGGCGCGCGCCAGCAGGTGAGCGTCAAGCAGGGCATCGAGCAGAAGCTGGCCAAGCAGATCGCCGCCAAGATCAAGGAAGCCAAGATCAAGGTCGACACCCAGATCAACGGCGACAAGCTGCGCGTCAACGGCAAAAAGCGCGATGACCTGCAGGAAGTCATGGCGCTGTTGAAGAAAAGTGAGTTCGAGCAGCCGTTGCAGTTCGACAACTTCCGCGACTGATCCAGTGCTGCAGCGGAGTCAGTCGCTCTGCTGCAGCTTGCGGTACAGCGTGGTGCGCGAAATACCCAGCATGCGCGCCGCCGCACTGACATTGCCGTGATGGCTTGCCATTGCCTCATGCACCGCATGCACGCCCTGCGCCCGCAAAGACATATGGGAAGCATCCATCGCCGACAGCGGAATGGCCGTGCTGCCACGTGCCGACACCGGGCCACGCATGTGCTGAACCTGCAAGGCGCTGCTTTCGGACAGCCGTATCCGCCGGGCCGGCCCACTCTGCAGCAGACGCCGCCGCTGATGCACATTGGCCTCTGCAAACACATCGCGCAGCGTCACCACGGGTAACGCGCCGGTGTTGGGCAAGCCCAGCAATCTGCGCGCGGTGCGGTTGGCTTCACGGATGCTGCCATCTTCTTCAACCGCCAACATGCCCTGCAAAGGCGTGTTCAACAGACGTCCGTCGTATTGCAAGGCGAGCAGGTGACAGGAGCGGAAATCCTGCATCTGGTGGCTCTCGATGGATAGCGCGGCCTGTTTCAGGTAATCCAGCAGCACGTCCGGGTCCCGCTCGTCGGCACCACTGATGCCCAGCGCACCCAGCAGCTCACCACCGGGCCCATGTAGGGGCACGCTCAAGCAGAACATGCTGGTGTAGCAATCCAAGTAGTGCTCGTTCTGTCGCAGCAATACCGGTGCGTTTTCCGCGATGACGCAACTGGGAGCATTGGTGCCCAGCTTCACCTCGCTCAGGCGCGCCCCTATCGGTATGGTTTGCTTCGTCTGCCGGG
This sequence comes from Stenotrophomonas sp. UBA2629, assembly GCA_002359895.1. GTDB lineage: Bacteria > Pseudomonadota > Gammaproteobacteria > Xanthomonadales > Xanthomonadaceae > Stenotrophomonas. The sequence continues at coordinate 116,129 of DEOB01000012.1, forward strand.
CGCACAACTCATGCGCGCGCGTAGCCAGGACCGTGCCTTCACTGTTGATGCAGAGCATCGACCAGTTGCGGCCACCAAATGCCCCCCACAACTGATCCAGCTCGTGTTGAGCGTGGCGTGCAAAACGACGATCACCGCTGTCTTCAAGCGCCGGTCGCCGCGCCCACTCCTCCTCGAAATCCGGCGTTTCATGCTGCACCACGCCGGCTGCCCGCAAGCGTTCCCATGAGCGCAGCACCGGTGGTGCCAGCAGATGATCCGGTACGGGGCCACCTTCGGCGAATATTTTTCGCGCCTGACCCAATTGCTGCTGGTATGCCCAGTTGGCCTCATTCATGGTTCGCACTCCACAACGTCCGTCCTCACTTTAGTCCTGTGTTTTCAACGATGGCTTGAGCACCCTGTGAGGGGTACGCCGTGCTGAGGCCAGCAGCCTTGGTTTCAAAGCGTAGCAGGGGGTTCGTGAGGATCTCTTCAGGGTACAGTCGCTCTCACTGTGCGGTGAACGCCTCTTGCGGCGTCACCATCGCGGCGCACGGTTGCTGGCTCACATCGGGTAGGCCGGCGCCTGCCCTTTGATGGTCAGCCACTGCCACCGGGTGAACTCATCGATGTTGGCGGGCCCACCGATGCTGGAGCCATTGCCCGACGCCCCTACCCCACCAAATGGGTTGAGTGCCTCATCAATGACCGTCTGGTCGTTGATATGCAGCAGCCCGGTATGCAACTGCTCACCCAGCCGCAGCGCTCGCCCGACATCGCGGGAAATGATGCCCATCGCCAGTCCGTAGTCGGAGTCATTGGCCAGCGACACCGCCTCTTCATCGGTGTCGAAGGGCACCACCACCGCCACCGGCCCGAAGATCTCTTCGTGAAATGCCGGGTTGTCGCGGCCTACGTCCGCCAGCACGGTCGCCTCGAAGAACAGCTCGCGGTGACTGCCACCTGCGGCAAGCACGGCACCCGCGGCCATGGCCTCGGTGACGATGCGCGTGGTGTGGTCTCGCTGCTGGGCATTGATCAGCGGCCCCAGAGCAACGTCCTCACGCGCCGGATCACCGGCCTTCAATCCCTTGGCCTTGGCAACGAGCTGCTCCAGGAAACGGTCGTAAATGCCCCGCTGCACCAGAATCCGCCCGGTTGCCATGCATATCTGTCCCTGATGCAGATAACTGCCCCAGATGGCGTTGCGCACGGCCAGGCCAACGTCGGCGTCGTCCAATACCAGCAGCGAATTCTTGCCGCCCAGTTCCAGCGACACTTTCTTCAGATGCCGGCCCGCCGCCTCGCCCACCTTGCGTCCGGCGGCGGTGGAACCGGTGAACTGGATCATGGCGATGTTGGGGTCGCTGACCAGCGCGGCACCGGCCGGGCCATCGCCTGCCAGCACATGCAGTACGCCCTCCGGCAGGCCTGCCAGCTCAAACAACCGCGCGATCACAAAGCCCCCGCCTACTGCCGTGCGCGGATCGGGCTTGAGCACCACCGCATTCCCCAATGCCAGCGCCGGCGCCACCGCGCGCACCGCCAAATACAGCGGGAAGTTGAACGGTGAAATGACGCCGATCACGCCCCGTGGCCGCCGCCGCGCCAGGCTCAGGCGGCCCGGCTCTGAGGGCAGCACCTCGCCAGCGGCGCGCGACGGAAGCGCTGCGGCTTCGTGCAGCGCACGCACGCTGAGTGCTGTTTCCGCGTTGGCCTTCATACGGGTGGAGCCGCCTTCACGCACCAGCCAACCGGAAATTTCATCGGCATGCGTCTCCATCAACGCAGCCGCACGGCGCAGCACCTGTGCGCGGCTGTCGTAGGACGCTTGAGCCCATCCACGCTGCGCATCGGCGGCGATCATCGCCGCGCGTTCAATCTGTTCCGGCCCGGCCATGCCGAGTTGGCCGAGAACTGCACCCGTGGCCGGCTCGACCACTGCGCGCAACTCACCTGACGTATGCCATTGACCATCGAACTGCTTGCCCGACCATAACTCGTCCGGAAGAAATACCTGTGTCGCCATCGCGCTGAACTCCTGGAGTGGGGTGCTTGCATTGGACACCGCAAACCGCCGCCTGCCTATTGGCCGTGCACGACGATTGCCCGCAAGCCTTGCGGCGGAAGCCATACGGCCTGCATCCGGCGTCCCATCCGTGAACAGCACCAAGCGCCTTCACCGACAAGGCTGACGCGCGGCCACTACAATCGCCTCCCCAGCATCTTCTGCAAGGCCGCCATGAACGACACCGTCCACTCCGCCACCGACCCGATCGCCGTCACCCGGAACTGGCTGGAGAAGGCCGTGATCGGCTTGAACCTGTGCCCGTTCGCCAAGGCGGTGTACGTCAAACAGCAGGTGCGCTTTGTGCTCAGCGATGCCAGCACGCCGGAAGCTCTGCTGGAAGAGTTGATCGAAGAACTGGTGCTGCTGCGCGACACCTCGGCCGAACAGATCGACACCACGCTGATCATCCACCCGGACGTGCTGACCGATTTCCTGGACTACAACGACTTCCTGGAAAACGCCGACATGGCGGTGGAAACGCTGGATCTGCAGGGCATTCTGCAGGTGGCCAGCTTCCACCCGCAGTACCAGTTCGCCGGTGCCGCGCCCGATGACGTGAGCAACTACACCAACCGCGCGCCCTACCCCATCCTTCACCTGTTGCGCGAAGACAGCGTGGAGCGTGCGGTGGCGGCGTTCCCGGACCCGGACGTGATCATCGAGCGCAACATCGAAACGCTCGACAAGCTGGGCGTGGATGGCTGGAACAAGCTGCTGGCCGGCGACAAGCCGCACTGACGCTGCGCTGATACACGGCACGCACCGCAACGTCATGGCTGATGGCGTTGCGGTCGGCAATGTTCAATTGATGGGTTTGTCGCCTGCGGTCCACTCACCCGCTCAACGGGAGAGCGTGCTCATGCAGACAGCACCGCAAGCGGCTTTTTTGCCGCTTACAGCGCGGCAATTTCTGCGTTGTTCAACATCGGCAACAGCAGCTGCCGCACGTCATGCAGCGAGCCGGCAATGCGGTGGCCGAGCGCACGCACGGTGTCGTCCGGGTGCACCAAGTCCGGCACCTGGATGGCGGTCATGCCCGCGCCCAAGGCCGCACGGATGCCGGCCGGTGAATCTTCCAACGCCAGACACCGCGCCGGTGCATGCCCCAAACGCTGCGCGGCCAGCAGGTAGATTTCCGGCGCAGGTTTGGGCTGCGAAACATCGCTACTGGTGACCACCGCATGGAAGTACGGCAACAGACCCGCCGCTTCCAACTTGTGGTCGGCACGCGGCTGCCGCGTGGAGGTGGCTACCGCGCGCGGAATGCCGTGCGTTTTGAGCAGCTCCAGCAACTCGACAATGCCCGGCCGCAACGGCAAGCCTGCACGGGTGCGCTCGTCGTACAGCAGGTGGCAACGCTCACTCATTGCATCAATCAACGCCTCGTCGCGCAGGTGGTGACGCAGCATCGCGCGGCAATCGCGGTCGCCAAAGCCGACCATGCCCAAGAAGAACGAGCGCTCCAAGGCCAAGCCGAATTCTTCGGCGGCCTGGCTCCAGCACGCCACCGACACGCGCTCGCTGTCGATCATCAAACCGTCCATGTCGAAGACGACGGCGTCGGGCAGAAACGGGAGTGCTGGGAGAGTGGTCATGTGCCGAACAGGGTATCCAGATCCGTGGCGTCCAACATCCGCCATTGGCCTTCTTCCAGGCCGCCCAGCCCAAGCCCGCCGATGTGGCTGCGATGCAATGCGGCCACACGGTTGCCGGTGGCAGCGAACATGCGTCGTACCTGGTGATAGCGGCCTTCGTGCAGCACCAGCTGCGCATGACGCGCATCGTGCACCTTCAGTTCGGCCGGCAACAGCGGGGTTTTTTCCGACTCCAGCAACAAGGTGCCGCTGGCGAACAACGCAGCTTCATTGCCATTCAAATCCTGCGCCAGCTCGGCCTCGTAGACCTTGGACAGCTTGGATTTGGGCGAAATGATCCGATGCAGCAGGGCGCCGTCGTCGGTGAGCAGCAACAGGCCGCTGGTATCGCGGTCCAGCCGGCCCACGGTGGACAGCACCGGCGCACGCTCGCGGAAACGCGGCGGCAGCAGGTCATAGATCAACCGGCCCTGGTCCTTGGTGGAGCAGGTGTAACCGGCCGGCTTGTGCAGCATCAGAATCATGCCGGCGGCCGGATCCAGCGGCCCGCCTTCCACGCGGATGGCGTCATGCTCGACCTTGTCATCGGCGTACAGCACCTCGCCATCGGCATCGGTGATCAGGCCCTCGCGGAACATCTGCTGCACCTGCTTGCGGCTGCCATAGCCAAGGTTGGCGATGAGCTTGACCAGCCTCATGCACGCCCCCCACGGGTGCCGACGATGACCTTGAAGCCATCACGCTCGGCAGCCACATGCACCTTGCCGAAGCTCTCATTGAGAATCTGCTCGTACGGGAGGTGGCGGTTGGCAACCATGAACAACTGCCCGCCCGGGCGCAGTGCCTCAGCAGCCACGGCAATGAAGCGGCGGCCGATGTCCGGGCGGTCTTCGCGGGCCGGGGTGTGGAACGGCGGGTTGGAGACGATGAAGTCATAGCGGCCATCAATGCCGGCGGTGACGTCCTGCCAACGGAAGCCCAGCTGCGCGGTGCTGCCGGCCAGATTGCGGCGGGCCAATGCCAGCGCGCGCGACTCGGCTTCGTACAGATCCAACGCGGTCACCTGCGGGCAGCGCGCCAGCACTTCGGCCGACAGATAGCCCCAGCCAGCGCCCAGATCGGCGCCACGGCCGGCCAGGGTGGTCGGCAATTGTTCGACCAGCAGCGCCGAAGCCGGGTCGATACGGTCCCAGGCAAACACGCCGGGGCGGCTGTGGAAGCGCCCATCCAGGATGGGCCGCGAGGCGTCCAGCGCGGCCCAACGCTTGCGCAGAGCTTCGTCATGGCTGCCGTCCAGCGGGCCGGTCCAATAGGTGCGGCAATGGTTTTTGGTCAACTTGCCGCCCAGCCCCGCCAACTGCTGCAGGTCGCCTTCGCCGGAACGTGCGCCTTCGTTGTTGGACTGGCAGGCCACGATCTGGCCGCCCGGCGCCACCATTTCCAGGGCACGGGCAAACAGTGCGCGGGCTTCGTCACGTTGACGCGGCGGCAGCACCAGCACCAGCGGGTAGCGCTCCTTGGATTCCTCCAGCACCTGCTCGCTGCGCACCTCCCAGCCACTGCGCTCCAGCGCCTCGGCAAAGGGCCGGAAGCTCTGCGCGCAGACCAGCTGCGAGGACACGGCATGCTCGCCCAGCGGCCAACCATCGCGGGCACGCAGGAACAACACCTGCCCCTGCGGCCAGCGCAGGTTGGAGTTGGAGAAGGGAAGGAACAGGGTTTCCAGCGGGGCGTCGTACGGAGCGGGCATGCCGATACTTGTTCTAACGGGGCGCCCATTCTACCGGGGTGGCCGTGACCGGGCCCGTACCGGGCTGAAACGGCAGGAGCGGGCCTTCACACGGCACCGGGAGTACGCCTTCACGGGCGCGGGAGCCCGGCACGTGCTCCATCAACACCCCGACCGCCCCAGGCATGTCGCGGCCAGCGGTTACGAGGCTTCAACCACCGGCAGCCGCAGCACCTGGCGCACGCTGTCCAGCCACAGCATGTGCTGCTGCGAAATACGGACCAGATCGTCCAGCCGCACTGTGGCGTTCACGCCGGTGCATTCGTCATGGTCGGCAAAATGCTCAAGCACTGGACGCACCGCCACCGTGCCGGCAACGCGGGCTCCGTCGTCCAATACCAACAGCACGCGCGCGCGCACCGGCAGTTCACCCGCCAGGGTTTCAAGCAGCGCGATCGTCATCGGATCGGTGTAGACATGGGGCGCGTACTGGGCCATGACGGCGTCCACAGGTGACCGTGGTCACACTAACCCCGCCGCGCGTGAACTTCATGCAAAGAAACTCACGGCAGTCGCGCGTCGCGAATGGCGCCTACCAGCTGGGCCACGCTATAGGGTTTGGCTACATGCCCCTGAAAACCGGCAGAAAACGCACGTCGGCGGTCATCGGCCCGGGCCAGTGCGGTCACCGCAACGGCGGGTAATTCATCTCCAAGTACACCCATGGTCTCGCGCAGGGTGTGTACCAGCCCGTAGCCATCCATGCCCGGCATGCCGATGTCGCTGATCAATACGTCAAAGGCGGTATGTCCGCGCAGGTCCAGCAGTTCCAGCGCTTCGGCTGCCGTGGCCGAGGTCACCACCGAGGCGCCCTGTTCTTCCAGCACGCGGCGCATGTAACCCAGCATGTCCGGCTGATCTTCCACCGCCAGGATGCGCACGCCGTGCAATGTGTTGGCTGCCACCACCTGGTCGCCGATGCCCCCATGCTGCACTTTGCGGCGCGGGCGGCCCACGGCCGTCTGCACATGGAACTCGGGCAGGCGCACGCGGAAGGTGGCACCACGGCCGGCACCGGCACTGTCGGCCGACACCGTGCCGCCATGCAGCTCGGTCAACTGCTGCACGATCGCCAGGCCTAAACCCAGCCCGCCGTAACGGCGCGTGGTGGTGCCATCGGCTTGGCTGAAACGGCTGAACAGATGTTCCAGAAACTCCGCCGCAATGCCATCACCGTCGTCGTGCACCTGCACCACGTAGTCGCCGTCGTCCTTCCACAACTCCACGTCGATATGGCCGTCAACGGGGGTGAACTTGATGGCGTTGGACAATAGATTGGAAAGCACCTGCCGCAGGCGCGTGGCGTCGCCCAGCACCGGACAGGGCTTGTCCGGCGTGGTCACGCGCAACGCCTGTGCCTTGCCTTCGGCCACCAGCTCCTGCGCGCGCACGGCTTCGCGAACTTCGTCGGCCAGGTTCAACACTTCCACTTCCAGCTGCACCTTGCCCAGCAGCATGCTGCTCAGGTCGAGCATGTCCGACATCAGGTTTTTCTGGGTGATGGCGCTGCTGGCAATCACTTCCATGCCGCGACGCATGGGGTGGTCGCCTTCCATACGCTGCAGCAGCAATTCGCTCCAGCCAAGGATGGTGGTCAGCGGTGTGCGCAGTTCATGCGACAACGTGGCAAGAAACTCGTCCTTCATCCGCGCCATGCCTTCGGCGGTATTGCGCGCGGCGCGCTCGGCGTCGAGCAACTCTTCACGCGCCATTTCAATCTCGCGGCGATCGGTGATGTCCGGGCTGCTGCCGGCAAGACCGATGAAGCGGCCATCGTGCGAGAAGCGCGGCACGGCGTTCATTTCCAACCAGCGCCACTGCGCATCGTGGCGGCGCACCCGCACGTTGATATGCAGCTCACGGCGCCCTGACAAGGCCGCTTTCAATTCGTACTCAAACGGCGCCAGCTCATCGGGATGCAGCAACTTGCGCCACCAACGCGGTCCCAGCTCACTGTCTTGGGCAATGCCGAAAAACGTGGTGAATGCGGTATTGGCAAAACGCACGTGGCCCAGGTCATCCAGCACCCATACCGGCATCGGCAGGCCATCGGCCAATGCGCTGAAACGCGCCTCGCTTTCGGCAAGGTCGGTTTCAATACGCTTGCGTGCGGAGATATCAAACAGCAGTACGCCCACCTGCCGTTTTTCCGGCGCGCCAACGCGCACCGCCTCCACCGAGTACCAACGCCCAAGCTGCGGCACCTCATGCTCGAACTGGGCGGTAATGCCTTCGCAGGCCACACGCCCCAGCACACGGAACCAATAGTCATCCAGCCCGGGCAGCACTTCGAGCGCGCCCCGCCCCATCACCGCTTCCAGCCCGGTGATGCGCTCGAAGGCGGCATTGACTTTGCGGTAGATGAAATCCACCGGCCGGCCTTCCTCGAACACCATCTCGATCACACAGAAACCCGAGCCCACGGCATCGAAAACTTCCCGGTACAAGGACGGGTTGCTTTGATGTTCTTCGGCCATGACGGCCAGGGCCAGCGGTGGTTCGCTATTGAGCAGAGGCATCGTATGAAGCTGCAGGGAAAGTGTTCAACGTGGGGGGAAATTCTGGGCAGGAAGCGATTTACATGGCGTGATGATGAACCATCACGCAACTTCACACTGCTGTCGCGGACGCTGTTCATTGCCCTGTACAGCTGGCGGCCCCACACTGTCAAAACATCCAAGCTATCAGGAGTTCGTCATGAAAACCCTTACCGTGACTGGACTTGCCTTGGCCTGCCTGCTGGCTCTTGGCAGCGGCAACGCCGACGCCAAGCCGCGAAACGTCACCGACCCGCAAGCCCCGCGCGCGTTGGCTGTAGATGGACCGGTGCAGGTACAGTGGAACGACCCTGCCCAGTTCACCGAACTGCGCCAAAGCCGCAACCGTTGGGAAGCGCAGCGTGGCGACTGGGTGGAGACGCTGGCCGAGCACCTGCGCAAGCAGGCCGACAAGCAGTTGCCCGAAGGCCAGAAACTGGAGGTCACCATCACCGACATCAAGCGCGCCGGTGACTACGAACCGTGGCATGGCCCCAATTTCAACGACGTGCGTTTCATGCGCGACATCTACCCGCCGCGTATCGCGTTGCAGTTTACGTTGACCGATGCCAACGGCCAGGTGATCGAACAGGGCGAGCGCAAGCTGTCCGACACCGGCTATCTGTTCAACAACGCAATGCCCAACAACACCGACCCGCTGCGTTATGAAAAACGCCTGCTTGATGATTGGGTGCGCCGCGAACTCCGTCCGGAACGCACCGCCAGCCGGTGATACATGGCAATGCGGCGTGCAGGCTGCACGTTGAAACAGTTGAAACTGTCCAAAGGAAAGGGCCGCAATGCGGCCCTTTCTGCTACTCGGACAGATACACGCGTGGTGTGCGCTTGAGGCTGCACGGCAACCGGTAGGCGCTGGTGTTGCAGCGCGGTGCCAATTCCGAAATCGTCGGTGCATTGCCCCACAACTGCACGATGCTGCCGCGCGCGGCCTGCGGGTGGTCGGTCAGATCCACGGTGAGCATGTCCATCGACACGCGACCAATCAACTGGCCCGGCACACCATCAATCAACACCGGCGTCCCGTTGGGCGCGAACTGCGGATAGCCGTCGGCATAGCCCATCGCCACCACGCCGACGCGGGTCGGTTTGTCGGCGACAAAACGTGCGCCGTAGCCCAATGGTTCGCCCACGGCCAACTCGCGCACGGCGATGATCCGCGACTGCAGCGTCATCACCGGGCGCAGCTGCGCGGCGTGCGGGCTGGGCTGCGGATATAGCGGGTCGGCGCCGTACAACATCAGGCCCGGACGTACCCAATCGCTACGTACGTGTGGCCAGCCCAACAGCGCCGGTGAATTGCACAGGCTGGTTTCGCCCTCCAGACCTTCGATGGCGCGCGTAAACATGTCCAACTGCTCGCCGGTGCGGTCGCTGTCCAGCTCATCGGCGCGCGCGAAGTGGCTCATCATCACCAACGGGCCAACATGCGTCAGCGCCGACAGACGCGCGTGCGCATCGCGGAATTCATCGCACGACAAACCCAGCCGGTGCATGCCGCTGTCCAGCTTCAACCAGATGCGCAGCGTGGCACTGGTCTTGAAGGCTTCCACCGCTTCCAACTGCCACGGCGCCGACACCACCGTCCACAGATCGTGCTCGACGATCAGCGGCAGTTCGGCCGCGTCGAAGAAGCCTTCCATCAGCAGAATCGGCCCACGAATGCCGGCTTGGCGCAGCTCCAATGCCTCTTCGATGCAGGCCACGCCGAAACCATCGGCGTGATCCTGCAGCGCGCGCGCGCAGTTCACCGCACCGTGGCCGTAGGCATCGGCCTTGATGATGGCCAGCGCCTTGCCACCGCCCAATTGGCGGGCCAACTGGTAGTTGTGGCGCAGTGCCTCCAGGTCGATCAGCGCTTGTGCCGGGCGCATCAGTGCCGCCCCTTGCCGTAACGGAAGATGTCCAAGCCCTCGCTGCTGATCTGCGGCTCCTTGCCGCTCATCAGGTCGGCCAGGTAACGGCCCGAGCCGGCGGCCATGGTCCAACCCAAGGTGCCGTGGCCGGTGTTGAGGAACAGGTTGCGGTACGGCGTGGCGCCGATCACCGGCGTGCCGTCCGGCGTGGCCGGGCGCAGGCCGGTCCAGAAGACAGCCTTGGACAGATCACCGCCGTCCGGATACAGATCGTTGACCACTTTTTCCAGCGTGGCACGGCGACGCGGCTCCAGCGACAGATCAAAGCCCGCCACTTCGGCCATGCCGCCGACGCGGATGCGGTCCTCAAAACGGGTGACGGCGATCTTGTAGCTCTCGTCCAGGATGGTCGAGTTGGGCGCCATGGCGCCATTGGTGATCGGCAGCGTCAGCGAATAACCCTTCAGCGGATACACCGGCAGTTGCATGCCCAGCGGTGCCAGCAACTGCGGCGAGTAGCTGCCCAGCGCCAGCACATAGTGGTCGGCGGTTTCCAGCTTGCCGTTGATGCGCACGCCGGTGATGCGGTCGCCGTCACGCTCGATTGAAGCGATAGCCTGGTCGAAACGGAACTCGACACCGGCTTCTGCCGCCAATGCAGCAAGTTTGTCGGTGAACAGTTGGCAGTCGCCGGTCTGGTCCTCGGGCAGGCGCAGCGCGCCGACCAGCATGTCGGTCTTGCCGGCCAGCGCCGGCTCGACCCGGGCGATGCCCTGACGGTCCAGCACTTCATACGGCACGCCGTACTGGCGCAGCACTTCGATGTCCTGCGCGGCGGCGTCCAGCTGCTGCTGGGTGCGGAACAGCTGCGTGGTTCCGAGCTGGCGGCCCTCGTAGTCGATGCCGGTGGACTCACGCAGCGCGTTGATGCAGTCGCGGCTGTAGTCAGACACGCGCACCATGCGTGCCTTGTTCACCGCATAGCGGGCCGAGGTGCAGTTGCGCAGCATCTGCCACAGCCAGCGGTACTGGTTGAGATCGCCGGTGGGGCGGATGGCCAGCGGTGCGTGTTCCTCGAACAGCCACTTGATGGCCTTGAACGGCACGCCCGGTGCGGCCCATGGCGAGGTGTAGCCGAACGACAGCTGGCCGGCATTGGCGAAGCTGGTCTCCAGCGCCGGTGCAGGCTGGCGGTCCACAACGGTGACGTCATAACCGGCCTGCCGCAGATACCAAGCGCTGGTCGTGCCGATTACGCCGGCGCCGAGCACGAGAACTCGCATTGTCTTCTCCTGACCCCATCATTCCCTGCGCCAGGACGGCCAGAGACTGGAAACGGCGCAGTATATTCAGCCTTGAGCAGTGTTTATCGCTGTAATGAAGCACTGATACAGGGTAATTTGCCGTTTCGTTCATCAAAAGCAGAGCGCCATGGCCGCCCGCAGCCGCGAACTGGACAAAATCGACCGCAGGATCCTGCGCATCCTGCAGCAGGAAGGACGCATTTCCTTCACCGAACTGGGCGAGCGCGTGGGCCTCTCCACCACGCCCTGCACCGAGCGCGTGCGCCGGTTGGAGCGTGAAGGCTTAATCACCGGCTACTACGCACGGCTGGACCCGCAGTACGTCAAAGCGGGGCTGCTGGTGTTCGTGCAGATCAGCCTGGCGTACAAATCCGGCGACATCTTCGAGGAGTTCCGCCGCGCTGCGCTGAAGCTGCCCAACGTGCTGGAATGCCACCTGATGTCCGGCGATTTCGACTACCTGCTCAAGGCCCGCATCAACGAAATGGCCTCCTATCGCAAGCTGCTGGGCAGCACCTTGCTCACCCTGCCGCACGTGCGCGAATCCAAGAGCTACATCGTGATGGAAGAGGTGAAGGAAACCCTCTGCCTTCCCATCGAAGACTGAACAGCCAGAGGTGAGAGAGGAGGAGTGAGAAGTGAGTGAGCAGCACAACTGCTCATCCTCGTTCATCACTTCTGGCATCCACTCACTTCTTGCCCGTCGGCGGCGGCACCACACGCTGGCCGGTGCCGCTGGGCACCGTGTCGTAATAGCGGTTGGTGCGGGTGTCCAACACCCGGTTGGGGCTGGTCTGCTGCAGGTGATTTGCCGGCTGGCCGTTGCTGTCGTACACCGGCCGCACCGTGGTTGGTTGCACGATCGGGGTGGGCTTGCTGGCAGGCCGGGTACGCAATGCGGGCTTTTGCAACTGCTCGCGCACGCGCTCGTTCTCGGCCTTCTGGCTGCGGTCCTCGGCCTTGGGCGGCGACGGTGGCGGCGATGGCAACTGCACAGGCCGGATCGCGGTGGGCGGCGGCGGCGGTTTTAACTGTGCCAGCCCCGCGGCGGGCAGTAGTACCAGCAACAACAACCATCCGTTTGAGCGTTTCATGGCCTGTCCCTGTGCATGGTGTGTTCGCAGGATGCGCTGGCCCGGCTGGCGCACGCATGAATAGCAGGCACGCCGTCAATTGGTCAGCGGCACACATCGGCCTACCATGGCCCCCTGCCCTACGGATCCACCGCCATGACCGCTTTCGATCTCACTCCACCCAGCGCCAGCCAGCGCGATCTGCTCATCGCCAGCCTCAACGACGAAGAAAAGCGTGTGCTGCTGCATCACGGCACCGAGGCGCCGTTCTGCGGGGTGTTTCTGGACAACAAGCGTGACGGTGTTTACTGCTGCCGGCTGTGCGCGCTGCCGCTGTTCCGCTCCAGCACCAAGTTTGATTCGGGCACGGGTTGGCCCAGCTTCTTCGCTCCGTTTGCACCGGAGCATGTGCGGGAAATCCGCGATATCAGCCACGGCATGGTGCGTACGGAGATTGTCTGCGCACGCTGCGGCAGTCATCTGGGGCATGTCTTCCCGGACGGCCCGCCACCCACCTTCGAGCGGCACTGCCTGAACTCGGTATCGCTGGGCTTTGTGGATCTGGGCGAGGCGTATCCGAATCCGCTGCAACGCGAAGGTGCCGAGGCGCTGGCGGCAGAGTGATTCGCCATGCGTTGCCCGTTGGGGCAAACGCGTCAAGCGCCCTCATCCGGCGCGGTGCGCCACCTTCTTCCGCGTGCGGGAGAAGGGAAACGGCGGCGTCTCCGAGGCTTTTTGCCTTCGGCTTGAGTTCTCACTTCGCATTTGAGTGCGGTCATACATCGGGCCGCGCAGCGGCGGGATGTATCGGCACGTTGCCGCTCCCATGTTCCGACTCAAGCTATGCCAGCCGGTACTTTGGCGCTGTTTGAGCGTTGCCTGAGGCTGGCCGGGCCACTGCGATTGGCGCGATTGGGCAATCGCATTCATTTCACACTTCAGAATCATGCGCCGGCGCCGACATAGGGATGTCCCCCATTGTCGTGTCCGCTCTCATGCTCATCATTGTCGGCCTGCTCATTGTCATCATCAGCGTGCTTGGCGGTTACGTCGGCGCCCATGGTCGGCTGGGCGCACTTTGGCAACCTTACGAACTGGTCATCATTGGCGGCGCCGCGCTGGGCGCGTTTTTGATCGGCACGCCGATCAAAACCGTCAAGCAGACCCTCAAGGCTCTGGTCGGCACGTTCAAGGGCCCGCAATACAAGCAGCAGGATTACCTGGACGTGCTCAGCCTGCTGTATGAGCTGCTCAACAAGGCGCGCCGCGAAGGCTTCATGGCGCTGGAGGAGCATGTCGAGAATCCACAGGAAAGCCCGGTTTTCGCCAACTACCCCAAGGTGTTGGCCGACCACCACCTGCTGGATTTCCTTACCGACTGCCTACGGCTGATGATCGGCTCCAACATCGAGCCGCACGAACTGGAACCGCTGCTGGAACTGGAGCTGGAAAAGCACCATCACGAGGCGATGGAACCGGCGCATGTGTTGACCAAGGTGGCGGACGGGTTGCCCGGTTTCGGCATCGTCGCAGCGGTGCTGGGCATCGTCATCACCATGGGTTCCATTGGCGGTGACATCAAGGAAGTGGGCGCACACGTCGCCGGTGCGCTGGTGGGCACATTCCTGGGCATCCTGCTGGGCTACGGCTTCATCGGCCCGTTGGCAGCGGCGGTGGAAGCGCGCGCCGAACAGGACGCACGCATTTACGAATCGGTGAAAACCGCGCTGCTGGCCTGTCTGCGTGGCTACAACCCGAAGATCGCGCTGGAGTTCGCGCGCAAGACCGTACCGTCGGCGCTGCGCCCGGGCTTCAGCGAGTTCGAGCAGCACCTGAAGTCGGTCAAATAAGGCCCACGCCATGACCGAAAACAAACCCACGGTGATCGTGCGCCGCGTCAAAAAGGTGCAGAAAGGCGGCCACCACGGTGGTTCATGGAAGGTGGCCTACGCCGATTTCGTCACCGCGATGATGGCGTTCTTCATGGTGATGTGGCTGCTGGCAGCCACCACCAAGCCTGAGCGCGCGGCCATTTCCGACTACTTCCGCAACCCCAGCCCGCTGAGTGGCGCCAGCAGTACGCCGGCACCGGGCATGGCCGGGCCGGGCGGTGCCAGTACGTCGATGATCAAACTCGGCGGCGCCACCGATGTCTCACGCGGCAACAGCAATGATCCGTTCCAGAACAGGCAGGAAGCCGTCCCCTCGCCGGTGGCCGAACGCGAGCGCGAAAAACAGCGGTTGGAAGCGCTGAAGCAGGAGCTGCAGGAAGCCATCAGCAAGAGCCAGGCGCTGGAGCCGTTCAAGGACCAACTGCTGCTGGACATCACGCCCGAAGGCCTGCGCATCCAGATCGTGGACCAGCAGAACCGGCCGATGTTCGACATGGGCAGCGCGCGCCTGATGCCCTATACCAAGGCACTGCTGGTGGAGCTGTCGCACTTCATCAACCAGGTGCCCAACCGCATCAGCCTCACCGGCCACACCGACACCACCGCCTATTCCACGCAATTGGGCTATGGCAACTGGGAACTGAGCGCCGACCGCGCCAATGCCGCACGCCGCATCCTGCTGGAAGGCGGCATGGACGAGACCAAAGTGGCGCGGGTGGTGGGTCTGTCGTCCTCGGTATTGTTTGACAAGACCAACCCGCAGAACCCGATCAACCGCCGCATCAGCATCGTGGTGATGACCAAAGATGCCGAAGCAACAGCGCTCAACCAGGCCGACGCCACGCCCATGCCGATGCCCGTGACCGCACCCGTAGCGGCCACAGTGAACGCGCCTGCGGCGGCCCCGGTGGGGCCCATGGAGGCAGCTGACTGAACCCCGGTTACGGCTTCCAAGGCCGGGGCGCCTACAATGGGCGCTGTTTTCTCCTACGACCGAGACTCATGTCCAAGCTGTCCAAAGCCAAGCGCGACAAGCGCAAGAAGCAGGCCCCGCGCCGCCCGTTCGCCCGTCTGAACGGCCAGCAGCCGGTTCAGAACCACGCCGTGCTGATGAATGAAGAAGGCCAGGTGGTCGCGGCCATCGGCATGCAGGGCAACGAATGGCTGCTGGCCATCGGCGGCCAGACCATGGGCAACGCCGACAACCCGGTGCCGATGCTGGCCATGCTCAAGCACCTGTCCAACGTGCAGGAAAAGGAAGGCCGCAAGGTCACCCTGGAATACTCCGCACAGCTGCAGCAGATGATCGACGACCTGGCTGCCGACGAAGGCAAGACCGCCGACGACTATCTGGCCACCCTGGTGTCCGAGTTCGAAGGCGTGGACAGCGAAGAGGTGCTCGAGGTGGCCGAAGCGGTTGAGAGCGACGACGCCCCGGCAGCAGATGCCGCCGCCGACGCTGACGACCAGCCCAAGGCCTGAGCCACAGGCCGATCGTGACGGTTTATATCGACGATGCGGTACACCCCTGGCGCGGCGAGCGCTGGGCGCATCTGATGGCCGACACCTTGCCCGAGCTGCACGCCTTGGCGCAGCAGCTCGGGATTCCCCGCCGGGCGTTCCAGAACCGACCCAGCGGCGTTCACTACGACGTGCCCGCACCGCTGCGTGAGCAGGCCATCGCGCTGGGCGCGCAGGCGATATCGCGGCACACCGACCGGGCTGAAATGCGGCGCGTGATCGCCAATGCCAGAGCGCTTTACCACCCTGCATGAACCGCGCGGTAGAGCCGAGCCATGCTCGGCCAGGGCGTCACCGGTAAGGCCATGCCGAGCATGGCTCGGCACTACGCGGCCTACTGATTCAGAACGGATCACTGCCCGGGCGTACTTCCACGCCCAGCAACGAACACAGGGCCAGCATGGCTTCGTCATCGCGGCTCAGGGCGATCCAACCGGCATAGGCGTCGCCACCGGTGTTCCAGTTCCACAGTGAATAACCATGCTCTCGAAGACGGTCGTAGGCGATGGCCATCAACGCGGGCACGTCCAGGTCCGCTGCAAAATCTTCGTCGTCGAAATCACCGCCCCAGTCGATGCCCAGGTTCCAGCGCGCGGACAGTTCTTCAACCGCCGCGACGAAGGAGTCGGTGTCTTTCCAATCCACATGGAAGCCGGCCCGCCAGTCGATGGCGTCTTTCAGATCCCACAGCCACGATTCGTCGCTGAAGTCATCTTCGGCACCGGCGCGGGCTTCGCGCCAGGCGTCGAACTGCTGCAGCGCGGTGTCTTCGTCGCCCGGGTTGATCAGCCACAACAGGTTCCAGACCCGCGCCGGATGGTCATCCTCGTCAAAGGTGGGCTGCAGTTCGTCGGAATCTTCGTAATCGGCGCTGTTGTCGGGCATGTCGGTTTTCCACTACGTAATGCCGCGCATTCTGCCGCTGCGGGACGGTGAGCGGAAGTCATCAGGCCCGTCCACGTGCTGCCAGCGGTTATCCTTGCGCCCGGAAGATGGCCACGTTGGCCCTCAATGAAGCACTGATATGAGCGAGACCCCTCCCGATCACCTGGCGATCAACCCCCAGAGCCCGTTCCATGACGCCGCTGCGCTGGAGCGCGGTGTTGGCGTGCGCTTCAACGGCATCGAGCGCGATGACGTTGAGGAATATTCGGTCAGCGAAGGCTGGATCCGCGTGCAGGCCGGCAAGGCCCGCGACCGCCGTGGCAACCCGATGACGCTGAAGATCAAGGGCACGGTGGAAGCCTATTTTCTTGAGCTGAAGAACGCCTGAGAAGCACAGGCTGCCCTCACCCCAACCCCTCTCCCGCCGGCGGGAGAGGGGCTCTAAGAGCACTCGCTTTGAACCTCGCTGTCAGGAGAGGGGCTCCAAGAGCAGCAGTCCTTGCTTTGAGCCTCACCGCAATGCGCAGCAGCACGGCGTTGAGCTCCTCTCCTTGGGTTGAAGGTGAGGGCAGGCTCTTTGGGGGAGCCGAAGCTTCGATGAGCCTCAGTCCCGCTTCCGGCTTTCCAGCAGATCCAGATTGCGGATCAGCTTGCGCGATATCTCGTCGGATATCTGACCGCGCCGGGTCAACCGGAACAACTCCTCGCGCTCGGCCTCAAGCCCGGCCGCCCGCAGGCTGCGGTAGGCCTGCTCCATGCGTTTGACCTGCTCGGGGTCTTCATCCGGGCCTTGGCCCTTTTCCAGATTGCGCTGATACAACAGGCTCACCCGCGAGGCTGCGTCGTTGTACAGCTGCACATTGGTGGTGCCCTGCCCCTCCACCAACTGCTGACGGGCCTTCTCCACCGCAGCCAGTGCCGCCTTTGAAGCCGTCTTGCGGGCCAGATCCTCTTCACGGCGGGCGGTGTCGTCCTTGGGCAGTTCCAGCCCTTTGAGCAGGCGCGGCAACAACAGGCTGGCAGCGACCAGCGATACCAGAATCACCGCCGCCGCCAGGAAGATCACCAGGTCTCGCGCCGGGAACGGCTCGCCACCGGGAATCATCAGTGGCAGGGTCAGCACGCCGGCCAGGGTGATCGCACCGCGCACGCCGGCTACCGACATCGCCAGGATCACCCGCCCCGGCGTATGCGTGCCCTTTTCACCGCGCATGCGCGCCTTGAGCAGGTTCCAACGCAGCGACAGCCACACGAAGACAAGCCGCATCACCACCAGCATGGCGTTGATCGCCAGCACGTACACCACCAACCACCACGCGCTGTGCTGGCCGCTGAGTTCCATGGCCTGGATGGCGCGCTCAACGATGCCCGGCAACTGCTCACCCAGCAGCACGAAGATGATGCCGTTGAAGGTGAACTGCACCGTGTTCCACACCGCGCTGCGCTGCACGCGCATGCTGCCGCTGATGCGGCCGGTGAGCTCGACATAACTCATGGTGATGCCCGCGGCCACCGCAGCCAGAATGCCGGAGGCGTGCAGTTCCTCAGCCAGCAGGTAAGCGGCAAACGGAATGAGCAGATTGACCAACAATGCAGCGCCGGGCTCTTCACCAAAGCCGTGCCACAGCCAACGCTGGAATGCGGACACGCCCCAGGTCACCGCGACACCGATGGCCAGGCCTGCGATCGACACCCACAGGAAGGTCAGCGAAGCCTCGGCCAGCGAGAAGCTCCCGGTCATCACCGCTGCCACCGCAAAGCGGAAACACACCAGGCCGGAGGCATCGTTGAGCAGCGATTCGCCCTCCAGGATGTGCATCAGCCGCTTGGGAATCGGCACGCGCGAGGCAATGGCGCTGACCGCTACCGGATCGGTCGGGGAGATGATCGCCGCCAGCGCGAACGCCACCGCCAACGGCATGCTGGGGATCATCCAGTGGATCAGCAGCCCGGCGCCCACCACGGTGAACACCACCAGGCCAAACGCCAGCTCCAGAATCGCGCCCTTGTCGCGGAACAGGCCCTGCTTGGGAATGCGCCAACCGTCCAGGAACAGCAAGGGCGGCAGGAACAGCAGAAAGAACATATCCGGCTCAAGCGCGTGCCCGCGGTTGAACACACCGGCAATCAACGCGCCCAAGCCAATCTGCACCAAGGGCAGCGGCAACGAGAACGGGAGGATTCTTACCAGGTAACCGCTGGCGACAACGGCCACCAGCATCGCCAGAGCGACTTCGATCGTGTGCATGCTTCTTCCAGAAACGGACGCGAGCAGGGCCGGATGAGGGCCCGCGCCGGAGACCGGAAAAAACTAGCACAGCACGCCCTGCGTGCGGGTGGCAATGTGCTCGTGTGCCTCAGTGCGCTGACGGCAGCTTTACCGGGTGCATGCGAGCGTGCCCCGCTACATGCCCCGCGAGCGCGCGCTGCTGCCATCGCCAGGCAACAGCGCCAAAAACCCTTGAGCTGTACCCTGCGATGGGCGCTCCAACACCGTGGCCAATTGCAGGCTCAGGCCGCCCCCTGCGCCTGCGTTGCGCCATCAAAGCGGTAGATATCCATCGCCAGGAAACCCATGTCGATGCCGGCATCAATGCGCGTTGCACCCAATTCGTCCGAGCCCGCTGCACCCATGGCGAAGTACAGCGGCAACAGATGCTCGTCGGTGGGATGTGCCTGCGCGGCAAACGGCGCCTGCTGGCGATAGTCGAACAGTGCGGGCACGTCGTTGGCCTGCAGCTTCTGCTCCACCCACCCGATGAAAGGCCGCACATACGGCGCCTCTTTGCCTTGCGGGTAGCTCCGCCACTCGTGCAGGTTGTGGGTGATGCTGCCGGAGCCGATCAGCAACACGCCCTGCTCGCGCAGCGAAGCCAGCGCACGGCCCATCGCAAACTGGTGCGCCGGGCCCAGCGACGGTTGGATAGACACCTGCAGCACCGGGATGTCGGCCTGCGGGTACAGATAACGCAGCGGCACCCAGGCGCCATGGTCCAGCCCACGGTCCGGGTTGATGGTCGGCTGCAGGCCCGCAGCCTGCAGCCGCTCGGCAACCTCCTGCGCCAACACCGGTGCACCGGGCGCCGGGTACTGCAGCTGATACAGCGCGTCCGGGAAGCCGCCGAAGTCATGAATCGTCTCCGGCGCCGCGCTGGCCGACACCTGCGGCGTGCGGCCCAGCCAATGCGCCGAGGCCATCACGATGGCGCGTGGCCGCTGCATGCCGGCAGCCAGCTCGGCCAAGCGCGGGCCAACCAGGCCAGGTTCCAGCGCCGTCATCGGCGAGCCATGGGAGATGTAGAGCGAAGGCAGGCGGCTCATGCGGTGGCTCCTGAGGGAGGAAGGGAAGATGCCCGCCAGCTTATTGCGCCGCGTGATGGCAACAAATAACCTCGGCAGTAACGTTTTATTGCGGAGGCGGAAACAATGGACACGATTGATGCCATGCGGGTCTTCGTCGCCGTGGTCGAACGCAACGGCTTCAGCGCCGCTGCCGACGCCTTGGACATCTCCACCACCGCGGTCACCCGGCAGATCGCCGCGCTGGAAAAGCGCCTGTCCGCGCGCCTGCTCAACCGCACCACACGCCGGGTGAGTCCGACCAGTACGGGCGCGGCCTACTACCAACGCTGCGTGCAGCTGCTGGCCGAATTTGACGCACTGGAAGCCTCGGTGGGCGCGCAGGCACTGCAGCCTTCGGGCAGGCTTCGCATCAACGCACCGGTCAGCTACGGCATCGCCCGATTGGCGCAGCTGCTGCCCGGCTACAGCGCGCGCTACCCGCAGGTGGAGCTGGATCTGTCGCTGTCCGATCGGTTGGTGGACATGGTGGAAGAAGGGTTCGACCTGGCCATCCGCATCACCCGCCAACCCTCGCCCTCACTGATCGCACGGCGGCTGGCGCAGGCGCGCATCCTGCTGTGCGCGGCACCGTCCTATCTCGCCCGGCGTGGCGCCCCGGACACGCCGCACGCGCTGGCCGAGCACGACTTCCTGTCCTACACCTACTCGGCCACCGGCGATAACTGGACGTTGCAGGGGCCGCAGGGCGAAACCTCGGTCAACCTCACTGCGCGCATGCGCGCCAACAACGGCGAGGTGCTGCGCGAGGCCGCCATTGCCGGCATGGGCATCGTGGCGCAGCCGGATTTCATCGTTGGCCCCGCGCTGGCCGATGGCCGCCTGGTGCCGGTGCTGCCGGAATGGCAGTTACCCTCCATCGACATCCACGCCGTCTACGCCAGCCGCAGCCATCTGGCGCCCAAGGTGCGCAGCTTCATCGATTACCTGGTGGAATGCATGGACGACGGCGCCTGACGCCGATTCTTTCAAACGACGCGGCTCAACCGTAATGAGGCTGCGTGGCCAGCATGCTCAGCACGTCGGCCAGTGGCATCGGCCTGCCCAGCAGATAGCCCTGCACCTGGTCGCAACCGTGTGCGGCCAGCCAGCCGTTCTGGCCCTCGGTTTCAACACCTTCGGCAATCACCGTCAAGCCCATGCTGTGGCCCAGCGACAACAGCGCGCGACAGATGGCGGCATTGCGCGGGTTGGTTTCAACATCGGCCACAAAACTGCGGTCAATCTTCAGTGAGTCCAGCGGCAGGTGCTGCAGGTAGGACATCGACGAGAAGCCGGTGCCAAAGTCATCCAGCGAGATGTGGATGCCGCGCTCATGCAGGCGCTGCAGGGTCTGCAGGGCTTGGGTGGGGTTGCGCATCAGGCTGCTCTCGGTGAGCTCCAGCTGCAGTGAGCCACGCGGCAGGCCGAACTCCTCGATGGCGCGGCTGAATTCGTTGGCCAAGTCGGTGTTGAAGAACTGCACCGCCGAGACATTCACCGCAATCGGCAACATGCCCCAACCCGCTTCGGCCAGCTGCTGCTGGGCCTGCGCCGCACGGCGGATCACCCAACGGCCCAGCGCGATGATCAGGCCGGTGTCTTCACACAACTGGATGAAATCATTGGGCGGTATGAAGCTGCCATCGGCCTGCGGCCAACGCAGCAACGCCTCCAGCGCCACCGGACTGCCATCGGCAGCATGACGGATGGGTTGGAAATGCAACTCAAATTCGTTGTGGTCGATTGCCGCATGGATGCGCCCGGCCAATTGCAGGCGCTCGGTGTAGCGGGCGGCCATCGCCGGGATGAAACGCGCCAAGGCCACACCGCTTTCGCGTGCGGCGTGGCCCGCCTGCGCTGCACGTCCCAACACCTGCTCGGCAAGATCACCATCGTCCGGACAACTGGCCACGCCGATACGTGCTTCAAGCTGATGAAAAGTGTCGCGCCCGCGCACCGGCTCGGCCACCGCTTCCAGCAGCGTATCCAATGCCATCTGCACATCGGCCGGGCGTTGTATCGCCAGCACGAAATCTTCCGCCGGCTGGTGCGCCAACACGCCGTAACGAGCCGCCAGCCCGCCCAAGCGCACAGCGACCGAGCGCAGCGCTTCTTCGCCGGCCTCGCGGCCGAGGGTGTCGGTGATCATCTGCAGACCGCGCAGCTGCACATGCGCGATGGTGTAACCACCTGCACCGGCATCAAGCCTCTCGGCCAGCGCGCGCACGGTCAGCACGCCCGTGCCTGCGTGGTGGCTGGCGCGATAGGCCAGCTCCTTCTCGTAACGCAGCCGCTGGCTCACATCCTCGGCAAGCACCAGGCAGGCGTCGTGGCCACCAAATTCCAGACGCGCACCGTGGGCCTGCACCTGGAACAGCGTGCCGTCCTTGCGCCGGTGCTCGTGTATCGGCAGCTGCATCGCCGCGCCGCTGACAATCCTGCGGATGGTCTGGCGGATGGCATCGCCTTCCTCGGCAGGCCGCACGTCCAGAATGGACATGGACAGAAATTCTTCACGGCTGAAACCGTACTGATCCACTGCGGACTGGTTCACTTCCAGAAAGCGCAACGTGGCCAGGTCGAAGATCCAGAACGGCGCCGGGTTGCGGTCGAACACCAGCCTGAACTGCCGCTCGGCTTCCTGCGCCCGTGCCTCGGTATGCACCCGCTCACTGATGTCCACCACCGCGCCGGCCAAACGCGGTGATTGGCCTTCACTACTGACCTGTTCACCGCGTGCGGACAACCAGCGCAGCGAGCCATCGTGCATGCACAGGCGGAACATGGCGTTCAACGCACCTTTGCCATCCAGGGCATGGTTGACCATCACCTGCAGCCAGCTGCGGTCTTCTTCGTGCACGCACTGAAAGAAAGCCTCTAGGCTGACCGAACGTGCCGGCAACCCCAGCATCTGCTGGGTCGGCGCCGACCACTCCAGCACGGGAGCATCACCGTGGATCGACCAGGTGCCTACCTTGCCCACCTCGTGGGCCAAGGTCAGTTCGGCCACACCGGCCTGCAGCTCTTCGTTCAACCGCCGCTCCTGCCGGGCGCTGCGGTTCATCCTGTACAGCAGGTAGGCAAGCCCCAGCAGATACACCAGGTAGATGCCGATGGCTGCGTAAAGGAACACATACCAACGTGCCATCACCTCTTTGTAGGACAACGCGGTATACAAGGTGAGCGGGTAATCGGTCGGCACGCTGACTGCGGCAATGCGCAACTGTCCATCGCCCGGGCTTTTCACCACCCCGCGCGCCATGACTTCATGAGAAGGCGCCAGCACCTTCATCGGCGCGGGCAGCTGCCTGCCGACATAGATCTCCGGGCTGCGGCTGTGCGCCAGCATCTGCCCATAGCGGTTGCCGATGGAGGCCACGCCATCGCGCCCCACATCCAGGCCACTTACGACATTCTGGAACATGCCCAGCCGCAGCCGCGCCAGCAACCACTGGCCCTGCTGCATGGGCAGTGCGGTGCGCACCACCCAAGCGCCCTCCGGCAGTTGTTCCAGTGCGCCTACATACAGCTCACCACTGAGCAGCCGGTTCTGCGGAACCAGCCAACTTCGCAACGTGGCGTCACCGCGTCCTTGAGACAGCGGCTGCCCGCGGTCATCCACCAAGGTGATCGATGCGAGGTCGTGGTTGCGCTCCAGCACGCCTTGAATGCTGGCCTCCAGCAGGCCCAGGGCCTTGTCCGGTACCTGGCGGTAGAACTCCCGGCCGTCGTTGGCGCTGCCGCGAAGCGCCCGCTCCAAGGTGACCAACTGCGCACGCAGCAGGCGGTCGCTGCCGCTGGCCAGGGCCATGCTCTGCCGCTGCGCAGCTTCCAGCCGGGTGCTGCGGTCATTCCACAGCATCATCGCCAATGCCAAGGCCAGCAGCACCGCCACCAGCCCACCGGCGATGGCGATCACCCGCAATGAATAGGCCTGCACCCGGTTCACGGGCACATCCAGCACATCATCGGGAGGCGGGCAGGCATCACTTGGTTGATCCAGAAACCGGGCAACGGGGAGCCAGCAAAGGTGCGGCCACATGCCATCAGCATGAAGACGCGCTGCCAGTGTCTCCCCAGACACCACCAACAGCAAACACCGCGCACAGCATGCAGCACAACCCCCACCGGCGTGAAGAGCATCATGAGGTTTTTCACAGCCCCTACGCGGCAACTCAAGTGCCACAGTCCGCATCTGAATCCATGCGGGTACGGGATTAGACTGGGGTGCTTACTCAACCTGGAATCAGCCATGGCTCTGCAACGCTCTCTCCTGGTGCTGGCAATCGGTGCCGCGCTCACCCTCAGCGGTTGCAACAACGAAGCGCCGCCAGCTGCCGGCGACGCCGCGCAGGCAGTGCCAGCAGCAGCCAAGGCGCAGCTGGGCAACTTTGGTTTCGATGCCGACGGCATGGACCGCAGCGTCGCGGCCGGCGATAACTTCTTCGACTTCGCCAACGGTGAATGGGTCAAGCGCACGGACATTCCGGCAGACCGCTCCAGCCAGGGCAGCTTCAACGTCATCGCCGA
This sequence comes from Stenotrophomonas sp. UBA2629, assembly GCA_002359895.1. Taxonomy (GTDB): domain Bacteria; phylum Pseudomonadota; class Gammaproteobacteria; order Xanthomonadales; family Xanthomonadaceae; genus Stenotrophomonas. The sequence goes on from DEOB01000012.1 coordinate 140,524, forward strand.
AAAGACCCTGGCCGACACCCGCGCGATCATGGAAGAAAGCGCCACCGCCAGCGATGCGGAAGTGCGCAAGATCGGCGACTATTACGCCGCCTTCATGGACGAAGCCGCCATCGAGGCACGCGGCACCGCTGCGATTGAACCACAGCTGCAGGCCATCACCGCCATTGCCGACAAGCAGGCCCTGGCCAAGGCGCTGGGCGGCACTCTGCGCGCCGACGTGGACCTGCTCAACGCCACCAACTTCTACACGCCGCATCTGTTCGGGGTGTGGGTGTCGGCCGATCTACTGCAGCCGGACCGCAACGCGCCGTATCTGGTGCAGGGCGGCCTGGGCATGCCCGACCGCGACTTCTACCTGCAGGACGGCCGCATGGCCGAGCTGCGCAAAGCCTATGAAGGCTATGTCGCCAAACTGCTGGAGCTGTCCGGCGATACCGACGCTGCCGCCAAGGCCGCACGTATCGTTGCACTGGAAACCCGTATTGCCGGGGCGCACGCCACCCAGGAAGAGACCAACGACGTCGAGAAGGGCGCCAATGCCTGGAAGCAGACCGACCTCGCCAGCAAGGCGCCGGGCCTGGACTGGGCCGCGTTTCTGGATGGCGCAGGGCTGACCGCGCAGCAGGATTTCATCGTATGGCAGCCCAAGGCCGTCGCAGGCCTGTCCAAACTGGTAGCCGCCGAGCCATTGGATACATGGAAGGAATACCTCGCTTTCCACGCACTGGATGAAGCCGCACCGTATTTACCCAAAGCGTTTGCCGACGCGCACTTTGCCTTCCATGGCACGGCGCTGAGCGGCACGCCGCAGCAGAGTGATCGCTGGAAGCGCAGCGTGGCCGAGACCAACAGCGCCATCGGTGAGGCCGTCGGCAAGATCTATGTTGCGCGCCACTTCGATGCCGCCACCAAGGCGCGTGCCGATGAAATGGCCAAGAACATCATCGCCGCCTTCGCCAAGCGCATCGACGCACTGGAATGGATGTCGCCGGAGACCAAGGCACACGCCCAAGCCAAGGTCGCCGGGCTCAAAGTCGACATGGGTTACCCGGCCAAGTGGCGTGACTACAGTGCGCTGGAAGTGAAGCGCGACGATGCACTGGGCAATGCGCAGCGTGCGTCGCTGTTCGAGTACCACCGCAACGTGGCCAAACTTGGCCAGCCGGTGGATCACGACGAATGGGCCATGCTGCCGCAGACCATCAATGCGATGAATGTGCCGCTGGAAAACCGCCTGGTGTTCCCGGCTGCCATTCTGCAGCCGCCATTCTTTGATGGTGCCGCCGATGATGCGATCAACTACGGCGCCATCGGTGCGGTGATCGGCCATGAAATCAGCCACGGCTTCGACAACGCCGGCGCGCTGTTTGATGAAACCGGCAAGCTGCACAACTGGTGGACAGCCAACGACCTGAAGCAGTTCAACGCAGCCGGCGATGCGCTGGCCGCACAGTTCAGCAGCTACGAGCCGTTCCCCGGCGTGCACGTCAACGGCCGCCTGACGCTGGGCGAGAACATCGCCGATGTGGCCGGCCTGGGCACCGCTTACGATGCCTATCGCCTGTCACTGCAGGGCAAGCAGGAGCAGACGCTGGAAGGCTTCACGCCGGATCAACGCTTCTTTCTGGGCTTTGCCCAAGCATGGCGCAGCAAGGCGCGCGAGCAGGCGCTGCGTAATTCACTGCTGACCAACGTGCATGCGCCGGGCCAGTTCCGCGCATTGACCGTGCGCAACCTTGACGCGTGGTACCCCGCGTTCGAGGTGAAGGACGGCCAGAAGCTCTACCTGGCGCCGGACAAGCGGGTCAAGGTCTGGTAACACGTGCTGTAAATGTTAAAAGGGAAACGGGCGCCTCGGCGCCCGTTTCTTCATGCGCTTATTGCAGCGGTTGAAACGCGCCGCCCTCGCAATCCAGGGTCAAGCCGGCCACTGCGACAACACGCTGGGCTCCAGCCCCATGCGCCGGCATGCACGTGTGGAAATACCGTCGTTCAACGCAACGCGAAACAGTGGCGCCACGCTGCGCAACACACGGGCAGACACCACCGACTGCAGCTGCTGACCCCGGCTACGGCCAATCAGCTGCTCTGCCCAGGACGGCAACAGCGCTGCACCGGCGGCAAGAAACACCTCGCGCGACACGCCCGGCAACGGCACCGGCAGGCGCACCCCACTGAGTACACCCAACACCTCGCGCGAACGTTCATCCATACGCAGCTGCGGCTGCTGCGCGGCAAAGTATTCATGCACCTGCGCCTGACTGGCCGGCACATCCGTGGCGCCCAGCGCTTCGGCAACACGCCGGTATTCATCGTAGTAACGGTCGGCAATGGCTTGCGGCACATCGCGGCAATAGCGTCTGCAGCCTTCCAAGAAGCCATACGCCTCGGTGACATGCACCCAGGTCAGCAGTTGCGGATCATCGGCCGCGTAGTGGCTGCCATCGGGCAACTTGCCCACCACCTGCGAATGAATGTGCTTGACCCGTGCGATCAGTTTTTCCACTTCCGCACGCGGCGCATAGCTGGTGCCGGCCACAAAGCTGGTGGTACGGCGCAGCCGGCCAACCAGATCGTCACGGAAGTTGGAATGGTCGTACACACCGGCCAGCGCGCGCGGGTGCAGCAGCTGCAGCATCAACGCGCACAGGCCGCCGGCCAACATGCCGGGGAATTCAGAATGAATGCGCCAAGTGACACTGTCCGGGCCAAACCAGCCCGGATCGCCAGGCGGCGCGTCATAGTCCACGCCGCTCTGATTGCGGGGGAAGGCATCAAGGACCCACCGCCGGATCTGGGCGGTGGCGGCATCGGAAACGCGGCGAGGAAGAGACGACATGGGCGCTATCGTACCGGCGCCGGTGCGCAACTGGCGCCCCGGCCTTGCTCCAAGACCGGTTGCGCTGGCTACCGCAGGTACAGCGCGCCCTTTCAACCAGGCCGATGTGCAGGCGCAGCACGCAATTCACTTCCCATTGCTGGTTTCAGCGTTCCACGCGATGTTGCGCCGCAGAAATTCCACCGCCTGCGCGCATTCACTCTCGACAGGCAGCTGCATCGCCACGCCCGGCCCCATTGCCAAGCGCTCTGAAAGTGCTAGAACTAAACCCGCCTGACCGCTTCACGCTACTCCGTCGCTCGATCCAGCTTAGGTATCTGCAAGGAGCTCACCATGATTGCGTTGTTCAAAGGTTTGGGATTGTTGTTGCAGGACAATGAACTGTACGGCCAGCCGTTCCAGAAACAGGTTGACCACTGGAAAGGTCTGAGCGACCAGCAGATACGTGATGAAGTCGCGGTGCTGGCGCGCGCCAAAAGCCAATGGTTGATGGCCTCCATCGTGCTCTGGCAGGCGTCATCGCTGCTGATCCTGGGGCTCATCACCAACTACCTGTGGCGTGATGACTTCCACATCACCTTCACCCGCGTGGTGATCGTGCTGGGTTCGTGGGTGTCGATCCTGTTCGTGATCTGGTTCATGGCCAACATGTTTGACCACACAGCCGGTTTCGAGCGTTGGATGAAGGCCTTCAACAGCCGCGCACGCATCAGCTCCGATGCCGACAGCGTGGATGAAGTCGCGCAGGCGTTGGACATGGCCGAGCACTATCCGGAAGTGCTGGATTACAAACAGGCCGTCACCGCCAACCGCGAGCTGCGCCACGAGGACATCCGCATCATGCGCGAGCTGGGCCGCATGCGGCAGCACTCCGAACTGGTCGGCAAACTCAACCACATCGGTGACGATGGCTTGAGACTGCAGCCGGCGTTCTGACTGCAAAGCGCCCCTCATCGGCTCCTGTGAGGGGCAGCTTCTGCTGCCATTGCAGAACAGGTGAAAGACCAGGCACCCCCATCGCCGCGCTCGTCGCGGCGATGTCATTTACGTGCAAGCACCTGCTGACCGAAACCTTGCGGCAGATCATTCATCTGCCGGGTGCGCCCCACCAGCACCACGAAGTCCATCAGCGGTTCACGTTCACATACCTGCGCGCCCTGCCCTGCCCCGCACTGCTCGCGGTACAACTGGTAGAAGCAGCCGCCACTGGCGCTTTGCAGGCATTGGAAGCGCGCAACACCGGAGCGCACCGTGGTGCGGCTCAACAGCGACTGCTCTCCGCTGATGCGCGTCACCGAGGTCTGCCCCGGTGACTCATGGATTCCCAGCATCGACAACAGACTGCCCAGCAACAGGGTCAGGTACTGCATGGCACTTCTCCTGGAAAACAGCAGCGGCATCACATGCCGCGGAACAGACTCATGAAAGGTTGGCTGACCACCAGCGTCTCGCTGCGATGTTTCAAACGCAGTACGCCGCGTCCGGTTTCTTCGCGACTCACCGACATCACCGCTTTCATGTTGACGATGGTGGAGCGATGCACCTGACGGAAACAGTTCGGGTCCAGTGCAGCGCTCAGTTCGCGCAGTGAGCTGCGCAGCAGCAGTTCTTCGTCGGCGGTGACCACCGAGGTGTATTTGCTGTCAGCGCGGAAATACAAGACGTCCTCCAGCATCACCAGCCGCGTCTCACGGCCATTGCTGGCGGTGATCCATGCCGGTGGCGGTGCGCTCTGCACCACGCTCGGCTGCTGTGCGAGTTGCTTCAGCAAGCGGTCCAACATGCTGGGGTCCGGCTGGCCGGCCTGGCGCTTTGCCAACACGCGTTGACGCGTGGCGAGCAGGCGCTCGTCGGTTACCGGCTTGAGCAGGTAGTCCACCGCGCCTTGTTCAAAGGCGGCAATGGCGTACTGGTCGTAGGCGGTGACAAACACCACCTGCGTCTGCGGACTCACGCTCTGCAGTGCGCGGGCGACATCAATACCGGTGATGCCGGGCATGCGGATGTCCAGGAACGCCAGATCAGGCTGAAGGCTTTCCAGTGCTTCCAGCGCGGCGGCACCGTCCTCGCATTCGGCCACGATGTGCAGCTCCGGCCACAGCCGCTGCAATTGCCGTAGCAAGGCCTCGCGCAGCAACGGTTCGTCTTCAGCGATAAGTGCTTCAAGAGGCATGCGGATACTCCGGCAGCGGCGGTACTGCCGCGCTCGGTGCCGCAAACGGTGCCGGTGCCGGTGCCACATACGGCAGGCTGATGGTGGCCGCCACGCCGCTGGGGAAGTTGGACACCATCGCCAGCGAGGCCTGCTCGCCGCAGGTCAGGCGCAGCCGCTCACGCAGGTTCTTCAAGCCAATGCCGGTGCCGGTGCCGGAGGTGTGGCCGGTGATGCCTTGGCCATCATCGGCCACGGTCACGGTCAACTGTCCGCCCAGTTCACGCGCCAGAATCCACACCGTGCCACCGCCGGACTTGGGCTCCAGCCCGTGTTTGATGGCGTTTTCCACCAGCGTCTGCAGTGACATTGATGGCAAGGCAACGTGGTACAGCGACTCCGGCACATCGATCTGCAGGGCAAGGCGCGCACCCATGCGGATACGCAGGATTTCGAGATAGGCATGCACGCGCTCCAGCTCCTGGCCGAGCGTGGACACCGATTGATCAATGCCCGGCAGCGAGCTGCGCAGGTAGTGGATCAGGTGGCCAAGCATCTGCTCGGCGCGCTCCGGATCAGCACGGGTCAGCACCTGCGCGTTGGCCAGCGTGTTGTAGAGAAAGTGCGGCTCTACCTGCGCGTGCAGCAGGTTGAGGCGGGCCACGGTGAGTTCCTTCTCGGCCTCGGTACGGGCAGCCTGCTCGCGTTCTTCGCGGCGCTGCTCGGCCACCTTGCCGCTCAATGCATGCGTGACGGCTTCGGCGTTCTCGTAGTTGCTGCCTTCATCCAGCAGCAGCAGATCTACCCATGCACCGGCGTCCGGTTCAAACAACAGTGTCACGCTGCTGGTATCGGTGCCGGGTGTGACCCGCGCGGTGATCTGGTTGCGTTTGATCGCCAGGCGCGCAAACAGATTCCAACGGGAGGGTGGGCGGTCGCCATAGGGGTCCGCGCGACGCTGCAGTGCACGCAGCTGCAACGTGCCGACCGAGCGTTCAAACCCTTCCAGCCGTGGCATCTGGCCGATGACCTGCTCCAGCAGACGGAACGCGGTTGCCGCATCCAGCGGCAATTCCACCTGGCGCCGGTGGCGGTTGCCCAGGGTCTGCGTGTCCAAGCGGTCGGCGATGAGCGAGACGCGACGCACATGGCCCACCACGGCGCTGAGGGTGAACACCATCAACGTCATGGCCAGCAGGCCGTAGATCCAACCCGGCGGCTCGTCCATGCCACTGAACAGGCCACTCCACAGGAAGCCGCCGACCACCAGCGCAAGGGCCCATACAACGAGAATGCGGAAGCCGAGAAAGAGGCTGGCGAACATGATCGTGCCCAGAGGTGAGGAACTGGCGTCGAGCATAAGTGGCTGCTGCCACGACACAAGCGCAATGCGACGGAACCGTGGATTCGGGCGACGAAGGCTGGCCGATGCGGATCAACCGGCCGCCGTGCAGCCGTAACCGCACAGCCGCTGCGCGTCAGCCTGCTGCGGCGGAACGCCATTCCTCGGGCAAGGCCCACTGCACCAGGCCGTCGCCGCAGCGCCCCCACAGTGTCCGGCCGTCGGGGCTCCATTGCAGTTGGCGCAGATCCCAGCAGGTCTTGTTACCGGCCCGCAGCGACAGCGAGCGGCCAGTGTCCAGGTTCCACACCGCTGCCACCACGCCACCGCGATTGCTGCCCAATGCCAACAATCGACCATCGGGCGAGCCGGCCGCCGCATTGAGTGAATCCAAGCCCGGCAACGTCAACGAATGCCGCACGTTGCCGCTGCCCACATCCACCACGTGCATGCCGGGGTTGCGGGTTTCACCGTCCATCAGCACAAAGCCCACCGCGATCCAGTTGCCGGCGATGGAACCAAATGGCGGCGGCGTCCATTGCGCCATGCCGGCGTCGTCCTGCGGGTTGGCCTTGCCAAACCGCCGTGGCAACGGCAACACGCGCTGCACGCGGCCGGTGTTGCCATCCAACTCGGTCAAACCCGCAGCATCTTCCACCCATACGTTCGAGCGCTGGCCATCCCATTGCACGGGCTTGACCCGGGTGTTGCCGGGGAAGTTGTGATCCACCACGTCCTGTCGCAATGCGGCAAACCGTTGTGCGTACTCCCAGCGCGCGCCATCGGCTGCCGGGTGCTGCGTTGCTGTCCACAGGCTCAAAGCATCGCGCTTGCCTACCTGGTCATGCAGATACGGCAACGGCAGGCCGTCACCATCGTGGGTGTAACGCAGGTAGGAATCGGCACCCAGCTTGGGTCTGTCGAATGCCAAGGGGTGCGTCGCTACCTTGGCTGCACCCACCTCATAGCGCAGCACGCCATCCGCGCTGGCCAGGTACGCGCCTCTGCCGCGCCGGTCACCGGCAAGCAACCAGTGCAACGCATGTTCGTTCGGCGCCTTCCACAAGGTGCGCGGTGTGTGGCCATCCGCGGGCGACCACTGCATCAAGGTAAACGGATAGGACTGCACCAACAGTACGCTGCCGTCGGCCATGGGCAGCATGTCGGCCAGGTCGAAGGTCTGCTCCGACAACACCCGGTTCACCGCAAGCACCTGGGTGGCGTCGATACCGTGCGCACCCTCCGGCGCGCGACGCTGCGGCTCAGTAATGGATGCAACCGGCTTGGCTGCAGGCATCCAGTCGCTGGCATTGACGCCCAGCTGCAGCGACGCGCCGGGCAATGTGCGCAAGGCGTCAAACACCGGCGTGAACACTGTTTCGGGCACGCGGCTGCGGCTCAAGCGGGGCGACGGCCCCGTACTGAAAATATTGAAATCGGCCAGTGCGCGCAGTTGTGCGCCCACACCGCCATCTGGATTGGGCCAGTCATCCACGCGGCGCAGGCTGACCACGGTGGCCGCGTGGCCCATCACCTGATCCACCTGCATCACACGCACGTCAACCACGCTTTTGGTGCGGCCGGCGAAACCATGCCGCTGATCGGCACTGGCTGACCAACTGGCAAAACTCACCTGCAATGCCGGCAGCTTGTCGCTTTGTGCGTTGAAGCTGGGGTCGCGTTCCAACCGCGCCATGCGTTGCGGCACTTCCTCGGCCAACAACGCACCATCAGCCACATCCTGCTGCAATGCCGGCAGGCTGAAGCGACGCACGTACTCGGCTTTCAACTCCGGGCGCCGCGCCATCATCACATGGCCCCAGCCGTGTTCCATATAAGCCACGCGGGTTCGGCTAACCGTGCCTTCAAACTTCCCCATCGGTGCCAAGGCGGCCTGCACTACCGGCAGCACCTGCTCAAATGGCAACGCGACCAGCATCTCCACCTGCTGCAGGGGCTTGTTCTGCTTGGTCAACAACGGCGACCGCAGGGCCGACGGCAAACCGCCCTCTATTTCCTGTTGGGCGGTGGGCAGAATCTGCCAGTTGGGCGGCAACGGCGCAGCGTTGACCCACAGTGGCGCCGTCATGCCGGCCAACCACACCATCCCGCTCCACATGCCTTTGTTTGCCATCCCTGATCCATTGCTGCTGCACGCGCCAATGGTAGGGGAATGCGGCCGAAGGCACGAGGAATCAATGGCAAGGGAGCGGCCAGCTGCCGACTCCTTTTGTCACGAGCGAAGGTGAGATTGCTATTGATACTGCTTGCGGGAATTTCGGCCTGACTGGGTAATTGCGGCAGCCTTCCCTCACCCCCCCGCTCCGCGCCCCGGCCCTTGCGCTGGCGCAAGGGCGTTCGATGGGCAGCGAACCGTTGGTTCGCAACTGCCCCTCTCACCCCGCCAGCGGGAGAGGGGCTAAAGCAGCAAACACTTGCCTTGCTTACTTACTTGCGTTGCGCCGCGCTGGCGTCACGTACTGCGCGGAAGGCTTCTTCCTGGCTCCAGTTCGGCCAGCTGCGTGAGTTGGCCAACTGCTCGCCCAGCGTGTAGACCACTTCCAGATCACGCACGGCGCCGGCGAAGGTCCAGTCGGCCTGCCATTCGTCGCCCTGCTGGTGGTAGCGCTTGGCGGTGTAGTCGTCCGATGCCTTCTTGCCGGCAGCCACGCCACCGTCAATCCAGTCCTGGCCGGCCGCATACGACAACGCCGGCACGCCGCGCTTGGCAAAGGGGAAGTGATCGGAGCGGAAGAACAAGCCAGCTTCCGGCTTGGGATCTGGCGTGTAGCGGATGTCCCAGCCCTTGGCGACATCTTTCAGTTGATCCAGCAGCTCCATCTTGGCCGAGCCATAAATACCGAAATCACGCGATGGGCTGTACGGCGACATGCCGTCCATGTTGATCAACGCCACCGTGGTGGCCAGCGGATACAGCGGATGGCTGGCGTAGTACTCCGAGCCGAGCAGGCCCTTTTCCTCGGCGGTGACCGCCAGGAACAGGATCGAACGCTGCGGCGTGAGTTGTTTGGCAAAGCCGCGCGCCAGTTCAACCAATGCCGCGGTGCCGCTGGCATTGTCCATCGCGCCGTTGAAGATACGGTCGCCACGTGCGTCCGGCTCGCCAACGCCGATGTGGTCCCAATGCGCGCTGTAAACGACGGTCTCGTCGGCATGCGTGCTGCCCGGCAGATATGCGGCCACGTTGTGCGAGGTGATGACTTCGTTCTTGACCTGGTAATTGGCCGAGAACGTCTCGCCGCGCAGTTCCACCGGCTGGAAATCACGCGACTGCGCCTGCTTCTTCAGTGCTTCGAAATCCAAGCCCGCGCGCTTGAACATTTCCACCGCAAGATCGCGCTGCATCCAGCCTTCCAGCGCCGGGTGCGCCTCGGCGGGATTGTCGCGCACCACGTCGAACATGGTGTTGGTGTTGGAGCCGGCCACCGTTGCCCAGCCGTAGGAGGCCGGCGCGGTTTCGTGGACGATCAGTACGCCGGCCGCGCCCTGACGCGCACCTTCTTCGTACTTGTAGGTCCAGCGGCCGTAGTAGGTCATGCCCTTGCCGTCAAAATCACCGGCGCCGATCTCGAAGTCCGGATCGTTGATCAACACCACGGCGATCTTGCCCTTCAGGTCCACGCCCTTGAAGTCGTCCCAGTTGCGCTCGGCAGCCTTGACGCCGTAGCCGACAAACACCAGCGGTGCGTTGTCGATGGCCACCTGGCTGTCGCCATTCATCGCGGCGCGCACGGCCACTTCCTGGCCCTGGGTCAGCGCCTGCGGCTTGCCTTGGCTGGTCAGCGCAAGCTGTGGCTTGCCGACGATATCACCCTTGAGGAGTGGCACGGCCTGGGTCCACAGGCGTTTGCCGTCCTTCAGATCACCACCCGGCTGCAGGCCGGCATCGGCAAATTGCTGGCTCAGGTAGGCAATGGTTTTTTCCTCACCGGCGGTGGCCGGCGAGCGGCCTTCATAGGCGTCGGAGGACAGTTCTTTCACATCGGCCGAGATCCGCGCACCGTCAAATTTGGGCGGCGCGGCCATCAGGGCGGTGGACACCGACATCGCCAACAGGCTGATCACTATTCGCTTCACGCTGTATCTCCATGGGTCAGACAACCGTTGGAGTGTAGCCAGCCCTCCAGCTCAATGCGCAGTGCCGGAATACATGGGCACGGACAAGAAAGAACCGGCTCTCTCACGAAGGCCGGTTCTGGATGGAACGACTACAGCGGAGCTGGCTTACCAGTCGTAGGACACGTTCATCATGACGTAGCGCGGAGTCGCAAAGCGCAGCGGCATGTTGTAAGTGTTGCTGACGGTGGCCACAGACGTCTCGGTTTCACCGTCGATGGCAGTCGGCTTGCGCTCGTTGAACAGGTTCATCACGTTCAGCGAGACAGCCAACTTGTCTTCGGCGAACGACGGACGGTACGTCACCCCCAGATCGACACGCTTGGTCCACGGCGCGAACTTCTTGCCCGGAGGCGAGGCTTCGCCGAAGCAGGTGTGGTAGTACGAACCGTCGTAGCCCACCGGATCGGTCTCGTTCTGCGCCGGATCGCCCCCCTGGTCATTGAAGTAGCCCCAGCAGGTGATCGGCATGCCCGACTGGATGCGCACGCTGCCGCTGACCAGCCATTCCGGCGTCAATGCATAGCTGCCACGCATCTTGATCTGGTGGCGCCGGTCATTCGGCAGGTAACCCATCGAGTAGTACATGAACGCCGGACCGTCCCAGTTGACGCTGGTGGAAACACCGTTGTCATGTGACGCCGAACCCTGACCGGAGTCGGAGTTGGCCGGGCCTTCCATGTTGCCCTGGCTCTTGCTGTAGGTGTAATCCACCCGCGCTTCCCACTTGCCGTCGAACGGGTGTTCGAGGAACAGGTCCACCGCCTTGTAGGTGCGCTTCATCGGAACCGTCCAACCCCAATCGTCTGGGGTCATGCGGAACTGGGTGTAGCCGTTTCCGTCCTTGTTGGCGAACTTGAAGGTATTGCTGTCGCCCACGTTGACGATGAAGCAGCCGCCGTCGATGCCAGTGGAGCCCGGGATGGCCACGGTTGACGGGTCAATGTCCATCTTGGTCAGCTTGGCTTCCATTGCTGCGGCATCGCAGGTGTCATCCATCGCGGCCTTCAGATCGCGGTACGTCAACTTGGCGCCATAGTTCCAGTGCTCATTCAATTGAGCCTGAAAACCGAGGATGAATTCGTCTTGATAGGACGACTTCAAGTCGGTCGGTGCGAAGCTGCCGGCGTCCTTGGGCTGGCCGGTTTCATGGTTGGACGAAACCGGGCCCGCGGGCCCGGTGCCGGCCAGATTCAGGATCGGCGTCAACCCGGTCGGAACACCGTTGGCGTCGATTCCCGAATAGGTGAAGTACTCACTGGTGAAGATCGACGAGGACGCGCCGCGCACTGCCACAGCCTGCGGCAGTGCCAGGTAATAACGACCCGCATTACCGAAGATCTTGAACGAGGAATCCCCCTTCACGTCCCAGCTGAAGCCCAGTCGCGGTGCCCACTGATCACCTGTGTCCACATACGCCGCGCCAGTGTTGTTCTTGTTGGTGAACTGGTCGTTGCGGATGCCGAGTGACAACAACAGGTTGTCGGTGACCTGCCACTTGTCTTCCAGGTACCAGCCCTTCTGCTCAAGCGACATGCTGGTGGAGTTGCTGTAGATGTACTTGCGCACGTAGTACTGGGAACCCGGTGCGCCCACATCCAGCGTACGGTTGATCGGGTTGTTCGGCGCATTGGTGCTGTGATAAATCCAGCGATCCACCAACTGGTCAACACCCTCGTTCTTGGCTTCGAACTTCTGGTTGTCGATACCTGCGGTGAGGGTGTGGTCACCCAGAACATATTCCAGTTCAAGGCGCAGTCCGTCACCGTAATCGCTGGCCCCGGGCGTGCCGTTGCTGGCAACCTGGGAATTGGTGATACCACTGTTCGGCGTACCAGCCGGCCAGTAGGCCTTGTTCTGCAGATTCGCACTGGAGACACGTGCAAAACCTGTCAGCGTCGGGATGCTGCTGTAGCGAAGGCGCGAGTGGCCATACATCGCGTTCACCGTCAGATTCTCAGTGAGATAGCCGGTGTACTTGAGGATCGAGAACTCATCGTTCTCCCGGACCTCATTGGGCAACGCACCGTTGCGTTCACCAACAGCGTCCTCTTCGAAATCATAGTCAGAGTAGCTACCGCTGTAGCGGTAGCGCTGCGCCATATAGGTCATCTCCAACAGATGGTTGTCGGTGATATTCCAGTTCAACTTGGCGTAGAGCTTGGGATTCTTGGTGGTGTCATTCAGAACCTGCGGCGCACCTACTACCGTCGGGAACGTATCAGCCTCGCTCTTTTCCTGCTCGGCCGAAATGAAGCCGAACAAGCGATCCTTGATCAGCGGACCGCTGACATAGGCACTGTAGGTCTGACTCCAGCTTTTGTTGCGATCACCACGGCTGAAAAGCTGACCCGGGACCGAATCATCCTCGTAGGCATAACCCGGCGGCAGCGTAGCGTTCGGGTAGTAGCGGTTCGGAGCCCCCTCGCGCAGCCCCTTCGGCGTCCAGGTGACTTGCGCGCCGAAATGGAACTCGTTACTGCCGCTCTTGCCGATCTGGTTGATCACGCCACCATCGGAGCGGCCATACCTGGCGCTGTAACCACCCGTATAGGTCTCCTGCTGTTCGATCGAGCCATAAGGCAGCGTGTAGCCACCCACGTTGGTCATCGGGTTGCCGGTGAAGAAGCCGTTGATGTAGTAAGCGTTCTCGGCCACGCTGGCACCGCCAAGCGACACCGCATTGCCAAACCACACACTGTTGCCCGCCACCGCGCCCGGCGCCAGCATGGCAATCGCCTCGGCGGAACGGGTCAGCGGCAGGCGCTGTAGATCCTGCGCGGTGATTACGGTGCTCGTGGACACGGTGCGCACGTCAATGGCATTGGCTGCGGTAGCTGTGACACTCACGGTGTCCAAGGTAGTCGCATTTCCGCCACCGAAAGACACATTGATGGTATTACCAACCGTCACCACGACGTCACGCTTGCTGCCGCCGACAGTCACCGTGTAGGTACCCACCGGCAGATTGCTGGCGTTGTAGCGCCCATTCGCATCTGCGGTGATGGTGCGGTTTAAGCCGCTGTTGTTGACGATGGTCACGCTGGAGCCCGCCGGCACCGTGCCTGCGATGCTGCCCGTCGTGTTCTGCGCATGAACGCCGCCTGCAAAGCACAGGCCCAACGCGACCGTCAATGCGCTGCGTTTGAATCCTCTGGAAACGTAATGTGAAGCCATTTGTTACTCCTCTCTCTGAGACAAAATGACCAAAACAACGAAATAGACTTCAAGGATTTCGCCCAACCTGAACGGAAGGACAACGGGAATATAGAACGCTGAACAACCAATTAACAAACCGCTAAAAAAGAATTCGACACCTTAACCATTTATTCATATATATGACTGATAAATGAATTGGCTGTGGCGAAGCCAATCCCAGCCCTCCTATCCATGAAATCAAATAGTTAAGTCTGATATCCGCTGCCAGAACGTGCAGGCATGCCAAAGGACCAAGCAGGCATCAACGCCTGCCCAGCACCCGGTTGTTCCCACCGTTTTTTGGTTACACCGAGGCTGCCCGCGCGCGAAGCACCGCGCGTTCCTGGGCATTGCCACTGAGTTCGGCGGCCTGTTCAAAGGCTGCCCGCGCTTCGTCATGGCGGCCGAGGCGGGCCAACAGGTCGCCGCGCACCGCTTCCAAGGGTGCGTAATTGTGCAGCCGCTCATCCTGCTGCAAGGCCTCCAGCAGCAGCCATGCGACCTGCGCGCCATGCGCCCTGGCCACGGCGACCGTGCGGTTCAACTCGACAACCGGCGACGGCATTACCTCGCACAGCCGCGCGTAAAGCGCGGCAATGCGTACCCAGTCGGTCTGCTCGGCCTGGCGTGCGCTGGCGTGGCAGTTGGCGATGGCCGCCTGCAGCACATACGGATCCTCGTCGCCGCCCAGCGCCAGTGCTTTCTCCAATGCGGCCTGACCGCGCTCTATCTGCAGCCAATCCCAACGGCTGCGGTCCTGGTCCAGCAACAACACCGCGGTGCCGTCCGACGCGGTACGGGCATGCAGCCGCGAGGCCTGCAATTCCATCAGCGCCAACAGCCCCAACACCGGTACCGCATTGGGTATCAGGCCCTTCAATACACGACCCAGCCGCAGCGCTTCTTCGCACAATGCCGGGCGCATCCAGTCTTCGCCGGCACTGGCGGCGTAGCCTTCGTTGAACACCAGATACACCACGTCCAATACCGACTGCAGCCGTTGTGGCAATTCATTGCGGCGCGGCACTTCAAAGGGTACCTGGCGATCTGCCAGCAACCGCTTGGCACGCACGATGCGCTGGGCGATGGTCGGCTCCGGCTGCAGGTAGGCACGGGCGATTTCGTGCGTGGTCAGCCCGCACAGCAGACGCAGGGTGAGCGCGACGCGGGCATCGGCCGGCAACAACGGATGGCAGGCGACAAACACCAACCGCAGCAGGTCATCGCCAATGTCATCGGTGGGGTCGTGCACGTCTGCTGCCATGATCTGATCCTGCTGCTCGTCCCACATCTGCGTGTGTCGCTGCGCGTGCACACGGCGCTGACGCAGGCGGTCGATGGCGCGCCGCTGTGCGGTGGCCATCAACCATGCGGCGGGGTTGTCGGGAATGCCCTGTTGCGGCCAGTGTTCAAGCGCGGCAAGCAACGCGTCCTGGGCGAGCTCCTCGGCACTGTCCAGGTCAACTAGCATCCGCGTCAGGCGTGCGACCAGACGGGGCGACTCCATCCGCCACAACGTGTCGAGCCTGCGCTGGAGATCGGTATGTTCCATCAGGCAGCGATCACAGCATTGCCGTGATGTGCGCGCAAGCGCCGACAATACGTTTCACGTCCCCGTTCGCGAATGACTGTGGACCGTGGAAGGCATTCACAGATCAACAATGGCCTTGAAGCCACCCCAGAACATCCGCTTGCCATCGAATGGCATGGACGTGGTATCCATGCCCGCCAAGCGCGGATCGGCCATCGCCTTGGTGTTGACGCGGTCGCGGTGCGCACGCGAGCGGTAGAGCACATAGGCCACGATCACCACTTCGTCGTCTTTCAGTTTCACCGACTGCGGGAACGAGGTGCGCTTGCCCGGTTTGACGTCGTCGGCCACCGCTTCCAGGTAGGCCAACGCACCATGTTCTTTCCACACCGTACCGGCCTTGCGTGCCAGGCGGCGATACTCGGCCAACCGTGCCTGCGGCACCGGCAATACGAAACCATCTATGTAGCTCATGGGTCTGTCCTGTGTGATGTGATTTGAAGTGGCGATGGCGGCAACCGCGCCGCCATGCCGTTGATCAGGCGGGCTCGCCTTCCATGTATGCGATCTCCCACAGGTGCCCATCCAGATCCTGGAAGCCGCGTTGATACATGAAGCCGTAATCGCGGGCCGGCATCGGCTCACCGGCACCGGCGGCCACGGCCTTGTCCACCAACGTATCGACAGCCACGCGGCTGGCCGCCGACAAACAGGTGATCACCTCGGTCTGCCTTCGTGCATCACTCAGCGGTTGCGGGGTGAAGGTCTGAAAGAACGGCTCCACCAGCAGCATCACGAAGATGGCGTCGCTGACGACCATGCAGGCCGCGTTTTCGTCGCTGAACTGCGGATTGAAGCTGTAACCCAGCGCGCCGAAGAAGCTGCGGGAGGCTTGAAGATCGCGCACGGGCAGGTTGACGAAGATCATCTGTGGCGTGCTTGTCATCACTGGCCCCCTTCCATCGGCTTCATGCAGTTGACCATCCACGGCTTGCCGTAACGGTCCACCAACATGCCCCAGCGGCGCGCCCAGAAGGTTTCGGCCAGTGGCATCTGCACCTGCCCGCCGTCGGCCAATGCGGCGAATACACGCTCGGCTTCTTCCACACTGTCCACCTCCACATTGATGGTGGTGGCGGTTTGCCCTGCTGCCTGCGGGCCATCAGCGGCCATCAGAATCGCTGCGCCCACTTCAAGCTGGCAATGCGCCACCTGGTTGGCGTCCGGCGTGAAGCCGCCGCAACCTTCCATGTCCATGTCGGGGCTGGCCGGCATGTCGCTGTACTTCATTTCCGACGTCACTTTTCCACCGAGTGCTTTGGCGTAAAACGCCATCGCCTCGTGCGTATTACCGTTGAAGCCAAGGAACGGAATCAGTTTCATGGTGGTGCTCCTTACTGTGCAGAAGGGGGTCAATCAACCGTTGTCGCCAATGCGGTCACGCAGACGTTGCTCCTGCGCACGCAATTCGGGGGTGAAGGCAGCGCCGAAATCCTCGGCCTCAAAAACCGGCCGGATCTCCACCTCCATGAACGCACCGCTCGCCGGCGTGAACGGCGCGCGCTTGAGCCACTCCAGCGCCTCGTCCATCGAGCGCACCTGCCAAAGCCAGAAGCCGGCCACCAGCTCGCGGGTTTCTGCAAACGGGCCATCCATCACGCTGGGCGCCGCGCCGCCTGTAAAGCGCACGCGCGCGCCCTTCGCACTGGGTCGCAGGCCCTCGGCGGCCAACATGATTCCCGCATTCACCAACTGCTCGTTGAATGCGCTCATTGCCGCCAGTTCCGCCTCGGTGGGCATCAGCCCGGCCTCGGTGTCGTCCGACGCCTTCACCAACACAATGACCTTCATCGCCGCATCTCCGTCGCCCGCCCATTGCCGGCTCACATCAGGTACGACGAACCAGCGCGCGGGTTCTCGACAACCCGAGGTGTCTTTTTCATGAACACATTAATGCGGCAATGCAGCACCCCGCCTGCGGCAAGATGGGCCCCTTCCCGTACAAGGTGTGAGCGATGAAGTTTCTGCTGTTGATCCATATCGAACCGGCCCTGCTGCAGGCATTGCCCGCCACCGAGTACGACGCACTGATGCGCGGCTGCATTCAGCGCGCCGACGCACTGCAGGCCAAAGGCACGCTACTGCTGTCACAACGACTGCAGCCAGCCACCACCGCGCAGACCCTGCGCACCCGCCAGGGCAGTGCCCGCGTCACCGACGGCCCGTTCGCCGAAACCCGCGAAATACTGGCCGGCTTCAACCTGATTGAAGCAGCCGATGCCGAAGAAGCGATGCGCATCGCCCAGCAATTCCCTTGGTCGGCATACGGCAGCATCGAGGTGCGCCCGCTGGATGATATGGAGGCTGAGCGGGTACGGGTGGGCGCGTGAGTTTGTCGGCTTCAGCAATCATTCCCCATCGCTCCAACGCGCCGAGTGAAACGACGCGAAGGTGGAGGCATCACCTTTGCCCGCGCAACGCGAATTAACTGTATCCGCAGCGCCGTTCAAGCCGAAAAACGTCTAAACCAACGCACTGAATTTGGTACAGATAATTTTTCCTCATAGCGGGAAACAATGAAAATTTAATCTCTCCCCTCTCCCGGATCATTGTTTGTTCTCTGGAATGTTGGCTCCCGTACGAGGAGCCATCGTCAGGAACCCACTTGATTTTCGGAGAGATGGAGAATGGTCAAGCGCAAGATGGCCCAACGTGCGGCCCTCACTACAGCACTCAGCCTGTGCATTGCCGGCGGCACCTATGCGCAGAGCACTACCGGCTCCCTGTTCGGCAACGTGCCCGGTGCCACAGGTTCCACCATCACCGTCCAGAACGAATCCGGCCTTAACCGCACCGTCACGGTTGATGCAAAAGGCCGCTACACCCTGGGCTCGCTGCCGGTGGGGAACTACTCCGTCACGCTGCAGCGTGACGGCGTTGTGGTCGACAGGCGCGAAAACGTGCTGCTGAAAGTGGGCGCAGGTGTCGAGGTTTCCTTTGGTGCGGGCGGCGCAACCACACTCGATACGGTAACGGTCACCGCCGCCAACATACCGAAGATTGACGTCAGCAACACGGTGTCAAAATCGGTCATCACCTCCGAGCAACTGGCCGTACTGCCGCTGGGCCGCAGCGCCGAAGCCATCGCACTGTTGGCACCCGGTGTCGTGAGTGGCAGCGGTTACTTCGTCAACGGCTCGCGCTCGGCGCTGGCCTTTGGCGGTTCCAGCGTCAGCGAGAACGCTTATTACCTCAATGGGTTCAACACCACCAGTCCGTTGAACAACATCGGCGGTATAAGCCTTCCTTACGGTTCGATTGATCAGCAGGAAACCTATACCGGTGGCTACAGCGCACGTTACGGCCGCTCCACCGGCGGGGTGATCAACCAGTTGGGCAAGCGCGGCACCAACGAATGGCACTTCGGCGTCCAGACCTCATGGTCGCCCAAGAACCTGGCGGCGTCACCGCGCGATGTCTGGTACCCCAACAATACGTTGGGCCCGAACTATGAGTACAACGATCCCAGCCGCCCAGGCACGTTGTACCGCTATCGCAACAACGACACCTCCAGCCGCACCACGGTCAGTGGCTATGTCAACGGCCCGCTGATTGAGGACCGTTTGTTCATTCACTTGGCTGCGGAGACCAACAAGCGGGAGGGCGTGTCCACCAACAGCGCCGAATTCAGTACGCAGGGGCGTGACAACTACACCATCGACACACCAAAGTTCTACGGAAAAATCGATTGGAACATCAACGACAATCACAGCCTTGAGTACACCCGCTACCAAAACACCGACAACCAGAGCGGCTACTACACAGCGTTCGACTACCAGACCCTGCAGGAAGGCGCACGTACCGGCACGTACTCCAACACGACGAAGCTCAAAGATGACTTCGATATCTTCAAGTACACCGGCTACCTCACCGAGGATCTGACGCTAAGCGCCGTGTGGGGCCGCAGCAAGCAGAGCAATCTGCAGTACAACCCCATTGAACCCGCTGACCCCTTCCTCAGTGGCGTAAACCTGCAGAACCCGCGCTACAACGGGGGCATACCGATCCGTAACACCCAGGCAGCCCGGGACACCAAGGCGCGCGATGCAAGCAGCAGCAGCCGTGGACTGCGCGTAGACCTCGAATACCGCCTTGGCGATCACCAACTGAAGGCCGGTATCGACAACATGTATTACAACGCCAACGACGAAGGCCAGAAGATCACCGGGCCCGGCTATGCCTGGTACTACTCGCGCATCGCACCCGACAGGTCGCCGAGCCCGGGCTTCAACATCACCCCGCCAGGCGGCGAAGGCTACTACGCCTACAAGTACACCTTCATTACCACCACCAGCATGTCCGTGAAGCAGAAGGCCTATTACCTGGAAGACTACTGGCAGGTCAGCCCAAATTGGCTGGTCACGCTGGGCATCCGCAACGACAAGTTCACCAACTACAACAGTGCGGCCCAGCCCTACGTCGACAGCGGCAACCAGTGGGCGCCGCGTCTGGGCGCAAGCTGGGACGTGTTCGGTGATTCATCGTTGAAGGTGTTCGCCAACCTGGGCCGTTACTACCTGGCATTACCCAACAGCGTTGCCATTCGCGGCGCATCGGCATCGACCTTTACGCGCGAGTACTTCACCTACACCGGCATTGACGAGAAAGGAGTTCCGACCGGTTTGACCGCACTTGGCCCGGGCCCGGTGTCGGCCAATGGCGAGTACGGCCAGACGCCAGACCCCGCCGGCGTTGCACCGACCGACCTGGAGTCGCAGTACCAGGATGAACTGATCCTCGGCTTTGAGAAGACCCTCGGCCAATCGTGGAACAGCGGTGCCAAAGTCACCTATCGGCGTCTGCAGAGCGCCATCGACGATGTCTGCGACCCCGACTCCATGTCGGCGAAGTTGGAGTCAATGGGAGCCGATGTCAGCAAGCTGATTGTTCCTGGCTGCGTCATCTTCAATCCCGGCGAAACCAACACCTTCCTTGCCAAGCACCGCGACGGCTCAGGCTACACATCTTTCAGGATGAACGGAAATGATTGGGGCTACGGTGGGAAAAAAGTGAAACGCGATTACATCGCAGTAGACCTGTTCCTCGAACACCCCATGTCAAACAAGTGGTACGGCCGCGTGGATTACACCTGGTCGCGCAGCACCGGCAATACCGAGGGGCCGGTCAAATCCGATATCGGGCAGGCAGATATCTCCAAGACCCAGGACTGGGATTCGGCAGCATTGATGGCGTATGCCGGCGGCTACATGGCCAACGACCGTCGCCATCAATTGAAGGGCTTCGGTGCCTATCAGTTCAACGAGGAATGGACCGCTTCAGCTGCCCTGCGCGTCACATCAGGCATGCCCAAAAGCTGCTTGGGTTTTTGGGGCGATGACCATAGCGAACCAACCCCCGGCTACGGCGGCTCGTTCCACTACTGCGATGGCAGACCATCCCGCCCAGGCGATGCAGGCCGCCAACCTTGGACCAAGCAGCTGGATCTGGGCGTGATGTACCGCCCCTCCTTCGCTGACCACAAGCTGGCGCTGAATCTGGACGTGTTCAACCTGCTCAACGAACTGAAGCAGATCCAATCGGTTGCCCGCTTCGAGTCTGAGCCTTACACCGTTTCCAACACCTACGGCATGGGTAATTACTTCACCACACCGCGTTCGGTGCGCTTGACCGCCTCTTACGATTTTTGATCGTAGCGGTACCATTTGCAGAGCAGGCTTCTTTAGAAGATGGACCTCAAGCCCCGGCATCACGCCGGGGCTTTTTTATGCAGTCTGCATAGCGCCTCAACCGCACCAGTGGGCAATCTGCATCTCGGTCCTGCTGCATTGACGCCCTGCTTCTTCCCGATGATGCGAACGAGGATCTTCCTGGCTGCAGTTCTGGTGGCAGCAGCCCATTGATCTGCTACTGAGCGTACATCGC
This sequence comes from Stenotrophomonas sp. UBA2629, assembly GCA_002359895.1. Taxonomy (GTDB): domain Bacteria; phylum Pseudomonadota; class Gammaproteobacteria; order Xanthomonadales; family Xanthomonadaceae; genus Stenotrophomonas. Next base: position 161,666 of record DEOB01000012.1, read on the forward strand.
GCGTCCCGTAAGACGGCATATGATCGAAGCGCGTATTGCTGCTGTGCAAGGTTACGCAAACACCCAAACGACGATCACGCCACCACCAGCTCGCTCGCTGAAGCCCGCGAAGCGCTCGCCGGTTCCAATTTAATTGAATCGATGGTGCCCACGAAACAACACACATCGACCATGTAGATGTTGAAGAGACGTGCGGTCTTGGGAACGTAGCGAAGGCGTGAAGACGATTGCCCTGGGAAACAACGCGAGGTGGACTGGCCAAAGGCGCGTAAAGCTGGACACGCCTGATCTTCACAACCCCCATGCACGAGACCACCGCGATCCAAGTGTGGTCTGCCTCACCCAGCAGGATGACCGGGACGTCAAAAATGCGGACTGTATCCCGCTTTTCCATCCCCTCTGGAACCCAACTTTCGCTGAAATTTCACCCATTCAGCTTCAAGCAATATAGATATTTCATTTAAAATCAACCAGTTAAATTTAGTTTCGCCTGATATTGCAAAATCCTTTGAAATGAAATTAATATTTCGTTCAGCTGTAACGGAAATTTCATCCGGACGGCTCAAGACACGAAATCGTTTCCACAGATCAAGGGAATTCAATGAGTAGTGCAAAGCAAGCAGCCCGCCTGAAGCGCACCGCGCTCGCGGTGATTCTGACCTCCGTCATCGGCGCCGCCGCCGCCCAGAGCACCACTGGCTCCCTGTTCGGCAACGCGCCCGCGGCCGCAGGCACCACCATCACCGTCCAGAACGAATCCGGCCTCAAGCGCACCGCCACGGTGGATGCCAACGGCCGCTACAATCTCGGCTCGCTGCCTGTCGGCAAGTACTCCATCAACCTGGAGCGCGACGGTCAGGTAATCGACAAGCGCGAAAACGTGCAGCTGCGAGTCGGCGCCGGCACGGAAGTCTCCTTCGGCGGCGGCGGTGCCACCACCCTTGATGCGGTGACCGTCACCGCAGCCAGCATGCCGAAGATCGACGTCAGCAATACGGTGTCGAAGTCCGTCATCACTTCCGAGCAGCTTGATGTGCTGCCGTTGGGCCGTAGTGCAGAAGCCATCGCGTTGCTGGCGCCGGGTGTCGTAAGCGGCAGCGGCTTCTTCACCAACGGTTCGCGCACGGTACTGGCCTTTGGTGGCTCCGCCGTTACCGAAAATGCCTACTACCTCAATGGTTTCAACACGTCCAATCCGCTGAGCAACGTTGGTGGCGTGGGCCTGCCCTACGGCTCGATCGACCAGCAGGAAACCTATACCGGTGGCTACAGCGCAAGCTACGGCCGCTCAACGGGTGGTGTGATCAACCAGCTGGGCAAGCGCGGCACCAACGAGTGGCGCTTCGGCTTCCAGACCACATGGGCACCCGACAAACTGGCGGCCTCACCACGAGACGTCTGGTACCCGAGCAACGCACTGGGAGCGGACTATGAGTACGCCAACCCCAATCTGCCCGGCACGCTGTACCGTTATCGCAACAACGACACCTCAAGCCGCACCACGGTGAGTGGCTACGTCAGTGGCCCGTTGATCGAAGACCGCCTGTTCATTCATCTGGCGGCCGAAACCGACAAGCGTGATGGTGTATCGACCAACAGCTCCGCATCGAGCACGCAGGCCCGCAACAACTACACCATCGACACGCCTAAGTTCTACGGCAAGATCGATTGGAACATCACCGACGACCACACCCTCGAATACACCCGTATCCAGAACACCGACAACCAGCGGGGCTACTACACCGCGTTCGACTACGAGACGCTGAAGGAAGGTGGCCGCACCGGAACCTACTCCAACACGACGAAACTCAAAGACGATTACGACATCTTCAAGTACACCGGCTACCTCACTGAGGATCTGACGCTCAGCGCCGTGTGGGGCCGCAGCAAGCAGAGCAATCTGGAATACAACCCGATTGAGCCTGATGAGCCCTACCTCAGCGGCGTGACCCTGCAGGATCCCAGCATCACCGGCGGCAAGCCAATCCTCAACAACCAAGCTGCCCGTGACACCAAGGCGCGCGATGCGGGCAGCACCACCCGTGGCTTGCGCGTGGATCTTGAGTACCGTCTTGGCGATCACCAGCTGAAGGCTGGTATCGACAACATGTATTACAACGGCAACAACGAAGGCCAGAAGATCACCGGCCCCGGGTATGCCTGGTACTACTCGCGCATCGCGCCCGACAAGTCACCGAGCCCGGGCTTCAACATCGCGGCGCCAGGTGGCGACGGCTACTTCGCGTACAAGTACATTCTGGCCACCACCACCAGCATGAGCGTGGAACAGAAGGCTTACTACCTGGAAGACCAATGGCAGGTCACGCCGAACTGGCTGGTCACCCTGGGTGTTCGCAACGACAAGTTCACCAACTTCAACAGCGCAGCTGTTCCGTACGTTGAAAGCGGCGACCAGTGGGCCCCCCGTCTGGGCGCAAGTTGGGACGTGTTTGGCGATTCATCGCTGAAGGTGTTCGCCAATCTGGGCCGCTACTACCTGGCACTGCCCAACAGCGTTGCCATTCGCGGCGCATCGGCTTCGACCTTCACCCGCGAGTACTTCACTTACACCGGCATCGATGAAAAGGGCAACCCGACCGGCTTGACCGCCCTCGGCCCGGGCCCGGTGTCGTCCAACGGTGAGTACGGCCAGACGCCAGACCCGGCCGGCGTTGCTCCGACCGACCTGAAGTCGCAGTACCAGGACGAACTGATCCTCGGCTTTGAGAAGACCATCGGTCAATCGTGGAACAGCGGTGCCAAGTTCACCTACCGACGTCTGCAGACTGCGATCGACGACATCTGCGATCCGGACCTGATGGAAGAGAAACTGCTGTCAATGAACGTGGACACCAGCAAGCTGGAAATTCCAGGCTGCGTGATCTTCAACCCCGGTAAGACCAATACCTTCCTTGCCAAGCATATTGATGGTTCGGGCTACACGTCCTTCAAGATGAGCGGCAACGATTGGGGTTACGGCAGCACGAAGGCAAAGCGTGACTACATTGCAATCGACCTGTTCCTCGAACACCCGATGACCGACAAGTGGTACGGCCGCCTGGATTACACCTGGTCGCGCAACTTCGGTAACACCGAAGGCCAGGTGAAGTCCGACATCGGTCAGGATGATGTATCCAAGACGCAGGACTGGGATGCCGCTGCCTTGATGGCCTACGCCGGTGGCTACATGGCCAACGATCGTCGCCATCAGTTGAAGGGCTTTGGTGCTTATCAGTTCAACGAAGAATGGACCGCCTCGGCCACGTTGCGCATCATGTCGGGCATGCCCAAGAGCTGCTTGGGCTTCTGGGGTGATGACCACAGCGAGCCGGTCCCGGGCTACGGTGCTTCGTACCACTACTGCGATGGCAAGCCGTCCCGTCCGGGCGATGCGGGCCGCCAGCCGTGGACCAAGCAGTTGGATCTGGGCGTGATGTACCGTCCCTCCTTCGCCGACCACAAGCTGGCCTTGGGCCTGGACGTGTTCAACGTCTTCAACGAGCTGAAGCAGGTTCAGTCGGATGCCCGCTTCGAGTCCAACCCGTACACCGTGTCCAACACCTACGGCATGGGCAATTACTTCACCACCCCGCGCTCGGTGCGTTTGACCGCCTCCTACGATTTCTGATCGTAGAAGTACGGCAACAAGCTAAGTTCTCTCAGTAGACGTACTTCAAGCCCCGGCACCTTGCCGGGGCTTTTTTATGCGGCTGTCTAATTGCATCTACCTCACCCATACCCGTAGCTCCCTCCCCACCACCGCCTCATTGCCGCTGTAGTCTTTCGCGGTGATGCGCAGGGTGTACTGCCCCGGTTGCAGTTCCGAGGGCTGCAGCAGGCCGGTGGCCAGTTGGCCGTCGCGCACGGTGTTTGTCAGCACGTAGCGGAAGCGCGTGCTGCTGCTGCCATGCACGGTGATGCCACTGTCGGCGGCGTAGGCCACTTTCACCGCTTCGCGCTGTGGCGGCATGCGGTTGAAGATGAGGTTCATGCGCGGCTGTTCATAGCCCGGCAGTGGCTTTCCGTTCGCATCGAGGATCTGGTAGCCCAACGCATACAACCCCAGCCGGCGACGCGGCAGGTTGTTGTCCACCTGGTCCCAGGCTTCCACCACCAACTGCAATCCGCCGCCCTCACGGCTTACCACCAGCCGCCCATCCTGCGTGTCGCGCAGGCGTTGGTCGCTCTCGTCCAGCAGGGCGATATCGTCGATCTTCGGCGCGACGTGATCGGCGTAGTTGTTGAAACCCAAACGCACTGCGTTGCGCTCGTAGCCGGATGGCCCAACCGCCAGGTGCACATGCGCCTGGTTGTTGATGCTGCCCAATGCATCGCCTGGCTGGAAGCGCGTACCGCGACGCACGCGCACGCGATCCAGTTGCCCCGCTTCATCACGCACCAGTTGGAAACGTGCGGCATCCAGCGGGCGGTTGCTGGCATCTCGGCCCACCTTCATGTGGATGTAGTCGAGCTTGTCCAGCGAGAACCCCTCCGCCTGCCCGCCCAGTGTCCACGTCGAGGCCGGGCTGCTGACCTTGCCTGCCGCAACGGCCAGCACCGTCTGCCCAACGTCGCCGCGCACATCAAAACCACTGTGCAGGTGATGACGACTCTCGCCACTGAAATTTCCGCGTACCTCGCCCAGCGTGCCTGTGACTTCATGCCAACCGTTCTGCGGTGCCAAAGGCCAGCGGCCTTCGTTACGTGACAGAGGATTGTCAGCCGATGGCCCCAGCTCGGCCAGTTGCGGCACCGTACCTGCTGGCAGCTGTTGTAGATGATGGACACGGTGCGCATCAGCATCAGCCAGCAGCAGGCTGCCATCGGCCGCGAGCGCCAGACCGGCGGGCCGCGCGAAACGCTCGGCATCGCTACCGGCCACGGCCACCACATGGCCAGTGGGCGAAACCTGCACCACGCGCCCGCTCAGGCGCTCCCCCACGTACACCACGCCGTCGTGCGTCAACGCCAGCGTCATCGGCCCCCACAACACACGCTGAGCATCGCCGCCGCCCATCCGGGTGCTGACCATGCCGTCCGCATTGATGACACGCAGTGCGTTGTTCTGCAGATCCGCCACCCACAGATTGCCTTGGCCATCCAGCGCCACATCGGTAGGCGTATCAAAGCGCGCCTCCGCACCACGGCCATCCAGCCAATCCGGGCGATCACCGCCTGCCAGCGTCCACACACGTCCATCGGTTTCGATGACGCGGATGCGGTCGTTCCAGGTATCTGCCACATACACGCGGCCATCGCTGCCCACGGTCACGCCCATCGGCCCGTTGAACTGCGCCGTGGCTCCCATGCCATCGGCGAAGCCGGCCTGGCCGTTGCCGGCCAGCGTGGTTACCTGGCCCTGCGGTGTGATTTTGCGGATGGCATGGTTGCCGGTGTCGGCCACATACAGGTTGCCCGCCGCATCAAGCGCAATGCCCGAAGGCGTATTGAACTCCGCCGCCAGCCCCACGCCATCGGCAAAGCCTTCACGGCCACCGGCCAGCACATGGAACACGCCATCCAGCGCGCGATAGACAATGCGGTTGTTGTCACCGGCATCGGCAACAAACAGCACACCGCCACTGACCGCCACACCCCAAGGGTCGCTGAAGCGCGTCTGCGTGGGCGTGCCTTGGGTGTTGCCGGCAATGCCGTCGCCCCCCAGCAGGCTCACCTGCGCGCGCCATCCCAATGGAGTGGGTGCGGGCCCGCTTGGTAGCGGCGGCTGCGGCGCCCACAGAAAGCTGGCGGCCAATGCGGCCCCGGTCACCACGACAACCGCACTCACCCAATACTTACGTTCCATCCACACTCACCCTGTTCCTGAGCAGGCACCATAGACGCTGGCAGGCGCTGCGAAAACCTCCCATCGGCCACATTGGAATCAAATTTCCATGCATACCCGCTTGTACATGGCTGATGGCCCCATCCTGCTGCGGCCGGCCGACGCCGAAACCATCGTGTTGCCACTGTCACTGGATGAGTTGCTGGCGGGCGGCTTGCGGTATTTCCCACCGTCGGAGCGGGCGCTGGAACATGCCATCACCCTCACCGAAGATGCGTTGATGCCATATATCCCAGCGTTGCGCGGGCATCCGTTGGAGGTGTTGATCGCCGCTGACGACGCATTGGCGGCATTACCGGCGTTGTTGGGCCACCAACAAGGGGCAGCACCGCAACTGGACATCGCTGATGTCGAGCGCGGTTTCAATCAGGTCGCGCAGGTAGCCGCTGGGCTACCCGCACAGGCGATGGGTTTGCCGGCGCAGCCTGCCTTCGTTGCAGCCCTGTTGGTTGTGCGCGAGCTGATGCATCACGTGGGTTGGAAGACGCTGCAGTTGCATCATGCCGAGCGCTGAGTTCAGCACCGCGACGCTTCGTGCGCATCAATCACGTTGCGATGCTGTCGCCGGCTGGCGGGTACAGCCCCGCTGAGCAGCCGCTACTGCGCCGGCCGCTCCGGGCCCGTGCCCATGGCCTGGCGATAGCGCGCATACAGCGCCAACACCTTTTCCACGTAATGCTGCGTTTCCGCATACGGCGGCACACCGCCATAGCGTGCAACTACGCCAATGCCGGCGTTGTAAGCGGCGGCGGCCAAGGTGCGGTCGCCCTTGTAGCGGCCAAGCAAGGACTTCATGTAACGCGCGCCGCCATCAATGGATTGCGCAGGCGAAAACGGATCGGTCACGCCGTACTCGGCGGCGGTGTCCGGCATCAACTGCATCACGCCCTGCGCGCCTTTAGGCGAGACGGCCTTTTCATCGAACGCACTCTCGGCATGGGCCACCGCGCGCAACCAGGCATCGTCCACACCGGTGACCTTGGAGGCCGCACGGAACTGCCGTGCATGCCGGTCCAATTGCGGGGTGCCCACGCGCCCCAGCCCCTCATGCGCCGGCTCACCCGGTGGCGTGGAAACCGTAAAGCGTAGATAAGGGCGCGAGCCCGGCAGGTTGCGGGTGGAATACACCAGCTTGCCGTCCTGCTCGCGCTCATACAGGGTGCCGCTGAACACGCCAAAGTTGCCCCATAGATTGGGCGTCTGCACCGCGTTGTCGTCCACCGTCATCGCCTTGCAGGTAGAACCCGGTTCCGGCACGGTGGCCATGCTCACGGTGCCTTTCTGCACGCAGCGGTAGATGGTGCGCGCCTGCACCGGCGCGTACACGCTCATACACAGCAGCACCACCGCAATTGCAGCCACGCGCGACATGCCGGCACCGGATCAAGGGAATGGCCGCGATGCTGAACCCGGTTGTTTGAACGCAAGGTGATGAAAAACGCGCCGCACGCGCCCAGAATGAACGGCCCAACCGCCCTCTTCCGCCATGACCGATCCGCTGCCCCTGCTGGGCTTTGCCAACCCCCAGTTCCATACCGGCCGCAACACCAGCGTGCGGCGCGGAAACCGTTGGCATGGCGTGCCGCAGGCGCGTATCGAACAGGCGGCAGGCGTTCATTCCCAACCACTGGCGCTGCACACCGAGCTGCGCCGCTTCGACACGCTGACATCGGTTGATCTACGCGACGAACACGATCCCCGCTGCCGCACACCGGAAGGGTTGCTGGCTGTCATGCAGCAGCTGTACCCCGGCTTCCAACGCGACGAGGCGGTCACGCTGGTGCATTTTGATTGGCACGGCGTCGAGTGACGGCGAAGCCGCCGCCCACAGAGACATCAACATGGAAAGATGCCGGGCGTAACCCGGCATCTTTCACAGACCTCAGCGTGCGTTGGCCGCACGCAGATGCGCACCTACCGGTTCGGAAAACGCGCGCTTGTCCGACACATCCCAGTTGATCGACCACGTCATCACGCCACGGAATGTGGGATGCGGCTGCGAGGGTTTTACGTCATCGCATTGCGCTGCGGTGGTCAGGCAATCGAACGCGCGGTTGATGTCGGCCGGCGTCGCGTAACCATTGCCCGCCGCACGCAGGCCCGAGGGCAACGCCAACGCCACCTGGTCCGCACGCAGGCCTTCAAAACGGCCTTTCCCGCCTGCCAGCGCGAAACCTTCAATCAGCATCTTTGCCGAGCCCACCATCATGTCGACGCTGCCGCCGGGGTACTTTTCGGCACGGTACGGCGTGGGCAGGCCACCGTTGTTGTAGAGCTGCACATGCAGCAGATCCAGCTCATCACGCAGGCCATCAATCAGCGGCAGATACGCGCCCCAGATGCCCTCCATCGACACCAGACCACCCTGCACATACGGGTGCTCCGGCGCCATCGACACATACAGGTTCGGGTACATGCCGTGCAGGCGCTTCACCGCTGAAATCAGGTGCGGGGTAACCGGTGCGCCGTGGACAACCCCGGCAATTTTTTCCAGGTCGATATCAATGCCGTCAAACCCGAACGTATTGATGGCCTGCGCGGTGGTGCGCACGAAGTTGTCTTCATCGCGCTGCGTGTTCAGCGTCACCGTGCCCAACTCGCCGCCAAAGGACAGCACCACAATCTTGCCCTGCGCGCGCTTGGCGGCAATGTCAGCAATCAACTGGGTGCGGTCCAACGCGCGGTTCGGGTTGAATGCCACTTTGCCCTCGCCCATGTCATCGGCAAAGGCCAGCACGATCACATCCCAGCTGTCGTCCACCTTGCCCACCGGCAGCAGGCCCTGGCCGTTGTCGAAATTGTGCAGGTAGCCGATCAACGCATGCTTGGGCAGCGGATGGCTGTGGCCCGGTGCCACGCCAGCCTGCGTGACAGGGGCGGTATTGGCCTGGCAACCAAAGGTGGAGGCAAGGGCCAATACGCACGACAACAAGGTGATCGACTTCATCGCAATCCCGGGGCTCGAAAGAATCCCGATTCTAGGCACACCCGGCGCCTAAAAATCACAATAAAACAATTGGTTATGAAACCTGTCCGGGTTTGACCTGAGCATGTCCGCCACCTGACCAACCTGCCGGGCCACACGACAGAAACACTGCCACAAGTGCCTGTTCATACTGACATTGCGGCAGCCAAGCCATCGGGCAGAATCGCCGCGTGCAGGACAGTCGCGACTACCCGCAGGTCTTCATCCGTCGCTCGGCATCCCACAGTGCGCGCCGCGCCTGGTCGTAGGCGCTGTCGGCAGCGCTGGGCAGGGTGTGTTCGGCCTCGGTCGGATCGGCGCCATTGTTGAAGCGGTATTCGATGCGCTGCAGCGTTTCCAGCTGCGCCAAGGCGGGCGCCATCCAGCGGCTGCGTTGCTCGGCGCTGCAGCGCGGGTAACGGCCTTCCAATGCACCAATGGCCACACGAATGCGGCGGCTCGCCTCGCCCTTCATATCAGGCACTTTCTCAAAGCGGATGGGTGCAGCCTTGTAGGCATCGCCGGTAGCTTCACTACCCAGATCAGATTTGCGCTCGTGCAACGCCGGGTTGAAGGCCACTTCCGGAGGCCGTCGTGCTTCTGCAGCTTGAATATCGCGCCCGTAAATCAACCGCTGGGCGCGCGACTGCCCGGTGCCCGCCACCTTGCCATTGAACAGATTGGCAGTGGCGCGCTCACCTACGCCGGTGGCCAGTTCGTCACGGTGCTCGAACGCAATTTCCACCTGTGTCTTCTGGCGGCCATCAGATGCCGCAGGCACCACGGGCCTTCCATCGCTGCCGTAGAGCAGCGCCACACCATTTTTTTCATCTTTGGATGCGATGGGTGCCTGCTCTGCAATGGTGGACGCGGGCGTTGTTGGTAGCGACGGCTGCGGAGCTTCCTGCTCCGCAGCGATGGTCTGCGGGGCTATCGCTGCACTCAACGGCGGCGTTGCCACCGGAAGCTCCGCACCGGGCGGCACAAGCCAGCGCAGTTGGATCCGCGATTCATCGGCGAGCGGCGCGCGCTCTGGCATGTGCAACAGCAGCCGGGCCAAAAACGACACCACCGCAATGGCAGCCACTCCCGCAACGGCACGGTTCCAAACAGGTTCGGGCGGGTGGCGATAGTGCATGCATTTCCATCGTGGGACTCACAGGACGGCTACCGGCCCTGCACGGCACATCTGCGGAAACTACTGACCACAACAAGGACGGCAAGTTCCAATCATGCGTGCATGTCAAAGGTGATCCTTGCATGCCGGTGGGCCATGATTGGCGCAAGGCACACCGTCTTCCCCCACAAAGGAGCTGTTCCGTGAACGACGTTGCATCGCAGAACCTGGACGAAAGCATCGCCAAGCAGCTGTTCTTCGGCCATATCGCCGAAGATGCGCTTTTCCCCTACCCGCAGATCCGCGAGCGTGACCGCGAGATGCTCGGCGCGATGACCGACGCCATCGACCAGTTCCTGGGCGAAAAGACCGCCGAACTGCGCCAGTACGACCGTGACGCCGAGCAACCGCCGGAGTTCATTCAGGCACTGCGCGACATGGGCCTGTTTGGCCTGATCATTCCGGAAGAGTACGGCGGCATGGAGCTGTCCAATGGCGCTTACGCCCGCGTGCTGGGCCAGACCAGCAGCCACGACAGTTCGGTCTCACTCACGGTAGGCGCACACAGCTCCATCGGCATGAAAGGCCTGCTGCTGTTCGGCAATGACGAACAGAAACAGCGCTATCTGCCCAAACTGGCCAGTGGCGAAATGATTGCCGCGTTCTGCCTCACCGAATCCGGTGCCGGCTCCGATGCCGCCGCCATCCGCACCAAGGCCAGCCGCAACGACGATGGCACATGGACGCTCAACGGCGAAAAAATCTGGATCACCAACGGCGGCATCGCCGATTTCTACACCGTGTTCGCGCGCACCGACACACCCGAGGGCAAGGTCACTGCGTTCATCGTCGAGGCCAACTGGAACGGCGTGAGCCACGGCCCGCATGAAGACAAGATGGGCATCCGCGCCTCGTCCACCACCACCGTTGCGTTCAACGACGTGCGCGTGCCGGCAGCCAATGTGCTCGGCCCCGTCGGCAAGGGCTTCAAGGTGGCGATGAACATCCTCAACAGCGGCCGCACCGGCTTGGGCGGTGGCGCGGTGGGTGGCATGCGGGCGTTGATCCGCATGGCCTGTGCGCAGGCAAGCGAGCGCAAGCAGTTCGGCCAATCGATTGCCGAGTTCGGACTGGTGCGCGAGAAAATCGCGCAGATGACCGCCGACTGCTTCGCCGCTGAAAGCACGGTATGGATGGTGGCGCACCTGATCGACAGCGGCCGCACCGACTACTCGGTGGAGGCAGCGATGAGCAAGGTGTTCGCCAGCGAAGCCGTGCAGCGCTGCTGTTACGAAGCCCTGCAGATTGCTGCCGGCAACGGCTTCATGCGTGAGTTGCCTTACGAGCAGATGACGCGTGACACGCGCATTCTGTCCATCTTCGAGGGCACCAACGAGATCCTTCGCCTGTATGTCGCGCTCAACGGTCTGAAGGGCGTGGGTGCCACGTTGAGCGAACTGCAGAGTGCCGTGGGCGGCATCTTCAACGAGCCGATCAAGGGCTTCGGCGTACTCAGCGACTACGCCGGCCGCAAGGTACGTGAAGCCACCGGTTATGGTGCTGGCCTGCGCGCGCCGGTGGCCGAGCCACTGCGCCCGCTCGCACGCCTCTGCGAAAAATACGCGGTGGAGTTGTCCAAAGCGTCGGACCGTCTGCTGCGCAAGCACGGCAAGCACATCGCCGACCAGCAGCATGCGCAGAAGCGCGTGGCGGATATCGCCATTGATCTGTTCGTCGGCCTGTGCGTGCTGTCGCGCGTGGAGAGCCTGCTGCAGGCCAAGCATCCGGCAGCGGACGATGCGGTCAAGATCGCGCGCCTGTTCGCCCGCCAGGCCCGTCGCCGCATGGCCCGCAACGTGCGTGGATTGGAGCGCAACGAGGACGAGATCATCGAATCGCTGGCCAGCTCCGTGCTGGAACGCGGCGGCTATGCCTGGGACGTGATGTAAGCAGAAACTGCCTCGACGCGGGAATGGCTGGAGGCAATCCGCCATTCCCGCTTCAGCAGTGCATCATCGCTCCGCCGCAGCGTCTTCCACCGCCAGCTCACCCTCGCGCAGTACCCGCCGCAGCAAGGTGCGGCCATTGCGATCCAAGCCCAGCACGCGCGGCTTCAGCCCATGGTGGCGATACCGGCTTACTACTTTTTCCAGCGCGGCCACGGCAGTGATATCCCACAACTGCGCGCGCGACAGATCCAGCACCACGTTGCGCCCTTCCGCAACGCGCGGGTCAAACGCATCAATGAAGGCATCGGCCGATGCGAAGAACACCTGCCCGCTCACCACATACCGCAGGCTGCCATCGGCATCGTCATGCGCTTCCACCTGCAGCAGGCGGGCGACCTTCAGTGCGAAGAACACGCCACTGAGCAGCACGCCTACACCCACACCGGCGGCCAGGTTGTGCGTGCCCAGCGTCACCGCCACCGTCGCCAGCATCACCACGCCGGACAAGCGCGGATGCCGCACCAATGCACCGAGGCTGCGCCAGTCGAACGTGGACACGCTCACCATCACCATGATCGCCACCAGCGCGATCACCGGCACCTGCGATACCCACGGTTTCAGCAGCACCATCAACACCAGCAGAAACACACCGGCAAACAACGTGGACAAACGCCCGCGGCCGCCGTACTTCACGTTGCCGACGGTCTGGCCGATCATGCCGCAACCGGCAATGCCGCCAAACAGACCGGCAGCGATGTTGGCGATACCCAAACCGGTGCATTCGCGGTTTTTGGAACTGGGCGTGTCGGTGAGTTCGTCCACCACACGCGCGGTCATCATCGACTCCAGCAGGCCCACCATCGCAATGGCCAATGCCGGCATGGCGATGATGCGCAGCGTCTGCAGATCGAACGGCAATGCCGGCAGGCCCATCCAATGCGGCAGCGAATCGGGCAGCTTGCCCAGATCGGCAACGGTGGGCAGCTCCAGCTTCAACCACGACGCCAGCACGCTCAGCACCACGATGCAGATCAGCGGCGAAGGAATCGCCCGCACACCGGGCAGCGGTAGACGCGGCAGCCCGTAGATCAATGCCAATCCCAAGCAGAGCATCGCCCAGGTGACCCACGTCGCGCCGTGCAGCTGCGGCAACTGGGCAGCAAAGATGAGGATGGCCAGTGCATTGACGAAGCCGGTGCGCACCGAACTGCTGACAAAGCGCATCAGCACGCCCAGCCGCAGCACGCCGAACAGCACTTGGATCAACCCGGCCAACAGACCTGCGGCAAACAGATACGGCAGGCCATGCGCGCTGATCAGCGGCGCGGCCACCAGGGCCACCGAGCCGGCGGCGGCGGTGATCATCGCCGGCCGCCCGCCGAATACCGCAATCACGATGCTCAACACGAACGAGGCGAACAGACCCACCTGTGGGTCCACCCCGGCCACGAACGAGAACGCGATGACCTCGGGAATCAGCGCAAACGTGGCGACCGCGCCGGCCAGCATTTCACGCAGGGGATTGGCGCGCCATTGCGCCAGCTCGGTACTCAGAAAGGACATGCGCGTGTACCGCCAGGGCTGACCAGGTAGGCCGGCGCACAGGGGCGGTTTTGAAGGAAGGGGCGCGAATTATGCCTGCAGCGCAACTCTTGGGCATTCACGCCGCAGCGCCATCCCACCAGCAGGCTTCAGGTAGCATGCCCTTCCCGCATCACCGTCTTCGCCCCCATGCCCCACTACACCGGCCCCCTGCTGACCCGCCCGCTGCTGGACCAACTACAGTCCGCGCTGAATAAAGGCGCAGACCAGGCCACCGCTTCGTTCGACCTGGGCCGCAGTGAGGACACCGTCAGGCTGGAGAGCGACGGTTGGCAATGGCGGGGACAGGCATTTCCGTGGCCGGCAAAGCTCAAGGACCGCACCCTCTATTACTGGGACGGCGACGAATTCAGCGCCGCCTCGCGCTTCGGCACCGGCCTGTACAAGCTGGTGCCCACCGACTGGGGCGTACCCACCTTCGAGATCGACGGCATCAAGATGCTGGTCAGCGCGCAGGTATCACCGATGGACGATGCCCGCCGCAAAGTGGCGCTGGTGGAGCCACGCGGCAAGCAGGTGCTCGATACCTGCGGCGGCATGGGTTACTTCGCCGCGTGCTGCCTGGACGACGGCGTGGCCGGCCTGCATTCGTTCGAGAAAAGCCCGGAGGTGCTGTGGCTGCGCACGCTCAACCCGTGGTCGCCCGACCCAGGCGCCGACTACGCGCAGGGCCGCCTGCAGCTGAAGCATGGCGACATCTCAACGGAGATCGAACAGATTGCCGATGCCTCGATGGATGCGGTGCTGCATGATCCCCCGCGCTTCGGCATTGCCGGCGAGCTGTACTCACAGGTGTTCTACGACCACCTTGCGCGCGTGCTGCGCAAAGGTGGCCGCCTGTTCCATTACACCGGCAGCCCCAACAGACTCACCAGCGGCCGCGATGTACCGCGTGAGGTTGCCACGCGCCTGCAGAAGGCCGGCTTCAAAGCCGAGCTGGCCTTGGATGGCGTGCTGGCAATCCGCCGCTGACTCACCGCGCTTTCGTCGGTAGCGCGAAGGCGATGACGTAATCCCCCACGTCTTTCGAATACGCCGCCCCGCCCACGGACACCAGAATGAATTGCCGCCCTGTCACGGGCGACACATAACTCATCGGTGTCGCGCTGGACCCCACCGGCAACGGCGCTTTCCATACCTCGCGCCCGTCACGCGCGTCGTAAGCCCGCAGGTAGTAGTCCTGGAAGCCAGCAAAAAACACCAAACCCGCATCCGTGCTGAGGGTGCCGCCATACGTGGGCATGCCCATCTTCATCGGCAGGCCCAAGGTGATGCCGGCGGGCCCGAGCTGTTCGGCGGTGCCGGCCGGCACCTGCCAGGCAATGCGACGCGTGCGCAGATCCACCGCACTCAACGTGCCGAACGGTGGCTGCACGCACGGCACACCCAAGCGCGACAACCAGATGGTGGTGTACACGCCGTAGGGTGTGCCGGCCTGCGGTGAAGGGCCGTGACCATCACTCACCGGCGGATGCGTTTTGGAGTACTCCGCATATAGCTCACGCGGAATCAGCTGGAAGATGCTCGGCACACGGATGTCATTGAGAAACACGCGCTGGTTCTGCGTATCCACCGACACACTGCCCCAGTTCATGCCGCCGATATTGCCCGGATGCTGGATTGCCAGCTTCTCGCCCGGCGGAGTGAAATCGCCGTCGTAACGCATCTTGCGGAACGCAATGCGGCATGCCAACTGGTCGAACATGGTCATGCCCCACATCCGCTGCTCGTCCAGTTTTTCCACACCAATGGACGGCATGCCAACCGAATACGGCTGCGTGGCGGAAAGTGTTTCTTCCGCCACCGCGCCATTCTGCGGAACGGCTTTCTCCACCATATCCGTCAACGGCCTGCCGGTAGCACGGTCGAGCACGAAAATCTGACCGCGCTTGGTGGTCTGCAGCACCGCCGCCACATTGCGCCCGGTTTCATCGGGAAAATCGAGCAACGCCGGTTGCGAGGGCAGATCGTAATCCCAGACGTCGTGATGCACGGTCTGGAATTTCCAACGCGGCCGACCGGTGTTGATGTCCAACGCCACCAGGCTGGAGTTGTATACCTCAGAACCTTTCGGCCGCCCTTGGCCAAAGTAGTCCGGCGTCGCGTTGCCCAAGGGTGCGTACACAAGGCCCAGCGCATCGTCATACGCTGCGGCCGTCCACATGTTCGGTGTGCCGCGCGTATAGGTCTGCCCTTCCGGCGGCAATTTGGTGATCTCCGGATTGCCCAGATCCCACGCCCATACCAACGCACCGGTGCGCGCATTGAAGGCCCGGATGACGCCAGACGGCTCCTCGCGGCGCTGGTTGTCCACCACCCAACCGCCGATCACCACCAGATCGCGCGCCACCAACGGCGCCGATGTCTGGAAGTAAAAGCCGCGATCAATCTGCCCCATACCCTGCGACAGCTGCACCGTGCCGCCATTGCCAAAGCCCGCGCACAGCTGGCCCGTTCTGGCATCCAGCGCGATCAGCCGCGCATCGGCCGTGGTCTCGATGATGCGTTCGGCACAGCTTGGCTGCGGCAGGCTGGCGCCATTGACCAGGTCGGCGGCATCGGCCGAGGTAATCACCATGGCATCGGCCGGCAAACGGTAGAAGCCCAAACCACGGCAGCGCTGCCAGAACGGCGCGCGCACCACCGGGTCATGCTTCCAACGCAGCTTGCCGGTGTCCGCATCCAGCGCCGTGACGATGTTGTTGCGCGAGCACGAATACACCGTGTCACCGATCTGCAGTGGCGTGTTCTGGTCAACGCCGGGGCCGCTGTCGCCGGTGCGGTACATCCACGCCTGCTGCAACTGCGACACGTTCTTCAGATTGATCTGATCAAACGGCGCATTACGCAGCCCCTCGGTGGTGCGGCCATAGGCGCTCCAATCCAATGCTGCGTTGTCGCCTTGCGGTGTCTTATAGGCAATACCCTTGCCCGGTTGAATCACGCCATGCGGGCGGAATGCCAATGCAAAGCCGGCCACAAACAACACTCCGAACACTGCTGCGCCTGCATACCGCACCTTGCCGCGCCACGCCGTTGGTGTCGCAGCTGCTTCCGATGCAGGCGCCAACAGCAGAGCCAGTGCAGCCAAAGCCAGCGGCGCCATCAATCGCGGAAACAACGCCCAGTAATCGGCACCGCTTTCCCACAATGCCCAGGCGATCGTCACCAGTGCGACAGCGGCAACGATGCCTGCCCCACCGTTGCCACGCCATAGCCGCAGCGCGGCCCAGAGATACGCCGCACCCACGAGCAGGTAGTAAGGCGAGCCCTTCAGCGACAGTAACCATATGCCGCCGGCCAACAGGCCCGCGCCCATCAGCCCGAGCAGCAGCGCAAACAGACGTCGCAACACTCCCATGCCGTTCCCCTTGCCGTTGGAGCCACTGTCACGCGCCGACACCGGCCCCTCCCCGGCTTCGGGCAACAGCGGTATCGGCGTGATTTTCCCCAAAAGCGGAACGATGCGACGTCAACAAACCTTCACCCGGCCCTACCTTGCCCCCACACGGGGCTAGAGATCGTAGGACAGAAGGTCGTATCCGGTTGCCGCACGCACCACACGCCGGTGCACGAACGAACCGCTGCCACCATTGGTGAGCACCACGATTCCCCGCCCGCGCTGCGCATCACCCAATGCGAAATTCTTGAAGATGCCGCTGTTGCTGCCGGAGTGATAGAACACCGGACCATCGCGGGTTGTTTCCATGTTCCAGCCAAGGCCTTTGTCCGTCCAGCGTCCTGGCAGCGTGATCTGGGGCGTCAGCATGGCCTGTCGCGAGGCTTCGCTGATCTGCCATTGCGCCCGCGCGTGGCCGGCCATCATCAAGGTCATGAACCTCGCATAGTCCTGCACCGTCGTGCGCAGGCTGGCCGCTGCGTTGGCCATCAGGTCACCGGCCCATTCCACTCCGGCATGCGGAGCCAGCGCCTTCACTTCCGGCAGCGCACGCTTGGCATCCTCGTACTTCCACGCAGACAGCGGCTTGCCCCAGCGGTCGGCAACCTGCTGGGCAACGCTCCAGTGTTCGCGAAACGCCTGACGCGGTGCAGATGTATCAGCACTGTCATGCGCGCGGTACCCGTGCACGGAACGCGCGGCAAGGTCGGCATTCCAGGTGTAGCTGCTGTCGCGCATGCCGGCCGGCGTAAACAGGTGCAACTGCATGGCGTCATCCAGACTCTGGTCGGTGAGTGCTTCCACCACCAACTGCAACCAGAAGAACGCCTCGCCGGAATAATTGATGCGCGTCCCCGGCGTGACCATCGGCACCAGCTGCTCCGTCGCCGGTGACGTGCGCCAGTCCGGCAGTCCAGTGGTATGGCGCAACACATCGCGCGCGGTGATCAGCGCCAACCACGGATGGTCGGATAGATAATCAGGCCGCCGGTATTCGAGCAACGGGCGGTCAAGGTCAATCACTCCTTGGTCGGCCAGCTGCATCACCAGGTAAGCAAACACCGGCTTGCTCAGCGATGCATCCTCAAACACCGTGCGCGCATCAATGGCGGTGCTGGACTGCGCATCGCTCATACCAAAGCCCTGGCTCCACGCCAGCGCACCGTTCTCGATCACGGCAATGCCTACACCGGGCACCGCAAAGGCCTGCATGATCCGAGGCAGCTCGGCGAGAAACGCATCATCAGGAATCCACGAACGCTGTTTGCCATCGACGCATGACGCCGCCTTAGCACGGAGCGCAGGCAACGCCGCCAACGCACCAAGCGCCGCGACGTGAGCAATGAAACGACGACGATCTGGACGACTCGGCATTCCCGCGAACCTCCGTTCTGGAGCGATCAAACTGCGGTTGTCGTTCGGCCGGTGGCCGCAACGAGCGCTTGGTGTTTGCTTCGGCAAAGGCCAAGGCAGAGCCAATGTGCGCGAACGCCACTCGAAATCCAACAGAGCGGCCGAATTTCCCCGAGATTCGTCAAAGGCCGCAGGCTTCAGGAAAGAGCCGACACGCCAAACTGTTGAAATTCATCCATTCAACTGGTGGCCCACCATCAATCGAAAAGCGAACCTATCCAGCTGAATCTAAACAACATTAAACCAGGCCAATGTAAATGTTACTCACCACGTTACTCACACCAGAAAAACCAAACCAACTTCGAATCCAGTGCGCGGCGAAGGCTCTTTCTGCGCGGGAAGCAATGTTTCGTGCGGGCGCCCTAACCATCAAGACCCTCGCAACCCTAGCGCAGCCTATCATCCCCTAAGAGCTACCGGCAGCAGATCTTTCAACGGAATGCCGGTATCCGTTTCCACAAAAATCTGCGTACGCCCGGCTGGGCGACGCGCCCCACGCAGCAAACCGACTTGGTGTTGCAAGCGCCGCTCGCTGCGGTGTGGAGGCGCAAACCCGTTTACACAGAATCTGCACACGCTCCGTCCTGGAGTTCCCAGGTGGCCTTCCAAGATGGCATCGCCGTCATCCGAGCACTGGGCGAGAGATTGGAGACCAGCATCTCCACTTCATCTAGGCCCTCCTTACATAGTGGCACCCGCAGCAACAAAGAAAGCCGCCCCAGTAGCTGGGGCGGCCTGTTAACTACTCGGTCGTATCCCGGAGTGGATTACCAGCTGTACTTCAAGCCGACCTGGCCACCGATGTCGCGATAGCCATCCTTACCGGACTGTCCACTGAAATGGCCCCAACCAGTCCAACCGCTGTCCAGTTGCAACTGCGCGCCCACCTTCAGCTCATACCGATCCTTTGGAGTTCCCCCCTCCAGCGCTTCGCCGTCAAAGGCAACTGAAGTGATCTTGGAGTGGTGATACCAATTCGCCGTCACGAACGGCTGCACTCGATTGCCCTCCATGCCGATCGCATGGCCGTAGGCACGCAGGCCCACACGAGTCGTCAATCCGCCACCCTGTTCCACGGATACCACCGTACCATTCGCTTCGATGTGGTCGTCGCCGTCATAGTCCGTATAGACAACCTGAGTCTGCGGTTCCAAGTAGAAAGCCCTGGTCTCGTTGGCAAACACCTTCCATGCATAACCGATCTCCACCGACCCAGTCAGAGTGTTTGCGTCGTAGCGTTCTTCAACCAAGCCATCGCCATGCACGCTGTTCTTGTAGCGGCCTGCCTGCAGCCACGCATCAATGTAAGTGCCGGTAGCTTCAGCCGGACGCGCAAACCAATTGCCATAAACCCCCAGAGCAACGCCGTCCACTTTCCCCTTGGCTGCGTATCCCGTGAGCGCAGAGGTTGCGGTGCTGTTTGCTTGACCAGCGGCGGCCATGACGCCGATCTGACCACGACTGGTCTGTCCCCACCGGGCGATATCGGAGCCAATCTGCAGCAAAGAACTATCGCTACTGACATCGACCTGACCCTCACCCACACCATAGTCAATCTGATTACGAGTCACCCGAGCCCATACGCCACCCAGCTTGTCGTCGTCCTTCAGTCGTTCGGCCAAGTTGGGCTCACCCAAACGATCATGCATCGCATGCTGGAACATACCAACCGCCACTGACTGGTTGGCAAGATACGCGCCAATCTCCGGGCGCAGGACGGGCGCCGGCGGGGGATCAACGGGACCAATCGTGCAACCAGGTGCACTCGGATCCAACTCGCATGGATCCGGCTGCACGACAGGCGGCAACTCGGAACGCAAGTACCAATCACCATCGTTGGGATCTGTCTTACCACCCTTGAACAGGAAGTACTCGTACTGGCCACCCACAGCTCGACCGGACAGGTTGAACTCAGCGTTTGAAGCGCCATCGACTTCGATGATCTGAATGCCGTCCATTGTTTGTGCGCCGACGCCGCCAACGTTGTTCACAGCCACGTTCGCCTGACCGGAGGTATTACCCAATACATGTAGCTTATCGCTGGCAGACAGGTCGTCACCCAATACCGTGTTCATCAACAACGTACCGCCGTTGCTGACAAAATCTCCGGCAACCGTCAACGTCTTGAAATCGTTTGCGTCAGGCGCCTGAAAGGCAATCATGCTGTCGTTCAACAACAGTTGACCTACCATCGAGTCTCCCGTCATCAACCAACTGGAGCCATTGGCAAGTTGCAGATCATCAACTGCGCCGTTTGTCTTTCCGGCCCAAGTCGAAGCACGGTCAATATTCAGAGACGTCGCACCTGTAGTGGCGCCGCTGCCAAATACAACGTCACCAACAGCAACTACGCGATCATCCATGCGCACCGTCGTGGCAGCGTCACCAACCTGCTCAACGAATACGCCATTACCGCCGCTGATACTGGCTGCAGCAGATAGATTGATGTTGCCCGCATCGCTGCGTATTGCACTGTCCTGCACACTGACCAGCGTGCCGCCAGCCATGTCCAGAGTGCTGCCGATCACATGCGCACCGACTGCGCCGATGCCCTCAGCGCGTACGTGCGAATCACCCAGTTCTACACCTGCATCGTATTCGGCAACCACGCCATGCGCACCGTCACCACGGGTGAGCACGCTGCTACCGTTTGCAATGATGCTGGCCCCCGCCGGACCATAGGCATACAAGCCATGGCTACCGCTGCCAAGGGTCTCGATGCGACTATCACTGAGGTCAAGAAAGGCACGAGCGCCATCCACAGCAGCCCCGGAATGGATCGGACTGGCACAGCCGTCACCGGAGCCCACAACCAGCGAACATGCCATTGCGCCAAAAGCATTGTCGCCCTCAGTAAGGACTTGCACGTTGGCGGCATTAAGCACTGTGTCCGCATCGCCTAGATTGCCCGCGACCTGCGCCAGGAGACCTATCGAGGAACCGCCATGGGTCACAACCTGGCTGCTGCGGATATCCACCTGTCCACCCCACTCTGCGACCACACCAGAAGCGGTAGTGTCGCCAGCATTGGTACCGAAGGTTTCCACCCGAACGTTGTTTGCCTGCAAGTGAGATCCGGCTCCCATCGCATCCAGACCGTAAGCGCCATTGCCATGCGTCGTCAGGCGGACATCGGTGAGAGCGACTACGCCGCCGTCATAGGCTCGACCCCCCATTGCCACGTCACCCGTGGTGGTGATGTCCGCAGAGGACAGGGTCAAGCTTGAACCAGCAGTATCGGCGACTGCACCATGTGCATAGCTTCCCTCCGTATTGACTGTCACGCCATTAACGTCAACCGAGCCGCCGTTGTTTGCCCGCAGGCCATAGGCGTGATCGCCCTCGGTGGTGGCGCGGATATTGCTGCCCGTCACCGTTGCGCCGGCACCTGTCGCCTCGACCGCGTGCGCATAGTCCTCATGCGTCAGAACATCGACATCAGACAGATCAACCCGGCTCGCGCCAATCGCTTGTACGCCCGTCGCAGTTGCATCGATGCTCAGCTGGCTCAACTGCATGACCGCGCCCGCTGCAGATTGTGCCCCTATGCTCCCCGCACCCGTGGTAGTGATGCTGCCGCCGTGCATCGTCACACTCGATGACAGACCTGCACTAACGCCGCTGGAAACCACCCCGCGAGCGCCTGCACCCTCGGTGCGGATGCTTACGTTGTCCAGCAACAGGCTACCGTTGCCACCGTAGGCGACCGCGCCCTTGGCGCTATCACCCGTGGTAAGCACGCTACTATCGCGCACTGTCATGCTGGAATCGCCTTCCACGTCCAGGCCATCTGCCCAATAACCATGGGTGATGATGGCAGTGTCGGTGACAAGAGCATCGCCGCCCTGCGAGGTGACCACACCGGCTGATCCAACCACGCCAGTACCGCGGCCACCGTTTATCTCGATGGTCGCACCATCGATGCGTGCGGTGCCGTTCGCGATCCACGCACCGCGGGAATTGTCGGCATTGGTCTGAATCAGAGTGCCTGCGCCGCTGCCATCACGACCGATTTCCAGGTGGCCACCGCTACTGACGCGCGCACCGTCGCTATTGATTCCGCTGGTGATGATTTGGCCGCCATTGAACACCACCACCCCACCACTTCCACTGGCTTGCACACCAACCGCCGTAGTGCCCATTGTGGAAATGTCCACGCCGTTGGCAACAATCATACTGTTGCCGCTGGAATGCAGAGCTGCGTTGAAGCTTCCGGTTGTCTCGATGCGGGTATCTTCAATGTTGGCTTGAGCACCACTCGTAGCCAGCACGCCGGACGCATAGTCGCCCGCCGTCGTGATTGAGGAGCTACGCATCTCCAGACTACCGCTGCCCAGAAGCACACCATAAGTCCTGTCACCGTCCGTGTGGATGTTCACACGCTCAGCACTAAGCTGGCCGCCATCATCTGCAAACATGCCAGAGGCGCCTGTTCCGTTTACATCGATGCGGCTATCGCTGACCTCCACACGGCTACCAGTATTGCGGGCGTCGACGCCGTGGCCGGCCGTGCCGCTGACCTGAATGTCGCTGTTACGGACAGTAACCTGGCCACCGGAGAATGCGCCCATCCCGTGGGAGTCGGGGCCAGTGACAGTGATATCGACCACGTCAACTGTCAGCTGGCCGCTGTTGCGGGCCAGTCCACCACTAGCACTGGCACCATCAACCACAATGGAGCCGGTATTGAGCTCCACCTCGCTGCCAGAGCCATCCGCGAACATGCCATTGGCGCGCAGCCCATGGGTCACCAAATCTGTATCGGTGGCTACGATGCTGCCACCATTGATGGCTTCCAATGCATGG
Source organism: Stenotrophomonas sp. UBA2629 (assembly GCA_002359895.1). Lineage (GTDB taxonomy): Bacteria > Pseudomonadota > Gammaproteobacteria > Xanthomonadales > Xanthomonadaceae > Stenotrophomonas. The sequence continues at coordinate 184,763 of DEOB01000012.1, forward strand.
GCATAATCGCCAAAGGTCTCAATGTGACCAGCGGAGACACCCAACTGGGTGCCGTCTGCGACCAGTCGATCTGAATCAGCTGCTTGAGCGGTAGCCAACGACATGCTCAATGCACCGGCTATCGCCAGGGAAAGAGCATGGCGAGATAGAAGTGGGGGCACAATCTTATTCATGTAATGATTCACCTAAAGAAAAAAGGGCGCTCCCGACTCCCGGAGGGAACAGAGCCGGATCGCTACGCTCAGCGTCACTTTGACAAGCTCGCGACGTCATGCTGGCCGAGCGAAATTTACGGATTCCGCCCCGCCGCTCACATGCAACTAGTTTCAAATGTCGCGATGCATTGATATCTATTCATGTCGCGTACGGGCAGCTCGGATACGTATTTCATGATTGATAAGCACGGCCCATCGCATACAGTTTTCTTGCTGCCGTGATCGGTTTCGAAGTCCGCTTTCTCTGGCTAATCACCGATCACTGCGAGGATGCCGAAGGGCGATCTATTTGCTCGGGATCCGATGCAACTCGCGCCAAGGCACTGCGACGCTGTGTTTCGCGCTACACCCAGTTCAATTGGATGACCCTTCCGAGCCCAGCCACTTCTGTTCCGGCTGACGCCGCTTTCCGGGCTGGGTTATGAAGGAGTTGCATCGCGGCCAGAATCGTCGCCTTGCACTTGGATAAGCACGTCTCTCGGCTCCCATATTCGCGAGTTCTTCTCGCATCAAGGCCGGATCACGACGAGCCTTACGGGCGTCTCGCGCCAGGAGTATTCACTGACGGCCGGCACGCTGCGGGTAAGGGGAGTCCCGCAACGCAAAGGGTAAGCGTCACCAACTAGTGCGACGTAACCTTATCTGGGTGTTTGGCGATGTACGGCAGCTACTGGAAGACATCGCACTACGACTACATCAGCTCTCCAACAGCTGATTCAGCGCATCACTTGCTTCGTTATGCTTGGTGATCAGCGCTGGCACCTCAGCCGCCCGCACCGGGCGGCTGATCAGATAGCCCTGAATCACATCACAATTCATTTCAGCCAAGAGCGCTTGTTGTTCTTCAGTTTCAACGCCTTCAGCAACTACCTGCAATCCCACGGCCTTGGCCAGGCCGATGATCGCTCTGACAATGGCCTCGCTCTCCGAGCACTCAGCAATGTCGCTGATGAAACTACGATCCACCTTCAACTCCTGAACGGGGAAGCGTTTCAGGTGCGACAAGCTCGAGTAACCGACACCGAAGTCATCCAGCGAGATTCGCACACCGGCAGCAGAAAGCTTACGCAACGTCATCAGGCTCAATTCTGCGTTGCGCATGGCGCCAGATTCGGTGATCTCGATATACAGATCTTCCGGATCCAGATCGTTTCGTTCCAAAGCATCGAGCACATCCACGTAGAACGAAGCCGCGTTGATCTGAAAGACGGAGGCATTCACCGAGACGCACCAATCCACCACACTCTCACTCCGCCATTGCTGCATCTGACTGCACGCCTCGTTGAGCACCCAGCGGCCGATATCCACAATCATTCCCGTCTTCTCGGCCAACGAGATGAAATGATCCGGAGGTACCTGCCCGTGCTCAGGATGGTTCCAGCGCAACAGTGCTTCCAGGCCCATCACCCGCCCGCTCTGAAGATCCAGTTTTGGCTGGTACAGCAGGAAGAACTCGTTCTCGCGCAAGGCGCGGCGCAGGTCCCCCACCATCAACTCGACCTCCGAAACGCTTGCCCCCATCAGCACGTCGAACACCGCGTAGCGGTTTCGCCCTAGATCCTTGGCCTCCGCCAAGGCTGCGACGGCCTGGGTCAACAAGCGACTACGCTGACCGCCAGCGATGGTCTCCATGGCAACTCCGACGCTGACGGAAATTTCGATCTCTTTGTCATCCATGACAAATGGCCGGCGCATCTCTTGCATCAGGCGCTTGGCGATGGTCTTTGCCTGTCCCAGCTCTTCGACCTCGGCGATGATCGCGAATTCGTCACCGGCCAGCCGTACCACCATATTCTCGATGCGGACGGCTGACCGGATGCGCACGGCAATGGCCTTCAGAAGTTCATCGCCGAAAGCATGACCATAGAGTTGGTTGATGGCGCTGAAGCCATCCACGCCGATCACCAGCACGGCCTTGTACGCACCCTGCCCGCGCAGCCCACGCAATTGCTGCTCCAGCAGAAGGCGCCCCGGCAATGCGGTCAAACGATCCTGCATGGCCCCAGGTATAGGTACCTGTGCCTGCATGGGTTGCTTCGATGATATCCCCATGAGCACGGCCCACTGCTCAAGCTGTGCAGTGCGTTGCAGATACATCAGGAACAATGGGAAGCCCAGCACAAGCGTAAATACCAGGCTGCTGGCCAGCATCGCCAGCAAGCCGCTGTCGAGCTTCGGTATGAGGCTATACGTGACATTCGCAATCATCTTGACGTCCCTGCTGGACCACCCGTATGGGAGTGGGTTTCATTTTTCCGCCTGTCAGCGCGGAGCTGAATACAACAAGTACGAAACCTCGCTCCCGTTGTCAGTTGGCGGCAGTGATGGGCGATTCCTCCTGCGCACGTACCACCACCGTCCATCCAGGCATCTGACCCTGAAGATGGGCTTCCAGCGCCAGGACTGCTTTGTGTTCCGGCATGAGTGGGCCATGGGGTCGCACCACGACGATATGCTCGTGCTCGGCAACCTCCACCGACACCAGATTCGCGAGTAGCTGCTGCGTGATGGCATCCGTGCTGGCCTGCTCCAGGATGATGCGTTGGGCATCGGCGCTCAGGCGTGCTTCGATGGATGCGACTTGCCCGCGGATGCGATCGATATCGGCCATGCCGTTCTGGAGGCTGTCATTGGCTTCCAGGCTTTGATGCAGCTCAACCTGCACCTCCCTACCGAGCTTGGCCTGAATCTGCTTTTGAATTTCGTTTTTTGCCATCGGTAGGTAATGCGGCACGAAGGCCACGACATTGAAGATCGGTACCTGCCCGCTGTGATCCACATGAAAACTGTCAATGGCACCACCGTTGCGAGAAAGATAGGCCTCCGTCTCGACCCTGCCGCCATTGCCTATCCACGTAGACGCCGCAATATCCCGCAGCGCGATACCCAGCGGAACGGCAAGTACCAGGAATGTCATTGCGATCAATACTGCCTGCCAGGCCGTACTCTGCGAAGAGTTCTGCATCCCAAAGCCGTACCACTTGGCGACCAGTGTGACGCTCAAGGCAATGGCCAACAGATTGGTCATGAACAGGAAAAACGCGTTGCCTGCAATGGCCATACTGCCGACGGCCAAGCCATAGCCCACCACTGCCAATGGCGGCATCAGCGCAGTGGCGATGGCCACGCCCACGATGGTTTCGCCTTTGCGGGTAATGGCCGCGTAGGCTCCCGCCAGCCCGGAGAACACGGCAACCATCAAGTCAAAAAGCGTGGGCCGTGTCCGCGCCAGAATCTCACTGGTGGCCTCGCGAATGGGTGACGCCTTCACAATCAAGTAGGACATCAGCAACGCGACGAGCGTACCGATCACGAGCGCGATCAATGCACGACGCATCATCCGGAAGTCGATGACACACAGCGAGAAGCCCAGCTGCATGATCGGCCCCATCAGCGGGGAGATAAGCATCGCGCCGATCACAACCGCTGCCGAGGACTGCAGAAGCCCAAGGATCGCGATACCGCAGGACATCGTAGCCATGAACAGATAACGCGGGGTTGCAGCGCCGCCCTCAAGTACATCGGCCATCACCGCATCGTGTTCGACACGGTTGATGATGTGATCGCCCCGCCACTTGCTGGCCAGGGATATCAGAGGGGTCTGGAATCGGGACATGGGGGAAAGACTCACATGCGCAAGCATCGACACCTCACCAAGTGAGGCATCGATGGGGCTGAAGGTGTGGGAAGGAGTGTCGCCCCTTCCAGTGCGTCGGCGCCGGCTAGACCGGCGAGCGCGTCGTACGCTGAGCGCTAGCTACGCGAGCGCTGTAACGTCGTGCAAGGTGTCTCGGGAGACCGTCGCAACCCCATCCGCTCGATATCCAGTGCGAGCAGCAACTCCACGTTGTCCAAACCGTCACGGATGCGTGTGTTGCCACGGTCGTCGTCATGACCATGATCCAGGTGAGCTTCCAACAGCGCTGCCAGCAAAGGGTAGAGCACCTCGGCCTCGATGCATGCCGCCTCCCTCAATAGCTGGGCCAAAGCGGCGCGACGAGGTGCAGTGGTCACTTCCTTGGAGGTGGAAGCTATAGTAGAAGCAGCGTTTCGGAGGGCGAACACGTTGTTCATGAAGACTCTCGCCTGCGCTGATGGCGCGCTGTGGGACGGGATCTAGACTCTGCCGTCGCCGGGGCGGCTGTCCCATACAACAAGTACGAAATTGCTCAACTTTGCAGCTCCTTCAGATACTGCATCACCGCCGTACGGAACGTAGTCCATTCCTCGTCGTGGGCAACGATGCCGTCTGCTTCAACTGCCACCTGCAGCTCGCGTGCCCAGTCCGCATCATCTTCGGCCCCTACAGCCCCCAGTCCACCAGCAATGCGATGTAGACGGTCTGCACAGGCCGCGTCATCTTGCGCGGCTATGGCTACATCCATCGCCTGCAGATCCTCCTGCGTGGTGGCAACGATGCTGACGATCATGCGATCCGCCACCTGCATCGAGCCAAACCTGGCAATCAGCGCCTCGCGCGCGGAGATTTTCTGCATGACAGGTGCGCGCGAGTCGGGCACTTTCACCTGCACGGGTAAATCACCGCCCTGCCCTTCATCACGGTGATCTCCGGCGTGCTCGGCATCCTCCTGCAACCAGCGGATCAGCGCCTGCCGCAGCGTCACCAGCGGCACGGGCTTGGCAAGGAAATCATCCATCCCGGCCTCCTGGCAGCGCCGCGCTTCCTCATCCAGCGCACTGGCAGTGAGCGCGATGATCGGCATGCGCTTGCGATGGGGATTACTGGCTTCCATGCGACGAATCTCACGCGTCATCTCGTAGCCATCCATGCTCGGCATGCGGCAATCGGTGATGATCAGGTCGAAATTACCTTTGGCCAACATCGCCAGCGCGGCCAAACCATCACCTGCCACCTCGTGCTTGAGGCCCAATTGCTGCATCCGCCAGCGCATCAGATCCTGATTGGTAGGATGGTCTTCCACGATCAGGACATTCTGCTGACGCAATGCCAGTGGCAACAGCACGGTCTCGCTCGGCACTGCGGTAGCGGCGACATCGGCATCGGCTGCTGCAGTAGGCAGCCACACGGTCAGCGACACTTCGGTTCCCTCACCCAGCGCACTCCGAAGTTCCAACTGTCCATCCATCAACTCAGCCAATCGTTGGCAGATGCTCAAGCCCAAACCGGTACCACCATAGCGACGGGTGGTAGATGCCTCGGCCTGCATGAAGGGACTGAACAGATACGTCTGCTGCTCCTCCGAGATACCGATACCGGTGTCACGTATCGTCAGTCGTATGCGTTGCGCCCCCGGCCGTTCCTCCAGCAGGTCGAGCAGAATGTTGACCCGACCCTGCGCAGTGAACTTGATCGCATTGCTCAGCAGATTGAACAGCACTTGGCGCAGGCGGATGCCATCGGCCATGTGGTGCTGGGCCACGCGTGGATCGATGCGGTTGCTCAGCAGCAGTCCTTTGGCGGTTGCCTGCGTCATCAGCATCTGCTGAGTATTATCGATCGTCCGCCGCAGACTGATCGGCGTGGCCTCCAACACCAACGCGCCGGCCTCCATCTTGGAGAAATCCAAAATGTCGTCGAGGATCTGCCGCAGCATCTGTGCTGAGTCCTCGATGGTTGCCAGCACACGGCGCTGCTCCCTGTCGAGCCCGGTATGGGCAAGGATCTCAAGCATCCCCAGGACACCACTCATCGGCGTGCGAATTTCATGGCTCATGGTGGCCAGAAAGCTTGCCTTGGCTTCTGTGGCCTGTTCGGCCGAGGCTTTGGCGGCTTCAAGCGCCTGCGCTTGCGCGCGGACCTGGGTGACATCAATCCAGTAGCCACTCCACTGCAAACTGCCGTCGTCGGCATGGTGTGGCTGGGCGCGCGAGCGGATCCAACGCCAGCCATCTTCGGACCGCACTCGGAAATCCAAAACAATGTTATCGACCGCCGCCGCTGCACGCTCCACCTCTGTCGCAAGCAGCGGCTGATCTTCTGGGTGCACGCGCGAAAAAAGCTCGCGCTCATTGCGTATCGCCTGCTCCACCTCAAGACCAAACAGCGATGGCATGTCGCCTGCGATATATGAAAACGAAAGTTGCCCCTCTGGACTGCGCTGGACCTGATAGACCACGGCCGGCAGGTTTCCGGTGACCTCTGCCAGTCGCTTCTCGATCAACCTCCGCTGCTCCACCTCCCGCCGCAGGCGTATGTGTCCTACGGCGTGTACTACACCGGCAGTCAGCAGTACCAGCGCCAGCGGGATGGCCCACTTCAAGAAGATCTGCCAATCGAATCCCGTTCGATACTCCACCGCCATCCAGTCGGTCCGGATGGCCTCGCGCTCGCGTGGCGTCATGCTCATCAGCATGCGGTCAAATGCCGAAGCAAGCGCTGCATGCTGCGGCCGTACCGCCAATGCCAACCGATCCTCGACCCCTGCCGGTGCCGCTATATGCAGTTCGCCCGAGTAGCGATCCCGTAGAAACCGATCCACCACCGCGAGGTTGCCGATATACGCATCTGCCCGTCCCGAGCGCACCCGTTCCAAGCCATCCTGAGCTGTGGCAACTTCCACGACGACTACATCGGGTGCCTGCGCCCGCAACAAGGAACCCAGTCTCTCTGGGTCAGAAAGCGCCACCCGGCTCCCATTGAGATCGCTCATGTCCAACACGCGACCACTGTTATCTCTCACCACGATCACATTGGACACGGTCAGAAATGGCTGGCTGAACACCCAATCGTCGCCGAACGCCGTCGTGTCATTAGGGACACCGATCACCGCGTCGAGCCTGCCGTCGCGCATGGCATCGCGGATTGCCCGCCAGCTATCCAACGGCAACAGCTTGAGTTTGTCAGCGCCAACGGCATGGAAATATTCCAGATACTCCCCGGCAATGCCACTGGGCTGGCCTTCCTCATCAATAAAGGAGATGGGCGCCCACCTCGGCGCGAAGCCGATAGACAGTGGTTGCGCCAATGCCTTGCGTTCACTGGCAGTCAGGGCCAGCTTTCCACTGCCGAGCCAATTCAACGGCGGCAGCCATTGCGCTCGGATTGCGTGACTACGTGCCTCCGGGATTGATGTCAGTGCCAGGTCCAATACCTCGGCCAGCGTCTGCTTTGCATTGGGTACGCCAAAGTGCAGCGAATCCAGCGGCATGTCGCTCGGCCGCAGCAGACCGATACGGGGAATGCCGGTCTCTGCGATCAACGCGGTAGCCACATAAGCATTGCCCAGGTACACGTCGGCGTGACCATCGGAGACCATCTGCAGCGCCTCCAAAGTCGTCAGGGCCTGCACATGCTGGGCTGCGGGGTATCGCTCCCGAGCGCTGTCCGAGAACGCAAAATCGCGCTCTGTCACTACCCGCAGGCCCTCCAGGCCGGCATCTCGTGCTGCGCGGCTGTCCTGAAGGCGGCTTACCAGCGCGACAGGAGCTTCGGCGTACTCGCGGGTGAAGACCATGCATCGCGTGCGCTCGGCGGTAAGCGCGACATCCATCACAATATCCACCTCACCCGAGCAGGCGGCCTGCAGCACGTCGGCCCAACTGGCGTAGCGACGGGTGGTCACTTTGAGCCCCAGCTGGTTGGTCGCCTCGACAAGGTAATCGTAGGTCAGACCCTCCGGTTGGCCATTCTCAACGCGCTCAAAGGGCAGCCAGAGGTTGTCGTACAATCCGACCGTCACCGTGGGATGGGCCTTGAGCCAAGCGCGTTGCGACGGCGACAACGGCAAGACTTCCTCTTGGGCGAGCGCAGGTACCGCCAGCACTACGGCCAGGCACAGCAAGAAACCCCGGAGGTAAAAATGCATATGCACCCAACACGATCTCCCCACAGCAGTCCGTCCCATCCATCCACCTATTGATTCGATACTAATCCATGCGACTACGCGTCATTCTTGCTGATGATCACCCCGTCGTCCGCATCGGCGCGCGGGCATTGATTGAAGGCAGCGGTGTGGGAGAGGTAACCGCTGAGGCCAATAGTCCAGGCGAGCTGCTGCAGGCATTAGAAGATCACCCCTGTGATGTGCTGGTAACCGACTTTTCCATGCCAGGAAGTCAGCAACCTGATGGCTTCGCGATGCTGGAATTGATCAGGCGTAGACATCCGAACCTGCCGATTTTGTTGCTGAGCATGGCCAACAACCTGAGTATCCTGCGGCTGGTGGTCTCAGCTGGGGTGCTAGGACTGATCGACAAGGCCTCCTCGCTCGACGAACTCCCGCAGGCGTTGCAGACCGTGCATCGGGGTGCCCCGTATGTCAGCAAGGGGCTGAAGAAGCGCATTGCCGAACTCGGCAGCGAGGCCGTGGCAACCGGCGGCAAGCAGCCATCACCACGCGAGGCTGAGGTACTCCGCCTACTGGCTTCTGGCCTGTCTGTTACCGAGATAGCGATGTATCTGAACCGCAGCAAGACTACTATCAGCCGCCAAAAGACCGATGCCATGCGCAAGCTGGGTATCAGCAATGACGCCGAGTTGTTCGAGTTCCTGCGCGATGAAGGCATCTCCAACTGATCGCCCGCATTTTTGATGCTCGATGCCGTCATATAAGTGCATGAGGAGCCCTTGTCTCGGCATGCCCTGAAGCGGTGGCGTTAGTGCAACAAAAAGGCTCCCCGAGCTGCCGTAGCACCTACATTTCATCCGGCATGCGATGCGGGTTCAAGCTAATGGCCCCACCGATGCAGGTTGTGGTGTGTCCTCCTATCCATATCTCGTCCTGCTCGCGATGGACAAAGATCCTGCCTGCGCGACCCATGCATGTTCCTTGTTGGACGATGTATCGATCAGCGCCAAGACCGAGCCGAGCAAACCAGCAGCCAATTCCTGCCTGCAGACTCCCGGTAGCCGGGTCTTCAGGCACCGCGTCACCGGCAATGAACGCGCGTGATTCGAACCGCGTTGCGCCTGTAATTGGCTGATTCTGCGCAGGGCCGATAATGCCTACCGCCAGACCCATCAGCTTGGAGTAGTCCGGGACCACCGCCAATACGTCCCTGTCACTTCGAAGACGAAGGCCCAGCCAACCTGCACCATTGTCTACCCAAGCTGCATCCAGGACTTCCCCCGGAGCCAAACCAAGGCCCTCGCAAACACGAGACAGGAGACTAGGCTCCAGCGGGCCGTTCCTTAGTAGCGGGGGAGCCCTGAAGGCCAGCCGCGCCGCGGGCTTGATGAGAGCAGTTGGTTCCGGATGGCATCCACTCTGATCCTCCCACGGCCGCTCCTCATTGCGAAGAAGCACGAGCCCAGCGCCACACTCCTGCACAATGTGTGCGCCGCGCGGTACTCCGCCTGATTCAAGCCAAGCATGGCAAGCGCCCAAGGTGGGATGGCCAGCGAACGGAAGCTCTCCTAGAGTCGACCAGATGCGTACCCGGTAGTCCGCCCTGGGATCGACGGGGGGAAGCAGGAATACGGTTTCACTAAGACCAAGCCACTTGGCAACCTCGAGCATGCAATGGTCAGGGAGCAATGCATTGCAATGGACTATCGCGACAGGATTGCCGCGCATTGGTTGCGCTGAAAATACATCAACTTGGGTGTATAGCAGCTTGAGCATGACGGATAGAAACCGAAGGGTAAGGGAACAGGACATCGTGCTGACGATTTCTCGCTAACTTGACGAAGCACCAGTCCAACTGGACTAGGGGATCAGGCAAGTCGCAGCGACCACGGTAGAGCCTATAGACCGCCGATTGCCATACAACTTGTTGCAAATTCCATCAGGATGACCTGTTCTTCTCTCCAGCTTTGGAGATGTTAGGCATGTACGGCGAGGGTTGCTTTTCAATGTCTTGCAGATTTGCCTCCAAGGGCAGCCGGAAGTGGTTATGGAGCACCTCATAGACAGCCAGCCCCCTCCACCCCGGCGACGGCTTACAAGTGGCGCTGGAAACAATTTGATACCGGCTTCTGACTGCCTCGAGCCTGCGGCGATTCTTACGAGTCGAGATCTTTGCCCTTGCAAGGAGCCTAGCTCAGGGGCCTGTCCTAGATTTCGTGTAGATGGGTCACCGGCAGGAAACTGCCATCTGACCTGGAGACACCATGAGTTCACGCAAACATGAAGTACCCAACGAGTTGCTGAGCAGCCTGTTGGTTAACTGCAAGAGACCTGAGGACCAGATCAGCGAAAACGGCCTGCTAAAGCAGTTGACCAAGCTGCTGGTTGAGAAGGCGCTCAATGCAGAGATGACCGAGCACTTGGGGCACAAGATTGGAGGACAGTCCTGAAGCGATTTGCGATCCAGCTTGTGCCCTCCCCCCTCTGCTGCAAACCGAATCGCGGTTACACGAAAAGCTGCACACGCTCCAGCTTGAACTATGTGTCGTGGAAGCGGCGACTAGAAGTGGCCGCCGACCTCAAGCGCATCAACACCTGCGCCACCGCCGAGGAAGCTGAGCAACGGTTCACCGAGTTCGAGGCACGCTGGGACAGCTACAGCACCACCGCCCAGCCGACAATGCCAGCTAGCAGTACCACCAAAAATGGCGGTGCATGCGCAACGACCAGTAGCCCGAACGCAATCAGCGCCGTCGCGACATCCCATCGGTCATGGATCGCACTCGTCCACACAGGGTCGTACAACGCAGCCAGCAGGATTCCGACCACCCCGGCATTGATTCCTGAAACTGCCGCTTGCAGATCTTTCCGTTGACGCAAGGACTCCCAGAACGGCAGCGCACCCACAAGGACTAGAGCGGCAGGCAAGAAAATGACCACCAGCATCAACATACCACCTGCCCAGCCCCCCAACGGACCGTCGGCTATCGCCCCCAGATAAGCCGCAAAGGTGAAAAGAGGGCCTGGCACCGCCTGCGCCGCAGCGTACCCGGCTAACAGATCCGCGGTGCTCACGGTGCCGCTTTGGACAACAGCAGTCTGCAGCAACGGCAGGACGACGTGGCCGCCGCCAAAGACCAAGGCGCCAGCGCGGTACACACCCTCCAAAAGCACGGCCAGGGGGGAGCCGCTAGCCACTGCCCACACGGGCAGCAGAACAAGCGGCAGCACCAACAGCATCAGTGCCACCGCGCCGGTTCTTCGCGAGACGGGATAGCTGCAGGCTGACTGGCCGAGCGCCGGATCGATCTTCAGCGCCCAGCGACCGAGCAGCCCGCTGACGATGATCACCACTATCTGGCCCACGACCGAGGGCATTGCCAGCGTCAACACGGCGGCGGAAAGGGCCATCCCTGCCCGCAAACGGTCCGTGCACAGGGATCGGGCCATTCCCCATACTGCCTGCGCCACCACGGCAACTGCCACGATCTTGAGGCCATGTAGCCAGCCTGATTCAACGATGCCTTCGTATCCGGCAACGCCCAGGGCGAACAGGATCATCAGCACGGCCGATGGCAAGGTAAAGCCTGCCCAGGCGGCCAGCAGGCCAGGCCAGCCGGCGCGATGCAGGCCCAGCGCCATGCCTACCTGGCTGCTGGCCGGCCCTGGCAGTAATTGGCACAGGGCCACCAGATCGGAGTAGCTACGGTCCGTCAGCCAACGGCGACGTTCGACGAACTCGAGGCGGAAGTAGCTCAGGTGGGCGATCGGGCCGCCGAACGACGTCAGGCCCAGTCGCAGGAACACCAGGAAGACGCGCCAAGCGCTTTCGCTTGTTGTGGGTTCGAGCGGCGACACCAGGCATGGCCTCCTGTGGTTCCCAACGGCGGCCAGTTCAACCCGGCAAGGGCATCAGGGCATCGAAGTCCGGACGTGTCCGGTCACCAACTCCCCGTCTTCCTTACGGAATGGTCCGGGCAGCGACGGCAGAATCTCCAGCACCACTTCCGAAGGCCGGCACAGACGCGTACCTCCATCGGTTTGTACGAAAGGACGATTGATGAGTATCGGATGCGCCAGCATCGCATCAAGCAGCGCGTCGTCGCTCAGTGCCGCATCGCCCAGTTCCAGCTCGTCATAGGGCGTGCCCTTCTGCCGGATGGCATCGCGCACGCTTAAACCTGCGGCCTCGATGAGTTCGACCAGCCGCGCACGGCTAGGCGGGTGGGCCAGGTAGTCGATCACTTCTGGTTCGATCCCGGCGAAGCGCATCAGCGCCAGGGTGTTGCGGGAGGTACCGCACTTGGTGTTGTGGTAGATGACAGCGTTCACGCACTTTCCTCTTGGTTCAAGACGGTCTCCACCACGCCTGCAGCAACCGCCAGCGCCGCCGTTTCAACGGCGCCCTTGCGCTCGCTGTAGCGGTCCACCAGATAGTCGCTGCGCCCGCGCACCAGCAGGGTGAACTTGACCAGTTCCTCCATTACATCCACCACGCGATCGTAATACGCCGAAGGCCTCATTCGACCATCGTCGTCAAACTCCTGCCAGGCTTTGGCGACCGACGACTGGTTGGGGATCGTCACCATCCGCATCCAGCGGCCGAGCACGCGCAGCGCGTTGACCACGTTGAAGGACTGCGAGCCGCCGCAGACCTGCATCACTGCCAGCGTGCGGCCTTGGGTGGGTCGAACGCTGCCTTCTTCCAGCGGTAGCCAGTCGATCTGGTTCTTGAATACAGCGGTAAGGGTGCCGTGGCGTTCGGGGCTGACCCACACGTGGCCTTCCGACCACAGCGAGGCCTGGCGCAGCTCCTGCACCTTTGGGTGGGTAGCTGGCACCGAGTCAAGGATCGGTAGCTCATGTGGATCGAACAGGCGGGTTTCCGCCCCGAGCTGTTCCAGCAACCGCTGCGCCTCAAGCGCCAGCTTGCGGCTGAACGACTGAGGCCGCAGTGACCCATATAGGATCAGGATGCGTGGCCGGTGCGGTTGCGCAGTCGGGTCGTTGAGTTTGGCGGCCGTCGGAATGTCCAGGGCGCTTGGGACCACGTTGGGAATCTTATGCAACACGGAGGGTTGTCCTGCGGTATATATTCCATTATTCTAGAATCATGGAACATAAGAACGCAACCCACGCCCTCGCCGCCCTGGGCCACGCCACGCGCCTGTCCATCTTCCGGTTGCTGGTGCAGGCCGGCAGTGGTGGCAAGCTCGCCGGCGACATTGCTCAGGCGCTCTCGTTGCCCGGCGCAACCCTCTCCTTCCACCTGAAGGAACTGTTGGCAGCGGGCTTGATCAACGCAGAGCAGCGTGGCCGGACCATCTGCTACCGGGCCGAGTTTGTGGCGATGAACGAGCTGCTGGCCTACCTCACCGAAAACTGCTGTGCCGACGAACAGTCCTGCGAACGCCCCGCTGGCTGCTAACCAAGCCTACCTTAGAGATCGCTCAAATGACCCGTCGCGTCTTGTTCTTGTGTACCGGTAATTCCGCTCGGAGCGTGTTGGCCGAATCGACCCTGAAAAAATGGGGCGAAGGCCGCTACGAGTCCTTCAGCGCAGGCAGTCAGCCGGCCGGCCGCGTCAACCCGTTTGCCATTGCTCAGTTGCAGCGCGAGGGTTTCCCGGTGGACGGCCTGCGCAGCAAGTCTTGGGACGAGTTCGCCGAAGCTGATGCCGCTGCAATGGATCTGATCGTCACCGTGTGCGACAGCGCGGCGGTGGAGGCTTGCCCGGTGGTGTTCGGCGACTTTGTGCGGGTGCACTGGGGCCTGTTCGACCCAGCCGGCGTTGAAGGTTCGGACGAACAGAAGGCCGAAGCCTTCTATCGCGCGCATCAGATCATCAAGGCGCGCCTGAAGGCTTTCCTCGACGTCCCCGACAACGCATGGGACGACCGCGAGGCGCTCAAGGCTCAGCTCGAGCCGATCGCGCAGATCAACTGACCGTCTTTCCGGAAAATGCCATGACCACTGATACCTCCCGCCTGTCCTTCTTGGACCGGTACCTCACGCTCTGGATCTTCGCCGCCATGGCGCTCGGCGTCGGCCTGGGGGCGTTGTTCGAGGGAGTGCCCAGCGCGTTGAACAGCCTCTCCATAGGGTCGACCAACATCCCGATCGCGATCGGCCTGATTCTGATGATGTATCCGCCGCTGGCCAAGGTGAAGTACGAAGAACTGCCGCGGGTTTTCGCCGACAAGCGCGTGTTGATGCTCTCGCTGCTGCAGAACTGGATCGTCGGTCCGTTCCTGATGTTCGGCCTGGCCGTGCTGTTCCTGCGCGACTACCCCGAGTACATGACCGGTCTGATCCTGATCGGGCTGGCCCGCTGCATCGCGATGGTGCTGGTGTGGAACCAGCTCGCCCGCGGCGACGCCCAGTATGTTGCTGGACTGGTGGCATTCAACTCGATCTTCCAGATCGCGCTGTTCAGCGTCTACGCGTGGTTCTTCCTTTCCTGGTTGCCCCCGGTGTTCGGTCTGCAGAGCAGCATCATCGATGTTAGTTTCTGGACCATCGCCGAGGCTGTTCTGATCTACCTTGGCATCCCGTTCCTGGCGGGCTTCCTCACCAGTCGATGGCTGAAGGCGCGTAAGGGTGTGCGCTGGTATGAAGAGAAATTCCTGCCTGCAATCAGTCCGATAACCCTTGCCGCACTGCTGTTTACCATCGTGGCGATGTTCAGCCTGAAGGGCGGCGACGTGCTGCGGATTCCGATGGACGCGGTACGCATCGCGATCCCGCTGACGCTGTACTTCATCATCCAGTTCGTCATCAGTTTCTTCATGGGTAAGCTGATCGCCAAAGACTACCCCCGCACCACCGCGATCGCGTTCACTGCAGCAGGCAACAACTTCGAACTGGCGATCGCCGTGGCCATTGCCGCCTTCGGCCTGGCCTCGCCGGTCGCATTCGCCGCAGTCATAGGCCCGCTGGTGGAAGTGCCGGTGCTGATCCTGCTGGTCCATGTCGCCTTACGGCTGGGCAAACGCTACTTTCCTGCCGATGCACGGAGCCACTGAGCCATGAGCACCACCCGACACATTCCATTGCTGATCCTTGGTTCCGGCCCGGCCGGCTGGACCGCCGCCGTCTACGCCGCCCGCGCCAACCTCAAGCCGGTGGTCATCACCGGCCTGCAACAGGGCGGCCAGCTGATGACCACCACCGAAGTGGACAACTGGCCGGGTGATGCCCACGGGCTGATGGGCCCGGACCTGATGACGCGCATGCAGGCGCATGCCGAGCGCTTCAAGACCGAGGTCATCTTCGACCACATCCACACTGCCGACCTGTCCCAGCGCCCGTTCAGGCTGATCGGCGACAGCGCCGAGTACACCTGCGACGCGCTGATCATCGCCACTGGCGCCACCGCCAAGTACCTGGGCATTCCGACCGAAGGGGAATTCAAGGGCCGCGGCGTTTCCGCCTGCGCCACTTGTGACGGCTTCTTCTACCGTGACCAGGACGTGGTAGTGGTGGGCGGCGGCAACACCGCCGTGGAAGAAGCGCTGTACCTGTCCAACATCGCCCGCAAGGTCTACCTGATCCATCGCCGCGACACCCTGAAGGCGGAAAAGATCATGCAGGACAAGCTATTCGCCAAGGTTGAAGCCGGCAAGATCGAAACCGTCTGGCACCACCAGGTGGAGGAAGTGCTGGGCAACGAGGCCGGCGTGACCGGCGTGCGCGTGAAGTCGACCCTAGACGGCAGTACCCGCGACATCGATGCACACGGGTTCTTCGTGGCCATCGGCCACCACCCGAACACCCAGCTGTTCGACGGCCAGTTGGCGATGAACAACGGCTACCTGGACATCCGCTCGGGCCTTGGCGGCAATGCGACCCAGACCTCGGTGGAAGGCGTGTTCGCCGCCGGCGATGTGGCCGACCAGCACTACCGCCAAGCGATCACCTCGGCGGGGTTTGGCTGCATGGCAGCGCTGGACGCCGAGCGTTACTTGGATGCACTCAATGTCTCCGACCAGCAGCACAAGAACGCCGCCTGAGTGCTGCAGCGCGAGGAAGTCCAGATGGACAGCATCGATGTGGTGGTAATTGGAGGCGGTCAGGCCGGGCTGGCGGCCGGTTACTTCCTGCGTCGCAGCGGGCTGTCCTATGTGATTCTTGATGCCGAAACGTCTCCTGGCGGGGCGTGGCAGCATGCGTGGGAATCCTTGCATCTGTTCTCGCCGGCGGGCTGGAGCTCGATTCCCGGTTGGCCGATGCCTGCCACCCGGGAACCGTACCCTTCGCAGGCGGAAGTGCTCAACTACCTCGCGTGCTACGAGCACAAATATGCGCTGCCCGTCATCCGTCCCGTGCAGGTGGAACGCATCAGCCGCTCGGGGAACCGGCTGCTGGTGGAAGCAGATGACGGCCGGCAGTGGCACACACGTGCAGTGATCAGCGCTACAGGTACTTGGCGGCATCCCTACACGCCCGGATATGAAGGTTTGGACGCATTCGGCGGCGTGCAGTTGCACTCGGCCCACTACCGCCATCCCGAACCCTTCTCAGGAATGCGCGTGGCGATCATCGGTGGTGGTAACTCAGGCGCGCAGATTCTGGCCGAGGTGTCCAAGGTGGCCGAGACCACCTGGATCACCCAGCGGGAGCCAGCCTTCTTGCCCGACGATGTCGACGGGCGCGCTCTATTCGCACGCGCAACCGAGAAGTGGAGGGCTCAGCAGGAAGGACGCGTGCCGGATGTTCCGCAGGATGGTTTTGGCGACATCGTCATGGTGCCGCCGGTGGTGGACGCACGGCACCGCGGTGTACTGGTCTCCATGACGCCACCCGTCCGTTTCACCGCCACCGGCATGCAGTGGGCAGATGGCAGCGAACGCAACTTCGACGCGGCGATCTGGTGCACCGGCTTCCGGCCGGCCTTGTCGCACCTAGAAGGACTGGGCCTGGTCAACGCCCAGGGTCGGATCGACGTGGATGACACCAAGGTTCGCTCGGTCGCAGAGCCATCGGTCTGGCCGCTGGGTTATGGCGACTGGAACGGCGCGGCGTCGGCCACGCTGATCGGGGTGACACGATATGCGCGCGAGGCAGTAAGGCAAATCAGCGACTACGTCGGGTCTGTTTCTCCGCTTTCATCTGGCACGTGAGCCTCGGCGCCATTACCCAGCGCCAGCACCTGCGATTGCAGGGCCATGCGGTCCAGCACTTCAGCCAAAGAGACAAGCGGATACTCTCCGATGGTCAGCATGTTGGGTTTGTCCCCGAACCGCCATCGGCATCGCCCAGCAGGCACCGAATGTATTCACCGTGGCGTTGCGTTCCGACAAGGGCTTCGAGGCCGAGCTGAAACTTTCACTGTCGGAGTGGGCATAAGCACCTCGCTCAGGCCGCCCACTCCGGTGGTGTGAACAAGCCCGTGCGCAGCGGTGATACCGCATGGTTGACCGCAGCGGTTGGCGCGCGATCAGAATATGGTCGCGCGCCTAGAACAATGCCTTCTACTATGAGGTGTTCTATGGCTATGCACGCTGTTACCGCTATAACAATCGCCCTCTTCGCGCTTCCTGCTACCTGCCTCGCCAGCGACGGACGTGGGCCCGGATACGACTTCATCGAAGCCGGTTGGTCGTGGCTGCATGCTGGGCACCATGGGGACGGCTTCGCAGCGAACGTCTCCGTATCGGTATCTGATCATCTATTCGTCTACGGAAGCGGTAGCTTTGTTGACTTCGAGCACGGAGCTGGAGGAGCTGATTCGCTACGAGGTGGTCTCGGCTTCCACACCCCACTGAATGACAGCTGGGACTTCTTGGTTAGAGGTGCTGCACAGCATGTTGATGAGGGTCACAAGTCGTATGGCCTGCAAGCCGAGGGCGGAGTCAAAGGAAAGTTCACCCCGCAACTTGAAGCTTGGTTGATGGCTGGTCATTCCAATTGGAACAACGAACACTTTCATGACCAAACGTTTGTTCGAGCGGGAGTCCTATACGAGATCAGTCACCATTGGGGGGTAACCGCCGATGCTGTTGGCGGCAAGCACGAGACTGAGTACTTCCTTGGCGTCAGCTATCTGTTTTGAGTGCATGCGAGTTCGACCCGCCAGTTGGGCATCGAACGTACATTTTTGGATATTACTTAATCGTTCTATGGAAAAAGTCGGTGGCTTAGCCTAGTCCGATTGAAGTATCGTCGTTTCTTCGAGTCATTCAGAAGCAGAGGTTGACAGGGATTTTGCCATTGCGAACTGGATGGGTGGCAAGCCGCCCAGCGGACGGTGATAGTTGTAGCGGTGGCGCCAGTCTTCGGTCATTCGACGGGCCTCAGGTGAACACGGAGCGGTCCTGTACCTCGGTGCCGAGGGTGCGGTTGAAGCGCTCGATGTAGGCGTTCTGGGCTGGCTTGCCGGGTTGGATGTGGATGAGATCGACACCGTGTCCTTGGCCCACTGCTTCAGGGCCCAGCTTGTCCTTCAGATGGGGGACTCGCCGCTCCGGTTGACCTCATCCACCACTGCGTCAGTGACCGATGAGATTAAGCTCGGCGACACCTCGGCCCCGTACATCTCCTCCAGGTGTGCCTGGATCTCGCGCACCGTCATCCCACCTGCGTACAGAGACAGGATCTTGTCGTCGAACCCACTCCAACGGGTCTGGTGCTTCGGAATTAGTTTGGGCTCGAGGGTGCCGTGACGGTCGCCTGGTACCTCGATAGGCAGCTCGCCAAACCACCCTTGCCTCCCATCGCCCTAAGTCGCATAGACTGGATATCCCAACCCACAAGGGAACAGAATGGCAAACCTTGCAACAGCTATAAAAGATGAAATCACACGTCTGGCAAGAAGAGAAATCCGGGCCCAAGTCGATCCATTGCGAAAGGCATCCGCCAATCAAAGGCGAGAGATTGCCGAACTGAAACGCCAGATTGCAGATCTTAGACGCCAGGCTAAAGCTGCAGGCAAGACGCCTAAGAACTTTCCCGAAACATCGTCGACCAGCAAGACGCGCTTCTCGTCAAAGGGGCTGCGAACGATGAGAAAGCGCCTCGGCCTCTCTGCTGCAGAGTTCGGCTTGCTTATGGGCGCATCGGCCCAATCGATCTACAACTGGGAAGCTGACAAGACGTTCCCGAGAGAAGCGCAGCGAGCTACGCTCGTTGGCCTGCGAGCACTGGGTAAAAAGGAAGCCAGGTCGCGTCTGGAAGCGCTGGAGAAGTGAGCCGTCGCAAGGTGGCGCCATGGCCGCAAGGCGAGGCGGTGTCAAAAACGTTCTGTCTGGTACTGCCCGGACCGATTGGCTTGACTGCCGGTCCGGTAAAGACGTTCGCACAGTGGCTGCTGGAGGAAGCAGGCAAGGCCGGAACTGCAAATTCGAATTGCTACAAAAGTGCCCTAGTTCGCGAATGAAGCGCACGGATGGATGAGAGACTTCCAGCCAATCAGAGCGAGCCACGCCGATGTGTGAGCCGTCTCAAACGAGATGCCCGCTTTGCGAAGGGCAAGTCGGAATACAAGAGTGAATTCTTCATCATGCTCCATCCATTGGGGAAGAAAGCTGCTGTCGCTACCTATTACCTCCACGTGCAGCCTGGCAGAAGCTATGCTGGTGCAGATGCCTTCAACCCACCTCTCGGAACGTTAAACGCCGTCCGAGAGGCAATTGCCGAAATCGTCAAAGGTTTCACCATCTGCTCACGACACACGCTGTCAGGACCAACTTTCCAGATGGTCTTACCACTGCCGGCACCGTCCAGCAGGCTCCTCGCGGTTTCTCGATTGAGCACCTGGCGATCGATCTAGTGAGGCTAAAAGGGTATGCAGCCGATCCCATGCGAGCTGGCAAGCATCCTTATATCATCCGACGGAATTTGGCCCGTCGTCGAGAGCCAAGCGCTGCTCCTCAAAAAGCAGTGATTCGATGCGGTCGTTGTTAGTCAGGAGACTATCCGTGAGTCTGAGACTTCGCGTTGTTGTTCTAACCGGCCTAGCCCTGCTTCTGCTGTGGGCAGGCGCGGCAACTTGGATGCTCAGAGGCATCCAAACAAAGCTGGAACACACTCTCGATGGTCGGCTGGCAATGTCGGCAAGGATGGTAGCAGGGCTGGTTTCTCGCACCTCCTTGGACATCCCCGCTTCAGCAGTCCAGTTTGATCATGCGTTGAAGACTGCCGCGCGTGAAGGCATTGCTTGTGAGATCCGCACCATGCAAGGAGAGGTCCTGTCTCGCCATGGCGAGCCGCCAATAAACTCGGCCGCACGCCTTCCCATCGGATTCTCCACGAAAGTAGTGGCAGGCACCGAGTGGAGGATCTACGTGCTCAGAGACGATGCGTATCAGGTGACGACAGCCGATCGAATCGATGAGCGGTCGGACTTGACTGATCGGATGCTGATTGCCGCTGGTCTGCCATTCCTAATCGCGGTTATCGGTGGACTTGGTGTGTTGTGGATCGGCATCAGCCGTGGCTTAGCACCACTGAGCAGACTATCCCAAGAGTTGACATCACGAGACGCCGACAGTGTCGCCCCGGTCAACGCTGCGCATTACCCAACCGAGCTTGAGCCGATGCTGCAATCCCTGAACGCGTTGGTGGCACGCCTGATAAAAACGGTAAACAACCAGCGTGCATTCACCGACGCTGCCGCTCATGAGCTACGCACACCGCTAACGATCATCGACACCCACCTACAGGTGGCTCGCCAGTCAACAGGCGATGCAGTTGCCCCCGCATTGGACAACGCCCAACAGGGCGTGCGGCGCCTGCGGCACACCTTGGACCAAATGCTCGCGTTGGTGCGTGCCGATAGTCCTGACATGCTCGAACAATCGTCTGTTTCGCTTGCCGATGTCTTGGCCGACAGCGTGCTTGCTATAGCGCCGCAGCAGAGATCACGGGTCGAGCTGGGCGATCACGGCGAGGACATCGCCGTTGCCATACCCCGGCCCTTGCTGCAAACCGCCATCAAGAACCTGCTAGACAACGCGCTTCGCTACTCGCCGGTCGACACCAACGTGGTTCTTAGAATGTCCTGGGATAAGGACCACCGCCGCTGCTTGCTCTCGGTGCTCGACCGCGGCCCGGGGCTGAGTGCCAACCAAGCGGAGCAGATTGGTCGGCGGTTCTGGCGTGGCGATCACGGGAGGCCGGGCGCCGAAGGCTCGGGTCTAGGAATATCCATCGTTCGCACGATCGTCGAGCGCTTCGGTGGGCGACTGGAGTTCGTTGCCCGCGACGGCGGCGGCCTAGAGGTGTTGCTGGACCTGCCGGCGCACGCGCCGACCTTGCCACCGTGAACTCCCCATCGGGCCATCCGCCCGCCCCGGATTCCCCTCCGTTGTCAGCGTGGCCCCAAGATGTCCACAAGATCTTCGCCCTGCGGCATCCCGTTGACCTTCTTCAAGCTGCCATCGGGCAGCTTCACGACTATCCCTGGCGTGCCACGGAACCCCTGGGAAAACATCAGCAACTGATGTTCGTCCAGCTTGGCTTTTGTCCCAGCAGGAACCACAGCGACCGGCATGATCCCGCCGCGATCGTAGTTTTGCTCGTTCTCCAGGAGCGCCGCCGACGGATCGCCTGCCCCCATGATGGCCGCAGCCTTCCCAGGGCTATCGGCCTTGATCATGCCAACCATGATGTGCCGAAGCTGCACTCTGCCGGCAGCCACCCAAGGCCGGGCCGCCTCCCAGAACTTATGGCAGTAAGGGCAGTTGGCATCGCTGAAGGTGTAGATGATCCGGGGTGCATCTGCTTTCCCGTCCAGCACCCATGCCGATTTGCCCAGCTCCACCCATGCCTTCTCCCCCATGGGACGCGCCACCAGCGCTTGCAACTTCTCTTCGTCAGCAGGCTGTCCCTGCGGCGTAAGTCGGGTGCCCACAATCGCAGAGCCGTCGGCGGTGACATAGATGCCGATTGGACGATCACCAGCCGACCCAGCGAACGCCCTGAGCCCAGGCCCTGCCTCGAAACTGTCGACGATACTGACACCCTGGCTTTCGAGGGTAGACAGCACCTCAGGACGATCAGCTCCAGCGGGCTTGGCCTCACGATTGACCCCTTGCGTGGGCGCATCAGAGCCTGATCCCGCTGGCGCCGCCTGCGAGCATCCGCTGAGCAGGCCGAGTCCGAGTGCCACGGTGGCTAGGCTGAAAAACTGAGACGGCTTCATTTGGATTCCTTGGAGGTGGTAGTTGAACGGGAATGCGAGGGGAAATAGCGCTGTAGTTTTCCCTCCAAGCCTGCACGGGTCATCTCTCCCAGGTGGATGTCCAGCAAGCGGCCGTCGTGGTCGAACATGGCCGTGGTGGGCAACGCCCGGGTATTCAACGCCTGCATCGTGGAGGAGCTGGAATCCAGCAGCACATGCGGGAAATGCAGGCCGCTGTTGCGCAGAAATGCTTCTGCATCAGCCGCAGATTCGCCTTGGTTGACCATCAGGAAGGTAACTTCGGGGTGGCGGGCCTGCGCTGCGTGGAACGCCGGCATTTCACGCCGGCAAGGCGGGCACCAGGTGGCCCATAGGTTGACCACCACCGGGGCACCCACGTGGTCGCGCAGCGACACCGGCTGTCCGGAAACATCGACGAGGGTCAGCTCTGGTAGCGGCGGCGCCGAACGCAGCAGCAGCCCATGAACGCCTGAGAGCATCAGCCATACGCAGAGCGCGGCAGCTACTCCCGCTCCCGCTGCAATTCCGGTGGAGCGCGCGCGTCTTGCGCGCCACGCAATGAAGGCGATCGCCATGGGCGCGCCTACCCACCACACGAATCCACCATCGCCGACGGTCAGCATGCTCAATGGCGCCGCCGCATACTCGTCCCACCAGCGAACGATGTAGGCCAGTCGTGCCGACAGCGCACCGACCAAAAAGGCGTCGAAGAACAGCGATGTTGCAGCACGGGGCAGCGGCGAAGCCGGCGAGCGTCCTAGGCGCCGCGCAACCCACCAGCCCGCAAGAAGGCCGGCAACGGCCAGCATGACCTTCATCGATACAGGACCGAATCCGTTCACGGCACGCCCGCCGCATCCAGGCGTCCAAGGAAGCCGGCCGCCGAGGTTTCCCCGACTATGCGTTGCGCACGTCGCTCGTGACCGTCCGGATCAATCAGGATGAGTGTCGGCGGCCCCATCACGCCCCACCGCTTCATCAGCGCCTGGTCGGAAGCATCGTTGCGGGTCACATCCGGCCGCACGATCTGCATCGACGACAAGCGCTTGCCTACGACGGGGTCGCCGAAGACGTTGCGCTCGATCACGTGGCAGCTCACGCACCAATCGGCGTAGAAGTCGATCAGTGTCCACTGTCCTTGCCGACCGCCGGCCGCGATGTGTGCCTCCACGTCCTGCACCGTCTTGGCCTGCTTGTACTCCAGGCGACTGCTGGCGACTACAGCCCCGCTCCGGTCGCCGGCAAGGTGCTCCAATGGCTGTAGCACCGATGTGCCACCCGAGGCACCACCGGCCACCAGTACGACCGCCCACACGCCCATACCGGCGGCGACCGACCTCACGAGCCAAGCCAGCCGCGGGTGTTGTGTCGTCGCGCCCCAAGCGACCAGCCCCACGGTCACGGCGACCGCCAGCAGACCCCACAGAATCAGTGCACTCCAGGCAGGAAGGAAGCGCGAAAGCATGCTGATCGCCATACCCAGCATCAGGTAACCAAATGCGATCCGGACGCGCTCCATCCACGGCCCAGGCGTTGGCAGTATGCGGGCGCCGAACGCGGCGATCAGCACCAGCGGCAGTCCCATGCCCACGCCAAGCGCGAACAACGCAAGCCCGCCATGGAAGGCGCTGCCAGTCTGGCCGATGTAAAGCAGCGCACCGGCCAGCGGCGCCGTCATGCACGGCCCCACCAGCAGCGCCGACAGCAGTCCGAGCACCGCAGCACCGGGCACGCTGCCTCCGGGCCGCTGCCCCGCCCGGTCAAGGCGACGCGTCAGCCAGGCCGGGAGCTGAAGTTCGAATGCACCGAACAACGACGCGCCCAGCACCACAAACAGCAGCGCGAAGGCGCCCAGCAGCAACGGCGATTGCAGCGTTGCCTGTAGGTTTGACCCGGCAAGACCGGCAGCGACCCCCAGTGCTGCGTAAGTTGCCGCCATCGCCAGGACGTAGGCACTGGACAGCAGCGCAGCGCGACGTGGCGTGGCCTGCACGCCGACCACGATGGTCGAGACGATGGGAATCATCGGCAGCGTGCACGGCGTAAACGCCAGCAACAGTCCAAGCCCGAAGAACAACGCCGCCGCCGATACTGGACCCAGCGATGCAAGGCGCGACGCAGTCTGCTGGTCCTCGGCAGCAGCGTCATGGTCCTGCACCGTTGTTGTGAGCGATCTATCCGCTGCGGCATCAACGCGGACCGGGGTGCCATCGGCCGCTGGCAAGCTCGGGGCTGTCTGGTCCGGCGAACCTTGGGCAATTGCTGCGGGCGTTGTGGCAGTGGGTGCGGCCGGTTCCATGCGCTTGCCTGCCGGCGGTGCAGTGGATGTTTCTGAAACGGCCTCATCCACCGAAGCACGTGGCATCTGCGCCGTCTTGGGCACCTCAAGCGCCACTGTCTGCGGCGGGTAGCAGATGCCTTGGTCTGCACAGCCCTGCCAATGCAAGGTCGCTGGCCCAGGCGCGGCGCCGGTCAACTCAATGTGCAGATCGCCTGACGTGTACACCTCGGTTTCGCCGAAGAACTCATCCTGCTTGGTCACGCCCTTCGGCAACCGCAGGGTCTGCTCCCGCCCACCGCTGTCGATCAGTTTCAAGGAGGGGCGGTAGACGTAATACCCTTCAGCGACCTGGGCAAGAGTTTTGATACCGGCCGCTCCATCGGTCGTTGCCGATTGCACCCGAAAAACTTCCTCTGCGGGCAGGAAGTCCGCCTGTTGTTGGCCAGGTTGCCAGCCCAGGTCAGGGGCGCCCATGGCGGCGAGGCTCGCAGACACGAGCACAATCACTACTATGAAGGTTCGGAACAACAGCATGCGCTCCCAGGAGTCTTTTCCAACACCCGAGATTGCCACCATCCACTTAAGCCAAAATTAAGCGCAATTCGACCCAGATGCCGATCGCTACGAGAGCGCATTTGGGCATACTGAGGGCGGTCTATTCCATACAGGTGCCGCTTGAGGGTGTTGTTGGTCGAAGATGACGTGCTGATTGCCAACGGAATTTGCAACGGGCTAAGGGGCTTTGGCATTGAAGTGACGCACGCGGCCACTGCGTCAGATGCTGAAGCCATCTACGTTGATGATTCCTTTGCTGCGGTGGTGTTGGATCTGGGACTTCCGGATGCCGAAGGGTTGGATCTGATTAGTGTCTTTAGATCGGTGGAGACGCACCTGCCGGTGCTGATCCTGTCAGCGCGTGATGCCATCGAGTTCCGCGTTGCGGGGCTACAGGGCGGTGCTGACGATTACCTCGTCAAGCCCTTCGACTTGCGGGAGCTCGCTGCGCGCCTTTATGCACTGGTCAGACGCACGCAGGGGCGCGCCTCACAGACCGTCGCTGCCGGGCCCCTCAAACTGGAGCCCGCAAGCGGCTTGGCGTGGCTGGACGGCAACCCGGTCACCCTGTCGCGGAGGGAAATTGACCTGCTCACGGAGCTAGCTAGTGCGGACGGGAGGTGGGTCTCCCCCGAAGCATTGGTTGAGAAGCTCTTCGGTTTGGCCACCGAGTCCGGCACGAACACCCTCAATGTTCATATTCACAATGTGCGCCGAAAGCTGGGAAGCGAAGCCATCAGCACAGCCAGGGGGATGGGATACCGCCTTGGGTGGGCGCTGGACAGCGATCCTCGCTAATCATGTGTAACGAGCACGCAGGGGGCCGTATAACGATCTGCTTGCCCCCCTACTGTGACCGCCACTTTTTCTCCAACCTACGCGCCCGGCAAGCAGTCCAAGCAGCTTTCCGGTGGCGGCGGTGGGATGACCAGCTTGCGCTGTATTTGACGCAACGCCGTCCGCACACCTTCCTCGACAACCGGGTGATAGAACGGACTGTCGATCATCTGCTGGACGGTATCTCGCCGCTGAACGCTCCACGACAGCAGGTGGCCAATGTGTTCGGCCGATGGGCCAACCATCTCTGCTCCCAAGAACGTTCCTGTGGCGCTGTCGGCGTAGACACGGATTATCCCGTGGTTCTCCAGCATGACCCGGCTGCGCCCCTGATCAGCGAACGATGCCTCTCCAACCTCAAAAGCGGCGCCACTCTCGGTCAACTGCCGGAAGGTGGCGCCCGCCATCGCGATCTGGGGGTTGGAGAACACGATCCCCAGAGATGCCCTGCGCGGACGTGGGCGCACGTTTGGATAGCGGCCCGCGTTGTCGCCTGCGATGCGGCCGTCGTCTGCGGCCTCATGAAGGATATCGGCCATCCCATTGGCATCCCCGGCAACAAAGATGTGCGGGCAGGTGCTCTGACCGGTAGCGCGGTCGACAATGGGCAGGCCGTAACTGTCCAAACCGATACCGGCATTGTCCAGGCCGATTCCGAGCATGTTCGGCTTACGACCTGTCGCGGCGATCAAG
This sequence comes from Stenotrophomonas sp. UBA2629, assembly GCA_002359895.1. Lineage (GTDB taxonomy): Bacteria > Pseudomonadota > Gammaproteobacteria > Xanthomonadales > Xanthomonadaceae > Stenotrophomonas. Next base: position 211,256 of record DEOB01000012.1, read on the forward strand.
AAGTCGAACGTCTCGTTGCTGCGAACACCCTCAGAATTCTCGGAGACCACTAATACTCGACCATCCTCGGTGAGCGAGGGTGTGACCTTTGCGCCCAGGCTCACAGGAACTTCTTCAGAGAAGATGCGCGTGGCCTCCGCCGCAACCACTGGGTCGCTCAGCGGCCCGATGAAGCGACTGCGACCGTAAAGGCGAACCGTCACTCCAAGGCGATGCAGGGCCTGTGCTAACTCAAGGCCGATGACCCCGCTGCCAACAACGGCCACTGAGCTGGGCAGATCAGTCCACTCAAAAACGTCATCGTTCACAAGAAGCCTGTCGCCCAGCGCCTGACGCCATCCCTCCGGAACGAAGGGGCTGGACCCTGTCGCTACAACGATGCGATCAGCTTCGACGATGGTAGATGATCCGACCAGAAGATCATGAGCGGAGAGGAACGTCGCCTTGCCGCGCAGCCGGTGTTCCTCCGGCCACGCTTCTACCGACTCCACCACGAAGCCGACGAAGCGATCGCGCTCGCGGCGCACCCGAGCCATTACTTCCCGTCCGTCGACCTTGATTGCTCCAGGCATGACGCCAAAGCTCGGCGCCAACGTCAGCGTATGAGCAGCATCTGCGGCACTGATGAGCAGCTTGCTCGGCATGCAGCCAACCCTCGCACAGGTGGTTCCGTAGACGCCACCTTCAATCACCACAATGCTGTCGGTATGCGCTTTGGCCGCGCGGTAGGCTGTCATTCCGGAACTGCCGGCGCCAATGATGGCGACATCAACCTTGATACGAGTCATCTGAGACCTCTTTTTGCCAGTGCATTGCAGTGGCCTGCAGCACGATCGGCGGAGACTGAACCGACCTCCACTTGTGAACGGCCGATTCGAGCGTTTGGGAGTATTCGGTTCTTGACTATTAGCGTGCGCTATCGAGTCGCTTCTGAGCCCACTGCGCGATACGCGGTGCGGACAACGAGCCCAGGAGCCGGCCCACTTCTTGACCTTGGTCGTCATACATCAGGAGCATCGGCACAGCAGCGACCTTCAACGAGTCCAAAAGCTGCGGATCCGTCGCGGCATTCACCTTGAGGAATCGAGCCTTTGTGCTCATTGCCTCGGCGGCGGCAGCGAAAGCAGGCTCCATCGTCTTGCAGGGAGGGCACCACGGTGCCCCTATGTAGAGCAAGAGAGGATCGGCGGTGGAGCGCGCAATGCGGTTGAATCCGGTTGCGTCCACCTCTTCCACCTTCCCAGCCCATGAGGGCACGGACGTGTTCATCGCTTCACCTTCTTTGCTAGGCGAGCGCCCCACAGAGGGCGCCCGCTTGGTTATGGCCTACTCGCCCTTTACGAACGGAGCGATCTGCTCGTGCAGAGCCTGCTTCGGCATCACGCCGACGATCTCCTTGGCGATCTTGCCATCCACGAAGACTTTCAAGGTGGGGATGGACCGCACCCCAAATCGCTGAGCCAACTCCGGGTTCTGATCGATATCGACCTTGACCACCTGGAGCTTGCCTTCAAGCTCATCGGATATCTCTTCCAAGGAAGGCGCGATGGCCCGGCAAGGCGGGCACCACGGGGCCCAGAAGTCCACCAGCACCGGCGTCTTGCTTTCAAGGACGTCGGACTCGAAGTCGAAAGTCGTTGTGCTACGGGTTGCCATGTCACACCTCATCTGTGGCCCGCACGTGCGGGGTGGTTGATCAGACGACTGCTGCGTCGGCGCGAGCGCCATCGTAGGTCGGATAGTCGGTGTAGCCCTTTGCCCCGATCACGCCGTAGAAGGTCGACGGATCAGGCTTTGCTAGCGGCCAGCCGTTCTTCATCCGCTCCACCAGGTCGGGGTTGGAGATGAAGTTGGTGCCGAACGCAATCAGGTCGAGCTCGCCCTTGGCCAGTTCCGCCTCGGCCAGTTCCTGGGTGAACCCGCCGGCACCGATCAGCGTGCCCTGGTAAGCCTTCCGGAACGCAGCACCGAAGCCGGCCGGCGTGCCCGCTGCCGAGATCGTGGTCTGGTAGTTCAGGTGCACGAACGCCAGGGTCCGCTCGTTCAGCGCCGAGGCCATGCTTGCCCAAGCTTCGGCCTCACCTTCGAAGGCCTCCATGTCGTAGATGCGACCAAACGGGGAGACGCGAACGCCCACCTTCTCGCCGCCAATTTCAGCCGCGACCGCGTCGATGGTCTCCAGCAGCAGGCGCTGACGATTCTCGATCGATCCACCATACTGGTCGGTGCGGGTATTGAGCTTGCTGCTTAGGAACTGGTCGAACAAGAACGCGTTGGCGGCCATCAGTTCGACGCCATCGAAGCCCGCATCCATCGCACGACGCGCAGACGAGGCGAAGTCCTGAATGACACGCTTGACCTCATCGGTGGTCAGGGCGCGCGGCTTGCTCGGCAGCACCGGGCCTTCCTTGCCAGGCTCGACCCACGCATAGACCATCGTGGTGGTCGCCGGCACGTCGCCCGACGACACCGGCGCGACGTTGCCCGGCTGCAGCGAGACGTGCGACAGACGACCGACGTGCCAGAGCTGGGCAAAAATCTTGCCGCCGTTGGCATGCACCGCATCGGTGACTTTACGCCAGCCTTCGGTCTGCTCGTCGGTGTAGAGACCTGGGGTATACAGGTAACCACGGCCCTCGTCGGAAACCGGAAGGCCCTCCGTGATGATCAGACCGGCCGAGGCGCGTTGACCGTAGTAGAGCGCAGTCAGCTCGCTCGGAATGTTCTCCGGCGTGCGGGTGCGGGTCATCGGGGCCATGACAACGCGGTTTGCCAGCGGCAAGCCGGAAAGGTCATAGGTAGTGAACAGCTTGCTCATGGCGGCATCTCTATTGGGTTGCGCAGCCCCGGCTTGGGGCTGCTTGTTTTAGGCACGGCCTGACTGGCGGAAGGACTCAGCCTTCGACCACTTCCAGCTTGGACACCATGCGGATGGCCTTGGAGAAGTTGGCCAGGTTCACCGAGGTCTTGGTCACCACCGCGTGCAGTTCCTCCAGGCGTTCGCGCGAGGCGTCCGTGTTCAGACGGACCACGTAGGTGACCTCGTCGTAGCCCGGATTGACGCTTTCGTCCAAGCCGAGGAACCCACGCAGGTCCAGTTCGCCATCCGTCTCGATCTCCAGGCTATGGACGGTGATGCCCATGGCCGCTGCGTTCACCACGTAGCCCACGGTCAAGCAGGCGTTGAGGGCTGCCATCAGCAGCTCCTGCGGATTGGGAGCCGAGTTCTGACCAAGCAGCTCATTCGGCTCATCGGCAGCAATCTCGAAGTGACGCTCGTACTTCACCCCGGCCATGGAGTAGTGGTTGACGGTGGCGACAGAGCGGGTCTGGCCGTCCCACTTCGTCTTCACGTTGAAGCGTGCGTTGCGCTTGGATGCGTCTTCGGCGACACCTTTGGCAAATTCCTGAAGAGCGGCGACGTCAATACCATTGGGCTTGTTGGTCATTTTCGTAGTTCCTTTCTGAGTGCGCTCACGCGCGGTGGGTCAACCGGACGCTCAAAAGCCAGGGCTTGACCGAATTGGGGTTTGGCTAAACAGTTCTGTTGCTGTGACGGGCAAGGAATCAGTAGGCGCAGCCGTCAATGCCGCAGCTTTCGCCTTCGCCGGTGTCAATCATTGGAGCGGGCATGTCATGGGCGGCATCAAGGATGGCGCGTTCAAACACGTCCACTTCTCGAGCGCCGGACACATACACCTTGTTGTTGAACAGGAACAGCGGAACGCCATTGGCGATCTGGTTCGCGTCCGCTTCGTCACGTGCGATCTCTGCGGCGACGCGGGCAGAGTCAAACTCGAACAAGGTGTCCGTCACGCCGACCTCTTTGGCAAGCGATGCCAGGACGTCCTGGTCAAAGATGTCGATGTCATCGGTGGTCGCTGCTTTGTAGATGCGCTCGCTCAGCAACTGGGCCACGACCGGGGAGCGGATGCTCTTGACCAGCGCATGCGCAACCGTCGTATCGCCGAAACGCATGGTGTCGAAGTTGTAGACCAAGCCTTCCAGGATCCCATTCGTGCTGACAGCTGCCATCATCCGATCTGCACCGGCCGGGCCACCCAGCTTCTGATACAGCGCCGTCTTGTAATCCATGGGCTTGACCCCTCGCGCAAGGCGATAGGCCTTGTGAGTCACCTCAACCTGGACCTGCCCTGCCAGCGCATCCACCGCCTTTTCGAAGCGTTTTTTTGCAATCCAGCACCACGGGCAGACGTAGTCCGACCAGATGTCCACCGTCACCGTTTTCATGAAGCTCTCCGTAGATTCAAACAGCTGATAACTACCATTCAGTCGGTAGGTTTCGCATCTAGAAAAATGCCATGCGAGCCCTCATTGCTTGAGGGGAGCACCGCGATAAGGTCAGGCGTTTTCGACGATCAGCCGGATGACGCTGGGCTTCAACGTGTCCGCGTCTTTGGTGGCCCAGTTAATGAAGCTGGATCCCTCTAGGACACTGAGAAGCAGAAACGCCTTCTGCCTGGCCCCACTGCCTTTGGGGATTTGCTTGAGCTTGGTGCCTTGCTCAAGCATCCGGGTAAGCCAAGCCAACTGCATCTCAAAGAACCGCTGCGTCAACTGCTGCATACTCGGCGGCAAGGCAGACATTTCTGCTGCCAGCGCCCCGCATAGGGGGAGCAAGCGACCGTCTTCACTAGATTTGAAGATCTGGAAGAAGGCTTCAAGGCGGGCAAACACATCGCTGTGCTGAACCTCGACACGATCAAACTCTGTCCGGACACGCTCGATGTAGTCCTCCACGATTGCCCCGCCCAAGTCTTCCTTGGTCGGAAAATGGTGGTGGATACTTGCCTTACGGATACCCACCACCTCGGCCAGGTCCGCGTAACTGAAAGCGCTGTAGCCGCGGGTTCGCATCAAGTTTTCAGCGGTCTGAACCAAGGCGTCGCGTGTGCCAACAGCCATGTCAATTCCTCAACTATTCGATAAAAAAATTCTACCTACCACATGGTAGATAGTCAACTCCCAGCGACCCACCTCTTTTGGTCGTTGGGCTCCGGTTTATGCGCCAAGCTCTTCATATGCCTCGAGGGCGCGGGAAGAGTAGACGTAAGCAGCGCCGGCGTTGAGCGATATGGCGGTGCCCAACGCAGCGGCAATCTCTTCCTTGGTCGCACCGGCCTTCTTGGCCGCGCCTGCGTGTGCGGCGATGCAGCCATCGCAACGCGTGGTCACGGCCACCGCCAGCGAGATCAGCTCATGCGTCTTGGCGTCCAGCACGTTGCCCTCACGGGTGGCCAGTTCCAGCTTATGGAAGGCGCTGGCCACAGGAGCATTGGCCTTGTTGAAGCTGCTGACCCGCTTGATGAGCGACTTCAGCTCTTCGGTCCATTTCTTTTCCATTTCGATCACCTCTGTGTTTTGGATTAGTTGCCGAGCTTGCGTGCAGCCATGACGCCGCCGTCCACGTCCCAAACCGCACCGGTAACCCAAGAGGCCTTGTCGGACAGCAGGAAGATGACGGTTTCTGCGACATCGCGCGGCGTGCCATTTCGGCCGAGCGGATGGAAGTTCTTGAAGCCATCCAACGCGCCCGCAAGCTCTTCGCCAGGAATAAACCGCTCAAAGATCTTGGTCTCCACCATGCCGGGGCTGACTGCGTTCACGCGAATACCGTGCTCCGCCAATTCCGCAGCGACATGCCTGGTCATGGCATCCAAGCCCATCTTGGCCATCGAGTAGGCGGGCGCCTTCACCGTTTCGATGGCTTGGCGGGCCGCAACAGCGGTGACGTTGACGATCGAACCCGGCTTCTTCTGCGCGACCAGCGAAGCGGCCACCTGCTGGGTGATGAAGAACAGCGAGCGATTCAGGTCGAGGAAGTTGTTGTAGTCCTCGATCGAGTGCTCCAAGAAGGCCTTCGGATAGAAGATGCCCGCCGTATTGACGAGCAGGTCAATGTCACTGTGTTCCGCCGTCAACTTGGCGAGAAGCGTCTGCACGCTTGCCGGGTTCGAAAGATCTGCGGCAAAAGCCGACGCCTTACCCTCACCGGCTACTGCTGCAAGCTGTTGCCGTGCAGCCTCAGCCTTTTCGGGGCGATTGCCCACGACAACCACCGCACCGCCCTGCTCGGCGACCATCTGTGCAACCTCCAGCCCGATTCCGCTGGTGCCACCTACAACCAACAGCTTGCGACCCGAGAACTCTTTTGTATTCATTGCATGACCCTTAAACCTACCAATCAGTAGATAGTCTATTCTGATAATTTCCGCACGTCAAGGCGAGCCAGAGCGCACTTCATTCAGGACGTTCAGCTAAAGAAACGAGTCGCGATGCATGTCGGGTAACTGGAACCCGTATAAGCAAGGTCCAGACCGAGAAAGCTGCCGCCGCGCATACGGATGTCCTATTCCTGAAGGTCAATGCGGCCACAGACTCACAGCTGCTGACGGCTCTGAACATCGCCTCGGTGCCCACGCTCGTCCTGCATGACGGCAGCGGAACGCAGGTCGCCCGGTTCACCGGAACGTTGACGGCCGTGCAGATCACATCATTGCTGGAGCGCAACCTCCGGTCTACAGATCCCTGACCGGCCATCGCATCCTCAGCTACTGGCGTTCGCTCCGGCACGCACAGCCAGCTTCTGCCGGGACAGGCGCGTCTGCAGCAGCCATCCTGGCCGTGAGCCGCGGTGGCGTTCCCTTGACGAACAGCTCCACCGATGACGCGACGTATGATTTCCGGCATGCGGTTGCGGAGGCAAGCCCACCTTGGACGCAGCCCAGGATCACCTGTACGAACTGGGAGGCGTACATTAGCGGATCCCTCACTGCCGTGTGATGACCGAACACTTGGCAAAGGTGTGCGACGTGCCGGCTGTACTGGCCGTGCCATGCCTGGACATAGTCCGGCGGCAACTGCGTGGAACGCTGTATTACCTGTCCGAACGCCTGCGATGCCGGATGCTCTGCCTGGTGGATGATCGAGCGCGCAGTCTCATGAAGCAGCGAATGCAGGGCTGTCGTCTGTGGGCAACTGAGCTTCGGCTCTGGGCACAGTTCAACCCAGTGATCGACCACGGCCTTGAACAGGTCGCATTTGTTATGGAAGTGCGCATAGACGGTCGCCTTGTTCACGTTGGCCGCCTCGGCGAGAATCCGGATGTTCGCATGATCATAGCCATGCTCGGCGAACACGCTCGCAGCACCCTTGAGCAGTTCCAGCCTGCGCCGCTCACGCATACGATTCCATCGATCATTTCCACCTGTTTCAGAAAGCCGGATGCTCATGTCGACTGTCTCCGGCGCATCCGCCCGCCTTGCGCGTACATCATTCCCATAGATCTCATGCTGTCGACCCTCTTCTGTACGTGCCGCCACGATGACGAACTCTCACCACGCGCTAAGGCGTCCCCTTCGAAGTGTATTCGAAGGGGCGCCGGTGGAACCTGCGTTGAGGTTCGTTTTCTAATTCGCTTCGAAGATGGTTCCCATCTGGAACGGGATGATGATCATGGTCGCGCCCGAGAGCAGCAAGGGGTCCAGCGTCCACGGATCATGGATCTTGAACGTGCCCTGGAACATCAGTAGCCAGCCGAAGGTGAAGTTCTGCATGACAGCAACCACGAACCCAAAAGCGCCCAGCGGCAATGATAGGTGGCGCGCGAAGAACCGGTTGAGCCACTGACGGCCTCCCAAATCTTGAGTCGATCGAAGGTGGGAGGCGGTCACCGCAGTGCAAACCAGGGCTACTTGGGCACGGCATCCAACAGCGTCTCGTCGAAGAACGAACGCGCCAACTCCGCGATCTGCGCCTGCAGGCGCTCCCGATCAACGCCCTCCGGGTCATGGCAGAGGTCCGGCACGGAGCGAGCCATTTGCGCGGGGCAGGGGGCCAGATAGACGTAATGGTCCGCCCCGACGATGCCGCGCCATCCGCGCAGATTGCGCACGCCATCCCGTACCGCGAGTGCGTTCCAGCGGGGCTTGAGCACGGTATCGGCCATGGCGGCATGCACGAATACCGGCTGGATAACGGCGCCCAATGACTCCCTGTCAAAGAACACCGCCAAGGGGGCCATCACGAAGGCAGAGCGTATACGTGGATCGACAGTATGGGGGTGCTGGTCGAAGTGGATGGTCCTGCTCGGGGAGTGGACGCACAGCTCCTCGTCTTGCGGGAACTCCGCGCAGTACCTGGCATGGCTCCCTCCCTTAGGCGTGGCCCCCAGCAGCAGCAGGCTCGTGTAGCCCCCCGCCGAGAATCCAGCAACACCAATCCGATCATCATCGATGCGCTCTCCCAGCTCCGGAGCCTTCATCAATGCGTCGATAAGGGCAGATATCTGCCACGCGCGGCCCAGTAGTACCTTATCGGTGCCGAACCCGCTCTGATCGCGGTAACTGTCTCCCGCATGCTCGATCGCGGCGACGATGTAACCGGCGCGGGCTAGTGATACCGCCAGCGGGTGATGGCCAACAGCGCTTCCACCATGCCCGTGGGACAGCAGGATCAACGGATGCCTGCAGGGAGCGAGGGGGCTGGAAAACTCGCCTTCGATCTCGTAGGCGCCGACCATCGTGGTCGCGGTGCCCTCTGGCGTGGGATGGAAGACCATGGCTGGCATGACCGTGTCGGTCCGTGGCTCCCGCACCTCAATGGTGCGCAGGCCAACGCCGCCGTGTGCCTGGGCTGGCCCGGCCAGCAGGCCTGCCAGGAGAACAAGAATCAAGGGAAGGTTTGATCTGCTACGCATTGTCAAACGGGCTTGGGATGATGCTCCTAGTAAAGCTCCATGTGCGGGGGAATGCGTGGGTCATTGGTCACTTCAATCTGCGCACCACAGCAAGGTGGAGATCGGGAGTCAGCAACATCGTTGGAGCGGAGTTTGAGCAACCGGCATGCAACATGCATTGCATAGGCCGAATGGGTTACTTGGGCCGTTCGGCGCCTGGTGCAGGTCGCACCTCTGCTACCGCTCGGGTGCGGCTTTACTTTCCTGTGGTTTGATTTGTTTTGCCTTGTCTCTTGGTGTCCTTTGGGCATTTGCGGGATGGAAAATATTAGGTCAAGTCAGTGAAAGGGCGCGAACGGAAAGTCGAAGTCGAGCCCAGGAGAATTTGATTGTGCGTCATATACCGCAGTTCGCATCGATCAACGCAGCGGGAAAGGGCGAGAGTAATCCTCTACATTGCTGGAGGCACCTGTATCTGCCTCGGATTGGCATGGACACTTTGTTATCTTCACTTCGGGCGTGGCGACCTGTCACAGGTGTTCGTTGGATTGATAGCGGTCGGGGTATTCGCTCTCCATCGAGCTCCGCGCAGTGATGCGCCGTCGTTGTTGATTGGCGCATGGCATATTTTTGGTGCTTATCGCGATCGCGTTGATTGATGCCCCGATCGCTTGGGTACCACGCTTGGCGCATCTGTTCCTCTTACCCCTTGCCGCCGGTGCGGCGTCCACGTTTGAGGCGCGCGACCGGTACGGTTCGCTCTTCTTTCCGCTGGCATGCTTGGGCATGTTCTCGGCATTCGCAATTGGGGTCCTCGACCCGCTCGCCCCTAGCATCTCTCCTCCGCTGGAAGTGCGCGCGTGCGCGCCGCCTTCTGGGCAAGATCGTCGATATATCGCACGTTTTGGGGATGGATGCGCTGGCCGAAGGGGTAGAGACCGTTGAGCAGCGTGACTTGCTGGTCAGCCTCGGCTGCACTCACTTCCAAGGCTATCTCTTTGCCCGTCCGATGACCGGCGCCGCATTCAAGTAATGGTTGGTCGATTGTCCCTGCTCGCATTGAACGGCAGGTCGAGTGGACTGATGGCGGATTTCCTGAGCAAATTGGTGCAGCGACAGTCAGTGCTCCTGCGGTCAGGAGCGTGAACGTAATCACGTGACTGATCTGCTTAGTTTTCCCGTGATGGGCCGCGCGATCCGGGAGAAAACATCCCGTCCAGGTACCAAAACCAGGCGGTTGTGTCACCCCTGAGGTATCAAAACCACTGCAGTTCATTTGCGGAGAAAGTTATGCAGGGCCGATTAATGAGGTATGCGCGACGGATATCACTTACATCCGCACTTGGGAGGGGGGAGGGCTATATCTTGCAGTCGTCCTCGACCTTTTCTCACGCAGAGTTGTTGGCTGGGCTGTCAGGCCGTCAATTCATCGAGAACTTGTTCCTGAGGCCGTCATAAAAGCTGTACGCAGCCGACGTCCACGCAAGGCCCTGATCAACTCGGATCAAGGCTCCCAATATGGGAGTGATGCATGGCGACGCTTTTTGCAAAGGCAACCATCTTGAGCCGAGCATGAGCAGACGCGCCAATTGTTGGGACAACGCGGTCGCTGAGTCCTTCTTCAGCAGTTTGAAAGAGGAGCGGATCAAGAAATACATCTATCCCCGTCGGGACGCGGCGACCTCGGACGTAGCCGACTACATCGACGGATTCTACAATCCCATACGCCGCCACTCTCACCTCGGCGGTCTCAGCCCTGACGAGTTCGAGGCAGCGCACCACCACCGCCGATCAGGTGCCTACTAAAAGCTGGGAACTCCACCGCGAACTTCGCACCAATGCACTCTAGGTGACGGCAAGCCACGATGCATCGATCTTCCGCGCGCGCGTCCGCGCTTCGTATACCGGCACACGAAGCAGACCCGCAACAACCGCCAATGCCTAGAACAATAAACGCGGCAACGTCAATTCCCAAAAATGACGGGATAAGAATGCTGTTGGGTCGATACATTATCCTTTGATTCAGCGCGAAGCTCGCGTTGATGAGCCGACTGCGAAGTTCAGTGCAAAGCAGTCATTCAATCAAGGAAGAATCTATGCCTATAAAAGATCTAGAGAGCACCCTTTCCACCGAGACATCGGTCGCTTGGTGAATGTACCCCTCTGACCAACCTCTGGTTCCAACATCACTGAGGCCATCCAACCGTCACGCAACCGGAACCTACGACAGCAGCGACAGACTACCCACAACTTCTCTGTTGTTCGAGCGCCTACTCGCCAGGATCAGAAGCGCGCATGAGAACAGAAATTTCGATCCTTGCCCGTTCCCAGAACTTTGGGAGAAGGCGTGCAAGCAGCTACAAAAGCACGGCAACGCTACAGACCATGCAAACTGGAAGGTGAGGCGCCTCCTCAAGAATCATCAGGAATTCGCAGACCTCGATGACCAGATTGCTGAGGCATGGGCGGGCGTTCAGCTCTCCCGTATTGAAGGAGAGGGTGAGTATTACAGACAAGTCGCGTACACGAAGTTGCAACACCTTCGACTACAGCGCGACACGCTCAAGCCCAAAGCAACCATTAATGTGGACGATGCGCTGGAGATTGCCATCGCCTTCTGGATTGAAGCCAGGAACGCCTACAACGCTTCGGATGAGGCTCGGGCACTACACGCACTTCTAGAGGGCAACTTCTACCTCGGTACGACCTACTCGCCCATTACCGAAGCAGAAGCACAGCGAGCGAGAGGCAAAAAGGGAATCGACACAACCCCTAGAGATGCGATCGTCGCCATAGCAGTGGAAGTAGTCAACTGCTACACAATCTCCAGAAACATCACTATTGCCGATGAGCTATGCGCCGTGATCGCAGATCTGATCGCGCTCGACCCCAAGTACTCCAATGCAGTTGCGGCTTACAAGAACTGGAACAGTAAAGGCAGCGCCACCGTTACATCCGTGAGCGAGCGCATGCACGAAATGCTCATGCCGCTGATAGAGAAGAAGCAGGGCATTGGAGCGAAATCCGGGTTCAGGAAGGCATTCAAAGAGCTACATGAACGGACCATGGCGCATGGCTTACCAAATAAGAAAAATAAAGTAAAGAACCCCGCCGGCGGGTAAATTTCCGAATCAGGCCCCAACGTTCATTCTCCTTGCACCTCGCAGAACACCGCGATCAACCAAGGAGAAACCCGTGTTGCACAACGCTACAACTGCTACCAGCAGCCGCCCCACCGCTTCCCGCACTAAGGAAGCCAACCTCGCCGCAGCCAGCGCTAACACGCTGTCCATCAGCAGCGAAACCATCGAACGTCTGGAGGCCATCCTCCAGACGTTCCAGCGCAGCCCCGTACTGGACCAGGCAATCCGCCTGCCCGAGGTGCTGTCGATCGTCGGTCTGTCCAAGAGCACCTGGTATGCCCGCCTCAATGCGCGCCTGCCGGCGTACGACGCCCGCGCTCCGAAGCCTTTCAAGCTCGGTACCTCCGACCGTTCGCCTACCGCTTGGTGGCGCTCGGAAGTGATGGCCTACGTCCTGGCCTGCGCCGCCGCGCAGCCGGCGCGCTAAGGGGAAGGCTAATGAACTCGGACAACAACCCCGTAACGCACGCCGATGACCGCCTGCTGGAGCAGGCCACTCGCTGCACGGACGCACTGAAAGCACTGCAGCCCAAGCAGCAGCACCAGAGGGCGCAGCTGTTCGCATTGCTGTACCCAACCATTGTGGAGCTACTGAATAAGCAGGTGAGCCAGAAGGCGATCCTGGAGGTACTGGAAACCCAGGGCCTGAAGCTGCACCCCGCCCGTTTCAAGGAACTCATGGCAGCGCAGGCCGCCACCACCCACACCTCCAGCACCGACAAGGCACTCTAATGAACAAGCGTATCCCCACCTATCCGTTCCCGGTGAACGAGTTTTACAAGTCCGTGGCCCTGGCCATTGAGGAGACCATGGAGACCATCCAGGCACCAGATGCCCTGGTTGCCACTTCGTTCCTGACTGGCATGTCGATCGCATGCCAGTCCGATGTCGATGTCATGCTGCCGCATGCCACCACGACGCCCTGCGCTCTGTATCTGGCAACGGTTGCCGACTCCGGCGAGCGCAAGACGGCAACGGACAAGCTTGTCATGAAGCCGATCTACGACTACGAGCGCTCGTATGCCAATGCGTACAAGGCTGCGGCGGAGCAGTACGAAGTCGATCACGGCTTCTGGGAGGTCGAGAGCAAGGCGATCAATCGCCTGATTACCAGCACCATCGCAAAGGGCGATGACACCACCGAGCTGCGTCAGCGCTTTGCTGTGCACAAGGCAGCCGAGCCGGTGAAGCCGGCATGCAATCGCATTATTGTGCAGGACGCCACCGAGCGCGGCCTGATCAATGCGGTGCAGGGTGATAGCAAGTCCATCGCCATGCTCAGCGATGAGGGAGCAACGCTCCTGAAGAGCGGTGCATTCCGCAACTCGGCGACCCTGAACAAGTTGTGGGATGCGCCTTCGCTGATCATGCTGGACCGCGCCGACGAGGTGGTCCAGGTCACGGATCCGCGCTTGACGCTCAGCTTCATGATCCAGGAGGATTTGTTCCAGGACTTTCTGAAGATGAAGAACAGCACGGCGCGTGCATCTGGCTTCCTCGCCCGCTTCGTGTTCTGCCATCCCGAGTCGACCCAGGGCTACCGTGCTGCCACGGAGCTGACTGACGAGGAGCCGGTGCACGGCGCTAATGTTCTGGCCTTCCACAAGCGCATGACCGCGCTCTTGGAGGCCCGAGACAAGCGCCATGCCGATGGCAACTACAGCAAGAAGGTGCTGCGTTTCTCCACCGATGCCAAGGTACTGTGGAAGGACACCTACGACATCATCGAACCGAAACTCGTCAAGGGCGGCGCCTACCACAGCATCCGTGATACGGCCTCCAAGGCCATGGAGATCGCCAGCCGCATCGCCGGCATCTTCCATCACTTTGAGGGAATCGAAGGTGACGTGATTGAGCGTGCGACGCTGCAGCGTGCCATTAAGGTCGCACGCTTCTATCGGGGAGAGTTCATCGATAAGTTCGGCGATCACAATGACCTTCCGGAAGACGAGAAGGACGCCCGGGCCTTGATGGGGTACATGCGCACGAAGTACTGGGACCGCGGTCGTAACTGGGCATACCGCAATGACGTTCGCAAGGACGGCCCTATTCGCCATCAGGCCCGCTTTGTTGCCGCATTGGACCTGCTGGAGGAGGACAACGTCATCCGCGTGGAACGTGAACGCCGTTACGGCCGCACTGGCAAGTTCGTGATTGATTTCAACCCCGCCTTCTTTGATCGTCCCGGGGCGCTCTGACCTCAGTCGTCCGCACAAGAAAGGCCGCCCCGTGAGGGGCGGCCTTTATCTATTCTGGTGACCACCAGGGCGCAGCGGCCTCGGACTTTCACACAAAATGGGCATGCACACGATGCGACAATGCCCCAGCTGGGGCAAAGTCGCACGGTTTTCCGGGCTCCCGCCCCACCATTCTCAAAGCTCCCCTCGCCCGCGCAAGGCTTGCCTGGCATTCACGTAGGCTAGCCGCTCGTCCCCGGACATCCCCCGAATCCGAAATGCTCCCAAATGGCGCTCGGCACGGCGTTCGATGCCCTGCTCTTTCAGTGTCCGGTGATCAACACGTTCCGTAATGCCATTGCGCTGCAAGTGCTCGTTGATGATCGTCGCAACCATGTGCCGGGTTTCAATCAAGTTTTCACGGACCTGCACGCTGGCTCTCCCGCATGCATCCTTCCTGCATCCGCCTGCTTCAGGCCTATCAGGGTTGTACCTGCGAAACGTCTGCGACGCCGGTCGATCGATTCCGTCCGGCATGCGGTCTGACACCATCAAGTGAAGGTGCATATTGATCCCTCCTTCGAGTGACGCCTCCGGTGCATGCACCGCGTACTCGTAGGGCTTTGCTGCTGCCAAGAAACGAACGAGATCCTGCACGAGCTCCCTCGACCTATGACCGACGATCTTATTGGGTAGCGCCACGATGAACTCCCTGTATGCGGCACCATTCATCCGCTCGTGCGCATCCGCCTCCGCCCAGAACGCTCGAGCACTTCCTTCTGCCCAGGAAGGAAGGTTCCCACACCCAACATCGACCAGATCTTCCCGTGATCGATACTTGCCTTCGCGACCTATGTAAGCGCTATGCCCTGCTGCCTTGCCCTTGGGGCCAGTCTTTACCTCTAGATGAAATGTTGACACGGTAAACCTCATTGCCCGGAACGAAGAAAGGCCAGTGACGTGGGTCACTGGCCTCTATGTTTTCTGCTCGATAGTTGTCTAACTGGGTGATTCTCGAGAAACGGTAAGTGCGCGCTCCGCATTCCCCTCCCTGTCTGCTAGTGCATATTGGGTGATTGGCAGTGCTTCACGCTCTATCTGCTAGTTGGCGGCTTCTCTCATACGTTATGCACTCACGAGTAAGAAACTACAGCATGCGCTCATCAATGCTCGAGGTTCTCACTAAACACCGCTCTACAAGAGAGGATAGGTGCAACAATCTTTAAAGTAGACAGACTCCAAGACTTCGCTCTAGAGACTTAAGGCAGGAGCGTTGTACTCAGCACATTGCACGCTGTCTTGTCGTTAATCACACGAAAGCTATTAGCACTATGTGCTTCAAGTGAAACCTGCCGCGGATGCTCGTAGCCGCCATGATCACCTGCTGAAACAAAAGCTATGGATCGTCCAGGCACCTTTGCAGCAGGCACATGCTCCGAACTCTTGCGACAACCGTGATGGGGAACCACAACAACATCATAAGACTGGCCGCCCAGGGCGTTTATCTTTGTGTTTCCATCCGAACCAAATCGTTCATAAACATAGTCACCAGGCAACAACGCATTCACTCCATCGGCGTATAGATGAGCCACCAAAGCCTCCCCGTTTGCATCGGGCTTCGACGGCCGAGTACGCAACAAATCAAGGTTGACTCCTCCACCCAAGGGAAAACTGCAGTCTCCTACTGCTACAACTCGCCCAGTCCACGCGGGCGAATTGAAGGCAAGTATGCTTACCCCCACTGGAACGACGACTTTTTCTACTCTTGCGGCTAACGCATCATCCCAGTCTAGTAGCCGCCAATGATCCGAATCGCCATGTGATATGACTGCGATTAGAGAATCCAGATGCGATACAGCGACAGGAAGATCGTTGACCATCAGGCCTTTCTGGTAATCAGGCCGCTTGATCGGCGTTCCAGCACCGCAGTCCATTAGGATTCCCAAACCTTCGCTACTGATCAGGCTACACATCCCTTGTCCAACATCAAAAGCTTGGAGAAGGGGGTTCCCGTCTCATCTTCCCGATGTGCGTGGAAGCTCCAGTCGAACCTCGGGGGGCGAGCTAACAGTCTGATCAGCGCGAAATATCTCTATTCCCACAACCTCGACGTAAGTCGGCAGGGTCTGCTCTCGAAAAAGGCAGTAGCCGTAGCTCGTCGTTGGCTGCGTCGTTTTTCGATACTGAATCCTGACCCAAAGGTTCGGGTCACTAAGAATCGATGTTAATCCTCCGCCAAACAGATCATCGGCAAGATCCTCATCACATCCCCAGGGACAGTAATCCAGAATAAAGCGCAGATCCCGTTTCGGAAGGTACCTTTTAGCATCAGAGAGGCTGAGGTCGAAGAGAAATACCTCAGCGCGATTCTCATTGAATGCGGAGGCCTCAAAGTCCTCTTCACTCACCCCCTGAAGCCTCACACACGGTCCGTTTGGCTCATAGTCTTGGATTGCGACTACGCTATCTAGCTTTGCAATCATGCCGCCATCCGGCAATGCAAACGGCTCACGACCATCCATCCAGTTGGACATAAATATCCTTAGCAGCGAAATCGCCGCAGTTCCGAAGTATTACCAATATCTCATGGACTTACGACACACGCCGTCAGGCAAACCCCTACTTCCATCGCCAGTCCAACACGCGGTCACCGGCAGAGAATCGCAACACTGATGCGACGTCGGGTCAGCTATTGTTTGCCGAGGCTTTGGAGTGTTGACTGACGCCGGGTGTCAATCGACAGTTGCACCTGGCTGAACACATCAGGTCGCACCAGTCCTAGTCTCAATCCACTTCTCGTTGTGAAGCAGATAACTGACGTTTTTCTCCACAGATGGACAGCATGTTGGATCATCCGGCCCTTGTACCAGGATCTTCATCATTAGCATCCCGTCCTGTACCCCGAGCTCCTCGACCGCTTCGCCATACCCGGCTACTAGCCGGGAGTCCACATGCCGGAGACCACCGCCCTCCCTGACGAATGCAGCTAGATGGGTTGAGTACGACATACTTCCGTTGGTCGCATCGAGCATGAACAGCACCGCCTTATCGCTGACACCATCTCCGTTGATGTCGCCCTCTTCGGTATGCCGCGCATCCACATTCTCCTGAGCGTTGCCGAACAGGAATGCCTGACGAGCGAGTTCTTCGTTGATCACAGCGTTATCCGGGACGGCTACTACCGGATCTGCCGTGATTGCAGGCTCTGCTGTGGCTGCGGGTTCCACTACATTGGGGGCGCATTCCTGTGCCTCTGCCTCTGCGGGGGTCAGACCAGCAGGCACCTCGCATCCAGCCAGATTGATATCGCCCTTCTGGGTCAGCGACTCTTCCTTCTTGCATGCTGCCAGCGCCAGAAGCAAAAGGCTCCCTGCGCATATCACTACAAGCGGTTTCATTTCATTTCCTTCCTCAATAGGAAAAAGACCAAGTACGCATTGAGGGCGGGCATGCTCACGCATGCCCGCCCTTTCCTTCGCTCTGTCACTTCCATCAGCGTGACCCGATCTGTGCCGGATCAGCATTTCGTTGCTCAGTACGCGCTTTGAGGTGGCAGCTTCCGCTGCTCCATCCATTGCTGATGGGCGGCCTCCTCAGCGGCTTCACGTTCGGCTTCGGCTGCGGCCCGCTCTGCAGGTCGATCAGGGAGAGCCTGTCCATACTTCTTCAGGGACGCAGTGAACAGCACGTTCTCTTCAGCGGTGAGCGGCTCATCCGTCTTGGAGTACTTTGTATGCAATGCCTCAAACTGGGTGTAGTTGAGGTACTGCTCACCTTCCTCGGTGAAGTACTTCTCCTCGCTGATCACGCCGCCGCTGCCTACTACCCTGGCCGAGATATTGCCACTGGGGTAGTACGCCAACTGCTCGCCCTCTTGGCGCCCTTCCGAGAAGATGCCTGCCACGGCGGGGCTTCCATCTTCGTAGAACACCTTGGATGAGCCGTTGAGCTTGCCGTTCTTGTAGTCGATCTCAAACATCGGCCTCTTCTGACCACCATCGAACCAGCCCCGTGCGGTGCCATCGATCTTCCCCTTGGTCATCGGAATTTCCATGTACGGATGTCCAGAGACGCTGTACAGCTTGAGCTTCCCATCGAGGCCGCCATTGACGACGCGAGTTTCCAGCGCACGCTCCCCGTTCTGGTCATAGGTGCAGCTCATGCCCCCTACCAGCTTGCCCTTGTCGAACTCCACCTGGCAGTGAACCATCAGGCCTCCCAATGGTCGCCAATGCGCATTGATCCCATGCGTTGGCACCGGGTGCGGCATGGATTCGACCACGCGCTCTATCGCAGCAATCGGCTTACGCAACTGCTCACGGGGGATGTTCGTCACGTTGCCGGTGAATGGCTCATTCTCACCCGTCGCGTAGACCAGGCCGTTGTTGACCTCGGCATTGCGCCAGTCCAAGACAGGCTTACTGCAGCCAGCCAGGAGAAGGGCGACTGCTGCCGCCGATACGTATTTCATTCCTTTCATGTGCTTCCTTGTGAGTGTGTTCAACGAGTGGTCAGTGCGTGGCACCTGGGTCGCGCTGAAATGGCGCCCAGGGACGTAGGTGCACGACCGAGGGATTGGGGCCGTCATCAATGACGGCATTGCTCAGCGGCGTTGGCGAGCTGATCAAAGAAGTCCGAAGGTGGACGCCCCTGCTGGTTGATCGCCACGAGACCCGGCTCACCGTAATGGTCTTGCAGTTTGTCGATGGCACATTTGCAGTTGGACTTCGGTGCGCCGCTGCTCATGCAGTTGTCTATAAACTGGCCTCGGACCTTGTCTAGCTCGCTGGTGCAAGCGCACAGCGCCAGCGGGAAAAGAGCAACGGTGAGCATTCTTTGGATTCTTGATCCCATGCTTATCGCCTCTTCACCAGAACGAGCAGGGCGAAGATCACCACGATCCAGACCACCCCACCGATCAGCTTTCCGAGCGAGGGAAAGACCACGACGGGCCAGATCAAGCCTTGCCCCAAGTTGTAGAAAAACCCCTTGTACGCGTAGCGGCCCCAGATATCGAAGCAGATCGCAGCGATGAGTACGGTCACGCCGTACACGCCTATCAAGTACCTCATGTGTTTCCTCGTTGGTTGGAGTTAATGCGTTTGTTTCAGATGCTCACTGACGGCCTTGAACAGCAGGCGCAGGTCATCAGGGCTGGGAATACTCAAGGTGATGAACGGCTCGCCATGGATGCGCACGTGGGCGCCGTGAGCAGTGATCTGGGTTAGGCAGCCCAGCAGGCGGGTATCCACCGATTCGAACTTGGCCTTGCCCCGGATCTGGGCCTCGGTGATCAGCACGCCCTCTCTGGCACCGCCGAACACGGTGTCGTCGATGAGGACAACAACGTCTGGGGCCCGCAGCCCTTCACCGTAGCTGTCCAGAGCTCCCAGGAGCTTCTTCCTCGGAATGTGGGGAGCCACGAACACACGTTCGAAGGGCTCGTTATCGAACTCGAGTCCTTCCAGTGCATCTCGGAGTGAGCGGAGCGGTGGAGGCTCCGGGGCCTTGGCCCGCTCCGTCCGAGGACCTGGATCAGCAGACCCGGCCGACGCTTGGGTACGGTCGAAGCGCTCGCGTTGGTCCGGGTCCTTGAGGACGGCATAGGCCTTGTTGACGGCTTGCATCTTGGCCGTTGCCCATGCCACGGACGCCTCGTCACCCGCGGCGTAGCGGTCAGGGTGGTACTGGCTCCGCCGGCCCTTGTAGGCCAGCTCTATTTCCCAGAGGGGTGCCTCGGGGCGAACCCCGAGGACTTCGTAGTGGTTTTCTTCGCTCATCCCCCTGCTCCATGTCCGTCGGGCTTCTCGACATTGATCCTCAATCGAGATAGACCTATAACTGTCAGTTAAAGTCTGCCACAGGACCGGAGCTTCCGTCATGCTCGACAACCGTCTCAGATCTGTTCCTTTCGGTGCCCAAGACCAAAATCCACGCCTTTTTTGCTGCCCGGCTTATCCAAGCCCGTCAGATGCGCGGTTTCAGTCAGCGTTCCTTGGGCGACAGAATGGGCATGGGTAAGGAACGAGGCGCGGTGCGTATTAATCGCTACGAGCATCAAGTCACTGCGATCGGCTTCGAAAGCCTTGAAACAATGGCCGAAGTGCTAGAGGTGCCTGCGTCCTACCTGCTCGCTGAAAGCGCGCGAATGGCTGATGCGATCCTGGCACTCTCGCAAGCTGACGAGAGTCAGCTCAATACCCTGGCTGATCTGATTCCAGCGCTAGTGAGCAACCCTGAGCTTTTGGAAAAACTTCAGGAGGTGATGAACCTCCCGAAGACAGAACAAGCTAGGTCGTTGAACGACCATAACAGCAGCAGCGACTAAGGCCCATCTCACTATCGAATGCAAGGTAGCGAAACATTGGCGCTATCAATTCGGCGCGCCTATGTTTCATCGCCGAGCTCCAATCGTCGCGCTTTAACCAAATGCTCCCCCGCTCTCATACGAAGTTGGCTGGCAGCCTCCCTAATCCTCGCCCTCTGGCGCCAATTCCCAACATCAGCAGCGCGCTCTATCTCCCGAGCCTGGCGGTCGAGATCAGCTGCTTTGGCACGAGCCAGTGCCGCCCTGGTCGATGACTTGGGCACATCCATTATCTTCATGGTCTCTCCTAGGTGTTCGGGCCTTAGATCTGCCCGAGCCGAGCCATCGAAGTGTTCTGACTTGCCGACACCACAAAATGGTCGACGACCCGCACCTCCACCATCGCCAGTACCTCCTTCAATCGCTTGGTGATAGTTCGATCGGCTTCCGACGGCTCGCAATGCCCGCTGGGATGGTTGTGTGCCAGTAGGACCGCTGCCGCGTTCAGGGCCAAGGCTCGTTGGACGACAATTCGCGGATGGATCTCAGCACCATCTATGGAACCTGAGAACAACCGTTCTACGGCGATCAGGCGGTTACGCGCATCGAGGAACGCCACCTCGAAGTGCTCGCGGATTTCATTGCCTAGACGCAGACGGAAGAACCTTCCGGCAACATCCGGATCTCCCAGTAGGAGGCCACTGACCATTGCTCTGCTCTCAAGAATTTCCAACGCCTGACCGAGGACGGCGTTGTCACGTTCGGTCAAAGCGTTAGGCAGTTCTTCCAGGCATTGTTTCTGCAGAGAGATATTCATGCGGCCTCCCCGATCAGTTGTTTCCATGCCTTTTGCTTTAGCAGAGCCCCCTGGCCGAACCAGGCCGCATCCAAACGGTTCTCCGTGCTCTGTGCCCGCCGATGGTGGTCCACGAATTCGGTAATGCTGTTGAGCAAGCCAAATGCCGTGCCCTTGCTGGTTTTCAGGCTAGCTCCCCTACCCTGCCCGTCATACAGCGCCCGCACCTTGGCAACAGCCTGCTCATTCACGACTGCCTTCCCATTCTGAGCTGCCGGATATGTGAGCAAGTTGCGCAACACCCCATCGACTGCGTCAGGGTCCACTGGTGTCTCGCAGAGGACTCGCATCCGCTCCACGAAGCTATGCCAGCCCTCAACAGCAATACCTAATTGACTCTTGACCCTGTCAGCATCAAAAGAACTGCGGTGCGGAACCTTGATGGCTCCGGTTCGATCCCCAACAGCGATCTGCAGCGTGTTGTTGCAAACCACACGAACTGAGGTGAACTGGGCAGTGGTCGCCAGTGTTCCGTCACAGGCCGTAGCCAGAAGAAGGTAGCCATTGACCTGATCTTGGCCCTTTAGAGCCACGCCCTACCCAGTACGAGCCAGTGCCCAGAACTTCCGCCCACCGCGTAGAACGCCCGCGGTTTCCAGCTCGAAACCGCTATAGCGCGTCAGGTCGCGATAGAACTCAAGGATCTCCCGCGGCTGGACTACTTGATAGCGCTTGGACACCACGGCCAACGGTCGCTTGGTGTCAGAGCGATAAAGCACCTTCTGCCCGGGGAACGCCCGAACGGGATACTGATCTTCAGCCTCGGCGGCGAATCGCACTTCGGCTTCCTCCAAGGACCAGTTCATGCCGGCGCGCTCGCGCCATACTTCAATGGACTGCCCCGGAACCAGCTGGCTTCCGATGCCATGCCATGGGACTTGGCCTGCATAGGCCATGGTTTCAACGTGATGCATCTCGGTCTCCTTTCTTAAACGGCATAACGCACAAGGCCCGGACAATGCCGGGCCTTGTGGGTCTGTTTGGATTGGGGGTTTAGTCGTAGGAGTCCCGACCGAACTGGTCGGGGCGGGTGAACGAACAGCGGGCTACGGCCGACAAGATGGCAGCAGCCACGATGAAGACGCAGTAGAGGAACTCGGATTTATCTTTCATGCTTAGTACTCGAAGCGATACGCCAATGCGCGGCGCACACGCAAAGCAGGAGGATCCTGCTTCAACGTAGTACTAAGGGTCTGAAGAAAATTTCAATCAAGGACGGCAGCTCGATACAGCCCAACGCCTAACCCAGACACAAGCCGACTGACGGTTACCGGTCAAAAGAGGCTAAACGGAGATACACCAAATTCGGTGCCACCGTGCTGTAAACGCAACTTTAGTACCAGATCGCGGTAGCCAGACCGGTGGCATCGGAAACGGGTAGCGTCGGCAAAGAGACGGCTTCCCCCGCAGCGACGCGTTCCGCACTCCAAAGAGCAACCAAAGCGTCGAGTACGTCGTCCGTGGCTGCCTGGCCACGCACCACCGATTGCACAAGTCGTGCGACTTGTTCAGAACCAAACACAGGCGACAGCAACTCGGTTCGTATGGCAGCACCGTCCTGTGACTTCTTCTTGAACGCCAACCCCTTTCCTCGACCTCCATTCAGCGCGGCAAAGGACACCTCGGGATGAACTTCCCTCAACATTTCGCGCGTTGGGTGGTCCGACTGCATCAATTCATCCCACTCGCGGATCTTGGGCAGGATGGCGAACGATTGCGAACCAAAACCGCGCCCGTCAATCTCCTTGTGCCTACGTGATGCCTCAGGTTGTGAGGTCGCATCAAGGATGCCTCTGGCGGGCGAGGAGAACACGCTGCTGGCCCGTCGGCCTCCCACAAACTGTCGCGCCTCAGCGTCTGCGCGTCGCCCGCCGTACTCCGACAGACCGATTGGAATGTCGACCGCGATGACCCGCGCCTGCCGATGTGCATCCACGAGAGAACGTGCACTGCTGTACACGCAGTGCGTCAATGCGGCTCCCGCCCACCAGACGGCAATCCAACCTGACCTCGCCCCGTCCACTCCCACGCAGTTTGGTTCGCGCTTCATCGCCCGGCCTCCAATCATGGTGCTCAATTAGCTGAATTAACCGCATCAACGACCCAAATGGGATGACCGGCGTCCTACGGCCATAAGTGGCCGTTCAACGCCTGAAATAAGCCGCGCCGCGAAGGGGCTTCAGCTTGAACGAATTGTTAGCTTTCACTGGCGCCTACAATGTGGCGGGCTCGCTCATAGAGCTCATCAAAGGTGATGACCTCGGGCTGGTGCAGGTTGCGACGGTAAAGCTCAAAGGACCTTAGCTGAGCCTCATTCACGCCATGTTCTCCGGCAAATTGCCCAAGCGTGCCCACGACAACAAAGGATCTCGGTGAAAAATTGAAGGCTTCTTCTGCTGTGGGAAAACCTTGCTTATCCGTGAGCTGAAGTTTGCCAAAAATAGTTTCTCCCGCATACGACACGGTACCTTGTACTTGAGCCACTGCGCCAGAAAGATGCTCTGATGGCGACCAACAGCCGGCCCGATATTCGGAGGGGGTGAGTAGAGGTGTCTTGTGGGTCTTGATCTCTACGAAGCACAGCGTTGAGGCTAGCGCCCTCGTCTTTAGAAGCGCATCGACGCGCTTCCCAGGCTGATCGACCTGGTAACCGCGGACCACTTGTTCAAGTTTCCTGTCCTCGAGCCCCGACGAATAGATATAGCTCAGCCCGTAACCGAATATCCACGGGTTTGCCTCGAAGAACTGCTGCCACAGCGCTTCATCCTTAGACTGCTTCTTCTTCTTTAGGTCATTGAAGTAACTTTCACTCTCTAGAAGCTTGCCAAAGACCTCTAGCTGTCTCTTGCGATAGCCGAGTGCCACGACGTCGCTCTTGGTAACGGAGTGCCGCAGCACCTCTGCGATGAGCTCTTCGTTATCGGTTACCAGCTCCTTCGCCTGCCGTGACGTGAGTGCAATCTTGCGCAGCTCAGCATCTGAAATGTTGACAGAGCCGCCGTTTTCCAAATTAACGGACTGAATATTGGCGAGGAACTCGCAAAAGCGACCAATCTCCTCGCCCACAAATGAGAAGCCTGCGCCGTAAGGCATGCCGGTATCTGCAGAAAACTTCTGGATGGTGAGAACAAAAACACCCTTAGTGTCTTCGAGGAACTTTGCTCTGATGTAGGTGGCCGCGTCGGGCTTCTGCCGAACGACAACTTCATCGCGCTCTTTGACGTATTCGTATCCGTCAGTAGATGGCAGAACCTTCGATGCTATGCGGACTCGACGGGTCTTGTCCCCGAAGGCTGGAAGCGCAGGACTTATGTATGTCTTGCCGGGCTTAGGATATCGGTAATTGTCCATGATCACCGGAAGATTGGGTGTGAAAGCTGATGTCTGAACTAAGCCACGCCGCGAAGCGGCGTCGGCTTGAATGAATTATTAGCCTGCAGCGCGACCACTAGATACTCCCAGCTCGCAGAAGGCTTTTCAGTCTCGCGCGATGATCCTTAAGGACAACATGGGTTAGAACAACAGGATCGCCAACTTTGATGTTATCAATCCCTGCAGCACTGAGCCGATTTACTGCTGTTTGAGAATACGTTCTATCGCCGTGGGCAATTACGTTTCGGACAACTGCCACTTCAACGGCACCTTTCTTTCCGTCTTTGACGTCAGACCACTGCGATCCAGCACCATCTAAAAGACGTTGCCCCCAAGCCTCCACGCCGCCGACGTCTGTCATGTTGGTCAGTCCAAGCTTCTCTGAAGCAGCAGACTCAGCCAAAGCGTAGGAAGCAACAAGAACAAGTCCAAACAATAGCCAATCGTCGTTCACGGCCTGACAATGCTGATCAAGAGTTACGGCGTAGTAGCTCTTTTCATCATTGATGTGAACCTTGATTTCCTCAGGCTTTTGAAGTTCAAGTGACTGCCAAAGCCGCGCTTCGCGCTGGAAGGATATCCGTGCGCTCTCCATGAAGCGTGTTAGCCGACCCCACTCGTTCCAATCCACTAGATCTTCCCCTGCAGGCTAACGCCTGAACTAAGTCGCGCCGCGAAAGCGCACCGTCTGGTGGGCCGTGCCCTTGATACGGCTCGATCTTAGGGCCGCTCGGTCCGGCTAACAAGCCGACGTATCCCCACAGAGACCCAGGCTAGCGGTACATGCCTTCGCTTGATCCTCGCTTGTGCGACCCATATCGGTGCCATGAACCCGTGCCTTCTTCGGCCAACCCACTCCTTCCCTTGGATGTCCGCTTAGGGTCGCATGACGCCCTGCGGCCAGAAGCAGACGTTCACAACGTCAGGGCAAAGTCGCGGACCCAGAGACGGGCTCGTCGGTTTGAGCTCCTTGTTGGGCGGCACATTGTCGATCCTCGTAATCGTAAAGCACTGGATTCGTCAGCTTCTCAGACTGCCAGTGAGCTCGCAGGCAGTCGAATGCGAACGCAACCATATTTGTTGCATCGCCTTTAGTTATCTCCTGGCTGGGGATCAGGACACGACCGTTATCCGCATCTACATAGGTGGCGAGATTCTTCTTCTTGAACGACTCTCCGACGGCCTTATCGGCAGACTGGAGCCACTCCAAGTCTGAATCTCGGATTAGATCCACCTCTAGCCCAAACACGTAGTAATGCCAATTTTGTGAGCCTATCTTTGCCTCATGGCTGTAGAATCGCTTTTCAACTTTTTTCCAGTCTGGTGTTTCACCCTTCCTGAGCTGCCCCACTACACCGACAAGAATTGGGATTTTTCCGAGTTCCTCAAAGCAGAAGTGCGCAAGTAGGTAAGCGCGGCTATGCATACCGTGGGCAAGCAAGAGCTCCGCTTCTTTCTGAAGTGCCTCTGCGTTGTCGAACACCGCGAGCCTCAGTTCATGCAACTCGCGCTCAGATAGATTCTTCATGACGCCCAGCTCTGGAATTAAGCTGCGCCGCGTAGCGGCGTCGGCTTGAATGAGTAAAAAGGAAACTCCCCATCCTTGCGGATAACCGCTCGGTCTTGA
>DEOB01000003.1 GCA_002359895.1 Stenotrophomonas sp. UBA2629
AGCCGGCCTGACCATCACCGCCGGCAACGGCAGCAAGACCTATGGTCAAAACGGTGGCTTGGGTGGTTACGCGGTGGATGGCCTGCGCAACAACGATGCGGTTTCTTCAGTGGCTCTCGGCAGCAATGGCTCCGCCGCCACCGCCAATGTCGGCGACTACACCATCACCGCTTCCAACGCCGATGGCACCGGCTTGAGCAACTACGACATCACCTACGTGGATGGCGTGCTGAGCATCGGCAAAGCCGGGTTGACCATTACCGCCAACAGCGGCAGCAAGAGCATCGGCCAGTCGTCCTCGCTTTATGGCTACACGGCGGATGGCCTGCTCAATGGCGATGCCATCGACGAGGTAACGCTGTCCAGCAACGGTGTTGATGTGAACGCACAACCGGGGGCTTATGCCATCTCGGCCAGCGATGCCGAAGGTGCTCGGCTGGGCAACTACGACATCACTTATCGCCAAGGCACGTTGAATGTTGTCGGTGTATCGGCCGGCCCGGACGCTCAAATTGCCCGTGAAGTAGCCGCCAACGTGAACAAGCCCGTCATCGGCTCACTGACAGCCTCGTCCGATGCTCCGTTGTTCGAGTTGAACGAAGCGGCCATCCAGCCCGCTTCGGACAGCTGCGCCTCACTGGGGGAGATCCGCTGCCTCACCCGTCAGCCGGAGTAATCGCCGGTTGTTGAAACCAAAAAGGCGCATCCACTGGATGCGCCTTTTCTTTTTTCTGCCCGGTTGCTGTTGGCAACCCATGGCGGTGCCATTGCTCACCGGTTGAACACGATGTCCGCAATGATGCCGGTAGCAATGGCCACCATCAGCATGTTGCCGCGGTCGTCGCGGATCCAGCGGTGGCCATGCGGCGGGCGACGCACGTGGTAGCGGTTGTAGTCGTTGACCACGTAGACCGGGCCACCATAGTAATTGCTGTAGCGGTGCCCACGCTCGAAGCCGTACGGGCGATAAACCACGCGCGGCGGCGGGGCGTAATAGCGTCGGTCGCTGTAGCGACGGTCGTTGTAACGGGCGTCACGGTACCCCTCGCGATAGCCGTTGCTGTAATGACGGCGGTCGTCGCGACGGTCATGACGATCATGGCCGCGACCACGGTCGTTGCCACGGCCTCGGTCACCGTCCCAGCCATGGCGGCCACGGTCGTGGTCCCGGTCGCCGGCGGCGAAGGCTGGGGCTGTGGCGGCAAAAGCCAGCAGGGCAGTCATCGCAGCGACAACTAAGCGGTTCATCTTCATGGCGGCCTTCGCAGGTTGGGTGGACGGTTTCCATCATGCTCACGTGATATGAACGGATTCCGGCTGGAAACGGTTACGCAGCTTTCCCATTCATAAATCAGCAAGCCAGTCTGTCGCAGCCGGCCCCGGCGGGCTTGCGGCTATAATCGCGGATTCTTTTTTGCCTTGTGCCCTGTCCAGTTCCGGACCGGGGGCGGGCTTGCGCTTACGGAGACTTCATGTCCTCGCAATACATCTACACCATGAACCGCGTCAGCAAGGTGGTCCCGCCCAAGCGGCAGATCATCAAGGACATCTCGCTGTCGTTCTTCCCCGGTGCCAAGATCGGCCTGTTGGGCCTGAACGGCTCCGGCAAGTCCACCGTGCTGAAGATCATGGCCGGCGTGGACACCGATTTCGAGGGCGAGGCCCGCCCGCAGGCCGGCATCAAAGTCGGCTATCTGGCCCAGGAGCCGGAGTTGAACCCCGAGCACACCGTGCGCCAGGCCGTGGAAGAAGGCGTGGGCGACGTGCTGCAGGCCCAGGCCGCGCTGGAAGCGGTGTATGCCGCCTATGCCGAAGAAGGCGCTGATTTTGATGCGCTGGCCAAGGAGCAGGAGCGCCTGGAAGCCATCCTCGCCGCCGGCGACGCGCACACCGTCGAACAGCAGCTGGACGTGGCCGCCGACGCCCTGCGCCTGCCGCCGTGGGAGGCCGTGATCGGCAACCTGTCCGGCGGTGAAAAGCGCCGCGTGGCGCTGTGCCGCCTGCTGCTGCAGAAGCCGGACATGCTGCTGCTCGACGAACCGACCAACCACCTGGACGCCGAGTCCGTCGAATGGCTGGAGCAGTTCCTGCACCGCTATACCGGCACCGTGGTGGCCGTCACCCATGACCGCTACTTCCTGGACAACGCCGCTGAGTGGATCCTGGAACTGGATCGTGGCCGCGGCATTCCGTGGAAGGGCAACTACACCCAGTGGTTGGAGCAGAAGGACGAGCGCCTGAAGCAGGAAGACAACCAGGAAAAGGCCCGCCAGAAGGCAATCCAGAAGGAACTGGAATGGTCGCGCCAGAACGCCAAGGGCGGCCGTACCAAGGGCAAGGCGCGTCTGGCCCGCCTGGACGAACTGCAGAGCGTGGATTACCAGCGCCGCAACGAGACCAACGAGCTGTTCATCCCACCGGGTGAGCGCCTGGGCAACTCGGTGATGGAGTTCAAGAACGTCTCCAAGAAGTTCGGTGACCGCCTGTTGATCGACAACCTGTCGATGATCATTCCGCCGGGTGCCATCGTCGGCATCATCGGCCCGAACGGTGCCGGTAAGTCGACCCTGTTCAAGATGATCACCGGCCTGGAAAAGCCGGACTCCGGCGAGATCGTGACCGGCCCGACCGTGCAGCTGTCCTACGTGGACCAGAGCCGCGATGCGTTGGTGGGCAACCACAACGTGTTCCAGGAAATTGCCGGCGGCTTGGATATCCTCAACATCAACGGTGTGGAGATCCAGTCGCGCGCCTACATCGGCCGCTTCAACTTCAAGGGACAGGACCAGCAGAAGATGGTCGGTTCGCTGTCCGGTGGTGAGCGTGGCCGCCTGCACATGGCCAAGACCCTGCTGCAGGGTGGCAATGTGCTGCTGCTCGACGAACCGTCCAACGATCTGGACATCGAAACCCTGCGTGCGCTGGAAGATGCGCTGCTGGAATTCCCCGGCAACACCTTCGTCATTTCGCATGACCGTTGGTTCCTGGACCGCATCGCCACGCACATCATCGCTTTTGAAGGCGATTCGCACGTGGAGTTCTTCCAGGGCAACTACCGCGAGTACGAAGAGGACAAGAAGCGTCGCCTCGGCGACGATGCCGGTCCCAAGCGCCTGCGCTTCAAGGCGCTGAAGTAATACCCAACAGACGGCCGCCCAGTGCGGCCGTCTGCTTTTGCGTGGTAGGTGGAACAGCGCGACTGCATGCGCTCTACAGGAGCGGCCCTCATCCGCCCCTTCGGGGCACCTTCTCCCGCACGCGGAAGAAGGGCAGAAAATCAGATGCACGCGCGAAAGCAACAGCAACAAAAGCACTAGCCACGGCCACGGCCACGGCCACGGCCACGGCACAAGCAAAAACCACAGCAACAACAAAAGCAACAGCAGCGGCAACAGCAACAGCAACAGCAACAGCCGCAAAAGCAGCCGCAAAAGCAAAAAACAAAAGCAAAAAACAAAAGCAACAGCAGCAAAAGCAAAAGCAAAAAGCAAAAGCACAGGCGCCCCACCCTGTCGCCCATTCCACGGACTCCCCCATGTCTCTGCTCGACCGCATTTTCAAACTGCAACAACACGGCACCAGCATCCGCACCGAAGTGCTGGCTGGGCTCACCACATTTCTAACGATGTCCTACATCGTCTTCGTCAACCCGGAAATCCTCGGCACCACCGGCATGGACCCGGGCGCGGTGTTCGTGGCCACCTGCCTTGCCGCTGCCGTCGGCTCGGCGGTGATGGCGCTGGCCGCCAACTTCCCGGTCGGCATGGCGCCGGGCATGGGCTTGAATGCGTTCTTCGCTTTCACCGTGGTGGGCGCAGCCGGCTTGCCGTGGCAGCAGGCGCTGGCGGCAGTGTTCATCTCTGGCCTGGTGTTCTGGGTGCTGACGCTCACGGGTGTGCGTGCGTGGCTGGTGGCCGGCATTCCCGCGTCGCTACGCTCGGCAATCGTGGCCGGCATCGGGTTGTTCCTGGCCATCATCGCGCTGCAGAAATCCAACGTCATCGTCGCCAACGAAGACACCATGCTTACGCTTGGGCCGCTCAACACCGCGCCGCCTTTGCTGGCATTGGGCGGCTTTCTGCTGATTGCAGTGTTGGAAGCACGCAAAGTGCGCGGCGCCATTCTGATCGGCATCCTGGCCGTTACCGGCGTGGCCTGGGCCATCGGTAACGTGCAGTACCACGGCATTGTGTCGTTGCCGCCGAGCTTGGCGCCGACCTTCTTGCAGCTGGATATCCCCGGCTTGCTGCACCACGACGGCGGTGCGCCGCTGGCGGTGTTGCTGCAGGTGGTGTTGGTGTTTGTGCTGGTGGAAGTGTTCGACGCTACCGGCACGCTTTACGGCGTGGTCGGCCGTGCCGGCCTGTTGAAGCTGGACGATGGAAAGAAGCGTTTTGGTCGCGCCTTGCTGGCCGACAGCACCGCCATTGTTGCCGGCTCGTTGCTGGGCACCAGCTCCACCACCGCGTTTGCCGAAAGCGCCTCCGGCGTGCAGGTGGGCGGCCGCACCGGCCTCACCGCGCTGGTGGTGGCGGCGTTGTTCCTTGCCGCATTGCTGTTCTCGCCGCTGGCGGCGATGGTGCCCTCGTATGCCACCGCACCGGCGCTGTTGTTCGTGGCGGGCTTGATGCTGCGCGAGTTGGTGGAAGTGAAGTGGGACGACCTCACCGAGTCCGTCCCCGCCGCGCTGTGCGCGCTGGCGATGCCGTTCACCTACTCCATCGCCAATGGCTTGGCGTTCGGCTTCATCGCCTATGCCGCTTTGAAGGCCGGCACCGGCCGCTGGCGCGAAGTGCGCCCCGCAGTGTGGCTGGTGGCCGGTTTGTTCGTGCTGCGTTTTGCGCTGGAGTGACTAACAGCATGCGGATGTACCGCTACACACGCTGTATAGCATGACGCCCTGCCGCCGCACGGTCCTGCTTTACGCGGATGGGCCGCTCCGCCCATCCGCGTCAGTCCAATGCTGCCCATTCGCTCACTGGTAATCGATGGTGAAGGTCGCTTGGCCATTGGCCTTGCCCGGCTCAACGGCGCCGGGCAGGGTCTGGATGTAATGCGCCCGCAACGGCAGGGTCAACTCACTACCCGCCAAGGCCAGCCTCCCGACTTCAATCGGCTTACCTAACTCCACCGGGGCTTCAACAGCATCTTTACGCTGCATGATTTGAATTCCGATGCCTTTGGCGGTGTCGGCACCCGCACTTAGTTTGAGAACACCACCACCGTCGGCCGAGTTGCCTGCAACATCATCCAGCCGGACCGTCACCATGGTCCGCAGCGCCTCAGCGCCTCCATCGTCACCCTGACATCGGAGATTGATCTCAAAGTCACGACTGATAGAGCGCGAGCCAACTCCAGCGAACGTTGCATTGGGCACTTTACCCAGATTCACTCGGATATCCTTGGTCTTCACACTGCAACTCGCCCTGACGATGACTGTTCCTGGGCCACGAAACGAGGACATCTGAATGGGTCTACCCACTCCATCCTCATCAAGGTAGTACGCGGTGAAACGGCCTAGCGGGGCAATCAGACCGGCGCCGGTCTGTTCGGCAGTTCTGATCAGTTCAACATGAAGTTCGCCATCACCGATTGCCAAAGACCCTCGGCCTACGAAGTAGGAAGGCAAATTCTGGGTGATCGGCAGAATACGCTTGTCACCCAGGATAGTGCTGGTCACACGGATGCCCACACCTGCCACGTCAGTGGGAAAAACATCCATGAAACCCGGTGCCGGATTCTTCTGGGTCGAACGGAGGTAGGTATCGAATGCCTGCCCTCCGCCATTGCAATAAATTACTGCGTTTCTTTTGTTGAGCCACCACCTGCTTTCCTTGATCACCCCCCCAACGCCTAGATCGGGCGGAATCACCAACCGCCCCATATCTATCACCACGTCCTGTGGAATGAATGGGCTGCCATCAGCGTAGTTTTGCAACTTGCAGACGGCCAACGCCGTAGGCGCCACGATGATTGTGCCAATGGCAACAGCAACAGACAGACAAGTGCGACCTGAAATGGATTTCGATGACATGTGACCTCCATCGGGATGAGACCGAATAACCGGTAGCGATACCTACCGGCACCTAGCAATCGATGTTGCAATGCTGGTACTAATCGACAATCTCCCCAACGGCAGCGACATTCCCCTGCCTCCCCACACTTATCAGCCTATTTCCTGCCCCTCCTTCATCTGGGACTAAAAAAGTTACTGCATCTACGCCTTACCACCGCCACGCCCAGCCCTTAGGGTAGCCGAGCCCGCATTTATTTACAGATACTCAATTGTAAAAGTGGCTTGACCGCTGGCATCCCCCAATCCAACCTCACCGTCTACTGTCTGGATATAACGGGCGCGCAACGGCAGGGTAAGGGTACTACTCCCGGCCAAGGACGAACCCACTTTAATCGGCTGACCAAAATTCACTGCTGTCTCCGGCATACCATCACGCCGAACAATCTCAATGCCGATGCCGGTGGCCTTGCCTGGCCCAGTTGGCAAGCTGAGCACGTTGGTCCGGTTACCCGGCTGTTGACTGTCCTGCAGTTCTATACCGATGTCCTGGGCTGCGCTCCCCCCCTGGCAGATGAGTTGAATATCAAAGTCACGAGGAAGCGCGCCTGTACCAACCCCCGTGAACGCCGTGCGCGGCACGGTACCGAAGTCCACCTTGATGGCTTCATGACCGACCTGCACTTTGCAGGTTGGAGCAATTACGTTTGAGCCTTCATCAACCGCCCAAAGCCCCTGGACCCCGTAATATATCGAATCTGTAGTAATCCTGGCCTGCCTGGTACTTACAACCGTGAACCCACCGGTAATGATCAACGGCCCCGTTCCTATCTCCTGCCCGATCTTGATCAACTCAACCTTGTAATAACCAGGGTGATACTTCATCTCCCAACCCTTAGCGGTCTTGCTAATTATATTAGGAGAGGAATCCGGCAGTGTGATTGTTACGCCATTTGATACTCGGGAAATACGGATTCCCACACCTTTCACGTTGGTTCCATATACCTTTGTCGAAGCAGAATCTGGCAATTCCCAGGCTGTACCAGGACGCCCGAGGTAATCATCGTAGAGCTTGGAACGGCTTGCGAGGCTCTCAAGAGGGCAGTACACAACATAGGTGCCTCCGTTATACGGCACCGTTAACTCCTTGATCGGTTGCCCCACTGCCAGCTCCGGCTTCACCGTGATCTTGCCAAAGCTTATATACACCCACGGATTGCCAACCGATCCCGACATTGCAACTTCACATTGTGTCCATTGCGATTGTGCCCATACCGAAGGTACGGTGCCCAAGCAGCCCAACGCGACTGCCGCCATGCACATGCGGCGTAAAGCAATACTCAACGACATGACGCCTCCATCAGGATAAAACCAGCCCGGCCCGCTTCAACGCCTTCAGGCACCTGAAAATCAAGGCTGCAACGCTGATCCGGCGCCGCACCCCACTCCACCTGTAGTTGCCCCGCCCGCTGCTCGCTGCGCACATACAGGCGACCGCCTTGCCCCACCATGCCCACGGATTGGCCCTGCGCATCGCGCACCTGTGCGCCAAACGGCAATGTGCGGCCATCGGCATTACGCACCTGGATCAGCAGTGCCGCGCCGCGCCGGGTGTCGAAGCGCACATGGCTGATGGCACCGGCAAAGGGGGCTACCGACTGGCTGCTGCTTTCCAGTTCAACGTCATGGGCCATGCCATCCGGATCCAGCGTGATGGTGTTGAGCCGGTAAGGCGACACATACGGCACCACCGCATAACCACGGCCATCAACCCGTAGACCCGAGGCATTGGACACTCTTGCATCGCGTGCTCCCGGGGCCTCGATCAGCACCATGGTGTCGCCACGCTGGGGCGCCAACGTGACGCCGCCTGCATGCACCAGGAGGCTGCCGTTGGCGCCCACCGATGCCTGCTGGTAGTCATCGGAGCGGCTATAGGAAGCGCTCAAAGCCGAGTAAGGGCTCCGGTACTGGGCATTGGCAACGGCGGTGGTACCGCCCGCTCGGGTATCGGACAAGGCCAAGCCATAATTGAAGTTGTAGTCGGTGCCGGCAGAACCGGTAATGCCAACACGGCTGCTTTCGTAACCACCCTTGTCGCGCGCACCGAGGTCGGCACTGAGCGCCACTGGATGCGAGCCCCGCCCCAGCGGCACGCTCATTGAGAGCAGGTATTGCGTGTCAGCGCCACCAAACATGCTCTCCTGCGTGCGTAGTGCCGAAAGGCCAAAGCTCAATGCACGCCATGCGTTGTTGTAACCAAGCTGATACTGCTTGGCTGTACCCGGACGGCCATAAAAATCGCGCACCGACCCAGTCATATACATCGCCCCCCAGCGCTTGCCCAAGGGTTGGTTCAAGGTGAGCTGAAACTGGCTGCGCGGCCGCCCACGTGTATTTGATGCCATCCCCCGCTCGTCGGCATCGCGCGCGTATACCGCGTCCTGCAAGCCGTAGAAGCCGTCGGTGGAATAACGATAGGCCGCCAGCGTCAGGTTGGTGCCGGTCTCGCCGATCATGTTGCTGTAGCTCAACCGCATACTTGCACCGGTGCTGTCCGCGCTGCGCTCGAAGGTGGTCCGCGCATGGGTGATGTCGGCAGCGAAGGCGCCGACCTGTGTGGACACACCCAAGCCATACAGCAGCGACAGGTAGCCTTCGCTCAAGGCGCTGCCGCCATACACCGTGAGCTGGTTGCCAATACCCCGCTGGTAGGTGCCCTGCAACAGCCAGGGCTCATCAACCAGCATGTCGTTGCGTACCTGCCCCACAGTGATGGCGTAGCGTGATGCGCCTGGGCGCAGCATCTGCGCCACAGAACCAAAAGGCACAGCAAACTCACGGCGACGGCCGTCTGCCTCAACCACGCTTACTTCCAGATCACCGCCATAACCGGTGGGGTACAGGTCATCAATCACGAAGCTGCCCGGCGACACGGTCGCCGAGTAGATCAGCTGTTGGTTCTGCCGCACTTCCACGCGCGCGTTGGTCTCAGCGATGCCGCGCACGACCGGCGCATAGCCGCGCATCGAATCGGGCAGCATGCGGTCGTCACTGACTAGATTGGCGCCACGATAGGCGATGGAGTCGAACAGTTCACCATTGGTATAGGCCTCGCCCAAGGTGAGCAGGCCTCGCACCTGTGGAATGCCACGCTGTACATAGGTGGCAATATTCTGCCAGTGGCGACCATCGCCTTCTGCCCACGTCAAATTGGAGTCGTGACGTAGCTGCCACCCGCCTAGATTCAGGCCGGCGTTCAAGCCGAGATAGGCGTTGCGATTTCGCTCCCCACCCGGCAATCGGTTGTCGTTGTCCATCGCACTGAAGCTGTAACCCAAAAAGCCGGCGTTGATGCCCCGGTCCCACAGGGCGGGATTAACGTAACCGCGTGCTTCGCGTCGCAGGTATGCCTGCGGAATGCTCAGGTCGTAGCGCAGATTGCTGCTGTCATAGATGCCGAAGGCATCTGGAATGCGCGTCGACACCGGGGAACATTCATTGGCATTTTCAGTATTGACTGCTTGCTGTGGCAGCTGGGCGGTATCGACCCCCATTTCCTCAAGCAGCGTCAGATCCAGGCAAGCATCCACCTGGCCCTGCGCATCGCCTTTGAAGGTTAGGCTGCGACGCCCTTGCCAACTACCGTTGACGTAGATATCCAAGCGGTAGTCACCGGCCACCATCGGGTTGCCATTGCGGAACGCCGACAGGTCCACCTGTTTGGCATCTCCGGACAGAAAGCCAGCATTGAACTGGGCCTGTTTCGGCACTTCACCGCCATTGGCCGCACTACGCGACCGCAGTGACTGTTCACCCAGATTCGGCGCTGGCGCAGCCACCACCGATTGCAAGCAGGCCATGCTTGCCAACAATGTAACCAATGTGGGTAACGGCCTGGAGGAACGCCGTAAGGGGCATGCCAGCGCCCGATGTATCGACATGGCCAGTTCATTCACGGTCACGCGCGCATTCCTTCGCAGAGAGGACGACAAAGCAGTCATGGACATGGCTCATGGCCCACTGTTGACGCGGGCGGTATGTTCCGTTCGTCCGCCGTAATCGTTGATGCTCGAGAAGCGCACCGCATTGGTAGCCGCCGGCACATCCAAGTCCAGACTCTGCAGCGGTGGGACCATCTGTCCTTTGTCGTCGATGGTTGTCTCGACGCCGCCGGCCACCACGTGTATCTCTGCCAGCGTCACGTGAAATGGCGTCGGGTTTTCAACGCGCAGCTTCCCTCCAGCGAGTGTCCAGCGCAGCACCGCAGGTGCGGAGTTGGCATAGCCTTCGAGGCCTTGTGGGCGATAGAACAGCTTCAGCCGCGAACGGAACGCGACCTGCAGAAAGTTCTGCTCGTCACCCTCAGCCTGTTCTGGTGTTGGCGGCACATCCAACACATTGAGCCAGAACAGTGATTCGCGATCGGACGGCAACTCACCACCGGAGAAGATCAGCCGCAACGCTTGGCTACGCCCCGGTTCCACCCGCGCGATGGGAGGGGTAAGCATGAAAGGCGCATCACTGCTGTCTGGCGTCTGTTCCGGGTCGCCGTTATCCACCCATGCCTGTACCAGCGACGGTGCCTGACCGTCATTACTCACCTGTACGGTGACCTCCCGGGCTTGTGCGGGGTATATCACCCGCGTGCCGTTGATCACCACACCGGCCAGCGCGTGCGCGCAAGGCAAACACATCAACGCTGTCAGCAACAGCGCCTTTCCAGAAAATGCAGTCATCACGAACACCCGCCCCCTACCAGGATTCAAAAACGGATGGCCGGTGCAGATGCAGCCGGCCATCACTGCCGCCATCTATCAGTTGTAGATGAGCGTGTACTTGACGCTGGTACTGACCTCACCAGCACCCGCCGGAGCAGTGGCGTAGTACTCGGCGAAGTAGTTCAGATTGGCACTACCATCAGGAGCCACCGTCACCCACTGTGAGTTGGTTTGCGCACCACCCACACCGGCAGCCAACACCGGCAGGAACTCGCTGTTTGAGCCCAACAGCTGGATCTGTACATTGCCTGCCGGTGTGGTGCTCGCCTGGTTGAGCAAACGGCCCGTGTTGAAGTCAACAGTGGAGCCAGGCTCGAAGTACGCCGCCACATCACCTGCCGTACAGCCGGTGAGGTTGATCGAGAACGGCGTGCGTCCTGCCGTTGCCCCTTCTGCGGGCAGGCTGCCACTAGCCACGGTGGGCAGAGTGACGGACTGGTCTGCGCTACCGCCCTGGGTGACGATGGTGCACGTGCTGGCCGAGATCGTGCCGGTGAAGGTGATGGTGCCGTCGGCCGCATTGGCCACCAGCGGTGCCGAAGCCAGCATCAAAACAGCAACGAGATTGATTGTGCGCATTGCGTCTACTTATCCCCACTGAAAAATAAAAAGAGGGGTGCAGTACAAGGACACTACGTACCGCTACACATCCCTGTGCTCCACCCGATTGCGGAAAGCCTGCGGGGCAATTCCGTGGCGAAAGTCTAGGAATAAATGTGACGCATGTCGGAAAACGCTTCCACTTCGGGGCTTTGACAACAGTTGAGCGCCGCGCTAGCTGATGGGAAATCCACGCCTCTTTGATTCCCGAAAGTCGCCACCTTCTGTAGGAAAAGTCACCACAGAAAACAGCGGCAGGCGACACTCTTCCCAGGCTGAAAATTCACCAAACGCGCTGCGTGACGGAATGCACATATTCGAACACCGCATGAACCCATCTCGCTGGATCGTGCGCTTACTCATTTCTCCCCAAGAGGAGAAATGCCATGAAAACCACGCATTTACTGCAGGTAGCCGTGCTCTCGCTCGCAGCAATGACAGCCCATGCAGCCACGGGCACCCTGCGTTTCAGTGGCCGTGTGGTGGACGCTGCCTGTTCACCGCGCATCAATGGCGTGCAGCAATTGCACCTGGATGCCTGCCCCATTGCGGCAGATGGCTTGCGTGTGTTCGCCAACACCCCCGTAAAGGCCCGGGCATCAGGCAAAACGGGCGTAAAAACACTGCGCCTGTCCAACCGCGTTCAAGGTACAGACGAGCGCACATTCTCCGATCAATACCCGCTACAAGCACCCAGCAGCGGCAGCTATGTGGTGATCATCGACTACCCGTGAGCACCCCGGCAGGTGCGTTTTCCAGACGGATGTAGGGGCCGTTGCAGCCCAAGTCACCCTGCCACGCGACCCGCTGCTCCATGCAGCGGGCCCGCATCACCGGCTGCGTGGAGCCCAGCTGAGCCCGCAGGCCCACACTGTACCCACGGAATGACAAACACTGCGCTTGTTTTTGAGCGTGTGCCGGCTCAATGCCGGTTATTCAAACAAAACAGCGGCGAACCGAATGCAGTGCCTACAGCACTGCGCGCGCGTGCGGTTTCATTCGCCGGCGGTAGCCGGCACCTGAAACACCTGCCTCAGGTAGGACAGGTAACCCGGGTCATCGCACATGCTCTTGCCCGGCGAATCGCTGAGCTTGGCTACGGGCTGGCCGTTACAGCGGACCATCTTGATGACGATGTTCAACGGCGTGGGGCCCAGATCGTTGGTCAGATGGGTGCCCACGCCAAACGCCACCTGGCAGCGACCGCGGAAGTAATCAAACAGCTGCATCACCTTCTCGATGTTCAGACCGTCGCTGAACACCAGAATCTTGCTGGCCGGATCGGTGCGGTTGGCCTTGAAGTGGGCCAGCATGCGGTCGCCCCAGCTGAAAGGGTCGCCGGAGTCATGGCGCACACCATCAAACAACTTGCAGAAATAGGTGTCGAAGTCATTGAGGAACGCATCCAGGCCAACCACATCCGACAAGGCGATACCCAGATCGCCCCGGTACTCGCGTGCCCATGATTCCAATGCGGCAACCTGCGAATCACGCAGACGCGGGCCCAATGCCTGGAACGCCTGCAGGTATTCGTGCGCCATGGTGCCGTGCGGCGTCATGCCATACATGCGTGCGAAGTGGACGTTGCTGGTGCCGACAAACTGCGGCCCCAACGCGTCACGCAGCATCGGCAGCATGGTGCTGTGCCACTGCCGTGAATAACGGCGGCGGGTACCGTAATCGGCGATGCGGCAATTCTCGAAGCCGGGTGTGTCACGCAGCAATGCGGTTTTTGCCTTCAGGCGGCGCTCGCCTTCGCTGAAATCATTGCTGCCGGTGTTGCGGAACCACACTTCATTGATGATGGCCAACAACGGCACTTCAAACATGATGGTGTGCAGCCACGGGCCGGTGATGTCCAGCTCGATCTCGCCGGGCACGGTCTGCGAGGCGCGCAACGTGATGTATTTGCGGTCGAGGTGGAACAGGCCGAGGAAGTCGGCGAAGTCAGGTTTCACAAAGCGCAGCCGGCGCATGTATTCCAGCTCATCGCTGGAGAAGCGCAGGCTGCACAGGTGATCAATCTCGGCGTTGATCTCGTCCAGGTAGCGCGCCAGGTCGATACCCTGCGTGCGGCACTTGAACCGGTACTGGACGATGGCGCCGGGGTACTGATGCAGCACCGCCTGCATCATCGTGAACTTGTAGAGGTCGGTGTCGAGCAGGGATTGGATGATCATGGCCGCATTATGCGCTGCCCATGCGGCTGACCATGCGAAGGCCGGGCATCTTGTTCACCTGCCATGGCAGGCCTCTGTGCGCACACCACGCGCTGCCCGTGAGCAGAGAGTCAACGCAGCAGCAGACGCGGCACCTGCAGCGCGGCATGTGCCCAGATGGCGCCCCATACGCCGATGCGTACCGGTAGGCTGCGCTGCCTTGCCTCGAATTTGCAGAAATACCGCCACAGCCCGCGGTGCTTATGCCATTCCACAAAGAACGGGCGCGAGCGGCTGGATACGCCGCGCACGTGCACCACCTGCAGGTCATTGGCGATGGCGACCGTGGCACCGGCCTGACGCGCGCGGCGGCACAGGTCCAGGTCTTCGGCATGCAGCCGATAGCCCCGGTCCCAGCCACCCAGCCGCATCAGCAGGCTGCGTGGCATCAACAACAAGGCACCGGACAAGGCCTGCACCACCTGCAGCGGTGCCGAGTGATCGGCCGGCACCGAGAGCCGCGAACCCGCACCGGGGTGACGCAACATCGCGGCAAAATCCGGATCGCGGCGGCGTACCGCTGCATCCGCATTGCCCTGCTCGTCCACCTGCTCCACACCCAGCACGCAATCGCCCAGCGGCTGGCCAAGGTCGCGCAGCCGCGCCAATGTCTGCGGCTCCACCAGCAGGTCCGGGTTGACGAAGGCCAACCACGGCGCGCTGCATTCTTCCGCGCCTTGGTTGCAGGCGGTGGCGAAGCCGGGGTTGTCAGGGTTGGCGATGAAACGCACTCGCGCGTCGGCCACGGCATGACGCTGTGCGATGTCCATCGAACCATCGCTGGAGTTGTTGTCCACCACGCGTATCTCGCTCACATCCTGTGCGGCGCGCAGCCGCAGCAGGCATTCATCCAGCGTGCTCGCGCTCTGGTAACTGACAACAACAACGGCAATCGACTGGCTCACACCTGCTCCGCACCTGGTAGGGAACCACAGGCGTCAAAGAGGTCGCGCTGCGGCTGCGGCATTATCGCCTGCTCGCACAATGCCCGCAGGTGACCACGATGGGCATCCAGCGGGTCGTGCATGAGAAAGCCGGCCAGCCGCGCCGTCCAGGTTGGCCAACGGTTGGCCAGTACGTCCATGTCACCTTCGGCCAAGCGCCCCTCCTGCTGGCGGCCGACGAAGGCGTTGTCACACAGCACGTTGCGCCAGCCCAAACCGGACATGCGCAGGCTCAGATCCACCAGCGCGGCGTACCAGGAGTTGTAGCTCTCGGTATCCAGGCCGCCAGCACGGCGCCGGGCACTGCCACGGATCAACACCGCATGGGTCACCGCCGAAGGCAACTCCGGGTGCAGCAGCGGCATGTTCGCCAGCGCCTGCGTCAGCCGCAGCGGGTCTGCCGGAAGAGGATTCACTTCGCCCACGCGCGGCCAAGCCACGGATTCACCGGCATTGCTCCACGGCGTGGCGGTGGCGATGGAGGCGTCACGCGCCAGGCAGGCCTGCAGCTGCTGCAGCCAGCCGGGCATCGGCACGCTGTCCGGTGCCAGCACTGCCACATCCAGCCCATCGCAGGCGCGCAGCATTTCATCCAGATGTGCCGCTTCGCCCAGTGACCGCGCGCGGCGCGTGTACTCGGCCTGCAGCATGGTGTGCGCCAGCCAATGCTCGACCACCGCCTGCGCACGAGGCCCGGCCTGTGCGTCATCGGCCAACCACACCGACGTGCCCGCCGGTGTGGTCTGATCCAACGCGGCGAGGCAACGATCCAATGCGTCATCGTCCACGCCCAACGGCAACAACACGATCACATCCACCCCCTTCCATCCAGATCAGGCACAGCAGCCAACGCGTGTGCCTGGGCGTGCATCAAGGTTTCTTCTGCGGTGTATTGATCGGCTCCATCGCGCGAAACTTGCGACTGTATTCGTCGGTAAGGTCGCGTGACTCCTGACCATTGCGAACGATGGTGGGAGTCAACAGCACAATCACTTCCGTGCGCCGGCTGTTGCGGCTCTTGCTGCCGAACAGCGAACCCAGCACCGGGATGCGGCTCAAGCCAGGAATGCCATTGGAACCATTGGTGGCGCTGTCGGTGATCAGGCCGGCCATCATGATGGTGTCGCCACTCTGCACGGCAGCTTCAGTCGCCAATTTCCGGGTGGAAATACGCGGGTTGCACGAGGTCTTGGACGGGTCGCAGTTGGTCGGCACATCCGCCGCACTGCTCACTTCCTGCACCACGTCCATGAACACCATGCCATCGCGGGTCACGCGCGGGCGCACTTTCAGGATCACGCCGGTATCGATGTACTGCACCTGGCTGTAAGTGTTGTCGCTCACGCCGCTGGTGTTCACCGAGACGGTATTGATCGGCACCTTGTCGCCCACGTTGAGCATGGCCTCGGCGTTGTTGCGCACGAAGATGGAGGGCGTCTGCAGCAGGCGCAGGTCGGTCACTTTATCCAGCGCACTCACCACCGCTGCGGCATTGCGGCCGAGGAAGGTCCAGCCCAGGCCGCTGCTGCCGGTGATGGCGCCGGCATAGGTGCCCCAGATATCGCGCCCGGCTGCACTGGGCAACCCTGCGCCGCCCTCGGTGACAGGCCGGTTGACTGCATTCTCGAAATACCAGTTGACGCCGTAACTCAGCTCGCCGGTCAACGCCACCTCGGCAACTTGTGCCTCGATGTGGACCTGCAGCGGCATCACGTCCAGCTTCTCGATCACTTCCTGGATCGAGCGCCACGCCTGCGGTGTGGCACGCACCAGCAGGGCATTGGTTTCTTCCACCGCCGACACGCCCACCTGGTCGCCTGCCACTTCCAGGCTGACGCTGATATTGCCCTGCTGCCGCTGCGGCAGATTCATGCTGCCTTCGTCGCCACGGTTTGCGCTGCTGTCCTGGCCGGGGCCATCCTGGGTGAACGAGCTGCTGCTTTCCAACTGCGAAGGCACCGCGCCCGGCACCAACGATGTCGGCGTGCTTTCGCGGACGCTGCGCGTTGCGTTGCTGGAGCTGAAGACTTCGGACAGACGCTCGGCCAGGTCCTTGGCCTTGATGTATTTCAATTCGTACGAGAACAGGCGCGCGGTGCCGCCGGCACTGTCGATGCGGTCCAGCCACTGCTGAATCTGGTCCAGGTAACGCGCCTGCGGGGTGATCACCAACACCGCGTTGGCGTTCTCCAAGGGCATGAAGCGGAACATGCCGGCACTGGGTGTCTTGCTGCTTTCGCCGAACACTTTTTCCAGATCGCCGGCCACCTGGGCAGCGCGCCCGGACTGCAGCGGGAACACGCCTACCGACATGCCGGACAGCCAATCCACATCGAAGATTTCAACCGTGCGCAGGTAGTTTTCCAGCTCGGTGCGCGTGCCGCCCAAGGTGATGACGTTGCGCGAGCCATCCACGCCGACAATCGCGTTGGGCCGCGCGTAGGGTTTGAGCACCTTTTCCATCTCGCTGGCGGAGATGAACTGCAGCGGCACCACACGCACTTCATAACCGCGCGCCGCCGAAGCGGGGGCGGTGCTGGGGGCCACGGTACCGGCCAGCGATTGATCCGCCGGAATCACGTTGTAGCGGCCACCGCTGTAAACCAGGCGCGCGTTGTTCCAACCCAGCACCATCTCCAGCAGGTTCAGCGCCTGCGCCGGCGATACCGGCTTGGGCGTGGCCAGGGTGACGGTGCCCTGCACGGTCGGGGCGATGACGTAGTTCTGCCCCAGCATGTCGCCCAGGATCGCCTTGGTGACGGCCTGTACCGATTCGCCTTCAAAGTTGAACACCGCGCTGCCATTGCCGGCGGCCGACAAGGCCGGCGCGGGGGCGGCGGCAGCGGC
The DNA here is from genome assembly GCA_002359895.1 of Stenotrophomonas sp. UBA2629. Taxonomy (GTDB): domain Bacteria; phylum Pseudomonadota; class Gammaproteobacteria; order Xanthomonadales; family Xanthomonadaceae; genus Stenotrophomonas. The sequence continues at coordinate 17,405 of DEOB01000003.1, forward strand.
GCGGTTGATCACCGTGCCATTACCCCGGCGGATGACGGCGCGGCCTTGGCTTTCATCCACCTGCGGGGCCTCCACCAATTGCAACGCACGGGTATTGGCAGGCTCGCCGCTTGCAGGCGTCTCCAGCGCCGTGGTGGGCGCATTACGGCGCACCTCCGGCACGGGCGCGGTGGCACAGCTGCTCAGGGCGCCGATCAGCAGGGTGATGGGAACAATGCGTGACGTCATGCGCTCACTCTACGGGTTCTGGCGGCCGGGGCTGCCGTTCTGGTTGTTTTGTTGAGCCTGCCTGCGGCGGGCCTGGATGCGCTCGCGGATGGCTTGGATCTGCTCGGCCGAGGGTTCAGTGGCAGGCACATCCACCAACGGGGGAGAGAACTGCGACGACTGCCGCTCCGAGGAAGGCGGCGGCGGAGGCGGTGGTATCGGCAGCGCACCTCCTGCTGTGGCAGCAGGGATACCGCTGAACACCTGCAATTCAAGATTGAGCGTGCCCGACGGCCCGCTGACCACCGCGCTGCGCGGCTGCAGCGACAGCAGCTGCCAGCCGTCCTGCGGCTCACCGCCCACGCGCAGGCGCAGGGAGCGACCCTGCTCGGTGGTCAGCGTGGCCATTTCCAGGTCGGGTGTGATCACCACACCGCTCAGCCGAACCACACCGTGAGTGGCATTGCCGCCCTCACCCAACACGAACGGATGCGGGCGGCGATCGCTGGCAAACAAGGGCCGGGCCAAGGCCTCGCCGTTATCCAGAACCCGCGTGCCTGCCCCATCAATCGTCGGCACCGCGGGTAAGGCCGGCAGTGCCGCCACCGGCGGCGGCGTGCCGATGCGGCTACCCAGACCAAACAGGCCCGCTGCCCACACCGCCAACGCCCACGCGCCGACGCCGGCGAGCAACCAGGTTCGCAATCCGGCAACGTCATCGCGCATGGTTCGCCTCCGGTGCCGGTGCAGCAACACCCGGTCGCAGATGACCGCTGAGTTCAAAGTTCACATCCAGGCCTGCGCCCGCTTCCGGTGCCGCCGCCGACGCAAGAATGTCCAAGCGGTCCACACGCAACTGCGGCGTTCCGGTTTCCAGCGTCTGCAATACCGTCATCCATTCGCTCATGCCACAGCGCAGCCGCACCTGCACCGCCACACGCACAAACCGGCCCGTGGTATCGGCAGGCAAGGGCGAGCGGTCGCTGATGGCACAGCTGCGGTTGTCGGGGCTGGCCTGCCGCGCGGCCTCTTCCAGACGCTGCACCAAGCGTGAGGTCGCCAACTCCGCCGATGCTTCATTCATGAAGCCCGGCTGCTCGGCCAAGGCCTGCTGCGCCTGCTGCAGCCGCTGCGCCACCTGCGGTGCCTGCTGCAGTTGAATATCGATACGTTGCTGACGTTCCTGCAGGCTGTCGATCTGCGCCTGCACCGCGAGCATCGGCTGCGTCCACAGCGGATGCACGATCAGCAGATACAGCACGCTAAGCACCGCAAGCAGCAGGCCCAAGGCCAGCCAACGGTCACGGCGTGTGGGCTGCGGCGCCATCGGCGGCCTCCTGGCGTGGCGCCATCAGTTCAGCGTTGAGCGTAAAACGCTCGCGTTTTTCGCCGCCACCAGCCTGCAGCACACCGGTCAACGAAGGCGTCTTCCACAAATGCGAGCCCTCCAGTTTGGAGACCAGCGATGACGCGCTGCCGCTCAGGCCGATCAACTGCAGGCGCCCGCCCTCGATGGAAAGCTTCTCAAGCCAGGTGTCGTCGTCAAGCCGGAAGCTGAGTTCGTTGATGACTTCGGTAGCCGTGGGTTGCTGCGCACGTTGCGCGGTAAAAAACGCATGGCCATCGACCAGATCCTGCAGTTGCTGACGCTGCGCGGCTACCGCACGCGCGCGCACTGCGCTGGCTTCCACCTGGGCGGCCAGCTGTGCGGCGGCTTTGCGGCGATTGTCCAGCACCTGCCAGCCGGCCAACACCAGCATCACCAGTGCGCCCAGCATCAGCATGCGGTTGAGCCTGCGCATCGGGTCCTGCCGTAGCCGGCGTTGCGCAGCCGGCAGCAGGTTCACGCCCAGCGGACTGCCATCGGCAGTGGCGACATCGACACCATCGAGCTGGGCCTGCCAGGCCTCACGCGGGGACAGCAGCGATTCCACCTGCTGTCGCGGTACCACCACCAACTCCACGTCCAGGTGGCCGTCGCTGCGGCGCTGCAAAAGGCGCACGTCGAAATACACCTGGTCGGCTGTGAACGGGGTTTGCCGGTCAATCTCAAAACCCACCACATCATGCAACCGTGCTTCCGCAGCGGCCGGCAGACGCATCGGCTTGCGCAGCACTGCGTTGGCAGGCAACAGGCCAAAGCGCGGCAGGTGGGCCTCACGCGCGGGCAGCGATGCATCCACGGCCAGCGGGCCGGCCTGCTCCGACAGCACCCCCAGCGGTCGCAACTGCCCTTCATGGGCATGCAGCACTTCAATGCCGTCACCCTGCGGCGACAGCAGCACGCGCGCGTTGGACAAACCGAGCAGTGCCTGCCACTGGCGCGGCAACCACGACAGCAGCCCGCACTTCCACCACGACCAGAAGCCGCCGGCCCCCGGTGCAATGCGGCCTCCCAACTGCCCCAGTCTTTCGCGCAACGCCGTCATCTCGCTACCGCTCCCTGTTCCCACCGTAACACCGTATACGCTGTGCCCTGCGCGCCTGGCGGCGCCAGCCGGACCACACTGCGAAGCACGGCCACCCGTCCATTGCCCAGCTGCACCCGGCTGTCGACACTATAAGTGCCACTGCCGCCGGCCGCTGCCAGCGGCATGCCGCCCGCACCAGCAACCGCTCCACGTTCGCGCTGCGCGATCACCAAGGCGGCATCCATTCCCAGTGCGGTCAATACCGGTGCTGCGGCAAAACGCGCATCGGGGCGACCGCTGCCATACACGGTGACCAGCGGCGCCAGCTGTGCATAAAGTGCGGCGTCCATGCCCAGCAGACGCTGCAGTTCACCAATGCTGTCAAAGCGCGCGTTCTTGGCACCGTAGGGATAGCCGGCAGCGGCGTAGTCCGCGCTTTCGGCGCCGCCGCTGGGCTGTTTGAGATCGTCGATATCGCGCCAGTCAACAATGGCACCAGCTACCTGGGTTGCACGCGCCGGCGCCACCGCCAAGGCACGCAGCAGCGCCTCCAGCAGTGCGAAATCGGCTTGATTCAAATCCACCTTGCCGGTTTCATCGAGGACGCGCAGGTCCACGCTGCGGCCGGCAAACTGCCAGCGGTAGCGGCGGCCATCGGCATGCCAGCCCGGCTGTGTGGGCGTGGACTGCATCCGCGACATGGCGTAATCAATGCCCGCGTGGGCGATCTGTTGACCGGCACCCAGGTCGGCGGTCAGCCGGCCCTGCATGTATTCCACCCGCGCACTCAACGCGAATGCACCAATGGTGGCCGCCAACAAGGCAATCATCCACAACACCAGCACCAGGGCTGCGCCGCGCATGTTCATCGCCAGCTCCCCACCATGCCCTGCTGCGGCAATGCGACCACCAACGGCGGCCATGCCGCGCCCTTGGCGGGGATCACTTCGATGGATACCCACATCGGCATGCGGCCGGGCGCCTGCCATTGCGGTTGCCAATCACCCAGGCCGTTGCGTACCGGATCGATACCGCGATAACGCAGGCGTACTTCTTTGAGTTCATCGGCCAACAGCTCCATGCTACGCGGCGGGTTCTCCGGCACCTGCTGCCCGGCCTGCAACAGGACCAGACCGATATGCAGTTGCTTCAGCTGGCCTTTGCTGCTGACCTGCAGCGTGTGCACATAAGGCCCACCACGGCCGAGATAATCGGGGACATCGGCGGTGAAACTCATCTGCTGCGCATCCCCCTGAAACACCGGGGCCGCACCGTCAATGCGATTGTTGTCCAACGGCAACGGCATGGCCGAGGCCAAGCGGCGACGCAGGAAATTCTCGACGCCTCGCATGCGTTCGTTCTGGCTGGCGATGGCCTCACCCCGCGTGCTGATGGTCAACGTCGAGCGCACGATGGCGAACGCCAAGGCCATGCCGGCTGCCAGCAGCACGGTGGCCAGCAACACTTCAATCAAAGTGAAACCGCGCATGCGCGAAGCGGTGCGCGTCATGGCGCGGCTCCCGGCACAACGTCTGTGCGTAACCGCAGGCTGCGCCAGTTCAATTGCTCCTGCGCGCTTTCACCCCAGCGCACCTGCAAGTCCAGTTGCCACAAGCGTGATGTTGCTTGACGCGGCTCGACATACGGCGCCACCTGCAGCGACCACCGGTAGCGTCCCTTCTCCCACTCGCCCTGTTGTTTGCCCGCTGCCAGCGGCGCTTCCATGCCAAGCGTGGCCAGCAGCGATTCGGCGTGCAATGCGGCGCGCCCCTGGTCGTCGGCAATACGCACCTGACGCGCGGCGCCGGACAAACTGCCCAGCAACAAGGTTGCCGCCAGCGCCATCAAGGCGAACGCAACGATCACCTCAATCAATGAATACCCACGCTGGTACTTCACGCGCCATCACCACGCAATGGGCCCGAACGCACTTCGCCGGTGATCCAACCAATGTCGATCCGCCACACCGCCGATTTGGCGATCAGTTCGATGCGGCCTCCCGTGGAGGCGCCATCCTCGAAGAAACGCACCACGCCCACATCACTGCGGGACTGCACCTGCTGCGCACCGGTGTAGCGCAGCGACAGCGCGGCCGGCAGCTCGCCATGGCGACCATCGGGGCCCTGCCAGCGATGGGTGCGCATGTCCAAGGCAAACTGCTGGGGCATGCCTGTGGCAATGGCGCGGGTGCGCGCATGCCGCAACTCAGCGGCCAACGATTTGCCCGCAGAACGCAGCCGCATGCCATCCATGCCGCCGTTCATTGCCATGGCCGCCAGCAGCGAAACCGCCGCGACCAAGGCCAACACCAACATCATTTCCAACAGCGACAAGCCCGCCATCGCACCACGCCGACGCGGCACCGCCGCCCGTGCGGGCAAACCTTCAGTTCGGGCGGGCCACGGCTGCATTGTGCTTATTCGTAGCGGATGTCGGCGTTGTAGCTGTCACCACCGGGCTGGCCGTCCTTGCCCAGGCTGATGAGATCGAATGGGCGCCCTTCGCCCGGCGCGCGGTATTCGATGGCATGGCCCCACGGATCATTGAACTCCGCCGGCTTGGCATACGGCCCCAACCAACCGCTGCTGCCGGCGGGCTGCGTAGCCAGTTCGTCAAGTTTGGCCGGCAACCGGCCGGTGTCCAGCTGGAAATTTTCCACCTTGCCGGCCAGTGTCTGGATCTGCGTCTTGGCAAGGTTGGCCTTGCCACGGTCCGCCCCGCCCAGCACGCGGCTGCCCACCAAGGTGAGCACCGCGCCAATCAGCACGATGACGATGATGATTTCCAGCAGGCTCATACCGGCCTGGCGTGCGCGGGACACAGGTTGTTTCAGGGTTCGTTTCATGAATCGCATCCTTGGTTGCATGTGACGTTCAGCCGATTGCGTTGGTCAGGTCGTACAGCGGCACCAGCACCGCGATGATCACCACGCCCACCACCGCCGCCAATGCCAGGGTAATGACCGGCACCAACGCGGCGAGCATGCGGTCGATGGCGCGCGCGCTTTCCTGCTCGAAGGTGTCGGCGGTCTTGAGCAGCATGGTTTCCAGCGTGCCGGACTCCTCGCCCACCTGGATCATCTGTTGCGCCAGACGCGGGAAGCGACCATTGCGGGCCAGCGATGCCGCCAACCCGGCACCGTTTTTCACGGCCTCTGCCGCTTCGCCGACATCGGCAGACAGTGCGCGGTTGCCCAGCACATTGCGGGCGATGCCCAGCCCGGCAAGCAGCGGCACACCATTGCGCAGCAGCGTGCCCAATGTGCGCGTCAGTCGCGCGGTTTCCAGCTTGGCCACCAGCCCGCCCACCATCGGCCGGCGCAGCAACCAGCCATCGAATGCCATGCGGAAATCCGCATCGCGGCGCTTGCGTTCCATCCACAACAACGCCAGCGCCGGCACCACCACAAACACCAACCACCATTGCCGCACAAACAGGCCAACGGCCAATACCGCGCTGGTGAACCACGGCAAGCTGACATCCAGGCTTTCATACATCTGCGCGAACTGCGGCACCACGTAGCCCAGCAGGAACAGCAATGCGCCGCCTACCACCAACAACAGGATCGCCGGGTAGATCAATGCATTGATGACGCGGGCCTTGAGCTCCTGGCTGCGCTCCAGGTAGTCGGCCAACCGCTGCAGGGTTTCGTGCAGGCTGCCGCCGGCTTCACCGGCGCGCACCATGTTGACGTACAGGCGCGAGAACAAGCCGTGCTGCCGTTCCATGGCCTGCGACAACGGCGCGCCGCCTCGCACCGCATCGCGGATATCGCCAATCACCCGCCTTGAGCGCGCGTCTTCCGGCGTGTCCAGCAGGATGGAGAGTGCGCGATCCAACGGCTGTCCTGCACCCAGCAACGTCGCCAACTGCTGGGTGAACTGCACCAATGCCGCGCCACTGAAGGGACGTTGCCGCCATTGCTTCCAGCTCGCGCCTTCCAACGCCGAACCGGTAGCGCGCTTGGTTTCCACCGGCAAATGGCCCTGCTCCTGCAGACGCGCGATGACCTCGGCATCATTGGCCGCCTCCATCTGCCCGTCCAACAGCTCGCCGTGGGCATCCAGTGCCTTGTAACGGTAGAGCGGCATCAGCGCGGCGACTCCGGTTGCATGCGCGTGGTCATGCGTCCTCCGTTACGCGCAGCACTTCTTCCAGAGTGGTTTCGCCGCGCAGTGCCTTGATGATGCCGTCCTCATACATGCTGCGCATGCCCGATGCGCGTGCAAGCTGCTCGATCTCGCCCATCCCTGCCTTGCGCATCACTGCGTTGCGCAGCTCGTCGTTCATCACCAGGAACTCAACGATGGTGGTGCGGCCCTTGTAACCGGTGGGGGCAACGGCTGAAGGCTGCGGGCGATACAGATGGATGTCGCCCTGCAGCTGGTAGCGGCGCAGGTTGAAGCGTTCAATCTCCTCGGCTGATGCCGGGTAACGCTGTGCGTGGGTCGGTTCCAGCCGGCGCACCAGGCGCTGCGCAAGGATGCCGTTGATGGTGGAGGTTAGCAGGTAGTCCTCCACGCCCATGTCTAACAAGCGGGTGATACCACCGGCGGCGTTGTTGGTATGCAGTGTGGACAGCACCAGGTGGCCGGTAAGTGCGGATTGGATCGCGATGCGCGCGGTTTCCAGGTCGCGCATTTCGCCGATCATGATGATGTCCGGATCCTGTCGCACGATGCTGCGCAGCGCATGCGCGAAGTCCAGACCAATCTGCGGTTTTGCCTGGATCTGGTTGATGCCTTCCAACTGATACTCGACCGGGTCTTCGACGGTGATGATTTTCACCTTGTCGGTATTGAGCTGGCTGAGTGCGGTGTACAGCGTGGTGGTTTTGCCCGAGCCGGTGGGCCCGGTCACCAGCAGAATGCCGTGCGGCTGGGTCAACACTTTGCGGAACTGCGGCAGGAAATCCTCGCTGAAACCCAAACGCTGGAAATCAAACACCACCGCCTCGCGGTCAAGCAGACGCATCACCACACTCTCGCCGTGCGCGGTGGGCATGGTGCTCACGCGCAGATCCAACTCTTTGCCCTGCACGCGCAACATGATGCGGCCGTCCTGCGGCAGGCGGCGTTCGGCGATGTTGAGCTTGGCCATGATCTTGATGCGGCTGATGACCGCGGCGGTGAGATTCACCGGCGGACTTTCGCCGTCGATCAACACACCATCCACGCGGTAACGTACTTTCAGGCGGTTCTCGAACGGCTCGATGTGGATATCCGAGGCGCGCAGTTCCACCGCGCGTTGGATCAGCAGGTTCACCAGGCGGATGACCGGCGCTTCGGAGGCAAGATCGCGCAGATGTTCAATGTCATCCAGCGGCGCAGCTTCGCCATCGGCCGTTTCCAGAATGGCCCCCATGGCGCTGCGGCCCTGCCCGTGCCAGCGTTCGATCGCCTCCTCCACTTCACTGCGCAGCCCGATTACCGGCGCCACCTCGCAGCCGGTGGCCAAGGTGATGGCATCCCGCGCGTAATGATCCTGCGGGTCGGCCATCCACAACAGGATCCGCCCGTGCTGCTCGCCCAGCGGCAACACCAGAAACTGTTTGAGGAACCGCAACGGCACCGGCTCGGCACCTTCCACCAGCTCCGGCGGCTGCTCGGGAAGCTCACGTGCGGCCAGCAGACGCAGGCCCAGCACCTTGGCGCAGGCCTCGGCATGGTCACGTTCGGACACCAGGCCCAGGCGGGCCAGCAGTACCAGCAGGTCGCCCAGCGACTCCTGGTTCAGCTGTCGGGCGCGCTGCAGGTCGGTCTCCTTCAGGCGGCCTTGGGCCAACAGCTCAGCGACGATGCTGTCGGCGGGTGTTGGCACATGTTGGGCTGCCGCGTTCACGCAATCCTCCGATAATTATCGGGACTTTAGCAGTTCGTCCCGGCCATCCGTGCATGGCGACGTGCGACATTCTGTCATCGCCGGCACGCGTGCGGCACATCGCCGAATGTCAGCTGGATTACGCGCAAAGTGTGCATGTCTGCTTCCGCTGCGCAGTCCACTCACATGGGTACGGCGTTGCGGGCACATGCGAGGCCCTTGGATGCCTGTGCGGATGCCTGTGCGTTGGTGAGGCTGGCCCGTTGATGCGCCATGCACGCTCATCACCCGCGCGTGCGCGGCTCCAGAAACAGAGAACCCCGGCATGGCCGGGGTTCTCTGCTACCGCACGGCGCTGCTTACTGCCGGGCGACCAGACTCACCCCCGAATACGACGCCGCACCCACCAGCTTGATGTAGTACGTGCCGGCCTTGGGTGTGGTGAAGCGCACGGTCTCGCTGTTACCGGCGCGGGTGGAGTGCGCATCCGACGAAGTGGCGGTCGGCTCCTTGTCGTGACTGACATACAACGACACATCACCGGTGCCGCCGTAGGTCATGAACGTCAGCACTTTGCCGGCCTCCGCTTCGAAGCTGTACAGCCCTTCCTTGCCGGCCGGGCCGGACAGGCCGGTGACTGCAACCTTGTTCACCAAGGCCGTTGCCACCGGGCCGCAATCGTCAACATCGGGGTTGCACGGCGGCGTGGTGGCCTTCACCAGCGCAGCGTTGATGTCGAGAATGCCTGCGCCCAGCGGCGTGGCGGCCGGGATGGCCACACCGAACGGCTTCACCGTGGAGGTCAGCAGGTCGCGCATCTGGCTCCAGGTCAGCGGTGTATCCACCACGCTCTGCACCATGGCCACGGCAGCAGCCACATGCGGTGACGCCATCGAAGTACCTACCAGACCAATCGGTGCCCACTCATTGGTGGGACCCTGTTCGCCGCGGTTGATCACCTGGAAAATCCAGCCATTGTTGCTTTGCTCGGCGTTGCCACCCGGTGCCGACAGATCAACGCGCGGACCGTAGTTGGAGTAGTACGCCTTGCCGCCGTTGAAGCCGGTGGCGCCAACCGAGATGACGTTGTTGCACGAGGACATGGTGTAGCTGCCCGCATTGCCGTTGCTGTTGCCGGCCGCCACGACGATGATGCTGCCCAGGCCGATGGCCTGATTGATGGCGTCCTGATAAATGGTCGGGCAGGTTGAAGGGCCACCGCTGCCCAGGCTCATGTTGATCACTTCGGCCGGGGTCTGGTTTGCCGGCAGGCCCGGCACGGTGCCACCGGCCGCCCAGATGATGCCGTCGGAGATATCACTGCCGAAGCCACCACACGAGCCCAGCACGCGCACCGGCATCACCTTGGACTTGAATGCCAGGCCAGCCAGATTCAGACCATTGTTGGTGTCCTGCGCGACCGTTCCGGAAACATGGCTGCCATGCCAGGAGCTGGTGTCGGCATCATGCGGATCTGCCGAGGCCCAGCCGGTGCAGTAGTTTTCTTCAACCCAATCACCCACGTCCCAACCGCCGACCACACGGTCATCGGTGGCGCGGCGCGAGACACGCTTGTCGCTGATCATGTCGTAGCCGGGAATCACACTGGTCTGCAGGTCCGGGTTGCCCTGTGCGATACCGGTGTCGATCACCGCCACCACAATGCCTTCACCCTGCGAGATGTCCCACGCCGTGGTTGCGTTGACACCGCTGACGGCGTTGTAGAAGTTCCACTGCACCGCGGTCTGCGGATCGTTGGGGGTGAAGCTGGGGGTGTCAGTGGCCATGTGCTGGTACAGACGATCCACTTCCACGCTTTCCACCGCCGGGTTGGCCTTCATCTCACGGATGAACTGTGCCGTTTCAGCGCCATTGAGCGAACGCGATGCCTTGACCACCGCCCAGCCCGGGCTGCCCATGCGGCGCAGCAGCGCGGCCGACGCAGCAGGCCGCGCTGCAGTCCTGCCCATTGCCGGCACCGCACGGTTGAGCCCTGCACGGGCCGCCGCGGTGCTGATTCCCTGATTGGCCCTGGCCACGTCACGCAGCTCCGCGGAGCCAGCGCGGTACTTCACAACGAAGCGATAGCCACCCTCACCGGCAGCAGGCGCCGTACTGAGCGGCCGCGTCTGCAGACCACTGATATCTGCCGCAGACGCTGCAGGCACGCCGATGGAAGCCATCAGAACAACACCTGCAACTGCAACGCCAAGCTTGGTCTTCTTCTTCATGTTCGATCTCTCGTCAGATGAAACAGGGATGGAACTGCATTGCTGCACTGCCTTGCCGTCCTGGCTCGCAGTGGCTGTATCGGGGGAAGAAACAGCCCACGTTCAAGAGCCCGGATGCTCCCGCCGCAGCGGGCGGGAGCGGTACGTCGCCGTAGTTACCAGCCGAAGCCGGCACCAACGCCTACCGAACTGTCATCACTGCTGAAGGCACCACCGAGGGTGACCGTTGCACGGTCACTGATGGCACGTTGATAGCCCAGCGACAGTGCCGATTCGCCACTCTGGAAGCCGATACCGACACCGACTCGGTTCTGCGTGCGCACACCTGCCGCACTGGTGGCCATGTTCAACATGGCCGCGTTCATGGCGCCCTGTCGGTCAATACGCCGATCAACATTGCGCAGACGGTTGTCCATGTCATTGCGCAGCCCGCTGAAGCTGTCCGTCAGGCTGCTCATCTTGCTGTCGGTATAGCTGTTGGCCGAGGCAACGCCCTGGTCCAACTGCGCCTTGTTGACCGCATCGGTTGCCTGCGTGCCCGCGGCGACATTGGTGATCTGCCGCTCGCTGCCACTGCTGCCCACCGACACCGTGTTGGCACGGTCAGCCACCGAGCCCTGACCCAAGGCCACCGCGCCCTGCGCCGTCACACTGGCACCTTGGCCCAGCGCCGTGCCCGATGCCGCGGAAACCGACGCACCCTCGCCTGCCGCCAGCGCATTGGTCGCCGCTGCGGTGATATGGGTATTGGCACCTACCGCCGTGCTTCCATCGGCATCCACGCGGGCATTGCTGCCCAGTGCGGTGTCGTTGGGGCCATGCGCGTAGCTGTTGTTACCCGCAGCGGTGCCGGTGACGTCATTGGCAGCAGCCTGCTCACCCAACGCAGCCCCCCCGCTGGCTCCGACCGAGCGGGGACCATTGCCATTGCCGTTTCCGTTTCCGTTTCCGTTTCCGTTTCCGTTTCCGGGCCCATTGCCGCTCCCGTTCGCAGCGATGCGGCTGTTGATCGAGCTGACCTGTTGATCAAGCGCATTCAACGCAGCCCCCACATTGTTGAAGCTGCTTCCCTGGATCATGTAGGTGGGCGCGACAAACACGCCCTGCATGCCAATGCCGGCACCGCCGCCCAGGAAACTGGCCATGTTGCCCAGCGACTGGAACAGCTGGCCGCCATTGATGGCCTGCAGACTGCCTGCGGCAATGTTGCCTGACGCCACATTCTCCAGCGTGGTGCCCTGCAGACCGGACAAGGTCAACGTACCGCGACTGGCATCGTCATAAGTCAACGCATTGGCAGCGACGCCTTCGATACTGCCAATGCGGCCGTCGATATCGTTGACCCGTGTTTCCACAGCACCGACGCGCTGATTGGTGACATGCAACTGACCACCGGTGACCGCATCGCTGCTGCCTTCTGCAACGCGCCCATTGGCCACGTTGATGATGCGGCGCGTTGCCGGGCCCGTGCCGCCCGGGCCTGCACCCACCGACACCACATTGGCCTCGGTCGCCCGCGAACCCGCACCCAGCGCCACCGAGTTGGCACCGGACACACCCGCACCTGAGCCGATGGCAACACTGTTGACGCCGTTGCTGGCAAACGCGCCATAACCAATCGCCACACCATTGGCCGCCGTGATCGAGGTCTGCCGCCCCAACGCGGTGCTGTTGCTACCGCGCGCAGAGGCATCAGCACCAACCGCCGTTGCACCATTTGCATTGGCCACACTGGCCACGCCCAGCGCGGTGCTGCGTTCTGCGCTGGCTGTCGCGCCTGCACCTGCGGCCACGCTGTTGCCACCGCTTGCAGCAGCCACGCCGTCACCGCTGGCCTGGAAGTACTTGTTGGTTTCACCGGCCAGATCCGCAACGGCGTCCAGCTGATTCTTGTTCACCGCATCGGTGCCTTCAGTACCGGCCGCCACGTTGGTGATTTGGCGCTCGGCACCTTCGCTGCCTACCGAGACGCTGTTGTCACGGTCGGCGACGGAGTTTGCACCCAAGGCCACCGAG
>DEOB01000001.1 GCA_002359895.1 Stenotrophomonas sp. UBA2629
GAAGCTGGCGATGGCCGCATAACTCCACTTTTGGCAGCCGCTAAAAGCGGGGGGATTACCGGTTCAGGCAGACAATGGGCCTGAATTCATCAGTGTCGTGCTGGACAAATGGGCTTACGATCACGGCGTTACGATCGATTTTTCGCGCCCAGGCAAGCCGACCGATAACGCGTTCGTCGAATCTTTCAATGGTTCATCGCGACGAATGCCTGAATGTGCACTGGTTCCTGTCCCTTGACGATGCCCGCCAGAAGATCGAAAACTGGAGAACCGACTACAATCATTTTCGTCCGCATTCGTCTCTGGGAAATGCCGCGCCAGCGCAGTTCGCCGAGGCATTTCTGACAACCCCAAACACGCCGATTTCTCTACCGTAGGGCGGCTCAAGATTAGGGAGGCCGTCAGGTGGTGAGCTGGAGTCGGATTTGAAGCCCGGCGCAGTGAGGGGGCTTTTGCCCGGCGTTCGGCACCCCGGTAGTCGCAGCGGGTCGCTCGCCAAGCCTGGATGGCTGTAAAGGCGGCCGTAGCGCGCTGATTGCGCTAGAATCGGCCCAGTTTCCTGCTGATAGGTGGCCCGCGCAAAAACGCCGGTCGAGTGTGCGACATGAGCACTACCACTTCCCACTGCTGATATCCCGCCACAGCCCTGTCGCAGGCGCCGTTGTGGCGCTTTTTTATTGCCCCGAATTTCTTGTCATGCCGCGCCGGTCATCGGCCGCAGCTATTGGTGAACCCCATGATCAACATCACTCTCCCAGACGGCAGCGTCCGTCAGTTCGAAAACCCGGTCAGCGTCATGGACGTGGCCCAATCCATCGGCGCGGGTCTGGCCAAGGCCACCATCGCCGGCGTTGTGGATGGTGTGCAGGTGGATGCCAGCGACGTGATCGACCGCGATGCGTCGTTGCGCATCATCACCGCCAAGGACGAGGAGGGTGTGGAGATCATTCGCCACTCCTGTGCCCACTTGGTTGGCCACGCGGTCAAGCAGCTGTACCCCGATGCCAAGATGGTGATCGGCCCGGTCATCGCCGAGGGCTTTTACTACGACATCTACAGCGAGCGCCCGTTCACGCCGGATGACATGGCGGCGATTGAGAAGCGCATGGCCGAGCTGATCGCAACCGATTACGACGTCATCAAGAAGATGACGCCGCGTGCGGAGGTGATTGAGATCTTCAAGTCGCGTGGCGAGGACTACAAGCTGCGTCTGATCGAAGACATGTCCGATGACATTACTGCGATGGGCATGTATTACCACCAGGAATACGTGGACATGTGCCGTGGCCCGCACGTGCCGAACACGCGCTTTTTGAAGTCCTTCAAGCTGACCCGCATCTCGGGCGCTTACTGGCGCGGCGATGCCAAAAACGAGCAGCTGCAGCGCGTTTATGGCACGGCATGGGCCGATAAAAAGCAGCTTGAGGCCTACATCAAGCGCATCGAAGAAGCCGAGATGCGCGACCACCGCCGCATCGGCAAGCAGCAGGATCTGTTCCATCTGCAGGAAGAGGCGCCGGGCCTGGTGTTCTGGCACCCGAAGGGCTGGTCGATCTGGCAGGTGGTCGAGCAGTACATGCGCAAGGTGTATCGCGACAGCGGTTATGGCGAAGTGCGTTGCCCGCAGATTCTGGATGTGAGTCTGTGGAAGCAGTCCGGCCACTGGGACAACTACCAGGACAATATGTTCTTCACCGAGTCGGAGAAGCGCACGTACGCGGTCAAGCCGATGAACTGCCCGGGCCATATCCAGGTATTCAACCAGGGCCTGCACAGCTACCGCGACCTGCCGATCCGCTATGGCGAGTTCGGCTCCTGCCACCGCAACGAGCCGTCGGGCGCGCTGCACGGCATTCTGCGCGTGCGCGGCTTCACCCAGGACGATGGCCATGTGTTCTGCACCGAAGCGCAGATCGAATCGGAAGTGACGGCATTCCACCAGCAGGCGCTGGCGGTGTACCAGCACTTCGGTTTTGAGGACATCCAGATCAAGATCGCGCTGCGCCCGGAATCGCGACTGGGCGACGATGCCACCTGGGACAAGGCCGAAGGCGCGCTGCGCTCAGCACTGACCAGCTGCGGCGTGGAATGGCAGGAACTGCCGGGCGAGGGTGCGTTCTATGGCCCGAAGATCGAGTACCACCTGAAGGACGCCATCGGCCGTACCTGGCAGCTGGGCACCATGCAGGTCGACTTCATGATGCCCGGCCGTCTCGGCGCCGAGTACGTGGACGAAAACAGCCAGAAGAAGCATCCGGTGATGCTGCACCGGGCCATTGTCGGCTCGATGGAGCGCTTCCTGGGCATTCTGATCGAGCACCATGCGGGCCAGTTCCCGGCTTGGCTGGCACCGGTTCAGGTGGTGGTGGCCAACATCACCGATGCGCAGGCTGAATACGTCAAACAGGTGCGCAAAACCCTTGCGGATCAAGGTTTCCGGGTTGACGCCGATTTGCGCAACGAAAAGATCGGCTATAAGATTCGCGAGCATACCCTGCAGCGGGTGCCATATCTGCTGGTCGTGGGCGACCGCGAAAGAGACAATGGCGCCGTGGCAGTACGTACGCTGTCGGGTGAGGACCTGGGCTCAATGCCTGTCCAGGCCTTTGCCGAGCGGCTGCAGGCTGAATTGAAGCAGTAAGCTAAAGCCCCGGCCCCAACGGACATCCGTCGGGGCCGGTTCGATTCCACTGGGAGATTGCAATATCAGTACCCCTGACAACAAACAGAACCGCAAAAATCAGGAAATCCGGGTGCCGCGCGTCCGCGTGATCGGCAGTGACGGAGAAATGATTGGCGTGTTGTCGCGCGACGAAGCGCTGTCGATGGCCGAGGATGAAGGTCTCGACCTGGTCGAAATCCAGCCGCAGGCCGATCCGCCTGTGTGCAAGATCATGGACTTCGGCAAGTTCAAGTTCGAAGCGCAGAAGAAGGCCAACGAGGCCAAAAAGAAGACCAAGCAGGTCGAGATCAAGGAAGTGAAGTTCCGTCCGGTTACGGACGAGGGCGACTACCAGATCAAGCTGCGCAAGATGCGCGCGTTTCTGGAAGATGGCGACAAGATCAAGATCAACATCCGCTTCCGTGGCCGCGAAATGAGCCATCAGGAACTGGGTCGCGAAATGGCCAACCGGATCGAGGCTGATCTGGGCGAGGACATCGTCATCGAGTCCCGTCCGCGCCTTGAAGGCCGGCAGATGGTCATGATGATCGCGCCGAAGAAGAAGTAAGCGGCAAGGCGGCGTTCCGCCGCGTGTCAGCTGAACAGGGAGGGGCGACAGCCTGCCTCCCTGCTCACATACCCTGCTTGTCCTGCGTGAAGAGTGCTGTTTGCGATTGCAAGCGGCGGCTTCCGTGGGCATAATGGGCGGCCCGGTTCTCCGGGATTGTTGTTTGTGTTACCCAGGACCTGCCTGCCTCCATCGGGAGTGTGGGCTTTAAACAGACAAGGGCACGGACGGAAAGTGTGGCGCAGCCACCGCCCAGTCAGTGAAAAGAGACCATCAAGGACATAGCAATGCCCAAGATCAAGACCAACCGGGCGGCGGCCAAGCGTTTCCGCAAGACCGCCTCCGGCAAGTACAAGTGCGGCCACGCCAACCGTAGCCACATCCTCACGAAGAAAGCGACCAAGCGTAAGCGTAATCTGCGTCAGACGAATCACGTCCGTGCAGAAGACGCAGGCCGTCTTGACCGTATGCTTCCCTACCTCTGAGGACTGAACCATGGCACGAGTAAAGCGTGGTGTGCAGGCGCGCCGCCGCCACAAGAAAGTATTGGATCTGGCCAAGGGCTATTACAACGCCCGTCGCAAGGTCTTCCGCGTTGCC
Source organism: Stenotrophomonas sp. UBA2629 (assembly GCA_002359895.1). Lineage (GTDB taxonomy): Bacteria > Pseudomonadota > Gammaproteobacteria > Xanthomonadales > Xanthomonadaceae > Stenotrophomonas. Next base: position 3,831 of record DEOB01000001.1, read on the forward strand.
AAGCAGGCAGTCATCAAGGCACAGCAGTACGCCTACATTGGCCGTAAGCAGAAGAAGCGCAATTTCCGTTCGCTGTGGATCACCCGCATCAATGCGGCTGCCCGCATCAACGGCTTGAGCTACAGCCGTTTCATGAATGGCATGCTCAAGGCTGGCATCACCCTGGACCGTAAGGTTCTGGCAGACATTGCTGTACACGACGCAGCAGGTTTTGCCGCACTGGCTGAAAAGGCCAAGGGCGCGCTGGCGGCATAAGTTCTTTCCATGGCGGCTGTCAGCGTTCACGCGCAGCGGCCTGAGTGAGACAATGCATGGGGAAGGGCGCAAGTCCTTCCCCATTCTTTTTTTTGTCGCCGCCCAGACGCGTTGGCGTGTTGGGAGGCGTGCGGTGCGGCGGGGTCGGCCCGGCGCAAGCCGCTGAAGGCAAACCGATCCGAGGTCCGTCGATTCCATGAGTGACATCCAATCCTTGACCGCCCAGGCGCTGGCCGATGTAGCCGCAGCGCAGAACCCGGAAACGCTGGAAAACCTGCGCGTCTCCTTGTTGGGCAAGAGCGGCAGTATCACCGCGCAGCTCAAGCAGCTGGGCACCTTGCCTGCCGACGCGCGCAAGGCCGCTGGTGAGGCGATCAACATCGCACGCGATGCGGTTTCCACCGCGTTGAGCGAGCGCAAGGTGTTGCTGGAGGATGCGGCACTGGATGCGCGTCTTGCTTCGGAAAGCATTGATGTCACGTTGCCGGGCCGCCATGGCGAGCGCGGTGGTCTACATCCGGTTACGCGCACGTTGGAGCGCATCACCGAGATTTTTGGCCGGCTGGGTTACGAGTTGTCCGAAGGTCCGGAAATCGAGGATGACTGGCACAACTTCGAAGCGCTGAATTTCCCGCCGCATCATCCGGCGCGTGCCATGCATGACACCTTCTATTTCGGCGATGGCCGCCTGCTGCGCACGCATACCTCTGGTGTGCAGGTGCGTTACATGGGTGACCACAAGCCGCCGCTGCGCATGATTGCCGCCGGCAAGGTGTACCGCAGCGACAGCGACCAGACCCATTCCCCGATGTTCCATCAGGTGGAAGGGCTGTTGGTGGATGAGCATTCCACCTTTGCCGACCTCAAGGGCACGTTGTCCGAGTTCGTGCGTGCGTTCTTCGAGCGCGATTTTGAAATGCGTTTCCGCCCGAGCTATTTCCCGTTTGTGGAGCCGGGGGCGGAAGTGGATATCGCTTGGCAGCAGCCTGACGGCAGCACGCGCTGGCTGGAAGTGCTGGGCTGCGGCATGGTCCACCCGAACGTGTTGAGGAATGTCGGCATTGATCCGGAGCGTTACACCGGCTTCGCCTTCGGGCTGGGCGTGGAGCGTTTTGCGATGCTGCGTTATGGCGTCAATGACCTGCGTGCGTTCTTCGAGAACGACGTGCGTTTCCTGCGCCAGTTTGCCTAAGCACCGACGTTTCAGCCGGGAATTGCCCGGCAGCGGTATCTCCACACAGGCCCAGGCGCATGCGCCGGCCCATCAGGATGGAAAACGATGAAATTCTCCGAAAGCTGGCTGCGTAGCCACGTCCCCACCCACGTTTCGCGCGATGAATTGAGCGCGGTGTTGACCGCCATCGGCCTGGAAGTCGAGGAAGTCACGGCGCTGGGTACTGGGCTGGATAACGTGGTGGTCGCGCGCATTGTTGAAGCCGAACGTCACCCGGAGGCGGACCGCCTGCAGATCTGCAAAGTGGATGCGGGGCAGGGCGAGTTGCTGCAGATTGTCTGCGGTGCGCCCAATGCACGCGTTGGCTTGGTTGCACCGTTGGCGATGGTCGGTGCGCAGATCGGCGAGCTGTTGATCAAGCCGGCCAAGCTGCGTGGCGTGGAATCCAATGGCATGTTGTGTTCGGCCAAGGAGCTTGGCTTGGACAGCGATGCATCTGGTCTGCTTGAGCTGCCGGACGACGCGTCAATCGGCATGTCGCTGGTGGAGTACCTCGGTCTGCCTGACGCCAGCATCGAGATCAAACTGACCCCCAACCGCGCGGATTGCTTCAGCGTGCGCGGTATTGCATTCGACGTGGCTGCAGCCACGCACAGTGAAGTGCTGCCGTTTGCCGCTGATGCGGTCCCGGCGCAGGCGTCGCGTGAGTTGCCGATCCAGTTGAACGCGGGCGCTGAAGCGCCGCGCTACCTTGGTCGTGTGATTGAAGGCGTGAACACAGCGGCTCGCACGCCGTTGTGGATGGCAGAGCGCTTGCGGCGCAGTGGCGTGCGCCCGGTATCGCTGCTGGTGGATATCACCCAGTACGTGATGCTGGAGCTGGGCCAGCCGATGCATGCTTACGACCTGGATACATTGAAGGGCGAAATCGCCGTGCGTCGTTCGCGCGCTGGTGAAACCCTCAAGTTGTTGGACGGCCGCGATGTCGCGCTGGATGACAGCTTCCTGGTGGTAACCGACGCCGATCGTGCGGTGGGTCTTGCCGGTTTGATGGGCGGCTTCGACACGCGCGTGACCGACGCAACCCAAAACGTTTTCCTGGAGGCTGCGCATTTCGCGCCGGCCGCCATCATGGGCCGTGGCCGCAAATTGGGCCTGCATACCGATGCCGGTCACCGCTTTGAACGTGGTGTGGACCCGCAGTTGCCGCGCACCGCAATCGAGTACGCCACCAAGCTGGTGCTGGAGCTGGCCGGCGGCGTGCCGGCGCCGGTCACCGAGGCCGTGCGCGAGGCTGATCTGCCGGTGGCAGCGGTCATCACGCTGCGTCGTGCGCGTATCCACCGCGTGTTGGGTATCCAGATTGAAGATGCCGAAGTTGCACGCATCCTGCGCGCGCTGGGCATGAAGGTGGAAGTCGTCGCTGACGGTTGGGCCGTGACAGGCCCGAGCAGCCGTTTCGATATCGCCATCGAAGAAGACCTGATCGAAGAGCTGGCGCGTATCCACGGTTACGACACCGTCCCGACCACGCTTCCGGGCGGTGCCGCGCGCATTGCCATGCCGAGCGAAACCCGTTTGGATGATCTGTCGGTGCGTCGCCAGCTGGTGGCGCGCGAAATGCTGGAAACCATCAACTTCGCTTTCGTTGAAGCGGAGCTGCTTGTGCAGTGGAATCAGAACGAAGGCCTGGTGCCGCTGGCCAATCCGTTGTCAGCTGAGTTGGCGGTGATGCGGCCGATGCTGTTGCCGGGGTTGGTGGCTACGCTGGGCCGCAATGTGGCCCGTCAGGCGGGCCGCGTGCGCCTGTTTGAAGTTGGCCGAGTGTTCGCTCACGTGGCGGGCGAGGGCAAGCCGGCGCCGCAGGAAACCGTGCGTATTGCCGCCGCGGTATGTGGCGATGCCGCCGCGCTGCAATGGGGCGAGAAGTCCCGCAAGGTGGATTTTCATGACCTGAAGGGCGATCTGGAGTCCCTGGCAGCCGCTTCAGGCGCCACGCTGGAATTCCGCGCCTCGCAGCGTGCGTACGCGCATCCGGCACGTTCAGCTGACATCTGGCGCGGTGCCCAGTGCATCGGTTGGATCGGCCAGCTGCACCCGCGTGTGGCCAAGGCCATGGAGATCGACGTGGACGTGCTGGGCTTTGAGCTGGACCTGGAGCCATTGGCGGCGCGCATACTGCCGCGTTCAGCCGAGCTCTCGCGCTTCCCCGCCGTTCGCCGCGACCTTGCTGTTGCGGTGGCCGAGCAGGTGAGTTGGGCCGACTTGGCCGCGACCATCCGCCACGCGGCCGGTGAGCTGTTGCGCGACGTGGTGCTGTTTGACCGTTACGTCGGGCAGGGTGTGGAACCGGGTTTCAAGAGTTTGGCTATGGGCTTGATTCTGCAGGACAAATCGCGCACTCTCACGGATCGCGACATTGAGGCTGTAGTCACCGAGGTGGTGGCGGCAATTGATCGCGGGCACGGCGCAAAAATCCGTGGTTGATGCGGGATACAGGGAGCAAGCATGGCACTGACCAAGGCGGAGATGGCGGATCGTTTGTTCGACGAAGTCGGTCTGAACAAGCGTGAGGCCAAGGAATTCGTCGACGCATTCTTTGATGTGCTGCGCGATGCATTGGAGCAGGGACGGCAGGTAAAGCTGTCCGGTTTTGGCAATTTCGACCTGCGGCGCAAGAACCAGCGCCCGGGCCGCAACCCGAAGACCGGTGAGGAAATTCCGATTTCCGCTCGTACGGTAGTCACCTTCCGTCCGGGCCAGAAGCTCAAGGAAAGGGTAGAGGCATATGCTGGATCCGGGCAGTAACCGCGAACTTCCGCCGATTCCGGCCAAGCGCTACTTCACCATTGGTGAGGTCAGCGAGTTGTGCGACGTCAAACCGCATGTGCTGCGCTACTGGGAGACCGAGTTCCCCAGCCTCGAGCCGGCCAAGCGCCGCGGCAACCGTCGGTACTATCAGCGCCATGACGTGCTGATGGTGCGGCAGATCCGCGGCCTGCTGTACGAACAGGGCTACACCATTGGCGGCGCACGCCTGCGTTTGGAAGGCGATGGTGCCAAGCAGGAGTCCGCATTGAGCAACCAGATCATCAAGCAAGTACGGATGGAACTGGAAGAAGTGCTTCAATTGCTGCGCCGCTGAACCCATTTGCAGTTAAACCCGGTATAATCGCCGGCTCGCCTAGCGGCGAAGCAGTAACGATCGGGGCGTAGCGCAGCCTGGTAGCGCATCTGCCTGGGGGGCAGAGGGTCGTCGGTTCAAATCCGGCCGTCCCGACCAATTACTGTTTTAAGAACAAGGGCTTACGTCGTGAGCCCTTTTTCGTTGTGGTCACTAAGTGTCCACTATTCGTCCACTATCGCGGCAATGAAATGCCGGTGCTGACAGCTTGCCATGGCGCTTCGTGGCCGCCCAGATAGTGCTCGGTCATAGCCACGTTGCTGTGGCCCATGAGCGCTTGTATCTGCTCGTTGGTCCAGCCGGCTTCTTTCAACACTGCGCGAGCTTGCGGCGCCAGTTGTGTTGATGGAAATGGTCACGATCAATGCAATGCCAGGGGAAACTCGACGCCCAGCCGTTCCGGCAACCCATGGCCCATGTTCACGAATGTGGAACTGCTCACTTGGTGGGTAGGGGAGTTGCGACGCGGAAATGCGATTTCCATGGCGATGTCGCCAGCTCGTGCTGCCTGCTGTCGCAATGAACGTGCATCTCATGGTTTCAAGGGCAGCCTGAGCCTTCCTCTGCACCTCGATCTCTTCGTGTGCTTCAAATGCACAGGCCACTCAGCGACCATTCGGATTCTTCAACCCTGCTGTGCAGGCCTGTCAGTTCTTCTTGCCGCTAAAGTCGATTGGCTTGTCGTCCTTGGAAGGGTTGGACGACCAGACTTCCAAGCTTCGGCACTTGCTTTCACGGGCGGCGACTTGGGGTGGAAGATCCTTCACGGATTGCGAGTCGGTGCAGGCTTGCTGCATCACTGAATCGTCGTAGGTAGCACAAGCCACCAACGAGGCAGAAAGGGCGAGGGCGGCGATGCAACTCCGGGCAATAAGAAGCTTCATAGGGCGGATGCTCCGAGTGACGGGGGCGGATGCGTGAGCTCACTGAGCGCGCGCATCGCACGTAATAACCCGTCACGAAAGTGTTGGAGATGTGATGAAAGTCATGCTCTGCCGTTGTCAGGAATCCATCCGTTCACGTTGACGCTGAAGGTTCCTTCTGAGCGACAAGCCAACGATTCACTGGGGCTGTACAGCCTCTTCGATGAAGTGCTGCGGCCGGATTTTCCATTGTCACGGCAGAGGTAGTTGGCATGGGGGCTGATCGGCCCAGTGTTTGTCGCCACCGCGTGACGGAGGTTGTGCAGTATTGAAACGCGGCTTTACGCACGCAGGTCCAGTCTTGGTTGACCAGCTGGCGTACCGATGCATGCTTTCCGCTTTCCCTTGCGGGCGTGTATGGGGCGCTGGTTGGACCATCCATTTGCAGCGCGGAGCGCACGATGACCAACACTCCCCGGACTCACACGCAGCGCACCCCGCACAAACGCACGGGTCGGCCTGACGCAGGGCCCGACAAAGGCAACTGGCGTGATCAGGAGTTGACCGACAACGACGACCAGCACAAGCAGGAGGACAAGTTGCGCGAAGCGGGGCAGGTGGACAAGGGGCCGTCGGTAATCCCCCCGCTTTTAGCGGCTGCCAAAAGTGGAGCTATGCGGCCATCGCCAGCTTC
>DEOB01000009.1 GCA_002359895.1 Stenotrophomonas sp. UBA2629
CACCTTTTTGAGAGGCTGTTGAACTTCAACTTCCTGCCGCTGTTGCCCTTCTGGAGGGCCCCTGCGGCGGGGGAGGAGAAGTATGTACCTCTTTGACGGTTTTGTGAAGGGGGAGGCGAGGATTTTTTCTACGCGCGCCTTCTGCGCTTCACAGCCGGCTTTAGGGCTTATGAGGAGGTGCATTTGCGAAGGCTTATGCCGTGGTTTGCTTTGGCATGCCGCCGGCCACTTCGAATTGCTGAGCTTCTTACCGCCGAGGTCAACATCAACGTCTTACCCTCACCCCAACCCCTCTCCCGTAAACGCGAGAGGGGCTTTATGCATGGCTTGCTGTTTCAGGCTCCGCTCGTTGCTTCGGGGCCTGCATTCTCTGGAACGTGCATTTCCTGCATTGCCTGGCGCGCACTCCACGTGAGCACACCTTATATATGGGTGCTGGGCTAGAGGCTCAGCCAACCACCAGAAGTACGCGGGCGAAGGTTCGCTTGCCCACCTGCAGCAGACCTTCAAAGCCGGGTTGCAGCACGGTTTGGGCGTCCTCGATGACCTCGCCGTCCACTTTCACCGCGCGCTCTTTGAGCTTGCGCGAGGCTTCGGAGTTGCTGGGCGTGAGGCCTGCGGCCGTCAGCAAGGCACCGATGCGCAGGCCCTCGGCCGGCACGATGACTTCCTGCAGCGGCAGCTGGGTGATGTCGCCCTGCCCGGTCACGGCGGCGTTCCAGCCGGCGATAGCCTGTTCGGCTGCGGCAGCATCATGGAAGCGAGTGGTCAGCTCGCGTGCCAGACGCAACTTGATCTCACGCGGGTTGATGGTGCCGGCTTCCACGTCGGCACGCAGTTGCTGGGCTTCGGCGATGGAGATGTCGAAGCTGAGCAGGTCGATCCAACGCCACATGAGGGTGTCGTCCACCTTCATGGTCTTGGTGACGATGTCGATGGCCGGCTCGCTGATGCCGATGTAGTTGCCCAGCGATTTGGACATCTTGTTGACGCCATCCAGACCTTCCAGCAGCGGCATGGTCAGCACGATCTGCGGCTTCTGCCCGTAATGCTCCTGCAGGCCACGGCCCATCAGCAGGTTGAACTTCTGGTCGGTACCGCCGAGTTCGACATCCGCCTCAAGCGCCACTGAGTCGTAGCCCTGCACAAGCGGGTACAGGAATTCGTGAATGGCGATGGATTGCTGGGCGGCGTAACGCTTGGAGAAGTCGTCACGCTCGAGCATGCGGGCAACGGTGTGTTGGCCGGCCAGACGGATCATGTCGGCCGCACCCATCTTGCCGAACCACTCGGAGTTGAAGCGCACTTCGGTCTTGTCGCGGTCCAGCACCTTGAACACCTGATCTTCATAGGTGCGGGCATTGGCGAGCACGTCTTCCTTGCTGAGCGGCTTGCGGGTGAGGCTTTTACCGGACGGGTCACCGATCATGCCGGTGAAGTCGCCAATCAGGAAAATCACCTGATGACCGAGATCCTGGAACTGGCGCAGCTTGTTCAGCAGCACGGTGTGGCCCAAGTGCAGGTCCGGCGCGGTGGGATCGAAGCCGGCCTTCACACGCAGCGGGCGGCCACTTTCCAGGCGCTGACGCAGTTCGTCGGCTTTAAGGATCTCATCGGCACCGCGGCCGATCAGGGCAAGGGCTTCATCAATCGAGGACACGCTAAAACTCCCGGCTTCGCCGTCAAAAACATGAATGGTGTTAATTGCAAGTTAACCACGTTAACCGAATGAAAAGCCATGCGGCTCAATGGTTTGACGCGGTATTGATAGGTGTCTATGTTAACCGCTGTTTGGGCCCGCGATCCGGGCCGGCGAGAGAACCGACCGATGCCACAACCCGATCACGGCCAAGCGCGCAAGCAGCGCTTCCAGGAACGACTCAACGTCCTGCACGACACCGCCCTGCATCGGAGGCTCAAGCATCACCTGCCGGCGGCGTTCAACGAACGCTGGACCCGGCGGCATTGGATCCACGCCAGCCTGTTTGTGACGATTGGCGCGTTGGTGGCGACCATCGTTCCGGGCTTCTCCAATGCCATCGACACCTCCCTGCCCTCGTCACATTCCACATTGGCCTTGCCGCTGCCACCGCTTTCGCTGGCCCGCAGCGGTGAAACGCCGGGCGATAGCTGGCACATCCTGCGTGTGCAGCGCGGCCAGACCTTGAGTGACCTGTTTGAAGCGGCCGGCGTGCCGGCGACGGTGATGCACCGCGTACTGGAACACCCCGGCACCCGCGAGACACTGACCAAGCTGCGTCCGGGTGCTGAAGTCGCATTCGATCTGCCGGTGAACGGCGCGCTGCGCGCGCTTCGCTTTGACCGTGACGCCAGCAACCGCGTGGAACTGGCGCTGCAGGGCGATGAAATCCGCGAAAAAGTGATCGAGCGCGCCACCAGCACCCGTACCGTGGTGACCAGCGGCGAGATCACCAGCTCGCTGTATGCAGCGGCGCGCAGGGCGGGCTTGTCGCCGTCGGCCATCGCCACGATGACTGACGACATCTTCAAGTACGACATCGACTTCTCCAAAGACCTGCAGAAAGGCGACCGCTTCAGTGTGGTGATGGATGAAACCTGGCGCGAAGGCGAGCGTATCGACACCAGCAAAATTCTGGCGGCGACGTTCACCACCGGTGGCAAGACGCACACCGGCTTCCGGTTTGATCGCAATGGCAAATCGGAATACTTCGACCTCAATGGCCGACCGTTGAAGAAGAGCTTCATCCGTTCGCCGATTCAGTTCGCGCGGCTCAGCTCGAACTTCGGCTCACGACGTCATCCGGTGCTGGGAACCATGCGCATGCACAAGGGCGTGGATTACGCCGCACGTACCGGCACGCCGATCATGGCCGCCGGTGATGCACGCGTGCAGTTTGCTGGCGTGCAGCGCGGCTACGGCAATGTCGTGATTCTGGACCACGGCCGTGGCCACACCACGCTGTACGGGCACATGTCGCGCTTTGGTGGCTACCGCACCGGCCAGCGCGTCAATCAGGGCGCGATCATTGGTTACGTCGGCTCCACCGGCCTGGCCACCGGGCCGCATCTTCATTACGAATTCCGCGTCAACGGCCAGCACCGCAATCCGCTGTCGGTGACGATGCCGCCGCCGGAGCCGCTGCGCGGCGCCGAGCTGGCGGCCTTCCGCGCACAGACGTCGCCGGCGATGGCGCGTATCCAGGGTATGGAGCAGTTGATCTATGCCGATGCCAGCGATACGAAGGCGGACGAAAAGCGCACGGCCAGCGTTACACCGGCACCGGCGCCGGCCACCAAGCGCGGCTGAGTTCAACACAACGCGTTGACGCCACGGGCAGGGAGCATGAAGCTTCCCTGCCCGTTGTCTTTGTAGGCCCGCCATGACGCAATGCGATCCAGAACTGCCGCTGTTCCTTGGCCTGATGTCCGGCACCAGCGCCGATGGCATTGATGCGGCGTTGGTGCAGTTTCCCCTCGAGGGCGGTTGCCGCTTCGTGCATGGGCACACCTATGCGTGGGATACGCCGACGCGCGATGCCCTGATTGCGCTGGGCCAGGGCCGCGAGCCGGAATCGCTGGATGCGTTGGGGCAACTGGATGCGCAGGTGGGTATCGCCTTTGCCAACGCCGCCAATCAGCTGTTGGACGAAGCGGCGGTGCCGCGCGCGCAGGTGCAGGCGATCGGCTCGCATGGCCAGACCATCCGCCATCGACCGCAGACCACGCCGGCATTCACTTGGCAGATTGGCGATGCCAACCGCATTACCGAACTGACCGGCATCACCACCGTGGCCGATTTCCGTCGCCGCGATGTGGCCGCTGGCGGACACGGTGCGCCGTTGATGCCCGCCTTTCATCTGGCGATGCTCGGCAATGCCGATGAAGACCGTGCGGTGCTGAATCTGGGTGGCATTGCCAACCTCAGCCTGATCGGCCGCGATGGCAGCCTGCGCGGCTTTGATACCGGCCCGGCCAATGCGCTGCTTGATGGCTGGTGCCAGAGACATCTGGGCCCTGCCTTCGATGCCGAGGGTGCATTTGCCGCCAGCGGTCGCGTGGATGAGGCGCTGCTGGCGCGATTGTTGGCCGAGCCCTGGTTCGCCCTGCCACCGCCCAAGAGCACCGGGCGCGAGCAGTTCCACCTGGAATGGGTGGAGGCGCAGCTGGGGAATGAAGCGCTTGCACCTGCCAATGTGCAGGCGACATTGTTGGAGCTGACTGCGGCGAGCGTGGCAGATGCCCTGCTCGCGCATCTGCCGGAGGTGCGGCGGGTACTGGTGTGCGGCGGTGGCGTGCGTAATCCGCAGCTGTTGCGGCGCCTGCAGGCGCGCTTGCCGGGCGTGCTGATCGAATCAAGCGCCGCGCAGGGCTTGGACCCGGATTACATGGAGGCGATGGGCTTTGCGTGGCTGGCACATGAAACGCTGGCGGGCCGGCCGGGGAATCTACCCAGCGTCAGCGGCGCGCGTGGGCTGCGGATTCTTGGGGCGATTCATCTGGCTTGAGGCTTGTAGCGAGGCAGAAGCAAACGTTTGCCCTCATCCACCCTTCGGGCCCCTTCTCCAGCAGGCGGGACAAGGGAGTCACTACAAGCATCATGTGCCGACCGTGCACCTTCCCCCAAGAAAGTGGGGCTGCAGTCCCGCAAGCGGGAGAAGGGAGCCGTCCATGCAACGCTTGGCTGGCTACGGGTTGTCGCCCGCCGGCAGCGCGCGTAACGCTTGGATGGCGTCAGTGAGGGCGTCTACTTCGCGGTTTTCAAAACCGTTGCGCACTTCATGCTCGCTGGCGAACAGGCCTTGCTCCAGCAGCACCAGGCAGGTGTGCTCGCGGGTCCAGCCGCGGGCCACCGACAGGCGGCGGATACGCTCCAGCAGGAACGGGTCGATGTCACGCAAGATCACGTCAGCCATGTCATTCACATCAGCAGTCCGGTAGATCCCCCGCCCGCATGATCGGTGAGGTGGGCGCGGGATTCAATCGCGCCCACGTTGACACTCAGGTTGCGCGGTTGAGTTGGGTTGTGGCATCCACCTCTCGGCGCAGCCACCACGCCATCACCAAGCCCGGAATACCGACCACCACCGACACCAGGAAGAACACCTCCCAGCCGTAAGCATCAGCCAACACGCCCGCGAACGGACCGACAAACACCCGCCCCAGCGTGGCGAAAGCCGATAGCAAGGCGTAATGCGTGGCTGAAAAGCGCGTGCCGCACAGGCCGCTGAGCAGTGCCACAAACGCAGCGGTGCCCATGCCACCGGCAAAGTTGTCCAAGCTCAACGCGAACAGCAACAGACTGTCGACCGGCGTGGGTGTATCCAGGTGCACGATCAACAGATTGAAGGCCGGTACTTCCACCGTGCCCCACGCACCTGCGCCCTTGTACGCCAACAGGTAGAAACCCAGGTTGGACACCAACTGCAGCACACCGAAGGCAAGGACCGCCGTGGACAGGCGCAGGCGCAGCAGGAAAAAGCCGCCCACGATGGCGCCGATGATGGTCATCGCCAAACCGATGGTCTTGTTGGCCAGGCCCACTTCCGACTGGCTGAAGTGCATGCCCTTGAGCAGGAACGGCGTGGACAGGCTCAGCGCGAATGCGTCGCCCACTTTGTACAGCACCACCAGCGCCAGAAACGCACCGGCGCCACGCATGCTGAAGTAGCTGCTCAACGAGGCATTGAGCGTTTCAAAACGCACTTTGCGGGTGGCCGCAAGGCCGCACACCATGGCGGCCGCAATCTGGGTGACGACGAACACCAGCCGCACCCAACGGTCGCTGCTGTCCGGGTCCAGGCCAAGCAGCACCAGCGCGTAATGGGCCAGCAACGCGCCGGTGGCCACGCCCGCCACCAGTGCCAGAAAGCCCCACAACTCACCGCTAGCCCGGGACACGGGGGCCTTGAAGCGCTCGGGCAGCTGCGGCATCAGCAGCAAAGCCAGCGCGCCCACCGCCACCGACAACCCGGCCATTACCCGGTACACCTGCGGCCAGCTCTGCCACTGCTCAGCCCAGATCAGCGTGATACCGCCCGACAGCACCATCGCCAGGCGATAGCCCAACACGGTGAACGAGCCCCCCAACCCGCGTTCGGCAGGCTCCAGCAGATCGGTGCGGTAGGCGTCGATCACCACATCCAAGGTTGCCGACAAACACGCCACCAACACCGCCACCGAGGCGAACTGCACCAGGTTCCGTGCCGGCGACAACGAACTCATCACCCACAACGCGGCCCCCAGCAGGAACAGCAGCAGCACGATCCAGCCCCGCCGACGGCCCAGCACAGGCAGGTCAAAGCGGTCGATCAGCGGCGCCCACAGGAACTTGAAGGTGTACGGGATGCCGATCAGTGAGAGAAAACCCAGCGTCACCAGATCCAGGCCATCCACGGTCAGCCAGGCCTGCATCGCGCCGCCGGTCAGTGCCAAGGGCAAACCCGACGCAAAACCCAGCAACAGGATGACGAACAGGCGCCGCATGCGTTGCAGCCCGTGCGGAGTGCCCGCGATGGCTGATGTCACAGGTCGTAGTCCACGGTGAACGGGGCGTGGTCGGAGAAGCGCTGCTCGCGGTAGATGGAACAGCCGCGCAGGCGATCACGCAGCCCGGGGGTAACGAACTGGTAGTCGATGCGCCAACCCACGTTGTTGGCACGGGCCGCACCGCGGTTGCTCCACCAGGTGTAGTCCTGGCCTTCCGGGTTCAGCGCGCGATAGGCGTCCACCCAGCCACGGCCGGACGCCGGATCGGCCTGCTCGGCCAGATCGGCACACAGCCCGTTCAGCCAGTCGCGCTCTTCCGGCAGGCAGCCGGAGTTCTTCTGGTTGGACTTCCAGTTTTTGATGTCCAGCGCGCTGCGGACGATGTTCCAGTCGCCGCACAGCACGTAGTCGCGGCCGCTGGCCAGCCACTCGTCCAGCAACGGCCGCAGCCACTGCATTACCTCGAATTTGAAGCCCTGCCGCAGCTCGCCCGAGGAGCCGGACGGAATATAGAACGACACCACGCTGAGGTTGCCGAAGCGCGCCTCGATGTAGCGGCCCTCATCGTCGAACGGTGCCCAGCCCAGCCCGGTGCGCACTTCATCCGGCTCGCGACGGCTCCAGATGGACACGCCGCTGTAGCCCTTCTTGGTGCTGGCATCACGGTAAAAACAGTGGTGACCGTCGGGGCGGAACAGCGCGTCGGTCAGCTGCGACTCCTGCGCCTTGGTTTCCTGAATACACAGCACGTCGGCCTGTTGCTGCAGGAACCACTCGCTGAAACCCTTGGTGGTGGCCGAACGGATGCCGTTGGCGTTGAAACTGATAATGCGCATGGAAAACCGCTGACAGACCTGTGATCGCCACAGCATACCGCCCCCACCAGCATTCCCCGAAGCCATGCTTTACCCTAGTGGCCTTCATAAGACGACAAGAAAACGTATTTACATGAGCGACCACCGTTCCCGCTTTCTGCAGCTGGCGCTGAATGCCGACGCGCTGCGCTTTGGCCAGTTCACCCTCAAGTCCGGCCGTGTGAGCCCGTACTTCTTCAATGCCGGCCGTTTCGACACCGGCCTGGCGCTGTCCCAGCTGGGCAACTGCTACGCCGATGCCATCGAGTCGGCCGGCATTGCCTATGACCAGCTGTTTGGCCCGGCCTACAAGGGCATCCCGTTGTCCACCGCCATTGCCTGCGAGTTCTCGCACCGTGGCCGCAACCTGCCGCTCACCTTCAACCGCAAGGAAGCCAAGGACCATGGCGAAGGCGGCACCCTGATCGGCGCCGACATGGCCGGCAAGCGCATCCTGATCGTTGATGACGTGATCACCGCCGGCACCGCCATCCGCGAGGCGCTGGAGATCATCCGCGCGGCCAACGGCATCCCCGCCGGCATCGTGGTGGCATTGGACCGCCAGGAAATCACCTCCGATCAGGACAGCCGTTCGGCCGCCCAGTCGGTGTCTGCCGAAACCGGCATCCCTGTGATCGCCGTGGCCAACCTGGCCGACCTGCTTGCATTTGCGTCCGGCAACCCGGAACTTGTCGGCTATCGGGAACCGTTGCTGGCCTATCGTGCCCGCTACGGGAGCAATCCAACCGGCTGACAGCAGGGGGCTGCCAAGATGCCAATTTCTTCCAAGATCGGAGTCTGCGCGGGCCTGCTGATGCTGGCCGCGCTGGCATTGCCGGCCAGCGCGCAGACCAAGCCGGAAGCGGCCGCCAAAAAGCTGTACTGCTGGAACAACGACCGCGGCGAACGTATCTGTTCGGACACCTTGCCGCCGGAAGCGGTGAACAGCGCGCGCGAGGAGTTCAACGCGCGCAGTGGCTTGCGCAGTGCTGAAGTGGACCGTGCGTTGACCGCCGAGGAACGCGCCGACGCCGCCTTGGCCCAAGCGCAGGCCCAAGTAGACGCTGCCGCATTGGAGACCCGCAAGCGTACCGAGCAGGCCATGCTGGCCACCTACGGTAGCGAAGATGCCTTGCGACGCGTGTTCAACGAGCGCACCGCCATCGTCGACAACAACATCAAGACCGCCAACTACAACGTCACCAGCCTGCGCGAGGCCTTGGCGGCGCAGTTGTTGTCGGCAGGCAACAAGGAACTGGCCGGGCAGAAGGTGAGCGACAAGCAGGCCGAGGAAATCCGCCAGCGCCACAACGAGCTGTTGGCACAGCTGCGCCTGCAGACGGCTTTCGAGCACCAGCGCCAGACTCTGGAGGTGGAAATCGCCGAAACCCTGTCGCGCTATCGCGAGCTGAAGGGGATTGTGCCGACGCAGAGCGCTGCGGTTCCGGCACCGGAAGCGGCAAAGGGCTGAGCGGGCTGGCAGCGTTGGTTTTTTGAAAGCGGCCTTCGGGCCGCTTTTCTTTTGGGATGGAGAAAGGCTTGGCGAGCGGGAGCGCCTCCCGAGCGACGCTGTGTTTTTTGAAAGCGCCGGGCATGAGGATTTTTCTGTTCTGTTGGGGGCTTGTTCGTATTGATGGAACCAGATCCAACACCTGCCCTCACCCCAACCCCTCTCCCACAGGTGGGAGAGGGGCTAACGCACTACGAGCCGACGCAATACGAGCCCCTCTCCCGCTTGCGGGAGAGGGCTAATGCACTACGAACTGATGCAATACGAGCCCCTCTCCCGTGTGCGGGAGAGGGCTAATGCACTACGAACTGATGCAATACGAGCCCCTCTCCCGCATGCGGGAGAGGGCTAACGCGCTACGAGCCGACGCAATACGAGCCCCTCTCCCGCGTGCGGGAGAGGGGTTGGGGTGAGGGCTGGCCTTTGGTCGGAAGCCACCCAAGTGCCTGGCTGACTGAACCCTAAGCCGTTCGGCTGCAACCTCAAACGATGCGCCCTCATGCCGGGTCTTCCGGCGCCATGCGCCATGCGTAAGGCACACCGCAACACCGCCATTGGCTGCACCTTCTCCACGCGTTGACTCAATTTTTTATGGCGTTTTTACGCCAATGCCCGGCCCGAGGCGTCGAACGTTTACGCCCTTCGGGAGGACGATGCCAACCCTGATCGGGGCGTTCCGGCATGTGCGCATGTCGACGCCCCGCCCGTCCATCAACGTGATGTTCCCGCGCTGCCGGGGCACGTTCTGATACCGAGGTTTGCATGCCTGGCTGGCTTTCCCTGTTGTGCGGCGTCGTGGTGCTGATTGCCGCGGCCTATCTGCTGTACGCGGTTCTGCGTCCCGAGTCTTTCTGAGGAGCGTGCCGTGACCGAAACCTTTGTCATCCTGTTGGCCGGCATTGCGCTGGCCTGGCCGTTAGGCCTGTATCTGGCGCGCGTGATGCGCGGTACGCCGATGCGTATCGACGTGCTGTTCCATTGGATCGAAAAACCGCTGTACCGCGTGCTGGGGGTGGACCCGAAGCATTCGATGTCCTGGCGCGGTTATGTGCTCGCCTTTGTGCTCAGCAACCTGGTGTTGGCGGTGCTGACCCAGGCGGTGTTCATGACCCAGGCATGGCTGCCGCTCAACCCGGACAACATCCCCAACCTGCGCTGGGACACCGCGCTGCATACGATGGTGTCGTTTCTGACCAACACCAACCAGCAGCACTACAGCGGCCAGGCGCAGTTGTCGTATCTGTCGCAGATGACCGGCATCACCGGCCTGCAGGTGATCACGCCGATGATGGGCTTGGCGCTGGCCGTAGCCACGCTGCGTGCGTTGTTCGCCAAGGCGCCCACCGAGGTCCCGCAGACCACTACGCCGGTGCGGGTCGGCGTCGGTAATTACTACGCCGACGTGGTGCGGTTGTGTCTGCGTTTTCTGCTGCCGCTGTGCCTGCTGTGGACGTTGCTGCTGACCTGGCAGGGCGTGCCTTCGACGCTTGCAGCCGGCCCGCAGGCCACGCCGATCGACGCCAGTGCCGGCATGGCCACGCAGAAAATTCCACTGGGCCCGGTGGCGGCGATGGTGGCGGCCAAGCAGCTCGGTGCCAATGGCGGCGGTTGGTATGGCCCCAACAGCAGCGTGCCGCTGGAGAATCCAACGCCGCTGTCCAACGCGCTGGAATTGATCGGCATTGTGCTGATCCCGGTCGCCATCATTTTCATGATCGGCAGTTTTACCGGGCGGCGTAGATTCGGTGCGTTGGTGTTCGGTTGCATGCTTGGCATGTCGTTGCTGTCCACCTTCGCCAGCCTGTGGTCCGAAGGCCACAGCGCCACGGCCGCCAGCGCGCTGCTGATGGAAGGCAAGGAAACCCGCTTCGGTGCCGATGGCACCGCGCTGTGGGCCACGCTCACCACGCAGGTGCAGAACGGCTCGGTCAACGGCATGCAAGATTCCATGAGCCCGCTGACCGGCATGGTGTCGCTGGTGAACATGCTGGTGGGCGCGATATGGGGCGGCATCGGCTGCGGCCTGCAGCAGTTCATCGTCTACGTGTTGATGGCGGTGTTCCTGGCCGGGTTGATGACCGGGCGCACGCCCGAGTTGTTTGGCCGCAAGCTGGAAACCCCGCAAGTGCGCCTGCTGGCGGTATTGATTCTGCTGCAGCCCATCACCCTGCTCGGCCTCACTGCATTGACCCTGTCCATGCCCGCGCTGGCCGGCACCTCCAATCCCGGCTTTCATGGCATCAGCCAGGTGTTTTACGAGTTCGTCTCGGCCTATGCCAACAACGGCTCGGGCTTTGAAGGGCTGGCCGACAACACCGTGTGGTGGAACCTGAGCTGCGCGTTGGTGTTGGTGTTGGGGCGCTTCCCGATCCTGATCATCCCGCTGGTCATCGCCGCACAACTGGCGTCAAAACGGCAGGCACCGCAGAGCGCGGGCAGCCTGCAGATCGAAACCCCGACCTTCGCGCTGACGCTGGTCTGTGTGGTCGTCGTGCTCACCGTGCTGCAGTTCATGCCGGCCTTGGTGCTCGGCCCGGTGGCCGACCACCTGAGCCTGCCGCTGCAGGGAACCCTCTCGCCATGAATGCTCCCATGAACGCTCCTGTTTCCCCCGCCACCTCACGCCGCCCCACCCTGCTCGATGCCGCCGGTTGGCGCCGGGCCATGGTGGAATCGGTACGCAAGCTGGCGCCGATGCATCTGCTGCACAACCCGGTGATGGCCGTTGTCATGGCCGGCACCTTGCTGGCCTTGCTGCTCACCCTCAGCGGCCAGGCGCCGTTGGGGTTTGGCTTGGCAGTCAGCGCCATCCTGCTGGTGACGGTGTTGTTCGGCAATTTCGCCGAAGCCGTGGCCGAGGCGCGCGGTCGCGGCCAGGCCGCCTCGTTGCGGCGTGCGCGGCAGGATCTGGTGGCGCGTCGGCTGGCTACCGCGTTGGCCGGCGCCGCCGAGGAAAAAGTGTCCGCCGCCGAGCTGCACCCCGGCGACCACGTGATTGTCAGCGCCGGTGAATTCGTGCCGGCCGATGGCGAGATCGTGCGCGGCTTGGCCACCATCAACGAAGCTGCGGTCACTGGCGAATCGGCACCCGTATTGCGTGAGGCCGACACCGACCGCTCCGGCGTGATTGGCGGCACCAAAGTGTTGTCCGACGAGATCGTGGTGCGCATCACCGCCGAGCCGGGCCACAGTTTTCTGGACCGTATGATCGCGCTGGTGGAGGGTGCCAACCGGCAGAAAACGCCCAACGAAATTGCGCTGACCCTGCTGCTGGCAGCCATGTCGCTGACGTTTCTGGTGGTGGTGGCGACGCTGCCGGCCATTGCTGGGTTTGTTGGCATCACCTTGGACCCGCTGCTGCTGATCGCGCTGCTGGTGTGTTTGATCCCCACCACCATCGGCGGCCTGCTGCCGGCCATCGGCATCGCCGGCATGAACCGTGCGCTGGCCGCCAATGTGCTGGCCAAATCGGGCAAGGCGGTGGAAGTGGCCGGCGACGTGGACGTGCTGTTGCTCGACAAGACCGGCACCATCACCTACGGCGACCGTCAGGCCACCGCATTCCATCCGCTGGCCGGCATTGATGCGGCGCAGTTGCGTGAAGCGGCGCTGTTGTCGTCGCTGGCCGACCCCACGCCGGAAGGTAAGTCCATCGTGCGGCTGGCACGTGAGCAGGGGTGTTCAACGGTAGAGCCCGAGCACGTGGGTGCGGATCCCTCCGCAAAAGACCGCACATCCGTGTGCGGGGTTCTGAATTACTTGAGCTTCACCGCACAAACCCGCATGTCCGGGGTTGATCTGGACGGTGGCCGCCGCATCCGCAAGGGCGCAGCCGATGCCATCACCGCGCATGTGCTGGCGCTGGGCGGCAACGTGCCGAACGAGCTGCAGGGGCGCGTGGATCAGGTTGCACGCGGCGGCGCCACACCGTTGGTGGTGTGCGAAGGCCGCCATGTGCTCGGCGTGGTGGAACTGGCCGACGTGGTCAAACACGGCATGCGCGAGAAGTTCGCCCAGCTGCGGGCGATGGGCATCCGCACGGTGATGATCACCGGTGACAACCCGCTCACCGCCGCCGCCATTGCCGCCGAGGCCGGCGTGGACGATTACATCGCCCAGGCCCGGCCCGAGGACAAGCTGGCCCGCATCCGCGCCGAACAGGCCGGCGGGCGGCTGGTGGCGATGGTTGGCGACGGCACCAACGACGCCCCGGCGCTGGCGCAGGCTGACATTGGTTTGGCGATGAATTCCGGCACGCAGGCCGCCAAAGAAGCCGGCAACATGGTCGACCTGGATTCGGACCCGGCCAAGCTGCTGGCGGTGGTGGAAGTGGGCAAGCAGCAGCTGATCACACGCGGCGCGCTGACCACGTTCTCGCTGGCCAATGACGTGTCCAAATACTTCGCCATTCTGCCGGCGCTGTTTGTGGCGGCGGTGCCGTCGATGGCGGCGCTGGACGTGATGCAGCTGTCCAGCCCGCGCAACGCGGTGTTGGCAGCGCTGATCTTCAACGCGTTGGTGATACCGGCCCTGATCCCGCTTGCCCTGCGCGGTGTGCGCTTCCGCCCGGCCACCGCCACCGCACTGCTGCGCCGGAACATGCTGGTGTACGGCGTGGGCGGCGTGCTGCTGCCGTTTGCGGCCATCAAGGCCATCGACCTCCTTCTCGCTCTGGTATTCGGCGCATGAACCGCTCAATGACACCTTCCACATCCCGTGTACGCAATCCGTTGTGGCGCCCCGCCATCGGCCTGTCGCTGTTTGGCCTGCTCGGCACCGGCTTGCTCTACGCGCTGGCCGCCACCGGCGTGGCCGGCACGCTGTTCCCCGCACAGGCCGACGGCAGCCTGGTGCGCGATGCCGATGGCACGGTGCGCGCTTCACTGCGGGTGGCGCAGCCGTTCAGCGGTGACGGCTACTTCCAGACGCGGCCGTCCGCGGCCGGTTACGACCCCATGGCCGCCGCCGGCAGCAACCTGGCGCGCAGCAATCCGGCGTTGATCACGCGCGTGGCCGAGGCCACCACTGAAGTCGCCGCACGCGAACAGATCGCCGCATCGCAGGTGCCTGGCGAGCTGGTCACACAATCAGCCAGTGGCTTGGACCCGGAGCTTTCCCCTGCCGCCGTGCAGGTGCTGGTTGCACGTGTGGCGCGGGCACGCGGTTGGCCGCAGGCGCGGGTGCAGGCACTGGTGGATGCGCATGTGCAGGGCCGCCAATGGGGCGTGTTCGGGCAGCCGCGCGTGAACGTGATTGCCCTCAACCGTGCGCTTGATGAGGCCACCCATGCGCCGTGATGCGCCCGCCACCGGCAACAGCGCACAATCGCGGCCATGAACGATTCCCGCAGCCGCCAGGCCGATGCGTTGGTGGAAGGTCTGCAACGCGATGCCGGCGGCAAGCTGACGGTGTTTCTCGGCGCCGCGCCCGGCGTGGGCAAGACCTTCAGCATGCTCACCCGTGCGCAGGAACAACTGCGGCGTGGCGTGGACGTGGCCGTAGGCCTGGTGGAAACGCATGGCCGCAGCGACACCGCCGCGCTGCTGGAAGGCCTGCCCATTCTCGCCCTGCGTGAGGTGGAGTACCGCGGCCATCGCCTGCAGGAAATGGACCTGGATGCGGTGCTTGCGCGGCATCCGGCGCTGGTGCTGGTGGACGAACTGGCCCACCGCAACGCACCAGGCAGCCGCCACGAGCGGCGCTGGCAGGACGTGATGGAGCTGCTCGACGCCGGCATCGACGTCTGGACCACCATCAACATCCAGCATCTGGAAAGCCTCAATGATGTGGTGATGCGCATCACCGGCGTGCGCGTGAGTGAAACCGTGCCCGATGTGGTGTTCGACCGCCTGCACGACATCGTGCTGGTTGACCTGCCGCCGCGCGAGCTTATCGAGCGGCTGCAACAGGGCAAGGTCTATGTGCCCGAACAGGCGGCACAGGCGCTGGAGGCATTCTTTTCACCGGCCAACCTCACCGCGCTGCGCGAGTTGGCCATGCAGGAAGCGGCCGACCGCGTGGACAGCAGCCTGCGCGAAACCCGTGCCGCGCGTGGCGAGGGCAATCTGCCGCTGAAACGGCGCGTACTGGTGGCCATTGATGGCAGCGGCCAGAGCGAATACCTGGTGCGGGTGGCGCGGCGCATCGCCGAGCGACGCGATGCACCGTGGACCGTAGTGACCGTGCAGTACCGTCGCCACGACGCTGCCACACGGCGCGAAATAGACGCCGCGTTCGCGCTGGCGCGCCGCTTGGGCGGTGAAGCCGAATTGCTGCACGGCCCTGGCGTGGCCGATGTGTTGCTCGACCATGCCGCGCACAATGCCGTGTCCACCTTGGTGCTGGGCCGCACCCGCGAGCGGCCCTTCGCGCGCATGCTCAACCAGACGCTGACACAGCAGTTGATCCAACGCGGCGCGCATTACGAAATCACCATCATCAGCACGCCGCAGGCACGCGCGAAGGCACGCCGAATGGGGCTGTCGGGCGATCCCGAAAACGCAGGCAAGGATGCCGCATTGGCGGTGCTGGCGACCGCCATCGCCTGTCTTGCCGCGTGGCTGGGTGAGCAATGGATTGGCCTGAGCGACTTGGCGATGGTTTTCATCGTCGCGGTGGTGCTGGTAGCGGCACGTACACGCATGAGCGCGGCGGTAATGGCCGCCACCTTGTGTTTTCTGGCGTACAACTTTTTCTTCATCGCGCCACGTTTCACTTTCGCCATTGGCGCGCGCCAGGGCGTGATCACCGTGTTTCTGTTCCTTGCGGCGGCACTGGTCGCCGGTCGCCTGGCCTCGCGCCTGCGCATGCAGGTGGTGGCACTGCGTGCCGCCAACCGCCATGCCAACCTGCGCCAGTCGCTGGCACGGCAGCTGACCGCCGCCGTCGATAACGCGCAGGTGGCACACGCCGGCCGCGCGGCCTTGGAGCAGGCGCTGGACGTACCGGCGTGGGTGCGGTTGGCGCATGACACCAGCACCAGCGGCAGCGCCGCGCCCGGCGATACCGATCTGGCCGCTGCCGACTGGGCGCTGCGCCACGGCCAACCCGCCGGCCGCTTCACCGACACGCTGGCCGGCGCCGGTTGGTGGTTCTTACCGCTGCTGGATGGCGAAGGCCGCGCCATTGGCGTGGCCGGCCTGAAGTTCCCGCATCCGCATCCACGGCTGACGCCGGAACAACGGCAGCTGGCCGAAGCCATGGCCGACGATATCGCCCAAGCCGCGTTACGCACCCGATTGGTCGCCGAATTGGAGACCGCACACCTGCACAACGAAACCGAACGCCTGCGCTCTGCCCTGTTGTCATCGGTATCGCACGACCTGCGCTCGCCATTGGCAGCGATGATCGGCTCGGCCGACAGCCTGTCCGGCTATGCCGATGCGATGAGCGCCAATGACCGCCGCGCCCTGCTCGACACCATCGTGGTTGAAGGTGAGCGTTTGGACCGCTACATCCAGAACCTGCTGGACATGACCCGGCTCGGCCACGACGGCCTCAAACTCAGCCGCGACTGGATAGGCGTGGATGAGCTGATCGGCTCAGCCGCGCGGCGCCTGCAGCGCTACCAGCCCGAGGTTCAACTGCGGCTGGACATTCCGCATGGCCAAGCCCCCATCTGGGTGCACCCGGCCCTGGTGGAACAGGCGGTGTTCAACGTGATGGAGAACGCCGCGAAGTTTTCACCACCGGCTGTACCTGTGCAGGTGCGAGCCCGCCAGCACGGTGGCGAGTTGTGCATCGAGGTCATCGACGAAGGCCCAGGCATTCCCGATGACGAACGTGCACGCATCTTCGACATGTTTTACAGCGTTGAGCGCGGCGATCGCGGCAGGCAGGGCACCGGCCTGGGCCTGACCATCTGCCAAGGCATGGTCGGTGCGCACGGCGGTCATGTTGAAGCACTGCCGGGCCCCAACGGACGCGGTACGCTGGTGCGCATGACCCTGCCCCTGCTCCAGCCCCACCCGGAAACCCCACAAGGCGATGACTGACGCACCGGCCATTCCCCCCGCACGCGTGCTGGTGATCGATGATGAAGTGCAGATCCGCCGCTTCCTCGACATTTCGCTGCGCGCGCAGGGCTATACCGTCAGCCAAGCGGCCAGCGGCGCCGAGGGCCTGCAACGCCTGACCGAAGAAGGTGCGGACGTGGTGATTCTGGACATCGGCCTGCCCGACATCGAAGGCCATGAGGTGCTGGCCGAGCTGCGGCAATGGAGCCAGGTGCCGGTGATCATGCTCAGCGTGCGCGCCGGTGAAGCGGAGAAAGTGCGTGCGCTGGACAACGGCGCCAATGACTATGTGACCAAGCCCTTTGGCACGCAGGAATTGATGGCGCGCGTGCGGGCGCTGCTGCGCAGCCGCAGTACCGACAGCGAGGGCCAGGTGCCGGTGTTCGACGATGGACGCCTGCATATCGACCTGGCCCGGCGCGAGGTTCGCCTGGAAGGCGCATCGGTGGCCCTGACCCGCAAGGAATACGCACTGCTGGCGCTGCTGTTGCGCAATGCCGGGCGGGTGGTCACCCAGCCGCAGATTCTGCAGGAAATCTGGGGGCCAACGCATCGGCACGACACGCATTACCTGCGCATTCTGGTGGGCCGGCTGCGGCACAAGCTGGGTGACTCGGCTTTGGATTCGCGTTATCTGTTCACCGAGCCGGGGGTCGGGCTGCGCTTTGGCGGCAGCTGACGTTGCCGGCTGCATACATGTGGCTGCCCACACGTGGATGAGTCACCAGATTGCGATTGCCTGCGTCACCGCACAACGTTTGATGGCAGCCATGCGGCGCTATCCGCGTCGCTGAAAGAAAAGGCCGCCCGCGCAACGCACGGACGGCCTTCTGCATTCAACAAATCACTTGGCGATCAGAACGTCAGTTCCGTCTCCGGCGGCAACACCTGACGCAGCTGATCGCGGAACACGTTCTTGATGCGCTCCAACGCCGCTTCATCGTTGGCCTCAAACCGCAGCACCAGCACCGGCGTGGTATTGGAGGCACGCACCAGCCCCCAGCCATCGTTGAAGTCCACCCGCAATCCATCAATGGTGGAAATACGCGCGCCCGCAAACGGCGACTCCTCGGCCTGCGCGGCGGCCACAATCAGCGCCACCAACGCATGCTGGGTGCCCTCGGTCACCGCCACCTTCAACTCCGGTGTGGAGACGGCATCAGGCAGTTCGTCCAACACTTCCGACGGTGTCTCGTCACGCTGCGCCAAAATTTCCAACAAGCGGGCGGCGGCATACAGACCATCGTCAAAGCCGTACCAACGCTCCTTGAAGAAGAAGTGGCCACTCATTTCACCGGCCAGCTCGGCATCGGTCTCGCGCATCTTCGCCTTCATCAGCGAATGCCCGGTCTTCCACATCATCGGGCTGCCGCCGTTGCGCAGAATGAAGTCGGACAATTTGCCGGTGCACTTGACGTCGTAGATCACCATCGCGCCCGGGTTGCGGGTGAGCACGTCTGCGGCAAACAACATCAGCAGGCGGTCGGCATAGATGATCTTGCCTTCCTTGGTCACCACACCAAGGCGGTCGGCATCGCCGTCAAACGCCACGCCGATATCGGCATCAAAGCGCTTCACCGTCTGCACCAGATCCTGCAGGTTATGCGGTTCGCTGGGGTCGGGGTGATGGTTGGGGAAGCTGCCATCCACATCGCAGTACAACGGGATGACATCAGCACCAATGGCTTCCAGCAGCTGCTGCGCCACCGCGCCACCCACGCCATTGCCGGCATCGGCCACCACCTTGAGCGGACGGTCCAGCTGCACATCATCGGCGATGCGCTGCACGTAATCGGCGATGACCTCGCGCTGCTGCAGATCGCCCAGGTTGTCGGCGTGCTGCAGACGGCCCTCCTGGATGCGCCGATACAGATCGGTGATGGCATCGCCGGACAGCGTTTCGCCACCGATGACAATCTTGAAGCCGTTGTAATCCGGCGGATTGTGGCTGCCGGTCACCGCCACGCAGCTGCCCGCACGCAGGTGATAGCTGGCGAAATACACCACCGGCGTCGGTGCCATGCCGATGTCGATCACATCGCAACCGGCGCGGCGCAGGCCTTCCACCAGGCCATCGACCAGTTCCGGGCCAGACAGACGACCGTCACGGCCCACCACCACATCACGCAGCCCCTGCGCCTGCATCTCGCTGCCGATGGCATGGCCGATGAGTGTGGCGACCGTGGCGTTCAACTCGGTACCGACCACACCGCGGATGTCGTAGGCACGGAAGATGCCTGCCACCACCGCCTCGGCGCCCGGCTCCAGGCGCGGTGTGTCGTCCCCGGCAGCGCGCGCGGAAGCCGCCACCGGCAACGGTTCCTGCTGCAGGGATTGCTGCAGGGTCAGGCCGGTGTCCTGCTCACCATCGTCCTTCCTGCGTAGGACCGTCAGTGTGCTCAGGCGCTTGCGGCCGAGCAGCAGCAACAATGCCGTAGCCGCCAGCAACACCGTCACCAGCGCGCCTGAAATCAGCCCCAGGCCGAGCGGCCCTGCGGCCACGTCCGGCAATTCGGCCACCACGCGCAGGCCGGTTTCGCCCACCGGGCGCGCCAGCACATCCGCGCCGCCACCCAGCTCACTGTTGCCCTTCTGCACGATCGTGAAGCCGCCTTGGCGCAGGCCAAGGAAAGCGCGCGATGGGGTATCAATCGCGTCGAATACGGTGGTCAGCCGGGTCATCGGCTGGCGGATATACACCACCGCTGCGTTGCCCTGCAGCTGCACCGGCGCGGCCAAGCTGAAGCGCGGGCCGCCGTTGTCACGCACCACGCGTGCGACCGGCTTGCCCTCGGCCAAGGCCAGTTCCAGCAGCGCCAGACGTGAATAACCAAAGGCTGCCGGGTCGGCATAGGCGGTTGCCAGCGTCGCATCCAACACCTGCGCGTCTTCCACGCCAGCCCACTTGTCGCGGACTGCCAACGCGGTGGCCGTGGCATCGCCGTTGGCCAGCGCCGTTTTAACCGGCTCCAGCGCCAATTGCCGGGTGAACTGAGCGGTCTGCGTGTCGACCGCGCTCTGCAGCTTGGTAACGGCCGTGTCACGGGCCTGCTCCAAAGCAACGCCCGTACCCGACTGCAGCCATTGGCTGACTGTGCTCCAGCCAAACCATGCCGCCAACAGCAACAGCATTACCGCCAACAACGGTGTTGAACGACCCAGCGCGACGCGTGGGCGCCCGCTCTCATTCCCATGGCTCATTGCGATTTCCCCTGTCAGCGCACCCCGGTATGGCCGAATCCACCCGTTCCACGGGCGCTGTCCACGAAAGTATCCACTACCTGCAGGCTCACACGTGCAATTGGCAGCACCACCAGTTGCGCGATGCGGTCACCCGGCTCGATGGTGAAGGCCTCGCGGCCACGGTTCCAGACGCTGATAAGCAGGGGCCCCTGGTAATCAGCGTCGATCAAACCTGTGCCATTTCCCAACACGATGCCGTGGCGATGCCCCAGCCCCGAGCGCGGCAATACCACCGCGCACAAACCGGGGTCGGCCACATGAATGGCGATACCGCTGGGCAGCAGGGCCGCATCGCCCGGTGCCAGCGTCAGCGGGGTCTCGATGGCCGCGCGCAGATCCATGCCGGCGCTGGCTTCGGTGGCGTAGGCCGGCAGCGGCCAGGTGTCGCCAAAACGGGGGTCCAGCAGCTTCACCTGCAGCGGCTGCAATGCGTTGTCCAAGCTCATGCGTCCAACCTCTCGGCGATCAGATCCAACAGTTGTTGGGCCAGCTGCGTCTTGGCAGTGCCCGGGAATTCACGTTGGCCGCCGTTCCAATACGCAATGGCAGCGTTCTGGTCACTTTCAAAGCCGTTGCCGGCAATACCGACCTGGTTGGCGATGATCAGATCCAGGCGTTTGTCCGCCAGCTTGCCACGCGCGTACTTCTCCACGTCGTGGGTTTCGGCGGCAAAGCCGACCACCAGCTTCAGCGCCTGCTCCTGCACGGCCACCTCGGCCAGGATGTCAGCGGTGCGCACCAGTTCCAACGTCAGGGTCTGGGTGCCAGCGGTCTTCTTCAGCTTCTGCGGCGAGACCTGGCGCGGGGTGTAATCCGCCACAGCGGCGGCGCCGATATAGATGTCGGCCGGCAGTGCCGACAGCACCGCATCACGCATCTGCGCTGCCGAGCGCACATCAATACGCTGCACGCCCGCAGGTGTAGGCAGCTGCACCGGGCCGCTGACCAACACCACCTGCGCCCCCTGCTGGGCGGCGGCGGCGGCCAGGGCGTAGCCCATCTTGCCGCTGGAACGGTTGCCCACGTAGCGCACCGGGTCCAGGTCTTCGTAAGTGGGGCCGGCACTGATCAGCACCCGCATGCCCTGCAGCCGGCCTGGTTTGGCCGGCGCTTTTGGCGACAGGTTGGCGGCCAATGCGGCAATGATGACGGGCGCTTCGCTGACGCGGCCGGGGCCGGATTCGCCCTCGGCCAGCGGGCCATCTTCAGGCCCGATCACCTGCGCACCGCGTTCACGCAACAATGCGATGTTGGCCTGGGTAGCCGGATGCAGCCACATGCGGTGGTTCATTGCCGGGCATACGGTCAGCGGTGCTGTTGTGGCCAGGCACAGCGTGGTCACCAGGTCATCGGCATTGCCATGGGCCAGCCGTGCCAGCAGGTCGGCCGTGGCCGGGGCGATGACGATGCGGTCGGCCCAGCGCGCCAGTTCGATATGGCCCATGGCCTGCTCGGCGCTGCTGTCCCACAAGGTGGTGCGGGTGGGGTTGCCGGACAAGGCCTGGAAGCTGAGCGGGGTGACGAACTGTTGCGCGCCGGCGGTCATGGCCACCTGCACCACGGCACCGGCGTCGCGCAGCCGGCGCACCAGCTCCAATGACTTATAAGCGGCGATGCCGCCGCCCACGCACAACAGCAGCTTTTGTCCCTCCAGCGGCCGGGGGGGCGCCTGGGTTGTCGGGGAATCGCTGGTCACGGGTGGAGTTCCTAGCTGTACAAGAATGGTTAGCTTAACCGAAGGGTTTGTCAGGACTGATGCCGCTTTTGGTCATGAGCGCCCAACCTTCGGCAATGCATATACGAGACTGGCCACGCGCTGAACGTCCCCGTGAAAAGCTGCTGGCACAGGGCAGCGGCGCGCTTTCCGATGCGGAGCTGCTGGCTATTTTCCTTGGCTCCGGGCTACCGGGCCGTGATGCCGTACAGACTGCCCGCGCGTTGTTGCAGCAGCATGGGCCGCTACGGGCCCTGCTCGACCGCGATGCCACCGCATTGGCGCGCCTGCCCGGCTTGGGGCCGGCAAGGGCCTGCGCGCTACGGGCCGCGCTGGAGCTGGGTCAGCGTCATCTGGCCGCCGCACTGGAACGCGGTGCCAGCCTGACCGATCCCGATTCGGCCGGCCGCTACTTCGCCCAGCGCCTGCGGCACCGGTTACAGGAGGTGTTTGCAGCCCTGTTTCTGGACACCCGCCACCGGGCACTGGCGTTCGAGGAGCTGTTCACCGGCACCTTGGACAGCGCGGAGGTTCATCCACGTGAAGTGGTGCGCCGGGCACTGTTCCATAACGCTGCGGCGGTCATCGTTGGCCACAATCACCCGTCAGGGAATCCCGAACCCTCCGCCGCCGACCGGGCCATCACCGCCCGCCTGAAGCAGGCCTTGGCGCTGCTGGATGTACGTCTGCTGGACCATTTCGTGGTTGGCGACGGCCCGCCGGTATCGCTGGCGGCACGCGGCTGGGTCTGAACGGCGCCAGCCCCGGCAGCCACCGGTTTTGACATTCCTGACCCCCAGTCCGGCACCCCCGGGGCGGGCATGCTCGCGGTCGGGTAAAATGGTCAGTTCCGCGCTTCAAGCAGATAGTCACGTGAAAGCCCAACTCCGCGCCCTCATCGGCCAAGGCATCGAAGCCTTGCGCGCCAACGGCACCTTGCCTGCCGACACCCTGCCGCCGGATTTCGTGGTCGAACGACCCAAGACCCGCGAACACGGCGACTTTGCCTCCAATGTGGCGATGCTGCTGGCCAAGGCCGCGCGCAGCAACCCGCGCGCGCTTGCCCAAGCGCTGCTGGAGGCATTGCCGGCCAGCGACGACATTGCCCATGTCGAAATCGCCGGCCCCGGCTTCATCAATTTCAAACTCGCCCCCGCCGCCTACCAGCGTGAAGTGGTCAGCGTGCTCAAGGAAGCCGAAGACTACGGCCGCAACCTGAGCGGCAATGGTCGCAGCGTGGGTGTGGAATACGTCTCGGCCAACCCGACCGGCCCGTTGCATGTGGGCCATGGCCGCGCTGGCGCCATCGGCGACTGCATCGCCCGCGTGCTGGAAGCCAATGGCTGGAACGCCAAGCGTGAGTTCTATTACAACGACGCCGGCGTGCAGATCGAAAACCTCGCCAAGTCGGTGCAGGCCCGCGCGCGCGGCTTCAAGCCGGGCGACGAACAATGGCCGGCCGAGGCTTACAACGGCGAGTACATCGCCGATGTCGCCAAGGCTTACCTCACCGGCCAGACCGTGGAGCTGGAAGGCAGCCAGGTGGTTGGCAGCAAGGACGCCGAAGACATCGACTCGATCCGTCGTTTCGCTGTGGCCTACCTGCGCAACGAGCAGAACCTGGACCTGGCCGCGTTCGGCGTGGATTTCGACATCTACTTCCTGGAAAGCTCGCTGTACAAGGACGGCAAGGTTGCCGAAACCGTGCAGCAACTGATCACCTCCGGCCATACCTACGAGGAAGGCGGCGCGCTGTGGCTGCGCTCCACCGATTTTGGTGACGACAAGGACCGCGTGATGCGCAAGTCCGACGGCACGTTCACCTATTTCCTGCCGGACGTGGCCTACCACCTGAGCAAGTGGCAGCGCGGTTACGAGCGCGCCATCACCGAGCTGGGTGCCGACCACCACGGCTCGCTGGCGCGCGTGCGCGCCGGCCTGCAGGCGCTGGACCTGGGCATCCCCAAGGGCTGGCCGGAATACGTGCTGCACCAGATGGTGACGGTGATGCGCGGCGGCGAGGAAGTGAAGCTGTCCAAGCGTGCCGGCAGCTACCTCACCCTGCGCGACCTGATTGAAGAAGTGGGCAGCGATGCGGTGCGTTGGTTCCTGATCGCACGCAAGCCCGATTCGCAGCTGACCTTCGATATCGACCTGGCCCGCCAGCAGAGCAACGACAACCCGGTGTTCTACGTGCAGTACGCGCATGCCCGCGTCTGCTCGCTGCTGCGTCAGGCGCAGGAAAAGGGCCTGGACTATTCGCAGGCCGAGGGTCTGTCATCGCTGTCCCTGCTCAACGACGATGCCTCGCTTGAATTGATGAACGAGATATCGCGTTACCCGGAAGTGGTGGAAGCGGCCGGCATCGCACTGGAACCGCACCAGGTCGCGCAGTATCTGCGTGAATTGGCACACGCTTTCCACACGTGGTATCACGGCACGCAGGTGCTGGTGGACGATGCCGCTGCGCGTAATGCACGGCTCACGCTGGCCTGCGCCGCACGCCAGACACTGGCCAATGGTTTGAGCATCCTGGGCGTGAACGCCCCGGAAAAAATGTAAGTCAAGGAGACGCGGTAAACATGGCAGCACGACGCGGCAAGAGTCAGGCGCGACGCAACAGCAGCAACGGCACACCTGCATGGGTGTGGCTGGTTGCCGGTGCTGCGATCGCGGCCGTGGTGTTCCTGGCGGCACCCAACCTGTTCAAGAAGGACGGGGACGGTTTCCTGCGGGTAGGCCCGCAACCCAATCCGGACGCCCAACCGGCGCCGGTGGGCGACGCTGACATTGACGCGGGCGCGGAGGCTCCCAAGCCGGCCACCGCCAGCGCCAAGCCCGAGGAAAAGCCGGCTACGCAGTACGACTTCTACACCCTGCTACCGGGCACGGAAGTGCAGATGTCCGATGCCGAACTGGCTGCCAGCGCCCGCGCCGAAGAACAGCGTCGTGCCGCCGTCGCGCGTGCCGCTGCGGCGGCCACCCCGCCGACCGAGGCACAGCGCGCGCAGGCGGCACTGGAAGGCCGGCCGGTTCCGGCAACTGTCGCCGCACTGCCTGCTCCGGTCAGCGAAGCCGCACGTCAGCCGGCACCGGTGAGTGAAGCCACGCCGACGCGCCCTGCCACCACCACGCCTGCGGCGGCACCGGTGGCAAGTGCACAAACGGCGGCCAAACCGGCAGCGCAGACGCCACCTGCAGCGGTTGCAGCAGCCCCGGCCGACAACGTGCGCTACATCCTGCAGGCAGGCGCGTTTGGTGCTTCCGGCGATGCCGAAGCGACCAAGGCCAAGCTGGCAATGATGGGTTTGGCCGCGCGTGTGGAATCGGCACAGATCAACGGCAACACCGTGTACCGCGTGCGCATGGGGCCATATGGCACCGCCAGTGAACTGGCCGAAGCCAAGTCCAAGCTCGACGGCAGCGGCTTGCAGGCGATGGCGATGGCGATCAAGGCGCAGTAACACCGCCCGTTTTCTCCACATCCCCGCGCCCGTCGGCGCGTGCCCTTTTACTCAAAGGGGGCTATTGCGACTGGGGGTTCGCTGGTGATGGTTCTGGAACTCTTGAGCCCCGATATCGGTTGATGTCGGGGTTTTTTGTTTGTGCCGTTGTAGCCGGGATAAACGCAGCTGGGGGGCTTTGGCTTTGGCTTTGGCTTTGGCTTTGGCTTTGGCTTTGGCTTTGGCTTTGACCTTGGCTTTGGCTTTGTGGCTTTGACCTTGGCTTTGGCTTTGTGGCTTTGGCCTTGGCTTTGGCCTTGGCTTTGGCCTTGGCCTTGGCCTTGGCATTAGCCCTTCTCCCGCCTGCGGGAGAAGGGTTGGGATGAGGGCACGCCTTGGCTCTGGCGTTTGCGTGTGCCGCCAGCCTCACCTTCCTCTCCCGCCGCTGCCTCCGTGCGAAAATCCCGCTCCCCTGCCCCAAGGATTCCGCAATGTCCAAGACTGCCTTGATCACCGGCGCCACCTCCGGCTTCGGCGCCGCTGCTGCCCGTCGTTTCGCCGCTGCGGGCTGGAAGGTGATTGCCACCGGCCGTCGCGCCGAGCGTCTGCAGCCGTTGATTGAAGCGTTCGGTGCAGACAAAGTGCACGCTGCCGTCTTCGACATCCGCGATGCTGCCGCAATGGAATCGGCACTGGCCGCATTGCCGCCGGCCTTCCGCGACATCGACCTGCTGGTCAACAACGCCGGGCTCGCTCAAGGCACTGCTGCCGCACAGCACGCCAGCCTGGAAGACTGGCGCACCATGATCGACACCAACGTCACTGCGCTGGTGACACTCACGCACCGCCTGCTGCCGCAACTGATCGCACGCCGTGGCGCCATCATCAACATCAGCTCCACCGCCGCGCTGTATCCGTACCCGGGCGGCAATACCTACGGCGGCACCAAGGCCTTCGTCAGCCAGTTCTCGCTGGGCCTGCGCGCCGACCTGCATGGCACCGGCGTGCGCGTCACCGCGCTGGAGCCGGGCATGGCCGAAACCGAGTTCACCCTGGTGCGCACGCATGGCAACCAGGCCGCATCAGATCAGCTGTACGGCGGCGCCAATCCGATGACCGCAGAGGACATCGCCGAGCAGATTTTCTGGGTGGCCACATTACCGCCGCATCTGAACATCAACCGCATGGAACTGATGCCGGTCAGCCAGTCGTTTGCGGGGTTCCAAGTGGCACGGCAGGGTTGAGTCTCTGCGGGAGCAGCCCTATCCGGCTGCTCCTGCGCTGCACAGCTCAGTCCAGCCAGCCGTCGCGCTGGCTGTGCAGGATGCGGCCGTCGTATCCGCTGAGGCGTACTTCAACGCGCTGATTGCGTGCGTTGCGTGCTTCCAGCTCCCATGTGGCGCCGTCGCGTTCAAGCGAGTGAATCTCACGCAGGCCGGCTGCAGCCGCACGGGCGAGAACCTGCTGGCTGTCCAGCAAGGTGCGGCCATCGTGCTCGTCGAAAATCTCGCCGCTGGCCGGGTCCACCCACACTTCGGCGAAACGCCCGTCACCACGCGAGACATCGGCCTCCCACAGCCCATCGTCCTTCTCGATCTCGTGGATCTGGGTATAGCCGGCGGCGCGCAGTTTCTGTTCGACCTCGGCCAAGCCCAGCGAGCGGGTCTGCGCCTGGGCCGGTGCGCTCAGCGCCAACACAATGCCGCCGGTGAGGATCAATGACTTCAACATGGGGAGTTCCTTGCGTGTTACCGGATCAGCCCGGCCCGAACAGTCTCCGCCGCGCACCTAACAGCAACTTAGGCACCGCCGTTAGCCAATGGTTAGGTTGCCGCGCTATTACTGGGCGCACCTTCCTGTCATGGCCCACCATGTATCGCGTCTGCCTGCCGTTGCTCCTGCTGTTGATCCCGACCATGGCCACCGGTCATGGCCAGGATGCCGCGCAGCAGACCGCCCGCCAGGCACTGCAGCAGGGCCACTATGTGCCACTGGAAAACATCGTGCGCGACGCGCTGCAACGTCACCCCGGCAAGCTGCTGGAGGTGGAACTGGAGGACGGCGTGTACGAGGTGGAGATCCTGCGTGCCGACGGCGTGGTGGTCGAGCTCGACTATGATGCGCGCAGCGGTGCTTTGCTGAAGACCGAACTGGACGATTGATGCGGATTCTTCTTGCTGAAGACGATCTTGAACTGGCCCAACGGCTGCAACCCTTGCTGGAACAGGCCGGCTATGTGGTCGCCCATGTCAGTGATGGGCGCGCGGCCGAAGAACTCGGGCAGATTGAAGCGCTGCAGGCCGCAGTGGTTGATCTGGGCCTGCCTGGCCTGGACGGGCTGAGCATCATCGAACGCTGGCGCGGCAACGGCCGTGCTTTCCCGGTGCTGGTGTTGACCGCGCGTGGCCGCTGGCACGACAAGCTGGCCGGCTTCGATGCCGGTGCCGACGACTACCTGACCAAACCTTTCCAGGCCGACGAACTGATCCTGCGCCTGCGTGCACTCATCCGCCGCAGCAATGGCCACGCCAGCCCCAACCTCAACTGCGGGCCGCTGCAACTGGAGCTCAACGCCGGGCGCTTCACACTTGAGGGCCAAGCGCTGTCACTGAGCCCGCAGGAATTCCGGCTGCTCAGTTATTTCATTCACCACAACGGCAACGTCATCAGCCGCGAACGATTGGGTGAGCAGGTGTTCGAGGGCGGCTACGATCCGGACTCCAACGCACTGGATGTGCTGCTGGGCCGGCTGCGTCGCAAGCTCGGCGTGGAGATGATTGAAACGGTGCGCGGCCAAGGCTGGCGGCTGGTCGCTCCGGCATGAAGACACCGTCGCTGCGGGCGCGGTTGTTGCTGTCTGGCGCGCTGGGCCTGGTGCTGGTGTCGGTGTTGGCCAGCGTGCTGCTGGGGCGCTTGTTTGAACAGGCCGCACGCGACCGGTTGAATGCCCAACTGCAGCAGGACCTGCTCACCGTGCTCGCCCAGGCCGAGATCAACGCCGACGGCACGCTGGTGCTGCGTCAGGAACCCAACGACGCACGCTTCCAACGTGTGTTTTCCGGCAGCTATTGGCAGATCAGCACACTTGAAGGACAAGCACTGCTGCAATCGCGCTCGTTGTGGGATGAGAGCCTGCATCCGCCGGCCCCGCCCGTTCCCACGCAGGCCAGCAATGTGGATTTCACCGGCCCGCTGCAGCAGCCACTCTACGGGCTCACCCAGCAGGTGAAACTGCCGCGTAGCCGCGCGCCGCTGCAGATTACCGTGGCCAGCGACCGCTCGCAGTTGGATCAGGATGTTGCCCGCTTCCGTCAACGCACCGCGATGGCCATGGCGGTGCTGATCGCCGCGTGGCTGGCGGTGCTGGTCACACAGGTGCACTTCGGGCTGCGCCCGCTGCGTGCGCTGGGCAAACGTGTTGAACAGGTACGTCATGGCGATGCCGCCCAGATCAGCAGCGACGGCCTGGGCCGTGAAGTGGCACCGCTGGCCGACGAACTCAATGCGCTGCTCGCGCACCATCAACGCATGGTCAACCGCGCGCGCACCGGCGCGCAGGATCTGGCACACGCGATGAAGGCACCGCTCAGCGTGCTGCATGCCGAAGCCGATGGCCCCGGCGAGCATTGGCGGCAGACGGTACGCGAACAGAACACGCGCATGCAGGCCAGCATTGATCGCTATCTGGCCGCCGGCATGGCCGCCGACCGGCATCAACGCAGCGCGGTGGCACCGGCCGTACAGTCCTTGTGCCGGCTTATGGAACGTGTGCACAGCGAGCGCGATATCCACTTCGTCGCCGACGATATCGATGCACAACTGTGTTTTGCCGGTGCAGCCGCCGACCTCGAGGAAATGCTGGGCAACCTGCTCGACAACGCCGGCCGCTGGGCACAACAGACGGTCCACATTCGTGTACATGCTGATGCACGCCAGCTGTACATCGAGGTCATTGATGATGGCCCCGGGCTGGCCGAAGACGCCCTGCAGCAGGTGCTGCAGCGAGGCGTACGACTGGACGAGCGCGACGGCAGCAGCGGGCTGGGACTGGCCATCGTCGGCGACATCGTGGACAGCTATGACGGCCAATTGCTGCTGGCCAATACCGGCAAAGGCCTGCGCGCCACGTTGCGCTTGCCGCGCGCCTGAATCCACTCAACGCCGTAATCAAAAACGCCGCGCAGGTTACCCGGCGCAGCGTCGTTGGTTTTACCGGCAGGCAGTGACGATCAACCCAGCGGCTCATCCGACAGATACGTGTAACCGGTCAGGCCCGCTTCCAGTGCGGCGTCCAGCTCGGCTGCACGCTCGGCTGACAGATTCACCGCAGCCACGCGCTCGCGGTACGAGGTGCGCAGGTCATCCAGACTGTAGCCCACGTAGTCGAGCATCACGTCGGTGGTGTCGCCACGGCGCTGCTGGGTGATGGCATAACCATCGGCGTCGGCCACCACTTCCACCGCGTCGGTGTCGCCGAACAGGTTGTGGATGTCGCCGAGGATTTCCTGATACGCACCGACCAAGAAGAAGCCGATGCGGTAGCTCTCACCGTGGCTCAACGAATGCAGCGGCAGCGAGCTGTCCAGGCTCTCGTTCTCGACGTAGGTTTTGACCATGCCATCGGAATCGCAGGTCATGTCGGCGACGATACCGCGACGGTCCGGGCGCTCGTTCAGGCGCTCGATCGGCACGATCGGGAACACCTGATCAATCGCCCACGCATCGGGGATGGATTCAAACACGCTGAAGTTGACGAAATACTTGTCCACCAGACGATCGTTCAATTCATCCAGTGCCGGGCGGTGGCTCTTTTCGTCGTAGCTCAGGCGCGCGCGCACGGCATTGGCGATGGCGTAGAACAGGTCGTCGATGCGTGCGCGTTGCGGCAGGTCGATCTGGCCCAGTGCATAGGCGGCCAAACCTTCGGCATGGAAATGCTGCGCCTCCTGGAACAACTCCACCGCCGGGCGCTGGTCGAGTTCCTCGTGAATTTCGCGCAGGTGGCGGACGGCAGCCGGCTCGTCGTCATGCGCTTCGGGCACGCGGCCTTCTGCGGCCTGCTCCACTTCGGCCACGTTGGCGATCAACACGGCGTGGTGCGCGGTCATGGCGCGGCCGCACTCGGTGATGATGCGCGGCGCCGTCAGCCCGTGCTCCTCGCAGGCTTCGGCCAGCGGCTGCACGATGTTGCTGGCATACGCGTTGAGGCCGTAGTTGATCGAGCAGTAGCTGCGCGAACGGGTGCCTTCGTAATCAATGCCCAAGCCGCCGCCGACATCGACGTGGCTGATCTTGGCACCCAGCCGCGACAGCTCCACGAAGTAGCGCGTGGCTTCACGCATGCCGTTGGCGATGTCGCGCACGTTGCTGATCTGGCTGCCCATGTGGAAATGCAGCAGGTTCAGGCAGTCGGCGTACTCGGTGTCACGCAGTGCCTTCCACAGGTCCAGCAGCTGCCGCGGTGACAGGCCGAACTTGGCCTTGTCGCCACCGCTGTTCTGCCACTTGCCCGCACCCAGCGATGCCAGGCGCATGCGCACGCCGATGCCCGGCTTCACATCCAATGCTTTGGATTCCTCCAGCACCAGCTTCAGCTCGGACGGCTTCTCGATGACGATGTAGGTCTGCAGGCCGAGCTTGCGGCCGATCAGCGCCAAGCGGATGTATTCACGGTCCTTGTAGCCGTTGCAGACGATCAGCCCGCCCGGCCGGCTCAGCGCCAGCACCGCCATCAGCTCCGGCTTGGAGCCGGCTTCCAGACCAAAACCCTCGCCGTGGTGGCTGGCCAGGGTGCCTGCCACGCCACGGTGCTGGTTCACCTTGATCGGGTAGACGGCCGTGTAGCCGCCCGGGTAATCCCAGTCGGCCTGCGCCTGCGCGAAGGCGTTCTGCAGCTTGCCCAGGCGCTGCCCCAGAATGCCCGGGAAGCGCACCAGCAGCGGCAGTTTTGCGCCGGCAGCGCGTGCCGAATCGACGATCTGCGGCAACGAAACCGCCGCCCCTTGGGCCCCGGCAGGGCGCACCACGATGTGCCCTGCGGCATCAACATCGAAATAACCGTCGGACCAATGCGGAATCGAATAGGTCTTGCGGGCCTGGTCGAGGGACCAATCGCTCATCGGCGTAGCAACTCTCAGCTGTGGATAAATAGGACGCGCATTCTAACGCCTGTGGGGCAAGGCTCCGTTACAATCCGCGGCCGCGCCTTCCCCCGGCCTTAACGGACCCGGGCCCGAGGGCGAGGTTACGGACGAAATCCTGCTGTGGCAGCCTCGTCCCTGCCCTCATCCGCCCCCTTTGGGGCAGCTTCCCCCTGCGGGAGAAGCAAGAATTCATTGCACTCAGGAATCATCATGACCTCCAACGAAAACTGGTTCACCGAACACTTCCAGCCGACCGGCTCGTCCATTGGCTTCCGCATCAACGGCAAGCTGGACGAAGTGCAGTCGCCGTTCCAGAAGATCGAGATCTACGACAGCACCGACTGGGGCAAGTTGATGGTCATCGACGGCGCCATGATGCTGACCACCAAGGACAACTTCTTCTACCACGAGATGATCAGCCACCCGGTGCTGTTCACTCACGCCGCGCCCAAGCGCGTGGTGATCATCGGCGGCGGCGACTGCGGCACGCTGCGCGAGGTGCTCAAGCACCCGGGCGTGGAAAGCGCCACCCAGTGCGACATCGACGAGCAGGTCACGCGCATGGCTGAGAAGTACTTCCCGGAGCTGTGCGAAAGCAACGGAGACGCGCGCGCCGAGCTGCTGTTCGATGACGGCGTGGCCTACATGGCCAACTGCGCGCCGAGCAGCGTGGACGTGGTGATCGTGGATTCCACCGACCCGGTGGGCCCGGCCGAAGGCCTGTTCAACAAGGCGTTCTTCGAGAGCTGCTTCCGCGCGTTGAAGGACGACGGCCTGCTGGTGCAGCAGAGCGAGTCGCCGCTGGCGCTGCTGGACCTCATCAAGGACATGCGTTCGGAAATGGGCAAGGCCGGCTTCCAGTCGTTCAAGACCCTGCCGTTCCCGCAGCCGTGCTACCCGACCGGCTGGTGGTCGGTGACGGTGGCCAGCAAGCAGGCCGGTTTTGGTTTCGGCTTCCGCCAGGAAGACGCCGCCGCCAAGCCGTTCGACACGCTGTACTACACCGCACCGCTGCACACCGGCGTGCTGGTCAGCCCGCCGTTCGTGGCCAAGGCGCTGGGCGAGTAAGCACAGCGGTTCTGGAAACGGAGACGTTGTGAGCGCGCAGTATGCGTTCACCCTGAAAAACGCCGCGATTCCCGAGGGATCGCGGCGTTTTTTTTGCGAAAGGCTCCCCCTCTCCCCAACCCCCGCTCTGCGCCCCAGCCCTTGCGCTGGCGCAAGGGCGTTCGATGGGCAGCGAACCAGTGGTTCGCAAGCCGCCCCTCTCACCCCGCCAGGGGAGAGGGGCTTAACGCACGACAAGTTGAAGCGATGCTGGCAACTGCAGCTTTAGAGCCCCTCTCCCCTGGCGGGAGAGGGGTTGGGGAGAGGGGGATCTCTAAATTCCCAGCACAAAAACCGGCCTACAACGCCCAGATGCCCGCAATCACCGTCACCACCAGGCCCCACTTGATGGCGTGGTAAGCAAACGCACTGCGGGCGCGCAAGGTCTTGGCCTTCAATCGAAGCTTGTAGACGCCGCCAAATGCTTTGTTGACGCCGCCGGTAGGGTCGCCCGGAAGGTTCGGCGAGGCGCCGCCGGCCAGCAGCGTGGCCGCCACGGCGCGGTTGAACAATGCCGGTAACCCAAAACGCAGCGGGCGGGCGATGTCGCAGAACAGAATCACCCGATCCTGGTCGGTCTCGTTATGCGCGTGGTGGATATACGTCTCGTCGAACATCATCCATTCGCCATCGCGCCAGCTTTTGCGGATGCCATCCACCTCGATGTAGCAGCCATCGTCATTGGGCGTGCTCAGGCCCAGGTGCAAGCGCAGCGAACCGGCGAACGGGTCACGATGCGGGCGCAGCTCGCTGCCCGGCGGCAACTGCGCGAACATCGCTGCGCGCACCTCCGGGATCGCCTCGATCAGCGCCACGGTCTGCGGGCACAACGCCTTGGCCGACGGGTGCGAGGGGCCATACCAGCGCAGATAGAAGCGCTTCCAGCCTCGGCGGAAAAACGAGTTGAAACCGGCGTCGTTGAAGCTGCTGGCGGCGGCGATTTTTTCGGCATCGCGCAGGGCCACCGCTTCGTCGCGGATTACCTGCCAGTTCTGACGCAGCAGTTCCAGCTGTGGGAACTCCTTGCCGGGGTCCAGGAACGGCGTGGTCGGCACCTTGGAGAACAGGTACATCACCACGTTGATCGGCGCCATGAAGCTGGAATGGTCCAACAACTGTCGCGACCAGCGCGCGCGCACCTTGCCGCGGAAATGGATGTACAGCACGCAGGCCACGAACAGCGCTGCCAGCACGAGTTTGATCATTCGACTCTCCCGGCCGTGGCCGGAGTCAGGAGTGAGGGGGGAGCGCTCGTTCAACCACGCGCCCTCGCGTGGTTACCAGGTGCGGGCAAACATGAGGTCGGCAGCTGCCGGCGAAAGGTTACGTATCTGTAACGCTGCTTTCTGCCGCAATTTTCCTACATTTTTTTGACATTCAGCAATTGCCGTACTGTTCAGTTTTATAATTCGCGACACATCCCCGCCCCCACACGGGCACCGCAAGACCGGCATTTCACGACGCTTTCCGCGCCCGCCGCGTCAGGAAGGTATTCATGAACACATTGCCCACTTTCGATGGCAGCGCGCCCATCGTTCCTGCCAGTCAATTGCTCAAGCGTGGCGAACGCCTGCTCGAACCGGACGTTTACCGCATTCAGCTTGAAGGCCGTCCGGCCGTCATCAAAGACTATCGCCGCTACCAGGGCACGCCGTTGTCACCGGTGGCGCGCCTGCTGGTGCGCCATGAAGCCAAGGTGCTGCGCCGTCTGCGGGGATGGAAGCACGCCCCTGCGCTGCTCGGCACCTTGGGTGGCCTGGCATTGGGCATGGAATACATTCCCGGCGACACCCTCACCGCCAGCGTCCAGGGCGTGAGCCAGGAAGTGTTTGATCAGTTGCAGGGCGCATTGGCGCGCCTGCATGCCGCCGGCATCACCCACAACGATCTGCACGGCACCAACGTCATGGTCAGCGCCGGGGTGCCGGTGCTGCTGGATTTCACTTCGGCACTGCGTTGGCCGCGCTGGCTGCGCAACACCCCGGTGACCCGCCAGCTGCGCCGCAGCGACATGAAAAACCTGGTGAAAATGCGCCAGCGCCTCACCGGTCAGCGCCCATCCGCTGAGCAGGCCGCACTGCTGGCTGAGCCGGGCTGGGTGCAGCGCCTGCGCCGTACCTGGAAGCGGCTGTACCGGCGCATCAAGCGTCACGGTTGATTGACGGCTGACGCCGCCAATGGATCAGAGCGCGTCGGCGTCCACTTCACCGGTGCGGATGCGCACCACGCTGCCTAGGTCGTAGACAAACACCTTGCCGTCGCCAATCTTGCCGGTGCCAGCGGCCTTGACGATGGCTTCCACCACCTCGTCGGCCTGCGCATCGGTGACGGCCACTTCAATCTTCACCTTGGGCAGAAAGTCGACCACGTACTCGGCGCCCCGGTACAACTCGGTGTGGCCCTTCTGCCGACCAAAGCCCTTGACCTCGGTGACGGTGATGCCGGCCACGCCGCGCTCTGCCAACGCTTCACGCACGTCGTCCAGTTTGAACGGTTTGACGATGGCCATGATCATCTTCATCGGGGGTCTTCCTCTGGGATTCTGCGGGCAGGATACCTTGGACGCGCGGGGACTTGAGCATCGACGCGTGCGTGTCAGCACTGACGTTACGGCTTATCCTTACGCCTGACCATTACGGACGCTGATGCGCCGCAAAAGCCAGGCCCTATAGGCTCGGCCGACCCCTGCGGAGACCTGCCATGATCGACCTCAACCACATTGATGAACTCGCCCGTCGCCTCAGCGACCTGGTGCCGCGGGGGCTGCGTGATTCCCGCGAGGAACTGCAGGCCACCTTCAAATCCGCCCTGCAAGCAGGGCTGACCAAGCTGGACCTGGTCACCCGCGAGGAGTTTGAAGTGCAGCGCGCCGTGCTGCTGCGCACCCGCGAAAAGCTCGACGCGCTGGAACAGGCCGTCGCCACACTGGAAAACCGCACCCCCACCCCGCCCAACGCCTGAGCCGGGCCATGAGCCTGGCCTTGGTGCACAGCCGCGCCCGAGCGGGCGTGCACGCGCCGGCGGTGCAGGTGGAGGTCCACCTGTCCGGTGGCCTGCCCTCCACGCAGATCGTCGGCCTGCCCGAAGCGGCAGTGCGCGAATCGCGCGACCGTGTGCGCGCCGCCCTGCTTTGCGCCCAGTTTGAATTCCCCGCACGGCGCATCACCATCAACCTGGCGCCTGCCGACCTGCCCAAGGAAGGCGGGCGTTTCGATCTGCCCATCGCGCTGGGCATCCTTGCCGCCAGTGGTCAGATCGACCGCGCCACCCTGGCCGGCCATGAATTCATCGGCGAGCTGGCGCTTACCGGCGAACTGCGCGGGGTGGATGGTGCCCTGCCTGCGGCCATCGCGGCCGCGGCCGAGCAACGCACACTGATCGTACCGGCGGCCAATGCCGGTGAAGCCGCATTGGCCCAACACGCCAGCATCAAAGTCGCCCGCACCCTGCTGGAAGTCTGCGCGGCATTGGCCGGCGACAAAGTGCTGCCCATCGCGCAGTTGCCGCCCGTGCAGACCGTCGCGCAGCCGGACCTGGCCGATGTGCGCGGTCAGCTGCAGGCGCGCCGTGCGCTGGAAATTGCCGCCGCCGGTGGTCATCACCTGTTGCTGCTGGGTTCGCCCGGCTGCGGCAAAACCCTGCTGGCGTCCCGTCTGCCCGGCATCCTGCCCGAGGCCAGCGAAGCCGAAGCGCTGGAGGCGGCCGCCATCGCCTCGGTCAGTGGTCGTGGTGTGGATGCGGCGCGCTGGCGGCAACGTCCCTTCAGGTCTCCGCACCACACCGCCAGCGCGGTGGCCTTGGTCGGCGGCGGCTCGCATCCGCGTCCCGGCGAGATATCGCTGGCGCACAACGGCGTGCTGTTTCTGGACGAATTGCCCGAGTGGAACCGGCATGCCCTGGAGGTGCTGCGCGAGCCACTGGAATCGGGCTCGGTCACCATTTCACGCGCAGCCCGCAGCATCGAGTTTCCGGCGCGCTTCCAGTTGGTCGCCGCCATGAACCCGTGCCCTTGCGGGTGGGCCGGTGACAGCAGTGGCCGCTGCCGTTGCTCGCGCGATGCCATTGACCGTTACCGCGCGCGCATCTCCGGGCCGCTGCTGGACCGTATTGACCTGCATCTGCAGGTGCCCCGGCTGGCGCCGGCGGCCCTGCGTGGCGATGCGCCTGCCGGGGAGAGCAGCGCCTGCGTGCGCGAACGGGTTGCGCAGGCCCGCGCCCGGCAGCTGCAACGCGCTGGCACGGCCAACGCCAATCTCAACCAGGCGCAGACCCTGCACGACTGCGCGCTGTCCCCGGCGGACGACGATCTGCTCGAAAAGGCGATGGACCGCCTGCAGCTCTCGGCCCGCTCCATGCACCGTATCCTGCGCGTTGCCCGCACCATCGCCGATCTTGACGACAAGGCCGACATCGAGCGCAGCCACCTGACCGAAGCCATCGGCTATCGCCAACTGGATCGCAGCCAGCAAGACGATTGAGGTGCATCATCCGTCCATTGCCAGCGCAAGTACGCACCTGTGCATGGGGCGCAGAGGCCGCGCAGGCTCAAGGACTCCGCCATGGAACGCATCGAACGTCCGTACTTCCCGATCATCTATGTGCGTGGCTACGCCATGACCCGCGATGAGATCGTGGAAACCACCTCCACGCCGTTCATGGGCTTTGAGGCCGGCTCGACCAAGATGCGCCAGGCGCAGGACGGCTCCATCGTGAAGTTCGTGTTCGAGTCACCGCTGATACGGCTGATGAAGGACCACAACTACCGTGATGTGTACGAGTTCGGCGCCGAACGACGCGGCCGCATCTCGCCGCGCTGCATCGTCATTCATCGTTATTACGATCCGGCCGACCCGGCATTTGGTGATGGCAAAACCCCGAGCATCGCCGACGCGGCGGCCAGCCTGGGCCGACGCATTATTGAACTGCGCGACAGCATCTGCGGCACCAACGCAGCCATGCGCAAGGCGTTCCGCGTCTATCTGGTGGCCCACTCGATGGGCGGTTTGATCTGCCGTTGCCTGCTGCAGAACCCGGAAGTGGCCAGCGCCGAGGCACGGGCGATGGTGGACAAGGTGTTCACCTATGCCACGCCGCACAACGGCATCGACATCGCCGGCATCAACGTGCCCAACCTGTTGTCGATCAACGATATGAACAACTTCAACCGCAGCACCATGGGCAAATACCTGAAGGTGCCCAAGGACAAGGTCAATACGCTGGGTGATTCAGGGTTCCCGCCGGAACGGATGTTCTGCCTGATCGGCACCAACAGCCGCGACTATGCCGCCGCGCACGGGTTGTCGTCGTTCGCGGTGGGTTCGCTGAGCGATGGTCTGGTGCGCATTGCCAATGCTTACGTGGAAGGCGCGCCGCGCGCCTTCGTCAACCGCAGCCACAGTGGCTACTTCGGCATCGTCAACTCCGAGGAGGGCTATCAGAATCTGGTGCGTTTTCTGTTCGGCGACACCTGCGCCACCGCGCAGCTGGACATCAAAGCCCTGCCGTTCCCGCCGGAGATAGAGGCCGCACGCAAACGTGGCAAAAAAATTGAATCGGCGTACTACATCGAGGCCACGGTCGCACCGCGCGGCGCCTACACCTACGAACTGACCTCACGCACGGAAGCCAACCAATGCGCGATCCGCCGTCAGTACAGCGAGATGTTCAACGATGACGGCAGCATCCGTGCGCAGGCACGTTCGCCGGTGTTGTTCTCGGTATTCCTGGACAGCCGCAAAATCACCGCCGGCAGCGAGATCGCC
This sequence comes from Stenotrophomonas sp. UBA2629, assembly GCA_002359895.1. Classification (GTDB taxonomy): domain Bacteria; phylum Pseudomonadota; class Gammaproteobacteria; order Xanthomonadales; family Xanthomonadaceae; genus Stenotrophomonas. Next base: position 38,260 of record DEOB01000009.1, read on the forward strand.
TTCTCCATCAACCTGGCGGTCACCAACGCCGGCTATCAGGTGGAGGGTGCGCTGTTCCTGAAAAGCCACATCCCCGGCGAGTTCCTGTTCCGCAACACGCTGGTACTGTTCGCCCGGCCTGCCGAAGACGGCAGCTGGCGCCTGCGTTATGTGTGGAGCGACGACCAGTGGTCCGGCGGCCCCAAAAACGAGGCCGAGCTGGATGCCGCGCGCAACACCGCCATCGGCATTGCCCAACAGGCACCGAACATCTTCACCGTGCCGCTGCGTTCGGCCAAAGGCCTGGAGGCCGAGCTGAAGTTGTCGCTGTCCGACTGGGCATGACGCCGCCGATTACAGCGACCACTCCGGCGGTGTGAACAGGCCAGTGCCAATCCGCGAGGTGGTCATCCGCGCCGCATGTTCCAACTCTTCAGACAGGCTGCTGGTGAACAACGGGTCGTTCAAGTACGCCACATTCAAACGCGTCCACGGCGAGAGCCGCTCGGTGTTCAGATTGAAGAACGCACCAGGCGCCAACACCACACCTCGCGACATCATCTTTGTGGTGAGCTGACGGGTGTCATTGATGCCCGGGAAGCGTGCCCACAGATACAGGCTCTGCTCCGGCGTTGCGTACACCGTTGCGCCAAACCCACGCAGTATCTCCAACCCCGCTTGGGTGGAATCGCGCAGACGATCCTGCAGCCGTTTGACGTGCCGCAGAAAGTTGCCTTCGCGCAGAATTGCTTCCAGCACACGCTCGGCGTACTCACTGCTGCCCACGTGCAGCAACATCTTCACGTCTGCCAGCTGCTCCACGCGTTCGCTGTCGCCAGCGATGAAACCTACCCGCAAGGCGGCCGAAACTGATTTTGAAAAGCTGCCGATGTAGATGGTGTTCTTGAGCTGGGTGAGCGCTGAAATGCGCGGCACAGAGTTGGCTTTGAAATCGGCCAGTGAATCGTTTTCCACGATCAGCAGGTCATGCTTGCGTGCCAACTGCACCAGCCGCTGCGCTACCGCTTCGGAGATGTCCGTGCCAGTCGGGTTGTGACCGGACGCCTGCATGAAGAACACGCGCGCCTTGGTCTGCTGGAGTGCAACCTCCAGGGCAGCCAGGTCGGGCCCATCCACCAGACGCGGAATCGCGATGGGGTCTGCACCCTGCATGCGCAGTTTGCCGAACAGCGGAAAATAGCCCGGTTCTTCCACCAGCACCGCATCACCGGGGTGAACGTGGCAGCGGGTGACCAGGTCCAGCGCATGGTTGGCACCAAAGGTGGTGACCAGCTGGCGCGGCCCCACTTCAATGCCATAACCGGCCAAACGGCGGACCAGGTGCTGCCGCAGCGGCAGGTAACCGTAGCGGTTGCCGTAACGGAACAGGCTGGCCACACCTGAGCGGGTGATCTGCCGATGGAAGCGGTCCAGCCGCATGTCGGTCAACCACTCCACCGGCGGAAAGCCGTCACCCAGATGCGAACTTCCCGGTTCACGCAATGCCTGTTGCCGCATCAACCAGATCGCATCAATCGCCCGGTTGTAGCCGGCGGGCTCGTCGTCTTCGTTGCGCTCAACATGGGTGTCCATGCCCCGCACAAAAAAGCCCTTGCCGTGATGTGCATGCACCATGGCGCGTTCACTGAGCAGATCAAATGCCGCAATGACGGTGTTCTTGGAATAGCCATTCAAACGCGCGTACTCACGTAATGACGGCAGCTTGTCACCGGGCTTGAGAACACCAGACAGAATCTGGCGGCCAATGTCGGTGGCGACTTTCTCAGCCAGTGAAATAGAGGGGGATGCGAGTGCCATGGTCTTCCGTAACGGGAGAATGTCCAGAGATCGAAACGCTTCGCTGGCGACGACTGCGCACAGCGGCGTAGTCACATTCTCTACATACGAATGACACGTATGGGGAGTTTGCTGCGCGTGCAAATACTGTCCTTTATAACTGTACCTGCGTCACAGTTTTACATGCACGAAATGGCGGCTACCGCCGTTTTTCACATCACCACTCCACGCGGCGCGCAGAAACTGTTTTTGGCGTTTTTTTCATCATTTGTTTCACGCATACTTCACTTGCAAGCGTTGTAACCAACGTGCAAATTTTATTTCTGTTTCAATACTGGACAGTGATCGACACAACGGGACATCGATGTCATCGTCTCCGCGAATTTCTGTCGACAGTGAGTTTATTTTCGATGCGGTGATGCAGTGGATTGAAACGACTGAATCACGATGAATAATATGTTCCGTTTTTGAACAACCATGGTTTTCGATGACACCGCGTCACCAAGACGAGGCGCCTCAACCACAACCCGCACGATGGCTTGGAATGGCGCATCAGGAAAGAGCAGCCAAATAACGGGCGCCCGCGCATGCAGGGCATCTGCTCCAATGCGAAGTGAGGGTTTCACGGAATATACGCGTTCCATTTATAACAACACGTCGTTGCACCAATGCCGTCGATTCCGTCATCGAGATGACGCTTTTACGCGTCAGCCGCCGCCGGATCCCCGCTCAACCGCTCGCGCATGTACCCAAGGAATTCTTGGTACAGCTAACTGCCTCTCGCGTTATAGCCAAGCTCTTCAACACCAACCCAAGCACGAATGCGCAGAATTTCTGCAGCCAAAAGCGTATGGCGACGGATTCGAACGCGCGAAATGGATGAAAGGATCTTCGGCAGTCGCTTGTCGCTTTTCGCCTGCCGCGCCGTATCGGCAGCAGCACGCCTCAACAACATCTCGCTGCAGCCGGAGAATTGGAGAGTGAGCAGCGAAGCGTCTTCTCCACATCCAGTGCAGGCCCGGTTGCAGCGGTAATCCCCCGGCCAACTTGGTCACCCACAAAAGTCGCCGTAGACACTCTTGCCTCGTCGCAGCGGGCCCAGGCTCGCTGAAGCCGTACGCATGCTCAGGCGATCACCCGACCAAACAGCAGAATGCCCCGGCTGGCGGGGCATTCTGGCGTTGCCAGCACTCGGCTGGCACAAATCTGGTGCGCCCGGAGGGATTCGAACCCCCGACCAATGGCTTCGGAAGCCACTACTCTATCCGGCTGAGCTACGAGCGCAGTGGGAACCGGCCGGTAATACCGGACGGACGCGCATTCTAGCGGCAAAGCGCGCGCAGGTCTGCACCCGGCGTGGAAACAGCGCCTCAGAGCAGCCCGCAAGGGCGCAACTGTTACCCTTTGCAGCATGAGCCGTCTCCCCCACACCCCACCGGCCGCCAGTACTTCCTCGCGGTTCGGGCACTTCTGGAAATTGATGCGCGCCGACCGCCCGATCGGCACCTTGCTGCTGCTGTGGCCCACCTGGTGGGCGCTTTGGCTGGCCAGTGATGGCCTGCCAAAGCTGTGGACGCTGTTCGTGTTCACCGCCGGTGTCTGGCTGACCCGCTCGGCCGGGTGCGTGATCAATGATTACGCCGACCGCTGGCTGGACCCGCACGTCAAACGTACCAAGGAACGGCCGCTGGCCACCGGTGCGGTTTCCGGGCGCGAGGCGCTGGCACTGTTTGCCGGGCTGATGCTGGTGGCGTTCGCGCTGGTGTTGACGATGAACGCGCTGACCATCGGCCTGAGCTTCATCGGCGTGTTTCTGGCGGCCAGCTACCCCTATCTGAAGCGCTACACGCATCTGCCGCAGGTTTACCTGGGCATGGCCTTTGGTTGGGGCATCCCCATGGCGTTTGCCGCCGTGCAGGGTGAGGTACCGGTGCTGGGCTGGCTGCTGTATGCCGCCAACATCCTGTGGTCCACCGCCTACGACACCTGGTACGCCATGGTCGACCGCGACGACGACCTGAAGGTGGGCTCGCATTCCACTGCCATCTTGTTTGGCGATCTGGACCTGGTGATCCAGGGCATTCTCTATGCCCTGTTCTTTGCAGCAATGGCTCTGGTGGGCCAGCGCGCGGAACTGGGCCTGGCCTACTGGGCAAGCATGGGCGTGGCGCTGGTGATGGTGGTCTATGAGTTCTGGCTTTGCCGCAACCGCGAGCGCGAGCCGTGCTTCAAGGCCTTCCTGCACAACAACTGGGTCGGCGCCGCGTTGTTTGTCGGCATCCTCGCCAGCCAATATCTCCGCTGATACAAAGAAGCCCGCCGAAAGGCGGGCTTCTTCATGCAATGTCATGCAACGTCAGGCCTTGCCCAGCGACCGCAGCCGGAACGCGACAATGATCTGCAGCACGCCGTAGATCAGGGCCAACACGCCGATCCACAGCGAGGCCACCACCAATCCCGACAGCGGGTTGAGGGCAAACAGCACGCCCAACGCCACCGCCAGCAGGCCGCTGACGATCAACAGCCACTCACCTTCAATCTGCTTGCGCACGCGGATGGCGAACACGATGCGGTAGATACCGCCCACCACCAGCCAAGCCGCAACAAACAACAGCAGCACGCTTGCGGTGGCCAGCGGGTTGAGAATGGCCAGCACGCCAAAGGCGATGGAGACCAGCGCGTAAAACACCGCCCAGCCGCGCGATACCGGCGCCGCTCCCTTGATCGCAGCGATCAATACCACCACGCCCTCAACGACAGCCATGATCCCCAACCACCACGCCAGTATGGCGACGGTGCGCACCGGTGCCATGATCGCCAGCACACCAAACACCACCGCAAACAGGCCGAACAGCAGCACCACCCACCAATTGCGCGACAGCGCGTTGAACAGCGAGCCCGGCGGGAAACCTGTCGTTACCTTCATGTCATTGCTCCTTTTACTTCTGCATTGAAATCGTATCCATCGCCGTGAGCGTAGCGCGCAGGACGTTGCGACCGTGTGCTCAAGGCACGCGCGCGCATACCCAGGCATCCACCCGCCCCACCCCCGCTCGACGCAATGCGCTGGCCGCCGCCTGCAAGGTGGCGCCGGTGGTCATCACATCGTCCACCAGCACCACGTGGCCTGGCACCGGGCCCGCCACGGCGAACGCGGCCTGCAGGTTGCGCCGGCGCGCAACGGCATCCAGCTCCGATTGCGGCGCAGTGGCGCGTACGCGCTGCAACCCTTGCCACAACGGCACGCCCAACGCCTGCGACAGCGGCCGCGCCAGTTCCAGCGCCTGATCGTAGCCACGCTGCCGCAACCGCAACCGGTGCAAAGGCACCGGCACCATCACAGCCGGGCGCTCGGCCTGCGCCAGCCGAGCCCGCATCAGGCGGACCAACAGCCGCCCCGCCGCCAGATCCTGATGAAATTTGAACCGGCGCAGCAGGCCATCCACCGGCGCGGCATAGATAAAGGCCGCGCGCACTTCGTTCAACGGCGAGTTGCCTTGCCGACAGGCACCGCATATCCGCGCATCATCGGCCAGGGCCAACGGCAGCGCACAACGACAACAACTGGCCAGCGAATACGGCAGGCCAACCTTGCAGGCCGCGCATAGATCCCAGCCCGGCAGGCCGGCTTCGGCGCACACCAGACAACGCGGCGGGAACAGCCAGGCCGACATCCGCGCACGCGCCCTGTAAACCAATCCAGAATCACAAAGGTTGACAGCTTCATCCATGCTTACCAGACTGCGCCGCTTCCATTGACCCAACCGTCAGGTAACACCGATGTCCGCTGTCATCCGCCACGACTGGAACCGCGAAGAGCTGCAGGCGCTGTTCGATCTGCCCTTCCCCAACCTGCTCCACCGCGCCGCCAGCGTGCACCGGCTGCATTTCGATCCGGCGGAAGTCCAGGTCTCCACCCTGCTGTCGGTCAAGACCGGCGGCTGCCCGGAAGATTGCGCCTACTGCCCGCAGGCCCAGCGCTATGACACCGGCGTGGATGCGCAGAAGCTGATGGACACCGACAGCGTGGTCGCCCGCGCCCGCGCCGCCAAGCAGGCCGGTGCCTCGCGCTTCTGCATGGGCGCAGCCTGGCGCTCGCCCAAGGACCGCGACATCCCCAAGGTGGCAGCGATGATCCAGGAGGTGAAGGCGCTGGGGCTGGAGACCTGCGCCACGCTGGGCATGCTGGAAGGCCACCAGGCCCAGGCGCTCAAAGAGGCCGGGCTGGACTACTACAACCATAATCTGGACACCGCGCCGGACTATTACGATTCCATCATCCACACCCGCCAGTACCAGGACCGGCTGAATACGCTGGAACACGTGCGCAATGCCGGCCTGAAAACCTGCTGCGGCGGCATTGTCGGCATGGGCGAGACCCGCGACCACCGTGTCGGCCTGCTGTTGGCCCTGGCCAACCTGCCGGCGCACCCGGATTCGGTGCCGATCAACCGGCTGGTGCAGGTGGCCGGCACCCCGTTGCATGGCAGCGCCGAACTGGACGCGTTCGAGTTCGTGCGGATGATCGCCGTGGCCCGCATCGTCATGCCGCGCTCGATGGTGCGTCTGTCGGCCGGCCGCGAGAGCATGAGCGACGAGCTGCAGGCACTGTGCTTCGTGGCCGGTGCCAACTCCATCTTCTATGGCGAAAAGCTGCTGACCACCGGCAACCCGGACACCGAGCGTGACCAGGCCCTGTTCGCCCGGCTGGGCATCAAGCCGATGGCCATCACCGTGGATGCCGACGACCACGACCACCCCGGCACCGTACATCTGGACATTGCCCCGGCCTGCGCACACAGCGCCTGACGGCCCGCCGGCAGCCCCGCCCGGTCACAGGATTTCCCGCCAGCAACCGGGTACGCTAGCCGCCCGCCCGACCATGAACCCAGCCCATGGCCCGTCCTGATCTCCACGAACGCATCCAGCACCAGCGCAAGCTGCGGCTCGCTCAGGGCCGCATCCGCACCCGGCGCATCATCAGCCGGCGTGATGGCGTGCGCCTGGAGATCGACGGCCGCTCGCTGATTGGCTTCTGCAGCAACGACTACCTGGGCTTGTCGCAACAGTTCGAGGTGGTGGCTGCACTGCAGGACGCGGCATCGCGCGAAGGCGCCAGCAGCACCTCCTCGCATCTGGTCTGCGGCCACCACACCCTGCACCAGCAGCTCGAACGTGAAATGGCCGACTGGCTCGGCTATCCGCGTGCGCTGTTGTTCGACAGCGGCTTCATGGCCAACCTGGCCGTGCAGCAGGCGCTGCTGAACGAGGACACCGATGTCTGCGTGCAGGACCGCCTCAACCACGCCAGCCTGCTCGACGCCAGCCGCTTGGCCGGCTGCCGCCTGCGCCGCTACCCGCACCTGGACAGCGAAGGCGCGATGCGCCAGCTCAAGAACACCGCCGACGGCGCAGCCATGCTGATCACCGACGGCGTCTTCAGCATGGATGGCGACATCGCCCCACTGCGCTCGCTGGCGCTGGTGGCGCGCATGCAGGAGGCGCTGTTCTACGTGGATGACGCACACGGCGTGGGTGTCGTGGGCGAACACGGCCGGGGTTGTGTCGCCGCTGCCGGCCTGGGCGTGAATGAAGTGCCGTTGCAGCTGGCCACGCTGGGCAAGGCGCTCGGCGGTCACGGCGCGGTGGTGCTGGGCGATGAAGCACTGATCCAACACTTGGCCGAAACCGCGCGCCCGTACATCTACACCACCGCCCTGCCGCCGGCGCAAGCAGCTGCCTCGCTGGCGGCGGTGAAACTGGCGCGCCGCGACCATTGGCGCCGCGAAAAACTCACCGAGCTGATCGCCGCCTTCCGCGACGGCGCACGCTGCCAAGGGCTGGAATTGATGCCGTCGGAAACGCCCATCCAGCCGCTGTTGTGCGGTGACGAATCCACCGTGATGGCGCTGTCGGCAACGCTGGAGCAGTCCGGCTTCCTGGTCGGCGCGATCCGCCCGCCCACCGTGCCCGAAGGCAAGGCGCGGCTGCGCGTGACTCTGTCGGCGCTGCACAGCATCGAGCAGGTCAAAACGCTGGTCGATGCCATCGCCCGTGCCCGCGACGTGGTGCTTTATCAGCGCTCGTTGAACACGGTCAACGCCTGATCCGGTTGTCATAAGCATGCATATCCACGTCACCGGCAGTGGACCGGCATTGGTCCTGATCCACGGCTGGGCATTGCATGGCGGCATCTTCGCACCGCTGGTCGAACGGCTTGCGCCGCACGTTGAACTGCACATCGTCGACCTGCCTGGCCATGGCCACAGCCGCGACGACAGCACACCGCTGCGCTTGCCCTATCTGGTAAACGCCATTGCTGCCGCCACACCGCCAGCCGTGTGGTGTGGCTGGTCGCTGGGCGGGCTGGTCGCCCTGCACGCCGCCGCCACGCTGCCACAAGTGCGCGGGCTGGCGATGCTCGCGGCGACACCGCGTTTCGTGCGCGGCGACGACTGGCCCGATGCGGTGGAACCCTCGGTGTTTGAACAATTCGGCCGTGATCTCGAACAGGATTATCGGGGCACGCTGGAACGCTTTCTCGCACTGGACGTGATGGGCTCGCAGCACGCCCGCAGTGAATTGCGCACCCTGCGCGATGCGCTGGTCGAACGTGGCGAACCGGCCCCGCGCGCACTGCATGAAGGCTTGGCCTTACTCGAACGCAGCGACCTGCGCGGCGCACTGCCCCGCCTGCACAAACCCGGCCTGTGGATTGGCGGCGCACGCGACCGCCTGGTCTCCGCACGCGCCATGCACAGCGCTGCGGCATTGGCGCCGGCCGGCCTGCACAACGCGCATACCATCGAAGGCGGCGGCCACGCGCCGTTCCTCGGCCACGCCGATACCGTCGCCAATCTATTGCAACAGTTCGTTGCGGACTGCGCCTGAGCCATTGCGTGTCCGTTGGCCCGGCATGGTCGATCATGTCGCCCAGCCTCCCTTTCCCCTCTGCCCCAGCGTCGTAACCGTCATGCCTTCCTTGTTCGATCCCAAGCACGTCCGCCGCGCCTTTTCGCGCGCCGCCACCAGCTACCACGCCGCTGCCGTATTGCAGCAGGAAGTTGCCAAGCGTCTGCTGGAATCGCTGGATTACCTGGAAGACAAACAGCCGCACGTGGTGCTGGATGTCGGCAGCGGCCCGGGCTATTCAACCGCCGTCATGAAGAAGCGCTGGCCCAAGGCGCAGGTCATCGCGTTGGATCTGGCCATGCCCATGTTGGCTGAGGCCAAGAAGCAAGCCGGCTGGTGGCGGCCGTTTTCGCGTGTATGCGCCGATGCGCGTGCGCTGCCGTTGGCCGACAACAGCGTGGACGTGATCTTCAGCAACCTGTGCCTGCAATGGGTGGAAGATCTGCCGGCCGTATTCGCCGGTTTTCGCCGCGTGCTCAAGCCCGGCGGCCTGCTGGTGTGTTCCACCTTCGGCCAGGACACCTTGGTTGAACTGCGCGAGGCCTTTGCCCACGCCGACGACACCGCACACGTGAGCCACTTCGTGCAGATCGCTCAGTTCGGTGATGCATTGATGGCGTCCGGCTTCCGCAACCCGGTGCTGGACCGCGACATGTTCACCCTTACCTATGACGACCTGCCCGCGCTGATGCGCGAGCTCAAGGCCATTGGCGCGACCAACGCCATGAGCAGCCGTCGCCACACTTTGACCGGACGTGGACGTTTTGCCGCCGCGCGCGACGCCTACGAGCCGTTGCGCCGTGACGACGGCAAGCTGCCCAGCAGTTGGGAAGTCATCTACGCGCAAGCGTGGGCGCCGGAACCAGGTGCGCCCATCCGCGAACATGGCCACGATGTTGCCGCAGTGCCGGTGTCGGCCATTCCGATCCGACGCAAGCCCCAGAGCTGAAGCCACCGTGCATGGCGATGGCCGGCACTTGGCGGGCCATCGCATCAGTTCACGAAAGCCGCACCTTCAACCACTGACCTGCGCGATCCAATCCTGCAGGTTGTAGTAATTGCTGACGCGGCTGAGCTTGCCGCCGCGCACATCAAAAAACGCACCACCGGGCAACACATAACGCTGGCCCTGGGCCGGCGGCAGTCCTTCATCGGTGCTGTGGTATTGACCATGCACCACGTACTCGGCCGCCACACGTTGGCCGTCATCGCTGGCCATCACCACCACGTCATGCAGCTGCTCGCGATAGCTGGCTTCCATGCGCTGCAGAAACACCGAAAAAACATCGCGACCGGTTTCGCGTACGCCTTGGTTCAGGTCATGCGCCACGTCATCGGACAGGCAGGCCAACATGCCGGCCCAATCGCCTCGGTTGAAAGCCTCGTAGTAAGCGCGCACCAGCGCCACGGCCTGCTGGCGGGGACAATCAGCGTTGTTGTTCATGCGTTACCCGGATGGTGCGCGACGCTGTGGCGGCTCAAGCGCCTTTGACGAACAGATCGCGGTGGAAGAAATAGATTTCCTGCAGCAGGAAGCGCCAACTGGTGTGGAAGCTGCGGAAGCGCGTACTCGGCGTGGACGATGCCAGCGCATCAATCCCCAACTCCTTGGACAAGCGCAGCGCGCGTGCCATATGCAACGGGTCGCTGACCACTATCACGCGATGCAGGTTGTTCCTGGCCATCACCTGCTTGGCCTCGACCAGGTTCTGTCGCGTGGTGCGTGATTTGGTTTCAATCAGGATGTCCGCTGACGGCACTTTCTGCTTGAGCGCATAGCGCCGCGCCACCTGAGATTCGGAAAAACGCGCGCGCGAGCCACCAAAACCACCGGTAAAAATCAGCTTGGGCGCATAGCCTTGGCGGTACAGGTCCAGCCCATGACGGATGCGTTCTTCAAACACCGGCGAAGGCTTGGCGTCGTAAGCCGCAGCGCCCAGCACGATGATCGCGTCGGCCGGCGCGGCCTGGTCGCGGTCGCCCACCCAGATGATCCATGCAGCCACGCCCAACAGCCACAACAACAACAGTGCGCCAAACCGCCACAGCCAACCCATCAACCCGATCCTGCGACGCACGGTCATCCCTGCCCCCACGGCAAGGCATCCAGATCCACATTGCCGCCGGTCAACACCAGCCCGACATTGCGCCCGGCAAAACGCTCTGGCTGTGCCAATACCGCCGCCAAGGCGATGGCCGATGACGGCTCCACTACCTGTTTCATCACCTGCCAGATCAAACGCATCGCCGCCACCGTATCGGCGTCATCGACGGTGATGACATGGGCATTGCCCTGCAACACCGCAAAATTAGGCCAGCCCAGCGCGCCGCGCAGACCATCGCAGACCGTATCGGGGACAAAATCCACTTGTCGCTCGCCGGCCGCCAGCGACCGCGCGGTATCGGCCGCGCCGTGCGGCTCGGCCAGTACCACCTCGCAATCGGGCAAAAGCTGACGCACGGCCAGCACCGTGCCTGAGGCCAGGCCCCCGCCGCCCACCGGCACAACCAGCACATCCAAGGTGGCCCCGGCCTGGCGCATCAACTCCAGCGCCGCCGTGCCTTGGCCGGCAATCACCCGCGCATCGGCATAGGGATGCACCAAGGTGGCACCGGTCTCCTGCTGCACACGTGCGCATTCCACCTCGCGGGCAAGCTGGGTTGGCGCACAGCGCCACAACGTGGCGCCATTTCGGACGATATTGCCCAGCTTGGCTGCCACAGCCCCCTCCGGCACCACCACATGGCAGGGAATGCCGCGCGAACGTGCGGCCAGCGCCAATGCCGCGCCATGGTTGCCCGAGGAATGTGTGACCACGCCGTTGGCGGCCTGTTCGGCATCCAGCGACCACACCGCGTTGCAGGCGCCCCGGAACTTGAACGCCCCACCGCGCTGAAGGTGTTCGGCCTTGAAATGCAGGCTGGCCCCGGCCATGGCATCCAACTCGCGCGAACGCAGCACCGGAGTGACCGTTGCGTGTGCCGCGATGCGGGCTGCTGCCGCCAGTACCTCGGCAAACCCGGGCAGGGGGAGTTCATTCATGGTGAAAGGTTAGCCCAGGCTCGCCGGCTTGGGCCATCTTCATTGTCCATGCCACTGCCTTGGACTACCGCCATCCCAGCAGCGGCGGCATCATGGGCCATAGCCAGCCATACCGGGCGCAGCGTGCATTCAGCTACGTACTTCCGGATTAAGGGCCAATTCAACGCGCCAGCCCGATGCTGGCGCCATACCCATTGGGGGGATTCACCATGATCAAGCGCCTGATTGTTTCCGCCGGCCTGTTGATGGGCCTGTCCGGCTGCGCCACGTACGACTATGTCGGCGGCGGCAGCTCGGGCGGCTATTACCACGGCTCACCGTCCACGCAGTACAACTATCCCTACGGCTATCCGTCCGGTTCGGGCTATTACGGCGGGTACGGTGGCTATGGCAGCGGCTATTACGGCTCCACTGGCTACGGCTACCCGATCTATCGGCCGTACTACCGTCCGCTGCCGCCCAACTACGGCAACGGTCATCGGCCGGGCCATGGGCATGGGCACAACAACGGGCACCGTCCGCCGCGCCCTGGCAACGAAGGCGGCAGGCCGCCACGTCCGGGCCATGGTGACGGGCGCCCGCCGCGTCCCGGCAACGGCGATGGTCGTCCACAGCGTCCACCACCGGCCCACAACAATGGCGGCAGCGGCAAGTCGCCGTGGCGTGACCTGAACAACCTGCAGCGTCCGCGCCCCCAGCCCCAAGCCAACAGCCAGCCGATGCAGCGGCCCCAAGCCATGGCCGCCCCGCGCCCGGCCATTCAGCAACGCCCAATGCCTGCCCGACAGCCGTCACAAGTTCGCAGTAGCCAGCGGGTCAGGACACTTGAACGGTAAAGGGTTTGCATTTGGCGAAAATACAGGCATCCTTGGCCCCACGAGTGACCCGCTGCGTCGCAATCTGACCTAACCGGCGTCACTCATCAGCTTCTATGTCGATGTCCGCCAGAACATCTGGATCCCCCCTGTTCCGGCCCTGTCGGACATCGGCGCCTAAAACGACAAAGCCCCGGCCATGGCCGGGGCTTTGTCTTTATCTACCGTCAGAAAGCTGCCGCACCAGAAAGAATCAGGGCCGGTAGTCCCCCGACTACCGGCCCTCCTGCTCCCCCAACGTGCGCTTCAGTCGGCCCCTGTTCCAATTCCGACCATTTGCGCTCAAGTCGCATGCCACGCTGGGTGCAAAGTAATAACTGCAGGTTGCGTGCCAACTTTAGGGCCAATCACGTGCCTGGCTGGCATTGGCAGTAAAATCGACAAACACGCCGTCACCGTGTGGGGCCATCCCGCCGACGGACTTCACACTTATCTTCGACCCCCACACGCCCATGAGCGACACCTTTTACCGTTACGACGTCATCGTCATTGGCGGCGGCCACGCTGGCACCGAAGCCGCACTGGCAGCCGCACGCGGCGGTGCCCGCACCTTGCTGTTGACCCACAACGTCGAAACCATCGGCGCGATGAGCTGCAACCCGGCCATCGGTGGCATCGGCAAAGGGCACCTGGTGAAAGAGATCGACGCGCTCGGCGGGGCCATGGCGCATGCCGCTGACCGTGCCGGCATTCAATGGCGCACACTCAATGCGTCCAAAGGCCCGGCGGTGCGCGCCACCCGCTGCCAGGCCGACCGCAATCTGTACCGCATGGCGATACGCGGCATCGTCGAGTCGCAGCCCAACCTGACCGTGTTCCAGGCAGCAGTGGATGACCTGGTGATTGAAGGCGACGCCGTGCGTGGCGCCATTACCCAGACCGGCCTGCGCTTTGAAGCACCGGCCGTGGTGCTGACCGCCGGCACCTTTCTGGCCGGCAAGATCCATATTGGCGAAACCCAATACACCGCTGGCCGCATGGGCGACCCGCCGGCTACCACGCTGGCCGCACGCCTGCGCGAGCGGCCATTCGTGATCGACCGCCTGAAAACCGGCACGCCGCCGCGCATTGATGGCCGCTCGCTGGATTACAGCGTGATGGACGAACAACCCGGCGACGATCCAATGCCAGTGATGTCCTACTTGGGCAGCCTCAGCGATCACCCGCAGCAGGTGAGCTGCTGGATCACCCATACCAGCGAGCGCACGCACGACATCATCCGTGGCGCGTTGCACCGCTCGCCGTTGTACAGCGGCCAGATTGAAGGCATCGGCCCGCGTTACTGCCCGTCCATCGAGGACAAGGTGGTGCGCTTTGCCGAGAAAAACAGCCACCAGATTTTTGTCGAGCCCGAAGGGCTGGACGTAGTGGAAATCTACCCCAACGGCATTTCCACCTCGCTGCCGTTTGATGTGCAGCTGGAGCTGGTGCGCAGCATCCGTGGTTTTGAGAATGCGCATATCACCCGCCCCGGCTACGCCATCGAATACGACTTCTTTGATCCGCGCGGCTTGAAGAACACGCTGGAAACCCGTCAGGTCAACGGGCTGTTTTTCGCCGGGCAGATCAACGGCACCACCGGTTATGAAGAAGCCGGCGCGCAGGGCTTGTTGGCCGGCGTCAACGCGGCGCTGTTCGTGCAAGGCAAAGACGGCTGGTGCCCGCGTCGCGACGAAGCCTATATCGGCGTGCTGGTGGATGACCTGATCACCCACGGCACCAGTGAGCCGTACCGCATGTTCACCAGCCGCGCCGAGTACCGGTTGCAGCTGCGCGAGGACAATGCCGATGTGCGTCTGACGCCCACCGGCCGCGAGCTGGGCCTGGTCGATGACCGCCGCTGGTCGGCGTTTGAAACCAAGCAGGCCGCTGTGGCCAATGAAAGCGCACGCCTGCGTGGTTTGTGGGCGACACCGGGCAATGCTTTGGGCCGCGAAGTGGCCGACGCCACCGGCGTGAGCGTGAGCCGCGAAACCAATGTGCTGGATCTGATCAAGCGACCCGAATTGAATTACGCCGCGTTGATGCAGGTGGCTTCACTTGGCCCGGGCGTGGACGATGCACGCGTGGCCGAACAGGTGGAAATCAGCGTCAAGTACGCCGGTTATCTGGACCGCCAGCGCGAGGAAATCGAGCGCCAGCAGCGACACGAAAGTACGCCTATTGCCGAGGGTTTTGATTTCGCTTCGGTGCATGGCCTGTCGACCGAAGCACTGCAGAAACTGGAACGCGTGCGGCCGCTGACCATTGGCCAGGCACAGCGTATTCCGGGGATGACGCCTGCGGCGATTTCGCTGCTGCTGGTGCATCTGGAACGCGCACGACGCGGCAAGGTGGCATAAGCCGCAATGCTGCGTGCTGCGCCGGGGCACCCGCCGCGCCGCGCTATCATTGCCCCGCCTCCGCTCACTGAAGAACCTCATCCATGACCTCACTGCGCCCGTTCCTGGATAAGATGCCCGTCGTTGGCGAGCGCGTTTACGTGGACCCGGCGAGTACGGTGATCGGCGATGTGGTGATTGGCGACGACGCTTCGATCTGGCCGGGCACGGTGATCCGTGGCGATGTGAACCATATCCGCATCGGCGCGCGTACCAACGTGCAGGACGGCACGGTCATCCACGTGAGCCATGACAGCCCCTACAACAAGGGCGGCTACCCGACACTCATCGGCGAGGGCGTCACCGTCGGCCACGGCTGCATCATCCATGCCTGCACGATTGGCGATTACTGCCTGATCGGCATGGGCGCCTGCATCCTGGATGGCGCGGTGATTGAAGCCAACGCTTTCATCGCTGCCGGCGCGGTGGTGGGCCCCGGCAAAGTGGTACGCAGTGGCGAGCTGTGGGCCGGTAACCCGGCACGGCTGATGCGCCCGCTCAGCGATAAAGATAAGGAGGGCCTGCGTTATTCGGCCGACCACTACGTCAAGGTCAAAGACCAGTACCGTGGCATGCAGGGCTGAGCGGGGCACGCAGTTGCCGAAGCAGCGATAAGGCGCGCACACTGCGCGCCCCGGGCGTGGGGACGCCCATCATGGAGTTGACATGAAGTCGATGAAATCCAAGGCACTGAGCCTGTTGGCTGTTGCCGCGTTGTTGCTGTTGGTGCCATTTGTTGCCGTTGCCCAGGACGAAGAGGGCATGACGGCCGAACAGTTCGTGCAGTCACTGCATTTCCGCACCGGGCAGATTGATGTGCCCGAGGCCAAGGCGCACTTCAATCTGGAAAGCGGCGAGTTCCGTTACCTGGACAAGGCCGATGCGCGCCGCGTGCTGGAAGACATGTGGGGCAACCCGCCCGACGACAGCGTGCTGGGCCTGATCGTACCGCGCTCGCCGACGTTGACCGCCGATGACAGCTGGGCAGTGGTGGTCACCTATTCCGATGACGGTTATGTGTCCGACGCGGATGCGCACAAGATCGACTACGACGAACTGCTGGGCGACATGCAGAGCAGCATCCGCGATTCCAATCCGGAGCGCGAAAAGGCCGGCTACGGCACGCTCGACCTGATCGGCTGGGCAGTCCCGCCGCGCTATGACGCCTCCAGCAAGAAGCTGCACTGGGCGCGCGAGCTGGCCTTCAACGACACCCCCGCACACGTATTGAACTACGACATCCGTGTGCTGGGCCGGCAGGGCTACCTGAGCCTCAATGCGGTTTCCAGCATGTCCGAGGTGGGCATGGTGCGCGAAGGCATGGGCCGCCTGCTGCCACTCACCGAGTTCAACGAAGGCGCCCGCTATGCCGACCACAACCCCAGCACCGACAAGGTCGCCGCTTACGGCGTGGCCACGCTGATCGGCGGCGGGTTGGCGGCCAAGGCAGGCCTGTTCGCCAAGATCGGCCTGTTGCTGGCCAAGTTCTGGAAACTGCTGCTGATCGGCCTGCTGTTCCTGGGCGGTGGCATTGGCAAGTTGTTCAGCGGCAAGCGCAACAAGAACAACGCCCACTGAGCCGAACTGACTCGGCCCGCACGTGCTGCGGGCTGGGTTTTCGTGCTGTCGACAGTTAAAGTCTGTGTCCTGACAGGACGCAGCAGAGACCCGAATGCCCCAAGCATCCGTCCGGGCCGGACACCGGACTTTCCATCGCCGCATGCAAGCGCCGAGCGCATCGCGATGAGTGCTGCAACGCCCATGCTGGACACCTACCTGGAAGTCATCACACCCGAAGGCGTGCCGCTGCAGTTGCCGGCCGCCGGGCCGGTGCCGCGCGCGTTGGCATGGTTGATCGACCTGGTGATCCGCTTCGGCAGCCTGGCGGTGATGAGCCCGTTGTTGCTGATGCTCGGCGACATGGGCAAAGGCATCTACCTGGGGCTGATGTTCCTGGTGTTCTGGGTTTACCCCATCGTGCTGGAAGTGTGGCTCGGCCAGACCATCGGCAAGCGCGTACTGGGCCTGCGCGTGGTCGCCCGCGACGGCGCACCGTTGGGTTGGATGCCGGCCATCGTGCGCAACCTGTTGCGGACCGTGGATATCCTGCCCTTCGGCTACGCGCTCGGGCTGATCAGTTGCCTGTGCGATGCACATGGTCGGCGCCTGGGGGATTTGGTGGCCGGTTCGCTGGTGGTGCACAGCCCCCCGCGCACCAGCGATGCACCCGCACGCACCGACACCGTATTGGCGCCGCCGTTGCCGCTGCAGCCCGGCGAGCAGATGGCGTTGATCGCCTTTGCCGAGCGCGCACCGGCGTTGTCAGCGGCGCGCCAACGCGAGTTGGCCAACCTGGTCACGCCGTTGAGCCAGGCCGATGGCCAGACCGGCGTGCTGCGCCTGTATGCGATCGCCAACTGGCTGCTTGGCCGACGATGAGACAGGAACAGTTCGTCACCCGCTATCAGCACGAATGGCAGCAGTTCGAGGACTGGCTGCAACGTCGTGGCGAGAAAGCACGCAAGGGCCCCAGCGCGCTCGATCCACAGCTGCCCGGCGATGAAACCATTCCGCAGCGTTACCGTCGCCTGTGCCAGCAACTGGCGCTGGCTCGTCGCCGTGGCTACAGCCCGCAACTGGTGGAGCGCCTGCAGCAGCTCATGCAGCGCGGGCACAACCTTCTGTACCGCACGCCCGCACCACGCTGGCAGCGCGCGGTGGAATTTCTGATTGCCGATTTCCCGCAGCTGGTACGCAGCCAAGCCACTGCGATGTGGGTGGCGTGCGCGTTGTTCGCCGTGCCGCTGCTGGGCATCTTCGTGCTGCTGCAGTTCCAGCCGGAGTTGATCCACCTGCTGCTCGATCCACGCCAGGTCGCGCAGATGGAAAAAATGTACGACCCGGCCGCCGACCACCTGGGCCGCGACAGCGGCACCGACTGGGCGATGTTCGGCCACTACATCATGAACAACATCAGCATTGGCCTGCGCACCTTTGCCAGCGGACTGCTGGCGGGGATCGGCACGATCGTGGTGCTGCTGTTCAACGGCATCACCATTGGCGCGGTGGCCGGGCACCTGCAGCACGCAGGCTTCGGTGAGCCGTTCTGGCGTTTTGTGGTGGGCCACGCACCGTTTGAGCTCACCGCCATCGTGATTGCCGGTGGCGCCGGCCTGCAGTTGGGCCTACGTGTGTTGGCACCGGGCCGCAGGCGGCGTATCGACGCGCTGGTGGAAGGCGGTGTCATCGGTGCACGGCTGTGCCTGGGGGTGGCCTTCATGCTGCTGGTGGCCGCCTTCATCGAAGCGTTCTGGTCGTCCATCGCCTGGGTTCCGATGTGGGGCAAGCTCACCGCCTCCGGTGTGTTGTGGACGCTGGTGATCGTGTGGCTGTGGCGCGGTGGGCGCGGGGGAGCCGGCGATGCGCATTGACCAGCTCAACGTCGTGCTGCGCGCACGCTCGCAATGGGAGGCGATGGAACTGGGTACCGCCCTGGTCCGCCGCCATGCCGGCGCCATCTGGAAGCCATGGCTGTTGCTGACGTTACCGCTGTTTGCATTGCTCAACCTCGCCGGCTGGTGGCTGGACAACCTGTGGTTGCCCGCACTCGTGCTGTGGTGGTTGAAGCCGGCCTTCGAACGCATCCCGCTGTATGTGATTTCGCGCGGGGCTTTTGGTGCCGAGCCCGGCACCGCTGAAACCCTGCGCGCCCAATGGAACTGGGGCTGGCGCGGCACGCTCGCCTACCTGAGCTGGCGACGCTTGAGCCCCGCACGCTCGCTGCTGATGCCGGTGGATCTGCTTGAAGGCGGTCAAGCGCCTCAGCGTCGTGCGCGGCGCAATGCACTGGGCGGCGGCAGCTACGGCCATGCCGCATTGTTGACGTGGACCTGCTGCCACTTCGAGACGATGTTGAAGCTGGCCGGGGTGGCATTGTTCTTCATGTTCGTGCCGGTGGAATGGCTGTCCGAATCGCTGCGGGCCACGTGGGAACTGATCGGCAATGACACCCCACCGTTGGTGATGGTCGGCTTCAACCTGCTGGCCTGGACGGCGATGACGCTGATCAGCCCGTTCTACAGCGGCGCGGGCTTCGGCCTGTATCTCAACCGGCGTACCGAGCTGGAAGCCTGGGACGTTGAAATCGCGTTCCGCCGCCTGCGCGAGCGCCTGCTGCGCGCAGCACCATTGCTGGTGGTGCTGTGCGTGTTCGCACTGCCGATATTCCCGGCGCCTGCACAGCAGGCCGACACCGCAGCACCGGCCCAGCACGACAATCACAAGGCTGCAGCGGATACGGACACGGCAGTTGTCGCGGCCACACCGGAAAGTGTCTTCGGCAAAACCCGGGCTGACACTGCCGGCTTCCGCCAAGCCGCCGCGCGCGTCTACGAAGATCCGCAGCTGGGTGCACAGCGCACCGTCAATCGCTGGGTGAAAAAGCCCAGCGAAGCCGAGCGCAGGCAACGTGATGACCTTCCCGACTTACCCGTCAACGCATTCGCAAAGCTGCTGGCACTGATCAGCGAAAGCATCCTGTGGATTGCGGTGGGTGCGATCGTGCTGGCGCTGATCATCACCGCACGCTGGTGGTTGCCGTGGCTGCGTGGCAGTGGCCGCCGCACACGCCAGGCTGAAAGCCCCGTGTTGCAGGAAGCCCTGCAACTGCCCGACGTGTTGCCACCGGACATCCTCGGCACCGCGCGGCAACTCTGGCAACAGGGCAAGCCACGGCATGCGCTGGCGCTGCTGTATCGCGCGTCGGTGGACGTGCTGTCGCAACGTGGCGATGTGATGCTGCCACCCGGCGCTACCGAAGCCCAGTGCCTGCGCGCATCGCGACGCATGCCGCAGGAAGCGGACCGGCTGCTGTTCGCGCGCATGGTGCGCACCTGGCAGTACGCCGCCTATGCCGGCACGCTGCCGCGCGAGGATGAATTCCACACGCTGCTGGGTGAGCTGCACCAACAGTTCGGGTGGCCGGCATGAATACGCGCGGACGTTACAGCGTGATCGCCTTGGCCGCATTGCTGCTGTGCGGTGCCGTGGTCGCACTGTTTCTGCATAACTCCGAACGCGGCAGCCACCAGATCACGATGCCCGCTTACGGCGAGCCCACGTACAACCCGTTGTTTGCACTGCGCGAAAGCATCCGCCGTGACGGTGGCACCGCACAGTCGCGGCGTCAGCTCGATCTGCCGGCCATGCAGCTGCAACCCGGCGATACCGTATTGATGCTGGATGACCCACGCCTGCTCACCGCATCACAGGTCAATGGCTTGCTGGATTGGGTGCAGTTCGGCGGTCATCTGGTGTTGCGTGCACCCAGGCCCGATGACGACCTGGATGCCGATGAAGACAACCTGCTGAAGCGTTTGGGAGTCATCCCCCACGAGGCATTCGCGCGTTGCCAGCCCTGGCTGGTGCAAGGGCAGGAGAAGCATCAGGAATTCTGCAGTGGCAGCCGCTTCGCGCTGGATGGAAAAACCCGCATCGAGCGGCGCTGGGGCGATGGCAACGAAGACCAGACCGTCGCGTGGGCGCGCCTGCGTTACGGCACCGGTCGCGTTGATGTACTGGGCGACATGGACTTCCTGCGTAACGGGCAAGGCCCCGCCGACAGCGGCCTGCGTGATCTGCCACACCGCGACCTCACCCGTCTTGTGCTGGACCCCAACTATGGCAAGGGCACCATTCACCTGATCTACGCGATGGAGATGCCATCGCTGTGGAAAACCGTGATCAAACGTGGCTGGCCGATATGGTTGCCGTTGCTGCTGGCCCTGCTGGCATGGCTGTGGGCGCGCAGCCAACGCTTCGGCGCGCTGTTGCCGTCACCGCGCGAGGAGCGGCGCTCGCTGCTCGAACATATCCGCGCCAGTGGCGAGCTGCTGCACCGCTATGGCAAAGCGCCGCTGCTCTACGACGCGGTACGCCAATCCTTCCTCGCGCGCCTGCGCCGCCGTTCACCGGTGGCCGCCGCGCTTACCGGTGATGCGCAGGCACATGCCATCGCCGAACACCTGCAATGGCCGGTTTCCCGCGTGCAGACCGCACTACAGGTACCACCATCGCGGGACGACACCGCCCTGCGCGAACGCATCCGCCTGCTCATCCAGATGAGAAACCAGCTATGAACCAGACACCCACCGGCAATGCCCCGCCCACCCTTCCTGGCGATGCACCCGCGCCTGCACCGGCACCGGTCAACGCCGCGCTGATTGAACGTGTCGAACGCATCCGCGATGCGGTGGGCCACGCGTTCATCGGCCAGGGCGACGTGCTGGAACAGATTCTGATCGCACTGCTTGCTGGCGGCCATGTGCTGATCGAAGGCGTCCCCGGCTTGGGCAAAACACTGTTGGTACGCGCCTTGGCACAGGCCCTGGAACTGGACTATGCCCGCGTGCAGTTCACGCCCGACCTGATGCCCAGCGATGTCAGCGGCCACGCGGTGTACGACCCCAAGACGGAGAGCTTCAAAATCCGTCGCGGCCCGGTGTTCACCAACCTGTTGCTGGCTGATGAAATCAACCGCGCGCCGGCCAAGACCCAGTCCGCATTGCTGGAAGTGATGCAGGAAGGCCAGGTCACCATTGAAGGCAAGGCGTTCCCGCTCACACCGCCATTCCTCACCTTGGCCACGCAGAATCCGGTCGAGCAGGAAGGCACGTATCCATTGCCCGAAGCACAGCTGGACCGCTTCCTGCTCAAGGTCCTGATCGACTACCCGCAGCTGGACGATGAAAAGCGCATGGTCGAAGCCATCACCACCGGCCGCGCCGCCAGTGATTTCAATCTGGCCAACGTGCCGCGCGTGCTCAGCGGCGCCGATGTGGTGGCACTGCAAAAGGCGGTGGCCGCCATCACCGTGGACCCGCAGGTAATCGACTACGCCGTGCGCATTGTCGCGGCCACGCGCAAGTGGCCGGGCATTGCGCTGGGCGCAGGCCCGCGCGGCAGCATTGCCCTGGTGCGTGCCGCACGCGCGCAGGCGGTGTTGTCCGGTCGTGATTTCGTCACCCCCGATGACGTGCGCGAGATCGCCAAGCCCGCGCTACGCCATCGCATTGCATTGGCACCGGAGCTGCAGATCGAAGGCCAGTCTGCCGACGACGTTCTCACCGCATTGCTGGCCAAGGTGGAGGCGCCGCGCAAGTGATTGAAGCGGTGATGCCCTTCGTTGCCGGCGAATATGCCGCCCCGTTTCTTCCGTGCACGACACGCAAGAAATGGCGTGTTGGGAGCGCTGCGCGCATTGCGACTGCAGCGGGGGAGACACGATGAGGTCGTCACCTCTTTTGATCACCTTGCTGGTGCTGTGGGGGCTGCTGGGCATTCCTGTTGCCCTGCATTACCTGCCGCAACTGGTGTGGACCAGCACAGCGGGGGTGATCGCATTGATCGCACTTATCGACAGCGCGCTGCTGTATCGCCGCCCCACTCCGCAGGTAAGCCGCGAGCTGCCCGACTCGCTCGCACTGGGCATCGAGCGCGAAAGCACGCTGCAGCTGGACGCATTTGGCCGCCAGCGCGTGGACGTGTTCGACCTGGTCCCTGATGGCTGGGAAAGCCACGGCCTGCCGCGCACGTTGAGCCTGGCCCCGGCCAGCGAAACCCGTTTCAGCTATCGCTTCACACCTGAAAATCGCGGCACCTTCGTTTTTGAGGGGGTGCAGCTGCGCCTGCATTCACCCCTGCGCTTGTGGCGACAACAACGTGTGGCCGGCGCGCCGCAAACCGTGCGCGTGTATCCCAACTTTGTGCCGCTCACACGCTTGGCGTTGCTCAGTGCCGAGATGGCTTCACGCCTGGTCGGCGCACATCTCAAGCGCCGCCGCGGTGAAGGTACCGACTTCCACCAGATGCGCGAATACCGCGTCGGCGACAGCCTGCGCCAGATCGACTGGAAGGCAACGGCGCGCGCGCGCAAGTTGATCTCACGCGAGTACCAGGACGAAAAAAACCAGCAGCTGGTGATGATGATCGACACCGGCCGGCGCATGATGGCCAACGAAGGTGGGCTGTCGCACTTCGACCATGTGCTCAATGCATCGCTGGTGGTGTCGTACCTGGCGCTGCGCCAGGGCGACGGCGTGGGCTTGTTTGCCAGTGGCGGCGACAACCGCTGGGTAGCACCCAAGCGCGGGCTGGGCGCCATCGACACCCTGCTGCGCGCCAGCTACGACCTGCAGCCCAAACCGGTGGCCACCGATTACCTGGCCGCTGCCACCGAGTTGTCGTTGCTGCACTCGCGCCGCACCTTGGTGATGTTGGTGACCAACGTGCGCGATGAAGACATCGAAGACCTGCTCGCCGCCGTGCGTCTGCTGCAAAAGCGGCACCTGGTGTGCGTGGCCAGCCTGCGTGAGCGCGAGTTGGATCAAGCGTTGCTGCGCGACGTGGAAACCCTGCCCGATGCGGTACAGGCCGGCGCGCTTGCGCGCTACCTGCAACAACGCGCCGACGCCCACGAAGCCCTGCGCAGCCATCGGGTGATGGTGCTGGATGTCACCGCTGAAGAGTTGCCTGCCGCGTTGGTGGAACGCTATCTGGCCGTCAAACGCGACGGCCTGCTGTAAGCGGTAGCGCCGAGCCGTGCTCGGCTCTACCGGGGCACTCAGGCATTGCCTGCTTCGCGGCTTATGCCGCTCCCACAACCGTCCAACACCTGCTTACAGATAGATGCGGGTGCTGCCCTGCGGTGCGTCATCGACAATGGCGTGCGGCAGGAACCGGGCGCTGTCGCGGGTGATGCGGCTGTTGTCCTCGCGCACGCCAATGCCGCACGCACGGTCGCCCACTACCCAGCTACCCACCAACGGGTAGTTGCCCTCGAACACCGGCAAGGCGTGAAATGCCTGGCGGATGTTGGGACCGTTGTACGGGCCTTCGCTTTCCTGCCAGCTACCGTCGGCCATATGCATGGCAACGTTGGCACCTTCGCGCGAATGCAGTGGCTTGCGCACCCAACCGGCGGGCAGATTGCTGCCGTCGTCGAAATGCGCTTCCAACAGATTGGGATGGCCACGATAACGCTGCCACAACAACGGCAGGATGCCCTTGTTGCTCAGCACCGCCTTCCACGCCGGCTCCAACAGCTGCACGCCGGAGCGCGGCAACGCCGCACCAAACTCCTCGCGCATCAGGTCTTCCAGCGGGTACAGCTTGAACAGGCTGCCGATCACCACGTCGTCCAGATCGGTGAAGCGACCATCGGCAGACAACCCGATGTCCTCGATCGGCAACGACGCTGCGTGCAGGCCGGCCTGCGCCGCGCAATCGCGCAGATAAGCCACGGTGCCCTGGTCTTCTTCCGACTCACCTACCGCACTGAAATACATTGGCGGCGGCAGGCGCGCGGCCAGCTCGGCAAAGCGTTCCACCAGTGTTTCGTGGATGGAGTTGAACTGGTCGGCCTGCTGCGGCAACGCGCCCCGGTTGCGCTGGTCTTCCAACCATTGCCACTGGAAGAACGCGGCCTCGTACAGCGAGGTGGGCGTGTCGTAATTCAGCTCGTACAGCTTGGCCGGGCCGGTGCCGTCATAGGCAAAGTCCAGGCGGCCGTACAGGTGCGGGTCACGGCGGCGCCAGCTTTCGGCGATCCAATCGCGGAACGGCTCGGGGATGGCCAGCTGCGTCATCAACGCTTCGCTGGACACCACCTCGCCCACCAACTCCATCGCCATGCCATGCAGCTCGGCGCTGGGGTCTTCCAGGTCGTTCTCGATCTGCCGCAGGGTGAACGCGTAGTACGCGGTTTCATCCCAGTACGGCGCACCGTCGATGGTGTGGAAACGGAAGCCTGCCTCTGCGGCACGGTCACGCCAGTTGCCGCGCTCGGCAATCGCTACACGTTTCACTGCATCAACCGCCGACGCTGTTACGGCCGCCGTTGCTGCTGCGGCTGCCACTGGTGCTGCCAAAGCCACCACGGCTGGCGGTCACGGCGCGGTTGGGCTGGCTGGTCACCGGCGCCAGGCCGGCCTTGCCCGCACCAATGCCGCTGCCGGTGTTCATGCCGCCGGTGCCGGCCGGCTTGGCCCACCCATTGGCCTTGTCCTTGAACGCCGGCTGCGATGCCGGCGGCGCGGCAACCGCACCACGGCCGCTGTTGAGCATCTGCGACATGAAAAAGCCCATCATCATCGGGCCGATGAACGAGGTACCGGCGCTGGTCTGCTGCGGCACGCACTGCTCGGCCGGGTATTCCTTGGCGCACTCTTCCTTGCTGGCGTACTTGGGCGCGGCATCGGCAGACTGCTGCTGGGCGGTGGCAAAGGCCTGGCGGCAGCTGGACGGGTCGCCCGTCGCCTCGCTGCAGGCTTCCACCGAGGTGTACAGGCCTTCCTTCATCTGCACCGACTCTTCCTTCTGGCAGGCGGTGAACAGCAGCGGCGCGGCGCTCATCAGCAGCAGCGCAGTGGTTCTGGATCGCTTCATGGTCAGTTCCCTTGAAAAAAGTTATCGGCAGATGATGCCTGATCCGGCCCTCAAGGCGTAATGAGAAGGGTCTGAAAGCTGAACCAGATTTCAGTTCTGACCACCTGGGATGGCCCGCGCACGGCCCAACCATTGCAGGCCGAGGCCAGAGGCGGTGTCACGCCGTCGAAACCGGCATCACGCCAGCCCAGGCCGGCCGCATATTCACGCCACCGCAGGCGCCGAGCGTGGCCCTTGTTTCCAAGGGTGAAAGCGCTTGATTCCCTTGATTCGCGTCCACGAGGATGGTTGCAGCTGCAACCTGGATCTTCATGCAGAATCGAACGCCACTGCCCTATCGCCAGCCCGCTTACGCTCGCCGCCATGCCTGACTATCGTTCGAAAACCTCCACCGCCGGCCGCAACATGGCCGGTGCCCGCGCACTGTGGCGCGCCACTGGCATGACCGACGGCGATTTCCACAAGCCGATTGTGGCCGTGGTCAATTCCTTCACCCAGTTCGTGCCCGGCCACGTGCACCTGAAGGATCTTGGGCAGCTTGTGGCGCGCGAGATTGAAGCGGCCGGCGGCGTGGCCAAAGAGTTCAACACCATCGCGGTGGATGACGGCATCGCCATGGGCCACGACGGCATGCTGTATTCGCTGCCCAGCCGCGAGATCATCGCCGACTCGGTCGAATACATGGCCAACGCGCACTGCGCCGATGCGCTGGTGTGCATCTCCAACTGCGACAAGATCACCCCCGGCATGTTGATGGCCGCGCTGCGCCTGAACATCCCGGCGGTATTTGTTTCCGGCGGCCCGATGGAGGCCGGCAAAACCAAGCTTGCCGACCACAAGCTCGACCTGATTGATGCGATGGTCGCGGCCGGCGATGAAGCGGTCAGCGACGAACAAGTGGCTGCCATCGAACGCAGCGCCTGCCCCACCTGTGGGTCGTGCTCGGGCATGTTCACCGCCAACTCGATGAACTGCCTGACCGAAGCGCTGGGCTTGTCGCTGCCGGGCAACGGCACCGTGGTGGCCACGCACAGCGACCGCGAGGCGCTATTCAAGCGCGCCGGCCGCTTGATCGTGGAACTCTGCCATCGCTGGTACGGTGGCGAAGAGGCCAACGTGCTGCCGCGCGGTATCGCCACCTTTGAAGCGTTCGAAAATGCGATGACGCTGGATATCGCCATGGGCGGTTCCACCAACACCATCCTGCACCTGCTGGCTGCCGCGCAGGAAGCCGAAGTTGCGTTCGACCAACGCGACATCGACCGCTTGTCACGGCGCGTACCGCAGCTGTGCAAAGTGGCGCCGAACACGCAGAAATATCACATCGAAGACGTGCACCGCGCCGGCGGCATCATGGCCATCCTCGGTGAGCTTGCGCGCGGAGGGCTGCTGCATACCGACGCCGCCACCGTGCACAGCCGCACCCTGGGCGCGGCCATCGCGCAATGGGATGTCACCCAGACGCAGGACCAGGCCATTCACCAGTTTTATAAAGCCGGCCCGGCGGGCATTCCGACGCAGGTGGCTTTCAGCCAGTCCACGCGCTGGCCATCGCTGGATGTGGACCGTGCCGAAGGCTGCATCCGCGACGTGGCCCATGCGTTCTCGAGCGAAGGCGGGCTGGCGGTGCTGTACGGCAATCTCGCCGCCGATGGTTGCGTGGTTAAAACCGCAGGCGTGGATGAATCCATCCATGTGTTCGAGGGCAATGCACGCGTTTACGAAAGCCAGGACGCGGCAGTCAAAGGCATCCTCGGCAACGAGGTGAAGGCCGGCGACGTGGTGGTGATCCGCTACGAAGGCCCCAAGGGGGGCCCCGGCATGCAGGAGATGCTGTACCCCACCAGCTACCTGAAATCCAAGGGCATGGGCAAAGCCTGTGCGCTGCTCACCGATGGGCGTTTTTCCGGCGGCACCTCGGGCCTGAGCATCGGCCATTGCTCACCGGAAGCGGCCGCAGGCGGCACCATCGGCCTGGTCCGCGATGGCGACCGCATCCGCATCGACATTCCGCAGCGCGCCATCAACGTGTTGCTGGACGATGCCGAGCTTGCACGCCGCCGCGCCGAGCAGGATGCGAACGGTTGGAAGCCCGCACAATCGCGCCCACGCAAAGTCACCACCGCGTTGAAGGCGTATGCATTGTTGGCAACCAGCGCCGACAAGGGCGCGGTGCGCGACAAGGCCCTGCTCGACGGCTGATCGGCAGTTTCATGCCGGGGGCGGCGATGCCCCCGGCAGTCGATCCAACGGGCTCAACAACCCACTGGCACCGCGCCCCAGCACATGTGTGTAGATCTGCGTGGTGGCCACCTCTTTGTGACCGAGCAACTCCTGCACCGTGCGAATGTCGTGCCCGGCCTCAAGCAGGTGCGTGGCAAAACAGTGCCGCAGTGTGTGACATGTGGCCGGCTTGGTCAGGCCTACGCGTTCGCGCGCCGCTTTGACTGCCCGCTGCAGCATCTCTTCACTCACGTGATGGCGCCCGCTGCGGCCTGTACGCGGGTCGTTAGAGAGCTTTGCGGACGGAAACAGATACTGCCAAGCCGGTTCGGTAGCTGCATTCGGGTACTTACGCGCCAACGCATGCGGCAGATACACGCGCCCGTTGCCCTGAACCAGTTCGTTCGTGTGCTGCAGCAACGCGCGCTCACGCTGGCGGAGCAAGCGCTCACGCAGCGAAACAGGCAACGGCACCCGCCTGTCCTTATTGCCTTTGCCACTACGCACGCAGATTTCGTTGCGGGCAAAATCCACATCCTTGATGCGCAGCCGCAGGCATTCCATCAGACGCATGCCGGTGCCGTACAGCAGCTGTGCCATCAACGCGGTAGTACCTGCCGGCATGGCGGCCAGCAGCCGCGCCACTTCGTCTGGCGACAGCACCACAGGCAACCGACGCGGGCGTTTGGCACGCACCACGTCCTCCATCCAGGGCAACTCCATTTCCAGCACATTGCGGTATAGAAACAACAATGCCGACAACGCCTGATTCTGTGTTGCCGCCGCTACATTTCCTTCAATCGCCAACTGGGTGAGAAACGCCGCAACTTCTGTCGCCCCCATATCGCGCGGATGGCGTTTTCCGTTGGCAAGAATGTAGCGCCGTATCCACCCGACATAGGCCTGCTCCGTGCGCACGCTGTAATGCCGGACGCGGATCTGCTGCCGAACCACCTCCAGCAAGCGCGGCGGTTTTAAGGTTGTTACACCGGACGGTGCGGGGGTGTAATTCATAGGACAGCTCGCAAGCGGTAGTTGCTTGGGAGATTGGCGGCAGCCCTGGTCCCCCGGAACCGGCCAGCCGGTTGAAGCGCGGTGAGAATTCCCGGTTTAAAACAGGAAGGGAAACATCCATACTCGGCGCTATGCCGCTGCTAGGCGGTCTACTTAGAGTTAGGGCCCATGAGCAATCATCTCAATCGACTTGTGGCCATGACCGTCACTGGCATAGATGAGACCGATGGCTCTTTAGGGCTGCGCTTCAACGGCTGCGCCCTCCGAAGCTTCACCAAGCACACTTGCTCTGTGCCGCTAAGCTCGCTTGTCGGTATCTCCGTCCAATCTGTGTCGTATGCGTCGGAGCAAGAGCTCTCTATCGTCTTCTCCAACGGCAGCTCTCTCTCAGTATCCCTTGCCCCTCATCACTACACTGGACCCGAGGCTTTCATTGCCGAGTTTTCGGACGGTATCTGTGTGGTGCAGTAGCATAGGCCCTAACAATTCATTCAAGCCGAACCCGCTTCGCGGGCCGGCTTAATTCAGGCGTTAGACCTTATGGGTAATTCTTCCGTGACTGAAGATAAGCAACACACATGCTCTGCGACCTTGGATCTCGTCGCCCCTCCCGTGCCCAACAGCCTAGCGGTGAAGCTTGTTGGAAACGAGATTGCCGAAGCAATTCTTAGGCAGAGCGATTTCTATATGATTGCGGGCCGCGCCCAAGCGATGTTCTCGAAGTTCCGGCATGCGCCTGACACTGGCCATCTTCACTTTGAGATCGCAGTCGCCGGCGGAAAAAGGGACGCTGGATGGATCGTCATTGAGCAAATTCCACACGTTCGAGACAGCCCAGACGACTTAGATATTCAGGTTAGATGGGGTGACTCGCAAATCGCTTTTTTTGAAGTAGTCGACGGAGAAGACTCGAAACTAATTGCCGCCTTCACTCCCGACGACGTCCTTATGCGGCGTGGTCGAAAAGAGTTCGTGATTGGTGGCTTCGATGCCTATCTAGATCTGGCCACGTACGACTTGCTGTATGTGGGCATCGCGAAGAAGAGTGATACATATGAAAGACTCTTTGCCAAGGGCCACCTCGCGAGGATGGAAATTCTGTCCAACGAGCCACAGCGATATCCTGGAGCGCGGGTTAGTGACGAAACGTATCTATTCGCTTTCAAAGTCGAACCTCTGATGTTCAAAATATTCGGCCCGGACTCAGAGATCAGTGACGACGATCTTGACTTTAGCTACGAGAACAAACGATTGGTAGCGGATGCCGAAAAGGCTATGGTTAGCCTGCTGAAGCCGCCTTACAACAGTACGCTTTACCCGAATTATCCCAAGGGAACCGATGGTCTTTACGGAAGCGGGCTAACTGCCTATTCGTACGCCATCTCGGAAGGCATGGCTTTCCGGACAGCTTACGGAACCATCAAAGGTGGCAGAGAGCGCGAATTCACCATATCAAATGAGGCCGACTTCATTATGGTGAAGGGTAATGAAGTCAGCTTTCATATCTCAGGTGTCGACTTCGCGGCAGAGTGAAGGATAAGGTCTAACAATTCATTCAAGCCGATGCCGCTTCGCGGCACGGCTTAATTCAGGCGTTAGGGCCCATGAGCAATCATCTCAATCGACTTGTGGCCATGACCGTCACTGGCATAGATGAGACCGATGGCTCTTTAGGGCTGCGCTTCAACGGCTGCGCCCTCCGAAGCTTCACCAAGCACACTTGCTCTGTGCCGCTAAGCTCGCTTGTCGGTATCTCCGTCCAATCTGTGTCGTATGCGTCGGAGCAAGAGCTCTCTATCGTCTTCTCCAACGGCAGCTCTCTCTCAGTATCCCTTGCCCCTCATCACTACACTGGCCCCGAGGCTTTCGTTGCCGAGTTTTCGGACGGTATCTGTGTGGTGCAGTAGCATAGGCCCTAACAATTCATTCAAGCCGAACCCGCTTCGCGGGTCGGCTTAATTCAGGCGTTAGGCGGCATTGGTAAACGTTGTGTGGTGGGTCTGTCTTTGGGTACAGCATTGGCTGTTTAGCAGTCGGCTCCGGACATCGGTCACCACTGTTTTCGCCATCGGTCAGTTCACCACTTCGCCTTATGCATCATTGCTTCATCGCACTTGTTTCGTTCGGCTTCGGTCGCGCCGCGCTGCAAGGTTTCCCGGGCAAGCCCCGGTCTTGCGGGCTGTGGCATCATCGGGCTTCGCTGTACGGTACACGCGGCGGCAATGGCCAAACGGAAAGTTGGCTGGCCAATCCCGCCTAACAAATCATCCAAGCCGACGTTGCGTCGCAACGCGGCTTAATTCTGGCGTTAGGCCGCTCAATATGTCCGTTTACCACCTCAGATTTTTCTTCGATCCTGGCAGCGGCACTTGTCTTTGGGCAATAAACGACGCCGCTAGGGATATGTGGGACTACTCTGTAGATGCGCAGGCCCTCCCTCTACCGGAAAACACATGGCGTTTCGCTCACCACCTGTGCAGTTGGTATGACACAAGCATTGACTGGACGTATCCACCAGACCCATCGCCATGGAAGGCTGCGGAGCGCGACCGATTCAATGTCGCGGCGCAGCGATTCCTGGAGTTGTTGCGTCTTCAACTCGGCTCTGACTTCGAAGTGGTCGATGACTCCTCCACATCGGTCGCGGCCTAACAGTTCCGTAAGGAAACCCCTGTC
>DEOB01000008.1 GCA_002359895.1 Stenotrophomonas sp. UBA2629
CACCTTTTTGAGAGGCTGTTGGCGTCGCTTTGTGGCGGTGGTCACCGAAGTGGCCGGCGCCGTGAAGCGAGGAGGCGAATTCTAGACATCTTTGTGAAATGTGCAATCACTTTGTGTGCTTTCGCAGCAAATTGTCTGCTGAGGCCAGATTCGGCAAGGTCCGGGGTGGTTTTGAGGGTGCCCGGGCCAGATGACGTGCTTTCGTGCGGCATATTGAAGAGCCTCCTGGCTCCCCCTCGGCAAGTGTCCGAGGGGGCGTCCGCAAGAGCAGCCGTCATCCACCCCTTATGGGGCACCTTCTCTCGCGTGCGGGAGAAGGGTTGGGTTGCTGCGCTTTCGCCTTTAGCTCTGCAGCACTGCTTTGTCTTGCCGGGCTACCGGGCCGGCCTTTGTACTGCAGTGCCCACCATGCATCGTCGGTGTCGGCCACAATGCGGGTTGACCCGACATTGCCCATCACGATGACTGACGCACCGGCGCGCTCCTTCTTCAGAGATCTTTCGTTGCCCGCGGTGATCGCTGGCTTCATTACGGTGCTGGTGGGGTTTGCCAGCTCGGCGGTGATCGTATTCCAGGCGGCGCAGGCGGTAGGTGCCGACCAGGCCGAAATTGCGTCGTGGATGTGGGCACTGGGCATCGGCATGGGCGTGACGTGCATTGCGTTGTCACTGCGCTACCGGGTGCCGGTGGTGACGGCGTGGTCCACGCCCGGGGCGGCGATGCTGGTGGTGGGCGTGGGTACGTTGCCGTTGTCCGATGCGATTGGTGCGTTTGTACTGGCGGCATTGCTGGCGGCTGTGGCCGGGTTTTCTGGACTATTCGAGAAAGCGATGCGGCGCATTCCGGTGTCGCTGGCATCGGGCATGTTGGCCGGGGTGCTGCTGCGCTTCGGGCTGGATGTGTTTGTGTCGGTAGGTACGCAGCCGCTGCTGGTGCTGGCGATGTTCTTTACTTACCTGGCGGGGCGACGTGCGTTCCCGCGCTATGCGGTGATTGCGACCTTGCTGGTGGGCGTGGCGATTGCCGGCAGCCAAGGGCTGATGCACGTGGACCAGGTGCAACTGCAATTGGCGCGGCCGGTGTTCACGCTGCCGACGCTGTCGTGGGCGGCGGTGTTCGGCATTGCCCTGCCCTTGTTCATTGTGACCATGGCCTCGCAGAACGTGCCGGGCGTGGCGGTACTGAAGGCCTCCGGCTACGACGCACCGGTGTCGCCGGTGGTCGGCTGGATTGGCACGGTCAATGCGGTGCTGGCGCCGTTTGGCGGTTATGCATTGAACCTGGCAGCGATCACAGCGGCGATCTGCATGGGCCGTGATGTGCATGAAGATCCGGCGCGACGTTACACGGCGGCGGTGAGCGCCGGTGCGTTCTACATCGTGATCGGGCTGTTCGGGGCGACGGTGGCGGCGGTGTTTGCTGCCTTCCCCAAGGAACTGGTGGCCGCGCTGGCCGGCATTGCGCTGCTGGGTACGATCGGCAACAGCCTGTCGGTGGCGATGCGTGATGAAGCCGAACGCGAGCCGGCGTTGGTGACGTTTCTGGTGACGGCATCGGGGTTGACGATGGCCGGGATCGGCTCGGCGTTCTGGGGGTTGGTGGCGGGGGTGATCTGCTTGTTGCTGCGAGCACCCCGCCGCCATTGAACTCAGGCCAGAGTAAGCAAGAGAAAGAATGAGAAGGCGACGTACATCACCAGGCCAATCAGCACCGCACCAACGCTGGTACCCCCTCGTAGCGCCAGCTCTGCCCGCAATGCCTGCGGCTTTTCGCGATGCGTCGCGACAACGTCGTCAATCACCCGCCGTGCATGTTTCAAATATAGTGAATTGGCAATGACGCCAGCAGCAATGTTGATGCCCAGCCCTACCAGGAGCGCTACAAAATTGGGGACTGAGAGGAAAAGGTTCACTATCGACCATATCGCTACGCCTGCTATCCAAGCCGCGGCCACGCCATACATCTTTCGATAGAGCATCCAATAAGCGCCGAAGAGAAAGCCCGGCCAATGCCACGTCCCGTCGGCGCAGGGGCTGCGTGTACCGAGCTGCCACTTGCGCTTATAGATGTCGAAATTGGTCCCAATGAAATCTGCATAGTTCTGCAGTTGTTGGTTTGATGACGAAGCGGCTTCCGGCTCAATGAGAGAAGCACCAGGTGCCGTATACGGATTGCCGCGTGGGTCCTGCAGTGCGAACTGCATTGCGAAGTGCTGCAACGGCAGCCAATCTTCCATGCCTTGGCACCAGATCAGTGACGACAGATCCAGCTGGCCTTGTGCGAACAGGTGCTGCAACTCCGATTGCGTCACCGGGCCATGGCGCTGTTGCTGCGTATCGGCGTAATACCATTGCTCTTGATTCATCACTTCGTCCTTGAACTGCACGTGCTGTGCAAGCATTCGGCTCCATGCCGAGGACGGTGAGTCTAGAGATGCGTATCTGGCGTAACCATGGGACCGGTCTTAATTGCTTTTCTCTGCACAAGCCCCCTTGCAACAACGCAGTTTCGTTCAACGGGCTATGCACTCTTGGATCGCGAACAATGCCTTCCTCTCCCGCGTGCGAGAGAGGGTTTCAGGCAAGGCCTTGACGCAAGGCTTCAGGCCGCTATTTCAGAGCGGCTTGACCTCGAAGATCTGCTTGAGCGTGTGGCGCCCGCCCGGCGCCAGCTCGATCACGTCGGGGCCGACGTTGCCCGCTTCCACACAGACGTAGTTACGCCAGCCGGCGCCGATGTCGTCCATCTTTGCGGCGGCCGCTTGCCCTGCATTCCAGAGCACGGCGCTGCGGCTGCCGGTGGTGGTGATGTCGATGGCGCGCTTGAAACCGGGGTCACGCAGTACGTAATGGCCGCCGGCTTCGGTGTAGATGCGGTCGCTGCGGCCGGGGTCACGCGGATCGCGCAGGTTCCAGTCGCCTTGTTGAACGTGGGCGTTGCCGCCGTCGAGTTTGTCCAGGTAGGTGAGCCCGGCCAGGCCGGTGACGTCCACCTTCAATGCGTCGCTGACGTTGAAGTAGTTGTGCAGTGCCTGGGTGATGCTGACCGGCTGGCTGCCGATGTTTTCGGTGATCAACTCCTGCTCCAGGGTGCGGCCGATGCGCAGCACCATCTGTAGACGCAGGCTGAGGTTGTCCAGCGGCGGTGGGGCAAGCGTCAGCACCAGCGTGCCGTCGGCCTCGCGGCGCGCATCACGCAGCTCCCACGAAACGGTGCGGACAAAACCATGCGATGGCACGTCGTTGCTTTGGCCTTGTCGCGAAAAATATGGCCAGCACACGGGGCTGCCGCCACGGATGGGCGTGGGCGGTTGCTTGGCACTGGGCGAGAGCCACATGACGTCCTGGCCGCCCTTGGGCACGAACGACAGCAGCTGGCCACCGAACACGCTGATGGCGGCGCTGGAGAACGGGGTTTCCACCTTCCATGTGGCGAAGCCGTTGAAGTCGCCTGTGCTCAGGCCCTGCACATCCTTCATTGAAACGTTGCTCCTTACGACGGGTGATTGAACCAGTTGCGTGTAATTGCCTGGCAGATTGAACGCCGTGGGCACTGCGGGTTTGGCATCGCGCAGTGCCTGCAGGATGCGGGTGCCGGCGCGGCCGTCGGCGTTTTTCCAGCCCAGCCGTTGTTGTTCGGCCTGGATGGCGCGACGGGTGGCATTGCCGACCATACCGTCGGCGCTACCGATGGCGTGGCCGCGTGCGAGCAGCAAGGTCTGCAGTTGGCGGCGTTCGTCGCGGCCGAGACCGGGATCATCGGTTGGCCAAGCAGCGCTGAGGCCGGGGCCACCGCGCAGGCGGTCGGCCAAGGTGGCGATGGCCAGTGCATAGCTTTCGGCAGCGTTGTACGAATAGATGGCGTCGTAGTTGCGGAACACCAGCAGCGCGGGGCCTTTGGCACCGGCCGGCAGCAGCAGCGCGGCGTTGGCGTCGTCGGCGATGGACGACACCTGCAGCGGCTTGCCGTCGGCCAAGGTGATACCGAGCGAGCGCCAGCTGGCCAAGGGTTTGCGTTTGGTGCGGCCGGCGAGTGTGGCGTTGAAGCCGGCGGGGATGCGTACTTCAACGCCCCACGGTTGACCGGTACGCCAGCCGGACTGCTTGAGGTAGTTGGCGGTGGAGGCCAGGGCGTCGGGAATGCTGGCCACCAGATCGCGACGCCCATCACCGTCACCATCTACGGCAATGCGTGAATAAGTAGAAGGCATGAACTGAGTGTGGCCGAAGGCGCCGGCCCAGGACCCGGTGAGGCCAGCGGGGTTGAGATCACCCTTGTCGATCAGCTTGAGCAGCGCCAGCAACTCACCCTTGAAGAACGGTTGGCGGCGGCCATTGCACGACAACGTGGCCAGCGATTGCAGCAACGGGCGTTTGCCGAACACGCGACCGTAATCGCTCTCCACGCCCCATACCGCGACGATGGTGGCCGGATCGACGCCATATTGGGCGGACACCTGGTCGAGCAATGCGCGGTGCTGGGTGAGGCGGGCGCGGCCGTCGTTGATGCGTTGGCTGTCGACCAGCGCGGCGAGGTAATCCCAGATGGGCGTGGTGAATTCCGGTTGTGCGTCCAGCAGCGGCAGCACGCTGAGGTCGGGGGTAATGTCGGCCAGCAGCTGGTCGAAGCGCTCGGCGCTGATGCCTTGGGCGATGGCGGCGCTCTTCAAACTGCTGCCGCAGGTACCGAAGTCGTTGGTGGCGGCGATGCTGGGCGCGGCCAAAGTGATGGCGGCCATGGTGGTGACGGCGCGCATCAGGTGGGTTGCTTTCATCCGCCGGGCTCCTTGCTGTGGGGCTTGATGATAAGCGGTGTGTGGGAAGGGGTTGTGGGGGACGAGTCGCTTGGAAGCAAGCGTTGCCCTCATCCCAGCCTTCTCCCGTAAACGGGAGAAGGGCCAAGCACCCGCTTCACGCATCGGACCTTGCGCTTGAAAGCTGCCCTCACCCCAACCCCTCTCCCGCTTGCGGGAGAGGGGCTTGAGCACGAGCGTTCCAAATGCAGGGCGGCTCCCTTCTCCCACCTGCGGCGTAGGGGCTTGAGCGGCTTGCCTCGGTGTTGGGCTGTCAGCCCGCTGCATCCAGGTAGTACCAGCGGCCGTCGATGCGTTGGAAGCGGCTGTGCTCGGTCATCTTTACCGCGCTACCGCCGCCGATGCGGTAGCGGGCGACGAACTCGACTTCGGCGGTGTCGGCGCCAGTGACCTGGTGGCGCTTCACGCTCAGGCCCAGCCAGTGGGTGCGCTGGCCGGTGGCCTCTTCCAAAGAGAGGGATTCCGGGCGGGTGTCTGGATGCCAGCTGGCGCGCAGGTAGTCGGCGTCCTTGACCACATAAGCGCTGTAGCGCGAACGCATCAATGCTTCGGCATCCGGGGCGATGGCGCCACTGTGATAGCGGCCGCAGCAGGCGCTGTAGCTGAGGTCATGCCCACAAGGGCACGGGGAAGTTGGGGATATCTGCATGCGCGCATTCTCCCCCGATCGCAACAACAGCTCCAGTTGTACAGTGCGCGCCGCAAGCCACGTATTCTGTCGCGCCCTGCGCCGGAATCGCCATGCTGGAGTTGCTGCCCCCCGAACTGCCCTGGTTGTTGGTGATCGCCTTCATCGCCGGGCTGGTGGATGCAGCCGTGGGTGGCGGTGGCCTGATCCAGTTGCCGGGCCTGTTCACCACGCTGCCGCAGCACACGCCGGCGGCGTTGCTGGGCACCAATAAATTCAGCTCGGTGTTTGGAACCGGCGCGTCGGCGTGGCGCTACATCCGTGCGGTGCGGTTCCCGTGGCGGCCGGTGCTGCTGGCAGCGGCGGCGGCGTTTGCGTGTTCGTTCCTGGGGGCCACCGCGGTGACGTTGCTGGCCAAGGATGCGGTGCGGCCGCTGGTGCTGACGCTGTTGATCGTGATGCTGGGCTACACGCTGGCCAAGAAGGACTTCGGCGCATTGCATCGGCCACGTGAGATTGGCCGC
This sequence comes from Stenotrophomonas sp. UBA2629, assembly GCA_002359895.1. Classification (GTDB taxonomy): domain Bacteria; phylum Pseudomonadota; class Gammaproteobacteria; order Xanthomonadales; family Xanthomonadaceae; genus Stenotrophomonas. The sequence goes on from DEOB01000008.1 coordinate 5,966, forward strand.
AAGGAGTTGTCCATCGCGCTGATCATGGGCGGTGTGATCGGCTTCTATGACGGCTTCTTCGGCCCGGGCACCGGCAGCTTTCTGATCTTTCTGTTCGTGCGTTTCTTCGGGCTGGATTTCCTGCGGGCCTCGGCAGCATCCAAGGTGGTCAACTTGGCAACCAACGTCGCCGCGCTGTCGTTCTTCGTGCCCAGCGGCAATGTGCTGCTTGCCATTGCTGTACCTATGGCGGCGGCCAACATCACGGGTGCCGTGGTAGGCACGCGGATGGCCCTGCGCGGCGGGACGCCCTTGATCCGCAAGCTTTTTCTGGCGCTGGTGGTGGTGCTGATCGCGCGCATGGCGTGGGACACGTTGAGCGCGGTGTAGCTGGACTGATCACTTCCGGTGGAAGGCGTATTGTCCGTTCGTGATTGATGCCGCGCATTCACGTCAACACTCCGCCTGCTCCGGACGACCGATGAAATACAGCCACAGGATTATCACCATCTTCCTGCTTGTCGGCTTCCTGCTTGCGTGTATCCCCGTGTTGTATGCGTTGTACCAGGCGCGCAGACAGGCCATCAGCGAGCGCTACCTGGAACTGGAGGAAGTAAGCCAGGGGCTGGACCGCCGGCTGCGCAATACCTCGGACATGCTGGACGAAATGCATGCCGCTGTCTCCGCAGGCGATGTCGCCCCCTGCAGCCCTGCCGGGCTTCAGCAGCTGCAGCGCATTGCGGCGCGCACGCAGATATCCATTGCCGCGCTGTATGTGGAAAACGATCGTGTGCTGTGCTCTTCCAGCGACCCGCTGATGAAGCAGCTGGTGTTGAACACGGCAGCAGTGAGCCCGCACAACGGCATCCGCCTCTACAACCACGTGCGTTTGCCGGGTGTGCGCGAACGCAGCTATTCGGTGATGGAGAAAGACGGCTATGCCCTGCTTTTTTACCCGGAAGGCTTGATTGCACCGTTCGTCCAACCCGATCTTTCACTGGGATTGTTCTCACCCCGCAGCGGCCAGTACGGCGCGCACAGCGGGGTGATGCTGGAACATTGGATTTCCGCACCCACCTCCCGTAGCGCGCCAAGCCGTTTCATGGATACCGAAGCCGGCTTTCTGGTGGTACGGCATGTGATGCAGCCCAGCAATACCGGGGTGATCGTCGCCACCCCGCTGTCCAGCATCGACCCGCGCATGGCGGTGTTCAGCAGCTGGTTCATTCCTGCCGGGCTGGTGGTCGGACTGTGCGTCATGCTCGGCGCGTTATGGCTTACCCGCCACCAGCTGTCACCGCGCAACCGGCTGCTGCATGCACTCCACAAGAACCAGTTTTTTCTGCTGTACCAGCCCATCGTCGATCTGCGCGATGGTGCCTGTGTCGGTGCCGAGGCATTGCTGCGTTGGCAACTCGAAGATGGCACGGTGTTGTCGCCGGACAGCTTCATTCCCATCGCCGAGGAAAGCGGCGTCATCCAGCAGGTAACCGCGCAGGTGTTGATGTTGGTGGAACGCGATATGTGCGGCTTCCTTCAGCGCACACCCCACTTCAGCCTTGCGGTGAATCTTGCGGCCAGCGATCTGAAATCGGAACGCACGCCAGAGATGCTGGCCGCGATGGTGCAGAGAATCGGCGCCGGTTGTGGGCAGTTTGTGGTGGAAGCCACCGAGCGCGGCCTGCTGGAGGAAACCAGTGCATTGGGCGTGCTCAGCACCATTCGCAAGCTGGGCATCCAGATTGCCATTGATGATTTCGGCACCGGGTATTCCAGCCTGTCGTATCTGGCCACCTACCCGTTCGACATCCTCAAGGTGGACCGGAGCTTCACCTCCACCGCCTGCACCCAGGCGGTTACCAGCCAGGTGGCCGTGCACATTCTTGAGCTTGCCCGCACCTTGGGCATGCAGGGGCTGGCCGAAGGCATTGAAACCGCCGAGCAGGCCAACTTCTTCCGCTGCCGGGGCGTGCTCTATGGCCAGGGGTATCTGTTCGGCAAACCGATGCCGGCGGCGGAGTTGTTTGAATTGGTGCGCGACAACGACCGCCCCGCCCCACCGGCAGCCCAAGTCCATCGCGGGAAGGCAACCTCAGAGGCAACGTCGGCAACGGCAAACTGACCGGCAGTGAGCGGAGAGTAACGGATTCAGTTTGCTGTCTGTGCGGAGGGTGCCCATTCAAGCGTTCTTTGCTTGCTGGGCGCTAACGAATTGTTTACAACCACCGAGCACCCGCTGTCCTGGCGGGCAGGTAGTCCGGCATTCATAGGAGCTTCCGATGACGTCGTTACCGTTACGCACGCACCGCCTCACCCTCGCCGTCCAGATTTCACTGCTGTGCTTTCTGCCCGCCGTCGCCTCGGCACAGGCCACCACCGAAGGCAGCGCAAGAACGCTGGACACCGTCCAGGTCACCGGCAGCCGCATCAAAAAGGCCGAGCTGGAAACCCAGGTGCCGGTCCAGGTACTCACCCGCGAAGCCATCGACCGCACCGGCTATACGTCGGTGGCCGACGTGGTGCAGCACCTCACTGCCAGCGGTGCTTCACTGAGCACCAAGCTCAACTCCAGCGGCAACTTCGGCTTTCCGCCCGACGGCGGTGGCGTGGGTGCCGGCGCGGCCACGGTGGATCTGCGCCACCTCGGCTCCAAGCGCGTGCTGGTACTGGTGGATGGCATCCGCTGGGTGAATGAATCCTCCGGCTCGGGCGTGGGCTCGTCGGTGGACTTGAACACCATTCCCTTGGCGCTGGTGGAGCGCATTGAAGTGCTGGAGGACGGCGCCTCGTCGATCTACGGCTCCGACGCCATTGCCGGTGTGGTGAACATCATCACCAAGAAGGGCGCCGACGGCGGCCATATCGAAGTGCAGTACGGCGACTACAACCTCAAGGGTGGCGACACCACCAGTGTGGACATGAGTTTCGGCAAGAGCGGCGAACGTGCGCAGTGGATCGTGGGTGCGTCGTGGTTCAAGCAGAAAGAGATTTCCTCGCGGGAATACAAATGGGCGATGGAGCCGGTGCCGGGCACCGGCCTGGCCAACGGCAGCTCGGCCACGCCACAGGGGCGGTTGGTGTTTGCCGACCCCAGCGGTAAAACCTACAACATCACCTCCAACACTGGCATCACCAGCCCGGTGTTCGACCCCAGCCAAGCCGCCTGCTCCGACGGCAATGTCGGCCCCCGCACCGACGACTATCACTGCTTCGGCACACCCGACCGCTACAACTTCGCGCCCAACAACCTGCTGCTCACTCCCAACGAGCGCAAATCTGTGTTCGGCCAGGTGCGTTTCGAATTCACTCCCAACGTGAGCGGTTGGTTCCGTGGCCTGTACAGCGAGCGCGAGTCCGCCAACCAGGCCGCGCCGGAGCCGTTCTTCCTTGGCACCGATGCCGGCGTTTACAACGACTGGGCTGAAACCAAACTGGTGATTTCGGCCAACAATCCGTACAACCCGTTCGGCTTTGACCTGACCACCATGGGCAGCGATCCGAACCTGTTCCTGATCGGCCGCCGCCCGGTGGAAGGCGGCCCACGCCGCTACGAGCAGGAAGTGAAAACCTGGTACGCCGCCGCCGGGCTGGATGGTGCGTTCGAGGTCAACCAGCGCACCTGGAACTGGGACATCAACGCGATGACCAGTGAAAGCAAGGCCACCCAGACCAACACCGGCAGCTACAACATCAAGCACATCAACCAGGCTCTGGGTGACCCGGCCGCGTGTGCCGCCATTGCCGGTTGCGTACCGCTGAACATCTTCGGTGGCCCCGGCACCATCACCCCGGAGATGCTGGCGTGGATCTCGCCATTGGTACGCGACCGCAGCAAGAACACGCTGAGCCAGGCGTCGGCCAACATCACCGGCGAGCTGTTCGACATGTGGGCCGGGCCGTTGTCGTTCGCCGCTGGTGGCGAGTGGCGCCGCTACAAAGGCGAGTATCACCCCGACCCGATCACCATTGCCGGCGAGTACAACGGCGTGCCCTCGGGTGTGACGGTTGGCAGTTATTCGGTGAAGGAAGCGTATGCCGAATTCGACATTCCACTGGCGCGCGGTGGCTTTTGGGGCAAGAGCCTGGACATGAGCATCGCTGGCCGTTACTCGGACTACTCCACCTTCGGCGGCACCAGCACCGGCAAGATCGGCCTGCGTTGGCAACCGGCGGACGAACTGCTGCTGCGCATGTCCTATGCGGAGGGTTTCCGCGCACCGTCCATCGGTGAGTTGTACGGCACCCTCAGCCGCTTCGATGCCACGCTGGTGGACCCGTGCAACAACGCCGCATCCACCACACCCAAATGCGTGGCCGATGGCGTACCGCCGGGTTACGAGCAGGCCAATCCGCAGATTTCTGTAGTGACAGCCGGCAACCGTGACCTGGAGCCGGAAGAAAGCCGCTCCTTCATGGCCGGCTTTGTATGGAGCCCGGGCTGGGCGGTGGACAGCAGTTGGGCCAGCAAACTGGACCTGGGCGTGACCTTCTACCGGCACACGATTGACGGCGCCATCCAGGCACCGGATGCGCAGTCGATCATGGACCGTTGCATCGACACCCGCGACGCAACGGCCTGCGCCAGCTACACGCGCAACGACCGTGGCCAGATCACCCGCTTCGAGGACATCCTGGCCAACCTGGGCACCATCAACACCAGCGGTTGGGATTTCACCGCGCACTGGCTGTTGCCGGAGACCGGCTGGGGCCAGCTGGGCTTTGACTGGAAATCCACCTGGGTGACGCGCTACGAGCTCATCAACGAATCCGGCCAGGCCGAGCCCAAGGAGCCGGGCGTGGAAGTCAACGACAGCGCCATTCCGGAATGGACCTCGACGCTGACCACCAACTGGGATTTCCGCAACTGGAACGCCAACTGGACGATGCGCTACATCGACCGCCTGAAAGAACGCTGCGCCGGCGCCAGGGATTTCGCCATCTGCACCGACAGCGTTGCCAATGCGCATTGGCTGGGCGCCACCACGTATCACGACGCGCAGGTGAGTTGGCGCACCGACGCGTGGATGAAAGGCGTCAAGGTCACCGTCGGCGTGAACAACGTATTCGACAAGAACCCGCCCATCTGCCTGAGCTGCACGCTCAACGGCTACGACCCGGGCACCTATGACCTGCCGGGCCGTTACACCTACGCCAAACTCAGCATGGATTTCTGAGCGGCGGTTTCAATCGCAGGAAATGACGAAGGGAGCCACTTGGCTCCCTTCGTCTTTCTGCCGCTGTGCAGAATCTGATGCTCAGCGCGTGACCGCACCGATCAGGGCCATCACCAGCAATGCGATCACCGGCAACATCGACAAACCGAAACCCAGACCACGGCTGGCCGGTGCACGGATATAAGCGCGCCAGTAAATGAAGCGGCCGACCAGATAGACCGCACCGATAGCGGCCACCCATTGCGCCGGCCAGAATCGCGCGGCAACAAACAGGGCCGGCAGCAATGCCACCATCAATTCCAGCGTGTTCATCTGCACACGGTAAGCGCGCTCGAAGTTTTCATGGCCGGTAACCGCCGGCGCCTTCACACCGAAACGGCCGCGCGCACGTCCCACCTGCACGATGAAATACAGGTACTGCAGCACGACCAACATGGCGACGAGTTCTACGTAATGCATGATGAGTTCCCTGAATGTTTGGGTGGACTTTAGCCCCTGCCCGTTTGTCTGCCTATCGACAGACGATTGCTACGCGGGATGGGGAGAGACTGTGTGGTCTGGGAAGGGCTGTGCGGACTGCAAGCGTGAGGTGCATGCATTTCGAGCTTTTGCTTCTTTTGCTTTTGCTTGAAGCCCTTTTCCCGTACACGGCAGAAGGGTTGGAATGAGGGCGCTCTTAAAGCTTCCCCCCATCCGCCCTGCGGGCACCTTCCCCCGCAGGCGGGAGAAGGGAGCTGCCCAGGCACTTGGCACGCTTTGGCTTTGGCTTTGGCCCTTCTCCCGTTCACGGGAGAAGGGTTGGGATGAGGGTGCTCTTAAAAGCTTCCCCCATCCGCCCTGCGGGCACCTTCCCCCGCAAGCGGGAGAAAGGATGAAACCGCGCACTCCGCCCCTGCACCTGCACCTGCACCTGCATCTGCATCTGCATCTGCATCTGCATCAAGGAGAACTCTCGTTCTCCCGTTGCGCCATCACTCGGTGACGTTGGCTTTCGTGCGGACTTTTGCGGTGGGTTTGGCTTTGGTCGCCGTCTTTGCTGCTTTCTTCACCACTACAGGCTTTGCGTCTTCCGGTGCTTCAACCGTTACCGGCTGAGCCACGGCCTGCGTCGCATCAATCAGCACTTCTGCCGTGGCAATCTCCGCTTCCACTTCTGGTGCAGTGTCTTCGGCCTGCGGTGCCTGCTTGGCGGCTTGGTCTGCATCTTCCTGCGCGCGAGCTGCCGCGCCGCGTGCGCGGGCCGGCAGCTTCAGGCGGTTGGCTTCGTCGTCGTATTCGATCAACAACACGCCGGAATCATGACGGCCGCTGATCTCGACAAAACACGCGCCGCCGATGAACGGCTCCAGCGTCATCACCGACTTCAACGGGGTGGCCACCACCATCTGGAAACCGAAGTTCTCGAAGATGTTCATCGCCAATGCGGTGAATTCGTTGTCGGCCTTGTCGAAGGCTTCGTCCAGCACCACAGCCGCGTAACGCGGTAGTTCGCCGTCTTCACCACCGAGCTGGTAACGCAGTGCGGCAGCCAGACACGTGGTGGCCAGCTTCTGCCGCTGACCACCGGATTTACCGGCGCCGCTGCGATAGATCTCCACCTGCTCGCGCGTCTGCGCATCCAGCTCGACGCCGAAGAACTCCACATGCTGGCGCACATCCAGCACCTGCTCACGCCAACGGCGCAGCTCCGGTTCCTGTGCGCCCAGACGACGCACCAGATCACGCAACACATTGAACTGTGTCTCGGCCAACGAGCGGTCTTCAGTCTGCTGATGGGTCAATACCGCGCGCAACTGCAGCTGGAAATCCTGCACTTCCGGCAAGCGGCGATCACTGACATCAATGGCCAGCACCGTGCCACGGTTGAACGCCACCTGTTCCAGCGAGGCGTTGACCTCGTCCATGCGCTGCTTGATCGCTTTATGCGCTTCAGCGGTGTGACGCTGCAGCGCCAGCAGGTTGTTCTTGCTCTGTGTCTGCAGCAGGTCGAAGAAGCGGCCTTCGTGACGCGGCAAGCCATCGCTTTCCAAACGCTGCAGACGCGCGAGGAAATCATCGGCGCTGCTCAGCGACACGGTGAAGTCACCCGAATCTTCCGGCCACTGCTGGCAATACTTACGGAAGCAGTCCAGCAGATGCTGGGTGAGCTTGGCATCGCGGCTTTGGCTTTGCCCCAACTCTTCGCCCAGCCCGCGCTCGATCACGCGGAAGTGGCTTTCCAAGGTATCCAGATTGAAACCCGGCAGCGCCTGCAAACGCTCGCCCAGGCCTTCGCGCTGCGCTTCGGTCAGCGGCGTGCTGGCCACACGCGCGGTGCCGTTATCGCGCTGCTGTTCCAGGCGCACACGTTCGCGCGACAGCTGCGCGCGTTCCAGGCGCACATCTTCGTAAGTACGTTTTGCAAGATCACGCAGGCCACGGGTCAGTTCGATCTGTTGGCCAACACGCGCCAGCGCGTTGTCACCTTCGCGCAGGTCAGTGAGCTGTTCGTCGATGTCGCTCAGGCGTTGCAGGCGCGGGCCAAGATCAATCTCGTCCCAGTCACGCTCCACCAGCACGCGCGCGGCCAGCTGCTTTTCCTGTCCGCTTTCGCGCTGCTTGCGCAGCATGGCGACGTCAGCCTCGCTGCGTGCGATGCGCTGTGCCAGTTCCTGGCCTTCGCGTTCGAACACGCGGCGCTTGTCGCGGTTGTCGTGGCCCAGCATCCAACGCTTGCGGTCGTTGACGGCGTGGCGGTCGTCCTTTTCGTAACGGTCGCCGGGGTGCTTGATCTGGCCTTCGCGGGTGAGCGCGCGGTCTTCGTTGCGCAGCTGGGCAGCATTCTCGACACAGGTGTAATCGAAGCGACGCAGCAACTCGTTGTAAACCCAATCACCAAAGGCGTGGTCACGCAGCTGCAGCTTGTGGATCAGCGAACGCTTCTCCGGCTCGCGGGCATGCAGCAGCTCGTTGTCGCGCACGCGGAAGTACACCAGCTTGGTGCCCAGGTGCGTGCGGTTGGCCCATTCCGCCACTTGGCTGTGGTGCTTTTCGTCCACCAACAGCGACTGTGCAAAACCGTGCAACACGCGCTCAATGGCGCCGCGCCAACCAATCTGGTCTTCGCGCACCTGGATCAGCTCACCGACAAACGGCAGCACCGACTCGGACAGACCGGTGTCTTCGCACAACCGCATGCGCATCTGCTGCAGCGGTGCCGGGATGGAGCTGGGCGCGGACTTCAGCGAATCCAGCTCCACACGCAACGCGGCGAAACGCTTTTCGTCATCGCGACGCTCGGCCATGCGCTCGGCGATGGCGTCGTCCACGGTGCCGGCGCCATCGCGGCTGCCGTCGATCAAGCTACGCGCCTGCTCCACCTGCTCGGAGAACACGCTGGCGGTATCGGCCAGCGCCATGCCCAGCTGACGGCATGCGCTTTCCAATTGTTTGCGACGACGTGCGCGCTCTTCGATCTCGCGTTCGACGCGGGTGCGCTCGCGTTCGAGCTCTTCGATGCGCTCGCCGCCCTGCTCGCGCTGCTGGCGCTCCAGTTCAACCAGCTTCTGCTCGTGGTTGTCCAACGCCTGACGGCGTTGGCCTTCTTCGCCCATCAGACCGCGGTCGATGACATCCACTTCGCGCATGCGCTCGTTGACCAGCTCCAGCCGCGTTTCTTCGCGGTAGCCGTCAATGCCGATCTGAAGGTCGCGCAGGTTGGCCACACCTTTGCGCAGCTCGGTGAGGTCGTGGTGGAACTCGCGCGCCGGCGTCAGCGTTTCCACCTGACGGCGCGCGGTGACCACAGCATGATGCGCGCCATCCAGCTCGGAGAAGTCTTCAACCAGACGATCAGCGGCTTCAAACGTGCGCGGCTCTTCCAGCATGAAGCCACGCAGGAACGCGTTGAGGTCGCCCAGGTTTTTTGCCGACTGCGTTTTGTGCAGCAGGCGCAGCGCCATGTCGTTGCCGATGCCCAGCAGATGACGGAAGCGCTCGGCATAACCGGCGAAGCTGTCGAAGTGCGCGACATCCTCGCTCAGCCGCAGACGCAGCTTGCGTAGATCCAGATCGAAGCCTTCCAGTTCGGTCAGGTCAAAGCGACGCGGTATCACCATGTAGTGCTTGCGCACGTCGTTGGCCGAGGTGCCCGCGCCGTTCACCCAGAACATGCGCACGATGGACACCGCTTCGCCGCGTGCGTTGTGGTATTCCAGTGCCAACGCGGTCCAGGTGGCGCCCTTGCGCAGATACTGGGTGGCGATTTCGCCGGACTCGCTGTCCTGCTGGTCGGCCCATGCGCCGCGCACATACGACACCAGCGAACGGTCGCGCCCGGAACGTTCGGCTTCACGCGCGGCGGCGTTGAAGTCAACGATGCTCGGCGGCGTCAGCAGCGCGCTCATGCCGTCGAGCAACGTGGATTTGCCCGAGCCGGAGCGGCCGACAAACAGGAAGCCGCGCTCGGCGATCGGCACTTCGGTCAGGCCGGAGAACGTCCCCCAGTTGAGCACCTGCAGGCGGCGCATGCGGAACTGGTTTGCGCGGGCATCGCTGGCCGGGTCGTTGAACAACGCGGCAGCGGGGAGCAGGGTTTGGGTGGTCGTTTCCATGCGGCTCATCCTTCAACCGCCGCGCGGTGCGCAGCGGCGGAAAACACAATTGGGGCGACGCGCGCAGGCGTCATTCGTCGGCGTCGTCGCTGACGGTTTCAACGGCTTCAACTGCGCCACCGTCGCGCAACTGGCGATAGGCATCGGCCAGCACCTGCACGTCTTCGGCCGAGAACAGCAGCTTCAGCGCAGGTGAGATTTCGTAGCGGTCCTCGCTGCCGCGCAGCTTGGACAGCAGCTGGTTCTCGCGCAGCTTGGCGATGGCCGCGCTCACGCGCTTGCCGTAGCCGGCCTGGTCGGTGGAGACATTCTTCTGGTAGATGCTCATCGCCTCGACCAGTTGCAGCTCTTCCACCACCGCGCGTTCGCCGCGCGTGTCGGCCTCGGCCAACTGCTGGCGCAGGAACAACAACAGCACCGACTCAATGAAGGTCAGCGGCGCGCTGCGCAACAAGGTGGGCGAATCCAGCTCGGCGGTGTCGGCCTGACGGGTGAAGGCAATGCCGCCGTCACGGTCCAGCACCAGCTCCAGGAACAACTCGCTCAGCAGGCTGCGCACCGCATCTTCCTGGCGCAGCAATGCGGCCCACTGCGCGGGCTGGCGCTGTGCATCGACACTGGGGCCGGCCAGCAACTGGCACAGCGCGCGGCGCGCTTCGGCCGGCAGCTTGCCGGTGTCGCCCAGGAACAAGGCGCCATCGGCCTTTACCACCGGCGGTGTTGCGACCGGTGCGGTGTCGGCTTCGTTTTCCAGCTCGGTCTCAGACCAGTTCATCGCGTCTTTCCTTGAGGAACCACACCAGCGGCACGCGTGCACGACGCAGCTTGCCGTCACCGCCGGTCCATTCCACGGTTTCCAGTTGATCGCGCACCACCATGCCGTGGCGGGTGCCGATGGAGAGATAGCCGATCACGCTGCCCAGGCCCTGCCGCGCTGGCCGCTCGCGCAGCACCTGCGCGATGGACAGCTGCGGGCGCGTGCCGAGCAGCATGAACAGATTGTCTTTGAGGGTGCGCACGTCGATTTCCGACTGCGCGACCAGGTCGCCCACGCTGTCGAGCGAAATTTCCGCTGCCTCAGCCATGAAGATGGACGTTTCCACCTGATGGCTGCGCGGGTCGTGCAGGCGCCATTGGCCGATGGAACGCAGCCGCGCTGACGACAGCGGCAGCACGAAGCCGGTCGCCGCCGTGGGCCGCACGTCATCACGCAACTGCAGCGCCTGGCCCTGGGCCTGCTTGAGCAGTTGGTTGAGGCGGCGCTGTTCCAGGTAGCCACGGCTCTGCACGAAGCCACGCAGGCTGCGTGCGAAATGCTGCATCACCTCGTGCACCAGGCCACCGCGTTCCAGCAGCGTGCTGGTGAAGTTGCGCAGGAAGTTGCGCTCGTTGCGGTCCAGCTTGCGGGTGAAACCGCGGTTGAGCACGGTGTCCAGCGCAGCGTCGAGTTCGGCGCTGCGCTGCGGATCGTTGAGCAGATCCCAGAACGCCTGGAAGCTGCGGCCGGCATCGGATTCGCCAATCACATCGACGCCGTTGAACAGGCGGTCGAGCACGTCACCGCGCGCGCCTTCATCATCAATGATGCGTTCGCGGAAACGGCGGTTGAGCTGCTCGAAATCATCACGCACGCGGCGGAAGTCTTCGGCCAGGTCATCCGCCAGACGGATCACATCGCGGGTGCGTTCCAGCGCGCGCTTGCCGTCCAGCGTGGACACCTTGCCGCTGGCGGCCTGGGCAATTTCAGCGTCGATGCGCTCACGCTCGGCACGCAGCGCGGCCAAGCGGGCTTCCGGGTCAGCCTCGGTCTGCTGCGCCAGCTGCGAAATCTGCTGCATGACCATGGCCAGGCGGCTTTCGGTCGCCAAGCTGGCGTTGTGCTCGACCCCGGCGATGAAGCGGATGGCCTGCACCGCTTGGCGCGACAGCTCGTATTCCTCTTCGCTGGCACCTTCAGGCAGGCGCCGCTCCAGCCAGCCCTGGGCCAGCCAGTAAGCGATGTAGGCCTGCGCGGTGCGTGGCAGCTCCACGTCCAGCTCGTCGGCGTTGAGCGCATCCAGCTGCTGCTGCAGGCGCTCGGCCAGGATCGAGCCGGGCACGCGCCGGTCCGCTTCCAGCAACAGGCCCTGCAACAACCCGATCAACACGGGCGCACGGTCGGAGGCCAGCAGTTTCCACAGCGGCTGCTCGCGCAGGCGCTGATAGCCGGCAATGCGTAGGGGATACTTCATCGACAGCGCGCAGGTCCTTGGATTAACGGCGGGCTTGGCCGACTTCGATGAAGCGCAGGAACTCGGCGCGGGTACGCGCATCGTCATGGAAGGTGCCGCGCATGCGCGAGGTGACCATGGACACGCCACGCTTATGGATGCCGCGGGTGGTCATGCACTCGTGCGAGCCTTCCACCACCACGCCCACGCCCAGCGGCTGCAGCACGTCCTGGATGCAGTCGGCGATCTGTGCGGTCATCTTTTCCTGCACCTGGAAGCGGCGGGCATAGGCCTCCACCACGCGAGCCAGCTTGGAGATGCCCACCACACGGCCGTTGGGCACGTAGCCGATGTGGACGCGGCCCAGGATCGGCGCCATGTGGTGCTCGCAGTGGCTTTCGTACTCGATGTCGCGCAGCACGATCATTTCGTCGTAGCCGGCCACTTCCTCGAAGGTACGCGCCATGTATTCGCGCGGATCGTCCTTATAGCCCTTGAACCAGTCGCCATAGGCCTCGGCCACCCGGCGCGGGGTGTCCAGCAGGCCTTCACGGGCGGGGTCTTCGCCTGCCCAGCGCAGCAGGGTGCGCACGGCCTCTTCGGCCTGCATCTGGGAGACGGCGGGGGTCTTGGAGTCGGTCATTACAGACAGCGCTTGGATTACGGGGTGGACATGCTACCAGCCGGTGGGTGTGGAGGGCATCGAGAGACCGGAAAGCACGTCGAAGCTCTTTTCGAAATTCATTTCAAGTGATTGCTTTTACTCATTTTTTAAGTGCATTCACAGCCATTCGGCTAAGCACCCCTCCATTGAATCACCGAAGCAAGCGCGTCTGTAATAGGGCCATACACAATCTGCCTCAGCAGACGCGCCTCCCCCGGGTCTACTTCGTAGGTGATGCCGTCCTCGTATGCCTGTAACAGAGTCCGGGCTTCCTGCCATATCACTTTCGCCAACCGATCCAGCTCAGACAGTGCCAGCCCAACAGGCACACCAATGCTCTGACCAAAGGCTGCCACCTCCGCCCTAGTTACTTCGCCAAATTGGGTGGCATTACCCATTGGGAAAACCAAAGCTTCCCTCGTCCAATCGGGTGCCTTATAGACTGTGGTGCTGAGCAGGTCGTAATGCGGAGCCAGTTCCCAGCCTCTCTCGCCCCAAAGAAAACTAAGATTCTTCAAGTGAGCATCGGCATTACCAACAACGAAATTGAACAGCTGCCAACGCAACAACGCCAAACGCGTAGCTGCCGGTGTACGGGTAATTTTCAGCAGTTTCAGAATGGTGTCGCTGTTGGCCTGCTGGTACTTGAAGACAGCGTCCAGTGACAGCAACTGGCAACCATCCAGCGCATAGCGGCGCCGTACCTCCAGCCCCTCGCCCAGGCGATCAAAGCGACGCACCAGATACACCGGCTCGGGCACCCGGCGCACTTCCACCGGCGGCACCGGCAGGCCACAGGCACCGGCCAAACGCATGCAGAACCACTCGTTGACCACGCTGTGCGGGTAGTCATCCACCTGCTCGCGGTCCGGTTTGAGGATGTGGGTCGAGGCCGCCTGACCGATCGGCTCCCATAACTGGCCCCCTTCAAGCACCACGGCCAATTTGTGCTGAGCACCGGCCAACGACATGCGCTTGGGCGCCCCATGTGACAGCGGCTGCCTGGGCAGCGCTTGGATACGCGCCGAAAGCTCGGCATCGGGCAACGAACGCAATTCGGCCGGTGGCAGTTGTTGCCCGGGCGATAGCAGGGTCAGTGCTCCTGCCGATTCGGGGCCAAAACGTTGCAGCAGGCCAAAAGCATCTGCCGCATTGATGCCGGCATCGGCGGCGACCAGTTGCCGACCAGCCTCTTCCGGCAGCAGATTGTCGAAGAACCACTGCACCGGGCGCTGGCTGCCACCGTCCTGGATATCACCCGCGCTGCGTGGCAAGGCCGGTGACAGGTCAAAGCCATTGGCGCGCCAAGCTGCGTCATAGTGCAGCGCCCACAGATTGCCCTGCTCGTGCAGCTCACCGATGCGGTGCTGATCCAGCCATACCTCCAGTTGACGCGGCTCGACCTCGATGACCATCAGCCACGCTCCGGTGGCGGTGCGGGCAGGTCCACCGGCAAATCCAGCTGCACGCGGATGCCCAGCTGCCGCAGGAGTTCAAACACGCGGCCAATCTGCACGGTGTCTTTGCCACGTTCGACATTGCCCAGGACCACATGGCTGGTCCCGGCCATGGCAGCCAAGTCGTCCTGCCGCAACCCCTGCGCCTTGCGCACGGCACGTACGTATTGGCCGATATCGGAGGCTTGCTCTATCTGCACCTGCATTTTCTTGTCCTCTCAATCTAAAGCTGACTTTAGATTACGCGGCAAACCTGGGAGGAACAACAGAAATATAAAGCACACTTTATATTTGTGATGAATTATGGCGATTGAAGCCAAAATCTAACGTTTACATTAGAAACATGGATGCTCTTGAGGGAACTCCATGAAAAATAAAGCTGACGTTAGATTATTTGGAAACATTCCCGGTATCCCGCTCCAACGCCTGCAGCAGACTCGGTGCGCGGGCGGTGGCGATATCGGCCACGCGCCATTCACCCTTCTCGCGGCTCAGGGTGAGGTCCAGCGTCAGGGGTTCGTCGGCACCGGCAAGGGGGGCGACGGCACGCAGCTGGCCGTCACCCAGCGGAGTGATATCGAAGGCCAGCGCGCGCAGGTCCTGGGCGGTGTCCTGGCACTCGCATAGCGGATCGCTGTCCAGATAGCCCACCTCGCCATCGTAGGCGGCACTGTTGGCCGCCATCGCGGCCAGCAGCGGCGGCGCATAGACCTGATCGTCCGGCAGCGCCGCGTTGAGCGGTGCATCCGGGTGATAGCCGGCGTAGACGCGGGTGAGGAAGGTCCGCGCGGTGGTGATGTCGTCGGTACTGTCAGCGGCGACGGGGCGGGTTTGGGGTGAAGTGCTGCCCGGTGCAGGTTGCTGCTGGCAGGCCGCCAGAACCAGTACGGTCATCATCCAGAAGTGCTTCATGTTTTCCTTCCTTGGCAGATTGTTCGAGCCGGGCGTTGTGGGCCGCATCGTGCAGTTGAGGAATTGGCAGGAGACGTTAGTCGCGCAACCGCTCCGCCAACCCCGACCAGCGGCTGGCGTGGCGGGCCAGGGCGGCTTCGATGAGGGGCGCGCTGCCGGCGATGTGCAGGCCGTGGCGGGCGCGGGTGATGCCGGTGTAGAGCAGCTCGCGGCTGAGCACACGGTTGTCGCGGCGCGGCAGCTGCAGCCACACCTGGTCGAACTCCGAGCCCTGCGCTTTATGCACGGTCATGGCGAAGGCGCTTTCGTGCGCGGGCAACGCAGCCGGGTGGAAGCCGCGCGGGTTGGCCGGGTCGTCGCCGGGGAACCAAGCGGTGATGCCGCCACGGCGGTTGCCGGCGGCGGCTAAAGAGGCACTCGCTTCGCCGCTGAGGCAGATGCCGATGTCGCCGTTGAACAGGCGGTGGCGATAGCTGTTCTCGGTGATGATCAGCAGCCGCCCATGGAAGTAACCGGGGCCAGTGCTGCCGCGTCGTTGCACGCCGGCCAGCCGCTCCTCGATGCGTGCGTTGAGGCCGCGCGCGCCTTGCGGGCCTTCACGCACGGCGGTGAGCAGACGCAGGCGGCCGGTGAGTGCCAGCGCTTCGGCGGGGTTGTCGGCATTGGCCAGCGCGTCCCAGTACGCCTGCAGCGGGCCGCGCCAGGCGCTGAGCGGGTCGATATCACCTTCGTGGAAATGCACGCCGGACAGCTGGCCGTCGCGTAGCAAGGCCAAGGCCTCAACGCAGTCGCCTTGGCGCATGGCGGCGGCCAGCGGCGCCAGTTGCAGGGCGTCGCTTTGCCGGTAGCCGCGCTGCAGTTGCACGCGCGCACCGGCGAACGGGTTGGGCTGCGGGTCGAGCGCATCGGCCGGGAGTTCACCCAGCAACGGTTGCAGCGCGCGCGCGTCTTCGGCGTTGATGCGCTGGCCGTCACCTGCAGCACGCAGGATGGCGCTGAGCACGTCGCCAGCTTCCACCGAGGGCAGCTGGTCGGGATCGCCCAGCAGCACCAACCGGGTGCCATCGGCGATGGCTTCGACCAGTTTGGTCATCAGCGGCAGGTCGATCATCGAGGCTTCGTCGACCACGATCACGTCATAAGGCAGCGGGTTGTCGGCGTGGTGGCGGAAGCGTGGGGAATCGGGGATCACCCCGAGCAGGCGATGCAGGGTGGTGCCGGTGCTGGGCAGCTGCGCGCACAGCGCGGCGTCGATGCCGGTGGCCGGCAGCTGCTGCACGGCATTGCGCAGGCTTTCGGCCATGCGCTCGGCGGCACGGCCGGTGGGCGCGGCCAAGGCGATGCGCGGGGCGGGTTTGGCCTCAGCCTGGGCTTGGGCGCTGAGCAACACCAGCAGCCGGGTGATGGTGGTGGTTTTGCCGGTGCCGGGGCCACCGGTGACCAGCAACAGGTTGTGGCGCAGGGCGGTAGCGGCGGCGCGGGCTTGGAGGTTGCTGGTTGGAAGCTTCCCCTCAGACGCGGCGCGCTTTTGGCCCCCTCTCCCGCCCGCGGGAGCGGGTTGGGGTGAGGGCGCTTCAAACAGATCGGCCTGGGCCATGACCGGGCCCTCTCCAAACAAGCGCACAAACACCGGTGCCAACGCTTCCACGTTGCGCGCCTCGGGTTTTGCGCGACCAATCCGCTGCAGCCCCGCCGCCAACCGGCGCTCGTACTCGCGGTAACGGCGCAGATACAGCAGGCCGTTCTCCCAGACCAACGGCGACTGCACCGACTCGGCGCGGTTATCCACAACCGTGGCTATCCACTTCGACGCCGCCAGCTGCGCGATCCACTCATCCGCTACCGGCCACTCCATCCCGGCATCCACCAGCCGCTGCGGTTGGCGCGGGTCGAAACCGGCGTGGCCTTGCGATACCGCCAGCGAGGCCAGCGCGGCGGCGGCCAGCACGGTATCCGGTGTGTCCGCATCCAGCCGGCGCAGGCTTTGGGCGAAAGCGTGGTCCAACGGGCGCAGCGCGGCGGCCTTGTTCAATGCAGCCAACAGGCTCATGCGTTGCCCTCCAGTCGTGCCAACAGCGCGGCGTGGCCTTGTGGGCCGCCGGCAAACAGTTCATCCACGGCGTACACCAGCTCCGTTGCGAAGGTGTGCGCGTACAGGCCCGGCGATGCCGCGCGCGAGGCATCCAAGCCCCGGCAGAACAGATAACGGATGCCGCCAAAGTCCCGCGCGTAGTCGTATGCCGCGCCGATACGGAAGCGCAGCCAGCGGTGCAAGGCCACTGTGTAGATCAGAGCCTGCAGGTCGTACTCGCTGTGGCGCATGGCCGCTTCCAGTTGCGACGGTGCGTAATCCGGCAGCCGGTTGGATTTGTAATCCAGCACATACCAACGCCCGTCGCGGACGTAGGTAAGGTCGATCTTGCCGGTCATCAGGCCTTCCAGCTGGCGGCGCAGGCCAAAGCCGTGGCGGCCGCTCACCACACCGTGGGCATGCAGCACCCGCAGCAAACCCGGCACCGTGGTCGGCTGCATGGCGAAGTGGAACTCGATTTCAGCGCGGCGCTCGCCCTCACTCAACGAATGCAACGCGCCACCTTCGGGCAGCGACACGGTGAGGGTCTGCCCGATCAGTGCGGTCAGCAGCGCCACACCATCGTTGATGTCTTCTTCCACATAGCCGTCGGCGCGCAAGGCCTTGGCGATGACCTCTGCTTGCCCTTCCGGTGCGGCGTCGCCGGCCTGCCAGCCGTGCCACAGGCCGAATTCGACGTTCTCAAGCGCGGCATGCAGCACGTTGCCGAAACGGCTGCCGGCAAAACGCGGATCAAACACCTCCGGCTGCTCGTCGGCCAGCGCTGCGGCCGGCTCGCCGACCCCCTCCACCTCGTCGATGCTGGCCTGCGCCGGTTCGTCGGCGGCACCGCCGCTGTCTTCGGTGGCGGCGGCCGAGGTGTCGTGGCCGCCTTCAGCATGTGCCAGCTGGGTGAAGCTGTAGACCCACCAGTCGTGCGGCACTACGCGGCGCACGTCACGCACCGCCGGCAGCAGCTGTTCGCGCTCGGCCGGCAGGCGCGGCGGCAACGCGTTGGCACCGGCGTCCACAAGGTGGATGTCGGCATGCGCGGCCAATGCGTCCATGTCGCGCAGCATCGGCCCGAGTCGCGATGACGCCAGCCCGGTCAACGCGCCGCCGCTTATCCACAGCGCATGCTCGGCGCGGGTCAGGCCGACGTAGAGCAGGCGTGCGGTTTCAGCATCTTCTTCAGCGTTGACCTGCTGCCCGACGGCCTTCCAGCCCGCATCGTCCTTGTCGATCTTCCAGTGCAGCACGCGTTGCTCGCCGTCGTGCACGGTGCGGTGATTGGAGGTGTCCGGCGCGTTGGTGGCAATGCCGACAAACGGCAGGTACACCAGCGGGTATTCCAGCCCCTTGCTCTTGTGCAGGGTGATGATCTGCACGCGGCGGGCGTCCGATTCCAGCCGCAGCAGCTGCGCTTCGTCGCCTTCGTCAGCGTGGGCGATCTGGGTCTGCAGCCAGTCCAGCAGGCCGTGCAGGCCGATGCTGCGGTTGCTGGCCTCCTGCAGTTGTTCGGCCAGCTGCAGGTAGTTGGTCAAGCGGCGCTCGCCATCGACCAGCCCCAACAGGCGCTCGGCCTGCTCGGCGCACAGGTCCGACAGCAGCGCGAACACACCGCCGCGCTGCCAGCGTTCGCGCCAATGCAGCAGGCGCTCCTGATGGCCGCGCTGACGGTCACCTTCGTGCTCCATCGCGGCAATGGCGGCGGCGCTTTCACCCAGCAACACGGTGGACAACGCCGCACGCAGGCGGCCTTCGTCGGCCGGTTGCAGCAGCGCCAACAGCAGCAGCCGCACCTCGTGGGCCTCGCTGCTGGCAAACAGGCTCTGCTTGCCGGCCGCCACAGCCGGAATACCCACCGCTGCCAGCGCCTGCTGGATGCGTGCGGCTTCTTTGTGCGAACGCACCAGCACGGCGATATCGCCGGGCTGCACAGGCTTGCCATCCGCCAACGCGCTGCCCTGGCGTGCGGCCAGCAACACCCTGTGGATATCGTTGACGCAGGCCAGCGTGGCGGCGTCGCGGGCGGCGTCGGCCTTGAGCGGCTTGCCGTCGGCGGCGCCTTCAATCACGCACACGGTGAGTGCAGGCGCGGGCTGGCCGTGGAGCAGGTAGTCGTCGTCGCTGCGCTTGCTGCCCGGGAGTACCGGCTCAAACTGGATGCGCTCATCCAGAAACGCGGTGCTGCCGGCGTTGTCGTACAGCGCCTGGAGGGCACGCAGCACGCCGGGGCGCGAGCGGAAATTGCGGTCCAGCGGCGGGGCGATGTCGGCCAGCGCCTTGGCCTGCAGATAGGTATGCACATCGCCGCCACGGAAGCCGTAAATGGCCTGCTTGGGGTCGCCAATCAGGAACAGCGCCGCGGCGGTGTCGGTGTCTGCTGGGGCAAACACACGGCGGAAGATGTCCCACTGGCGCGGGTCGGTGTCCTGGAATTCATCCACCAACGCAAACCGATACTGCGCACGCAGGCGCTCGGCGAGCACCGCGCCGTGCTCGCCCTGCAGCGCGTTGGCCACGTTGTCGATCAGATCGTCGTAGGTCTGCACCCGGCGTTGCTGTTTGAGTTGGGCCAGGCGCTGGCGCACCTCGCCGCGCAGCTGATGCAGCAGCACGATGGACTGCTGCGGCTGCCACTGCGTGACCTGCGCGCAGGCCTGGATGAAATCGGCAATCAGCGGCTGCAGCGGCGATTCCGGCGCCGTCTTGCCTTTGTTGGTCTTGGCGGTGAGCACGTCGAGCGTCAGCCGCTCCAGCCTTTCGTCCAGCTCGGCCTGTGGATCGGGGTGCCGGCTCCACTGCAGCAACTGCTGAAACAGGCCTTCAATCCACTCTGCCTTGTAGCTGGTTTTGTTGAGTACGCCGGCATCCAGCGCGCCGCGCAGCTGCTGTAGATAACTTTCGCCATGCTCGGTGATGCCCGCGGCCAAACGCTGTGCGGCGGCATCGCGGAACGGGCGCGGGTCGTCCAGCAGATTAAGCGGTGGCGCCGGCAATAGCGGCAGTTCGGCGGCCAGCGCAGGCAGATCCTTCGCCAGCGCATCAGGGGTTTTCCACAGGCCCAGCAATGCGTCGAGGTGGCCGTCCTGCCCGGTGTGCAGCCGCCACAGGTCGGCGGCCAGCTCGGCGTGCAGTTCGCGGGTGTTGGCCAGCAGCTCTGGCGCGGCAAAGGTATGGCCGCTTTCCAGTGCGTATTCGCCCAGCACGCGGGTGCAGAAGCCGTGGATGGTGAAGATGGCGGCCAGGTCGGTTTCTTCCGCCGCCACGCGCAGGCGCCGGCCCAGTTGTGTGGCGTTTTCGCCACCTTGCTGCAGGTGACGCTGCAGGATGCTGTGGGTAAGTGCGGTTTCCGGGCTGTCGGCATCGCCAGGGGCCACGCCCACCAGCCGCGCTGCCAGATCCAACCGCTCGCGGATGCGCTTGCGCAGCTCCTGGGTGGCGGCATCGGTGAACGTCACCGCCAGAATCTGGCCCATGCGCAGGCCCTGTTCCACCACCAGACGGGTGAACAGCGTGGCCAGGGTGAAAGTTTTACCGGTGCCGGCGCTGGCCTCGATCAGCCGCAGGCCATCCAGCGGCAGGTGCAGATAAGGGTCGTTGGAGAGCGTGTTCATCGCGCACCCTCGCTGGCGTCATTGCCAGCTGAATCAGCACGCACTTTGCCTTCGCGCAACGCTGTAAATATCAACAGGCTGTTGTGGATAAAGTTGTGAGTAGTGTTTTCGCTGGCAAACGGATCGTGCCCGCGCAGCGCCAACTGCAGCGCTTCGCCATTGCGCTCGCCCCAGCTGTAATCGCCGCCGTACCAGCGCGCGTGCGCGGCCTTTTCGCGGCCTTCGGCGTCGCTGTTGTAGATGTCCCAACCGGTGTATGGGGCGAACAACAGCGGCGATTGGAATCCTTCAGAACGCAGCTGCAGCAGGGCTTTCAATGCTTTTTCAGCCTCTTCCTGCGGCAACGCCGGCAGCATGTGCGGGCCATGCCCGGCCTGCCCGCCGTCATGGAACTGCAACAGCGGCACAGCGGCCCCGGCGGCATTTGCCAGCAGCCAATCCAGCCCGCCGCGCATCACATAAGCCACCCCTGCAGTGCCCGCCTGCAGGCGCACCAGCCCCTGTGGATGAATTTGCTGGACACGCCCGTGCAGGCGAATTCCGTCCAGCTGTACCTCGTACAGTTCTGATTGCAATGGCTGCCCGTCGTACCACTGCGAAAACGCTTCCGCGCAGGGCCGCACACGCTCCAGCATCCGCTTGAACTGTTGCCTGCCCAGCGCACCGGACGGCAGCAGCGCGCGGGCGCGCAGTCGTTCGTACAGGCCCTTTTCACGACCTTCCAGCAAGGCGTTCAATACCTGCTGCTGCAGCGCCGAGTGGTCGCGGCCGCCGCCGGGCACCACCAACGGCTCAATGTCGTCACTGCTGTCGATATCGCCGGCCAAACGCAGGCCCAACCGCTGGTTTAGGAATTGCCCGGCGGGGTCGGCCAGGAAGCGACGCAACGCGTCCAATGACAGGCGGTCATCGTTGAGGGCCTCGGGCAGCGGTGCCTGCAGCGGCCCGTTGAACCACGGCGCCAACGGCCGGCGATCACCGCCCACCGCACCGGCCGCCGGGTACCACTGGCGGCGATAGCTGAAACGGCGCGGCTCGGCAGTATCGCCAAACGCGGCCGGCGCGAACGGCTGCAACGGATGGCGTACCACCAGTTGTTTGCGCACCTCAGCGGGCTCCGCGTGATACGCCGACGCCGCATCAACCAGTTCACTGACCAGCACCGACGGCTCACGCACGCTGCCATCGCGTGCATCGGCACCGAGGTAGCTCAGGTAAAACACGTCCTGCGCCGAGGCGAACAGCTGCAGGAACAGGAAGCGGTCGTCCTCGCGCAACGAGCGATCACCATGACGGCGATGCTGCGTACCCAACTCTGCGGTGAGCCGGCTCAGGCCCGCAGTGGGGTCGCGACGCGGGAAGTCGCCGTCGTTCAAGCCCAGCACGCAGATCACGCGGAACGGCAGCAGCCGCATCGGTACCATGCGGCCAAAACTGATACCGCCGGTAAGCAGTGGCGCGCGGGTATCGGCCTCGGACAGCACCGCCGCAAAGTGCGCGCGCACCACTTCCGCCGGCACGGCAGCCTCAAAGCCGGCGTTCTCCGCCTCGTCGGCAAACTCGTTGATGAGCTTGCGCAGGCGGTCCAGCGCGCGCTGTGCGGCCGGCTCGGTGGGCGTTTCGGGCAGCAGCGCCAGCAGCAGGCCGAGCAGGCGCTCGCGCCATTGCGCGGGTGTCAGCGCATCGGCCAAGGTCTTCTGGTGACGGGCCAACACACGCAGCAGGCGGATCAGCGCATCCAACGCAGCCAGCGCGCCGCCTTCCAGTTCGGGCCATGGCGCCACGCCGCCGATGTCCTCGTCGCTGCCGCTGGCGTGGCCCAGCAACAAGCGGTCCAGCGCGAACTGCCAGGTGTAGGCGTCGTCCTGCGGCGCCTGATGCTGGGCGCGGTGCGCGGCATCCAGCCCCCAACGCGCGCCGGCCGCCTGTAGCCAGCTGTGCAGGCGTTCAAACGCAGCCGCGTCCAAGCCGGCGGCGCTGGCCAACGGCGCGCTGGCCAGCAGATCCAGGATTTCGTTGAGGCCAAAGCGCGACACCGGCAGGCCCAGCAACTGCACGAACACCTCGGCCAGCGGCTCACCCTGCAGCGGGCTGGCGTCGGCCAGCGCCCACGGAATGTGCTCGTCGCTGCCGCCCCGGCCGCCGAATACCGATTCCAGATAAGGCACATACGGGTCGATGTCCGGCGCCAGCACCGCGATCTCACGCGGTTGCAGCGGCGGATTGAAGCGGGTGTCTTCCAGCAGCGCACGCAGTTGGTCATGCAGCACCTGCATCTCACGCAGGCGCGTGTGGCAGGCATGCACTTGGATGCTCGGGTCATCCAGCCGCATCGCCGGGCGCTGCGGGGTGGGCAGCGCGCGGCGGTGGAACAGATCGGCCTGCAGCCGACGCAGCAGGCTGTCGCCCAAACCGTTTTGGTCCAGACCGGGGCCGGGCTTTTCCTCCGGATCGACATAGGCAGCGATTTCGCCAGTGGGGTGCACCACTTCGTAGCTGCCCAGCACCGCCATGAAATCCCGGCCGGCCGCGCCCCAGGCCTGAAGCAGCGGGTTTTCACCCGCCTCCATGCCGAACGGGTCATCCGCACCGCTACGCAGTTTTTCGCTCAGTGTCTGCAGGTCGCCCCAGTACGAGCGGGTAGGCGTGGGCATGTAGAAGTGCAGCGTGCCGACCCGCGCCTGGGTAGCGATAACCCGCAGCACGTCCGGCGAAACATTGAGTGTGGCAAAGGCAAACAACCGGCCCGGTAACCCCTGCGGCAGCGGTTGGTGCTCACCTTCAAAGCGCGCCAGATACGCATTGATGCGCCGCGCGCGGTACTGCTGACCGCCGGCGATATGCCGCCACAGGATGGCCTGCGGGTCGTCCGGCTCGGCGCCATCCTCCCAGCGCAGCAGCCAATCCCGCCGCCAGGCCTGGTATTTCTCGAACACCCCGCCCAGCTCCGCCGCCAACGCCCACGGCCGCAGCGGATCGCCACGGTCCAGGTAAGCCCGCAGCCCGGCCATCGCCGGCCGACGCATCAGCTGCGTGTCAGTCAACGCCGCATACAGACGCCAGTGCAAACCGGTGGCGCCCAGGTCATCGCGCTCACCGCTGATGTTGGCCTTGAGCGCGCGCGCTACAAACTCACCGGGGGTGAGGAATTCCAGATTGGCGGCAATGCCGTACTCGGCGGCCAATGTGGACTGCAGCCACCGCCGCATCGCCACCTGCGGGATCAGCAGCGTGTCGGGCGCCAACAGCGGCTGCCCCGGCGCAGGCTCGCGCAACGCATGGGCCAGCAGCGAGGCCAGCACATCGAGCGAATTGGAGTGATAAAGGCGGAAGTCGGGCACGGCTGTCATCGCGCCATCTTGCCGTAGCAAGGGGCATACGGCGAGGCGCAGTGCATTTGATTGGCCGAGAAGTAACGACGGCTTGGCTGGGAGTCAGCGGCAATATGCCGAGACCATCGCAGCCTCCGCGCTCAGTCGCCCAACCTGCCGTCCACGATGTGGAGTTGCGTGGTGACGAACTGTGTTTCGGGCATGGGCACCCGCGGTGTCAGGTCGAAGGCGAATTTGACAGTGATGTCTATCGGCCTCAAGGCAAATCGGTTGATGTCCCCTGGCACCAGCAACCAGCTGATCCGGAATGATTGATTAGGCTCCAATGACTGCAACTTATCCACAAGATGCGTCTGGGGCGGCCCGCGTTTCACTTTGTATTCCTTGCCGGAATGGTTATCCACAAGCGTTATCTTCGGCCCGCGAGCCTGTAGATAATCCAGTGGCACCGCCATTGACGCCTGCCCCGCGTTCAACAACTCCAACTCAACCGGAATCATCTCGCCGGTAAAACGATAAGACGCCTCCCTTGGACAGTTAACCTTCAACTCGATCATGGAGGTGAGCTCTTCGCTATGTAATGAGGGTGAAAGTGCAAAAATCATAAGGGCGTTCAGCGGCAAATAATGTCGCATGCAACCTCCCGTCCCAACTCTTCTGTCAGAGTGCTTTGTACTTCAATCCCGACGTACCAAGCATGCCTTGGCTTCAGCCTTGTACTGTTTTGATCAAACATTATCGTGAATTCAGGATCATTCGGATGGCGGAAGTCCCTCGTTGTCACCACGTCACCACCCAAAGTTCTGCCGGGCCGAAAATAGCGAATAATTACCGCATCTTCACCGACATCCATATATTCATCTGGAAGGCCTAAACAATGTAAAAATTCATGCAGATGCGTCGATGAATCCGTATTCACCGAAACATTGATTGTATTATGCACAACTTCTTCGCGTGGAAATATGTCATGCAACGCCATCACATAATCCTCGTCACTACTTACGAACTCCACCTCATATCGGATTGGAAAGTCGCGTTTGCCACAGGGCTCGTCCACTACCTGCAGAGTGAAGCGGTTGTTGAGTACCTCGTTGATACCTTTTCGTAATCGTGCCTCGGCGACGGCGACATCCGAATCGGATACGCGACCATGCTTGACCACCTTTATCTTGGCGGTAACCACAATGTCACCGCCTGATTTCAACGGAACATCGATTCGAAAGCTGGTGGCTAGGTCATATTCAACGTCTCCACCAACGTCGCGGGCCTCAAAATAGCGGCCGTTCGGATTCACAAATACTTCGCAGCTGTGATCATTCAACCAGCATTGCTCAGGCTCAACAGGCTTTGTGTCGGCACTGACCAACGAGGAAGCAACGGGCTGCGATGACGGCGCTTGAATGAAGCTGCCCAGCTTCGACGCTGCACTACCCCCAATCGCCCCACCCTGGCTGACATGTACCAACGGCTGCTTCCCCGCCACCAACGCGCAGCCGCAACTGGTCTTGTCTCCGTTGCGGGCGACCGGTTGGCCGTCGATGATCAACGTTGCGTCGCCGCTGACGATGGAGCCGGCGCCGTGGCGGCTGCAGATGATCTTGTCGCCCACGCGGGCCACCGCGCGGCCGTCGATATCGGTGTGCGGCGAGCCGGTCAGCACCGAGCCGCCGGTCTGCAGGGCATCACCCACTACGATCAGCATCCTGGACATGGTGATGCGGCCTCTCCGTGGCCAACTGTTTGATTGCTGTGGCTGGCGACCTTAGCCCAGCAACTGCAGGCAAAGAATCCAGGCGGCTACATCGACCATGTTCACTGGCCTTTTGACAGCCCCCAAGCTCCTTGGTCTTGTTTCGCCGGCTTGTAGGGCAATGACCCTCCTGATGATGGGCGCAGGCCGCCCACCCATGAGGGGTAATGCGCGGCCTGCTGTAGTGCGGTGCAACGCGCCGCGGTAGGCATTGATCAAGCAACCCCGCGCTTGGGAGAAACATCTGCATGCAACCCAGTACTTGGTGGGCTTGCCCGGAATGCCGCTGCCGCGCACCCGCCCCCCATCACGCAACCCAAACGGTCAAGGCCGCCGGCCCGGCCGGCAAGTCCCTGCCTGACAGCCTGCCCACAGAAGCTCCAGCACCGGCACCCTGCATCTGGCAGACACTGTGTTTCGGGGGCCAGCTGCGATCACCACATTCCCTTGCGGCAAGGGAGTGCGACAATACTGCACGGTTCAGTTCGCTTTTATTCAGGCGTCACTGACAATCCTAGAACGTTGATTTTCCGTTAAAGGCCACCATGCTCCCCTCCCGGACACCCTTGGTGCAGTTGTCCAACGTGCGCATTGATCGCGGCGGTCGCACGATCCTGCGCGACGTTTCGCTGCAGGTGCCACGCGGCAGCATCACCGCCGTGCTCGGTCCTTCGGGCAGCGGCAAGTCGACCCTGCTGGCCGCGTTGACCGGCGAGCTGCGTGCTGCAAGCGGCAACGTGCAGCTGTTTGGTCAGGACATCCCCCACGGCAACCGCGCGCTGCTGGAAATGCGCAAGAACGTCGGCGTGCTGCTGCAGGGCAACGGCTTGTTGACCGATCTGAGCGTGGCCGAAAACGTGGCCCTGCCACTGCGTGCGCACACGCGCCTGCCTGAGGCCGTGCTGCACCGCCTGGTGCAGATGAAGCTGCATGCGGTGGGTCTGCTGGCCGCTGCCGATGCCTGGCCGCGCGAGTTGTCCGGCGGCATGGCGCGGCGCGTGGCACTGGCCCGCGCACTGGCGCTGGACCCACCGCTGATGATCTACGACGAGCCACTGACCGGGCTGGACCCGATTGCCTCCGGCGTGATCATGGGCCTGATCCAGCGCCTCAATGACAGCCTGGGCCTGACCAGCATCATCGTCAGCCACCACGTGCATGAAACCCTGCCCATCAGTGACCAGGCGGTGGTCATCGCCAATGGCGGCATCGTGTTCTCCGGCACACCGGACGAACTGAAGGCCAGCCAGGACCCACTGGTGCGGCAGTTCCTGCATGGCCAGCCCGATGGCCCGATTCCGTTTGATGCGCCCACCCGCAACTACGGGCAGGAGAACGCGTGATGCCTTTTGCCTCCTCCATCCGCTCGCTGGGGCGCGCCGGTCTATTCTCGTTGACGGTGCTGCGCGGCTCACTGCCGACCCGTGATTTCCTGGCCGAGCTGACCCGTGAAATCTACAAGATCGGCGCACGTTCGCTGCCAATCATCGCCGTTGGCGGCGCGTTCGTCGGCTTGGTGCTGACGCTGCAGGGCTACCGCACGCTGACCACGTTTGGTGCCTCCGACGCACTGTCCACGCTGCTGGGCCTGTCGCTGTACCGCGAGCTGGCGCCGGTGCTCACCGCACTGCTGTTCATCGGCCGCGCCGGCAGCTCCATTGCCGCCGAGCTGGGCCTGATGCGCGCCACCGACCAGATCAAGGCGCTGGAGTTGATGGCCATCGACCCGATCGCCAAGGCGGTCGCCCCACGCTTCTGGGCCGCTGTGCTCACCGTACCCTTGTTGACCGGCATCTTCTGTTCGCTGGCCATCGCTGGCGGCTACTTTGAAGCGGTGCATGTGTTGGGCCAGGACAACGGCACGTTCTGGTCGGGCCTGCGCGGCAGTGTCGATTTCTGGGATGACTTCGGCGTGGCCCTGCTCAAATCCGCCATCTTCGGCGGCACCGCTGCCTTGGTGGCCGCATATGTCGGCTTCCATGCCGAACCCACCATCGAAGGAACCTCAGTGGCGACCACCCGCGCGGTGGTGAATGCCTCACTGCTGGTACTGATGTTCAACTTCGTGCTTTCCGCACTGCTGTTCAAGTAAGGGATCAACATGGCCATCCGTGGACCACGACTCGAATTTTCCGTAGGCGCTTTCCTGCTGCTGGCTCTTGCCTCGCTGCTGGTGCTCGCCGTTGCTTCCACCAACCAACGTTTCGGTACCGGCGGCGGTGACTACGTGCTTACCGCACGCTTCTCCCAGATCGGCCAGCTGCGCAAGCAGGCGCCAGTGAAGATTGGCGGTGTGACCATCGGCCAAGTGGCTGATATTCAGCTGGACCCGGTTAAATACGATTCCATCGTCACGCTTTCCCTGGACAGCAAGTTCAAGGACATGCCGGGCGATACGTCGGCCGGCATTTTCACCAGCGGCCTGTTGGGCGAGAGCTACATCGGTCTGCAGCCGGGCGGCGATCCAGAGCCCCTCAAGTCCGGTGACGAAATCGCCTTCACCCAGCCTGCAGTGGATCTGCTGCAGTTGGTTGGCAAATACATGTTCAGCGGTGGCGGCAACACCGGCGCCAATGGCAACGAAACCCCTGGCGCAGACGCGCCCGCAATGGAACCGCAACCATGAAAGTGAAACTGCTCACCGCCGTGCTCGCTTCGGCCCTGCTGGCCACCACGCCGTCGTTGGTGATGGCGCAGGCGCGCCCTGCCGCCACCGCCACACAGGCATCGCCTGCCGGGCGTACCGTGCTGGACGCCAGCAGCCGCATCCTCACCACGCTGGAAAGCCGACGCGCAGAGTTCCGCGCCAACCCGGCCGCACTGCGTACCTTCATCGACAGCGAACTCAGTCGCACCTTCGACCGTGACTACGCTGCCCGCCTGGTGCTGGGTGTGCATGGCCGCGGTGCAGACGATGCCGACGTGAAACTGTTTGCCGACGCCATGGCCGACAACCTGATGTCGCGCTACGGCTCCACCCTGCTCGATATCCAGGGCAAACCCAGCTTCCGCTACAAGAGCGAAGCCGCGCTGCCGGGCAACCGAGGCGTCAAGGTGTCCACCGAGCTGGTGCGCGCCGGCAGCGAGCCGACGCCGGTCGAGTACCTGATGCGCAACGTCAACGGCCAGTGGAAGATCTTCGACGTGATGATCGAAGGCATCTCCTACGTGCAGACCTTCAAGAACCAGTTCGATGCGCCGCTGCGACAGAAGTCGATCAAGCAGGTGGCCACCGAACTGCGCAGCGGCAGCATGCAGGCCAGCGCAGGCCCGGCTCCCCGTGGCAAGTGACGCAACCTTTCGCATCGAGGGCAACACGCTGCATCTTGCCGGCGTGCTCGACCGCACTGCGGTGACCGAACTGTGGCCGCAACTGGCGCATGGGCTGGGCCCGTTGCGTCAGCTGGATCTGCAGACGGTCGAACGCATCGACAGTGCCGGCCTGGCACTGATTGGTGAACTGGCCGCACGCCTGCGTGCGCAGGGCGGCGGCAACGTCGTCGGCGCACCCGCCGGCCTGCAGGAACTGTGCGCCGCGTACCGGCTGTCACCGTCGCTCGATTTCAACGCACCCTCAGCAGGAAGCTGACATGAAACTTCTCCGCACCCTCCCCCTGCTTTTCCTTGTTGCGCTGCTTGCGGCGTGTGCCGGCAAACCCGCACGCGACACCGCTCCGCCGGTCGCCACGGTGGTGACGCCGGCTGACGCAACGGCCGCTTCGCAAGCCGCTGAAGAGGTGCCGGCCGCCGATGCCGATGCCGATACCACCAGCCCCGCCGGCGCGCTGGCCGACAACACGACTTCCAACACGGAGGTCGCATCGACCGCCGCTGAAGACGACTTCGCCGCGCTGTACGGTGGCCCGGTTTCCGGCAGCGATACCGACAGCGGCGCACCGCCGGCCTACGACCCATGGGAGAAGTACAACCGCGGCGTGCACCGCTTCAACAACGCGGTGGACCGTGGCGTCGCCCGTCCGCTGGCAACGGCATACACCAACGTGGTGCCGCAGTTCGCGCGTACCGGCGTGACCAACTTCTTCAGCAATCTGCGTTCGCCACTGACCATGGTCAACCAGTTGCTGCAGGGCCATGCCGATGATGCATGGGACACGCTGGGCCGCTTCCTGATGAACTCCACCTTCGGTATCGGTGGCCTGTTCGACCCCGCAAGCAAGGCCATGGTGCCCAAGCGCAGCGAAGATTTCGGGCAGACACTGGGTGCCTGGGGCTGGCGTCAGTCACGCTATGTGGAGCTGCCGTTCTTCGGCCCGCGTACCGTGCGTGACGTGCTTGGCCTGGCCGGCGACATGCCGCTTTCGCCGGTCCGGCAGATCGAGATGGACAAGGTGCGCATCGGCCTGCAGGGCCTGCAGCTGGTGGACGTGCGTGCGCAGCTGCTGTCGATTGATTCGCTGCGTGACAGCGCAGTGGATGAGTACTCGCTCACCCGCGATGCTTGGTTGCAACGCCGCAGCTACCAGATCGAAAAAGATCTGCGCCGCGACCGCAAGCATGCCGATGACGATGAATCCCCGATTCCGGTGGACGCAATGCCGATGCCCGACTGGGGCAACTGATCGCCCTCGTCGCATCGAACAAAAAGCCCGGGATTTCCCGGGCTTTTTCATGCGGCCCTGTTCTTCAGGACTGCTCTGGGTAGCGAAGCGATGTCTGCTCCAGTATCTGCACGGTCACCGCGAAGGGCTCATTGCCCGGCATCCACCCCTGAGCCGTCCGCACTGAGCCGAAGCCGCAAGCCTCGTAGAAAGCGAGCGCTGCCACATTCCCCTCCAGCACCTCTATCGTCAGTGCACCAGGTGACAACGCAACCGCTGTTTTAACCAGGGCACCACCCACGCCTCGCCGGTAGCACGCCGGATCCACATACAACCAACAAAGTTCATCGTTGCTGAAAGCCACGAAGCCCAGCACCGAGCCCGCGTCCTCGGCCACCAGAACCGTGTAGTCGAACAAGCCTTCGCGCTCGGCAGCAATATGCAGCGGAAGAAATGCGTCTACCAACCCGGCGTCACGCAACTCGTCCATCCGCGCTTGATCGTGGATCAAACACAACCGAGGCCAGTCCTCAGGGCGATACGCGCGAATCTGCATATTGGTTTGATCATCCACCAAACGGTAACCACAGGGCAGGCAGGCTACGCCGGCTTTCGCGCCGGTCATTGCCTTTTGCAGGAGCGGCACATGCCGCTCCTGCAGACTACTTACGCCGCCAGCGCGGTATCAATCGCTGCACGCAGACCGGCGTCATCGGCGGTGGTGTCCGGTGCGAAGCGGGCGATGACGGCGCCGTCCTTGCCGATCAGGAACTTCTCGAAATTCCACAGCACGGCCGGGGCCGGGTTGGCTTCAATGCCGAAACCCACCAGCTTCTCGCGCATCGGGCCTTCGCCGATGGCGGCCGGCTGTGCGGCCGTCAGCTGCTGGTACAGCGGGTGAATGTCGTCGCCGGCCACGCTGATCTTGGAGAACATCGGGAAGCTGACATCGTAGGTGAGCGCGCAGAACTGCTTGATCTCATCTTCGCTGCCCGGCTCCTGGCCGTTGAAGTTGTTGGCCGGGAAGCCCAGCACTTCAAGGCCCGTATCCTTCTTTTCGCGGTACAGCTTTTCCAGGCCTTCGTACTGCGGGGTCAGACCGCACTTGGAGGCGGTGTTGACCACCAGCAGCACCTTGCCGCGGTAGTCGCCCAACGATGCGGAAGCGCCGTCGATGGTGGTCAACGCGGTGTCATACACGGAAGCGGTCATGGCCAATCCTGATTGGGGGAAAGGCCAAGCATAAACGGCATGGGTGACACCGACACAGCGGTCAGGTTGTAACGCTGGGTTCCGTTGTAGAGCCGAGCATGGCTCGGCACTACAGGTCAGCTGTCGCTGCTTTCGGGGCTGTCTTCGTCGGCTTCATCGTCGGTGCCCAGCAGTGCCTGCGAGGCATCGGATGACAGTGACTCCACGCTACGCAGCTTGCGCTCGATGGTGCGGGTTTTGCGGCTGGCATCGCCCAGACTCTTGCCGACGGTGTTGATCTGCTTCTCGGCCTTTTCGAGGATGCCGGCGAACTTGCCGAACTCGCCTTTCACCGCACCCAGCAGGCTCCAGACTTCCGACGAGCGCTGCTCGATGGCCAACGTGCGGAAACCCATCTGCAGACTGTTGAGCAACGCGGTGAAAGTGGTCGGGCCCGCGATAACCACGCGGTGCTCACGTTGCAATACATCCACCAACCCAGGCCGACGGATGGTCTCGGCATACAGGCCTTCGGTGGGCAGGAACATCACCGCAAAATCGGTGGTGTGCGGTGGCACGATGTATTTCTCACTGATCGACTTTGCCTGCACACGGATGGCGCGTTCCAGCAGATTGCCTGTCGCGCGTACCGCATCCTGATCGCCGGCCTCCTGCGCATCAAGCAGACGCTCGTAATCCTCGCGCGGGAATTTGGAGTCGATGGGCAGCCAGACCGGCGTTTCATCATTGCCACGCCCGGGCAAGCGCACGGCGAAATCCACCATCTCGCCGCTGTCCGGTCGTACTTTCACACCGCGCGCGTACTGCTCGGCGGTGAGCGTTTGTTCGAGGATGTTGTCCAGCTGCACTTCGCCCCAGCCGCCCCGGTTCTTGACGTTGCTCAACACCCGCTTGAGATCGCCTACGCCAGTGGCCAACTGCTGCATTTCACCCAAGCCACGTTGCACCTGTTCCAAACGCTCGGACACCAGTTTGAACGAGGAATCCAAGCGCGTATTGAGCGTGCTCTGGAGTTTTTCATCAACGGTCTGCCGCATCAGTTCAAGCTTGGCAGCGTTGTCGCCCTGCAGGTCTTTCAGACGTGCTTCCAGCGTCTGGCGCATCTCGGTGATGCCGGTTTCGTTGCGCTGGGTCAGCTCCAACAGGCGCTGGCCGAGCATCTCGCCAAAACGCTGCTGTGCTTGCGAACCTTCTTCACGACCCTTGCGGGTTTCTTCCAACAGCGCCTGCTGCAGGTTGGCCAATTGGCGGGCAAACGCTTCCATCCGCATCTGCTGTTGCTGGCCAAAGACATCCAACTGCTCGCGTACCTCCTGCAGGCGCGCACCCAGCAGTTGCGTCAGCTGCTGCTGCGCATTGCTGTTTTCCTCGCGCCCTTTGCGGGCATCGTCGGTGAGGCTGTCGCGCAGTAGATCAAGGCGCTGGTCGGTGCGTGTGGACAGATCGGTGAGGTTGCGGCCGAAGCCGTCCATGCGTGCATCCTGTTGGCGGGTCATTGCCTCCAGGTGCTCGCGCAGTTCACCACGACCATTGCGCTGTTCTTCGCGCAGAGCGCTTTCCAGCGCAGTGTTGTCGGCACGACGGAACAGCAGCACCAGCTGCAGCACGATGACGGCGACCAGCAGGCCGGCCAGGATCAGGGTTTCGGTTTGCATGGGGGAAGTTTAGCCCCCCGCGTCTCAACGGCTGCGCCGCATCTGCGATCATGTCCGCCCCCACGCACCCTCCATTCCCATGAAGCTGCCTTCCCTGTTGCTGGCGCTGTGCTGCCTGTCGCCGTTGCCGGCCTTGGCCGCAAGCTCGCAGACCATCACCTCGCCCGATGCCATCCCCGCCAACGACACGCGTCCCAAAGTGTTCCTGGCTGGCAGCATCGAGATGGGCAAGGCCGGTAACTGGCAGGAGCAGGTGCAGCAGGCACTGGCTGATGAAGGCGTACTGATGCTCAACCCGCGCCGCGCCGACTGGAACCCGGCCTGGCGCGCCGAAGCCGATGAGCCCGAGTTCCGCCGCCAGGTGGAATGGGAGCTGGCAGCACTGGAACAGGCCGACATCGTGCTGATGTATTTCACCCCCGGCACGCAAAGCCCGATCACGCTGCTGGAATTCGGCCTGTACGCGCGCTCGGGCAAGCTGCTGGTGGCCGCACCGGCTGGCTTCTGGCGCAAGGGCAACCTGGACATCACCGGCGACCGCTACGGCGTGCCGCGCTATGACGACCTGCCCGCGTTGATCGACGCACTGAAGCAGCGCCTGACCGAACAGCGCGCGAACTGAGCCCGGAGCCACACCATGCCGTGGATGGGTATCAGCGACCTGGGCACCTATGTGGTGGCCGTGATCCTGTTTTTGATGCTGCCCGGCCCGGGCACCTTCACCCTGCTCACCGCCACGGCGCGCGGTGGCGTGCGGGCCGGCTATGCAACGTTGGCCGGCTTGATGCTGGGTGACCAGATACTGATTGCCATTGCCGCCACCGGCGTGGCCGCGTTGCTGCAGGCACACCCGATGTTGTTTGCCGGGCTGCGTTACATCGGCGCGGCGTATCTGATCTGGGTGGGCATTCAACTGCTGCGCGAGCCGGCGGCCGTCAGCAACGGCAGCGCTGCGGTGGACCAGGGACGGCGCTGGTTCCGGCAGGCGCTGCTGGTGGGTGTGCTCAACCCCAAGGCCATCCTGTTCTACATGGCGTTCTTTCCGCTGTTCATCGACCCGGCCACGCAGCGCGGCGCGCTGACACTGGCGACGATGGCGATGTTGATCGCCGTGTTGAGCGTGGCGTGGTGCTCGGTGCTGATTTTCGGCGGCCAGTTCATTGCACGACGGCTGGCGGGGTATCCGCGGGTTGGGGTGTGGCTGCGGCGTGGGGTAGGTGTTTGCCTGGTGGTGTTCGGGGTACGGCTGGGGATCGAGTAGGAGTTTGGCTTTGGGCTTTGGGCTTTGGGCTTTGGGCTTTGGGCTTTGGGCTTTGAGCGTTGGGCTTTGAGCGTTGGGCTTTGAGCGTTGGGCTTTGAGCCTTGGGCTCTGGGCTTTGGCTTTGGCTTTGGCTTTGGGCTTCTCCCTTCTCCCGCTTGCGGGGGAAGGTGCCCGCAGGGCGGATGGGGGGAGGTTTTGTTCTGGTTGGTGTTTGAAGCGTAGAGCCAAAGCCAAAGCGCCCTCACCCCAACCCCTCTCCCGCACGCGGGAGAGGGGCTTGCTCCGCTTCTCCGCTTGCTCCGCTTCCCCACTTGCTTCCGCTGCTCCGCTTGGCCTGTACGATCCAGGTTCTCCCCGCGTTTCGTCCAGGGCTGCCGATGAACATCTTCTGCAAGCGCGCTTATGAAACTGCCACGGCCGCCGATGGTCAGCGCTTTCTGGTGGACCGGCTGTGGCCGCGCGGAGTCAGCCGCGAGGCTCTGCAGGCCACGTGGCTGAAGGAAGTGGCGCCCAGTACCGAGCTGCGGTTGTGGTTCGACCACCGCGCCGAACGCTGGGAGGCGTTTCAGCAGCGCTATTGGCAGGAACTGGCCACTTATCCACAGCACCTCAAACCCCTGCGTGACGCGCTCGATGCCGGGCCGATCACCTTGGTCTACGGCGCGCGCGATACCGACCACAACCAAGCAATCGCGCTGCGCGGCTATCTGCTCGCCCATCCCCGCCATTCACACTGAGGCCGATGTCTGGCGTTTGTGCCAATTCCGTCATTACTGACAGTGGCCTTCGCCAAAGCCCAATAAATACGTGCACCTTTCTGGCTTTGCTGCACTGCATTCGGCGACACTCGCCGACTTCCTGAATTACCGAACCGCGAGGTCCGCATGCAATCCTGGCTCCGGCGCAAGTCCATCGACCAGCTCACCCAACATGAGGAAGGCCGCCGGCTTATCCCCACGCTGAGCTGGCCCCACCTGGTTGCGCTGGGCATCGGTGCCATCGTCGGCACCGGCATCTACACGCTGATTGGTGTGGGTGCGGACAAGGCCGGCCCTGCCGTGCTGCTGTCCTTCATCATCGCCGGTGTGATCTGCGCCTGTGCGGCGCTGGCCTATGCCGAGCTGTCGACGATGATGCCGGCCGCCGGCAGCGCCTATACCTACAGCTACAGCGCGTTGGGCGAGACCATCGCCTGGGTGGTGGGCTGGAGCCTGATCCTGGAGTACTCACTGGTGGTCAGCACCGTGGCGGTGGGCTGGTCGGGCTACTTTGTCGGCTTCCTGGAATGGCTGCACACCTCCTTCGGCTGGAACGTGGCCCTGCCGCAGTCGCTGGCCGCCGGCCCGCATGTGGAAGGCGGTTTCATCAACGTACCGGCCATTGTCATCACCTTTCTGGTCGCCGGCATGCTGATCGTGGGCACCAAGGAAAGCGCCACGCTCAACGCGGTGCTGGTGGTGTTGAAGCTGATCGCGCTGGCGGTGTTTGTGGCCGTGGCGCTGCCGGCGTTCAGTGCGGACAACCTGCAGCCGTTCATGCCGTACGGCTTCCCCAAATCGTTGAGCGCCGACGGCGTGGAGCGCGGGGTGATGGCAGCGGCGGCGATCATCTTCTTCGCCTTCTACGGCTTTGATGCCATTTCCACCGCCGCTGAAGAAACCAAAAACCCGGGCCGTGATCTGTCCATCGGCATCG
This sequence comes from Stenotrophomonas sp. UBA2629, assembly GCA_002359895.1. Classification (GTDB taxonomy): domain Bacteria; phylum Pseudomonadota; class Gammaproteobacteria; order Xanthomonadales; family Xanthomonadaceae; genus Stenotrophomonas. The sequence continues at coordinate 42,109 of DEOB01000008.1, forward strand.
TCGGCTCGATGGTCGGCTGCACCATCATCTACCTGCTGGTGGCCACCGCTGCGGTCGGTGCGATGAGCTACACCGTGTTTGGCAAGAGTGCCGAGCCGCTGGCGCTGATCATGCGCGAGCTGGGCCATGGCACCGCAGCGCTGGTGATCGGCATTGTGGCGATCATCGCGCTGCCGACCGTGCTGCTGGCGTTCTTCTATGGCCAGAGCCGCATCTTCTTCGTGATGTCGCGTGACGGCCTGTTGCCGCGCAGCCTGTCGCTGGTGAACAAGCGCACCGGCACGCCGGTCACCATCACCCTGTTCACCGCGGTACTGGTGGCAGCAATGGCCGGTGTTGCGCGCCTGGACGAAATTGCCGCGCTGGCCAATGCCGGCACGCTGGCCGCGTTCACTGCGGTGGGCCTGTGCCTGCTGGTGCTGCGCAAGCGCGAGCCGGGCCGCGAGCGCAAGTTCCGCGCGCCGCTGGCGTGGGTGATCGGTCCCGTGGCGATTGCCGGCTGCGTCTACCTGTTCCTGAGCCTGCCGATGCGCACGCAGTTGTGGTTCCTGGCATGGAACGCGCTGGGCCTGGTGGTCTATGTGCTGTACAGCCGCCGCAATGCGGTGCTGGGCCGCAAGTAATCCACAGCAGCGTGTGGATAAGAAAAGGCGGGCCTTGGCCCGCCTTTTCTGTTTCCGTTGCCCGGCCAGGGCGGCGGGGGCTTATTGACCGTTGTTCTTGGCCGCGTATTCCTGCGCTTGGCGCATCACCCGCAGCACGTTGCCGCTCCAGATGTTGGCGATCTGCGCATCGCTCAGGCCACGCCGCTGCATCCACGCGGTGATCTTGGGCAGATCGGCCGCATCTTCCATGCCGGTCACGCCGCCACCGCCGTCCCAATCCATGCCGATGCCGACGTGGTCCGGGCCAACCACGTCCAGCATGTGGCCGAAGTGCTGGAAGAAATCCTCCAACGTGGCCTTGCGGCGCGGGTACTGCTTGTCCAGTTCGGCCATGGCGGTCGCAAGCTCTGCGCCCTTGGCCATGGTCATGTTTTCCCAACCGCCCAGACGCTTTTCCAGTGCATCCTCGGCCTGCTTGCGCTCGGCGCTCTTGGTTTCGTCAACCAGATAACCGCCGTACGCATTGGCCTGGATCACCCCACCCTTGGCCGCCAACTGCCGCAGACGTGCGTCGTCCAGGTTGCGCGGGTGGTCGAAAACCGCCTTGGCCGAGCTGTGCGACAGGATGAACGGCACCGGCATCATCTCGATGAGGTTGTCGAACACCGCATCGGAGGCGTGCGACTGGTCGATGACGATGCCCAGCTTCACCGCGTCGTTGACCAAGGCCTTGCCGGCCGGGCTCAGGCCCTTCCACTCGGCGCCCTTGGGGTCGGTGGCCGAGTCGGCAAATTCGTTGTTGGCAAAGTGCACGGTGGACAGCAGCCGCAGGCCCGCCTTGTAGTAGAAGCTCAGCAGTGACGGGTCGGCCACCAGCGGGCTGCCGTTCTCCATGCTGATGTAGACCACGCGCTTGCCGGCGGCCTTGATGCGCGCGGCGTCATCGGCAGTGAGGGCCAACTGGAATGTGGCCGGGTTGGCGGCCAGCATTTCGTGGATCTGCAGCATGCGCTGCAGGCCGTGGTCACGCTCGGCGCGGTGCGCGGCCAAGGTGCGGTCACCCTGGTCGGTGTAGATGGCAAAAAAACCACCATCCAGCGCGCCTTCCACCATGCGCGGGTAGTCCACCTGCGACAACGCATTTTGGTCATGGCGCTGCATGATGTTGAAGTCCGGCCGGGCAAAGTTGGCCGGCGTATCCAGATGCGAGTCCAAGGTGAGCAGCGTGTGCTGCAGCTTGCTGGCTTTGGCCAACTCGGCCGGGCTGAACTCCACCGCCGAGGCGGCCAGCGGCCAGCACAGCGACAGGGATACCAACAGAGACAGGGGACGCAGCGTCATGAGGCCTCACCGTGGATGGAAAGGCCCGACCTTAGCGCTGCGATGGTGCAACCGGCCAGTGACGGACGGCATGGGCCCTCCATCCACCACACGGCAGGCCCCGTCGTGCCGAGCCATGCTCGGCAAGGGCAGCTACCGACAAAACCCCAGCGGAGCATGGCTCCGCTCTACGGTCGTTGCGAATCAGTCCACCACGCGGCAGAACACTGCCTTGAGGTAACGCGACTCCTGCACGTGCGCCATGAACGGGTGATCCGGGCCAGCGCCGGCCACTTTCAGGATCTGGATGGTGCGTCCGGCGTAGAACGCCGCGCGGCGCAACATGTCCAGGAACTGGTCCTCGGCCACCAGACCGGTGCAGGAGAACGTGGCAAACAGGCCGCCCGGCTTGACCACACCCAGCGCCAGCTTGTTCATGTCCAGGTACTTCTTCAGCGCAGTGATGACCTGGTCGCGGTCGCGGGTCATCTTGGCCGGGTCCAGGATCACCACGTCGTACTGCTCGCCACGGTTGGCCGCATCGCGCAGCCACGGGAAGATATCGGCCTGCACGAACCGGAGCTTGGCGTTGTTCAGACGCGCGTTGCCCTTGGCCAGCTGGATCACGTCCTGGTCGATGTCCACACCCAGCACATCGCTGGCACCGCGCGCGGACGCATACACGGCAAAACCACCGGTGTTGCAGCACAGGTCCAGGACGCTCTTGCCCTCGACCTGCTGGCTCAGCCACTCACGGTTGTCGCGCTGGTCGGCAAAGAAGCCGGTCTTGTGCGCGCCGGCCGGGTCGGCACGGAACTTGATGCCGTGCTCGGTGATCACCGACGGCTCGGTGGTGGTGTTGCCGTGGAAATCGAAGCTTTCCTGCTTCTGCACGTGCTCGTCGGCAAAGCTGTGGAAGCGGCAACCCGGGAACTGCTCACGCAATGCGTCGTAGATCCACTCGCGGTGGCGGAACATGCCGGCGGCAAAGAACTCGACCACGATCAGGTCCGCATAGCGGTCCACCACCAGGCCAGACAAGCCGTCGCCTTCGCTGTGGACGACACGCCAGGCATCGGAGACGGCATCGAGCTTGAGCACGTCCCGACGCAGCGACACCGCATCGGCGATCTTGCGCGAGAACCACGCCTGGTCCACTGCCACGTCCGGATCGGTTTCCAGAATGCGCACGGCGATGCGCGAATGACCGTTATAGAAACCGCGGCCGATCCACACTTCATCCACGCCGACCACGTCGACGATGGTGCCCGATTTGGGCTTGACGGTCGGCTTTTCGACCAGTTTCTGGAAAATCCACGGGTGGCTGGAGCGCCACGCGTTCTTCAGGCGTACGACGGGAAGTGGGGTATTCATGGCGCTATTGTAGCCGCGCCGGGGGCCTGCCCCGTGAGGCATTCATTGACGGCGGCGGGCACAAGCGGCACCATCTGCCCCCAGAAGGGGAGTAGCTCCCAGACGTTGTCGCCGTCAATTCGAGCCGCAAGGCTCCGGTGCAACGGCAGTCCCGACCGCCGGGACTGTGAGCAAGACCTTCGCCGCATTGGCGAAGCTCTGTCCCCGGTCTGCCCCTGATTCCGTGTCCAGCTCTTGGCCTTTGCAGTCCCGAGAACCTTCACATGACCGGAAATCCCCATGATTCAGACAATTGGTAATCCCTGGCTTTGGTGCGGCTTTGTTGCCGTGGTCATCGCCGCACTGCTGATCGACCTGGTGCTGATGCGCCACGGCGGCCCGCACAAAGTCACCTTCAAGGAAGCCCTGCTGTGGTCGCTGGGCTGGGTGGCGCTGGCCTTGGCCTTCAACGCCGGCCTCTGGTACTACCTGCACGAGACCGCTGGCGCGGCCGTGGCCAACGAAGTGGGCCTGCAGTTCCTGACCGGCTATCTGATCGAAAAGGCGCTGGCGGTCGACAACATCTTCGTGTTCCTGCTGATCATGGGCTACTTCGCGGTGCCCGAGACGCAGCGTCAGCGTGTGCTGATCATCGGCATTCTGGGTGCCATCGCGCTGCGAACGATCATGATCTTCGCCGGCACCGTGCTGGTCAGCCAGTTCCATTGGCTGCTGTATGTGTTTGGCGCGTTCCTGCTGTTCACCGGCTGGAAGATGTGGACCGCTGCGGGCGAGGAGCCCAGCCTGGATAACAACCCGGCGCTGAAGTTCATGCGCAAGCACCTGCGCATCAGCCACGAGTACAACGGCAACCGTCTGGTCACCGAGAAGGACGGCGTGCGCTGGTTCACCCCGATGTTCGTGGTGCTGATCCTGATCGCAGTCACCGACGTGATCTTCGCGGTGGATTCGATCCCGGCCATCTTCGCCATCACCACCGACCCGTTCATCGTGCTGACCTCCAACGTGTTTGCGGTGCTGGGCCTGCGCGCGATGTTCTTCCTGCTGGCCGGCATGGCCGACCGCTTCCACCTGCTGCCGTATGGCCTGGCGGTGATCCTGGCGTTCATCGGCACCAAGATGCTGCTGATCGACATCTTCAAGATCCCGGTGCCGGTCTCACTGGGTGTGGTGGCCGCCATCCTGGTCGCCACCATGGTGCTGAGCCTGAAGATCCCGCCGAAGCAGAACCACGGCTGATGCTCGTGCCACCGGTGGGATTGTCCCGCCGGTGGCACGCCGGTTCCCGAATGCAGCCCCCTTGCAATCGCGGGGGCTGCCGCAAGTTCTACTGTCATGGATACGCAAATCGCGCCTGACGCCGGCAACCCGCCGGCCCGTACTGACCGCAGCCGCGTGCTGCGCGCCTTCAACCTGAGCCTGGCTTTCGTGTTGCTGCTGGTGGCGATGTTCGCCCTGCAGAGCAGCGGCTGGGACTGGCGCCCGTGGTCGGTAGCGCCGCTGGAAAGCGCTGGCCTGCTGGGCCTGCTCGGCGCGCCACTGCTGCACGGCTCCATCGAACACCTGGGCGCCAATGCGGTGGCCCTGTTGATACTGGGCACACTGGCCGGCAGCGTTTATCCCAAGGCCACGCTACGCGCGCTGCCACTGCTGTGGATAGGGTCCGGGCTGGGCGCGTGGCTGCTGGGCGACATGGGCAGCCATCACCTGGGCGCCAGCGGCGTGACCCACGGCCTGATGTTCCTGGTATTCGTCTTGGGCCTGTTGCGCCGTGACCGCCAGGCCATTGCCGCCAGCATGATCGGCTTCCTGTTCTACGGCAGCATGTTGATCACCATCCTGCCGCACGAGCCGGGCGTGTCGTGGCAATCGCATATGGGCGGTGCCGCCGCCGGCCTCATCGCCGCGCTGCTGTTCCGCCACGCCGACCCGATGGCCGCGCGCAAGCGTTACAGCTGGGAAGACGAAGAAGAAGACATCCAGCCGCTGGCCGACAACGAACTGGAGCCGCCGGCGCCAGGACAGGTGCCGGTGCTGTGGCAACCGCGCGAAGGCCGTGACTTTGTGGTGCTGCCGTTCCAGCGCCGCGACCCCGACGACAGGCCCCGCGAGTAATGCTCAAGCCCCCGCTTTGGGGGGCTGATTCAACTGGGCGGCAACTGCCCGCTCAACCGCCATCCACCGCGCGCCGCCCCAATGCCGGGTCGTCGGTGAAAAACGCATCGATGCCCGCCTGCAGAAACGCGCGCATCTCCGCGACCGAGGCATCCGGATTGCGTGCGTTCTGCTCGCCCTGGCGCATTGCCGCCGGCAGGAAGGGATTTTCAGGGCGGAACGTATAGGCCACCACCTGCAGGCCTGCCGCATGCGCATCGGCGATCAACGCCGATGGCGCACCCAGGCGGCCCTGTGCGTCCACCGCCACCAAGGCGTTTTTTTCAGCACCAATGGCATCCGCATAACGGGCGATATCGCGCAGACCCGCAGGCGTCATCATCTGTGCATAAGTCAGTGGATCATTGTTCAACACGGCGTCGGCCGGCTGCGCTTTGGGCGCGCCCAACAGCTGCAATAAACGGATATTGGACGCCTTGCCGCGCTTGTCATGCAGCGCGCGCAGGTTGGCCGTCTCAAACGACTGCAGCAGGATCGGCGCGACGTTGGTGTAGGCATTGCCACGCAACGCAGCCAGCAGCTTGTCTTCCATCGGCAGACCGATGCCACGGAAATAACTGCCGTGTTTGATCTCCGGCGCCAGCCCGATACCCCGATTGGCGCGGCCGGCCTGCTGCACCAGGAAGGTGATGATTTCGTCCAAGGAGGCAATGCGGAACTGCCCGTCAAAGGCCGTGCCACGCAGCTGCGGCAGGCGTTCGCGGGCATACAGCGTCTTCAGCTCGGCAAGCGTGAAGTCCTCGCTGAACCAGCCTTCCACGGCCTGCCCGTCAATCACCTTGCGGGTAAGGCGGTCGGCAAACTCAGCGCGGCTGGCAACGTCGGTGGTGGAGCCGATTTCGTTCTCGTGGCGGGCCACCATCGCCCCGTCCTTGGTCATCACCAGGTCCGGCTCGATGTAGTCGGCGCCGTCGGAGATGGCCTGTGCATAAGCGGCCAGCGTGTGCTCGGGCAACAGTGCACTGGCACCGCGGTGCGCGTACACCGAGACCTGTGGATAACGTACTGAGGAATGAGCGTCCATAGCCCCGCACAATGCCATGACACCGCCCATCAGCAACCAACCGCCCCGTTTGAACACCATCACTCCCATCGCGCACAGCGGCGCTACCCCACCCAAAGAGGCGGCAGTGTAGAGCTGGCATATGACACCCAAAGGAAGCGCACCGCGATTCCAACTGAAATCGCGAGGATTTTTGTTTGATTGCGAAGCCTCCCCTCTCCCCAACCCCCGCTCCGCTCCGCGCCCCAGCCCTTGCACCGGCGCAAGGGCGCTCAACGGGCTGCGAACCACGGGTTCGCGAGCAAGCCCGCATCGCCCCGCCAGGGGAGAGGGGTGGGGGAGAGGGCAGCTCTAAATTTCAAACGCAAAAACTGACGCTTGAATCAACATTAGGGCTTCAAGCCGATTGCCATTGCCAACCCTCGGCCGTGGCCTGCAACCGCGCGCTGATGCCGATGGCCTGCAGAAACGCTTCGTCATGCGAGACCACCATCAAGGTACCGGTGTACTGGCGCAGCAATGCTTCCAGGGCCGCCAAGGCTTCCAGATCCAGGTGATTGCCGGGTTCGTCCAGCAACAACAGCTGCGCCGGTGGATCGGCATACAACGCGCAGGCCAAGGCCGCCTTAACGCGTTGCCCGCCACTGAGCTGCGCACTGGGCAACTGCACCTGCATTGCATCCAGACCCAACAGCGAAAGCCGGCTGCGCAGCTCGCCTTCCTCCATCTGCAGGTTGCGTGCGCGCACGCCTTCCAGCGCGCTGAACTGTGCAGGCAGTAAATCCAACTGTTGATCCAGCAAGGCCGCCGGCACCGATATCTGCACCTCGCCCGACAGCGGCGCCAGCTGCCCGGCGAGCACTTTCAGCAAGGTCGATTTACCCGCGCCATTGACGCCACTGACCGCCACGCGCGCACCGCGTCGCACCGCCAGATCCAGCGCATGCAGCGGTTCGGCAACATACGGCAACTGCACCTGGTGCAAACGGGCGACCCACTCCGGCGCGGCTTTTTCCAGCAATGGCGGCAGCAACACGGGGGCAGGTTCGTCGATCAGCGCCTGCGCCTGACGCACCGCATCGTGCAACGTTTCATGCCGCTGCTGCAGCTGCTGTTTGGCCTTGCCCATGCTGGCCTGCGCACGTTGCCGCGCCAGCCCCAACAGAATCGGCGCCTGATTGGCCGTGGCCGCCTCGCGATTGCCGCGCGCGCTGCGCTGTTCCAACCGCTGCCGTTGCGCCTGCAATGCATGCTCGCCTTTGCGGCGTTCCTGCCTGCGTTGCTGCAGCAGGGTGTCCGCCGCTGCTCTATCCGCAGCGCGCGCCTGTGCATAACTTTCATGGTTGCCACCATGGCTGCGCAGGCCCTGCGGCGAGAGTTCAACAATGCGTTGTACGTGCTGCAGCAACAGCCGGTCGTGGCTGACCAGCAGATAGCCATGGCCACGCCGTTCCAGCTGCTGCTGCAGCCATTGCCGCCCAGCCAGATCCAGGTGATTGCTGGGCTCATCGAGGATGAGCAGTTCGGCCGGTTGCAGCAATGCACCCACCAGCGCCACGCGCATGCGCTGCCCGCCGCTCAAGTTGTCCACAGGCGTATCCACATCCACGCCGTGCAGGCCGGCAGCTGCCAATGCCTGCATCAGGTCTTCACGCATGCTCCATTGCTCACCAACGGCGTCGAAGTCGGCCTGTTGCGTGCTGCCGGCTTCGATCCGGCGCAATGCATCCACCACGTTATCCACAGCAGCCAGTTCAGCAATACGCTGCCCGGCCGGAGCGGCAATCTGCTGCGCAAGGTAATGCACGCGGCCAACGCGCCGGCACTGGCCGGCACTGGGTTCGCGCAGGCCGGCCAGCAGCTGCGCCAAGACGGTTTTGCCCACGCCATTGCGCCCGACCAAGCCCGTGGGCCGGGTATCGAACTGAGCGTTGAGGTCGGAGAAAAGGCAGCGCCCATCAGGCGTGTGCCACGCGACGCTGTCCAGCGTCACCGATACGGTTGTCGTCATGCGTTTATTCCATCGATGCCCGAAGCACCCAGCCACCAACGGCAGCAGGGACTGAAAGGGACCGTCATTCAGACGGTGGCATCAATGGCGCATTGCACGCACTCCGCAGGCGGGGGGATCCCGTAACGGTGCCTAGGCTACTGCGGTGAGGCTGAATGTGTCATGGGCTGGCCAAGCCTTGCACTACTCCCCGCTCGGCGCCCCGGCCCACAAGGACGCTCAACGAGCTGCGTTTTTAGCCCCTCTCCTCTTGCGGGGCGATGCGGGCTTGCTCGCGAACCAGAGGTTCGCAGCCCGTTGAGCGCCCTTGCGCCGGCGCAAGGGCGGGGGCGCGGAGCGAGGGGTGGGGAGAGGGGCAGTGGGCATAGCCCCTCCTTATGAAACAAAGCGGAGGCGGAACTCCCCTTTTCATTCAGCCGGACAGGGGGCAGCGTTCGTTGCCTTCCATCGCCCCGCAAGGGAGAAGGGCTTGAGGCAGTTTGCGGTGCCCTGTGGATAACCCTCAGCAATCACTTCCCGATGCAGAAGCTCGAAAAAATCTTTCCAAGCAGGTCATCTGCCGTCATCCGCCCGGTGATCTCGCCCAACGCGTCGTGCGCCAGTCGCAGTTCTTCGGCCGCCAGTTCCAGATGGTCGTACTGAAGCTGGCTGGCTGCCATTTCCAGGTGCTCGGCAGCGCCGATGATGGCTTCCACATGACGCAGGCGCGCGGAGAACTCACCTTGCATGCCCTCGCCCGCGCCATCGCTGGCAATTGCGCGCAGGCGCGCGTGCAGGTGTTCCAGCCCTTCACCGTTGGCCGCCGACAACGCGATGCTGTCTTCGCCCAGGTTCTGCGGCCACTGCTGCAGCAGATCGCTTTTGTTGAATATCCACAGTTGCCGCGCGGCCTGCGCCGCCGCATCACCCACCGCCTGGCGGCCGGCTTCCGGGTCGCGTGCGTCCAACACCACAATGGCCAGGTCCGCGCGCTGCATTTCGGCGCGGGCGCGGCGCATGCCCTCGCGTTCGATGGCATCGCCGCCGTCGCGCAGGCCGGCGGTATCCACCAGTTCCAGTTCCAAACCGTCGATGCGGATGGTTTCGCGCAGGGTGTCGCGGGTGGTGCCGGCAATATCGGTGACGATGGCCCGCTCGCTGCCCGCCAAGGCGTTGAGCAGCGAACTCTTGCCGGCATTCGGCGGGCCGATCAACACCGCGTGCAGGCCATCACGCAGCTTGCGGCCGCGCTCGGCATCCTGGCGCAGCTGTGCAAGCAATGTGCGCGCGTGTTCCACGCCCGCCTTTACCTGCGCACCGCCCAAGGTATCCAGCGGTTCATCAGCAAAATCGATGGCCGCTTCCACGTGGATACGCAGGCGCACGAGTTGCTCGCCCACTTCTTCCACACGCCGCGAAAACACGCCATCAAGCGAACGCCGCGCCGCACGCGCCGCACGCACATCACCGGCAGCAATCAGATCGGCAATGGCCTCGGCCTGTGCAAGATCCACCTTGCCATTGAGGAATGCGCGCTCGCTGAATTCACCGGCACGCGCCTGACGCGCACCCAGCGCGATGCAACGCGCCAACAGCTGTCGCAACACCACCGGGCTGCCGTGGCCCTGCAGTTCCACCACGTCCTCACCGGTAAAGCTGCGCGGGCCGGGGAAGTACAGCGCGATGCCGTCATCAATCACCTCCGCAGCAGCATCACGGAATTTGGCGTAATGCGCGTGTCGTGGCTTGAGCGGTGGGCAGCCCAATGCAACGGCGATATGCAGCGATTGCGGGCCGGACACGCGCAGCATGCCAACGCCGCCCGCAGCGTTGCCGCTGGCAATGGCAACAATGGTTTCGCCTGTGGACAAGTGATTCATGCGTTACAGCTTCTGCAGTTGCGAACGTGCCTGCGCCGCGCCACTGCCTTGTGGCTGCAACTCCAGGTACGTGCTGTAGGCCTGCTTGGCCTTGGTGGTGTTGCCGTCGTTGAAGTACGCATCGCCCAGGTTGAGGTAAGCCACCGCGCGCGAGGGATCAATTTTCAAGGTGTTCTCCAACCAACGCGCCGCCTCGGCGTAACGCTGCTGGCGGTAATAGACAAAGCCCAGGTTGTTGGCCGCCTGCGCGAAATCCGGGCGCAGCTTCAGCGCCTCGGTGAACTGCACCACGGCTTCGTCATAGCGCTTCTCGCGGTACAACTGCAGGCCACGATCATTGGCCTGTTGCGCGCGTTGCCGATCCGAGGCCGGCGCGGCCGCGGGCACCACCAGCGCTTTTTTTCCGCCTTGCAGATCAGCCACGGTCACCGGTGCTTCGCCTTCGGCCTTGGCGTCCTGCACGGCATCCACGCGGTTGTTGAGCGCGATGGCGTCGGCCGAAAGCTGACGCGTATCGGCGGTGAGGTATTCCTGGCTGTCCGGCACCTGGAACACAAATTCGCCGCCCTGCGAGCCTGGCAAGCTACCGAATGCCGGCGTCTGCCGCGACACCGCCGACACCGCTGGCGCCACATATGCCGCCAGCTCGGTGCCGGTGATCAAGCCATCCCCGTTGAGATCACCTTTGCCACCCAGCGCCTGCAGCAATACCCAGGTGAAGACCGAATGCCCGTTCGGGCCGCTGTCGGCCACCTGTTGATCGGCACCGCCAGCGGTCAGCATCTGCCGCGCGCTGCGGCGTGCGTTCTCACGCAGGAACGCTGATGACGAAGGGCCGGCGCGGGTCAAACCCAGGCCGCTGTAACAGGCATCCATCACGAACATCACATGCTTGGCCTGCATGCTCTCGGCGATGTTCTGGATGTCGGTCATCGCGATCGCATCGCTGGCAAATTCGTTGGGATCTGAATCCACCGGAATGATGTAACCCAGGTCACGGCCGGAGGCGAGCTGGCGGGTAGCGCCGTGCCCGGCAAAAAACACGAACACGCGGTCATTCCTGCCGGTGCGCTCATCAGCCAGCCGGTCGTGGAACGCCGCCAGAATGTTGTTGCGCGTGGCCTGCTGGTTTTTCAGCACAATCACCTGCGACGACGGGAAGCCGAACTGCCCGGTCAACGTATCTGCAATGGCCTGCGCGTCGTGGCTGGCGTATTCGAGCTTTGGCCACTTGGCGTACTCATCAATGCCGATGACGATGGCCCAAGATTTTTCGTAGCCAGTGGTGACGGTGGCATCGTTGCTGGCGCCCTTGCGCGCGCGGCTCACGCTGAAATCGCGACCATTCCAGCCGGCGAACTGGTAGCCGTCAGCAATCAGCCTGTCCAGAATCTGCGGTAGCGCTTTCACCGCACGGTCGTGGATGTCATGGAACAGAATGATGCCCTTCTGTTCCTTCTGCACTTGGTCAACCACGCGCTGCACGATGGACTCCGGCACCGGGTCGGCCCAATCCATCGAGTCGATGTTCCACATGATGGATTTCAGCCCGGCTTCGCCCAGCAACTGCAGGCCTTCGGCATTGCGCGCGCCATACGGGAAGCGGAACAGCGGTGCACGGCGGCTGTCCACATCCTTGAGCAGCGTGTCGGTGGCCATCACCTGCTCGCGCAAGGCATCACCGGTGGTGCGCGACAACTGCGCATGCGTGAGGCTGTGGTTGCCCACCGCGTAGCCCTGCTCCATCAGCTTGCGGCTGATGCTGGCCATCGGCCCAAGTTTGACCGCGCCATCGGCCTGCACCGCGCCAAGGTTGCGGCCCACTTCAAAGAACACACCAGGCACGTCATAGCGCTGCAGGATGGCGACCACTTCATCGGTATAGGCCTTGTGCGGGCCATCATCGAAAGTGAGCACCACGGTCTTGGCGGGCAGGTCGCGGCCAAATATTTCGCGCTCGCTGTCCTTCATCGACATCGGGTACGGCTCGATCACGCCGTAGTCGCGCAAAATCGCTTCGCGGCTGTACTGCGTGTGCAGATGGGCAACATAGTCATCCCACTTTTCACGCTTGAGCTCGATGGCACGGGTGCGCTCAAAACGGCTGAAAATACGGGTGATTTCCTGGTTGTAGTTGCGCTCTATCTCATCAAGCGCCTCCAGGTCCTCGCCGATGCGTTGATGCAATTTGACGGCCGGCAGCGACGAATCCGCGCCCACCCGCGCATGCAGATCGCGCAGTATTTCGCGGAACGCCAAGCGGTCGGCGTCGTACAGCTCCGGCGAGGATTCGATGTAATCCAGCACCGTGCCCAAGCTGGCAAAACGCTGCGCGTTGGCGCTGCGCAACAGCGCGTCGAACTGCCCGGCAATAGCCTGGCGCTGCTCCAACCCGTCATGGAACAACTGCTGGCCCACGCGGCTGGAAGTGTTGCGGTCAGCAGCCGACTGCTGCGCTTCGTCAGCCAGCAGCACGATGATGCGGCGGTGCCCATCCAACTGTTTCTGCAGCGAGGTCAACAACGGTGCCGCTGCCGGGTCTGCGGCGGCGGCGGCCTGCGCGCTGGGTTGGGTCACGGTCTCGGGGGCCTGCATCGCGCCTTCATTCCTGCTGCAGGCGGCAATGGCCATGGTCAGCAGCAGTGAGGGCAACAACAGGCGGGGCGACAGCGACACACGGGGCATGGCGGGCTCGGGTTTTTCAGTGGGAGCAGGTGCTGCGCGATTCTAACCCCGCATGCGAAAAGCCCGCCTTGCGGCGGGCTTCTGCGATTACTTGGCTTCGACCTTGGCCGGAACATCCTGGCCGTGCTTCTTGATCATCAACCACTGCTGCAGCAGGCTCAGGCCACCGTTGACCACCCAGTACAGCACCAGGCCGGACGGCATGAAGGCCATCATGACGCCGAACACCAGCGGCATGAACTGCATCATCTTCTGCTGCATCGGGTCCATGCCCACCGCCGGCGTCAGCTTCTGGGTGAACCACATCACCGCAATGTTGATCAGCGGCAGGATGAAGTACGGGTCACGCGCGGTGAGGTCCTGGATCCAACCAAGCCACGGCGCCTGACGCAGTTCCACCGATTCCACCAGCACCCAGTACAGGGCAAAGAAGATCGGCATCTGGATCAGCAGCGGCAGGCAGCCACCCAGCGGATTGATCTTCTCTTTCTTGTACAGCTCCATCATTGCCGTCTGGAACTTCTGCTTGTCATCGCCGTAGCGCTCTTTCAGCTGCGCGATGCGCGGCTGGAATTTGCGCATCTTGGCCTGCGACTTGAACTGCGCATTGGCCAGCGGGAACAACGCAAGCTTCAACAGGATCACCAGACCAATGATGGCCCAGCCCCAGTTGCCGACCAGCTTGTGCACCTGGTTCATCACCCAGAACAGGCCCTGGCCAATCACCGCCATCAACGAGAAGCGGCTGTAATCGACCACGCGATCCAAGCCCTTCACATCTTCCTTGGCGATCTGGTTGACCAGCTTCGGGCCCACCCACAGACGCGCCTCGCTGCTCACCTTCTGGCCCGGGGCCACGGTGAAGCCCGGGCCACGCGCTTCAATGACATTGCGCGGACCGTTCTGGTCCAGCAGATACAACGAGCTCTGGTCGGCCTGCGGAATCCACGCGGTGAAGAAGTGGTGCTGCAGCATCGCCACCCAACCGCCGGTGATGGTGCGGTTGAGCTTGCCGTCTTCCAGGTAGTCAGCGAATGCGCGGCGCTCGTAGCCTTCTTCCGGGCTGTACCAGGTCGCGCCATTGAAGCTGAAGGAATCCGGGTTGGTCATGCCCTTGGTGATGACCGGCGGCACGCGGTCGAGCTTGCGGAACACATAGCCCTGCCACTGCGTGGTGCCGGTATTGACCACTTCATCCTTCACGCTGATGGCGTAATCGCCACGCTTGAAGGTGTAGGTGCGGTGGATGCTGACGCCGTCCGGGCCGTTCCACACGAACGGCACCTGCACTTCGGCCTGGCCGTCGGCCAGCACCACGTCGGTAACGCTCTGTGCCGGTTGGAAACCGGTCGCGCCCGGCACCGGCGAATTGGCCTGGCTGGCCCAACCGGCGGTGGCGCTGTACGGATGCGCCTTGTCTTCGGTGAGCAGCTGCACCGGCGGGCTGCCGGCGGCCTTGGTCTGCGGGAACTGCAGCAGGTCGGCGTCCAACACGCTGCGGCCATCGAGCACCAGCTTGAGCACATCGGTGGTGACGGTCACGCGTGTTGCGGTGGTGGTAGCCGTGCTGGCTTCCATACCTGCGGCGGCGGGCGCTTGGCCGGCGGCATTGGCCTGCGGCACGTTGCCGGCGGTTGGCAAAGCCAGGTCCGCGTCGGTCGCAGCAGGCACGGCGGGCTGGGTAGCGGCAACGGTGGCCGGATCCGGCGCGCTTTTTTCGCGACCCCATTCCATCCACAGCAGCACGGCCACCATCAGCCAGGCAAAAATCAGGAATACACGGGTCTGGTTCATCAGCAGGCAGGCTCGGCTCCGCCGGATGAAGATTCCGGCGCGTTCAAAGGAAGAGGATTGACGCCCTCGCGCGGCGGCATTGTGCCGCCCACGCCCGCAGGGGGCAATGCACCCGCACGGCGCAGCAGGCGTTCAAACGCCTCGCGTATCTGTTGGTTGTCCGCCGCTTTGGCCGCGGAGCGGGCAACAATGACGAAATCGCCACCGGCCAGACACGGCAAAAGATGGCGTGTTGCATCGCGCAACACACGCTTGATACGGTTACGGCCCACCGCACGCGTATCAACCTTCCGTGACACAGCCATGCCCAGCCGAGCGGGGGAATCCCCTTTCAGCCAGTGGAGTGTCATCAGCGGGTCGGATACACGGCGGGCGCCGTTGAAGACCGTTGAATATTCGGCACGCGTACGAACCCGCGCAGAGCGAGTGAATCGCTTGCGCGGGAAGGCACTGCTCACGATCGGATTTGCAGTTGCCGCGATGAGCGGCAACGCAATCAAGCGCTGAGGACTTTGCGGCCCTTGGCGCGGCGACGCGACAGAATCTTGCGGCCGTCAGCGGTCTTCATACGAGCGCGGAAGCCGTGATCGCGCTTGCGCTTGAGGTTGCTGGGTTGGAACGTGCGCTTGGTGGCCATGGGGGCACCTGTATGAATGAGACGGAAAGAACCGGTAATTCTATATAGCTCCCCCCACCTCGTCAAGCCGGCTCAACGCATGAAGTTCACAGGCCGGTGCATAGCTTGTGGATGATCCTGTGAATAAATCGGGGACAAGCATTCCCGCATTGGGCCTGCGGTGGTAGTCTGCGCCATCCACTTCCCCCCTTTCCGGTCTGTGACCCGGCGGCTTTCTGCGCCCGGCTGACAAGGCCTTTGATGATTATTTCTGATGGATGCATGGTCCCTTTGCCTTGAGCGTCTTGAGGCGGAATTCCCGCCGGAAGATGTCCACACCTGGTTGAAGCCGTTACAGGCCGACCAACGTGCCGACAGCCTCGTGCTGTACGCGCCCAATGCCTTCATTGTCGAGCAGGTGCGCGAACGTTATCTGCCGCGCATTGCCGAACTGCTGGCCCATTTCGCCGGTTTTGGCGAGGTGATGCTGGAAATCGGTTCCCGCCCGCGTGCGCCGGAACCGGCGCCGGTGGCTGTGCCGGCCGGTTTCCCGGCGGCACCTGCCGCGCCGATCGTGCCTTTCAACGGCAACCTGGATTCGCATTACACCTTCGCCAACTTCGTCGAAGGCCGTAGCAACCAGCTGGGTTTGGCTGCTGCCTTCCAGGCGGCGCAGAAACCGGGCGACCGGGCGCATAACCCGTTGTTGCTGTACGGCGGCACCGGTTTGGGTAAAACCCACCTGATGCTGGCCGCCGGCAATGCGATGCGCCAGGCCAATCCTGCAGCGAAAGTGCTTTATCTGCGTTCGGAACAGTTCTTCAGCGCCATGATCCGTGCGCTGCAGGAAAAAACCATGGACCAGTTCAAGCGCCAGTTCCAGCAGGTGGATGCGTTGCTGATCGACGATATCCAGTTCTTCGCTGGCAAGGACCGCACCCAGGAAGAGTTTTTCCACACGTTCAACGCGTTGTTTGATGGCAAGCAGCAGATCATCCTGACCTGCGATCGTTATCCGCGTGAAGTGGAAGGCCTGGAAGCACGTTTGAAGTCGCGCTTGGCGTGGGGCTTGTCGGTGGCCATCGAGCCGCCTGATTTTGAAACCCGTGCGGCCATTGTGTTGGCCAAGGCACTGGAACGCGGCGCTGAAATCCCGGACGACGTGGCGTTTCTGATCGCCAAAAAGATGCGCTCCAACGTGCGTGATCTGGAAGGTGCGCTCAATACGTTGACGGCACGCGCCAACTTCACCGGCCGCGCCATCACCACCGAATTTGCCCAGGAAACCCTGCGCGATCTGCTGCGTGCACAGCAGCAGGCGATCAGCATTCCCAATATCCAGAAGGTTGTGGCCGACTACTACGGGCTGCAGATGAAAGATCTGCTGTCCAAGCGTCGGACCCGTTCGTTGGCACGTCCGCGCCAGGTGGCAATGGCGTTGACCAAAGAGCTGACCGAACACAGCCTGCCGGAAATCGGCGATGCCTTTGCAGGCCGTGACCACACCACCGTGCTGCACGCCTGCCGCCAGATCAGAACGCTGATGGAAGCCGACGGCAAGCTGCGCGAGGACTGGGACAAGCTCATCCGCAAGCTCAGCGAGTAGCGGTGCTGGGGTGATCGGGGCACAGGCGCATTGCCGGATTGCGTGAGTCGGTCATCAGGTCACCAAAGGTCGGGCGTGAAGGCCGAGCAATGATGCACCGACGCCACAGAGGCGTCATCGCACAAAACGGTGCATCATTCGGGGGTAACTGCTGGAGAATCTGTGGATAAGAAAGGCGGTTTTTTTCGGGCCAAATTTATCCACAGCTTCACCCACCCCTTCCGGGCCAGTAGTACAAGGGTTTCAGTCGCAATAAACCCTTTTAAAACAAATAGTTAAGTTGGTTTTACGCCAAATCTGGCTCTACCAGCACCACCAAGCTTTAGATTTATCCCACATCTTTTAAGAGCATAGGGGCACGAAACCACATGCGTTTCACACTGCAGCGCGAAGCCTTTCTCAAGCCGTTGGCCCAGGTCGTCAACGTGGTTGAACGCCGCCAGACTCTCCCGGTTCTGGCCAATTTTCTGGTTCAGGTACAAGGCGGCCAGTTGTCGTTGACCGGTACCGACCTGGAAGTGGAGATGGTCTCCCGCATCGCGGTCGAAGACGCCCAGGACGGTGAAACCACGATTCCGGCGCGAAAGCTGTTCGAAATCATCCGCGCCCTGCCCGATGGCAGCCGCATTACGGTTTCGCAGACGGGCGACAAGATCACCGTGCAAGCCGGGCGTAGCCGTTTCACCCTGGCAACCCTGCCGGCCAACGATTTCCCCTCCGTGGACGAAGTTGAAGCAACCGAGCGGGTTGCGGTGCCGGAAGCGGCGTTGAAGGAGCTGATCGAGCGCACCGCGTTCGCCATGGCCCAACAGGACGTGCGCTATTACCTCAACGGCCTGCTTTTCGACCTGCGCGACAAAACCCTGCGCTGCGTGGCCACCGATGGCCACCGTTTGGCGTTGTGCGAAACCGAGCTGGAAACCAGCACCGGCAAGCGCCAGATCATCGTTCCGCGTAAAGGCGTGACCGAGCTGCAGCGTCTGTTGGACAGCGGTGACCGTGAGGTTGAGCTGGAAGTCGGCCGCAGCCACATCCGCGTCAAGCGTGACGATGTGACCTTCACCTCCAAGCTGATCGATGGCCGTTTCCCGGATTACGAAGCGGTGATTCCGATCGGCGCCGACCGCGAAGTGAAGGTGGACCGCGAAATGCTGCGTGCTTCGTTGCAGCGTGCGGCCATCCTGTCGAACGAGAAATACCGCGGTGTTCGCGTCGAAGTGACCCCGGGCCAGCTGAAGCTCAGCGCGCATAACCCGGAGCAGGAAGAGGCCCAGGAAGAGATCGAAGCCGATACCGACGTCAGCGACCTGGCGATCGGCTTCAACGTGAACTACCTGCTGGATGCGCTCTCGGCCCTGCGCGATGAGCACGTTGTGATCCAGCTGCGTGATTCCAACTCGTCTGCCTTGGTGCGTGAGGCCAGTAGCGAGAAGTCCCGCCACGTGGTGATGCCGTTGCGTCTCTGACTCAACGTTCCACGTGGAACACGAAGAAGCCCGGCGAAAGCCGGGCTTTTTTGTGTCTCTGCACAGGCAATCTCCAGAGTGCGTCCGATAGTTGATCACCTTCTGGCTCGGATTCGTCTAGTTGGAGATTCTTGCTGCGTGATCGGGCTTTGGCAGCCATGTTCCACGTGGAACGTAAGGCTGGATCATG
Organism: Stenotrophomonas sp. UBA2629; assembly: GCA_002359895.1. Lineage (GTDB taxonomy): Bacteria > Pseudomonadota > Gammaproteobacteria > Xanthomonadales > Xanthomonadaceae > Stenotrophomonas. Next base: position 60,813 of record DEOB01000008.1, read on the forward strand.
TTTGGCAGAGAGTTCCTCTGGCTTCCGGGGGCTGTGCCCTTCCGGTCCGCAATCGCACTGGAAATGGGTGATTTCGAGCCTGGGCTCAGCCTGCGAATTGCCGAGATCGGATCAGCGAGGTGGTTGGCAGCTTGTCAGGGTTGGCGATGGGCCGGTCCTGCTTGCCAAGATCCAATCGGATTGCGCGACTCCGGCACAGCCCATCGCGCTGAAAGCGCCCTTTCGCCTTTGAAGCAGTGAGCCCCGCTTCTGCAAAGCCGATTTGCTCTGGCTGGTAGAGAACTCTGCGGAGAGATTGAGTTTTGGCGTTGCCCTGGTCGGCAGAGGACAACAGCTTGCGTATCACCAAGGTCGACAAGCTCTCGAGCGCCCTGGATTGCAGCTGCAGATCGGCCCTTCAACGACGAACGAACGTTTCGCTTTGGTATCCCCAAAAACGATCGCGAAGGGCCAGAGAGAACAGAGCCCTGATTTCTTGAAATCTGAAACGTGGGTGGGTACGGAGCCCCTCAGGATTCAAAGAAACAGAGCCTGATTTCTTGCCTGCTTTATGGGCTGTTTTCTTCAGCTCTATGCTTTAAATCTGAGAATAAATCAAAAGCTTGGTGGTGATGGTAGGGCCAGATTTTATGTAAAACTACCCTAAGTTATTGTTATAAAAGTAGTTATTGAGCCTGAAACCCCCTGTAAAAGTGGCCTTCTAGCCTGTGGATATCTGTGGATAAGCCCATTTGGGCCTCTAACCCTCCTTTTTATCCACAGCTTGCCCCACTTATACACAGGGTTTGCACCCAGAGCTGTCCTTTTCAGAATTTGGGCGTAATTTCGTGAAATCTGCGGGGCTGGTGGCGGCACCTGTCACCAGATTTGAAGAAATGACGGGTTGTTCCACGTGGAGTCGAGTCGATCCGCTGTGGATGAAAGTGCCGGCACCTTGGCGGATGCTTTAAGCTGCGCCTCTGCCAGCCACGAATGTCGTAGCGGCTTCGCGTTTTCTCTTGAGCGTCAATGCATATCGTCCGTGTTGCCTTGAACCACGTGCGTCGGTTCGATTCGGTGGAGTTGGCGCCCCTTCCGGGGATCAACCTGATTACCGGCGCCAATGGCGCGGGCAAAACCAGTGTGCTCGAGGCGCTGCATCTGATGGCCTATGGCCGCAGCTTTCGCGGAAGAGTGCGCGACGGCTTGGTGCAGAAGGGGGCTGAAGGCCTGGATGTCTTCGTGGAATGGCGGGAAGGCGCCGATGAAGGCGGGGTTGTGCGCCGCGCCGGCTTGCGACACAGCGGACAAACCTGGAAAGGGCGGCTGGACGGCGAGGATGTTCCACAGCTGGGCACACTCTGCGCTGCTTTGGCTGTCGTCACGTTTGAGCCGGGCAGCCATGCACTGGTAAGCGGGGGCAGTGAACCGCGTCGGCGCTTCGTCGATTGGGGATTGTTCCACGTGGAACCTGACTTCCTCCCACTTTGGCGCCGTTACACCCGGGCGTTGAAGCAACGCAACGCGCTACTCAAGGCGGGGGCCCGCGGAAAGCAGCTGGATGCGTGGGATTGGGAGCTGGCGCAAGCCGGTACACCGCTGACATCGCGCCGCCAGCAGTATCTGGAGCGTCTGCAGGAACGCGCCGTCGTTCTGGCAGCAGAATTGGCCCCGAGTCTGCAATTGCAGACCTTGGAGCTGCAACCCGGTTGGCGCCGCAATGAAATGTCCTTGGCAGATGCGTTACTGCTGGCCAGGGAACGAGATCGGACAGCGGGCTACACCTCAGTGGGTCCGCACCGGGCCGATTGGACAGTGGGCTTTGCGCAGATACCGGGCCGGGACGCCCTTTCCCGTGGACAGGCCAAGCTTACTGCCCTTGCTTGTCTGCTCGCACAAGCGGACGATTACGCGGCCGAGCGCGGCGAGTGGCCGGTAATTGCATTGGACGATCTGGGTTCGGAGCTGGATCGCAATCACCAGCAGCGCGTATTGCAGCGATTGGCTGCGACACCGGCACAGATATTCATTACCGCTACCGAAACCCCGGCTGCGCTCGAAACCGAACTACGTCCCTCTGCTGTGTTCCACGTGGAACACGGCGAGGTTCTGCCGGTGAATTGACCCTTCAGGGCGGAAATCTGCCCGGCGGGTATAATCAGGCCGCAACCCCCTATTTCTCAGGCATCAGCTCCGGCGGATGCCTGACCTGCGGAGCCCATGGCAAGCGCAATGACCGAAGAACAGAACACCCCGGCCAATAACGGCAATTACGACGCCAACAGCATCACCGCCCTTGAGGGCTTGGAAGCTGTCCGCAAGCGTCCCGGCATGTACATCGGCGACGTCCATGACGGCACCGGTCTGCATCACATGGTGTTCGAGGTCGTGGATAACTCCATCGACGAAGCGCTGGCGGGGCACGCTGACGTCGTCAATGTGACCATCCATGGCGATGGCTCGGTGTCGGTTTCCGATAACGGCCGAGGCATCCCGGTCGGCAAGCACGAGCAGATGAGCAAAAAGCTCGATCGCGAGGTCTCCGCTGCCGAAGTCGTGATGACCGTTCTGCACGCCGGCGGCAAGTTTGACGACAACAGCTACAAGGTTTCCGGCGGCTTGCACGGTGTCGGCGTCAGCGTGGTCAACGCGCTGTCGGAAAAGCTGCTGCTTGATATCTACCAGGGCGGCTTCCACTACCAGCAGGAATACAGCGACGGTGTCGCACTGGCACCATTGAAAAAGCTGGAAGCCAGCGACAAGCGCGGTACCAGCCTGCGCTTCTGGCCGTCGGTGAAGGCATTCAACGGAAACGTCGAGTTTCACTACGAGGTGCTGGCCCGCCGCCTGCGTGAGCTTTCGTTCCTGAATTCCGGCGTCAAGATCGCGCTGAACGATGAGCGCGGCGAAGGCCGTCGGGATGACTACCACTACGAAGGCGGCATCCGCAGCTTCGTGGAACACCTGGCACAGCTGAAGACCCCGCTGCACCCCAACGTCATCTCGGTGACCGGCGAGCACAGCGGCATCACCGTGGAAGTGGCGCTGCAGTGGACCGATTCCTATCAGGAAACGATGTACTGCTTCACCAACAATATTCCGCAGAAGGATGGCGGCACCCATCTTGCCGGTTTCCGTGGCGCGCTGACCCGCGTGCTGAACAACTACATCGAGCAGAACGGCATTGCCAAGCAGGCCAAGATCAGCCTGACCGGCGATGACATGCGCGAAGGCATGATCGCCGTGCTGTCGGTGAAGGTGCCCGACCCCAGCTTCTCCAGCCAGACCAAGGAAAAGCTGGTCAGCTCGGATGTGCGCCCGGCGGTGGAAAACGCCTTTGGTGCGCGCCTGGAAGAGTTCCTCCAGGAAAACCCGAACGAAGCCAAGATCATCGCCGGCAAGATCGTCGATGCCGCCCGTGCCCGTGAAGCCGCGCGTAAAGCGCGCGACCTCACCCGTCGCAAGGGCGCGCTGGATATTGCGGGCCTACCGGGCAAGCTGGCCGACTGTCAGGAAAAAGATCCGGCGCTGTCCGAACTGTTCATCGTCGAGGGTGACTCGGCAGGTGGCTCGGCCAAGCAGGGCCGCAATCGCAAGAACCAGGCTGTACTGCCATTGCGCGGCAAGATCCTCAACGTGGAACGTGCCCGCTTCGACCGTATGCTGGCCTCGGACCAGGTCGGTACGCTGATCACCGCGCTGGGCACCGGCATCGGCCGCGATGAGTACAACCCGGACAAGCTGCGCTACCACAAGATCATCATCATGACCGACGCCGACGTCGACGGCGCGCACATCCGCACGCTGCTGTTGACGTTCTTCTACCGTCAGATGCCGGAGCTGATCGAGCGCGGTTACGTCTACATCGGGCTGCCGCCGCTGTACAAAATCAAGCAGGGCAAGACCGAGTTGTACCTCAAGGACGACCCGGCGCTGGATGCATATCTGGCCAACAGCGCAGTGGAGAACGCTGCACTCATTCCGGCTGCCGGCGAGCCGCCAATCGAAGGGGTTGCGCTGGAAAAGCTGTTGCTGAGCTACGCCAGCGCGCAGGATGCCATCGACCGCAACGCGCATCGTTACGACCGCCAACTGCTCGAAACGCTGGTCGATTTCACCCCGATGGATCTGCAGAGCCTGCGTACCGCCGGTGAGGGCGAAGGTCTGGATGCCTTGGCCAAGCGCCTGAACCAAGGCAGCTTGGGCACGCCACGTTTCACCCTGGTGCTGCAGGAGCCGAACGAGCAGCGCCCGGCTGCGTTGCTGGTAACGCGCCGTCACATGGGTGAGGAACACACCCAGGTGCTGCCGCTGGCTGCGTTTGAATCCGGCGAACTGCGCCCACTGCACCAGGCGTCGCAGTTGCTGCATGGCCTGATCCGCGAAGGTGGCACCATCAATCGTGGCAACAAGAGTGCCGAAGTCACCGGCTTCGCCCAGGCCCAGGCCTGGTTGATGGAAGAAGCCAAGAAGGGCCGCCAGATCCAGCGATTCAAGGGCTTGGGTGAAATGAACCCGGAGCAGTTGTGGGATACCACGGTGAACCCGGATACCCGCCGCTTGCTGCAGGTCCGGATCGAAGACGCGGTGGAAGCCGACCAGATTTTCAGCACCCTGATGGGTGATGTGGTTGAGCCGCGCCGTGACTTCATCGAGGACAACGCGCTGAAAGTCATGAATCTGGATATCTGACACAATCCAGACGCATCAGCGGGCGCCAGCTTCTCGCGGCGCCCGTTTTTTTTGCCCATCTGCCGCTATCCACAGGCCTGCGATGTCCGCTCCCCCTTCCCTGCCGGTTTCTCCTACGCCTCCTTTGCCAACTGCCACCCGCCGCCAAGGTTCCGCCCTGCTGGGTTTTGGCTTGGATCTGCTGATTGCCATCGGCGCCCTGTTGGCGTTGAGTTTGGCCTGCAGCCTTGCTTGGGGGCTGTGGCGAGGCATTGAAGTGGGATTGGAGGCTGCACGTAGTGGTGCAGGCGCGCCGGACCCGGGTGAGATTGCGACGCTGATGGGCCAGCCAGGGGCGTTGGCGCAGATGCTGATTGCCCTGATTGGCACCGGGGGCGCAGCGTTGCTGCTGTATTTCTGGCGCCGTCGTGCAACGCCGGCCGAGCGCGTGCAATCGCGGCATGCCGCCCTGAAACCGACCACCTGGGGTTGGACTTTGCTGGTGGCGGCCGGCGTATTTGCCGGCAGCAGCCTGATCGGCATCATCGCCAAGCAGTTGGGCATAGAACCGGTGCCCACCAATCTGCCGCTGATGGAACAGGCGCTGGCTCACTACCCGGCTTTTCTGGTGGCTTTCGCCGTTTTTCTAGCCCCGGCCTACGAAGAACTCCTGTTTCGGCGTGTCTTGTTTGGGCGCTTGTGGGCGGCCGACCGGCCGTGGTTGGGCATGCTGCTGAGCAGCGCCGCCTTTGCCTTGGTCCACGAAATCCCCGGCACCAGCCCAAACACCCTGCCAGCGATGCTGCAGCTGTGGCTGATTTACGGTGGCATGGGCGCCGCCTTTGCGTGGTTGTACCGCCACACCGGTACGCTGTGGGCGGCGATTGGCGCGCACGCGATCAACAACGCAATTGCACTGGCGGCCCTGGTGCTGTTCGGCGCGCAATAATTCTTTTTCGCGATTGACGAAAATTTAAGCCGCGCACTCGCACACTGCGATCATGAAAGTGGGGGGTCTTCAATGAAAGCCGTCATTCTTGCCACTACGGCAGCGCTACTGCTCAGCGCATGTGCAACCACCACCTCGCCTACCGGGCGGCGACAGGTGGTGGGGGGCGTTTCCCAGCAGCAGTTGGATCAGCTGGGGGCGCAGGCATTTGCTGAAACCAAGGCCAAGGAAACCGTCAACCGCGACGGCAAGCAGAATGCGTATGTGCAATGCGTGGTCAGTGCGCTCGTCGCGCAGCTGCCACCGCAGTACCGTGGCGTACGGTGGGAGACGGTGGTCTTTGTCGACAAAGAACCCAATGCGTTCGCCCTGCCCGGTGGCAAGGTCGGGGTGAACACCGGTATCTTCAGCGTGGCCCGCAACCAGGACCAGCTCGCCGCGGTCATCGGCCATGAAATAGGTCATGTGATTTCGCGCCATCACGAAGAGCGCATCACCAAGCAACTGGGTGCCTCGGGTGTGCTGCAGGTCGCCAGCGCGCTGGCAGGTGCGGCCTACGGCGGAACCGCCGCCAATACGGTCAGCCAGTTGGGCGGCATGGGCGCGCAGACGATGCTGCTGCTGCCCGGCTCACGCACCCAGGAAAGCGAGGCCGATGTGGTCGGTCAGCGTCTGATGGCCCGGGCTGGGTTTGACCCTGCGCAAGCGGTGAACCTGTGGCAGAACATGATGGCCGCCAGCGGAAATCGTTCTCCGCAATGGTTGTCCACCCATCCCGACCCGGCCAATCGCATTCGTGAACTGCAGCGTGACGCCCCCGCGCTGGAGCCGGTTTACCGCCAGGCACGGCAATCCGGGGTGACGCCAAGATGCGGATGAAACCGGAGATTGTTGCAGTACACCAACGGAAGTGATTTCTCCGTTAAATATTTTCTGATACGTTTGCGAGCTCGGTTTCTTTCCGATTGTCCGAATTTTGCCGCCCGGCGGTTTCAACGAGGTGAACCATGATTTTCCGCAGCCCCAAACAAGCCTTGCTTTCCGTCCTTATCGCGACCGCGCTGGGTGGTGTTGTAGTGGCTGACGCTTCGGCTCAATCCCGTTCCAGCGAGCGCGGCGAACGTGGCAATCGTGGTTCGGCCAAGGCCGAGGTGCTGTTCCCGGAAGCCACCCGCGAAGAGCCCAAGGTCAAGGCTTCCTCGAAGATGAGTGGAAAGCTGAAGAAGCTGTTCGACGCCTACAACAAGGACGATTACGCGCAGACCCGCACGCTGGCCGATGAAATCATCGCTGCTGCGGATGCCAACGAATACGACAAGGCTGTTTCCAACCAGCTGGCCTCGCAGGCCGCCTACAACCTGGATGACAACGCCGCCGCCAAGCAGTACCTGCAGCAGGCCGTCACCCTCAATGCGCTGGACAACAACGGCCATTACCAGGCCCTGCTGATGTTGGCCCAGTTGCAGCTGCAGGACGACCAGTACGCTGAAGGCCTGGCCAACCTGGACAAGTATTTCGCCGAGTCCAAGTCCAACAAGCCCGAAGAGCAGATCATCAAGGGCCAGGCCCTGTACCAGAGCGAAAAATATGCCGAGGCCATTCCGGTGCTGAAGGCAGCCATTGCCGCTTCGCCCGAGCCGAAGGACAACTGGAACCAGTTGCTGATGGCTGCCTACTCCGAGGCTGGCCAGACCGGTGAAGCGGTGAAGGAAGCCGAAGCACTGGCTGCCAAGAATCCGGCCGACAAGAAAGCCCAGCTCAACCTGGCCAGCATGTACATGCAGGCCGACCAGATGGACAAGGCCGCTGCAGTGATGGACAAGCTGCGCGCGGCTGGACAGCTCACCGAAGAGCGCGAATACAAGCAGTTGTATTCAATCTATGCCAACACCGACAACAAGGAACGGGACGTCATTGCGGTGATCAACGAAGGTATGTCCAAGGGCATCCTGAAGCCGGATTACCAGACCTACCTGGCGTTGGCGCAGTCGTATTACTACACCGAACAGGTGCCACAGGCGATCGAGGCATGGCGTAATGCCGCGCCGTTGTCCAAGGACGGCGAAACCTACCTGAATCTGGCACGTGTCCTGCATGCTGAGGGGCGTATTCCCGAGGCCAAGCAGGCAGCGCGTGATGCAAAGGCAAAGGGCGTCAAAAACCCTGGCGATGCCGACAAAATCATCAACCTGAAGTAAGCAGGAATAACGCCTGAACAGCTGCATTTGTGATGCGCAGCTGGTCAGGATTGGTATAAGCTTGGAGGTTCCTGCGGTGTCATGCACCGCTGAATCAGGGGCGACAAAACAACGTCGTTCCGGCCCCACTAACGAGTTCTTGGCGCATGACGGAACAATTGGTTTTCCACCACAGGCATGACACCGAAAAAGATACGGGGCTGAGCTGGCCGCGCATCGCCGGTATCGCCTTTGTAATCGCACTTCATCTGGCTGCACTGATGATGCTTCTGATTCCTGCTGTGGCCCCGAAAGCCGCTGCGGAAAAGGAACGCAACGTCATGGTGACGTTGGTCGACGCACCGCCGCCGCCACCGCCGCCGCCGCCGCCGCCGCCGCCGCAGGACACTCCGCCGCCGCCGGTTAAAAACCTGTCGCCGCCGAAGCCCTCGCCGCTGCCGCCGCCGCCGGAAGCACCGGTGATCGACGTCCCGGAACCCCGTCCGAATGACGTGGTGACGCCGCCGTCGCCGCCGTCGCCGCCTGCACCGCCGGTCGATATCCAAGCCAGCGTGGACATCTCTTCCAAGAACATGAACCCGCCGCGTTACCCGCCGGCCGCATTCCGCGCAGGTATCCAGGGCGAGGTCATCCTGATCATTGATGTCGATGCCAACGGCAATGTCACCAATGTTTCCGTCGAGAAGTCCAGCCGCAACCGTGACCTCGACCGAGCTGCAATGGAAGCGGCACGCAAATGGAAGTTCAACCCCGCCTCGAGCGGTGGAACGAAAGCTGCTGGTCGCGTCCGCGTTCCGGTCAACTTTGCGCTGGGCTGATAGGCAGGGCGGTGCTTGAAACCGCCCACCCAACAGCTCGACATTAGCTACACCCTTTACCACCACACACAACAAAGGTAAGCGTCATGCTGCAGGAAATTTTCATCGCCGCCGCTGCCGGGGGCAACGCAAACAACGCGCTCTCGCAGATGGGCTTCGAGCATCTGATCCACGAAATGACCTCCCAGCCGGGCGACTTCGCCGTCTCCTGGGTCGTGCTGATCACCCTGGTGGCGATGTCGGCAATGTCCTGGTACTGGACTGTCATCAACATCTTCCGCACCACCCGCCTGAAGTCCGCCGCTGATCGCGTGCCGGGCCTGTTCTGGGATGCCCCGAACGCTCAGGACGCAATCCGCGCGATGGAAGAACAGCCGGCTTCCGAGCCGTTCTCCAAGATCGCTCTGGACGCTGCCCAGGCCGCTGCCCACCACCAGCAGGCTGGTGCCGGCGAAACCCTGAGCCGTTCGGAATTCGTTGACCGCGCCCTGCGTCAGGCCGTGACCCGCGAATCGAACCGTCTGCAGGGCGGCATGATCCTTCTGGCTACCGTCGGTGCAACCGCTCCGTTCGTCGGTCTGCTGGGTACCGTGTGGGGCATCTACGGCGCGCTGATCAAGATCGGTGCTACCGGTTCGGCCTCCATTGACGCCGTTGCCGGCCCGGTGGGTGAAGCACTGATCATGACCGCAATTGGTCTGTTCGTTGCTATCCCGGCCGTGTTCGCCTTCAACTTCTTCAGCAAGATCAACAGCGCCACGATCAGCAAGTTCGATACGTTCGCTCACGACCTGCACGACTTCTTCGCCACTGGCTCGCGCGTTCGCTAAGCCAGTAAGCCGAGCAGTCATCGCAACGATATAGACGGAGCCCGTTATGGCTTTCAGTAGTGGCAACAGCAGCGGCCCCATGGCCGACATCAACGTCACGCCCCTCGTGGACGTGATGTTGGTGCTGCTGATCATCTTCATCATCACGGCTCCCCTGATGTCCCACAAGGTCCAGGTGGAGTTGCCCGAGGCCAACCTGATCCAGAATCCGGAAACTGCGCCGGATCGCAAGAACCCGATCACGGTTGCCGTCAAGGAAGACGGGTCGCTCTATTGGAACGATGAGCCGGTGTCCAAAGAGACGCTGGAATCACGTTTCGCCACTGCTGCGCAGCAGACGCCGCAGCCGCCGCTGAATCTTCGTGGTGATAAAACCACGAAGATGAGCGTGATCAACGAGGTCACCAAGATCGCGCAGGGTCAGGGCATGTTGGACGTCGGTTTCGTTGCCACCAAAGTAAAGGGGCAATAAGCGATGGCATTCAGTAGTGGTGGTAACAAGGGCCCAATGGCCGACATCAACGTCACGCCCCTCGTGGACGTGATGCTGGTGCTGTTGATCATCTTCATCGTGACCGCGCCGATCATGACGTACCCGATCGCCGTGGATCTGCCGCAGCGGGTCATCAACCCGCCGCCGCAGCTGCGCGAGCCGCCGCCGCCGATTGATCTGCGTGTGGATGCGAGCAACCAGGTTTACTGGAACAACAGTCCGGTGAACGTGGGTGACCTCGAGCAGAAGATGGAAGAAGAAGTACAGAAGGATCCGACCAACCAGCCGGAACTTCGCATCGAAGCCAGCCCGGATTCGGAGTACGACGTCATGGCCAAGATTCTGGCCCAGGCGAAGAATGCTCAGATGAAGAAGATCGGTTTCGTGCAGTGACGTAACACCCAAGTCATGACGCGACTGGAAGGCGCCTCCGTTAATCGGGGGCGTCTTTTTTTTGCCGGGTGCGGTTTGATTGAAGCTTGGGCTGCGGCTTGTAGCGCAATAGCGGGAGATAACAAGTGAGCCGTGTTTCATGACGTGGCTGCACGGTTTTTCGCTGCCGTGAGTTCCGTGTACCTGCTCAGATGCGCGAGCGCATGCGCTGTGCGAAACAGATTCTGGTGGCGGTGTTTTTCCGTTGAATTTCCGGCAGAGCCAACGCGAAGCCTGCTTCGGCCGCTCGCTGCGCCACAGAGCACTGCCTCCCCTTTCGGATGCACCTGTGTGTAGGCGTCGATGAGAACGCGGTGAGTACTTTCCATCCAGTGGAAGCAGCCGTGCGACGCTTTTTCGCGTGCATCTTTTCGTATGCGTCGCGTCGTCGGGATCTCTTCAGCACGTTGTTGTTGCAAGCGCGCTCGTCAGCCAATGCGGTGCTGGAATACGTTCGTTGCGAAACGGATGACGTCGACGTTGTGCTCAATCCATGGATGGCACCGAAGATGGCAATGCGAGCCGCGTCGCGCCGGCACTTGCAGCGACGGGCCCTGCTACTGACCAGAACATGCATCAACTGCCCAGCGCGGGGACCGCTGCAGTTGGCAACGCAGTTACGGCCGGATGCAGTGCCACCTGGTCAAGGATTGGCGTGAGCGACGGCGGCTGCGCTGCAGTTATCCACACCCATGCAATTTATTCACAGGGAAACCTGGGCGGAGCTGATCGTCAGGGTTTTCGACTGCTCCGGCGAGCAGCAGCGAGGAGGCAGCCGCCCGTTCGGAATTCCGAACGTCGGCCGCCTTGTGCTCAGCTGCTCAGCTTGCCGGACTGTCGGCTTGGGCAATGAGCTTGAGGTACTCGGTGACCGTGGTTTCCAAGCCGTCGTACAGCGCTTCACCTATCAATGCGTGACCGATGGAAACTTCCAGAACGTCCGGGACCTGCGACAGGAAATGGTAGAGATTGGCCTGGGAAAGATCGTGGCCCGCGTTGACCCCGAGCCCGGCTGCCTGCGCACGGCGGGCGGCAACGACAAACGCCGTTGCCGCCTGTTCCAGGTCGCCATTGGCAAAGGCTTTGGCGTACGGGCCTGTGTATAACTCGATGCGGTCGGCGCCGAGCGCAGCGGCTTGTGCGATGTCGGGATTGCCGGCATCGACGAACAGACTGACACGGCAGCCGTATTGCTTTAGTTCGGCAATCAATGGGCGTAAGCGTTCGCCGTCTTTGGCGAAATCGAAGCCGTGATCGGAGGTGAGCTGGCCATCCGTGTCAGGTACCAGGGTTGCCTGCGCGGGGCGGGTCAGTTCGCACAACTGCAGCAAGCCGGGATAACCCTCGCGCGGTGGTGCGAAGGGGTTGCCCTCGATATTGAATTCGACGCCGTGCTGGCGCGTGAGCTCTGACAATGCGAGCACGTCATCGGCGCGGATGTGGCGCTGATCCGGGCGTGGGTGCACGGTAATACCGTGGGCGCCAGCGCGCAGGCAGGTCATCGCTGCACGGACCACATCGGGATCCGAATCTCCGCGTGAGTTGCGCAGCACCGCGACCTTGTTGACGTTGACGCTGAGGCTGGTCATGGCTGTTGGGAATCACTCTTTGCGGGCGAAATGGTCGGTGCCGGGTCCTGCATTTTGGGCTGGCCGGTTTGCTCAAGCAGCTTTTCACGCATCATCTGAAGCTCGGCCGGATGCAGCGGGCGCGGCGCTTCGCTGATTATGCCGCTGAAGCGCGCGGCAAACAGGCCCTTTATCCACAGCACTGCGAACAACAGTGCAGCCAGCAGCGACAGCACCAGCAACCACATCTGGGTCGTTGAAATTGCGAGCACGAAGGCGCCGAGCGCGAGCAGCAGAAACAGCCAGTACATAGACATCTCTCCCCTTGGATGCGGGCAGTTTAACGATGCGGGAGGCCCCGTGTTCCACGTGGCAAACCATATTCTTCACGCGGTGCAACGGCGCCAAAGCGTAGGGCGGGCAAGATGTATACCGAACTTCCGGGCAGACCTTGTGGACTGGAGGCGGAAAGGCGCTGTCCCCAGGGCTTTCCAACATTTGTAAATGTGATGCGGGTTACATCTGGCCACTGTCCGTGATGGTAAGGACGAGACTGAAAGCCCGCCGAAACCGTTTATCCACAGCCTGTTGTGGATATCTGTAAGACGCGCGCACGGGTACACGAAGGGATTCCTGAGGCCCGCCGTGCCACGCGCTGGCTTGTGGAAAAACGCGCTGCGGTTGAATTCAGCGGCTTCTGGTTTCGGTGTTATCCACAGCTGTTTGTGGATATGTGTACTGCGACGGGATCCAGGCAGTTCAGAGCAGCGGCGAGGCCAAACGGGCGAATGCCTCGGGAAGCCGCTGACGCCAAAGCGGGCGGTGCAGATCCAACTGCACCTCGGTGGCGTTGTCGAACTCCTGGCGCAGAATGGCATCGAGCTCTGCGGTGAGTTCGCGGTCGTTGTACATCATCGACAGCTCGAAATTGAGGCGGAAGCTGCGGTGGTCGAAGTTGGCGGTGCCGACGATGCAGGTGCTGTCATCGGCGATGAAGGCCTTGCTGTGCAGCATGCGTGGGCCGTACTCGTAGATGCGCACGCCGGCTTCCAGCAGCTCCTCGAAATACGAGCGCGCGGCCAGGGTGACGAATTTGGAATCACTCTGTTTGGGCACCATCAATCGCGTGTCCAGCCCGCCGAGTGCGGCCGAGGTCAGCGCCATGCGTGCGGCTTCGCCGGGCACGAAATACGGCGTGACCAGCCACACCCGTCGTTTGGCCTCCTGGATGGCCGCCACATGCAGGCGATGGATGGCCTCCCAGGCCGAATCCGGCCCGGAGACCAGCACCTGTGCCTGGATGCTGCCCTGGTCGCGGGTGGGAACGTTGGTGGGGAACAGATCGCTGCGTTGGAAGTTGCCATCGGTCTGCCCGGTGGCGTAGATCCAGTCCTCCAGAAACACCAGCTGCAGGCTGTGCACGACATGGCCGCGGATGCGCATGTGCAGGTCGCGGTAGGCGTTGGGGTTGCGGCTGTCGTCTTCCTCGTCGGTGACGTTGATGCCACCGGTGAAGGCGACCTCGCCATCCACCACCACCAGCTTGCGGTGCGTACGCAGGTTCAACCACGGCCGCTGGAAGGGCTTGAGCAGCTGCCGTGGATGGAACCATGCCACCTCGGCGCCGGCGTCGAGCAGGGGCTGCAGAAAGCGCGTGCGGATGCGCGAGGAACCCACCGCATCGAGCAGCAGCCGCACCTTCACTCCGGCGCGTGCGCGCTCCACCAGAGCGTCGCGCATGGCCGTGCCGGCATGGTCCGGTTCAAAGATGTAGTACTCCAGATTGACGTGGCGCTGCGCCTGGCCGATGGCATGGAGGATTGCCGCATAGGTGGCGGCGCCATCCACCAGCCAGTCCACCTCGGTGGCCGTGGTGGGCGCAAAGCCGGTGGTGGCCTGCCCTACCCGCGCCAGCTCGCTGCAGTCGTCATCCGGGGGGCAGATGGCTTCATAGGTGCTCATGCCCTCGCGGGAGCGGCCACGACGCAGGCGCTGGCGCACGATCTTCTGTGGCCCGAGCAGGTAAAAAACGAAGAGGCCGATGTAAGGCAGCGCCGCCAGCGACAGGATCCAACTGAGGGTGGCGACCGGCTCGCGCTTCTGCAGGACGATGTAGCAGGCCAGCACCAACAGATAAGCCACATAGGCAATTGCCAGGATCTGGGCCAGATGGGGAATGCTGGTGAGGGTGGTCCAGAGGACGTGCAGTGATTCGCGCATGCGCCGATTCTAGCCATGGCCGGTGGCAGTGCGCGCCGTGGACAACAATGTGGATAACTTTCCGGCACGAATCCTGGCCCAGCCAATCTGCAGGCCAGCGGAGGAAGTGATGGCTGGCGCCCGCTGACAGCCAGCGACGTTTCAGTCTCAGTCGATTGAGAGATGGCAATGCGGGCAAGGGGTCCGTGCGGTACCAGGCGGTGTCCGCGCATCAATGACGAGAAGGGTTGTGGATAACCGAGTTGATAAACGCGATTTGCTGCGTTGCGCCAATTAGTACATAAGTGTAATATCCGTCAATGGATAAAACAGCGCCCACCGCCAGTGGCTACGTCAGCATCGACCAGAAGCTGGCGATCAGCAGCCAGCGTCATCCGGGTTTTCCGCGTGACCAGGCCATGCTGGCGCGGTTGATCAAGCTGGTGCACAAGCTGTTCTGTGACCATGGCAACCAGTTGATGCGCGATTACGGCATCTCCCACCCCGAATACAACGTGCTGATGATGCTTGATGGCTCCGAGCAGGGCTTGAGCCCGTCGGAAATCAGCGAAGCCGCCAGCGAGAAATCGTCCAACGTCACCCGGCTGATCGACCAACTGCTGACCAAAGGCCTGGTCAGCCGCGAGCCCAGCGATGAAGACCGTCGCAAGCTGGTGGTGCGGCTTACCGCGCAGGGCGAGCAGTTGATCGAGCGGGTGATGCCGGCGGTGATCAAGCAGCTTGAGCACTTTTTCAACGGCGTGGATGCCGACGAGCTGCGGCATACCGAGCAGGTGCTCACCCGCATCCTGCTGGGGCTGGAACAACCCCGATGAGTGCAGCACAGGTTGAATCGACGCAGGTTGCCTTGAAGGCGCCCGGCGCGCTGCAGGCTTTCCGTCAGGCGATGGCGGGCGAAGCGTCCACCTGGGCCTACATCGGCAAGGTGCTGGTGGCCCTGTACCTCACCGGCTGGATCGCCATGCGCTTGGGCATGAGCTCGCCCGGCACCGCCATGATCACCGTGTTGGTGGTGATGAACCGCAATACCGGCCTGGTGCTGGCCAAGGCGTTCTACCGTGGCTTGGGCACCGTGGTGGGTTGCGCCATGGCGGTGCTGATCGTGTCGTTGTTTCCGCAGAGCCCCGTGCTGCTGGTAACGGCAATGGCGCTATGGGGTGGTTTCTGTGCCGGTGGTTCGGTGTGGAGCCGCGGCATGGCTTCGTATGGATTCGTGCTGTCCGGCTATACGGTGGCGATGATTGTGTTCCCGGTGATCAATCACCCGGCCAACATCGTCAACAGCGCCCTGGAACGCACCGGCGAAGTGCTGCTGGGCATGGCGGTGACCAGTGTGGTGTTTGACGTGCTGTGGCCCAACCGCATGCGCGCCGGCCTGCGTGCCACGGACGACGGCAACCTCAAGGACTTTCTGGATTTCGTGGCCGGTGCGATCAGCGGCCGCCTGCAGGGTTTCGAGGTGATCGAAAAAACCCAGACGCGTGTCGTGCAGGGCGCGATCAGCTTCGAGGACATGCGTGCGACCGCGTTTTTCGATGATCCCATCCTGCGTAGCCGCAATGGTCAGTTGAAGCTGATCAACCAGCATTTCATGGCCGCCGCTTCGCGCTTCCAGGCGTTGCATCACCACATTGACCGTCTGCGCAGGCGGCAACAGGACGCGCTTGTGTTGGCTGTCCGCGCGCTGCTCAAGCCGTTGTCGGTGATGCTGGACGACAACGCTTTACGTGCGGATGTGCCGGCATTGGCGCAGCAGTTGCGGCATTGGAACATGCAGCTTGATGGCGGCATCGCAAGGCAGCGCCAGCAGCTGCCGCAGACGCTGCAGGACAGCTTTGATGCCAGCGCGTTGATGGTGCGCCGCTTTGGTGATGAGCTGCACGCCTATGTGCAGGCCAAGGCGCATATGGAAACCGGCAAAGGCCAGCTGCGTGCACGGGCGCCGCGCTTGTCGCGGGTGCGCTTCACCCGTGCCAACGATTGGTATGCCATTGCCTTGGCGATGGTGCGCTGCTTTACCGTGATGTTGGTGCTGTCACTGCTGTGGTTGTGCAGCAGCTGGAACCAGGGCGGGCTTGCGGTGTTTGGCATGGCAGCGTTGGTGGCGATGTCCTCGGCTGCGCCGGACCCCTCATGGGTGGTGCGCCGCGCCGTCATCGGCCACACCGTGGCACCGTTCTTCGCCCTGCCCGGCTTCATCGCCCTGGCGTTGGCGGTGGACTACCCGACGCTGATGCTGGTGACGCTGCCGACCATGATCGCCTCGCTGTATATCTCCACGCGCCCGCGCTTCGTGGTGACCGGCCTGGCGATGAACGTCGGCATCCTGGTGTCGTGGAATATCGGCCCACAGTTCCATCCCAGTGCACAGGCGTACCTGGACAACTCGCTGACGCTGATCGTCGGTGCGTTCATCGCCATGGGGGTGTTCATGCTGGTGCCGGGCTTGCCCGGCAGCCGCCAGCGACAACGGCGCCTGCTGGAACGCCTGCGCGCGCAGGTGCAGTTGGCGGTCAGCGCGCCGCTGCCCGGTCTGCTGCCGAAGTTTGAAAGCGTCAGCCGCGAGTTGTTTCAACAGGTGGCCAGCCGCACAGCACCAGGTAGCCGCGCATCGCGCGAGTTGTTCGAGTGGGCGCTGATGGTGCATGAGGCCGGCCACAGCGCGATTGATCTGCGCCATGACCTGGCCGAGCAATCCTTGCCGCTCACTTTGCGCCGGCAGATCGAACAAGCGCTGACGCTGCTCGGCCAGCTGTACCGCACCCCGCGCGCGCAGACCCTGCGCGCTGCCAAGGACAGCGTGCGTGCAGCGCTGGCCGAGTTGTCCGGACCGCAACCGCAGGCATTGCGCCGCGTGCGCGAGCATCTGTTTCTGCTGCAGATGACGCTGGAAGACAGCGCCACCGTTCTGGCGGCTTACGTAAAGCGCTCGCGCCGTTATCAACGCCTGAAGGAGGCCAGCCATGCCGTATGAAGTTTCCATCGGCGACATCTACTTCCCCGGCGCATTGGTGCTGGTGGTGATGTTGCTGCCGCTGTTTGGTCTGCTCGATTTTGGGCTGGGCCGTATTGGCCTGTACCGCCGCGCGCTGCACCCGTCGCTGCTGCGTGTGGCGCTGTTTGCCAGCATCTACTGCGCAGCGCTGTTGTTGTTTCTTCCCCATCTTTCGTAACCGAGGTTCCCGATGAAAACCGCCAGCCTTATCCGAGGCGGTGTCACCTGCGTGGTTGTGCTGCTGGCTGCAGTGATGGCTTATGTGGTCTGGCACCAATACATGCTCTCGCCGTGGACGCGCGATGCACGCCTGCGTGCCGAAGTGGTGCGCATTGCGCCGGATGTGTCCGGTCTGGTCACCGAGGTGGCGGTGCAGGACAACCAGCCGGTCAAAAAGGGCGAGCTGCTGTTCGTGGTCGACCCCGACCGCTACCAGCTGGCCGTGGCCCAGGCCGAAGCCGACCTGAGTGCCGCTACCGCCGCCGCGCGCGCTGCCGGCGCCAGCATTTCCGCCGCATCGGCCGGCGCCAGCGCCAGCCAAGCCGAATACCTGATGCGGCAGGAGCAGGCCCAGCGCCGCGCCCAGCTCAGCGGTGTGGTCTCGCGTGAATCTCAGGCCGATGCGCGCGCCATGGCCCAGGCTGCGCAGGCCAGTTGGAAGCAGGCCCAAGCCAGCACCCATGCCGCCAGCGCAAGCCGGCAACAGGCTGGCGCCGCGCTGCAGCAGGCACAGGTGGCACTGCAGCGTGCGCGGCTGGATCTGGCGCGCACCCAAGTGCGGGCCAGCGCCGATGGCACCATCACCAACCTGGACGTGCGCGTGGGCGACTACGCCGCCGCCGGCACGCCGCGCATGGCGTTGGTCGGCAGCCACGGCATGTGGGTGTACGGCTACTTCGAGGAAACCAAGCTGCCCAAGATTCATCGCGGCGATGCGGTGGATATCCGGCTGATGGCCGGCGGTCTGCACCTGCGCGGCACCGTGGAAGGTATCGCCACCGGTATTGCCGACGCTGCTGGCCCGACCGGGCAGAACCTGCTGGCTGAGGTGGAGCCCACCTTCAACTGGGTGCGTCTGGCCCAGCGCGTACCGGTGCGGGTCAGCATCGATCCCAGTTCGGTGCCCGAAGGCGCGGTGCTCAGCGCCGGCATGAGTGCCACGTTGACGATCCAGAGCAGTGGCGCGGTCAAACACAAGGCCGGCTGAAGCCGATGCGTGCTGAATGCGGCCCGTCGCGGAATCTGCGACAGGCGCGCAGTAGCGTAGGCGGATGCCTACCCCGATCAAAGGCCGCGGTGCCACCAGTCACCTCGCCGGCCGCTTTGAAACCCAGATAGCCGAAGCCGTCGACGACGGCTGGTCGGTGGACGAGAGCGAGGAGTTCGCCGAACCGCGCCTGCGTACCGACGTGCGCCCGGAAATTGCACGCAGCATCATCAGCCGTAACAACTCGCCGGATGTGGGCTTCAGCCAGTCGGTCAATCCGTATCGGGGCTGCGAGCACGGCTGCTCCTACTGTTTTGCACGGCCCACGCACGCCTACCTCAATCTGTCGCCGGGGCTGGATTTTGAAACCAAGATCTTCGCCAAGACCAACGCCGCCGAGGTACTGCGCCGCGAGCTGGCCAAGCCGGGCTACGTGCCGCAGCCGATCGCGCTGGGCATCAACACCGACGCCTACCAACCCATCGAACGCAAACTGGGCATCACCCGGCAGCTGATTGAAGTGATGGCCGAAACCCGGCACCCGTTCTCGTTGATCACCAAGAACGCGTTGGTTGAACGCGACATCGATCTACTGGCGCCATTGGCCGAGCAGAAGCTGGTGAGCGTGCACTTTTCGGTGACGTCGTTGGATGCGCATCTGTCGGCAAAACTCGAACCACGCGCTTCGGCGCCGCATGCGCGGCTGCGTGCGATGCGCCGGCTGAGTGATGCCGGCATTCCGGTGGGTGTGATGGTGGCGCCGGTGATTCCGTGGATCAACGATGCGGAACTGGAAGCGGTGCTGGAAGCGGCGCGCAATGCCGGTGCTTCCAGCGCCGGTTACGTGCTGCTGCGGCTTCCGTATGAAGTGGCTCCGCTGTTCCGCGATTGGCTGCACGCCCATTACCCACAGCGCGCGGACCACGTCATGAGCACCATCAACCAGCTGCGCGGGGGCAAGGATTACGACAGCCAGTTCGGCAAACGCATGCGTGGCGAAGGTGCCTACGCAGATCTGCTGGCCAACCGTTTCAAACTGGCCAGCCGGCGCTTGGGTTTCAACGCCTCACGCCAGCAATGGCCGTGGCTGGACTGCAGCAAGTTTGTCGCGCCGTTGGCACCCAAGAAACCTTCGTTGCAGGGTGAATTGTTTTAGGCAAACCGGCGGTTGCTTCAGCGGAGCATGGCTTCGCGCTACCGGTGTTCTCAGCCTGCGGTTTGGCCATACAACTGCTGCGCCGACTGAAACAGAATCCAGCTCGTCGCGATGAACTTATCCCCAGCCTGCGGCCGATTGCCACGGTGCGTGTGAGTGAACGCGGTGGGCGCGATCAGCAGGCTGCCGGTGCGTGGCGTTACTTTGCGCTGCTGGAACAGGAACTCGGTTTCGCCTTCGTCAAAATCGTCGTTGAGATACAGCGTCCACAACAGATGACGGTGCAGGGTTTCGCCGCCCGCATCACGCGGGAACAGTTCACAGTGCCAGTACGGATAGCCGCCCTCGCCCGCCGCATACCACTGCAGGTTGATCGCGCCGGGGCGCAGGCAGGTGCGCGCAAGTTCCACCAGGGCCGCATCGTCCATGGCCGGGAAATCTTCGGCGGCCAGGCGGCGCGGTTGTCCGTCGTTGCCTTCCACCTGCAGCATCAGTGGCGAAATCAATACCTGTGGATAACGCCGTAGATAACGCAACAGGCCGGTGAACACCGCCTGCTGCAGGCGCTGCTCAACATCGCGCCATTGCGCGTTGCCGCTGATGCGCAGGTCGCGGCTGCGTTTGAGTTCCGGGTGTACGCCACCGCCCACCTGTCCGGGCTGCAGTTGGGTGCTCTGGCGCAGGCGCTGCACGATGGCCGCGCAGTCCTCGGCTGAAAGCACCTGTTCGTAGATTTCGATGAAGTCCACGGCACTCATGCAGCGCTGCCTACGGGCCGCAGCGATGCGGTTTTCCGCGCGTGCGGCCACACCGCCCAGTGCGCCAGCAAAAGCAGTACGACGGTCAGTGTGGGCATCGGCGTGTTCCTTTGAGGGCTGGCAACGATGGTGCGGTGCCGGCGACGCTCTGTCACCGGTGATGCGTTGGGCGCAGCACGTGCGGATGCGGCCCAGCCCCTCCCGGCTGAGAGAGGGGCGTTGCGGCACTGGCCGATCAGCCCTGCGCGTCGTACTCGGTGTGATAGCGCGTTGCTTCGGCGACTTCGTTCTTTGAGCCAAGGAACACCGGCACGCGCTGGTGCAGCTGGTCCGGCGCGATATCGAGAATGCGCTCGCGGCCATTGGTGGCGGCGCCACCGGCCTGCTCGACCAGCAGCGACATGGGGTTGGCTTCGTACATCAGGCGCAGCTTGCCGGCCTTGGTGGGGTCCTTCTTGTCCCACGGATAGATGAAGATGCCGCCGCGGGTCAGGATGCGGTGCACGTCGGCCACCATCGAGGCGATCCAGCGCATGTTGAAGTTCTTGCCGCGCGCGCCTTCCTTGCCAGCCAACAGATCGGCCACATAGCCCTGCATCGGCGCTTCCCAATGGCGCTGATTGGACATGTTGATGGCGAACTCCTGGGTGTCGGCCGGCACCTGCATGCCGCGCTGGGTCAGCACGAATTCGCCGGTTTCGCGGTCCAGGGTGAAGGCATGGGTGCCGTGGCCCACTGTCAGCACCAGCATCGTGCTGGGCCCGTAGATGCAGTAGCCCGCCGCAACCTGCTGGGTGCCGGCCTGCAGGAAGTGTTCATCCCCAGGGTTATCCACACCCTTGGGGGCGCGCAACACCGAGAAAATGGTGCCCACCGAGACGTTGACGTCGATATTGGAACTGCCATCCAGCGGATCGAACAACAGCAGGAAATCACCCTGTGGATATTCCGAAGGCACCCGCTGGCTGTGGTCCATTTCCTCGGACGCGCAGGCGGCCAGATGGCCACCCCAGGCGTTGGCTTCGAGCAGGATCTCGTTGGAGATCACGTCCAGCTTCTTCTGCGCCTCGCCCTGCACGTTGCCGGTACCGGCATCGCCCAGCACGCCGCCCAGCGCGCCCTTGCTCACTGCGATCGAGATGCTGGTGCAGGCGCGTGCCACCACCGCCACCAACTGGCGCAGGTCGGCATTGATGCGCTGGGCGTGCTGTTCTTCGATCAGGAAGCGGGTGAGCGAGGTGCGGGACATGGACGTGAGCTACCTTCAGACAAAAGGGGCGCTATTGTCGCGGGTTGTCCGGTTATTTACGAGTTGATGGCTCGGGTGTGTCCTGTTTTGGACAGGAACGGTCATAGGAATGTGGGAGAAACGCGCATGCGGGCTCGCGGGGTTATCCACAGGAAAGGCGGGTGCGGCGGGGCCGGTTGCGGATAACGCTGTGGATAAGTGGGTTTCAGCGCGTGCGCGGCTTCATCAGGCAAGGCCCGGCGATGGCTAGCGGGTTATCCACAGATGGGGTGTGGATAAACAGGAGTTCCGAACACGTTGTGTGCCTGATTGCCAAAAGCCTGTTGCGCCGGAAGTTTAGAGCGCGCCTCTCCCAACCCCGTGCCGCGCCCCAGCCCTTGCGCAAGCGCGCTCAACGGGCTGCGAACCGGAGGCTCGCAAAGCTGCCCCTCTCCCCAACCCCCGCTCCGCGCCCCGGCCTTCGCTAGGCACGAAGGCGCTAGGAGGGCAGCGAATCGGTGATTCGCAAACTGCCCTCCGTCGCCCCGCCNNGGGGAGAGGGGGCTTTCCGCAAATAAAAAACGCCGCAATTCCTGGTGGAATCGCGGCGCTCTTCTTGAATCAACAAAAACCCGAGTTTCCCGTGCTTCTGCTTTACCTCGGTATGACCAGAATCAGCCGCGGCTGACTTCATAAACCGCCTTGGCCACGTAGTCCAGGTTCTTCTGGCTGAGTGCGGCCACGCAGATGCGGCCGGTGCCGACGGCGTAGATGCCGTAGTCGTCACGCAGCTGGTCCACCTGTGCCTTGCTCAGGCCAGAGTAGGAGAACATGCCGGCCTGCTGTTGGATGAAGCCGAATTCCGGCGCGCCCAAGGCGGCCAGCTTCTGCACCATGCCAGCACGCAGGGCGTGGATGCGCTCGCGCATTTCGGTCAGCTCGGCCTCCCACACGCCGCGCAGCTCGGCGCTGCCCAGCACGCCGGCCACCAGGGCCGCGCCGTGGGTGGACGGGCTGGAGTAGATGGTGCGGATGATGCGCTTGACCTGCGACTGCACGGCCTTGGTCGACACCGCATCCGGGCCCACCACCGACAACGCACCCACGCGCTCGCCATATAGCGAGAACGACTTGGAGTACGAGTTGGCGACGATGAAGCTGTCGATGCCGGCCTCGGCGATGATGCGCACGGCCTGGCCGTCCTGCGCGATGCCCTTGTCGAAGCCCTGGTAGGCCATGTCGATGAAGGGGAACAGCTGGCGGTCCTTCAGCAGCGCGGCAACCTGCTTCCACTGCTCGGTGCTCAGGTCAGCGCCGGTCGGGTTGTGGCAGCAGGCGTGCAGCAGCACGACCGAGCCGGGCTGCAGCTTCTGCAGATCGGCCAGCATGCCGGCGAAATCCAGGCCGTGGCTGGCGTTGTCGTAGTAGGCGTAATCGACCACGTCAAAACCGGCGGCGCCGAACACGGCGCGGTGGTTTTCCCAGCTGGGGTTGCTGATGGCGATGGTGGCGTGCGGCAGCAGGCGCTTGAGCAGGTCGGCACCGATGCGCAGCGCACCGCTGCCGCCGATGGTCTGCGAAGTGGCCACGCGGCCAGCAGCCAACAGGTCCGAGCCTTCGCCGAACACCAGTTTCTGGGTGGCCAGGGTGTAGGCCGGCAGGCCGTCGATGGGCAGGTAACCGCGCGGTTTGCCTTCAGCCACCAACTGCTGCTCGTACTGTTTGACGGCGCGCAGCAGCGGAATGCGGCCGCTTTCGTCGTAGTAGATGCCAACGCCAAGGTTGACCTTGGTCGGGCGGCTGTCAGCGTTGTAAGCCTCGGTCAGANNCTCGTATCAAGTGGCGGGAAGTGGGGGTGTCCGGCGCGGGAGTCACAAACGGCGGCCGTAACTGCGACATCGTAGCAGGGCCAGCCGCGCGTGGCGGCAGGGTTACAGCTGGAACTTCTGCCCGGGATTTCAGTGGGAATTTCAGCCGCTGGTACGATGCCGCGGACACTGTGCATTGGCGAACCTGGGCTGATGGGAACACGTAAGCGTTTTTTCGTTACTTATGGGCTGATGTTGGCTCTTCCCGCGCAGGCGGCCGATCCAACGCCTGCCACGTTGGATACGGTGCTTGTGCAGGTAGCCAAGGTGCACGCGGTGGCGGATTTCGACCTGCCCGCGTCGATCACAACGGTGAGTACCAATGGCAATGGCCGCGGTGCGCTGATATCCGAGGCGCTGGGCGGTGTACCTGGGTTGCTGGCGCGTGAGCGGCAGAATTATGCACAGGACACCCAGCTGTCGATCCGCGGTTTTGGTGCGCGCTCCACCTTTGGCGTGCGCGGCGTGCGGCTGCTGGTGGATGGCATCCCGGCGACCATGCCTGACGGGCAAGGCCAGCTGTCGCACTTCAACCTGTTGGGCGCTGACCGGGTGGACGTCCTGCGCGGGCCGTTTTCGGCGCTGTATGGCAACTCCTCCGGTGGCGTGCTGCAGCTTTGGAGTGCCGACGGCCAGGCGGGCGACCCGTGGCGTGTGCGGACCAGCTATGGCAGCCGCAACACCAGCAACACCGGCGTGCAGCTCAAAGGGCTTGCGGGGGCCATGCATTACAACGTGGCGGCCAACCACTTCCGTACCGATGGCTGGCGCGACCACAGCGCGGCGCGGCGTGAGTCGCTCAATGCCCGGTTGGGGTTTGATCTGGCACCGGGCCAACGTCTGGATCTGCTGTTCAACGCGTTCGACGCGCCGCACGCGCAGGATCCGCTGGGCCTGAGCCGCGAACAGGTACGCGCCAATCCGCGCCAGGCCACTGCGGTGGCCACGCAGTACAACACCCGCAAATCGGTGCGACAGGCGCAGGCCGGCGCGGTGTACACGCATGACCGCGAGCAGCAGACGTGGCGGTTGATGGGCTATGCCGGGCAGCGTAGCGTGGAGCAGTTTCTGGCGATCCCACCGGGGCCGCAGAACAGCCCCCTGCACTCGGGCGGGGTGATCGACCTGGACAGCGACTATGGCGGCATCGACGCGCGCTGGGCCTGGCATGGCGCCTTGGCTGG
This sequence comes from Stenotrophomonas sp. UBA2629, assembly GCA_002359895.1. Taxonomy (GTDB): domain Bacteria; phylum Pseudomonadota; class Gammaproteobacteria; order Xanthomonadales; family Xanthomonadaceae; genus Stenotrophomonas. The sequence continues at coordinate 85,367 of DEOB01000008.1, forward strand.
CAAGCCATTGGAGCTGGTGGTCGGGGCGAATGCCGACCGCCAACGTCAGCATCGAACCGGCTACGAGAACTTCGTCGGTGACACGCTGGGCATCAAGGGCACACTGCGCCGCAACCAGCGCGACCGCGTGGAGAATCTGGACCAGTTCGCGCAGGCGTGGTGGCAGTTCAGCCCGCGCTGGTCGGCGTTGGTGGGAGCGCGCCACAGCCAGGTGCGGTTCCGTTCTGACGACCGTTACATCACCGCCGGCAATCCCGATGACAGCGGGCAGCGCGACTATTCGGCCACCACGCCGGTAGCGGGCGTGGTGTTCAGCGCCAGCGACAATCTGCGCCTGTATGCCTCGGCCGGGCGGGGTTTTGAAACCCCCACCTTCAACGAGCTGGGCTACCGCGCCGATGGCGGTGCCGGGCTGGCGTTGGATCTGTCGCCGGCGCTGAGTCGCAATTACGAGCTGGGCGGCAAATGGCGGGCGCAGAACGGCGCACGCGTGGAGTTGGCGTTGTTTCGTGCCGATACCGACGACGAACTGGCGGTGGCCCGCAACAGTGGCGGCCGCNNACCGCACCCTTGGCGCCACCCGGCGCCAGGGCGTGGAACTGGGTTGGTGGCAGCCATTGGGCGAGGACCAGCAACTGCAGCTGGCGTGGACCTGGCTGCAGGCCAGCGTGCGCGAGGGCTACCTCACCTGCACCGGCCTGCCCTCGCCCTGCGCTGTACCCCTCAACCCGGTGGCGGCCGGTACCCGCTTGCCGGGCGTGCCGCGTCAACAGCTGTCCGCACGTTGGCAGTGGCAGCCGGGCCCGTGGCAATGGGCGGCCGAAGTGGTGGCCGCCAGCGACATCGGCGTCAATGATCTGGGCGATGCGCGCGCGCCGGGCTACGGTCTGCTGAATCTGGAAGCCGCACGTGAATGGCCGACCGCCCGCGGCCCGCTGCGGCTGTTCGCGCGTGTGGATAACGTGTTGGACCAACGCTACATCGGCTCGGTCATCGTCAACGACGGCAACCAGCGTTACTACGAGCCAGGGCCGGATCGCGCCTATACGGTGGGGCTGCAATGGGCGTGGGGCGGCAGCGGCAAGTGAGCGGTCAGATGTGAAAAGTGAACAGGGCCGGGGCGCAGCTTCACTGTTGGGTAACGGCGGTATCACGGCCTGCTGACGGGTGCGGGGGTAACTGTGTCTGCCCAGCAAGGAGGTGAGTGCCATGTTCCGCCTTGACCGTACCGAGCACCGGGCGCCAATGACGCTGTTCAATGCCGACCCCACGGTGATGCGGCGTGCGCGGCTGAGTCGCCGCAAACAGGATGCTGACGAGGTTGCCCAAGACTTCGTGCAGTACAGCTTGGACGACTATGCCCGCCGACGGCGCGGCGCCCAGCGTTGGCGTGATCTGCAACCGGCGTATGCATTTGCCTTGGTCACGCATGCGGCGGATTGGCCACGTGGTAGCGCCGACACCGGAGCCGAACTGGCCGAGCATTGGGAACAATCACGCGGCGAATCACGGCTGCGTTGGGAGCAGGTGCGTGCGGTGGTGGAAGACGCGTGGCTGGCGCTGGACCGCATGCCGATTGCGGCGGTGCATGCGCGCTAGGTGGGTGCAGTGATTGCTGACGGCGCGGCGTTGCCGCTCCCCTCTCCTGCCTTCGGCATCCTCTCCCGCAAGGGGAGAGGAATAGATCAACAGCCACAGCAATAGCCACAGCAACAGCAGCTTCAGCTTTCAGCTCCCACCTGCGCGGCGCGGGAGGCAAAGAGGGGCAGCAACCGCTCGCTGGCCGTGCGTGCCGGCGCAGCGAAAGGGGGAGGTTGACGGCGGTCGCTGTTCCCCATGGCCTACCTCTGCATGTCAGGCACTCAAATCAAGCACCACGCGGCCTTCAATGGCGCCGGCATGCATGCGCGCGAACACGTCGTTGATGTTCTCCAGCTTGTCGGTGCTGACGGTTGCGGCCACCTTGCCTTCAGCGGCGAACTGCAACGACTCCTGCAGGTCCAGGCGCGTGCCGACGATGGAGCCGCGCACGGTGATGCCGTTGAGCACCATGCCGAAGATATCCAACGGGAAATCGCCCGGCGGCAAACCGTTGAGTGACACCGTGCCGCCACGGCGCACCATGCCCAGCGCCTGCTCGAATGCCTTCGGCGATACCGCCGTCACCAACGCGCCATGTGCGCCGCCGATTTCCTTCTTCAGGAAAGCGGCAGGGTCGGTGTTACGTGCGTTGACGGTAACTGTGGCACCCAGTCGTTCGGCCAGCTTGAGCTTGCCGTCATCGATATCCACCGCTGCCACGTTCAAGCCCATCGCTTTGGCGTATTGCACGGCCATGTGGCCCAAGCCGCCAATGCCGGAAATCACCACCCAGTCGCCGGGTTTGGTGTCGGTGACTTTCAATCCTTTGTAGACGGTGACGCCCGCACACAGGATCGGCGCGATGTCGATGAAGCTCACTTCCTTGGGCAGCAGGCCGACGTAGTTGGCGTTGGCCAAGGCATATTCGGCAAAACCGCCGTTAACCGAATAGCCACTGTTCTGCTGCGCTTCGCACAGGGTTTCCCAACCGCCCAGGCAGTGCTCGCAGTAGCCGCAGGCCGAGTACAACCACGGAATGCCGACACGGTCGCCTTCGCGGATATGGGTGACGCCAGCGCCCACCGCCACCACATGGCCCACGCCCTCGTGGCCGGGGATGAACGGCGGATTGGGCTTGACCGGCCAGTCGCCCTCCACCGCGTGCAGATCGGTGTGGCAGACGCCACACGCTTCAATCTTGACCAGAATGTCGCCCGCTGCCGGGCGCGGCACTTCTACTTCCTCGATCCGCAACGGCTTGCCGAACTCACGTACCACCGCTGCCTTCATGGTTCTGTTCATGCGTGCATCTCCTTGTAGCGTGGAATTCCACTGTGGCACCGGCAGGGTGCCGGTGCCTTGATCACACTCAATCCGGCCTGCGCCGGTGCGTGGTTCAGAAGAAGCCCAGCTTCTTCGGCGAGTAGCTGACCAACAGGTTTTTGGTCTGCTGGTAGTGGTCGAGCATCATCTTGTGGTTCTCGCGGCCGATGCCCGATTGCTTGTAGCCGCCAAACGCGGCGTGCGCCGGATAGGCGTGATAGCAGTTGGTCCACACCCGGCCGGCCTGGATGCCACGGCCCATGCGGTACAGGCGCGATGCGTCGCGACTCCACAGCCCGGCGCCCAGTCCGTACGGCGTGTCATTGGCGATGGTCAACGCTTCTTCTTCGGTTTTGAAGGTGGTCACCGACACCACCGGCCCGAAGATTTCTTCCTGGAACACGCGCATCTTGTTGTGGCCCTTGAACACCGTCGGCTTGACGTAGAAACCGTCGGCCAGGTCGCCACCAAGATGATTCTGCTCACCGCCGATCAACACTTCAGCGCCTTCGGCCTTGCCGATTTCGATATAGGACAGAATTTTCTGCAGCTGCTCGTTGGACGCCTGCGCGCCGACCATGGTGTTGGGGTCCAGTGGGTTGCCCTGCTTGATCGCGGCAATGCGCACCAGCACGCGTTCCATGAATTTCTCGTAGATGGATTCCTGTATCAATGCACGCGAGGGGCAGGTACACACTTCGCCCTGGTTGAAGGCAAACATCACAAAGCCTTCTACCGCCTTGTCCAGGAAATCATCGTCTTCGGCCATCACGTCGGCAAAGAAGATGTTGGGCGATTTGCCGCCCAGTTCCAGCGTCACCGGGATCAGGTTCTGGCTGGCGTACTGCATGATCAGACGGCCGGTGCTGGTTTCGCCGGTGAAGGCGATCTTGGCGATGCGCGGGCTGCTGGCCAGCGGCTTGCCGGCCTCCAGACCAAAGCCGTTGACGATGTTGAGCACGCCTGCTGGCAGCAGGTCGCCAATCACTTCCATCAACACCAGTATCGAGGCCGGCGTCTGCTCGGCGGGCTTGAGCACGATGCAATTGCCTGCGGCCAACGCCGGGGCCATCTTCCATGCCGCCATCAGCAGTGGGAAGTTCCACGGAATGATCTGCCCCACCACGCCCAACGGTTCCTGGAAGTGGTACGCCACGGTGTCGTTGTCGATCTGCGACAGGCTGCCTTCCTGCGCGCGCAACGCACCGGCGAAATAGCGGAAGTGGTCGGCCATCAACGGCACGTCGGCGTTGAGTGTCTCGCGGATCGGTTTGCCGTTGTCCCAGGTTTCGGCGTGCGCGATGCGCTCCAGGTTCTGCTCGATGCGGTCGGCAATGCGGTTGAGGAGGTTGGCGCGCTCGGTGGTGGAAGTCGCGCCCCACGCGTCTTTTGCGGCGTGTGCGGCATCCAGCGCCAGCTCGATGTCCTCGGCGTTGGAGCGGGCCACCTCGGTAAGCACCTTGCCGGTGACCGGGGTGATGTTGTCGAAATACTGGCCGCTACGCGGCGCAACCCATTGGCCGCCGATGTAGTTGCCATAGCGCGGCTTGAACAGCGATTGCGGATCGGTGGCCTGAGGCTTGGCGGACGTGACTGCGTTCATGCGCATCTCCAGATTGCGTTTGTCGGGGCCGCACGTGGCGGTGGTCTACATGGAGCGCAAGAGCGGTGCCAACTTCGCGGTGCTGCGCTGCGACATGCTGCAAAGGCAGCGGTGACACGGTTGTGACCTGCTTGCTGCTGCGGTGCGACGCGTGGACACATTGCAGTCCGTGTCGCGGTGTGTTGTTAATCGAGGCACAGGGTTGAACCGCTGTCGCAATTTGCGACACAGGGAGTTGTCATGGCGCTGGCACCGCAACAACGCGTGGGCAATGCCCGTCGTTCGTTTTTTGAGCGCGGCACCTTGCCCGTGGGCACCGTGCCGGACACCATCCTGCAATCGTGGCGGCGCTGTCAGCGCAGCGGCCTGGCGGTGGATGCGCAACCGCAGCTGGAACCCATCGGCGGGCAGAACCTGCGCGCGCTGCGTGAAAGCCATGAACGGCTGTGGCGGCTGGCGCGTGCGGAAATCGACGGCCTTGGCGCCCATGCGGCCAGCACCGACAGCATCGTGCTGCTTACCGATGCCGACGGTTGGATTCTCAATGCCGAAGGCAATGCCGGCTTTCTCGACAAAGCCGGCCGCGTCGCGTTGATGCCGGGCGTGTGTTGGAGCGAGGCGGCGGTGGGTACCAATGCCATCGGCACCGCCATCGTTGAAGGCCGCGCGATGGAAGTACGCGGCGGCGAGCACTTCTTCGCCCCGCACGGCATCCTCAGTTGTTCGGCCATGCCCATCCATGACCCTTACGGGCATGTGGCCGGCGTACTCGACATCACCGGCCCGGCCAGCGTGCAGCAGATGCATGCATTGGGCTTGGCGCGATTGGCGGCAAACCGCATTGAGCACCGCTTCTTCGAGGATGGGCTGGCCGAATGCGAACTGCTACGGCTGCATCACGACCCTGCCCTGCTCGATACGCCGGGCGAAGGGGTGCTCGGCTTCCGCAACGGTCGCCTGGTGGCGGCCAATGGCGTGGGCCTGCGGCTGTTTGGGTTGGAGCATGGCGACATCGGCCGCGCCTCGTATGAAGCCTTGTTTGATGCACCGTTGTCGCGGATGCGCGATGACGGCCTGCTGCAGGATCGCAGTGGTCGCGTTCTGCGCGGCAGATTGGACAGCGCATCCGCGCGGCAACGTGTGCATGCCACTGCGGTTGCGCTGCCATCGTCACAACGTGCGGTACAGGTGCCGGCAAGTGCGACGGTGTTTGACGCACAACAACGCGAACAGCTGGCGCGTGCCGGCCGTGTGTTGGAAGCGGGCTTGCCGGTGCTGCTGCAGGGTGAAACCGGCACCGGCAAAGAAGTCGCCGCACGGGCGCTGCACGCGCAGGGCAGCCGTGCCGGCAAACCCTTTGTCGCGGTCAACTGCGCGGCCCTGCCGGAAGGTTTGATCGAAGCGGAGCTGTTCGGCTACGAAGAAGGCGCATTCACCGGCGCGCGCCGACAAGGCAGCCAAGGGCTGTTGCGTCAGGCGCAGGGCGGCGTGCTGTTTCTGGATGAAATAGGCGACATGCCGTTGGCGTTGCAGCCGCGTCTGCTGCGTGTATTGCAGGACCGTGAGTTGTCACCGTTGGGCGGCGGCAAGCCGGTCAAACTGGATTTCACCTTGATCTGCGCCACCCATTGCGATCTGCAGCAGGCGATGGCCGAAGGCCGCTTCCGCTCGGACCTGTATTACCGCATTGCCGACCACATATTGCGCTTGCCGACGGTACGCGACAACGGCGACCGCGCCGCATTGATCGAGGCGTTGTGGCAGCCGCTGGCGCAGGGCCGCGTGCTTTGCATCGAGGCGGAGCAGGCTTTGGCTGCCTACGAATGGCCGGGAAATCTGCGTCAACTGGTGGCCTGCCTGCGCACGCTGGTGGCGTTGACCGATGCCGATGCGCGGATTGCCGTGGACATGCTGCCGGAGTATCTACACGACGCACCGCGCCTGTCCCCTGCCCCGCTTGCCGAAGGCAATCTGCAGGAACTGACGTTGGACGCCATGCGGCACGCACTGGATGCCTGCGATGGCAATGTCAGCCAGGCGGCGAAGCGGCTGGGCGTCAATCGCAGCACGCTGTATCGCCGTTTGAAGCTTTAAAACCTGCTGCGTTCCGCGCAGCAGGGAGTGCGGAGGAAACACCGCACTCCCCTGCCCCGCATCAGGCGGGCAACACCGCCGCTTCGCGCGCCAGCTGTTCAATGCCGGCCCAGTCGCGCGCCTGCAACAACTCGCGCGTGGTCAACCACGAGCCGCCAACGCACAGCACATTGGGCAGATGCAGAAACTGCGATGCGGTCTGCGCGCTGATGCCGCCGGTCGGGCAGAAACGCACGTCACCGAACGGGCCATTCCACGCCGACAGCATCGCCGCACCGCCGGCCTGTACGGCGGGGAAAAACTTGAACGTATCCAGCCCGTGTTCCAAACCGCGCATCAGTTCAGAGGAGGTGGCCACGCCCGGCAGAAACGGCAGATCGGCATCGCGCGCGGCGGCGTAAAGCCGATCGGTCGCACCCGGCGACACCGCAAAACGGCCACCTGCGGCTTTGAGTTGTTCCAGCTGTTTGGCGTTGAGCACCGTGCCGGCACCCACCACGGCATCGGGCACCGCCTCAACCATGGCCTTGATCGCTTCCATCGCGTTGGGCGTGCGCAGGGTTACTTCGATCACCGGCAGGCCGCCGCGCAACAACGCATGTGCTACCTGCACTGCGTCGTCAATGTTGTCGGGGGTGAACACCGGAATCACCGGGGCCAGTTTCAGTATTGCGCGCACGCGCGGATCAGCGCCGGACATCGAACTTACCTTCGCCCATGAGGGCCATCACGTCGGCCACGCCGACAGGGTTGAAATCACCGGGAATGGAGTGCTTCAGGCAGCCAGCGGCCAAGCCGAAGCGGATGCTGGTATCGGCATCCAGGCCTTCAATGAGGCCATGCAGCACACCCGCCGCGAACGCATCACCGCCGCCGATGCGGTCAACGATGTCGGTCAGCGTTTCCTGCGGTGCAACGGCACGGGTGCCGTCACGGCCCAGCAGCATCGCACCAAGCGAATGGTGCCCCACGCTGTGCGCTGTGCGCTGCGTGCAGGCCATGTACTGCAGGCGCGGGAACGCGGCAAACGCCATCGCCGCGGCCGCATCCACACGGGCCTGTGCATCGGCCTGTGCGAACTCGCCGCCCAGTACCACACCGATGTCGCGGTAGTCGGCAAACACGATGTGCGCGCAGTCAAACAGATCGCGCAGGATCGCCTTGGCATCGCCACCCCAGCGCTCCCACAGCTTGGGCCGGAAGTTGCCGTCAAACGACACCTTGATGCCCATCGCACAGGCCGCACGCGCCGCCGCCAACGTCGCCTGCGCCGCCTCCGGCCCCAATGCCGGGCTCACCCCGGACAGGTGCAGCCACTGCGCACCGTGCAACAGCGCCGGCCAGTCATAGCTATCGGCACGCGCATTGGCAAAAGCCGAATCGGCGCGGTCGTAGACCACCTCGCTGGGGCGATGCCCGGCGCCAGTGGTCAGGAAATACAGGCCCATGCGCCCGTCGCTGCGGCGCACGCGGCGGGTATCCACGCCATGACGGCGCAGCTCACCGGCCACCGATGCACCCAGCGGGTTGTCAGCGACCACGCTGATCATCGCCACGTCGTGACCAAAGTGCGCCAGCGACACGCCGACATTGGCCTCGGCACCGCCGGCATGCACATCAAAGGACGGGCTCTGCAGCAGCAGTTGGTTGCCGGGGGCACCCAGGCGCAGCAGCAGTTCGCCAAAACAGACAATGCGGGTGGAACTCATCAGGACTCCTGCTCACCATTGATCCGGCCGGCATCATGGCATGGTCGTTTGACTAGCGGTGTCATTTGCGTTGATTTGTCCCTCTGACTGGGCGCCGCGCTGCCCCGGAATGTCCTTTGGACAAGGGTTTCAGGGGTGTTTCGCCCCTGCTGCACTGCAAGATGCTCCCTTTTCGAACAGCTGCTATTTTCCGTTTTGACTAGCGGTGTCATCCGCGATCAGCTGCACATAACGCACAATTGATTCGCATGTAGACCTTGGAGAGGGGAAGCATATGTATTCACGTAATTCGCAGAAAAAGACACCGGTTACCTTGTTGGCGTTGGGCATCAGTCTGGCGCTGCAGGCGGGCACGGTTGCGGCGCAGGATGCCGGCACCGCCGCCACGGAACTGGACGCGGTGACCGTCACCGGCTATCGCGCCAGCGTCGAGAAGGCACTGGACATCAAGCGTGGCGAAGCCGGCGTGGTGGATGCCATCGTCGCCGAGGACATCGGCAAATTCCCGGACAGCAATCTGGCCGAATCGCTGCAGCGCATTCCTGGCGTGGTGATCACCCGTGATGGCGGCGAAGGCCGCAACATCTCGGTGCGTGGCCTGGGCCCGGATTTCACCCGCGTGCGCATCAATGGCCTGGAAGCACTGAGCACGGTCGGCAGCAGTGATGGCCAGGGCGGTACCAATCGTGGCCGCGGTTTTGACTTCAACGTGTTTGCCTCTGACCTGTTCACGCAGCTGATCGCGCGCAAGACCGCTTCTGCCGATGTGGAGGAAGGCTCGCTGGGTGCCACGGTCGACCTGCGCACCGCGCGCCCGTTCGACTATGACGGCCTGACCATCGTCGGTAACGTGCAGGCCGGTTACAACGACGCCTCGCAGTCGGCAATGCCGCGTTTTGCCGGCTTGATTTCCAACAGCTGGGCCGACGGCAAGTTTGGCGCGCTGCTGTCGGTGGCGTACTCCGAGCGCGATACGGTGGAAGAGGGCACCGGCACCGTGCGTTGGGCCGGCGGCAACACCAATGGTGGCTTCAATGCCGCCTCGCCCTTCAAGGATGCGCTGCGTGCGGATGTCTACGCACCGCGCTTCCCGCGTTACACGCTGATGGAGCATGACCAGAAGCGTCTGGGCGTGACCGGCGCGCTGCAGTTCAAGCCCAGCGACCGCACCATCTTCAGCCTGGATGCGCTGTACTCCAAGATCGACGCCAAGCGCGATGAGAAGTACATCGAAGCCAACGGCCTGAGCAAGAGCGGCAATCAGGGCAAGAACGAAATCCTGGTCAACGATGGCGAAGTACGCAACGGCGCGCTGGTCTATGCGCAGATGGACAACGTCGACATCCGCGCTGAGAACCGCCACGACGAGTGGAGCACCGAGTTCTACCAGATCAGCCTGGATGGCGAGCACAAGCTCACCGACAACTTCACCATCACCGGCAAGGTGGGTACCTCGCGCTCCAAGCACGACAACCCGATCCAGGCCACGGTCATGATGGACAAGCTCAATGTTGACGGCTACAGCTACGACTACCGTGGCAACGCCAACAAGCCGGTGTTCAACTACGGCATTGATCCCACCGACCCCAATGGCTGGACGCTGTCCACCATCCGCCTGCGGCAGAACTACGTCACCAACGATTTCGACAACGGCCAGGTGGAGTTCTCGTGGGTGCTGGGTCCAACCTTCACGCTGGAAGGCGGCGTGCAGGCCAAGAACTTCAGCTTTGATTCGATGGAGCGCCGTCGCGTTGGTAACGAAACCAGCGTGCCGAGCTTCAACGGCAGCACGATCGTGCCGGTCAACATGACCCAGCTGGCCAGCCTGGGCGGCATGTCCGGCTCGCCGGGCAAGTGGGTGGTGCCGAACTTCAACGGCATTGCCAATGAGTTCGACATCCTCAGTGGCGAGGGCATCTATGCGCTGGTGGACTACGACGCCAGCATCCGCAACGTGGAGGAGCAGGATCGTGGCGGCTGGTTGATGGGCAAGTTCAGCTTCGATATCGGCTCGGTGCCGGTGTCGGGCAACATCGGCGCGCGCTATGTGAAGACCAAGCAGACCTCCACCGGTGTGGCTTCGGCCAGCGGTACGCCGGTGACCACCACCGTGAGCCGTGAGTACAACGACTTCCTGCCGTCGTTGAACCTGGTGGCGGAGATCACCCCGGACTTCCTGATCCGCTTTGGCGCGGCCAAGGTGATGTCGCGCCCGGGCCTGGGCAGCCTCACGCCGGGTGTGAACGTCAGCGTCAGCGGCAGTGCCAAGACGGTCAGCGGTGGCAACCCGCTGCTGGACCCGGTGCGCGCCAAGACCGCCGACCTCGGTTTTGAGTGGTACTTCAACGAAGGCGCGATGCTGGGTGTTGGCCTGTTCTACAAGGACATCGAGAGCTTCATCCAGAACACCCGCGAAACCCGCCCGTATTCGAGCAGCGGCCTGCCGGCCAGCCTGCTGGACAACCTCAACGCCAGCGTCACCGATGATTTCGTGTTCACCGCACCGGTCAACACCCCCGGCGGCGATCTCACCGGTGTGGAATTCAACTACACGCAGCCGTTCACCTTCCTGCCGGGCAAGTGGTCCAACCTCGGCACGCAGCTGAACTACACCTACGTGGATTCGAAGATCCAGTACGTGACCAGCGCCGGTGTGGCGGCACAGAAGACCACGCTGACCGGCATGTCCAAGAACTCGTGGAACGCGACCCTGTTCTACGAAGGTGAGAGTTGGTCGGGCCGTGTTTCGGCTACCAACCGCGACGATTATCTGATCCAGGTGCCGGGCACCGAAGCGGGCTTCAACAGCCTGGCACAGGGCGTCCACGGCCAGACGGGCACCACCTTCATTGATGCGTCCATCCGCTACCGCATCAGCGACCAGCTGGAGATCAGCCTGGAAGGTGCCAACCTGACCAACGAAGCGCAGGAATCGTGGGTGGCCAATCCGTCGGTATCGCTGCCACTGGAATACAGCGAGACCGGCCGCCAGTACACGCTGGGCCTGCGTTACAAGTTCTGATGTGACAAACCTGCCCCGGTGCAATGCCGGGGCAGGGCAATGATGGTGCGACGCAGAATGTGCAGATGCGTTGGCGTCGCTAACTTGGCCCACCGCGTGCGGAACCGCTGACCCCGCACGCTTCCAAGAGAAGCTCGATGTCATCACGCTCTTACCGTTCCACGCTTCGCCCTTTGATTTTGGCTTCGGCGTTGCTTGCGGCGCTCCCTGTAGCAGCGCAAAGCCCTTTTCCACAGCTGTTGTTCCATGTCTCGGCCGAGCAGGGCTTTGTCGCCGACCACGCGCAGGGCGACGCGGTGCCCAACTTCCAGGACAAGGTAAGCCTGGTGGACGACGGCGCGCAGGGTCGCGCCATCCAGTGGCAGGACGATGGCGTGCTGTCGTGGAATGCACCGGGCAACATCCAGGCCGACCGCGGCACGTTGTCCTTCTTCTGGCGCTCGCGCTACGCGGTGGGCGAAACGCCGTTTGTGATCTTCCGCGTGGGCTATGCCGACCACAGCAGCTGGGACATGGCGTGGCTGCGCATTGACTGGAACGGCCACGGCTTTGATGCCTTTGTTACCGATGCCAACCTCGCCCGCACCCGCGTGTCGTTCAAGCTGGATGGCAATCCTTCGCCGAGCCAGTGGCAGCACATCGCCTTTGCGTGGGATGAAGACCACGGCGTGAAGCTGTTCCTTGACGGCAAAGAAGTGGCGCGTGCGGAAACCAGCGGCGACTACGATGCCGCGCTTGATCAGCTGGGCTTGGCCGGGCGGGTGATGGCGCCGTATCAGGTGCAGAGCCGCTACAACTTCCTGCGCGGCAGTGACTTCGATGAAATACGCGTCTACGACCGCATGCTCGACGGCCCTGCGGTGGCGGCATTGGCACGCAATGCGCAGCCACCAGCGACGGCAGGCCGCGCCATGTCGCAACGGGCGTGGTGGCATCGCCACGGGTGGGAAGCTGCGCCACCACCGGCATTGACCACCCCGGTGACGACGGTTCGCAAAATCGAATTTGCCGACGTCAAAGACAAAAAGCAGTGGATGTGGAAGGGCACCGACGGCATTCCCGAAACCACCTGGCCGGGTGTCTACAACCGCTCGCGCCTGGCTGGCCGCAACGATTACCTGCAGCTGCCGGACTGGAACACCTATGTGGAGGGCGGCCAGCAGCTGGACCTGACCGTGCCGGGTGAGGAGTCCATCAATCGTGTCGAAATCCGTGGCGCAGCGTTCGGCACGCTCGATGGCACCGCAGGCACGTTGTTCACCCGGCCGCAGGGCGTGGTGCGCAGCGTCGATACGTTCGCCGCGCAGCAGGGCGGCACGCTGCACTTCCGCAATGCCGAGCAGGAAACGCCCATCCAGGAAATCTGGGGCTACCGTGTCAGCGATGCCGCCGAGCCGGAAGGCACGGTCAAGCAGCGTTACCTGATCGACAGCAGTGTGCTGCCCGATTACAGCAACATCACCGCATTGCGCGATTACATCAACGGCCGCTTTGCGGTGGACGAGCGCAGCACGGTGATGGCGTTGCCCAAGGGCGCCGGCTCACGCAAGCGCACGGCGGATTCACTGCCGGCCACGCCAATGCCGATCGTGCACGTGTTGGTCCCCTCCGGCGTGGGCGACGCACCGGCCGCACAACCGCTCATCCGCAGCTGGGCGCACAGCTGGGAGAACATGCACGACGGGCTTGATGGCGTGGCCATTGATCTCCCCGCACTGAATCTGCCGGCCACACACGATGGCCTGATTCCGCTCAACATCCGTATTAAAGATCCCATCTGGCCGGCACGCGACATGATCGACGTGTCGGTCTCGGTGAAGCCGGGTGAGCCACGCACGTTGTGGCTGGACCTGCGCGACCGCATCCTCACTGCAGATAGCCTGTGGCTGTCGGTTGCTTCGGCTGCACCGGGCTTCAATGCCGCATCGCTGGACGGTGCCGAAGTGCGGCTGGTGTTCAAGGACCGCAAAGACGCGCTGAAGGAACACGTCGCCGACCGTTTCAACCAGGTGCGCGACAACTGGGGCTTCCTGGTGGAAGAACACACCACGTCAAAGCGCCAGCGCCTGTACGCGCGCGTTTACGCCGACCTCAGCGATCTGCTGCGGGTGGACCCGGAGCACGCGTTGGGCCGGCTGTACTGGAACTACATCAGCTACAACAGCCAGGGAAAACCACCGTTCACCGCGCCGCTGCCACCCAAGGGCGTGCCGGCGTGGGCGTTCAATCAGTTGGAAGACCTGAAGTACGTGCGTCGCTTCATCGACTGGTGGATTGACGAGCGGCAGGTGGAGTACGGCGATTTCGGTGGCGGCATCTCCGACGATTCGGATCTGGTGCAACAATGGCCGGGGCTGGCGCTGATGGGCGTGCAACCGGAGCGCTTGAACGCCTCGCTGACCGCGCTGTCCGATGCGGTCTACAAGAACGGCATGTTCTCCAATGGCCTGAGCACCATCGAGACCGACGAGCTGCATGCCTACGAAGAAGGCATCAACGCCAACAGCGCGATGCTCTACCTCAACTGGGGCGATCCGTTGACCGTTGAACGCCTGATGGAAACGGTAAAAGCGTTCGACGAACACATCGTGCTGCGCAACCCGCAGGGCCACCTGCTGTTTTCCAGCAACTGGTACGGCGGCAACAAGGTGTACCGCGAGCCCAATTGGCAATGGCAGAAACCATACTCGTTTCCGGCGCTGCACCCGGCCTTCCTGATGGGCGACTACAACGCCGACCCCACCGGCCGCACGCTGGTCACCGGTCTGGCCGATGGCTATCTGGCCCATGCCTACACCGACGACAAGGGCCGCTGGACGCTGCCCAATGAAATCAACTGGGCCACCGGCAAGACGCGTGGCGGCGAGTTGAACCAGGGCTCGGGCAGCGGCGACATCATGCATCTGTTCTGGGCGGCATGGCGCTGGAGCGGAGACGACAAGTACCTCAAGGCGCTGGACTACCGCGTGGTACGCGCCGGCCCGGCTGTGCTGTCCAACCTGGGCGAGAACTATGTCGATGCGCTGGGCAAGCAGCAGGAGTGGGGCCGTCAGCTCATTGCCGATGCTGACAAGGGCGCCGCTGGCTTTGCCAACATCGCCGCGTGGCAGCTCAGTGGCGACATGAAGTACCTGCAGAAACTGCATGCCGACGGCATCCAGGCCAAGGCGCAGCGCGAGTACATGAACACCGAGGGCCATTGGTGGAGCGACCGTGTGGAAGCGCCCAGCGAGTTTCTGCAGCGGGTGCGCCTGGGTGGCATTGCGCTCAAGCGCAACCAGACCTGGCCGGGCCACACGGTGAGCTGGCAGTTCGCACAGGCCGACGGTGCCGAGCAGGTGGCATTGGCCGTGCATGCACCTTCGCGCGAACGCTTCACGGTGACCGCGTACAACGTCAGCGGCAAAGCCCAGGACGCGACGCTGACCGGTTGGAACGTCGCACCGGGCACATGGCGCATCCGCAGTGGTGTGGACCGCGACGGTGATGGCGTGATCGACGGTACGCCGCAGGTGCGTGAGGTGATGCTGGAAAAAAGCGTCGGCACCGCGCTGCGCTTCGTTCCGGGGCAGACGCAGTTGTTCGAGTTCGAGCGGGTGAGCGCGGGCGAGCCGGTGGAAACGCGTGCGGACCTGGGCATCGGCCGTGGTGATCTGCGCATTGATGGCGACCGCGTGCAGCTGACGGTGCACAGCCTTGGCCATGTAGCGACCACAGCGGGTGTTGCCGTGGTTGAGGATGCGCGGGGCAGGGAAGTGGCTCGTGTGGCGATTCCCGCATTGGAAGCGCCGTTGGATCTGAAGCCGCGCACCGTTACCGTGGAGCTGCTGTTGCCGGCCGGCTTCAAGCGCGAGGGCGCGCGCGTGCAGGTGATGCAGAGCGGTGAGGGCAGGGAGGTGACGTTGCGCAACAACAGCCTTCCGCTGCATTGAGTAAAGGCGTCAAGCGCGCGGCCTCTTCACCCTAGGGTTGTGGGCTGTATTTCCGTTGAAAGGAATGCGAGCCCCTCTCCCGTTACGGGGCGACCGAGGGCAGGTTTGCGAATCACTGATTCGCTGCCCTCCTGGCGCTTCCGCGTCCAGCGAAGGCCGGGGCGCGGAGCGGCGGCTGGGGATAGGGGGCCAGCCTGCAGGCTGGTGACGCGCTCTGCGTCATCGCAGCGCGCCCTCTCCCAAAACAAAAAAGCAATCAGCGCCGCGCCTGGCGCAGCACCACCGCCTGCGCCCAACGCTCGGCGATGTTCGGCGCGGTGATGCACACCGCTTCATCGGTCACCGTAGTCACCGCACGCTCCAGCAGCTGGATGTCCGCTTCATGCTGGCGCGCCACATGCGGGTCTTCAAAGAAGATCGCACGCTGGCAACGATGTTCCAGCACGCGGTCGGCAATCTGCGCATCGCCGCCCAGCGGGCCGCTCTGGAAGCGTTGGATCCACTCCTGCTCGCGTGGCCAGCCACGGCTCCACGCCATCTCGTTCAAACGCTGGCCGGTGGTGCCGGTACCAATGCGCTGACCGAACTGCGACAGCACATCAAAGTGCTCGGCGGCGAAGGCCAGCATCTGCGGCTTGCGCGCGTCATGTGCGATCAGCGCCAGCGTCTGCGTGCCGAAATCGTTGAGGTCATCGGCGCCGGCATCGGGTGCAAAACCGGCATGGATGCGCTCCATCTCGATCCAGTCGCGTGCCGTGGCAACGGTCGAAATGAAGGGCTTGCCATGGATCACACACTGCCGCTTGAGCGCGATGGCTTCCGGGAAAATGGAGGACGGGTCAACCGGGTCGATGAGATAGATGGCGCCATCCAGCGTGCGCTCCGGTGTGCCCATGCCGACCACCTCGGCCACCAGTTTCATCAGCCCGCCTTCGCGGCCATTGGGGTAGCGCTTGAGGGCAGGGTAGTCCGCCAACGGACCGGTGCCGGCAATGGCATCAAAGGTGCGGCCTACCGCATGCAGCTCCACCCCCAGCTCGCGGATGCCGGTTTCGCAGGCACGCAGCCAGCGGAACAGTGCTGCGTCATTGCTTTCATGGTGCAGGCGGTTGGCAGCCAGGCCGATACGCATTGTGGTTTCCCTTGGTTCGTTCGCTGTTGAGTTTAGGCCACGCCCTGCAAGCCTGCCGATCAATGATGACAGGCCAATGCCTTGGCGCTGGACATCCTGCTCCGGTTGGCACGGCCGTGGGTCAAACCATGCTCACCGCATCATGGCCCGGTAGTCCCTTGGGGTGATGCCCACGGTGGCCTTGAACTGCCGCGAAAACGCGCTCTGGTCGGAGAAGCCGCAGGATTGCCCGATCTCGGCGATGTTCATGTCGCCCTGCAGCAGCCGCATCGCTTCTTCAATACGCAGCTTGGTCAGCAGCTGTTGTGGGCTCAGTTGGAACACGCGCTTGAACAACCGCTCCAGCTGCGCAACGGAGACACCGGCAATGTCGGCCAGTGCCTGCACTCGCAATGGCAGCCCGTAGTTTTCCTGCATGTGTGCGAACGCGCGTTGCAGCCGGGTGAACGAGGAGTGGCGATTGTCCGGCCGGCCCAGGTCACGCGAGATACCGATCAAACCGCCAATGCCTTTGCCGCCACTGAGCGGGCGCTTGATGGTGAGGCACCAGCCGGCGCTGCGGTTGGCATACAGGTGCAGCTCCAGTTGATTCTCGATCAACTCGCCTTCCAGTACGCGTTGGTCCTGGGAGAGATAGGAGGTGCCCAGCCGCTCAGGAAACACCTGCAGCGCCGTCTTGCCGACCAGCTCGTCGCGGTTCTTCATGCCCAGCCGCTTCACCAGTGTGTTGTTGACGTGCGTGTAGCGGCACTGGCGGTCTTTGATGAAAAACACCACGTCGGGGATGGCGTCAAACATATCCTGCAGCTCATCAAGCGAGAGCTGTACATCGTTCGGAACGGATTGAGAGTTGTGCTGCATTGCGTCGTAGACCTTCGTAAAGGAAACGGTGGCTGTTGCAGGAATAAAGCGTATCGGCCTGTAGCCGGTGTTTCCGATTATGCATATTTCCGCATTCGAGTTGGGGAGTCTGTCCTAGCGCCTGTTCGGCGCCGAGGACGAAGATGGCCCCATGAAGACCATCCACGTCATCGACTCACACACCGCCGGCGAGCCAACGCGAGTCGTCATGTCGGGCTTCCCCGATCTGGGCGAAACAAGCCTTGCGCAGCGTCGTCAGCTCTTCCGCGATCAGTACGACCATTGGCGCAGCGCCATCGCCTGCGAGCCTCGTGGCTCGGACACGATGGTGGGTGCATTGCTGCAGGTTCCGGTGGACCCGCGCTGCTGCGCAGGCGTGATCTTCTTCAACAATGTGGGTTACCTGGGCATGTGCGGCCACGGCACCATCGGCCTGACCCGCACTTTGGCGCATGTCGGCCGCATTCAGCCCGGCGAGCATCTGATCGAAACCCCGGTGGGTGTTGTGGGTGTGACCCTGCACGACGACGGCCGCGTGTCCATCGACAACGTCGAGAGCTACCGCTACCGCGCTGATGCCGACGTCGACGTGCCGGGTATCGGCACCGTCACTGGCGACATCGCGTGGGGCGGCAACTGGTTCTTCATCACCAAGCAGTCACCGGCGCCGCTGGATATCACGCACCGCAATGCGTTGAGCAACTACACCATCGCCGTGCAGGACGCGCTGGAAGCGGCCGGCATCCGCGGTGAAGACGGCGGTGTGATTGACCATGTCGAAATCAGCGGCGATGCACCGGATGGTTCGGGTGCGCGCAATTTCGTGATGTGCCCGGGCGGTGCGTACGACCGCTCGCCCTGCGGCACCGGCACCAGTGCCAAGATTGCCTGCCTTGCCGCCGACGGTGAACTGGCCGAGGGCGAGAACTGGGTGCAGCAGGGCATTCTGGGCAGCGCGTTTGAAGGCAGCTACCGCAACGGCGAGCGTGGGGTCATGCCCACCATCATCGGCCAGGCCTGGATCACCGGCGCCGCGCAGATCCTGATCGAAGAAAGCGATCCGCTGGCGTGGGGCATCGGCGGGGCGCGCCCCTGACATGCGCCACTTCGATCTCATCGTCATCGGTGCCGGGATCATAGGTGCGCAGTGCGCGCACCTTGCGACCGCGCGCGGCCGCAAGGTCGCCATCATCGAACCCGATGTGATTGGCGGTGGCGTCACCGCGGCCTCCATGGGCCACCTGGTGACGATGGATGATGATCCGGTTGAACTGGCGCTGGGGCGTTACTCGCTGGCGTTGTGGGAACAATACAAAGATGTCGCCGAGGCTGAATTCAGCCGCTGCGGCACGCTGTGGGTAGCGGCGAACGAACACGAGCTGCAGTCGGTGGCGGCCAAGCGCGAACGTCTGGCGCGCGTCGGCATCGCCAGCGAAGCGGTGGATGCAACCGGCCTGCGTCAGTTGGAGCCGGGTTTGGCGGACGACCTGTTGGGCGGCATGTTGGTGGCCGATGAAGCGGTGGTTTACCCGCCGCGCATCTGCGATTGGCTGGTGCAACAGGCCGTCGCTGCCGGTGCCTGCCTGTTGCACGGGCGTGGCGTGGTGATGCTGCGCAATGACGGCGTCGAGCTGGACGATGGCAGTGTGCTCAGCGGCCCGGTAGTGGTCGCCGCCGGCAATGCCAGCCCGGCGCTGTTGCCCGAGCTACCGATGCATATGCGTCGCGGCCATCTGGCAATCACCGACCGTTACCCCGGTGTGCTGCGTCACCAGGTACTTGAGCTGGGCTATGCCGACAGCGCGCACGGCAACGACGATGTCAGCGTCGCGTTCAATGTTCAACCGCGCCCCACCGGTCAACTGCTGCTGGGCTCGTCGCGTGAGCAGGGTCAGCACGACAGCAGGATCAATCCGGTGGTGCTGCGCCGGATGCTGGAGCGCGCGTTCCGTTATGTGCCGGGGCTGGCGCCGTTGAAAGCCATCCGCGTGTGGACCGGGCAACGACCGTGTACGCAGGACGGCCGGCCTTACATCGGCGCCATGCCGGGCCGCACCAACGTGTGGGTCGCCACCGGCCATGAAGGCTTGGGCGTTGCGACCTCCACCGGCACCGCACACATGCTTATGGACCTGATGGATGGCGCCACGCCGGCCATCGACCCCGCACCGTTTGATCCGGCGAGGGTGATGGCATGCGCATGAACCACGCCATGGTCACGCTGCGTATCGACGGCAGCGACGTCACCGTGATCACCGGCACCAGCGTGGCTGCGGCCATCGCGCACGCCGGTGGCACCACGCGCACGTCCTGCACCGGCATGCGTCGCGCACCGCTGTGCGGCATGGGCGTGTGTTTTGAATGCCGTGCCACCGTTGATGGTGTCGCACAGGAACGCACCTGCCTGCTGCCGGTTGCCGACGCCATGGAGGTGAGTACACATGGCTGAGCATCTGCAGTGTGATGTCGCCATCGTCGGTGCTGGGCCGGCCGGTCTTTCCGCAGCGGCGGCTGCGGCGTCGCAGGGCGCGCGTGTGGTCATTGTCGATGCCGCGCCGGTAGCCGGTGGGCAGATATGGCGCAATGACGTAAGGCTGGGAGCGCCTGCGCCGGCATTGTCACTGCGACAGCAGCTGGCCACTGCAGGTGCGTGCGTTCTGTCACGGCATGAAGTGGTCACGGTCAGTGGCAAGCAGTTGCTGCTCAATGGGAGCAGTGGTGCCACCGCGCTGGAATACGGTGCGCTGATTCTGGCCACTGGCGCGCGCGAACTGCTGCTGCCGTTTCCCGGTTGGACGCTGCCCGGTGTTACCGGCGCAGGTGGCGCGCAGGCCTTGGCAAAGCAGGGCGCACCACTGCACGGCAAGCGCGTGCTGGTGGCCGGCTCCGGGCCACTGTTGCTGGCCAGCGCGTACACATTGAAGCGGCATGGTGCGCAGGTACTCGGCATCCATGAGCAGGCGTCATCGGCGCAGGTGCGCGCGTTTGCTGCAGCGCTGTGGCGCTGGCCGGGCAAGGTGCTGCAGGCCGTGCAGCTGCGCACCGCATTGGCGGGCATCGGCTACCACTGCGACAGTCATGTGCTGCGCGCTTTCGGCGACGACCGCCTGCGCGGTGTCGAGCTGCAGCGTGGCGCGCGCGTGGAGACGATCGCGTGCGACCAGCTTGCCTGTGGCTTTGGCCTGGTGCCCAACATCGAGCTTGCCCAGCAGCTGTCCTGCGACCTGCATCAGCACGGCCGCCATGGCGCGGTGTCGGTCGATGAATTCCAGCGCACCAGCGTTGCCGACGTGTTCGCCGCAGGCGAAGCGTGTGGCATTGGCGGTGTGGACTGCGCGACGGTGGAAGGCACCATCGCCGGCCTGGTGGCCAGCAACGCACCGGAACTGGCGCAGCGGTATTTTCCGCGTCGCGCGCGTGCACGACATTTTGCGGCCTTGCTGGCTGAGCACTTCGCGCTGGGCGATGCCGTGCGTCAGCTCGCCGATGCCGACACCTTGGTCTGTCGTTGTGAAGACGTTCGTTTCTCTGATCTCGCAGGTATGCACGACGCCCGCGCGATCAAGTTGAAGACGCGATGCGGCATGGGGCCGTGCCAGGGGCGCATCTGCGGCCCGGCCCTTTCCGAAATCGCGAACCTCCCCCGCCCGGGCTCGCGCCCTCCGGTTTTCCCCGTTCCGTTGAACGTATTGGCCGCATTGCATGCCGGCACGCCGACGGATTCATCATCAGGAGTCATGAAATGAGCAAGAGCATGTGGCAGGGCGTCATTCCTGCACTCACCACACCGTTCGCCGCCGATGGCAAGGTCGACCACGCATTCCTCGCCAAGCATGCCCAGTGGCAGATCGAAGCCGGTTGTATCGGCGTGGTGCCGTTGGGATCGCTGGGTGAAAGCGCCACGCTTTCGTTCGACGAAAAAGTCGCCATCGTCCGCACGCTGGTCAAGGCACTGGGCGACACCGCACCGGTCATCCCGGGCATCGGTTCGCTCTCCACCGAAGAGGCCGTGCAGCTTGCCAAGGCCTGTGAGGCCGAAGGCGCACGCGGCCTGATGATATTGCCGCCCTACGCGTACTCGACGGACTGGAAGGAGATGAGCGCGCACTTCCGTGCCATCGCCAACGCCACCAAGCTGCCGATCCTGCTGTACAACAATCCCATCGCCTACAAGACCGATTTCAGCGCCGCCCAGATTGCCGAACTGGCCAACGAGCTGCCGCAGATTGAGGCCATCAAGGAATCGTCCGGTGACATCCGTCGTCTGGCCGAGATCCAGGCCCTTATCGGCGACCGCCTGGTGCTGATGACCGGTATCGACGATGCCATCGTCGAGGGCCTGGCAATGGGCGTCACCGGTTGGATTGCCGGCCAGGTCAATGCGTTCCCGCACGAGTCCGTCGCCCTGTTCGAGCGTGCACGTGATGGCGGATATGACGCGGTGAAGGATCTATACAGTTGGTTCCTGCCGTTGCTGCGCCTGGACACCGTGCCCAAGTTCGTGCAGCTGATCAAGCTCACCCAGCAGTGTGTTGACTGGGGCGACGAACGTGTACGCGCACCGCGCCTGGTAGTGGATGGAGCCGAACGCGACGCCGCCATGCAGGTCATCGCACACGCCATCAAGCACCGTCCGGAGTTGTAATCATGAGTAAGCTGCAGCCAGTCCTTGTTGCCGGTAATTGGCGTGATTCAGTGGACCCGGTGGGTTCGTTGGGTGCGCACGATCCGTCCACGGGCCAACCGATCGGTGAGTTGTATCCGGTCAGTTCACGTCGCGAAGTGGAGCAGGTGGTGGCTGCGGCGATCGGGGCGGCGGAGGCAATGGCCTCCGCCGATCCCACCCGCATCGCAGGTTTCCTGGATGCCTATGCGGACGGCATCGAAGCCGAAGCAGAGGCACTGGTGGAACTGGCACACCGTGAAACCGGTCTGCCGAAGACGCCGCGTCTGCGCGATGTCGAGTTGCCGCGTACCACCGGGCAGCTGCGTCAGGCCGCACGTGCGGTATGGCAGTGGAGCTGGGCGCACCCTGTCATTGATACCGCTACCGGGCTGCGCGCGACCTTTGGTCCGCTGGCCAAACCGGTGGTGGTGTTTGGCCCCAATAATTTCCCCTTCGCCTTCAACGCCATCGCCGGCAGCGATTTCGCCTCGGCCATCGCTGCGCGTGCGCCGGTGATCGCCAAGGTGCATCCCCTGCATCCGGGCACCAGCCTGTCGCTGGGTCGCATCGCGCACAAGGCGCTGCTTGAGGCAGGGCTGCCGGCGGCGGCCATCCAGATGATCTACCGCGTTGAACCGTCCGCCAGCGAGCTGCTGGTGGGCAACCCGGCCATCGGCGGTGTTGGTTTTACCGGTGGACGTGCCGGCGGCCTGGCATTGAAGGCCATGGCCGACAAGGCCGGCGTGCCGTTCTATGCGGAGATGTCCAGCATCAACCCGGTGTTTCTGCTGGAAGGTGCATTGAATGAGCGCGGCAATGCATTGGCGCAGGAATTTTTTGCCTCCTGCACGATGGGCAGCGGGCAGTTCTGTACCAACCCAGGCCTGTTGGTGGTGCCGCGTGGTGCTGCCGGCGATCAGTTCCTGGCCGAAGCCTGCAAGCGCTTTGATGCGGCAACGCCGCTGGTGCTGTTCTCCGACGATGGCAAGCAACACTTGAATGCCGCCATCGATTCGTTGATGGATGCCGGTGCCAGCCTTTCTGCCGGCAAGCCGGTGCCGCAGCGCGAGGGCGCCTGGGTGCAACCGCAACTGCTGGAGGTGGACGGCGAGCGCTTTCTGCAGGACCCGCAGGCACTGCAGGCCGAGGCATTCGGCCCGGTCAGCCTGGTGGTGCGCAGCAGTGATCCGCTGCAGGCGCTGGCCATCGCGCGCGCGTTTGAGGGCAACCTCACCGCGACCATTTATCGCGCCGCCGATGGCAGCGACGATGCGTTGGCTGCCGAGTTGATGCCGCTGCTGCGTCCCCGCGTGGGCCGCTTGATCTTCGACCGCATGCCGACCGGCGTGGCCGTGAGTCCGGCACAGAATCACGGCGGTCCGTATCCGGCCACCAGCCACCCGGGCTTCACTTCCGTGGGCATGCCCGGTTCCATCCGCCGCTTCACCGGCCTGCACAGCTACGACAACGTGCCCGATGCGCTGCTGCCGGCAGTGCTGCGCGATGCCAACCCGGCGCGTGTCTGGCGCCAGGTGGATGGGCAATGGACCACCGCGGACGTGGGTGCAGCCGGATGAGTGCGCAGATCGGACATCTGAGTCTGGATGAAGCGCGTGCGCGGCTGAAGCGATGGCCGACGCAGGCTGCACCGATCTCCACAGCGGAGTACCAGCAACGCATCGAGCACGCACGCGTGCTGATGCAGGCACAGGGCGTGGATGCATTGCTGGTCAATGCGGGCACCTCCTTACGCTACTTCGCGGGTGTGCCGTGGGGCGCGACCGAGCGCCTGGTTGCACTGCTGATCACGCGCAGTGGCGAGCCGGTGATGATCTGCCCGGTGTTCGAGGAAGGCTCGCTTGATGCGGTACTGCGCATTCCCACCGACAAGCGTCTGTGGGAAGAGCATGACGATCCGTATGCGTTGGTGGCGCAGGTGCTGTGCGAGCGCAATGCAGGCCGCCTTGCACTGGACCCGGGCGCGGCGTTCGGCATTCACACCGGGCTGTCGCGCCACCTTGATGCGGCGCACATCAGCGATGCAACGGCCATCATTGACGGTTGCCGCATGTGCAAATCGCCAGCCGAATTGGCGTTGATGCAGCAGGCCTGCGACATGACGCTGTTCGTGCAGCAGCTGGCTGCCGGCATCGCCCACGAAGGCATCGGCACCGACACGTTGATCCGCTTCATCGACGAGGCCCATCGTGCCCTGGGTGCGGACAATGGTTCGACCTTCTGCATCGTGCAGTTTGGTCATGCCACCGCGTTCCCGCACGGCATTCCCGGCGTGCAGCATCTGCGCGAAGGCGAGCTTGCGCTGATCGACACCGGTTGCACGGTGCAGGGTTACCACTCCGACATCACCCGCACCTGGATCTACGGCCAGCCCGACGACGCGCAGCGTCGCATCTGGGACCTGGAGCGCGCCGCGCAACAAGCGGCCTTTGATGCGGTGCGCCCCGGTGTTGCCTGCGAAGACGTGGATGCCGCCGCACGCGGCGTGCTGGAAGCGGCCGGGCTTGGCCCCGACTACCGCCTGCCTGGCCTGCCGCACCGCACCGGCCATGGCTGCGGCCTGGCCATCCACGAGGCGCCGTACCTGGTGCGTGGCAACCGCACGCCGCTGGCACCGGGCATGTGTGCCAGCAACGAACCGATGATCGTGGTGCCCGGCAGTTTTGGTGTGCGTCTGGAAGACCATTTCTACGTGACGGAGAACGGTGCGCAGTGGTTCACCCCGCCCTCGTTGGCGATTGATAGACCGTTTGCATGAGGTAGTACCCCGCACGAAGTCCCCCCGCTTCGCCGAAGAGACCTATTACCAGCAGGTGATTCATGGCTTCACAAGGCAAGTTCAAAAAAAGTCTCACTCTCACCGACCTGACCTTCATCGGGCTGGGCTCGATTTTTGGCTCCGGTTGGTTGTTCGCGGCCAGCCACGTCTCGGCGATGGCCGGGCCGGCCGGCATCCTGTCATGGGTCTTCGGCGGGTTTGCGGTGTTTCTGCTGGGTTTGGTGTACTGCGAACTGGGCGCAGCATTGCCGCGCGCCGGTGGCGTGGTGCGCTACCCGGAGTTTTCGCACGGCCCGTTGCTGGGCTCGTTGACCGGCTTCATCACCCTGATCGCGTTTTCCAGCCTGATCGCCATTGAAGCGGTGGCCAGCCGGCAATACGCGGCGGCGTGGTTTCCCAGCCTCAACGTGCCCGGCAGCAGTGACCCCAGCCTGCTGGGTTGGGTAGTGCAGTTCGGTCTGCTGGTGCTGTACTTCCTGCTCAACTACTTCAGCGTCAAGAGCTTCGCCATCTCCAACAACATCGTGAGCGTGTTCAAGTTCATGGTGCCGTTGCTGGTGATCGTGCTGCTGCTCACGCACTTCAACAGCGACAACATGCACGTGCAGGGCTTTGCGCCCAACGGCTCGGCCGGCGTGCAGTTGGCCATTTCCACCGGCGGCATCATCTTTGCGTACCTGGGGCTGACGCCGATCGTGTCGGTGGCCAGTGAGGTACGCAATCCACAGAAGACCATCCCGATCGCGCTGATCCTCTCCATCGCGCTGTCCACGGTGATCTACGTGATGCTACAGGTGTCGTTCCTGGGCGCGATCCCCACCGAGCAGCTGGCCAATGGCTGGGCCGGCATCGACAAGCTGTACTCGCTGCCGTACCGCGATATCGCGCTGGCATTGGGCATGGGTTGGTTGGCGTTTCTGGTGGTGGCCGACGCGGTGGTGTCGCCCAGTGGCACCGGCAACATCTACATGAACGCCACGCCGCGCGTGATCTACGGTTGGGCGCGCAGCGGTGGTTTTCTCAAGTCGCTGACCAAGATCGACGCCAAGTCAGGCATTCCGCGTCGTGCGCTGTGGGCCGCGTTTGGTCTGTCGCTGTTCTGGACGCTGCCGTTCCCGTCATGGGAAAAGCTCATCGGTGTGGTCTCCGCCGCACTGGTGCTGAGTTACGCCGTTGCGCCGGTCACGGTGGCCGCATTGCGCCGCAGTGCCCCGGGCATGGCACGCCCGTTCAAGGTGCGTGCGTTCTCCATTCTGGGCCCGGTGTCGTTCATCGTGGCTGCATTGATCGTGTACTGGTCGCGCTGGCAGGTGGTGTCGTGGCTGCTGGGCCTGCAGGTAGTGATGTTCGTCGCCTATGTGATCTACAAGCTGCCCTCTACGGAAGGCCGCCAGCGTCTGCTGCGGCAAGTGCAGTGCTCGCTGTGGTTGATTGTCTTCTACGTGCTGATCATGGTGGTGTCGTGGTTGGGTACGTTTGGTGGCATCGGTGCCATCACGCATCCGTGGGATTCGCTGGTTGTCGCGGTCATCGCACTGGGCATCTACGAATGGGCAGCGCGCAGCGGCCTGCGTGCCGAAGAGCTGAAACTCGACGAGGACGAGACCGAAGAGTGATCCACACGCGGCAGCCGGTGCATCCATCGGCTGCCGTTGCACTTTGCCAACACGTAAACCGGAGTCTGCGTTGAGAAAGCTTGTCGCCATTTTCGCCCTCATGTTCTGCGCCACTGCCAACGCGACGCCGCTGGCCGCCGATGTGGAGCACGCACTGGGTTTGAGGGAACAGTGGATCGGCCTCACGCGCGACGTCGCTTGGCCGGCACGCTGGCACGACGATGGCAGCTTCCATTACCGCAAGACAGTAAACGGCGGCTTCCGCTTCCAGCGGTTTGATACCGCCACCGGCAGCAGCGCAGCGGCGTTCGACCATCAGCGGCTTGCGGACGCCATCGCAGCGGAAACCGGGCGGCCACAACAGGCACTGCGCCTGCCCTTTGATGACTATGTGCATGAAGTGCGCGATGGTGTGGCCCATGCGCGCCTGCAGGCTGACGGCAAGCGCCTGCGCTGCAATCTGCGCGACTATCACTGCAGCACCGAGGCCGCATCGCCATTGCGACCGCGCGGCTTCGGGGTGGTACGGGACCTGCGCGTAGCTGCGGACAACACGCCACGGCGTTCACCCGATGGTGCCTGGGAAGCCTTCGCGCAGGGCCATGATCTGGTGCTGCGCAAAGTGGCCGATGGCAGCACACGTCCACTCACAAAGGATGGGCACGCGCAGGGCTTCTACGATGTGGAGAGCATCGTCTGGTCGCCGGATTCGCGGCATCTTGCGTTCTATCGCGTTCGGCCTGGCGATGCGCGCATGGTCACGCGCGTGGAAACCTCGCCCGACGGCGGTGGGCAGCCGCTCGTGCAGCTGCAGCTGTATCCAAAGCCCGGTGATGCGGTTGATGTTGAAACCCCGTTTCTTGCCGAGGTGAGCAGCGCACAGACGACGCAGGTGGACGATGCGCTGTTCGCCAACCCTTACCAGTTGTCGCCGCTGCGTTGGCGTGGTGATGGGCGCGGCTTCGCGTTCGATTACGTGCAGCGCGGGCACCAGCGCGTCCGGCAGATCGAGGTGTCGGCACAGAACGCACGCCCGCGTGTGGTGGCCAGCGAAGACAGCACGACGTTTGTCGACGCATGGCGGCCTTACAGCTACGACATCGACGATGGCCGGCAACTGCTGTGGCTGTCCGAACGTGATGGCTGGCGCCACCTGTATCTGTACGACGGTGCCAGCGGCAAGGTGCTGCGCCAGCTCACGCAGGGCCAGTGGGTGGTGCGCGAGGTGTTGAAGGTGGACGAGGCGCGTCGCCAAGTGTGGTTCAGCGCCAGTGGCATGGATGCAGGGCGCGACCCGTACTTCCGCCAGGTGTTCCGCGTGAGTCTGGACGGCGGCGCGCCGGTGCGGCTGACGCAGGCCGACGCCGATCACGATGTTTCACCATCGCCCGATGGGCAATGGTATGTGGACGTGTATTCGCGTGTGGACATGGCGCCGGTGATGGAACTGCGCCGCGCCGACGGCAGCCTGCTACGCACGCTGGAGCAGGGTGATGTCAGCGCCTTGCAGGCAGCAGGTTGGCGCGCACCGGAGAGCTTCGTGGCAAAGGGCCGTGATGGCCAGACCGATATCTGGGGGCTGGTGGTGCGGCCGCGCGACTACGACCCGGACAAGCGCTACCCGGTGATCGAGAACATCTACGCCGGCCCACACGACTCTTTCGTGCCCAAGACGTTCTGGCCGTTCGGTTATCACAGCGGCGGCGACAAGGTGATCGGCATGCAGGCGCTGGCCGACCTGGGCTTCATCGTCGTGCAGATGGATGGCATGGGCACGTCCAATCGTTCCAAGGCCTTTCACGATGTTGCGTGGAAAAACCTGGGTGACTCCGGCTTCCCCGACCGCATTGCCTGGCACCGCGCACTGGCGGCCCGCGACCGTTCGTATGACATCTCACGCGTCGGCATTTACGGTGCATCGGCCGGCGGCCAGAGCACGCTGGGAGCGTTGTTGTTCCAGTCGCAGTTCTACCGCGCAGGCGTTGCCTGGAACGGTTGCTACGACAACCGCATGGACAAGATCAGCTGGAACGAACAGTGGATGGGCTGGCCGGTGGACGAAAGCTACGCCCGTTCTTCGGGTGTGGACAACGCGCATCGTCTGCAGGGCAACCTGCTGCTGATCGTCGGCGAGCAGGACAGCAACGTGGACCCGGCCTCAACCATGCAGGTGGTCGATGCGCTGGTCCGTGCGGACAAGGATTTCGACCTGCTCAACATCCCGGGCGGTGAACACACCGTTGGACGTTCCACCGGGCCCATCGACTACGCCCATCGACGTCAGTTCGACTTCTTCATCCGTCATCTGCAGGGCCGGCAAACGCCTGCCTGGAACACGATGCCGGGTACTCACCCCAGATAGGTACCGCAACCGCCGGAGGTTCCACCATGTCTGTTGTACGCCCAACCCGCCAGAAACTTTCCCTCCTGGCACTGTCGCTTTCCCTGTCGCTGGGAATGGTGCTCTCGCCCGATGCATCGGCCCAGGTGCAGGAGCAGAAGCAGGCGCTCGCGCCTCCGGCAAACGCCACCGAGGCGGCGCTGCGCAACCTGTACAACACCGAGTGGGACTGGCGGCAGAAGGAGTTCGCACGCGAGAAAATCGATGGCCGTTGGCAGTCCGCCGCACATCTGCCCTCGGTGACGGCGCAGACCTGGCAGCGCCGCGCCGATTACTGGGCCAAGGTGATCAAGGAACTGGACGCCATTCCTGCCACGCAGCTGTCTCGCGAGGAGAAGATCAACGAAGCAGTGTTCCGCACCACCGTGGAAGGGTTGTACAACGGTGCGATCTGGAAGACCTACGAGGCGCCTTTCAACAGCGACACCTTCTTCTGGGCCGGGCTCAACCCACGTCAGCCGTATCAGGATGCGGCGGATTGGCAGCGCCTGATTGGCCGGCTGAATGACATCCCGCGTTACTTCAGCGAAAACATCACCAACATGGACGCCGGCCTCACGCGTGGCTGGAGCGTGCCGCGTACCTCGGTGCAGGGCCGCGACAACACCATCGTGCCGTACACCAAGACCGATGCGGAGAACCCGTACCTGGCGATGTTCGACCGCATCCCCACCTCCATTCCCGAGCCCACCCGCAGCCAGCTGCGTGAGCAGGGCCGCAAGGCGGTGCTGGAAAAAGTGGTGCCGGCCTACAGCGAACTGCTCACCTTCATGCGCGAGCAGTACCTGACCCGCGCGCGCACCACCACCGGTGCCAGCGATCTGCCCAATGGCCGTGAGTTCTACAAAACGCAGATCCGCGAGTTCGTCACCCGTGACATGACCGCCAAGCAGGTGCATGACATCGGCTTGGCCGAGGTGGCACGCATCAATGCTGAAATGAAGCAGGTGATGGCCAAGTCCGGCTTCAAGGGCAGCTTCGAGGAATTCCTGCAGTTCCTGCGTACCGATCCGCAGTTCTACGCCAAGACGCCGCAGGAGCTGCTGTCGTACACCGCATGGATCGCCAAGAAGGTGGATGGCGAACTCAAGCATGTCGTCGGCACGCTGCCGCGCTATCGCTTCACCATTCTGCCGGTGCCCGATGAGGTGGCGCCTATCTATACCTCCGGCCGCGGTGGTCTGGATTCGTGCCTGTTCAACACCTATGACCTGCCGTCGCGGCCGCTGTACAACCTGCCGGCATTGGTGGTGCACGAGTGCGCACCCGGGCACAGCTTCCAGGCCGCGTTGGCGCTGGAAGCACCGGCCCGTCCCGACTTCCGCCAGCAGACCTACTTCTCCGGTTATGGCGAAGGCTGGGGCCTGTACACCGAGTGGCTGGGCACGTTGATGGGGGTGTACGAGACGCCGTATGACGATTTCGGCCGGCTGACATTCGAGATGTGGCGCGCCGCGCGTCTGGTGATCGACACCGGCCTGCATGAGTACGGCTGGACCCGCCAGCAGGCCATCGACTACCTGGCTGCCAACACCGCACTGGCGCACCACGACATCGTGACCGAGATCGACCGCTACATCGCATGGCCGGGCCAGGCGACTGCGTATTACCTGGGTTACAAGACAATGCGTGACCTGCGCAGCGAAGCGGAGAAGGAACTGGGGCCGAAGTTCGACCAGCGTCCGTTCCACGACACCATCCTCAACCTGGGCTCGGTGCCGTTGCCGGTGCTGGAGTCCGAAGTGCGTCTGTTTGTGGCCGAGCGCAAGGCCGGCACGCGCGGCACGGCCGCCGAGGAGTAATCGCTTTTCCGCAGGCTGCCGAAAAGCAGCCTGCGGTATGCAACGGCGCCGCATCGTTGTGGTGATACTACCGATGCGGCGCGTTGTTGTTGATCACCTATCGCGGCGCCTACCCATGCAGCCGCCTCACTCGCTACGCGCCAGCAACTGCACCAGCTCCTGCTTCCAGAACACGGCCGAGGTATGCGTACTGTGTCCGCGTGTCTGGGCCGATGCGGGAATCAACACATAGCGCACATGCGGCATGTCCGGCAGCAGTTTTTCGGGAATGCCAAGCTCCGGTGGATTGATGAAGTCATCCGCCGAATTCACCCACGTCATCGGCGCACGGATGCGGCTCAATCCGGGAGAGGGGTCATAGCTGCGTGATGAATCCAACTGGTACAGCCAGTCATTCGCATCGCGGCTGCCGATATCGGCAGCAAAGCGTTCCTTCCACCAGGCATCGGCTGCGTCGCGGCTTGCGTGTGTGGCATGCAGGTTCATGGGTGCCAGCCCCGCAATCACCGACAACGACGATGCGGTGCGCAGGCCGGCCAGTGGCTGTGCGGTGTAGTTGCCACCCTGCCACGCGGGGTCTTCGGTAATGGCTTCCATCGCGGCCTTGCGCCAGACACGGTTGCGGTCGCCAATCTGTGTGGGTTGGCAGGCCAATGGCATCAATGCGCGGGTGAAATCGGGCTGTTTTTCAGCCCACTCGAAGATGTGCATGCAGCCCATCGAGGTGCCCAGCATCAACCGCAGTTGCTGCACGCCCAGTGCTTCCGTCAGCAGGCGGTGCTGCAGCGCCACCATGTCGCTGTAGTCGTAGCGGGGGAACTTGGCGCGCAGGCCGTCGCTCGGTTTGGATGAGCCACCGTGACCGATGTTGTCAGGCAGGATGAGGTAGTAACGCGAAGTATCGAGGGGTTGGCCGGGGCCAAACAGTTCGTCGGCAAAACGTGGCTGCAGGAACTGCGCACCGCTACCGCCGGTGCCATGCAGCAGCATGACGGCATTGGTGATGCGGCCTTGGGCATCCCGCTGTGGTGTGCCCAGCGTGCGGTAATGGAGGCGCACCTGCTGCAGCGATGCACCATCGGCAAAGCGCACATCAGAAATCAGTGCATCTGCTTCATGCACGTTGGGTTGCGCTGCAGCAGGGTGGCTGGGCATGCAGCCGGCAAATGTCATTGCCAGAAAAAGCGTCGTGCGTCGGATCATCTCAAGCTCCGTCGTTGTTCTTCTGATTGTGCTGATTGCGACCTGTTTGAAAGGAAAAAAGCACAAGCGGCTTTCAAAAAAATCCGCGCAGCGCGGAAAACCCTAACAGCAATTGCGCATTTCTCAACTGCGTTTCTGCAGATCTGCGCGCAGCAATACTGCAGCGAATTGAAAGCCTTTCGTGCATTCATCAACACGCAGATTGAATTTGTGCGGATATCTGCATCCGATCACATCAAGAATCACAAGACCATCGCAGGTGCGAGGAAACAGACTGCGTGACAGGGACGTTTCACCTGTCGGCTTGCACTTTGATTAAGGGATTGGTGGCAACAACGCAGTCGGCAGCATGACGACCTGATCTTTGTCCCCGTCCAATGCGGGGTCATTCAGCCAATTTGTCACGGGAGAGAGACCATGACAGTCGTATCCACTTCTGCGCGCTGTCGCAGAACGCGCACTTCTGTAATGCACCGGCCACTTCCACAAGCAGGCAAGCTCGCCGTGGGGTTGGCATTTGCACTGTGGGGAAGCCCACTGTTGATCGCACCGGCATTTGCACAAAGCGCCGAATCCAAGGACGCGGTAAGCCTTGATGCGGTGATGGTGACCGGCTCGCGCCTGATCCGTACCGACCTGGACGCACCCAGCCCGACCACGATGGTCAGCCGCGAGGACATCCAGGCCTCCGGCAGCGCCACCATCGAAACAGTACTCAACGAGTTCCCGCAGCTGGCCGCCGGCAACACGTCCAGCGTCAACAACGGTGGTGGCTCGGGTGTGCTGACCGCCAACCTGCGCGGCCTCGGTGCCAACCGCACGCTGACGCTGGTGAACGGCCGCCGCTTCATGCCGGCCAACTCCGACGGTGTGGTCGACCTTGCCACCATTCCCGACGCACTCATCGAGAACGTGGAGATCGTCACCGGTGGCGCGTCGGCGGTGTACGGCTCAGACGCCATTGCCGGTGCCGTCAACTTCATCATGCGGCGGAACTTCAGCGGCTTCGAAGGTGCCTACACGCACGGGCAGACATCTGAAGGCGACGGTGCGTTCGACAAGTACGACATCACCCTGGGTGGCAACTTCGCCGATGACCGTGGCAATGCGGTGGTCTCCTTCAGCCGCACCGATCGCGACCCGGTGCTGCAGGGCGCGCGCGATTTCTCCAAGGTGCCGCTGGATACCGTCAACGGCAAGCTGGTGCCGGGTGGCTCGGGCTCCATCCCCGGCACGCGCATCGGCCTGAGTGGCAGCCAGCTGGGCTCGCTGGTGGGCGTCAACCTCAACCCGGGTGGCGACTGCGGTGCGATGACCGGCATCCGCTTCGGTGAAAACGGCACGCCGTTGCCGTACTGCAACCCGCAGGATGCCTACAACTACGCCGACCTGAACTACCTGCAGCGCCCGCTGGAGCGTACCCAGGTCACCGCGTTGGCCAACTACAAGATCAACGATGCAGTCGAGGCCTATGCCGAGCTGTACTACTCCGATTCGGCCAACCGTTACCAGCAGGCACCGGATTCATTCACGCCGGTCACGCCGGGCGCCGGCTCATCGACGCTGCTGGTGCCAAACTACGCCAACAACCCGGTGCTGCTGCCGTCGGTGCGGCAGTTCTTTGCCGATAACGCGCACATCTTTGATGCCGATGGTGACGGCACTGCCAGCATCGTCGGTGCGGGTCGCCGTGCTGATGAACTCGGTCCGCGTTACTACACCTACGATCGTGTCAGCCGCAATCTCATCGGTGGCCTGCGTGGCGACTTCGAGATGGGCAATGACCATTGGTGGCGTTGGGATGCGTTCGTGCAGGAACAGCACACCCGCACCGACACCACGCAGAACAACATGATCAACCAGGCGCGTCTGGCGCAGGCGTTGAACGCTACCGTCGATGGCAGTGGCAACCTGGTGTGTGTGAACCAGGCCAGCGGTTGCGTGCCGGCCAGCATTTTCGGGCTGGGGTCCATCAGCGCGGGTTCTGCTGCGTTCCTCACCCCGCAGCGTGCGCACACCGAGACGTTTGACCGTTCGGTGATTGGTGCCACGTTGAGCGGCTCGTTGTTCGATCTTCCGGCAGGCTCGGTGGCCATGGCCTTCGGCGCCGAATACCGCAAGGACGAGTACGCGTTCCAGCCCAGCCCGATGGATGTGGCCGGCGAGTACGGCGCGGTGTCGCAGATGCCGATGTCGGGCGAATACAGCGTGCGAGAGGTATTCACCGAGTTCCGCGTGCCGCTGCTCAGTGGCGCACGTTTCGCGCAGAGCTTAGCCGTTGAAGGTGCGGCGCGTTACTCGGACTACTCCACCATCGGTGGCGTCAACACCTGGAAGATCGGCCTGGAATGGGCGCCGACGGATTGGATGCGCTTCCGTGGTGCCTACAACGTCGCCATCCGTGCGCCGTCCTTGAATGAACTGTACTCACCGCAGTCGCGTGGCTTCACCGCCGGTGTCGATCCGTGTACCGCCTCGGCCAACCCCAGCGCCGCGCAGCAGCAGCTGTGCATCCAGCAGGGCGTGCCCGCAGCGGATCTGCCGAACTTCTCGCAGGGCTCGGTGGGCTTTGAACGCACCACCGGCGGTAACCCCAGCCTGACCGAAGAGAAGTCCAACACCTACACCGTGGGCGCGGTGTTCAACATCCCGCAGGTGCAGGGGCTGAACTTCGCGGTGGATTACTTCCAGGTTGAAGTGGAAGATGCCATCACCAGCCTGAGCGCCAACCAGATGCTCAGTGACTGCTTCAGCCAGCTGGATCCCAACTCCACCACGTGCCGCTCCATCATCCGCCTGCCCAATGGCCAGATCGACGACGTGCGCTCCACTCTGCAGAACATCGGCAAGCTCAAGGCACGCGGCCTGGACTTCCAGACCGACTACCGCTTCTCGGTGCCGTGGGGCATTGGTGGCAATGACGGCAATGTATCGCTGACGCTGCTGATCAGCTGGTTGTTTGAACGCTCCATGCAGGTGATCAGCAACCAGCCCGCGCTGGACTGCGCCGGCTACATGGGTGGCGGTTGCGGCGGCGGTACCGGCGCGATCATGATCCCGGACTTCAAACTCAACCTGACCGCCGGCTACAAGAGCGGGCCGCTGTCGGTGCGTCTGCAGGGCCGCATGATTGATGGCTTCGACCTGCGTCCGGGCCTGACCGCTGCGGTCAATGAGGCGCCGCGCATCTGGTACGTGGACACCAATGCGACGTTCGACTTCAACGAGCACCTGCAGCTGTTTGCCGGCATCGACAACCTGCTCGACAAGCAGCCGCCGCTGCTCGGTACCGGCCTTGCCGGTGACGCCAACACCGACGTGGGCGTGTATGACGTGCTGGGCCGCCGCTACAACTTCGGCGTGCGCGTGAAGTTCTGACTGCCCGGCACCGCGTCGCTTCGGCGGCGCGGTGCCGTTGTCATCAAACATCAACGGTTGCTTCCCGTGGCAGTGCCTGCGGGAAGCACTTGGCGCGTCAACGCGCAGGAGGGGACGGTGCGATTGAACAAACGATGCTGGGCAGGTGCACTCAGCGTGATGTTGGCCCATGCATGGGCCGCACAAGCCGGGCAGAGCGCGGCCGACATTCCGCAGCGCGATGTGGGCGAGGGCCCGTATGCGCGCCTGGTCATCCGCAATGTGGACATCATCGACGGCACCGGTGCGCCGATCCAGGGCCCGTATGACGTGGTGATCCAGAACGACCGCATCACCGAGATCCGCTCCATCGGCGCACCTGGCGGCATTGATCCCAGCAAGCGCGTGGCCGCCGGTGATCGTGAAATGGACGGCACCGGCTTCACCCTGCTACCGGGTTTTGTCGACACCCATGTGCATCTGCATGGCGACGATGACAGCCAGGGCGTGCCGCCGGAATACATTCTCAAACTGTGGCTTGCCCACGGCGTGACCACCGCCCGCGAGCTTGGCAGCGCCAAACCCATCGAGTGGATGGCCGATGTGAAGCGCCGCAGCGAGGCCAATGAAATCGCCGCGCCACGTCTGGATATCTACCCGTTCTTCAACGCCATCCAGCCGGGCATCAACACACCCGCACTGGCCCGCGATGCCGTGCGCAACGCGCGCAAACGCGGCGCCGATGGCATCAAGTTCATCGGCTCCATCCCCGAGGACGTGCTGTTTGCCGCGTTGGACGAGGCCGAGAAAATCGGCATGCGCACCACCATGCATCACTCGCAGCAGATGGTGGCCTACGCCAACGTGCTCAAGACGTCCGCGCACGGGCTGGATTCCATGGAGCACTGGTACGGGCTGCCGGAGGCCATGTTCACCGACCGTCGCCTGCAGCAGTGGCCGGTGGCGTTCAACAATACCGACGAGCAGTGGCGTTTTGCCGAGGCCGGACGGCTGTGGCAACAGACCGCCGAGCCGGACAGCGAGCGTTGGGACGCGGTGATGGATGAACTGCTGGAGCGTGACTTCGCACTCAGCCCCACCTTCGTGGCCTACCTGGCCAGCCGCGACCTGATGCGCATGACCAACGCAAGTTGGCACAGCGACTACACCCTGCCTGCACTGTGGGATTTCTATCGGCCCAGTCGCCATCATCACGGCTCCTACTGGTTTGACTGGACCGCCGAACATGAGGTTGATTGGCGCAGCAATTACCGGCTGTGGATGCGCTTCGTCAACGACTACAAAAACCGTGGTGGCCTGGTCGGCGTGGGCAGCGACAGCGGCTATATCTACAACCTGTACGGCTTTGGCTATGTGCAGGAAATGGAGCTGCTGCGAGAGGCCGGTTTCAGCTCGCTGGAAGTGCTGCACGCCGCCACCGGCGTGGGTGCGAAGATCCTCGGCCACGAAGACCGCGCCGGCAATGTGCGGGTAGGGCGCAAGGCCGATCTGGTGCTGGTGCGCGGCAACCCGGTCGCCAATCTCAAGCTGCTGTACGGCACTGGCACCATCCTGCTGGATGACAAGACTGATCGCGTGCATCGCGTAGGCGGTGTGGATTTCACCATCAAGGACGGCATCGTTTACGACGCGGGCAAACTGCGCGAAGACGTGCGCCTCATGGTCAGCCAGGCCAAGGCGGCAGCAGGTCTGCCGGATGCGCCGATGAAGGTCGAACACAATGACTGAGCGCACTGCAGACCGGCGCGGCGGACGTGAGCGCAACACTGCGATGACGCTGGACCGCCGCCGCTTTCTGGCATGGAGCGCAATGGCTGCGGCGGCGGGTATGGTTGGTTTTCCGGCCAAGGCGTCCGCATTGACCAACGCGCTGCCACGCCGCTCCCTGGGCCAGCAGGTGCGTCTGTCGCCCTCGGTGTTCAGCGCTTCGGTAAAGGCCACGCACGGCTATCTGATGCAGCTGTCGGCCGACCGCCTGCTGCATAACTTCCGTACCCAGGCCGGGCTGCCCGCGAAAGCCGAGGTCTATGGTGGTTGGGAGTCGGACACCATTGCCGGGCATACGCTGGGCCACTACCTCAGCGCGCTTTCGTTGATGCATGCCGGCAACGACAGTGCCGACTGCAGGGACCGCGTGAACTACATCGTCAGCGAGCTGCATGCGTGCCAGCAGGCCGGTGGCGATGGCTATGTGGCCGGCTTCACCCGCAAGCGTGCCGACGGCAGCGTGGAAGGCGGTCGGGTGGTGCTGGATGAAGTGTCGCGCGGTGACATCCGCGCGTTGCCATTCGACCTCAATGGCAGCTGGGCGCCGTTCTACACCTGGCACAAGCTGCTGGCCGGCCTGCTCGACGCACACCGCTGCTGCGGCAATGCACAGGCATTGCAGGTGCTGGAAGGTATTGCGGTGTACATCGACAGCAAGTTGGGGCCGCTGGACCACGCGCAGATGCAGAAGCTGCTGGACTGCGAGTTCGGTGGCATGCAGGAATCCCTGGCCGAGTTGGGCGCGCGTACCGGCAACACGCGTTGGCTGCAGTTGGCCGCACGCTTCAACCACGAAAAGGTGCTTGATCCCCTGGTGGCCGGCAACGATGCGTTGAACCGCCTGCATGCCAACACCCAGATACCCAAGTTGCTGGGCGTGGCGCGACAGTTCGAGCTGCAGGCACGCCGCGCCGATGCTGCTGCCGCCTTGTTCTTCTGGCAGCGGGTGACCGGCCATCACAGCTACGCCATCGGTGGCAATGCCGACCGCGAATACTTCCAGGGCCCGGATACGATCTCGCGCTATCTCACCGAGCAGACCTGCGAACACTGCAACACGCTCAACATGATCCGGTTGTCGCGTTACCTGTATCGCTGGTCGGGCGAGGCCAGGTACTACGACTACATCGAGCGTGCGCAGTACAACCATGTGTTGTCGCAGCAGCATCCCGACGGCGGACGCTTCACCTACATGACGCCGATGCTCAGTGGTGAGGCGCGCAGTTATTCCAAACCCGAAGGTGAGTTCTGGTGCTGCGTGGGAACCGGCATGGAAAGCCACGCCAATTTCAGTGAAGACATCTTCTGGCAGGACGCCGGTGCCATCAGCGTCAACCTGTACATCCCGGCTACGTTCGACGACGACAGCACAGGCATCGGTCTGCAGCTGGAGTCGCAGTTGCCGGGCAACGGGCAGGTGCGCCTGACGGTCACGCAAAACCGCGGCGCGGCATTGAAGCAGCTTCGCTTCCGGCAACCGAAATGGGCGGGGGCGGTGACCGTGCTGCGCAACGGCGTGACGCAGCAGCTGCAGTCGCGCGACGGTTACCTGGAGTTGGCCGGTCCGTGGAGCAGCGGGGACAGCGTGCAGCTGGCGTTCGCAATGCCGTTGCGCGTGGAACCCTGCAGTGACGATGCCACCGTGGTGGCGCTGCGTCGCGGGCCATGCGTGTTGGCTGCTGATCTCGGCCCTGCGGACAAGCCGTGGGAGGGTGTGGAACCGTGGATTGCGGCCGATGCGATGGCATCGGCCTTTGCAGCAGCAGATGCCTCGGACACGTTCGTCGCAACGCTGCTCTCGCATCCGGACGGGCTGCGGTTCGCGCCGTTTCACGGGCTGCATGATCGGCGCCACGCCGTCTATTTCCGCCATCTGGATCACGCTGCGATAGCGCGGCGTGAAAGCGAGCAGGCTGCGGCCGCCGCCAGCCAGGACAGGCTGGCCGAGCGTCAGATCGATCATCTTCAGCTGGGTGATGACGCCGACGAGTCGGCCCATGCACTGAAAACCACCGGCAACTCCTACGCCTTGGCCTACCGGCGGCAGAAGGGCCGCGATGTGCGTACGGGCGGCAGCATGGCGTTCGTGCTTCAAGGAACGCGCGCGGCAACGGTGCTGCGACTGCGTTACTGGGGCGAAGAACACCGCCGCCGGTTTGCGATTGCGGTCAATGGCGTGGTGCTGGCCAACGAAGTGCTGGACGGCGGGCGCGGCGACCGCTTCGTGGATGTGGACTATCCGCTTCCTGCCGCGCTGCAGAAAGCGCCAGCAGAGGGATGGCAGGTGCACATCGCGCCGGAAGCGGGCTACTCGGCTGGCCCGGTATTCGGCGCTTGGCTGTTGGCGTAAGTGCGTGCGACACAGCGCCGTCGGTCCTGCGCCTCTCTCGACAGCGGGAGAGGCGCATCCATTCCTGCGCTGCAATCAGCCAGGCACGACCCGCGCGGCGGGGTCATCCCGCAGGGCCAGCAGCTCCGCATGCAGCTGCACGGGAATGCTCACCCCTTCGGCCACGCTCTTCACTCTGGCGGCATAGCGTCGCTGCGAAGGCAGGCGTGCGCCACTGGGCGCAAAGGCATCCAGCAGCGCATCGGCACGTGCGGCGTGCGCTGCCGTATCGCCGGACGTGAAACGTGTGGGATCCAACGCCAGGATCAGCTCGCCGTGATAGGGCGAGCCCCCCGCGCCGGCATCGTGATGCAGTGATTCCAGGCTGGTGAGGTCGCCGATCAACGGCCCGGCAATCAGCTCGATCATCGTCGACAGCGCCGAGCCCTTGTGGCCACCGAAGGTCAGCATGGCGCCGCCATCCACCACGGCCTGCGGATCGGTGGTGGCGTTGCCATCGGCATCAATGGCGCAGTCGGGTGGAATGGATTCACCGGCGCGCCGGCGCAGTTCGATCTCGCCGCGCGCAATCGCACTGGTGGCAAAGTCGAAGACATATGGCGGCTGTCCCTGGCGCGGCCAGCCGAAGGCGAACGGATTGGTCCCCAGCAGCGGCACGCGCCCACCATTGGGCGCTACCCACGCATGGCTGGGGTTGCAGGCCAGGCCGACAAGGCCGGCGTCGGTGAGTTGTTCGACTTCCGGCCACAGCGCGGAGAAGTGCACGCAGTGGTTGATCGCCATCGCCGCGATACCGTTGCTGCGCGCCTTATCGATCAAGTGCGGCAGCCCGGCCTCGAACGCGAGCAACGAATAACCGCCCTTTGCATCAACGCGGACAATGGCCGGTGCCTGATCGTGCACCTGTGGCACCGCGTGGCCATCAACCTTGCCGACGCGTAACGAATGCGCGCACACAAGCGTGCGGTAAAGACCGTGCGAAGTGCAGCCATCGCGCTCGCCGGCAACGATGGTGTGCGTCAGCGTGCGCACGTGATCAGGGGAAAAGCCAACGTTGGTCAGAACATCAGCAACCAGCGCGGCGGCGTCGGCCAGCGACAGGTGAATCATTGCGAGCAGCTCCTGGCAGGATCAAGGACGCGCGCATTCACCGGGCGACATTGCCACGTTCTGGCAGAAGCGCGCACAGTGATGGTGCCACGCAGGGGCGCGCATGGCTCCGCTGGAAACCCCATGAAACACGCAGAAAAAAGCCGAATGCTGCCCAGCGCATGATGAGGGCAGCGGATGGCAATCGATTCATGCCCCTCTCCCGCAGGCGGGAGAGAAAAGCAGGTTGCGAACAATCGGCTCGCTGTCCATCGGACGCTCTCGCGCAAGCGGCAGGAACAGGAACAGGAACGGGGCTTAGGAAAGCGCGTAACAATCGATTCAAGCCCCTCTCCCGCAGGCGGGAGAGGGGTTGGGGTGAGGGCGGCTCTTACCGCTTCAACAACGCCACAATGCTTTCCGCCGCATCGCGGCCTTCAGCAACCGCAGTCACCACCAGGTCCGCACCGCGCACCGCATCACCGCCGGCAAACAACTTGGCGTTGTGTGTCTGGTACGGCAGGCGGCCGGCACCGCCGGCCACGATGCGGCCATTGGCGGTGGCTTCCACGCCCTGCGAGGACAGCCACTCCGGCAATGTCGGTGAGAAGCCAAACGCAATGATCACCACGTCCGCTTCCAACAGCGACTCGCTGCCTTCAATGGCTTCCGCATTGCGACGGCCAGTGGCGTCGGGCTCGCCCAGCCGTGTTTCCACCACGGTCACGCCGATCACTTCATCATCGGCGCCGGCCTCAATGGCCTGTGGCAAACGGTTGAACAGGAAGCGCACGCCTTCTTCACGGGCATTGGCAACCTCGCGTGCGGAGCCCGGCATGTTGGCTTCGTCGCGACGATACGCGCAGGTCACACGTGCCGCGCCGAGGCGGATGGCGCTGCGCACGCAGTCCATGCCGGTGTCGCCACCGCCGAGCACCACCACCCGCTTGCCGTTGAGGTCGGGCAGGGCGATCTGGTCTTCCCAACCGGCAATCGGCCGGCCGTGCGGATCGTTGCCACTGACGATGCGGCTGTTCTGCACGAGAAACGGCAGCGCCGGCAGTACGCCTTTCAGGTCTTGGCCAATCAAGCCGCCGTCGGTGTAACGGTACGCGCCGGTGCCGAGAAACACCGCGTCATGGTCGGCCTGCAGCTGTTCGATGGTGATGTCGCGGCCAATCTCCACGCCCAGACGGAACTGCACGCCCATGCCTTCAAGGATCTCGCGCCGGCGGTCAATCACGCTCTTGTCCAGCTTGAAACTGGGGATGCCGAACTGCAGCAGCCCGCCGATCTGCTCGTAGCGGTCAAACACCACCGCTTGAATGCCGGCACGCGCGAGACGATCCGCGCAGGCCAGGCCGGCAGGGCCGGCACCCACAATGGCCACGCGCTGGCCGGTGGGCTGCACGGCATGCAGGTCCGGCTTCCAGCCGGTGGCCAAGGCGGTATCGACGATGTACTTCTCCACCGCACCAATGGTGACCGCGCCGAATTCCTCCAGCGTACAGCTGCCTTCGCACAGGCGATCCTGCGGACACACACGGCCGCACACTTCCGGCAGTGGATTGGTGGAATGGCACAGCGTGGCCGCTTCATGGATGCGGTCTTCCTGCACCAGCTGCAGCCACTGTGGGATGGCGTTGTGTACCGGGCACTTCCAGCTGCAATACGGGTTGCCGCAATCCAGACAACGTCCGGCCTGGTACTGCGCATCGGCCTTGTCGAATTTGCCGTACAACTCGCCCCAATCGCCGGACGTGCGCAGTTCCACCGGAATGCGCTGGGGCATGGTGCGGGGCAGGTCGAGGAACTGGAAGGCTTGTTTGCGGCTCATGGGGAACTCGTTGCGTCTGGGAGGCTCCTTTTCCCGCACGCGGAAGAAGGTGCCCCGAAGGGGCGGATGAGGGGCTTTGCTTCCAAAGCACCCTCACCCCGGCCCTCTCCCACGGGCGGGAGAGGGGGAGATGCATCAGGCGGCGTTGCGCAGGGCCGCAGCCAGCGATTCAATGCTGGCGGCCTTGGGTTTGACCAACCAGAACTTGCCGACGTAATCGCGGAATTCATCCAGAATCTGCTGCGCCCAGATGCTGCCGGTCAGTTCGCGATGACGGCTGATCAAGGTATGCAGATGCTGGCGATGGTTCTCGAAACCTTCGGCCGAGATGCGGTGGATGTCGATCAGCTCATGGTTGTAGCGGTCCACGAAATCACGGTCGATATCCAGCACATACGCCAAGCCACCGGTGAAGCCGGCACCGAAGTTCAGGCCGACCTTGCCGAGCACGGCGACGATGCCGTCGGTCATGTACTCGCAGCAGTGGTCGCCGGCACCTTCAATCACCGCCAGCGCGCCGGAGTTGCGCACGCCGAAGCGTTCGCCCGCCCGCCCTGCGGCAAACAGCTCGCCGCCGGTGGCACCGTACAGGCAGGTGTTGCCGATGATGGCGGTGTTGCGGGCCTCGAAGCGCGCGCCACGCGGCGGACGCACCACCAACCGGCCACCGGCCATGCCCTTGCCGACGTAATCGTTGGCCTCGCCTTCCACTTCCAGGTTCAAACCATCCACGTTGAAAGCGCCCAGGCTTTGCCCGGCCGTGCCACGGAAACGCAGGTTCAACGGCGCATCATTCATGCCGTGGTTGCCATGCGCACGGGCGATGGTGCCGGACAGGCGCGTGCCGATTGAACGGTCGGTGTTGTGGATCAGGAAGCGATGATCGCCGCCGCGTTTATGGGCGATGGCGTCGGCCAGCAGCGTATCCATCTGCGTGGCCAGGCTGTCCGGTGATTGATACAGGCGCTGCGCTGCGCAATGCGGGCCTTCATAACGGGCCGGTGCCAGCAGCCGCGACAGATCCACCTTGACGCCTTCACGCGGCGAGACTTCCAGCTGCTCCAGCAGATCGGTGCGGCCGACGATTTCATCCAGTGAGCGCACGCCCAGGTACGACAGCCATTCGCGCACCTCTTCAGCCAGCAGCCGGAAGAAGTTTTCCACACGCTCGGGCAGGCCGGTGAAGTAACCCTCGCGCAGGCGTTCGTCCTGCGTAGCCACGCCGGTGGCGCAGTTGTTGAGGTGGCAGATGCGCAGGTATTTGCAGCCCAGCACAATCATCGGCCCGGTGCCGAAGCCGAAGCTGTCCGCGCCCAGCAGTGCTGCCTTGATCACATCCAGGCCGGTCTTCAAACCGCCGTCGGTCTGCAGCTGCGTGCGGCCGCGCAGGTCGTTGCCGATCAATGCCTGATGCGACTCGGCCACGCCCAGTTCCCACGGCACGCCGGCATAACGGATGGAGCTGATCGGCGAGGCACCGGTGCCGCCGTCATGGCCGGACACCGTGATCAGATCGGCACCGGCTTTGACCACGCCCGCAGCAATGGTGCCCACGCCGGCATGCGACACCAGCTTCACCGACACCAGCGCATCGGGATTGACCTGCTTCAGGTCGTAGATGAGCTGTGCGAGGTCTTCGATGGAATAGATGTCGTGATGCGGCGGCGGCGAAATCAAGCCGATGCCCGGCTTTGCATAGCGCAGCCGCGCGATCAGCTCGTTGACCTTGTGGCCGGGCAGCTGGCCCCCTTCGCCGGGCTTGGCGCCCTGGGCGACCTTGATCTGCAGCACCTCGGCATTGACCAGGTATTCGGCGGTGACGCCAAAACGGCCCGATGCCACCTGTTTGATCTTGGAGCGCTTCTCGGTGCCGTAACGCACCGGGTCTTCGCCACCTTCGCCGGAGTTGGAACGACCGCCAAGGCGGTTCATCGCAATGGCCAGCGCTTCGTGCGCTTCCGGCGACAACGCGCCGAGCGAAATGGCAGCGGTGTCGAAACGCTTGAACAGCGCTTGCGCCGGTTCCACTTCCGCCAGTGGCGTCGGCGTGGCAGCGGGCTTGAGCTGCAGCAGATCGCGCAGCGCCGAGGTCGGACGCGAATGCACCGCGTCCCGGTACGCGCGCCAGTCTTCCGCCTTGCCGGTACGCGAGGCGCGCTGCAGTGTCAGCACGACGTCCGGGTTGTACATGTGGTATTCGCCGCCGTGCACGTACTTGAGCAGGCCACCCACTTCAGCCGGCGCCAGCGCGTTCCATGCGCGCACGGTGAGCTCCTGCGCCTCGGTGTCCAGCCGCGCCAGGTTGACGCCGCCGATGCGCGCGGTGGCATCGGGGAAGCACAGCTGCACCACGTCCGGGTCCAGGCCGATGATCTCGAACAACTGCGCGCCGCGATAACTGGCCACGGTGCAGATGCCCATCTTGGAGATGATCTTGCTCAGGCCCTTGTAGATACCCTTGCGGTAGCTGCGGCCAATCTGCGAAACCTCACCGCCCTTCTTCAGCTGCAGGATGCCGCGCCGGCCCATGTCGAACAGCGTCTGGTAGGCCAGATACGGATACACCGC
This sequence comes from Stenotrophomonas sp. UBA2629, assembly GCA_002359895.1. Lineage (GTDB taxonomy): Bacteria > Pseudomonadota > Gammaproteobacteria > Xanthomonadales > Xanthomonadaceae > Stenotrophomonas. The sequence continues at coordinate 130,098 of DEOB01000008.1, forward strand.
CGTGGCGCCATAGCCCAGCAGGCAGGCCATGTGATGCGCGTCGCGCGCGGTGCCGGTTTCAACGATCAGGTTGACGTCGCAACGCAGGCCCACCGTGGACAGGTGGTGATGCACCGCGCTGGTGGCCAGCAGCGCATGCACCATTGGCCGTTCCGGCACCGGATAGCGGTCAGACAACAGCAGCATCACCGCACCATCGCGTGCGGCCTGCTCGCACTGCGCGCAGATGCGCTCGATGCCGGCCTTGATGCCTTCTTCAACGCTGTAGGACAGGTCGATCAGGCGATTGCGTTCAACGTACTGCTCCATCTTCAACAGCTGGCGCAGCTTGCGTTGGCTGAGCACCGGCGAGTTGAGGATGACGTGGTTCACTGTCTCCGGGCCGGCGTGGAAGATGTTGGTTTCCTTGCCCAGCTGGGTGCTCAACGACATCGCGCATTCTTCGCGCAGCGGGTCGATGGGGGGGTTGGTGACCTGCGCGAATGCCTGGCGGAAATAGTCGTACAGCGGCCGCGTGTGGCGGCTGAGCACCGCGATGGGCGTGTCATCGCCCATCGAGCCGGTGGCTTCCTGGCCGATTTCGGCCAACGGCCGCAGCACCTGTTCCACTTCCTCGGAAGTGAGCTGGAACAGCTTGTGATAGCTGCGCAGCGTGGGCTCGTCGAACGGCTCTTCGGCCAGCGACGGGTCGATCAGCTCGGTCTGCAGATAAGTGACGCCCTGATGCAGCCACTGCTTGTAAGGCGCACGCGCACGGTTGATGCGGTCAATGGCGTCGGAGTCGAGCAGGTCGCCGCGCTTGAGATCGATGGCCATCATCTGGCCCGGCCCCAGCTTGCCTTTGCGCACCACGCGCTCGGCCGGCACTTCCCACACGCCCGCCTCCGAGGCCACCAGGAAGTGGCGGTCGGAGGTCAGCATCCAGCGCGCCGGGCGCAGGCCGTTGCGGTCCAGCGTGCAGGCGGCGTAGCGGCCATCGCAGGCAACGATGCCGGCCGGGCCGTCCCACGGCTCGGTGTTCAGACCATAGAACTCGTAGAAGGCGGCGAGGTCGGCGTCCTTGAACTCCAGCGACTGCGTTGCCGGCGGCACCAGAATGCGCAGCGCCTGGATCAGCTCCATGCCACCGGCCACCATCAGTTCCAGCATGTTGTCCATGCTCTGCGAGTCGGAGCCGTGCATCGAGATGACGGGGTCGAACTCGGCGATGTCGAACTTCGGCGTTTTCCACACCTTGCTGCGCGCCTGCGCCCAGTGGCGGTTGCCTTCGATGGTGTTGATCTCGCCGTTGTGGGCGAGCAGGCGGAACGGATGCGCCAGCGGCCAGCGCGGCAGGGTGTTGGTGGAAAAGCGTTGATGGAAAACCACCACGCTGGAGGCCAGCTCGTGGCGCTGCAGGTCCGGGAAGAACGTGCTCAGCTTGTCCGGCAGCACCATGCCCTTGTAGCTGATGGCATCCGGGCTGAGCGTGGTGACGTAGTAATCGGCGATGTCGCGCAGTTGCTGCTCGCTGCGGCGGCGTGCCAGAAACAGCGCCAGTGCAAACTGCTCGGCGCTCTGGCTGACGTCGGCATCGACAAACACCTGTTCAATCTGCGGCAGCGTGTCGCGGGCCAGTTCACCGCAGACACTGTCATCGGTAGGCACCTTGCGCCAACCGCGCGGCTGGCAGCCGGCGTTGCGCAGTTGTGCATCCAGTTCGTCGCGACATCGCTGTGCGGCATCGGCATCGTGCGGCAGAAACACCACACCTGCAGCGAAGTTGGGGCCGATGCGGATGCCGGCCTCTTCGGCCAGCTGCCGCAGGAACACGGTGGGTTTACGCAGCAGCAGGCCGCAGCCGTCGCCGGTCAAGCCATCGGCAGCGACGCCACCGCGGTGGGTCATGCGCGACAGCGCGGCAATGGCGGTGTCCACCAACAGGCGGGAGGGTTGGTCATCAAGCTGGGCGACCATGCCAAAACCACAGGCGTCGCGTTCGTCTTGCGGGTCGTAGAGCCCTTGCGGTGTACCAGCGGCCATCTGTGCCTCTCAGCGATGTCAGGTGAGCGGCGACACTCCTGCCCGCTCGCCTGACACGCCATGCACACGAAGGTGAGGCGCGCCGTTCCGCATCGTCCGGCTGTTTGGGGTAAGGCTGGTCAACATCGCTTGTGCAGCGTGCTTGCCAGCGCTGGCGCCCTCGCGCTCACCCAATGCACATGGTGTGCTCTACCTGGAGCGCACCTGAGGTCACCGGATGCGCTCGACTAAATCACAGTTGTTGCAGCGCCGCAATACATCGTTGCTTGCGCAACCAAAGCCTTGCAGGGCAAGGCTTTGGTCGTTGCCTGTTCAGCCGCAACGCAGGCCGGTGATGACGCCCTTGTCATCGGTTTCGATGTTCAGGCGCTCGCCGATGAACTCCATCGTCACCGCCTGGTTGGGCTTGAGCGTGCGTACATCGCTGGCGCCGGCATCTTCCTTGGCCTGCGTCTGCAGCGCCTCGGACCATGCCTGGCCGACCAGGCCCTGCACCTGGCTGGCGTCGCAGCTGGCCGGCGGTGGCGGGGTGGCGGTGCCCGGGTCGGGTGTGGCAGCCGCAGTGGCGGCCTGCTGTGCCTTGTCCAGGGCTTCTTCCTGCTCTTCCGGGGCCGGGCCTGCACAGGCGCCCAGTGCCAGCATCAATGAAAGCGCGGCAATCAGGGCGGCGGGGCGGCGAAGGCCGCGCGTCGTCGTCGGGAACTGCATCGGTACTCCAGTGCGTGTTGGGTGACGCTGCAAGCATATCGCCAAGCGGACCGCTGCGGCCGTGGCCTTGACGGTGCATGCAGCAGCGGTTCTGGACAATGACGATCAATGGACGGACGCATTTCATGAGCGCGCAGTCGAACAACGATGCTCCGCACGCGGCGCGTCATGCCGGGTTGCGGCATGTCAGCGACCAGCTGGCGGGGATTTCGCGTGTGCGTGCGGGCAAAGGCTTCCGTTATCTGCAGGGCAAGAAGGTGGTGCGCGAGGCGGCCACGCTGGAACGCATCCGCCGCCTGGCCATTCCACCGGCGTATACGCAGGTGTGGATCTGCCCCCGCGCCGACGGCCACCTGCAGGCCACCGGGCGCGATGCACGCGGGCGCAAGCAATACCGTTATCACACCGATTGGGTACAGCTGCGCAGCGATGGCAAGTTCGACCGCATTCTGGCGTTCGGCAAGGCACTGCCCTCATTGCGGCGCAAGGTGCGGCAGGATCTGTCCCTGCCGGGGTTGCCACGCGAGAAAGTACTGGCGCTGGTGGTGACGGTGATGGGCCAGACCCTGGCACGCGTGGGCAATGATGCCTATGCACGTGACAATCATTCCTATGGGCTGACCACGCTGCGCAACCGTCACCTGCAGGCGGTGCGCGATGGCCGGCTGCTGATGCGCTTTCGCGGCAAGTCCGGGCAGGAGCAGGAGCTGGTGATCGATGATGCGCGTCTGGTGCGATTGATCCGCCGCTGTCGGCAATTGCCGGGGCAGATGCTGTTCCAGTACCGCGATGACGATGGCGCCGTGCACGCGGTGGATTCCGGCGACGTGAATGCGTATCTGAAAGCGCTGACCGGCGGCGACTTCACCGCCAAGGACTTCCGTACCTGGGGTGGCACCTTGGTGGCGTTGCACGAACTGGCGCAGCTGCCGGTTGCCGACGATGCCAGCGAACGGTCACTGGCCGCGCAGCAGAACCAGGTCATAGCAACGGTGGCGGCGGTGCTGGGCAACACCCCGGCGGTGTGTCGCAAGGCCTATATCGACCCGTGCGTGTTCAGCGGCTGGCGGCAGGGCCGGCTGCAGGTGTTGTGCGGGCTGCGCGGCGCGCGGCAATGGGAGAAAGCCGCGCTGGCCTTCCTGCGTGCGGGTCACCGCGCGCAGCGACGCGATCAGCCGCAGTAGATTGCCGTGATGTTGTTGGTGCGGCCCGTCTCGATGGTCAGCTGGCTGCCGCCGCTGGTCGAGGACGGCACATCCACCGAATTGGCATGGCCATCGGCCTGTTCGCCGCCGCGCACGACATTCACGTCCAGGCTGTCGCTGTCCACCCGCGCGCGTTCAACCGTGCCCGGGGAGGCGGCCAAGCCTACCGCGCCGCGCACCGTATCCACGTGGCATTGGCCGGAGATCACGCCGTCAATCGGCTGTATGTCGGTGACATAGGCGGAATTGCAGGCCGACAGCAGCAGGGCGGCAGCGGGCAGTGCGAGCAGACGATACATGGCGTACTCCAAACAGGTGCGATGAAGAGCCATGAGCATCGCTTCCGGCCTGTAAGCAACGGATGAACTCCACATCTTCACCACCTTTCTTCACCCGTGCGGCAGCGGCGTGATCGGCACACTGGCCGCCATCCAACGAGCAACGAGAGGGCGATGCAATGGGCACCTGCGATGTATGCGGCAACACCTATGCCGGGAGTTTCACCGTCACCCAAGGGGACGTGACCCGCACCTTCGATTCGTTCGAATGCGCCATCCACCTGCTGGCACCGCGTTGCGCGCACTGTGAATGCGCCATCATCGGCCATGGCGTGGAAGCCGATGGGCAGATCTATTGCTGCGAACACTGTGCGCGTCACACCGAAGGCACGCCGCATTGAACCCGGTGACGTAGCTCTCCAAGGAGAATGAGCATGGCTGTCCGCAAGAAGACCCGCGCAGGCAAAGCGGCGGCAAAGCAGGTTGCACCAACCCCGGCGACTTCCAGCGCGGCCAGCACCGCCGCGCGACAGCGCCGGCTGCAGCAGCAGACGCAGCAGAAAGATGCCGCAGCGCCGGCCAAGCCGGGAAAAACCAAACCCGTGCAGGCCGGTACGCGAAAGCAGCCTGAAAAAATGCCGGCGCAGCAGCTGGATAAACCGGGCAGCGAAAGCGAGCTGCAGCTGGAGCCCCGTTATCTGGCGCCGTCCTACCGGGGCAGCGGCAAGCTGCAGGGCCTGCGCGCGATCATCACCGGCGCCGATTCCGGCATCGGCCGTGCGGTGGCGGTGCTGTTCGCACGCGAGGGCGCGGACGTGGCGGTGTTGTATCTGGACGAACACGAAGATGCACGTGTCACGTGTGAGCACATCGGCAACGAAGGCACGCGCAGCATGGCCATCAGCGGTGACGTGCGCGACCCCGCGTTCTGCAGCAAGGCAGTGAAACAGGTGGTGAAAAAATTCGGCGGCATCGACATCCTGGTCAACAATGCCGCCTTCCAGCTGCATTGCGACCGGCTCGAAGACCTGGGCGATGAGCACCTGCAGGAAACCCTGCAGACCAACATTGCCGGTTACATCCACATGGCACGCGCGGTGCTACCGCATCTTGGCAATGGCGCCAGCATCATCAACACCGGCTCGGAGACCGGCCTCTTCGGCAGCAAGGCGTTGATTGACTATTCGGCGACCAAGGGCGCGATCCATGCGTTTACCCTTTCGCTGGCCAGCCAGTTGTTGCCACGTGGCATCCGCGTCAACTGTGTGGCACCTGGTCCGGTGTGGACGCCGTTGAATCCCGCCGACAAACAGGCCAAAGATGTGGCCGAGTTCGGCAAGGACAGCGACATGGGCCGGCCAGCGCAGCCGGAAGAACTGTCGCCGGCCTATGTGTTCCTGGCCTCGCCGGTGACGGCCAGCTACATCAGCGGCGTGGTGCTGCCGGTGATGGGTGGCCCGCGCGGGTGAGTGCCAAGCGGCGTGGCGCACGGAAGGGGTAAGCGTGTGCCGGGCTCAGACTCGGCCCCTTCTTTGCAGCAACTCCCGGATAATCACGGCATTCGTACCTGCAGGATGTCGTGATGCCACAGCAGGAAAGCTGTCGAGTTCTGGTATTGGGTGGCTACGGCCATTTCGGCGCACGCATCGTGCGCGCGCTGTCGATCACGCCCGGCATCACCGTCATCGCCGCGGGTCGCAATCCTGCGCAGGCTGCAGGGAAACTGCCGGGTGTGGATCTGGCATGCATCGAGCTGTGCAGGCTGGATACTGCCGATCCGGATTTCGCAGTGGCGCTTGCAGCGACGCGCGCGCAACTGGTCATCCACACGGCGGGGCCATTTCAAGGGCAGGGCTTTGATGTCGCCCGTGCCTGTCTGCAGGCCGGCATGCATTACATCGACCTTGCCGACGGCCGTGATTTCGTCCGCGATTTTCCCGCGCAGGTGGATGCAGCCGCACGCCAAGCACAGCGCAGTGCCATCAGCGGCGCAAGCACGCTGCCGGGGCTTTCAAGCGCCGTTGTGGATGCACTGGCGCCGCAGTTCGAGCAGCTGCACAGCATCGACATGGTCATCGCGCCGGCTCAGGCCACGCCGCTGGGCATGGCCACGGTGCGTGCAGTGCTGTCGTACTGCGGGCAGGGATTTGACTGCTGGATGGACGGGCGCTGGCAACGCGTGATCGGCTGGGCCAATCCGCAGCCGGTGCGTTTTGCCCACATCGGCCCGCGATTGGCGTCGGCCTGCGATGTGCCCGATCACGACCTGCTGGTGCAACGCTATCCGGGCGTACGCACGGTGCGTTTTCGTGCGGCGTTGGAGTTGCCATTCCTGGCGCGTTGCCTCGCAGCCATCGCGTGGTTGCGTCGTGTCGGCCTGCCGTTGCCGATGCAAGCGCTGGCCGGTGTGTTTGCGCGCGCGGGGCGTTGCTTTGATCGCTTCGGCACCGACCTGGGCGGCATGCGCGTGACCCTGCGCGGCCAGCGTGGCGGTGTTGCGCACACCGTGCACTGGGACCTCACCGCACCAATGCTGCATGGCCCGGAAATCCCCACCTTCGCCGCCGTGCTGCTGGCGCGACGGTTGGCACGTGGCGAAGCACTGCCGATAGGTGCGCATGCCTGTGTCGGCCTGATCAGCCTGGCCGAATTCGAGAGCGAGTTCGTGCGTTGGCAGATTGAGAGCCAGATCAGCTGAGGCGGGGCTTGTCGAAACCGGATGTGTGCGGTGTTTCCACCTGCACAGGTAGCAACGGTGCTCGACGGCTGATCTTCTGCAGGTGATCCAGCCGGCACGGGGAGCCGAGCAGAAGAGCCAAGCTGAAGCATTCAGCCTTCTCGCGGCGGGGTGTCGATCGGCCTATTGACTACATTTGTAGTCATCACTACGGTGGCGACAAGTGTAGTCACTGGAGTCGGCCATGCGCCGCAAGACCGTCGGGGACCAGGAACTGGCCCTGCTGCAGTACATCGGAGAGAACGAGCCCACCAGCGTGGGTGAGGTTGCAGCGCGTTATGGCGAGTCGCGCGGGCTGGCCCGTTCGACCGTGCTGACGATGATGGAACGCCTGCGCACCAAGGGTTACCTGCAGCGCGCCGCGCAGGAGGGCGTGTACCGCTACCACACCACCGCCGAGCAGCAGGACGTGGTGAACAGTGCAGTCGGCAGCTTTGTCGAGAAAACTCTGCAGGGGTCCATCTCGCCGTTCGTGACCTGGATGTCGGAGAAGGCACAGGTGAGCGACAACGAACTGGCCGAACTGGAAGCGCTGGTCAGCAAGCTGCAATCGCAGCGCCGGGAGGACTGAGTCATGGACACGATGCTCGAACTGTTGGGCAACCGCCTGTTGGCCACCAGCGTGCAGACCATCGCGCTGACCGCCGTGGTGTGGCTGCTGTGCCGCTACGTGCGGCGGCTGCCGGCCAGCACGCAATGCGGCCTGTGGTGGCTGGTGGCGCTGCAGGCGGTCGTGGGGCTGTTCTGGGCCACGCCGCTGGAGCTACCGCTGCTGCCGGCGGCCGAATCGGTAACCGTGCTGCAGCAGGCCGCTACCGCTGCGCTCACTGCACATGCCGCACCGTTGGTCGTGATGAAGCCGCTGCCGGTAGACACGGGTTGGTCATGGCAATTGCTGCTGATGGCGTTGTGGTTGGCCGGTGTCGTTGTGATGGCGCTGCGCACCTTCGTGGCATGGCGCGCCAGCCGCACGTTGCTGCACAACGCGCAGCCGTGCAACGACCACAAGCTCAACGCCGCGCTGCAATTGGCTTCTGAAGCGCACGGTCTGCCGCGTGCACCACGGTTGATGCTCAGTGCCGCCATCGATTCCCCACAGCTCATCGGCCCGTGGCGCCCCGTGCTGCTGCTGCCCGCGCGGGGCCTGCAACGCATGGGCGATGACGATCTGGACATGGCATTGACCCATGAGCTGGTGCACCTGCAGCGGCATGACCTGTGGCTCGGCCTGGTGCCGGCGCTTGCTCAGCACCTGCTGTTCTTCCACCCGCTCATCCACATCGCCGCACGGGAGTACGGCATTGCCCGCGAGGCCGCCGTGGATGCTGCTGTCGTCGCCGGCAACCGGCATTGTCGCCAGCACTACGGACGCCTGCTGTTGCAGTTGGGCGTTGCACCGCGACCGGGCGCCGGCCTGGCCAGCGCATCCCCCTCTTTCCTCAGTCTCAAGCGGAGATTGCTCATGTTGCAGAACACTTCATCGTTGTCACGTATGACGGCGGGCCTGATCCTGGCTGCTGTGGCAATCGTGGGCGTGGTGCCGATGCGTCTGGTCGCCCAGCCCGTGCCGCCGGCACCTCCGGCACCACCGAGCGCACCTGCCGCTCCACGAGCACCTGTCGCGCCGCCGGCCCCGGTGGTGGCCACCCTTGAGGAGCGTGCCCACACCGCTGCAGCGCCGCAGCCGGCGGCACGGCCCGCACCAGCGGTAGCGGATGCAGCGCCCGAAGAAGCGGACGCGTATGAGGAGTCCGATGAGCCGATCAACACGAAGGGCGTGATCCATCTTTCCAATGACCACAATGCCGATGGCTATGTGCTGATCAAGGGCGACCACAGTGTGATGAATGGCTCCGTTACCGACTTGCGCCAGGCACGTCGTCTGGACGATGGCAACGGGGTGTTGCTGCTGCGGCGTGATGGCAGGCGTTATCTGGTGCGTGATGCGGACACGCTGGCGCGCTTTGAACAGCTGTACGCCGAAACCACGCGGCTGGGCGATGCCCAAGGCAAGCTGGGCGATCAGCAAGGCAAGCTCGGCGAGCGCCAAGGCGAAATCGGTGGACGCATGGGGGCGATTGGTGCGCGCATCGGCGAACTGGCAAACCAGCAGGCGCAATTGGCGCTGCGCTCAGGTGAGCCAAGTGCAGAGCAGCGTCGTGCAGCGGAACAGGCGCGACGCGAGATGGATCAAGCGCGTCGTGAGATGGACAACCCCGAACTGCGCGCGGAGATGCAGCGTCTGGCATCGCGCCAGGCTGAGCTGGGCCGGCAGCAGGCGGAGTTGGGCAGGCAACAGGCAGCGGCCAGCCTTCGTGCCAATCAGGAGGCAGAACAGTTGATTCAACAGGCCATTCGTAGTGGCGTGGCCAAGCAGGTGCGTGGGTAAGAGGGCTGGTGGAAGCTTTGCTCTTGAAGCCCCTCTCCCTTTACGGGAGAGGGGTTGGGGAGAGGGGCTTTAAAGGCTGAAAGCGCTCCCCCTCTTCCGCCCTTCGGGCACCTTCTCCCGCAAGGGGAGAAGGGAGAAGCCAAAGCAAAAGCCCAAAAGCCAAAGCCCAAAAGCCCAAAAGCCCAAAAGCCCAAAAGCCCAAAAGCCAAAGCCCCCTGCACGATCGTGGCCAAGCCTAAGAGAGTGCTATCACGATGCAATCATTTCCAGCATCTGCCTCCCACCAACACTGAAACTCAGCGCTCATCCCCCAGCGCCAACGTTTCCCGCTCATCCGCTTCGGCCTGCACCAACCGTAGAAACAGCTGCGCCAGTGTCACCACGTCCTGATGGTTGTGCTCGCCTACGCGGCGCAGGTTGCGGGCGCTGCCGCCGCGCAGATAGCCCAGCCAGGCGGCAGGTGCTTCGGAACCGGGCAGGTCGTCCTCGCGGGCAATCTGCAGCAGGTTGCGCTCGATGGTCGCCAACCGGCAGTTTTCCCACGTGCCGCGATACCGACGGCGGGTGGGATACAGCAGGTCCACATGATCCAACGCTGAAATCGGATCGCCCCGGCGTGCAAGGCGGTAACGGGTTTTGAGCAGCGGCGCGTCGTAGCTGCGGCCGTTGTAACTGGACAGCACCGTGCCTGCCGAAAGCCAACCGGAAAACACCTCCAGCATCGCGCTCTCCGCGCCCATCGTGGACATCAGCAGCTGACGTACACGCAGGCCTTCGCCGCGCGCGCTGTCGGTATGCCAGTCGGCCGCGCCAATCATGAAAGCCCGCGTGCCGGTGCCGCCTGCCAGGCCGGTGGTTTCAGTGTCGAAAAACAACAGATCACTGGGCTGCACCGTTTCTTCCGGCCGCTTGCTGAAAGCCAGTGACAGCGGCTGCGTGGGAATCGCTTGCGGCAGAAATGCCTCGATCAGATACAGGCCGGGTGCGAGCTGTGTGCCGGGCAGGTCGCGGTCCACCGGCCCGCTGCGTTCGGCGCGCGGTGCTGGGGCAACTGCGCGATTGCGCGTGGCCAACAGGCGACGCAATGCACCGCCATCCGACGCACGAGGTGCAGGCGCGGCGGGCTTGTGTTGGATGCTGTCCACCCAGCCGAATACCGATTCTTCGCGCGGTGGTGACTTACGTTGCACGCCCGGCGCACGCGTTGTGACCGGAGCAGGCGCTGCGATATCCGCAGCCGCCGCAACGGTAGCGGTGGCTGCGGAATCAATAGTGGAGGCCGTGCCCGCAACGGCTTCAGCCGGCGGATAAGCCGGCGCAGCCGCAGGCGCTTTATCGGCATGCCCGGCCTGCTTTCGCAACGCCTTCAGCTTGTCCAGGCTGATGCTCATGGCAGCAGGTCGAGCGCCTCATCCATCACGACATCCTGCACCTGCCCGCAACGTTCGTCCGACAGCAGCGACAGCACCCGCAATGCCAGCGAGCGCGGGGTGATGCCGTTGCCTTCTTCCTGCGCGGCCAACACCGGGCCGACACATGCCGGACAACCGGCGGTGCAATCGCAGCGCTCCACCAACTCCAACGCGCGTTGTACGAGTTCGCCTTGGCGCTGCCACAGCGGTTCGCTCAAACCGACACCGCCGGGGAAGTTGTCGTACAGATAAACCGTGGGCACGAAACTCTGCATCAGCTCCACCGCGCCTTCGCCGGCCTCGGTGCCGCGCAGTTGACCACGGCCGGTCTGGTCGGCCACCGCAAACCACGCGCCGTCACCATTACCGACCGCTTTCTGCAGGTCACGCGCGTCGGCCATCACCGCGACGGTTGCAACGATGTGCAGCGCATACGACGCACCGAGGAAGCCATCCAGCGCATCCTGCTTCTGCGCGAAACTGCGCAGCAACGTGGCCTGTGGCAGCTGCCACCACACCGCCGTGGAGTGCAGTTCCTGGTCGGGCAGGTTGACCGGCCCGTAGCCAATGTTCTCGTGCGTGTAGTAACGGATTTTCTTGTAACCGGCCACGCGGCGAACCACATGCACTTCGCCGTGATGCGAATCGCCGCGACCGGCAACATTGCCGTCAAAGCGGTCCAGCACCTTGAGCTTGGTGTAGTCGATGCTGTCGGTGTAGTAGTCCACATGCGTGCGGGTGACGTAGGCCTTGCGGCCTTCCCAATCCAGCCGCTCCACCTGGTACGGCGTGCTCTGCACCATGTGGATGGCGCCTTCGTACAGCGTGAGCGCGGCGGCGGAGTAATCAACCTCGGCGATGATCTTCTGCTTGCCGTCGCTGCGGTCCACCACCACGAAGTTGCCATCGGCCACCGCACGCAGGCTCACCGCGTTTGCGGGGTAGCTGTCGGCAATCCATTCCCAGCGGTCGCCTTCCTGGTGGATGACTTCGGTCTCGGCCAGCGCCTGCAGAAACACCAGCGGATCAATCGGCCCGAACGGTTCGCCACTCATGAACGGCAACTCGAACGCGGCGCAGCGGATGTGGTCGAACAGGATCAACGGTTGGTCCGGCGAAATACGCGCGTGCTCGGGCGTGGCATTGGCGAAGAAATCCGGATGCCGCACCACGTACTGGTCCAGCGGCTGGCTGCTGGCCACCATCACCCCCAGCGCGGCTTGTTGCCTGCGACCGGCGCGGCCAAAGCGTTGCCATGTCGCCGCCACGCTGCCGGGGTAGCCGTTGAGCACCACCACGTCCAACGCGCCGATATCCACGCCCAGCTCCAGCGCCGAGGTGCTGACGATGCCGTCGATGTCGCCCGCGCGCATCGCGCGTTCCACCTCGCGGCGCTCGGTCGGCAGATAGCCGCCGCGATAGGCACGGATGCGGGCCGCCTTGCGCGGATCGTTGTCGAAAATATCTTTGAGGTATTTGGTGAGCACTTCCACCATCAGGCGGCTCTGTGCGAACACCAGGGTCTTCAGCCCACTCTTGATGGCGATGCGCGCAATGCGGTTTGCCTGCGAACGTGCGGAGGCACGCAGGCCAAGGTCGGGATTGATGACCGGTGGATTCCACAGCAGCACGTGCTTGGGGCCGGTGGGCGCGCCAGATTCGGTGATGGCATGCACCTGCTCTTCCACCAGCGCCTCGGCATGCGCATGCGGGTTGCCGATGGTGGCCGAGCACAGGATGAACTGCGGTTGCACGCCATAGAACGCGCAGATGCGCTTGAGCCGGCGGATCACATTGGTGACGTGGCTGCCAAATACGCCGCGATACGTGTGTATTTCATCAATCACCACATAACGCAGGTTCTCGAAAAACTGCGCCCACTTGGTGTGATGCGGCAGGATGGCCTGGTGCAGCATGTCCGGGTTGCTGACCACGATGTCGCCATGCAGGCGGATGGCCTGCCGTGCATCACCGGGTGTGTCGCCGTCAAAGGTGAAGGCTTTGACGCCAAGGTCGCCAGCGCGGTTGAGCTCCAGCAGCTCGGCCACCTGGTCCTGCGCCAGCGCTTTGGTCGGGAACAGGTACAGCGCCTTGGCATTGCCCTGCATGGCCGCGCTCACCACCGGCAGCGTGTAGCACAGCGATTTGCCCGACGCGGTGGGGGTGACGATAGCGACGTGTTCGCCGCGCTGCGTGGCGTCCCACGCCTCGGCCTGATGCGAATACAGCTGCTCGATGCCGCGTGCCTTGAGCGCGGCTTTCAGCGCTTCGGGCACATCCTCGGGAATGGGCGCATAGCGGCCTTCGCGGCCGGGTACGGTGAAGCTGCCGGTGACACGGTCGCTGTAGCGCTTGGCCAGGCGTTTGCCCAGCAGCGAGCCGTCACGCGAGGGTAGGCCGTCGGTGGTTGCCAGCGCCCGTTCGCTGGCTTCGGTGCGGGGAGCGAGGGAGAACGCCATGCACGCAACTGCCGATCAAAGGAGGGGCATGGAAGCACAAATGGGTCTCAGCCTGTGAGACAGGTTTGCGGCTGTTGGCTGAACGCATGCGGGCAGACAACGAAATCTGAAGCCGGCCTGCTTAAACTCAGCCCGGCACACGAGGCGGAGATGGCAACAGCAATGGCACGGGGTTGGCAGGGAGCAATGATGGTGGGCCTGCTGCTGGCAGGCACGGCGCAGGCCCAACAGGCCACGCCCACACAGCCGGTGCCGGCCACGGATGCCGTGCAGGATGATCTTCAGGCGCATGTCCAGGCCGACAGCAGTGTCACCACGCTGGGCGAAGTGCGCGCGCTCAAGCCCGAAGATGAGCCGCTGGATCTTTACCGCTTCAAGAATCCGGTCCAGCCCCAGCCCAACCGCTTCAGCAAATCCTGGAGCGAGCCGCCTACGCCCGAGCAGGTCAGCATGAGCGGCGGCTATCTGCTGATGGGCATCAGCTACGGGCTGATGGCGGCCGCCAAGGGCCTGCACAAGCTCTCCAACGGCCGCGACCAGATCCAGTCAGCCGTTGCCCGGCCCCCGCCGGAACTGACCGAGCAACAGCAACGGCGCGCCGATGCGTTCTGTGAGGCTGGCGCCTGCGTGGAAAAGCCGCGCTGAAACCCGGTTCCCGTAGTGGCACTTGCGTTGACGCCCCGGCCCGTTCACGGGGTGAGGGCGGCTGGCAAGCAATCCCAAAAACCTGAAAGCAGGCAACCGCGGGCGCTCAAACGTTTAAAGTACGCGCCATGATCAAAGAACACATTCCCGGCGGCATGCTCATTGCCATCGAAGGCATTGATGGCGCTGGCAAGACCACCCTTGCGCATGCAGTGGCCCGCATCCTGGACGCGGCGGGGGCCACCGTCGTCCTGGGCAAGGAGCCGACCAATGGCCCGTGGGGCACGCGCCTGCGGCAGACGGCCGCAACCGGCCGCATGAGCCCGGAGCAGGAGGTCGAGTTCCTGCTGCACGACCGCCGCCAGCATGTCGAAGACGTCATCAAGCCTGCGCTTGCGCGCGGCGAGGTGGTGATTCTTGACCGCTATTTCCCCTCCATGGTGGCCTACCAGGGCGCCGCCGGCCTGCCGCTGGACGAGCTGCTGCACGCCAATGATTTCGCCCCGCGCCCGAACCTGCTGCTGCTGCTCGACCTGCTGCCGGAACAGGGGCTGGAGCGCATCCGCGCCCGCGGTGACAAGCCCAATCACTTCGAGACGGCACAGAACCTGGAACATTGCCGCGCGATCTTCCAGCAGCTTGAGTTGCCCGACAAACACATCGTTGATGCCAGCCAGGACGAAGCCGGGGTGCTGCGCGATGCGCATGCCGCCATTGCCGCCGCGCTGGCCACCCGCATTGGCGGGGGCAGTGACGACACTGCGGAAAACGCCCGCAAGATCGCACGGTTGACGGCGCGCTGAGTTGAGCCGTGGCCGGCGTGCCGCCTTCTCCCGCAGCTGGAGGAAGGCGGATGCGGGGCTGCAAAGGTCACTCACGAGTGCCGAACCGCTGCTCTGCAGCAGCAACCCCGCTGCGCTACGAAGAAACCCCTGCCAGCGCCGCGTACATCACCACAAACACCACCAGCCAGAAATAGATGCCGCCGATAAGCAGATAGCGCGGCAGTGTCACCCACCAGCGCCCGCCATACACGCGCTGCTGCATCCACAACAGATACACCGGTATCGTCAGCCAAAGCGCCATGTGGAAGAGATAACTGAGCGCGGTCAGCAACGAGTTGCCGATGGCCTGGGTGATGCCAATCGTCAGGAACGTGGTCAGCAGCACCAGCATCAGCCAGGCGTGGCTGTACAGCGCCACCACCAGGTGTTCCAGATAGCCGATGCCGCGCCCGATGTAAGCCGCGCGCAGCACCAGCGCAAACAGTGGCATCAGGAAGAACAGCGCGCCCGGCAACGCCGTGAGGATGGCCTGCATGTACAGGTCGGTGTTGTTGCCCATGCGCGCGACATTGGCGTTGCCGTTTGCCAACCGCCGGTTGAGCCAGTTGCTGACAAACTGCGGCCAACCGGGAAGTACAACGGGGTTGGTTTCCGCATGCCAAGGCTTGCCGTTGACCGGAATGTTGAAGAACGTGGCGTTCTGGTCCTCGGCGGCGCGCGTGACCGCCTGTGATGCGCGCGTCATGGCCGATTCTGCCGTGCCCTTGGCCGGCGCCTGGGCCTGCTCATTGAGCTGTGCGATGCGCTGCGCCGCAGCGGTGTTCACGGCGGCCATGGCAATGCCGAAGGCGGCAGCGCCGTTGGATGCATCGCCCTTCTGCTTCTGGATCTCGGCCACCTGTGCTGCACGCAGCGTCTCCACCTGGGCCACGGTGGTGGCGTTCGCAAAAGCCGAATCGCCGTCAATGCCCATCACCGTCATGTCGTTGACGTGCAGCGTGAGCTTGCCGACAAAGAACGTGAACAGGGTAAGGATCACAAACAGCCGCAGCGGCTGCACATAGCCCACGCGGTGGCCCTTGAGGTAATTGACTGTTACCCGGCCAGGTATCAGCAGGTCTCGCAAGGTGCGGAAGATGCGTCCGTCCAGGTGCCAGAACGACTCGAACACCTCTTCAATCGCGTGGCCCACATGCTTGAGCGGGTTGTGGGCCGACTGCCCGCACGCGTGGCAGTAATGTCCCTGCAGCGCGGTGTTGCAGTTCTCGCAGGCGGCTGGCGCATGCGTGGTGTCCTCCGCTGCGGCGTGCTGCTCGGTGGCGGGCAAAGCGTCGGTCTGGCTCATGGGCGGACAGGGCAGGCAGCGGGCAGAAGCCGCCTACGATAACGGCGTTTGCCAGTGGTGTTCAGCATCAGGTCGGCTGGACTCGGTCATCGCGGCAACGCTAAGCCCCTCTCCCGCAAGCGGGAGAGGGGTTGGGGTGAGGGCACGCGCTTGTGCTGGCACCCTCTACCGCAGGGTTTTGAGGCGCCTGCGCTTCAATACGCGGCGCAGGGAATCCTGCGCGACCACCGCCCAAACAGACCCACTCCTTGCTGGAAGCCCGCCCCGCGCATGCCGTACCGTGTGCTACACCTCACAGGGAAAGCACCGCATGCACGCCGCCCCGCAGTCCCCACAACGCTCGCATCGGCTGGGCCTGATGTCACTGCTGATGCCGCTGGTCACCTTGCTTGTGGGCTTCATCGCGGTATCGGTGATCCACGGCGGGCTGGAAAAACTGGCCGCCGGACTGATAGTCGCCATCGCCGGCGGCGTGATCGGTCTCTGCTTGGGCATCGCCTCGCGCTGGCGCAAGGAAAGCCGCGAATGGATGGGCTATGTCGGCATGCTCATCAACGGCTTGGGGGTGCTGGTGTTGTTTTTGAGCTAGAACGCAGGGAACGCCGGCTGATTGATGCTTCCGTCCCCACCTCCGTGCTCAACCGCCAACCGCGGCCTTCAACTCCGCCAGCTGTTCCTGCAGTTCGGCGACCGTCGCTTCCAACTGCTGCACGCGCGCTTCCAGTGCGCTGTTATCCACGGCGCCTGATGAAGTAGACGGTGCGGACTTGTAGGTTTCGGCCAATGCAGCCATGTCCAACGGGCCGCCCATCAGGTGCATGTAGCGGTCTTCGCGCTGGCCGCTGGCGCGCGGCAACTGCACCACCAGGCCGCGTTGCTGCAGGCGTTCAAGCTGATGGCGCAGGTCGGCGGCGTCAGCAAATTTGGCCATGCGCTCGCTGCGTGTGGTGAGTTCGCCAATGGTCTGCGGGCCGCGCAACAGCAACAGGCCGAGCAGGGCAACGCGTTGGCGCGACAGGTCCAGCTTGATGCCGGCAAGGTGCTCGTAACGTTCGGCGCGCGAAGAAAAGTGCTGGCGTGCCAGGCCCAGGTTTTCCAGCTGGCGCAGCGCGTGCTGCACGGTGCCGGCGTCCAGATTCATCATCGGCTCGCGGGCGGTTTTCTGGTTGGCGGCCACCTGGGTGGCGTTGACGGTGAGCGGGTAGGCGTCCGGCGTGGTGGCCTCCTTCTCGATCAGGCAGCCCAGCGCGCGCGCCTGCGCGGCGTCGAGGATGGGGAAATTGGGGGTCTGCTGGCTGTCGTCGGTCATCGTCGCTGTTCCGTCACGCGGGGGCGCAAGGATAGCCGAGAGAGAAAAAACCGGGGTCAGAGTCGGGTTTGGGCCACGGGCTCTTGATGGCTTCCGGGCCCGGATGTCGAAACCCGACTCTGACCCCGGTTTTGCCTTCGGGGGCGGGCAGGGCGGGGAGCCGGTAAACTTGCCGGGTTTAGGAATAGTCCCGGTAGTGCCCATGTCCCGATTCCCTGCTCTTACTTTGCTCACTTGCGCCGTGCTGTCGCTGGCTGCCTGCAGCTCGCCCGACCGCCTGACGCGCGTTTCGCCGCCGCCGGCTGTGGTCGCGCCGCTCAATGGTGCCAATGACAACCTCAACGCGGTGCTGTGGGTGCAGCGGTCGCAGGAATACCGTGCCAGCGCATTGCAGACCTGGTTGTTGGCCGGGCAGCAGCTCGACCGCGCGCTGGCCGACCCGACCTGGACCGCGCTGTTGCCGGAAGAGGGGGGCAATCACCAGTCCGGCAAGCTGAAGCCGGCCGTGGTGGTGGATGTGGACGAAACCGTGCTGGACAACTCGCCCTATCAGGCGCGCTTGGTGCGTGACGGCAGCAGTTACAACGACGCCACCTGGCAGGCATGGGTGGACGAGCAGAAGGCTGAGGCCGTGCCCGGCGCGGTGCATTTTGCCCAGCTGGCCGCGTCCAAGGGCGTGACCATGATCTACATCAGCAACCGCACCGCCGCGATGAAGGACGCCACCTTGGCCAACCTGCGCAAGGTCGGCTTCCCGGTGGCGGACGACAGCGTCTACCTGGGCCTGGGCACCGTGGTGCCGGGCTGCAGGCAGGTGGAAAGCGAAAAGGGCTGCCGCCGCGAACTTGTGGCGCAGCACTACCGCGTGTTGATGCAGGTGGGTGACCAGTTCACCGATTTCCTGCAGGTCGAGGACAACACCCTGCCGGCGCGCGACGCGCTGCTGGACAAGTATCAGGATTGGCTCGGCTCGCGCTGGTGGATGCTGCCCAACCCCACCTACGGCGGCTGGGAAGGTGCGTCGTTCAACAACGCCTGGTCGTTGCCGGCGGACAAGCGCAACGCCGCCAAGCGCGATGCGCTGAAGGTGGCCCGATGAGCCGCGCTCCGCTGCCGCTGCGCAATGACGAGAAGCTGATCTTCGCCCTGGACGTGCCCGGCAAGGCACAGGCCCTTGAATGGGTGGACCGCTTGGGCGATTCCGTGTCGTTCTACAAGATCGGCATGGAGCTGCTGGCATCGGGCGAGTATTTCGACGTGCTGGACGCCCTGGCCAAGCGCGACAAACGCGTGTTTGTTGATCTGAAGTTCTTCGACATTCCCGCCACGATCGGCGGCGTTATCCGCCGTTTGTCGCAGTGGCCGGTGAGCTACTGCACCATCCACGGCTGGCACCCGGCCATGATGGAAGCGGCCGCTGCGGCCAACACCTCGGACATGCGCCTGCTGGCCGTGACCGTGCTGACCTCGATGGGCCGTCCGGATCTGGCGCAGATGGGCATCGACCGCGAGCCGGTGGACGTGGTGGTCGAGCGCGCGCTGGCCGCGCAGCAGGCCGGCATCGACGGTGTCATCGCCTCCGGCCAGGAAGCTGCGCCCATCCGCGCCGCCACCGGCGCCGGTTTTTCCATCGTCTGCCCGGGCATCCGCCCCGGTGGGCCGGTGGGCGATGACCAACAGCGCACCGTGGGCGTGGCCGAGGCATTTGCCGACGGCGCCGACGCCATCGTGGTGGGCCGGCCGATCCGCCTGGCTGCAGATCCGCGCGCCGCTGCACGGTTGATCCAGCAGGAAATTTCCGATTCATTTAAATAAAATCAACAACTTATGATGTTATTCATAAAGTGTTGCTTTAACTGAATCGGGCGCGTAGGCTAGCCCTCGTCCGGCGCTGCCGGCGATGCGTCAAACCAGTCCACCGGCCCTGTGCCGGCTTGAGGAGGTCTGTCACCGGCAACGGGGCGGCCTCTTTTTTTTTGGGCCTTTTGTAATTAAAGGCCGCACTTTGGGCTACGCCTGAGTGGCGGGCCGCAAGAAGCGCTGTGGCAGAAGGACGCCCTGCCGTGCACAGCGCGCGCTTCCACCGTGACGGCCATGCTTGCCGCTGTCATCGGGCTGGCCTCAAGATGCCCGCAGCCTTTGGGGAGGACCGCCGCGCCATGCCACGACGTTCATTACGAGCCTGCCACCACGTGCTGCTGTTTTCGCTGTGTGCGACGGCGTTGCTGGCCGGCTGCAAGCGCGACGCCGAACCTCTGCCGGGCGCCGCCACCGAGCCGGCTGCGGCGGTGCGGCAGCTGGCCAAACATCTGCAGGACAACGACCTGGTGGGTTATGCCCGTGCGGCGGTGCCACCTGCGCAGTACGCCGAGCTGGAGGCCGCCTGGGCACAGGGCCACAGCCGTTGGCCGCTGACCGAACTGCCGCTGGATGAAAAGCTGCCAGGCCTGCTGGCGACGCTGTCGGAAAAGAACGCCGAGCAGCAGTTGCAACGTGCCTTCAAGGCACAGCTGGAAGGCCAGGCGGCCAGCGTGCGGCAGGCGGCGCATTCGCTGGAGCTGTTCGGCGTGCAGTACATCACCCACCAGGGCGATTACAGCCCCGCCGAGCGCGAGCACTACGTGCAACTGGTCAGCGCGCTCAGCGCCTGGGCGCAGGCCGCGCCGCTGTCCGACCCCAAGCTGGCCAAGACCAATATCGGCCTGCTGACCACTGCCGCCCGCGCCACCCGGCTGTCGGGCGAAGAAGCCTTCCAGGCCGCCGGCATGACCGCCAGCCTGCAGCAGCTGGTGCCATTTGCGGTCGCCATCAAGCAGGTGCTGGCCAGTTATGGGCTGGTGCTGGATGAGAGTGTCAGCCAGATGCGCACCGGCCTGATTTCCCAGAACGGCGACAACGCCGTCGTGCGTGTGCAATACCCGCTGGCCGGCAAAGAGGTGGATCTGCAGCTCACCTTGCTGCGGCGGGACAAGCGCTGGTACCCGGCGCGCACCTTGAACGAGGTGGATGCCCTGCTGGCAACCGCCCGCGCGGCCGAACAGGCAAAAGCCCAGGCGGCGGCCGCTGAAGCCGCCCTTTCCGATGTTCCGGCGCAGGACGCCCCGGGCAACGCGGATGCGGCAGCTAAGCCATAATGCCGCCGATGTCGAAACAGAAATCCCAGCCCGACCAGGGCGAACTGCTGCCGCCGGACGACGCCAACGCGTCGGCCGCCACCCCTGCTGCCATCGTGCCGGGCCATGCCGCGCGCGCGCCGCAAGCCCGCCCCGGTCGCCGCCCGCTGTGGGCGCGTCTGCTTGGCAGGCTCATCGAGCCGTGGCTGGGCCTGAAGATCGAACCTGAGCAGGCCGGCGAATACGACGATGGCCGCCCGGTGGTGTACGTGTTGGAAGACTACGGTCTGTCCAATGCCCTCATTCTGGACAAGGCCTGCCGCGATGCCGGCCTGCCTTCGCCGCTGGTGCCGTTGGCCGGCGACCCCACCGGGCGCAAGCGCGCCTACGTGGCGTTGTCGCGGCGCTCCAGCAACAGCGCGCTGATCCCCGAACAGCGTGGCGCCAAGACCCACTCCGACTCGCTGGCCAAGCTGCTGCAGGCGCACCGCGCCAACCCGGCGCTGGATATCCACCTGGTGCCGGTGTCGATCTTTGTCGGCCGCGCGCCGGACAAGCAGAGCGGCTGGTTCGCGGTGCTGTTTTCGGAAAACTGGGCGCTGGTCGGCCGCTTCCGCCGCCTGCTGGCGGTGCTGCTGAACGGCCGCGACACCATCGTCCGCTTCGCCCCGCCGGTGTCGCTGCGCAACACCGTGGACGAGGGCCTGGAGCCCGAGCGCACCGTGCGCAAGCTGCAGCGTGTGCTGCGTACCCACTTCCGCCGTATCCGCGAATCCATCATCGGCCCGGATCTGTCCACCCGCCGCCTGCTGGTGGACAAGGTACTGGCGTCCGATTCGGTGCGCGAGGCCATTGCCTCGCAGGCCAAGCGCGACAACTCCAAAACCACCGACGCCTGGAAAAAGGCGCAGGGCTACGCCTGGGAAATTGCCGCCGATTACTCCACCCCGGTGGTGCGCTCGGCCAGCTTCATGCTCAGCCACGTCTGGAACCGCATCTACGCCGGCGTGCTGGTGCATCACCTGGACAAGTTCAAGGAAGCCGCGCCCGGCCACGAAATCGTCTACGTGCCCAGCCACCGCAGCCACATGGACTACCTGCTGCTGAGCTACCTGCTGTACGACCGTGGCATCGTGCCGCCGCACATCGTGGCGGGCATCAACCTCAACCTGCCGGTGGTCGGCACGCTGCTGCGCAAGGGCGGCGCGTTCTTCATCCGCCGCTCGATCAAGGGCAACGCGTTGTATTCGGCGGTGCTCAGCGAGTACGTGGCGCAGCTGGTGGCCGGCGGTTACTCGATTGAATACTTCGTCGAAGGCGGGCGTTCGCGCACCGGCCGTCTGCTGCAGCCCAAGGGCGGCATGATCTCGATGACGCTGCGCGCGTTCCTGCGCCAGCCCCGCAAACCGGTGCTGTTCCAGCCCATCTACATCGGCTACGAAAAGCTGATGGAGGGCAACAGCTATCTGGACGAACTCACCGGCCGGCCGAAGGAAAAGGAATCCATCTGGGCGCTGCTGTGGGGCATCCCCAAGGTGCTCAAGCAGAACTACGGCCAGGTGGTGGTGAACTTCGGTGAGCCCATCGCGCTGAACGACGTACTGGCGCAGAAGGCGCCGGAATGGAATGGCCAGCCGATCGCCGAGGACGAAAAGCCGAGCTGGCTATCGGGCACGGTGGATACCTTGGCCGACCAGATCCAGGAGCGCATCAACGCCGCCGCCGACGTCAACCCGATCAACCTGCTGGCGCTGGCGCTGCTGTCCACGCCCAAGCACGCCATGGGCGAAGCCGACCTCATCGCGCAGATCGAGCTGAGCAAGAAGCTGCTGGTGGAAATGCCGTACTCCGACCGCGTAACGGTCACCCCGCATTCGCCCGAGCGCATCATTGCCCACGCCGAGGAAATCAACGTCCTCACCCGCATCAAGCACCCGCTGGGCGACGTGCTGAGTGTCAGCGGCGACACCGCCGTGCTGCTGAGCTACTTCCGCAACAACGTGCTGCATCTGTTCACGGCCTCGTCGTGGGTGGCGTGCTGCTTCCAGAACAACCGCCGCATGAGCCGTGGCGGCCTGCTGCGGTTGGGTCGGGGCTTGTACCCGTTCCTGCAGGCGGAGTTGTTCCTGCCGTGGAACGAGGACGAGTTTGCCGCGCGCATCGACCAGACCATCAACGTGTTCGTGCGCGAAGGCTTGCTGCAGCATGTTGGTGAAGATGACGGCGGCATGCTGGCACGTAGCACCGGCCAGACCGACGAAGTGTTCCGCCTGCGCGCCATCGGCCACTCGTTGCAGCAGGCGTTCGAGCGCTATTACATCGCCATTGCCGTGCTGGTGAAGAACGGCCCGGGCACACTGGGCGCCGCCGAACTGGAGAGCCTGTGCCAACAGGCCGCGCAGCGTTTGAGCCTGCTGTACGCACCGGCTGCGCCGGAGTTCTTTGATAAATCGCTGTTCCGTGGCTTCATCCAGAAGATGCGCGAGCTGCGCCTGGTGTGGCCGGATGAAAACAGCAAGCTGTTGTTCGACGACCGCCTCGATGCCTGGGCCAAGGACGCCAAGTTCATCCTCGGCCGCGAACTGCGCCACACCATCGAACGCGTGAGCCCGGAAGCGGTGAAGCCGGTGGAGCCGCCAAGCGCGGTGTGAATGCCGCATAGCCACTGAGCTGGCGGCGCCTGCCAAACCGGTCAATCAATCGACCCGATATCGCCACTTGCACGGCGATATCGGGTCGCGTTGTTTTGGAACTTTGTACTTATCTGAAGGCAAGCAGCGCCATCCATGGCGCAGTTGCAGGTGCACGTCGCAGGCTCAGAGGATCGTCGCCTCACCAACCCCAGCGCAGGCCCACGCGGCCATTCAAGCCGTTGGTGCCGCTGCCGAAGTCCGAGCCTGCACGCAGGAACACTTCGGTCTTTCCGGCAATCAAGGTCAGCGATGCTTCTGCGCGGGTAAAGCTGCCATGCGGACGATCAACGGCCGCACTGTGTTGGTTGCCCAGTTGCAGCGTGGTGCCGTTGCGGCCCCGGTGTTCGTCCACCGCATACACGCCGATGCTGGGGATCAACGTGGCACCGCTGATCACCGTGCTGCCGCCCAAGCGCAGGCCCGCGCGCGTCTGCACGCTGGTGGCGTCATCGAACGAGGCATTCACCTGGTGGGACCGGAAGTCGTCAATGCTTGCCTTCACCCAACTGGCGCCCAGCAACGGCTCAATCCAGAAGCGTTGCCCGAAGCGCAGGCCGACATCCAACCGCGCGCCATAGGTACGGCCATCCACATCGCCGTTGAGATTGGCATCGCGGCTTTGCAGGTCACCATTGAACTGATCCACCTTGGCCAGGGCCTGAGCAAAAAAGTAGCCCCGCTCCAGCGCGCCATAGAGGCCCACGTTGCTGCCTTTCAGTTCGTACTTGCCGGCGCTGCGGGTGAAATCCAACGAATAACGGACATGGCCGACGGTCACGCCAAGCAAGGTGCTGTTGCGGCCGCCGTTTGACCACACGCGGTCATAACCCGCCTGCAGGCCGGTCCAGCCACTTTCGGTGGACATGTCCTGCTCGACGTTGCCGCCGCCGAGATTGAAGGCGCCTTTGTTCCTGAAATCCAAGCCGCCGGCATGGCCGACCACCCACACGCCATCGGTTGCGCTGCCACTGGCAGTGCGGGCGGCGTCGCGCGCTGCCACCATCCGCGTCATCCACGCCTCCGTGGATTTGAACCAGAAGTCCTGCGCGGCCGCGCCTGCTTTGATCAACTCGAATGACGCTGCACCCGGCAATGCCTTCACCACGAATTGATTGGTTGCAGCATCAAACTCCATGCCATATGCAACCAGCCCTTGCCCGGCATTGTCCATTGCCAGAGTGAACTCCGAGCCGCTCAATGGCTTGTCCGACTGGATGATCGAGATGCCCTGCGGATTGAACCCCGTGCCGCTGGAGGCGTCGCTGATGCGGATCACCGACGCGCCCTGTACCTGGCTGACGGCCAGTGCGTCGCTGGTGCCGGAGGCGAAATCCACGTCCACCAGAATCTGGCTGCCCTGTGCACCGATGTAGGTGGTGCCGGGCATGTCCAGGCGGTCGCCGGTCACACCGTTGACCAGGTCGACCGTGCCGTCGTTGACGAACGTGGTGAGGTTGTTGAGCGCGGCGTTGCTGCCGCTGCTGGCATCGACAAGGCCGGTGTTGACCAAGCGGTTGTTGCCGCCGCCGAAATCACTGGTGCCTGTGGCAACCCATGTACCGATGTTGTTGAACACATCGTCGCCATCGGTGAGCTGGATCGAACCGATGATGGTGTTGCTGTAGTTGTTGATGGTGGCTGCGCCCCCACTGATCGACAGCGCATCGCCGAGCGTGCCGACAATCTCACCACGGATGTTCACGGTGCTGCCGTCCAATGAATGCAACCGTGCGCCGCCGTGCACGACCTGGCCTGCGGCCACATCCAGCACGATGTCGCTGGCGTTGGCGGTTGCATCGATTGCCCAGCCGTTGGCCGATGCCACCCGGCCGTCTGCCTGGATATGGATGCGCCCCGTCTGCGATGTCACCACCACGCCACCGCTGCCCTCACCGTTGGCCTGTACGCTGCCGGTGCGCAGGTTTACGTCGGCATCAAGAGCGTGGACTTCGATGCCGTTGGCCTGTGCACCGGTGGTGGTGGTGCGTGTTGCGGCCATGTTGATGGTGCCGCCGGCTGCGATGTTTTCCACCACGATGCCGTGCGCGGCATCACCGGCGGTGGAGATCTCACCGCTGCTCAGTTGTACCGTGGCGGCACCGTTGACGCGGATGCCGATGGCGCCTTCGCCCAGGGTACGCACGCTGCCACTTTCCACCTGTGCCGCGCCGCTGCCGGCCTCGGCCAGAATGCCGTAGGAAACCCCGGTATTGCCAGCAGCATAGGTGTGCGCGCCGCCTTCGGTGATGACCGACTGCGAGCGCACCGTCACGCCGTTTGCGCCGCGCGCCAGAATGCCGTGTGCGTTGTCGCCGGTGGTGTGGGAGGTGCTGCTCACCACCGACGTGTTGCCCTGCGCGCTGACCGCATAGATGCCGTGCGAATTGAGGCCATTGGTCGTCACCGCACCGCTTTCAACCTCCACTGCCGCCGTGCCGGTGGAGCGCGCGAACACGCCGATGGCGTAGTCACCGCTGGTCTGTACCTGCTCGCTGTTTACCGACACCGTGCCGCTGCCGCTGGTATTGGCATAGATGCCGTACGCGCCATCGCCGTGGGTGCGGATGCTGCCGCTGTTGACCGTGGTGGTGCCGGCAGCATTGGCCGCGCCCCAGCCGGTTTCCGCGCCCAAGCCGTAGGCGGCTTCTCCCCAGGTTTCGATGCTGTCGCTGGTCACCGACACCGAGCCCAGGTTGCTGCTGGCCCAGATGCCCGCGCCGGCAACGCCGTTGAGATCACCGTGCTCGGCATTGTCCTGCGGAAACGCACCGGCATAAGCGGACGTCACCGTCTGCGAGCGTATGGCGATGTTGCCTTCGCCTGAGAGCACGAGGATGCCGTTGGCACCTTCGCCGGAAATGGAAACGGTGTCGCTGTCGATGGACACATCCGCATTTCCGTTTGTGATGCGGATACCGTCGGCGTAGTGGCCGAGGGTAGTCACCGAGCGACTGATGACCTCGATGGCGCCGTCGTCTGCGATGCCGGTGATGGCGATGCCGTCGGCGAAATCACCGCCGGTGCTCACCTCGCCACTGTCGACGAATGCGCTGGCGCCACTGGCGACGCGAATGCCCAGCGCATGTTCACCGAGCGTGGTGACGCTGCCGCTTTCCACGCGCGCCAGGCCGTTGCCGCCTTGTGCGGAGATGCCATAGGTGTAGCCGGTGGAGCCGTCTTCGTAGAGATGGGTGCCGCCTTCTGCACGCACGCTCTGCGAGCGCACCGTTGCGCCTTGTCCGCCACGGGCAAGAATGCCGGCTGCGCCGTCGCCGGTGATGACAACCGAGTTGCTGTCCACCACCGCCTGGCCGTTCACGCTCACCGCGTAGATGCCGTGCGCGTTGATGCCTGCGGCTTCGACCGAGCCGCTCTGCACCGACACCGTGCCGGTGCCGCTGGTCTGGCCGAAGATACCGATGGCGAAATCGCCGCGCGTCTTCACCTGGTCGCTGGTCAGGTGCACCGCGCCGGTGGCATCACCCACCCCCCACCCGGTCTGGCCACTGACGCCATACGCGCTCAGCGCATGCGTGCTGACCGAGCCGCTGCGCACCGTGACATCGCCATAGGTGGAGGCACCGAAGATGCCTGCACTGTTCACCGCGCTGAGCAGGCCGTGGGTGGCGTAGTCGTCGGGGAACTCGCCCTGGGCCAATGTTTCCACCGTGTCCGATTCGATAGCGATATTGCCCCGGTAGGCGAATACGACCAGGCCATTGGCGCCCTCGCCGGACACGCTGATGTCGCCGCTGCGCACCGTGCCTTCCGCATCCCCGGAGTCGACAAAGATGCCGTCGGCATAGCGGCCGCTGGTGCTCACGCTGCCGCTGGTGACATGGATGGGCGCGCCGCCTGGCCCCACCTGCACGTGGATGCCGCGCTCGAAATCGCCGGAGGTCTGCCGCGTGTCGCTGACCACCGTCTGCGCCATGGCGGGCAGGATGGCCGACGCCAGCACCGTCAGCGCCAGCAGTTGCCGGCCCCTGCCAGCGCCTTTGCCCCTGCGCGGTGCCCGTTCGGACGTGACGACCCAGGCGCCCAGTGCATGGCTCCAGACCTTTGCGTAGATGTGATTCATGTGTACCCCCCTGTTGTGGCTGTGAAGACAATTGCCGTGCCTCACCCCGGCAGGGCCCGCATTGCCGGGATGAGGCGCCATGACGTTTCCCGTATCGACCGCATCGGCCCAATGGCGAGCTCACCTCCGGCATTCCCGGCGGCGGGCAGGCAATGGGCGACGGGCACGGAACTGTCTGCAATTTGATTGCGAAGCCAAAAACCGGAAAACTCCCAGCCGGGGCTTGACAGGGGGCAGCGATGGATAGTCGTGAAAACGGGCCGGTCATCCGTGCGGGCGGCAAGCGGGTGCATGTCGTCGGGCGGGCCATGCCCGTTCGGGGGGCGCGCGCATGGCTTTCACCACGAGGGCGGGCCCATGGCCACCGCTGACCGTCTGGGCAATCTCCTGGAACCTCTTTACGCCTCGGTGCTGGACGTCAATGCGCTGGGCACCTTCAACCAGCGCCTGGCCGAGGCCACGGACAGCCACATCACCGGGGTGCTCATCCACGATGTGGCCGGTGGCAGGGGCCAGGTGAGCCACATCCATGGCGTGGACAACGCCCACATCGCCTCGTTGCTGGCCGAGATGGATCTGCGCGACGACCCCTGGATGAAGCGGGTGACTCCGCGCCTGGCGATCGGCCGCGTGCTGAACACGGAAGACCTGCTGCCACGGCGCGAGGCGCAGAACAGCGGTTTCTACAACAACTACTACCGCAAGCTCGGCATCGTGCAGCAGGTGGCATCGGTGGGGCTGTATGACGGCACCAACTCGGTGACGTTGTCGCTGTGCCACGGTGATATGGCGCGCGCTTACGGCGAGGCCGAGCTGGGCCTGTTGCGCACGCTGACGCCGCACTGGATCAACGCCTACGCCATGCTGCGGCGCATCGGTGGTCTGCAGCAGCAGGTGGCCACGCTTGAGCAGGCGCTGGAGCGCTCGCCGGTAGCCATGTTCATGCTTACCGATACGCTGCGCATCTGC
The DNA here is from genome assembly GCA_002359895.1 of Stenotrophomonas sp. UBA2629. Classification (GTDB taxonomy): domain Bacteria; phylum Pseudomonadota; class Gammaproteobacteria; order Xanthomonadales; family Xanthomonadaceae; genus Stenotrophomonas. Next base: position 158,248 of record DEOB01000008.1, read on the forward strand.
CGCACCAATGCGGCAGCGGAGGGGCTGCTTGGCGCGGGCCTGCTCGGCTGCGAGGCTGGCGCGCTGGTGGTGAACGGCCGCGCGGACATCGGGCTGCAGGCACTGCTGCAGCGCGCGTTGCGTGGCGACAGCCGGTTATCGGACGGTGATGTGGAAAAACTGGTGGTGTACGACGCCAGCGACCGGCCCAGCCTGGTGGTGACCGCACACCGGCTGCCGCAATGGACGGCGCAGGAGCCGGGGGCGCTGTTGGTGTTTGCGCGCGAGGTGAAGCAGGCCTCGGTGTCGTTGGAGCCGACGCTGCAACGCTTGTTCGGCCTGACCGTTGCCGAATCACGCTTGGCGTTGGCGCTTTACCGGCATGCCGATGCGGGCGCTGCCGCGCAGGAATGTGGCATCACCACCGGCACGGCGTTGGGCCGGCTGAAAACCGTTTACGACAAAACCGGTGAACGCGGCCAGGCAAGTCTGGTGCGGTTGGTGGCGACGGTGGCTGCCGCAGGTGGAGATTGAGGATTGCGGGCTCCGCGCTTGGCTCCACCGTCTCCATCGTCTTGACGTTCCATAGTCCTGGCCGACATGGCTTCAGCCGATGTCAGGCCGGCTCGTCGGGAATCAGCAGGCTTTCCAGCTTGATGATGCAGTCCTTGAGCTGCAGCTTGCGCCGCTTCAGGCGCTTGGCTTCCAGGTCATCTTCCGGGTTGGCGGCCAAGCGTTCGATGCGCCCATCCAGCTCCCGGTGTTCGGCGCGCAGCTCGGCAATGCGCTGATGCAGTTCATGGGCTGGCGGCAGGTTGGACATGCCGCCAGCTTATCCGCTCACGGCGACCAGTTCACGTACACCGGGTTGCCCAACAGCAGCAGGCTGCCATCCGGGGCGCGGGCGTCCACCCGCAGCCAATGGCGTTTGCCATCGGACTGCCAGCGTAGGCTTGCCTGTTGAGCGCCATCGGCCCCGGGTTCCAGCGCGGCACGGTGGCGCTTTCCATCGACGATGAATTCCAGCTGCACCGGCTGCGGGTACACCAGCTCGCTGCGCAGGGTGGCCCATTGGCCGTCGGCCATTGCCAGCTCCTGGCCCATGTCGGCGCTGCGGCCGTCGTCGCTTTGCAGCCGCAGTTCCAACCGGCTGCCGCGCGCATTGCGCACGTCCACGACGACGCGGCCCTTTTGGATGCCGGCCAGCAGTGCATCACGCGACAGCGCATCGGCATGTACCAGCGTGGCGGGCAGGCCAATGGGGGACGGGCCGTCAGCGGCACCGGGGTTGTGGCTGTCGCTGCCGCCGACGGCGGTCATGCGGCGGCCCTGCTGAAGCTGTTGTTCCCAGAACCCCACCCCGGCGCGTGGCCCCTCGGACTGCGTGCCGTTGACCACTTCCACCGCATGCACGCCGGCCATTTCCACCGGCTTTGCCGGCGTCCAGCCGCAGCCCATGCAGTCCTCACCGGAAGGCAGCGACGGATGGTTGATGGAGAACACCGCGCCACTGTCCTTTACCTGCTGCAACAGGGAATTCCAGTCCGGCAGCGTGTCGCCCAGCCGGAACGGCAACGGGCCGTTGACGCCGAACACGTTGGCGTGCCCCTGGAAGGTGGTGACCTCCATGCCGGGGATCAACAGCAGGCGGTCGAACCACGGCTGGTGGCGCACCAGTTCCTCCAGGTGCGCGACGGTGTTGTGCTCGGTGACGGCCACGAAATCCAGGCCCTGGCGGACAGCCGCCTGCAGGCTCAGGAACAACGGACAGGGCACCTTGTTGCCGGCTTGGCTGCTGCAGCTGCCGTCGCTGTGGGTGCTGTGCATGTGCAGGTCGCCGCGGTACCAGCCCGGGGCATCGCGCAGCACTGGGCCACTCAGGTCCTTGCCGGCTTGTACCTCGGCCTCGCTCCACAGGGTGACGTCCACCGTGTAGGGCGTGCGTACGTTGGCGCGGATGTTGGGGATACCCAACAAAACCTTCCATTCCCCCTGTGGCAACGCGCCGGGCAGGTAACCGCCGGTGGCGTCGTAACGGGAGACCGAAATGGAGCGGCGCGAACCACCACTCCAGCCCCGGAAGCCATGTGCATCCAGCAGTCCAAGGTCGATGACGGTGCGCTCGCCGCCGCCATCGTGCTTCAGCGTGACGCTCACCCGGCCGGTGCCGGCCGGTACCGCGAACGGTACTTCCACGTAGCGCTGGTGGTCGCTGCCTTGCAGCGTGCCCTGCAACTGAAGGACATCGACGGCCTCGGCGGTGCTGCTGGCGGCCAGTGCCGCCAGCAGCAGAGGGAGCAGGCCGCGCATCAGAAGCGGTACATCAGGGCAAGGCGGTAGCTGCGGCCCAGCACCGGCCGTGCGATGAAGGCATTGGCGCCGGCATCGCTGCTAGCCAATTCACCGGCACGCGGGTTGCCTTCGGTCAGGCCCAATGAGTTGGTGAGGTTGTCGACATAGCCGTAGACCGAGAAGCGGTCGGTCAGCTCGTAACGCGCGCTGAGGTTGAGCAGTTCGTAGGACGGCAGCCGTACCGAATTGGCGGTATCCACGAAACGTTCGCCCTGGCGCTCGGCGGCCAGTTGCAGGCGCAGGCGCTGATCAAGCAGGTTGATGCCGGCCACGGCACGCAGGCTCAGCTCCGGCACGCGGATCAGCTGGTTGCCGACGAAATCACGCAGCACCGGCGCACCATCGACCAGTTCGCTGTAACGAAGATCGCGGTACTGGGCGTCCTGCCAGGTGGCGTTGACGCGCAGGTCGAACCAGTCGGTGGGGTACCACGCGGTCTCCAGCTCCAGGCCGAACGTGCGGGTGCTGGCGTAGCCGGCTTCGCGGGTGGATACGCCGGTGTCGGCATTGAAGTGGTAGTTGCTGAAACCGACGTTGTCGTACTGGGTGTAGAACGCGGTGGCGTAGGCACTGAACAGTGGGTTGGCGAACTTGAAGCCAACTTCGGCCAGGTCCATGGTCTGGGTATCGGCGGTGGCGTTGTTGCCTGCCACGCAGGCGGCAACGGTGTCGGCCGAGGTGGCGTCGCAGTTGTCGTTGCGGGTGAGGTAGTTGCCCAGGCTGGGCAGACGGAAGGCCGACGTCCAGCGACCGAACAGGCCGATGCTGTCGCTGAACTGCCAGTTGGCACCGACCGACCAGCCCAGGTCGTCAGAAGACAGGTCATGGTTCACGTACAGGCCCGAGCCGGTCAGCATCTGCGAGGTAGCCAGGGTGCCGCCGTTCACGCGCTGGCGCACTTCGTTCCAGCCGCTGCTGCTGGCCTTCTCCCAGCGCAGGCCGCTGTCGATGCGCAGTTTGTCGTTCACCTGCCACTCGTCACTGACGTAGAAGGCGTGGCTTTTCTGTTCGCCTGAGGCGTTGTTCCATTCATAGCCATACCGCCACACGCCGTTGTCGCTGAGCGTGCCCAGTACGTTGCCGTCGGGCCCCAGCGCCACCAGATCTAGCAGGCTGGCGTTGTCCTTGGCATCCATCAGCACGGAGGAGGAATAGCGGGTGTAGTCCTCCTTGGTGGAGGCCATGTAATACCCCACGGTGAGATTGTGCTGTTGCCCGCCGATGTCGAAGCTGCGCATCAAGCGCGTGTCGTTGACGAATTCGCGCACGGGGATGTCCAGCCCGCGCAGGCCACCGGTCACCAGCAGGCCGTTGCCGTTCTGCCCGGCCACATCGAAGTTGCCGCTGCCGTTGAGGTAGCGCAGGCCAAGCGCGGTGGCACCGGGTACCGACGCCAGCAGGCCTTTCTGTGAATCCAGAAAGTCGGCCGCCGTGCCCAGCGAGTTGGGGAACACGCCATTGCGGATGGTGTCGGTCTTGCTGAAGCGTGCCGACTGCGCCAGCTGCCAGCCGGCGCCCAGCTCGGTCTCCAGCTTGAGGGTGAGCTGGTCACGCTTCACGTGGGTGCCTTCGCTGTTGTCAAAACCCCAGCCCCGGCCATCGGCGGTCTTCATCGACAGGTAGCGGGTTTCCGGGCCGGCGAGCGTGCCGTGGTTGCCGTCGAAGCCAGGCACCGCACGGATGTCGCCGTTGTCGTTGGTGTACATCGGGATACCCAGATACAGCGCGACGCGGTCATCCAGGTGTTTGGCGTCAATGCTGAAACGGCCGCCGTCGAATTCCTTGGCCAGATTGAGGCGGAACTGGCCGCCCTCGTTGCCATTGAAGCCCGGGTCACGCACACCATCCTCCACCCGGTAGAAGCCACCCAGCAGCAGCTTCCAGCCGTTGGACAGCGGGCTGCCGTAGGCAAAATCCATGCGGTTCAGGCCACTGTCGCCGACGGTGTACTTGAACACGCCGCTGGCTTCCTCACCCACCTGACGGGGGATGAAGTTGATGGCGCCGGCCGGTGCGTTGGAGTACATCACCGACGCTGGGCCGCCGCGTACCACCTCCACGCGCTCGATGGTTTCATCCAGACGGAAGGCCTGGTCGCCATTGAGGTACCCCAAGGCCGGGTCATGCACCACCGGAATGCCATCTTCCAGCAGTGTGACCGAGCCGAAGCCGTCCACCGGAATGCCGCGTGCGCGGATGTTGCCGCTGGCCTCGCCGCCGGAGGCCTCCACCCAGAAGCCCGGCACCGACTTGAGTGCCTCGGTCACGCTGGTGGGCGCCTGCATGCGCAGCTGCTCCTCCTCGATGTTGGTGATCGAGTAACTGGTTTCGGCCTTGGTGCGCAGGCCAGTGCCACTGCGCCCGGTGACGATCACCGTGTCCAGGTCCTTGGCCGACGCTGCCACCGGTGCGGCGGCTGTCTGGGCAAGGCCCGATGTGGGGAGAAGAACGGAAGCGAGCAGGGCGCAGCTGACAGCGGAAGCAAGACGGTTGTGGAGCACGACGTAATCAACTGTGGGACGAAAGGAGCCGGCATGCTGTCACCGCGGAGTGACCAGCCCATGACGGTTTCTTTAAACGTGGCCTGTTGGTCGCTGTGGAGAAAGGGGGCAGCCGGTAGAATGCCGGTGATGATCTCCGCCATTCCGCTCGCCGCTCCTTTGCCGCATGCCCGTGACCCGCGCGCGGCCGAGCGTGGCCAGTACAGGCTCGGCAAGCGGCTGCGCCGGCAGGTGGGCCAGGCGATCGCCGACTTCGGCATGATCGAAGCCGGTGACAAGGTGATGGTCTGTCTGTCCGGCGGCAAGGACAGCTACACGATGCTGGATGTCCTGCTGCAGCTGCAGAAAAAGGCACCGGTGCCATTCGAGCTGGTGGCGGTGAATCTGGACCAGAAGCAACCGGGCTTTCCCGCGCATGTACTGCCGGAATACCTGGCCGGGCTGGGCGTGCCGTTTCAGATCATCGAACAAGACACCTATTCGGTGGTCAACCGGTTGATCCCGGAAGGCAAGACGATGTGCTCGTTGTGTTCGCGCATGCGTCGGGGCGCGCTGTACAACCATGCCGCGCGGCATGGCTTCACCAAAATCGCGTTGGGCCACCATCGTGATGACCGCGTGGCGACGTTTCTGATGAACCTGTTTGGCCATGCCAAGATCGCCAGCATGCCGCCCAAGCTGCTCAGCGACGACGGCAAGCATGTGGTGATCCGCCCGCTGGCCTATGTGAGCGAAAGCGACATTGTTGGCTACGCAGCTGAACGCGGCTTCCCGATCATTCCCTGCAACCTGTGTGGCAGCCAGGAAAACCTGCAGCGCCGGCAGGTCAGCCTGATGATGCAGCAGTGGGAGGCGCAGCACCCAGGTCGTATCGAACAGATCGCGCGCGCGTTGGGCAACATCCAGCCCTCGCAGATGGCCGATGGCACCCTGTTCAATTTCATGGCGTTGGGCCATGGTGGTGACGGAGCGTTGCCCGACGGGGCGCCGCACTGGGTTGAGAGTGACCCGCCAGACTGCATCGGGCCCGGTTGAAGGCGCCGGCATGATGGTTTGAGTCTGCGCGCTCCGCCCCATCCTCATCCGCCCTTCGGGCACCTTCTCCCAAGGGAGGAGGAAGTAGTCCCCACATTTGGCTTCCCTTTACCCGTTTCTCTTTCCCGGTTCCCATACATGTTCTTCAAAAACCTCACCATTTTCCGCTTCCCCACTTCCATCGATTTTTCTGAAGTTGATACGTTGCTGCCGCAGGTGGTGCTCAAGCCGGTAGGCGCATTGGAAATGACCTCGCGCGGTTTCATCTCGCCGTTTGGCCGCGAAGAGAAGCAGCAGTTCTCGCACCGCCTGGGTGATGCGCTGTGGCTGACCGTGGGCGGTGAAGACAAAATCCTGCCCAGCGTGGTGGTCAACGATCTGCTCGCCCGCAAGCTTGAAGAGATTGAAGAGAAAGAAGGCCGCAAGCCCGGTGGCCGCGAGCGCAAGCGCCTGAAGGACGATCTGCTGCATGAACTGCTGCCGCGCGCCTTCGTCAAAAGCTCGCGCACCGACGCCTTCCTGGACCTGCAGCACGGCTATGTGGCGGTGGACAGCTCCAGCCGCAAGACCGGCGAAAACGTCATGAGCGACATCCGCGGCATGCTGGGCAGCTTCCCGGCGATGCCGCTGAATGCGGAAGTTGCACCGCGTTCCATCCTGACCTCGTGGATTGCCGGCGAGCCGTTGCCTGAAGGCCTGAGCCTGGGCGAAGAATGCGAGATGAAGGATCCGGCCGAAGGTGGCGCAGTGGTCAAGTGCCAGCACCAGGAACTGCGGTGCGATGAGATCGACAAGCACCTGGATGCCGGCAAGCAGGTCACCAAGCTGGCGCTGATTTTTGAGGACAACCTGTCCTTCGTGCTGGGTGAGGATCTCATCGTGCGCAAGCTCAAGTTCCTGGACGGCGCGCTGGACCAGTTGGAGCACATCGACGAGGACGGCCGCCGTGCCGAACTGGACGCGCGCTTTGCCTTGCAGAGCGGCGAAATCCGCCGACTGTTCCTGTTGCTAGAGCAGGCATTCAAGCTGAGCAAGGCAGACAGCTGAGCCTGACTGCGTCCATCCGGTTCCGTAACGTAGGCAGGGCTATGCTGTGAGCATGGGCCGTCTGTTCCGTCAGTTGATCACACCCGCCGCGCCGGTCATCCAGCGCGACACGGTGCGGCTGCGCTTGGACGATGTGGAGATTGATGTGCTGCGCGTGCGCGACCCGCGTGCGCGCCGGCTCAAGCTCAGCGTCGACGAGCGCGGTGCGCGGTTGACCATGCCGTTGCGCGCGAGCTTGGTATCGGGCGAACGTTTTCTGCAGGCCAACCGGCAGTGGCTGCAGCAGCAGCTGGAGCGATTGGGCGGCGATGGCTTGATGGCACCGCCGCTGATGCTGCGCGAGCCGGGTGTGTTGCCGTTACGCGGCGCGTTGTTGCCGGTACGTTGGCAGGAAGGCCGATTCACCCGCATTGAAATTGATGCTGAAGGCGTCTGCATCCAGATGCCGGCGCGTGCCGGTGAGCAGGCGCTGCGGCGTGGCCTGCGTGAATTCTATGAAGCACAGACGCGCGCTGATGTCGGGCAATGGTTGCCCAAGTATCTGCCCGGCCTGTCACGCGCACCGGCACGGTTGCGGGTGAAGGTGATGTCCTCGCAATGGGGTTCGTTGGCGCCGTATGGTTCGATGGCGCTGGACCTGGCGTTGGTGCTGGGCCGCCCATCGGCCTTTGAATACGTGCTGGTGCACGAACTGTGTCACCTGCTGCAGGCCAATCACTCGCCGGCATTCTGGGCCGAGGTGGAGGCACGCTTCCCACATTGGGAGCAGGAGCGTGATTACCTGCGCGTGGAAGGGCGCAAGCTCAAGAGCACGCTGCACCAGTTGCTGCAGGTGCGCGGGTAACGCCTGCTCTTTTTTGAACGGGCAGCGAACCGGCAGTTCGCACGCTGCCCCTCTCACCGTGCATGCGGAAGAGGGGCTGGGTCTATGCTGCTTTTACAGCGTCAGGCGCTGCGGCGTGAGTGTTCGGCTTTCATGTCATCGCTCTGCGCATGACGGAACACCGACACCACCTCGGCCAATGCGTCGGCCTGCTGTTCCATCGAACGTGCGGCGGCGTTGGCTTCTTCCACCAGTGCGGCATTCTGCTGGGTGGTTTCATCCATCTGCGTGACCGTGTGGTTGACCTGCTCGATACCGGAGGACTGTTCCTGCGACGCGGCGGCGATGCGCGTCATCAGTTCGGTCACTTCCTGTACCGCGTTGATGATCTCGTCCATGTTGCTGCCCGCACGCGCGACCAGGGCGGTGCCGTCGTCCACCTTGCTTACCGAGTCGTCGATCAGGGTTTTGATCTCGCGTGCGGCCGTGGCCGAACGCTGCGCCAGCGTGCGCACTTCCGACGCCACCACCGCAAAGCCGCGCCCCTGGTCGCCAGCACGCGCCGCTTCCACCGCCGCATTCAACGCCAGGATGTTGGTCTGGAACGCGATGCCATCAATCACCGAGATGATCTCGGCGATGCGGTGCGAGGAATGCTCGATGGCCTGCATGGTGGCCACCACCTGCCGGGTGACCGCGCCGCCGCGTGCGGCGACATCCGCGGTACCCGTCGCCAGCGTCGTGGCATGGCGCGCCGATTCGGCGTTCTGGCGCACGGTGGCGGTCAGTTCCTCCATGGAGGCGGCAGTCTCTTCAAGATTGGCGGCCTGCTGCTCGGTGCGGCGCGACAGATCGTCATTGCCGCTGGCGATTTCATACGCGGCGGTGCTGATGGACTGTGAGCACTGTTTGATCTGGCCGATGATGTCGGTCAGGCGTTCAGCGGTGAGGTTGGCGTCGCGTTTCATCGCCTCGAAGTCACCGGTGTAGCTGCCGGTGATGCGGTGGTCCAGGCGGCCCTCGGCCAGTGCCGCGAGCATGGTGCGGATTTCACCGGTAGCACCGGCAAAGGCCGTCAACAGCTGATTGATGCCAACGGTCAGGGTCTGGATGAAGCCAGCATTGTTCACCGGCTGCAGGCGCTGGCTGAGGTCGCCTGCGGTGGCCGCCGCGACAATGCTGGCCACGCTGTTTTCCAGTTGCAGCTCCTGGGTGCGGTCGTGCCATTCCACGACATAGCCGCTGCGGCTGCCGTCCGCGTTGAACACGGGTGTCACCATCTGGCTGAAATGCACCTGGCCGATCTGGATGCGGCCATGGTGGGGATGCTGCAGCTGGTCGAGCATGCCGCGGATGCGTGCCGGATTGGCATGGAAGCGGTGAATGCTGGTGCCGACCAGGCTGTCCACATCGAAATCGGGGAACGCCTTGCGCAACGCGTCCTGCTGGTTGCGCAGCAGCGCCACCACCGAGCGGTTGACGTAGCGGATGATGTGCTGGCTGTCGGCGATCATCATGCCGGTGCGTGACGCGTCGAGCGATGCACGGATCTGCGTGTTTTCGTCGTGCAGGGTCTGCTCGCGCTGCTGGCGCGCCTGCAGCTGGGACCGCATGCGCAGCACGTCGTCAGCCAAGGTGCCCGGTGCAAAGCTGCCGGCGGGGATGTGCATGTCGTCGCCGCGCGCGATGCGCTCCATCAGTGCCTGCAATGTGGCGGGCGTGGCGCCTAGTGCCGTCGTCTGGCGGTGCAGGCGCAGCGCCATCACCAGCAGGCACAGCACGCTGACCAGCAGCAGCGGCCACAAGTGGCCGGTGATCCACACGATGACCAGCGAAGCGATGGCCAATGCCAGGCCCAGTAGCGGGTAACGGCGATCAACATGGGTAAGCAGCGGTTTGTCGTGTACGTCAGGCGGCAGCGTGACGTTGGCGTGGCGAGGAGGCATGGGGGAACTCCGGTTCAGCAGCAACAGCAGGAAAGGAAGGAATGGGCAAAGCGCCGCAGCGACGGCCGCCACGCAGGGCGATCTCGCACGGTTGATGCGTTGGATTCAGGGAACTGCTGTGGGGTGCCGCAGGAAAAACGCCTCAAAGGCATTGATGGCGGCGGTGCTACCGCATCTCGGTGAAGTCCAAGGCCGTCTTATCGGCCGCACGAGACGGTACTGAACCGCAAGCAGGTTTGTTCCTGCCTGCGCCCAGGCGACAAGGCGTCAGTTTTCGTCGGAAAGATCTGACACGAAGCGACGGATGATCTCGGCCACGGCTTCCGGGTCGTCCATGTGGACGTGGTGATGGCCGGCCAAGGTGTGCAGGCGGCCATCGGGCAGCAGGGCGGCGCGCTGGCTGCGCTCGGGCTCGGGGAAATACGCTTGCGCCGGCGTGGCGTAGATCACCTGCACCGGGCATTGGATGGCGCTGACCACGTCACAGACCTGGTCTTCGGTCATGCGTACGGCGGTGGGCAGCATCAGCCGCGGATCGCTACGCCAGGTCCAACCGCCGTCCACCTGTTTGACGCCGCGTTCCACCAGCAGGCGGGCCGAGGACTCGCTGAGCTGGTTGACCATCATCCGTGCGCGCACCGGCGCGGCCAGGTCGGGGAACACACGCAGCTGCTTGTTTTCCAGCTTCATGGCCGCGTCCACGTGGGTACGCAGCCGCTGTACGGTTTCATTGGCCGGCGCCGCCAAGCCGCCCAGCGCCTCGATCGACACCAGCGCCTGCACGCGTTCACCGGCCACGGCGGCGACCAGGCTGGCGATGGCCGCGCCCATGGAGTGGCCGAGCAGCACGAAGCGATCCCAGCCCAGTGCATCGGCAATGGCCAAGGTCTGCACGATGGCCAGCGGCGTGGTGTACGGCGTGGTCAGCTGCAGGTGATCGCTGAAGCCGTGGCCGGGCAGGTCCACCATGGCCAGGTCCAGCGTGGGCAACTGCGCGGCCAGCGGCAGGAAGCTGGCTGCGTTGTCCAGCCAGCCGTGCAGGGCCAGCACTTTCAGCCCACCGGGCGTGCCGGCACGCAGGCCGGCAACGCGCTGCCCGTCCAACTGCAGTTCAAACGGGGCGGCGTTCATGCCGGCTGCGCTTGCGCCAGTGCGGCCAAGGCATGCACGTGCGACGGCGCGTCATTCAAGCAGGGGATGTAGCGCATGCGCGCGCCGCGCTCGGCGACGGTGGCGGTGAAGCCCATCTCCACTTCTTCCAGCGTTTCCAGGCAATCGGTGGCGAAACCCGGGCAGACCACATCCAGTGTCTTGTGGCCGCTTTCGGCCAGTGCCCACAGCGTGGGCTCGGCATAAGGCTCCAGCCAGCGTTCCCGGCCAAAGCGCGATTGGTAGGTCAGCTCCCATGCGTCTGCCGACAGCCCCAGCGCAGCGGCAATCGCCTGCGCACTGGCCTGGCAGCGCTGCGGGTAGGGATCGCCGGCATCGGCCAGGCGCTGCGGGATGCCGTGGAACGAGAACACCAGCTTGTCGCCCCGCCCGTGTTGCTGCCAATGCGCGTTGATGGACGTGGCCACCGCCGCTACCCATTGCGCATCGTCGGCGTAGTCGCGGATGAGCTGCACCTGGATTTTCGGATTGCGCGCCTGCCACTGCTGCACACGGTCTTCCACCGAGGCCGTGGTGGTGGTCGAGTACTGCGGATAAAGCGGCAGCACCACGATGCGCTGCACGCCCTCGGCCGCCAGTGCATCCAGCGCCGGCAGCAGGGCCGGTGTGCCATAGCGCATGGCATCGCGCACCCGCCATTGCGGCAGCGCCTGTTGCAGGCCTTCGGCCAAGCGGCGGGTATGGACGGCCAACGGCGAGCCCTCTGGCAACCACACCTGCGCATATTTATGCGCGGAGCGGCCGCTGCGCAGGGGCAGGATCAGGCCGTGCAGCAGGGGTTTCCACAACAGCGCGGGGATGGACACCACCCGTGGATCGCTGAGGAATTCAGCCAGATAACGACGGACCGCCGGGGCGGTGGCTGCCTCTGGTGTGCCTAGATTGACCGCGAGCAACGCGGTGAGGGGAGCGTCGGACATGCGCGCATTTTCGCAGGTCTGGCCGGGGAAGGGGCTGGAGCGGGCAGTGAGGTTGGTGGGCTGGGCAGATCAGGTAGAGGCAAAAGCAGTGGCCAAGCGAGGATTTGGCTGTGTTGTGTATAAATGCCCGACACGCCCCAGGCCGGCAGGAAAGCGGCCCTTGCCCACTCCTGCGCACTCATTCCTGATTCATGGCCTGGCCCCTAATTTCAGGCACTTGCGATATCTTCTTGTGCATCGACTTATGGAGTTCACCATGCGCCGCCTGCCGTGCCTTGTTCTGCTGCTGTCTGCGAGCCTGCTGGCCACCCCTGCCTTTGCCGGTCCCAAGGAAGATCAGCGTGCCCGTAACGCGGTACGTGTGCTGAGCGAAATCCAGGAAATTCCCGAGCAGGCCATTCCGGACAAGCTGCTGGACGAAGGCCGCGCGATTGTCGTCATTCCCGACACGATCAAGGCAGGACTGGTGCTGGGCGGGCGTCGTGGCCACGGCCTGATGTCGGTCAAAATGGCCGATGGCAGCTGGTCCAGCCCGGTGTTCATCAAGCTCACCGGCGGCAGCATCGGCTTCCAGGCAGGCGTGCAGTCTTCCGACGTGATTCTGGTGTTCCGCAACGAACGTAGCCTGGACAACATCGTCAACGGCAAATTCACCTTGGGTGCCGATGCGGGCGTAGCCGCCGGCCCGGTGGGCCGCAATGCCGCCGCTGCCACTGACGGCCAGCTCAAGGCTGAAATCTGGTCGTGGTCGCGTGCGCGAGGCCTGTTTGCCGGTGTGGCGCTGGACGGTGCGGCGCTGCAGATCGACGATGCCGCCAACCTTGATGCTTATGGCCAGGGCACCACGCCGCGCATGATCATCGAAGGCCGCCTGGCCTCTGCGCCTTCCAGTGACGTGGTGGCGTTCCGCGACCGTCTGGAAGAGTCCACCTACAGCGCCCGCCAGAAGCGTGGCACCCAAGGCAGTGCTGCTCCGGTGGTTGCTTCCGCCGCACGTGCGGAGGCGGTGAGCGTGCAGGCCCCCGTCGCAACCGGCGCAGATACCGCCACCACCGCGCCGCTGCAGAACACTCCGGCGCAGGCCGAGCCGCATCAGGGCTTCCAACCGGTGAGCGAGGGCGAAATCCGCACCGAGTCGCTGGACGGCGGCAACTGACCTTTGGCATAGCGAATGGCTCATGCCGTGTGCGCTATGCTCGTCCACCTTCCACACTAATTACGCGAGCAGGTCATGGGCAGTTTCAGCATCTGGCATTGGTTGGTCGTGTTGGTCATCGTCCTGCTGGTGTTTGGCACCAAGAAGCTGACCAGCGGCGCCAAGGATCTGGGCAGCGCGGTCAAGGAATTCAAAAAAGGCATGCGTGACGAGGACAAGCCGGCTGCACAGCTGGGCGATGCGTCGCGCGAAGCCGAAAAAAGCCGCGAAAAGCAGGCTGAGCACGACAACGAATCGCGCTGATCCGGAGTACCGGGCGTGTTTGATATCGGCTTCAGCGAGCTGCTGTTGATTGCGGTGGTTGCGTTGGTGGTACTGGGCCCGGAACGGCTGCCCAAGGCCGCACGCTTTGCCGGGCTGTGGGTGCGCCGTGCCCGGAACCAGTGGGATTCGGTGAAGCAGGAGCTGGAGCGCGAGCTGCATACCGAAGAGCTCAAGCGCAATCTGCAGGATGTGCGGCAGTCGATGCAGCAGGCCGAAACGCAGCTGCGCGACCAGGGCCGGCAGGTGCAGCAGCAAGCCGACGCGTTCAGCCAGGAAGTGCAGGCGCAGGGCCTGCCGGCGCCGGCGCCGGCCGAAGGCGAGCGGGTGATCGAGCCCCGCCCGGTCACACCGACCGCCGATCCCGCTCCCGTTTTGGGCACAACGCCTGAGGCAGAGCCGGTCAACCGCGCCATCGCGCTGGATACGCCGGTTGCACCGCCTTCTGAGGCCGCACCTTCCGCACCGGAGCGGCCGCAATGAGCACCAACGATTTCAATGAAAGCCCGTTGATCGAGCATCTGCTTGAGCTGCGCGGGCGGCTGGTGCGCGCGCTGATAGGGCTGGGTGTGGTGCTGCTGGCGCTGCTGCCGTTCTCGCGCACGCTTTATACGCACCTGGCCATGCCGCTGATATCGCAGCTGCCGGCGGGGCAGTCGATGATTGCCACCAACCCGGCCGGGGCGTTTTTCGCGCCGTTGAAGCTGACCTTCTTCACCGCCGTGTTCATCGCGGTGCCGTGGCTGCTGTATCAGGCGTGGGCATTTGTGGCGCCGGGGTTGTATGCACGTGAGCGGCGTTTGGCGCTGCCGTTGCTCGGCTCGGCGATGGCGCTGTTCTACATCGGCTGCGCATTTGCCTACTTTCTGGTGTTGCCGGCGGTGTTCCATTTCCTGACCACCTTCCGCCCGGAGGTGATCGCCATCACACCGGATGCCACGGCCTATCTGGACTTCGTGCTTGCCATTTTCTTTGCCTTTGGCGCCAGCTTTGAGCTGCCGGTGGCCATGGTGATTCTGGTGTTGCTGGGTTGGGTAACCCCGCAGCAGCTGCGCGAAGGGCGTGGCTATGCGGTGGTGGGCATCTTTGTGGTGGCCGCGGTGTTGACCCCTCCGGATGTGGTCTCGCAGCTGCTGCTGGCCATCCCGATGTGCATTCTCTACGAGCTGGGCATCCACGCCTCACGCTGGTTGATGCCGCGCGACCAGGACAAGACCGCCTCTTCCTGAATAGGCCAATCACACGCCAACAGGCGTTCTGCGATACCTTTTTGGCCATTGGAACTGCGCTTTTAACGGCAGGCTCGGGAACGGCCAGGGGAAGCCCCGCATGACGCAACAAAAAGGTGGTTGGATCAACAACGTTTCTCTGCTGGGCAAGATGCTGGCAGCCTTCGGTCTGGTGTTTCTGTGCTTCCTGGCGACCAGCGGGGTCAGCTACCGGACATCCGGGCAGGACGACGTGGCCCGTCGTCATGAAACCCAAAAGATCGAAGTGATCCGCCAGGTGGAAGAGGCCATCAAGGCGGTGCGTCTGCAGCAGATTGCCGTGCGTAATCACCTGCTGAGCAACGGTGGGCAGCAGCAGGAGCTGACGGTGCTGCGCACTCAGCGTGAGCGCCGTGATGCGGCCCTGCAGGCGGCCATCGCTGCTGGTGACAAGGCGCAGGTGGAGCGCCTGCAGCGTGCACAGAGTCAGGCCACCGCCTGGGACGCGGAGCTGGCCGACGCGCTGCGCGCTGTAAACAGCAGCCAAGGGCTGGAAGGTTCTGCGCAGCGCCTGGACAGAATAAGAAATTCCGCCGACGGCAATGCCTTGGCGGACGCGCTGGATGGCATCTACGAATCCGAGCTGGCGATGCTGCTGGAAGAGCGCAGCCGCATGAGCGAATGGATCGGCCGCGCGCATGTCATTTCGCTGGTGCTGTTGGTGGCGGGTTTCCTGATCATCATCGGCACGTTGTGGCTGCTGTCGCGGTACGTGGTGCGGCCGATCAATCGCCTCACCGAAAAGATGACGCGACTGTCCAATGGCGATCTGGACGTGGAGATCAACGGCCTGCGGCGCGGTGACGAAATTGGCGCGATTGCCCGCGCGCTGGAGGTGTTCCGCAGCAACTCGTTGGCCTCGCGCGATGCCAACTGGGTCAAGCTCAGTGTCGGTGAGGTAAGCGGAAGCCTGCAGGCGATGCAGACCCCGGACGACTACGGGCAGGCGCTGGTGTCGCAGATCGCGCCGCGCATCGACGCGCCGATCGGCGTGTTCTTCATCTGGGACGAGCAGGAAAAGGAGCTGCGCCTGCAGGGCAGTTATGGCTTCCAGCGGCGCAAGCATCTGGGCCTGCGTTACGGATTGGGCGATGGCCTGATCGGCCAGGCCGCGCTGGAGCGCAAGCGCATCAGCGTGCAGCAGGTGCCGGACCAGTTCTTTGGTGTGCACTCGGCCTTGGGCGAAGCGCAGCCGCATACGCTGGTCGCGGTGCCGTTGCTGTTGAAGGACCGCCTGCTGGGGGTGCTGGAGTTCGGTACGTTCGGCCAGTTCACCGCCACCCAGGAAGCCTTCATCGACAGCGTGCTGGCGCCCGCCGCACTGGGTTTGGACAACATCCGCCGTGCCGATGAAACCCAGCTGCTGCTCGACCATACCCGTGCCCAGGCCGAGGAGCTGCAGCGTTCGCAGGTAGCCCTGCAGGCGCAGGAAGAAGAACTGCGCGCCACCAACGAGGAGCTGCAGGGCAAGACCGTGGAACTGGAAGAACATGCCCAGCGACTGTCCGCCTCGGAGGAAGAACTGCGCGTGCAGGCCGAAGAACTGCAGGCCTCCAACGAAGAGCTGCGGCAGAAAACCGAGGTGCTCAACGAGCAGAAGGACGTGCTGCAGGTGCTGCAGCGTGAGACCGAATTCAAGGCACAGGAACTGGCGCGTGCCAGCCAGTACAAGACCGACTTCCTGGCCAACATGTCGCATGAGCTGCGCACGCCGCTCAACAGCCTGCTGATCCTGTCCAAAGAGCTGGCCGACAACGAAAGCGGGCATCTGGACAGCGAGGAAGTGGAAGCTGCTGCAGTCATTCACGATTCCGGCTCCAACCTGCTGCGCCTGATCAACGACATCCTTGATCTGTCCAAGATCGAGGCCGGCAAGATGGACGTGCACCGCGAAGAAGTGCGGGTGGAAACCCTCACCCGCGAGGTCACCCGTCACTTCCGCCACATGGCGATGGAAAACCGCTTGGAGTTCACCATTGACGTGGACCCGGCAGTGCCGGAGTCATTGGTCACCGACCGCTCCAAGCTGCAGCAGGTGCTCAACAACCTGCTGGGCAATGCATTCAAATTCACCCGAGAAGGCAAGGTGACGTTGCACCTGGCGATGGCCGATGCCGCGTTGCTTACCCGCGTGGGCGCGGCCGCCGATGCACGGCATCTTGCGTTGTCGGTGCGCGATACCGGCATCGGCATTCCCGAAGAGCGCCTGGAGTCCATCTTCGAGGCGTTCGAGCAGGTGGATTCGAGCACCAGCCGTCATTACGGCGGCAGTGGTCTGGGCCTGGCCATCGCGCGCCGCCTGGCGCAGTTGCTGGGTGGCCATCTGGTGGTGGACAGCGAGCAGGGCAAGGGCAGCTGCTTCGCGCTGGTGTTGCCGCTGTGGTCGGCAGCGGTCAGCGCGTTGCCGACAGCGGCTGTGGCCGAGCACAAGCCGGTCCTGCTGACGACATCGGCACGCACCGCCACCGCGCCACTGATTGATTGGATTCCCGATGACCGCCATGCCATCACCGCCGGCGAATCCATCATCCTCACCATCGAGGATGACCCTGCATTCGCGCGCATTCTGGTGGACCTGATACGTCGCAAGGGCCACCGCGCGTTGGCCGCTGCCGATGGCGAAAGTGGTTTGGAACTGGCGCGGCGTTACCGCCCCACCGGCATTCTGCTGGACGTGATGCTGCCCGGCATGGATGGCTGGTCGGTGCTGCAGCACCTCAAACATGATCCGGTGACGGCGGCGATCCCGGTGCACTTCATCTCGGCGGTGGACGAGGCTGCCAAGGGCGTGGCCCTGGGCGCGGTGGGCTACCTCACCAAGCCGGTGGATCGGCAGGCGCTGATCACCGCGTTCGATCACCTGTTGGAAGTGGCCGGCAAAATCGTACGCAAGCTGTTGCTGGTCGATGACGACGATGATTCGCGTCTGGCGTTGACGCGCCTGCTGCAGGCCGACAACGTGGAGATTGACCAGGTGGCTTCGGGCGAGGAAGCACTGGAGCGCATCGCTACCCACAGTTATGACTGCATCGTGTTGGATCTGAACCTGGGCGGCATTTCCGGGGTGGAATTCCTGGAGCGTGCGG
The DNA here is from genome assembly GCA_002359895.1 of Stenotrophomonas sp. UBA2629. Lineage (GTDB taxonomy): Bacteria > Pseudomonadota > Gammaproteobacteria > Xanthomonadales > Xanthomonadaceae > Stenotrophomonas. Next base: position 175,852 of record DEOB01000008.1, read on the forward strand.
CAACGCTGGTGGCAGTGCCGCCGGTGGTGATCTATTCCGGCCAGGATCTGAGCCGCGAAGAAAGCCTCAAGCTGCGCCAGTACACCGACAGCATCGTCATCAAAGGCCAGCGCTCGCCGGAGCGGCTGCTCGACGAGGTGAGCCTGTTCCTGCACAGCATCGGCTCGCGCGGTGGCAATGCACCGGCATCGGACGACCAGCACCTGGCCGGGCGTCAGGTGTTGCTGGTCGATGACGACATGCGCAACCTGTTTGCGTTGTCCAAATCGCTGCGCGCACGCGGCGTCACCGTGCACATGGCGCAGGACGGCTACAAGGCGCTGCAGCAGTTGGAGGAGAACCCGGGCATCGAGTTGATCCTGATGGACATCATGATGCCGGGCATGGACGGCTACGAGACCACCCGCGAGATCCGCAAGCGCGCCGAATGGAGCAACCTGCCCATCATCGCGGTCACCGCCAAGGCCATGCACGGTGACCGCGACAAATGCCTGGATGCCGGTGCCAACGACTACCTGACCAAGCCGGTGGACCTGGACAAACTTCTGTCGATGATGCGTGTATGGCTGCAGAAATAGGCCGCGCGGCGCCGGCAACGCGCCGCGACGAGATAGACGACATTGAAGTGGATGGCTTCATCCAGGCGATGACGCGGCGCCACGGCTATGACTTCAGCGGCTACGCGCCCGCCTCGCTCAAGCGGCGGGTGCAGGCGCTGGTGCAGACGCTGGAGATCGAGCATGTCGGCGAACTGACCGCGCGCGTGCTGCGTGACGATGCGATGGTGCCGCAGGTGATCGCCAAGTTGTCGGTGCCGGTGTCGGAGATGTTCCGCAACCCGGCCGTGTTCCGCAAACTGCGCGATGAAGTGTTCCCGCTGCTGGCGTCCTACCCGCAGATCAACATCTGGCAGGCGGGCTGCGCGCATGGCCAGGAGGTCTATTCGCTGGCCATCCTGCTGAAGGAAGCGGGCCTGTATGACCGTTGCCAGATCTACGCCACCGACTTCAGTGATGAAGCCTTGGCGCGTGCGCAGGAAGGCATCTTCCCGATCCGCGACGCGCGGCTGTATTCGGAGAATTATCTGGCCGCCGGTGGCCGGCACACGTTGTCGGACTACTACCACGCACGCTACGACTTCATGAAGTTGGACGAGCGTTTGAAAGAACGCGTGACCTTTGCCAACCACAACCTGGTCTGTGATGGCGTGTTCTGCGAGGCGCAGCTGATTCTGTGCCGCAACGTGCTGATCTATTTCTCCGACACGTTGCAGGACCGTGTGCTGGGGCTGTTCCGCAACAGCCTGAGCCGTGGCGGCATCCTGTGCCTGGGTAACCGCGAATCGATCCGTTTTGCGCCCAGTGCGCGCGATTTCGTGGCGCTGGATGCCGAGCTGCGGCTTTATCGCAATGCCGGGGCCAGCCCGTGATGGCGGCAACGGCGGCCACCCCGCAGATCGTGGTGGTGGGGTGTTCGGCGGGTGGCCTGTCGGCCCTGCATATGCTGCTGGGTGGGCTCTCCGGGCCCTTGTCCGTGCCGATGGTGGTGGTCTGCCACAGTGGCTCGGAAGACATGCGCCTGTTCTGCGAACTGCTGGAGAGTCGCAGCGGGCTGCGAGTGCAGGAAGCCGAAGAACGGCAGCTGCCCGCACCCGGCCACATTTACGTTGCACCGTCCGGCTATCACCTGCTGCTGGAACGCGATGGCCGTTTTGCGTTGAGCGTGGATCCGCGCGTTGCGTTCTCGCGGCCATCGATTGATGTGCTGTTTGAATCGGCGGCCGAGGTGTGGCACGAAGGCGTGCTGGCGGTGCTGCTGACCGGCGCCAATGCCGACGGTGCCGAAGGTTGCCTGAAAATACGCCGCGCCGGCGGCACCGTGGTGATACAGGACCCGGACACCGCACAGGTGCCGATGATGCCGGCCGCCGCGCTGGAATTGGCCGGCGCCGACCATTGCCTGCCGTTGCCGAAAATTTCTCCTTTGTTGGAATCCTTATGCCCGTGAGCACGCAGGCTGCAACGCAGCGCCCCAAGATCCTGGCCGTGGATGACAACCCGGCCAACCTGTTGGTGATCCGCCGGGTGCTGGCCAAACTCGATGTCGAAGTGGTTGAGGCCTCGTCCGGCAACGACGCACTCAAGGCCACCTTGGACGACGAGTTCGCGCTGGTGTTGCTGGATGTCTACATGCCCGACATCAACGGGTTTGAAGTGGCCGAGATCCTCTCGCAGGAGGAGAGCACACGGCAGACGCCGATCATCTTCGTCACCGCCACCTATGCCGATGATGTGCATCGACTGAAGGGCTATGGCTTTGGCGCGGTCGATTACATGGCCAAGCCACTGGAAGCGACCATTCTGTTGTCCAAGGTGCAGGTGTTCCTGGAGCTGTACCGCCACCGCGTCGCATTGCGGGCCGCGTTGGGTGAGCTGTCCGAGCGCAACCGGCAACTGGAAGTGGAAGTGGAGCAGCGCAAGCAGATGGAGCAGGAGATGCGCCACCTGGCCATGCACGACATGCTTACCGGCCTGCCCAACCGCGTGCTGTTCATGGACCGCCTGGAGAGCGCGCACCAGCGTGCGCTGCGACACGGCGGCATGTTCGCGCTGGTGTATGTGGACGTGGACCGCTTCAAGGACGTCAATGACACCTGGGGCCACGCCGCAGGCGATGCCATGCTGGTTGAACTGGCTGCACGGCTGCGCAGCACCCTGCGCGACAACGACACCGTCGCGCGGTTGGGTGGCGACGAATTTGCTCTGGTTCTGGAAGAGCTGGAAGACGAGCAGGGGGCGCAGCGGCTGCTGGAGCGCGTATGCGCGGCGTTGTCGCCGCCGATGCAGCATCAGCGCGATGGCGACGAGATCAGTCTGGCCATCCGTGCGAGTGTTGGCCTGGCAATCTACCCGGCCGATGGCGCGGAGGTCGGCGCGTTGCTGCATGCCGCCGACCAGGCGATGTACCGGAGCAAGCGCGGCCGCGACGCGGCGTAATCGTGCGCAGGTGGGGTTGAAACCCTGCCTGCGCTTTACCCGAGCCTGTGATCAGGCCTCAAACACGTGGCCTGGCTGCTTGGGTGCCGGCGGCGTACCGGCGGCTGCCGGTGCCAGCATCTGCTTCCATGCGGCATACACCGCGCCGCCAAACACCGGCATCAACACCGCCATCAGCAGCAACTGTGCGATGGCCATTGCCGCCGCCTGGCCGGCAATCAGGCCCACGATAAGGGCCACGATCATCACCGCGAAGTAGATGGCGAAGATGGCGATGAACGCCAGCACGAAGAACACCAGCATCGCCGGCAGGTTGTGGATGCTGGCCCGCAGGCTCTGACGCAGTGCCTGCACACCGGTCGCGTTGTCGAACATCACCTGCGGGGGCATCACGAACAGCGCCAGCGTGACCGCGGCGAAAGTGCCGAACATCAGCATCAGCCACAACAGGATGCGACCGGCCGGCAGGGTTGCCACCAGCGGCTCGATCAGCGCCGGGTCCGGCTGCGCGCCGGACTGGCTGATCTCGTTGATCTTGGACATCACTTCCGACAGCTGCTGGAAGCCGGCCGGGCCACCCACCAGCACAAACAGCAGCGCGCCCAACACCAGCGCGGCCACCATCTGCGGCAGCAGCGCGACCAGCAGGTGCGGTGCGCGGCCTTCCTGCACGCCTTGCAGCAGATGCGCCGGACGTGCGCTGCGGCCCTGGTCGACTTCGCGGATCGCCCACAACATGCCGCCCATGAACAACGGGCCGGCCAGGATCAGCAGAAACTGCAGGGCCAGGCCCAGCGATGCCGGGGCCAGCATTGCCAGCGACAGCACCAGCGAGGTGCCCAGGCCCCACAACACGCCCAACGAACCCAGCGCCAGCGGCGCCCGCTTGAGCAGGCCAAAGCCGGTCAGCAACCATTCCGCGCCGGCAGACGCCGGCACCTTGTGAATCTCGCTCATTGCAGTTCCGAAACAGGGGGGAGCGCCGGCAACGGTGCAGACGCCCGCCGATTATCGCCTGAAACCTCTGCTGAGGCGTGAGCGCGGCAACCGCTAGCCCTTGCGGACATGCCGTACAAAGCGCCGCAGCAACTGCCGGGCCAGCGGTGCGGCGGTGACATCACGGGCAACGCTGCGGGCGCAGCCGCCGTGGCGAGCGATGCAGTCGGCGCGGGCGCGGACGTAGCCGCGCATGTGGTGGGTGGCAAATTCGGGGTGGAACTGCAGGCCCCAGGCCTGCTCGCCCCAGCGGAAGGCGTGGCAGTTGTCCTGCACCGAGCGCGCCAGCACGGTGGCGCCTTCGGGCGCGCGCAGCACGGTCTGCAGGTGTGTGGCATGGGCCGGGAAACGCAGCGGCAGGCCGGCAAACAAGGGGTCGGCGGCAGCCGGGGCTTCCAGCTCCAGCTCGATGGTGCCGGACTCGCGCCCGGCCGGGTTGTAATCCACTTCCCCGCCCAGCGCGTGCGCCAACAGCTGGTGGCCGTAGCAGATGCCCAGCAACGGCATGCCGTCGTGGGCGGCGTCGCGCAGCCAAGTGGCGCTGCGCTCGCTCCAGTCGGCGCGGTCGGTGACGAAGGCCGCTGAGCCCGTCACTATCGTGGCGGCAAACCCGCTGCGGTCGGGCAGTGCTTCACCGTGCTCGACATTGACCACCACCGTCTCGGCCTGTTCCAGCCCGGCGGCGACGCGGATCCAGTGCGGGAAGCGGCCATAGCGGCGCAGCGTCGGGAACGGTTGCCCGGTTTCAACAATCAAGAACGGCTGGGGCTTCATTCCGGGGGCGGCAGGACAGACAGGACTTCCTCGATTGTAGTCAGCCCTGCGGCCACCTTTTCAAGCCCGGTGCGGCGCAGGGTACGCAGGCCTTCGGAACGTGCGGCACGGCTGAAAGCGGCCAGATCCATGTCGCGGGTGACCAGTGCGCGCAGCCGCGAACCCAGTGGCAGCAACTCATACAGGCCAACGCGGCCCATGTAACCGGTGCGCCGGCACTCCAGGCAACCCACCGGTGCATATGCGGTGACGACATCAGGTAATGCGTCATGGGCATCACGCAGTGGCGCCCAATCGGCGTCGCTGAGCGTGTCCGGCGCCTTGCAGTGTGGGCACAGTGTGCGCACCAGGCGCTGCGCCAACACGCCGTTGACGGTGGAGGCGATGAGGTAATGCGGCACGCCCAGGTCGAGCAGGCGGGTGATGGCCGAGGGCGCGTCGTTGGTGTGCAGGGTGGACAGCACCAGGTGGCCGGTCAACGAGGCCTGCACCGCCATCTGGGCGGTTTCCAGATCGCGGATTTCGCCGATCATGATGATGTCCGGGTCCTGCCGCAGCAGGGTGCGCACGCCCGAAGCGAAGTCCAGGTCGATGTTGGTCTGCACCTGCATCTGGTTGAACTCCGGGGCGATCATTTCGATCGGGTCTTCCACCGTGCACACGTTCACGTCCGGCGTGGCCAGCCGCTTGAGCGTGGAATACAGCGTGGTGGTTTTGCCCGAGCCGGTGGGGCCGGTGACCAGCACGATGCCGTGCGGGCGCGCGACCAGCTCATTCCAGCCGGCGGCTTCTTCCGGGCTGAAACCCAGCTGCTCGATGCTTTTGAACGCCGAATCCGGGTCGAAGATGCGCATCACGCACTTCTCGCCGAACGCGGTGGGCATGGTGGACAGGCGCATCTCCACCTCGCGGCCGCCCGGCGAGCGGGTCTTGATGCGGCCGTCCTGCGGACGACGACGCTCGGCCAGGTCCATGCGGCCCAGCACTTTGACCCGGCTGATCACCGCCGTCATCACCGACGGCGGCAGCTCGAACACCTTGTGCAGCACGCCGTCGATGCGGAAGCGGATGCGGCCCATGTCGCGGCGCGGCTCCATGTGGATGTCGCTGGCGCGTTGCTCGTAGGCGTATTGCAGCAGCCAGTCGACGATGCTGACGACGTGATGGTCGTCGGCGTTGACGTCGCCGGAGCTGCCCAGTTCCACCAGTTGCTCGAAGCTGGGCAGGCCGCTGCTGTTGCCGCCGTCACGGGCATCACCACGGGCGCCGCGCACCGAGCGGGTAACGCCGAAGAACTCCATCGAATAACGGTGCAGATCCAGCGGATTGACCAGCACGATGTCGATGCGGCGCCGGGTCAGGTGCTGCAGGTCCGGCAACCAGTCGCGGGCCATCGGCTCGCTGGTGGCCACCAGCACGCGCTCGCTGTCCACTGCCAGTGGCAGGATACGGTGGCGTCGCGCATAGGCGTGGGAAACCACCGCCGTGGCGCCGGAGACATCCACGCGGGTGGGGTCGATGCGCAGGTAACGGGTGTGGGTGCGCTCGGCCAGCCATTCGGTCAGCCGCTCCAGCGCCAACTCACCGGAGGCCGGTGGCGCGGCGGCCAGTTTGAGATTGGCCAGCAGTACCAGCGGGTGCACCTCGCTGGCGTTGCGCGCGCCTTGAGCCGAAAAGCGGATGCGTTCCTGGTCATGCGTGGCCACCAGGCCATCGCCCAGCAGGGCCGAGGCAACGTTGGAAAACTGCAGCCGTCCCGGAGCGATGTTCACCGGAATCGGCGGTATCTGCGCGCCATGCGCGGCCTGTTTTTCCACCCCAAACTCCTTGCTCGCACGGCCGCCGCGCGGTCGGTCGCTATACTAGCGCACCCCTTACGCACGGCTCAGGCAGCATGTCCGCGACCCCCAACGTTCCGATTACCTTCCAGGGCCTGATCCAGACCCTCAACGAATACTGGGCCAAGCAGGGTTGCGTACTGATCCAGCCGCTGGACCTGGAAGTGGGCGCTGGCACCTTCCACCCGGCCACGTTCCTGCGCTCGATCGGCCCGGAAAGCTGGAACGCGGCCTACGTGCAGCCTTCGCGCCGCCCCACTGATGGCCGTTATGGTGAAAACCCCAACCGCCTGCAGCGCTATTACCAGTACCAGGTGGCGATGAAGCCCAGCCCGGACAACATCCAGCAGCTTTATCTGGATTCGCTCAAGGCGCTGGGTATCGATCCGCTGGTACATGACCTGCGCTTTGTCGAAGACAACTGGGAGTCGCCGACGCTTGGTGCCTGGGGCCTGGGCTGGGAAATCTGGCTCAATGGCATGGAAGTCACCCAGTTCACCTACTTCCAGCAGGCCGGCGGCCTGGAGTGCAAGCCGGTGCTGGGCGAAATCACCTACGGCCTGGAGCGGCTCTGCATGTACCTGCAGAACTGCGACAACGTCTACGACCTGATCTGGACCTACGGCCCGGACGGCACCCCGGTCACCTACGGCGATGTTTATCTGCAGAACGAAATCGAGCAGAGCACCTACAACTTCGAGTACGCCGACGTGGAAGAAATGTTCCATCGCTTTGACGCCTGCGAGAAAGAAGCGCAGAAGCTGATCGACGTGGGCCTGCCGCTGCCGGCCTACGAGCAGGTGTGCAAGGCCTCGCATTCGTTCAACCTGCTCGATGCCCGCCGCGCCATCTCGGTAACCGAACGCCAGCGCTACATCCTGCGCGTGCGCACGCTGGCCATGGCCGTGGCCAAGCTTTACGAGGCCAAGCGCCTGGAAGCGGTGGCCGCCAAGGACAGCTTGGCATGAGCTTTGCCGGGATCGAGGGGCTTGCCAGTGTTGGCTATGTGAACTTCCTAGCCGGTATCGGGCTCGCCGCATGGGCGCGCGCAACCGGTCGCAGTGCGGTTCTCTGGCTGATTTTTGGCTGGCTGCTCGCCCCGGTCGCCGGATTGGTGATGGTGTTCCTGCAACGCCGCCCTGCACCTGCATCTGAAGTTTCCGTATTCCCCCAAACTGGGCGCAGCGACCTGCTGTCGGTGCGCAAGGACGTCATATGAGTGAGATGAAACCGCTGCTGATCGAACTGGGCGTGGAAGAGCTGCCGGTCAAGGCGCTGCCAGGTCTGGCACAGGCATTTTTTGACGGTGTGATCGACGGGCTGAGCAAGCGCGGCGTTGCGTTCGAGCGCGGCGATGCCAAGCCGTTGTCCACGCCGCGTCGTTTGGCGGTGCTGCTGCCGGGCGTGGAAACCGAACAGCCCGAGCAGCATTCGGAAGTGTTTGGCCCGTATCTGAATATCGCGTTGGATGCCAATGGCGCGCCGACCAAGGCGTTGCAGGGTTTTGCGGCAAAGGCCGGTATCGACTGGACGGCGCTGGAGCGCACCACCGACGCCAAGGGCGAGCGTTTTGTGCTGCGTTCGGTCACCCCGGGCGCGCAGACCGCCGCATTGCTGCCGGAGATCGTGCGCGAGGCCATCGCCGCCATGCCCATCCCCAAGCCGATGCGTTGGGGCGGCCACGAATATGCCTTCGCCCGCCCGGTGCATTGGCTGGTGCTGCTGCATGGCACCGAGGTGGTGCCGGCCGAGCTGCTGGGCCTGAGCGCGGACCGCTTCAGCCGTGGCCACCGCTTCATGGCCGACAAGCAGGTGTGGCTGAGCCATCCGAATGATTATGTGGAATCGCTGAAGGCCGCCAATGTGCTGGTGGACGCCGACGCACGCCGCGAGCGCATCGTCGCCGAGGTTACGGCGGCGGCAACGCAGGCCGGCGGCGTGGCGCGCATCACCGACGACAACCTGGAGCAGGTGGTCAACCTGGTCGAATGGCCGGCAGCGGTGTTGTGCAGCTTCGAGCGTGAGTTCCTGGCGGTGCCGCAGGAAGCGTTGATCGAGACGATGGAGATCAACCAGAAGTTCTTCCCGGTGCTGGATGACGGCGGCAAGCTGACCGAGAAATTCATCGGCATCGCCAACATCGAATCCAAGGACGTGGCCGAGGTTTCCAAGGGCTACGAGCGCGTCATCCGCCCGCGTTTCTCCGATGCCAAGTTCTTCTTTGACGAAGACCTCAAGCAGGGGTTGGTATCGATGGGCGAGGGCCTGAAGACCGTCACCTATCAGGCCAAACTCGGTAGCGTGGCCGACAAGGTACAGCGCGTGAGCGCGCTGGCGCAGGTGATCGCACCGCAGGTGGGCGCCGACCCGGTGCAGGCCAAGCGTGCGGCCGAGCTGGCCAAGAACGACCTGCAGTCGCGCATGGTCAACGAGTTCCCGGAGCTGCAGGGCATTGCCGGCCGTCATTACGCCATTGCCGGTGGTGAGTCGCCGTCGGTGGCGCTGGCCATCGACGAGGCCTACCAGCCGCGCTTTGCTGCCGATGACATCGCGCTGAGCCCGCTGGGCAAGGTGCTGGCCATTGCCGAACGTCTGGACACGTTGGCCGGTGGCTTTGCCGCAGGCCTGAAGCCGACCGGCAACAAGGACCCGTTCGCGCTGCGCCGTAATGCGTTGGGGTTGGCGCGCAGCATCATTGAGTCGGGTTTTGATATCGACGTTCGCGGTTTCCTGTCGCTGGCCCGCAATGCGGCGTTGAACGCTTGTGTGCTGGGTACCGAAAAGACGTTGGCAGAAGCCAAGAGCGACAAAGAACGGGCGGCTGCGACAAAGGCCCGCGATGAGGCCATCGCGTTGCGTGACGGCGATGCATCCGCCGGTATCGATGAACTCTACGACTTCATCATCGACCGCCTGAAGGGCTACTACGCCGACAAGGGCGTGCCGGCCACGCACTTCAACGCCGTGGCCGAACTAAAGCCGGCCTCGCTGTACGACTTCGACCGCCGCATCGACGCCATCGGCACCTTTGCCCAGTTGCCGGAAGCCGAAGCACTGGCGGCGGCCAACAAGCGCATCCGCAACATCCTGCGCAAGGCCGAGGGCGATATCCCGGGCAGCATTGATGCAGCGCTGCTGCGTGAGCCGGCCGAAAGCGAACTGGCCGAAGCGGTGGCTGCGGCCATCGACGACACCGGCACCGCGCTGTCGCACAAGGACTACGTGGCCGTGCTCGGCCGCCTGGCCCGGTTGCGCCCGCAGGTGGATGCGTTCTTCGACAACGTCATGGTCAATGCCGACGACCTCGCACTGCGTGGCAACCGCTTGGCGCTGCTGCGCACGCTGGGTGACCGCCTGGGTAGCGTGGCCGCCATCGAGCACCTGTCCAGCTGATCGCAGGTGCCTGATGCTGTCCGACGAAGGCCCGCGCAAGCGGGCTTTCGTTTACCCCCTGAAAATACCGCAAACGCCGCGCGCTCCTGCAGGGTACGCGCGCAGCCGGTGCGCGTGGACCCACGCACACCACGGTGCAGCGCATGTGTGTCGGAACTTGGCGATGACGCATCCAATACGCCGTAAACGCGTGTCACCGGGACTTTCCGATGCAGGTCCCGCCACCCGCCACGGGCATGCACTTCGCCGCGCTGGCCATACCCTATCGGGCGGTATGTCCGTGTGATTTTGCCGGTCATGCTTGGCCCGGTATCCTCACCGCCATGCAGCCCTCCCGAATCAAACGCTCACTCCTGATTGCCACACTGTTGCTGGCAGCGCCCCTCGTTCATGCCCGTGGCACCATCCAGAAGGTGGACATCAAAGGGCTGGACAAAGGCGATGACGCCGCCATCATCGAGAACATCGAGTCCTCGTTGTCGTTGTACGACGTGATCGACAAGGTGCAGGGCGAGTCGCGGCTGGAATACCTGCTGTCACAGGCCGAGCGGCAGACCCGCCAGGCGCTGGAGCCGTTCGGCTACTACAACCCCACCATCACCGTGGAGTCGCCGCGAGAGGGCGACAACGTGCAGGTGGTGATCCAGGTCGACAAGGGCGCCCAGATCAAGGTGCGCCAGGACGAGGTGGTCATCACCGGCCCGGCCTCGCGCGACCGTTATCTGCAGGAGGATCTGGAGGCATTCCAGCCCAAGGCCGGGCAGCCGTTTGACTCGGTCAACTACGAGGCCAGCAAGGTCACAATCACGCGCCGTTTGGCTGAGCGTGGTTACTTCGACGCCGATTTCACCCAGCGCAAGGTGGAAGTGACACGCGCCGAAAATGCGGCCGACATCTTCCTCAGCTGGGACAGCGGCCGCCGCTACAACATGGGGCCGATCACCTTTGAAGAAGACTATTTCCGCCCCGGCCTGTTCGAGCCGCTGGTGTATTGGGAAGACGGCAGTTACTGGCATGAAGGCAAGCTCGACCGCCTGCGTGAGTCGCTGACCAAGCTCGATTACTTCAGCGTCATCGACATCCAGCCGCACCCGGAGCAGGCCGACGAAAACGGTGACGTGCCGGTCAACGTGAAGCTGACCAAGGCCAAGCGCACCATCTACACCGCCGGTGTCAGCTACGGCAGCGAGAGCGGCGCCGGTGTGCGCGGCGGCGTGGAGCGCCGTTACGTCAACCGCCGGGGCCATAAACTCAACACGCAGCTGGATTACGCACAACGGCGCAAAAGCCTGATCACCAGCTACCGCGTGCCGGGCTTCCGTTGGCTGGACGGCTGGTACACCTATGCCATCAGTGCCTACGACGAGCAGACCGACTACATCGACCTGCGCAACGTCAAACTCATTGCCAGCCGCAGCGGCGAGATCAACGAGCACTGGAACGCCATCGTCTCGATGAACGCCCTGCGCGAGCGCTGGGGCTACAGCTCCGGCACCGCGTTCGACAAGCCGGTGTACCAGTACTCCACGCTCATTTACCCGCAGTTGACCGGCGATTACGTCAACGTGGACGACGAGAGCTTTCCGCGCAGCGGCATCAGCGGCAACGCCACGTTGCGCGGTGGCATTGGCGGTGCCGGCTCGGATACCAGTTTCATCCAGGCGGACGTGACCTTGCGCTGGTATGTGCCCATCGGCGATGCCGACCGCTTGATCCTGCGCGGCCAGACCGGCAGCACCTGGACCAGCGATCTGGTGTCGATGCCGCCGAGCCTGCGCTACTTTGCCGGTGGTGACCGCTCCATCCGTGGCTATGCCTACCGCGAGGTGGGCCCCCGCACCCCGGCGCCGGACAAGTACGCGCTGGGTGCCAAGAACCTGATCGTGGGCTCGGCCGAGTACGAGCATTACTTCGGCGGCGGCCCGTGGGGCGCGGCGGTGTTTGTCGATACCGGTAGTGCGTTCGACAACACCATCGACCTGCACACCGGCGTGGGCCTGGGCGTGCGTTGGAAATCGCCGGTTGGCCCTGTGCGTATCGATATTGCCCGTGGCTTGAACAGCCCGGATTCGGCCTTCCAGCTGTACCTCAACATCGGAGCCGACCTGTGAGCCGCCGCCCTGATGATCTGAGCCCGGAAGAACGCGAAGCCCGCATTGCCGAACTGCGCGCCAAGCGCAAGGCGCGCCTGCGCACGCTGGCCATCCGCAGCGGCATTTCCATCACCGCGCTGGTGCTGTTGGGCCTGTTCGCGCTGTATTGGCTGCTGCAGACCGTGGCCGGACGAGAGGTGCTGCTGGCGCAGGTGGTGGCCCGGCTGCCCGCCAATTCGTCGCTGACCTGGAGCAAGGCCGACGGCCCGCTGGCCGGCCCGCTGATTCTGCACGACCTCGATTTCCGCTACGAAGACCTGCATTTCACCGCGGCGCAGGCGTATCTGGACCCGGATATCCGCCCGCTGTTGGGCCGCAAGCTGCGGCTGGACGCGCTGCGCATCACCGATGCCACGCTCGACCTAGGGCCATCGGAAGACACCCCGTTCGAGCTGCCCAACTGGCCTGATGTGCTGCCCGCCATCGATCTGCCGCTGGCCCTGCAGGCCGACACCATCGTGGTTGATGGCCTGCGTATCAGCCAGATGCAGCAGCCGGTGATCGACATCACCCACATCCGTGGTGGCCTTGAAGCGGCCGATGGCGAGTTCCGCGCCAACAACATCAAGGTCAACAGCAACCTGGGCGATTTCCGCATCGGCGGTCATTACCTGCCGCGCGAAGACTACGAAACCGACCTCACCGTGCGCGCGCTGATGCCGGCGCGGCCGGGCCAGCCGGCCGCACGGCTGGGGCTGGTGGCGCGCGGCAACCTGGCGCACATGGAAGTGGCGCTGGCCGGTTACGCGCCCAAGCCGTTGCATGCCAGCCTGATTCTGGATGGCCGCAACGACCCGGTGTGGAACCTGGCCGCGCGCTCGGAGGAACTGGACATCGGCCAGCTGGTGCCGGCGCAGTTCATGGCCGAAGCCCCGGCGCCGCTGGCGTTGAACCTGACCGCGCGTGGCCGTGGTGGCCAGGCGCAGTTGCAGGGCCGCATGCGCCAGGGCGAGCAGGAGCTGGTGCTGGCGCCGTCCAATGTCGCCATCGACAAACAGGTGCTCACCGTTGCACCGCTGGTGGCCGAAGTCTTTGGCGGCAGCGTGCGCCTGCAGGGCACGGCCGATTTCAGCGATGCGCAGAATCCCGGCTTCCGTTTTGCGGTGGTGGCCAATCAGTTGACCTGGACACCGGAGCCCGATGCCTCCGCGCCGGGCGTGCAGCCGGTGCCCATGCACCTGAAAGAAGCGCGCCTGGGCGTGGCCGGCAACCTCAAGAACTGGGCGGCCATCGGGAAGGCCGACGTTGCTCGGCAGGCGCAGGACGCCAGCCTGGATTTCGACGTGCGCGGCAACGACCAACAGGCCCGCATCGAGCAACTCAAAGCAACCACGCCTGGCGGCGCGCTGGACCTGACCGGCTCGGCGGCATGGGCACCGACGCTTGCCTGGGATGTGGACGCCAAGCTGGCCAGTTTCGACCCCGGCTATTTCCTGCCGGGCTGGGAAGGCAACCTGTCCGGCACGCTGGCCTCCACCGGCAAGCAGTTGCCTTCGCCGGCCGGTACGGATGACCTGCGCTTTGAAGCCAGCGTGGACATGCCCTCGCTCAAGGGCAGGCTGCGTGGTCGCAGCGTGGACGCGCGCGCCAAGGTCGCGCTGCAGGGCACGCAGGGCGAAGGCGATGTGCGCCTGGTGGTGGGCGACAGCCGCATCGAGGCCAAGGGCAAGGTCGGCGACCGCATGAACGTGGACGCGCGGCTGCAGCCGCTGCATCTGTCGGACCTGTTGCCCGGCGCCAGCGGCAGCGTGGCAGGCACCCTGCAACTGCGCGGCACGCCGGAACAGCCCGACATCACCGCCGACCTGCGTGGCAATGGCCTGCAATGGGAGGACTGGAAGGCCGCGCAGATCAGCATCAATGGCCGCCTGCCGTGGCGTGGCGACAGTGGCGCCCTGCAGGTGCAGGCCAGCGCGGTGGAAGTGGGCATGTTGCTGGATCAGCTGCGCGTGGACGCGCGCGGCAGCCTGCAGAACCTGCAGCTGGAGGCCGAAACCCGCAATGACATGGGTGCCATCGCGCTCAGTGGCAGCGTGCGTGAAGCCGGCCGGGCGTGGCGCGGTGAACTGGCTTCGCTGCGGTTGACGCCGGCCAAGGGCGCGCCGTGGCGCCTGCAGCAGCCAGCAGCGTTCAGCGTGCAGGGCAGCAACTTCACGCTCGGCGATGCCTGTCTGGGTTCGGAAACCGGCGGCGCCTTGTGCGCGAGCGCCAACTGGCCGCGTGAGGGCCTGAAAATACGCGGCGATGCACTGCCGCTGGCGCTGGTGCAACCATGGCTGCCGCCCAACGAGGGCCGTCGCCTGCACCTGCGTGGTGAGGTCACGTTGGATGGCGACATCCGCCCGCGTGGCAATGCCTTTGAAGGCAGCTTCAAGGTGGCCTCGGCCGAAGGCGGCATCCGCCTGGGCGACAACGCCCGTGGCGAACTGGTGCGTTACGACAACTTCTCGCTCAAGGTGGACCTGCTGCCCAACAGCATCAAGGGCTTCCTGGGTGTCGGCTTCAAGGGCGACGGCTTTGTCGATGCCAAGGTGCAGACCGGTTGGGAGCCGGGCGCCGCACTCAATGGCGAGCTGTACCTCAACATGTCGCGCCTGTACTGGCTGGAGTTGTTCTCGCCGGATCTGGTGCGGCCCAAGGGCCTGATTGAAGGCCACGTGAGCCTGCGCGGCACGCGTGGGCAGCCGACCTTGGGCGGTGAGGCCAAGCTGAGCGATTTCACCGGTGAATTGCCGTCGCTGGGCCTGACACTGAGCGAAGGTGCGGCCAGTTTCATCGCCCAGCCCGATGGTTCGGCACGCATCAACGCCTCGGCCAAAACCGGCGGCGAAGGCGCGTTGAAAGTGGACGGTGGCCTGTCGTGGTTTGGTGATGCGCAGCCATTGCAGCTGCATATCTCCGGCGACAACGTGCTGCTGGCCAACACCAGTGAGCTGCGCGTGGTCGCCAACCCGGATTTGAACTTCACCCTGGCCGGCACGGCGATGGAGCTGCGCGGCAGCGTGCATGTGCCGGAGGCTGACCTGGACCTGGAGCGTCTGGATCGTGGCACTTCGGCGTCTGAAGACGTGGTGGTGCTGGACCCGGTGGACCCGGAAGAAGGCCCGTCCTCGCCGTTGGACATGGACCTCACCGTCAGCCTGGGCGACAAGGTCAAGATGACCGGCTTTGGCCTGAAGGGCGCGTTGACCGGGCGCATGCAGATCCGTGCCCGCCCGGGCCGCGAAATGACCGCCAACGGCGGCCTGGAAGTCAGCGGCCGCTACAAGGCCTACGGGCAGGATCTGACCATCACCGACGGCCAGTTGCTATGGAACTACGGCATCGTCTCGGACCCGCGCATCAACATCAAAGCCGAGCGTGAAATCGGTGATATCACCGCCGGCATCCACGTGACCGGCCGCGCGCAGGCGCCCAAGGTGGACGTGTGGTCCGACCCGGCCATGTCGCAGTCCGAAGCGCTGGCTTACCTGGTGCTGGGCCGCAGCCTGAGCATGGCCAGCAGCGACCAGGCACAGCAGGTCAACGCGGCCTCGGCGGCCCTGTCGGCCGGCAGCGGCCTGTTGGCCGCGCAGGTGGGCGCCAAGCTGGGCCTGGATGATGCAGGTGTCAGCCAGTCGCGCGCGCTGGGCGGCTCGGTGATCGGCGTGGGCAAATACATCACGCCCAAGTTGTACGTCGGCTACGGCGTCTCGCTGGTCGGCAGCGGCTCGGTGCTGACACTGAAGTACCTGTTGCGCCGCGGCTTCGACATCGAAGTGGAATCGTCCACGGTGGAAAACCGCGGCTCGGTGAACTGGCGCACGGAGAAGTAAGGCCGCCGGTGATGTGAGCCGCGCCGCCGGCATTACGCCCTTGCGCGTCGCTGGTGGTGGCTGCCCGTGGATAGGGGTGAACCGCGCTGCGTGCTTCCCGCAGCAGACGTCATGACATGACCGCTGGCGGTTGCCGCCTCCGGCCGGCGCCGCTACTGTCGGCGGCTGTTCTGTAATCCGCTGGAGTTCCAATGACGCGCAAACCGCTTACCGCTGCGCTGGTGCTGGGCATGAGCCTGGCTGCTGCTACCGCCAACGCCAACGAGGGCATGTGGATGCCCACGCAGTTGCCGGAGTTGGCAAAAACGCTGAAAGAGGCCGGTTTCAATGGTAATCCGGCGGAGCTGGCCGATGTCACCGCGCCGCCGTTGAGCGCTGTGGTGCGCGTGGGCGGTGGCACTGGTGCGTTTGTGTCCGGCGATGGCCTGCTGCTGACCAATCACCACGTGGCCTACGGCGTCATCCAGTACAACGCCAGCAAGGAACACGACACCATCAACGAAGGCTTCATCGCCAAGAACCGCGCCGACGAGCGCGCCGCCAACCCGGATTACCGGGTGCTGGTGACGGTGGGCTTCGACAAGGTCACCGATGACGTGCTCAAAGAAGCACGCGGCAAAACCGGCCGCGCGTATTACGACGCGGTGGAAAACGCGCGCAAGCGCATCGTTGCTGATTGTGAGGCCGAAGGCGGCGTGCGCTGCTCGGTGGCCAACATGTACTACGGCACCGATTTTTACCGCATCCGTCAGCTGGAGCTGACCGACATCCGCTTGGTCTACGCACCGCCGCGCGCCATTGGTAACTACGGCGACGAGATCGACAACTTCATGTGGCCGCGCCACACCGGCGATTTCACCCTGCTGCGTGCTTACGTGGGCAAGGATGGCAAGCCGGCGCCGTACAGCAAGGACAACGTGCCGTATCAGGCACCGGCGCATCTGAAGATGGCTACCGATGGCCCGAAGGAAGGCGACTACGCCATGCTCGCCGGCTACCCCGGCACCACCTATCGGCTGCGCACCGCTGCGGAATTCGGCAGCCAGATCGACACCGTGCTGCCGCGCCGCGTGGAAGTGTTCCAGCAGTTGATCGACACCATCGAGGCGGTCGGCAAGACCAATGCCGACGCACGCACGCGTTATGCATCGCAGCTGCAATCGTTGAAGAACAACCGCAAGCGCGCCGCCGGTGAGCTGGAAGGCCTGCTGCGCAGCGATGCCAAAATCCAGCGTGCGCAGGACGAGCAGGCCATGCTGGCGGCCACTGATCGCAAGTACAAAGGCGATATCGACGCACTGTTTGCTTCGCTGGCCGCCGACCGTGAAATGGGTGGCAGCGAGTTCCTGGTGACGCTGTTGTCCAGCCAGACCCAGCTGCTGCGCTCGGCACTGTTGCTGGAGCGGCTGCGCGTGGAGTCGCTCAAGCCCGACGCGCAACGCGAGGCCGGCTATCAGCAGCGTGACCAGGCGTTGATCGAGGGCGTGCTCAAGCAGGTACAGCGCCGCTATGACCCGACGGTGGAAAAGGCGATCCTCACCGCGCTGCTCATCCGTTACCAGCAGTTGCCCGACGCGCAGCGCAATGCGCAGTACGACACCGTGTTTGGCCGCACCCCGGCGCAGCTGGCCGCACACCTGGATGCGCTGTACGCACAGACCACGCTGGGGGATGAAGCGCAGCGTCTGTCGCGTTTTGAAAGCGCACGAAACGGCGGCGCGATTGCAGCCGATCCGTTGATGGCCGCCGCCTCGGCGCTGGTGGTCGCACAGCTCGATGCCGAGCAGCAGAGCAAGGAACGCCAGGGCGAGCAGCTGCGTCTGCGCCCGTCCTACATGCAGGCCTTGTTTGATTGGCGTGCAACGCAGGGCCGCGCGGTGTATCCCGATGCCAACAGCACGCTGCGCATCAGTTACGGCAAGGTCGAGGCGCTGCATCCGCGCGATGCGGTGAGCTATTCGCCGGTGACCACGGTGGCGGGCATTGTCGAAAAGAACATCAATACGGTGCCGTTCGATGCGCCCAAGCCGCTGCTGGCGGCAATCGCCAAGGGCGATTTCGGCAGCACCGCCGACCCGGTGCTGAAGACGCAGACGGTCAACTTCCTGACCAACCTGGACACCACCGGCGGCAACTCCGGCTCGCCGGTGCTCAACGCACGCGGTGAACTGATCGGCCTGAACTTCGATTCCAACTGGGAATCGGTGAGCGCCAGTTGGTGGTTCGACCCGCGTTACAAGCGCGCCGTGCATGTGGACATGCGTTACCTGCGCTGGTTGCTGGCCAAGGTTTACCCGGCGCCCGAGCTGCTGAAGGAAATGGGCGTGCCTGGCGAATAAGCCGGGCCGTCACCGTGCAAGGGGCTCCCTCCATGGGGGCCCCTGCGCCGCATTGCTTCCAGGGGGGGCTGAGGTGGGGTTCGCAGTTGTCAGTGCTCCCCATACCCGGATGAAACCGATGGGGCAGGCGGTGCTCGCGCAGTGTGCCCCAGCCGTGATCTGTAGCCTGTATTACTCACCTGGCCAGAATTCCGCAGGCAGCTGCTGCGTGATCAGGCACCGGCGTTGCGGCGTGCTTTCCCGCAGAACGTAGCCGTATCAATGCGCCTGTGCATGAAAGGCCAGTGCCCCTGCATCCATGTTCGTCCCGCAGTGTATGTAGTCAGGCAATTCCGATTGTCTGTAGGCAAGTTCTTTATCGGCAACGTCAGTAACTTACATTACGCTGGGCTAAGATCCCCTATATTGGGCGGAGTCATGTGCCTCATACCGGGGAAATTGTGTGGTAACGCAACAACTGGACAACGCGTCGGCTGCTGCTGGCGATGCTTTGGCGCTGGCTTTGGCGCCGCTGCGGGTATGGATTGTCGGTAGCCTGGACGTTGTGTTGCCTTTGCAGCGCTATGGCGCGCAGGTGCACGCAATGGACAGCATTGCCGCGCTGTACCGCGAGCTGGCCATCGTCCCGTGCGACGTGGTGCTCATAGATACCGCCCTGGTGGATGAGGACTTGTCCACCACCGTTGAACACCTGCGCCGCCGCGACGACCTTGGCGTGGTGTTGCTGGTGGACGCCAAGACCCCGCACCGCGTGGCCGAGGGCCTGTGGGCCGGTGCTGACGCCTGCATGCCACACCGTCCCGAGGGGGAATTGCTGGCGGCCAAGCTGTCCAGCCTGCGCCGGCGCCTGCCGGGCGAGCCGGTACAGATGATGGAAGCGGCTGCCGCCGCTGCCGACGACGCTTCCGCCGCGTGGGAGCTGGAGTCAGGCGGTTGGAACCTGCGGGCCCCCAGCGGCCAAGTTCTCGCTTTGACCGAGGCCGAGCGCTCATTTTTGACGTTGCTGTTTGCCTCTCCCGACGAAACGATAGGCCGTGAGCGATTGATAGCCGCGCTCACCAACCAGCCGTGGGCCTTTGATCCACATAGGATTGAGGTGCTGGTACACCGCCTGCGTAACCGCGTCCGCAGCGTCACCCGCTGCACGTTGCCCATCCGCGCAGTTCGCGGTTCAGGTTATCGCCTGACGCTCTAGTTCACGGTTTTTTATTCAGCCACGACTTATCTAAATAAATGTGATGTGAGTTCACATTTATGAACGCGCGCAAGCTAAATTTCAGTTAAATCAAAGAGCTAGCTCAGAATCGGACGTGTGACAGCCTTTGGGCTGTGAGCAAGCGCGAGTGTCGGCAACAAAATGGCACTGTAACCCCTGAACGGCGGCGTAAGAATCCGCCCGTTCACGAAGCTCCTGAAATAGGAGTTTCGTTCTGACGGCCCGTTATTTGGGGCGGCCCGTCTTCCAACCAATCACGCATTACGCGGGTCGTCCTCCACAGGGTGGCCCGGCGGCGCAGCGCGTTTGCAAATGGGGTTACCCGGTGAAAAACCAGTTCGAGCAGTGCAAGGCCATTGGTGGCTATGTGTCCGTAGCCAAACAGCAACCACGTGGACTGCGGAAACGCATCAGCCAGACGCTTGCAGCAATGACACTGGCGTGGATGGCGCCCGTCACGGCGATGGCGGGGGACCTGCTGCTCAACATCACCGACACTGGCTCTGATCCGTCGCCGGCCGGCGCCGTCATCAAATATCAGGTAGAGGTTGCCAACTCCGACGTTGATTCGGTCGTTGGTGGTGCCGTGGTGTTCGATCTGCCCCTCAACTCGACGTTGAGCAAGGTGACCGGATTGACGGGTTGCACCGCCTCCAGCACCAACCCGGTGCGCGTGACCTGCCTGCTGCCGGAGATGAAGACGGACGAGCCTTTGACGTTTGGCCTGGAAGTGGATACCAGCGACATCTCTGGTGCTACTACACAGGATGTCTCGCTGTACGGGGCTGTCGGCTATGCCGACCAGCTCAATACCATCACCGGCCCGGTTGAGGGCATCGAGCCCGTGTTTGGACAGCCCACGCCGCCGTTCTACGGTGATGACGTCAACGCAAACAACAACTGGCAGAAAGAGGATACGAAACTCGTCCGGTCCACTGACCTGCGCATGGAAAAACAGGGCCCGTCGACCATCATCGGTGGTGGTATTGCCACCTACACCATCACGGTTCACAACGACGGCCCCAGCCCCTCGACCGGTTTCACCGTGGTCGATGCCCTGTCTGGCCCCACGTATGTGGCTGGCAGCTTTGCAGGTAGCAACTGGGCATTCAACGACGCCACCATGACGGCGACGTACAACGGTCCGGCCATTCCAGCCGGTGGCAGTGCGACGTTCACGTTGCGGGCCAAGGTTAACGCCGCCACGGGCACAGTCGAAAATCTGGCCGTGGTGGAGCCGAGCACGGATACTTCGCAGCCGCGTGAGTCCAATCCCAGCAACAATAACGACACGGCCACGACCATCGTGACCGCTGGCGCTGACATGACGATCAGCAAGAGGCTGAAGGCCGCGCCCGCTGTAGCCGGTGAGAAGACCACTTTCCAGATCCAGATCAACAACGCCGGCCCGAGCCCAGCGTTGAATCCGAGCTGGGAAGATACCCTGCCCGCGGGTTTCACGCTCACCACCCCGCTACCGGTTGTTCCGGGCTGGACCTGCGCGGCGCTGGATTCCAACACGCGCATCAAGTGTGACTACACCGGCAGCTTGGCGGTCGGCGCAGTGGTTGATTTTGAATTCGATGCATTGGTACCGACCAGTGGCTCCAACAGCAATGGCAATGTGCTCAATACCGCCGAGGTCAGCTCGCAGACAGACGATCCGGACCTGAGCAACAACGAAGGCTCGGTCACCTTCCCGGTGGTGTCCAACGGCGTTGACCTGGCGTTGAGCAAGAGCAAGAACCCCAAGCTGATCTCGGTGTGGGATGGCAACGGTGATGACAGCGAAAGCCGTATGACATCGCGTATCGAGGTGCTCAACGACGGCCCCCGCGATGCCACCGACAAGGTGCAGGTCGTGGATACGCTGGCGGCGGGCGAGGAATATGTTGAAGGCGGCAACACCGGTGAGTGGCTGTGTACGGTCGCTCCGAGCCCGTGGACGCAGAGTGGTTCAAATCAGGTTGTCACCTGCGACCTGGATCCGAGCAGGTATCCGTTGCCGCCGGGTCAGAAAACGCCTGAGCTGAAAATCATTACCCGCGCCCGTGCGCCCAATCTGGACATGAAGAACGAGGCCTGCACCGGTGGTTCGGGTGGCTCGTTGGTGCCAGGTACCAGTGCGGACAATGCGACCATCCAGTTTGGTGATACGGATCCGACCAACAACTGCGCCGGCGACGGTACGCGCACGACGTTGGATCGCGTTGACCTGGAAATTGCCAAGCGCACCAACGGCCCTGGCAGCAGCGACAACGTACTGCTGGTCAATCAGAACGTGCTGACCTACACCTTGAGCGTGACCAACAAGCAGCTGACCGCCGGCACGTCGGTGCGGGCTAGCGGCATTATCGTCAGCGACACCATTCCGGGTTACGTGGCAGCGTCGGACATCGGCAATGTCACTGTGCCGGGCACGACCATCACGGCAGTGACTACTCCGCGCAACTGGCCTTGCACCATCAATGAAGGTTCGGTGATCTGCCGCTCGGGTACTGACGGTTTGGATCCGGGTGACTCTGAAGACATCACCATTACCGTTACCCGCCCGTTGTTCGACTCGTCTGTGCAGACGATCACCGGCAGCTGTGGCGTGGGTGCGCCGGCTACCAATGCTTACTGCAACACCGCCAGCGTGGCGGTGGATCCGGCAGTGGCGACGTCCATCGCCGAAACCATTACCGCCAACAATGAGGCCAAAGATTGGGTGACGATCGAGCGCCAGGCCAACATGCGCACGTTGTCCAAAGCGGTGTCCAACAATGGCGTGGGCCAGATTGGTGTCAACAGCGAGTACAAGATCACGTACTACAACGATGGCCCGTCTGCAGTCCCGGCTGTGATATTCCGCGACGTGCTCACGATCCCGGCGGGCGATCCTGGCTTTGTATTGGTATCTGCCTCGCGCACCGGTAATGGCGCGAAGGCTTGTACCGTGGATCAGGTGGATCCGGCCATCAACCAGAACCCCAATGCCGGCGGCGGCACGTCTTATGGCAATCCGACCGGTGCCGATCTGCAGATGAGCATCGCCTGTACGCCGTTGGACATGGCGCACCGTCAGAATGAAGTGATGACGGTGGTGATTCGTCCCAACCGTCATCCGAGCGCACCGGCGGGCCGCAGCTTCCACGACGTTGGTGAATTTACGATCAGTGGCGGTGCGACCGGCCCGACGTGGAACTTCAATACCGATACCAGCAGCGCCGATGACACCAAGACCGGCGAGCTGACGTTCACGCAGGAGCTGGCAACGCTGGTCATCAACAAGATTGACCGTGGCGTTGAAGGAGAGCCGAATTTCGGCGGCGTGGATCCGTTGGGTTACGACGGCTTGACCCCAGCCAACAACGTGCTCACCTACCGCATTTCGGTGAACAACCTCGGCCCCTCGGTCGCCAGCAATGTCACCTTGGACGATACCTTCCGCGCACCTGCGGGTAACAAAGTTGAATTCATCGGCATGGCGGGCGGAACGGTCGCCGCTCCGCCGGTTGACGCCGCTTATGCGGTGAGCAACTGTACGGTTGTCAGCGGCTCCCCCATCTTCACCGGAACGGGTATCTCGCCGGGTGATGCGGGCCTTCAGGTCAACTGCAACGTGCCCGGTGCTGGCTTCGGCGCCAATGATGCCTTGGGCGTGCTCAACGCAGGCGCCACCAGCTATGTGTTCATGCGTTACCGCTACCTGGATGCACCTGCTGCCTCCGGCGACACGGTACGCAACTCGGTAACAACCCAGGCCGATGAAGCAGCCCCGCAGTCGACGTCGCAGGAAACCACCGTGCGTACGCGTGTGGACCTGGCCGTGGTCAAGTCGGTACATACCGCCGTCCCGGCAGCCGATCCGGATACCGCTGTGCCGGCAACGGCAACAGAAGTCACCGTGTGGCAGCCGTTCTACTGGGTGATGAACGCGGTGAACAACGGCCCGGGTGCAAGTCTGTCGCGGGACCGCTCACCGACCAGCCAGGAACAAGGCACCGGTACCGTCATCACCGACACCCTGCCGGCCGGCACCGAACTGATCGGCAATGTGACCTGGCAGAAAAAGGGTCCGCTGCAGAACCAGACCACGCCGAATGGCACGGGTACCTGTACGGTCAGCGGCCTGAAGATCACCTGTAATGTGGGTGACGTCACCGCGACGGGCAAAGTGCGTGTGGTTGCGCAGGTCCGTCATAAAACCTGGCCCACCGGCGGCAAGGTCAAGAACGTCACCGAGGTGGCGACCGAGCAGGTGGACAGCGTCACCAGCAACAACAAGGACGAGGAAGAAATCTCGTTCGCGCGTTCGTCGCTGGCCGGCGTGGTTTACGAAGACCGTCTGCGCACAGCAGGCCAGGGTGGTAACCGCCAGTCGGCTACCGATGAGCCGGGTATCGAACAGGTGGTTGTACGTCTGTCGGGTACCGACCTGTATGGCAACGTGCTGACCAGCGGCTCGACCGGCGCCACGGTCAATTACATCGAAGTGAAAACCAGCGCTGACGGCAGCTTCCTGTTTGAGAATCTGCCGCCGTCGGATACCGCCGGCTACACGGTTACCCAGGTGCAGCCCGCCGGCTATCTGGACAGCCCCGATACCGTGCCGGTGGCTCCGGCTGCAGGCGCTGCATCGTTGGGTGGCACCTACAACGGCTCGGTGATCTACAGCGGCATCACCGTTGGTGCCAAGGACGTCGGCATTCACTACGACTTCCCGGAGGTGCGTGTTCCGTCCCTGTCCGGCGTGGTCTATGTGGATGTGGACCGCAACAACACCTATGGCGGCACTGACACGTTGATTGATGGCGCGGTGGTGGAACTGTTGGACGCCAGCAACCCGGCCACGGTGCTCGATACCCGCACCACCGCCAATGGGGGTGCCTACAAGTTCGAAAACCTTGATCCGTTCAAGGTCTATACCCTGCGCGAAGCATTGCCTGATGGTTATGCCAATCGCCCCAATGCTGTGAACAAGGGCAAGATCGGCGGCGTTCTGTGCGCCATCGGTTGCACCGCCGGCAATGGCGTGAGCCCGGATCCGGCCACCACCAGCCGCATTTCCGATATTGACCTGTCCTCGGGTCAGGACGGCACCGAGTTCAACTTTGGTGAAGACGCCACCACCTCGCTGAGTGGCAAGGTGTTCCTGGACAGCAACGACAACAACATCGTCGACAGTGGTGAGCTCGGTATCAAGGACGTCATCGTGACGTTGTATGTGCTGGACGCCAACGGGACTACCTACGTCCAGGTTGGCAATACCTTCACCACCAGCAGCAACGGCGAGTATCTGTTCACCGGGCTGACGGTGGGCGAAACCTACCGCATTGTTGAGACCCAGCCCAACGGCTTGGACGACAACACGGCGGAAAAGAACAAGGCTGAGCCGAACGTCATCATTGTGCCGGTGCTGGATCCGGCAGGCTCCTCGGGCCACAACTTTGGTGAAGTGGCTGCGCGGATCTCCGGCCGCGTGTATCTGGATGAAAACAACCAGAATGGTTATGAAGCCGGTGAGCCAGGCTTGCCGCTGATCCACCTTGCGCTGACGCATGCCGATGGCTCGGCTGTCATGGACGTGTTTGGCAATCCGGTCGCTGCGGCTACCAGTGCGAACGATGGCACCTACCGCTTCGACAATCTGTTGGCTGGCGACTACACCGTCACCGAAGTGGAGCAGCCGACATACCAGCTGCGCGGCGTGACGGTGACCACCTTCAATGGCCGCACCGACGCCGGCAGCGTGACAGCTGGTACCCCGGGCACGGCTTCTTCCCAGAAGACGGTACCGAGCACGATCAGCAGCATCGCTCTGCAGGCCGGCGCAAATTCCCCGGATAACAACTTCGGTGAAATCCTGCCTGTGTCGGTATCGGGTGTCGTGTTCTTCGACATCAACAACAATGGTGCGCAGGATGCGCCGAACGATCTGGGCATCGGCTCGGTGGACATCCGTCTGACCGGCACCGATGACCTGGGCGAAGCGGTGGACAAGACGTTGGCGACCAATGCCGACGGCACCTTCAACTTTGAAGGGCTGCGTCCGGGCACCTATACGCTGATCGAGCCAGAGCAGCCGACCGGCACCGCGCAGGGCCAGACCACGGCCGGCCAGCTCGACAGCAGCAGCGCTTCCAGTGGTACGGCCAGCAATGGTGCGTCGCCGGAGTCAAGCAAGATTGCGACGATCGACCTGACCCTGCCGGGCGATATCTCGTCCAACAACCTGTTTGCCGAGATCCCGACCAACAGCGGCATCATGGGCAAGGTGTGGCGTGATACCGATAACGACGGTGTCATTGATCCGGGTGAAAAGGGCATTGCCAACGTCGAGCTGGAACTGACCGGTATCGATATCAATGGCGCTCCGATCACCCCGGTGACCGTCACCACCGACGCCGATGGCAATTATTCCTTCCTGAATCTGCCGCCGGGCACCTACAAGGTGGTGGAGAAGCAGCAGCCGGCCGGCACCCATGACGGCAAGACCAAGCCGGGCAACATCGGTGGTACGTCGATGGGCAACGGTTCGGTTGAAGGCAGCGCCACCGCGCAGAATCCGTCGTTCATCGACACGATCACCGTGGCCGTCGGCCAGGTGTCGGTTGACAACAACTTCGGCGAAATCCCGGTGGGCAGCATCGCCGGCTTTGTCTACAACGACAGCAACGATGACGGCATCAAGCAGAGTGGCGAAGGCGGCTTTGCGCTGGTCGATGTGGTGCTCACCGGCACCGATGACTTGGGCAATGCCATCAACCTGACGACCAAGACCGACGTCAACGGCCACTACGTGTTCGAGAACCTGCGTCCGGGCACCTATGTGGTGACCGAGCCGACGCAGCCGGCCGAGACGCTCAATGGCCTGACCACCGCTGGCACCATTGAAGGTGTGCGTATCAATGCCAAGACCACCGGCAAGGAAACCACGCCTTCGGTGATCGACGGCATTGTGCTCAAGCCGGGTAATGACTCCATCGACAACAACTTCGGTGAGATCGGCGATTCGCCGGACATGCTGGTGAGCAAGTCGTCCAACACGGTGAAGTTCACCGTCAACAACGTGGCCTCGTACACCATCCGTGTGCGCAACGGCGGCCAGCAGGCATCCAAGGGCGAGTACACCGTCAAGGACCGCTTGCCGGTGGGCCTGAACCTGGCGGAAGTTCCGTCGGGCAATGGCTGGACCTGCTCCGGCGCGGTGGGCGGCAATCGTTTTGAATGCCGCAGTTCGGAAGTGCTCAACGCGGGTGTGACCTCAACCTCGGACATCACCGTCAAGGTCAACGTCACCGCCGAGGCGGCACAGGCCGGTACCGTCAACAATGCCGTGCTGGTGGAAGGCGGCGGCGAAAACGAGTTCCGTACCCCGACCCCGGCCGAAGAAGCGGCGTTTGAAGGCGATGTCACCACCTTGCCGGTGTGCGATACCGCCATCACCCAGAACGTCTGCCGCGTGCCCAACGAAGTGCAGCTGGCTGCGTCGGTCGGCGGCACCGTGTGGTTCGACATCGGTAGCGATGACCGCCGTCTGGATGGCGGCGACGAGCGCCTGCAGTCGTGGATCGTGGAGTTGATCGACTCCATCACCGGCGTTGTGAGCCAGCACACCACCACCGCTGTGGATGGCAGCTACCGCTTCAGCGACGTGGTGCCGGGCATCCGCTGGAACCTGCAGTTCCGCGACCCCAGCTCGGGTGTGTTGTGGGCATGGCCGGTCAACCAGGAAACCGCCGGCGGCATGGGCGTGGCCTGTGATTCGCCGCGTGCGATCACTGACTCCACCACCAGTGCCTGCCGTGTCACCGAGAACGGCACCAGCCAGCTGCAGGTCGTGCTTGAAGCCGGCCAGCATCTGCCGCAGCAGAGCCTGCCGGTGGATCCGTCGGGCCTGGTGTACGACGCCGTCACCCGTGATCCGGTGCCGGGCTCCATCGTCACCCTGACCCCGGTGGGCGTGTGCAACGGCTATGACCCGATGACCGCCATCCTCAACGCTGCAGCCGGTGGCTACCGCGTGGAAGGCAATGCGGTGTCCATGACCGTGGGCAACAACGGCTATTACCAGTTCATGTTTGGCCCGGCCGCGCCGGCACGTTGCGAGTTCCAGCTGACGGTGACCCCGCCGGGTGGCTACAAGTTCGTGTCGACCCTGATCACCCCGCAGGACGGTTCGCTGTCGCCGCTGGGTGATGCAGGCAGCAGCCACCTGGTACAGCCGCAGGCCGGCGCACCGACCGGTGCGGTGGGTACGCCGACGCAGTACTGGCTGACTCTGTTTGCCGGTTCGTCCACCGCAGGCATCGTGCACAACCACATCCCGCTGGATACGGCTGAAGCCACCGGCCTGGTCATCACCAAGACCGGTGACCGCCAGACCGCGGAAATCGGTGACACCGTGCAGTACACCATCACCGTGCGGCAGACCGCCGGCAGTGCGATGGCGACGTTGAACATCGTCGATACGCTGCCGCGTGGCTTCACCTACATCGACGGTACCGCCCGCGTGGGTGGCCGTGCGCTGGAAGAGCCGTTCGGCAAGCCGGGCCCGCGTCTGGGCTTCAACCTGGGCCCGATCAACGTCGGCCAGCAGCTGGCGCTTACCTACCGCGTGCGTGTGGGCGTGGGTGCGCAGCAGGGTGATGGCATCAACCGCGCCCAAGCGCATGGCTGCTCGATTGATGGGGGCTGTATCGACCCCAACACGCTGACGCCAGTGCCGGGAGCGGTGCCGTCCAACCGTGCCGAGTACCGCGTGCGCGTCACCGGTGGTGTGTTCACCGAGGAAGCCTGTGTGCTGGGCAAGGTGTTTGTGGACTGCAACAACAACCACCTGCAGGACGAGGAAGAGCTGGGTATCCCGGGCGTGCGTCTGTACTTCTCCAACGGCACCTGGGTGATCTCCGATTCGGAAGGCAAGTACAGCTACTGCGGCCTGACCCCGCAGAGCCACACCTTGAAGGTGGATCCGTCCACCCTGCCGGCCGGCTCGCGCCTGACCACCAGCAGCAACCGCAACCTGGGTGATGCCGACAGCCTGTTCCTGGACCTGAAGAACGGCGAGCTGCATCGCGCCGACTTCATCGAAGGCAGCTGCTCCAACCCGCTGCTGGAGCAGGTGAAGGCCCGTCGTACCCAAGGTGAGGTGCGCGCGCCGGAAACCGAAACCGGCCAGTCGCAGCTGCGTTTTGAAAGCAAGCCCAGCCGTGCGCCGCAACAGGCCACGGACTCGGCCAACCAGAGACCGATCGTGCATCCGCGACCCAACCCACCCTCGGCCGCCGCTTCGCAGGAGGTGCAGCCATGAACCGCGCCTCCCTGCGTACCATGCCGCGCATGAGCCTGCTGGCCTGTGCGCTGGCCACCGCGTCGCTGCCGGCGATGGCCCAGAACGTGGGCACCAGCACCCGCTTCACGCCGGTGCTGGGTGATGCAAGCACGTTGTATCCGCGCTCGCTGGTCACCACCGATACGCCGCCGGAAGTCGTCGCTGCCCGTTCGGGCGAGGCCGACTACAGCCTCAATGTCGGTGTGGACCGGATATCGGTGGAAGTGGACCGCGATGGCGTGCCGGCCGATGGCCAGACGCCGGTGCACATCACCCTGCGTCTGCTGGGTGCAGACGGCAAGCCGCTGGTCGGCAAGAGCTACGTCACCATCGAGAACAGCGGTGGCCGCATCCGTCTGCCGGGTTCGCGTACCGACGAGTTCGGCCCCGGCGCGGCGGACACCGACAAGGTGATGCCGGGCGTGCAGGTGGAAGTTGAAAACGGCCTGGCCGAGTTCGACCTGATTGCTCCGCACGATCCGCAGGACGTTCTGCTGCGCATCACCTCGGGCAACCAGACTGCCGAAGGCACCATCGGCTTCCTGCCGGAAATGCGCGAGCTGCTGGCGACCGGCCTGATCGAAGGCATCGTCAACTTCCGCAACAAATCCAATGCCGGGCTGGTTTCGCCCGTGCAGCACCACGACGCGTTCGACCGCGATATCCGTCGCTGGGAGAAACAGTTCAACAACGGCAAGGCCAACGCATCGGCGCGTACCGCGTTCTTCGTCAAGGGCCAGATCAAGGGTGAGTACCTGCTCACCGCGGCCTACGATTCGGACAAGGACGTGCGCGGCCGCCTGCTGCGTGACATCCAGCCGGAAGAGTTCTACCCGGTGTACGGCGACTCCTCGCTGCGTGGCTTTGATGCACGCTCGGCCGAGCGCCTGTACGTGCGTGTGGACAACAAGCGCAGCTACCTGCTGTACGGTGATTTCCAGACCGGCGACACGCTGGCCACCACCAGCGGCATCGGCGGCAGCGGCCCCATCCCACAGCGCATTCTGAGCACCTACAACCGTACCGCCACCGGCCTTGGCTGGCACTTTGAAAGCGAGCGCGTGCGTACCAACGTGTTCGCCATCGAAGACTCGCTGCGGCAGATCATCGAAGAGTTCCGCAGCCAGGGCAGTGGCCCGTATGCGCTGCGCAACAACGCGGTGCTGGAAGGCAGCGAGCGCGTCGAGATGATCGTGCGCGACCGCAACCAGCCCACCCGCATCGTCTCGGTCAAGCCGTTGGCGCGTTTGGTGGACTACAGCTTCGAGCCGTTCTCCGGGCGCATCCTGCTCAACCAGTTCCTGCCGTCATTCGACAGCGACCTCAACCCGGTCTCGCTGCGCATCACCTATGAACTGGACCAGCAGACCGAGAAGTTCTGGGTGGTCGGCGCCGATGGCCAGTTCAAGCTGACCGACAAGTTGGAAGTAGGTGCGTCTGCGGTGGAAGACCGCAACCCCTATGCCGAATTCAAGATGGGCAGCGTCAACGCCGGTTATCGCTTTGGTGCCAACACCATGCTGGTGGCCGAGTTCGCCCGCACCCGCAGCGAGGTCAACACCAACTCGCTCAACCAGGTGACTTCGCAGGGCTTGAAGGATGTCAGCGGCGAAGTGGAAGGCGATGCATGGCGCGTGGAGTTCGCCCATGACGGTGCCAAGTTCGACGCCCGCCTGTTTGCCGCGCGTACCGACCCGGAGTTCAACAACGCCGCATCGCCGCTGTACGGTGGCCGTGGCGAATACAGCGCACGCATGGCCTACGCCGTGGGCCCGCGCCTTGAACTGTATGTGGAAGGCCTGCGCAGCGAAGACCGCAACCCGGATGGCGGCAAGCGTGATGCCGGCGGTGCCGGCGTGCGCATCGGTGCCACCGAGCGTCTGACCGTGGACTTCGGCCTGCGCAGCATCCGCGAAACCATCGGCGTCACTTCGCCGTGGTCCTCGGGCGCACCGTTCGGCCAGACCGGCGGCCTCACCGGTGGTTTCGCCACCGGCGGTGGTGGCGGCGCACTGGGCTACGGCCAGCAGGCGCTGGACCCGGCCACCGGCCTGATGGTCATCAACGGCTCCTCCAGCGGCAGCCCGATCACCAGCGACCTGCCGATCGGCACCAAGCTGGAATCGGACAGCGCCCGCATCGGCTTGGGCTACCGCTTCAATGACAAGTTCAGCGGCGGCGCCGAGTACGAGCAGAGCGTCAGTGGTGAAGACCGCAACCGCGTTGCCGCAGGCGTGGACTACCAGGTGTTCGAGCGCAGCCGCGTGTACGGTCGTTATGAACGCCAGACCGGCCTGACCAGTGCTTACGGCATCACCACCACCGACCGCGAGGCCGATGCGCTGGTGTTCGGTATCGACAGCAGCTACATCCGCGACACGCAGGCGTTCTCCGAATACCGCATGCGTGACTCGGTCAGTGGCCGTGATGTGCAGGCCGCTTCCGGTATCCGCAACAACTGGGACATCGCGCAGGGCCTGCGCTTAAGCAGCTCCATCGAGCGGGTCAACGTGGTGGCCGGTGATACCGGCGACAGCACCGGCCTGGCATTGGCGTTGGACTACAGCGCCAACCCGTTGTGGCGCGGCGCCATCCGTGGCGAGCACCGCATCTCCGAGGACGTGCCGGGCACCACCGCCAACGAGGCCTTCAACACCACGCTGCTGCAGTTCATGCTGGCACGCAAGTTGAGCCGCGACTGGACCCTGCTGGGCCGCAACTACCTGTTGGCCACCAACTACGAAGACCGTGGTGACGTGCTGCAGGACCGCTTCCAGCTCGGACTGGCTTACCGCGACACCGACCGCAACCGGATCAACGCCCTGATGCGCTACGAGTACAAACTCGAACGCGATGAAAGCGGCCTGACCCTGCTCGACGGTGATGTGGTCAGCGGCACCAGCCAGGACGTGCGCACCCGTGCGCATATCGTCTCGGCCCATGCCGACTGGCACCCGTCGCGTCCGTGGTGGCTGACCGGCCGCGTCGCCGGCAAGTGGCAGCGTGACCAGTTCGCCTACAGCGACGGTGGCCGCGTCAACAGCAGCTTCAACGCCGTGCTGTTCTCCGGCCGCGTGGTGTACGACATCACCGAAAACTGGGACATCGGCGTGCTGGGTTCCACCTTCCGTGGTCAGTTGGGTGCCAACCAATACGCCTACGGTCTGGAAGTAGGCCGCCTGTTGCGCCAGAACCTGTGGTTGTCGGCCGGCTACAACTGGACCGGCTTCGAGGGTGATAGCGACCTCAACGGTTACGAGTACACGCAGCAGGGCGCATTCCTGCGTCTGCGCTTCAAGTTCGATGAAGATCTTTTCCGTCGGGACCCGGTTCGCTACCGCGATCCGGCCCGCTGAGGACGACACCATGACCCTTTCGTATCTGAAAACCCGCTCGTTCCGCACGCTGCTGGCCACTGCCGTCCTGACGGTGGTTGCCGCCGGCGCCAGCGCACAGCAGACCCAGCTCAACCCGCAGGCCAAGCGCATCAGCGATGAAGCCATCCATGCCGACCTGGAGTCCTACGAGGCTACCCAGGGCCGCATCCAGGCGCTCAACGACGGTGGCCGGCCCATCCGCGACTACCACCTGTCCAAAGCACAGTGCTGGCTGGACGTGTCCTTCCACGAATACACCCGCAACGACCGCAGCGCCTTCCCGCAGGAAGCACTGACGGAGTCGGAGAAGCTGATCGTGGACATGGAGAACGGCGTCTCGCCGATCCCCACCGACACCCCGCTGGTGAACGATGCCAAGTTCCTGCGTGGTGACCTGTGGGAGCGCCTGAAGGTCATCCACGGCACTCCGGGTTTTGCCTGCGCCTCGCAGAAAGTGGCCTGCGGTGAAGTCGAGCTGGTGCACGCCGGCAACGAGTTCAACCAGCAGCAGTGGCGCCATTCCAAGCCGTACATCCAGATCGCCGAAGACCTGGTCAACGAGGCCGAAGAAGCGGCGCGCCTGTGCGGCGTCGGCCCGGCCGCCCCGGTGGCGATCGGCCCGCTGATCGCCAACGTGTTGTTCGAGTTCGACCGCAACGGCCGCAAGGACATCCGCGCCTACTCGCTGGAAAGCGTGGACCGCGCCTTGGCGACCATCGCCAACGAAAAGCGTGAGCTGGCCGGTGTCGCCCTGGTGGGCCACGCCGACCGCATGCAGGGCAAGGGCTTTGATTACAACCAGGCCCTGTCCGAGCGCCGTGCCGAGACGGTCCGCGAAGTGCTGATCAGCAAGGGCGTACCTGCCGACAAGATCCGCTTCGAGTACCGCGGCGACACCATGCAGGTACAGCAGTGCGAAGGCGTCAAACCACGCGCCGCACTGCTGGAATGCCTGCTGCCCAACCGCCGCGTGGAAGTACGCTTCGAGCTGGCGCAGTAAGTTTCCGGAATACGCGACGCGTAGTACGTAACTGCAGCATCCAGAACGCCCCGGCAATGCCGGGGCGTTCTGCTTTTTGGTGTGCGGGCAGGGTGAGGTGAGTAATGGGTAGCGAGAATAGCGAAGGGCAGGCGTGCTGCAGCTTTTGGCTCTGCTTTGTTCTGCTTTACTCTGCTTTGCTTTGCTTTGCTTTGCTCTGCTTTGCTCTGCTTTGCTCTGCTTTGCTCTGCTTTGCTTTGCTCTGCTTTGCTTTGCTCTGCTTTGTTTTGCTTTGCTCTGCTTTGTTTTGTTTTGCTTTGCTTTGCTCGGCTTTGCTCGGCTTTGCTCGGATTTGCTCGGATTTGCTCGGATTTGCTCGGATTTGCTCGGATTTGCTCGGATTTGCTCGGATTTGCTCGGATTTGCTCGGCTCGGCTCGGCTCGGCTTAAATCCCTTCTCCCGCCCGCGGGAGAAGGTGCCCCGAAGGGGCGGATGAGGGCAGCTCCTGCTCTGCCTGCATCAAAAGCAACCCTCACCCCAACCGCTCTCCCGCAGACGGGAGAGGGGTTGGATTGCTGCGCGGTTTTGGGTGGCCCTTGCAAGCCACAGCGCCCCTCCTGTGCGCGGGCTGGGGGCCCAAGACAGGCCCGCCCTCAACGGAATGGCTACACTGGGCCGCTCCGCTCGACGGGATGTGCTCTTGGTCTCCAGCTGGATACTGCTCCTGGTGTCACTCGGCTATGCCGCGCTGCTGTTCGGCGTGGCCTGGTGGGGTGACCGTCGCCCGCTGTATCCGGACCGCCCTTGGCTGCGGCCGGTGGTCTACAGCCTGGCGCTGGCGGTGTACTGCTCCTCGTGGACCTTCTATGGCGGCGTCGGCACTGCCGTGCGCTACGGCATCGGCTACCTGCCCATCTATCTGGGCCCGCTGCTGATGCTGGCCTTCGGCTGGCGCATCATCGAGCGGCTGGCGCTGATCGCGCGCACCGAAAACGTCGTTTCCATCGCCGATTTCATCTCCTCGCGCTTCGGCCGCTCGCGGCGTTTGGCGGCGCTGGTGGCGTTGATCGCGCTGATCGGCGTGGTGCCGTACCTGGCGCTGCAGTACAAAGCCGTGGCGATGAGCCTGCAGGTGCTCAGCGGCGATGCCGGCGGTAAGGGGGTGCTGACCGACCCGGCCTTGTACGTGGCCTTGTTGATGGCCTTGTTCGCCATCCTGTTTGGCACCCGCCAGGTGGATGCCACCGAGCACCACCACGGCATGATGCTGGCCATCGCGCTGGAGTCGATGATCAAGCTGATCGCCATGGTCGCGGTGGGCATGTTTGCCTACCTGCTGATTTCCGACCGTGGCGAATCGGTGGTGCAGTCCGCACGCACGCTGTTTGAAGGCATGCCGCCGGTGGGGTTTGTCTCGCAGACGCTGCTCAGTTTTCTGGCGTTGATCTGCCTGCCACGGCAGTTCCATGTGGCTGTGGTGGAATGCGGCAATGCTGGCGACGTGCGCCGCGCGCGCTGGATGTTCGGCGGCTACCTGGTGGTGATCTCGCTGATGATCATCCCCATCGCCACTGCCGGCGCCACCTTGTTCGGTACCGGCCTGGCCTCGGAGGACACCTTGGTGCTGGCGCTGCCCATGTCCGAAGGCAGCATGAT
The DNA here is from genome assembly GCA_002359895.1 of Stenotrophomonas sp. UBA2629. Lineage (GTDB taxonomy): Bacteria > Pseudomonadota > Gammaproteobacteria > Xanthomonadales > Xanthomonadaceae > Stenotrophomonas. The sequence goes on from DEOB01000008.1 coordinate 210,704, forward strand.
CCTGGCACTGGCCGCGTATGTGGGCGGCTTTTCGGCGGCCACCGGCATGGTCATCGTGTCGTCCATCGCCTTGGCCACCATGATCAGCAACGATTTGGTGATGCCGGTGCTGCTGCGTCGTAGCGGCGACCACAGCGAAGCGGCCAGCGTCGCCTCGCGTGTGTTGTGGATCCGTCGCCTGGCGATCCTGTTGTTGGCGCTGGTGGCCTACGGCTACTACCGCGGCAGCAACAACGACACCATGCTCGCCACCTACGGGCTGATGGCGTTCGCGGCAGTGGCACAGTTTGCGCCCGGCCTGATCGGCGGCCTGTACTGGCGCGGCGCCAGCCGTCGCGGTGTGGAAACCGGCATGCTGGTCGGCTTCGGCGTGTGGGTTTACACCTTGTTGGTACCGGCGCTCAGCCATGGCGGGTGGTTGAATGCCTCGCTGCTGCAGCACGGCCCGTTCGGTATTGAATGGCTGCGCCCGCAGCAGTTGTTCGGCCTTGCCGGTTGGGACGCACTCACCCACGGCACGTTCTGGTCGCTGCTGCTCAATACCGGCACCATGCTGCTGGTGTCCATGCGTTGGCGGCCCGATGTCGCCGAGCGTCTGCGTGCCGCGCCGTTTCTCGACCCCTACGCCAAGCGTCCGGTAGTGGCCGGTGACTGGCCGGCGCACGTCAAAGTGCGTGACCTGTTGGCGCTGGCCACGCGGGTGATCGGTGACAACCGTGCGCGGCGTTCTTTCATCGAACAGGCGCAGCTGCTGCAGCGTGATTTCCTTCCATCGGCCGCTGCCGATCGCGTGTGGGTGCAGTTCACCGAGCGCCTGTTGGCCGCGTCCATCGGTGCGGCCTCGGCGCGACTGTTGCTGACCAGTCTGCTGCGCGGCTCGGGCATGGATCTGGGCGAAGTGGTGGCGGTGCTGGACGAAGCCGGCCAGGAGTTGCGCTTCAATCGTGAGATTCTTTCCACCACGCTGGAAAACATCAGCGCCGGCGTCAGCGTGGTCGATCCGGAAATGCGTTTGACCGCGTGGAACCGCCGCTACCAGCAGATGTTCGGCTACCCCGACGGCATGCTTTACGTCGGCCGCCCGGTGGCCGATCTCATCCGTTACAACGCTGAGCGCGGTGAGCTTGGTTCCGGCGACACCGAGGTGCAGATCAACCGCCGCATCGGCTATATGCGTGCCGGTTCGCCGCATGTGTTCGAGCGTACCGGTGCCGATGGCAAGGTGATCGAGCTGCGTGGGCAGGCGCTGCCCGGCGGCGGCTACGTCACCAGCTACAACGACATCACCGATTTCAAACAGGCCGAGCAGGCACTGCTGGAGGCCAATGAAACCCTGGAGCAGCGGGTGACCGAGCGCTCGCAGGCCGCCGAGGCCGCGCAGCAATCCAAGACGCGCTTCCTCGCGGCCATCAGCCACGACGTGCTGCAGCCACTCAACGCTGCGCGGTTGTTTGCTTCAGCACTGCGCGACAGCCTGCCCGAGACCGACGAACAACGGCACCTGGCCGAACGTGTCGATGCCTCGCTGCGCGCAGCCGAGGAACTGCTTGATGGTCTGCTCGACGTGTCGCGTCTGGACGCAGGCGGTCTACGCCCGACCATCACCGAGTTCGACGCCAGCGTGCTGGTGCGTGAAATGGCCGCGCAGTACACGCCGATTGCAGCCGGGCGCGGCCTGCGCCTGCATGTGTTCGCGCGGCCGGCATGGGTGCGCAGTGACCGCCGCTTGTTGCGTCGCGTGCTGCAGAACTTCATGGCCAATGCGCTGCGATACACCCGCAGCGGCCGCATCGTGTTGGGGCTGCGCGTGCGTGGCGAGCAGGTGGAGTTGCAGGTGTGGGATACCGGGCCGGGCATTCCCGAGCACCACATGCAACAGATATTCAAAGAGTTCCATCGCTACCAACAGCCGTTCGACTGGGGCGAGCAGGGGCTGGGGCTGGGGCTTTCCATCTGCCAACGCATTTCGCGCCTGCTGGAGCACGGCTTGAATGCGCGCAGCCAGATCGGCCACGGCAGCATGTTCTCCATCACCCTGCCGCGCGTTGTTGCGCCCAGCCTGCCGCAGGCAGCGGCCAAGCCGGTTTCCGCGTTTGCAGGGGATGATTCGTTGGCCGGCATGCGCGTGCTGTGCGTGGACAACGATCAGGAAATCCTCGACGGCATGCGCGCCTTGCTCGGCCGTTGGAAGGTGGACGTCATCGCCGCCAGCACCGTGGACATGGCACTGGAAAAGCTCGCCGAGCAACCGGACGTGATGCTGGTGGATTACCACCTGCATGACCGTTTGGATGGCCTGGATACGCTGGTGGCGCTACGCGAAGCCGCCGGGCGGCCCTTGCCGGGTGCCTTGCTCACCGCCGACGGCCGCGACGAACTCAAACGCATGGCGCGCGAACGCGGCTACCGCGTGCTGACCAAGCCGGTGAAGCCGGCCTCATTGCGCGCGTTTCTCACCGCATTGAACGACCCGCGTCGCAGGCAGAGCACCCCGTAGGTCCCTGTTGGCTGCAGTGTGAAGTGGGCTGCCACCAATAGCGGAAAATCCTTCAGCCGGCCGCGCTCAGGTGTTCGTAAAGAATGGTGCAGCCGATGATCATCAGGATAACACCGCCGACGATTTCCGCACGCTTGCCGACCAGTTTGCCCAGCACGCGGCCCAGCATGATGCCCAGTGTCACCATGACCAGCGTGCACAGGCCGATCACCAGTGCCACCACGCCGATATGCACATCCAGAAAGGCCAGGCCGACGCCGATCGCCATCGCGTCGATGCTGGTGGCAAAGCCGGTGGCAGCCAGCGCCCAGAAACCATGACGCGGCTTTTCGGCTTCGTCGGCGTCTTCTTCGTCCGGCTCGAGGCCGGCAATGATCATGTGCAGGCCCAATGCACCGAGCAGCACGAAGGCAATCCAGTGATCGAAGGCTTCAACATACTGTGAGGCAGCACGGCCCAACAGCCAGCCGATGATCGGGGTGATGGCTTCGATCACGCCGAAGATCAGGCCGGCGCGCAGCGCATCGGTAAAACGGGGTTTGCGCATTGCCGCACCCTTGCCGACCGCAGCGGCGAAAGCGTCGGTGGACATGGCAAAGCCGATAAGCAGAATCGAGAGTGGGGACATCTGGAGCACCGGGTCGGGCGGACACAAGCGACACACGGCGCGCCCAACCTGAAGTTGCGCACGCGTGCCGCTGGTCTCGCCAACCGGGTCTGGCTGCCCACACCATGGCGCAATGGCCAAGTATGTTGATGTGGGCGCTTCCAATGCTGGAAGCAGGCTACTCCCCAAGGGAACGCGCATTCTAACACGGGGCTGTGGAAGGGCCAGCGGCCTGTAACATGGCGGTCACAACGGGCTGGCCAGATAGGCCCCGCGACCGCAGGCAGCACTGCTGCGCGGTACCTCCAGGCAGCATTAAAGCGCGATCCACCATGGCCGATAAGGGGGCGTCCCTACGTCTGGAGTCATGGCATGAAATTCCCGCTTGGAATCGCGCAGAAACTGCGCTTGAGCCTGCTGGCGCTGGTGGTCGGCCTGGCCGTGATCGGCTCGGCCTACGCCTGGCTCAGTGCGGGCATGCAGCGCGCTGACCTGCGGCTGCAGCACTACCAGCAGGATGCTGCACGGCTGGAAGCAGTGGCCTCCGCGTTTGCCGAGGTACGGCGCGCGCAGGCCGAGTATGCCATGTCGTTTTCGGCCACGGCTGGCAGGGATTTCCTGGCCGGCAACGAGCGGTTGAAGGCTGCCCTGGCACCTGCTGCCGGCAGTGCGGCCTGGGAGCCGGCGCTGGCAACACCCCTGCAGGCCTATCTTGAATCGGCACAGGCACTGGATGGGCGCATCAACGAACTGGGCCACGACGCGGACAGCGGACTGCAGGGCGAACTGCGCAATGCGGTGCATCAGGTGGAAAATCTGATCGGCGGATATCCGGCCGCTGCGCTGCAGGTGTCGATGCTGACCATGCGCCGGTACGAAAAGGACTTCATTCTGCGCCGCGAGCAGAAGTACGCCGATGAACTGAGCGCGCAGGTGATGCCGTTCGAACTGTTGCTGCAGAAGGCACCCATGCCGGAGCCCACCCGGGCCGAGGTACGGGACGCCATGCAGCGCTATCAGGCTGCGTTTCTGTCTTACGCCGCTGCGCGCTATGGCGCGGACAGCGAAACCCAGGCGCTTGATGAGCTGGCCGCGCAGGCCGGGCCGGTCATCCTCAAGTTGCAGCAGGCACAGCGCGTGGCTCTACAGCAGCAACGTGCCGAACAGGCAGCAGCGCGCACGTGGATGAATATGGCGTTCGCGGTGACCGTCGTGCTGGTCGGGCTGTTGCTGGTGACGCTGCTGGTGTTGGTGCTGCGTGCGGTCAACCGGCCTTTGGCCGATGCCGCCGGCTTCGCACGGGCCATTGCCGACGGCGATCTCGATGGCAGCCTGGTGGTACGCAACGCCCATGATGAAATCGGAAAACTGGCCTCGGCGCTCATGCAGATGCAGGCCAGCCTGCGCGCGCGCATTGATGCCGACCGCCTTGCCGCACAGGCCAACCAGCGTGTACGCCAGGCGCTGGATGTGGCCGGTGCCGCCGTACTGGTCACCGATGCGCAGGGCCGTGTGGTCTACGCCAACGCGGCCTTGGGTGCGAGCTTCCTGCAGGCCGGCATTGAACACGACATGGGCACGGGCACCGAGGTTGGGGTGCTCGGCACACAGGTGATGGATGTGCTGCAGCAGGCGCGCCACGCGGAGGCCACGGTGGATGCGGAAGTCGAACTGGGCAGCAGCGGCTTTCTGCTGCGTGTCAGTCCGGTGCTGGAGCAGTCGCGCGTGCTCGGGCTGGTGATGGAGTGGCAGGACCGCCGGTTGGAACGGGTGATCGTCAACGAAGTGGCCGCTGTCGTGGCGGCCGCTGCTGCGGGTGATCTGCAGGGGCGGATCATGCTGGATGACAAGCAGGGTTTCGTGCGGCAGCTGGGCGAACGCATCAATGCGCTGCTGGACAGCGTGCAGGCACAGCTGGGCGAGGCGACGCGCGTCATCGGCCATTTCGCGCGCGGCGACCTGAGCGCCCGCATGCGCGACGACGGCCAAGGCATCTATGCGCGTCTGCGTCAGGGCTTGGAAGAAGCCATGCAGCAGGTTGGGGGCATTGTGTCCAGCATCCAGCTCTCGGCGGGCAGCGTGCAGGCGGCCGTGGACGGCATGGCCAGCGGCACGGCGGACCTGTCCGGGCGGGTGGAGTTGCAGGTGCGCGATGTGCGCGACGCACTGGCGCGTGTGCATTCGGTGGCAGGGGAGGCACGCGAGAATGCCGGCAGCGCGCGGCAGAGCGCGGAGGTATCCGAAGCGGCAAGCCTCGCCGCCGGGCGTGGCAGCCAGGCAACAGCGGCAGCCATCAGCGGCATGGAGCAACTGCGCGCGTCATCACGGCATATCCGCGAGATCGTCTCCACGGTGGATAGCCTGTCCTTCCAGACAAACCTGCTGGCGTTGAATGCCGCAGTGGAGGCGGCACGTGCGGGAAGCCACGGCCGTGGCTTCGCGGTGGTGGCAGGTGAGGTGCGCACGCTGGCACAGCGCTCGGCGGAGGCCTCCCAGCAGATACGCGTGTTGGTGGATGCCTCCCTGCGGCAGGTGGAGGAGGGCGCGCGGCTGGTGGATACCAGTGGCGAGGCGATGCACGACATCAACAGCCGGGTGCAGCAGGTGGTGACGGCCATGGCCCGCATCGACGCGGCGTCGGAACGGCAGGTCAGCGCGGTGGAAGATGTTGAACGGTTGCTGCGGCGGATTGGCGAGGGCACCCAGCAGAGCGGCAACGTTGCGCGTGCCTCGTCACACGCGGCGGTGGAAATGCGGGTGCAGGCACAGGAGCTGGCAGCGGCGGCGGAGAGGTTCGTACTGGTGGCCGAGGAGGCACCGGTGGGGCAGCGTCGGCAGCAGGCCTGAGCCGCCCATTCCCGCGCGCTCACCTGCCCGACGGTGATGTTTGGCCCTGCTGCAGGGCTGGACGCGAGCCTGCGGGGCCAAACCATGCTGCTGTGCTGTCATGCAGCGTTGCACGCGGCCATGGCCGCAGCAACACAACGGCACCGCCGGCTGCAGCCGGGGGTGTTCTTGTTGGGAAGTGCGCTGCCGCCGTGCGCGTGCCGGGCCGTGTGCTGGCCGCGGAGAGGGAGAAGCAGGTGGTGCTCAGTCTTCTTCCGGCGGCAACACGATGGCGTCGTCGTCGATGGCCAACTTGCCGGCCATCAACACGGCCTGCGTGCGATTGGTGACACCCAGCTTGCGCAGGATGGCGGTGACGTGCGCCTTGATGGTGGCTTCGGACACGCCCAGGTCGTAGGCGATCTGTTTGTTCAAACGGCCGACACCGAGCATCTGCAACACGCGGAACTGCTGCGGGGTGAGTTCACGCAGACGCTGGCCCACCTCGCGTTCTTCGTGGTCGGTAGGTGGCACGTTGTGCGCCTCGGCCGGCGCCCAGCGTTCGCCATCGAGGATGGTGCCCAGCGCATGTCCGATGGTGTCTGAGTCAGCGGATTTGGGAATGAAACCAAACGCGCCGTGATCGAGCGCGCGGCGCATCACCGTGGCCTCCTCGCGTGCGGAGACCACCACGATGGGCAACTGCGGATGCAGCGAGCGCAGATGCACCAGCGCGTTGAAACCCTGCGCGCCAGGCATGTTCAGATCCATCAACACCAGATCGGCATCAGGATGCTGCTCGGCCAGCGTGTACAACGCCTCTACGCTGTCGGCCTCCAGCAGCTGCACGCCGGGTATGACACGTTGCACCGCGCCCTTGAGGGCTTCGCGGAACAGCGGGTGGTCATCGGCGATCAGAAGGGTAGGCATTGAGAGCTGCGAGTAAGTGAAGAGGAGCGGGCAGTGGGAGTGCGGAGCATCTGCCTCGATGCTACCTCTGTTGCGATGAACAGGACAGCCGACCATTGGTGCAGAAGGAGAAGTGAGCGCAGCCGTTGCTTGCGCGCTTGCCGCTACTCACTCCTCATTCCTCCCACTCGCTTCTCGGCCTCAGCGGACCTTGCGTTCTTCCACCAGCGAGGCCACCACGGACGGATCGGCCAGCGTGGAGGTATCACCCAACTGGTCCGGGACGTTTTCGGCAATCTTGCGCAGGATGCGACGCATGATCTTGCCCGAGCGGGTCTTGGGCAGGCCCGGTGCCCACTGCAGATGGTCCGGCGCGGCGATGGGGCCGATTTCCTTGCGCACCCATACCACCAGCTCCTTGAGCAGCTCGTCGGTCTGCGGTTCGCCGGCCACCAGGGTGACATAGGCATAGATGCCCTGGCCCTTGATCTCGTGCGGGAAGCCGACCACCGCCGCCTCGGCCACCTTCGGGTGCGAGACCAGCGCGCTTTCCACTTCGGCGGTGCCGATGCGGTGGCCGGAGACGTTGATCACGTCATCGACGCGGCCGGTGATCCAGTAGTAGCCATCTTCATCGCGACGGCAGCCGTCACCGGTGAAGTAGCTGCCCGGGTAGGTGCGGAAGTAGGTATCGATGAAGCGCTGGTCGTCACCGTAGACGGTACGCATCTGGCCCGGCCACGAGTCACGGATGACCAGGTTACCTTCGGCGGCGCCTTCCAGCGGCTCGCCGTCGGCACTCACCAGCGCCGGCTGCACACCGAAGAACGGCAGCGTTGCCGAACCCGGTTTCAGGTCAACCGCGCCCGGCAGCGGTGAAATCAAGATGCCGCCGGTTTCGGTCTGCCACCAGGTATCCACGATGGGGCAGCGCGAATCGCCAACCACTTCGTAATACCAGCGCCAAGCTTCCGGATTGATCGGCTCACCGACGCTGCCCAGCAGACGCAGGCTGCTGCGCTGGGTGCGCTTGACCGGCGCGTCGCCATCGCGCATCAACGCACGGATGGCGGTAGGCGCGGTGTAGAAGATGGTGACCTGGTGCTTGTCGATCACTTCCCAGAAGCGCGAGGTGTTGGGGTAGTTGGGCACGCCCTCGAACATCACCGAGGTGGCGCCGTTGGCAAGCGGGCCGTAGACGATGTAGCTGTGTCCGGTGACCCAGCCCACGTCGGCGGTGCACCAGTAGATGTCGTCTTCGCGCAGGTCGAACACCGCCTCATGCGTGTACGCCGCATACAGCAGGTAGCCACCGCTGGTGTGCAGCACACCCTTGGGCTTGCCGGTGGAGCCGGAGGTGTAAAGGATGAACAGCGGATCTTCCGCGTTCATGCGCTCGGGCTCGCACTCGGACGGCTGGGTATCGACGATGTCGTGGAACCAGCGGTCGCGCGGTGCCTGCATGTCCACCGCACCGCCGGTGTGACGCACCACCAGCACGGTTTCAACCGTGTTGGTGCCGGGCAGTTTCAGCGCGGCATCGACGTTGGCCTTGAGCGGCACTTTCTTGCCGCCACGCAGGCCTTCATCGGCGGTGATGATCAGCTTGCTGGCGCAGTCGCCGACGCGGTCGGCAATGGAGTTTGCGGCAAAGCCACCAAACACCACCGAGTGGATGGCGCCCACGCGGGCGCAGGCCAGCATGGCCACGGCAGCATCGACGATCATCGGCAGATAAATGGTGACGCGGTCGCCCTTCTTGATGCCGAGCGCACGCAGTGCGTTGCCCAGGCGGCAGACGCGCTCATACAACTCACGATAGGTGACCTTCTGCGCCGGGCTGTCCGGGCCGTCGGGTTCAAACAGCAGCGCGGTCTTGTCGCCGCGCGTGGCCAGCTGCCGGTCCAGGCAGTTGACGCTGACGTTGAGCTCGCCGTCCTCGAACCATTTGATGCGGAAATCGTCGAGCTTGTAGCTGACGTTCTTGATCTTGGTCGGCTTTACATACCAGTCCAGACGTTCGGCGGCCTTGGCCCAGAATGCATCGGGGTTTTCCACCGATTCGCGGTACAGCTGTTGATACGTGTTCTTGTCGATCCGTGCCTTCTCGGCGAACGCGGATTCAACGGGATATACATCAGTCATGGCAACCCTCACCTTTGCACTTGTAACCAATGAATGAGCTATGTCTGGCGACATAACCGGGACACCCCAAGTGTGCCGCATCCACCCACCCTCGCGCTGCCCCGGGCGTTAGACGATGGTCGAATGCAGGCTTCCTTACGACTAATGGCGAATAGCCGCCTGCTGCCAGCGCCGCGCACCCTGCTGGCGAAGGTGCCGCTGCTGCGGTCGCCACTGCCAGTCTGGAGAGAGGCTGATTCAATGAGTACACATTTCCTGAAAACGGCCCGTCGGCCGCTCGCTGCTGCGGTATTCGTGGCGCTGCTGGTGCCGGGCATGGCGTTCGCACAGACCGCCAAGGAGCGCGCACTTGAATCTCGCGTGCTTGAGCTGGAGCGTCAGGTGCAGTTGCTGTTGTCTGCCCAGCAACAACAGCAGGGCGCCATCGCACAGACCCAGAGTGAAGTGGTGCAGGTACGCGCCGCCCAGGCCGAGCGCCCCGCCGTAGCGACGCTGCCGGCCGGCAAGCGCCCCATCCAGGCCACCACCATCACCCCGGGCGCCGCACCGGGTACCACCTTCAAATTTGGTGGTTTCATCAAGGCCGATTTCCTGGCCACGCGTACTGGCGATGGCCAACTGGCTGACGACGCAACCGGTCGCTCGCTGTATCTGCCAGGTCAAACGCCGGTGCATGGTGCTGGCGGTACCGGCAAGGCATCGGATGTGGACTACAACGCCCACGCCAAATTCTCCCGCTTCAACCTGGGTGTGGACCATGTCGCTGAAAACGGCGACAAGGCCGGCGCCATGGTCGAGATGGATTTCTTCGGCAACTCGCTGGGTAACCAGACCGCCACCAATACCTACGGCGTCACCCTGCGTCACGCCTACATGTACTGGAACAACTGGCTGGCCGGCCAGACCTGGTCCAACTTCATGGATGCCGCGTCGATTCCCGAAGCGGTGGATTTCGTCGGCCCGACCGACGGTGTGGTGTTCGTGCGCCAGGCGCAGATCCGCTACACCAAGGGTGGCCTGAGCGTGTCTGCGGAAAACCCGGAAACCACCTCGCTTACCGGTACTTTCAACCCGGTGACGGGCAAGTGGAATGTGCCGGCCGTGGCCAATTCCGATCGCGGCTCGATGCCAGACCTGACCGTGCGTTATGGCTGGAAGGGTGACTGGGGCACGTTCGGTGTGGCCGGCCTGGTGCGTCAGCTCAAGCTGGACAACCAGCTCACCGGTGCCGATGCCACCAAGGTGGCCGGTGGCATCACCCTGGGCGGCAAGTGGGCAATGGGTGCCAGCGACACGCTGCACTACCAGCTGACCGGCGGCGAAGGCATTTCCCGTTATATCGGTTTGGGCATCACCGCCGACAGCGGCTATGACGCCATCCGCGATGAAATCGACCCGACCGGCGTGGTTGCCGCGTATGTCGGGTGGAAGCATGCCTTCAACGACAAGCTGCGCACCAACCTTATCTACGCACGCAGCGACTACGACAACGAGGCTTCCATCACCGGTGACCTGGTGACCAAGAGCGTGCAGTCCATTCGCGGCAACGTGTTCTACACGCCGATGCCCAAGGTCGATATCGGCGCAGAGCTGATGTACGGCGTGCGCGAGATCGAGAACGGCAAGAAGGGCGACATCAGCCGCGTGCAGTTCACCACCAAGTACAGCTTCTGAGTTACCGGCGCCGGTGCTGTGACAGCACCGGCGTCATTGCAGAAAACGCAGTACGTCTCATCTCCCTACCCCCACGGGGAGCACTCATGCCCTCGTACCGGTGTGCACTGCACGCCAGTGCGGCCGTATTCCCAAAATCTGGAGAATTCCGATGAATGCTTCCGTCGATCCCCGTGTTGAGCGGATCGCCTCCAACCCGCTCTACCAACGCCTGCGCAAAGCGCGCAACCGCCTTGGTTGGACGCTCACCGTGCTGATGTTGTTGGCGTACTACGGCTATATCGGCCTGATCGCTTTCGACAAGGCCTTCCTTGCCACGCCGATCGGCGCCGGCAAGATCACCACTGTCGGCATCCCGATTGCACTGGGGCTGATGGTGTTCACCATCCTGATCACCGGCTTCTATGTGCGCCGCGCCAACAAGGAATTCGATCAGATGACCCAGAAGATCGTGGAGGAAGCGCAATGAGTCACTCCTTCCTGCGCTCGGGTGCGCTGCTCGCACTGCTGGCTGCCAGCGGTGCTGCGTTGGCTGCCGGTGGTGACATCGGCCAGACCGTGCGCCAGCCCACCAACTGGACGGCGATCATCATGTTCGCCACCTTCGTGCTGGCCACGTTGGGCATCACCAAATGGGCGGCCGGCCGTACCAAATCCGCATCGGATTTCTACACCGCTGGTGGCGGTATCACCGGCTTCCAGAATGGCCTGGCCATTGCCGGTGACTACATGTCGGCAGCCTCGTTCCTGGGTATCACCGCGGCGGTGATGACCAATGGTTACGACGGTTTGATCTATGCACTCGGCTTCCTGGTGGGCTGGCCGATCCTGACCTTCCTGATGGCCGAACGCCTGCGCAACCTCGGCCGCTTCACCTTTGCCGACGTGGCCGGCTACCGCTTCCAGCAGAAGCCGATCCGCATGTTTGCCGCCTCCGGCACGCTGGTGGTGGTGCTGTTCTACCTGATCGCACAGATGGTGGGCGCCGGTGCGCTGATCAAGCTGCTGTTCGGCCTGGATTACTGGATTGCCGTTGCGCTGGTCGGCGTGTTGATGATGGTCTACGTGCTGTTTGGTGGCATGACGGCCACCACCTGGGTGCAGATCATCAAGGCCTGCCTGTTGCTGTTCGGTGTCACCTTCATGGCGTTGATGGTGATGTGGCACTTCAACTTCAGCTTCGAGGCACTGTTCACCGAGGCGGTGCGGGTCAAGACCCAGATCGCGGCCAACAGTGGCAAGGCACCCGAGGAAGCGGCGCTGACAGGCCTGTCGATCATGGGGCCCGGTGGCTTCGTGAAAGATCCGATCTCGGCCATCTCGTTCGGCATGGCCCTGATGTTTGGTACCGCCGGCCTGCCGCACATCCTGATGCGCTTCTTCACCGTTCCGGATGCAAAGCAGGCACGCAAGTCGGTGCTGTGGGCAACCACCTGGATCGGTTACTTCTACATCCTGATCTTCATCATCGGCTTCGGCGCCATCGCACTGGTGCTGACCAACCCGGAGTACGCCGATCCGGTCACCGGCACCATCCAGGGTGGCCCGAACATGGCAGCCGTGCTGGTCGGCAAGGCCGTGGGTGGCAACCTGTTCATGGGCTTCATCTCGGCCGTGGCATTTGCCACCATCCTGGCGGTGGTTGCAGGCCTGACCCTGTCCGGTGCATCGGCGGTGTCGCATGACCTGTATTCCACGGTGTTCAAGCAGGGCAACCCGCCGCCGGGTTCGGAGCTGCGTGTCTCGCGCATCACCACCTTGGCATTGGGTGTGATCGCAGTGCTGCTGGGTATCGTGTTCGAGAAGCAGAACGTGGCCTTCATGGTGTCGCTGGCCTTCGCCATCGCCGCATCGGCCAACTTCCCGGTACTGATCCTGTCGTTGCTGTGGAAGGACTGCACCACGCGCGGTGCGGTGATTGGTGGCTCGCTGGGTCTGGCCTCGTCGCTGATCCTGACCCTGCTGTCGCCGTCGGTGTGGGTGGACACGCTGGGCAACGCCGCCGGCAGTGCGCCGTTCCCGTACACCAGCCCGGCGCTGTTCTCGATGACCATCGCCTTCATCAGCATCTGGTTCTTCTCGATCACCGACAAGAGCCGTAACGCACAGCAGGAACGTGCGGCCTACCCGGCGCAGCAGGTGCGTGCCGAAACCGGCATTGGTGCCAGCAAGGCGTCTGATCATTGATGAATTAGGCTGATTCTGGCCAAAGGGCCGCTCCGGAAGGGGCGGCTTTTTTTGTGGCTTTGAGAAAAGCCGTTGCCCAGTTGTGTGCTTTCACCTGTTACCGATTTTTCGGTAGGGATGCGGCTGTGCAGCACCAGTGGTTTCTGCAGGAGCCGTCATGTGTCAGCCAAGGCTATGCGGGTTTCCCCCGATGCGGAGCCGGAAGAGTGCTTCCTAAGATGCTACCCAGGGGAGTTCGTACGCCACCGGCCGCTGTTTTCACATCCAGTCTTCTGCGAGGAATCGTATGCCTTGCCGTATCGCAAGAACCGCGTTGTCCACGGGTATCGCTCTGATCATCGCGGGTGTGTGCCCCGCCGCCTTTGCACAGGCTGCCGCTGCGCAGCAGGAAGACACCGAGAAGAAAGTGGTGGAGATCGGTAGCGTCAACGTCACTGCATCGGGGTCGCGCATCGACCGGCCCGGCTTCAATGCGCCGACACCGACGGTCAAGGTGACGCCGGAGGACCTGCAGCTGTCCACGCACAACAACGTGGCCGCCGCCCTCAACGATCTGCCGCAGTTCCGCGGCACCATGTCGCCGCAGACGCACACCACGGGTGTGGATGCCGCGCGTGCGCCGGTGGACCTGCGCGGCTTGGGGCTCAGTCGCACGCTGGTGCTGCTGGATGGGCGGCGCTTCTCCAGTGACAACGATCTGGCCAGCATTCCCTCCATCCTGATCAGTGGCGTGGATGTGGTGACCGGTGGTGCATCGGCGGCCTGGGGATCGGGCGCGGTGAGCGGCGTGGTCAACGTGCAGTTGGACAGCCAACTGGTGGGCACCAAGATCGACGTACAGGGCGGCGTGTCTTCGCGCTCGGACAACCAGAAGCAGTACGTTTCCGCTGCCACCGGTTTTGAGATCGCACAGGGCCGTGGCCATGTGGTGATTGGCGGTGAGGCGCTCAACAGTGATGGGGTGATGCCCAAAACCTCACGCTCGTGGCTGGGCCGCACCGCACAGCTGTCCAATGGCGACGGCACCTACACGATGAAAGGCGACGTGGGCTATGGCAACGCGGCCATCGGTGGCTTGATCACCAGTGGCGTGCTGGCCGGGCAGGCGTTCAATACCGACGGTACGTTGCGGCCATTTGCCGGCTATACCGGTGCGTCGTTGATCCAGGGCGGGGAGAGCCCCAACAACGAGGACATCAACTCGCTGGTGACCCCGCAGCGTCGTTACAACGTGCTGGGCCGGCTGTCCTGGAACCTCACCGACAATGTCGGGCTCACCGTGGACGTGCGCCATTCGCGCAGCTGGAACCGCTTCCCGTGGTTTGGTGACCACAACCGCGGCAGCCTCAGCATCGGCGTGGACAACGCGTTCCTGCCCACCGCCGTGCGCGATGCGATGGTGGCTGCCGGCGAAAGCCGTTTCAGCATGGGCCGGTTCAACAGTGACTTTGCCTTCCCCGATATTGATTACGACCGGCGCACCACGCAGTTCACGGTGGCGCTGGATGGCGTGGTGGGCGACAACTGGCGATGGGGCGGCTACTACAGCCATGGCGACAACCAGGCCGACCTGGCCGCACCGGGCTTTCTGCTGACCAGCAACTACCGCGATGCAGTGGATGCGGTGATCGACCCGGTCAGCGGCAACGCGGTGTGCCGCGTGACGTTGACCAACCCCAATTCCGGCTGCGTGCCGATCAATCTATTCGGCCATGGCGCGCCGTCCGCAGAAGCGGCGGCGTATGTCACCGGCACGCCACGGCGCATGACCAACACCAAGCTGGATGCCGCGGGCCTGGACCTGCGCGGTGAGCCGTTCTCGCTGCCGGCGGGCGAAGTGTCGGTGGCGGTTGGCCTGGAAGCACGCAAGGAGCAGATCGACCAGAAGGTGGGGGCGCAGGATTTGGCCAAGGCCTTCACCACCTGGAGTTCGTCGCCCATTGCCGGCGAGTTCACTGTGCGCGAAGCCTTTGCCGAAGTGGCTGCGCCGTTGCTGCGAGACAAGCCATTGCTGCGCGACCTGCAGATCAACGCCGCCGCGCGCTTCAGTGACTACAACACCTCCGGTGCGATCTGGTCGTGGAAGTACGGCATGACCAACGAGTTCTTCGAGGGCTTCCGTGGCCGCTTCACCCGCTCGCGCGACATCCGCTCGGCCAATCTGTCGGAGATGTACACCACCAGCACCACCGGCTGGTCCACCATCAGCGACCCGCTGACCGGCAACTCGCTCAGCGCATTGATCATTGGCGGCGGCAACCCGCTGCTGGATCCGGAGAAGGCCGATACCTTGACCGCCGGCTTCACCTGGGCCCCGGCCAGCGTGCCGGGCTTGATCATGTCGCTGGATTACTTCGACATCGAGATCAAGGACGTGATCACCCAGGTATCGGCGCAGGAAACCGTGCTGCGTTGCATTGCCGGCAACCAGGCCATGTGCGGGCGCATCCAGCGCGATGGCAACGGCGATATCGAACAGATCAAGTCCAACTACGTCAATCTGGCCGAGTACCGCACCAACGGCGTGGACCTGGATCTGCTCTATACGCTGCCGGCATCGACCTTGTTTCCGTCCATGCCCGGCAGCTTCCACACGCGCCTGCTTGCGACATGGGTGGACAGCCTGACCACGTTCGACGGCAAGAATGAGTTCGAGTACGTGACCTCGCAGGGCCTGACCGGCGGCGCCGGCGTGCCGCGCTGGCGGGCCAATGCAAGCGTGGCCTGGCGCGGGGACCGGTATGCGGCCCATGCCCGCGCGCGTTACATCTCCGCTGGCGTGTACAACAACCAGTTGGCGCTGACCAACGGCAACATCGGTGCCTACACGTACTGGGATGTGGGCGGCAAGGCGCGGTTCCCCGTGTTTGGCGACAATGAGCTCGAGGTGTATGCCGACATCAGCAATCTGTTCGACAAGAAATCACCGCTCGGTGCGGTGGGCTCACCCTATTACGATGTGGTGGGCCGCTACTTCACACTGGGCGCGCGCCTGCGCTTCTGAGTCGTGCGGCGCAGGCGTTGATGACACGCGCCTGCGCCGGCATTTCCGCTTCAAGAGGGTTTCACCATGACCAATCAATGCTCCCGTCGTCGTCTTCCGCTGCGGCGCTCCCTGTTTGCCGGCGCGCTGCTGGCCGGCCTGTTGCTGCCCGGTGTCGCCATGGCACGCACTGCGACACCTGCACCGCTGCAGGCCGAGGCGCAGCGTCTGGCGACGTTGTTGCCCGGCGAGTTGGGTGCGGCAATCGTGCACCTGGAAAGCGGGCGCAGTGTCTACGTCAACGCCGACCGGCCGTATCCCATGGCCAGCACGATGAAGGTGCCGGTGGCGGTGCATATCCTCAAGTTGGTGGACGAAGGCACGCTTTCGCTGCAGCAGCAGGTGACGTTGGGCGTGGACGATGTCTACCCGGAAATGGGCGGCCCGATGGACACGCATCTGAGCGCCGGCTCGGCCATCACTGTGCGCGATCTGCTGCACATGATGATCACCGTCAGCGACAACAACGCCACCGACATCCTGATCCGCCTCGGCGGCGGCACCAGTGCCGTCAACGCGCGCATGCAGGCGCTGGGCATCAGCGGCATGCGGGTGGATCGCTATATCTGGGAGCTGTTGGCCAACTATCGCGGCAACGATGCTTCGCAGGCCAAGCCAATGGGGCCATCGGCTTACGGTGAGCTTTCACGCAGCGAGCGTAGCGAGGATGTGCGGCGCAGCCACACGACGGCGTGGAATGCAGATCCGCGCGATACCAGCAGCGCCCGTGCGATGACACAGCTGCTGGAAAAAGTGTGGAAGGGCACGGTGCTCACACCGGCGAGCAGGCAGTTGCTGCAGGACATCATGGCCGACACCCGCACCGGTGCTGCGCGCCTGCGCGGCATGCTGCCCAAGAACACGCCGGTCGCGCACAAGACCGGCACCGTGGGTGATGTGATCAATGATGTTGGTGTGATCACACTGCCGGCCGGGCGCGGCCATGCCATCGTCACCGTATTCGTGCAGTCGCGTGCCAGTACCGAGGAGCGTGATGCCGCCATCGCACAGCTGGCGCGTGCGGCACATGACTACTTTCTGTTCGTGCCTTGATGGCGTGGGCGGTAACGCTCAGTACGTGGTGCTGAGCAACCGCACCAGCTGTGCGCGATGGCCCACGTCAAGCTTGCGGTAGATGGCGCTGATCTGGCTTTCAATCGTTTTGCGTGAGCGGCTCAGATGATTGGCTATTTCATCATTGCGCATCCCGTCCACCACCAGCTCGGCCACGCGCTGTTCGGTAGGCGAGAGCTTGGACCACATGGGCCGTGGCTCGGTTACGGCATGCGCAGTGGGCGGCGGCAGCGGGGCCAGCCGCAGCAGATACAACGGTTGCTGCGGATGGGCGAGCAGTCGGCCTTCCAGAGTGATGTGCAGCTCCCGGTCCGGCAGCTGCGGGTGGCAGATCTTCAGGCCGCTACCGATGTCAGGGTTGCCGGCATGGCCCAGCCAACCACGCAGTGCCGAGGCGATGACGTGCGGAAAGCCTGCAGGGTGATCGCCGCTGCCAAGCCATTCGGCGCACAACTGTTGCGCGGCGGGCGACAGACTGATCGGGCGCAGGTCGTCGTCAAGAATGATGTCTGGCAGGCTCTGACGATCAAGCAGCGCCTGATAAATGGTGCGGCGCTCATTCTGCAGCGAACGCACGCGCTGCAGGCCCGCGCCCATGAGCTGGTGCAATTCGCCGAGAAACTGCTGATGGGTGTCGCTGAGGTGCTCGTGGCCTTCGCGCATGCGGATGCTCAACACCGCTTCCAGGCCGTCATCGCCCCAGAACGCCATGTGGATGAACTCGCGCCAGCCCGGCGCCGGGTTCTGCGCGCGCAGCCGCTTGCGTGCCTGCGCATCGGCAGAGGCAACCTGCGACAGCGTGTACCAATGGATGCGCGGGTTCTGCTGCAGATAGGGTGCCGCGACATCCAGGCTGCGCAGCGGGCGTGCCGTGCTGCAGGGTGCTTCGCCGAGAAAGTGCAGGCTGCGTTGCGGCTGGTAACCGCCGGTGATGTCGTACATCAACGTGCACGAATGGCACGGCAGGTGCTGGTTGATCAGGTCCACGCAGGCGCGCCACAACGCATGCATGTCCAGCGCCCGGAGCATGTCGACCTTGGCTTGGACTGGGCAGGCGTCCGGATTCAGCGCGATGTCGTGTTCACGTCCCAGCATGGTGTTGCTTGCCCCTAAGCAAAAACACAGCGACCACCGTTGCAGCGGATTCCACGTGCCCTGTCACAATTGAACGTAAGCCGGGTCAGGTAGGCTTGGTCCGTTCTAGCACTCCCTTCAAGGCGCAGGCAAGTCCGGGCCGTAACCCTGTGCCGTCGGGTGTGCTGTTGACGTCGGCCGGGCCGGGTGCCTATGTTCGCCGGTGGAAGCTCATCGTCTGGGTGCCCAACGCCCGTGTTGGAAGGGACGGTAACGGGCCTGGCAGTTGCAGCGCTTCCCATCCATCCACCTTTACCGGTGGGACGCATATCGCTTTGGGGGCTGCCTGTGACGATTTCCGAAACGCCGGCTGTGACGCTGGCTGCAACGTTGGATCAACTACGCAATGCATGGATGCAGCGGCGTCCGGATTACGCGCAGCGGCGTGATGATCTGCAGCGGCTGCGCGCAGTATTCAAGGCGCGTATTCCGCAGATGATCGAGGCGATTGCCGCCGACTTTGGCCATCGCTCGCATCACGAATCCATCATTGCCGATGGCATGACGGTCACCGGCGAGATTGACCACCTGCTGTCGCAGCTGCGGCGTTGGATGAAGCCCGAGCGCGTTGGCGTGGGCTGGCGCTTCTGGCCGGCGCGGGCGCAGGTGCGTGCGGTGCCGGTGGGGGTGGTGGGGGTGATTTCCCCTTGGAATTACCCGGTGAATCTGGCGCTGGTGCCGCTGGCCACTGCGATTGCGGCCGGCAACCATGTGCTGCTCAAACCTTCGGAGCACACGCCTGCGACGTCTGCATTCCTGCAGTCGCTGTTGGCCGAGGTGTTCCCGGCCGACCGGGTGCGTGTGGTGCAGGGTGATGCCAGTGTAGCGTCGGCATTCTCGGCGCTGCCGTTTGACCATCTGGTGTTCACCGGTTCCACCGCGGTGGGGCGCAAGGTGATGGCTGCGGCTGCGCAGCACCTGACGCCATTGACGCTGGAGCTGGGCGGTAAATCACCGGCGGTGATTGCGGCTGATTACCCGATTGCCGGCGCCGCAGCACGGCTTGCGACCGGCAAATGGTTCAACGCCGGGCAGACCTGCATCGCACCGGATTATGTGTTGATCGACGAAGGCCGGATGGAGGCGTTTGTCGATGCGCTGCGCGAGCAGGTACGGCTGCGCTACGGCGATTTCAGCGACGCCAGTGATTACAGCCGCATCATCAACGACGCGCAGTTCCAGCGGTTGAAGGACTATGTGAGCGACGCGCGTGGGCGCGGTGTGCAGGTGATTGAGCTGGCGCAGATTGATGGCGAGCGGTCGCGACGTGAGCGGTTGTTTCCGCCGACGCTGATTCTGCAACCGGGCGACGATGCCACGGTGATGCAGGAGGAAATCTTCGGGCCCATTCTGCCGATACGCAGCTACCGGAATCTGGATGACGCCATTGCCACCATCAATGGACGCGACCGCCCGTTGGCGCTGTATCCCTTCAGTCACGACAAAGCCACGGTGGAAAAGATTGTGGGGCAGACCGTGTCTGGCGGTGTGACCGTCAACGACACGCTGCTGCACTTCGCCATCAACGGCCTGCCGTTTGGCGGCATTGGTGCCAGCGGCATGGGGGCGTATCACGGCCGCGCCGGCTTTGATGCAATGAGCAAGCGTCTGCCGGTGTTGTGGCAGACGCGGCGTGCCGGCAGCGATCTGCTGCGGCCGCCTTATTCGCGGGTAGCGCGTTTCATCGAGATGATTTCGCGCTGAGATAAAAGCCGTAACCGGACCGATAACGGCCGGTTACGGTAGACGCCGGCACGGGGGAGAGGGAGCCGGAGTCGAAAAGTGGTGCAGCCTGCGCTGTTGCTCAAAGCCCCTCTCCCGCCTGCGGGAGAGGGGTTGGGGTGAGGGTGCTCTGAAAGCCCGTAGAGCGAAGAGCTGAAAGCCCCCTCATCCGCCCCTTCGGTGCACCTTCTCCTGTAAACGGGAGAAGGGTGGTATCACGCAACGCGTTGTCGGTGGGTTTGGCTCAGCGGCCCAACGCATCCGCAATGCGCTGACGCAATGCCTGCAGATCCTTGGCGAATGCATCGATGCCGGTTGCCAGCTTTTCAGTGGCCATCGCATCGGCGGCCATGTCCGCATCGAACCGGGCTTCGTCAATCGCGGCGACGTTCACCGCTTCTGCCGCACCTGCCACCAGCTTGCGCGGCAGCTCGTCGAAATCGGCGTCCAGCTTTTCCAGCAGGTCCGGCGAGATGGTCAAACGATCACAACCTGCCAGGGCTTCGATCTGTGCGGTGGAACGGAACGAGGCGCCCATCACCACGGTCGGTGAGCCGCGACGCTTGAACTCGGCAAACACGCCGCGCACGAACACCACGCCGGGGTCTTCGTCGATGCTGGCCGGGGCTTGGCCGTTGGCCACGTACCAATCCAGAATGCGGCCGACAAACGGCGAGATCAAAAACGCGCCCGCTTCCGAGCAGGCCAGCGCCTGGGTCGGGTTGAAGATCAGCGTCAGGTTGCAGTCGATGCCTTCGGCCTGCAGCACGCGCGCGGCTTCCACGCCGGCCCAGGTGGCGGCGATCTTGATCAGCACCTTGCTGCGCGGCACGCCGGCCGCTTCATACATGGCGATGAACGCGCGTGCCTTGGCGATGGTGGCCTCGGTGTTGTGCGCCTGGTCGGCATCCACCTCGGTGGAGACGCGGCCGGGCACCAGCTCAGCCAGCATCGTGCCGACGCCCACGGTGAGGCGATCGACCACGGCGTTTGCGACAGACGTTGCATCACCTGCTTGAGCACGGCCCCACTGCAGCTCGCGCTCGATCAGGCCGGCATACACCGGCAGGTCGAGGGCCTTTTTCACCAACGTGGGGTTGGTGGTGCAGTCCACCGGGCGCAGGCGCTTGATGGCGTCGTAGTCACCGGTGTCGGCGACCACGACGGACAGGTCGCGCAGCTGGACGAGCTTGGATGCAGCGGTCATGCGGTTACTCCGGTTCAAACGTTGATGTCGTCAGCATCGGCGGTGGCGATGACAACGGCGGTGTCCTGGTCGAACACCGGCGCGGCGAACGGCTGCGGGCCGGGCGTGCGACCGAACACGATGGGGCGGGTGATGCCGCGGTAGTTGCCCAGCAACGGGTGCGGCAAGGTGGCGATCATGTCTTCGGCCAACACCTGCGGGTGGTCGAACATGTCCTCCACTTTGCGTGCGGCGGCACAGGGAACCTCTTCGCCGAACAGCGCTTCCCACTCCAGCGCGCTGCGCGCGGCCAGTGCGGCATGCAGCTGCGTGAGCAGTTCGTCCGAATGTTCGGCACGCTTGCGCACGCTGTCGTAGCGCGGATCGTTGGCCAGCGCAGGCAGGCCGACCTTCTCGCACAGTGCCTGCCAGAAGCGCGGCGTGTTTGCCGAGATGTACAGGTGGCCCTGTGCGGTGGGATGGATGCCGGTGACACCGCCCGAGCGCATGTCGCGACCCACGCCTTCGGGCTCGCCGTCGGCCCAGATCATCCGTGCCGACTGCATGGTCAATGCACTGCGCAGCAACGACACGCCCACGTACTGGCCTTCACCACTGCGCTCGCGCTCGTACAGCGCCGAAGACACACCGGCAGCCACCAGCGCGGCGGCGTAGTAGTCCACCACCGAGCCGTACAGGATTTCCGGCGCGGCACCGGGCTTGCCCTGCATGGCGCACATGCCGGTCATGGTCTGCAGCACCTGGTCGTAGCCGGCTTTGTCCTTGAGCGGGCCGGCTTCGCCGTAGCCGGTGACCGAGCAGTACACCAGGCGCGGGTTGAGCTTGTGCAGGCTGTCGAAGTCGATGCCCAGCCGCGCCGGCACATTGGGGCGGAAGTTGTGCACCAGCACGTCGGCGTCGCGCACCAGGCGCATCAACACCGCACGCTGGTCGGGTTGTTTGAGGTCCAGCACCACGCCGCGCTTGGAGCGGTTCACGCCGAGGAAGGCGCGGCTTTCGGCTTCCAGCGTGGACGGGTACTTGCGCAGGTTGTCGCCAACCGGCGGTTCCACCTTGATGACTTCCGCGCCCTGGTCGGCCAGCAGCGTGCAGCCGTACGGGCCGGCGATATAGGCGCTCAGGTCCAATACGCGGATGCCGCTCAGCGGGCCGGTGGCGCCATCGCGCCGTGCGATATCAAAGGGGGAGGGGCTGTGGCTTCCTGACATGGCTTGCACTCGATTCCTTGACTGCAGTTTCCTCCGAGGGTGCCGGAAGAAACATATCGTGCGGGTATTTTCAGCGAGGACAAAAACCTTGTATCGGTCTGCTCCACGCCTGCAGCGTTGCCGCTGCCCGTACCTGTGCCGGATACGGACAGCGGCCGTCGCGTTACTGCGGTGCCAGTGACAACCAGCTCAGGCGCCAGGCGCCATGCTCGCGGCCGCCGCAGCGGTAGTAAGGCTCAAACACCAATGGCGCGCGGCTTTCCAGCTGCAGCGTCACCGGTGCGCCTTCGCCGGCATCGCTGCCGACGCTGAGCCAGCGGGAGGGATCACCGGCCGGCAGTTTCACCGTTTCATCGGTTTTGAAACCGTCGATCAGCTGCGTGGCATACACCAGCGGGCCGTAGGTGAGGCCAACGTATTCCCAGCGAAGCACTTCCTGCGCCACCGGCGAGCCATCGGGCGCGCGGGATTCCTGCACGTTGATGTTGGCCGCACGCTGCAGCTGCGGTTGCATCGGCAGCTGCACGCTGACCAGATCACCGGTCTGCCATTCACGCTGCAGCTGCACGTAGCCATCGTCGCCCAGCTGTACTGGCACGTTGACGCCGTTGACCTGGATGCGCGCATCCTCGGCCCAAGCCGGAATGCGCAGGCCAATGCTGAAGCTGGCGCTGCGCTCGGGAATGACGCGCAGGGTGACCTGGCCATCGAACGGATAACGCGTCTGCTGCTGCAGCTGCACGTTGCCGGCATCGGCATGCGCGAAGGTCGCCTCACCGGCGCCGTACAGATTCACCCGCAGGCCACCGTCAGCGGCGACGCCGTAGGCGATCTGCGGCAGCTCTTCCACCGCCATCGCGCCGGAGGATTTGCAGCAGCGCCAATAGGTGGTGTGCACGCGCTTGCCGTTGGGAAAGGTGTAGTAGCACCAGTCCTCACCGTTGGGCGCCATCGCGGCGAGCAGATCGTTGTAGGCGGTGCGTTCCAGCTCGTCGGCGTAACGCGCATGGCCGGTGATGGCCAGCAGCTCGCGGTTGAGCTGCATCCATGCCAGCACCGAGCAGGTTTCCACATAGGCCTGCGGGAAGAACGTGCGCGGTGCGTTGAACACTTCGCGCGAACGGTGTGCCACACCGCCCCACGGGCCGCCGCCCAAGGTGAGGTGCTGCTCGCGGATGTTGGTCCACAGGTTGTCGATGGCCAGCTTGTAGTCGGCCTTGCCGGTGGCCTTGTACAGCTTGGCCAGGCCCACCAGGTTCCACGACAGCTGGTAGGCCTTGCCGGTGGCGATGAAGGCGGCATCTTCGTTGGCCAAGCCCTTGTCGAGCAGGGCAAGGCGCGGGTTGGCGTTGGCCTGCTGCAGGATCTTCTCGGCCAGCGCCAGGTAACGCGGCTCACCGGTAACCAGATACAGGTCCGCTGCCGGGTCCAGCAACACCGTGGCCGACATGCCGTGGTGGTTCCCCAGGGTGGTGATGTCGATGCCCGATTCCAGCGCCTGCCAGCACAGGTCGGCGATGCGACGTGCGGCCTGCAGATAGTGCTCATCGCCCAGTGCGCGCCAGGTTTCCAGAAAGCCCAGCAGCAGATAGCTGTGTGTCCACATGTCCCAGGTACGCAGCGCCGGCTCGCCGTTCCAGCTTTCCGGCTTGGGCGGCTGCGGCACGGTGAAGCGGCGGTCGGCGGCGTAGTTGCCCAGATAGCCGTCGTCGTCCTGCTGGCTGATCAACCAGTCGGCAACGCGGCGCAGGTTGGCTTCCAGCTCTGGCTGGCCGCCCTGTGCCACCGCGCGCGCAGTGGCCGACAACCACTTGCCGGCGTGTTCGCCGTACCAGTCGCCTTCCTGATTCTGCTGTTTGTGCGCCTGGCCGAAGATGCTGATCGACGGGCTGCTCTCATCAACGATGAAGGTGCTCAGGCGGCCGCTGCGGTTTGCGCGCAGCATCTGCCCGAACAGACCTTCCAACTGCACCGCTGCCGGTGCAATCAGCTGCTGGCCGCAGGTGATGGTGGCACTCATGCCGCATCCACCACGCAACGGAAGCCGAGCATGCCGCTGCGGTCCTTGGCCGGGGCCATCAACAGGTACTTGCCGTGCTGGTCCAGACGATAGGCCTGCGGGAAATACCAATGTGAGGTCTGCGGCTGGTAGCTGGAGCCACCGCGCAGGATCGCCGCGCGGGTGTGCTCGTCGATGAACTCATCGGTCCACTGCCACACGTTGCCGACCAGGTCTTCCACGCCGAACGGGCTTGCGCCCTGCGGGTGCGCATCCACATCGGCCGGTGCTAGCACGCGGCGGCCACGGTTGACGCGCGGCACGCGGGCCTCGTCCCAGTCGTTACCCCACGGATAGGTGCGGCCGTCATTGCCCTGTGCGGCGTACTGCCACTCCCACTCATGTGGCAGGCGCTTGCCGGCCCATGCGGCGTAGGCGCGGCTGTCTTCCAGCGACACCCACACCACCGGCTTGTTTTCCCAGCCGGCGCGCGGCGCGCCATCCAGCCAATGGGCAAGGAAGTTGATGTCGTCGGCCGGCTGATAGCCGGTGGCATCAATGAACGCCTTGAACTGCGCGTTGGTCACCGGGTAGCGGTCGATGTGGAACGCGGGCATCTGCATCACCTTGCGGTGATGACGACGCGGGCAGTCTTCCCACGGGAACTGCACGTCCTGGCCAGCCCAGTTGAAGCCTTCAATTTCGATACCGCCCACGGCAAACACAAACTCGCCGGCCGGTACCGTCACCATGCCCTGCGGCGCAGCCGCTTGCACGGCGGTGGCCGGGATGTCACGCAGCTGCTGCGGAATGGCCTTCCATGCAGCGGAGAAGCTATTGAGCGGCTGCTGCGCACGCGTGGCCGCTTCGGCCAGGAACTTCTCCAGCCCTTCCACCACCACACCGGGCTGCACGCTCAGCACCGCGCCAAAACCGCGTGCTTCCATCGGCAGCTCGATCACTGCCATGCCATCACGCACCGATGGCGACAGTTCAACGCCGTGCCACACGTCGTAGTAGCGGGTGCCGTCCACATGCGGCAGACCAATCTGCTCACCGTTGACTGCGTATTCGTTGCGGTTGATGAAGGTGTGCAGGCTCAGCCCATCCACCGGGAATTTGCTGGCGAAAATGCCGCCCTGGTAGCAGACCTGGTACGGCTCCCAGTCCATCGACACGATCAGCGCCGGGAACTGGCGGTAGATGCTGGCCATGCGGCGCAGGGTTTCGCCATCACGCGCGGTGAACTGGTTCCAGATGCCCCAGATGTTTTCCCACGCGTTGTAGCCGATGCCGTTGAAGAAGCAGTACTGCAGATCGTGGTTGCGGTTGCGGCCCCAGCGGTTTTCGTAATTGACCATGTGGCGCGGCTCCAGCCACTTCCACTTGGACACCGGCGGCACCGGGCCGTCCGGGGCTTTTTTGCCCCAGCTCTGCACGTTCCAGATCAGCTGCTCTTCGGAGCTGATGGTCGACTCGGGCTGCACCACCACCGGGTTGCCCTTGGCATCACACGCGTCGAAGAATGCGCGCGGCACGCCGTTGAAGGTGTCACCGTTGATGCCGTCAGCACCGGTGGCCTTGATGATCTCGGCCATGCCTTCCCAATGGCTGACGCCCGGGTCGCGGGTGCCGTGGTCCCACGGCTTGGCCGGCAGGAACACACGCACGCCACGCTTCTGGAAGGCCTGCACGGCAGCCTTCAAACCTTCCAGTCCGCCCGGCAGGGTGAGCGCCAGATCAAACTGGTTGCGGTCATCAATGCCGATGTTCGGGTAGATGTACCAGATGAGCACCGAGTCCAGGCCGCCGAAGCGTTCGATCAGATCGTCCAGGTATTTGTCGACGGTGTACTGCGCGGTTTCCACGTCGAAGAAGTAACGGTCCTCGACCATCATCTGCGCGTGCACGAAGTTGCGCTGCGCCCATTGCAGTTCCGGGCGGCGGTAGTTCACATCGGTATAGCCGATACGCACCAGGTGCTCCTGGCGCCAGTCCTTCAACTCGGTCAGCCAATCACCGGCACTGGCGTTGGCATCAATCATCCAGCTGCCGATATCGGCAAACGGCCACGCCGGTGCCTTGCCCGGTGTGGGCAGATAACGGCCGGTGGTGACGTGCGAGAACTTGTATTCGGTGGCAATCGCCTCGCGCCCGTAATCGGGGGCTTCGTTGTCGTAATCGGGCGTGGTGTAAGGCGAGGTCATGGCAGTCTTCCAACAGATACAGGGGGGAACAACGGGTTACAGCGCGCACCACGCCGCAAGTGCGGCATGGGCGTCGGCACCGGGCACGCGCGTGGCATCGGCCAACAACGCGGCAACCTCGGTGTGATCGGGAATGCTGGATTGTGCGCCCAGCTGCATGCATGCCAGTGCAGAGGCGGCACTGGCGGCAAGCAATGCCTGCTGCAGCGGTTCGCCGCGCGCAAGCGTAGCCACCAGCGTGCCGCAGAACGTGTCGCCGGCAGCGGTGGTGTCCACCGGTGAAATGGAGAATGCCGGCTGCACCAAGGTGTGGCCTTCGTGCCGCGCCAGGCAGCCGCGCGCGCCCAGCGTGACGATGACGCAGGGCACATCCAATCGGGCCAGGCCGTTGGCCAGGTCCGGCGGATTGCCGGCCACCACGTCGAGCTCGCCTTCGTTGACGATCAGCATGTCCAGCTGCGCCAGCAACTCGGCAGACAACACCTGCGCAGGTGCGGCGTTGAGTGCGACCTTCACGCCGGCAGCGCGTGCGGCGCGTGCGTAGGCCAGCACGCTGTCCACGGGCGTTTCCAGCTGCAGCAGCAGCCACTGCACGCCATCCAGCGCCGGCAGGTGCTGCGGCTGCAGCGCCATGTTGGCGCCGGGCGCGACGGTGATCGCGTTTTCGGCGTCGTCGGACAAGCAGATGAAGGCCGTACCGGTCGGCAACTGTGCTTCGCGCACGATATGCAGCTGTACGCCGGCTGCGTTCAATGAGGCTTCAATGGGTTTGGCGAAATCATCGCTGCCCAATGCCAGCAGCATCTGGGTTGCAGCGCCGCCTGCGCGGGCACAGGCCACGGCCTGATTTGCCCCTTTGCCGCCGGGGAAGGTGCGGAATTCACGGCCAAGCACGGTTTCACCAGGTGCCGGCACATGTGCGGCACGCACCACGAAATCAAGATTGGCCGAGCCGGCGACAAGAACGGTGGAGGTCATGGAATAGCCTGGTATACGAGATTGTAGAAGCGCGTTGACGGTGAGCGCAGGGGGACCTCACCGCCGGGCAGGTATTGCATCAGCAGGATCGCGACCAGCTTTTCGCTGCGGTCGATCGTGAAATAGGTGGACGCAGCACCGGACCAACCAAACTGGCCCACGCTGCCCAACTTGCCGCGATACGCAGGCTGGGTGACGACATAGCCGCCCAGGCCGAAGCCTTCGCCCGCCGTTTCGCTCTTGATGGCGGGCGTGAAGCCATCGAGCTGGTCGCTCATCATCAGGTCCACGGTTTTGCGCGACAGCAACTGCCGCTGCCCGCTGCAGCCGTCATTGACCAGCATCCGCGCGAACTGCATGTAATCGGCGGCGGTGGAATACAGCCCGCCGGCGCCACTGTCATAGCCTTTCAGGCGTGCGCCGGGTGTGCGCGCGCTGACGGTGTCGGCAACACGCAGCTTGCCGGAGGCATCGTCGGTGGTCGGCAGGTCCACCACCCGCGCGCGCTGTGCCGGCGGAACCTCAAAGCCGGTATCGCGCATGTCCAACGGCTGGAAGATGCGCTGCTGCAGAAACTGCTGGAACGATTGCCCGCTGACCACTTCCACCACGCGTGCCAGCAGCTCGGTGTTGCTGCCTTCGTAATGGAAGTGCGTGCCGGGCGCGTCGGCCAACGGCAGGGTTGCCAGGCGTGCGGCCACATCCTCCAGCGAGGTGGCGCTGTCCACGTCGGCGCGGGTCAGCAGTTTGGTGGCGACCAGATGGGTATCGGACGCGGCGGCAAAACCACTGGTGTGGGTGAGCAGGTGGCGCAGCGTGAGTGCACGCGGTGTCGGTGCCACCTGCGGATGTTCAACGTCGCCACCGATGACAACCTGGCGGTCGGCAAAGGCGGGCAGGTAACGCGACAGCGGATCATCCAACGACAGCTTGCCTTCTTCCATCAACATCAACACCGCCACCGAGGTCACCGGCTTGGTCATCGAATAGATGCGGAAGATGTTCGATGCGTTCATCGGCCGCGTGCCGGCGATATCGGCATGGCCCCACTGGCCGTGGAATGCAACGTGGCCCTCGTGTTCAACCAGCGCCACCGCGCCCGGGAATCCACCCGGGCCCGTTGATGCCCGCAGAAAGCCGTCCAGCGACTGCCAACGATCATTGGCATGCAGCACCGGCGCACACAGACCAAGCAGGAGTGCGGCACCGGCACGCAGTACACGGACGCTGCGGGGTGAAGTAGATGATCTGCACATGGTGCGCACTCCTGGATGCATCAGCGGAACGTGTACGGGTAGCTCAACGCGACCACGCGGCCACGTCCAGCCCAGTAGTTCTGCCAGCCATCGCTCTGCGAACCGCTGAGGATGTAGTACTTGTTGAACAGGTTGTCCAAACCCACCGCAAACCTACCGAGGCGACCGCTATCGTAGTTCACGCCAAGATCCCACAGCGTGTAGCCGTTGATCTTTTCGTCGTGGTCATGGGTTTCGCCGTCGGATTCGCGTATTGCGGAGCTGGTCATCGCCTGGGAGGATTCGGCATAGCCGGGGATGGTGCGTGCAAGCACCGCTGTGTTGTCCTCGGTGATGATCAATGACTGCTTGGTTTCTTCCGGGGTGATGATCGAAATCGCACCGGGAATCTTGTCCGTCGCCTTGAGCGCACGTATGCCGGTGACGATGACCCGATCCAGGTCGGTAGCCTTGGTGCCCTGGGTGCGTTTGACCGCACTCCTGGCTTCGTTCTCGTTCGCTGCTTCCGCCTGCTGGGCACGCACGCTGCTGCTGACCGCTGCAGCCAGAACGAATACTGCCAACGCTACCGGTACCTTTTTCATGTCCTTTATCTCGTTATTGTTTTAGAGAAGACGCGCATGAACTGCTGCCGCTGGATGTGGCATTCCGATACTTTTGTTGGTGGGCTGCATCTCTCACGATGCAGGCGTTGACGCAGCCAGACTAGGGTCGGCAGGGGGCGCATTGAAGGCCGGTGGTGTTGCTTCAGACGTGAGGTTTTGTTGCTTGAAACAAGCTGTGGTTTTTTCTGCGGCGCAACAACAAACTTTTCGTTGACGACGTTGCTGAGTGCATGCAAACGCATCAAGCAAAAAAAACGGCGCCACAGTTACCTGTGGCGCCGCGTTTCATGCGCGGATCAGAACTTGAAGGTGTGCGACAGCGACACCATCCGGCCACGGCCGGAGAAGTAGTTCTGCCAGCCCGGCAGCTGCGACCAGGTCAACACGTACTGCTTGTCGAACAGGTTCTCGATGCCCAGCGACAGCTGGCCGTAGCGGCCGGTGTCGTAGTTCACGCTCAGGTCCCACAGTGCGTAACCGTAGGTGTCTTCTTCGTTGCTGTAGACATCACCGTTGGCCGGGTTGACGAACTCTTCGCGCAGGTCACGGCTGAAGGTCTTGCTGACGCCCAGCGTGGCGTTGAGCGTGTCGGACGGGGTCCAGGTCAGCGAGGCATTCACCTTGTCCGGTGAGATGTCCAGGATGCCCATTTCCTTCTTCAGGCCCGAGCCCGGGAAGTACTGGGTCTGGCCACGGATGCGCGAATACAGGAAGGTGGCCTTCCACTGGTCGTTGAAGGTCCAGGCGCTGTTGAGCTCGAAGCCTTCAATCTCAACCGGTGCGCGGGTCAGGATGAAATCTTCGGTGACCTTGTCGATGGTGAGGGTGGAGCCGAAGTCCGACGTCGAGCGGTAGACCGACGCGCCGACCTGGCCCTTGGCACCACGCCAGTTGAAGCCGATTTCCTTGTTCTCGGTGATCAGCGGCTGCAGATCAGCGATGCACGACACGGCCTTGCACGGGCTGGTGGCCTGGATGTTGCGCAGCGGGATGCCGACGTTGGCGATGCCGAAGCCTTCGGAGTACGAAGCAAACACCGACCACTCATCGCTGATGCGCCAGATGGCGCCGAAGTTGGGCATGTTGGCCTTGTAGTCCATCTTGCCGCCCTGCACCGGGGTGTGGTCGCGGAATGCCACGGTGGTGTAGCTGTCGATCTCCAGCTCGCCGTCTTCGCGGCGGATGCCGGCATCCAACGTCACCGGACCGATGTCCCAGCTCAGCTGTGCGTACGGTGCGATGGAGGTGTACTTCATCGGCGGCACCCACAGGCGGTTGGTCAGCGCCAGGCGCTGCTCGGCGGTGTCTTCCACCATGTCCAGGCCGGCACGCAGGCGCAGGCCTTCCACCTTGAACAGGTCGCTGTAGGCGTAGCCGAAGCGCAGGCCCTTCTTCTCGCTGTTGATTTCCGACTGGTCCCAGATGCGCTCGGCTTCCGGCGGTGCCGGCTTGACCAGCTGACGGTCGGCGCCGTTCTCGGGCACATAGCGCATGGCCTGCTCGGCCCAGTACGCATCAACGCTCAGGTCGCCGCCGAAGAAGTCGGCATTGGTGTACTTCACCGCGAACTGTTCGAAATCGTTGAACTCGGCCAACGAGCCGGCGATGGAGCCCTTTTCAGCCGTGTTGGTGGTGGGTTTGATGCAGCCGTCGTCACCCGCACGGCAGCCTTCCACCGGAATGTAGTTGTGCTTGCCGCCGATGTGGAAGTTGCTGTAGCTGGCCTGGATGCGCTGCATCTGGCCTTCGCCGAAGTTGTAGCCGCCCTTCACGAACAGGTTTTTGCTGTACGAATCGGACAGCGAACCGGAGGTGTTCAGGCCAACGCGGCGGCCGTCGCCGTCGTAGGCAACGCCACGGTCGATGTAGGCGCCGCTGATCAGGAAATCGGCCGCGTCATCCTTGTAGGTGTGCATCACGCCGATCTTGGACTGCGCGCTGTCGTCCTTGAACTGGCTGCTGTAGCGGGTGGAAACGGTGGTCTGGTGGCCATCCACTTCCGGGTTCTTGGACAGGTAGTTGATCACGCCACCGGCGCCGCCGATGCCTTCAGCAGCGGACGGGCCGTTGATGACCTCGATGCGGCCAATCACGCCCATGTCGGTGAAGGTGCCGTTGCGGCTGCCTTCGCGCAGCGGCGAGCCCTGCGGCACACCGTCGAACAGGCGCAGCGCGACGCGGCCACGCAGGGTTTCGCCGGAGTTGCTCATGGCCTGCGAGGATTCCGAATAGCCCGGCACCATGCGTGCGAGCACGGCGGTGGCATCTTCGGTCAGGTTCAAGGTGCGCTGCACCTGCTCCGGGGTCACCAGGGTGACGGCACCGGGTACCTTCTCGATGGCGACAGGGGTACGGGTGCCGGTGACGATGACCTGGTCCAGGTTCACCGCTTGGTCGTTCTTGTCCTGCGCAAAGGCCGGGCTCATCGCGGTGGTGAGCAGCACGGCGCTGATGGCAGCCGAAAGTGGCTTGATCATTTGTTCCCTCTCCCCCCAGAAATGAAAGTACGACGGAGCGGGTCAGGGGAGCCGACTACGTCAAAAACGACGGGGACTTGTGCCCCTTTGATTCAACCGTTTGGCTGCGTATGGCTCCCGCAGGGGGAGCCACGCGCAAAGCGCCGGCGTTGGGCGTGAGACTAGGCGCGGGTCCGCAGCGATAGAAGCGCGGTTCTGTATGTTCATTGCCTAGGGTTTGTTGCGATTGAATGACGGCAGCGCGTCTTCTTTCCCTGACGCGGCAAAAAGCGCCGCGTGGCCGCCGCCGGCAAGGCGTCAGCCGGGCTGGGCGCGGTGTTGCGTCAAGGGGCCTGCAGCAAGGCGGTGCGGGCTTCTTCGAGCAGCACGTTGACCTGTCGCAAGCGCACCGAGGCGCGTGACCAGACCATACCGATGCGGCGCGGTTCGCTGGCTTCGGGCAGCGGAATGCTCACCACCGACAGGCCCTCCGGCCACGGCTTTGCCCAATCGGGCACCAGCGACACGCCCAGGCCACGGTCCACCATCACCGCGATGGCGTTCAGGGCGTTCAGTTCGAAGCGCTCGCGCGGCACGATGCCGGCACGGCGCAGGTACTCGTCGGCCTGGCGGCCGCCCCATTCGTGGCGGTCGTAGCGGATCAACGGTTGCTCGCGCAGCAGCTGGTGCGGATCGCAACCGGCCAGGCGCGCAGGCGCCAGCACCACCAGCGGCTCTTCGCGCAGAAGCTGCCAGTCGCAGGTCTTGGGCAGCGAGAACGGCGCCTGCAGCACCATGGCCGCATCCAGGTCGCCCGATTCCACCGCACCGTACAGGTCGGCCGAATAACCGGGTTTGATGAAGACGTTGATCTCCGGGAATTTCTCCACCATCCGCGCCAGGATGTCCGGCACCAGCCCACCCAGGGCGGTGGGGCAGGCGCCCAGCCGCAACTCGCCGGCCATGCCGGTTTCGTTGGCCACGCTGCGCAGGTCGGCCACGCCACGCAGCAGGTCGCGGGCGCGCTGCAGGATGCGTGCGCCTTCTTCGGTGACGCTGACGGTGCGGCCGGCGCGCGCGATCAGCGGCGCGCCCAGCTCACGTTCCAGCGTGCGGATCTGCTGCGCCACGGCGGCCGGGGTGATGTGCAGTGAGCGTGCGGCTGCTGCCATCGAGCCACGGTCCACGACGGTGACGAAGGTATTGAGAAACTGGGTTTCCACGGTGTGACCTCTTAAAGCCCGTTCAATGTCCCCGGATTCATGCCCCGCCCGTGCATGCGAGCGGGGTGATTTCGGGCACTTTCCCCCTGGAACGTGAGAGCGGGAAACGGTAAGTGGCCAATTTTAAGCCACTGCACCGCCCCGGCCTTCACACGGCGTCCTGCTTGTAGATCGTCAAGCCTTTCAGCGAACGCTGCGGCGCCGGGAAAAACAGGCTGGCCAGATAGCCGATCACGATGCACAGCAGGATGGAAATGGCCAGGTAGAAGTACGGATGCACCAGGTCCATGGTCCAGAACACCAGGGTGATGAGGACGCTGCCGGTCACGCCAATGGCCACGCCCTGCCAGTTGGCGCGGCGGGTGAACATGCCCAGCGTGTAGGCGCCGGCGAAACCACCGCCCAGCAGGCCGGCCAGTTCGATGGAGACGTCGAACAGCGAATGGATGTCATAGCGGCTCATCACCAGCGCGATGCCGATGGCGATGAGGCCCACGGCGATGCCGATCCACTCGGCAAAGCGCACGCTCTGCTTGGGCGTGGCGTCCTTCTTCAGCTTTTCGTAGAAATCCACCGAGGCCAGCGTCGAGACGCTGTTGATGATGCTGGACAAGGTGGACATGGCCGCAGCGAAGATGCCGGCGATGATCAGGCCGGTGACACCGGCCGGCAGTTCGGCGGCGATGAACAGCGGGAAGGTGGCATCAATGGGCAGCAGCGGGTTGAGCCGCTCCGGGTTGTTCTTGTAATACACCCACAGCGCGGTACCGATGCCATAGAACACGAAGCCACCGGGGATCATCATCGCCGCGAAGGTCCAGATGGAACGCCCGGCCTCTTTGTCGGATTTGGTGGACAGCACGCGCTGCATCAACACCTGGTCCTTGGGGAAGGTGAGCACCACGTCGAACACCACCAGGAAAATGAAGCCCCACACCGTGGCCTTGGTCAGGTCAAAGCTGAAGTCAAACAGCTGGGTTTTGTTCTCGGACATGGCGGTGGTGAGGAACTCCGGCACGCCGCCGTGGATCTGCTGGATGATGAAGCCGATGGCGAAGATGGCACCGCCAAACATCACGAACACCTGCACAAAATCGGTCCAGATCACCGCCTTCATGCCGCCCATCGTGGTGTAGATGATGGTGAAAACGCCCATCAGCATGATGCTCCACACCACATCCACGCCGGTGATGGTGGAGATGGCAAGCGCCGGCAGGAACAGGATCACGCTCATGCGGCTACCAATCTGCATCACGATGCACAGCCCGCTGGCCAGCATGCGGATGGCCGGGTGGAATCGCGTTTCCAGGTAGGAAAAAACGCTCATCAGGTCCAGCCTGCGCAGCAGCGGCACGATCCAGATGGCCACGAACATCAAGCCCAACACCGCAATCAGGTTGTTGGTCATGTACTGCCAGTTGGTCTCAAACGCTTTGGCCGGGATGGCGATGAAGCTGATCGAGCTGGTGTTGGTGGCATACAGGCTGATGCCTGCCGCCCAGAACGGAATGCTGCGGCCGCCGACAAAAAAATCGGCAGTGTTGCCGTGCTTTTCCTGGAAGTAGAACCACGCGCCGATGCCCAGCATCGCTGCCAGATAGACCACGATCACCGACCAGTCCAGCCAACCCAGCAGCTGCTTGTTGGTCTGCAACTCAAAGGTGTACACGCTGCCATCGCTGCCGGCCCACGCCAGGCCGTTGCCCCAGCTTGCCGTGGCAACCGGCGCATTGGCGGTGGTGTCTTCCAGCGTTGCCCAGGAGCCGGTGATGGTGTGGAACGTGCGTGCGTTGACCGCGCCTGCGGCATCACGCACCTGCATCAGCAGGTGCGCCTGGCCCAGCGGACGCAGTGACCCGGCGACCAGCGTGCCGTCGATGCCCGGCACGGCATGCCAGCCTTTTTCCGTGGTCCAGCGCCACAGTTGCTGGCTGCCGGTGGTGGGTGCATCCACTGCATACAGCGCACCTTTCTGCGCCTGCAGTGCGGCGGCGGGGGCGTTGCTCGACCACAAGGTGGCGGGCTGCCATTGCGCAGCATCGGCAGGCTTGCGATACA
This sequence comes from Stenotrophomonas sp. UBA2629, assembly GCA_002359895.1. Taxonomy (GTDB): domain Bacteria; phylum Pseudomonadota; class Gammaproteobacteria; order Xanthomonadales; family Xanthomonadaceae; genus Stenotrophomonas. Next base: position 245,719 of record DEOB01000008.1, read on the forward strand.
GCTGGGCCTTGCCTGCGTCATCCACGCCGGTCACATACAGCGCACCGTCCAACGCGGTGAGCAGGGCGCCGGCCAACGGCGTCGGCAAAACTTGGCTGCGCATGCTGACCAGCGCATTGCCCTTCACGCTGACCTGCTGCAGCTCCGTGCTGCGCGTGGCGTCGGTGCCGACCAGCATCCAAGTGCTGCCGCCGACAGTGGCGGCACCGCGCAGAGCGCCGGGCTGCAGCTTGCCCAGGTCCAACGGGCTCCAGGCTTTTTCACCCTTGCCCAGCGACCAGACGCTGTCCCCGGCCAGGGCCAGCAGGCGGCCGTCCACCGTGAGCAGCTGCTGCGGCGGCGTGTTGTCCGGCAGTGACGGCAAGGTGCCGGTGGCGACCGAGTTCAGGCTTTCGGCCGAGGCGATACTGCTTGCCGCCAGCAGCGTGACAGCCAACAACAGACGGAAGCCGAGAGTAAGGCGCTGCCTCAGGAAGACCGGTGTGATGGCCGCAAGCTTGGACATGGGATGAGCCCCGCAAAGAAATCAAAAGTGGCAGCACGCCGCCACGCGATAGGTGGATCAGAGCCCGCGTTCGGCCCCGGCGACAATGGCTTCGGCCTGGCGTAGATACGGCAGGTCGACCATGCGGCCTTCAAACAGGAATGCACCCCGGCCCTGTGCATCGGCCTGGCGTGCGGCGGCAACAATACGCTGCGCCTCCTCCACCCGGGCCTGCGGCACGCTGAACATCGCATTGGCCGCCGCCACCTGGCGCGGATGGATGCAGCTTTTGCCGATGAAACCCAGCTTGCTGGCCAGCTCGGCTTCAACGGTGAAGCCCTCGCTGTCAGCCACATTCGGCCAGGCGCCATCACAGGCGAACACGCCGGCTTCGGCGGCGGCCAGTTTCACTGCCAACAGAACGCCGTGCACGTTGGCCGGGTCACGGGCAATGCCGTTGGGGGCAAACAGGTCGCCCAACCCCAGCTGCAGGCCGGCCACGCGCGGATGCGCGGCGGCCAGCTCGGCTGCCAGTCGCAGCCCGCGCGGGGTTTCGATATTGAGCAGCAGTCCGATGGGCTGGCTGACGCCGTTGTCGGCTTCGGCCTGTTCCAGCGCGGCCACGGCCTGGCGGACCTGGGCGGCCGATTCAATCTTGGGCAGGTTGAGCAGCCACACGCCGGGCAGGGCCACGGCCTTCAGGTCGGCGGCAAAATGCGGGCTGTCGGTGCCATTGGTGCGCACGATCAACAGCTTGCCGGCCCCGGTAACCTCGGGGCGGGCCAGAAACGCGGCCACCTGCTCACGCGCGGCGTCTTTGCCGGCCTCGGGCACCGAATCTTCCAGATCGAAAGACAAGGCATCGGCCTGGCTGGCCATGGCTTTGTCGAACAGCTCCGGACGTGCGCCGGGCACAAACAGCTTGCTACGCATGGGGTTCCCTCTAAACCTTGCAGGGAGTCTGCGCGGGAAGCGGAACACTGTAAAAGTGTATTCCCCGACATTCACGAGATGGTTTTTGTTGTGTCTTGCTCGGTCTGCACCCAACTTCTATTTATGAATGGGGCTGCTCTCCGTGCCGGCCTGCGCCGTTGTGCCGAAGCTGGCGGCCCGGGTCAGGGCCATGCCTAACGGCCCGTGTGGGGCCGCCGTGGGCTGGGAGATGATGGCCGTCTTCGATAAACACGAGGTTGGTGATGCATGTACTCCGTCCTGCAGTGCTGGGCTTTGCACTGATGGCCGCCATCAACATGGCGAATGCGGCACCGGACGTGCCGGTGGTGGACGCGCGCGGGGTCGCGATCAGCGAGGCCGCCTACCCGGGCACCATCGTGCTGGATGTGGATGCCACCGACCTGGGCCAGCGCGTGTTCAAGCTGCGCCAGCGGGTGCCGGTGCAGGCCGGACTGCAGCGCTTCCATTACCCGGCATGGTTGCCGGGCAACCACTCGCCCACCGGGCAGATCGAAAAACTGGCCGGGCTGGTCATCACCGGCAACGGCCAGCGCCTGGAGTGGATGCGCGACCCGCTGGATGTCTACACCTTCAATGTGCGGGTGCCGGACGGCGTGAGCGAGCTGCGCATGGAATACCAGTTCCTCAGCCCCACCGACTCGGCCCAAGGCCGCACGGTGATGACGCCCAACATGCTCAACCTGCAGTGGAACGCCATGGTGCTGTACCCGGCCGGCCACGCCGCGCACGCAATCACCTACCAGGCCAGTGCGCGCTACCCGCAGGGTTGGGAAGCCGCCAGCGCCCTGAGCGTGGCCCGCCGCGATGGTGACACCGTGCATTACGCGCCCACCAATCTGGAAATTCTGGTCGATTCGCCGGTGTTCGCCGGCCGCTACCACCGCACCATTGACCTGGCCGCCGCCGGCACCCGCCCGGTGCGGCTGAATGTGTTTGCCGACCGCGCCAAGGATCTGGAAGCCAAGCCCGAGCACATCGAACAGCACCGCGCGCTGGTAGTACAGGCACGCAGGCTGTTTGGCGCCGAGCATTACGACCACTACGACTTCCTGTTTGCGGTGACCAACCAGCTTGGCGGCATCGGCCTGGAGCACCAGCGTTCCAGTGAAAACAGCGAAGACCGCGACTACTTCAGCGGCTGGGACGCCAAGATCGGCAGCAGCGATCTGCTCGGCCACGAGTACACGCATTCGTGGGACGGCAAATACCGCCGCCCGGCCGACCTGGCCACACTCAACTACAACGTGCCCATGCAGGGCAGCCTGTTGTGGGTGTACGAAGGGCAGACCCAGTACTGGGGCAACGTGCTCACCGCCCGCGCCGGCATCCGCCCGCCGGATGCCTCGCGCGATGCCTTGGCGATGGTTGCCGCCACCTACGCCGACAATCGCCCCGGTCTGGAATGGCGCTCGCTCGGCGACACCACCAACGATCCGGTCATCGCCCGCCGCAAGCCCAAGCCGTATCGCGGCTACCAGATGAGCGAGGACTATTACCAGGGCGGGCAGATGCTGTGGCTGGAAGCGGACGTGCGCATCCGCAAACTCAGCGGCGGCAAACGCAGCCTGGACGATTTCGCCAAAGCCTTCTTCGGCCAGAACGACGGCCAATGGGAGCGCCCGGACACCTACACCTTTGAAGATGTGGCCGCCACGCTGGAACAGGTGCAGCCCAGCGGTGATTGGGCGCAGTTCCTCGGCGACCGCGTCGAGCGCAGGCAAGGCCTCACCGGCGGCATCGAAGCCGCTGGCTGGAAGCTGGTCTACAAGGACAAGCCCAGCGCCTATTACAAAGCCACGATGAAAGGCCGCGGCGCCAACTTCATCTATTCGTTGGGCATGGCGCTGGACAGCAGCGGCCGCGTGAGTGATGTGCGTTGGGACAGCGCCGCATTCAATGCCGGCATCGGCAGCGGCATGCAGGTGCTGGCCGTCAACGACCTGCAATACAGCGCCGACGAGTTGGAAGAAGCCGTGCGCGCCGCCAGGGGCAACACCCAACCCATCCGCCTGCTGGTAAAGCAGATGGACGTGTACCGCACGCTCAACATCGACTACCACGACGGCCTGCGCTACCCGGTGCTGGAGCGCATTGAAGGCAGCACCGATTACCTCACGCCGATTTTGAGCGCTAAGAAGTAATTGGTGGTGTTGTTGTAAACAAAGCGGCCCTGCGTGAGGTTCATGCAGGGCCGTTTTTGTTTGGGTGAAGCGGTTTCGTTTCTTCGGGTTAGTTCAGTCGTTGGTGTGATGCGTCGGGTTGTAGTCAACGTACACGCAGCCATCGAGTTGGATGCTGCTAGTGACGTAGCCCGGGTAAGCGCAGCGCACCCGGGACCGCATGGGCAAAGAAGTCGAGCTAGCGCTCAAGAAAACAGGGGGCAGAGACAAGTTACTGCAAGCCTGACGCATACACTGGTTTTGTCCGACCTACGCAGCAGGGCTTGTTTGCGTAGGCCGGCGCCGCTCCAACCACCACAGCAATACGCTCGTCAGTACGAAGGCGAGCAGCCACGGCCAGCGTGGGCCGGGTGTGGGAATGGAAACTTGTCTCTGGCCGCTGCCTTTCTAACCCGTAGCCCGGGTAAGCGCAGCGCACCCGGGGGCGCACGATGCTCGGCATTGCATCGAATCCCCGCAGTAGGAACACACGTTTCCTTGGCATCGAGAGAAAATGGCAACAGCGCGGAAAAAAGCCGAGCGCTAGCTCGACTTCTTTTTGTCCCTGCGGTCCCGGGTGCGCTGCGCTTACCCGGGCTACGTCACTCGAATCTTGATGCCCGCTTCCGGCCAGAAGCAGACACCATCCCATTTCCGCCTATGTCGGTGCGGGCCGCACCTTGCGGCCCGCACCGGGTTAGCTCTCGACTACTCCGATGCCAAGAATGCAGCGTGATACGAAACCTCGGCGCGCGGGACATCGCACCCGAACGTTAGCGCCTGGAAGTATTCTGCAGGCACATCAGGCAAGGAAAACCCCGGCCAAGTCTTGAAACCGAAGCGCGCGTAGTAAACGGGATCCCCAAGTACGACGCAACCTCTGATTTGCAACTCCCGCATCCGGGCGAGCGCAGCGTGAACCAGTGCGGACCCGACCCCCTGCTTCTGCCAGCGCGGGTGCACCGACAAGGGTCCCAAGCCGTACCAGCCCGACTCCTTCGTCGAGAGGATGACGGGGGATATCGCGACATGGCCAATCAGCTCAAGGCCAGCGGTTGCGACGAGCGAAATCGCCAGACGGTCTGCACGCCGCAGTGCGGCGACAATGAACTGCTCCGTGCCGCTCGAATGCACTACGGGCGCGAAGGCCAGTTGTGTCAAGAGGCCGATGGCATCGGCATCCGTTGCCACCTCCGCCCGAATGATTACGTCAGGATTCAGAACGACCTGTGGTTGGATGCCAGCGGCATTATTTGATGTCATGGAAATGGTTCCCGAAGGTGGCCACGGCGCCTGCGCTGATCGCGCATCATCACGCCGACATATGGCCGGAGGTGATGGTTAACGGTTGTCGAGTTGCGGTCGAACCGCTTTCAGCCCTGCCGCATTGATGCGATAGGGCTTGCCGGACATTGAGCTTATGAGGCGCTTGGACTTGAGCTTCTTGAAGACCTCAAGCGTGCAGTCTGCGAGTACATAGCCATCGACTGTGCGGCATTCGACCGCTGCGATGCGACCTGACTCATCTCGACTATGGGCAATAGCCCCACCCTTGGCGAGCACATGAAGTGCCCGCTGCTCCGATCTGGAGATGTTCATTGGTTGGAATCATCCGGAATAGGCAAAAACAGGCGGGCACGTCATGCCCACCTACGGATTCGCATATTGATAACCGCCCAACCAAAAACGGTCGGGGTGCGGTTATCGGATGGTCACAAGCTCCAACATGAAAACCTCTTCTAGACGCCCTGTGGGCTGTCGATCAGGAGGGATTAGGACACAGCACACAACGACCAGTCAACGGCATAGCGCGGCGCGTGGGTCTACGCAATATCCGCCTTGGGTCGCGTGATGCCGTATGGCCAGATTCGAGGCCATGGCAAGTTGCTTCACCTTGCGCTTCACAGAATGCAGGTGCTGAGCTGGCCAGATGTCTGGATATGGGACGAGTGCCAACAAATAAGATGTACCCGGCGGGCAGAATCGCCATGCCAGCAATCTGCACTATCGTCGGTATCTATTTTGGCTGCTGGCGGCGAAGTCTCTGGAAAACGGAAGTTCAACTCTTAAGGGTGAGAGCAATGAGAATAAACGGACGTTATTTGATATGTGCTGCGATTCTTGTCGCAGGATTTCTTTCGTTAGGCTCGACGAGTGCCGCAGTTCAAACCATCACCTCTCGATCATCCACGTCAGGTGGTTATTCGGGAAACGGTACTGCAACTTCAGCCTCCATGGTCACTTGCACGTCGGCAACCGCAAGCATGGGCACCAATTACGGATGTGTCATTACAGCACCAGGCTGGAGTGGGATGGTCAAGCAGGGGCAGTCGATCGGGACCAGTGGTGCGGGCGCAGTTAAATTAACCTGCACTGGGCAGTACGACTTCAACTACGGGCGGTTGGACTGCACAGCGAAAATCGACGATGTCGCATGCATGCCCGAGCAATCAATAAACGCGATTTCGGCCGGTGGTGGATCAACAGCGGGTACGGCTGCAGTAAAGAGTGACGCGCTAATAACATGCGCCTCGATTACAGGTGCGCAGAGTGGGACGGGGCGTTGCGTGGTTCAGGGACCAGGGACGTCCGTTAGTTTGGTTGCCGGGCAGCAGACCGCCTCGTTCGGACCTGGCGCAGTGAAGCTCACTTGCTCAGGTATTTATTCGGCTACGGGGCCGGGCTTACAGTGCGGCACTCAGATTAGCCAGGTTTGTCCATAACGGGACACTGTCCGCGCATATTGCAATAGAAGCCTCGCCTAGTGCGAGGCTTTTTATGAGCGAAAAGCCGGGGTCAGAGACAAGTTATTACAAACCTGATTCCTACGCGTCTTTGTATGACCTACGCAGCAGCGCTTGCTTGCGTAGGCCGGCGCCGTTCGAGCCACCACATCAACGCGCTCGTCAGCAAAAAGGCGAGCAACCACGGCCAGCGTGGGCCGGGTGTGCGGATGACGTTGGCACCGTGTTCGTCCGCGTTGCCGCGCAAGGCCAGCGTTGCATCGCGTGTTTGTTGTGCGTGCAGTGCGCGGGCGTCGTTGGGGTTCAATAGCAGCATGGTTGCCTGCGCATCACCGGAAATGATCGTATGCCAGCCGGCTTGTGTGGGCCACCAGCCGCTGCAGTTGCCGGTCTGCGGATCGCGCAGCAATGCGCTGCGGCTTGCGTCCGGTGCAATGGCCTGCGCGTCTGCGGTTAATCCGCACACGGTGTTGCGTTCGCCCGCCCAGCCCCATGCCGGCAACTGCGACAGCGGCGCTGCGGGCAGTGGCCGCGCCACGGTGGCCAACACACGGCTCCACAGCTCGGCATGTTGCTGCGGGTGGCCGGCCAACACCAGCGTGTAGCTGTCGCTGACGGGCAGAACACCGATGCGGCCTTGGCCGAGGTTGCGCCAGTAGCCCACGCCGCTACCGTCGCCCGCCTGTATCAGTGGCAGCACATCGTTACCGCTCGCTGTGAGGTTGAAGCGTTCAAGCACCGGCACGTTGTTGGTATCGGTGGCATCAGCTGGGGCATCCACTTCAAGTTTCAGCGGAGCGGTCTGCTCGCCGCCGCGCGCGTCCAATCCCCACTCGCGCAGTGCGCGACGTGCGCTGCCGTCCAGTGGCCCGCCCATGCGCACCAACACGCCAAGGCCGGTGCGCATTGCGGCTGCAATGCTGCCGCGTTGCGCGGATGACAGCGCGGCAAGCCGGCGCTCGTCGAGTACCAGCAGGTCGAGTTTTGCCAATGCATCTGCATGCAATGCGGCGGGCGCATCGCCCAGTTGCACGCCACCGCCCACCTGGATGCCGGTCTGCAGCGTGGCGCCGGTATCGGCGGCCCAGCGTTGCAGGTACTTCAACTCCGGGCCCGGCGCTGCCGCCAACAGGCGCAGCGAGGGCGCTGCGATGGCGCGGGCACGCACCGGCACGGCTAACTGATCCAGCACCTTGCCACTACTGTCCAGCACGCGCAGGGCGAACTGCACGTCACCGGCATCGCGCGCGCTGGCGGCCAAGCGCACGCGCCCTTGCGTATCGGGCGTGGCGATGGCGACACGGTGGCCGGAGGGATCCAATAGTTCGACACGCACATTCTGCAGGCCCTGCACACGGCTGCCCACTTCAAAGCGTGCGCCGGGCGCCAGCAGTGGTGGCGCATGCAGTTCAACCAGTCCTTTGGGGGCCGCGCTGGAAACGAAGCGCACGGTGGCCGGCAACGCGGTGTCGCGATCACGCGCAGGCAAGCCTTCACCGACGATCACCAATTCGCGTGTGCCCGGATGCTGGCGCAATGCGGTGGCAAGATCCGGCACTTGCGTGACCTCGGCGATTACCGCCGCTTCTGGCAGACGCAGGCGGTTGGCTGCGGCGATGGTGTTCACCTCCGCCGCACTGGCGCCGCGTGTGGCAATCACCAATGTGCCGGTGGGTACTGGGCGCATTGGCGGATACAGCGTGAAATACAGCAGTGCCACGACGCCCACCTGCAGCAGCAACAACGCGGCCAAGCGACCGCGTGATGGACGCGGTGACAGGCAAAGGCGCGCGCTGGCAACCAATACGGCAGTAGCGATGATGACGATGGGTAGCCAAGTCATCGCGCGGGCTCCTGTGGTGCGGTCAACGCATCAAGATAGCGACGACCGGTGGCATCGGCTGCATTGCGGCGTGCCGCAGGCCCCAGCGGACGTTGCAGTGCCGGCCATAGTTGATCGCGCAGACGCATGCGGCACGGTTGGCAATCCGGTTGTTGACGCACGTCGTCGATGGCGGCGATCACATCAAGCGGGTCCGGCCATGCGGTTGGATGTGCGTCCAACCAACGCGATAGTGCATCCAGATCAACCTTGCCATCGGCTGTTGAAAGCGCCGTCCACGCATCAACAACCGTGTTGTCGCCGGGCGGGCGCGTTGCCAGCTGCAGGCCACGATTGCCCAGCCCATCGCGTTTGCCGCTCATGCGTCGTGTCATATCGATGGGTGGCAGGGCGCTGCCGACGCGGGCCAGATAGATGCGCTCGGCCTGCTGCACCTGTTTGATGAAACCCAGCGCTTTGTAGGCATACGGCAACGCAAGATCGGGATGTCCCTGGCGCAGATGACCTTCGCTCTGCCACATCTGGTCGAGCGCGGCTTTCAGAATGGCGCGAGTCTGCGGGTCGAGCAGGGTGGCCGCTTCGGCGTGATCGTGGGTGTGGCCGTACTCGGACAGTACGTCGCTGCTGCTGCCGAACACCGGCGCGCCTTCGCTGGGTTTGCCGTCACCGTGGTCATGGCCATCATCGTGGGCGTGTGCGTCGTCGTGCGTGTCGTCGTGCGCATCTGCGGTGGGCGCGTCGCTGGTTGGCATGTCGCCGGTAGGCGGTGCCTTGGCGCCGCCTTCGGCTTCTTCACCCAGGAACTGGCCGTAACGCAGGCGCAGGATGCGTTGATCCACGCCGATGGCATCCGCGCGTTTGGTGAAGGTGTCCGCATCCAGCGTGCGGCGCTGTTTCTGTAGCGCTTCGGCGTCGATGATGATCTGGCGTTGGCTGCGGAAATAGGCCGGCATCACCTTCTTGATGGCGCCTTCCAGCTCGCTGGTCTGCACGTCCTGCAGGCTGGGCAGGCGCAGGATCAGACTGGCGCTGCGTGCTTCCTGCGGCTGCGGAGTACGGTTGTCGCGCACGGTGAGGCGCACCACCAGTTCATCACCGGGGCCGACGCCCAGTGCGGCGAGGTTGGCGCTGTACGCGAAGCGCCGCGCAGTGGCCGGGCCGCTGCCGGCCAAGGTGAGTTGCTGTTGCTGGAACGCGATGTTCTCGCCGCTGCCCTTGGCAGTGGTGATGTCCAGCGTCGCGTTGGGGTTGATGCCAAAGTCATCGGTAGCTTCAAAACGCAGCTGCCAGTGGCGTTGATTGGGCGCTGCCTGGTTGAGGGTTTGCGCAGGCTCAAGTACTTTCACCTGCGGTGGGCGGTCGGCGATGACTTCCAGCCGGTACGCGCGCCCCGGCGCAGCGAGCGCGGGCTCAGTGACAATGCGGTACAGACCGGGCCGTTGAAGTGCTTCACTCGCACGCCAGTGCTCGCCGTCGCGCTGCAGCGGCAGGCGGCGACCGTCGTGGAACTGCAACCATGCACTTTGCGGCTGCGGCGCAAACTGCAGTTGCCATTGCAGGCGACTGCCTTGCACGGCACGCACGTCGAGCTTTTCACCTGCGCTGGCGGCTTGGCCGGTATAAGCCGGCGGCGTTACCTGCAGGCGTGTGGCGCGCAGTGCAGGCGCGTCCGTGCGGTTGCTGCTTGTGGTGCCTGCGGTATTGGCGACAGTCGAACGTTCCATCGAGCTGCGCGGCCACAACACCGTGCCGGTAACAATCAACAGCGCGATTGCCGAAGACAAAAGCAGCAACTTCCACGGCCACGGTTGGCGCAGATCTGGCGGGGCGTGGCGCAGGCGCTGTTCTATATGCTGCTGCTGCCGTTGCTGCAGCGGATTGAGCGCCTCTGCTTTCGTGAACAACAGATCGGCGCTGTCCTCAAAGCGCGGGTGCTCGTTGAGGCGTGCGATCAACCACCGTGTATCCAATCGCCGCGCGCGCCACATGGCCAGCCCGGCAACCAGCAGCAGCGCCACGGTGAACGCTACCGTCGCGGCATCCCAGGTGCCCACCCGCCATGCCAGCAGCGCCAGCGCGAACGCGACCGGGATGCCTGCAGCCAGCGTGATGGCAAGGGCGCGACGCCGTGCATGACGCAACAACAGCAATGCGCTCATGCCAGCCCCCGTCGCCGCCGGCTGCTGGCCATCCAGCGTTCCAGCAGAAACACCAGCGCAATGGCGAGCATCAACCACGGCGCCAGCTCGCGTGCAGGCTGCGGATAGGCGGTAGCGCCGTCACTCGGCTGCATCACTGCAGCGGGCGCGCGCGTAGGCGCCGGCAAGGTCTGTAGTAGCGCCTGCAGCTGCTGCGGAAAGCGGGCATCCAGCAGCGCGGGCATGGAAGCCGCGTCCAGTGCGGTGGTCCAGCGCAGCCAGTGGGTGCCCGCATGGGTGATCTGTTCCAGCTGCACGTTGCCGGCCTCGTCCTGCCACAGTGGTGTGCGCTGTGCGTTCTCGGGAACCGGTGTGCGCGCATCAACCAACAGCGTGCCGCCGTTGCGTATCCAGGCCAGGGTCGCCTCGCCAATGGGCTTGGCCGACAACCAGACACGCACCGTGCTGCTTTCATTGAAGGCTTGATCGTCCGTGTTGCTGTCCAATGCAACATCGGGATGCCAAGCCGCATTCACCGCGCGCAGATAGCGCAGTCCCGTAATACCGGCCTCGTCGTGACGCACCTGCAACTGCGGTGCCGCGATGTTCTTCGTCGGCAGCGGGAGCGTTGGCGTTTCAACAATCTGCCACTGCACTGCGCGCGACAATTGCGGGCGTTGTGCATCCAGCCCCTCCAGCGTGGACGGCACAATCACCGTCAATGGCGCTTCTGCTGGAAGGCTGGCATCCAGCTCCCGCAGCAGACTGGCGATGGGTTGGTCTGCCGAAGGAATGGCGGTGTCTTTGTCGATGCGAGGGAAATCCGCAGCCAGCCACAACCACGTAGCCTGTGGTGCTTCGACCACAGCACGCGCCGTGGCCAAATCCACGCCGGACGCCACCGCGATGCGCGGGGTGGTATCCATCACACCGTTCAACGCGGGCCGCGCCAACAACAGTGCCAACAGCGCAAGCAACAACAAGCGAACCAACAGCAACGGCCATTCGTCAAACCGAATGCGGCGGCGCGGACGCGGTTTGGCCGACAACCAACGCAATGCGGCAAAGTCGATCAGCTGTTGCTGGTCGCGCCGCGCCAGGTGGATGAGCAACGGCAGCAGCAGCGCGGCCAAGGCAAACAAGCCGGCCGGGAACAACCACAGCAGACTCATACGCCGCCTCCGCGCCGGCCGAACAGGCGTTGCAACGGTGCGTCGATGGGTTCATCGAGAAATGCCGTGTCGTGGCGGATGCCGGCCGACTGCAGCCGTGCATCCAGCGTGCGACGGGCCTGTGCGAAGCGGGCGAGATAGTCCGCGCGGATGCGGGCACCATCGCTCAGCAGTTCTTGGCCGGTCTCCGGATCGCGGAAGCGGTGGCCATCACGGAACGGAAAATCGCGCTCTTCAACGGTGAGCAGTTGAAGATGCACGACATCGCGGCCGGCTCTGGCCAAGCGCTCTGCCAAGGCGATAGCCGCCTCGTCAAAACCATCGCCAATCATCACCACCAGATCATGTGCACCAATGCGTTCCCACACCGGTGCCAAGCGCTCCTGCGCCAGCCATTGGCCTTGTGCGCGCAGGTTGTGCAGTTGCAGATGCAGGCGGTCACGCTGGCGCAGGCCGTTGCCCGCAGGCACCAACTGCAGGCCGTCGCCGTTGATGCTGATCAGGCCAAATGCATCGCCCTGCTGCAGGGCCAGTTCAATCACGCAACCGGCCAACGCCTTGGCCGCATGCAGGCGGCTCCATTCGCGTCGTGCCTGGTCGGCCTGCTGCATCGAAGCGGTGGCGTCGAGGATCAGCCACACCGTGAGTGGGCTTTCGCGCTCGGATTCACGCACGAAGAAGCGGTCCGAACGCGCATACAACTTCCAGTCGATCTGGCGTAGTTCGTCGCCCGGCTCATACGCGCGGTATTGCGCGAATTCCAGCCCGGCGCCACGGCTGCGGCTGGCATGCATGCCGATGCCACGGCTGCCACTGGCCCGCTGCGGCAACAAGCGCAGCGCACGCAGGCGGCTGCGCACGTCGGCGGGAATCAGCGGGGCAACGGGAGCGGTCATCTGCTTTCTGAAGTCACGCCGGGAACGGCACCGCGCGCAGCAGTGCGGCGATCACGTCATCGGCTGTTTTCTGCTCGGCCTCTGCGGCAAACGACAGCAGTAGGCGATGGCGCATGACCGGTGCGGCCAATGCCAGTACGTCTTCGCGCGTTGCGGCAAAGCGGCCTTGCAGCAGTGCGCGCGCTTTTGATGCGAGTACCAATGACTGACCGGCACGCGGACCGGCGCCCCATTTGATCCAGGTGTTCACTTCATGCGGCGCGTCGCTGCCGGGGCGGCTGGCGCGGACCAGACGCGTGATCCAGCTGAGCAGATCCGGACTGACGTGTACGTCGCGCACGGCGGCCTGCAGCGCTTCCACCGATGCGGCATCCATCACCTTCGGCACCACACCGCTGTTGCTGCCGGTGGTCTGCGCCAGGATGTCGCGTTCTTCGGTTTCGCTGGGGTAATCCACGCGTACATGCAGCAGAAAGCGGTCCAGCTGTGCTTCCGGCAGCGGATACGTACCGGCCTGTTCAATCGGGTTCTGCGTAGCCAGCACAAAAAACGGTGAGGGCAGCGTGTACGTGGTGCCGGCATAGCTGACCGTGCGCTCCTGCATCGCTTCCAACAAAGCGGCCTGGGTCTTTGGCGGCGTGCGGTTGAGCTCGTCGGCCAGCAGCAGGTTGGTGAAGATGGGCCCCTTCTGGAAGCGGAATGCGCGCTTGCCGGTGCCGTGGTCTTCTTCCAGCAGCTCGGTGCCCAGGATGTCGCTGGGCATCAGATCCGGTGTGAACTGCACGCGCCGGAATTGCAGTTCAAGCGCCTGCCCAAGCGAGCGCACCAACAGCGTCTTGCCGAGGCCGGGCGCGCCTTCCAGCAGACAATGGCCGCCGGCCAACAGGCCAATCAGCAGCTGCTCGACTACCGCGTGTTGGCCAACCACCGCCTGCGCCAGCGCACCGCGCAGTTCGCCAAGACGGGGCAGCAGGGAATCAAGATCGTGGGAGGCAGCGTTCATGCGGTCACCGGTGGGGTCAATGCGTCAGTGCGTACATCACAATGTTCACGCCGAACCTGGTGTTGTCTTCGGCCAGAAAGCGCTTGTTGCGCCAGTCGTAGTCCCATTCGCAGCCGTAATCCTTGTTGCTGTAGAGCACGCCCAAGCGGCCATCGATGTCGATGCCCTTGAGATAGTCGTGCACCAGGTCATCGCCCCAGCCATTGAGCTCGAAGCCGGTAGCGGGCGGGCCTTCGGGGAATTTGAAAAAGCTGTTGTACAGCGCGTGATTGTTGGGCAGCTTCTTCAAGCCATTGGCGCCAAAGATGCTGCGCATCTGCGCTTCAAACGACGTGGCGAACAGGCCGTCGATATCGTGGTTGCAGTCATCCACAAACACAAAGCCGCCATTGCGCACATAGCGCTCGAAGTTGCGGCGTTCATCCGGATTGAATTCCACCAGCTTGTGCCCGGCCAGATAGCAGAACGGCGCGCGCAGCATCTTGGGATCGGACAGGGCGATGACATGTTCGTTGGGGTCCACACGCAGGGTGGTGTAATCCACCAGCGAGGTGATCAGGTTGGACGGCATGCGCGCGTCCACGTCCCAATCGCCGGAGTCGTACTTCAAGCGGGTGAACCAGAAGTCATAACGGCTGGCCTGTGCCTGCGCCCGTGCCGGCAGCGCAGCCGCCACCGCGCCGCCAAGCAGCAGGTGGAGGAATTGCGCACGCGTTAGATGAGGCTGGGACAAGAGCAAAGAGTCTCTGGAACGCTGGAACACTAAGCCCCTCTCCCGCAAGCGGGAGAGGGGTTGGGGTGAGGGCGCTCTAAAGGCACGTGGNNCCCGCTTGCGGGAGAAGGGATAGAGCAAAAGCAACATCAAAGGCTCGAAGCCAAAGCCAAAGCCAAAGCCAAGGCCGAAGCTCAAAAGCAAAAGCTCAAAAGCTCAAAAGCTTCAGAAGCCCAAAAGCTTCAAAAGCTTCAAAAGCTTCAAAAGCCCAAGCTACCGGTCCAAGCAATTGCCCCGACTAAAGCCAACCGCCATCAAACCGCATCCGACAACGAAGTAAACGTGAAATCACGCAGTTTCATCGGCGGAATCATCATCACAAAGCTCGACTCATCACCGGCCACGCGCATCGGCTTGCCCAGTTCGTCAATGTTGTTGAGCATGATCACCGGCGATTCGTTGAAGCGGAAATTTTTCACCGGGTGTTTGATCTGGCCGTTTTCGATGTAGAACGTGCCATCGCGTGTCAGGCCGGTGAGCAGCACGGTCTGCGGGTCCACCATGCGGATGTACCAGGTGCGGGTGACCAGGATGCCTTTCTCGGTGCCGCGCACCAACTCGGCGATGGACTTGGTGCCGCCGCTCATCAGCAGGTTGCCCGGCTGCGCATTGGCCGTCTTGCCCTGCTTCTGCGCCCAATAACGCGAGTAGCTGAGGTTGGCGACCTTGCCGTTCTCGATGATGGCCATGCGCTCACGCGGCATGCCTTCACCGTCCCACGGCAGCACCGCTGCATCCGGGTGCCACGGGTCGGCGAACAGATTCACCTGCGGGTCGTACACCTGCTCGCCCAGCTTGTTGCCGCCACCCTTCTTGGACAGGAAGCTGCGGCCTTCGTCGGCGGTGCGGGCGCTGAAGAAATTCATCATGAAACTGACCAGGCCCGCAGCGGCGGCCGGCTCCAGAATCACCGTGTACTTGCCCGGCTCCAATGCTTTGGCTTCCGCAGATTCGGTGGCCTTGCGCTTGGCGATCTCGATGTCCTGGTCGGCACGGAAATCCGCAGCGTCCTTCAGGTTGCGGCCCACCCAGCCCGAGCCGCGGCCGTCTTCGGTGCGCACGGTGCAGGTGTAGTTGAAGTTGGTGCTCTTCTGGTAGCCGAAGTTGCCGTTGCTGTTGGCGATGGCGACAAAGCCGTTGCCGTCTTCCAGGAAGCCGGCGGCAATCAAGCCGTGGCCACGGCACGGCGTGATTGAATCGGCCGCGACCTTGGCACGGAAATCCGGATCAATGGCGGCGGTGGATGCGCTGAAAGTGGGGCTGGCGGTGTAGTTCTGCTTGGCGATGGCCGGCATGAACTCCGGGTTTTCCGGTGCCAATCTGGCAAGGTCTTCGGCGCGGCGCACCACGCGTTCCAGCGAAGCGTCGTCAAACTCGTTGATCGAGGCGGTGCCCACGCGCTTGCCGAAGGCGACCTGCACGGCCAGTTCGGCATTGCTGACAATGCCGCTGGTGGAAACGTTGTTCAACGCAAAACGGATGTTGCCGTCGACCGAGCCGGCCAGCGTGGCGGTGCATTCATCGGCTTTGGACAGCGCGATGACCTTGTCCAGGATGGCCTTGGCTTCCTGTTCGGTGAAGATGCTCATGGTTCAAAAGCTCCTTGACGATCAGCCGAGGCTGCGCGCGGTATTGATGACGTTGATGCCGTCGAAACGGGCGGTGGACGAGCCGTGCGACACCGCCGAGACTTGGCCCGGCTGGCCCTTGCCGTCGAAGAACGAGCCGCCCAGGCGGTAGTCGCGTTCGTCGGCCACGGCGCTGCAGGCGTTCCAGAATTCCGGCGTGCGGATCTGGTAAGCCACGTCCTCGAGCATGCGGGTGATCTGGCCGTTCTTGATTTCATAGAACAGCTGCCCGCCGAACTGCGCGTTGTAACGCTGCTGGTCGATGGAGAACGAGCCGTCGCCGATGATGTAGATGCCGTTCTCGACATCCTTGACAATGTCGGCCACCGACAGCGGTGTCTTGCCCGGTGCCATCGACACGTTGGCCATGCGCTGGAACTGCACGCTGGACCAGGAGTCGGCGTAGCAGCAGCCGTCCGATTCGGTCTTGCCCAGAATGTGGGCCTGGTCGCGGATGGTCTGGAAGTCCACCAGCTTGCCGTCGCTGATCAACGGCCACTGCTTGGTCTTGACGCCTTCATCGTCGTACGCAACCGCGCCGAGTGAACCGGGCTGGGTCTTGTCGGCAAAAATGTTGACCTTGTCGCTGCCGTACTGGAAACGCTGCTCGCGCTTGTCCAGCGTGGCGAAGCTGGTGCCGGCGTAGTTGGCTTCGTAGCCGAGCACGCGGTCCAGTTCCAAGGGATGGCCAACCGCTTCGTGGATGGTCAGCCAGGTGTGCGACGGGTCGAGCACAAGGTCGTACTTGCCCGGTTTGACCGACGGCGCCTTCAATTTTTCCTGTGCATGCTTGGCCGCTGCAATGGCGTCTTCGCGCATGTCGTAGGACTGGCCATACACGGTCACGCCGTTGGGCAGCACGGTTTTGCCGCTGGCATCGCCGTCCAGGTATTCAAAGCCCAGGCCCATCGGCGAGGACAAGCCGCCACGGGTGCGGAACTTGCCGCTGGTCTTGTCGATGGCGGTGACCGTCATCGGTGCCCAGATGCGGTGCACGTCCTGGTCGATGTACGAGCCATCGGTAGACGCGAAGTACTTCTGCTCGTTGACCAGGAACAGCATCGAGTTGACGAAGCTGGCACCGGCGTCCATGGCGGCGGCATTCACGCCCAGCAGCAGATCGGCCTTGTCCTTGATCGGCACTTCCATCGCGTTCTTTTTGATCGGCGTGCGCCAGCTCACTTCACCGTAGGCCGGTGCCTTGGCGAACTGTACCGGCGCGGTTTGTACCTTGGCATTGGCGCGGGCGATGGCAGCGGCCTGCTGTGCGGCCTTGACCACACCGGCGGGGCTGAGGTCGTTGGTGGCCGCAAAACCCCAGGCGCCATTGACGATCACGCGGATGCCGGTGCCGGTGGATTCGGTGTTCACCACGTTCTGCACTTTGTCTTCGCGGGTGATGACGAACTGGCGCAGGTAGCGGCCAATACGCACGTCGCAGTAAGTGGCACCTGCAGCGCGGGCCGCATTCAGCGCGTCATCGGCGAGGCGTTTTTTCATTGCCGGGTCGAGCACGGTGAGCAGCTGCTCGGCGGCAATGGCCTTGCCGAAGAAGCCGGGCACCATCAGGCCGCCAGCGGTGAGCCCGGTCAGGGCGAGGAAGTCACGTCTTTGCAAGGCTGCTCTCCAGGGGCACGGCCCGCAGGGCGGGCATTACGGCAACGAACGACGATGGCTTTCGCGGTGTGCTGCGAATCCTTCGATTCTTGCGGGCCGTTGAGTGCAGTGGTAGTGACTTTAGGCATAGGGCAGACAAAAATCTGCAGATCAAAGGTGTCCCTCATCCGCCGTTGGGGCACCTTCTCCAAGAGGGAGCTGCAGTCATGTGAAACGGAGAGGGCATCGCTGTACCGCGCGTGTCAGACGCCGGGTGAACCTGAAGATTGCAGTGAACCTCTCCCTTCTCCCGTTCAAGAGAGAAGGGCCCCCAAAGGGCGGATCAGGGCAGCTTCTGCTGCATCAACCCAGCGACCGCGCCGTATTGATGATGCTCACCCCATCAAACCGTGTCGTTGCCGAGCCGTGCGACACGGCCGACACCTGCCCCGGTTGGCCCTTGCCATCAAAGAACGAGCCGCCCAAGCGGAAGTCGCGTTCATCACAGATCGCACTGCAGGCATTCCAGAACTCCGGCGTGCGGATCTGGTACGCCGCATCTTCCACCATGCCGGTGATCTCACCGTTCTTGATCTGGTAACAAAGCTGCCCACCAAACTGTGCGTTGTAACGCTGCTGGTCGATGGAATACGAGCCACGGCCGTGAATGTAAATGCCGTTCTCCACGTCCTTGACCATCTGCGCGGGCGTCAGCGGCGTTTTGCCCGGGGCCAGCGACACATTGGCCATGCGCTGGAACTGCACGCTCTTCCACGAATCGGCATAGCTGCAGCCGTGTGACGCGGTTTCGCCAAGAATGTGCACTTCATCGCGGGTGGCCTGGTAGTTGACCAGGATGCCGTCCTTGACCAGATCCCAGCGGCGGCACTTCACGCCTTCGTCGTCATACCCCACTGCGCCAAGGCTGTAGGGCTCGGTCTTGTCGGCGGTGAAATTTACGATGTCGCTGCCCCAGCGATAGCCCGCATCGCGCTTGTCCAACGTAGCGAAACTGGTGCCGGCGTAGTTGGCCTCGTACCCGAGCACGCGGTCCAGCTCCAACGGGTGGCCGACGTTTTCGTGAATGGTGAGGAACAGATTGGACGGGTCCAACACCAGGTCGTACTTGCCCGGCTTCACCGACGGCGCGGTGAGCTTCTCGCGCGCCTGCTTGGCCGCTGCAATCGCATCTTCCACCGGATCATACGAGTGGCCGTAGCCGATCACGCCGCCGGGCAGTTGATGCTTGTCGGCCGCATTGCCGTCCAGGAATTCCCAGCCCATGCCGGCCGGTGCCGACAACCCGGCGCGTGTGCGGAACTTGCCGCTGGCCTTGTCGATGGCGGTAGCGGTGAACGGCAACCAGATGCGGTGCAAGTCCTGGTCAATCCACGAGCCATCGCTGGAAGCGAAGTATTTCTGCTCGTTGACCAGGAACAACTGCGAGTTGATGAAGTTGGCACCGGCATTCATCGCTGCCGCGTTGATCGACAATAGCAGATCAACCTTGTCTTTCACCGGCACGGCCATCGCGTTTTTCCGCAGCGGCGTTTTCCATTGCACCTCGCCCACACCGGGCGTCGGCGCCAGCTGCACGGCCTTGGTCTGGATCTTCGCGTTGGCCTTGGCAATGGCGATGGCCTGTGCCACCGCCGTGGCCACACCCTGCGCACTGGTCTGGTTGCTGGCCGCAAAGCCCCAGGCACCATCCACGATCACGCGAATGCCGACACCGGCTGACTCGCTGTTGGTGACGTTCTGCACTTTGTCTTCGCGGGTGATGATGGCTTGGTTGAGGTAGCGGCCGATGCGCACATCGCAGTAACTGGCACCACCGCGCTTGGCCAGGCCCAACACGGTGTCGGCCAGCGCCTTCTTGCGGGCAACATCCGACGGCGCCAACAGCTCCTCCGCAGCGATCAGGCGGGCATTGGGCAGCATCATCCCGGCGAAACCGAGGCTGGAAAGTGTAAGGAACTGGCGGCGTTGCATGGCAAAAGGCTCCGGAGCAGCGATGCCATGCATCGCACAAGACCCCCGAATCTCGGCGCCAGCGCACCTTGAGCACAAGTGACCATGGTCATGCGTGGGACAAAAACCCGGTTGCGGCACAATCAAGCCTGCTTCTCCGTCGGTCACTCGCATGCCAGCCAAGCCCCACTCCGAATCCTGTGAGCGCAATCAAGCGCCCATCCTTGCCGTGCTGCAGCGACATCTCGGCAATGCACGGCACGTGCTGGAAATAGGCAGCGGCACCGGCCAGCACGCGGTGCATTTTGCGGCGGCCATGCCGTGGTTGCGTTGGCAGGCCAGTGATCACCGCGACCATCTGCCCGGCATCGGGCGATGGATTGAAGAGGCCGCGTTACCCAACACGCCGCCAGCCATTGAGCTGCAGGCGGTGCTGGATGACCCACCGGGGTTGCGGCCGTTGCCGGTGCTGCCGGGGGCCGGTAGCCAACTCGGCTTCGATGCCATCTTCACCGCCAACACTTTGCACATCATGGGCTGGGACAACGTACAGGCGCTCTTCGCCGGATTGCCCGCCTTGATGGCGCCGCAGGCGTTGTTTCTTGCCTATGGGCCGTTCAACTACAACGGCGCCTTCACCAGTGACAGCAACCGCAACTTCGAGGGTTGGTTGAAGGCGCGTGATCCACACTCTGGCATCCGCGACTTCGAGGCCGTTGACGCACTGGCCCAAGCGCAGGGAATGGTGTTGCGTGAGGATGTGGCGATGCCGGCCAACAATCGCCTGCTGGTCTGGCAGCGCACGGGCGGCTGATGCCGGGCTAGGATGCACCCACTTCTCGGGAGGATGGCGCGTGGTGAAGCACGGTCGTAATTGGTTGGTGGCGCTGGCGGTGGGCATGACACCTTGGTTGCCGGTACAGGCACAGCCGGTTGATGCACGGCAGGCGGCGATGCAGGTACAGGCGAGCTATCCCGGTGTGATCGAGCTGGAAGTGGATGCCAGTGACATCACCCGTCGCATCCAGCGTGTGCGTGAGCGCATCCCGGTAACGCCGGGTCCGTTGACGTTGTGGTATCCGCAGTGGATTCCCGGCAACCACGCGCCTACCGGGCCCATCAATCAGATCGCCGGGCTGGTCATCCGCGGCAATGGCCAGCCGCTGCAGTGGCTGCGCGATTCCGGCGATATGTATGCGTTCAAGCTGCAGGTGCCCGAGGGCGTCAGCGTGCTGGATATCGAATTCCAGTATCTATCGCCCACCGCATCCGACCAGGGCCGGGTGGCGATGACGCCCAACATGCTCGATCTGCAATGGCACCGAGTGGTGTTGTACCCGGCCGGTGTTGATGCACGTGGCATACAGATCAAGCCGTCGCTGCGCCTGCCCGAAGGTTGGCAGAGCGGCAGCGCACTGGATGTAGCCAAACGAGACGGAAGCAACGAGCACTATGCGCAGCTGCCGTTGATGACCTTGATTGATTCGCCGGTGTTCGCGGGCCAATACTTCAAGCGCTTTGCCTTGGATGGCGCTGCCAAGCAACCGGTGTGGCTGGATGTGGTGGCCGAGAATCCGCAGGCGTTGCAGGCCGATGGCAAGGTGCTCGAGGCACACCGTGCCTTGGTACGTGAGGCTGATGCGGTATTCGGTTCGCGCCCATACACGCGGTACAACTTTCTGTTGGCGGTGTCGGATGTGTTCAGTGGCATCGGCCTTGAGCATGCGCAGAGCAGCGAGAACGGCATGCACGATGGCTACCTGCGCGGCGAGCGTCCGTTCCTGGACAACGACCTGCTGCCGCACGAATACGCACACGCATGGATAGGCAAAGCATGGCGGCCACGCCCCACCTGGGTGCCGCATTACAACGCGCCCATGCACAACGATGAGTTGTGGATGTACGAGGGCCAGACTCAATATTGGGCAGTGGTGCTGGCGGCACGCGCGGGGTTGTGGAAGCCCGACTACGCCATGGCGATGCTGGCGCAGCTGCAGGCCAACTACGCCAGCCAGCCGGGCCGGCAATGGCGCGACCTGCATGACACCGTCCATCAGGGCATTCTCGACTTCAATTCCAAGCCGCAGGCATGGGCCGATTGGCAGCGTGCCTTCGAGTTCTACAACGAGAGCACCTTGCTGTGGCTGGGTGTGGATGCACGCCTGCGTGCGTTGTCCAAAGGTCGGGTGACGCTGGACGATTTCGCAAAGCGCTTCCATCAGGGCGGCGCGCAGGGCGAGATCCGCCTGTACGACCGCGCCGATGTGATGCAGGCGCTGGAAGCTGTGCAGCCCGGCGATTGGAACAACTTCATCGGCAAGCGGCTGGACGTCCGCGATGGCAGCGCACCGGATGGTCTGAAAGCCGCCGGCTGGGAGCTGTATTACAGCGACGCGCCGAACCTGGTGGTAGCCGATGGCGAGGCCGACGGTGTCACCGACCTGCAGTATTCACTCGGCCTCAAAGTAGGTAGCGACGGCGTGTTGCAGGCAGTGGGTTGGGAAAGCCCGGCCTTCAAGGCCGGCCTGGCAAAGGACGTCACGCTGCTGGCGGTGAACGGCCTGGCCTACAGCGGCGCGCGTCTGAAGCAGGCCATCATCGACGGCAAACAAAGCGGCACACCGGTGGAGTTGATCGTGCGTCAGGCCGACAGCTTCCGCACCGTGCGCATCGATTACCGCGATGGACTGCGTTACCCGCATCTGCGACGTATTGAGGGCAGTGCGGATCTGCTGACGAAGATCCTGGCGGCGCGGAAGCCTTCAAGCACGCCCTGAGTGCGGATGCATCGTCAAAACAGGACGGGAGTGCGAGCCAGCAATCCCGTCCCGACAATGCAGGAACGTCAGCGGAAAACCGCGACTGAACCACTTGGATGCAGGGCTGGACGCGCCTGAGAAATTCATGGGGCCACGGTTCCGCACGGTCGGTGAAGCGGCATCCACGTGCGGCTTTGTTCCAGTGGCGCCGGCGTGTCTGCGTGGGCTTGCCTTGCCATGACGAGCAATGAATTTCTTCTTTGCAACGCATCCTGTGCATTGCGGAAATGCAATGCACAAGATGCTGTTGTCCGGCTTACACCGTCTGCACGATATGCAGCGCCTTTGGATTACGCCATGTCGCCAGCAGGGCTGCTTCGCGAGCCTTGGCCTCGTGCAGGTGGGTTTCCTTGACGTGGCCGTAGCCGCGGATATGTTCGGGAATGCAGGCGATTTCCACCGCCAGCGACAGGCGGCGCGCATCAAGTGAGCCCAACAGTTCCCGCAGGGTGGTTTCGTAGTCGGCAATCAGCTGGCGCTCGCCACGGCGCTCTTCGGTGTAGCCGAAAATGTCGAAACGGCCGCCGCGCAGGCCTTTGAGTTTGGCCAGCAGGCCAAAGGCCTTGAACATCCACGGGCCGTATTCCTTCTTCTGCAACTGGCCCTGTTCGTCGCGCTTGGCGAACAGCGGCGGTGCAAGATGGAAGCGCACCTCATAATCGCCTTCAAAACGCTGTTCAACGCGCTTGAGGAAATCGCCGCTGGTGTACAGGCGGGCCACTTCGTATTCGTCCTTGTACGCCATCAGCTTGAAGAAATAGCGCGCGACCGATTCGGCAAGTGCGGTACTGCCCGGCAGCGTCTGCTGCTCGGCCTTGCGCACGGCATCAACCAGCGTGCGGTAGCGGTTGGCGTAAGCGGCGTCCTGGTAATCGGTGAGGAAGCTGCTGCGGCGCGCGACCAGCTCATCCAGCGAGCGCGACAGATGTGCATCGTCCAATGAGGCGAAAACGGCTTCGCCATTGGGATGGCTGGCTTCCGGCAGACCGCGCACATCCGGCTCGTTGCTCGGGTTGCGTGGCGCCGACGGAGCACCGGCCTCGTTGCCTTCCCAATCGCCCGGCGGCAGCTCGTGCAGCGTGCCCGGTGCGCGCTCGGCGGCGGTCGTTGCATTGCGCACCAGTCCAGCGGCCTGCTGCACCGCTTGTGGATCAATCGCGGCCAAGCGGCCCCAGGCGAAGGCCTGTTGGTTCATCGCAACGGCGGCGCCATTGAGCTCCACCGCGCGCATCAGCGATTCCAGCGACAACGGCACCAGCCCCTGCTGCCAGGCGAAGCCAAGAATGAAAAGGTTGGAGGCGATTGCGTCGCCCAACAGCGCCGTGGCGAGTTGAGTGGCGTCGAGCAGAATGGGATCGCGCCCACCCAATGCAACCTTCACGCCGGCAATGATGTCGGCGGCGGGGAACTGCATGTCCGGGTGCGTGGTGAACGTGCCCGGCATCGCTTCATAGGTGTTGAGCACCACCTGCGAGCGCTCGCCACGCACTTTGGACAACGCCCAGTAGTCGTTGACGACCACCATGTCGCAGCCCAACACCAGGTCGGCTTCACCGGCGGCGATGCGCACGGCGTGAATGTCGGCCGGTGTATGCGCGATGCGGATATGCGTGGTGACCGCGCCACCCTTCTGCGCCAGGCCGGTCTGGTCGAGCACGCTGGCGCCCTTGCCTTCGAGGTGGCCGGCCATGCCCAGCAGCGCGCCGATGGTGACCACGCCGGTGCCACCCACGCCGGTGATCAGGATGTTCCAAGGCTGCGACAGATCACTACGGAACGCCGGCGTTGGCAGGTCGTCGAGCAGGCTGGCCGAGCGGCTCTTGCTGCCCTTGCGCAGCTGCCCACCGTGCACGGTGACGAAGCTCGGGCAGAAGCCCGTGGTGCAGGTGAAGTCCTTGTTGCAGTTGGACTGGTCGATGTCGCGCTTGCGGCCGAACTCGGTTTCCTTCGGTAGCACCGACACGCAGAAACTCTTTTCGCCGCAATCGCCACAGCCTTCGCACACCAGCGAGTTGATCATGGTGCGCTTGGGCGGGTCGACCAATTTACCGCGCTTGCGGCGGCGGCGTTTCTCGGTGGCGCAGGTCTGTTCGTAGATCAGGATGCTGGTGCCCTTCACCGTGCGCAGCTGCTTCTGCACGGCGTCCAGCTCGGCGCGGTCGTGGAACTCCACATCGGCCGGGAATTCGTGGCGGCGCGCCTTCCACTTGGCGATGTCGTCGGACAGCAGCACGATGGTGTACACGCCTTCCGAACGCATCTGGTGCGCGATCTGCGGCACGGTCAGGGTGCCGTCCACCGGCTGGCCGCCGGTCATCGCCACTGCGTCGTTGTACAGAATCTTGTAGGTGATGTTGACGCCCGCAGCGATGGCCTGGCGGATCGCCAACGAGCCACTGTGGAAGTAGGTGCCATCGCCCAGATTCTGGAATACATGCTCGGTGTCGGTGAACGCCGCTTGGCCCGCCCAGGTGACGCCTTCACCACCCATGTGGGTGAAGGTGTCGGTGTCGCGGTCCATCCACGTCACCATGTAATGGCAGCCGATGCCGGCCAACGCGCGCGAACCCTCCGGCACATTCGTGGAGGTGTTGTGCGGGCAGCCGGAGCAGTAATGCGGCACGCGCGGGAACTGCGCGCGCGGCAGCGCCATTTCGGCTTCTTTTTCGTCCATCCAGCGCAGGCGCTGTTCGATGGATTCGGTGTTGATCGAGCTTGATTGAAGCAGGCGCTGAACGCGCCTGCCGATCACACCGGCAATGGTGGCCGGTGTCAGTTCGCCGGTGGACGGCAGAATCCACTCGCCCTGCTCGTCGTACTTGCCGACGATGGACGGACGCGCGCCCCAGTTGGCCGGCCAGTTGTAGAAGTATTCCTTCATCTGCCGCTCGATGAAGGCCTTCTTCTCCTCCACCACGACAATGTCTTCCAGGCCGCGTGCAAACGCGCCGATGCCCTGCGGTTCCAGCGGCCAGGTCATGCCGACCTTGTAGACGCGGATGCCGATCTCAGCACAGGCCGCTTCATCCAGGCCCAGGTATTCCAGCGCCTGCAGCACATCCAGGTAACTCTTGCCGGTGGTGACGATGCCCAACCGCGCACGCGGCGAATCCATCACCACCTTGTCGATGCCGTTGGCGCGCGCAAATGCCTGCGCCGCCTTCACCGCATAACGGTGCAGGCGCATTTCCTGCTCCATCGGCGGGTCCGGCCAACGGATGTTGAGGCCGGCCGGCGGCATCTCGAAATCCTCCGGCAGGATGATCTGGCGCGCGAACGGGTTCACGTCCACCGAGGCCGAGGACTCCACTGTTTCGGCAATGGTTTTGAAGCCGATCCAACGGCCGGTGTAGCGGCTCATCGCCCAGCCCACCAGGCCCATGTCCAGGATGTCCTGCACGCCGGCCGGGTTCAGCACCGGCATCATCGCGCTGACGAATTCTTCCTCGCTGCCATGCGGCAGGGTCGAGCTGCGGCAGGCGTGGTCATCGGCGGCCAGGGCCAATACGCCACCGTACTTCGAGGTGCCGGCGGCGTTGGCGTGTTTGAACACGTCACCGCAGCGGTCCACGCCCGGGCCCTTGCCGTACCACATGCCAAACACGCCGTCGACGTTGGCGCCGGGGAACAGGTTGGTCTGCTGCGTGCCCCAGACCATGGTGGCGCCCAGGTCCTCGTTGAGACCGGGCACGAACTTCACCTTGGCTGCTTCCAGGTGCTTGCGCGCACGCCACAGCTCCAGGTCGAAACCGCCCAACGGCGAGCCGCGGTAGCCGCTG
This sequence comes from Stenotrophomonas sp. UBA2629, assembly GCA_002359895.1. Classification (GTDB taxonomy): domain Bacteria; phylum Pseudomonadota; class Gammaproteobacteria; order Xanthomonadales; family Xanthomonadaceae; genus Stenotrophomonas. The sequence continues at coordinate 271,698 of DEOB01000008.1, forward strand.
ACAAAGCCGCCGGTATTCAAACCCGCCGCCATGTCGCGCTGTTGCTGCATCAATGGCAGCCGCACCAGCGCCTGCACGCCGCTCAGATAAATGCGGCCATCGGTACGCGTGTATTTGTGTTCCAGCGTGTAGTCGTGGTCGCGTACGCCGATCAAAGGCGTGTTGGCGGAAGCAGGCGAGGTGAGTTCGGCAGTACTGGTCATGGCTGGCCCATTGCAAAAACGGCTGGCGGCAGGCACCGCGCTGCGGGGCAGGCGGCGGCCGGCGATTGTAGCAGCGCCGCTTTCATCACCCTGTAACGCAGTCGCGTCATGGGCCCGGAGCGGTTAGGATCGGCCACTTGGCTTGTCAACTGTTTCACGGGGATTGCAGTCATGGGGGTTATGCAGCAGATGGCTGCCGGCACATTGTTGCTGGCCGGCTTGGTGTTTTCGAATGCGCAGGCGCAGAGCCTGCCAAAGCCTGTTGAGTTCTATTTCGACGAGGATTCGGCGGCCAAGCCGATCCACGCGGTGCCGGCCGAACAGGCAGATGCGGTGGACCAGTTGATGAAGATGCGCGAGCGGGGGCGCAAAGGGGTGGAGGCCACCGCGCAGCTGGCCAGCATTGCCTATGGCGAAGGCCGCGATGAACTGGGCGCCAAACTGTACGACGAGGCGTTGTCGGCGGTTGTCGGCAGCTCGGTGCAGGCGCGTGGTATCCGCTGGAACATGGGTTGGGATCTCTACCGCCGGGGCAATGCCGAAGCGGCGTTGGATGCCTGGCTGAAGGCGGCCGACAACATGCGCGGTAATCCGTCGTGGCTGCCGCCAACCTTGGCGCTGGCCCTGTGGAAGCTGGACCGCAAGGACGAGGCGGTCAGCTGGTTTGCCGCTGCCGTGCGTACCGAGCCGGATCAATGGCGCGATGCCGGCCGTTTCCCGCAGTTGTTGCCCGGCTGGAAGGATGCCGAGCGTACCCAACTGGCCGAAGTACAGCAGGCGTGGCAGGCCAATCCGCCTGCGTGGCCCTGATTTCGGGGCCAAGCTGCGCTTCGTATGGTCGGAGTTGATTGACGGGGTCGGTTTCCCTTGTGGTTGATGGATAAGGTGGGGAAGCAACGGCCACTGTCGCTACTCACAGTAGGGTTGCTGATTCTGGTTGCGTGCGTCCCCGCATTGCAGGGACGACAGTGACAGGGCGATGGGGTATCGCTCTGGTGTTTGGTCCACGCAAAGGCATAAGCAGAAGCCATTGCCGCATGGCAGGCCAGGTCAGCCGTCATCATCCGTGTGGCGCCCGTATCAGACTTAGGTCTGATGTGGGCCCCGGCAGCCCTTTCGGCCGTGCATGCTATGGCCCATGGCCTTCGACGCATTCGCACTGATATTGACCATGCTCGGCTTGGGCATGGTTTTCGCACGGTTCCGCACTTTCCCGGACAACGCTGCCGACACCCTCAATAAAGTGGTGTTGTACGTGTGTCTGCCGGCGGCGGTGCTTACCTATGTGCCACGGCTGCAGCTGGATGTCTCGCTGGTCGGCATCATTGCCACGCCATGGTTGTTGATGCTGTTGACGTTGGTGCTGGTCAACCTTGCAACGCGTTTTTTCCGTTTTGAACGACCAGTGCACGCGGTGCTGCTGCTGTGCGTTGCACTCACCAATTCCAGCTTCATCGGCTACCCGATGGTGCGCGCGCTACTGGGCGATCAGGCCCTGCCTTATGCGGTGGTCTACGACCAGTTCGGCACCTTTGTCATGCTTTCCACGTTTGGCCTTTATGTGCTGGCGCGCTACAGCGGCGACACGCCGCCCACCACCGCCCAGATCCTGCTGCGCATCCTGAAATTTCCGCCATTGTGGGCGTTGGTGTTCGCGCTGACGTTGATGCCGGCAGCGCCGCCGTCGTGGATCGCATCGGCCTTGAAAAACCTGTCCGACGCCATGCTGCCACTGGTGATGTTGGCCGTCGGCTTGACCATCCAACTGCGTCTGTCACGCGCGGAACTGGCGCCACTGTCCATTGGCCTGCTGCTCAAACTCGTGGTGCTGCCGGCAGCGGCCATTCCGCTGTCGCTGGCGTTTGGGCTGCAGGGCGATATGTTGCGCGTGAATGTGTTGGAGACGGCGATGCCAACCATGATCACCGCAGCCGCCCTGGCGATATCGCATCGTTTGGCGCCGCGCTTGGCTGCGGCGATGGTGGGCTACGGCATCGTGCTGTCGCTGGTCACCCTGCCGGCCTGGGTATGGCTGTTGGGCCGGCTCTCCTGATGGAATCCAGCGGCTGGCCATGGCAGGCTGGCAGCTCGTTCCAGGGAGGAGACGTGCGATGAAAAGCAGGCAGTGGAGTGCAGCGTGGTTGGCCGCAACGGCGGCATTGTGTTCCGTCGATGTGTCTGCGGCTCAAGCGGCACCGGCAGCAGGGCAGCAGACGCCGGCCGAAGTCGGTTTTCACGCGCCGGTCGAGCAACGGGCCCGGCAACTGGCGGCCAGCGGTCAGCCGCTGAACCTGCTGGTGGCATCACAGTTGGCGCGTGCATTGGAGCTATCAAAACAGGAGCCGGAAGCAACCGCTCCACGACAGAGCGATATCTGGCTGGACGAGGCCATACGTATCGGCAGCGACCAACCCATCATCGCCCGGGCGGCAGTGAGCCGCTGCATTGAACGCGGCGCATGCGACATTGCCGCCGCCGTCGACACCTTGCGCACGCATGAGGTAGACGACCTTGTCGCCCAACTCCTGTTATGGCGGATGGCGGTTACGAAAGAAGACGACGCGGCCACCGCACTGGCCTGGACACGCGTTACCCACGCCACCCGCTATGTGGATGAGTATGCGCAGGCACTGGCGCTGCTCGATCGCAGTACCCGCGGCATGCAGATACCGCTGCCGGAAAGTGATCTGAACGGCGGCTCTGACCAAGGGCGGCTGACGATGCTGTTTTCCTGGGCAGCAGCGTTCTCCATGCCTGTGTTTTCGGATGTTTACAGGCAATGCGGAAAGGCGGTCCGCGTTGAACACCGGCAAGGTTGCGGTCAGCTGCTTGCGGTCATGGGGAACAGCACGTCGGCCGTGGTCGTCGGCCTCGGATCGACCATGATGCAGTCATATGTCGTGGACGCCATCGAGCGCCGACGCTGGCAGGACCGCAGGCAGGAGCTGGCCTGGGTATCCGAGAAGACCGCGGCATTGATGACGCCCGGCGCCGATGGCAAGTCGGCTGCAGACATGAACGAGTACCTGCGCTGGATAGGCGAAGCAGGTGAACTGGGTGCTCTTCAGAAATTGTTGGTGGCCAACAGCATTGCACTGCAGCCACCGGCTGGTTGGCAGCCTACGAAACTGTATTGATTGCCGGCAGCGGCAGGCCTGCGTGCAGTGGTGTATGAGCATCGACAAGCGTCTCGGAAGATCAGTGTCGCCCACTGAACTGTGCGCGGCACTACGGCCGTTTCAATCAGCCGGCACCGTGCGCTCACGTGCCCAGTCGCGCAGGCCCTGCACCTGCTCGGCCATCAATACCGACAGCGGCCGGCTGGTGCGGATTTCCGCCATCAGCAGTTCGGTGTCCAGCGCCTTGCCTTCGGCATGTGCCGCGTACAGGCCGGCGACCACCGCCTGTTCAATCTCCGCGCCGGAGAACCCTTCGCTGGCCGCAGCCAAGGCGGGCAATGCGAAATTGCCCGGCTCCAGCTGGCGGCGCTGCAGATGCAGGTGCAGCAGCTCCACGCGGGCGTCGGGCGAGGGCAGGTCAACAAAGAAGATTTCGTCGAAGCGGCCCTTGCGCAGCAGTTCGGCCGGCAGCTCCTGCACCTGGTTGGCGGTGGCGACAATGAACACCGCGCCCTTGCGCTCGGCCATCCAGGTCAACAGATAACCGAGCACACGGCGCGACACGCCGCCGTCTTCGCCATTGCTGGCCAAGCCTTTCTCTATCTCGTCTATCCACAAAACGCATGGCGCAAGCTGCTCGGCCGAGGCCAGCGCGTCGCGTAGGTTTTTCTCGGTTTCGCCGTGGTACTTGTTGTACAGCGTGCCGAAATCCAGCCGCAGCAGCGGCACGCCGAAGCCAGCGGCGGTGGCTTTGGCCAGCATGGATTTGCCGCAGCCCTGCACGCCCAGCAGCAACATGCCCTTGGGCGGGTCCAGCCCGGGCGGCGCCTTGCCGGACACGAACACCGCCCGGCGCTGCTCGATCCAGCGCTTGAGCCGCCGCGCGCCTGCCACCTCGGCAAAACGCGCGGAGTCATATTCGTAATGCAGGTGGCCGCTGCGGTTGAGCAGCTCGAACTTGAGCCTGGCCAGCTGCGGCAGGTCGTCAGCGCGTAGTGCGCCGTCGCCGTAGATCAACTGACGCGCGATGCGCCGCGCGTCGGTCATGCTCAGGCCGCTGAGGTTGCGCAGAATCTGCTGCACCGCGTCCTGGTCGGTCTCGACGCGACGGCCGCCATTCTCTGTGGCGTAGTGGGTGGCCTCTTCGCGCAGCATCTTCAGCAGCGCGTTGGCATCGGGCAGGCGCGGGTTGAAACGCGTGGCCAGCGCTTCCAGCTCCGGTGGCAGCTCGACCTTGGCGCCGACCAGCACCAGCACATGCGGCTGGCTGTGGCGACGTTGCAGAATGTCGCGCAGCAGGCGCTGGTGGCTGGCATAGCCCAGATAAGGATGGAAATCGAGCAGCAGGTAGATGCCGCGCTGGTCGGCGTCCTGGATCATCCGCAGCACCGAGCTGGCGTCGGGCGGGCCAACGGCCTCGTCCTCGCGGTCGATGTCGATGCGGCGCAGGCCTTCGGTGATCGACCAGCGGTGCAGCGCACGCCAGACGTGCATCAGTGCCTGCCGGAACAGCTCCACGATCCGAGCCTCGTCCTGGGTCTGGATGACGATCAGCGGCGTGTTGGCGCGGATCAGCGCAGTGAGGTCCTGCAGTTCGCTCATGGGGGTTCCATCCGGGGAGCACACGATAGCGCAGGATCGGGCGTTTCCTCACCCGGTGACTACCTTTGGTCACGCACTGCGGTGTACGCTGCGGGCAGGTTCAGCGGAAGCGAGGCGTGCATGAAGACGATCCTGGTAGCCGGCTCCAAAGGCGGTGTCGGCAAGACCACCATCGCCACCCATCTGGCAGCGCAATCGGCTCTGGCAGGCAAGGCAACGGTCATTGCCGATGCCGATCCACAGGGCTCCAGCACACGTTGGGCGCAGCGGCGCTCCATGTTGGACAGTGCCGTGCTGCCGGTGGACGTGCACCGCAAGAAGAACTGGGAGCGGCTCATCCCCGACGGCGCCGAGCAGGTGATCGTCGATGCCCCGGCCGGTGCCTACGGCGATGACCTGGAACGTTTTCTGGACGTGGCCGACGCCGTGGTGGTGCCGGTATTGCCCTCGGCGCTGGATATCGAGGCCATCGTCGGCTTCCTCAACAGCCTTTCAAAGATAAAGCGCGTGCATTCGCGGGCGTTGCCGGTGGGGCTGGTGCTCAACCGCACCAAGCCGTGGACACAGACCTCGCAACAGGCCCGGCAGATGCTGGCGCAGTGGCCGTATGACGTTGTCGCGCAGCTGCGTGACAGCCAGAGTTACGTGGTGATGGTCGGGCTGGGACGCAGCCTGTTCGATTACCACTCTGCGCAGGTACGCGAGCACCAGCAGGATTGGGACCCGCTACTCAAATGGTTGAACAAGGTCTGACAGGAGTACTACCCGCCCATGCGTGAATTGATCTTGCTGCGGCATGCCCATGCCGAACCGGCCGACAATGGCCAAGCCGATATCGACCGTCCGCTCTCCCCGCAGGGGTTGGCCGAGGCCGAGGCGGCCGGACGCTGGCTGCACGAGCAGCGGCTGGTGCCGGACCGGGTGCTGTGCTCGCCGGCGCGGCGCACCCGCGAAACCCTGGAAGCGGTGCTCGGCCTCACCGGCTATGTCGAGCAGCGTCTGGAAGAACGTATTTACGACGCCGTACCCGGCACCCTGGCGGCGTTGCTGGATGAGCACCGCGAGGTCGAGCGGCTGCTTTTAGTGGGCCACAACCCTGGCCTGGAACAGTTGGTGGCGTTGATGCACAGCGGTCAATCGGGCGATTACCGTGGCATGCCGCCGGCAGCGGTGGCGGTGTTGTCATTGCCGATGGACGCGGCCATTGAACCCGGAATTGCCCGTTTGGCAGCCTTCTGGTGGCCGTAAGCGGATGGCAGCAGTACGGGGGAGATTGCTGCTGATGGTGTGGGCGCTGGCGGGCACGGCATTTGCCGCGCCGCCAGCGGCAATGCCGCAGATCGATGTGGCACGCTCGCAATTCGGGTTTGAGATACGCACCCGGTTCGGGCAGAAAGTAGAAGGCGTGTTCCCGCGTTTTGATGCGGTGAGCAAACAGCTGCCCGATGGCCGCCACGAAGTGCGGCTGCGCATGTATGCGCAATATGTGGAGATCCCGGACAAACCCCGTTACACAGCCTGGATGCGGGGTGAGGATTTTTTCGATGTGGCGCGTTACCCGCTCATTGAATACCAGTCCGATCCGTACTCGCCGGAGGTGATCGAGCATGGCGGCGAAGTCCAGGGGTGGTTGACCATCCGGGGTGTCAGTCGCCGTGAAACACTGCGTCTGGCCAAACCTGAATGCGCACGCCCCGGCTATGATTGCGACCTCGTCAGCCGAGGTACCGTTCTGCGCGGTCGTTACGGCATGGACAGCTGGCAGGTAGCCCTGGGTGATCGAGTGACTTTTATTCTGCGTACGCGTCTGCTTGGCGCCCCCCAACCGTGAACCCGGTAGTCCGGCTTTTTCTGCTGCTTGCAGCACTGCTGGCCGGTGGCTGCGCGTCGCTGACGCCGCAGCAGCGTGACCGTGCCGAAGGCATTGCGGTGTCGGCGCGCTCCACCACGGTGGACTGCCAGCAGCCAGACCGTTGCGCTTTGGATTCGCCGTTGCGGTCGCTCGGTGGCCGCGCCATGGCCGAATCCACCGCGCAAGCGCCGCGTCATTACGCCACCATCCTGGATGAGGGCGAGCTGGCGCTGGTGGCACGGTTGAACCTGCTGCGCAGCGCCACCCGCAGCATCGACCTGCAGACCTACATCTTCGATACCGACGACAGTGCGCGACTGGTGATCGACGAACTGCTGGCCGCCGCCCGTCGCGGGGTGAAGGTACGTGTGTTGATCGACCAGCTGTCGGCGATCTCCGATGTACAGATGTTGGGCGCGTTGTCCGGCTCGCATGTCAATTTCGAGTTGCGGGTCTACAACCCGGCCTTCGGCAAGGCCAAGCTCAATTACCTGGACTACGCCGGCAGCGTGCTGTGCTGCTTCCGCCGCTTCAACCAGCGCATGCACAACAAGCTGCTGGTGATCGACGATGTCATTGGCGTGGTCGGTGGCCGCAACTATCAGGACGACTATTACGACTGGGATCGCGAGTACAACTTCCGCGATCGTGACGTGATGGTGGCGGGCCCGGAAGCGCGTGAGATGGCCGCCAACTTCCAGGCGTTCTGGGAGGCGCGGCGCAGTGTGCCGGCCGAACGCCTGAACGATGTCGGCAAGACGCTCTTGCGTGGCGGCGTGCCTGCCATGCCCGAGGCAGCGTTCCGCAACCCCGAGCGCATCGAGCGGGTGGATGTGGAAGCGTCCGACCCGGGCTTCATCAGCCGGGAGTTCGTGGACACCGCATTGGCAGTCGAATCGGTCAGTTATGTGGCCGATCTTCCACGCAAACACCGCAACGAAACCGATGACGAGCCGCTGGACGGGCAACACCTCACCGAGCCGACGCTGGACCGGCTGATCGCCTCGGCACAAAGCGAAGTGCTGCTGCAGACCCCATACCTGGTGCTGTCCAAACCGGCGCAGAAGCTGTTCAAAGACCTGCGCAAGCGTGAGGCGCCACCGCGCGTGGTGGTTTCCACCAACAGCCTGGCCGCCACCGACAATCCGGTTGTCTATGCGCTGTCGTACAAGTACAAGCGCCGCAATCTGCGCGAGCTGGGCTTCAACATCTACGAATACAAGCCGTTCCCGCTGGATGCGCCGGTGAACTACCGCGCGCTGGTGCCGATGCCGTTGCAGGACGTGGGCCGTGAGACATCACGCAACCGCGTGATCGGCGGCAGCGCGGCCGGCAGCAACGTGCGCGGCAGCGGCTCGGGGCGCAAGTTGAGCCCCGGTGGCAGTGAGGTGGAGCGCGAGGTGCTGCGTACCGAGACCCGGCCTTCGTTCCTGAGCACGCGCCCGGCCAACCGCCCGGTACCGGTGACCCGGCAGGGCGCTCGCATGGGCCTGCATGCCAAATCGCTGGTGGTGGACCGCCGCATCGGCGTGATCGGCACCCACAACTTCGACCCACGCAGCGAGAACTACAACACCGAAGGTGCGGTCATCATCGAAGACCCGGTGTTTGCCGAGCAGCTGGCGCAGAGCATCCTGCGTGACATACACCCGGACAACTCCTGGGTAGTGGCGCCGCGACAGAAGGGCCCGGTGTTGTCGGGTTTGAACTACAGCCTGGGCAAGGCCTCCGAAGCACTGCCGGTGCTGGATTTCTGGCCGTGGCGTTACGCCACCGACTACGAATTCCAGCCTGGCCCGGAATGCACCACGCCGCTGCGCCGTCAGGACCCGCGCTTCCACAGCTGCTACCTGTCGGTGGGCGATTTCCCGGAAGTGGACGTCGGCCCCAAGTGGTTGCTGGTACGCATGCTGACCGCCTTCGGCGCCGGCTTGGTCCCCATTCTGTAAACGCATCCCTTCCCCCGAACAGGCCCTACGCATGTCCCGAGTATTCCGCGAGCCGGTTGATCTGCAGTTGGTCAACGCGCTCAGCCGCAACACCCTCATCGACCACCTGGGCATCGTGTTCACCGCCGTGGGTGATGACTGGATCCAGGCGACGATGCCGGTGGACGAACGCACCCGCCAGCCTTATGGCCTGCTGCACGGTGGTGCGTCCGTGGTGTTGGCTGAAACCCTGGGCAGCAGCGCCGGCAATCTATGCGTGGACCCGGCAAGTCAGGTCTGCGTGGGGCTGGAAATCAACGCCAACCACCTGCGTGCGGCCCGCGATGGCGTGGTCACCGGCACCGCCCGCGCGCTGCATGTAGGGCGTACCACGCAGGTGTGGGAGATCCGCATCGAGAACCAAGCCGGCAAGCCGGTGTGCATTTCGCGCTTGACCTTGGCCGTGGTGGCGAAAACCTGAAGCCGGCACGCTCAGCCGGTGGCGCAAGCCGCTGGCTGGTAAGCGCGCACCCAGCACGCCATTGCCGCTGCCGGTAGTGCGGGGGTGAAGTGGTACCCCTGTGCGACGTGGTACCCCTGCGCGCTCAGCAGCTGTAATTGCTCGCTGCTTTCCACGCCTTCTGCCACAACCTTCAACTGCAGGCTGTGGCCGATCTGCGCGATGGCCTGGGTCAAGGTGCAGGCGACGCTGTCGTGGGTGATGTCATTGACGAAACTGCGATCGAGCTTGAGTTCGCTGATGGGCAATTGCCGCAGGTAGCTCAGGCTGGAGTAGCCGGTGCCGAAGTCGTCCATCGACAGCCGCACACCCAACGCATGCACCTGACGCAGCGTGTGCAGGGTGATGGGGGCGGCGTCGAGCAGTACGCTTTCGGTGATTTCCAGGGTCAGGTCGGAGGGGGCGAGTGATTCTTCGCGCAGGATCTGGCTGATGGTGTCCGGCAGGCCGGGATTGTGGAAGTTGGTCGGCGACAGGTTCACCGATATCGACGGCACAACCAGGCCGTCACGGCGCCAACAGCCCAACTGATGACAGGCTTCCTTCAACGCCCATTGGCCCAGTTGGCCGATCAGGCCGGTTTCTTCGGCCAGCGGGATGAAGCGCTCTGGCGACACGTTGCCCAGCCGCACATGGTTCCAGCGGGCGAGGGCTTCGATGCTGTGCAGGCCGCCGCTGCCGATGTCGATCTGCGGTTGGTAATGCAGCTGCAGCTGGTTCTGGTCCAGGGCTTCGCGCAGGGCGGTTTCCAGCCCCAGCCGCTCCTGTGCGCTGCGGTCCATCTCGCTGCTGTAGAAGCGCGCATGGCTGCGGCCACTGTGCTTTGCCTGGTACATGGCCATGTCGGCATGGTGCAGCAGGCTTTCCATGTCGCAACCATCGTCGGGAAACACGCTGACGCCGATGCTGGCCGAGGGCCGTATCTCCACGTCGCCCAGGTGCAGCGGCTGCCCCAACGCACGCAGCAGCTGCTCGCTGCGCTCGGCGGCGGCCTGGCCATCACAGGGGTTGAGCACCACCACGAACTCGTCGCCGGACAGGCGACCGACGATATCCATCGGCCCGGTTTCCTGCTGCAGCCGTCGCGCAACGGTGCGCAGCAGTTCGTCACCGCCGGGGTGGCCGAAGGAATCGTTGACCTGTTTGAAGCGGTCAAGATCAATGAACAACATGGCCAACGAGCCGTTGCGGTGCTGTGCGGCGGTGATGGCGTTGTCGGCCTGCGCGTGCAGCAGGCTGCGGTTGGGCAGGCCGGTGAGGTCGTCGTAGAAGGCCAGCCGGCGGATGCGGTTGCGGGCTTCCTCGCGCTCCAGCGCCAGCGCACACAGGTGCACGATCACCTGCACCAGCCGGCGGTGGAAGCTGTCCGGGTCGTGCGGTTGCCGGTAATAGAACGCGAATGTCCCCAACACGCGGCCGTTGCTGGCCTTGATCGGCGTGGACCAGCAGGCCGCCAGGCCGTGCTGCAGGGCGATGTGGCTGAGGCCTTCCCAGTTCGGGTCGTTGGCTATGTCGCGCGAAAGTACCGGCTCACCACTGTGCGCAGCGCTGCCACAACTGCCGCGCAGCGGGCCGATGACCAGGCCATCGACCTGCTTGTTGTAGGCGTCGGGCAGGCTGGGCGCGGCCAGGGTGCGCAGCTTGCCGTCTTCCAGACGCAATACCGAGCACAGCACCTGCGGCGCTATCCGCTCCACCTCCACGCACATCTGCTGCATCAGCTCCACGGTGGGTACTTCGCGCACCATGGCGTCGAGCATTTTGTGCTGCAGCACCTCATGCACCTTGGTGCGGGTGATGTCCATCAGCACGATGACCAGGTTCACCAGCGCGCCGTAGTCATCAAAGATGGGGTTGGTGCTGACCGAGCACCACAGCGGTTGGCCGTTTTTGCAGTGCACGCGCTCGTCGGCCTGGATGGGGCGGCCTGCGCTCAGTCGCGAGGCATAGGCGGCCACATGCTTGGACGAGTAGCCGCCGGGCGCCAGCAACGCCGGAACGTATTGGCCCAGCGCCTCGTCATCGATAAAGCCGAACAGGCGCCGGAAACCCTTGTTCAGATGCACGATGCGGCCCTTTGCATCGGTGATCAGCACCGCGCTCTGGGTTTCATCAAACCCCAGCGACAGCAGGCGCTCGCGTGCCTGGGTGATGCGCCGCACGGTGGCATCGGTGATCAAGGCCATGCGGATGTCGCGGTCGCCGCTGTGTACCTGCGACAGGGCCACGCTGATCCAGCATTGGCTGCCGTCCTTGCGGATCAACTGGATGTCGTGCGGCATCTGCGCCAGCTCGTGCACGCGGTTGCTGTCGCCGGGGTGGGTGTGGGTGTTGTAGCGCTCGCGGATGGAGGCCGGCGCCAGCATGCCCAGGTTCTGGCCCAGCATTTCCTCGCGCGACCAGCCGGAGATCAGCTCCATGGCGCGGTTGAAATACAGGATGCTGTTGTATTCGTCGAACAGGATCACGCCGTTGCCGATCTGTTCCAAAGCCTTGGAAAAGAACTGCAACATGTCTTCTGCCGAGGACAACCGCTCCTGGTCCATCAACACGCGCCCCCCTTGGCTACGAGCCGGTACTTTTACACCCTATTGTGTCCCTGTGGCGTGGAAACACGGGTACAGCCGGGCGGCGTGGGCATACGGGCCGGTTTCACGCCGGCCACCGACGCTGGCGTGGGTGTTGCCGAGCTGGCGGAAGCCTGACCGCATCCGGTATCGTGCGCGGATGAATTCCCCCCGTCCCGCCCGCCACGGCGGTGTGGCTCGCGTGTTCCGTTACCTGTACCGCGTCCCGCTGTTGCTGGTGCACATCGTCCTGTTCCTGCCGCTGATCCTGCTGCTGATGCTGCCGCCGTTCGGGCGTATCGGCGGGCCTGTCGACCCCCTGGAGCACCGGGTGGTGCGCTGGTGGTCGGGCGCTTTGATGTGGATTTTCGGCTTCCGCCTGCACCGCTACGGCCAACCGTTGCCGGGAGCGGTGTTGTTTGTGGCCAACCATGTGGGCTGGGTGGACATCTGCATGGTTCACAGCCAGCAGATGGTCGGCTTTGTGGCCAAGCGTGAGATCGCCAACTGGCCGGTGGTCGGCTGGGTCGCCAGCCGTGGTCACACCATCTACCACCAGCGCGGCAACACCGAGTCGCTGGGCGGGGTGATGGACGAAATGGTCAAACGCCTGCAGGAGCAGCGCCCAGTGGCGGTGTTCCCCGAAGGCCGTACCCGTGGCGGCAGCGAGGTGGGGCCGTTCCATGCACGCATCTTCCAGGCCGCGGTCGAAGCCCATGTGCCGGTACAGCCCGTCGCGCTGCGTTATGGCGAGCGTGGCAATGCGCAGACGGTGGTCGCGTTCGGCCCCGGTGAGAGCTTCTTTGGCAATTTCCTGCGGCTGTTGGGCGAGGCGCCACGCCGGGCGGAAGTGCATTTTCTGGAGCCGCTCAGTGGCCCGGAGCTGGAAGGCCGCCGCCGCATCGCGGACACCGCGCGTGCGCGTATCGTGGCGGTGATGGAAGGGCCATAACGGGGATGGCGATGGTCAACGTCGCAACCCATCGCAGCGGCGCAGCATGCACGCCATGTTGAACGCTGCCGATTACCAACCTCCGCGCTGGCTGCGCAACCGCCACCTGCAATCCATGCTGGCTTCCAGCCGGGTGCGGCTGCGTCGCGGCCAGAAGCTGCTGGCCGCCACCGGCGCGCTCACCACCGAATTGATGCTCGATGGCGGTGATGGCGTGCGCCTGCAGGCGTGGCACAGCCGGTTGCCGGGCGTGGTGCCGGTCGGCATGGTGTTGCTGTTGCATGGTTGGGAGGGCAGTGCCGAATCCAGCTACATGCGCATGACCGCCGCCCGCATGCTGCAGAGCGGCTTTGAAGTGGTGCGGCTCAACTTCCGTGACCACGGCAACACCCACCACCTCAATCCCGGCATCTTCCATTCCTGCCGTATTGAAGAAGTGGTCAACGCCGCCGGCGACATCGCCGCACGTTTCCCGCTGTTGCCGCTGGTGGCCGCCGGTTATTCGCTGGGCGGCAATTTCGTGCTGCGGCTTGCCTTGCATGCGCCGGCCGCCGGTGTGCCGCTGCGGCATGTGGCCTCGGTGTGCCCGGTGCTGGACCCGGCTGTGACGATGGACAGCATCGAGAACGGCCCGGCCATGTATGACTGGTATTTCCGCCGCAAATGGACAGGCTCGTTGCGGCGCAAGCGCACCTTGTTCCCCGAACTGGCCGATTGCGACGACACCGTGCTCAAGCTCGACATCCGCGCGCTGACCGGCTGGCTGGTGGACCGGCACACCGATTTCGCCTCGCTGCAGGATTACTTTGACGGCTACTCCATCGCCGGCCAGAAGTTGGCGGGGCTGCAGGTGCCGGCGGATATCCTGATGGCGCAGGACGACCCGGTGATTCCGTTTGCCACGTTCGACCAGTGGCAGTTGCCGTTGCACGCGCACCTGCAGATTGCGCGCTGGGGCGGGCACTGCGGTTTCATTGAAAACCTGCGCGGCGACGGCTTTTCCGAGCGCTGGGTGGCGCAGCAGCTGTTGGCAGCGATCCAGCGCTGAACCATGGCCGGTGTGCAGGGCCGCTACAATGCGTTTTTTGCGCTGATGCCGGACCGCCATGCAAGACAAAATCATTGAAGCCCTGCGCCGCACCGCCACCGATGAAGGTGTGTCCCTGGCCCGTGAATGGGTAGCGGCTGAACCGCAACAGGCGCAGGCACACCGCTGGCTGGCACTTGCCCTGCAGCAGCACGGCCAATTGGCTGATGCCCAAGCCAGCCTTGAGCAGGCACTCGCACTGGCACCGGATGATGCCGCACTGCATCTGCAGCAGGCCGGCCTGCTGTTGGCACTGCGCCAGATCGAGGCTGCCGGACACGCGCTGGAGCGCAGCACCACGCTCAATCCCAACGAATTTTCGGCCTACCTGATGCAGGCGCATCTGGCGCTGGCCCGTGACGACACCGATGAAGCCGACCGCCTCGGCCGCATGGCCGCGCGCGTGGAGCCGGACAGCCCCGAGCTGGCCGGTATCCAAGGCATGGTCGCGCTGCGTCGCGGTGACGTGGACCGCGCGCTGAGCGTGCTGTCGGCCGCCAGCCAGCAGCTGCCCAACGATCCGCGCCTGCTGCACGCACTGGGCTTTGCCTACCTGGGCAAGGACATGCTTGCCTTTGCCGAACAGGCGTTCCGCCGCGTGCTGGAACTGAGCCCGGGCACCCAGGCCCTGCGTGGGCTGCTGGTGCAGCTGGCATTGCGCCAGGGCCATGTGGATCGCGCCGCCGAGGTGATGCGCGAAGTGCTGGCCAACGAGGGCGGTGATAGCCCGGGCATGCGCCGCCTGGCCGGCGAGCTGGAACTGGCCTCGGGCCAGCCGCAGCAGGCGCTGGAACACCTGCGTCCGCTGCTGGCCCAGCTGCCGGGCGACCGCGCCACGTTGCAGCTGCTGTTGATGGCCTGGCAGCGTCTGGGCCGTGACGAAGAAGCGCGCGCCGATCTGGAAGCTGCCCTGCAGGAAAGCACCCAATTGCATGACCTGTGGCTGGCACGTCTGGCGGTGGCGCCGGTCGGCAGCGAGGAAGCGGCCGACGTCGTGGACCGTTGGCTGGCCGCCATGCCCGAACACCTTCCGGCGCTGGAAGCACGCATGAGCCTGCACGACATGGGCGGGCAGGCCGATGCCGCCGAAGCCATCGCACGGCAGATCATCGCGCTGGAGCCGGGCCGGGTCAGTGGCGAACAACGCATCGTCGAAGCCCTGCTGCTGCGTGAGCCCGCAGCTGCGGTGACGCATGTGCAGGCGCTGTTGGACAACGCCCCGGAAGAAGCGCGCGCGCCGCTGCGCACCTGGCTGGGCAGCGTGCAGGACCGTGCCGGTGATCCGGCCGCCGCAGTGGCCACCTGGGTAGGCCTGCATGAAACCTTGGCACCGTCGCGTCTGCCGCTGCCGCCGCAGGCCAAAGCGCCCGGTGAATGGCCGGCGATGGGCGAGATAACCGAAGACAACAGCACCCGCCCGATGTTCGTCTGGGGCGCACCGGGCTCCGGCGTGGAGCGCGTGGTGGCCGTGATGGACGCCGGCAGCCGCGTGCTGCGTGGCGACCGTTTCGGCCCGACGCCGCCCAACGATGGTTTCCAGAACTTCTTCACCCTGCAGCGCCTGGCAACCGACGCGTTGAGCCCTGAGCAGCTGGTGCAGCAATGGCGCGAGCAGTTGCCATCGCGTGGCATTGAGGATGGCAACGTCATCGACTGGCTGTTGTGGTGGGACAACGCACTGCTGTGGGCACTGCGCCCGCAGCTGCCGGAAGGCCGCCTGGTCATTGCCCTGCGCGACCCACGCGACATGCTGGTCGAATGGTTGGCGCTGGGCGCGCCGGCACCGCTGGCGCTCACCTCGTCCAGCGAAGCGGCGCAGTGGCTGGCCCGTTCCCTGGAGCAGGTGGCCGACCTGCACGAACAGGATCTATACACCCACCTGCTCATCCGCACCGACGACGCCGTCAACGACCCCGCCGCCATGGGTGCACTGCTGGAGCAGGCATTCGGCATGCGCTTCCCGCCGGTACGCAGCCTTGGCCCGGGCACCCTCGAAGCCGGCCACTGGCGTAAGTACGCGCAGGTGTTGTCGGCGGAGTTCTCGCGCCTGACCCCGGTTGCGGTGCGTCTGGGCTACCCCGAAAACTGATTCAAGGAATGACGATGAAACTGGACAGTCAGAGTTTCAACAACACCCAGTCGATTCCGGCGGAGTTTGCGGCCGGCGATGCCAACGGCTTTGCCGGCAACCGCAACCCGCAGCTGACATGGAGCGAGGTGCCCGAGGGCACCCGTTCGTTCGCCGTGCTGTGCGTGGACCCAGATGTGCCGACGGTGCCGGAGTTGGTCGGCCGCGATGACGTGAGCATTCCGCTGGACCAGGTGCGCGGCGACTTCGTGCATTGGGTGATGGTCGATGTGCCTGCCGACGTGCGCGAGATTGCTGCGGGCAGCTGCAGCGACGGCTTTACCGCCCATGGCAAGACCCAGCCGGCGGGCCCGGCCGGTACGCGTCAGGGCATCAACGATTACACCGGCTGGTTTGCCGGCAACGCGCAGATGGCCGGCACTTACCTCGGCTATGACGGCCCCTACCCGCCGTTCAATGACGAGCGGTTGCACCGTTACTTCTTCCGCGTGTTCGCCCTGGATGTAGCGCGACTGCCGGTGGAGGGGGCTTTCACTGCCGGCGACGTGCTCCGCGCCATGCAGGGCCATGTGCTGGCGGAAGCAGCCATCCACGGCACCTATACGCTCAATCCTGCGTTGGGGTGATGTTTGGGGCTTCTCGCCCTCTAGCTGATCCTTGCCCCCTCTCCCCAACCCCTCTCCCGCCAGGGGAGAGGGGCTTGAAAGCTGCAACTGCACGTAATGCTTCAACCTGCCATGGACATAGCTCCTCTCCCGGCAAGGGAGAGGGGCTCGAAAGCTGCAACTGCACGTAATGCTTCAACCTGGCATGGACATAGCCCCTCTCCCGCCAAGGGAGAGGGGCTTGAAAGCTGCAACTGCACGTAATGCTTCAACCTGCCATGGATATAGCTCCTCTCCCGCCAGGGGAGAGTGGCTCGCAAGCTGCAACGGCACGTAATGCTTCAACTTGCGGTGGACATAGCCCCTCTCCCCTGGCGGGAGAGGGGTTGGGGAGAGGGGGAAGGTGCCCACCTATGCCCCAAGCCTCAATCAACGAACTCAACGTTCTCCCTTGCGGGGCGATGCAGCAGACCAGTCGTTCGCAGCCCGTCGCGCGCCCTTGCGCTGGCGCAAGGGCCGGGGCAAGGGGAGATTGGGGCTTTTCATCGCACCGTTGAAAACCAACAAGGGCGCCTTGCGGCGCCCTTGTTGTGTCGAAGTGCGGAGGTGAATTACTTCACTTTTTCCGACACGACCACCATGTCCAGCACGTAGGCCAGCGACGAGCCGTCGGCCGGCGGGTTCTTTACCTGGTAACGCTTCAGACGCAGTACGTTGCGGATGCCCGGCTCGTGGGTGTAACCCTCGATGTTGCCGTAGAAGTTCTCAAAGGCGCCGCGCTCACCCTGTTCCAGGCCGTTCTCGCCGTACTTCACTTCACGCACCTGCAGGCAGGTGGCGTCCTTCATCACGCCGTGCGAGCACGGCTTGGTCTGTGCGTCCACTTCCAGGAACACGCGCTCGCCCTCGCCGCCGTAGCGGGTTTCGGCGGTCGGCTCGGCGCGGAAAGTCAGCACGTCGCCTTTGGCGGTGGCGAGCACCAGCGTGGACGCATCCAAGCTGCGCACCGTCAGCTTGCCTTCCAGGCGCTCGCTGACCAGCGAATCCAGCTCCATCACGCCCGCTTCGGCGCAGGCCATGTTGGTGGACATCAGGTTGCCCACGGTCAGCGCATCGCCTTCCAGCGTGTAGCCGCCGCCGATGCGGTTGCAGGTGTTGCTGGCGCTGACGCGGCCTTCCTTGAAGTCCAGCGTGACCGGCTTGTCGGCGCGTACGAACAGGCCATCAACGCGCTTGCCGCTGGCGTCCACCGCGTTGTCCAGCAGCCAATGGTTGGCGCTGAGCTGGCTGGCGTCGATGCCAGCTGCCGGCGTCGACGCAGCAGCGACGGCGCTGTCGGTCGGCGCGGTATCGGTCTTGGGGGTGTTCGACGGATTGCTGCAGGCAACCATCAGGGCCAGGGGCAGGGACAACAGCAGGATGCGCTTCATGTGCAACTCCTTTGGAGCATGGGTGGATTCAGGACGACAAACGGGCCAAGCGGACAACTGGGGTTACCAGCATCTGTGTGCGTTCAGTTTCCCGCAGGCAAAAACAGCAGCAGGCCGATGCCCAGTGCGATGCGGTATAGCGCAAAGCCTGTGAAGGGGTGGCGTTTGATGTAGCCCAGCAGCCACTTCACCACCACAAAGCCGGTCAACGCGGCTGCGGCAAATGCCACGCCAACCTCGGTCCAGTTTTCGCTGGCCAGCTTTCCGTCCTTGGCAAGTTCCAGGAACGCGTAGCCACTGGCGGCAAACATGGTGGGAATGCCGACCAGAAACACAAATTCCGCAGCGGCCGAGCGGCGCGTCAGGCCTAGCAGCATGGCCAGGAAGATGGCCGCCGCCGAGCGCGAAGTGCCCGGGAACACGCCGGCAACCACCTGCGCCAGGCCCACGGCGATGGCGATCTTCCAGGTGACAGTGTCGCGGTCGGGCATGCGCGAGGCGAAATGCTCGGCCACCAACATCCAGCCGCCGCCGATCACCAAAGCCCAAGCCACGGGGGTGACGGTCTCGGGCAGCTCCCAGCCGGCCAGGCGCACCGGCAGGCCCACCAGCGCGGTGACCAGGAAGGCCACGCCAAGCTTCATCACGTAATCGCGGTTTTCGCGCTCGCCCAGGCCGGTGGCCAGCGACCACAGCTTCTGCCGCAGGGCCAGGGTGACGGCAAGGATGGCGCCGGCCTGGATGATGATGTTGAAGAAGTCCGAGCGGGTGCCGAGCCAGTGCTGGGCGATCAGCAGGTGGCCGGTGCTGGAAATGGGGAGGAATTCGGTGAGGCCTTCAAGAATGCCCAGCAACAGGGCGGAGAGCAGGTCGGACATGGTTGGGGATAGGAAGAATGGCCGCTACAGCATAGTCCATCCACGGGCATGCACTAAATGGGTGCGTATCTGCTATTTAGCACCAATATGGTGCAGCGGGCGGGTGCGCAAGGGCGCTGGCCTCCAATAAAAACAATCACTTGCATGCCATTGAAAGTTGGCACACAAGTTGCTGAAGTACAGGCACATCATCATCCACCCGAGGTTCCACCCGATGTCCCTGGAAAACGTTGAGAAGCTGATCAAGGACAACCAGGTCGAGTTCATCGATCTGCGTTTTGTCGACATGCGTGGCATCGAGCAGCACGTGACCTTCCCGGTGTCGATCATCGAGCCGGCGCTGTTTGAAGAAGGCAAGATGTTTGATGGCAGCTCGATCGCCGGCTGGAAGGGCATCGCCGAGTCGGACATGGTGCTGCTGCCGGACGCCGACAGCGCGTACCTGGATCCGTTCTACGCCGATCCGACCCTGGTGCTGATCTGCGACGTGCTCGATCCGGCCACCATGCAGGGCTACGGCCGCTGCCCGCGCGGCATCGCCAAGCGCGCCGAGGCGTTCCTGAAGTCCTCGGGCATCGCCGACCTGGCCTTCTTCGGCCCGGAGCCGGAATTCTTCATCTTCGATTCGGTGCAGTTCGCCAACGACATGGGCCACACCTTCTTCAAGATCAATTCCGAAGAAGGCGCATGGAACACCGGCAAGAGCTACGACGGCACCAACACCGGCTACCGTCCGACCGTGAAGGGCGGCTACTTCCCGGTGCCGCCGACCGATTCGCTGCACGACATCCGCGCTGAGATGTGCAAAGTGCTGGAAAAGGTGGGCATCGAGGTCGAAGTGCACCATCACGAAGTGGCCAACGCCGGCCAGTGCGAGATCGGCGCCAAGTTCAACACGCTGGTGACCAAGGCCGACGAGCTGCAGCGCATGAAGCACGTCATCAAGAATGTCGCGCACCGCAACGGCAAGACCGCCACCTTCATGCCCAAGCCGCTGGTCGGCGACAACGGCAGCGGCATGCACGTGCACCAGTCGCTGGCCAAGGGCGGCGCCAACCTGTTCTCCGGTGACGGCTACGGCGGCCTGAGCCAGATGGCGCTGTGGTACATCGGCGGCATCTTCAAGCACGCGCGCGCCATCAACGCCTTCACCAACGCCGGCACCAACAGCTACAAGCGTCTGGTGCCGGGCTTTGAAGCGCCGGTGATGCTGGCCTACTCGGCCCGCAACCGTTCGGCTTCGTGCCGCATTCCGTGGGTGTCCAACCCGAAGGCACGTCGCGTCGAGTTCCGCTTCCCGGATCCGATCCAGTCCGGCTACCTGACCTTCACCGCGCTGATGATGGCCGGCCTTGACGGCATCAGGAACCAGATCGACCCGGGCGCACCGAGCGACAAGGATCTGTACGACCTGCCGCCGGAAGAAGAGAAGCTGATCCCGCAGGTCTGCTCCTCGCTGGACCAGGCGCTGGAAGCACTGGACAAGGACCGCGAGTTCCTCAAGGCCGGCGGCGTGATGAGCGATGACTTCATCGACGCCTACATCGCCCTGAAGATGCAGGAAGTGACCAAGTTCCGTGCGGCCACGCACCCGCTGGAATACCAGCTGTACTACGCAAGCTGAGTTCAGGTGGCGATGACGAAGGGCTCCCCTCCCACCTTCGTCATCGCCCACCGCTTTCATGGCTGGGGAGCCATGGCAGCGGCCTGAAGCAACACGCAAGGCAAGAGCAACTGCAACGCGTCATGGGCCATACCTCCCTCCCGCGTCACGGGTGTTGCCGCATTCCATCGCGGTGACAACCACTGGGTCCATCACACGTTCGGCGCAACAACCAGCGGCCCTTTGGCGGCCGGTGGAAGACACGCTTCCGGCCCACAGGCTTGGGCCGGCCTTCTCCACATCGGGACATGCGCATGAAACTGATCTCCGCCATCATCCGTCCGTTCAAGCTGGACGAAGTACGTGAAGCACTGGGCGCCGTCGGCGTCTCAGGCATCACCGTGACAGAAGTAAAAGGTTTCGGGCGCCAGAAGGGCCACACCGAGCTGTATCGCGGTGCAGAGTACGTCGTCGATTTCCTGCCCAAAATCCGCATTGAAACCGCCGTCACCAACGACAACGTGGATGCGGTGATCGAAGCCCTGCAATCGGCTGCGGGTACCGGAAAAATTGGCGATGGCAAAATTTTCGTCACCTCACTTGAGCAGGTGGTGCGCATCCGCACCGGCGAAACAGGCGCAGACGCGCTCTGAGAAACCGCTCACGTTCCCGTTGCGTTTCCACAGCCGGGCCGTGTGCGTTGCAGGGAACTCCACGTAGTACGCAGACGGTGTTTCCTGCGCTCCACGACATGACTGGCTTGAACCGCAATCGCGCGTGACCGGGTCCCAACCCCCAACAGTCGGAGTCGAAAATGCGAACGGAAATTTTCACCGGGCTGAAAGCCCGGCTCGGAGGCCTGTGCCTGTCATTCCTGCTGGTTGTGATTGCGGCAGGTGTTTTCAGCACGGCCTCCAGTGCACAGGAGGCCGCGCAACCGCAGCCTTTGGCCACGCAAAGCGCTCCTGCGGAGCCGCTTGAGGCTGCAGCTGCAGCCGCTCCGCCAACCGACGTTGCCACAGCAGAGGCGGCCCCCGCCTTTGAACGCGGTGATGTGGCGTGGATGCTTACCGCTACCTTGCTGGTGTTGATGATGGTGGTGCCCGGCGTGGCCCTGTTCTACGGCGGCCTGGTGCGCGCCAAGAACGTGTTGTCGGTATTGAGCCAGGTGCTGGTGGTGTTTTCGTTGGTGCTGATGCTGTGGGTGGCGTACGGCTACAGCGCGGTGTTCAGCGCGGGCAACCAGTTCTTTGGTTCGTTCACTGAATTTGCTTTCCTCAAAGGCTTCACGCCGGACTCGGTCGGCAACACGCCCATCGCTGGGCTGCCGGATTTTCTGTTCGTGGCGTTCCAGTCCACGTTCGCCGGCATCACCACGGTGCTGATCGTGGGTGCCTTCGCCGAGCGCATCAAATTCCGCGCGGTCCTGTTGTTCTCGGCACTGTGGTTCACCCTGAGCTATATCCCGATGGCGCACATCGTCTGGGGTGGTGGCTACCTCGGCGAAATGGGCGCCATTGATTTTGCCGGTGGCACGGTGGTTCACATCAATGCCGGTGTTGCTGGCCTGGTGGCGGCATGGTTTGTCGGCAAGCGCTTGGGCTACGGCCAGACCGCGTTGAAGCCACATAATCTGCCGCTGACCTGGATCGGCGCCATGTTGCTGTGGGTGGGCTGGTTTGGTTTCAACGCTGGCTCGGCCGCCGCCGCCGACACCGTCGCGTCGCTGGCCTTCATCAACACCGTGTTGGCTACCGCCGCGGCGGTGCTGGGCTGGACGTTGGTGGAGGCGGTCACCAAGGGCCATCCGTCGGCATTGGGTGCGGCCTCCGGCGCGGTCGCCGGTCTGGTCGGTGTCACCCCGGCCTGCGGCACGGTTGGCCCGTTGGGCGCGATCGTGATTGGTTTCGTCACCGGCATTGTCTGCGTGTGGGGCGTCACCGGTTTGAAGCGCCTGCTCAAGGCCGACGACACCGCCGATGTGTTTGGCGTGCACGGCGTGGGCGGCATTGTCGGTGCGGTTCTCACGGGTGTGTTCAGTGCGCAGTCGCTGGGCGGCACCAAGGCGGATCTGGATATCGGCCACCAGCTGTGGGTGCAGGTGGTCAGCGTCGGTTTCACAGTGCTGTGGAGCGCGGTGATTACCGCCGCCATTCTGCTGGTGGTGCGCGCGCTGGTCGGCCTGCGCGTCAGTGAGGAAGCCGAGCGCACCGGCCTGGATGTCACCACGCACGGTGAAACCGCCTACGAGGCCTGACCGTTCTGTCACCTCTGCTTCTGAAAGCCCCTCTCCCGCATGGCGCGAGAGGGGCTGGGGTGAGGGAAGTTCTCAGACACCAGCGGGAAAGCCGCTGCCGAGCATGGCTCGGCACTACCGATGTGAATGAAGTCGTCCACATCGTTTCAGCGCCATCGCTTTGGTTCTACCGCTCGGCCAACACCAACGCTTTCACCTTTTCGGCCTTCTCGAAATGATCCAGCCGATGGATCTGGATCCACCACGTCGCCGCTTCCATCAGCAGCTCCGGATCATCATTGCGGTTCGCAAAAAACGCATAGAACGACAGCCCCACCGTCGGCCCTTTCGCTGCGATCTTGTGGTCGCAGGTTTCGATGATTTTCTGTTTGAGTGAGTTGCGCATTGCTGGGTGATCAGGCCGCTGAATCGTGAATTTGCACAGCCTAACCGCAATGGGCACACACGCAGGGCGAAAGCGTTACGGGCATGCGGCGCGACCGCGCTTGCACCCTGCAGGACTCCGCAACTCCCTGAGCAGGGCCATCAATGCACGCAATCCACACCGCCGTATCCGCAGGCCAAGCCGTCCGCACCTGCCTGAGTGCACTTGCAAAGCCGCGCGCGGCGACGTGCAATGCTTGGCATGAACAGCAAATTCCTGTTGCCGCTGGCGCTGGTCGCCGCACTCACCGCCTGTACGTCCACGCCAGAGCGCAACCCGCTTGCGCAATGGGTGCCGTCGCCCAACCACAACGCGCGCCAGCCGGTACTGATCGTGCTGCACCACACCGAGCAGGGCTCGGTGCAGGAAAGCCTGGACACGCTGCGCTCGGCCAACAGTGGCGGCAAAGTCAGCTCGCACTATCTGGTGGGCAGCGATGGTGAGCTCTACCAACTGGTGGCCGATGGCGAGCGCGCCTGGCATGCAGGCGGTGGTCGCTGGGGCGGTTTCACCGATCTCAACTCCACTTCGATCGGTATCGAGATCGACAACGATGGCAGCAGCCCGTTCACCGCGCCGCAGATCGCCAGCCTCATTCGCCTGCTTGAAGATCTGTGCACCCGTTTCAACATCCCGCGCAGCCAGATCATCGGCCATGCCGATCTTGCGCCCACGCGTAAAGCCGACCCCAGCCGCTACTTCCCGTGGCAGCAATTGGCTGAAGCCGGCTTTGGCCTGTGGCCCGACCCCAAGCACGGCCCGGCGGCGGAAGGCTTTGACCGTTGGATGGCGATGCAGGCCTTTGGCTATGCCTTGGATGACCGCGCCGCTGCGGTGCGCGCCTTCCATCGCCGCTTCCGAGGCAGTGACACATTGCCTGCCGACCTCGACGCCGAAGACGCCCGAATCCTGCACTCGCTGCTCCTGCAGAAGCAGTAAGTCCCTTTCTTTGCACTATATTGGTGCAATGAACGACTCCGCCGCCGCGCCTTCTCCTGAATTGATGGCCACGCCGTTGGTGTGGAGCGGTGCGGATGGCCGCATTCTCGGCGCCAATCCCGCGTTCTGCCGCTGGCTGGGGGTGAGCGTGCGGCGCCTGTTGGGCCAGCCGCTGGCCTCGTTGGAAAGCCAGGGCGAGATGCTGGCAGACCGTCTTGCCACACCCAGCACCGCCGATACTGTGCGCCTGCCTCGGCTGGCGCTGGCGTTGCCCGGCGAGGCGCCGCGTTTTGCCGACGGTTGGCTCAGCGGCTTCCACGGTGACGGTTGGCTGTTGGAAGCGCACCCGGTGGATGAATTCCAGACCGCCGACCCGGCCCAGGTGTTGCCGGGCGCGTTCAGCGCTGCCCTCAAAGGGCTGGCGCATGAACTGCGCAATCCGCTGGCCGGGCTCAAAGGCGCCGCGCAGTTGTTGGCCCGGCGCGCGGCAGGCCGCGATGCCAGCGAGATGGAGTTGATTGAACTGATCGGCTCGGAGATCGAGCGCCTCAACACGCTGCTCGAACAACTGCTCTCGCCCGCACCACCGCGCCCGCATGCGCCGTTGAACGTGCATGCCGCGCTGGAGCGCGTGCTGCGTGTGGTCGAAAACGAATCTGGCTGGTCGGTGCGCCTGCTGCGTGACTACGACCCCAGCATTCCCGAGTTCCCCGGTGACACCGACCGTTTGACCCAAGCGCTGCTCAATCTTGTGCGTAACGCCATCCAGGCCGGTGCCACCAGCGTCACGCTGCGCACCCGCGTCGAACATGGCCAGCGCATCGCCGAGCAGCCGCACCCGCTGGTGCTGCGCCTGGAGGTGGCCGACGACGGCCGTGGCGTGCCCGAGGAACTGGCCGAACATCTGTTCCTGCCGCTGGTCAGTGGCCGTGCCGAAGGCACCGGGCTTGGGCTGGCCTTGGCCCAGCAGGTGGCACGCGAACACCGTGGCACGCTCAGCTACCGCTCGCGTCCAGGCCACACCGTGTTCACCGTGCTGTTACCGCTGCCGTTGACCGAAGAAGAAAACACCGAGGTGGGCGATGCGTGACTCCTCGCAACAGGCGGCCACGGTATGGGTGGTGGATGACGACCGCTCGGTGCGCTTTGTGCTCACCACCGCGCTGCGCGATGCCGGCTATACCGTCGAAGGCTTCGACAGTGCCGCCGCCGCGCTGGAGGCCATGACGCAACGGCCAGTGCCGGACTTGTTGTTCACCGACGTACGCATGCCCGGTGACGGCGGGCTGGTGTTGCTGGACAAACTCAAGGCCGCGCATCCGCAGCTGCCGGTGATCGTGATGTCGGCCTATACCGATGTCGCGAGCACGGCCGGTGCCTTCCGTGGTGGCGCGCATGAATTTCTATCCAAACCGTTCGATCTGGACGATGCGGTGGAACTGGCGCGGCGTGCTTTGCCGGAGGTCGATGCAGCGCCTTTGCCGGAAGCCGTTGCGCCGGCCATCAAAGCCGACGAACGCGCGCCGCAGCTGATCGGCGACACCCCGGCCATGCGCGCGCTGTTCCGTGGCATCGGCCGGCTGGCGCAGGCGCCGCTGTCGGTGCTGATCAACGGCGAAACCGGCACCGGCAAAGAGCTGGTCGCCAACGCGTTGCACCGCGAATCGCCGCGTGCAAAAGGCCCCTTCGTCGCGCTCAATACCGCCGCCATCCCGGCCGAACTGCTGGAAAGCGAACTGTTTGGCCACGAGGCCGGGGCTTTCACCGGCGCGACCAAGCGTCACATCGGTCGTTTTGAACAGGCTGACGGCGGCACCTTGTTTCTGGATGAAATCGGCGACATGCCGCTGGCGCTGCAGACGCGCCTGTTGCGCGTGCTGGCCGAAGGCGAGTTCTTCCGTGTGGGCGGGCGTGAGTTGATCCGCGTTGACGTGCGCGTGGTGGCCGCCACCCATCAGGATCTGGAAACCCTGGTGGAGCAGGGCGGTTTTCGCGCGGACCTGCTACATCGTTTGGATATGGTGCGGCTGTGGCTGCCGCCGCTGCGCGAGCGCCTGGGCGATGTGCCGCAGCTGGCCGACACCTTTCTGGTCAACGCCGCACGTCGCTTGGACATGCCGGCCAAACGGTTGTCCACAGCCGCCGTGCAGGCGCTGCGCGAGCACGCATGGCCCGGCAATGTGCGCGAGCTGGAAAACGTGTGCTGGCGCCTGGCTGCATTGGCCGTGGCCGACACCATCTCCGCCGAAGACGTGCGTGCTGCATTGGCACGTGGTGGGCGCGGATCACGTCCAACTCCAGCCGTGTCACCGGAGCAGTGGGACCGTGCCCTGGCCGACTGGGCACGCCAGCGTCTGGCCGAAGGGGCACATGGCCTGCATGCGCAGGCACGCGAGCGCCTGGATGCGGTGCTGCTGGAAGCGGCGCTGGCCTTCACCGATGGTCATCGTGCCGATGCCGCCGCACGGCTGGGGCTGGGCCGCAACACGATTACCCGCAAGCTCGGGCCGGGGCGTCGTCGCTGAGCCATGCCCGCGCGTGCTGCCTGCGGCAGACGCACTGTTTCCAGGTCGCGGCCCGCTCTCGACCGCGTGGCGGCAAACAGGCATCTTTACCCGGACCTGACCAGCAACACCGCAACAGCCGTCCGTTCTCCGTGCACGGCATGTCTTTGAAGGAGTTACCCATGCGCCAGAGCCTTTATCTGATCACCGCCGCCGGCACCTTGCTGCTTGCCGCCTGCGGCAGCCGCCCGCCGGCCAAACCCACAGCGCCGCCCCCGTCGCCTGCGGTCAGCACGGCGCGCATGGCCGAAGCCAATCTGTCGCCGGCCTCGGCGAGCTTGGTCAGCGGCCGCTTGGCGTTGGTGCCTGAGGCCGGCGGTGTCCACATCACTGGAGTGATCGGTGGCCTGCCGCGCGGCCAGCAAGCCGCTTTCCATGTGCATGAAAAAGGCGATTGCAGTGCGGTGGATGCGAGCAGCGCCGGTGGCCATTTCAACCCGACCACACAGGCGCATGGCCGCGCCGGTACCGCTGCGCATCATGCCGGCGACATGGACAACCTGATGGCCAATGCCGAGGGCGTGGCGAATGTGGATGTCCATCTTCGGGGCGTCACACTTGGCGGTGGCGCGGCCAATGACGTTGCCGGGCGCGCGTTGGTAGTGCACGCTGCAGCGGATGATTACCGTAGCCAACCCGCCGGAAATGCCGGCGCACGAGTAGCCTGTGCGGTAATCCGCGTCGTGCGCTGAATGCGCTCATTGTCCTGATTCACCCCATTCAAGGGAGCAAGACCATGCGATTGATCCACACCACGCTTTTCCTGGCCGGCGCGCTGGCACTGAGTGCCTGCAAGCAGGGCGGTGAGCCTGACGCCGCACCGGCTGATGCCGCCGCCGGCAGCACCCCGGCCACCGCGCCGGCCACCGACCCGGCTGCACCGCCGGCGATGGACAAGCCCGTTGCCACGGCGCAGCTGCAGCCCACCCAGGACAGCACCGTCAAGGGTGCCATCCGCTTCAGCGTCGTTGACGGCCAACTGCGCGCCACCGGCGACATCAGCGGTCTGAAGCCGGACAGCGAGCACGGTTTCCACATTCACGAAAAGGGCGACTGCAGCGCGCCGGACGGCACCAGCGCCGGCGGCCACTTCAACCCGGGCAGCAGCGAACACGGCAGCATCGACGCCACCGCCCATCACGGCGGCGACATGCCCAACATCAAGGCCGATGCGCAGGGCAACGCCCGCATTGATGGCCCGGTGGCCAGCAACGTCAACGTCGGCAAGGGTGATGCGTTCGACATCGTCGGCCGTGGCCTGATTGTCCATGCCGATCCGGACGACTACAAGACCCAGCCCACCGGCAATGCCGGCGCGCGTCTGGCCTGTGCGGTGATCAACAAGGCCGAATGACGTCCGGGCCAGCAGCGCCTTCCTTTGCTATCGGCAAGGGCGGGCTTTGACGTGTCACCCGTGTTCATGTGCGGGGCAGATGCAAAGAAAAAGGCCGCGAAAGCGGCCTTTTTCGTGTGCTGCGGGGTGCGCTCAGTGCGCCAGAATCGCACGGGCATCCTGCCCGGCATGCACATGCACATACAGCACGTCCACGCCGTGGGCTTCCAGCACGGCGGCCATCTGCCGCTGCCGCATCAGGTATTGCTCGTACACGCGCTGCAGGCGGTCGCAGTCGTTGTTGTCGTGCGCGTAGTGCGAGCACCAGCCGGCCGGGTCGAACAACGCCATGCGCGCTTCGCCACCGACATAGCGCAGCAACGGCTCGGGCGGCGCCTCCAGCCATTGCTCCTGGCCGGGCGCGAACATGGCCGTTTCCAACAGTGGCCACAAGGCCGCCAGGCCTTGGTTGTCGTACTGCATGGCCATCATCGCGGCCAGGTCATTGAGGGTGAAGTAACGCGCGTGCTCGATCTGCGCGCCAAACGCGTTCTGCGCCAGCATGGCGGTGTCCGGTTGTGCCATGCCATTGGCCAGCAGCACGTCTTCCAGCGCGTCGCGGGCTTCCTGCAGCAGGCCGGCATCGCTGCCAGTGAGCACGAACGGCACCACCCGCAGGCCGCCGCCGGTCAGGCTGGCATCGGCCTGCAGTGGCAGTGGTACATCGCCATTCATGTCGGCGCCAAAGGCCAGCAGGCGTGGACCCTGATTGCGGCCAGGCGCGCGCATCTGCAACTCTTCCAGGCGGCGGTGGATGGGCCAGCCCGGGCGCAATACCTCCGCCGGGTCGAAATGCGCAGCGGCCAATACCAGGTCCAGGCTGCTGACCTGCGGCACCAGTTTTGCCAGGTCACGGCCCACCAGTGCGGCCAGCTCGCCGGCTTGGTCCGAGGGCAATGCAGCCTTGTTCGGTTGCTGGCCACCGGCCAGTTCCAGAGCCATCAGGCCCAAAGCATTCATGTCAGGTGTGGAATTGCTCATGGTTCGCGGTTGGCCCATCACGGCCTCGAAGCTACACTCAACACCATTATGCCTGCTATCGCCTGCAGGCCACATCGCACTCAACTTCATGTCAGGTACCCGCATGCCCAGCGCTCGTCCCGTCGCCATCCTTGGTGGTGTACGCATCCCGTTCTGCCGCCAGAACACCGCTTATTCGGATGTTGGCAACCTCGGCATGTCGGTACGTACGCTTGGCGCGCTGGTTGAACGGTTTGGCCTGCACGGCCAACAGCTGGGCGAAGTGGCGATGGGTGCGGTGATCAAACACCCCAGCGACTGGAATCTGGGCCGCGAAGCGACGTTGTCGTCGGGCCTGTCACCGCTGACGCCGGGCATCACCCTGCAACGTGCCTGTGGTACGTCGCTGGACAGCATCATCACCGTGGCCAACAAGATCGCGCTGGGCCAGATTGAATCGGGCATTGGCGGCGGTTCGGACACCACCTCCGACGTGCCGATCGTCTACGGCAAGAAGCTGCGCGCGCGCCTGTTGGCAGCCAACCGCGCCAAGAGCACCGGCGACAAGCTGCGCGCGCTGACCAAGGGCTTCAAGTTCTCCGAACTCAAGCCCGAGTTCCCGGGCGTGGCCGAGCCGCGTACCGGCAAGAGCATGGGCGACCACTGCGAGGACATGGCCAAGGAATGGAACATCTCGCGTGAAGCGCAGGACGAATGGGCGGTGTCCTCGCACAAGAAGCTGGCTGCTGCGTATGAACGCGGTTTCTTCAACGACCTGATCGCGCCGTTCCGCGGTGTGGAGCGTGACAACATCCTGCGCCCGGACACCTCGCTGGAAAAACTGGCCACGCTCAAGCCGGCCTTCGACAAGGTCTCCGGCCGTGGCACGCTCACTGCTGCCAACTCCACCCCGCTGACCGACGGTGCCGCTGCGGTGCTGCTGGCCAGCGAGGAATGGGCGCGCGCCCACGGCCAAGAGCCGCTGGCCTACCTGCGCGATTCGCAGGTGTCGGCAGTGGACTTCGTACACGGCGAAGGCCTGCTGATGGCACCGACCATCGCCGTGCCGGAAATGCTCAAGCGCAATGGGCTGACGCTGCAGGATTTCGACATCTACGAAATCCACGAAGCCTTCGCCGCGCAGGTGCTGTGCACCCTGCGTGCGTGGGAGAGTGAGGATTACTGCCGCAATCGTTTGGGGCTGGATGCGCCGCTGGGCAGCATCGATCCGCAGAAGATCAACCCGCTGGGTTCGTCGCTGGGCACCGGACATCCGTTCGCCGCTACCGGTGCGCGCATCATCGGTACCGTGGCCAAAGAACTGGCCGCACGCGGCGGTGGTCGCGCGCTGGTGTCCATCTGCACCGCCGGCGGCATGGGCGTCGTGGCCATCGTCGAGCGCTGACCGCCGCACGGGCCAAGCCTGTCGCCATGGCCGGGCAGTGCACCTGCAAAGCATGCTTGGCAGGCGTGGCTGGAAATGCAGGCGTCAGGTAAGGCACTCCTGCTTTCCCGGACGACACCGTGGTGACGGTGCCTGATGTCATCAATCAAGCAGCCCGCTTCGGCGGGTTGTTTTCGTTTGTGCCTTGCTGAGCCCCGGCGCGCACAAGATGCGCATCGCAACTGAAAAAACACGTTGCTGCCCGCCTTGATGGCCGAGGACGCATCCAGATACTGGCGCCCGTTAGTCCGGCTGTGTGTTCGCCGGGTTGCGGGTAGGTGGCGTCGGCACGGTCATGTCTGGGTCAGGCATGCGCGACGAATGCGTCCGCTGAAGCTGTAGCGACGACTGCAGAGGCCGGGGCCGCTCTGAACAGCTATCTCGGCCTTATCGGCGCACGCGTGGACAGGGTGCCGCGACGGCACAGAGCCCGCGGTTCCACTGAGTTTGAATGCACGCTGTAACGCGCCATGGCGCCATCACTGTTGGTGGTTTCTGTACCCATGTGGCGCGCCAGCCCGATGTGAGTATTGGTGTTGATGGCTGGCACGCCAGCCGCGCTCACCTCACGGAGATGAAGCCGATGCAGATCAAAGGAAAAGTCGCGGTGGTTACTGGCGGAGCGTCGGGGCTGGGCTTGGCAACGGTGGAGGCGCTGTTGGAAAAAGGCGCGAACGTGGTGATCTTCGATGTCAATGCCGACCAGGCCAACGCAGTAGTGGAGCGGCTTGGCAGCCATTGCCGGGCATTGGTTGTCGATGTCACCGACGAGCGGAGTGTGCAGTCCGCGCTGCAGCAGGTGCTTACGATGTTTGGCGGCCTGCATATCTGCATCAACTGCGCAGGTGTGGTGACGATCACCCGGCTCATCAGTGACCAGGGCATCCACTCCCTTGAACTGATGGAGCGGATACTCAGGATCAACGTCATCGGCACGTTCAACGTGGTGCGGTTGGCGGCAGAGCTGATGCGCAGCAATGCACCCAGTGCTGGGCAGGGCGAGCGCGGTGTGATCGTCAATACCGCATCGGTGTCCGCCTATGAAGGCCAAGCCGGGCAGGTGGCCTATGCAGGCTCCAAGGGCGCGGTGGCTGCGATGACGTTGCCGATGGCGCGTGACCTGGGTCCGTTCGGCATCCGCGTGAATGCGATTGCGCCGGGCCCGTTCAATACCCCATTGCTGCAGACCATGCCGGATGAAATCAGATCGGCGTTGATTGACACGATTCCATTCCCCAAAAGGCTGGGGGAGTCGGATGACTTTGCGTTTCTCTCGGTACATCTGGTTGAAAACAGCTACATGAACGGAGAAACGGTCCGTCTTGATGGAGCCATTCGACTGCAGCCTGAGTAGACACCGGGTTTCATGCCGGCCCACTGCGTGGGCGTATCGAAGCCACATCGCATTGCCACTGAACTGGATCAATCCCCCATGAACCATACCGTCAAACAGCGGCTCAACGTTACCGCGGTCATCAGTGCACTCCTGCTCCTGGCCGTAGGCCTTGCATTCACTGTGGGTGGATTGCAGCTTGTGACCGTGGGTGGAACGTTCTACTACCTTGTCGCCGGCCAAGCCATGGTGGTGGCTGCTGGCCTGCTTGTCTTCAACCGACGACGATCCGCACAGGTCTACGCGGTGATGATGTTGGGGACGATCGTCTGGGCGCTCTGGGAAGTCGGCTTCAGTGCATGGGAGCTGCTGCCCCGCCTGGTGTTCCTGTTGGTTCTGGGGCTGTTGTACCGGCTACCCGGCAACCGGGGCGTGCCGCCGGCGGTGGGTAATGCGCCGCCACGGTGGAAGGGCGCGCGCTTTGCCGCTTCAGCGGCACTGCTTGCGGTGGCCGCGGGTGCGGGGCTGCACCTCCTCAACCCCAGGCCTGCCGACCCGCTTTATGTCAACGGAACGGGGGCCGCCTCCGCGCCCGTCCGCGCGCAGCGTGCCCAAGGCCAGGATTGGCCGTATTACGGAAACGACGCCGGTGGCAGCCGTTTCGCGCCATTGGAAAAAATCACGCCCGATAACGTCGCGGGGCTGCGCGTGGCCTGGACCTACCAGACTGGCATGGACAGGAACGGTGATTGGAGCCCATTGGAGGTCACGCCGTTGAAGATCGGCAACAAGCTCTATCTGTGCACCGGCTACAACGACATCATTGCGCTGGATGCGGACACCGGTGCCGAGGCATGGCGCTACAGATCGGGTCTGTCGGCCAGTTCATCTGCCAATACGATCTGTCGGGGCGTCGCGCATTACCGCGTGCCCGGCGCCACTGGCCGCTGCGCGTCGCGGATCATCACCAACACCATTGACGCGCGCCTGATTGCGGTCGATGCCGAGGACGGCCGACTGTGTGAATCCTTTGGTGACAACGGTGAGACCAATCTGTTGACCGGCATAAAGCAGGAGGCGAAGGGCTACTACTTCGTCACGTCCGCGCCCACCGTCGTCGGCGACAAGATCGTGATCGGCGGTTATGTTGCCGACGGCCAGTATTTCGGCGAGCCCTCCGGCGTGATCCGCGCATACAGCGCTGAAACGGGCAGGTTCGTCTGGGCGTTTGATGCGGGCAGGCCGGGCCAAACCGGCGAGCCGGGGCCGGGCGAGTTCTACACCCATTCCACCCCTAATGCGTGGGCACCCATGAGCGCGGACGAAGCCCTTGGGTTGGTCTATGTGCCGACCGGAAACTCGGCGCCGGACTACTTTGGCGGGCAACGCCGTTCTTTCGACGAGGCATACAGTTCGTCCGTGGTCGCGTTGGACGTAAACACCGGCAGCGTCCGCTGGTCGTTCCAGACCGTGCACCACGATCTCTGGGACTACGACGTGGCCTCACAGCCAACGTTGGTGGATATCCCAGATGCGGACACCGGCGTGCTGCGGCAAGCGCTTGTGCAGGCGACCAAGCGCGGCGACTTCTTTGTGCTTGATCGCAAGACCGGCGATCCGATACGTTCGGTGATCGAAAAGCCGGCGCCTCAAGCCGGTGCCGTGCCTGAAGAAAGACTGTCACCGACGCAGCCATTTTCGGTGGAGATGCCGTCCATACGCGGGCCGTTGCTGGAAGAGCGTGCGATGTGGGGCCTGACGCCCTTTGATCAGATGTGGTGCCGCATCCAGTTCCGCTCCAATCGCTACGAAGGCATCTTCACGCCGCCGGGCCTTGAGCGCGGCCTCTACTCACCCATGCGCGGCGGTGGCAGCAATTGGGGGGGTGTGTCGGTCGATCTTGATCGCCACCTGCTCATCGCCAATGGCATACGCATGATCAGCTCCACGCGCCTGATGCCGCGTGCCGAGGCCGACGCAATGGGCCTGCGGCCCGATCCTGCCGGTAAGCATGGCGGCGGCCTGGGGGGCACTGCACCGCAAGCAGGCACGCCCTACGCCGCAGCGACAGGCGAACTGATGAGCGCATTGGGCGTGCCTTGCCACGCACCGCCCTACGCCACCCTGAGCGCGATTGACCTGAGGACCGGCAAGCTGGTGTGGACCAAGCCGCACGGTACCGCCGAGAACAACGGGCCGTTCGGCATCCCTACCGGGTTGCCGGTGCCATTCGGCGTGCAGACCTTTGGTGGTGCATTGACCACGCGGAGTGGCCTGACCTTCATTGGTGCAAGCGCCGATGGCCGTTTCAGGGCGATCGAATCGGAGACGGGCAAGCAGCGCTGGTCGGTCAAGCTGCCGGCCGCTTCGGCAGCAACGCCCATGACGTACCTGGACAGCAAAGGCCGGCAGGTGGTGGTGGCGGTTGCATCGGGCCATACCGTGTATGGCCGGGTGGGCGGCGACTATGTTGTGGCGTATGCGCTTGAGGAGTGAATTGCGCAGCGCAGGGTGGAAGTGCCGGGTCTGGCGCCTGCTCAAGGCCCGTCGATGAAAACCGCGCGGCGGGCGTGATGGAAGAACTGCATGTGGTTGCTGGTCTGCGCACACCGTTTTTCACAGCCGGGTGTTCTTCTCCCATCCTGTGGCGCGACGTTCGGTCAATCAGTGTGCCCCAGTCTAGACCGTCACTTTTCCCCGAGATGTCCTGCGCATCTCGGGGAAATGGTTCTCCTGTACTACCGTTATTGCAAGCATCTCAACGAGCGAAATTGTCGTAGTGAAAGTGCCGCCTGCGCGTAGGTGCTTTCAGCGCACGACGGCCACACCACGCACGGGGGATGACGTAAGCAACCCAGGCGAGCCTGCGCACCTGAATGCTTCCCTTCCCGCGATCAGCCGGTGCAAGTGTTGCTGACGTATGTACCCATGATGCCCTCCCCGTTGTTGCAGGATTGGTTTTGGACGGAGTGCTGTCCAACCTTTCCCCATCGTTGGAGATGAACGGATGCAGATCAAAGACAAAGTTGCAGTGGTTACAGGCGGAGCCTCGGGAATGGGGCTGGCGACGGTAGAGGCGCTGCTGGAAAAGGGCGCAAAAGTAGTGATCTTTGACGTCAATGCAGATCAAGCCCATGCCGTGGTGGAGCGGCTGGGTAGCCACTGCCGTGCGCTGGTGGTGGATGTTGGTGATGAGCAGAGCATTCAGGCCGCCATGCAGCAGGTGGTTGAAATGTTTGGTGCACTGCATATCTGTATCAACTGTGCAGGAATTGGCGCGGTCTCCCGCATCATTGACGACAACGGTGTCCACTCTCTTGAACTACTCAACCGCATATTGAGGGTCAACGTTGCAGGGACGTTCAATGTGACGCGTTTGGCGGCCGACCTGATGCGCAGCAATGACGCCAACACAGACAATGGCGAGCGCGGCGTGATCATCAACGCCGCTTCTGTCGCCGCGTATGAGGGCCAGGTGGGGCAGGTTGCCTATGCCGGCTCCAAAGGTGCGGTTGTCGCGATGACCTTGCCACTGGCACGTGACCTTGCCCCGTTCGGTATCCGTGCAAATGCGATTGCGCCGGGCCCGTTCGGCACGCCGATGCTCAACGCGTTACCTGACGAGGCCAGGCGCGTGATGATTGAACAGGTGCAGTTCCCCAAGCGTTTGGGGGAATCGACAGACTTTTCTGCGCTATCGGTCCATCTGATTGAAAACAGCTACATCAACGGTGAAACGATCCGCCTTGATGGCGGCATCCGCATGCCGGTGAGTTGACGCGCTGAGCGGCGCCAATACCGCCGCATGCGTGTATGTCAGCGGTCAGCACCGTCTTCACTGCGATCATTGCTGTTGGCATGATCCTGTAAAAACTGGCTGATGATCGCGCGCAGCGGCAGATCATCGGTGGCCTGTGCGGACGCCTCGGCCTGCAGCGCGTAGCTGCGGGCCTGGTCGAACTCTTCCAGGTTTGAATGGCGCTCGGCCAGCGCAAGGTAGATGGAGGCGGCGTAGTCGGCGGCATCGGCCGCAGTGACAAGTGGCAGGGCGCGCCGATAGAGGCCGATGGCGTCGCGGTCGTCATCGGTGAAATCGGCCAAGGTCTCCCACAGAAACGGATGATCGTGGCCGTCCCGTGCCATGGCGTCGCAGTAGTCGTGCAGCTGTTGATACAGCGACTGGCTGCTTTCTTCATCGCCGGCCTGGTCGGCGTTGATGATGGCGTTGGTGAGTTCCACGACGCGTTCGTGAATATGCGGCGGTATTTTCATTGCGGTCTGCCTTGTCTATGCGCGAAGCGTTGCCGGTTCAACCCGGCAGGCGTGGGAAGCCATGTTCGTCGCGTTCCTCGGCCACGGCGTGGTCCTGGATCTGCTGGTGCAGGTCGCGACGATTGATGGGCAGCGGCGGATGCCCGCGACGCTGGCGCACCGCGTTGAGCAGGCATTGTTGTGCCAACGCAGGCTCGCCTTGCGCGGCGAAACCTTCGCCCAGCATTTCCCAGGCCTCTGGCCCGGCACCTTGGGCGATGGCGCGATGCAGGAACTCTTCGCTCTGCGTCCACTGGCCTTGGCCGTTGGCCAATTTGGCCAAGGTCATCAGCAACGCGGGACTGGCCGCGTGCGATTGCAGCCAGCGTTGCGCACTTGCCCGGCGTGAGTCGAGCTTGTCCACTGGCAGATCGCCATAGAGTGCGACCAGCGTTTCGTCCCACTGGCTGTCCAGTGTCTGTTCGATGATGCGCAGTGCCACGTCATTCCAGTTCAAGGCCACGGCGCGCTGCGCATAACGGGCCACGGCTTGAGGGCTGACCCGCAGCGTTTTGGGCAGCACTTCCCAGCGTGCCGCCAGCGCGTTCACATCGGCTGCTTCATCCAGCATCTGCAGGGCGAGGTGGGTTTCCAGTGCGGCAATCGCAGGGGGCGGCAGCACCTGCTGCTGACGCAACGCGCCCAGTTGGCCGTAAGCCTCTTCGGCACGTCCGGCGAGGGCCAGTGCATCGGTGCGCAGCTGCAGGCCACGCGGCGGCAACGGTTGGATGCCGGGCACGTCAAGTGCGTCGATGGCTTCCTGCGGTTTGCCCAGCTGGAGCCAGCGCTCGGCGCTGTGCAGGGCGTGCAGGGTGGGCTCGGCGCTGCCCAGCTGCTGCAGATGCTGACCGGCGGCGGCGCTGTCGTCGCGTGCTTCGGCCGCGCGCATGGCTGCGACCAGGGCGATGGGGCGTGCGTGTGTTTCGGTGGCGGCGCTTTGCAGCAGCTTTTCCGCACGCTGCCACTGGCCGCTGTCCAAGGCCTGCAGGCCATCAATGAGCCGGGCGCGGCCCTGCTTGCGGCGATAGCGTGCCCAACTGCGGAACGGCGCGCAGGCCAAGGTCCACAACAGCCACAGCAACAACAGCGCGATGGTCAGTGCCAACACGGCCTGCGGTAGCGTGGCGATGTAATCGTGACCGCCGGCGCGGACGATCACCTCGCCCAGCGAGCGTACCGAATCCTGCCCCAGCCAATGCGCGCCGAAGATGCCGATGGCCGCGACCAGCAGCACGATCACCATGGAACGGAAAGCCTTCATGGGTTCTCCTTTGCCGCACGCATGGTGCGAAGTTGCTGCAGTGTGCTGCCGAGTTCGGGAATGGTCGGACGAAGCTGCACGGCCTGCAGGGTGCGCAACTGCTTGCGCTGCTGCTGGCGTTGAGGGGAGTCGGGCCAAAGCCGCAGCAACCAGCCGTCAACGCGATCCAACGCCTGCTGCCACCCCTTTTCATCACCACGTTCAAGTGCGGCGCGTGCCAGGCTCAGTTCGATCTGCAGCGAATCATTGGCGGCCATGCGCTCGGAACGCGCGATCAGCACGCGGCTGTCGGAAGGGTGGATCTGCACCAGCGGTGACAGCAGTTGCTGCCACCACGGTTGCTCGGCATCGGCGGTGGCTGGGACCTGTTCGGGCAGGCTGTCCAGCGCGCTGCTCCACGCGGTGAACTGCTCTGCGGTATTGGCACGGATGCCCGGGCCAAGCGCGTCGATTGCGTTGCGCTCCTGGATCAGCGCCTGGCGCAGGTTGAGGTAGTCGGGGGTGTCGGTGCTTTCCAGCACTTCGGCCGCCAATGCATACAGGCGGCGCGCACCGTCCAGGTCGCCGGCGTACACCAGGCGCTGCTGCGCCTGGTTGAGCAGCAGCTCGGCTTCTTCGCGGCGTACGGCTTGGGCGCCCTGGTGAGAGCTGTCGGCAAGCTTGGCCAGGCTGTCTTCCAGCAATGCGCTGCGCTGGCCCAGGCCGAGCACTTCATCGCGCAGCACGCGGTTGGTGGCGGCGGCGTCCTGCAGGCTGCGGGCGTTGTTGCGCTGGTCGCTGCGCAGGGCGTCCATGCTGTCGCGCAAAGCGCTCAGCTCCTGCATGGCGCTGCTGCGGGCCAGTGCGTTCTGTTGTTGCCAGGTCTGCCAGGCGCGCCAGCCGAACCAGCCCGCCGCGCAAAGTGCGCCAAGCACGACCAGCGGCAGCACCCAGCGCAGTGGACTGCGGTGCGAGGGAGTGGGGGAAACGTCATTCATGGAAGTGCAACATCCTTGGCAGGCAGGCCTACAACATGGGGTTGGTGACGCGGGTCTGCTGACAAAGCATCGCCCGCACCACGGCTTGCCTGCAAGCCGCGCGCGGTGGCGCCAGTCAGCTTGCCGATGCCAGCACCGCGCGTGCGGCATCGACCAACTGCGCAGGCAGCGGCCCGGCGGCGGTGTTGACCTGCTGGAAGCCCAATGACCGCGCCAACACGCTGAGCCGGTCGCTGGCGGTCACTACCGGCATCTGCCGCCAGCGTTGCAACAATGCCGGAGGCAGTTGCGGCAGCACGGTTTCCAATGCTTCGCCGCTGCTCACAGCCAGCACGGCGGGGGTTGGCAACGCGTCCAGGCGGGCAAGGGTGGCAGCGGTAACCGGCAGCGGTACGCGTTCGTAGACATCCACGCGCTGCAGTTCAGCGCCGCGCGCAATGACCTGCGCGGCGATCATGCCGCGGCCGCCGGGTGCGGTGATCAACGCCACCTGCAGGCCCTGTAACGCCTGCATGCAGGGCAAGGCCAGCAGGCCTTCGCTGTCCATTCGCTTGGGCGCCTGTACGTCGGCCGCGCCGTGTCTGCGCAATACGCGCGCCGTACCTTCGCCGACCGCAACAACCGTACCGTTGCGTAGTGTGGCCAGCGGCAGCAGTCGTGCGGCAGCTTCGGCGGCGGCCGGGCTGGTGAATATCAGGCGGTCGCACTGCACGGCGGCGACCAGCTGGTCGCGGGTTGCCGGATCGCTGCGCAGCGCAAGCCGCCACGGCGATACCGCCAGCGTATGTGCGCCGGCACGGGCGGCGGCACTGCGCAGGGTGTCGTGCTGCCCTTGTGGGCGCAGTGAGATCAGATGCCAAGCTGTGTCGGCTGGCACATAGGCGCGGCGGTTCATTCGATGCATTATGCGGGCGCTTTCCGTTTCAGTGCTTTCTTACATGTCCGAACACGCAGATCCGTCCGCCCTGCTCGCGCAACTGCAAGCAACCTTGTCCGCAATGCCGCCGGTGGCAGCGATGGATATCCGTATTGCCGGCTACAACGACGGCGTGCTGCGGATGCAGGCGCCACTGTTGGCCAACGTCAACGACAAAGGCAACGCCTTCGGCGGCAGCTTGGCCTCGGTGATGACCTTGTCCGGCTGGGCCTTGGTAAGCCTGCGCCTGGCAATGGCCGGCAAGCAGGCCGAGGTCTACGTCGCCGACAGCAGCATCCGCTACCGCGCACCGGTGTATGGCGAGCTGTTGGCCTCGGCCAAAGTTGGCCCCGATCAGGACTGGGACGGATTTCTGGCATTGTTTTCCAAGCGTGGGCGCGCCCGGGTGACCATCCGCGCCGAGATCGTGGGCGGTGCGGCGGAGCTGGAAGGCCGCTTTGTTGCCATCAGCAAAGGCTAGGATGGGCGTCTGCCCGGGGGATTCCATGCACAGGTACCTGCTTCAATGTGTCGCCGCGTTGTCTCTGCTTGTCGCCACCAGCGCGTGGGCCGGTGACGGCCCCAGCCGCAGCCAGCGCGCCAAGCTCACCCCCACCCAGGAGGCCTACGTGGCCGCCGTGCGCTGGAGTGATTTCGAGGGCGCCGAGCGTTTCATCGACCCCGAATACCTGGCACAGCAGCCGCTCACCGACCTGCAGCGCGAGCGCTACCGGCAGGTGCAGGTGTCCGGCTACCGCGAGCGTTCCAGCAGCGCCGGCGCTGACGGCAGCATCGAGCGCCGTGTGGAAATGAGCGTCATCAACCGCAATACGCAGGCCGAACGCACGGTGATGGTGAACGAGCGGTGGCGCTGGGACCCGGACAACAAGCGCTGGTGGCAGGCTGCCGGTCTGCCCGACCTGTGGCAGGGACGCTGAGCCAGCGGCCGTCTGCAGCCCGGCTGTGCGACAATCGCGGCCCGCTTATCGACCCGTGACCTGAGTGAATTACGAAGAGTTGCTGGCCTTCGCCGGCCGAAATCCGATGCTGTCGCTGGCCCTGGTCGGCCTGACCGTGGCCATCATCGCCACCGAGATCGCGCGTCTGTTCCGGGGCTATAAATCGCTCAAGCCCGCCGAGCTGACCCACCTGATCAACAGCGGCAACGCCGTGGTGATCGACCTGTCGGCCAGCGGCGAGTTCGAGAAAGGCCACATTGTGGGCAGCCGCAACGTGCAGCCGGCCCAGTTGACCCCCGCACACAAGCTGCTGGCCTCGGCCAAGCAGTCGCCGGTGGTGCTGGTGTGCCGCACCGGCAATGCCTCGGCTACTGCTGCCAAAACCCTGAAAAAAGCCGGCTTCGAGCAGGTATCCGTGCTTGAAGGCGGCATCCCCGCCTGGCAGGCGGCGGATCTGCCGCTGGTCAAGGGCCGCGGCTGAGCAGTTAATTTGCGTTAAGGCCTTGTGCGCAGCGGGCACCGCCCCCATCGCTGGTCTTGTACCAATCCCATTAATTGAACAAACAGTTCTGGAGTTTTGAGAAATGTCCGAAGAGAACACCAACGGCGTAGTCCCGGCTGACGAATCCGCAAACGGCCCGGCCTTCACCATCGAGAAGATCTACGTCAAGGACGTTTCTTTCGAATCCCCGAACTCGCCGAGCATCTTCAACGAGAATGTGCAGCCGGACCTGCAGCTGAACCTGAACCAGAAGGTGCAGCGCCTGTCCGACACCGCCTTTGAAGTGGTGCTGGGCGTGACCCTGACCTGCAAGGCCGGCGACAAGAATGCCTACGTTGCCGAAGTGCAGCAGGCTGGCGTGTTCGGCCTGATCGGCCTGGAGCCGCAGGCCATCGACGTGCTGCTGGGCACCCAGTGCCCGAACATCCTGTTCCCGTACGTGCGCTCGATGATCAGCGACCTGATCCAGGCCGGCGGCTTCCCGCCGTTCTACCTGCAGCCGATCAACTTTGAAGGCCTGTACGCCGAAACCCTGCGTCAGCGTCAGGCCCAGGGCGAAGGCACCTCGCTGGCCGACTCCGAGCCGGCTGGCAACGCCTGATCGGCGTTCGCGACATCGTATGAGTACACCTGACGCGAACAAGATCGCCGTCCTCGGCGCGGGCTCCTGGGGCACCGCGCTGGCTACCCTGCTGGCCCGGCACGGTCATCCGACCGTGCTGTGGGGGCGTGATGCTGCCATGGTCGAGGCTATCGACCAGCGTCATGAGAATCCCCGGTATCTACCGGGGATTCCCTTGCCCGAATCGCTGCGTGCCAGCACCGACCTTGCCGCCACCGTCGCCGGTGCCCGCTGGATTCTGGTGGTGGTGCCGTCGCATGCCTTTGCTGAAACCGTGCGCGCGCTGGCGCCGCTGCGGCCGGCCGGGGCGGGCGTAGCCTGGGCGACCAAGGGTTTTGAGCCAGGCTCAGGCCGCTTTCTGCATGAAGTCGCGCGCGAAGTACTGGGGCCGGACGTACCGTTGGCCGTGGTCACCGGGCCGTCGTTCGCCAAGGAAGTCACCTTGGGCCTGCCCACCGCCATCACCGTCCACGGTGATGACGAGGCGTTTGCCCAGGATGTTGCCGACGCCATGCATGGCCCTGCATTCCGCGCCTACACCGGTGACGACATGGTCGGTGCCGAGTTGGGCGGTGCAATGAAGAACGTGCTGGCCGTGGCTACCGGCGTGGCCGATGGCATGCAGTTGGGTCTCAACGCCCGCGCCGGCCTGATCACGCGTGGTCTGAACGAAATGCTGCGCCTGGCGGCCGCCATTGGTGGCAAGCCGGAAACCCTGATGGGCTTGGCGGGGCTGGGCGATCTGGTGCTGACCAGCACCGGCGACCTGTCGCGTAACCGCCGTCTGGGTCTGGCCTTGGGCCGGGGGCAGAGTCTGTCTGATGCGGTGAAGGAGATCGGCCAGGTGGTGGAATCGGTGCAGACCGCCGATGAAGTCATGCGTCAGGCCGATCGCCACGGTATCGACCTGCCGATTTCCAAAGCCGTGCAGTCGGTATTGCATGGCGACATCAGCCCGTCCGAAGGCCTGCAGCAGTTGCTGGCCCGTGAGCAGAAGCCGGAATATCCGGACACGCTGTTCAAGTAAGTCTCGGCAGGTTTCAAACAGAAAAGCCCGGCAGTGCCGGGCTTTTCTGTTTTCGGAACAGGCGTGATTGGGTGTCGGTCAACGCCAGATAAAAAGAAGCCCGGTCAGGGGGAGACCGGGCTTCCGGGGCGCGTGGGAGAGAGGTCACGCGCCTTTACAACTCTGTAGTGCTATCGCTTACCAGGTGAAGCGCGGGCCGACGAACCATTCCTTGTCGCCAGCCTTGGCCAGCTTCACTTCGCCGGTCAGGCCCCAGTTCGCGTTGAACTTGCCGGTGGCGCCGACGCGGCCGTAGAACTCGCCGTCCGGGTTGTAGCCGTTCTTCTTGCTGTAATCCTCGTAACCGGCCAGCGCATAGCCTTCGAAGTTCGGGGTGAAGGCGGTACGCACGCCAACTTCAGCGCTGTAGCCCTTGAACTTGGGGCCGTACTCCAGATCAAGCTGCTGGTAGGCAGCGCGGGCCAGCAGGTCGGTGTTCGGGGCGACGGTGTAGTTGTAGCCCACACCCAAGCGCCACTGGTCAACGTCGTTCTTGAACTTGTCGGTTTCCTGAGCGCTGTACTCACCGAAAATGTGGAAGTTCGGGTGCACGGCAACCGAGCCCTTCAGCGCCCAACCATCAGCGTCGCCACCACGGGCGTCGGTATTGACGTAGCCACCTTCCACATAGTTGTAGGACAGGCCATCGGCAGCAGAGGCGGCGAACGGCAGGGCGGCCATCAGGCCCAGAG
Organism: Stenotrophomonas sp. UBA2629; assembly: GCA_002359895.1. Taxonomy (GTDB): domain Bacteria; phylum Pseudomonadota; class Gammaproteobacteria; order Xanthomonadales; family Xanthomonadaceae; genus Stenotrophomonas. The sequence goes on from DEOB01000008.1 coordinate 314,753, forward strand.
CAAGGAGCGAAGTCTTCATGATCGGGATTACCTTTTTTATTGGTTTTGGCCGATGCCGCGTGGAAACGTTTGCGACTCGACAGGTGTGAATTATCCGTTAGTCAGCGTAATTAACGCTGAATATCAAACTGACCAGTACATAAATTAGGCGCGCACTTGGGGAACTTCCACGGCGGCTTTAGACGGGCAACCAAAGTTGTTGCCTCTTTTGAAGCCATAGTTGTCGATTCAAAGGTTGAGGCGGCAACAACTATGGTGTCAGGCGGCTCACAAGCCCTTGGGGCGCAATATAGGGGCTTCCGAAGCGAGCGTGTGCAGATTTTTGTGTGCACGGAATTTTGAATCGCCTCGCTTTGAGGCTGGCCATCATTCGGGAGCATATCCGCTCCTGGCAGCAGGGCACCATCCGACCCGAAGCGGACAGCCGCTGTCTACGAAAAAAATGGGCGATTCAAACATCAGTAAACGGTGGATCTTGCCCATCCGTGACTGGAAGGTTGCCCTGAACCGATTCATGATCCAGTTCGAGGGACGACTCCCTCAGCTGTAACCCGAGTCCCGTTTACACAAAAATCTGCACACGCTCATCCTTTAACGGAACGCGCTTGAGAACGAGGTGGCCCGGGAGCACTGGTCCCGGGGCAAGCTATTTAGGTGAATCCGACGGTTGGCAGGAGGCCCGCTTCTGACTGCTCGAGTGCGATCGCGGTGCCGGCGCAGCTTCTGAGACGGCCATTGGGGAGGATTCATGCTCCTTCCCGCCCGACCACCTACGATGACGTCTGATGCCAGACATGCTCTCTCCCGCGGAAAGAAGCGTTCGCATGTCCTTGATCCGGTCCAGGGACACGAGGCCGGAGTTGGTCGTACGCAAGGCAGTGTGGGCGGCCGGATTCCGCTATCGGCTTCATGGCAAGGGCTTGCCGGGAAGACCGGATCTCGTCTTTCTCGCCCTCCGCACTGTGGTCTTCATCCATGGGTGCTACTGGCATGCCCACTCCTGCCAGAAGGGGAGGATTCCCAAGCAAAACAGTCGATTCTGGCGGGAAAAGTTCGCGGCGAACCAGGCCAGGGACCAACGAAATGCCCGGCTTCTCCGCCGCGAAGGCTGGTCGGTCCTGACCGTCTGGGAGTGTTCCCTGTCGACAACCAAGTCACGGGACAGGTCCGTACGCAAGTTGTTGAATGCATTGGCCTTGAGGCGCGCGTTCAAGCCGTAGACAGGCGGCACGATGCGACTGAAAGTGCTTCCATCCAACCTGGGGAAACTGTTACCCTGGAAGCCGACCGCCGGCGGCCCGGGGATGCATCGGGCGATAAGAGCTTGTCTTGCCCTTTCAGGGTGCTGGCCGAAAACCTTTCGAGCCCGCCCATGGATAATTCCGCCGTTCCCGCCCGCCCGACATTCATTGACCTCTTCTCGGGATGCGGAGGGCTGTCCCTTGGCTTGTCTCAGGCGGGCTGGCAGGGGCTGTTCGCGATCGAGCGCGCCGCGGATGCGTTCGAGACCTTCCGCGCAAACTTCCTTGGCGAGGCCTCGCGGTGCAGATTCCAATGGCCGGCTTGGCTGGAACAATCTGCCCACTCTATCGACGACGTCCTGAAATTCCACCATGGCGAACTAGGGGAACTTCGCAACAAAGTAGATCTCATTGCAGGCGGGCCGCCTTGCCAAGGGTTTTCCTTCGCAGGTAAGCGGAATAACTCCGACCCCCGGAACAAGATGTTCCAGCGCTACGTATCTTTCGTGGAGCTCATCAACCCCAAGTTCCTCGTCCTCGAGAACGTACCGGGCATGAATGTTGCCCACACCAAGCGCGGGAACAAGACGGCGAAGTCTGGACAAACCTATTACGACAAACTGCACGACGCCCTCGGGGAGCTTGGCTATACCGTCGGCGCGATGATTCTGGACGCGGCAAATTTTGGCGTCCCGCAGCGGAGGGCGCGACTGGTTGTCATCGGGATTCGCTCGGACATGGTCAAGAAGTTTCCTTCTGGATGCACGGGCTTGTTCGATGCGATTGACGTCGAGGGGGGAAGGCAACTTTCGGAGCTAGGGAATGGGACCCCAGTGACTGCCCAGCAGGCCATTTCCGATCTGGTCGTGGGGACCGGGAAACAGGTGGCGCAGCGGACCATTGAATACACCGGCTTCGGCGCCCGCCGTGGATACGTGCAACTGAAATACGAAGGCCCGCACGACACTGCCTACCAGCGGCTCATGAACGCGGGCGTCGCCCCCGATCAGATGGACAGCATGCGGCTCGCGCGCCATGGAGAGGATGTAAGAGCGCGTTTTAAAAAAATCCTCGCCACTAGTCTCGCCACTAACCGCCGTGGGGTGAACCTGAGCAGTAACGACCGTGAGAGCTTTGGCATGTTGAAGCACCGTACAGTGCCCATGTCGCCTACGCAGCCGGCGCCAACGCTTACTACGTTGCCTGACGACATTCTGCATTACAGCGATCCGCGGATCCTGACAGTGCGCGAATCCGCGCGGCTCCAGTCCTTCCCGGACTGGTTCACCTTTCATGGCAAGTACACGACCGGGGGTGATCGTCGTAAGGTCGAATGCCCCCGATATACACAGGTCGGCAACGCCGTGCCACCGTTGTTGGCCAGGGTTATAGGTGCCGGAATCTTGACAGCATGGAGGTCGATCGACGCGAGGGCGAAAGGAAGCATTGGCAAGAAGACTGTCTTCAAGAAACACATTGCCATGGCGATGAGCTAGCCACGATGATTCCGCCGGGGGGGCGAATGAGTAAGTATCCAGAGGGGTTGCTCAACTGGTCAGGAGACAAGGCCGGCGGCGTCAAGAAGTTGTTTTACAAGGGAAGCGGACGCCCTTCTGGCGACGTGATCACGACGGGTTTGCTCACGCGGTTGCAAGCGTGGTCAAGGGACATCGCCAGTGGAAAGGATGGGACACCCAAGGCAATTTTTCTGATTGGCGGGCCAGGTAATGGCAAAACGGAGGCCGTCGAATTTACGATCCGCGAACTCGATGTCGCGATGCATCTCAATGGCGTATTGCTAGAAGAGCTCGCGGCACGGTTCTCGGGCCAAGTCGGGGGGCACCCCGGCCGCTTGGTTAAGAGTGTACAGACGCAATTCCCCGCGCAGAGCAAGATCACTGCCATTTCCATCGTGCAGGATGGATCCGAAGCCAATCGTGGTGATCCGGCCACCCCCGCTGAGCATCTCTGCAACGACATCCGTTCCTTGTTAGGGCAAGGCGAGGGACATGTCTACGTTGCGTGTGTGAATCGCGGCGTCCTGGACGACGCGCTGATCCTGGCTACGGAACGCGATGAGCCAGAAGTTGGCGAGCTGGTTAAGAAGGTCGTCCAATCAGTCTCACTCGGTTCACGGGGAATCGCTTGTTGGCCGTTGGAAGGCTATTCGCGCTTTGCAGTGTGGCCGATGGACGTCGAATCCCTAGTTGAAGAGGCCAATGGCCAAGCAGCCAACTCCGCGGCCAGGCAAATCCTCGGTGTGGCGACCAACGCAGGAGATTGGCCGGAGTTCGGCGAGTGCATCGCAGGCGAATACTGTCCGTTTTGCACCAACCGAAAGCTCCTCGCTAGTGAGCCACATCGTTCTTCCTTCATCCGCGTCCTGCGATGGTTTGAACTGTCTAGTGAGAAACGGTGGAATTTCCGCGACCTATTCTCGCTAACCGCTTATCTGCTTGCGGGCACTACGGAGTCCGAATCAAAGGGTGTCTATCAACCTTGCGAGTGGGCAAAGGCACAGCTCCAGCCGCGCGAATCCAATGCGACCAAGCGGGAGATCAAGCGCGTCAGGGGCTTGTTCAAGCTGGTTTCTGCGCAATACCAACACGCCCTTTTTGGCGCATGGCCTGTGGAAAGGGCTGCTGGGCTTAGGAGCGATATTAAGGAGTTGAAGCTCGACGAGCAGCCGGCGCTAGCCGGCTTGCAGCAATTCTTATCGTTAGACAAGCGGAAAGAGGGTACCTCTACCTTGCGCACGCAGCTTGCAGGCATGAGGGTCTACCTTGACCCTGCAGTTGCAAATCCTGCTATGGAAGTTGCCGTAAGCTCCAACACGACGATCAAGTTCGAGGACTTGGACCGGCGGTTCAGCCTGTCGATCAAGGAGGGCCGGACATTCCTTCAGAAGTACCAGTCCCTATCCGCACTTGAAATCGACTTGCTCAAGTCACTCGAGGAAGCAGATGCAATGCTCTCCGATGAGGCCATCCGGCGGTCTAAGCCTGCGATAGCGGAGCGCGTGCAAGCATTCATCAGGCTTGTTTCATGCAGGATTGCACGTCGTTCGGTGGGTGTTCGATCCGGCATTACCAAGGATTCGGATGTGCTGGTTGATTTCGACCAAGTCCTTAAGGGCGATAGTAGTGCCTTGCAAGAAGCAAGGCAGCAGGTTGAAAACCTGCTCAACAAGGAACGACAGTTCCAAGTGAGCTTGAACACCACATTCGGCGAGCCACTGCCGCCGCCAGAACGAAGGGTGATGCTGACGACCGATATCCAAAAGGTCCGGCAAATGCCCTTTCAGCAAGACGATAGCAAGCCCAGGCTACCAGTGCGCTTCCTCAGTGTTGGCAGTGGCACTTCTGCACAACCAGTTGCCCTGACCTATGAGTTGTTCAAGGCCACTAAGTCCCTACGTAAGGGCATGGTTCCAGCCTCGCTGCCACGCTCGGTGGTGGCCCTCATCGACACTACGCGCGCGAAGCTGGCTGGAACCGTCGTCCGAGATGAGGACACCTTGGAAGGTAGTGAAATCAAGCTAGGTATGAGAGATGACGTGATCGTGCGCAATTTCGGCACTTTCATCGTGCGCCGGGGGAATGGCCAATGAATATCGGGAAGTTCCTGGAGTCCCCTTGGGATACGCAGCACCCATTGTTCAGGGATGCCATTTTCAGCATCCATCGTGCACCAGAGTTTTCGACAGGAGAGGTCGTCTTATCCTCGCTGTATCGCGCATCCGGCTTTGAAGGGGTTTCGGAAGGCAAGGTGAAAAAGCATGGTGACGCGCTCAGCAAGGCCGCGGACAAAGCGCGGAAAAAAGAAGGGGGCAAGGGCGAAATCCAGCCAGACACTTGGCGTACCGTCCTAGATCGCCTAGTGCAGAGTCCGAAGGTTGCGCAACAGTCATCTAAGCGCTTCATGTCGCTTTCCCCCGTGGTGCCGGACGCCGCCTTGTATTCAGGCGCGGCACGATTGACTGGCAACCCATGGAATCCAGGCCAGTTAGTAAAGCGCATCATCCAACTAGGGGCCACCTCGGACGCAGATGCATCAAGGGTGTGGGTGGGCCTGCACGATGCCTTGGGCATTGGGACGAATGACGATGTCTGGGCGCGTTGGCTTCAGGAAGAATTCGAACTGCGCCGTCAGGGTATGGACGGTTGGAAGCCTACCGACATGGTGCCGCTGGGCTTGTTTCCAAGCCCAGATAGAGCGGGCATCGAGTACCCTGCAAAACAGTTCGTGGCGGATCTCGAAGGCATCATCGCCGCCAAGCCTTCGATGACTAGGCGGCAGTGGGTGAGCCTTCTAGAGGCCGTTCTCAGGATAGGAACCGTCAGTCACGTGCTTTGGATTTGCGACGTGAATGATCGCGTCTGGCGAGTAGCGAGAAGTCTCGTTGAATCAGATATAGCAAGCATCCCCGCCACCGATGCCGAGTTAGCTAAGCAGTTGCTTGCCGTGGATAGCCGAATGCTTTCATTTGGGCATCCCGCCATACCAATTTTGCGCGACTACGCGTCTAAGTATCTATCGGCCCGCCTTGGTTTGAACTGCATCTTGTGGACGTTGGATGAAATGGGGGCCAAGATCGCCAGGATGGATTCGGTCGCTGGCACCCGCTCTTTTCTGGCGGCAATCGAGGCAAACAAGGACAAGCTTCGCGCAGCAGGCGTGCTTGATTCCTACCATCAACTTCAGGACCGGGAAGTGCGCACGATTGCCTGCAAGAAGGGCATTGGATCAAACCTCATGGAGTTCGCCCAGTACACCCTGGGGCAGCGCCAGACGATGGATGAGACATTGCGTGGCTACGACCAAGGGTATTTCTTGCGTAAACGTGGCGAAGCACGGAACTCCCCGTGGGTTTTGGCGCTGGGTCCAGCCTCGGTGTTGGCCATGGCCCATTGCTGCCTGCATGAGGTGAAAGGCCCTCGTTCCGTCCAACGATTGGCGAAGCACCTCTCATCCTACGGGATCGAGTTCGACCTGCATGGGTTGAACGACAGCGACTTGGGTCGTCAATTACGCATGCTTGGCTTGGTGCTTGATAGCCCAGATGCCGAAAGTGGCATGTTGCTGGTCCCCCCTTTTGCGATTTGACGTTGGTGCCGCCTTGAGCAAACTTGCGAGTGAACTAGCCGCGTGGATCAACGGCCAAATGGCCAACGAGATCCTTTCCCTTCCAAGCGGAAGCAAGGAGTGCCGCTTGGTTTTTTGCGGCCCACCGCCAAGCATGCTCGCGGAGCTTTTCAAAGTTCTTGCTGGTGATGGCCGATTGCTATCGGCGAGCATGGCTGATGGCACGACGGTTTCATTTCCGGTCGTGCTCCAAGTCGATGAAGTGCCGGATACGGCGCCGGTTGCCAGCGTGGACCAATCCGGCTACAGCTTGTTCCATGGCTTGGCCAGTCTTCGCAACGACCCCAGGGCCGGCATATTCCTCACTCTAGTCCCGCCCGGTGGGCAAGCAAGCGACACCCATGAATCCACTCGCAAATCGTTCGGCGTCGCGTCCGTCGTCAACGAAGGAGGGGCACCAATTTCAGCATGGTGGGACGACCCGTTCATTCAACACCTCGTTGACGCAGGCCTTGGGGCAGGCGACGACAAGCAATTGGAGCAGGCCAAGCGGCTCGTCCACGAGGCCGTAGTTGCTGCAGATGCAGCCAAGCAGCACGAGGTAAGCAGGAGCGGGGCATGGGACATCCTCGACCGCCTTTGGGAGCTGCGCGATGCGGGCCAGCCATTGGATGCGCGTGTAAGTCTGGCGAGTGGATTCCCCCCTTCGAGCGACGGGCGCATCGATGCCACGCACAAGCTGTCCATCTTCAGCGCATTAGTCGACAAGTTCGAGCGCTCAAACCTGGGGTTTGGCGTGGAGCAATTGAAGGAACAGGCGCCTAAGGCGGGAGTTGATCCGACGCTTCTGGATGCCTTCCTAGGGCAAGTGCGCCGAAAGTGCGACGTGGTGACGGCACTCAAGCGCTCCATGCCCTATTGCTACGCCCCTGACGAGACCATGCCGCCGCCCGGTTGGTGGGACGAGCTGACCGTACAGAAATGGGAGCTATTGCTTGATGACGATACGACGGAGTCATCTCCCGAGATAACACTCACATGCACGAACCCATTGGCATTCCAGCTCAAGGGCTTCGTCCCCGTGGTCCGTGACGCCGCGCGGCTTCAGGTCCAACTGCCGGATGGTTTGGAGGGCGCGCGTGTACGGATTACTCGGGAGGCGCCAGGTGGCATGGCGAATCGTCGCACGTGGGACTTGCCAAGCGCAGGATCCATGGAGTTCGTCGACGAAGCATTCCCACTTCACCGGGTGCCAATCAAATACGTGGCCGAAGTCGTGGAATGCCAAGGTGTAAAGCTAGAGGACGTCAAGAAGGCAAGCTCTAAACTGATTTCACTTTCAGCTTGGGAGCCTGGATTGATCGTATGCTCCCGTACCGCGGCAAAGGGGAAGGTGCCAAAGCTGGTGTCGAACAAGCCCATCGACACGACCCTGGAGATGGCTGGCGCAGGACGGCACTATCTCGATGTTTACGCTCGGCCCGGCGTGGAAATCCTTTCCGGCGAAGCCACGGCGCATTGCGATGACGAGGAGCTGGAGCCGGCGAAGATTGGTCACGTGGCCGATGATGAGTACGGTCTGGAGGTCGAGGCTGGCGGCGAGCGTCACTACCAGTTCGAGATACTGCGTCCAGAAAACGCCAAGAAGGACGTGTTCCGAGTTTTCCTCGTCGCGGATGAGGCAACTGCGGAGGAATGCACGAGTTACTTCGAGTTCCATTTGGCGAGGAATTCCCGGCGCGAGGGAGGCAAGCTTCCTCGCGCCGTGCATGCGAACAGCCAATACCGTAGTGCACAACTACAGGGATGGATGCTGGAAGGATCCTGCGTGGGCAGGTCGCATTACCCATTCGTACTGGCACCAGACTATGCCAGCGAGTGGCGTCGACGCGAATGGTCGTCGGCCGAGGATGTGATTTTCTCCTCGGCGAGGTTCCTCAGCGATCCCCGGCCTGGCATTGACGAGATGCAGCCGCCGGCCGCATTCACCGAATCAAGGCAATTGATCGCTGCCAAGGTTCGGGGCAAGGATGGAAACGATCTCGTTGAATCCGCCAACCTAGGCGAATGGCTGGTGACCGACAAGGAATTCGAGGAAGCAGTGGGCACATACGTCCGTGCCTATCTGGATTGGCTATCAGCCTCCCCGAAGGAAGCTTGCTGGTGCGATATCGGCCTAGTCATGGGGTTGGAATCGGATGGAGTAACGCTAGAGCAGGTTCCGAACGCGGTCATCGTTTCGCCATTGCATCCCATCCGATTCGCTTGGCAATGCCTTGCGCAACGAGCCATGTACCTCGCTTCGCGCAAGCGACCATGCCCAGCCGCTAGCATCATGGATCCGGATTGCGTGCCTGACTCGATTGCATTGCCGCTACGCGATGCCACGGGCGGCGCCAATGAAGTTGTCTATTTTTCAGTCGAATGCAGCTCGGACTACTGGGGCATTCTGTGGAACACGCAGCGCCTGGACCGATTGGCGAAGCTGGGCGTCTCCTCCCCCCTTGATCGGGAGATGGGCCTTCTGGTTGGTGGAATTTCCAGTGGATTCAGTGCGTCCCAGGTCCACCGCGCCATGGATGACGTATGCGAGATGCTGGTGGCGAAACCAGTCATTGGCGTCCTTGTGTCCAGTGCAGCCGGCCAGAACAACGCATGCAACGATGGCCTCTTGTCCTGGGGGCGCGAGCATTTTTCAGCGGGCGCTATGCGAGGCAAGAGCGCATCGGTGTTCGGTGCGAGCGAGATCCACGTGTTCGACGAGCGCAATGAGGATGCCCGCCCGGGCGACGCGGAGATCTCCAACTTGGCCGAGGACACGAACAATTCCGTCCAATGGTACGAGGCGGCTGATTCCAGCATTTCGCACGATTTGGCCATCATCGCCCAATTGGAGACTTCCAATGCCAGTGCCCAGCTGGTCAGGCAGACCTCCCCGCTAGGCGCTGGTGGCCTTGTGCGTGTGCGCATTCGCGAGCAACAAGCTGCCGGGAATGGGCAGTTCTTGAGCGAGTCACGCGTGGCCGGTCCTGTCCGAGTGACGGGTGATGGGCTTGCGGACAATACCGCGAAGGCCATTGCTGCCTTGGAGGGCATGTCCGACATCCCTAAAGGCTACGTATTCGCACCGAGCATCAACGCGGTCAAGAAATCTCTGGACAAGGCTGAATTCGCCGCAGTCTCCTCGTCTGCCGTGGATCCAGCTTGCTTCCTCGGAAACTGGCTCGAAGGCACCTACCTCTGGGACTACGAGCTTCCCTCGTACTCGGGAAGGTCCGGCGACAGCAATGGCTATTACCTGCTCTCGCGCATCAAGCCCCTTGATCTGGAGACGATGAAGATCGTCCTGCAGCGCCTGCCGGGGTGTGAAGACCTCTCGCATACGGAGCTTTCCGCGATCGTGCAAGAAGTGGCGCGCAGGGGCATTCCAACCGTGCGCGGCCTATCGGCCGGCAACTCGGGAGCCACCGGCGACTTGGGCCTCTTCATCGCGACTCGGCTCATCCAAGACAGCTTCCGCTCCTCAGCGGGGCAGCATGGTTTGTTGGTCCCATGGGAGGAACACGATGAGGAGCATCGAATTTCGCTCGTCATCCCAGTCGATCCATTCCAGCGTTACCTGGATGATCTAGCCAAGGCTAACGGGAAACTCAATTTGCATCGCCCCGACTTGATCGTGGTGGGGCTGGTCATCGCCGACTCTTCCGTTCGGTGCAAGTTGACACCCGTCGAGGTCAAGAATCGGAGTGGCAACGCCCGGATGGCGCACAAGGACCGTCTCTTGGCGCTCGAGCAAGCCAAGTCGCTATCGGCATTGCTCAGTTCGCTTCGCAAGACCTATACCGACGATCAGGAGATGCTGATCTGGCGTCTGGCCTACGAAAACTTGCTGTCTTCCATGATCGGCTACGGTTTCCGTGTCTACAGCCAGCATCTGGCGGAGGGCGGCAAGGCTGCCGCGTGGGCAAGGCTGCATTCGCGGGTAATGGAGGCCATCCTCAACTCCGAGCTTGGCGTGGAGATCGATGCACGTGGGCGTCTAATCGTCATCGATGGGACAACGAATAGCGGCCCGAGCGATACCGACGGGGATTCGTTCAAGGAAACCATTGAGCTTTCCCAATCCGATGCCAGCCTAATCGTCAGGGGAACTGCGGACGCGTTCTATCAATCAATGAAGGCTGCGCTCCATGACTGGCAGTTCATGCCCAGAGAGGTTGCAGCCACCGTCGTGCAGATCGCGCCCTTGGCTGCGCCCATGAAGCCAGAAGCACCATTCATCACGCTTCTGCCAGTGCAGCCCGCGGAAGAGCCTGTGGTATCTACATCGCCATCCGAAGTCGGTGCTAGTACGGTTGCGCCTTATGATGACGAGGTTCAGAAAACCCAAGAGCCCTCCAAGGCCACAGCGCCGAATGACGGATCCGACCAAGCCGGGCTCATCCTCAGGGTTGGCGAAAACATCGACGCATTCCAAGCGCGCGTGCGCCACCTTAACCTTGGCCAGACCTCGCTCAACCAGTTGAACATGGGCGTGGTGGGCGACCTTGGCACGGGCAAGACCCAGTTGTTGCAATCACTTGTCTTCCAGATCGCCACTGGCGCGGCAGGGAACCGAGGGGTTTCCCCGAACATCCTGATCTTCGACTACAAGAAGGATTACAGCTCGGAAGAGTTCGTGAAGGCGACGGGCGCGCGCGTCATTCGCCCCCAGCACATCCCGCTCAACCTCTTCGACTTGTCCAACTCTTCCCAATCGATCAGCCCATGGCTGGATCGCTATCGCTTCTTCTCGGATGCCATCGAGAAGATTTACTCGGGCATTGGCGCGGTCCAGCGCGAGAAGCTGAAGAATGCAATCAAGGAGGCCTATAATGGGCGCGGTGAGGGCAGCTACCCAACCATCTACGACGTATTCCAGAACTACCAGCTTGCAGTGAAGGGAAGCCCGGATTCGATCACTGGCATTCTCAGCGACATGGTGGACATGGAGCTGTTCGCCAATGATCCGGCTTCCATCGTCAGTCCTGATGAGTTCCTCAAGGGTGTTGTAGTCATCGCGCTCAACGAGCTTGGCCCGGACGATAAGACCAAGAGCATGCTCGTGACGATCCTGTTGAACGTTTTCTACGAGCATATGTTGAAGATTCCCAAGCGTCCTTTCCTTGGGGTTGATCGGAACATGCGCGTCGTCGACTCGATGTTGCTTGTCGATGAAGCAGACAGCATCATGAAGTATGAGTTTGATGTCCTTCGCAGGTTGCTCCTTCAGGGGCGCGAGTTCGGCGTTGGCGTGATCCTTGCGTCGCAGTATCTGAGCCACTTCAAGGTCGGGGCAACCGACTATAGGGAGCCGCTCTTGACCTGGTTCCTGCACAAGGTGCCCAACCTAAAGCCGCAGGAACTGAGCGCGCTCGGCCTGAGCGAGCAGTCCTCGCTTCAGCAAATGACAGAGCGAATCAAGTCGCTAAACGTCCATGAGTGCATGTACAAGACGCATGATGTCTCTGGCGAATTCATCGTGGGGGCGCCTTTCTACAAAAGGGACGAATGGGGTTGAAAACCTGATCCCATCATGTGCGCAATCTTCGGATTGCCGCCGGCATGTCACGCCCGCGCGGCGTCGCCGGGCTGGCTCCGGTACTCGAGGCCCAGGACGGCAGACTTGCCATCCTCGGGCTGGACTTCGGCACCGCGTTCACCAAGGCCGTGGTGCGCTGGTCCGGCCGCCACTACGCCGTCGACTGGTCCGATGCGGTCGAGGGTGGAGACCATCACCTGCTGGCCTCGGTCTTCAGCGAAGCACCGGATGGACGCTGCGTGCTGTGCGCACATCCGGCCGCAGGCTGGTCCGTCCGCGAAGGTATCAAGCTCCAGCTTCTGTCTTCCGAGGGAGCGAGCATTGATGGGCGGATGGCGGATGGCGGATGGCGGATGCGGTGATCTTCATCGCCTTGGCGTTCCGCTATGTGGATGGTTGGCTGCGACGGACGAACCGCGAAGTCGAGCAGGGCCTGAGGTGGCGCCTGCATGTCGGTTTGCCGACAAAGTCGTGGGATAGCGACGCCACCACGGAGATGTTCAAGACGGTGGCGCAGGCCGCGAGAGTGCTGGCCTGCACGCCAGCGCCGGTGAGCGTGATGCGCAGTGCAACGCTTGAACCCGTCCTAAGCAGATCGGCAGTTGAACGCGAAGATCGAGATGCGAGCAGGTAGTGAATGTCCGCTTCTGGCCGCAGGGCGTCATGCGACCCATAGAAGTCGTACCAGAAGCCACGCAGCTTCATGCAACAGTACGACTATCGGATTCATCGCAAGTTCTTGAGAAGCAACTGCGCTTGGATTGGCCCCATGTGGAACTTGGATATCTTCTCGTCTGCACAGAGGGTTTGCAGCCTGCCAAGTACAGCCAAGTTATCGTCTAGCGCAGCTTCAACATCAATATCCACCCTATTAGGTGGGCGAACCGGCGTGAGGTCACCTAATAAGGAGTCGATTAAAAAAAATTCCTCGAACGGAATCTTGCCGGCTGGAAAATTTTTTAGCAGTGCTCGATTGTGTTGGGAAGTCTTTGCGAAAATCTGCTCGTCTAGCAGTCCGGATCCGCTTGGCATACCTTCGAGCATAAATTCTTTGTCAGCGAGGATGTCGATCTGCAATCCGACTCTCTCCGTCCAGAACTGGATGATGGCGCGTTTAGGGTCATTCATTAGAAGATCCATCAAGCCAGATGAAACGCCTTCCTCAATCTCACTGTAGATTCCAAATACTGTTTTTATGAATAACACGGCTCGACTTGCCCCGCGACGCAGATCCATTTTGATAGCTTCACCTAGAAAGGCATTCTGGAAATCAAGATGGGGGGATATGGCTGACATGCTAAGTGAATCGACGTCCAAACAGAATCGTGCCAAAACAGCAACTAGTACTAGCTGTTGCTCCAAATCAAGTTGTGGAAAATGAAGGCGTGTAAGGCGAATAAGTATTGTGTATTCCGAAAGCTCGGGATTGGCCAGTGCCTTGATCAAGGTATTTTCTATAAGTTTTTGCTCGACGGCTGCTATCTTGGCATCCGGATTTCTACGTGCATCGCTAATGCGAAGTAGATTTTCGTTCGCATAGGCATTTGCCTCGAGTATGGAACGCATGCTCAGAGGTATGGTGTGTATGATCCGGCCACTGTCCATCAGGTGAAAGGAAATGAGTAATCCGTGCCTCTCATCTCTAACCAATTGGTGGACCATTACGAGATCGCTCCTTAGGGTTTCCACTTCTGTGGCTTTCCGGAGTGCATGATGTGCCGCAAGCTCGCTTAGGTTAAGCATAAGCGCCTCTACGGCAACGTGAACTTTGTCTTCGTCTTCGCCATTTTTAATGAGTTTCGCTGCATTAATCTTTCGCCAGGTAAATTCCTGCCCCCAAAGCGTGGTGGTTGCATCAAGAAAATGCGTTATCTCGTGCATCAGCAATGCGCGGTCCTCAGTCATCTGAGGCGAGGGAACCCCATCTTTGGGGAGTGCCAGCGCCGCTTCCATTCGCTTTTGCTGTGGCTCATCCCACTTGGCAAGATTTACGTAACCATCAAGGAACTGGTACTGAGCTAGGGATTGGACGGCGAAGAGTGCGTTTGACATGCGATCAAAATCGAAATTTGGAGCGTGATTGTGCACTTTGCTATGCATGGATTTGCAAGTTACTAACTGACGATGGCCGACCGCTCATGGCCGCAGGGAGCCATACGACCCAAAGTGGACGCCCGTTCAAATGTCCTCAGTTCGGAGCGGGATATCGCCAAGCTGGCTCGGTCCCTAGCTCCTCGCCTTTCATGAAGAGCCTGGGGTCACCCAGCAAAGACAAAGGCATTCTCGAAGCGTAGTCGGCGGTCTCATCCATGGTCCACGCCTTGGTTTCGGCAGTGTGCGTCAATAGATAGTGCGTGGTTATGGCTCCAATGTTGGAATCAAAGCGGAAGCCAGTGATTTGTTCTTGGATCCGCTTCCTGCGCAGGTCGGCGGCGTTTGCGTCGCGTTCCGCATCAGCCACGATGTGCGCTGCACCGAGTGCACAGCCCTCAAGCTGCCGGTCGATCTCCGCAAGCTTGGATCGAACGTGGCGGGCGCGGGCCTCAATTGATTCGGGGCTTTCCGTGTCCCAGCTGCAAAGCGCTACTGCTTCGAATCTGTCCAAGTAGCGCGGGTCCAGGTCATGGGGAGTTCCTTGGACGCCCATTAGGACCCGCTGCGATGGAACGACTGTCTGAGTGAACAGACGGAAGAGCTTGGGACCGACCAGTAGCGAGGAATCAGTCGTGTCTTCACTTAAAGCCTGGTGGTCGCCCTGCACGATTCTTCCGCGGGCAAATGAATCTTCCCACGCGTAGTCGATCGGATTTTCGCCCAAGGCACACTCCATGTGCTCCATAAGGTAGCTAGCAGGAACAGAATCCAGTGGCGCGAGGAACGTGACGTCCAGGTGCACAAAGGAATTTCTAGCTGCGACTAGGTCGCACACCAGTGCGAACATGCCTCGGACTTTCGTGGTTTCTGAAAGTTCGTATTGGCCGGGGCGTAGACGTTTGCACTCGATTTTGGCATTGCCTCGATCAGAGAGCAGCTCGAGATCCGGAGTCCGTCGGTCCGATTCGGGGATGAACCTCAGGCGGTACCCCTCCAGCAAATAACGAGCTGCGATGGTCAGCTCAAGCAGACCGCCTTCGGGATGGTCATTTCGGGGGTTCAGGAACTCCCTTGCACGGGCCTCGGCGCCTTCAACCCGATGCAGTTGGGGAAGGGCGCCACCGAGAGCTTCAAAAACGGGATTATCCGCGAAGCGAGGCGCGCGTCGAAGAAGCGCCGATCGCGGATCAGCGCATGCGCTTGGAGTAGCATTCCCGCAGGCAAGTCACCAGGTGGCAGGAGGTCCATGGGGTCAGGCCAGAGCATCGACCCTGCCGTTGGCAAACAAGCGCTGGAAAAATGTTCCTTGGCTGCTTCAATCCTTCGGACAAGATCAGGACCCGCCACATGGTGCATCCATGCGAGCGTTCGCTCAACGTCGGAGTCGTTTTCGAGTCTTATCTGCATAGTGAGGGAGTTTTCCTGCTTCTGATTCAGTATTCCGAATGGGCAGGTAAAGGCGTCGCCCCCACCCCAGTTCGCGAACGCATTCGATAAGAACCTCATTCAACCCGTCGCCTGACAGGCCGGAGGGCTCGCAATGCCGCAGATCATAACGCACGCCTGCCTGCAGCCCACCTCTCGCCGGTCAGTCCCCGCCATAAGTCTTGCGTTTCGCGGTGCAGATCCGCGATCAGGTCGGGCCGCTATGGCCGATAGCAGGCGTTGACCCCCGCGACCTCGAAGCAGCTAAGGGGCTTGTAGAGAGCAACTGGGGAGGTAAGAGTTGCGGTAACTGTCATAGACCTCGTCGAAATCGTCATCGAGGAAGTGATTGCCTGGCAGCATCCTGAGAGCTATCCGAAGACTGGCTGCACAGATGATAGTTCTCTCGGTTTCATCTAGCCTTCTAAGGGAGGCTGTACTCATAGAGGCCACATCAGACAGACTCATTCTGCGGGTTCGTCCCTTCAGCCTTATGAGTGATTCGCGGATCAAGAACGGCATCGCCGAATCCCCTTCAAAGCGCCCTTCGAAAGTGCAGCGGCCTTCGCTGACGTGGTAGTCATCCCATGAAGCGCCTCCAAGATCCTGGATCATGCCGGGCGGTAAGTGCATCGCCTTCCCGATCGCGTCAGATGAAGGAACGTATCCCAGTCCTGAGAACCAATGGACGTCTCTGGCGATGCTCGTTACGGTCTCCTCAAGCATTGGAAAACCCTCCAACTTCTTAAGAGCTCGGGGCGACTTCCACGGAGCGAAGAGCGGGCTAGAGGCAGCGACTAGCGGCCTGGTGAACACATCTATGACGCCCACACCTGCGCATGCTGCCAAGAGCATCAGCGTCGGAAGCGTAGCCTTCGACTTTCTAGCCAGAACCTGGTGTGCCAAGCCAGACCTTGAGTCTCCCCTGACAGGGGCGTCGCGGGTGTGCTCATCGTCGATGGTCGCTACGAAGATTCGTGGGCTATCCGAGGAAACCGGGTCTTGGTCTTCAGAAGAGCAGAAAAGAATAATCTCCTCGCATTGAACCTGAGTCCATTGCTGGTAGCGACTCTTCGTAGAGAATGTGGGTGTGCCGTGAAGTGGAACTCCGCAACGACGGCAAGATAGCCACCTACTCGGTTCCCAAGATTTGCTCTGTCTCGCGCCGCACTCAGAACACTCGTCTACGACATCACACCCATGAACTGGGCAGATGATGCATCCGTGGAGTGAGAATATAAGTGGAACATAGGGCTCGGTGATGTTGCTTTCCAGGCACAGCGGGCACCAGCGCACCCTTTGCGGATTGACCCCAAGGAATCCATTGCACGCGATTGGTCGGAGCCTGTGAAATGAGCTGCGTCGGGCGACAGAGCCGTCCATCAGCTTGGATAGGCCCTTGATGATAGAAGGCCAAGATGGGCTTAGGCCGTCGAAGACAGAGGGCCAAACTCCGGATCTTGGAAGATGCAAGAAGGAAAGAAGGGCCGGGATAGGTAGTCCGCAGCGTAGTGATTGCCGAGCTAACCATGATTGTAAGGACTCAGACATTACGGTGCCATATCCGATAGGAAGGTCGCCAGGGAGCGCGTTCCACAGCCTCATGGTTTGTGTATCTTCTTGGCTCCTATGCTGCTCGCACGAAGCAGTTCCTTAACAGTAGATGGCTCTCTACTTCTGTCGAAGATAGCGACGCTGTTCCACATCTGGTTTACGGCGTCAGCATGCTGGATTGACTTCATCAAATGATCGATTGTGATGTGGCGCGATCCATGATGACTCGCGTCGTCGAAGAGTCGGCGGACCTGCCCTATGATTCCCGCTGTGGCTGCATGGATATGGCGGGCTTTTCTCACCAATTGATCGGTATCGGCTTCGTATCCGCTCAGCATGTTCTTTAGCATTAGAGCAAACTTGCTCGTATCCTCCTGTGTGAACAACGGATACGGTGGCAGCCAGATCTTGTGGATCCTACGTGAAAGTTCAACGGAGGAGTTCCAGAGCTCGGGCAATGTTTCGACGCCTACTAGTATTATTCGAACGCCGGCATCCTCTCCCCAGGACATCAGGTTCTGGAGATGCTGTGCTGGTGTCTTGTCACTATGGTTCTTAAGCAGTGCTGTTGCATGTTCCACAACCAAGGTCTCCGTGTGATAGCTACGGGCCAACGAGGCGGTATGTGCCCACAAGGCAGCTTCGGTCATCCTTCTCTGTTCCGTTATGGCGAGCGAGGCGCGCACAACGTCATCGCTCATGTTCGAGTGCCACTTCTTTGACTCCGGGTCCGCGGGAAAGGTGAGCCACCGGATGTCCGGGTACATAATCGCCGACCTTATCGAAGCGACGAAGGCGAGTGAACTGAAGTAGGCTTTGTCGGGAAGCATGGCCATAACCCTTGCGATCGGTGTGACACCTGGGGGCCAGTGAGAACGATGCGCATATACACTGCTGCATGCGTCCGCGATGGCTGTGCTTTTGCCCGCTCCGCCCACACCGATCATGGCAATGAGATGGCCTGGAATCGTGCGCGCGATCGCGCTACCCAGTTCGGAACTCGCGGCTTCACCAAGTGGGTGGAATTGAGCCATATGGGATCAGTTCTCGTGATAGCCCGAGATATCATCGACATCTATGTCTTCGAACTGACCTAGATCGAACTGGTTACCGATTTCTTGCGGTGAAGAAGTGGGTGCGCTTGCATTGGTATTGGCGGAAAATTCAGCCGCGCGCCGCGCCTTGTGAACACGTGCAACTTGTTTCTCCTCCCTCACAATGCGCCTGAGTATCGCTTTCCTCGAGCTCTCCCATCCGCTTGCAACAAGCTCGGAGACTGGCATTGAGGTTGTTTCCGCGGCGCCGCTGGCGAGAGCCTTGTACCAAGTTTCGCGGATACGAACCCAGCACAATGTTGGGTTGGCGCAATCCGCTAGTACCTCTCTAGGTTTCTCCGTACGAAGCGCGATCTGCATGTCACGATTCAGGAAGAACTGATTGCGAGCGCGGATTCCGTTAGATTCGTTGCTTGTCCAGCACTCGATTGGATATGAGGTTGCGATGAGAAAGTCATCATCGATTTTGCAAGGACTTCCGCCGTGTCCCAAGTGCTCCTGTTTAGATGCGTAGTCGGAACTGTAGCTGACCCCATCTGAGCGCAGGTTTTCACCAAAATCCGAGAACAGATAGTGCTCTATGGAAGCAAATATCTCGCTATAGGCAATAGCCGCAGTTTTGATGCTTTTGAAGCGTCCATCTACTGCGCGCCCCCAACGATCGTTAAGTGTGTTCCCTTTAAGCCAGTGGGAGACATCTATGTTGATGTGATTCAAGAGGTCCTCTGCCGGCTGATTGTATTTTGCAGCCGCAGTTGGGTTGGCGCTTAGGGCGAATCGCCCAATGGCGAAATTTTTGTGCCACTTGGACTCGTTCTCGGGCCCTCTATCCATGTGAACAACAGTAGGAAGTTCGTGATTTCTTGCTACGTAGTCACGGTAGAGAAGCGCCAGACCTTGCGCTCGCTGGCTTCCAAATATGAAGCTGGCCGCGAGTGGAAGTCCGTGAGCGTCGCGTGCAACATAGACTGTGCCGCGATCCACTAACGTAGCGTCCTCTAGCTGCAGGATTCCGCGGACGTCCAAAGGAGTGGCATCAATGTGGATCGTGTGACCGACTAATGGGCATGGCCTTGTACGATCCAATGGGTCAGACCTACGGGATACCTTCTGCGCGGCGCGGAGGCCGCCTCTTCTCAGTTCTCGCTTGACGGGATCGGCGGCGCTTAGCGATCTCGTCAAGGTTGTGCGGGAAACCGCTGGGATACCCCGCACTTGGCAATCTGCCTTGTACCTGGCCACTGCTTGTATCTGCGTCATGAACTCGCCTCTTTGCCATCTGAGAGCGTACTCAGAGATCATTGACTTCTGTTCGGGCGAACTCCTGGGTACGCGATTTCCACATTTGGAGAAGCTTGGGATCAAGCTCCCAAGGACATCATGAGTAGCTGTCTCAGTGATCGTCCTCGCAAGGGATCTGAAGTGGGCGTTCCAAGGCTCTTGGCCAAGGTGCATACGATTTATACGCGCTAGACGGGAGAATCCACGTGTTAGGGCTCTATCGGAACAGTTCAGGGCTGGATCCGAAACTACTGGGGCTGAGAAGTTGGAGGACAGTTGATCGAGCCAGATTGAATCGAGAACCTCCATGTCATCCTTAGAAAAACCTAGGGGGAGATGTTCTGCTTCGATGGGGCGACTTTTCAATGGCGCGTGGAGCTGTTCTGTAGCTATTAGGTAGATTAGGTGTTGCACAGTCGCGCTCGCTACCTCGGCAAGCAGGCTTTTAGCTGTGCGGGTTCGTGAGTTCATTCTCGCTAGAACATCACGGCAAATGCGGCGGAAATCCTCGGACTTGGGTGAGGACGCGATGTGATGCATCGCTTGCAGGTTGGACCGGTAAAAGGCCGAGTATTTAGGCGGGGCCCATACCCGATGATGTAGCCCTCTGTCAGCGCACCAGGCAGAGTAAGGGCCGTGGTCGTAGTGCATGCCGTTATAGGTCCAATCGGGGTGTCCATCTGCGATCTTTGCTTCGAGCCATCCTAGCGACTTGCATTCCTCCAGCTGGATGCGATCCGTATAGATGACGAGTAGATCTGATGTGGCGCCAGTCACATGGCGTCTCCCATTTGGGAGAGTTCGTGCAACGCCAATCATGGGGACTTGGGTGTAAATGCAGATCACGCTAGGGTCTAGCTCACACTCATACAAGCGCAGCAGCTCTACGGAATGGCTCTCAGAGTAGATGCTCTTGCTGCTCTTCTCTGACACTTTGACGGAAACGACATTGTTGATGGCGCCCCTACCAACTTGGCGCGCCGGAGAACCCGCGATCATCCGTTCTAGTTCGCTCTGAACGGCTGCGCTGAGCCCCAGTCGCTCGTATACCTCTTGTCGTAGCCGCAGGTCTTCTGCAGCCGTGCGTTTGACTATCATCAGCGTCCTCGATCCAGCCCTGTTAGGGCTTGACATTTTCTTAGGGACGAGCGAGGCTGAGAGCGCGAGGTCGGCAAGCCGCGCATATATGGAACCCGAGAGCTGCAACTCTCGGGTTTTCCTTTTTTACCTCACTCAGTGGGTACTGCTGCTGCGGCGTGCTCCTGCTGGGCGGAAAGTCAGAACATACCGGCTTATCCGCTTGTGGGCAATGTAAGTGACTGATTCGCAAAACTATTGTTTGATTATCTGATCAAACTTTCGTTGTAGGATCGGTATTCAATTTTGATGCGGGTCGAAGCGAAATTTTGGCGCCGAGCGTGCGACGCGCTTAGTTTCTTCAGTCGAAGCACTTGTCTACATGAGCGCGATGGTTGTCATTGCGTGTCTTGCTATATGAGCGCTCCGCATGCACCGGCTTTAGCTATCGTAGGGAATTCAGCGTTTAAACCGACTTACGGTCTCAACGCAGGCAGTCAGGCTGAAGCAATCGGCGGACACGAAGCGAAGCGGCGGGTAACTCCGTGTGCCTGATGCAGCTTCGACTCGGCCTTGCTTATCCCAAATTTGGGGCATTTCATGAGCTACTGCGCACCCATGCGAGGTGTGCTACTGTCACTTGGCCATGACCACGTTCTATCTCACAAGCTGCACCCGAATACGGGCCTGATCGCATTCGATCAGCGCCCCTGTAGCTTACGTTGGTCAAAGCGCCGGCCTTATAAACCGGTGAGAGCACGCGCCAGATAAGCGCGGCAACGTCGGTTCGATTCCGACCAGGGGCACCACCTGCGTGTGACGTGAATCTTCGTCATGACGAAAGCCATCGTCTTCCTTGATAACGAAAGACCGGCCATGATCGCCACCGAACTGTCTGCATGAGCGACCTTGGTGAGCCAATGGTGCGCAAGGTTGAGACCAACGACGCAGAGGTCAGCTACAAGGCTTGGCTGCGCACCAAGGTGGCCGGAAATTTCGCTGACTCTCGCCCGAAGATCCCGCATGACGAAGTGGAGCGTCGGATGGCCGAACGCGTCGCTGCACTGAAGGTCCGGGGGCCATTCCCTGCTCATCGACGCGGCGCGTCTGCCTGGGCACATGGCGGTACGGAGTTCTCACCAAAGTTGCCACAGCCATGAAACCAAAGTTGTCTCAAGAGACTGTGCGGCGAACCCATTGATCTAGTAGCGTTTAGCTCAATATTTCAAAGAATTGCGACCATAGTTGTCGTTGTAACGAACGACTTTGCTTTCTCGTCTAGCTTATGTGCATGCAAAGAAAAGCCAGCGCCACTTGCCTCATGTTTCCAGCCAAAGGGTGTTGTACCCATCGCCTCGGTGACAGTTGCCACGACAGTGGTGGGTGCGGACTCATCGTGGCGGCCACTTTGGTGACCGTGGATGTCGCGAGCCGGTGGTGCAGCGAAGCCTGCAGAATCATCGTTGCTGTTTGCGGCGCAGGCTCATGCGGGCATTAGGCGCCAGATAAGCGCAATGCCGGTGCTTTCCCGCTGCAGGTACAGCCGTTCTGTCATTGGGCGTTGCTACGGTGAGCCTGCAGTGACAATGGGTGATGGCTCAACCCGAGGAGATAGACGCTGCCATTGCCCTCTGCCTCACCACAGCAGGGGTGCACGATGTGGTGCCGTATGGGCTGACCAGGCACGCACTTGATGCGTCTGCAGGACGGGAGGGCGGTGCCGGGTTGGTTCCATCGTCGGCGCATGTGGGGCCGAGGATGACGAATTAATTACACATTAATCCGTTATCGATGAGCATCAAAAAACGCACTGTGAGAAATCCGATGCGTGCTGACAGGGAAAGTGGATACCTGCCCGGATGGCATTGGGGTAGATATCAATACCCGGTTTTTCCCCACAACAAAGGATGTGAGCTTGATGAGTACGAATCAGGATGAGGCGGCTATCCGACGCGCTGCGACGATCTACGCGCTGGGTGTGGATCGGAATGACAAAAGCCATTTGGCCCAGGTATTGACTGCCGATTGCGTCATCGAGGGGCCCGATTTCCGCTCGGTGGGTATCGAGGCAAACCTGGTGAACATTGATCAGCTGCATGCGGCCTATCAACGCTCACAGCACCGCATCCACAACCAGCTTTACGTTGTGGACGGCGACCGTGCGTCGGGAGAAACCTATGGCACCGTCGAGCTTCTACGGGTGACGGATGGCCGCGCGGAAATCGTCTCTCGGGCAGTGCGCTACCAGGATGAGCTGGTCCGCGATGACCAGACCTGGCGCTTTCGGTCGCGCCGGCTCCTGGTTGACTGGGAAGAAGTTCGCCCCGTTGCGGCTATGGGGGGAGCAAAGGGTCTTGCCGAGGTTGGCACCGTTGTTCAGGATGAACGGATCAGCGTTGCGCAGACCGTCTACAAATATGCAACGGCTATCGACACGCGGGATTGGGATCTCTACCGGTCCCTCTTTACCGACGAAGTGGAGATGGACTTTGAATCTTGGAACAAGGTGCCGCGTCATCGCATTCGCGCCGACGAGCTCAAAGAAAATATCCGCGGCTTTTTTGCGGGGCTTGATGCAACCCAGCACAGCATGAGCAACCCGATTGTCACGATCGACGGAAATCGCGCGCGCTGCGTGGTCTACATGCAGGCCGAGCATTTCCTTGACGACCAGCAGCCCAGCCGCCGCTATGTGATTGGTGGCTATTACACCGATGACCTGGTGCGGGTAGGTGCGGACTGGAAGATCGTCTCCGTCAAGCTCACCGCGTTTTGGACAGAAGGTGACATCTCATTCATGGCCGATGCCGTGGAGCGCGGTGTTGCCCGCCTGAAGGCGAACTGATCGTACAGGCGTGTGAGGGCTGCCTGGCCGGTTGCACGCTTTGATGTGCCGGTCAGCCAGCCACCCGTGCCAGCCAACGCTCAAATACACGGGGACGTGTCTGACCATGCGTGGACGTTGTACTCATTGGACGGTTTCAGTGGCGCTGTACTGGCAGCGCACCGCGCCGGATGCGGCGATCAGCGATCTCGCGCCCGGTCCACAGCAGCAACAGACCGCAGCCTCGCAGGCGATGCATGTGCCGCAACCATCAGGCGAGCCGCTGCTCTTACAACGCTCGACACCGTCATGGCCAAGCCCCTTGCCGCCACCGCCTGCGGACGTGCTGAGCGATTTAGTGGATGTCACCACGCCGGTGCAGGTTTCCATGCGCTGAGTGCTGCGCATCTGCAGTGCTGATGCATGGCGGGTGCGGCTGTGTTGTTTCGCGCGTAATGCGGTTGGATTCGTTCGATCAGCCCAACAGTTCCACATGCTCACCCGCCGGCCCGCGCAGGCTGCGGCGTGGGCCGATGGTGCTCACTTGCCAACCGGCTGCGGCCAAGGTGGCGTCATCAACGGCTGGTAGATGCAGGCACAGGCTGTGCTGACCCGCGTGGCGCTGCATTGCAGTCGGCGGTAGGGTCACCTGGTCGATCTCCACCATGCATTGGCCGGGCATCGGTATCACTGCCACCGGATAGCGGCCTTCCAGCGGTTGGCCGTAGGCGCGGTTGAGCACGGTGATCTTGGTATCGAACGACCAACCCTTGGCGCCGAGCAATGCTGACCACGCGCGCTGTGAGGCGTCGCGATCGGGCGTGGTCATCACCCCGATGAAAGTGGCGGCGACGGTGGCATCGGTCATTGGCAGATCAAACGGCGGCACCGGTGCTTTGATCTGTGTGAGGTAGAGCAGTTCGCCACACGGGCCCAGTACCTGTGCGGCACGGATGGCATCGCTGAGTTCCAGGTTGGCCGCAGCGCCCAGCACGGTGAAGGGCGGCTGCAGGCCGGCGGCCAGCGTGTCGATGTCACCGACCAGCACCTCCAGCGACAACCAACCGTGGCGGAACATCGGCGCGCTGATGACCGCGTGTGGATCTTCGATGACACGCAGCACTGGCTCACCAAGACTGTTGGCCAGCCACGCGAGTGGCGCGCCGGCCAGATGGTGCAGGTCGAGCGCTGCGGCATCGTCTGCGCTGAGCGTGCTGCGTTCGTGCAGGCGCATGGACAGTTGCGTGATGTAGGCATCGACCACCCGCTGCAGGTCTGGCGCGATCAACGTCGCGTGGACGATGCCTTGACGTGCGTGGCTCATGCGCGGCGCTCGCTGGCGAGCTTGCGTTCCAGCCACGGCATCAAGCCGCCGCCGGCAACGATGGCCATCAGTTCCGTGGGAATTTTTTCGCAGGGGAATTCACGGCCGGTGCTGTGGTTGATGATGCGTCCTTCGACAGGACGCACTTCCAACACGTCACCGCGCGAGACTTCCAGCTGCGCGCAAACCAATGCAGGAACGCCCAGATTGAGCGCGTTGCGGTAAAAAATACGGGCGAAGGATTTGGCGATGATGGCGCCGACACCCAGTTCGGCCAATGCCTGCACGGCCTGTTCGCGCGAGGAACCAATGCCGAACGATTCACCGCCGACCACGATGTCACCGCGCTGCACCTCTTTGGCGAAATCCGCATCCACCGCTTCCAGGCAGTGGCTGGCCAGCACGCTCAGCGGTTCGCGCATGTACGGGCCCGGCGCGAGCACATCGGTGTCGATGCGGTCGCCGAAGACGAAGGCCTTGCCACGAACGTTCATGCGTTTTCCTTCAGCAGTTCACGCGGATCACAGATTTCACCTTTTACCGCAGCGGCGGCCACCGAGTAAGGCGAGCCCAGGTAAACCTGTGCGTCGGCTGAGCCCATGCGGCCCTTGAAGTTGCGTGCGGTGGTGGACAGGCAGACTTCGCCGCTGCTGAGCATGCCTGCGCCCATACCGGCGCAGGCACCGCAGCCGGAGGGCAACAGAATGGCACCGGCCTCGGTGAGTGCGGCGAGTGTGCCTTCGGCGGCGGCCTGTGCGGTCATCGCCACCGATGCAGGGGCAATCAGCAGGCGCGTGCCCTTGGCGACACGGCGGCCCTTCAGGATTTCAGCGGCCATGCGCATATCGGTGAGCTTTGCGCCGGTGCAGGCGCCGATATAGGCCTGGTCGATATGCACCTTGCCGTGCTCGGCCACGGGCCGGCTGTTGGCCGGGCTGTGCGGTGCGGCGATGTGGGGTGCGATCTGCGCGGCGTCATAACGGTGCACATGCAGGTAGTCGGCATCAGCGTCGCTGCGCCAGTGTGCCAGGTCACCGTTGAACGGTTTGCCTGCATGTTCGAGTGCGGCAAGCGTGATCGCGTCGGGCTCGACGATGCCGGTTTCGGCACCGAGCTCGGCGGCCATGTTGCACAGGGTCAGGCGCTCATGCATCGGCATGGCCTGTACCGCGCTGCCGCCGTACTCGAACACCTGCCCTTCGTTGCCCATGCCGTGGTGGGCGCACAGCATCAGCATCACATCTTTGGCGCTGACGCCGTTGCCGAGCACGCCATCCAACTGCACGCGGGTGGTCTGCGGTACACGCAGCCAGACTTCGCCGGTGACCAGCGCGCCGGTGATGTCGGTGGCACCCATGCCGACCATGAACGCACCGAACGCGCCGCCGCTGGGCGAGTGCGAATCACCACCGACGCAGAACATGCCCGGCTGCAGGTGGCCGTGTTCCTGCAGCACCACATGGCAGATGCCAAGCATGTCGTAGTGGGTGACACCCTGCGCCTGTGCCCATTTGCGGGTGAGCGCGAGGATGTCGGCGCTCTCCATATCCACCGCAGGCACGAAGTGGTCGGAGACCACGACGACCTTACCCGCATCCCACACTTTGGCACCGAGTTTTTCCAACCGTGCGGCTACCCGTCGCGGGCCGCCGGAGTCGTGCATCATCAACAGGTCAAGCTTGGCGGTAAGGATTTCACCGGCGCGCACGGCTTGTCGCCCGCAGGCACGGGCGAGGATTTTTTCAGCAAGCGTTGCGCTTACGGTTGCGCTCAAACGGGCGTCTCCGGGTTGATGGTTTCGTAGTCCATGCGCATCTGGTAGCGCAGCTGGTCGGGGCGATACTGGATTTCGAGCAGGTCCAGCAGTTGCCGTGTGCTGCCGTAGGAATGGCGCTCCAACGTCAACACCGCCTGCCCGGGTGACATTTCCAGATGGGCGGCCGCCACCGCACCCACACGCAGTGCCGAGACGGTCTGCTGCACCTGTGTGAAATGGATGCCGCAACGTCGGAACAGCTCGATGCGGGGGCCATGGGCCAGCTGGTTGGCGTTGAAGTCCGGGTGCGCGGTGCGGGTCCAGCTGGTGTAGTAGCCGAACGGATGACCATGCCGCGAACGCACCCGCACGCAGCGCACCAGTGCTTCATCCGGCGCGCTGTCGAACAGGGCGCGGATGGGTTCCGGCGGTATCACGCGCTCCCAGCCGAGCAGACGCACCTGGGTGTTGCCGGCCAGCGTGCTCAGGCTGTGCATCAACTCGCCCAGCGGGGTTTTCAGCGGCATGGGAATGGTGGACGTGCGCAGCTTGCCGCCGGTCACGCGCGTGCCACGGCCACGTTGGCGTACCAGCAGGCCGTCGTCGGCCAATACCTGCAATGCCTGGCGCACGGTCACCCGCGAAATGCGCAGGCGCCGCGCCAGCTCCTCCTCACGCGGCAGCTGCTCGCCGTCACCGATGTCGCCGCGCTCTATCAGCGTGCGCAGGAACGCCTGCAGCTGGTGGTACAGCGGCGTATGCAGATCGCGGCGGAGGATGCCCTCCAGGGATTGGGTGGTGAACGGGTCCACGGAGTGCGGCGGCCAGGTCCGAAATAATCTTAATGATATATCTATATAACTATATTTGACCGTCACCGCAAACCCTCCCGGCGCTTCCATCCACGCCCCGGCCTGTGCCACTATTTGTCCGGACATTGTTGTTGTGACACGCGTTGCCGTAAGCCCTCCGTCGATCAAGGGATGCTGATGAAACGTTGTTACCCGTGGCTGATCTGTGTCGTGGCGATGCTCATGCTGGCTATCTCCAACGGCATGACCATGACCGGAATCACCGCCTTCGATCCGTCGCTGCTGGATGAATTCGGCTGGAGCCGTGGCCAACTCAAGTTCCGCGACATGTTCAATCTGCTGCTGGCCGCAGCGCTGTCGCCCTTTGTGGGGGCGTTGATCGACCGCATCGGCGTGCGCACGTTGGCGTTGTTCGGCAGCGTGCTGTTGGCAGTGTTGTACGCCACCTATTCGCAGGTGCACTCCATCACCCACGTGTACCTGATCCATGTGGGCTTTGCCGCCGTGGTGGTGAGCAGCGGTTTGAGCGTGGCGGTGATCATGGTGTCGCAGTGGTTCCACACACGGCGCGGAACCGCACTGGGCATAGCGCTGGTGGGCAGCAGCCTGGGTGGCATGCTGGTGCCCAAGATCATCGTGGCGTTGCTGCCCGATCACGGTTGGCGCGAGAGTTTTCTGTTGATGGCGGTGATGCCGCTGGGCTTGTTCTTCGTGTGCCTGCTGCTGGTGCGCCGGCCCGGGCCGGGCCTACGGCCGTGGGGTGAAGGCCAGGCCAGCGCGGACAACCGGCCCGGTGTGTGCAGTTCGTTACCCGACCTCAGTTATCGGCAGGCGTTGCGTACCCGCACTTTCTGGGCATTGGCGTTGGTGGCGGTAACCACCTTCTGGGCAATCATGTCGTTGTCCTCGCACCTGATCCTGCACATGAAAGACCTGGGCTTCAGCGACAAACAGGCAGCGGATGGCATGTTCCTGCTGTTCGGGCTGGGCATGGTGGGCAAATTTCTGTTCGGCTTTCTGGCGGATATGACCACGCCGAAGAAGGTGTTCGTCTGCAACGTGGTGTTGATGGCCGCAGGCGCGGTGATCATCGCGCTGCAGCAGCCCGGGCTGCTGTGGGCGGGGTTGGTGGTGATGGGGCTGGGGTGGGGCGGGTTGTACGCGATTCTGCAGCTGCAGATCGTGGAAGCGTTCGGGCTGAGTGCCGCCGGCAAGATACTGGGCACCATTTCATTGATGGATGCGACCTCGGCAGGCCTGGGAATCTGGCTGACGGCGGTGATGTTTGACCACTTCGGCAACTACCGCGTGGCCTTCATCGTGATTGCCGTGCTGGTGGTGATCGGCATGCTGGCCTCGCTGCTGGTGCGGGATGAACGGCGTTTGGCATTTGCAGCAGCGCATCAGCCAGACGGTGATGTGGGCGCAGCGGCACAACGCAGCATAGTGTGAGTTGCATGCATGCAGAACGATTCAGCGCATCGTGTGCGTGAGGCGAGACATACATCGGCTCGCCTTGTTTCAACCGTGTTTGCCTGTAAGCGGAAACCGATGGCATTGCATCCACGTTGGCTGCGTTGACAGCCCTCCATGACAAAGGCCCGCTTGCGCGGGCCTTTGCTGTTGATTTGATCTCAACCGTGCTCAGAACGGCTTGAGCTTGCCCAGCATCATGATCAACAGAATGATCGTCCAGATGCACAGCACCGGGATCTTCACCCGCGCGATCAGCTGCTTGAGTGCCTGTTGTTCGGCATCGCTGGCGGTATTGCTGACCACTTTGCCGAACAGCGGGCCGAATGGCCGCAACTGGATGCGCACCAACAAGCCCATGCTGATGATGCCTGCGAACAACACCAGCTTGGCACCCAACCAACGGCTCTGTGCGATGAGGCCGCCGTCGAAGAATGCATCGATGCCTGCCGCAACGCAGCCCACCAGCACCAACAAGCGCAGATGGAAATCGACGCGCGCGATGCGGTGGCCGGCAGCGGAATGTTCTTTGACGAACGCCGCCCATGCCAACGCCAGCCACACCAAGGTGATCACCCACACCAGCCACAGCCAGCCGTGCAGCGGCAGCAGCCCTGCCAGCGTGGCCACGGTCAGCCCGGTGCCGAGCGCCATGATCAGGCAGGTGCGCGGAATCATGTCCAGCAGCATCATCGCCTTGGCGGAAAACAGGCGCACCGGCAATGGTTGCTTGGGGTCGGCGATCTTGCCGGCGATATAGAACACACCCACATCGCCGCCAAGCCAGTAACCACCGATCAGCAGATGCAGCAACAACAGCAATTGGTATTCCATCAGGGTCTCCAAAGAACATCGCTCCCGGGCGGGAGCGATGTGTGTGACAGGGGCGTGGTGCTTACCAGAAGCGGTACTTGAACTCGACGCCGTAGGTGCGCGGCACGTT
This sequence comes from Stenotrophomonas sp. UBA2629, assembly GCA_002359895.1. Lineage (GTDB taxonomy): Bacteria > Pseudomonadota > Gammaproteobacteria > Xanthomonadales > Xanthomonadaceae > Stenotrophomonas. Next base: position 344,278 of record DEOB01000008.1, read on the forward strand.
CGGGTAGATCACGCCGATGCCGAGCCCGGCGATGTCGAAGCCACCGGTCGAATAGAACTCGTTGCTCAGGTTCTTGCCCCATGCGGCCACCGACCAGTTGGCGTCACGCGGCTCGTAGGAGATGCGTGCGTTGTACTCGGTGTTGGCGCGGGTCATGATCAGCCGCGAGGTGTCCTGGTTCTGGTAGTACTCGTCGGTGTGGCGCGCCTGCGCGCTGATCACCAGGTCGGCGCTGCCAACCGGCTGCACATACGTGCCTGCCAGAGTCCACTGCATGTCCGGCGAACTCTTCATCGAGCGGCCGTTGAAGTAGGCGGCGTTGATTGCCGCATAGTCTTTGTATTCGCCATCGATGGTGCCGATGCTGGCATCCACCCGCAGTTTGCTGGTCAGCTGGGCCTGCGCATCCACTTCAAAGCCCTGGATCAGCGCGCCGGTGGCGTTGGTCATGACGAACACGCCTTCGGAGTTCACCGCGGTCAGCTGGATGCCGTCGTAATCCAAGCGGTAGTAGTCGGCATTCAAACGCAGGCGGTTGTCCCACAGTGTGGTTTTCAGGCCGACTTCATAAGCGCGCAGGGTCTCGGCGTCCACCGGAGTGATGGTGGGCAACGTCGTGCCCCGGCCGTTGAAGCCACCGCTCTTGAAGCCGGTGGTGATGCTGGCGTAGCCCATCACGTTGTCGCTGAAGTCATACGACAGCAGCGCCTTCCAGTCCGGACGGGTCCAGGTCTTTTCCTGCTGCTTGGCAAAGTTGGGGTCACCGTTGGCCTTGACCGCACGCACCGAGAAATCTTTGTTCTCGTAGCTGTAGCGGCCCCCCAAGGTCATGGTCAGCTTGTCGGTGAACTTGTAGTTGCCTTGGGCATATACCGCGTAAGCGGTGGTGTCCTGTTTGACGAAGTTGGTGCCGCCACGGGTGAAGATGTCGTTGCGGGTGGGCTGGTCGTTGTGCTCGCGGAATGCGAACACGCCGGCCACCCAACTGAAGGGGCCTTCCAACTGCGAGGTGAACTGCGCTTCATAGCCGCGCTGGTTCTGCTTCTGGTCCTGCTCCAGGTGATACCGCATCTGGTCGGTGCCATCCACGTCCATGTAGAAGTGATGCTCCAACGTGCGGTAGTGCAGGATGTTGCGCCAGGAGAAGCTGCCGAAGTCGGTCTCGCTGGTCAGCGCCACGCCAAACTGATCAAGGTCGTTGATGCCCAGCGTGTCGGTCTGGGTTTTGTAGTAGCTGCCGAGCTTTGGCCACACCGTATCGGTGGCCGCGTCGCGTGCGACCGGCGTGCCCCACGCCGGGGTGGAGCGCTCACGCAGGCGGTCGATGCTCAACGTGGCATACGACGCTTCGCCCCAGGTGCTGGCAAAGGCCACGCGCCCGGCCAGAACCTTCTGGTCGTTGACCCAGCGGTCGTGGGTGATGTCATGCATGATGCCGTCGCGGTTACGGCTCAACACGGCCGCCGATACATCCAGGGTTTCACCGACGCGGGTGGCAAACATCGCACGGCCATCCACGCGGCCGAGATTGCCGACGCTGGCGTCGAAGGCCAGCTTGTCTTCGCCGGTGGGCTTCTTGGAGATGTAGCGGATGGCACCGCCGGTGGCGTTGCGGCCATACAGCGTGCCCTGCGGGCCGCGCAGTACTTCGATGCGGTCAACGTCGTACAGATCGAGCATCGCGCCGTTCTGGCGGGCAATGTAGACATCGTCGATGTACAGCGCCACGGCCGGGTCGTTGGTGAACATCGACTCGTCCGCGCCCACGCCGCGCATGATGATCTTTGCGCCGGAGCTGGTGCCGGTGTTCTGTTCGATGATGATGTTGGGCGTGGTGAACTTGATGTCATCCACGCGCTGGATCTGCATGCGGTCCAGCGCAGGGCCGCTGATCACGCTCATGCTCAGGGGTGTTTTCTGGATCTGCTCTTCGCGTCGCTGCGCGGTCACGCTGACCTGATCCAGCTGCACGGTTTCTTTGTCAGACGACTGGGCGTAGGCATCACCGCCGCCGATGGCCGTCATGATCGCAACAGTTAACGCACTCCGGTACAGAACATCTTTCATGACTCGCCTCGTCGCGTGATGAAGGAAAAGCTCGTTCGGGTGGGGCGGCATCAACATATAGTTATATCAATGCTTCCTTTTGAGTATTCCCATCTTTGTCCGGACAATCAACAGGACTATTGCAAGATTTTTACATCGCTTGCCCGCCCGAGAAATTTCCGCATCCCATTGAAGATGTTGAAGTATTGAAAAGTGAACAGGCGATTTCATTTGCCTTATAGGTCTGGTGTATAGGTCATTTGATTGCCTGTTGCTGCGCATGCAGCATGTGCAAATCGAGCGGATGCCGGGAGTGGTTTTGTCTGCGCTTGAATAGTTTATTGATATAACAATAAGCATTCGAGGCAGCGGAGACGTTTCATGCAGAAGGCAATGACAAGCCGCCGGCAGTTCATCCGGGTTGGCGAGCGCACCGTGCATTACCGCCATGCGGGCAGTGGCCCGGTGCTGATGCTGCTGCACCAGTCGCCACAGAACTCGCGCATGTGGCTGCAGATGATCGAGCGCTTTGCCGACCGCTATACGGTGATTGCGCCGGACACGCCGGGCTTCGGCTATTCCGATCCGTTGCCGGATGCTGCACCCGGCATTGACCGTTTTGCCGAAGCCACTCTGGAGTTGGCCGATGCACTGGGCATCGAGCGTTTTGCGCTGTTCGGCATGCACACCGGCGGCCTGATCGGCATGCATCTGGCATGGAGTGCCCCGCAGCGTCTGCACTGCCTGATCATTGATGGCTATGCGCTGTTCAACGATGCCGAACGTGCGCGTTACGGCGACCGCTACCTGCCGCCGTTCGTGCCCACGTGGGACGGCGCGCATCTGCGCTGGCTGTGGTCGCGCATGCGCGAGCAGCTGTACTTCTTTCCTTGGTGTGATCCATCGGCCGCCTGTGCCATCGCGCTGCAGCCGTACAGCGCGCAGGGCACGCACGACGCGGCGATGGACATCCTGGATGTGGGCGACAACTATCGCAGCGGCTATGGCGCGGCGTTCCGCTACAGCGAACGGCAACGCGTGGGTGAACTGCGCTGCCCGGCGTGGCTGGTGTATCGCCATGACGACGTGTTGTTGAGCCACCGGCAACGACTACCGCCATTGCCGGACAACGTGGTGAGCGTGGAAGAGCCCGATGGCGAGCAGGGCCTGCACCGGCGGATGGATGCGATTCTGCAGCAGTGCGCGGTGCCGCCTGCCGCGCCGGTGGTGTTGGCCGCACGTGACGTACAGGGCTGGTCGCGGCGCATCATCACCACAGCGGTGGGCGAAGTTGCGCTGTGGCTGTGGCTGCGGCGTGGTGAGGAAGGCGCTGTGCTGCATGTGCATGCACCGGGGCAGGCGCCGCTGCAGGTGCAGGCGTTGCCGGTGGATGCGCGCACGCAGATTGCCCTCGACCTGCCGGGCCATGCCGGCTCAGCAGAGATCATCGCACCACTGACAGCGGAAACGATGCAGATCGCGCTGCGTGCGGTGATCGACGAACTGGCGGCGGATCAGGCCGTTGCCGTGCATGCGCATGACGCGGCAGCAGCCTATGTGCCCGCGTTGGCCGCATGGTTGGGATCACGTTTGAGCGAGGTGGTGCTGCACACGCCTTGGCTGCTCACATCGGCCGAATGCGATTGCCTGCTCGCGCAGTTGCCCAGCCCGGTTGTGCATGCTGCGGGCGGACACATGGCGCAGGCATGGCAGTGGGAACGCGAGCGGCATCTGCTTTGGCCGTGGCTGCCGCCCAGCGCCGCTGCGCGTAGATTGGTGGCCGCTCCTGACACCCTGCGAGTGCATGCCAACGTGGTTGAACTGCTGCGTCTGGGCGCGCAGCTGCCGGTGCTGTTTGCAGGTGTCGCTGTCGCAGATGGCGAACGGCAGCTGCTGGCGTTGAAGGTGCCGGTCACCTTGCACGCCGAGGAACAAGACGACTACCAGGGGCGCTGTGCGGCGTTGGTGGCGCAACTGGCGGCACGCTGAGCTTGCACACCGCAGCCGCATGCGCGCGGCTGCGGTGCAGGTACCTCATGCCGGCTGCAGCAACTCCAGCTGCTCGCCATCCGGGCCCAGCAGCGTGGCGATGGCACAACGCCCAAAGCCCGGTACCTCCAGCGTGTCGCGTGCGATCAGGTGCGCGCCCAACTGTTGCAGCTGTGCCACATCCGCATCCAACGCATCACTGAGCAGGCTCGCCGAAAGGATGCCGATGTTGGGCGGCACCGCGCTGTCCTGCAGTGGGGCGTCGGGCAGGTGTTCCATGTCCAGGTAGGCGAACATTTCCACGCGGCCCGGCACGATGTGCCCGTCTTTGATCATGTTGACGTTGTGGATGCGCACCGGTCGGTCGGTGCCCAGCAGGGTCTGCAGTTCGGGGAAGTCGAGCACGCGGTCGAACAGCACCTCAAAGCCCAATGCGTTGTAGAACGCCACCGAGCGCGGCACGTTGCGTGTTGCGATGGCGACGGTCTGCACCACGCTGACGTCGGTATTCAACGGCCCGCGTAGATCACCGCCTTTTTCATAGGAAAAAACATCCAGACGGATGCCATCGGGGTCGTCGTTGATGGAGTCACGCACGGCAACCTCATCGCTTACCTCCCAATAGCTGGGCGCGTGCGCGCTGCTTCCGCCGGCGGCGGTGACGGCCTGCATGGTGGCCAAGGCATCCCGGCAGCGGAAGTTGAGCGCGTAGAAGCCGCTGCCGTTGTAGAGGTTGTCGGCATTCCACAGCGGCTGCCCGGGCTGATCAAACGACACCAGACGGATGCGGCCGAGGCCGGAGTCATCCGGTGCCAGCAGCGCGTACTCGCCGTTGAGTGAGGCATCAAACCGCCACAGCGGTGCCAATGCGCTGGTCAATGCACCGCGTGTCTGTACGCGGTATCCCAAGGCGTTTTGGTAGAAGGTGCAGGCGCGCTGCAGGTTGCTGACGCCCAGGGTGACTGCTTTCACTTCGGACAACATGCCGGACTCCCGTTGCAGGATCGAGGAAAGGTCTTGCCTGTCCTGATCCTGCAATATGTCCGGACAAATTGTCCAGTCAGGCAGGTGTTGCGGGTAAAGGATGGGGCCTTCGTTGATCCCTTACGGCGCTGATGGCGGCGTGTGCCGCCGTGGTCGCCACTCAGTCCTGACCGTCCGCATCCACATTCAACGTCATCTGGTAAGTGAACTGATCCGGCCGGTACTGCACGTTGAGCAGGTCCACCATGCGGCCGTCGCCGTCGTAGGAGCGGCGTTCGAGCGAGAGCAGGGCGGTGCCCGGCTCGGCCTTCAGGTGCATGGCGCTGATGGCATCGGCGTTGACTGCCGACAGCACCTGCTCAACCTGTTTGATGTGGATGCCGGCCGCCTGGAACAGCTTCAGGCGCGAGCTGCTGGACAGCTTGGCCTCGTTGAAATCCGGGTGATCGGTGTTGGTCCAGCTGATGTAGTAGCCAAACGGCGTGTCGCCGCGCAGGCGCAGGCGGATGGCCTGCACCAGCGGCTCGCGCGGGCCGGTGTCGAACAGGGCACGGATCGGCTCCGGTGGCACTGCGCGGCGGAACTGCAGCAGCTGCACCTTGGTGTGTTCGGCCAGCACTTCCAGGCTCTCCAGCAGGCCGGTGAGCGGGCTGTGCATCGGCTTGGGCCGTGAGCGGTGGATGACATGCGTGCCCTTGCCACGGCGGCGCTCTACCAGGCCCTCGGCAGCCAGCTCATCCAGCGCCCGCTTGGCGGTGATGCGCGACACGCCAAAACCGTCGGCCAGATCGAACTCGGTGGGAATGCGGGCGCCGCGCGGGATCTCGCCATTGAGAATGCGGTCGCGCAGCAGGGTGAACATCTGGTGGTAAAGCGGCGTCGGCAGGTCGTTGCGCAACAGCTTGTGCGCGTTGGAACTCAATAGTGCTGACAGCGTGTCCTGGGACATCTCGCTTCACCCTCCTTTGGCTTAATGCTATAACGATAGAACAAACAGAGTAGACCATGACTACTGACGACGCCGTGATTTCCTGGAGCTGTGACGGAGCGCTCGCCCGCATCGGCATCCACCGCCCGGACAAGCGTAACGCCTTGGCCACCCGCCACTGGGCCGCGATCGAGGCCGCACTGGACGCCATTGCCGCCAGTGAGGCCCAGGTCGTGGTGTTGGCAGGTGTACCCGGTGCCTTCAGCGCCGGTGCCGACATCGACGAGCTGGGCCAACTGCTTGCCGCACCGGATGCCTTTGCCACCAACAACGCCCAGGTACAGCGCACCCAGCTCAAGCTGCAGCGCCTGCCGCAGACCACATTGGCCGTCATTGACGGCGCCTGCGTCGGCGGCGGGTTGGGCCTGGCGCTGGCCTGTGACCTGCGCCTGGCCAGCCGCCGCAGCCGCTTCGCCATCACGCCGGCCAAGCTCGGGCTAGTCTACAGCGCCGACGACAGCCGCCGGCTGGTCAACACCGTGGGCATGGCCCGCGCCCGCGAGATGCTGTTGACCGGGCGCCTGCTGGATGCCGACACCGCGCTGGACTGGGGGCTGGTGAACCAGCTGGCCGACGTTGATGGCCTGGATGCGCTGGAGCAGGCGCAGCTGCAGCTGCTGCTGGCCACGTCGGGGCAGGCGCGGCGGGCGATCAAGACCGTGCTCGGCCACCTGGGCGGCGATGCCGGTATCAGCGCCGCGCAGGCCGATGCCGCTTTCAACGATGCCTTCAGCAGTCGCGATTTCAGCGAAGGCGCTGCCGCGTTTCTGGAAAAGCGCGCCCCGCGCTTCAACTGAGCACACCATGCCCGCCTATCTGATCATCGACGCACACGTCACCGACCCGCAGGGTTTTGCCACCTATGTCCGCGCCACGCCGGACGTGGTGGCGCGCTACGGCGGCCAGTATCTGGTCATGGGCGGGCAACAGAGCAGCCTGGAAGGGGAGCACGCGCCATTCCGCACGGTGATCTCCAGCTGGCCCGACCGCGCCGCCGCACTGGCGTTCTGGCACAGCACCGAATACGCGGCGATCAAGCCGCTGCGCGCCGGCACCGGCACGTTCCGCGTGCTGCTGGCTGACGGCGTGCACACACAGCCGCTCACCGACACCGCAACCGAAGGTACCGCTCCATGATCGACGCCTATCGCGCGTTGGCGCTGCAGACCACTTGCCGCGCGATCAACGCCTGTGCCACGCCGGAAGACGCCAGCGCGGCGGTGGCCGACAACATCGCCCGCGTCGGCCGCCAGATCCGCGCCTCCAAGGCGTTCATCGGCGCCGACCTGAAGCTGGTGGTGTTGCCGGAGTACTTCGCCACCAGCTATCCGTTGGGCGACACCATCCCCGGCTGGGCCGCCAAGGGCTGCTTTGCGATGGACGGTGCCGAGTACGAACAGCTGGGCCGCATCGCCCAGGACAACGGCGTGTACCTGTGTTCCAACGCTTACGAGCGCGACCCCAATTTCCCCGAGCTGTATTTCCAGTCGTCGGTGATCCTGGATGACAGCGGCAACCAGATACTGCGTTACCGGCGCCTGATATCGCTGTACGCGCCCAGCCCGCATGATGTCTGGGACAGGTATCTGGACGTGTACGGCATCGACGGCGTGTTCCCGGTGGCGCGCACGCCGATTGGCCGCTTGGCCTGCATCGCCTCGGAAGAAATCCTGTACCCGGAGGTTGCCCGCGCGATGGGCCTGCGCGGTGCCGAGGTGTTCCTGCATTCCACCAGCGAAGTAGGCAGCCCGGAGCTGACGCCCAAAGACATCGCCAAACGCGCGCGTGCCATCGAAAACATGGCGTATGTGGTGTCGGCCAATACCGCCGGCATCAGCGGTGTGGATATTCCATTGGCCAGCGCCGATGGCATGAGCAAGATCGTCGACGACCAGGGACGCGTGTTGGGTGCGGCCGGTGCAGGTGAATCCATGGCGGCCTATGCCGATCTGGACATCGCCGGCTTGCGTCGCCGCCGGCTGCGCCCGGGCATGGGCAATTTTCTCTCGCGTCTTCCACAGGGCGCGATCAACGCCGGGCTGGCCAGCACCGCACTCAAGCCCAATGCATTGCTTGAAGGTGACGTGCTGAAGATTCCGCAGCGGGCCGATTTTGCCGCCCGCCAGAAAGCCACCCTCGATGCCTTGTTGAACGCCGGAGTGCTGGGCAATGACTGAAGCCACCACATTGCCGTTGCGCAATCCGCGCACGGGTGAATCCGACGGCGAGCTGCCCATCACGTCGGCCGTTGACGTTGCTGCCTTGGGCGCAGCACTGCGCCAGGCTCAGCCAGTGTGGGCCGAGCAGAGCATTCAAGCGCGCTGCCTGTGCCTGAGCGCGTTGGCCGATGCATTGGCAGCGCGTCGCGATGGGTTTCTTGCAGCGCTGTTGGCCGACACCGGCCGTTGGCATGAATCGCAGATTGAAGTGGATGGCACCATCAGCGCCATTCGCCGCTGGGCGCAGCAGGCGCCGGATTGCCTGGCGGAAAAGCCGCTGCAGCAGGAAGCTATTCCCTTCATCCAGACCCAGCAGACCTGGGTGCCCTACGCCGTGGTGGGTGTGATCAGCCCGTGGAATTTCCCGCTGATGCTGACCCTGATCGACGCGGTGCCGGCGCTGGCGGCCGGTTGCAGCATCCTGGCCAAGCCCAGTGAGGTGACGTCACGTTTCGTGCCGCTGTTGCGCGAGGCTTTGGCGGAAGCCGGGTTGACGGAGGTGTTCCAGCTGGTAACCGGCGCCGGAGCTACCGGCCAAGCGGTGATCGAGGCCAGCGACCAGATCTGCTTCACCGGTTCGGTTGCTACCGGCCGCAAGGTGGGTGAAGCCTGCGCACGCCGCTTCATTCCGGCATCGCTGGAGCTGGGTGGCAAAGACCCGGCGCTGGTGTTGTCCGATGCCAACATCGAGCACGCCGCGCGCGCGTTGGCGTGGGGCAGCTTCGTCAACGGCGGCCAGAGCTGCATGTCGATCGAGCGCGTTTACGTTGAAGCGCCGGTGGCAGAGGCGTTCATCGCCGCCTTGGTCAAAGAAGCGGCGGCACTTGAGCTGGCCTGGCCGGACCCAACGCAGGGCCAGATCGGCCCGGTGATTGCGGCCTCGCAGGTGGAGCTGGTGCGCAACCAGTTGGCCGATGCAAAGGCCAAGGGTGCACGTGCGCTGACCGGCGGTGAGTTGGTGGATCACGGCGGCGTGTGGTGCCCACCCACGGTGCTGGTGGATGTCACCGACGAGATGGCGGTGGTGGCCGAAGAAAGCTTTGCCAGCGTGTTGCCGGTGATGGTGGTGGCCGACGAAAACGAAGCCATCGCGCGCGCCAACAACACCGAGTTTGGGCTGTCAGCTGCGGTGTTCACGCAAAGCCCGGCGCGTGCACAGCGGGTGGCGCGTCAGCTGCAGGCCGGTGGTGTGTCGATCAACGATGCGTGCCTGACCGGCATGGTGCAGACCGCCGAGAAGCAGAGCTTCAAGTTGTCGGGCATGGGCGGCTCGCGCATGGGCACCGCGTCGATACGCCGGTTTGTGCGCGCCCGCGCATTGTTGATCAACACCGGCACCGCCTCGCCGTGGTGGTTTCCTGCCGCGTGACTTGGGCTCAGCAGGCCAGCACGAACTGACCGAGAAATATTCCACCGCCCAACAACCACAGCGCCAGCATTCCCGGAATGCTGGCAAGGCGAAGTGTCCAACGCCATTTCATCTGCGCGTGGCGGGTGGCGCGGAACATCAACCAGGGCAACAGCGCACCGGCAAGCGCGAACAGGGCGAAGACTGCCCAGCCCATTGCCCAGAATGCAGAGGACTTGCTGCCAAACTCGGGTGGGCATTGGCGCATGGCCGCCGCCGTGAACGGCGTCAGACTCATTGCCAACGTCACAGCCCATTTGAAGAAGTACAACCGTCGCAACGCAATGCCCCCCGGCTCATTGGTAAGGCATGGTGTCACAGGCGTTGTTCAGAAAAAGTCATTGGCTGGCCTTGGCGTCTGCTGCAGCCGCGGTAGGCCGCAATCAGCGGAGCGTCGCGTCCGCGTGTGCAGGCGCCGCAGCTACAGGCCCAGCACGCCGGGATTCATGCGTCGCGCGGGGTCCAGATGCTGCTTGAGCTCCCGCAGCAGCGCCACCGGCGCCTCATCCAGCACATCGAGAAAGGGATACGTGCGCCCTATCTGGTTGGATGCCGCGCCCTGGGCCGCAAACAAGGCGCAGGTTTCTTCACGCAGCTGCGCCACCAGGGCGCGCGCGGTCAGGTTTGCTGCTGATGGCGTGAAGCCCGCCAGCAGCGTGGCGTCCACTTTCGCTTCGTGCAGCGGCAACCACGCATCGCGCCAATGAAACACCGCCTCGAAGCTGAAGCTGTAGTTGCACAGTGCGGAGCACAGGTAGGTCACACGCACACCTGTGGCTTCCATCATCTGTTGGTGGCGGGCAATCAGTTGTTGATGCGCGTGGATCAGCGCGCCGGCGCGCGAGTGGGCGACTTTGGCGTTCAATGCCGCCCAGCGCTCGCCATGCGCACCCAATACCGCGTTGAGGCCGGGGAACGGATTGGCCCGTGCAATACGCGGCACCGTGGCGGCAATGCGTACACCGTCAGCTGCGGCGGCCAACGACTGTGCCTGCGCGATGTCATGTTTCACCGCTGCGCGGCAGTTGCCTGCGGCCACCATGTGCAGGGTGAATGCTCCTTCTGGAATCACCCTGCGGCCGGCGGCCGCCATGCGCGTCAATGCGCTGATTTTTTCGCCGATTCCGCGTGCGGTGCCCAGCACCTGCCACATCGCACGCCATGCGGCGGCAACACTCCGCTCGCGCTCGGTGTTGACCGCCACCGCGCCGGCATCAAGCACATAGACCTCCTCGGCCAAGCCGGCACGTGCGATCGCCGACAGCGCGCTGGCAGCCGCCTCGAAATCCGAAAATGCGAATGATGCAAAGCCTGTATGTGCCGGCAACGGGATCAACCGCAATGCCGCGCGTGTCTTGAGCCCAAACGCACCGCCGTCATGGGTGAACAGGCCGGTGGTGTCGGGGCCGAAGTTGCGGAATACCGGCGCCGCATCCACCTTCAGTGCCCATTGGCCGGTGCGCAGACGCGTGCCATCTGCGGTGATTACTTCCATCCCCAATGCAATGTCGGCGGCACTGCCATGGCGCGCGCTGCCGAAGAACAGAGCACCGTGGCTCAAGCCGCCACCGATGCTGGCGCCTGCACCGGAGAACGTGCCGAAATACGGCAGGCGCAGGCCCAAAGGGGTGAGCGCCTCATGCAGTTGTCTCCAGGTGACGCCAGCCTGGGCCACGGCATACATGTCCTGGGCACTGATGTGTTCAATGCGATTGAGCGCGCTCAGATCGACCACCACGCTGCGCGCAGGCTCGCAGGCATAGCCGCCGGTATAGCTCAGGCCGCCACCGCGCGGCACCACCGATGCACCAGCGGCCGTAATGGCGGCGACTGCCTGGCCCAATAAAGCATCATCGGAGGGGCGGATCACCGCCAACGGCAAAGCGCCGCTGACGTATAGATCACTGGCCATCAGCTGCAGCGAAGCGCTGTCGGTCAGCACCACCTCGGTACCCAGAATTCCACGCAATTCGGCGATCAGCGCTGCCGCATCCACCCTCATGCCGGCTTCCACACACTCACCACGACGATGGCGGCAATGAACAGCCACAGCACAGCCAATACCGACGTGGCTTTGATGTAGGTGCGGCGGATGATGGCATTGCTGCCCTCATCGGGGCCTTGGCTGGCCATCACTTTCCAGGTGCGGAAATGGCTGATCAACGCCAGGCGGATGCCGACGCCGGACGCCATCACGCCGGCATACAGCGCCAGCTTCCAGCGCAGCCACAGCGGCATGTCCCAGTTGCCACCGAGCAGGCCGGTGGCCAGCGCCAGCAGCAGCGCCATGAACAGATACCGTGAGCCGCGATCAATGTTGCCCAGCATCACGCCGACGCGGCTGTGCCGCAGGCGATGCACGGCTTCGACAAAACACAGCCACGCCAGGCACAGCACCGCGGCGATGATGGCCGTGGTTTCAGCACCCGGTATCAGTCCATAGAGCGCTGCCAGCGAAACCCCCAGACCGGCCTGCAGTACCAGCGCGTAACGCACATGCTGATCGACATGCATCACGTGCTCCATCAACCGGCTGCGCTCGGCAAAGGGAATGTGACTGCCGTAGGACACATAACGATAGGTGCTGTTGATCACCAGCTCCGAACCCAGCCAGTAGCCGAGCACGGCGATATGCGCCACCAGCAGTATCTGCAGCAACATGCTCAGTGCTCCGCGACGGCGTAGGTATCCAGCTCGTACGCCGTCTGCATGTAGCCGCTGACCGTGGCACGCAGCAGGATGTAGTACTCGTCTGCGGTTACCCACAGATCGTAATCGGGGTGTTCTTCAGGCATGCCGACATCGAGGATGCGGAAGTGCCGCGCGCTGAAACGCCCGGCAATCACTTCGATTTCCTCTTCGCCCACATATTCGATGGCCAGCGATACCGGAAAGATCATCGGCCCGGTGGCCCCGCGATGATCCGGCGAGGACAACAGCATGAAGAATGTCTGCCTGCCCGGGCCCTTCGACAGGTCGTACAGGGACATCGCATAGCTGTCGTTGATGATGGCGTGGTTGCCAAAGGCCAGCAGCGGCGACTGCAATGGATAGCGTTGGGAAATGCGGCCCTCCATGCGCGTTGTGGATTCGCACTGCGCCTCTGTCGGCCCAAAGGCGAACCAACCAGAGCCACGAAATTCACCGCCCACGGCAATGCGTACAAAGCACTCCTGCGGCAGGTTGCGTGCATCCAGGCGCAGGTTGACGTCGCGCACCACGGCGGGTGCGTCGTCAATCTCGCAATGCGCGGCAAGCACGCGCGAACCATCGCGGTGCACGTCAAGACGGAAGGCCTCGCGGCCACGCTCCGCGCCCATGCGATGGGCCTGGTGGCTGGTGTAGCGCAGCGTGCCGGTAATCGAACGAACCACACCACTCATGCTGTTTTCTCCTCGGTAAACGGGTCGACCTGCAGGATGCTCACCGGCACGTTGTCCGGGTCGTAAACGATCATTTCGCGATAGATGCCGGCCGGTGAACGCGTGCTGGCAACCTGCTTTGGATAACTCAATGGCGGCGTAAGGAAGCGGCAGCCGGCCGCAATCAGCGCGCCGTGCAGCCCATCAAACGTGGTGGTTGAAAGCACCAGCGCGCTTTGTCCGTGTGCGGGTTTTCCCACCGGGACTTCGATGGCTTCCATGGCGACGTCGCTGATCTCGAACAGCCCCAGGATCACCGGCGCATCTGCTGCTGCAGCCAGCAATACGATGCGCATCGTGCATGGTGGCAACTGCAGCAGGCCACCGGCCATGGCGCCGTGCAGCGTCTTTTCTTCAACCACCATCAGGCCCAGCGTGTCGCGATAGAAGTGCAGCGACGCCTCCAGGTTGCGGCAGAACAGGGTGAAGCGTTCGAACTGGAGATTCATGTCACTCCCTTTGCGGCGGCGCGGGTACTGCGTTGCGATCACGGATCAGGGCGTGGCGAGGTAGTCGATCAGCGCCTTGCGTTTTGCCGGGTCCGGCACCGCGATGACCATGCGTGTGCCGGGCACCCTGCGCGTGGGTGCAGCCAGATAGGTGTCGAGCGTTTCCGCGTCCCAAACGATGCCGCTGGCTTTCAATGCCGGTGAGTAGTCAAACCCTGGGCTACTGCCCGCTTTGCGGCCCAGCACGCCCTGCAGGTTCGGCCCCATGCGTTGCGGCGCGCCGGCCTGGCGGCTGTGGCAGGCGCTGCACATGGCAAATGCCTGCTCCCCATTGAGGGGTGCAGGCGCTGCGGCCGGCTCGGGAACGGAAGGCATGGCGGCGGCATCGGCCACCGCCGGGGCAGTGGCAACAGGGGTGGGGGCGGTCTCTTGCCCGCCACAGGCAGCCAGGAGCAGTGCGGCTCCCGCGATCAACAGATGGCGCATGTTCGTATCCTTGCAGGCGAATCAGAAGTGCGGAATCACACCCGACAACGGGATGTTCATTTGTCCGGACAAATAAGTATCAGAATGCCGTCGCGAATAAAAGCTGCAAGGTTCCATCCTGTGCAGTCGGCCGGCTTCGGTTGCGCTGGCGAGCGCGCCGCGTCGGTGGCCGATTCGGCATTTCACCCGGGATTTCCAGCAGGGCCGTTACCGTGTCCCGGCCACCTGCTGCAGCCGCGGACAGGTGCGCACGCGATTGATTGCTGAATGCACACGCCCAGAACAGGAGTACGCCGGACATGAATCTGCCGTCGCAGTTTGATCTCAATGGCAAGGTGGCCATCGTTACCGGGGGCGGCAACGGCATTGGTCGGGCCAGTGCCTTGATGCTGGCCGCTTACGGTGCGGCGGTGGTGATCGCAGACCTGAAACTGGCCGCTGCCGAAAAAGTCGCCAGTGAGATCGCCACCCATGGCGGTAGCGCATTGGCGATGGAGTGCAATGTGCTGCGCGATGAAGACCTGGTGCGGTTGGTGGAGCGCGCGGTTGCCGAGCTGGGGGGTATCCACATTCTGGTCAACAACGCCGGCGGTGGCGGCGCTGGGCGTGAGAGCCCCTTCGAAATAACGCTGGAGCAGTTCGAGCGGCCGTTCCGGATCAACGTGTTCAGCGCCTGGCGCTTGGCGCAGCTATGCGCGCCGCACATGAAGAAGGCCGGTTATGGCTCGATCATCAACATGTCCTCGATGAGCTCCATCAACAAGAGTCCGGCGATCAGTGCCTATGCCGCCTCCAAGGCTGCGATCAATCACATGACGGCCAATCTCGCGCACGACTACGGCCCGGAGATACGCGTCAATGCGGTGGGGCCGGGCGCGGTGCGCACCGATGCATTGGCGACGGTACTGACGCCGGAGATCGAGGCGCGGATGCTGTCGCATACGCCGATCAAACGGCTGGGCGAGCCGGACGATATTGCAGGCGCGGTGCTGTATTTCGCCGCTCCTGTTTCCCGTTGGGTGAGTGGCCAGACGCTGTTCGTCAATGGCGGCGGCGTGCAGACGTTGGACTGAACTGCGCGCTGCGATCAGGGCAGGGTGGACAGGTATTCGATCACCGCTTGGCGTCGCGCCGGATCGGCCGTGGCGTTGACCATCTTGGCGCCTGGCACTTGTCTGGTTGGCGATTTGAGGAAGGCATCCAGCGTCTGCGCATCCCAGGTGATGCCGCTGGCCTTCATCGCATCGGAGTAGTGATAGCCCGGCGCGGTGCCGGCTTTGCGGCCGATGACCCCATGCAGATTGGGGCCAACGCGGTGGCCGAGATCCGGGCGGGTGTCATGGCAACCGGCGCAGATGGCGAAGGCGCGTTCCAGCTCGCGTTGATGCGGATCAGCGCTTGCGCTGTGGTTGAAGGCATCGCGCTGGCCGCAGGCGCTGAGCACCAGGCAGACAACAGCGATTAGTGGCAGACGCGGCATTGCGTTCTCATTGCGGTGGGGCCGTGGTTGAACGGCGCAGGCAATGATGGCCGGTGCTGGGATGGGAAAGCAAAGGTTGCTGAGCTTGGAGACCGGCTGGGGCGGGTGGAGAAACATGAAACAAAGCCATCAGCAAAATGCCGGGTGATCCAGCAGCATCAATAAATCATCCCCTCTCCCGTTTGCGGGAGAGGGGTAGGGCGGAGGGCCGCTCTCAGGCGTCTTCGTTCAAGCCTGTGGTTTCAAGCTTGATCGCCCTCACTTCTTCGCAGCAAACGTCTTGTCCAGACTCTGCTCGAAGGTGTGATAGCCGATCCGCTCATACAGCTCCTCGCGGGTCTGCATGGTTTCCACCACATTGCGCTGATGGCCATCGCGGCGGATGGCGGTGTACACGTTCTCTGCGGCCTTGTTCATCGCGCGGAACGCCGACAGCGGATAGATGCACATTGCCACGCCTACCGAACCCAGCTCCTCGGTCGAGAACAACGGCGTCTGCCCGAACTCGGTGAGGTTGGCCAGCACCGGCACCTTCACCGCATCCACAAAGCGCTTGTACGTCTCAAGGTCATACGAGGCTTCGGCAAAAATGCCGTCGGCGCCGGCTTCCACACAGGCCAGCGAACGCTCGATGGCGGCATCCACGCCTTCCATCTGGATGGCGTCGGTACGCGCGATCAGGAAAAAATCCGGGTCGGTTTTTGCATCGGCGGCCGCTTTGACACGGTCCACCATTTCACCCAGCGACACGATTTCCTTGTTGGGGCGGTGCCCGCAACGCTTGGCGCCCACCTGGTCTTCGATGTGGCACGCCGCCGCGCCAGCCTTGATCAACGACTTCACCGTGCGCGCGATGTTGAACGCGCTGGGGCCAAAGCCGGTGTCGATATCCGACAACAGCGGCAGGTCGCACACATCGGTGATGCGGCGGATGTCGGTGAGCACGTCGTCCATGGTGTTGATGCCCAGGTCCGGCAGGCCCAGCGAGCCGGCGGCGACGCCGCCACCGGACAGGTAGACCGCACGGAAGCCCGCACGCTTGGCCAGCAACGCGTGGTTGGCGTTGATGGCGCCGGGGATCTGCAGCGGGCGTTCTTCCTGCAACGCCGCGCGGAAGCGGGCGCCTGGACTGACAATGCTCATCGAAACTCCTGTGGGTTGAAGGCGATGCTTACATCGCCGGGTAGTTCGGTCCGCCGCCACCTTGTGGGGTCACCCACACGATGTTCTGGGTCGGGTCCTTGATGTCGCAGGTTTTGCAGTGCACGCAGTTCTGCGCGTTGATCTGCAGGCGCGTGTCGCCGCCTTCGCCGACAAACTCGTACACGCCCGCCGGGCAGTAACGCGCTTCGGGGCCGGCATAGGTGGCCAGGTTGATGTTCACCGGCACGCTGGCGTCCTTCAGCGTGAGATGACTCGGCTGGTCTTCTTCGTGATTGGTCGAAGAAAGAAACACCGAGCTCAGGCGGTCGAAGGTGAGCACGTTGTCCGGTTTGGGGTACACGATCTTCGGCTGCGTGGCGGCCGGTTCCAGACACTCATGGTCGGCCTTGGTGCGGTGCAGGGTCCACGGTGCGGTGCGGAAGCCCAGCATCGGCAATACCAGCTGCTCGATACCGGTCATCAACGTGGCCACGCTGCGGCCCTTCTTGAACCACTGTTTGAAATTCTTGGCCTGCATCAGCTCGGTCTTCAGCCAGCTGTTTTCGAAGGCTTCCGGATACGCGCTCAGTTCATCGCGCGAACGGCCGGCCTGCAGCGCGTCGAATGCGGCCTCGGCGGCGAGCATGCCGGTCTTGATCGCGGCGTGGCTGCCCTTGATGCGGCTGACGTTGAGATAGCCGGCTTCGCAGCCCACCAGCGCGCCACCCGGGAACACGGTCTTGGGCAGCGACAGAATGCCGCCGGCGGTAATGGCGCGCGCGCCGTAGGCAATGCGCTTGCCGCCTTCCAGATGCTTGCGGATGGCCGGGTGCGTCTTGAAACGCTGGAACTCCTCGAACGGGCTCAGCCACGGATTCTTGTAGTCCAGGCCCACCACATAGCCCACCGACACCTTGCCGCCTTCGGCGTGGTACAGGAACGCACCGCCGTAGGTGTCGTTGTCCAGCGGCCAGCCGGCGGCGTGCACCACCAGGCCCGGCTCGTGCTTGGCCGGGTCGATCTGCCACAGCTCCTTGATGCCGATGCCGTAAGCCTGCGGATCTTTGCCGGCATCCAACTGGAACCTGCTGATCAGCTGGCGGCCAAGGTGGCCGCGCGAACCTTCGGCAAACACGGTGTACTTGGCGTGCAGCTCCATGCCGCGCTCGTAGTTGGGGCCATGCGAACCATCCTTGCGGATGCCCATGTCGCCGGTGGCCACACCCATCACCGCGCCGTTGTCGTCGTACAGCACTTCGGCCGCCGCAAAGCCGGGGAAGATGGACACTTCAAGCGCTTCGGCCTGCTGCGCCAGCCAGCGGCTCACTTCGCCCAGCGAGACGATGTAGCTGCCTTCGTTGTGGAAGCACTTGGGCAGCAGCGCGTTGGGCGTGGCCCGGGCGCCGGTTTCATTGAGGAACAGGAATTCGTCGCGGGTGACAGCCTGCTTCAGCGGCGCGCCACGTTCGGCCCAATCGGGGAACAGCTCGGTGAGCGCGCGCGGGTCCATCACCGCACCGGAGAGGATGTGTGCGCCGGGCTCGGAACCCTTTTCCAGCACGCAGACCGTCAGTTCCTGGCCCTTTCCCACGGCCAGCTGGCGCAGGCGGATGGCGGTGGCCAGGCCGGCAGGGCCGGCGCCAACGATGACGACGTCGAACTCCATCGCTTCGCGCGGCGGCAGTGCGGAGGTGGCTTCAGTGTTCATGCAAGGGCTCTTGGGTAAAGGCCGGCGCGGTGTGGGCGACGACGGTTGCCTGGAACCGCCGCCTCAACGTGAGGCGGCGATGATCTCCGAAGGTGCAGCGTTCCAGATCAGCCCTGCGTGGTCGGCCAGATGGGCGAACACGCGTTCCAGGTGCTTGATGCGGTGCGGCTGGCCCATCACCCACGGGTGGATGTTGAGCGCGAGCAGGCGGCCCTGTCCGGTGTGCTGCGCTTCCTCAAGCAGGAATTGGCAGGCATCCACCATCTGGTCCGCATACTCGGCCTCGGCATGCAGATTTTCGCCGACCACGAAGCGATCTTCCAATTCCAGTGACAACGGCAGTGCGGTCATCGGGCCATGCGCGGTCTGGAACGGGTAGGGCAACTCGTCGTTGACCCAGTCGCCAAACCACGCCACACCAGCACGTTTGAGCAGTTCGGGGGTGTTTTCCGACTGCGAGCGGGCCGGTGACAACCAGCCCTGAATCGGGCCATCGGCATAGGGGGCCAAGGCCTGCAAAGTGCGCTGGATGTACGCGGCCTCGCGCTCGGCCGGCAAGCCACCGTAGTGCACGCTGTCCATGTTCCAACCGTGCGCCACCAGTTCGGCGCTGCGCGCCTTGAGCCGGCGCAGCAATGCCGGGTAGCGCTCGGCCAGTTCGCCGTTGACGGCGGTGCTGGCACGCAATCCATACGTTTCAAGCGCATCCAGTACGCGGAACACGCCAACCCGGTTGCCGTAATCGCGCAGCGTGTAATGGCGCAGGTCCGGATACGGCATCACCATCGCGCCGTGCGGCTTGAAGCCTTCACCTGCCGGGTTGAGTGGAAAGTGCTCAAGGCTCAGGTTGATCCACACGGCCAGCGGCTTGTCGCCGGGCCAGCGCACCGGTGCGCGCTCGGCCAGCATCGACCATGCATAGCGGTCGTGGTCCATGCCGTGGCGCAGCTGCGGGTACTGCAGGAAGCTGGGATCCAGGCTCATGCGGCGTCCTCGGCATTGATGGCGGCCATCGAGGCCAGTGCGGCGTCGTAATGGTTGTCCAGATAGTGCTGGGCGATTTCGCGGCCGGTGGTTTTCCACACCTTGTCGTGGCTGCAGATGTAATCCATCGCATCCTGGAACGCCGCCAACCGGTGCGGGTGGCTCACCTGGTACGCATGCAGCGGCACGCACATCACCGTGCCGGAGTTCTCGCCCTCGGCGTACAGCCGGTCAAACGCATCCTTGATCATCTGCCCATAGCGACGCGGCTCGATCTTGTTGGTGACGTAGACGATGGTGTCGTTGAGCTCCAGCGAATACGGCACCGACACGAAACGCTTGCCCGAGCGGGTTTTCACCGGCGTGGGCTGGTCGTCGTGGAACAGGTCGCAGGTGTACAGGCCACCGGCTTCGGCAAACAGGTCGATGGTGGCATCGGAATGCGACAGTGCCGGCGCCAGGTAGCCATCGCAGTGCTGGCCGGTGTGCTCGGCAATCAGCGACATCGAGTGCGCGATCATCTCCCGCTCCTGCGCCTCATCCATGCCGTAGGTGTAGCGGGTGTTGTAAATGCCATGGCTGAAGAATTCCCAGTCACGCTCGGCCGCCATCTGGATCACTTCCGGGTGGTGCGTGAGCAGGGCCGTGGACAACGACACCGAGCCGCGCAGGCCGTACTGGTCCATCACCCGCATCATGCGCTGGTGGCCCACACGGTTGCCGTAATCGCGGGTGGCATAGCCCTGTACATCCGGCAGCGGGCGCGGCCACGGTTTGCGCTGCGGATTGGCAGGCGGCGCGTATTCGTAGAACTCGATGTTGGGCGCTATCCACAACGCCACGCGCGCGCCGCCCGGCCATTCAATCTTCGGCCGGCTGTCGTAAGGCCAGTAGTCGAACAGGCCCGGGTCGGCCTTGCTGGGGGTACTCATGCGCGCAGTGCCTGCAGTTGCGCGGCCACCTGCGCCACCGATTCCACATCGCCGTACTTGAGCATGATGTCGCTGAGGTTGGCGAAGTGCGGAATCTCGTGTTTGTCGGCCACGCATTCCTCCGGGACGATGCTGCGGTAGCCGCGCGACAGGCTGTCGATCACACAGGCGCGGATGCAGCCGGAGGTGGAGCCGCCGGTGATGATCAGCGTGTCGATTTTGTGGAACGTCAGCAGCGACCAGAGGTGGGTCTCGAAAAACGGGCTGGCCATGCGCTTGTGCATCACGATGTCGCCCGGCTGTACATCCGCGCGCGGGTCCAACTGCGCGCGCTCGGAGCCGTGCTTGATGTTCTGCAGCGAATCGGGCGTGTTGGTGCGCGTGCCCCAGGTGCCGGCGTCTTCGCCCGATTCCAGGTACGCCACATAGGTCCACACCACCGGCAGGCCAAGTGCACGCACCTGCGCCGACAGCGCGTTGATGTGCTCGATCTGGCGCGGGTCGGTTTCATAAGCGGTCTTGAACGCGGCAAGGTCGGTATACGCACGCTGCACGTCAATGTTGACGATGGCCGGGCGCGCGCCAAAACCGAATTTGGCGCGGTTGGGGTTGGCCTTGACCTGTTCCCAGTACTGTCGGGCGGTGAGGCTGGACGTTTCCATCACGGGCATGGGGTCTCTCCGTTGCGGTGGGAAGGGTCAGTGCTTGGCCAGGTGCGCGCGTTCATCGCGCACCAGCACGGCGGCCAACAGCGCAAGCACGATCAGCCCGCAGATCAGGCTGAAGGCAAGGTGGTAGCTCTTGGTGATGTCGAAGATCTTGGCGGTCACCCAGATGCCCAGGCCGGCCGTGGTGGCATCCAGCAGGGTGATGGTGCCGAGGATCTTGCCGGCCGAACTCAGGCCGAACGCGTTGATCGCCAGCAGCTGGATCATGGTGTACAGCCCGCCCCAGCCCAACCCGAACAGCGCCAGCGAATACCAGATAAGGTCTGCGCGCATCGTCGCCAATATCACCGCGCCGGCCGCCATGATGGCCAGGTTGAGCAGGAACACACGCTTGGCCGGCAGCACGTCCGCCAGGAAGCCGAACAGGAACTTGCCCACCATCGCCAGGCCGAACATCAGCCCCAGGGCGTTGCCGGCGGTGGCCGGTTCAAAACCCAGGTCGCGCATGTGCAGGAACAGATTGGCCGACACCGCCATGATCGAGAAGAACGTGGTCATCGCCACAAACGCCAGCACCCAGAACGTGCGCGTGCGCATGGCCTGCTTGAAGCCGATATCGGCCAGCGCGAAGGCGGCCGGCTTGCCGCTGACGGCATCGGCAGCGGCCTTGTCCGCACCCCACGGCTGGATGCCGCCCGGACGCGGGCTGCGCACGAACAGAAACGCGATGACCAGGAACGCCAACGGGATGGCGGCTTCCCAGAGGAAGGCCGTGCGCCAGTCCATGCTCTGCATCAGGTGCACGCCCAGCTTGGGGAACACCATGCCGCCCAGGCTGGTGCCCACCAGCGCAATACCAATGGCCGTGCCGCGATGGGTGACAAACCATTGCGAGACGAAGATCACCGCCACGTTCAATCCCGCCGCGACCAGCACGGCAGCAAAGCCCACGTGGATCCAGTACAGGTGGGCCAACGAGTGCACATGCGCATAGGCGAAGTACAGCGCAGCCAACAGCGCGATACCGCCCAGGATCAACTTGCGCGGGCCCACTTTGTCGATCACCGCACCCATGAACGGCGCCATCCAGCCGGCCAGCACCAGAGTGATCAGGTCGCGCAGCTTGAGTTCGCTGCGGGTCCAGCCGAATTCCTTGAGCAGCGATTCGTCAAAGGCGGTGAGGCCGGTGACGATCAGGCCGTTGGAGACCAGCAACACCAACATTCCCAGTACCGCCATCAACCATGGGTAGTAACGCTTCATCCAGAGACCTCAATCGTTTGGGTTATGGCAGTCGGCCAAGCCGGAGGGGGAGTCCGCTCGTCGGCGTTGACCGGGGGCGGAAGGCATGCCTACACTTTGTCCGGACAAAGTGTGCCACAGTCTTTTACCCGGGAGGAAGCCATGCAAACCGTCATCGTCCTGTTCAACCTCAAGCCCGGCGTCAGCCGTGAGCAATACGAGGCCTGGGCGCGCACCAGCGACCTGCCCGTGGTCAATGCGCTGCCATCGGTGGACACGTTCGAGGTATTCAAGGCCAGCGGTCTGTTGATGGGAGAGGGCAAGCCGCCGTACGAATACATCGAGCTCATGCGCATTCCGGACATGGACGCCTTCGGCAAGGACCTGTCCGGCCCGGCCGTGCAGGCAGGGGCAGCGCAGTTCCAGCAGTACGCGGACAATCCGGTGTTCATCCTCACCAGCGCGCTGTAAGCGCACAAGGAACTTTGGTCATGGCTCGTTACGCGGAATTGCAGGGCAAAGTCGCACTTATCACCGGCGCCGGTCGTCGCGGCGGGCTGGGCGAGGGCATTGCCCGCCGTCTGCTGGAAGAAGGCTGCAAGGTGGTGCTGACCGACATCGGCAGCGTGCGCGGTGCCGAGATGCCGGTCACCGCAGTCGGTACCCAGGAAGAAATGGCCCAGGTCGCCGCAGAGCTGGCCGCAGGCAGCGGCGGTGAATGCGTGGCGATGGCGCTGGATGTGCTGGAAGAGGCGCAGGTGGAAGCGGTGGTGAAAGCCACGGTGGACCGCTTCGGCAGCCTCGACATCCTGGTCAACAACGCCGGCATCGGTTACCTGATGAAGTCGTTGGTCGATATCGACGCCAAGGAATGGGACGCGGTGCTGGGCGTCAATCTGCGCGGGCCGTTCCTCACCATCAAACACGCCGGGCGGCAGATGATGGCCCAAGGCGGCGGCCGCATCATCAACATCGCCTCGCAGGCCGCCAAGTCTGCGTTTCCGCACGCTGCGGCGTACTGCTCATCCAAGCATGGCCTGGTGGGGCTGACCCGCGTGGCCGCGCTGGAACTGGCCGCGCACGGCATCAACGTCAACGCGGTTTGCCCCAACCATGTCACCACCGGTTTGGGCGCCTGGCAGAACGACTACTTCGCCGCCAAGCAGGGCAAGACCGTGGAGCAGTACCTGGCCGACATGCGCGCACGCATTCCTGCCGGTCGCCCGGGCCTGCCTTCGGACACCGCAGCAGCAACCGCGTTCCTGTGCTCGGACGACGCGGGCTACATCACCGGCGAGGCCATCAATGTGTCCGGCGGTGAGGAAAACCATTGAGCGCCGCCGCAACCTGATCTGAAGACATTCCTGCATGTGCAGGAATGGAAGAGCGCAATGTCGTACCCCCCACTTCCACCAGTACGTCAACAGAACCGCAACGGGAAACCCATGTCCAAACCAGCCTACCCATGGCCCAACAATGCACGCCTGGCGTTGTCGGTGGTGGTCAATGTCGAAGAGCTCTCCGAGTACAACGTGGGCCAAGGCGACAAGATCACCGAGCCGGTGGACGAGTTGCACGTCACCCTGTCCAAGCCGGTGCGCAATTACGGCAACGAGTCCAACTACCGTTATGGCGTGAACGAGGGCCACGGCCGGGTCGCAGCGTTGTTGGACAAGTACAACGTCACCAGCACCTACACCGCTGCGGCGGTGTCGCTGGAGCGTGCGCCGGAAATCGCCAGCTACCTGCGCGGCAGCCGGCACGAGGTGTGTTCGCATGGACACCGCTGGATTCACCAGTTCCGTTTCAACGAAGAACAGGAGCGGCAGTTCATCCGCGACGCCGCCGACAGCATCGAGCAGACCACCGGCGTGCGCCCGGTCGGCTGGTTGTCGCGCTATCTGCATACCGCGGCCACCCGCCGTCTGCTGCAGGAAGAAGGCTTCCTGTATCACATGGATGACTACTCGGCCGACGCGCCGTTCTGGGGTGACGTGGACGGCAGCGACACGCCGATGATCGTCGTGCCGTATCAGCTGGACACCAACGACATGAAGATGTGGGTCGCACCGTCCTACCTTCCCAAGGACTGGTTGGACTACGCCATCGACAGCTTCGACACGCTGTATACCGAAGGCGAGCACACGCCCAAGGTGATGTCGCTGGGCCTGCACCTGCGCATCATCGGCCGCCCGGGCCGCATCGGCGCGTTCGAGAAATTCCTGCAGTACGTCGCGCAGAAGCCGGGCACCTGGTACGCCACACGTCGCCAGATTGCCGAGCACTTCGCAGCGCAGGTGGCCGCGTCATGACCGCATCTGCGAACAATCCACGTCGCTGCCTGTTGTTCGTGCCCGGCTCACGTCCGGAGCGGTACGCCAAGGCTGTGGCCACCGGTGCCGACCAGGTCTGCATTGATCTGGAAGATGCAGTGGCACCGGCCGACAAGGAAACCGCCCGCGCATCGCTGTTTGCGTTTCTTGCACAGGGCCACGATACGCGCAGCGAAATCGGCCTGCGCATCAATCCCCTGTCCACCGCGTTGGGCCAGGCGGACCTGCAGGCATTGGCATCGTCGGGCCTGACGCCTGCCTTCGTCATGCTGCCCAAGGTCGAAACCGTTGCCGAGCTGCAGCAGGCCGATGCTGCGTTGGCCGGCATCGACACGGTATTCATTGCACAGATTGAAACGCCCAAGGGTCTGTTGGATGCACGCGCGCTGGCCGCTGCCATTCCACGTCTGCAGGCGCTGATGTTTGGTGGCTTTGATTACATCGTTGCCCTGCGCGGCCGTGCAGGGTGGGAAAGTTTCTTCCACCCGCGTGTGCAGCTGGCCACCATTGCCGCCGAAGCCGGCGTCGCCTGTCTGGATGTCCCGTATCTCGACATCAAAAATGATGCCGGCCTGGTTGAGGAAACCGACCGCGTCATCGACCTTGGCTTCACTGCCAAGGCGGCGATTCATCCGGCGCAGGTTGATCTCATCCAGTCGCGCTACCTGCCGACGGCTGCCGAGTACGACCGCGCGCAGCGCGTGATCGCCGCGCTGGCTGCAAGTGGCGGCGAGGCCATCCAGCTGGATGGAAAGCTGGTGGACCGCCCCATCGAAATTGCTGCCGAGCGGGCCATCGCCCTCGGTGCACACGGCGTCCGCGCCGCCTGATCACAACGCTCCATTGAACGGCCGCTGTTGCCCCTCTTTGACCAAGCTGCGCCCCGCGCCAGCCCAAACCGCACAAAAAAGGACATTGCCATGGTTCAGAACGTCAAGCAGATCTCCGAAAACCGCTTCCGCGAAACCTTTGGTCGTTACTACGAAGAGTTCAACGTGGGTGACATCTACGAGCATCGCCCCGGCCGCTCCATCACCGAAACCGACAACACCTGGTTCACGCTGTTGACCATGAACACCCACCCGATGCACTTCGACAAGGAGTACGCCAAGGCATCTGAGTTCGGCAAAGTCATCGTCTGCTCGCCGTTCACGGTGGCCTTGATGGTGGGCATGAGCGTCACCGATGTCAGCCAGAAAGCGGTGGCCAACCTGGGGTGGAGCGAGATCAAGATGACCCACCCGCTGTTTGTCGGCGACACGCTGGTTGCCGAATCTGAAGTGCTGGAAAAGCGCGAGTCAAAATCGCGCCCGGGCGCCGGCATCGTCACCTGCCGCACCGATGGCTTCAACCAGGACGGCAAGCTGGTCTGCACCTTCAACCGCACCATGCTGATCGCCAAGCGCGGCCACTCGGTGGAAGACAAGGTCAACTACTGAGACGCCGATGATGAGCACCGACACCGAACAGCTGTGGGGCCCTGACGAAGAACAGGCGCTGCTGGATTCCATCGACCACTGGGTCGAGAAATCCGTTGCGCCCATCGCGCAGGAATACGACCTGGAAGACAAGTATCCGCATCATCTGGTCGAGGAGATGAAGGATCTGGGTTTGTTTGGTGCCACCATCTCGCCCGAGTACGGCGGCTTGGGTTTGCCGGCACGCATCTACGCCAAGATCGTCATCAAGGTCTCGTCGGTGTGGATGGCGCCTACCGGCATCTTCAACTCGCACCTGATCATGGCGGCGGCCATCGAACGTTGCGGCACCGATGCGCAGAAGCAGAAGTATCTGCCGCGCATGGCCACCGGTGAGCTGCGCGGCGCATTGGGCTTGACCGAGCCCAACGCCGGCACCGATCTGCAGGCCATCCGCACTGTCGCCAAGCGCGAGGGCGATCACTACGTCATCAATGGCGCGAAGACCTGGATCACCAATTCCATGTACGGCGACATGGTGCTGCTGCTGGTCAAGACCGATGCCGAAGCTCAGCCGCGGCACAAGGGCATGACCATGTTCATCGCCGAGAAGGGCGAGGGCTTCATCGTCGCCAAGAAGATGAAGAAATCCGGCTACCGCGCCATCGACACCTGCGAGCTGGTGTTCCAGGACTACAACGTGCCGGTGGACTGCATGCTGGGGGGTGTCGAAGGCCAGGGCTTCCAGCATGCCGTGGGTGGGCTGGAGCTGGGCCGCATCAACGTGGCCGCGCGCGGTTGTGGCATTGCCGAAGGTGCGCTGCGCTTGTCGGTGCGTTACGCCCAAGAACGCATGACCTTCGGTAAACCCATTGCCGAGCACCAGGCCATCCAGCTCAAGCTCGGTGAAATGGCCGCCAAAGTGGAAGCCTCCAAGCTGCTGATAGAAAGCGCTGCAAACGCCTACGACAAAGGCGAACGCTGCGACATGGAAGCCGGCATGGCCAAGTATTTCGCCACCGAAACCGGCGCTTACTGCGCACAGGAAGGCATGCGCATCTTCGGCGGCTACAGCTACTCGGTGGAATACGACATCGAACGCTTCCACCGCGATGCCATGTTGATGTGCATCGGCGAAGGCACCAACGAAATGCAACGCATCATCATCGCCAAGCAATTGGTGGCGAGGAACAAGATCTAGGGCGTGAAGTATCAACACCTCGACATCTCAAAGTCGTAGAGCCGTAGAGCCGTAGAGCCGTAGAGCCGCAGAGGCGCAGAGGCGCAGAGCCCCTCTCCCGCCTGCGGGAGAGGGGTTGGGGTGAGGGGCGCTTTGCAAGCAAACGAAAAAGCTCCCCTCATCCGCCCTACGGGCACCTTCTCCCGCTTGCGGGAGAAGAGATGAAGCCAAAGAAAAAGGCAAATGCCAAAGCCAAAGCAAATGCCAAAGCAAATGCCAAAGCAAATGCCAAAGCAAATGCCAAAGCAAATGCCAAAGCGACAGCCAAAGCAATTGCCGTAGAAGCTGAAACAACAATCGCAACAACAACAGCAACAACCAAACCCAAAGCAACTGCCAAAGCAGCATCCCTTCACCGCGGTTCTCAACCAGCCGCGGTGCTTTTTCCAACCAGAGGCCACACATGAAAGACCTTCCCCTGCAGGGACTGCGCATCCTTGCCGTCGAACAGTACGGTGCCGGCCCCTATGGATCGATGCACCTGGCCGACCTCGGTGCCGAGGTCATCAAAATCGAATCCCCACCGGGTGGCGACATATCGCGTGCAACCGGCCCGTACTTCCTCGGTGAAGGCGACAGCCTGTTCTTCCAGACCTTCAACCTAAACAAGCGCTCACTGCGGCTTGATCTGAAGGCGGCCGAAGGCCGGGAAGTGTTCGAGAAACTGGTCGCCAGCAGCGACGCCGTGCTCAACAATCTGCGCGGTGACCAGCCCGCAAAACTGGGCCTGGATTACGCAACGCTGTCCGCGCTCAATCCCAAGATCGTCTGCGCGCATCTATCCGCCTATGGCCGCGACAACGAGCGCGCCGCATGGCCGGGATACGACTACCTGATGCAGGCCGAAGCCGGCTTCATGGCACTCACCGGTGAGCCTGATGCGCCGCCCGCACGTTTCGGTCTGTCGATGGTTGATTTCATGACCGGCACCACGATGTCGATGGGCCTGCTGGCTGCCATCATCGGCGCCATGCGCACCGGCCAGGGTCGCGATGTTGATGTCAGCCTGTTCGACGTTGCCCTGCACCAGCTCAGCTATCCCGCAACGTGGTACCTCAACAATGGCCACCGCACCGAACGGCTGCCGCGTAGCGCGCATCCTTCCACCGTGCCGTGCCAGGTCTACCGCACGGCCGATGGCTGGCTGATGGTGATGTGCATGCTGGAGAAGTTCTGGCAGACCTTCGTTGAAGGCCTCGGCAGCCCCGCATGGGCAGCAGAGCCGCGCTTTGCCAACTTCGCTGCACGCCGTGACGTGCGCGATGAATTGACGGTGCTGGTCGACGGAATTCTCAGCACGCAACCTACCGCGTACTGGACGCAGAAGTTCGCCGGGCGCATTCCGGTCGCACCGGTGCTGGATATCGCACAGGCGCTGAACAACCCGTATGTGCGCGACGTGGACATGCTGCAGCAGGTAGCGCACCCGCAAGGCACGCAGCGCATGCTGCGCAATCCCATCAAGCTCGACGGCCAGCGTCTGTCGGGCGATGCCTGTCCGGCATTGAATGCCGATGCCGGCGCGCTGCTGCGCGAGCTTGGCTACAGTGACGCCGACTGCGCACGCCTGCTGGGCGCGTAACGCCAAGGAGCACGACGATGAAGTTGGAAGGTGTACGCGTTCTCGATCTATCCCTGTTCCTGCCTGGCCCGCACCTGACCATGATGATGGCCGACCACGGCGCGGACGTGATCAAGATTGAGCCGCCTTCGGGCGAACCCGTGCGCGAGGTGGGGCTGAAACAGGCCGGCGTCAGCACCTGGTTTCGCAACACACATCGCGGTAAGCGCTGCATCGTGCTTGATCTCAAAAGCAGCGAGGGCAAAGCCGCGTTCGCAAAACTGGTTGAATGGGCGGATGTCGTGGTGGAAGCATTCCGCCCGGGTGTCGCGCAACGTCTTGGTATTGACTACGCCAGCTGCAAGGCCATCAATCCCACGCTGGTGTACTGCGCGATCAGCGCGTTCGGCCAGACCGGCCCCAAGGTCAATCGTCCGGCGCACGATCTGGCCATGCAGGCCGACAGCGGTGTGGTCAGCCTCAACCGCGCACCCGATGGAACGCCTGCCATGCCGCACATGCCAGTGGCCGACATGGCAGGCTCGTTGATGGCACTCAACGGCATCCTGATGGCGTTGTTCCGCCGCGAGCGCACCGGGCAGGGCGACTACATCGATCTGTCCATGCAGGATGCGCTGATGGCGTGGCTGCCCAATGTCCTCGGCCCGCCATTCGCACTTGGCCGCGATCCGGTCGTCCATGAAGAGCGCAGTTGGGGCGGCAATGCCCTGTACAAGTTGTACCGCTGCGCGGATGACCGTTGGATTGCGTTGGGCGGCGCCGAGCACAAGTTCGCCGAGAACCTGCTGGTCGCACTCGGCCGCCCCGATCTCATTCACCTGTGTCATCTACCACCGGGGCCGGGGCAGGATCCGGTCAAAGCGTTCCTGGCGGAAACGTTCTCTCGTCGCCCGCTGGTGGAATGGAGCCTGTTCCTGCACGACATCGACGTATGTTGGGCGCCGGTAAAAACCCTTACCGAAGCCTTCAACGACCCACACACCCACGCACGCGAAATGGTGTGGACCGACGACCACGGCGGCACGCATCTCGGCATCCCCATCAAGTTCGCCAACGAGCCCGGCCGCATCAACCCGCAGCTGGACAGCGTCGGCGAGTCCACCGCTGCTGTGCTGGCAGAGTTGGGTATCACGCCGGGCGAGCCGTTCGTGAAGTCCTAAGAGTGCCGCATTCCTTCACCGCCATTCTGGAAATTTCGGCATCCGAATGCCTGCAGCCGAAAGTGGCAGGATTGTGATTGCTGATTGACGCAGCCAGAAATGGCCGGACCTTCAAAGAATGTCGATCCGGCGAAGCCAGTGGAGCGCATCGTCGGTCCATCGGTCGCTGTCTTTGCCTTGCTTTCTTACGCCAAAAGCATGTCCGCCGCTCTCATAGAGCATCAGCTCCACGTTCACACCGGCCTTCTTCAACTCTCTCTCATATACCTGTGAGTAATACGCTGGATCGACGGCGTCATCTTTGGCATGCACCAGAAGAGTGGGGGGTATGTCGCTTGAAACTTCAATGTCGGTGTTCAGCTCCTGTGCTGCGACCGCTTTTGGAGTTTTGTTCTTGTGCTCCATTGTCAGGTGCCCCGGATAAACAGGTATGGCAAAGTCAGGCCGGCTGCTCACCTGGTCGATCTCATCGATCGGCACGTAGGCTCGATGTCTGAAGGTAGTGGATGAAAGAACTGCCAGGTTTCCTCCCGCCGAAAATCCCATCACACCAATCCTGTCTGCATCAACGTCGTACGCATCAGCGTTATGCCGGACAAGAGAAATGGCGCGCTGGGCATCCTGTAATGCCATGGGGATGTCCGGCTGTTCATGCCTTCTGGTTTCGCTGTTCCAGTTGCATCCGGTGTTCGGCACACGGTACTTCACGAGAATGCAGGTGATGCCTGATTCGGTCAGCCATCCGCACACATCTGTCCCATTGAGCCCCAGCGTGCTGTTGGGGCCGATCGCCAAGGCCTTGAAGCCGCCTCCGGGAAAAACAAGGATCGCAGCACGCGAGGAGTTCACCTTCGGCGGATAGACAAGATAAGTCGGGCGGGTCGAGGCCCACTTCTCGTGAGCAAGTGCTCTCATTCCATCCACAAGCACTTGGGAACCTTCCGCCCATAGCGCCACTTCTTGCGTGTAGATGCGCGCGGGCGAACCATCGGCATCTGTATGCGTCGGTTGTGATGCTGTCTCTGAGCGTCCCGCAGGGTACGAATTTGCATCTGAGCCGACCGCAGCGAATGTTGTGAGCAACAGAAGCGCCCCAGTCAACATCGGTGTTAAAGATGGAAGCATCCGGTTGTCCTTCTCGCAATGACGTTGCAGATGTTTGAGCGCGCCGCGTCAGCTGATTCAGTCGGGCGGCGAAGCGATCTCGCCCGGACATGTTATCGGTACTCAGGAGCGACGGACTGCATCATACGTACGAACATAAGTGCAGGCTTGCGCCGCTACTCCCTATGCAAATTTGTCGGGGCAAGAATGCTCAAGGTGGGTCGAATTAAAGAGGACGCTTTACTCGACATGCCGTTCTCCCCTTATGCCTAACGCCTGAATTAAGCCGCGTTGCGAAGCAACGTCGG
This sequence comes from Stenotrophomonas sp. UBA2629, assembly GCA_002359895.1. GTDB lineage: Bacteria > Pseudomonadota > Gammaproteobacteria > Xanthomonadales > Xanthomonadaceae > Stenotrophomonas. The sequence goes on from DEOB01000008.1 coordinate 375,571, forward strand.
CTTGGATGATTTGTTAGGCGGGATTGGCCAGCCAACTTTCCGTTTGGCCATTGCCGCCGCGTTTACCGTACAGCGAAGCACGATGATGCCACAGCCCGCAAGACCGGGGCTTGCCCGGGAAACCTTGCAGCGCGGCGCGACCGAAGCCGAACGAAACAAGTGTGATGAAGCAATGATGCATAGGGCGAAGTGGTTAACTGACCGATGGCGAAAACAGTGGTGACCGATGCCCGGAGTCGATTGCCAAACAGCCAATGCTGTACCCGAAGACAGAACAACCCACCAATGTTTCCCAATGTCGCCTAACGCCTGAATTAAGCCGAGTCGCGAAGCGGTATCGGCTTGAATGAGTAAAAA